>NZ_CP066123.1:4800000-7092618 GCF_022537035.1 Pseudomonas sp. MPFS | reverse complement strand
GTAGCGTGCCTCCAGGAGGCTAAGAATCAATGCCTTACCTTGGATAAACACGACCAGCGGTATGTGCATAAGCTCTGTGGATAACCCCACTTGAGCTCTTTGCACAACCCGAGGCAAAACCCGGTGGATAAATCGCCTGTGGATAACATCACTTTCCGCACACAGCTTTTCCGCACTCGCAGCACAGGCAGAGCACGGCTTCTCAACCGTGTTGTCATTCTCTGTACAGTACGAAATTAAAGGGCTTAAGGTAGTTATCCACAGAAGGGTGGGGCCCTAGTCTTTATAAGCTTTACAGAAAAGCTTTAAATACTTTCCTTCTCTATTTTTATATCTGGCTGCATGTCCTTCACAAGCCTGGATCCCGACATACATAGACAAAGGAAAAGCTGGTTGGAAATTGACCTAGAGGCTTGCTTTCTCTAGAATCGCCGATCTCTTAAAACGGGGGCCATTCCGGCCCGTTGTGGACGAACCAGGTAACACGACATGAAACGTACTTTCCAACCAAGCACTATCAAACGCGCTCGTACCCACGGTTTCCGTGCTCGCATGGCTACCAAGAACGGTCGTGCCGTCCTGTCGCGTCGCCGCGCCAAAGGTCGTGCGCGTCTGGCAGTTTGATAATCCGGCACTGGAGGTGAGTCAGGACTTCAGTCGGGAAAAGCGTCTGCTTACACCCCGGCACTTCAAGGCAGTCTTTGACTCCCCTACCGGCAAGGTTCCGGGGAAGAATCTCCTGCTCCTTGCTCGCGACAACGATCTCGATCATCCCCGTCTAGGGCTTGTGATCGGGAAAAAGAGCGTCAAGCTCTCTGTTGAGCGAAATCGTCTTAAACGCCTAATGCGCGAATCGTTTCGCCTTCACCAGGACTCGCTGGTTGGGTGGGATATCGTTATCGTCGCGCGCAAAGGTTTGGGCGATGTAGAAAACCCTGAATTAATCCAGCATTTCGGTAAGCTCTGGAAACGCCTGGCGCGCAGTAAGCCAGCACCAGCAGTAAAATCCGAAACTGTAGGGGTAGACAGTCCCGATGCGTAAACTGGCCCTCGTTCCGATCCAGTTTTACCGCTATGCCATTAGTCCTCTGATGGCCGATCACTGTCGTTTTCACCCCAGCTGTTCCTGCTACGCGTTGGAAGCCATCGAAACTCATGGCCTTCTGCGTGGTGGCTGGCTGACCTTTCGTCGTTTAGGTCGCTGTCATCCGTGGAATCCCGGTGGTTACGACCCGGTTCCACCTATCCCTACCTCCCGCTCTTCTTCGATGGCCGAGTAATCATGGATATCAAACGCACGATCCTGATCGTCGCCCTGGCAATCGTGTCCTACGTCATGGTTCTGAAATGGAACCAGGATTATGGCCAAGCTGCCTTGCCGACTCAGAATGTTGCTTCCAGCACGACCACTCCGGGCTTGCCCGACACGCCAACCGGCACTCCAGCTGCCAATGACGACATTCCACGCGCGACCAGCGATACCGCTGCTCCTGCGGAAGTGCCAGTGGCCGCAAGCAAGGATCTCATCGAGATCAAAACGGATGTGCTCGACCTGGCTGTCGATCCACAAGGTGGGGATATCGCGCAACTGCGCCTGCCACTGTATCCACGTCGCCAAGACCACCCGGAAATTCCTTTCCAGCTGTTCGATAACGGCAACGAGCGGACTTACCTGGCACAAAGCGGCTTGATCGGCAGCAGTGGCCCCGATGCCAATCCGGCTGGCCGCCCTGTCTACTCTGCAGAAAAGAAAAGTTATCAACTGGCTGATGGTCAGGATCAACTGGTCGTCGACCTCAAATTCAGCAAGGACGGGGTCAACTACATCAAGCGCTTTACCCTCAAGCGCGGCCTGTATGACATCACTGTTACCTACCTGATCGATAACGAAAGCGCACAACCCTGGACTGGTGCGATGTTCGCCCAGCTCAAGCGTGATGCCAGCTCCGATCCATCCTCCAGCACCGCCACCGGTACCGCGACTTACCTGGGCGCCGCCCTGTGGACAAGTTCCGAGCCGTACAAGAAAGTGTCCATGAAGGACATGGACAAGGTAAACGAGGACAAGAGCAAGGCCCCGATCACTGAAAGTGTTCAAGGTGGCTGGGTTGCCTGGCTGCAACACTACTTCGTGACCGCCTGGATTCCGCCAAAAGGTGAGAACAACCAGGTTCTGGCACGCAAGGACAGCAAAGGTAACTACATCATTGGCTACACCGGCCCTTCGATGACCGTTGCTCCAGGCGCCAAGGCTGAAACCAGTGCCATTCTGTACGCCGGTCCGAAAAGCCAGGCCGTGCTGAAAGAGTTGTCCCCAGGCCTGGAACTGACTGTGGACTACGGCTTCCTGTGGTTCATCGCCCAACCGATCTTCTGGCTGCTGCAACATATCCACAGCCTGGTTGGTAACTGGGGCTGGTCGATCATTTTCCTGACCATGCTGATCAAGGGGATCTTCTTCCCACTGTCGGCAGCCAGCTACAAGTCCATGGCACGCATGCGTGCAGTGGCTCCAAAACTGGCTGCGCTGAAGGAAAAATTCGGTGACGATCGCCAGAAGATGTCCCAGGCGATGATGGAGCTGTACAAGAAAGAGAAGATCAATCCATTGGGCGGCTGCTTGCCGATCCTGGTGCAGATGCCGGTCTTCCTGTCCTTGTACTGGGTACTCCTGGAGAGCGTGGAAATGCGCCAGGCTCCGTTCATGCTGTGGATTACCGACCTGTCGATCAAGGATCCGTTCTTCATCCTGCCGATCATCATGGGCGCCACCATGTTCATCCAGCAGCAGCTGAACCCGACTCCGCCGGATCCGATGCAGGCCAAGGTGATGAAGATGATGCCAATCATCTTCACCTTCTTCTTCCTGTGGTTCCCAGCGGGCCTGGTGCTGTACTGGGTAGTGAACAACTGCCTGTCGATCGCACAACAGTGGTACATCACTCGTAAGATCGAAGCGGCTACCAAGAAAGCAGCTGCCTGACCTACTCTGTGGATAACCACACAAGACGCCCCCTAGTGGGGCGTTTTGCTATCTGTCACTTTTGTCTGGATGTCGGGTTATGAATGTCCCTCGTGAAACCATCGCCGCTATAGCCACTGCCCAAGGTCGCGGTGGCGTGGGCATCGTAAGGATTTCCGGTCCCCTCGCTGCGGTGGCCGCCAAGGCCATCAGCGGCCGGGAACTCAAGCCGCGATTTGCTCATTACGGGCCATTTCTCAATGCCCAGGGAGACGTGCTGGACGAAGGCATCGCCTTGTATTTTCCAGGCCCCAATTCCTTCACCGGTGAAGATGTGCTGGAGCTGCAAGGGCACGGTGGGCCTGTCGTCCTCGATATGCTGCTGCAGCGCTGCCTGGAACTGGGCTGCCGCCTAGCCAGGCCCGGAGAATTCAGTGAGCGCGCCTTTCTCAACGACAAGCTCGATCTGGCCCAGGCCGAAGCCATCGCCGACCTGATCGAAGCCAGTTCCGCACAGGCTGCACGCAATGCCTTGCGCTCGCTGCAGGGGGCGTTTTCCCAGCGTGTGCATCACCTCACCGAACAGCTGATCGCCTTGCGTATCTATGTCGAGGCCGCGATCGATTTTCCCGAGGAAGAAATCGACTTCCTCGCCGATGGCCACGTATTGAGCATGCTCGATGGGGTTCGTAACGAATTGTCCACAGTGCTACGCGAAGCGGGTCAGGGCGCCTTGCTCCGTGACGGTATGACGGTGGTGATCGCCGGGCGACCTAACGCAGGCAAATCCAGCCTGCTCAATGCATTGGCAGGACGCGAAGCCGCCATCGTCACCGATATCGCTGGCACCACCCGGGATATCCTGCGGGAACATATCCACATCGATGGCATGCCACTGCACGTGGTGGATACCGCCGGTCTTCGGGACACCGAGGACCAGGTAGAGAAAATCGGTGTCGAACGCGCACTCAAGGCAATCGGCGAGGCGGATCGAGTGCTGTTGGTGGTCGATGCCACCGCCAGCGAAGCTTCTGACCCCTTTGCCTTGTGGCCGGAGTTTCTCGAACAACGGCCGGATCCCGCCAAGGTCACTCTGATTCGCAACAAGGCCGACCTGAGCGGTGAACCCATCGTCCTGGAAACCTGTGACGATGGCCATGTCACCATCAGCCTCAGCGCCATGGCCGCTGGGCCAGGCCTGGAGTTGCTTCGCGAGCATCTCAAGGCGTGCATGGGTTATGAGCAAACGTCCGAGAGCAGCTTTAGCGCCCGGCGCCGGCACCTGGAGGCGTTACGCTACGCCAGTGCCGCCCTCGAGCACGGGCGGGACCAATTGACCCTGGCCGGTGCGGGCGAACTGTTGGCAGAAGACCTGCGACAAGCCCAGCAATTCCTCGGTGAAATCACCGGCGCATTCAGTTCCGATGACCTTCTAGGACGTATCTTCTCCAGCTTCTGTATCGGCAAATAAGCCCATACCACCTTCCCCCGGCTTTCAGTGCTGGGAGTTCGCGCCTGTGGACAAGGCTCTTGGGAGCATTGCCTGCAGGCGTTTTCCTTTCTTATGCGTATCCGCCCCTGCTAATCGCTGCGCAGGCTTCTCTGTAAGCGGGCCTGCTTTCATTCATTCGCGGGCTAATCCTGGATCCAGGCGAAAACTTTTGCCTGGTGGGTAGTCGCATCTTCACCGTTCACCTGCTGGAACAACCTCCATCTGTGGATTAAGCCCTGTGAATAACTGCTCCTTAGCTCAGTTGATAACTAGCCTTCAAAGCTGAAGAGAACTAGCTCTGTGGATAACCACCTCATTCATCCACAGCTTTAAGCCGGTTATCCAAGGTACTCAATGGCACCTAACCACAGAGTTTAAAACCTCTGTACATATTGAAAAATAAGGCTTGTAGATGTTTATCCACAGATAGGCTGCTGTATAAGAATAAACATAAAAACAAGGTTTTAATAAATTTCTCTCTTTTTAATTTCTATTGTCCGCCGGTCATCCACAGCTGGTTAAATTTTGTGCAAAGGGTTCTTTAGAAAGGTCGAAGTCCCTATACTTGCCGCCTTGGTCCAGAAACCAACCCAACAACCATTCCTAATTACTCCTACTTGAAGCAGGCACGAGGTGCGTGGTGGATTTCCCTTCCCGTTTTGAAGTGATCGTCATCGGCGGCGGTCATGCCGGTACCGAGGCAGCACTTGCATCAGCACGCATGGGGGCAAAGACCCTATTGCTGACGCATAACGTGGAAACCCTCGGAGCCATGAGCTGCAATCCCGCAATCGGCGGGATCGGCAAGAGCCATCTGGTCAAGGAAATCGACGCCCTGGGCGGCGCGATGGCCATGGCTACAGATAAAGGTGGTATCCAGTTCCGTGTATTGAACAGCCGTAAAGGCCCGGCAGTACGTGCGACCCGTGCCCAGGCCGACCGTATTCTGTACAAGGCGGCCGTTCGCGAGATTCTCGAGAACCAACCGAACCTGTGGATATTCCAGCAGGCTGCCGATGACCTGATCGTCGAGCAGGATCAGGTCCGTGGTGTGGTCACCCAGATGGGTCTGCGGTTCTTTGCCGACTCCGTGGTATTGACCACCGGGACCTTCCTCGGCGGACTTATCCACATCGGCTTGCAGAACTATTCCGGGGGCCGTGCCGGTGATCCGCCATCGATCGCCCTCGCACAACGCCTGCGGGAATTGCCACTGCGGGTCGGTCGCCTGAAAACCGGTACCCCGCCACGTATCGATGCCCGCTCCGTGGATTTCTCGGTAATGACCGAGCAACCTGGCGATACGCCAATCCCGGTGATGTCCTTCCTTGGCAACAAGGAACAACATCCACGCCAGATCAGTTGCTGGATTACCCACACCAACGCCCGTACTCACGAGATCATCGCCGCGAACCTCGATCGTTCGCCGATGTACTCCGGCGTCATCGAAGGCATTGGCCCGCGCTACTGCCCATCCATCGAAGACAAGATCCATCGCTTTGCCGACAAGGAAAGCCACCAGGTCTTCATCGAACCGGAAGGCCTGACCACCCACGAGCTGTACCCGAACGGGATATCCACATCTCTGCCGTTCGATGTGCAGTTGCAGATCGTCCAATCGATCCGTGGCATGGAAAACGCCCATATCGTGCGGCCGGGCTACGCCATCGAATACGACTATTTCGATCCGCGGGACTTGAAGTACAGCCTGGAAACCAAAGTCATTGGCGGTCTGTTCTTCGCTGGCCAGATCAATGGCACTACCGGTTACGAAGAAGCTGGTGCCCAAGGCCTGCTGGCCGGGGCCAACGCGGCATTGCGCGCCCAGGGCAAGGACAGTTGGTGCCCGCGTCGCGACGAAGCCTATATCGGGGTGTTGGTCGATGACCTGATTACCCTGGGTACCCAGGAACCGTATCGCATGTTCACTTCCCGGGCGGAGTACCGCCTGATCCTGCGTGAAGACAACGCCGACCTGCGCCTGACCGAAAAAGGTCGCGAGCTGGGGTTGGTGGATGACGTGCGCTGGGCTGCGTTCTGCAAGAAACGCGAGGGCATTGCCCTGGAAGAACAGCGCTTGAAGTCCACCTGGGTGCGTCCCGGGACCGAGCAGGGCGATGCGATTGCACAAAAATTCGGCACGCCGCTGACCCACGAATACAACCTGTTGAACCTGCTGAGCCGTCCGGAAATCGACTACGCTGGTCTGGTCGAAGTGACCGGGCAGGGCGCGGAAGATCCACAGGTCGCGGAACAGGTCGAGATCAAGACCAAGTACGCCGGCTACATCGATCGCCAGCAGGATGAAATCGCCCGCTTGCGTGCCAGCGAAGATACCAAGCTGCCTGTGGATATCGATTACGCGAGCATTTCCGGATTGTCGAAGGAGATCCAGAGCAAGCTCGGCGCGACCCGTCCGGAAACCCTGGGGCAGGCTTCACGAATTCCCGGTGTGACTCCGGCAGCCATTTCCCTGTTGATGATTCACTTGAAAAAACGCGGCGCTGGCCGTCAGTTGGAGCAAAGCGCTTGAGTTCACTGGTCACCTCGCAACACGCGGATGAGTTATCCACAGGCGCACGCCAGCTCGGTGTCGAGTTGAGCCCGCTCCAGCACGAATCGCTGCTGGGCTACCTGGCGTTGTTGATCAAGTGGAACAAGGCCTACAACCTGACCGCAGTGCGCGATCCCGATGAGATGGTCTCGCGCCACTTGCTCGACAGCCTGAGCGTGATGTCCTTCATCGAAGACGGTCGCTGGCTGGATGTGGGGAGCGGTGGCGGGATGCCCGGGATCCCCCTGGCCATCCTGTTTCCCCAGTCGCAGGTCACTTGCCTGGACAGTAACGGCAAGAAGACCCGCTTCCTGACCCAGGTCAAACTCGAGCTCAAGCTGGATAACCTGCAAATTATCCACAACCGAGTCGAAGCCTTCACCCCTGAGCAGCCGTTCAATGGAATCATTTCCCGGGCGTTCAGCAGCATGGAGAACTTCACCAGCTGGACCCGCCACCTCGGGGACAGCGATACACGCTGGCTGGCAATGAAGGGCGTCCATCCCTCTGATGAGCTGTTAGCATTGCCGGCAGACTTCCACCTCGATAGCGAACACGCCCTGGCCGTACCCGGTTGCCAAGGCCAACGCCATCTGCTGATACTGCGCCGCACGGCATGATTGGGAACACAAGCAAGAATGGCTAAGGTATTCGCGATAGCGAACCAGAAAGGTGGTGTGGGCAAGACCACCACCTGCATCAACCTCGCAGCATCCCTGGTGGCGACCAAGCGCCGGGTGCTGTTGATCGATCTTGATCCACAGGGCAACGCCACCATGGGTAGCGGTGTGGATAAACACAGCCTGGAAAACTCGGTCTACGACTTGCTGATCGGCGAGTGCGACCTGGCCCAGGCCATGCACTTCTCCGAACACGGCGGCTACCAGCTATTACCGGCCAACCGCGACCTGACCGCGGCGGAAGTGGTGCTGCTGGAAATGCAGATGAAGGAAAGCCGGCTGCGCAGTGCCCTGGCCCCCATCCGCGAGAACTATGACTACATCCTGATCGACTGCCCGCCGTCGCTGTCGATGCTGACCCTCAATGCCCTGGTGGCCGCCGATGGGGTCATCATCCCCATGCAGTGCGAGTACTACGCACTGGAAGGTCTGAGCGACCTTGTGGATAACATCAAGCGCATTGGTGAGTTGCTCAATCCCGAGCTGAAGATCGAAGGCTTGCTGCGCACGATGTTCGACCCGCGCTTGAGCCTGATGAACGATGTTTCCGCGCAGCTCAAGGAACACTTCGGCGACCAGCTGTACGACACCGTGATCCCGCGCAACATTCGCTTGGCCGAGGCGCCGAGCTACGGCATGCCGGCATTGGCGTACGACAAGCAATCCCGCGGCGCACTGGCCTACCTGGCCCTGGCTGGCGAGATGGTTCGCCGGCAACGTAAACAAGCGCGCATCGCAGCCGCCCAGCCAACTTAAGGAATCCCCATGGCCGTCAAGAAACGTGGTCTCGGACGTGGACTGGATGCACTGTTGAGTGGTCCGACTGTCACTGCCCTCGAAGAACAAGCCGCGCAGGTCGACCAGCGTGAACTGCAACACCTGCCACTGGACCTGATCCAGCGTGGCAAGTACCAGCCGCGCCGGGACATGGACCCGCAGGCCCTGGAAGAACTGGCCAACTCGATCAGGGCCCAGGGCGTTATGCAGCCCATCGTGGTCCGTCCCATCGGCGCCGGGCGTTTTGAAATCATCGCCGGCGAACGTCGCTGGCGCGCCAGCCAGCAGGCTGGCCAGGAAACCATCCCGGCCGTGGTCCGTGATGTTCCGGATGAAACCGCCATTGCCCTGGCGCTGATCGAGAACATCCAGCGCGAGGACCTCAACCCTATCGAGGAAGCCCTGGCCCTGCAGCGCCTGCAGCAGGAGTTCCAACTGACCCAGCAACAGGTTGCCGAGGCGGTGGGCAAGTCCCGCGTCAGCGTGGCCAACCTGCTGCGCCTGATCTCCTTGCCAGAGGTGATCAAGACCATGTTGTCCCATGGCGACCTGGAGATGGGGCATGCTCGCGCATTGCTCGGATTGCCGGAAAATCAACAAGTTGAAGGGGCGCGACACGTTGTCGCACGAGGTCTTACCGTACGCCAGACCGAGGCCTTGGTTCGCCAGTGGCTCAGTGGCAAGCAGGAGCCTGCTGAACCGGTCAAGCCGGACCCAGATATCGCTCGCCTCGAGCAACGTTTGGCCGAGCGCCTAGGCTCTGCGGTGCAGATTCGCCACGGCAAGAAGGGCAAGGGACAGTTGGTGATCGGCTACAACTCCCTGGATGAGCTGCAGGGCGTCCTCGCTCACATCCGTTGAAACATTTCCTTGTGTAGCGTGCAGTCGGAAATCACTACCCGGCAGTTGAATAGGGGCTGAACCGCCCCTATACTCTGCGCGCATTTTGTCGGCACAAATTATGCCAAGTCACAGAATTCTGGCAGCCGACCCTTGAGGAGCAAGAGTGATGGAAACCCGCACGCCAAACCGCCTGCCGTTCCATCGCTTGGCGGTTTTTCCGGTTCTACTGGCTCAGTTGGTCATTTTACTGATAGCCGCTCTGGCGCTATGGCAATGGCGTGGAGTCGTAGCCGGATATTCAGGCCTTTGCGGAGGACTGATAGCCTTGCTACCCAATGTGTATTTCGCTCACAGGGCATTTCGGTTTTCCGGAGCTCGAGCGGCCCAAGCCATCGTCCGGTCTTTTTATGCCGGTGAGGCGGGCAAATTGATTTTGACGGCAGTGCTGTTTGCATTGACGTTCGCAGGTGTGAAGCCATTGGCGCCGCTAGCTGTATTCGGTGTCTTCGTGCTGACCCAGCTGGTCAGCTGGTTCGCTCCCCTGCTAATGAGAACAAGACTTTCGAGACCTTAGGGCGTTTGAGGCAACCATGTCAGCAGAAACAACCGCTTCGGGCTATATCCAGCACCACTTGCAGAACCTGACCTTCGGTCAGCTACCCAATGGGAGCTGGGGCTTTGCCCACTCCGCAGCAGAAGCCAAGGAAATGGGCTTCTGGGCATTCCACGTCGATACCCTCGGCTGGTCTGTCGCACTGGGTGTGATCTTCATTCTTCTGTTCCGCATGGCGGCCAAGAAGGCGACTTCCGGCGTGCCGGGCGCTTTGCAGAACTTCGTTGAAGTCATGGTCGGCTTCGTCGATGGCAGCGTGAAGGACAGCTTCCACGGTCGTAGCCCGGTGATCGCGCCGTTGGCCCTGACCATCTTCGTCTGGGTGTTCCTGATGAACGCCATTGACCTGGTTCCTGTGGACTGGATCCCGCAATTGGCGATGCTGATTTCCGGCGACCCGCACATTCCATTCCGTGCCGTTTCCACCACTGACCCGAACGCTACCCTGGGCATGGCCCTGTCGGTGTTCGCGTTGATCATTTTCTACAGCATCAAGGTCAAGGGCATCGGCGGCTTCATCGGCGAACTGACCCTGCATCCGTTCGGTAGCAAGAACATCCTGGTCCAGGCTCTGCTGATCCCGGTGAACTTCCTGCTGGAATTCGTGACCCTGGTTGCCAAGCCAATCTCTCTGGCACTGCGTCTGTTCGGCAACATGTATGCCGGCGAGCTGGTGTTCATCCTGATCGCTGTGATGTTCGGCAGCGGCCTGCTGTGGCTCAGCGGCATGGGTGTGGTTCTGCAGTGGGCGTGGGCGGTGTTCCACATCCTGATCATCACCCTGCAGGCCTTTATCTTCATGATGCTGACCATCGTCTACCTGTCGATGGCTCACGAAGAGAATCATTAAGACCAGTCTCGACTAGTCTGATGTCCCTCTTGTTGCGGCAAGAGGGGCCCGTCTCGGGCACGATGAAACGATTTGTTTTACCGCTTTAATCTAAAAAACCTAAACCATACGACGTAAAAGTCGGGAGGAAAGATGGAAACTGTAGTTGGTCTAACCGCTATCGCTGTTGCACTGTTGATCGGCCTGGGCGCACTGGGTACCGCAATTGGTTTCGGCCTGCTGGGCGGCAAGTTCCTGGAAGGCGCTGCGCGTCAGCCAGAAATGGTTCCAATGCTGCAAGTTAAAATGTTCATCGTTGCCGGTCTGCTCGACGCCGTAACCATGATCGGTGTTGGTATCGCTCTGTTCTTCACCTTCGCAAACCCCTTCGTTGGTCAACTCGCTGGCTAATCACTCGAGTATTCGAGTTGATTGGTGTGACGGACAACGAACGAGCGAGGTGTTGGCGTGAACATTAATGCAACCCTGATTGGCCAGTCCGTTGCGTTCTTAATTTTTGTACTGTTCTGCATGAAGTTCATTTGGCCTCCGGTCATTGCAGCTCTGCACGAACGTCAAAAGAAGATCGCGGATGGATTGGACGCTGCCAGCCGAGCAGCTCGTGACCTGGAACTGGCCCAAGATAAAGCGGGTCAGCAACTGCGCGAAGCCAAAGCTCAGGCAGCTGAAATCATCGAGCAAGCCAAGAAGCGCGGTTCTCAGATCGTCGACGAAGCCCGTGAACAGGCCCGTGTCGAAGCTGAACGCGTGAAGGCTCAGGCTCAGGCCGAGATCGAACAGGAACTGAACGGCGTCAAAGACGCGCTGCGCGCCCAACTGGGTAGCCTGGCGGTCAATGGTGCAGAGAAGATCCTGGGCGCCACAATCGATCAAAACGCGCACGCAGACCTGGTTAACAAACTGGCTGCTGAAATTTAAGCGAGGGCGATCATGGCAGAACTGACCACGTTGGCCCGACCTTACGCTAAGGCGGCCTTCGAGCACGCTCAGGCCCACCAGCAGCTGGCCTCTTGGTCAGCCATGCTCGGCCTGGCTGCAGCGGTGTCACAAGATGACACCATGCAGCGCGTGCTTAAGGCCCCGCGACTGACGAGCGCAGAAAAGGCCAACACTTTTATCGAAGTGTGTGGCGACAAGTTTGATGCACAGGCACAGAATTTCATTCAGGTTGCCGCCGAAAACGACCGTCTCCTGCTGTTGCCGGAGATCTCCGCTCTGTTCGACCTGTACAAGGCCGAGCAAGAGAAATCGGTGGACGTGGATGTGACCAGTGCGTTCGCATTGAACCAAGAACAGCAAGACAAACTCGCCAAGGTTCTCAGTGCACGGCTCGGCCGGGAAGTGCGACTGCACGCTGCGGAGGATGCCAGCCTGATTGGTGGCGTCGTAATCCGCGCCGGCGACCTGGTTATCGATGGCTCGATTCGCGGCAAACTCGCGAACCTTGCCGAAGCATTGAAATCTTGAGTTTGAAGGGGCAGCAGAGCAATGCAGCAACTCAATCCTTCCGAAATAAGTGAAATTATCAAGGGCCGCATCGAAAAGCTCGATGTGACCTCCCAAGCCCGTAACGAAGGCACTGTCGTCAGCGTATCTGACGGCATCGTGCGGATTCACGGTCTGGCCGACGTAATGTACGGCGAGATGATCGAGTTTCCGGGCGGCGTCTACGGTATGGCCCTCAACCTCGAGCAAGACTCTGTAGGTGCCGTAGTACTGGGCGCATACACCACTCTGGCTGAAGGCATGAGCGCCAAGTGCACCGGCCGCATCCTCGAAGTTCCAGTTGGTAAGGAACTGCTGGGTCGCGTAGTCGACGCACTGGGTAACCCAGTCGACGGTAAAGGTCCGCTGAACAACACCGAGACCGACGCGGTCGAGAAAGTTGCTCCAGGCGTGATCTGGCGTAAGTCGGTAGACCAGCCTGTACAGACTGGCTACAAGGCTGTCGATGCCATGATCCCAGTCGGCCGTGGCCAGCGTGAGCTGATCATCGGTGACCGTCAGATCGGTAAGACCGCTCTGGCGATCGACGCGATCATCAACCAGAAAGACAGCGGCATTTTCTGCGTCTACGTAGCGATCGGTCAGAAGCAATCGACCATCGCCAACGTGGTTCGCAAGCTGGAAGAAAACGGCGCCCTGGCCAACACCATCATCGTGGCCGCCAGTGCTTCGGAATCGGCTGCACTGCAGTTCCTGGCTCCGTACTCCGGTTGCACCATGGGCGAATACTTCCGCGACCGCGGTGAAGACGCGCTGATCGTTTATGACGATCTGTCCAAGCAGGCTGTGGCTTATCGCCAGATCTCCCTGCTGCTGCGTCGTCCACCAGGCCGTGAAGCCTACCCAGGTGACGTGTTCTATCTCCACTCCCGTCTGCTGGAGCGCGCATCCCGCGTTTCGGAAGAGTACGTAGAGAAGTTCACCAATGGCGCAGTGACTGGCAAGACCGGTTCCCTGACTGCCCTGCCGATCATCGAAACCCAGGCTGGCGACGTTTCCGCGTTCGTTCCGACCAACGTGATCTCCATCACCGACGGTCAGATCTTCCTGGAATCGGCCATGTTCAACTCGGGCATCCGCCCTGCAGTTAACGCCGGTGTTTCGGTATCCCGTGTAGGTGGTGCCGCTCAGACCAAGATCATCAAGAAGCTGTCCGGTGGTATCCGTACCGCCCTGGCTCAGTACCGTGAACTGGCGGCATTCGCCCAGTTCGCTTCTGACCTGGACGAAGCGACCCGTAAGCAACTTGAACACGGTCAGCGCGTTACCGAGCTGATGAAGCAGAAGCAATACGCGCCAATGTCCATCGCTGACATGTCGCTGTCGCTGTATGCCGCTGAGCGTGGGTTCCTGACTGACGTCGAAATCGCCAAGATCGGCAGCTTCGAACAAGCGCTGATTGCTTACTTCAACCGCGATCACGCCGACCTGATGGCGAAGATCAACGTGAAGGGTGACTTCAATGACGAAATCGACGCTGGCCTCAAAGCCGGTATCGAGAAGTTCAAGGCCACCCAAACCTGGTAAGCCGCAGCGGGAGCCGCAAGGCTCCCGCTTGCTAACCTGATAGGTGTTACATGGCAGGCGCAAAAGAGATTCGCAGTAAGATTGCGAGCATCAAAAGCACGCAAAAAATTACCAGCGCCATGGAAAAAGTGGCGGTCAGCAAAATGCGCAAGGCACAAATGCGCATGGCTGCTAGCCGTCCTTATGCGGAGCGCATCCGCCAGGTTATTGGTCATCTGGCCAACGCCAACCCGGAATATCGTCACCCGTTCATGATCGACCGCGCCGTCAAGCGCGTCGGTTACATCGTGGTGAGCAGTGACCGTGGTCTGTGTGGTGGCTTGAACACCAACCTGTTCAAGGCCCTGGTCAAGGACATGGCGGTAAACCGCGAACAAGGCGTCGAGATCGATCTGTGTGTGGTCGGTAGCAAGGGTGCGGCCTTCTTCCGCAACTTCGGCGGTAACGTCGTTGCAGCTATCAGCCACCTGGGTGAAGAGCCGTCGATCAATGACCTGATCGGCAGTGTCAAGGTGATGCTGGATGCTTACCTGGAAGGCCGGATTGACCGCCTGTCCGTGGTATCCAACAAGTTCGTCAACACCATGACCCAGCAGCCAACCGTGGAGCAGTTGATTCCACTGGAGGCAACCCCGGATCAAGAACTCAAGCACCACTGGGACTATCTCTACGAACCGGATGCCAAGGAGCTGCTGGACGGCTTGATGGTCCGTTACGTGGAGTCGCAGGTCTACCAGGCGGTGGTCGAGAACAACGCAGCTGAACAAGCCGCGCGGATGATCGCAATGAAGAACGCCACCGACAACGCCGGTGATTTGATCAGCGATTTGCAGCTGATCTACAACAAGGCGCGTCAGGCTGCGATCACCCAAGAGATCTCGGAAATCGTCGGCGGCGCTGCCGCGGTTTAACGGTTCAAATATTCAGAGGATCCAGCTATGAGTAGCGGACGTATCGTTCAAATCATCGGCGCCGTTATCGACGTGGAATTTCCACGCGACAGCGTACCGAGCATCTACGACGCCTTGAAGGTTCAAGGCGCCGAAACCACTCTGGAAGTTCAGCAGCAGCTGGGCGACGGCGTGGTTCGTACCATTGCGATGGGCTCCACCGAAGGCCTGAAGCGCGGTCTGGATGTCAACAACACTGGCGCAGCCATCTCCGTACCGGTCGGTAAAGCGACCCTGGGCCGGATCATGGACGTACTGGGCAATCCAATCGACGAAGCCGGCCCGATCGGCGAAGAAGAGCGCTGGGGTATCCACCGCGCCGCTCCTTCCTTCGCAGAACAGGCAGGCGGCAACGACCTGCTGGAAACCGGGATCAAGGTAATCGACCTGGTTTGCCCGTTCGCCAAGGGCGGTAAAGTCGGTCTGTTCGGTGGTGCCGGTGTGGGCAAGACCGTAAACATGATGGAACTGATCCGTAACATCGCCATCGAGCACAGCGGTTATTCCGTGTTCGCCGGTGTGGGTGAGCGTACTCGTGAGGGTAACGACTTCTACCACGAGATGAAGGACTCCAACGTTCTGGACAAGGTTGCCCTGGTCTACGGTCAGATGAACGAGCCACCAGGAAACCGTCTGCGCGTAGCGCTGACCGGCCTGACCATGGCCGAGAAGTTCCGTGACGAAGGTAACGACGTTCTGCTGTTCGTCGACAACATCTACCGTTACACCCTGGCCGGTACCGAAGTATCCGCACTGCTGGGCCGTATGCCTTCGGCAGTAGGCTACCAGCCGACCCTGGCTGAAGAGATGGGCGTGCTGCAAGAGCGCATCACTTCGACCAAGCAAGGCTCGATCACCTCAATCCAAGCGGTATACGTACCTGCGGACGACTTGACCGACCCGTCGCCAGCGACCACCTTCGCCCACTTGGACGCCACCGTCGTTCTGTCCCGTGACATCGCTTCCCTGGGTATCTACCCAGCGGTAGACCCACTGGACTCGACTTCCCGTCAGCTGGACCCGAACGTGATCGGCAACGAGCACTACGAGACCGCTCGCGGCGTTCAGTACGTACTGCAGCGTTACAAAGAGCTGAAGGACATCATCGCGATCCTGGGTATGGACGAGCTGTCGGAAGCCGACAAGCAGTTGGTATCCCGCGCTCGTAAGATCCAGCGCTTCTTGTCGCAGCCGTTCTTCGTGGCTGAAGTCTTCACTGGTTCTCCAGGTAAGTACGTTTCCCTGAAAGACACCATCGCTGGCTTCAAAGGCATCCTCAACGGTGACTACGACCACCTGCCAGAACAAGCGTTCTACATGGTCGGCGGCATCGAAGAAGCGATCGAGAAAGCCAAGAAACTGTAATCCCGGCGCCCGGCAACGGGCGCTAATTTAGGTTGAGGCAAGCAGATGGCTATGACAGTCCATTGCGATATCGTCAGCGCGGAAGGGGAAATCTTCTCCGGTCTGGTGGAGATGGTGGTTGCGCACGGTGAACTGGGTGATCTTGGTATCGCTCTGGGTCACGCACCGCTGATCACCAACCTGAAGCCAGGTCCGATCCGCTTGATCAAGCAGGGCGGGGAAGCCGAGGTGTTCTACATCTCCGGTGGTTTCCTCGAGGTTCAGCCGAACATGGTCAAGGTTCTTGCCGACACCGTGCAACGCGCTGCCGACCTGGACGAAGCCTCCGCTCAGGAAGCCGTCAAGGCTGCTGAGAAGGCCCTGAATGAAAAAGGCGCAGATTTCGACTACGGATCTGCCGCCGCACGTCTGGCCGAGGCCGCAGCCCAGCTGCGTACCGTCCAGCAGATCCGCAAGAAGTTCGGCGGCTAAGCCGCAGGCTTTCTGTGTGATTGATTAAAAAGGGTAGCCTCGGCTACCCTTTTTATTTTCCGCATTCCCCCTCTAGGTCACACTCGCGGACCACCCAGGATTGGTAGCCAGTCATGTCTCTCGAAATCGTTATCCTCGCAGCAGGCCAGGGCACTCGCATGCGCTCGGCACTGCCCAAGGTCCTTCACCCGGTCGCTGGCAACTCCATGCTCGGGCATGTTATCCACAGCGCCCGCCAGCTCGATCCACAGCGCATCCACGTGGTGATTGGCCACGGTGCGGATGCGGTACGCGAGCGCCTGGCGGCCGATGACCTGAATTTCGTGCTGCAGGACAAGCAGCTGGGCACGGGGCACGCAGTGGCCCAGGCGGTGCCTTTCATTACTGCCGATACCGTACTGATTCTCTACGGCGATGTGCCGCTGATCGAAGTCGAGACCCTGCAGCGCCTGCTCAAGCAAGCGGGCCCCGAGCAACTGGGCCTGCTCACCGTCGAGCTGGACGATCCTACCGGCTACGGGCGTATCGTGCGTGACGCCAATGGCAAGGTTGCCGCCATCGTCGAGCAGAAGGACGCCAACGAAGCCCAGCGCGCCATCACCGAAGGCAACACCGGCATTCTCGCCGTGCCTGGCAAGCGCCTGGGCGACTGGACCAGCCGTCTTTCCAACAACAACGCCCAGGGCGAGTACTACCTGACCGACGTGATCGCCATGGCGGTCAGCGATGGCCTGCTGGTTGCCACCGAGCAGCCCCTGGACGCCATGGAAGTGCAGGGTGCCAACGATCGCAAGCAACTCTCCGAGCTGGAGCGCCACTACCAGCTGCGCGCTGCCCGCCGCCTGATGGCCCAAGGGGTCACCTTGCGTGACCCGGCACGCTTCGATGTGCGCGGCGAAATCACGGTCGGCCGCGACGTCCTGATCGACATCAACGTGATTCTCGAAGGCCGGGTGGTGATCGAGGACGACGTGGTCATCGGCCCCAACTGCGTGATCAAGGACAGCACCCTGCGCAAGGGCGTGGTGATCAAGGCCAACAGCCATCTCGACGGCGCGGTGATGGGCGAGGGCAGCGATGCCGGTCCGTTCGCCCGCTTGCGTCCTGGCAGCGTGCTGGAAGCCCGTGCCCATGTGGGTAACTTCGTCGAGTTGAAGAACGCCCATCTGGGCCAGGGCGCCAAGGCCGGCCACCTGACCTATCTGGGCGACGCAGTGATCGGCGCGCGCAGCAACATCGGCGCCGGCACCATCACCTGCAACTACGATGGGGTGAACAAGCACAAGACGGTGATGGGCGAAGACGTATTCATCGGCTCCAACAACTCCCTGGTAGCGCCTGTGGATATCTCTTCCGGGGCCACTACCGCCGCCGGTTCCACTATCAACCAGGATGTCGCGCCGGCGCAGCTGGCTGTGGCTCGTGCGCGACAGAAGAACATTGATGGCTGGAAGCGGCCGCAGAAAATCAACAAGGACTGAGGTTATCCACAAGCACGGATGGCCCATACAGCATCAACCGGCCCCTGCAGCTGAATAGCAAGGGTCGGTTTTTTTTGCGCTCAAGCTTGACGAAGTTTCGATCATAGGGTTTTATTGCCGTCGTTATCTTTCGAATCGAAACTTAAATGATCATATCGAAACGCAATACGCCCCAGCGACGTCACAACATCCTTACCTTGCTCAACGAACAGGGCGAAGTGAGCGTGGACGAGTTGGCCAAGCGCTTCGAAACCTCGGAAGTTACGATTCGTAAGGACTTGGCGGCCCTGGAAAGCAACGGCCTGCTGCTACGCCGTTATGGTGGAGCTATCACCTTGCCCCAGGAGTTGGTCAGCGATCTGGGCCAATCGGTGTCCCGCTACAAGCAAGCCATTGCGCGGGCCGCTGTACAGCGCATTCGCGAGCATGCGCGAATCATCATCGACAGCGGCAGTACCACGGCGGCGATGATTCCCGAGTTGGGCCTGCAACCAGGGCTGGTGGTGATGACCAATTCTCTGAATGTGGCCAACGCCCTGAGCGAGCTGGAACACGAGCCAATGTTGTTGATGACCGGTGGCACCTGGGACCCGCATTCCGAGTCCTTCCAGGGACAGGTAGCCGAACAGGTGCTGCGTTCCTATGACTTCGACCAACTGTTCATTGGCGCCGATGGCATCGATCTGGCCCGCGGTACCACCACCTTCAACGAGCTGCTGGGGCTGAGCCGGGTCATGGCCGAGGTGGCCCGTGAAGTGGTGGTGATGGTCGAGTCCGACAAGATCGGCCGCAAGATTCCCAACCTGGAGCTGCCCTGGAGCAGCATCCATACCCTTATTACCGATGATCGCCTGTCTTCCGAGGCCCGCGACCAGATTCAGGCCCGCGGCATTACTCTGATTTGCGCGGCTGTCAGCTAGGAGAAAAACCATGTGTGGAATTGTTGGCGCCGTTGCTGAACGCAATATCACCGCCATTTTGCTGGAAGGCCTCAAGCGCCTCGAATACCGCGGCTACGACAGCGCAGGCGTGGCGGTTTTCACCAATAGCGGCAAGCTCGAGCGCATGCGCCGTCCGGGCAAGGTCGCCGAGCTGGAACAAGCCCTGGCTGGCGAGCCGCTGATGGGCCGCCTGGGGATCGCCCACACCCGCTGGGCCACCCACGGCGCACCTTGCGAGCGCAATGCCCACCCGCATTTCTCCGGCGATCTGGCGGTGGTGCACAACGGCATCATCGAAAACCACGAAGCCCTGCGCGAACAACTCAAGGCCCAGGGCTACGAGTTCACCTCGGACACCGATACCGAGGTCATCGCCCACCTGCTGAACCACAAGCTCAAGGACCTGGGCGACCTGACCGTGGCCCTCAAGGCTACCGTCAAGGAACTGCACGGTGCCTATGGCCTTGCCGTGATCAGCGCCAGCCAGCCGGATCGCCTGGTCGCGGCCCGTAGCGGCAGCCCGCTGGTGATCGGCCTGGGCCTGGGGGAAAACTTCCTGGCCTCCGACCAGTTGGCCCTGCGCCAGGTCACCGACCGGTTCATGTACCTGGAAGAAGGCGATATCGCCGAGATCCGCCGTGACAGCGTGCAGATCTGGGACATCGACGGCAAGGCCGTGGAGCGCGAGGCGGTGCAGTACCGCGACGGTGCCGAAGCGGCGGACAAGGGCGAATTCCGCCACTACATGCTCAAGGAAATCCACGAGCAGCCATCGGTGGTGCAACGCACCCTGGAAGGCCGCCTGAGCGCTAACCAGGTACTGGTCCAGGCCTTCGGCCCCCAGGCCGCCGAGTTGTTCGCCAAGGTGCGCAATGTACAGATCGTCGCCTGTGGCACCAGTTACCACGCCGGCATGGTCGCCCGTTACTGGCTGGAAGAACTGGCCGGCATCCCCTGCCAGGTGGAAGTGGCCAGTGAGTTCCGCTACCGCAAGGTGGTGGTGCAGCCCGACACCCTGTTCGTGACCATTTCCCAGTCCGGCGAGACCGCCGATACCCTGGCTGCGCTGCGCAACGCCAAAGAGCTGGGCTTCCTCGCCAGCCTGGCGATCTGCAACGTTGGCATCAGCTCCCTGGTGCGTGAATCGGACCTGACCCTGCTGACCCAGGCCGGTCGCGAGATCGGCGTAGCCTCCACCAAGGCCTTCACCACCCAATTGGTGAGCCTGCTGTTGCTGACCCTGTCCCTGGGCCAGGTACGTGGCACCCTGGCAGCCGGTATCGAAGCCGAACTGGTGGAAGAGCTGCGGCGCCTGCCGATTCGCCTCGGTGAAGCACTGGCCATGGACAGCGTGGTGGAGAAGACCGCCGAGCTGTTCGCCGACAAGCACCACACGCTGTTCCTCGGCCGTGGTGCCCAGTACCCGGTGGCGATGGAAGGCTCCCTGAAGCTCAAGGAGATTTCCTATATCCACGCCGAAGCCTATCCGGCCGGTGAGCTCAAGCACGGCCCTCTGGCCCTTGTGGATAACGACATGCCAGTGGTTACCGTGGCGCCGAACAACGAACTGCTGGAGAAGCTCAAGTCCAACCTGCAGGAAGTCCGCGCCCGTGGTGGCGAGTTGATCGTGTTCGCCGACGAGCAGTCGGGCATGACCAACGGCGAAGGCACCCATGTTATCCACATGCCGCACATCCACGATGTTCTCTCGCCGATCCTCTACACCATCCCGTTGCAACTGCTGTCCTACTACGTGGCCGTGCTCAAGGGCACCGACGTCGACCAGCCACGCAACCTGGCCAAATCGGTGACTGTGGAGTGAGTTATCCACAGTCGGGTCTCAACCTGTTTTTAAAGAATAAAGGTTGTCACAAAAAAAAAAGGTTGTCACAAGTTAAGAAAGGTTGTCACAAGGCTCTGTCACGGCCCGTTTGTCGGGGCAGAGCCTTGTCCATGGATATAGGATCACAATCCCTTCTGCACCACAGTGACTGCTGTCCTGGCTGAGCCCGCTCTTGAATTTCTCCACGCCACGACCTGTGTCGTTCCGATCCGATCGAGCGGGTCACTCAACGATGAGCGACTCGTGAAATGACATCTGTACCCACTGAACCGGTGAATCCAGCTAGCTCGAAGCTAATGACTCAGCGGAAAATTGATAGAAGAATACAATCGGGTCGCGGATCTGGCGTTAGAGAGTCCTATGAGCCTTGGATCAAGATTTGGGATATCCAGTCGAGCGGGGTGTCGCATCTTGTACCGGGTGTGAAATTTCATCGCAGTCATCATTTGCTATCCAACGCTGAGCGCGACTATCACCTGATCCTTGAGCATGATCCTTCCATCATCGACATTCGTGAGCAGTTCCCGCTCCTAACACAAGCTGAGACTCAAGCGATCGCGTCAAGCCTGAATTACCGTCATCCTGTGTACCCAGGTACTCAAGTCCCAGTGGTTATGACCACTGACTTCCTCATAACTTTCATAGATTCGAAGGGCGAAGCAACCTTGGCCGCGCGCTCTGTGAAATACCGTAAGGAGTTCGAGGACGCCAGCCTCAAGGAGCAGAATCGGATGGCGGAAAAGCTTGAGATCGAAGCTAAATATTGGGCTATGAGAAAGGTAGAATGGAAACTGATTCTCCATGAAAATCTCTCGCAAGTTAAAATAGCAAATCTTGTCATACTTAGAACTTACGCGGTCATCCATCCTTCGTTGCCGACGGAAAATAATATAAATAATCTGCTCGAATTTATAGCGGGATGTAAGACTAGTGAATTGCCACTAAAGGCACTGCTACAAAAAGCCTCAAGGGTAATTTTTATAGAATATATTGGTGTTAAACGCCTCTTCCACCATCTTCTTTGGACGGGCAGACTGGGGGCGAGTCTAAGCGCTAAGGTAATAAGCTTATCTGAACCTTTGCATGTTTGGATTGCTGAGCCATCCTTTTCCAGCACATCAGAAATCGAGGTGCCTCGTCATGCTTAGTCTGGGAGTTAACTGCATCGTTTCTCCGGGTGAGGGATCTGAGCTGCTGAAGAAACCGGTCAGAGTTTTAGCTATAAAGGATGAATTTTTCTTAGTCATTGAACTCGGTACAAGTCCGACGAAGCCATGGCGGGTTGGAAGCTCACTATTGATCGAAGAGATCAATAACGGAGCGGCGGTGATCAACCCTGAAATGGTACCTATGCACTTGCTTCGAAGTGACGACGAGATCAGTGAGAATGAAAAAGACAGCCGAGATAGGAACTGGGAGCTGGTACGTGGTTTGGTGGAGAATCATGGCCCCCTCGATATCTTGACGTCTAACTTTGGTTCCCTTGTTGCTAATCACGCAATGGTAGTGGGAGTTGACCGGAAGCAAATTTATCGACTTCTCTATCGGTATTGGAGCATGGGACAGACACGAAACGCATTTTTGTGGAATACCAGCACGTGTGGAGGCCGTGGAAAGAAAAAAAGTCGGGCCTCAGGCATTGTTCCTGGCCGACCGCTTAAATATCGTGGCGTAGTTGTGGATGACGGTGGCGCAATTCTGCTCGAGTCACGGCACATCTCGCATATTCGCTTGGCCTATGGGCGCTTTGCCAGTGGCAGGTGTGGCAAGCTAAAGAAAGCCTATGATTGGATGCTCAATAAGTTTTATCGGTCGATCAAGTCCGACGGTTCAAAAGGTAACCTGGTTCGAGGTAGCTACCCGTCCATCAATCAACTGGAGTACCATGGAAAACTTTTCTTTGATGAACTCTATAGGTTGAAGAAGAGCGGCGGCGCAATCCGCTATAATAAAGACCATCGTGCGCTAGTTGGATCTGCCTCTCAAGGGTTAGTCGGTGCAAGCCATCGGTACGAAATCGATTCGACGATTGCTGATGTTTATTTGGTACATCGAGTCAATCGGTTATGGTTGATCGGCAGGCCAGTGCTGTATGTGTTGGTTGATACGTTCACCAGAATGATCGTAGGTATTCATGTCGGGCTTGAAGGGCCCAGTTGGAATGGTGCTCGACATGCCATTTATAATGCTTGCACGCCGAAGAAGGAGTTTTGCAAGCGTTATAATATTGAAATCGATGAGGTTGACTGGCCATGTTCTCATCTACCGGTTGAAATTGTCGCAGATCGCGCTGAACTTCTCAGTGAAGCTGGGGAGACGATGACGAAGACTCTTGGTACAGTCTTGAAGATTTTGCCACCGTTTCGGCCTGACTGGAAAAGTATCATTGAAAGCCGTTTCCGACTGCTCAACGAAAAGCTGGATTTGAAATTTGTCCCTGGCGGCGTAGATGCTCGGAAAATGGAGCGTGGTGATCGTGACTACCAGCTCGACGCAATTTTCGATATCGATGAGTTTACTGAGATGGTAATCCTCGGTGTTTTGGCTCACAACAAGAGCCTTCGAGTTCCTCATCTTCTGAACCGTGAGATGATCGCGGCAGAAGTGGAGCCCACGCCTATGGCCATGTGGAAGTGGTCTATGGCAAACAATCTCCTGAATTCGAAATTCGTATCACCAGCGGAGCTGAAGATTGCATTGTTACCCTCGCAGGTGTGTCGAATTGGTCGAGGAGGTATCAATTTCCAAGGTGTGCAGTACACCTGTGAAACCGCCATTCGTTCGGAATGGTTGGAGCGCTCTCACAACTTTAAAACGAGGTACGTTAGGGTTTTCTACGATCCAAACTCTATTGAGAACTGCTGGATGAAATCTGAGGCGGGTTTCGAGCCGTTGACCATTGTACCGCAGCAGCGGGTTAAGTACGGTGGGCTTCGTATGGAGGAGGTCCTCGATATTATCAAGATTTTGAATCAGGTCGCCCCTGATGTCCGGTACGAGGATGCCAATACTGGAGCGCTTCTTCAAGGCCGCCAGGAGGAGATTCTTCATCGAGCGCAAGCCAAACGCCAGGGGCAGGGAGATCCGAAATCTGACGCTGAGTTCAAGCGGGACAAGCGTTCGAAACGTGCCGTTGAAACCCAGACTGAACGCGACTTGCATACCGCTGACCTAAATCAGCTTCGCCTTGTGGATCACTCGCCAGCCGCGGAGGAGACTTATACACCAGTAACCGTGAAACCTGTCTCGGGTCGGAGCGCCGCCTTCCTGAAATTGGTGATCAACGCGGGTAACGAGGCTAGTCATGAGTGATTCCAGTTTTGCGCCAGCAGATTACAACCCGACTGGCATGCCTCAATACGACGGTAACCCACTGATTGAGTGCCTCCCGAAGATTCTTTCGGATGTTGATGTAGTCAGGCGCATTGGGAGCGCCCCGCCCCGGCCTGACAACGTGGAGCGGGCCTTGGACCCGAAACTACGTGGTCATGGCATCAACAGGCTGAAGGATGTCGTTGTACCTTTTGAAATCCACCTCAGGCTTGAGGACCTGTTCAGTCAATTGATTCGGTACGGATACACCGGGCGCAATCCATTGCATGCGTCATCCGTTAGGCATCGCTTGCCCTCTTCTGCGGAGATCAAGGGGAACGGGTTTATGTCCACCGCTGAAACGTTGACACTGATCGGGTTGAGCGGCATGGGTAAAACGACTGCGCTGAACTCCATTGCCAAGCTTTATCCACAGGTGATCAGTCACAGTAAGTATAAAGAGCAGATCTTCATTGAGACGCAGGTGGTCTGGCTCAAGATCGATTGTCCGCACGATGGCTCGTTGCGAGGTTTTTGTACCGCATTCTTCTCTTCATTGGATGATGCATTAGGCATAAAAAAGTACTCAGGCAGAGCTGCTACTGGCCGCAGCATCAGCGTGATGCTTCAAAGTATCAGTCAGTTGTGCAAAACCTATTTCATCGGAGCTCTCATAATTGATGAGATGCAGCACCTCTGCTCATCCCGAGGCGGGCAAGACCGCGAAAAGCTGCTCAACTTTTTTGTGCAGCTGTCGAATGACGCCGGCATCCCGCTGATCTACGTTGGCACGAATGCCATGCTTCCGCTGTTTTCTGGTGTTTTGCGAAATGCTCGGCGTGCGGCAGGAATGGGGCCTATCACTTTTGACAGGTTTACCGAAGATGATCCGTTTTGGGCGCATCTGGTTTCACTGCTCTGGGCATACGACTGGACCAAAACCCCCACTCCGTTGACGGGTGAGATCCTTTCCAAAATATATGACCTCACTCAAGGAAACACGGATTTCCTGGCCAAACTTCTAATGCTGGCTCAGCGGCACGCAATCTGGGAGGGCATCGACTCGATTACACCGGCGGTTCTGCAGCAGGTGTACGACAGTCAGATGAGGCTCCTTCATAAGGCCATCGAGGCTCTACGAAGCGGGGATCCGCTGCAAATTGCTGACTTCGAAGACATGATGCCCACGAAGGACCAGGTCGCCAAGATGATGAATTACGATTTGGCGCGCCGTGCAGACAGGGCGAATCTCTCTTTAATGACCCAGGCCGCGATAGTGACACCTGTCGAGCACAGTGAAAGGGCAGCCGCAAAGCCTTTTAGTAAACCGGTGGTTCCGGTTGCCAACGAGTCAGCACCGACTGCCCATTTCTCCGAAGGCGATGATGTGCAGACCCAGCTCGAGCAGAGAGGCTGGGTAGATAAGGACTCTGCCTGGTGACATGAACCGCGGGAGATCAGGTCAATGGATCGCTTGCATTGGTTTCCTCAGCCGTTCCCTGATGAGTCTCTCTACAGCCTGGCGGTCCGTTATCATAGGCTGTCGTCGAACGACAGCTATCGCCGGACAAGCCACGAGTTGTTCGGTGCGTATTCCAGAACCTGTGGCTCTATCCTGCCGTGCTGCTTGGGTGCTCTGTCGCAACGGTTAGCATCAGCTTATTCGGTAGAGCATTTGATCGATCGCTTTACCCTTTTGCCTCTGTACGAACCTTTTTTGAATGACACGAAGAGCAAAGCCGCGCGTATCGCCATGACTGGTACCGACGGCACGGGCTTGAAAATGAGCCTGGGTCTCACTGCCTCAGGCTTCCTCAAGCACGCGTCGTTCAGGTACTGCGAGAGGTGTGTTGAAGAAGATATTCAAAACTGCGGCTCGGCCTACTGGCATCGTATCCACCAAGCAATGGGTACTTGCATCTGCCCGCTCCATGGAGAGGTGCTCTGCGGGACGATGTTTCCGGATGGAACTGACTGGCGTTGCATGCTGTTTCCGGCGGAGGCAGCGGGGTCGCCAGTGATGCGGGCTCCTGGTGACTCTTCAGCTGCTGTGGTAGGTGAAATGCAGTTTTGGGGACTTGAGCACCCAGCGGATGTACAAAATCTACTGACCGGAAACTTCCTTCAGCATCGTCTGGATGAGATGGGGTTTCTTAAGGCTGGTCGGGTGAGGGAACAGGTATTAAGGAGCTTCCTGACGCCGCGTCTTCTCTGTAACCCTCGCGCTAATGAGTTCCAGGAGCTCAGTTGCTCTTGGGACTGGGTGTTGGGCGTCGTGCGTCCACGCGGGGCGGTCGTACAGCCATTAAAATTCTACTTTCTTTGCTGGCTCCTTGAGGCAGACCTTGAGCACCTCAAATCCTTTCACCCGCGAGCTGATGCTCGCAGCGGAGAAGCGGCTAGGGGCAACGATACTAGGCCCCTCATAGAGGACGGCGAAATTGAGGCACGCCGCGAAGCTTTCTCGAGCAGCAAGAACGTGAAATGCCATGATAAGCCGGGCTATCAGTGGCTTTACCGCCATGATAAGGAGTGGTTAGCGCAGTATGTGTCTGCCCATCCTTTCATAAGGGTAAGGACGGGGTTGGTCGATTGGCATGCGAGAGACGCAGCGCTTGCTCGAGATCTGCTAATCGCCAGGGACCAGATTCTGTCTACGCAGGGCAAACCGAAAAAGGTGACCCGCGCCGCGTTAAGCAGGCAGGTCGCTCGTAGCCATGATTTTTTGAGGGTACCTGATAAGTTCCCAATAAGTACTTTGTTGATGAAAGATATTCTCGAATCTGATCATGATCATCAAGTTCGTAAAATCAGATGGGCGGTGAGACATTATCTTCTATCTGAGCGAAGTGCTATAAGTGTTGTGTACCGGCTTGCTGGGATTCGGCTGTCTCATGTAACTGATGAGGAGGTACTAGGTATTCTATCTACTGTATGATATTTGCGTTTGATGAAGTCAGACCGAATAAGTTCATTAACTTCGTTTTGCAACTGAGTGCACGCGGCACTGTTTGTTAGCAAGTCTAGGTATCTGGCAGCGGTGCGACAGCCTATGAAGGCTTGAATTGCGAAGTTGTAATCAGTCGCCCCCTTTGAATAGGGATTTATAGTTTTTGTGCCGAGCTCACGCACTATGATTTCAGACACGTATCCATAATTTCCGTATATTTCATCGAAATAATTTCCGTATAGGCTTTTGGTCACTATCCATTCAGCGTTGTGCGTTTTAGCTGGAGGGCCTTTGTAGTTCAGAAGTTCTGCGATAAATATTGAATACAGATGGTTCGGTGATTTCCATTGACGTGTCGGTTTTTTGTATTTTTGACTGCATATTCCTAGTTGGGTTAATTTATGCTTATTAATGGGGGTTGAACATGCGGGGCAGATAGTTATGAGGTCAGTGCCATGGGTGCTACAAACCTTAACATAAGACTGTACATGGCTTCGATGTACGTACGCTGTGCCGTGATTCTCAAAGTCCTCGAATGCGCATTCGGGGCAAATTTTTTTCCAATAAGCGGGGGTTACTATTGTTTGGTTTGTAGGTCGGCCTAGCGCTGCGGTGAGAGGGTACAGGGTGTGGTTGTGCAAAACCTCTTCCGTGATTTTTCGTTCAGTAAATAAGGAGGGAAATTTAAAAATTGCGTACCCCCTAATTTCCGCTTTTCCCCCAATTCCTTTGCGTCCGTAACCTGTTCTTGGTATCGGTCTTATCCGGAAATCCTTATGTGGCAGGGTTCGGATACCGAGCATCTCGTTTCCCCGCTGCAGTGCCGACGCCACATATTCTCCAGGTAATGGTGTGAAAATCTTCATTGCTATAGCATCCTCAGTTTTGGAGAGAACCACTTCATGCCGAATCCCCCTCGCAATCACCATTTCGTTCCACAACACTTTCTCAAAGCTTGGCAATACGCTCCTGGGAGAGTCTCCGCTACCGCCGACTGCCTTCGAATGGTGCGCTGGAAATCAAGCCGGTTGCTATAAAACATACTGCTTCGATTGAGGACTTGTACCGTATCGACTTTCTCGATGGGGGATTTGAGATCGAATCCAGCCATATTACCCCGATGATTGATGAAGCGGGCCATAAGATCATCGAAAAGGCACGTAGCAGTAGAGTTCAGGGTTGGAACCATCTGGACCGCCGACAACTGGCGAACACCCTGACGTTTCTGGAGGCTCGCCATCCCGACATTCTAAAAGCCATGGATATCCGCTCGGAACTCGATCTTATTAGGCAAAATATGAAGGATGAGCAGATCTCATCACATACTTCGATCAATGAAGTGGTTGACTATTTTAAATCAAGCAAGTCCCTCGGTGCGATGTCGTTAGTCCTGTTCGCCCAGAACGAGATTTCGCCGTTTATTGACGAGGCATTTTCAGATGGACTCTTGAAGGCAACCATGCGGGAGTACAATTGGGAACAACCGGGCTTGCTCGCATCTGATTACCCCGCATCTCGCTGGGGAGACTATTTGAGGGACCTGTTGTTCATCATCGCCATCTCGCCAGGTAAAGCTTTAGTATTCTCCAATAACCCCAACGTTGTGGTCTATGATCATCTCAAGCCGCACGTACGTGCTCGGCTGATCAATCTGTATTCCTTGGCGAAGGCGCGCACGGCTTATTACTTTGACGAGACTCAAGGAGAGTTTGTCAGCGCTCATCTCGGCTGGGCTCTAAACCGCTCCACTCCTTCAAAGCAGCGCGACTACGTCAAAGATTTTTTACTCGCCGAGAATGCTTGGGACCTCTAGCATTTTTCCAGATGGGAAATTGCCTTCAGTTGACCAGTGAGCCTCATCGATGCTGACCAGGTGCTCGCCACCCCTCTGCAAGGCTTTCCCCTTCTTTCTCGGTCGTCTTTCCACTCAGTTGTATTTGTCTTAGGAGGACAAGGCGCAGTTTCAGCGCATCGTCGAGAGAAGGCGAAGCTGCCTGCGCCGGTAGGTTCGGTAACGACCTACTCGTTCGAGGTCATCAGGTGTATGGATTCACCTCGTAGATGAATCGTAATGGTTTCAGGGCCTTCACTGTACCGTCTGCAGCGGTGCTTGAGAGCTGGGGCATCATCATCATCCTGCTAGCCGGTAGTATGCTGAGGGCCTGGTATGACGCAGGCTGGGCAACCAAGCTCAAGAGCCAGACGCTGTACCGGGTGCTGGCAGTATTGCTGGTGGCACTGCGGCGGCCTTGTTGTTTGGGCATGAGGCAACTAGCACCGGCACACCGCTTTTCAAACCCACGCCTGGCTGTCCATAGGAAGAAGCCATTTTCATGCGATACGACTCAGTCGTGTCCATGCCATAAGGGGTAACCCAATCGAACTCACTGGCCATTTGCATTGGTCGCAGATTGCGTTCTCCCTCGTCCCTATCGATAACAGAGATTCGACAAGCAGAGAACGGCCACAATCGGTTAATCGAATGCGTCTACGAACTCAAGGTCCACTCTTTCCTTTACATCGATGACAGGACAGTTGAGCATTTGCTGAAAGTGGAAAACATGGGACGCCGACAGCACTGTTCTGCGGGACCCTCGCTTGCTTTTGGATAATACCAAGCACTGTCCCCGGGAGACGTTAAGACGCAGAGGCTACGTGCTGACACTTACCCGTCTAACCTGGATAACATGGCCAACGCTCACCTTGCGGCAGGGCTTTGCGTTGCCCACGACAATCACGGATCCGTCGGCTTTGGTTTCAACGAGGTAGCCGCCCTGCACCTTCATGACGGTATGCCCGGCTGCGAGCGCTCGCAGATAGGCCGCGTGAGTCGCATCTGCGGCGACTGCTGGAATCTCGTGTTCAAGATTCCGAATCTCGCGTTCGGTAAGGCGCTTTTTTCTTGGCATACGTTTCTCCCGAGAGGAAGCTGGGCGTATCGGTGCCGCTGTAGGGCAATGCTACCGCCCGCTCACCAGATTCCGGTAGAAGCGAACTATCACATCTTCATTCCACCAACAGCTCGAACGGTCAAGAATCGACTGGGTCCGAGAACAGCAACGCCACAAGTATAGTATTTGGGATATTCGGCGACATTGGCCAAGGTGTTCTCGCTGGAACTCATGAACTTCAGGGCGTCGAAGGGAGCCACCTTCGAGCGCATGTTCATCGACCCACAGCTAAGATCGAGGCGAATGTTCATGGTCGTCTAGCAGGCTGATTCGCCAGCTCGTCAACTCTGTGCCCACCGGCTGCAGATCCAGCCATGGATCTGCTGCGCACGGGGCATTGACTCCCCATGCGAGCGTAACCTTGTTTAAGGTAGAGAACGATGTCCACTATTTGCTACATCCGGCACGCGGCCTGTAGACCAGCTCGTGATCCAAGTACTGCTCTCGGCTGAGTCGGATCTGCAGCGGCACTGAAAGGGAGGATGAGGTCGACCGGAATTTCATGAGCGCGCCGTAATAGCGACCTTGCCCTCCAGACCTGATGTGTGCAAGCAAACCATGTCACGGCATCGGCGTGAGGTGTCAGCGGGTGGGACGGTTTCCAATCAACAGGCCCCACGGTTCATACAACCAGATACATCAAAAAAATTACGATGGACAGGTCTACTCGGCTGGCTCACCGGGCGGGGGCTTAAGTTTCAAGGACAGCGCTCCCTCGACACGCTCAAGGATCAATTCATCCCCCACGATCCATCCCAGCCTATCCAGCAACTCGGAAGGCAGCTCGATGATGGCATCACCACTACCGTCTCCGGGGTCTTGGCAGACCACTCGCCAACTGTTGAGGTCACCCATGGTCATGTCCTCGTCACGTGATTACATCGCAGGCAATCGAGCAGTGGTCCCGGCCAAGCCGCGTAAGTCCAAGCTGAGCCGGCCTGCTCTATGACTTACCGGAATCGGCCGCTCGTGAGTAGCGGTACTCTTGCGGCGAAAAGCGCCCCTTGGGGCCAAACAGCAGCATGGCCGTAAACTTTTCCATGTAGGCCATCGCTTTCGCTGGCGCGCGCTGCACGAAATACGCCCGCTGCACCGCAGGAAGCGCGGCGCGGTGCGCCAGACAGGCCTTCACCATTTCCGCCAGCACAGAACCGCGAACGTCGTAACGTGCATCCACGGTACGCAGGACAGTGCGATAGCAGGAGTGATAGGCCGATTGATGATCGACCTGCCGTTGGACATCGCGACTCATCCCTGGCTTCCCCCCTGCCAGGAGGCCAGAAACTGCAGCAATCGTTCAATCTGCCCCTGACTGATCAGTTGCTCCGCGGTCTGCTGTTCGAAGGTCGGTAAAGGCTCGAGGCGAAACCAAGTGATCGCCCGTTCGACGGCGACTCCGCTCTCGGCTACGACCAAGATCACCCGCAGGACATCCGCGATGTAACGTTGTATCGCTTCGGCATCGGATGCGCTGGCCGCATCTGGTTGGCTGCGACGATAGGCCGCGACCTGGCGGGTAAACACGGCAGGGCTGAGGCCAAAGATCTCGGCATAGTGCTCAACCGAATAGGGCGCCCCGTTCGCGGGACACAGACGGTCGATCAGGTCGGCGGCCGACAGCACCTCTGGCCGGAGTGCTCCCTGGTTCATGGCTCATTCCTCCTGTTACGTCTCGCTCACAGCATGCCTGCAAACGTGCAAGGGGCAAAGCTCCCATTCGCTAGCCCGGGCCATTGCGGTCTTCTTTTTCCACGAAGTCCCCCCAAAGCTATCTCCCGGAACGGGGCGGAGCCAGGCCCACCCCAATGCTGGCGGAAAGGTGGTTGTGGAGATAGCCACCCGGCTGGTCGGCGACAAGATGTTCTACGTCTGGCGCGGTGATAGTTCCTGTGCTAATCCCTTTTGGGGACACGGAGCATGGATATGGCCATTTACCAGGAAGTACTGACGTGGGCGGACAGGCTGCCGCCGTGGCGCCATGACGCCTTGCGTCGCTTATGCGTTCAGGGCAGTTGGAGCGAAGAAGATCTTGGAGAAATTCTGGACCTCGCCAAGCAGCATCATGGAATTGCCAGTGCATTTGAACCTGCGCCGCAGCCGATCAGGTTTGCTGCAGAACACTTTCCCGCAGAAGCAAATCGGGACCAGGTCGTTGTTCTCAGGTCCCTGCATACGCTGACCAATGTGGGAAAAATCCCGAGCGACCAAGCTTTGGAGTTTCAAGCCCTGGGCCTCACCATCGTGTACGGGGGCAATGGCGCAGGAAAGTCCGGTTATGCACGAGTGTTGAAGCAGGCATGCAGAGCCAGGAGCCCGGGAGCCGTCTACGCCAATGCCTACGCTGATGACTATAAGCAGCTCACACCGAGCGCCACTATCGACTTCGAGCTGAACGGCGCCCCAGAGCAGACAATCTGGAGTGGTCAGCAGGACCATGTTTCGCGGCCCGAACTCAGGGGCATCTCCGTCTTCGATGGCGACTGCGCACGCCACTACCTCCAGTCGAAAGAGACCGCTACCTTTCAACCATCCGCTCTGAGCTACCTCCAACTACTGGCCAATGGTCTCAATCAGACTCTGCGTCCGCGGCTTCAGGCAGAGATTGCAGGTCTCGCTACAGACGTTACACCCTTCAGTGTCATTCCCACCGATACCGATGCCGGCCGGGCGGTGCATCCGATTGGCCCAACTACCGAGCTCACGCGGGCCCGTGCGTTAGCCGTGCTCACCCTGGATGAGCAAGCAGAGTTCGCACGACTGCCACAGGAGATCAGCGAGGCAGACCCCACCGCCAAGGCAGCAAATCTCGACAACGCTGCTACGAGGGTCGACGAGCTGGCCAACAACATCACCGCGGCCGCCGGCATTGTGTCTGATGATGCATTGGATGCCAGGCAGTCGGCGCACCGAAGTCTGGTAGAAGCGGAGGCCGCGGAGCGTGCGGCCTCTGAATTGCTGCAGGCCGAAGATGCCTCGCAGTTGCTCGCCGGAACGGGGCAAGGCCCCTGGGCGATGCTGTTTAACGCTGCGCGCGAGTATTCGACCAGTACGGCATATCCCGAGCAGGCCTTCCCAGTTACCGGCGAAGGAGCTGTCTGCGTGCTTTGCCAGCAGGAGCTGACCCCGGAAGCGAAGGATCGCTTGGAGCGGTTTGATCGCTACATTCGGGACAAGGCGGCAGAAGCAGCCCAGCTTGCGCGTAACGCTTGGAAGCAGATCGTACGCAATGTCGGCCAGGAGAGCGTTGCCTTCACCGCTCCGCCGAACATGCTGGAAAGCTTGGGCGCGCGCGTAGCAACGCTGCCGGGCGAGATTCGGCTCTTCCAAGAAGACCTAGCCACTCGGCAGCAATGGCTTAAAGCCGCTGTTCTCCGCGGTGAATGGCAGGAGCGCCCTGCGTACCGGTGTGCAAACCCAACAGCTTTACTTCACCAAGTCGCCGAGGATCTTCGCGCCGAGGCGGCGCGATTGCGTGCGAACCTCGATGCGGCAGCCCTCGCGACGAAGAGACAACGTCTGAAGGAGTTGGAGGCCCGACGGACACTTTCCGAACATATCGAAGCTATCGCGAGGGTGAGTGAGAACCTCGCTCACAAGGCAAAGCTCCAGCGCTGCCAAGAGGATATCGGCAACACGCGAGCTATCAGCATGCTCGCAGGCCAGTTGGCCAAGACATACGTCAGTGAGGCGTTGGCTGGCACGATGAATGATGAACTCAACAGGCTGGATCTGTACCACGTTCGAGCCGGTATCAGTTCAAGCGGAGATGCAGGAGCGGTGCGGCTGGGCATCCAACTCCAGGATTGCCAGCTTGATCCCCATTTAGTCCTGAGCGAGGCGGAGCAGCGCATGTGTGCGCTCGCGTACTTCTTCGCGGAGCTCCAACAGTCGGGCTCCTCATCTGGGGTTGTATTCGACGATCCGGTTTCCAGTCTTGATCACAGCCATCGAACCGCTGTCGCGCGCAGGATTGTTCAGGAGTCCGCCCAACGGCAGGTCATTGTGTTTACTCACGATGCAGTGTTCTTCGGAGAGCTAGTCACCCTTTGCCAAGATGCCCAGCTGGCTCCTGAAGTGAGGTCGATTACTTACCGGGCGGAAGGGCCTGGCTATATCGATGCCGGTTTGCCTTACGACATGCGCAAACACAAAGAGCGTATTGCATACCATCGAGCTGACCACCAGCGAATTACCGCCAGCTTCAATAACCCACCTGGGGATAATGAGCGGCTCGCGATGCGCAATGCTTACGACGATCTTCGCGTCACGATCGAAGTAGGTATCGAGGACACGATCCTCAATGAAACCGTAGTGCGGTTCCGCGACGGCATCTCGGTCGGCCGACTAGATGGCGTGATGATCGTGCAGGAGGCTGAGTACCGCGAAGTGCAGCGTTTGCATGACAAGTGCTGCCGGAACGTGCGAGCACACTCACATGCAGCCGGCCAGCAGCGTCCTGTAACGCGACCAGCCGAACTCCTGCAGGACATCGAGGCCGTCCACGCCCTGTTTCACGATATCCGCCGGCGTAGGGGTTAAGCGCGCCATCACCAAATTGGCGGAGTGAGTGTTTTTTTGGTCGGTAGCTGCCGCATATAGACCGCTATCGGCCAAGAGCGGACAGTCATTCCACCAAATGATCTGTTCCTTTTGCTGTTCCGGTAGAATGCATCGTTATCGTGCTCTATTCTGAAATAGATAAGGCGATATAGAAATCAAAATCTCCAAATGGTTTGGCAGTAGATGAAAAGAAAAAATATTACAGAGTATGCTTTTGGTTACATGAATAGTTATACCTCGATGATGACAGCCTATCAGCTCATGTCTGGCTGGAGTCTTATAGAGGGACAAGATCAGCTTGATAAATGCCATATATACATAATTGCTACTCGGCCCAACTCTTATTTCATTGCTGATAGCTTGAGGCATGATGGGGCGCTGTTGGCAGGCCAGATCGGCTACAAAATTGCTGGCGTGGAGCACCGTGTTGATTTTGAAGACTATCCATTCGAATTGTCGGACGGTGCGACTGAAATTCGGTGCGATTACCCGTTCCGTGAACTGTGGACATACAATTCCGCCGGAGAACAGATCCGTTACCTTTCAGCAACACACTTTGCGTCGATATTGGGTGCTCACAATTCTGACGGCGTGCTGAACCGCTTCCAAGTATTGTATGTGGGGCAGGCTATCGGCCAAGGTAACCGTTCGGCGCAGCAGCGTCTGACAAGCCACTCTACTTTTCAGAAGATTCTCGCTCTCTCGGCGCACGACACCCCTGACAATGAAGTCGTTGTGTTCATGTTTCAGTTCGACCATGAGCAGGTGTTCTCGTCGATGGATGGTCGAGCTATCGGCGCTATAGCTGACAGCTCGAACGAAAAGCGCTTGATGGAGGCCATCAGAAATCCGCCTGACAAAAAACAAAAGATAGCGATGGTCGAGGCTGGTTTGATTCGCTATTTTCAGCCTCACTACAACGAAGTATTCAAAATCAAATTCCCCTCTACGAAGCATAAGACGCTGCTGTCTTGTAAAGCTCTGGACGTGTCTGCTCTAATCGTCGAGCTTGATACTTCCGACCTCGGTTTTACTATGTGGTCGCCAACCGTGAAGGCTAGTGACCACCATATAGCTCGTTACGACCTGGTTAACTTGAAGAACCGCATGTCTTTCTTCAATCTGACGGGTGTAGCTGAGTTTCCTGGCGTTATTAAAACTGAGAAATGACCGACGCGCGCTGCCGTGTGGGATTATAGCTGCGAGGTCTTCACCCACTGGCCGAAACTCTACTGCTTGCCCGAGCTATGAGGTGCTAGGGGCACCTTATAGTTACAGTATTGCCAAACAAAAAACTCTTATAACTTCAACCGTGATGTGGTTGGTGATGTCTGAATATCATGAAAGGGAAGTTTTGAATGCCGGTAAGCTCGGAACTTATCGTGTTCATTCGCTATTCACCAGAATTACCAGTGAAGGGGATTTGAATCCAGAGATTGGCGACCCGCTTCAAGGTGCGGTTGGGCTGCATGCGCACGAGTACACGCATTACCTCCATAACCTCTCAACCTTGGCAGGTCTTGACGCGTTGCTGGCCTGCTTCTGGCTGGTTCAGCCGTTTGTGCTGGGTACAGATGACCGTGGTTGGTTTACTGCTCCCGAAGGTATTGAGCACGGTGATCAGTTAACGTTAGCTTTCACGACGATAGTGTTCTTGAATGGATAGCGCCATTTAATGGGGTGATTGCAAATATTCCGGAAGATGTAATCCAGAAATTAAGTGTATTGCAAGCCAGCATTCACTATCTACAACAGCACTTCACCGTGGATGGGCGACTAGGTAGTACGGCTGAATTAAAGGAGTCGGCATGCCCGTTCGTTGGTGCTTGCGAGGCTCAGAAGCAGTATGGTCACCCAGCAGATTGCGAAAGCAAGCCATGGAATGTCTCCGTCGGCGGCGGCCAGAAAGTGTGCTGGTACGAAGCCGGACGGCTTTCACTGAGAATGACCAAGAGCGGTCAAGCAATACTCGATACCCAAGCGGATTCACTCCACACAGAAGGCTCTGGATTCTAACTTAGCGCTTTGATGAGGGGCTCTGGGACGCACAAAAGAAAACGCCCCGGTTTAAACCCGGGGCGTTTCGTTACCAGAAGATCAGGCGACTTCGATCAACGCCATATCAGCAACGATCTTCTCGAAGGCCGCTGCGTCATTGTGGAACGCGCTGTAGGCGTCGAAACCGCGATCCTTGAATTGGTTGTAGATCGAGCCCTTGCCGAACAGCGCATAGCGCGCCGGCTTGGTGGCACGGATCACAAGGCGGGCAGAAGCCGGTAGGTCTTTGCCCTGGTATTCACTGTTATCCCAGGCAGAACGCGGGGCATAGCGGCCTTTCGACAATTCCACGCACTCCTCGACGCCGGCATCGTTGGTGTAGCCAGTAGGGCAGCCTGCAGGCAGCGAGCCGACCTCGAGCACGAAGTTAGCCTCATGCTTCTGGTTGCCCGGGTTCCAGAAGGTCAGGCGAACCGGGTTTACCACGGTCGCATAGTTGTCCAGGGAACTGGTGCTGCCCGACCACTCCAGTAGGCCATCGCCAGTAACGCGGGAGTTCAAGATCTCGTCACCGCCACCACCTGGGAGGAAGACGTGGGCGTCTTTGCCTTGCATTGCAGCGAATACCGCAGCGATCTCGTCCGGGGTGTGCCACTCGGCACGGTCAGGAACCTCGCCGCCGAACAGGACGGAGAGCTTCTCCTCCCACGAATCGATCATCTCTTTTTGGTCTTCCGAAACTTCCAGTTTATTCGACACGTATGGGTCCTCAGTGTGTGTTGGCGGGCTGTGAGCGATCGTCGTGGCCGCCCATTCAACCCAAAGTGCGGCGCAATCATATGCCGCTCTGAATAGACGCGGCGCACTATTCACGCCTGCACTAAATTTAACGAGGCAACGGTTACGCAGGAGTTTGGCGGGCCCACCTGCGGTGCAGGAAGTACACCAGGGTGAGGACCGAGCAGCCGAAACCGAACTCGCCGTTACGGTTGTACCTCTCGCCTACCGCGTAGAAGACGACGGCAGAGCCGATGCCGACCAGTATGATGATCAGCAGCGGCATCAACAGGGGGTTGATCTTGTTCAAGGGGAACGCGCTCCATGTGGGGTAAATGGCCCCGGCGGCCTTGCCCCGGGCTGAGGTGGCGGCGAGTCTACCTCCGGTGGGCCGGTTATCGCAGGAATCCGCCACTCGCCGCGGATCTTCTGCAGGCTGGCCTTCTCTTGCCTGTGGCTCTTGCCCACCCGCCGGCTGTGTGAAAGCCGCGTTGGTTTCTGGCTGCGACAGTTTTAATTCTCTAGAAAATGTGATCGAACGGGGTTATTGGAAGCTGCGACAGTTTTGCGTTTCCTCAAAGCAAAGCTGAAGGCGCCGGAAAATGGGACCCTTTAGCGACAGTTTTTATTCTCTAATTCCATGAATGGGTTTTCGCAATAAAGATTGATACAGAGCAATAAAGTTTGACACGGCTAAACATAGTTTGACATAGGTCCTAAACCCCCGTATTTACGGGGGGGCCTTTTCTGGACCTTCCTTTGGTCTGGATTCATCGTTTCGAATTTCAGCGGGTGTAGCGTAGGAGTCGATTCGAAAATGTCGCTGTGAAGGGCATTTAAGCCCTCAACTCTTCCAAGATAGTCCGCTGGTAAACGTCATACATAGGCGAGCTTTTCATCGGCTGCACCGCCCAATGAAAACGCATGCCGCTGCCAATCATGATCGCGCTGCGGATTTCGTTCATTGGCTCAAACACGTGGTTCGATTTCTGAAACTCCATTTGCCTGTTCCGCAGCGGAGCTGCGCCGTATATGTCTCGAAACTCGTGTATCAGCATTGCTTCGAAATCGGAATAAACCGTCGAGGCGTTTTTCGCCCGTGGGAAACAATAGCCGATGAGAAATTCATACTCGCCTTGCAGATCCGCGAGTTCCATCAGCCAGTTCTTGTGCTGGGTAATGCGTTGTTCAAAGTTTCCTTCGCCGATATAGACCGTGGGAGAAACGCCCAGCGGGTACTGAATGGCGAACAGACCATTGAGCCTGATCACATAAACGCATCGTTCAAGGTCTTGCTGCTTAACCCCTCTGCGCTGCAATTCCGGCCAGACATCCGTTCCCCAAGTCTGACTGCAATTCCAATGCAGCCAATCCCACTCAATTCGTACATTTGCCACTTCATAACTCCTTGTCAGGGCTGATTGGCTAACCGCGCCATGGCATCGGCCAATGTTTCATCGGCGCCGGCGGACTCATTTCCAATGCCTGCAAGAGCCGCTTCCGCGACCCGCAATTCATTGCGGCTTTGCTGAGCGTTCATGACCCGTCCAACGCAGTGCAGCGTGTCCCGATAACCTTGTTCGATCCAGGTGGGGATCTTGCCGACATCAAAACCGAGCAAGTCCTGAGCCCCGCTCATGAGACCAGTAGCTCGGTTCAAGCTGTGCTGGGGACGAATTTCCAGAATGGTCGCATCCGGAAATCGTTGACGACTCCATGGCGATCCATCACTCAGGTGAGTGACGATCACTAGGTTGCAGCCAGCGTCCAGCAATGGGGTGATTGGCGTATTACCCTGCATTGTCTGCCAGCCACCTTGGCCGCCGTCCGAGTAGCGCTTCTCGCCGTGTTTGCGGGAGGCGAACAATAGCGGGATTGCAGCAGAGGCCAGCAACGCCTGTTTGCGTTGGTCTTCCTTGAGGGACTGTATATGCACGAATTCCGAATCCGGTGTATTACCCAGTCCGAGCTCGGCCATGAAGGCTGACGCTAAGTCCTGAAGGGCGCCGTTGCTGCGATACAACGACACATAGAGCGGCATCCCTGTCGCCAGCTGCGTGCTGTTGAGAAACTCATCCATTAGCTGCTTCAGCGGCTGGTCGTCCAGCAAGCCTTCGTCCAGCCCATCAAGCCAGCTCGGTAGCTCGAACTCAAAGGCCCCGGCTATTTTCTTTACTGCGTGAACAAGCCCCAGCACAGCACCTGCACCCTGAACCCGCAGGCCCGCTGCAGCCAACAGCGCCAGATAACCAGGAGCTTTCATGCTCAACGGGGATTCGTTGGCCAATCGTTCCCAAACGGCCTCAAGGCGCTCGATACCAACATCCAGCGATGGAGAAGAAGCCAGAACTCCGCCGTTGAGGGCGCCAATGCTGGCCCCTGAAACCGCATCGATGCGGGTGCCGAGTTCGCGCAAGGCTTTGAGCACACCGACCTGATAGGCGCCCTTGGCCCCGCCACCGGAGAGCACCAACCCAACCTTCATGGGTGCAGTCATCACGAAGCCTCCAAAAACAGCTCACTAATCATCGCTTCTGTCACTCTTGGAGCTGCAATGATCCGTGGCAGGTGCAATGGCAACTCCTCAGGCATTTGAGAGGCCGCGAATGCAAACGGTGTTGCCTGAGGGCTGGTCCAGTCGCCCAGGTAACGGATAGTCTCCTCGCCGTCAGTCAGAAAGGCATTGTGCTCAGGGCGCGCCAACCACCGCTCGCGAGTCGCGATACGCTCTCCCTGGCCAATACCTGCATCCTTATTCAACTGAATGATCGCCCTGTTGGCTAGACGCTCCAGCTGCTTTTGGCGCTCGGCTCTAGATGCTGCCTGGCAATAGTCGCCGAATGCACCCCAACGAAGCTCTTCAAGCGCGGCATAGCAGCGTCCGGACAGCGTGAACATATCGAAATGCCCTGCTCCCCACTTATCGAATACGTCGTCAAGGTGCAGATGCGCCTGTTGTAGGCAGTCGATCCTGGCGACATTGCGATCAAGCGCGTTACAGCGCTCATCCAGGCGCTGGGAAAGCAGGTTGATCGTCTGACGACTCTGTATTGAGAAATCAACTAGTGTGGCAACGTCAAGCTTGAGAGCGTTGACGCGGGCGTTGACCTGAACAATCGCACGGTTGCTGCTGGCCAAGGATTCGCTCAGGTCCTTCAACCAGTTCAACGCACCTTCTACACCATCGGTGAGACTTGCGTTGATCTCGGCCTGATGGCGATCACCTTGTCCGGTAAAACCGTCATAAAGGCGCGCGAAAAAACCATCTCGCGTCCCCATATGGCGCTGGCGTTCACGTGCTACATCAATGCCATTAGCAAAATCCACAACGAACTTTTCAGGCAAGCACGTTAGTATCTGGCAGATATCCGAGCTAGGTGAAATCGGGGTCTGTTCGTTCATGCCGCCACCTCAACGCCCATGGACGGAACGTCACGTTTGAGCGCATCACTGTCCTTTTGAATACCAGGGACATTACGCTTGAAGCCCGCTAGAAGCTCGGCCAGTTGCTGCTGCTGTCCTTGGTCGGACTGTTTGTCTCGAATGCTCTGATTCAGGTCGCTGCGAATCGATTCCACGGCCAACTTGAGCTCGTCGAAGAACTTGTCGACGCTGGCCTTGAGCGGCGTTTCAATCGTTTCTACGGTCGCGCATGCAAGACCATCGAACAAACCCCCGAGCGTTTTTTCGATAGAGGCCTTTACCTTGGAAATATCGATTTCGTAAACGGCCACTTTAGTGGTGTACGACTCCCACCCCCAGTCATCAGTATCAAAGAAACTGCAAATGCTGCCCCATACGCCCTCCGAACGCCGACGTCGCTTTTCGGTGCGATGTTTGTTTTCGATTACGCCACCCAACAGTTCACTGCTGGAGGGACGCATTGACAGCGCAGGCATTGACGGAATGTCGATGGCGATCGAAAAACCGCTACGGTTCAGACGCAGATTGAGATTCGTAATGATCTCGCTGGCTTGAGTGGAAATGCCCTGCTCGAACAAAACGTGAAACTTGCGAAGAATCTGTTCGGACTCTGCCAACAGGCGCCTTTCATTGCGCTCAATTATCAGCCGAACTCCGCTCTCAATGCCCCGCGTGATGGCTTCAGCCTCTTCACGGTCATTGAGTTTGATTACTGTGGTCGTTTCGTCGAAGTCATAACCAAAATTGGTACGTGTCCTCCCCAAGCGCCGCTGCCCTGGCCAACTACTTATTAGGATTCCGATGAGTCCGGTGGCCGTGCCTTTTTTTCTCTCTAGTTCTTGCTGCTCTTCGGCTTGCTTACCCGCCTTGAAACCTTGTTCGACCTCGGCACTGATGGCTGCACGAATGTCAGTGAACACCCTCTCCATTTGCCCATTGATTGTTTGCAGCGCACGCTGGGCGTCCGTTTTGGTCTGAACTTCTAGGCTGCCAATGCGATCGATATCACTGCGCAAGGAGTTGATCTGCTCGTTCAACTCCTCGACATTCTTTCCCAGTGCAGCCTCACGCACGGAGAGGAAGTTATTCAACTTTGCGGCAATGTCCGACAGCTTGGCGGCGGCGGACGCCACCGCAAGTGTCGCTGCGCTGCTGTGAGCTTTACGGATGATCTGATCCAACGGAGCAGCAAACATAGAGTCTTCCCAGAGCGCATCGGCAGCTTCTTTCACTTCTACTGGATCAGTAATCTTGTTCTTCCATCTCGTACCCAGCGCGGCTTTGCCGAAGTCCGCCACCCAAGCGTTCTGATCACCATAGACCTCTGGGAGCGAGCCATTGATCGCCAACTCGCGACGGGCGCGGTTAGCGAGGTCACCCAGCTTGGACGACACCGGGAACACCTGCGAAGGTTGCAACCGACCGCTCAACAAAGACTCAGCGACCAAGCGACGGGTTTGCTCCTCATCATCGCTATTGCGGTCTTTCTCGTCGAACTTATTGACCAACGCGAAAATTCGCCCTTGAGCTACATCGGCGATTCGCTCAAGCTCGGCTCTCACCTGTTCATCGGCATCAGATTTAAGCTGGGTGAAATCCAGAACCGCTAGAACAGCTGAGGCATTCTTCAATTGCTCGCCGAGCATTTTGCGCAGATGTTGCTGGCCTGCCTCGTTAGGGCCAGGCGTATCAAGCAGAGTCAGGCTACCCAAGCTCTCCGATGTGCCTGACAGATGGGAAAACTCGACTTCGATGGCGGGGATCTCATGGATCTCGTCATAACTCTCGAATGGAAAATGCACGTCTAGCGCAATTGCCACGCGAACCAGGTCGTTCAAGCTTCGCAGGAACCAGAAAATTCCCTCAGGTCCTTGATAGCAATTCTTGAATCGACCATTTTCTTTGATGAGCTGCAATAAGGGTTGCAGGTCTTTATCGCTTGCAAGCTTGTCAGCAACGGCACTCGCCTCGTGACTGTTCAGCACTTGGTGCAGTTGGTCAATTACAGCATTGATAGGGCCATTATTTTCCAAGCGCAGTATTGGCTCGATTTGGCCAGGTGTGTGACGAATCAACGTCGGTAACGCCGTCATAGGCCGGTTGCGATTTGGCAGCACCTCGGTGCCGACAATAGCGTTGATCGTGGTCGATTTTCCTGCCTTCATCGTTCCTACAACGGCAAGTACCATCTCCAAGCGCTGAAGCTTTTCCGCTTCGCCCCGAAGCATTTGCAGATCCATCTGAATGCTGGTCTGCGTAAAAGTCTGGTGCTCACGGCCGTGTTCATCGACCACTACCCCGTCTGCGCCCCTCATTCGTTGCAGCAGATCGATTTCCACTTCCAGTAAACGAAGGGATTCTTCCCGCAGCAGTTCGATATTTTTCTCGTACATCTGATCTCCTTGAAAACCCGCGGACCGGATTTTGGCCTTTGTATCTGCCAATACTTTATCCACAACAGCTACCAGTGCATCACTAAACGAATGGAACATGGCTTACATCTCAGGAACACCAAAAACCACTGCGCTATTTGCGGATGAGCCTTTCTGTCGATATGAATGAATCACCTGCAACCCATAAAAAATCGGGCATACCTCGATGTTCACCTCAGTCGGCAACAAGAAACCGCCTTGCAATAGCAATGATCAATTTCAGGCACACAACGACCCCGGTGAATACCGCAACGCCTTTGGCGACAATGAAGAAGTAGTCTTCAACACCACGGAACATGGTGCCTAACACCAGGCCCATACCGGCGATCAATCCGGCGATCAGCAACAAACCAATATAGGGACGGATTAGACGAGAACTGGCACCTTGAGCACCTTTCTCGACAAGGCTGATTACGACGCTCAGTGCAATCAGGAATACGAAAACACCAACTATTACACTCATCTTTCACCTGTATTCGCTCAGACGCCCGCGCAGGATCTGCTCGGGTATAACTCGACCAAGTCATCATTTAAAAAATCGTGAAAAGTGCAGGCCGATCCGTCTCCAGGAGCCCCAGGCACGAGTGTTCGCCTGTAGTTCCAAGACCGTCAATGTGACGTAAGAAAGGATTCGCATGCGCTTCCCTGTGCATGAATCACTTCAATTTACCTTGGCTACGGCGATCCGATTATGCATAGGCAGACCCCAAAATGCCATCACGCCAGATACCGACCAAATTTCTAACGACGCGGCCGGAGCTCAACCAGAAACCTCTCTAGCCCGCTGACTGTATGTATTTTCAACGCGTTGTTCCCACATTTCGGGCACCGTACGAACCAATCCCCAGACCCTAGGCAATCACTCTTGGGTACCACTGTTTTCTTCCAGCCACAATTCCGCACTCAAAGGTGAACGGATGAGGTCTTATCGGCATGTTCAGCTCCTTGGATATTGCATTTCGATGGACTGATTAAATTCTCCTCCATACTCGAATAATCCAGCGGCACTCTCTCGATATCGTCTGCCACCCTCTCAATTACCTCATAGGCCGGTGCGTAGTTGACGTTGCCTTGCGCGCTGAAGGTGGCGCGGATGGCGCTCCATTCGAGGATTTCAACGGGCGCGTTCAGTGCGTCGGCCACTACGCGGACAAGCAGGCAGTCTTTGATCCATTCGATTCTGTTCATGTGTTTGTTCTTACGAGGCCGGAATCAGCGCTTGCAGTAGATCCAGCTTTCTCTTTAGCTGCTCGACGTGGGCCTTCTCCGCTCGCAACGCCGAGCGCAACTCCTTGTTTTCCGTTTCCTGAATCTGCGCCCAGCGCATCTTGCTCTTGCAGTCGACGATCAACTGCCAGATGTCCTGCAGCTTCAGATACTGGATCAGCAGCACTACGGCAATCGCCGCCATAGTCACCAAGGTCCCTGTCGAAATCGCATCCGACGTTGTCATCTGCACTTCCTTTCGTAAATTCGAATCATCTCGAAGACAGGGTCAGGATATGTAGCGATTCATTACATGTATATAATGTAGACTTATACAGGTAAACAAATCACGCACATGGAGGGGGCATGAAACGTAAGCAGGGCATCGAGCAAGTTCGCTGGGATCTGGCACTTCGCTACCGTTTGATCGAAACCGTCGCTTGGTGGGAAGGCCGCCTGACCACGGGACACTTGATCCAGAGCTTCGGGATCAGCCGTCAGCAGGCGTCGAAGGACATCAACACTTACATCAACGACCATGCGCCTGAAAATCTTACATATGACAAGAAAGCCAAGGGCTATGTACCCAGCGAAGGCTTTACGCCGCGCTTTATCGACGATAGCGCCAGTGCTTATTTGCATCTACTGAACCAGACTCACTCCCGTTCGCCACATGTCGAAGGGCTGGCCCTTGCATATGCGCATACGATGGTGCTGGAAGTGCCTGATCGCTCTATCCGCGCCGAAGTCCTGCGGCCACTGCTCAAGGCGTGTCGTGATAGTGAAGTGATCGAAGTAGAGTACGTATCATTGTCCAACCCGATGCCGGAAATCCGTCTTATCGCCCCCCACACGCTCATCTACACCGGCATGCGCTGGCATGTGCGGGCGTACTGCGAGAAAAACCGCAAGTACCGTGATTTTGTGCTGAGCCGTTTGCGGGGCGAAATCTCTTCCGAGCGCAGGACCGAGAATCTGATCGACGAGGACGAAGACTGGAACACCGAGGTGGCAGTCGTCATCGCGCCCGACTCACGCCTTTCGCTGGAACAGAAGGCGATCATCGAAGCCGATTTCGGGATGCAGAATGGCGTACTGGAAATTCCTACCCGCAGAGCATTGGTCAAATACGTGCTACAGCGCTTTCAGATCGACCCGAAAAAACTCGACCCCAAAGCGGCGGCGCAGCAGATCGTGGTGAGCAATCTCGATGAATTGAAGCCTTGGTTGTATGAATAATCCGCCATTGCATCCGTTTGGTTCTTTTGGGCGTCAGTAACTCGGTGCGCCCACTTCTAGAGTGAAGAGTGTTTTATGCTGAAACGGTTGGCCTCCGTGGATGATGATACCGATGATGATGCGTGCTTTCGTGGCATTCACCACCAGTCGCAATTGGAGTTGCCGCTCTCCCGAAGCCTTGTGACAAACTTTATTGTTTGCAATGGATATCATTTTTTGGCGAAACCAAGATTTGTGACAATCTTTATTATCAGAACAATAACTTAGGACTGCCCTGCAGGCCGCGAATTATGCGGGGCGTTGTGACAATCTTTATTGTTTCGTCACACAACCGGTGGTTTTTGACAATATATTTTGACAACAGACAAAATATTCTGACACCAAGCAATATATTTTGACACAATCCTCAAGCCCCTGATTTCAGGGGCTTTTCTTTTTTGATCTCCTCCACCATATGTCTGATTTTGGGATGTGAGCTCGCTGAAGGGATAGTCTGGTAGAGGTTTCAGACTTATTCACAGTGATGTTTTTTTCCTAGGACTTTTTGTACACATTCCATTTCTGGGGATATGTGGAGGCTGCAAAAGGTATGGGAGGTTGGCTTGCGTGGTCGTAGCTTCAAAACGCAGTCCGATATTGATCGGCATATCGAAAAAGGCTTTGGGCAAGGAAGTCAGGAGCTATACGTGCCTTGGCTAAGGGTCCAGGACGTTCCCTCTCATGGCCGGTCGCGCAAGGTACAGGGAGTAAAGGTCAACCGGCTCCATCACCTGCTGTCTGATCTTGAGTATGGGTACCTACTCGTAACCGAGTTTTCCACTGAGGTTTCGGACATCCGTGAGCAATATCCAATCCTTCCACAATCAACAGCCCAATCGATTGCTCATTCACTGAATATTCGTTATCCCACATATCCGGGTACCAAGCTGCCTTATGTGATGACGACTGATTTCTTGCTCACCATTCGCCAGCCTGACGGAAGTACACGATTGGCTGCGCGGACGCTCAAATACACTGATTCACTCAAGAGCGGGAAAGGGCTGAAAGGCACCTTGGAAAAGTTTCAGATTGAGCGAGCCTACTGGAACGACAGGGGGGTGGATTGGAACATCGTCACCGAGAAAAACGTTTCCGCCACTCTTATCCAGAATCTTGATTGGTTTCGAAAATCAGCTCTCCTTCAGCGGCATCTCCAACAGCGCCCGCTCATTGAGTCTTTCTTGGAGGAGCTTGCTCGAATCCAAGCTTACCAATGGCCTTTGGATCGTGTCCTACGTCACATCGCAGGGGTTCTGTTTCTTCCTTACACCGACGCCAAAGCCATGTTTATGCACCTGGTCTGGCACAAATACGTCCTATTGGATCTCACAGCTGAGCGGCTTTCGATGAAAAGCACGCTGCCGACGATCAAGATCGTTTGGCCTTCCAGCAATCAAGATCGCGTATTGAAGGTGGGCTGAAATAATGGATTTATCCAGGAACGACATCCTTGAGTCATTGACTGAGCCCCATCTCTTGAAGGGAATGGTGAGGGTTATTTGGATTGATAAGCGCAGCGATCAGATCGTGTTGATGACTATTGAGCGCACGCCTAAACGCCCATGGGTAATGCGCTTGTCGGAGCTGAAAAACTGGTTGAATTCTGGTGATATCAAGACAGTCTCAGTAGCTACTCCGACTTATATGATGAAGGTCGAAGAGGATCTTTCAGATAAGGAGAAGGCTTTTCGGGATAACAACTGGGCTCGTATCCAAGCTCTGGTCGACACTGATCCTCCTGACGAGATTTTTCAGCCCGACGCCATGGGGCAAATGGTTAAAGCTCAAGGCTTACGACTCGATACTCCCAAAAAGACCATTTACCGATTGCTTTACCGATACTGGATGGGGGGGCAGGTACGCAACGCTCTGCTCGCAGATCGAGTGAATGCCGGCGCCCCCGGTAAACCTCGGCAGTACCGTGAGGGGCAGAAACCAGGACGGCCAGCGTTGTTCCATGGAGTGAAAGCTTCGGTTCAATCGAAAGTTCTCACTGAAGCCGACAAAGGCTGCATCAAGATTGGCTTCGCACTGTTTGCAAAAGGTAACGTCGGAACCATCGCAGATGCTTACGTGAAAATGCTCCGGCGCTTTTATAAGGTCAAGACAATGCCGGACGATGGAGACGACAATGCTCCGTTGCTTCCTGCCAGTGAGCTACCCACCGCCAAGCAATTTTCTTACTGGGGCCAAAAAGCTTTCGACGATATTGCCGTTTTGAGAGGTCGCATTGGCGAGCGTAACTGGCAAAAAGATCATCGACCTTTGAGTGGTACGGTTCGAGAAGGCTTGAGAGGGCCAGGTCATCTGTTTGAAATCGATGCCACCATCGCAGACGTCTATCTCGTCAGTCGTTACAACCGTAACTGGATCATCGGCCGTCCGGTCGTGTACGTCGTCATCGATACCTTTTCGGGAATGATCGTTGGGTTGTTTGTTGGGTTGGAGGGGCCAAGTTGGAACGGTGCCCGCCAAGCCCTCTACAACGCGTTCACGTCGAAGGTGGATTTCTGTGCGGCCAATGGTGTTGAAATTGAAGCCGCCGATTGGCCTTGTCATCACTTGCCACATGAGGTTTTTGCTGACCGTGGTGAAATGCTTAGCGTTGCAGCCGAGGGACTCGCGACTGGGCTACGCATTAATCTGGGTATTGCTCCTCCCTATCGCCCAGACTGGAAGGCGATCGTGGAAAGCTCGTTCAAGGTTCTAAATACCACAACGCAAATTCACTGGATTGCTGGGGCTGTGCGTAGCCGTATTAGAGAAAGGGGGGAGCGTGATAATCGTCTTGATGCCACGCTGAACTTGGCGGAGTTTACGAAGATCATTATTGAAGGGGTTCTTCATTACAACCGATATAACCGTCAGCCAGATCGGCTCACTAAAGAGATGATTGCCGATCAGGTCGAGCCTACACCGCTAGACATATGGAATTGGGCATTAAGAAATGACCGAATTGAAGCCAATACCCAGTCGGAGGAGCTGATCTATCTTCACCTACTGCCCCGAGACAATGGCTCCGTCCATAAGGGTGGAGTCAAGTTTAAGGGGATGTTCTACGTGTGTGACTGGGCAATTGAGCAGAACTGGTTTGCTCGTGCCCGCCACAGAGGAGTTAGCAGCGTTACTTGTTGGTACGACCCAAATTGCACGGAACATATCTGGATACAAGGGCCAGATCGCCATTTTATACGCTGTGATCTGCGAAATTCTGAAGAGCGGTATCGTGGCGTTCGCTTGGAGGAAGTGATCGATATGCTGGCGATTGTTAAGCAAGAGTCTCCAGAGAAAAAATACTCCAAACTGGCCAGTCGCGTTGCTCTTGATGCAACAATTTCGGGAGTTGTAGCGAACGCAGCGAAAGAAAAAAAATCGACATTGGAGCCGGGGTCGAAGGCGGAGAAGCTTGGCAACATTCGGAACAATAGGTCTCACGAGCGCATGCAGGAGCGATCTGAATCGTATGTGCCTGAAAATTTGAGAGCTGCCAACACAAGTCAGGGTGACCAAGGCGTAGGCGCGGCAGATGATTATGCCGGTAACCGTGGTGGTGAGGTAATTGATCTGCTAAGTCGGCTTCGCCCTGGAGGTAGAAAATGACTCAGAGTGCTCAGAATTTTGCGAAATATATAGATACTCCAGTTCTGGAGTTTCAAGGAAATCCGTTGATCGAAGCGCTACCACCAATACTCTGTGAGAGTGATGCTGCTGCACGGATCTCCCACTTCCCGCCGTTGATCGACGAGGAGAAGCAGCTCGACAAATCTGTCCGACTTCATTGCATCGACCGCATTCGCTCGATTGTTCAGCCTCTTCCAATTCATCTTGAACTTGAGTCAGCGTTTTCCTCTCTGCTTCGTAGTGGATATGTCGGGCGTAACCCGATGTCGACGAGCACAGTCAGGCATTTACACTCACTTTCAACGGGAAGAAGTTCAGAGGGATTTCGCTCAACCGCGAATACGTTCAGTCTTGTTGGGCTGAGTGGAATCGGAAAGTCTACTGCGCTTGAGTCGATTCTTCGGTTGTACCCGCAAACAATCATTCATCAACGCTATGCCGGCCGGTCGTTCGTGCAGATGCAGATAACATGGTTGAAACTGGACTGTCCATTTGATGGTTCCCTGAGTGGTCTGTGTCGGGCATTTTTTCGCGCGATTGACCACGCCATTGGCCAAGATCGGTATGCCAACAGTTATCGCGCGCGCGATGGCTTACCTGACCTCATCCAACGTATGGAGCAGGTCGCGAGCACCTACTTTGTCGGTGCTTTGCTGATCGATGAAATTCAGCATCTACGTTCTGCTCGCACTGGCGGCAAAGACAATATGCTCAATTTCTTCGTCAACTTGATCAACTCCATTGGCATCCCAGTAGTGTTCATTGGCACCAATTCGATGATCAGTCTCTTTTCTGACGTGCTTCGAAACGCCAGGCGAGGATGTGGTCTCGGAGCTGTCGAATTCAAGAGGTTCGAGAAAGATGACCCGCTTTGGAGAATGATGGTGGAGTCTCTCTGGGCGTATCAGTGGTGTCGTGAAGATAGCCCGCTGACAGATGAGCTGTTTGATACGCTCTATGAATTGACTCAGGGCGTTACTGACTTCTTGGTGAAGCTACTTATTCTAGGGCAGCGTTTTGCGATTCAGAGTGGGGAGGAGCGCCTTACACCAAGTACATTCAGGCGAGTGTCTGACACGAAAATGCACATCTTGAAGCCGGCGCTTGCGGCACTGCGTAGCCGAGATCCCCGGCAGCTAAACCGCTTCGAGGACTTGCTGCCGATCGACGATCAGCTTCAAGGCATGATGACACTGGACGTGAATGATGCGCAGGATCGACTGGCGCTGTTGCGTAGTATTACGCCCATGCCCCGGCCAGGAATTTCATCGGAGAAGATGGAGAACACACCAAGGGCCAAACCAATAGGGGTGGAAAAGTCGAGGCAGTTAACAAAATCTGCTGAGATAGCTCAGGCTGAGAATCCACTGGAAAGGTTGAGCGAAGAAGGTTGGCTGAATACTGATGTGTTCGAGTTTTCTCCTCTGCATCGAAAGGTGTGATCTGTGAGGCTGAAATGGAACATGCATTTCATTTCTTTCCTGCGGCCTGCCCCGACGAGACGCTACACAGCCTTCTTTCGAGGTACGTTCGTTTATCTGGACTAGGATCTTGGGCAGCGGTGTTCGATGCTGCCGCAGGCGATGGAAGTTTCGCTCGTGATCTCCCACTTCCGTGCCATTTAGGTGAACTCCTGCGGGCGTTGCCCACAGGGGTGAATCTTGATCAGTACACAATCATTTCTCGGCACACGTTACTGCCGTATTACCAACCGTTTCTGACCGAGCGTCAACTCACCGATGCTCAAACTCAAATGCTCAATCAAGGAGGGAATGGGCTCAAACTCAGACTAGGCCTCATTGCCAGTCGTTTGGAGAGCACGTCGAGAACGCGGTTTTGCCCTACCTGTGTGAGTAAAGACCTCAAGCACTACGGCACGGCGTACTGGCACCGTGTGCATCAATTACCAGGAGTCTGGATTTGCCCACATGACCAGAGTCCTTTGTTGGCTGTTGATCACCATTGGTTAGCCAGAGGCCTCAGAAAGCTCTATTTACCGTTAGACGAGGAAGTACAAAGACACTCGTTTCCCTTACAGTTCGATAGTCGCCAGCGGCTTAGCGTGCTTTCTCTTGCCCAGAGTTCACTGAGGTTGCTTCAAGCCAATGCACCACCTCAATCCGCAATCTGGCTTCGGGAGCATTTTTTGAAAGGTGCAACTGAGTGCGGGTTGGCCTCAACTTCAGGTCGGCTACACCTCTCGCAAGTCGCAGACTATCTAGGCAAGTACTTCGAGACGCTCCCTGCGAGTGGCGAGTTCTTCATACTCAGAGGCACCGTGGTCGGCCAGCCAGCGAGTTGGATCACCAAGCTTCTACGCAAGCCGAGAAGAACTCATCATCCTCTCAAATATTTGTTGTTGGCGAATGCTCTGAGTCTCGACCTCTCTAGCGTTTTAACCTATGAGAAAAATACATGTCCCCAGGTATGGCGACCCACTCCGTCGTGCTCTGACGTGTTGAATTCGTGTGCGCCAGATGGGCCGATACCGTACTTGGCAGAATGCGTGGACGCTCTAAAGAAAGGTGATCAGTCAATTTGGGAGAAAGCCATATCGGGTGCTGGAGCCCAAGAAATAGCGCGCTCACTCGGCGTTTCTACGGTGACGGTCTATCGGGCCATTCGATCTATTTCAGGTGGGCGAGAGAAGTGGAAGCAAATGAAATTGATAAGGGAGCGAACAGAGAGACGTGGGCGTTTTACCAGCCAATATCTGAAAGTTATTGCGCATGAATGCAAAGATTACAGCTGGCTGTACCGGAACGATCAGGTATGGCTAAAGTCATATTTAGACAAAACCGATGCACATGCAAGGCAGCAACCGACCGATCCATTTAAGGAATTGGACCCGTCTCTGGCGGAGAAAATTGTTCAGTGTGCTCATTCAATTGCAGCATTACCCGGTAAGCCGGTACATATCTGCAAAACCCGAATCGGCCGTGAGCTCGATGCCCTGGCTCGGTTTGAGAAGCAACTGAACCGACTCCCGCTTTGTGCTGATGCGCTCAATGTCGTGTGTGAAAGTCATCAGGAGTTCCGTCACCGTCGTTTGATATGGGCGGCTGAAAAACTGGTTGAACTTGGTAAACCCATTACTCGCTCTTCAATTTACAGGGTGGCCTGCATTAGGCCTCTAGGTGGCTCAGGCAGAGAATATTTAGAGTAACTGGTCAGGCCAAATATGTGTGTTTATCTAAAGGGCAAGTTTGAGATATAGTTTAAATATAGTGCGGCATGGTTGTTGGGTATAATGATGTTATATCTAGTTTGTCTAAAAAATATGGATGTTTTGCTGCTGCCTGCTGGTCAGTAATGGTTTTTTTGATATATGATTAATGAGAGGGTTATAACAAACAACACAGTCAGTGATTTAGACAACTACGCATGCCGCCGAAAATACTTTTCTTCCCAGTGTCGATGCCTGATGAAACACTCCAATCTCGAATCGCTCGGTATCATTTATTGTCAGGGAATAAAACTGAAGCAGAGACATTCAGCGATATTTTCGGGTCTTCGCCATTCTCGCTACAGATCATTCCCAAAAAAATCGAAGATCTAGCAGAGCGTCTTCCTGGAGACAAAGAAGAAAACCTATTGGAGTTACTAAATACCAATACGATTTTTCCGGTGTATAAACCTTTTATTGGTGTTTTGAAAAATAAAAGCTCTGATGCGGTAAGTATAATTGATGAGGTAGCTAGAGTTCCTCGTCGAGAGGTTAGTCTGCACAGTATGGCAAAAATATGCATTTCATGTGTTTCTTCTGATCTTCTTGATGCTGGATTTTCATACTGGCACCGTGCGCATCATATTCCTGGTGTGACGGCATGTTGGAAACATGGCGAGATGCTTTTACAGGCGTGCCCAGAGTGCTCACACCCATTCTACCGAGCGAACAAACTATTACCCTGTCTTACCAGTGGTTGCATATGCGGGTGGTCGCCGTTTAAGGCAGAACCTAGTCAGTTGGCGACAGAGGTAGAAAAAAAGCTGGCAATTTTTGCGAAAGACCTTCTTCACAAAGACATTCCTGCGTTAAGTAGTGATGTTTTAATCGCAAGTTACCGTAGGCGTGCAAAAAACATGGGCTTCCGTCGCGGTACAATTATGGCGACGACAGAACTGTTCAATAGTATCGTTTCTCATTTTGGCCCTGAAGTGCTTTCGAAAATCGATAGGGCCTTTGCCTCAGGTAAACACCACCAATGGATAAGGACAAGCACTATTGGCGGAGTATTAGACATGCCAATAGCCAGGCATCTTATAATTTCCAACTATTTGTTCAGCGATGTAGAGAGTTTTGTTCATAGTTTATCGGAGGAGTTGTTGCTTTATAATGCAAAAGAGAAGGTGGTGCAGAAGAAGTCTATAAATGCAGTAGATTCAAAAAAGAGACATTTAGACGAAAAATAATTCAACTTTTTGAACTTAAACCAGATTTGACAATAGACTATCTTTGGGTGAGAGCTTATCAAGCAACGCTCTGGCTCTACGCTAATGACAAGCCGTGGCTTGATGCAAAGCTTAGATCGAAAAGTATAAAAATGGTAAGTGCCAACAGATTACCTGATGATCGCGATCAAGAGTTTGCGGATATTATTCAGTATGGGGTTGTTAAACTATACAGTATTAGCAAGAGTCAAGTAAGGGTCAATATTACTAATATGCTATCTTTGCTGCCTAAAAAAATAACTCCTAATGCTCGTGAGCGAAAGCTGGCCTTCCCTCTTGTTACAGCTCAGTTGGAAAAAAACCTCGAATCGCTTTGGCACTTCCGCCTCAGACGAGTGGTTTGGGGGATTTCTGAAATGCACCGCCTTAAGCGAGCACCCAACATAACGAGCTTAAATTTGTTAACCACTGTTCCTAATCAAGCGTGGACTGCATTGGTAGAGCACTTTGAGTGGGATCTGGAAAAATTCATGAGTGACGGGGTAGAACCGGAATTATTATTAGCCAAAACAGGAGTATCGCGGCAATGGGAAGGACCTCCCGGCCAAAGTGCTGTAATGGGAGGCCGTTCGTACGTTCCAATTCGAAAGGAAATTCATTGACGCAATATTGTTTTATAAAGGCTTCTATCTATTTGACTTTACGTAGAAATGAACAGAGGTCACAGGTGCGGCCTCTGTCCTATGGATTCACTCGTGCGAGTGTCCATGGGTAGCGCCTTCAGGTTCCTCACTCTTCTCACCACCGCTGCATGCGGCCAGTGCTCTGTTGAACAAGCTCTAAAGCGGGTGATCGAGTGTCGCCATTATCAAGTTGCAGCGTTTGAATACCTAGGTGTTCAGCCGAAAGAGGATCTGTTCGTCGCGGTTTACGACGTCGGTCAGGCCAACATGTGCTCCATCACGCGATACGATCACTCGGAGCTGATCTGCTCTCATGCGCTCACTGATGTAAGGAGATACGGATTAAAGTTGTAGGTTCACAAAATAGACAATTCAGCAGGCCCAGCAAACGCAGGGAAAATCTCATTTTTTCTGTGAACGTCAAAGACGGGAATCACAGAAAAGATGAGAAAAGCCTACTGAATTTACAAAAAGATGCGCTCTCAGCCCAGGCGTAGGTTTCAAAGAGCGGCAGTTCTCAGCACAGTTGGGATGTTAAGAGAAGCCCTCCATACACCTCACCTGTGGAGCGCGTATGCTGATGATGCCGTAAGGTGAGTGCCCATGCCGCTAAACTGAATCGAATGGGCTATACATCCCTGTCGCAGACACCTAGTGTCGCCGGCAAAAGCTCAAGAGCTGAAAGCTTCATTTCCAAGTTTTCCTGATGCTGGCCAGCTCTTGCGTGCACCATCGAGGCTGTCATCGCTCATGCAGCCCTCACTTCGTTCAGTAGTTCGGGATGTCGATCGAGCAGCTTGGGCAGCAGCACCAGCGTGATCGCTGGCTTTACCTTCCCGGTTTCGGATCGAGCGCCAGCTTCTTGCGCACGGTGGTGATGAATAGTGGATCGACCGTTGTTGCGTTGATCTTCTTGTTAAATACCAGAATTGCAGTGCTTACACGGTTCAACTCGCCAACGCCCGGAATGGATTCCCCGCACGCAGGCCGGGATAACCAATGTTTCGTTTTTGCAGGTGTACGACACGCCGCGGGTGTCCTTCACCAGCTCAGCGCCCCCACAGGCTGGACATTTCATGTCATTGCTCCTTGAACGAGACGATCGCGTCATCGGTCACATTGAGTTTCAGTAACGATGAATGGGGTTATTCGCTAGCTAGACTAGTCAGGCCAGTCCAACCACTTGCCGAGCTGTGCGACAGAACGTCTTGGTCACTGCGTCGCCATCGAGGTAGACGCCGACAAGCGCTGCATCGCGCAGCAGCACCAGAGCGGCTGCGGCGTATTCGGCGTCGGCAATGCCCGCTGCTTTGCACAGGGTACCGAGCGTCAGACGAAACCAGGTCCGGTGCCGGTCGATCACATCTCGGATCTCGCCGGCGGGGTACTCTGCGGCCGCATTGATGAACGGACAACCACGACGGCGGTAGCGGCGAGCGTCCTCGGCAATCCCGTCGATGACGGCGATCAGCATCTCGGCGGCGCTGCCGCCGGCCGACTCGGCGGCAGCGAAGTAGTGACGGATGATCGCGTCCTCCCGCTCGAGGTACGCCGCAACCAGGCCTTCCTTGCCTGCGAAATGCCGGTACATCGTGGCCCGCGTGACCCCAGCTTCGGCCAGCACGCGATCTACACCTATGCCCTTGATGCCTTCGGCGTAGAAAAGCGCCGACGCCGTTTCAAGGAGGCGGTCACGGGGTGAGTTGGGTTCGGTGGGCATGGTCATCTCCAGATTGCGAGTAGGCGCATTTGACAACGGCGCCAAAAAGGAATCCACTAGAAAGAACGTTCGTTCTCTTTTGAGTAAATCAGGAGTTTCCGCATGAGCATTCCGTCGATTTCCGCCTCACCCCGCGAGGTCGAGCAGGTCAACCGCGCCAACGCTTCCGGCAAGCAGCCGGTCATCCTCGTGCATGGACTGTGGCTGCTGGCGGACAGCTGGAAGTCATGGCAGGAGTTCTTCGAGGCGCGCGGCTTCAGCACCGTCGCCGTCGACTGGCCCGGCGACCAGCGCTCCTATACCGAGGCCCACGCTAATCCGGATACGCTGGCGGGCCTCTCGGTCGCGGACATCGCCGAGCATGTCGCCGCGGTGATCGCGCTGCTCGAAAGGAAACCGGTCGTCATCGGCCACAGCCTTGGCGGGCTGCTCGCCCAGATGATCGCCGGACGGGGCATCGCAGCCGCGACCATAGCCATAGATCCGGCTCCCTGTCAGGGCGTGCTGCCGGTGCCGCTTTCAACCGTGAAAGCGACACTTCCCGTGCTCGCCAACCCGCTCAACCATGGTCGTACCGTCACGCTGACGTTCGATCAGTTCCGTTATGGCTTCGCCAACGCCGTCTCCGAGAGCGAGGCACGCCATCTCTACGAGACGATCCACACGCCGGCGCCCGGGCGGCCGCTGTTCCAGGCGGCAACCGCGAATCTCAACCCGTGGTCGGTAGCCAAGGCGGACAACCTGAACCCGGCGCGCGGACCGCTGCTGGTCGTCGTCGGCGAGAAGGACAACATCGTCCCGGTCACGGTGGCCTCGGCTGCCTACAAGCGGCAGCGCAGGAACGGCGCTGCGCCTACCGAATTCGTCGTGATTCCCGGTGCGGGGCATTCGTTGGTCGTCGATGGCGGCTGGCGGGAAGTCGCAGACGCAGCTAGCGTGTTCCTGGCGCGCCAAGGCATCGAGGCCTGACCGAACAATTTCGTTGCATACCCCCTGACCGATCCCATGAGAGTGAGGATAAAAGTGCTGAAACTGAATGAACTTCGGGCGAATGTCCGTACGTCGAAGGCGTTCTGCGGTTCTCTTTTACTGGCTGCATTTCTGCTTCCTGGTGCGGCTTGTGCCGATCAAACCACTGCTCCGGCGGCGGCACCTCGCGTCGAGGTTTCGTCTGCTCGAATCAGCACCGCGCCCAGGACGATTGTCTTTATCCATGGCATGTTCATGACCCCCAAGGCCTGGGACAACTGGCAGGCTTATTTCCAGGCTCGCGGGTATACCACGCTGGCCCCTGCGTGGCCCCTGCACGAGGGGCCTATCCAGCAGCAGTGGTCTGAAGCGTCCCAGGCCAGGCTGGGCAAGCTGACCCTGGATGAAGTGGTAGAGTCCTACCGGCAGGTGTTGCGTCGATTGCCGGAAAAGCCCATCGTCATTGGGCACTCCATGGGTGGGCTGGTGGCGCAGAAGCTGCTCGCCGAAGGGTTGGCCGCACAGGCAGTGGCGATCGACTCGGCCCCCGCTTCGGGCCTGATCGTCCTGCAATGGTCCTTCATCCGCAGCAATTGGCCAGTCATTAGCCCCTTCGCCCCCGCAAACAAGGCATACGCTCCGTCGCTGGAGAGCTTTCGCTATGCCTTTGCCAACTGCCTGCCGGATGCCGAGTCGGAATTCCTCTATCGCAATTACATCGTCCCGGAATCTCGTCTAGTGGGCCGTGCAACCTCCGAGAAGGTGGCGGAAATAGACTTCAGCCAACGCCATGGTCCGTTGTTGATGCTGGCTGGTGAGAATGACAACATTATTCCCGCCAGCCTCAACCTCAAAAATTTCGGCAAATACAGCGACGAATCCTCGGTAACGAACTTCCATAAGTTCAACAATCAATGCCATGCATTGATTGTCGATAAGCACTGGAAGGATGTAGCTGACTACGTTGGTGTTTGGCTCGAAAACCAATAAGCCAAGTTGGATATTGAAGATTGCTGCATTGAGTGGCACTCTTCGATGCTCTAGATACCCATGTTTCTCCTGAGGCTCATGTGCCGGCGGGAGAGTCTCTTAGCCCATAGCGCCTCGTGTCCGGACTTCTTCTTAAACAGCACGAATTGTCGACGCTCGGCGAGGGTTTTTGATTTCTCTTGCTAGTCGTGTACTTGAAGGAAACAATCTTTCGCGGAGTGCGATTTCTCATTCGGGGATGAGGAGAAAGATTGTGATTTTAGCTGGTTTTTTGTTGATCTCAACAGTTGTTTGAAGAGCCGCAACGCGAAAGAATTAGGGGTTCGAAGACGGTGCATGGCGGTTCTAGTTCTGCCTTCAAAGGTCGGGGAGAGAATAAGGATATTGCTGAAACACAAGGACACCCAATCCTCGCCTCATTGCCTGGCAAACAAATCTAGGGCCGAGATTCATACGCCATCAAGATAAGGAGAAAAATATGGCAGTTATTTCAGCGGGTAGCCTAAAGTATCAATATCCTCTGGGAAATACTGCTATAGACGATCTTACTCTGAGGGGATAGCTTGCAGGTTGCGGAGCGGTCCGCCTCCCCGATTTTTTATTAGTCCAGACGTGTCAAGGCTTTTGGGTAATTTCCCTTCGGCCTGAATCTAAGAGGTATGTTTATTGTGTGTAGTATTGAGGAAGCTAGTTTTGCCTTGCTTTATTGATTGAGTGTCTACGCAGCTTTAAGGCGGTATCCAGCCTGCTGACCCAATTTATGTCATTGAGGTTCGCGTGGAGCAGGATTTCAATACGTCCCAATCGATAGTTAAGAGTATTTGGATGTATGCCTAACGTTTTGGCTGTATGCGCACGGCGGCGGCCTTGGAGGAAGTATTCCTCCAGTGTAAGCAGGAGTTCGGGTTCGTTGGCTAGTTGCTCAATGAGGGAAACCAGATATCTGAGCGTGTTTTCGTTTCCGCGTACACTGTCTTCAATCAAGATGCTGGAATAATGCCTCGCGTGCGGCTCTTGCTTGTCGAAGGGGAAGAGATCAATCGCCTTTATCGCCTCTTCTGCCGAGCTCACCCAGCCGGCGACGCCGTGGTTCACCATGCCGATACCAACACTTTGTAGCTGCGGCATGAGCGTCAGCAGCGAGGACGCACTCTTGGCTATTCGCTGGTCGCACTGGCTCATGGTTTCACCCTGGATGCCTGGCAGCCAGATGACGAGCTTGTCCTGGTACCAGACGCGTATCAACTCCTTGGCAGGCACCTTGAAGTTTCGTGAGACCACGAGAGTGAGCCGGTCCAGTTCATCCTCATAGAGCAAGGGGTGGGTCGTCTGCAGTGGGATATCAAGCGCAAGCGCCACGCGTGGTGCCTGGGGGTCCAGGCCCAGTGCCAACAGGGTGGACTGGAAGCCTTCGGCATCCTGCGGTGCGTGAAAGAGTATGTGGTTAAGACGCTGATGCAGGTACTCTCGCCAGTGGGTTTTTTGGATCTGTTCATCCAAGTAGGATTGGACAACTTCCTCGGCAATATCATCGAAGTAGTCGAGCATGAATCCGAAAATGCTCGATAACAACTCCCGGCTTAATTCGTCATTTCCTTTGGATAATTCCAGATAGCCTTTCCATATCTCACGACCCCCCAGGCTGAATCCCCGCATCAGCGACTGCAGGGGGACGCCCTGGTGAACGCGTCTGCGACCGATTTCCTTCAAGGTACTGCGTGCTTCTTCGGACAGGCATTCGCCGCTCAGCAGGGTCTCGCACCATAGTCGCGCTGTGTAGATCAGCGAGTCTTCCAGATCTTTTCTCGCCCCAGGCTCGAGGCTCTTGTAGCCCTCCATTCGGGTCAAAGCCTTATTGACCTTTCCGGTAATGATCGATGGGGTACTTGCAAATTCCAGGGTGATCTCTCTGAGTCTGAGACTGATGGCGGGTACTGGGATCAAAGCGTTCACCTCTGCGTGCACGGACCTTTTGGCACCATTCATTGAATAGCTGCGTTCTTTTATTAATGCTTTACGTTCGCCACTTAAGTTTAACTTGAGTTTCTGGCGAAACTGGAATTGTTGATTATCACAATACGGATGTCTTTTTTTCCAGTATTCCACCTGAAGGGTAGGATGTAATTTACGTAAATAAACCCATTGTCTAGAGCCCCTAGCTTGCCTCAGTCGTCATCATTAGTAGCGAGAGCGCTTTCATTCAATCCTGTCAGGCAGGCGCTGCTGCTTGTCTGCCTGCTGCTCAGCGGATGCTCCATGTCCCCCTCGCTCGTGGTCTTCGGCGCCGCCTTTCCCGATTGGTTGTTCTGCATCGCCGGCGGCGTTCTGGCGACGACGGCTATCCATGTGGTGTTGGGCCGGTACGCGGTACGCGAACGCATCGCTCCACTGGCCTTGAGTTACCCGGCCCTGGCCGGTCTGTTGGCGATGCTGCTCTGGCTCGCCGTCTTCCACCCATGAATACCCGCTACCCATGACTGAACCCACCGCAAAATCGCGTCGCAGCCGCCTGCCGGCGCTGCTGATCGTTCTGGCGTCGCTTCTGGTGCTGGGCTTTGTGCTCTGGCAAATGGAGACCACCCCCCGCACCGATGACGCCTATGTCTACGCGGACACCATCGACGTGGTGCCAGAGGTAAATGGCCGCATCGTCGAACTGCCTGTGCGTGACAACCAGTTGGTCAAGCAGGGCGATCTGCTTATTCGCATCGATCCGCGCCCATATCAGGACGCACTGGATCAGGCCAGGGCGCGGCTGGTCACGTTGAATCACCAGATCGAGTTGACCCAGAGAAGCGTGAACTCCCAGAAGTATGAGGCCGCATCCGCCGTGGCGGCCGTCGAGCGGGCGCGAGCCCAGGCTACGCAGGCGAATGATACCCTGCAGCGCCTGGAGAAGCTGCTGGCCCGGGGGTTTGTGTCCGTGGAGGCGGTGGACCAGGCGCGAACGGCGCAGCGCTCGACCGCCGCCGAGTTGAATACCGCCCGATTGCAAGCCCAGCGGGCGGCCGCTGGCGTAAGTGGCGTGGATGCGCTGGTAGCGCAGCGTGCCGAGGTCGAGGCGCAGATATCGATCGCCGAGCTGAGCCTCGAATTCACCGAAGTGCGCGCGCCGTTCGACGGTCGGGTGGCTTCCCTGCGCACCACCGTCGGCCAGTTTGCCTCGGCCTACAAGCCGATCTTCACGCTAATCGATACTCGCCATTGGTACGTGGTCGCAAACTTCCGCGAGACCGATCTTCAGGGTATCAAGGCCGGCACCTCCGCTACGCTCTATCTGCTGAGCGATACCGGAAAGCGCTTCCAGGGCCAGGTCGACTCACTCAGCTACGGTGTCCTGCCTGACGACGGCGGTACGGTCATCGAAGGGCTTCCGCACGTACAGCGCAGCATCAACTGGGTCCGTGTCTCGCAACGCTTCCCGGTGAAGATTTCGGTACAGGACCCCGATCCAGACCTGTTTCGCATCGGTGCCTCGGCCGTGGCCGTGTTGCGTCCTGGCGAAGCGGCCAAGACCAGCCGATGAGGCTCTCCACTCTCGGAGGCAGAAGGCCGGAGCGTCTGTACCAGTTCCTGGCCGATGAGCTGCAGCCCTACCCGGGGCGTCTCAACCTGATGCTTCGCACCCTGCTGGGCTGTGCGCTGGTCATCATCATCTCGATGACGCTGCAGGTCCCGTTCCTAGCGCTGTCGTTGATCGTGGTGTTCTACGTGACGCAGACCAACGTGGTGCTGACCCGCTTGGTCGGGATGCTGTTCCTCGTCGGCGCGACACTGGCCATCGGCGTTTCCATCCTCCTCCTGAAATTCACCTACGGCTTCCCGCTGCTTAGGATCCTGGGTGCGAGCGTACTATTCTTCTGCAGCGTCTACTTGATGCGCGTGACCAAGGTCGGCGTAGTGTTTTTTGTCGTGGGAATCGTTGTCATCTACGCGCAGACCTTTGTCGACCTGACCGACCAGGCCGAGGTGGTGCTGCGCCTGGTCCTGTGGGTGTGGGTGGCCGTCAGTTACGCCATTGCCCTGACGCTGGTGGTGAATACGCTTCTGCTTCCTGCGGAGCCTGCTCAGCAGCTGGAGAATCACTTGCGGACCCAGTTGCTGACGGTCGCCAATCGTCTCGGTAGCAGCCAGGAAGGGAGCGACTTAGACCCCGCCCGCATTCAGCGCAGTATCTTGGCATCCCAGCAACTGCTGCGTTTCGCCTGTATGCGAGATCCACGGTACCGCAACAGGCAGGCAGCCCAGTTGGCCCGCATCAGCAGCATCTCCCGTCTGCTGGTACTGGCAGCGCAATTGCAGCCAACGTCGGCGGCGACTCAGGTGACCGAGCGGCTACGGCAAGCGATTCTCGACCTGGCGGCAGCCGCGGGCAGCGGGCGCGCACCTGCGGGGCTGTCGGCACTTGCCCAGCTGGATACCGACGGATTGCCCGGCGTCTACGAGGAAATGCGCCTTGCATTGCTTTCGCTCCAGGACGTCGAAGAGGTCGCGAACGCCGCAGGGAGGAAGGACCAGGCGTCGAAGTTATTGACCGAGGATGCCTTCCAAAGCCCGGTTTATGCGCAGTTCGCCCTGAAGACGCTCCTAGCTGCGTTGCTGTGCTACCTGTTCTACATGGCCACGGACTGGCAGGGCATACATACGATCATGCTGACTTGTCTGATCGTTGCTCAGCCCAGCCTTGGTGCCACAGGGATGCGTGCTGTATTGCGTGTCGGCGGGGCCCTGGTGGGCAGCGCGTGCGCTCTAGCCATGGTGATCTGGGTCGTTCCGCACATCGACGGAATAGTCGGCCTGCTGTTCATGTCACTGCCAGTCATTGCACTGGGGGCCTGGATAGCGGCGGGGTCGGAGCGAATCAGTTACGCAGGCATCCAGATCATGTTCACATTCGCCCTGGCCCTGCTGGAGCAATTCGAGCCCAGTACGAACCTGACCGAAATTCGTGATCGCTTGATCGGCGTGCTATTGGGGGTTGGGATATCTCTGGTGATTCATGCCGGCTTGTGGCCTGAAGCTGAAGGCGCATCTGTGCGTCAGCGATTAGCGAGGCTGGTGGATCTGCTAGCGAAGTCGCTACGGGCACGACGATCCCCCCATGAACCTTCCAGCGATCTACGAGTGTGGAGTGAATTGGCCGATTGCGAAGCCATGCTGGCAAGAGTTGCTCTGGAGCCGAGCTGGCAGGCCGCAGAGAGCCAGCAGGAGACGTTGGTATTTCGAATGCAGGAAATGCTTGTTTGGATTCGCTCGATTGCCATGACAAGCGATGCGCTTCATGTAGAAATGGTCCATCACCAACTGGAGGAAGATGTCCGATCAGTCGCGCTCGACCTCTGCAGCGGTGCAGCGGCGATTCTTGGTGATTACGCAGATCAGTTGAAAAGTGGAAGATACTTTTCGATTGCATCGATGGAGCTGGAAAGCTTGCGCATTCATGCAACTGAAAATATTAACGACAAAAGGCTAAGGGCGGATTTTTTAGATCTTCTTGGGAATATAGAAAAACTACCAAGTAGCACGTCGGGAAGCTTTTTTACTCCTTTTCCAAGCATGTAGATGAGTGCGGGGTTTCCGGAGAGCAGTTTAGGTTTCAGGAGTCGGCCTGTTTACATGCCTACGTATGCACCATAAGGATGTGCTGATGCACCGCTTCTACTCGATCCGAAGCTTCTTCGTTCTAACTCTGCTACTTAGCTGTAATGTATCCGCAGCGCCGGCCCTGTCCCCGACCCAAGACCTCGGAATGATTAGGACCGCAGAGGCTTTTACCTATAAGCAGATGTTGAATCAGGGGATAAAACCACTGGCTTATCCAGATAGCTGCTGCTCACTGCTCCATAGCCCGTGTCCAGAAAGCGAATACAAGTTCAGCCTTGAGAAGGCTTACTTCGTCCGCGTCTACGTCGACGCTCCTAAGTTGGCCCCTGAGCTTTTTCGTATGTCCTGCCAGAACCGTGGTCTTTTCAACCCGACCACCGAATATTCCGAAGGTGAGCTGAAGGAAAAAGTCGCGCAGGCGCTTGCCGCCGACTACTCAGGTTCTCTTTACGGTAAATATCGTGCGCGCTGGATCGCCATCAAGGATGGCGAGCGTCTTCCAGGGACGGATAAATGGCTTGAGCAGGACATCCATAGCTTCAAGCGTCTGGATCGCGTGGATGAGATTGTGATTGGGCCAATCATCAGCCTGCCCACCACTATGCGGCTCTCCGATCTTGATGAGATTCCTGTGATGTCTACCGCGGCGCCATGATGGTTGGTGTGTAGCCTTAATGAGTCTCTACTAGTTCCCCGACCTGCATCGGAGGGCTCCTGTCGCTCACACACTTAGGGCATCTATTCGTTGGTACGTCTCGTACAGAGATATCAAGTCTCCCTGAGACATGATTTCAAGTGGAGAGCGGCCATTGAAGAAATCATTCTGGTTGGCCAGGGAAGGGAAACCATAGAGATTCTTGGGGTTATCGAAAATAGTGCGCAATGCCGCGTGAATGTTCAGAACCAAGCTGATTCGCTTCATTTGGTCCAAATCAAGACGAACAGTCAATTGTCCATTGCCTTGTCTGGTGCGGAGGAGAGTACTGCGAGAAATGCGCAGAATCTTGCAAATCTGAATGTTGGACGCTTGCCATTTCTCAAGCACAAGCGTTGCCGTTCGTAGGCCAGTAGCACACTGACTTCTGGAGAGAGGCCGTGACTCGATTGCCCCAATCATGACAACACCTCACTGCTTTCAAACGTCGCCAGCTACTGCGGAACTATAGCGCACAGCGCTCCCTGCTTGACTAGAAGGATTTGAGTTGGAGCCTCAGTAGCAGTCTGGTCGAGATTGCTCACAGATCTCGATGAAACAACGAGTGCTCGTGAGTCATTTGGCCTTGCTACACATGTACTCGTTAGATTGACGATAACGGTATGCCTATAGCTACTTTTAGAGGTTTCAGATAACGATTCTCGCCCTGTTAAGGCATGGAGGTGTCTACGAAACCCGGGGCGATTCATGCCGCCCCCCGAAGTAGTTAATATTAGGAGAGATTCGGAGTAGCCCTGCCTGCAGTTGATGACCATTTTGGGGGAGCGTGTCTGAATCGATCTCACGGACGTAATGTTTGCCGGCGCCACCTCGGTTCTGGAATGAGCTTGTGGTTGTTTCCTCATTCAGAGAGGACGAACGGCCTGGATAATAATACTGTATGAATGTACAGTTTAGTGGCAATATCGGCTACGCTCATGAGATAGACATGGATTCCCTTCAACGCTTAAACGCGTCGAGAGAAACCCTGAAGTTTGTTGGGTAAGGTGTTATTTTCAGTGATTCCATATTGATGCTATCGGAACGGAATTCGACCCATGATCACACTGAAAACCGCCATCATTCACAGTTTCAAAAAGCTGGCGAAGACGAGCTTTATCTCCGATGTGGTGAAAAAGGATGTGGTGCTCAACACCGAAAATCCGGCGTTACAATTTCTGGTGAACGGGATTCACGGTCTCATCGGGAAAGAAGGTAACAGTGTGGTCTATGGTCAGTTCGCCAATGATGAACGGCAAGGTCCATTTCCGAGACGTTTTACCGAATTCGTAGCCACCCAGGATGATGAGGATCAATTCATCGATCTGACCCACTTGGCTATGGATCAATTGGTCGAACAGGCCAGTCTTCAGGTGCTGTCGACTGGTGGGCATATCCTGTGTGCTCAGTACTCCTCTGGAGCTTCCAATTTTTTCCTTGTCGCTAGCATGAAGGAGCGTGGTGGCATTCAGTTGGACGAAAACTATGTGCCTAAAGAGATTCAGGAAGTAGACCTGAACAAAGTTCAGCAAGCCGCCAGGATCAATCTGGGTAGCTTTGTGGCCATTCAGGCTATGGCTACTGCAACGCCCCAAACGGTGGAAAGTGAGGCAGTAGAGGAGGCCGACTCAACCTATCTATGCTTCATTAGCCGTGGCCGCGACAGTCAGGCATCTGACTACTTCATCTCCGCACTGGGTTGTGCAAAGGGAGTGGCTTCGGGCCGTGCTACAAAAAACGCCATCGATAATGTAGCCAAGTTCTTTCGCGACAAAAAGTCGTTAAAAAGCTTTGGATACAGGGCTAAAGAGGCGGTCATCAAGTATCTTGAAACGCAGTTGGCAGCAGGTAAGTCAGCACGATTGGACTCCATTGTTCACGCTGCTACAGCGCATGTCCCTGCCGACCTCGTGGATGAAATCGTTGGCCTGAAAGATTATTTGAATAGTGAAAAAAATAAGGTTCCTGACGACTTTACGGTCAACGCTAAAACGTTGAAGGAAAAGACTCGCATCAAAGGTGACGCGTCCAATTGGTCGCTGCAGTTCGAGCGCGGAGCGCTGGGTAAGGATCCAGCCGCAGATGTCTATTACGACGAGGGGCGGAAGAAATTGACCCTGTCCAATATGACGACTGAACTGATCGATGTGATCGAGAAGGAATTACAGGCAAGGAATAGCTGAAAATGTTCTCTCATGTGGTCGCCCTCTACCGCGCCCTTGGGGCTCCCACCATTGAAGACGGAGTCGTCAGTTATGAGGGGGCGCCAACGGCCGATATCCAGGCCGCTTTGCGAAAATGTGATGGGTTGCCAGCTGCTTTTGGAAAGTTCGAGCATCTTTCTGAGGAGGCAGATTCTCTTGAAATTGAATTTCGCTTGCCATCGAATGAGTCGGGCCATTTTTACAGCAGCCTGGCCGAGTTTGTCGCGCGAAATGGTTCGCTGGGCAAGGGGCAATTCCCGAGTAATGTTTACATCACTGAGCTTCGCTGGGCGGACAGCGATGATATTGAACCCACAGAGATCAAGTCTCTCAGACGCGTTTGTCGGCTAATTGAGTTGCTTGCGCTACTAGCGATCGGCGTTGACAAAGACAGTAGCCCGGACGGCTATAACCTATTTTTTGCCCTACCACCTGACGGGGCGAAGCCCCCGAGGACATTTCTGCTCCCTACTCAGGTCGACGTCAAAGTGCTCGATTATGAACTTAACCACTTGAGCTTATTGGAAGAAATTCTCAATCGAAAAAATGAAAACAAAGCTCACCTCTCTGAACGCAAATTGATGATTCGGATGGCCCTCGCGAGCGTCATCGAGAAGTTTGAAAGCGAGCCGAATTTGCTTCTGGTGATCGTGCGGGAGTGGCGAGAGGTCTTGGCCACTTACCGCGCCAACCTCCAAACATATGTCTATAGCTTCTCGTTTGAGAGGGTTCGTCGTGAAGTGGCCCAGGCTGAAATCGACTATGGCACCAAGCTGAGTGGAGTGCTGGGTGACATTGCCGGCAAGATGCTCGCCCTCCCGATATCGTTAGCCGGTTTGGTTGCACTGGAGAAAACCACCTCAAAGTTCGAAGGTTTTATCCTTGTCCTCGGCCTGGCTGTGGTCTCGGTAGTTCTGCTTGCGATCTTGCACAATCAAATGCTGCAAACGAAGCGCCTGCTTCATAGCTTCAATGTCATCTTCGATGATTTTAAAGACAAGATAAAAACCTACCCACCAAAGCTCCAACGCCTGCTTAGGATCACCATCGATCAGGTGGACAAGCAGGGCCTAACACTGACCAGAACCTTTCGGTTGTTGAAGGGGCTGTCCTTGATACCAATTCTTGGAGCTTTAGTGTTGGCAACGATCAAGTACTGGGACGACATTGTTTGGCTTTTGATGACTATTCGCGGTGTCTGAACCGATACGGTCTCGCATAACTAAACACGATCACAATGTGATTACTCGTTGGGTGTGCCCACAGTGTCAAAATATATTGTTGAAAATCATGTTTGGTTTAGTCAGATTGACTGGTAGGTGTCAAAATATTCAATCATCTGGCGCACTCTGACGGGCCGTTTGCCCCAGCGTTTGCTGAGCTGTTGGTGTCAAAATATTTTGTTCAGCACCAACCGGCTGTAGATAACGGCAACTGCCGCAACCAACAGGGAGCCTGTCCAGGCTCCCTTTTTTGTCCATGCGTTTCTACTTCCCTGGGCTTTTTCGCTGAGTCCGACGGCTCCCCGTCGATACGTCCGTTCTGGACAACCCTGGCCACCTGCGTTGTCAAAAGACCTGCTTGAGTGGCGCAGGATCGACTTACGCCGGGTTTTCGAAAAAAATAAGCCACTTCACAGCAGTTGCATCCTGGCCTGCACCCAGGTCGATCTTTTTATCCAGCGGATGGAAAACCAATGAAGCTTCGCCTGATTCATGGATGGATAATCGTTCTGATCCTGGTTGTCCTGGGGTTGGGGACGCTGACGCCGGTGTTGTCCAACGGCCTGTTGCTGCTGATGGATCGGGACAACTTCATTCCGGCGGAGTCCTCCATCTGGACCTTTGAACCGACCCTGATCAACCAGGGCTCTTCTTCCTACTGGTTGTACGGGGAGGATCGGCAGTACTACTTCTACTTTTCCTACGCTGAAAACCAGCCTTATAGGCTGATCGCCAAAAACAACCGGTGCCCGGGATTCCAGCGGCACGACGTGCAGACCTGGTGCGCCCCCTGACGCCATGGCTGTGGATTATGCTGCGGGCTTGTGGTGCCTGTCGGGTGGGCGCCGCCATTCGAGATAGGCCATGGACAGATTTCAGGAAATGCAGGTGTTCGTCTGTGTCGCCCAGGAGCAGGGATTCGCTGCCGCGGCGCGACGCCTGAACCTATCGGCGGCGAGTGTCACCCGGGCCGTGGCGGCCCTGGAGCAACGCATCGGTACCCAGTTGCTGGTGCGTACCACGCGCAACGTGCACCTGAGCGAAGCCGGGCAACGCTACCTGGAGGACTGCCGGCGCATTCTCGCCGAGGTCCAGGATGCCGAGGCCTCGGCTGCCGGCATCCATGCCCAGCCCCGGGGCCAACTGAGCCTGACCGCGCCGGTGCTGTTCGGCGAACTCTTCGTCACCCCGCTGCTGGTGCGCTACCTGCAACGTTATCCACAGGTCAGCGTCAACGCCCTGTTGGTGGATCGGATGGCCAACATGGTGGACGAGGGCATCGACGTGGCGGTGCGCATCGGCGAGTTGCCGGACAGCGGCCAGCACAGCATCCGCGTCGGTGAGGTACGCCGGGTGATCTGTGCATCTCCGGCGTTCCTGGCCAACCATGGCCGGCCGCAACATCCTGACGACTTGCGCCAGGCGCCGGTGATCGCTCCGTCTTCCATTGGCCAGGCGCGCAACTGGCAGTTCAACGTCGCCGGTCGCACCTTGAGCATCCGCCCCGAGCCGCGGTTGTTGGTGAGCGCGAGCCAGGCCGCCATCAGTGCCGCCAGCCTGGGGCTGGGCCTGACGCGGGTGCTGTCCTATCAAGTGGCCGACAAGGTCGCGGCAGGGCAGCTGGAAATCGTCCTCGAGGCTTTCGAGCAGCCACCCTTGCCCATCCATGTGGTGTACCAGGGCGGGCGCAAGGCGCCGGCGCGGGTGCGCAGCTTCGTCGATTTCGCGGTGCAGGCCCTGCGCGAGCATCCATCGCTCAATCCTTGAGCAAGATTGTTTCACCCAATGAAATGATGGTTTGTGCTTTCTGGTGATTCTGTTGTTTTTGCCCTGGCAGGAAGATAGCCCCTCCAGCGCGGCGCTTCGACCGTGCACCTGCCCGTGGAGTCGTCCATGTCCCAGCCCGCCATCAAGTTCTACAACTTTCCCCGCTCCGGCCATGCCCACCGCGTCGAGTTGATGCTGTCCCTGTTGGAATTGCCGGTCGAAACCATTTTCGTCGACCTGGCCAAGGGCGCCCACAAGCAGCCCGAGTTCCTGTCCCTCAACGCCTTTGGCCAGGTGCCGGTCATTGACGACCAGGGCGTGGTGATCGCCGACTCCAACGCGATCCTGGTGTACCTGGCGCAGCGCTATGGCGATGGCCGCTGGTTGCCCACCGATCCAGTGGGAGCGGCGCAGGTGCAGCGCTGGCTGTCGGTGGCCGCGGGGCCGATCGCCTTCGGGCCGGCGGCGGCACGCTTGATCACCGTGTTCGGCGCGACCTTCAACCCCGAGGAAGTCATCGCCCGCGCCCATGCCCTGCTCAAGGTCATGGATCAGGAACTGGCCGCCCGGCCGTTCCTGGTCGGCCAGCAGGCGACCATCGCCGATGTCGCCGGCTACAGCTACATCGCCCATGCGCCGGAGGGCAACGTGTCGCTGGCCGACTACCCCCACGTGCGTGCCTGGCTGGAGCGCATCGAAGCCCTGCCGGGTTTCGTCGCCATGCCATCCACGGCGGCGGGCCTGAAAAGCGCCTGAGGCGCCCCGAGGGAGGTTTCCATGAGCACCCAGTCGCCCTGGCACGCCGGTGAACGGCAGTTGCAGGCCCAGGCCGGGGTGGCCGAGCGCATGGAAGCCTTCGGGGCCAAGGTCATCCGCCAAGCCATGCCCGACCAGCATCGGCAGTTCTATCAACAGCTACCGTTCATCCTGGTGGGCGCGGTGGATGTCGATGGCAGCCCATGGGCGAGCCTTCTCGAAGGGCCACCCGGTTTTGCCCGGGCCCCGCAGGACACCCGGCTACGCCTGGACAGCCTGCCGGCCGCCGATGACCCGTTGCAGCTGCACGAGGGTGAGGCGCTGGGCCTGTTGGGGATCGAGCTGCACACCCGGCGGCGTAACCGTCTCAATGGACAGATCGCCACCCTCGACGCCCAAGGGTTCGAGGTGAGGGTGCAGCAGTCCTTCGGCAACTGCCCGCAGTACATCCAGCTGCGCGAGCTGCAACAGGTGCCGCTGGACGATCCAGCCAGCCGCCCGGCCCAGCATCACCAGGGCCTGGACGATGGCGCGCGGGCGCTGATCGCTGCCGCCGACACCTTCTTCGTCGCCAGCTACGTGGACCTGGAGGGCCAGCGTTCGGTGGATGTTTCCCACCGTGGCGGCCAGGCCGGTTTCGTCCGGGTCGAGGGCGATTGCCTGACCATCCCGGATTTCGCCGGCAACCTGCATTTCAACACCCTGGGCAACCTGCTGCTCAACCCTCGGGCCGGCTTGTTGTTCATCGATTTCCACAGCGGCGAGCTGCTGCAGCTCACCGGCTCCACCCAGATCATCCTCGACGGTCCACTGGTCGGCGCCTTCCAGGGGGCCGAGCGGCTGTGGCGGGTCCAGGTGGAGCGCATGGTGCGGCGTCCAGCGGCCTTGTCCCTGCGTGGGCCGTTGCGCGGTGTGTCCCCCAACAACCTGCTGACCGGCTCCTGGCTCCAGGCCGAGGCGCGCCTGCGGGCCCAGGCCCTGGGCAAGCAATGGCGGCCGCTGCGGGTGGTGCGGATCGAGGATGAAAGCCACAGCATCCGTTCGTTCTATCTGGAACCTGCGGACGGAGCCGGCCTGCCGCCTTTCCTGCCCGGCCAGCACCTGCCTTTGCGGATCGGGCTCGACCCGCAGCCGCTGATCCGCACCTACAGCCTGTCCAGCGCCCCGTCCGATGGATTCCTGCGCATCAGCGTCAAGCGCGAAGGGCGGGTGTCCAGCTACCTGCACGATGGGGTCGAGGTGGGCGACCTGCTGCATGCCAGGGCGCCCCAGGGACAGTTCAGCATCGAGCCCCAAGGGTTGCGACCGCTGGTACTGCTGGCGGCCGGGGTGGGCATCACGCCCTTGCTGTCGATGCTGCGCGAGGTGGTCTACCAAGGCCTGCGTACCCGGCGCATGCGCCCCACCTGGTTGTTCCTGGGCTCGCGTACTCTTGCCGAACAGCCCTTTGCCGAGGAGCTGCGAACCCTCGGTGAGCAAGCCGGGGAGGCGCTGCAGGTACTGCGCCTGCTTAGCCAGCCCGAGGCGACGGCACAGCCGGGCGTGACCTTTGATCGGCAGGGGCGGATCGACACCCGGCTGGTGCTGGAGCATCTGCAACTGGATGACTACGACGCCGTGGATTTCGTGCTGTGTGGTCCCGGTGCCTTCACCCAGGCGTTGTACGACCAGTTGCGGGACCTGGATATCGACGATCGGCAGATCCATGCCGAGACGTTCGGTCCCTCGACCCTGCAACGTCGGGTCGACCCAGAGGCGCCAGGCTTGCCCCAGCCGCCGGCGGCGACTGAAGCGGTACCGGTGCGTTTCCAGCACTCGGGCCTGGTGCACGACTGGCAACCTGGCAGCGGCAGCCTGCTGCAACTGGCGGAACGCGCCGGCCTGCACCCGGAATTCAGTTGCCGGGGTGGTTCCTGTGGCACCTGCCAGACTCGCCTGCTCAGTGGCCAGGTCAATTATCCACAGCCTCCGGCGCAGGTGCCGGAAGCCGGACAGGTGCTGATCTGCTGCGCGGTTCCCGCTGTTGTGGATAACTCATCTTCACCCCTGGTGCTTGACCTGTAGAGCGAAGAAAAAATCCTCCCCAACGATTGCCGCCAACCCGCCCCCTGCGTAGGCTGACGCGAATTTTGTCGCCGCTGCCGCAGGTTGCGGGTGATGGTTGCTGGGCCTATCGACCCGGTGATGTTCCAGGGTTTTCAGCGTTAAAGGGAATCAACGATCCATGCTCCCCCGGGTTCTGCTCCGTCTCTGCGCCGTATTCCTTTGCGGGCTATTGCTCAGCGCCTGCCGCCAGGAGCAGGCGCCCGCGCTGGATCAGCAGCTGTACATCTGGCAACGGCAGTGGACCCCGGCCCACGCTGCAGCCCTGGCAGGGTCCCGGGCAGACTTTTCCACAGTCCGGGTACTGGCCTTGCAGGCTTTTCCACAGGCTGGCTGGAGCCGGGCGCGGATCGATGCCGATGTGCTGCGCCAGGATGGTCGGCGGCTGATCGCGGTGGTTCGCCTCGATGGGCAATTGCCCTCTCTGAATCAGGACGAGATTCTCTCCCAGGTGCAGCAACTGTTGGCCGATTGGCAAGGGCAGGGCCTGGTCCTGGCCGGCCTGGAGATCGATCACGATGCCGCCACCGCGCGGCTGCCGGGTTATGCCGCGTTGCTGGCGCGGTTGCGAGCCCAGTTGCCGGCCTCTCTGGGGCTGAGCATCACCGCGCTTCCGGCCTGGCTTGGCAGCTCTGAACTGCCGAGGCTGTTGGCCCAGGTCGATAGCAGCGTGCTCCAGGTGCATGCGGTGAGCGACCCGCGCAAGGGCCTGTTCGACCCCGGGCAAGCCGAACAATGGGCCCGACGCTGGGCGCAGGTCACCGACAAACCCTTCTACCTGGCCGTGCCCGCCTATGGCGTGGCCCTGCTGGCTGCCGGCGAGGGCGGGCCGCTGGTGGAGAGCGAGGCGCCCATCGCCCAGCGCGGCGAACGTCGCGAACTGATGGCCGATCCCGAACAACTGAGCCTGTTGGCCAAGACCCTGCGCAACGACCCGCCAGCGCACCTGGCCGGCTTGATCTGGTTTCGCCTGCCGCTCAAGGGCGATGTCCGGGCCTGGAGCCTGGATACCCTCAAGGCGGTGGCCCGGGGCGAGGTCCTGAGCAGTCAGTTGAGCATCGGCCTGAGTGAGCAGGATGGCCTGTTCGACATTCGCCTGGACAATCCGGGCAACCTCGATCGTCCCCTGCCTGAACAACTGTCCCTGGCCGTTGCCCAATGCGACGGATTCGATGGGTTGGGTGGCTATGCCGCCCAACTTCGCGACGGCCAGCTGTTACTGACCCGCCAGCAGACCGGCCGCCTGGCGGCGGGTGGCACCCGGGCCGTGGGTTGGGCCCGCTGTACAAAAATTGACCAAGGAGCTGTGCATGTTCGTCCCTAGATCCCGCCACCTGTTGTGCTTGAGTCTGTTCCTGCCCCTGGCTCCGGCCCTGGCGTGCGGGCCGACTTTCCCCATGCGCCTGCTGGGGGACCGCCCGCAAACCCTGGCCGAACTGCCCGAAGGCAGCTTCAAGTTCGAAGTCAGCCGCCTGGGCCAGGCCATTACCGGGCTCAAGCCGGTGGCCAAGGACGCCTTCAACTCCGACTACAGCCTGCCCGAGAGCTACGAGGTGCAGCAGCGCAACTGGGCGGAACGACAGGGACTGGACGAAGCGCAGCGGACCCTGGTCAGCCAGTTGCGCCAGCTCGACGACGGACGCGTCGCCGAGCAGCAGGGCGCCAGCTTGCCGCTCGAGATTCGTCTCTATACCGCCGGGGCGGTGGCTTTCAATGCCGGGGACAGCCAACTGGCATCGGAGTATTTCCGCAAGGTGCTGCAACTGCCTGCCCAGCAGCGGGCGCTGCGCAGTACCTGGGCTGCCTATTCCCTGGGCCGGGCCTTGAGATCCATCCATGAAGAAGCCAACGAACTGGACGAACAAGGCCGGCACGAAACCTTGCAGGCAGCGCGCCAGGCGTTTATCCAAGCCCGGCAATTGAGCATCGACGGCTTCAGCGACCCGCTGGAACTGGGCATCGCCAGCCTGGGCGAAGAGGCTCGCATCCTCAAGGACCAGGGTGACTGGAGCCAGGCCATAGACCTGTATGCTAGCCAGAGCCTGCAGGGTTCGGAGGTCGGCTACAGCTCCCTGAAACAAGTAGTGAACGAGCTGGGCAGCCTGCCGGACGAGCAGTTGCTGGAGCAGCTCAAGAAGCCTGCGGTGGCGCGCCTGCTCACCGCTTCGCTGGTGTCCCACCAGGGCTGGTCCTTTGGCGAAAAGCCGGACTCCGAACGCAACCTGATCAAGCTCTTGAGCCAGGGCACCGCCGGCCGTTTCGACAATGCCGACCGGCTGGCGGCGCTGAATTACCAGAATGGCGATTTCGCCACCACCAAGCTCTTGCTCGAGCACGCCGGCGATGGCGGCCTGGCCTGGTGGCTGCGGGCCAAGATGGCCGTGCGCGACGGTGACAAGGTGGCCGCCGCGGCCGCCTACGCCAAGGCCTCCGCGGCCTTTCCCCGGGATGAGAACTGGGGCTTTCGCGGCGATTACGATGGCAACTATGAAGACCTCAAGCCGGGCTGCCGGGTAGAAGGCGAAAGCGCGGTGCTGGCCCTGGAGCGTGGCGACTACGTGCAGGCGTTCGAGTTGCTCTACCGCAGTGGCGAGATCTACTGGCACGACACGGCGACCGTGGCGGAGCGGGTGCTGACCGTGGATGAACTCAAGCGCTTCGTCGACGCCCAGGTCCCGGCGCCGCCACCGACGCCCAAGCAGGCAGACGACTACTACGAGCATTTGCCGATCGCCGCGCAGCTGCGCGAGCTGCTGGGACGGCGCCTGCTGCGCGAGGGCCGTTACCAGGAAGGCTGGGGCTATTTCGACAGTCCCGAGCGCCAGGCCATTGCCAAGGCCTACGGTGAGTATCGCAGCAGCGCCGAGTCGGCCTGGCTGCCCACCCGCCGTGCCGAGGCCTACTACCAGGCGGGCAAGCTGGCGCGGGCCTCGGGCATGGAGATCCTCGGCTACGAGATGGGGCCGGATTACCACAGCCTCTGGGGCAGCTATAACCTGGAGATCCCCGCGGTACAGGCCGGTCCTTTCCTCAGCGCCGACGAAGTGCAGCGCCAGCAGGCCAGTACCGCCGAGCCCGATGTGCGCTACCACTATCGCTACGTGGCCGGGGAGCTGGGCAACCGTGCGGCGGATTACCTGCCACACACCAGCCAGGCCTTCGCCGCGGTGCTGTGCAAGGCCGCGCGCTGGACCCGGGGCTCCGACCTGGAGATCGACTACTACAAGCGCTACGTGGAGCAGGGGCCGTTCGTAGAGTGGGCCGGCAATTTCGGCATGAACTGCCAGGAGCCGGACTTCGGCAGCGCCAACAAGCGCTATGTGACCCAGTGGATCGACGCCACCCGCTCCAGCCTCGGACAGCACAAGCTGGCCAGCGCTGGTGGCGCGGCGCTCCTGCTGCTGGGCGGCGCCTACCTGATCCGCCGCCGGAAGGCGTAGCCGCCAGGTCAGGTCGTACGGTCTGCGGCCAAATCAGGCTTGCTGGACGAAGGTCAGGCGCAGGGCGAAGCCGATCAGCAGGCTGCCGAACAGCCATTGCTGCAGGCGTTGCGCCGAAGGGCTGCGTTGCATCCAGCGACCCAGTCCGGCGCCGGCCAGGGCGTAGCAGCAGTCGAATAGCCCACCGACGCCCACCAGTAACACGCCCAGGGTGATGAATTGCGGTGCCACCGCCCCGGCTTGGGGATCGACGAACTGCGGCAACAGCACCGAGCAGAACAGCAGGGCCTTGGGGTTCAGCAGGTTGGTCAGCACCCCGCGCTGGATCGCCTGGCGCCAGCGCAAGGGGGTGGCCGCCGTGCCGCTGCCGTCCAGCGCAGGCAGCAGGTTGGCCCGCAGGCATTGGATACCGATCCACAGCAGGTAGGCCGCGCCGGCCAGGCGCACCACATCGAAGGTCCAGGGCGCGGCCTTGAACAGCGCCGCCAGCCCCAGGGCCGCCAGAGCCACGTGACAACCGCGGGAGATGGCCAGGCCGAGGGCCGTCGCCAATGCCTGGGCCTTGCCTTGGCGGGCGCCGGTCTGCAACAGCAGGATCATGTCGGGGCCGGGCAGCAGGTAGACCACCGCCAGGGCCAGGAAAAACATCCACAGTTGCGCCACGTTGCACCCCCATTCGTTGTCGAGTCGGTGCCCACAGTTTAGGGCTGGAGGGCAGGGCAGGTGCTTGCGTAATCAACCAGCGCTCACATAAAAGTTGGCATAAAGTTCCAGTATTCAGCCAAAGGACCATCCGGATATGCCAACCATGAAACTCGACGCCTACGACCGCAAGATCCTCGCCGCCCTGCAGCGCGACGGCCGCTTGAGCAACGTGCAACTGGCGCAAGAGATTGGCCTGTCGCCATCGCCCTGCCTGCGCCGGGTACGGATGCTGGAGGACGCGGGGGTGATTCGCGGCTACCAGGCCACCCTGGATCGCGACGAAGTGGGGCTTGGGCTGACGGTGTTCGTCGGGGTCAAGGTCGAGCGGCACAACGATGCGGAAGCCGAAGCCTTCCGCCAGGCGGTGTTGCAGTTGCCGGAGGTGATCTCGGCATTCCTGGTCTCCGGCGAGTCGGACTTCCTGCTGCAAGTGGTGGTGCCCGACCTGCGGGGCTACGACCGCTTTCTTACCGGTCATCTGCTGAAGATCCCGGGGGTCAGCGATATCCGCAGCAACTTCGCGATCCACACCGTGAAGACCCCAGGCCCCTTGCCGCTGGGCCACCTGCCGGGCTGACCTGGTTCGTGGCGAGGGTGCTTGCGCACGCTCGCCACAGGGCAAGCTGCTAGTGCCCGGTCAGGTCCACCAGTAGCGCACCAGGTGGAAGAAGATCGGCGCGGCGAAGCACACCGAGTCCAGGCGGTCGAGCATGCCGCCGTGGCCTTCGATCATGTGCCCCCAGTCCTTGACCCCGCGATCGCGCTTGATCGCCGACATCACGATGCCGCCGGCAAAGCCCAACAGGTTGATCAGCAAGGCGATGAAGAACGACTGCCAGATACTGAACGGAGTGATCCACCACAGCGCACCGCCGATCAGCGAGGCCAGCAGGATGCCGCCGACAAAACCCTCGACGGTCTTGGACGGCGACAGGTTGGGAGCGATCTTGCGCTTGCCCAAGAGTTTTCCACAGACGTACTGCAACACGTCCGAAAGCTGTACCACGATCACCAGGTAGGCGATTAGCAGCAGGTTGCGGCCCTCGTAGCCGGCGATGTCCAGGGTCAGCAGGGCCGGGACGAAGGATACGCAGAACACCGCGATCATCAGGCCCCACTGGACCTTGGAGGCGCGCTCCAGGAAGTGCGTGCTGTCGCCGCCCAGGGAGGCGAGGATCGGCAGCAGCAGGAATACGTACACCGGGATGAAGATCGAGAACAGCCCGTACCAGTCCGAGTAGATCAGCAGGTACTGCAGGGGCAGGGCCAGGTAGAACGCCGCCACCAGCGCCGGGTAATCGCTGCGCCGGGTGGGAGTCAGGGTCAGGAACTCGCGCAGGGCATAGAACGACACGGCATAGAACAGCAGGATCACCGCCGCGGTGCCGAGCCAGAAGGCGATGCCGATCACCAGCACCATCACCCACCAGGCGTTGATCCGCGCGTTGAGGTTGTCGATCACCGGGTTGGGGCTGCCCCGGGTACGCCACTTGAGGATCAATCCGATCAGCGAGGCCAGCACCAGGATGGCGCCAATACCGCCGAACAACATCAGGGTCTGCTTATCCATTTCAGGCGTGCTCCGGAGCCAGGGCCAGCAGCGCGGCGCGGCTGCGTTCGAGAAAGTCTTCCTTGCTTTCGCCGTCTTCCACCGCCAGGGGCGCGCCAAAGCTGATGGTGCACAGCAGCGGCAAGGGCAGGAAACGGCCCTTGGGCATGACCCGGTTGAGGTTGGCGATCCACACCGGGATCACCTCCACCTGTGGATAACGCTTGGCCAGGTGGTACAGGCCGCTCTTGAACGGCAGCAGGCCGTCTTCCGGGTTGCGCGTGCCTTCGGGAAAGATGATCAGGGAGTCGCCGCTTTCCAGGGCCTCGAGCATGGGTTGCAGGGGGTTGTTATCCACAGCCTCCTTGCGCTCGCGATCGATCAACACGCCGTTGAACACGCGGTTGATGATGTAGCGCCGCACGCCGCTTTTCTGCCAGTAGTCGGCGCCGGCCACGGGGCGGGTCAGGCGTCGCAGGGCCGGTGGCAACGAGGCCCAGAGCAGTACGAAGTCGCCGTGGCTGCTGTGGTTGGCGAAGTAGATCCGCTGCACCGCCTCTGGCGCCGAGCCCAGCCACAGGCTGCGGGCGCCGGTAATGCTGCGGGCGGCGGAGGTGATGAGGTTGGCTACCAGGGGTTCGAACATGGGCATTCCTTATCCGGCAAAGACCAGCCAGGGGCTGATCAGAATCACGCTCAATATCACCAGCACTTGGGTCGCCAGCAGCAGTGCCTGGCGGCGTAGCAGGCCAAGAGCACCCTGGCTGCGTTCGTGCCAGGGCCGCCCGCCGCGCTCGGCCGGTTGCAGGCCGAGCGCGCTCAGGGCCTGGTCCAGGGCGCGGGTGCTGTGCTCCAGGGAGGTCGGGGCATCGGCCACCCGTTGGAACAGCTCGGCATCGAAGGCGACGCGTAGCGCCAGGTACTTTTCCACAACCCCCAGCACCACCAGGGCGATGCTCAGTAGCAGCCCACCGAGGGTGACGCTGGCCAGCAGGTACTGGCCCAGGCCATACAAGGCGCCGAGCAGGGTCAGGCCTGTGGATAACTGGTCCAGTGCCTGCCCTCGGCGTAGCAGGCTGGCGACGCTGTACAGCTGCATGTCATTGGGCATGGAGGCTGCTCCTGGCGCTGATCAGGCTTTGCAGGGCTTGGCGGTGGGCCGCTTGCAGGACGATGTGTGGGCGTGCCCGTTGCAGTTGCACGATGGCCCCGTCCACGCTGCTCGCGCGACCGCTGTGCAGCAGCCAGGCGGCCAGTGCCGTGGCACTGCGTGAGTAACCCAGGGCGCAACAGACCAGCAGCGGCCCGTGCTGGCGCAGATCCTCGATGGCCTTGGCGGCCTCCAGGCACTGGGCCGGGCTCGGCGCGCACAGGTCCAGCACTGGCAGGCTCCGGTAGGCCGCGAGCGGACGTCCATCCAGGGACAGTTCGGCACACAGGTCGAGTACCGCCGCGAATGGGCTGGCCTGGAGTTCGGCGGGGGTGGGCAGGCGCCCCAGCCAGACGTTATCCACAACCTGGTCCGGCTGTGGATGGTTTCTTGTCCACAACCTCGAGTTGATCCAGGCACCCGCCAGATAAGGCGCCAGCAGCCAGCGTGCGGCGGGGCTCAGGCGCCCATCCGCGCGCTTCTGGAAGCCCGCGGCATCCAGCACGGCGTAGTTCACCGCCACCAGCAGCAGCGCCAGCGCCGGCCATAGCAGCCACAGGCCGATGCCGTTCCAGGCATAGGCCGCCAGGGCCAGCGCCACCGCTGCGAAGGCATAGCGCAGGGCCAACTGGCGGCGCCTTGGGTCATTGCTCAGGCGAGCACTGAACAGCGGGCTGGGGCGATCCAGCGGCCACAGCCAGACGCACAGCCAGCCGGCCAGGGCGCCTGTGGGTACATCGATGAAGTGGTGTTGATAAGTGGTCAGCACCGAAATCCCGATCAGCGCGAACCAGCCATGCACCAGCCAGCGCCAGGCCCCGTGGATATGCCGCGCATAGCAGACCCAGAGCACCACCAGCAGGGCGATGTGCAGGGACGGTGCCTGGTTGAAGGGTTTGTCGAAACCCGCCAGCACCGCGAACAACCAGCCGAACAGCCCGTCCAGTTCCGGCCGGGAGAAGGTGAAGCGCAGCGGCCAGAGCAGGAAGCAACTGACGGCGATCACCTGGGCGCTGAGCAGGCGCAGGGCATGGCGCTTGAGTTCGCCGCGGCTGCGCGGCAGCAGCAATGACAGGCCGTAGAGCAGGTCGATGGACCAGTAGGGGACGATGGTCCAGGCCCAGAACGGCATGTGCCGCTCCCAGTCGAAGACCAGGCTGGCGACGTCGTCGCGCTGCGCAGTGACCCAGGTGGCGAAACCATAGGTGCCGAAGAACAACGGTGCCAGCAACAGCAGCCAGAGCACCGCCGGCTTGAGCAGCCCCGGTTCGCGCGCCGGCAAGGCGCCTGCGCTCATCATTGCACCCGTTGCGCCAGGGAGACGCTGAAGATGCCCCATTCATCCACCCGCATCGTTACCTTGCGAAAGCCTGCGGCCTCCACCAGTTGGTCCATCTCTGCCTGGGTGCGGCGGCGCATGACCCAGGCCTGGCCCTCGCGGTGGCTGGTCAGGGCCCGGGCGATCAGCTCCAGCTGCGGGTGCCAGGGCTGGCCGGTGTACACCAGGTAGCCGCCAGGCTCCACGGCGCTGGCTAGGCCGGCCAGGGAGTCGCCCACCATCTGGTTGTCGGCGAACAGCTCGTACAGGCCGGAAACCACCGCCAGGGTCGGCTTGGGGTCCAGGGCAGCGAGATCGTCACGGTCGAAGGCATTGCCTTTGACGAAGCGCGCGATATCGCCCAGGCCTTTTTCTTGGATCAGGGCACTGCCGTCACGCACGTTGATATCGCTGTAGTCGCGCAGCAGGATCGATTCCGGCAGCGGCGCAACCCCCTGCAAGGCTTCGAGGATGTAGCGGCCGTGGCCGGCGGCAATATCGACGATGCGCACTTCGCTGCCTTGTCCACGCAGCTGTTCCATGGCCAGGCGCAGCAGTTCTTCCACATGCAGCTTGCGCTGGCGAATGCCGCGCCAGCCGATGGAGTTCAGGTAGTTCTGGTCGATCATCCGGCCCAGTGGCGTATGCCCGGTGGGGCGGTTGCGGTAGACGTAGTCCAGGGTGCTGCCGGAGTCGAAGCCGGTGTCGAACCCCAGCTTGACCCCCGCCGAGAGCCGGCTGCCCAGGCGCATGCTGGCGCGAGTGGTACGCCAGTACAGGTCGCGCAGGGAGTTGCGTGGCAGCGGCGCGGCCAGGGCCTCGGATTCGGCGCAGGTGGCGCCCAGGCGGTCGGCGTCCAGCAGGGCAGGGCTCTGCAAAGGAAGGGTGAAGTTGTGCAGGATGAAGCGCCGGATGCTGGCCATGGCCGGGGCGCGTTCCTTTTCGCCCAGGGTGTCGTGGAAGAAGCCCGGGAGGATGTGTTTTTCCTTGCGCAGGCTGCCCAGACGCTCGAAGAACTGCTCCTGGGGCTTGCGGTGCACCACGAAGTCGGACCCGGAGATCAGCAACTGGGTCGGCACCTGGATCGCCTGGGCATCGGCGACGACCCGATCTGCGGCCTCATACAGCCCCAGCAGGACATTCACCGAAATCGCCTTGGTGATCAGCGGGTCGCTGTCATAGCTCTCGACTCGTTGCGGGTCGTGGCTCAAGAAGCGCGCCTTGACGTAGCTGTTGACGAAGAAATTACCGCGAAAGCGCCGCATCAGGGCCAGGCCGGGACGGGCGAAAGGCACGTAGAGCTTGACCTTGAAGGCCGGGGAGGCCAACACCAGGGAGCGGATCCGCGGCGCATAGTCATGGACCCAGGTGGCGGCGATGACCGCGCCGACGCTCTGGGCCACCACGGCGATGTTGTCCTCGGCGATCTGGTGGGCGCTGCCCAGGTGATCGCAGAACGTCTGCACGTCACGCACGCTGGTGGCGAAGCTTGGACTGTCGCCCCGGGCTCCCGGAGACTGGCCGTGGCCCCGGGCGTCCCAGGCGAAGAAGTCGATGTGCGGCAGGTCCAGCTCGTCCACCAGGTGGGCGATGCGCCCGGAGTGTTCGTGACCCCGGTGGAACAACATCACCGCCTGGCGTGGTTGGTCGGCAGAGACTTCACTGGCTGGCCAGTGGCGGTAAAACAGTTCGACGCCATCATGGGTACGAAACGTCCGGTGCTGAGCTTCGCGCATAGCCATTTCCTTATGCAGAGGGAGCGTTGTTCTGGACTTCTTCGAGGCCCTTTCGGACCCGGTTGATCAGGGTGTAGACCAAGAGTGCGGCGACCAGCGCCAGCACGCCGTTGATCCAGGGAGCACTGAGCCAGCCCAGGGCGATGCCCGTTGCCAGCACGCCAAGGACGAAGGCGCGGTCGCTCTTGCCCATGGGGCCGTCGTAGCGCCGGGAAGCACCGACCATGGGGCCCAGCACGCCGGCGTACTCGCTAAACAGCGCCAGCAGGGCCACCGCCAGGACCAGCAGCAGGTTGACCTCGGGTAGCAGGGCGAAGGGCAGGATCAGGGCGCTGTCGGCCACCACGTCGCAGAGTTCGTTGAGGTAGGCGCCCAGGCGCGATTGCTGGCCGAACTCCCGGGCCAGCATGCCGTCGATGGCATTGAGCGCCATGCGCAGGATCATCCACAGAGGAATCAGGGCGAATAGCCAGGCGTGGCTGGCGAACAGGGCGATCAGCCCGCCCACCAGTAAGGAGATGACCGCTGCCAGTACGGTGATCTGGTTGGCGGTGGTGCCGTTGTCGTAAAGGCGTTGTACCAACGGCCGCAGCAGGTTCTGAAAGCGCGGTTTGAGCTGGTAGATCGAAAGCATGATGGGACGGTTCCTTGTCGCACACGGTGAGCAGGGCTGGATTATTGCCTTAAATGCCGGAGGGCCGACATCAGAAGTTGCTGCGTTGGAGCAAACAGCGATCTATGTATCTACGACGTGCGCAATAGATGAAAAGGCATGGCTGGCGACGAAAATTTCACTTGAATCGTTATATAGTAACGAATTGTATCCAGATTTTTCGGCCCGCGATTCATGCAGAGGGCCGGATCAGAGCGGCGGGGTGGTATGCAAGTCGATCTAGAGACGCAAGGGCCAGACGTGGCCGGCTTGCCAAGGTTCCAGCAGGCAACCTTCCACAGCGTGCGTTTACGCCGCTGGGGCATTGGCCTGTTGACCCTGGCGATACTGGGATTGGTATCGGCGGTATTCGTCGATCTGTTCGCGGCGCTGACCCTCTGGCCGGTGGTGTTGGTGAACCTGTCATGTGCCTTGCTGGTACTGGTTGCGGGCCTGCAATCGGCCGGCTGGGTCAGCCAATGGCGAGAACAGGCGATCGCCCCTGCGCCAGTGAGTCCGCAGGAGGAAGAACCCCAGGTACAGGCAGGAGGGCGGTTTTCCGCGGCCCTGGGCACGCGGGCCAGGCATCTGTTGCGGCAGATCGGGGCACCGACCCTGTGGCTTGGCGGCTGGTCGTTGCTGACCCTGTATTGCCTGTTCCAGGTGTTCAATCTGGCGCTGCCCGCCACGGCCCTGGGCTTGAGTGCCAGTGTCTTCGCTGCGCTGGCACTGTTACTGGCCTTTGCCCTGTTGGTGCTGGAGCGCCAACTGGCCCAGGAACACCCGGCTGAATGGCCGGAGGCTGCGGCCCTGGCGCAGCTGCTGCGAATGGCGATCCTTTGCCTGCTGGCCAGCGCACTGTGCCTGCTGCTCAGCAGTGATACGGCGCTGTGGCCGGTGCGCCTGGCGGTATTGATCGGTCTGTTGCCTGCACTGGTGGCCGGCGAGTTGCTGCTGCGCTCGCTGCTGTCGTTGTTCAGCCCCCAGCGCGAGCGCCTTGAGCCCAGGTTGCTGGCCCATAGTTTTATCGCTGACTTGCTGCGCTGGCCACCGCAGCCACTGCTCAGCCTGCAACACGAATTGCACAATCGATTCGGCATCGATCTGCGACAGATCTGGGCTTTTGCCTATATGCGCCGAGCGTTCTTCCCCGTGCTGGCGACGATTCTGTTGGTGGGCTGGGTTTTGACCGGTGTTCATGAGATTTCCATGCAAAATCGCGGTATTTACGAGCGTTTTGGCAAACCTGTCACGGTTTTTGGCCCAGGCCTGCACCTGGGGTTGCCCTGGCCCCTGGGGCGGGTACTGTCGGTGGAAAACGGCGTGGTCCATGAACTGGCCACCAGTGTGGGCGAGGCTCCACAACCTATCGAGCCGGCGGCAGCGGAAGGGCCCGCCCCAGCGATTGCCAATCGTTTGTGGGATGCCAGCCACGTGAATGACAAATCCCAGGTGATCGCCAGTGGCAATGTCCGGCAGCAGAGCTTCCAGATCGTCAACATGGACGTGCGCTTCGTCTATCGCATTGGCCTGGACGATGCCGCGGCGTTGGCCGCGACCTACAACAGCAGCGATGTGCCGACCCTGATCCGCAGTACCGCCAGCCGAGTGCTGGTGCATGACTTCGCCTCGCGTACCCTCGATGGCCTGCTAGGGGAGGACCGCACCCGCCTGGCCGACGATATTGGCCGTGCGGTGCAGGCCGATCTATCCAAGCTCGACAGCGGTGTGGAAATTCTCGCCACCGTGGTCGAGGCCATTCATCCGCCGGCCGGCGCGGCCAACGCCTATCACGCTGTACAAGCTGCGCAGATTGGCGCCCAGGCGCTGATTTCCCGCGAACGTGGGGCCGCAGCGGAACAGACCAACCAGGCGCAATTGCAGGCCAGCGAAGTGAACGATAAGGCGCGTGCCACGGCGCGTGAGATCCAGGCCGAAGCCCAGACGGCCGACCTGCGGTTCGCCGCCGAGCAGAAAGCCTACGCCGGTGCGGGCCAGGCATTCATCCTGGAGCAATACCTCGGCCAGTTGATCCAGGGCCTAAGCAAGGCCCGGCTGTTGATTCTCGATCACCGTCTGGGCGGCGACAGTGCGCCAACCCTCGACTTGCGTACCTTCACCTTGCCCGCCGACCCGATGGCGCCGCGTAAAGCCGCCCAGCCAGGAGCCGCCCATTGAGCCAGTCTTCCCATACCCATTCCCATGATGCGCATGCCGGTCACGATCACGGGCACGGTCATCATCACCATCATGGTCATCACCACCATCACCATGGTGCGCCGGCAGAGGCGGGACCGTTTCCCTGGCGGCGCATGGGCTGGGCAGCGTTGCTGGTGGCATTCGCCCTGGCGGCGGCGAGCCTGGTCCAGGTGCGCTCCGGTGAAGCCACGGTGATAACCCGATTCGGCAACCCGGCCCGGGTCCTGTTGGAACCCGGATTGAACTGGCGCTGGCCGGCACCCTTCGAGGCGGCGATTCCCGTGGACCTGCGCCTGCGTACCACGTCCAGTGGCTTGCAGGATGTAGGGACCCGCGATGGCCTGCGTATCATCGTCCAGGCTTATGTCGCCTGGCGTGTGCAGGGTGACTCGGACAACGTGCAGCGTTTCATGCGGGCAGTTCAGAACCAGCCGGACGAGGCCGCCCGGCAGATCCGTACGTTCGTTGGCTCGGCCCTGGAAACCACGGCCAGCAGTTTCGACCTGGCCGACCTAGTGAACACCGATGCCAGCAAAGTGCGAATTGCCGACTTCGAGGCGCAACTGCGCCAGCAGATCGATCAACAGTTGCTGTCCACCTACGGCGTGCGCGTCGTGCAGGTGGGCGTCGAGCGCCTGACGCTGCCGTCGGTCACGCTGACCGCTACGGTGGATCGCATGCGCGCGGAGCGGGAAACCATTGCCACGGAACGCACGGCGGTGGGCAAGCGCGAAGCCGCGCAGATCCGTTCCGCTGCCGAACGCGACGCGCGGATCGTGCAGGCCGACGCCACGGTGAAGGCCGCGGACATCGAGGCGCAGTCCCGGGTAGAGGCCGCACAGATCTACGGTCGGGCCTACGCCAGTTCGCCACAGCTCTATAACCTGCTGCGCTCCCTGGATGCCTTGGGTACCGTGGTCAACCCGGGAACCCGGTTGATTTTGCGCACCGATGCTGCGCCGTTTCGAGTTTTGGTGGATGGCCCGCCGAACCTGCCGAACAAAGCCCCCGGATCGCAGCCATGAACAGCGTTCCACGTGGAACAAACGAGCTGAACAGCCCGTGGATCCAGGCTGGCCGCCTGGCGTTCATAGCGCTATATGTGGTCACCCTTCTCGCTGCCCTGGCTTGGGCCTTGTCCAATGTGCGGCAGATCGATCCGCAGAACCGCGCCCTGGTCTTGCATTTCGGCGCCCTGGCCCGGGTCCAGAATGCGGGGTTGCTGTTGGCCTGGCCTCGACCGTTCGAACAAGTGGTGTTGCTGCCGGCTGCCGACCGGGTGCTGGAGCGCAGGGTCGAAGGCCTGCTGCGCTCCGCTGCTGCCCAGGACGGGGACCGGGTCGCGACCCTGGCCACGCCGCTGAACGACACGTTGGCCGGTTCGGGCTACTTGCTCACCGGTGATGCGGGTGTGGTGCAGTTGGACGTCCGGGTGTTCTACAAGGTCAGTGATCCTTATGCATACGTGCTGCAAGGCGACCATGTACTGCCGGCCCTGGACCGGTTGGTGACTCGCAGCGCCCTGACCTTGGCTGCGGCGCGTGACCTGGACACCATCCTGGTGGCTCGCCCGGAACTGCTGGGCAATGACCACCAGGCGGCGGAGCGACGTGAGCGGTTGCGTGGCGATCTGGTGCAAAGCATCAACCAGCGCCTGGCAGATCTTGCTGCCAGTGGGCAGGGCATTGGCCTGGAAGTGACGCGGGTGGATGTGCAGTCGAGTCTCCCCGAGCCAGCCGTCAGTGCGTTCAATGCGGTGCTGACCGCCAGCCAGCAGGCCGACAAGGCGGTGGCCAATGCGCGTACTGAAGCGGAGAAACTTACCCAGAGCGCCAACCAGCAGGCCGATCGCAGCCTGCAAGTGGCCCATGCCCAGGCCAGTGAGCGACTGGCCCTGGCCCGAGCCCAGACCGCCACGGTGCAGAGTCTGGCCCAGGAGCAGCGCAACGGCACCGATCCGCAGATGCTGCTGCGTATCTATCGTGAACGCCTGCCGCAAATTCTTGGCCGAGCCGGCTCGGTGACCACCGTCGATCCGAAAGACGATTCCCGCCTGATCATCCAGGGAGCTGAACAATGACCGCTTCGACCCATGCGGCACCCGCCAGCATGTTGACCACCGCCGAACAACGCAGCGCCGCGCGCCAGTTGACCCTGGCCATGCTCGCCCTGGGGCTGTTGGCCCTGGGCCTGGCCTGGCGCTGGTTGGCACCGGAGCAGGTCGGTGTCAGCCAGCTGCTCCTGGGGGTCGCCTCGCTGCTGGTGGCCGTGCCGGTGCTGCGCTCGGCCTGGTTCAGCCTGCGTTACCCGAGCCTGCATGGCATCACCGACCAGCTGATCGCCTTGGCCATGCTGGGCGCATGGGCCACGGGGGACCTGCTGACCGCTGCCTTGCTGCCGATCATCATGATCTTCGGCCATGTGCTGGAAGAGCGCAGCGTCATCGGCTCCCAGGAGGCCATCGACGCCCTGGGGCGCCTGACCCGGAGCCAGGCGCGCCGGGTACAGGCCGATGGCAGCGTGCAGGAGGTGGATAACGCCAACCTCAGGACCGGGGACCTGGTGGAGGTCCGTGCCGGGGACCGGGTACCCGCCGATGGCGTGGTGGTGTCGGGCCAGGCCAGCCTGGATACCGCGCCGATCACTGGTGAATCGGTGCCGCTGGAGGCGAGCGTGGGCATGCCAGTGTTCGGTGGTGCGATCAACCTCGATGGCCTGCTGCGCCTGGAAGTGACCCGTACCGGCGAGGAGTCGACCCTGGGCAAGGTGATTGCCCTGATGCAGAGCGCCGAGCGGGCCAAACCGCCGATTACCCGCCTGCTGGAACGCTATGCCGGCAGCTACCTGGTGCTGGTGTTGCTGCTGGCAGCGGTGACCTGGTTCATTACCAATGATGCCCAGGCCATGCTCGCCGTGCTGGTGGCGGCTTGCCCTTGTGCCTTGGTGCTATCGGCGCCGGCCACCGCCATCGCCGGAATCGCCGTGGCGGCCCGCCACGGCATCCTGATCCGCAGCTCGGCGTTTCTCGAAGAACTGGCGGACCTGACCTCCCTGGTGGTGGACAAGACCGGAACCCTGACCTTTGGCACCCTGCGCCTGCAGGCTGTCGACACTGCCCAGGAAGATCGACGGGCGCTGCTCAGCCTCGCCGCCAGCCTGGGGGCGGCCAGCAGTCACCCCGTCAGCCGGGCGCTGGCAGCACTGGTGCCGCCTGAGCAGCAATGGGCCCTGGAGGATATCCATGAGCGCCAGGGCCTGGGCGTGGTCGCGCGTACCGACGAAGGCCAGGCGGCGCTGGGTCGACCGGAGCTGTTCGCCAGCTTGGATATCGATACCAGCCCGGTTCCGAACCATGACGGGCCGATTGCCGGGTTGGCGCTCAATGGTGAGTTCCTCGGTTGGCTGCTGTTGGCCGATAGCGTCAAGCCCGAAGCCGCCCAGGCCCTGCAAGAGCTGCGCGAGTTGGGGCTGGGGCGCCAACTGTTGCTCACCGGTGACCGGCAAAGCGTGGCGGACAGCCTGGCGCGAGAGGTGGGCATCAGCGATATCGAGGCCCAGGCCCTGCCGCAAGACAAGCTCCAGCGGGTGCTGGGGGAGATCGACAAGGGGTTTCGGCCCATGGTGGTCGGCGACGGCATCAACGACTCCCTGGCACTCAAGGCTGGAGTGGTGGGGGTGGCCATGGGGGCGGGCGGCGCGGACATCGCCCTGGCCTCGGCCGACGTGGTGCTGATCGGCAGTGACTTGCGCCGCTTGGGGACTTGTGTGCGCTTGAGCCGTGAATGCCGGCGCACCTTGCAGGTCAACGTGATCATCGGCCTGGGCTGGACCCTGGCCATCGTCGCCTTCGCCGCATTCGGCTGGCTGGGGGCGGCAGGGGCGATGATCGCCGCGGTGCTGCATAACCTCAGCACCTTGCTGGTGCTGGGCAATGCCGGGCGCTTGCTGCGCTTTCAGGAGCCTTTGGCCAAGGCTTGAGTCGCCGGCTTTTATTTTCATCCCGGCTGTAACGCCGGGAGTCTTGCTCTCTCTAGTGGCATGACGGGGTTGCCCAGGCTTCCCGTCTCCCCCCTTGCGACTATTGAGGAAATACAAGATGAACATGAAGAAAACCGCTGCCGGCGCTGCCCTGGCTTTCGCTGCCGCCAGCCTGTTTGCCGGTGTCGCCACCCAAGCGACTGCCGCCGATGCCCAGGTGCATTGCTACGGCGTGAACGCCTGCAAGGGCCAGAACGACTGCAAGACCAAGGACCACGCCTGCAAGGGCATGGGGGCCTGCAAAGGCCAGGGGTTCAAGGCCATGACCCAGGCCGCCTGTGAAAAGGCCGGCGGCAAGGTCGGCGAGTAAGCGGCGATCGAGTGTTGCCGTGGCGGGGACGCCCGCTGCGGCCACTTGGCAAGGAGTTGGCGATGTCTGATGTTCCTTCTTGCCTGGGCTACGGCCTGGGTTTGCGCAGTGCCTACTATCAGCAGATTCTCGATGACGAGCCGGCGGTCGACTGGTTCGAGATCATCTCCGAGAACTTCATGGTCCAGGGCGGCAAGGCCCTGTACTACCTCGATGCCATTGCCGAGCGCTATCCCATCGTGATGCACGGGGTGTCGCTGTCCATTGGCGGTCCCCACCCCCTGGACCACGATTACCTGGCACAACTCAAGGCATTGGCCGGGCGAGTGCGTCCGGCCTGGGTTGCCGATCATCTGTGCTGGAGCCGGGGCAACGCCCATCAGTTACACGACCTGCTGCCGTTGCCCTACACCGAGGAAAGCCTGCGCTATGTGGCTGGCCGAGTGTGTGAAGTGCAGCAGGTGCTGGAGCGGCCACTGGTCCTGGAGAATGTCTCCAGCTATGTAAGAAGCGCTGCCGATGAGTTCAGTGAATGGGAGTTCCTGTGTGCCCTGAGCCAGCTCAGTGGCTGTGAGCTGCTGCTGGATGTGAACAACGTCTATGTCAGCTCGCGCAACCATGGTTTCGATCCCTGGCAATTCATCAAGGGACTACCGCCGCAACGGGTACGCCAGCTGCACCTGGCCGGTCACCAGGACTATGGCGACTATGTGATCGATACCCACGATCACCCCGTATGCGATCCGGTTTGGGAGCTGTATCAGCGAACCCTCGAACACCTTGGACCGGTAGCGACGCTGCTGGAGCGTGACGATCACTTTCCGCCCCTGGAACAGTTGCTCGCCGAGCTGGACAAGGCCCGGGAGCTGGGATGCCAGGCCCTGGCCGGGAGACAGCGATGCGCCTGAATGAATGGCAATTGGCATTTGAAGGCTATCTGCTGGGTGAGCAGCCCCTGGCCGATGCTGCCCTGAGCCGGAGCCTGGTGGGCGGGCCGACCCTGGATGTCGAGACCGGGCTGGCGATCTACCACAATGCCTATCGGGCGCGGCTGCAGGAGGTGATGGAGGGCGATTTCCCGAGCATCCGTCGTTGGCTGGGTGAGCAGGGGTTTTCGTCTTTGGTCGCGGCGTATCTACACCACTCGCCGTCGCGGCATTTCAGCCTGCGGTGGCTGGGGCAGGGGTTCGCCGATTTCATCCCGAGGCATGTGGTGTCTGGAGAGGGCCTGCCCCTGGCAGAGTTGGCGCGACTGGAATGGGCCTTCACCCTGGCATTCGATGCTCCCGAGGCCGTGGTGCTGAGCGTGCCGGACTTGGCGGCGCTGGATGCTGCCCAGTGGCCTGAGTTGCAACTGCGCCTGGCTCCTTGTGTGCAATGGTTGCTGTTGCGCTACAACAGCCTGGCCCAATGGCAGGCGGTCAAGGCAGAGGTGGATTTCCCCCCGAGTGCTTTACTTGAACAGGAGCAGGTTTGCCTGGTCTGGCGCTCGCAGCGGGTCTGCCGCTATCGCAGCGTGTCGGCAGGAGAAGCCCAGGCGTTGCAGGGGATGTGCGCAGGGCAGTGGAGTTTCGCGGAACTCTGTGCCGAGCTGGCCGTCACTTATGACGAGGGGGCTCCTTTGCAGGCGGCGTCCTGGCTGAAACAGTGGGCCGAAGACGGCTTGGTGTGGCGCTACGGACCATAGAAAACCGCTATCAAATCGATAGCCTGCTAATTTTCAAGGATGGTCTACCCTCATTCCAGACGTCTGAACAAGGGGGGATTTTTCATGCTTGTGCAACTTCCACCGGCCTTACAGAATCTGCAACTGCCCCTACGCCTGCGGCTCTGGGATGGCCATGAGTTCAACCTCGGGCCCGAGCCCAATGTCACCATCGTGGTCAAGGACCCGCAATTGGTGGCACAGCTCAGCCACCCAAGCCTGGATGCGCTGGGGGGCGCATTCGTCGAGGGCAAGCTGGAGCTCGAGGGCTCCATCAGCGAAGTCATTCGAGTCTGCGACGAGTTGAGCCAGGCCCTGCTGGCCGACGATGAAAGCGACCAGCCCGTGCGCTCGCTGCACGACAAGGCCACCGATGCCGCCGCCATTTCCTATCACTACGACCTGTCCAATGCCTTCTACCAGCTCTGGCTGGATAGCGACATGGCCTATTCCTGTGCCTACTTCGAGACCGGCAGCGAGACCCTGGAGCAAGCCCAGCAGGCCAAGTTCCGCCACCTGTGCCGCAAGCTGCGCCTGCAGCCGGGCGACTACCTGCTGGATGTCGGTTGCGGCTGGGGCGGGCTGGCCCGTTATGCCGCCCGCGAGTTCGGCGCCAAGGTCTTCGGCATCACCCTGAGCAAGGAACAGCTGGCCCTGGGCCGCGAGCGGGTCAAGGCCGAGGGCCTGGAAGACCTGGTGGAACTGCAACTGCTGGACTATCGCGACCTGCCCCAGGATGGCCGCTTCGACAAAGTGGTCAGCGTCGGCATGTTCGAGCACGTGGGCCACGCCAACCTGCCGGAATATTGCCGGACCCTGTTCGGCGCCGTGCGCGAAGGCGGCCTGGTGATGAACCACGGAATCACCGCCAAGCACACCGACGGCCGCCCCGTGGGCCGGGGAGCAGGGGACTTCATCGAGCGTTATGTCTTCCCCAACGGCGAGCTGCCGCACCTGTCGATGATTTCCGCGCATATCAGCGAGGCGGGCTTGGAGATCGTCGATGTGGAAAGCCTGCGCATGCACTATGCCCGCACCCTGGATCACTGGAGCGAACGCCTGGAAGACAATCTGGAGGCCGCGGCCAAGCAGGTGCCGGAGCAGGCGTTGCGGATCTGGCGGGTGTACCTGGCAGGTTGCGCCTATGCATTCGCCAAGGGCTGGATCAACCTGCACCAGATTCTCGCGGTCAAGGCTCATGCCGATGGCAGCCATGAACTGCCCTGGACCCGGGACGACCTCTACAACCCGTAAGGCCTGTCTTCACAGGATCGGAGAAATCAGCCGCGCGACCCGCATGCCCAGTTGTTGCAGGCGGTGGGTCTGGCGGCTTTCTTCCTTGGCCACTTCCCGCGCCCTGGCGAAGTCGGCTTCCAGCATGTCCTGCACCTGGGTGGCGAAGTCATCGTCCACGGTCAGCAACATCACTTCGAAATTCAGGCGGAACGAACGATTGTCCAGGTTGGCGCTGCCGATGGCGCTGATCTCATTGTCGATCAACACCACTTTCTGATGCAGGAAGCCGGGCTGGTAGCGAAATACCCGGACGCCGGCACGTACTGCCTCGAAGGCGTACAGGCTGGACGCGGCATAGACGATGCGATGGTCCGGGCGTGCCGGCAGCAGGATGCGCACATCCACATCGCGCAGCACGGCCAGGCGCAGGGCGGCAAATACGGCTTCGTCGGGAATGAAATACGGGCTGGTGATCCATACCCGTTCAGTGGCGGCGTGGATCGCCTCGACGAAGAACAGCGAGCAGGTCTCGTAGGCATCGGCCGGACCGCTGGCCAGCAACTGGCAGAGCACGCCGCCATCGGGATAGGTGTCCGGCAGGATCAGCGGCGGCAGCTCCCGCGTTGCCCAGTACCAGTCTTCGGCGAAAGACTCCTGCAGGCAGGCCACCACCGGGCCGCCCACTTGCACATGGGTATCGCGCCAGGGCGCCAGGGGCGGCTTCAGGCCCAGGTATTCATCGCCCACGTTGTGCCCGCCCACGAAGCCCAGCACGCCATCCACCACGACGATCTTGCGATGGTTGCGAAAGTTGACCTGGAAGCGGTTGAGCCAGCCGCTGCGGGTGGCGAAGGCATGCACCTGGACTCCGCCGTCGCGCAGGACTTGCACGTAGCTGGCGGGCAGGGAGTGGCTGCCAATGCGATCGAAGAGCAGGTGGATGGCCACGCCTTCCCGGGCCTTTTCCAGCAACAGGCGTTGCAGGCGCCGGCCCAGTTCGTCGTCGTGGATGATGAAGAACTGGATCAGCACTGCTTTGTGGGAGCGGCGGATGGCATTGAAGATCGCCTCGAAGGTGGCATCGCCGTTCACTAGCAGGCGCACCTGGTTATTGGCCAGGCAGGGCATGCGCCCCAGCTTGGGCATGGCCCGCAGCGAAGCGTAGGCCGCGGAGGCGCGGGCGGTGAGCGCTTCCTCGACCCAGGGTCGCCAGTTCTGATCGTTGATCGCCTTGTGCATCTCGACGTTGGCTTGGCGCCGGGCCTGGATATAGGCATCGAAGGTGCTGCGGCCGAACACCAGGTAGGGAATCAGCGTCAGGTAGGGCATGAACATCAGTGACAAGGCCCAGGCAATGGCGCCTTGGGCGGTCCTGACTGTGAGTACTGCATGGATCGCGGCGATCAGGCCAAGAAAGTGCAGTAAGGCGATGAGGTAGCCGAAGGGATGTGGGCCAAAATAATCCATGGGGCAGCCATGCTCCTGAAGATTCGATGCCTGGGTCCAGCTAACAGACCATGTTCCACGACGAAAGTCGCTATTTTATTGTGCATGCAACGCCGTGCCCTGGCCGAAGTCTAACGGCCACTATTGTCTAGGAGTCATTCGATGAAACTTCGTTTAGTGGGTTGGGCCTTGGCGGCGGGGTTGGCGCTGCCGCTGGTTGCACAGGCGCAGATGCTGCAGCCGGGGTTGTGGGAGCTGACCAGCAGCAACATGAAGATCGATGACCAGAACCTGCCGGACCTGTCATTGATCCTCGGCCAATTGCAGCAGCAGATGACTCCACAGCAACGGGCCATGCTGGAGAAACAGGGCGTGACCATGGGCGGCAAGGGCATTCGCGTCTGCCTGACGCCGGACCAGGTGAAGTCCGACACCATCCCGCTGCAGGACCCGCAGTCCGGTTGCCAGCAGCAGGTCACCGAGCGCAGTGGCAACCAGTGGAAGTTTCGCTTCAGCTGTCCCAAGGCCCAAGGCAGTGGGGTGGCGAAGTTCATCAGCGATCGCGAGTTCACCACCAATGTGATCGGTACCTTCAACGCCACCGGCCTGCAGCAGAAAGGCAGCATGGACACTCGCGCAGTCTGGCTTGGCCAGGATTGCGGCACGGTCAAACCCCGCGCCTCTTGAGCCGGGGCAGGGCGGCTAGCGGGTGAAGCGCAGGGGTAGGCCTTGGCAATGCTCGTTCAAGCGTCCCTGGTGCCAGGCCAACTGGCCTGAAACCAGGGTAGTGCTCACGCTATGCCGCCAGCGCCGACCGCTAAAGGGCGTCCAGCCACAACGGGCCAGGATCGGTTGCTCATCCACGGCCTGGCCTTCGGGTTCCGGGCGAATCAACACCAGGTCGGCCCAGTAGCCTTCACGCAAGTAGCCCCGATCGGGGATGGCGAACAGGTCGGCCACCCGGTGGCTGGTCTTCTCCACCAGGGTGGTCAGCGGCAGCACGCCGTCGGCCACCAGTTCCAGCAACGCCGGTAATGCATGTTGCACCAGGGGCAGCCCGGCAGGGGCTCGGGTGTAGGGCAGCTGTTTCTGCGCCCAGGTGTGGGGCGCATGATCGGTGCCGATGACATCCAGGCGTTGGCTGTTCAGGGCCTGGCGCAGGGCGTCGCGGTCGGCCTGGGACTTGATCGCCGGGTTGCACTTGATCAGGTGCCCCAGGTGCGAGTAATCCCGGTCGTCGAACAGCAGGTGGTGCACGCACACTTCGGCGGTGATGCGCTTTTGTGCCAGGGGGCGGTCTTCGAACAGCGCCAGTTCCCGGGCACTGGTCAGGTGCAGCACATGCAGGCGGGTGCCGTGGCGCCTGGCCAGGGCCACGGCCATGGATGAGGAACGGTAGCAGGCCTCGGCATCGCGGATGCGTGGGTGGGCGGCGGCCGGAATCTGCTCGCCATACAACTGCTGCCAGCGTTGCTGGCGAACCTGGATGCTCGGTGTGTGTTCGCAATGGGCCAGGAGAATGGTCGGTACCTGGCTGAACAAGCGGTCCAGCACCTGGGGATCGTCCACCAGCATGTTGCCGGTGGAGGCGCCCATGAATACCTTGACCCCGGCGACTGTGGTGGGGTCGAGGGCAGCGACGGTATCGAGGTTGTCGTTGCTGACCCCGAAGTGAAAGCCGTAGTTGGCCACCGAGTGTTTGGCCGCACGGCGTTGCTTGTCCTCCAGTGCCTCCAGGGTCAGGGTGGCCGGCGAGGTATTGGGCATGTCCATGAAACTGGTGATGCCACCGGCCACCGCTGCCCGCGATTCGCTGTGCAAGCTGCCCTTGTCCGGCGCGCCGGGTTCGCGAAAGTGCACCTGGTCATCGATCATGCCCGGCAGTAGCCACTGGCCCTGGGCGTCGATCTCCAGCTCGGCGCTCAGGTGGTCGAGGCTGCCGATGGTCTCGATGCGACCGTTGTTCACCAGCAGGTCGGCATCCAATTGTTGCCCTTCGTTCACCAGCCGGGCATTGCGGATAAGGATTCGGCCCATGGTCAAAACTCGTTCTGCAGGGCCTTGTAGCCACGGACCAGGTCGACATTGGTGCGCGCCACATCTTCGGAAAACTCCGAGGCGCTGACACTCACCGGAGGAAATTGCCCGAGGTCGGTCTTCGGGCCGATGCGAGTCGTGGACGGTACATAGAAACCCTGGGGCAGGTCGCGCCCATCCACCACCGAGTTGTGCCGCACCACGCTGCCGTCGCCGACCACGCAGTTGAACAGCACGCTGTTGAAGCCGATGAACACTCGGTCACCGACCACGCATGGACCATGGACGATGGAACGGTGGGCAATGGAGGTGTACTGGCCGATGGTTACCGCCGCTCCGGATTTGGAGTGGATCACCACGCCGTCCTGGATATTCGAATTGGCGCCGATGGTGATGGCCTCCATCTGGCCGTCGGCGTTCACTTCGTCGGCGCGGATCACGGCGTAGGGGCCGACGAAGACGTTCTCGCCGATCACCACCTTGCCGCAGATGATGGCGGTCTTGTCGACGTAGGCCGATTCGGCGATGACCGGCAGGTCGCCGGAGGGGTTTTTACGGATCATGGCGCGGGTCCTTCAAGGGGGGAACTGATGACTTCCACCGCGCCATCGCGAATGGCGTTGTAGAAACAGTTGGGGCGCCCGGTATGGCAGGCCGGTCCGCTCTGTTGCACCTGCAACAGCACGGCATCGCCGTCGCAGTCCAGGCGTGCTTCCACCAGGCGCTGGCGATGGCCGGAACTCTCGCCCTTGCGCCACAGGCAATTGCGCGAACGCGACCAGTAGCAGACCTGGCCGCTGGCCAGGGTTTCGGCCAGGGCCTGGCGGTTCATCCAGGCCAGCATCAACACCTCGCCGCTGTCATGTTGCTGGGCAATGGCGGCGATCAGGCCATCGGCGTTCCAGGGCAGGGCGTCGAGCACTGCGGTCAATGGCCAGCGGCTGCCCAGGGGAGCTGTTTCCAGATCCAGCAGCGATAGCGGCGGGTGCTTGATCATGGTCGGCTCAGGGCGTCGTACAGCGTATTGAGGTTGTATTCGAACAGCCCGGTGAAGGTACTGGCCGGGCCGCTGGCCGACAGCGCATCGGAATACAGGGTGCCGCCAATATGCGCACCGCTTTCCTCGGCGATCTGCTTGAGCAGGCGCGCATCCTTGATGTTCTCCATGAACACCGCCTTGACCTTGGCCTTGCGGATCTGGGTGATCAGCGCAGCGACTTCCGCCGCCGAGGGCTCGCGTTCAGTGGACAGTCCCTGGGGGGCCAGGAACTCGATGCCGTAGGCCTGGCCCAGGTAGCCGAAGGCATCGTGGGAGGTGACGATCTTGCGGTTGCCCGCCGGCAGGGCGCCGAGCTTGGCCTTGGCTTCGGCCAGCAAGCGGTAGATGCGCTTGAGGTAGTCCTGGCTGTTGCGTTCGTAGTCGCTGCGATGGGCCGGGTCGGCGGCGACCAGCGCCTTGGTGATGTTGTTCACATACAGTTCGCTGTTGGCCAGGTTGTGCCAGGCGTGAGGGTCGGGGATTTTCTCGCCGTCTTCTTCCAGGCTGCGAGGGATCACGCCACGGCTGGCGGTGATCACGGTGGCCGGGGTAGCGGTGCTGGCGACCAGGCGATCGAGCCAGGGTTCGAAGCCCAGGCCATTCTTGATGATGAGCCGGGCGCCGAGCAGGGCCTTGGCATCGTCCGGCGTGGGTTCATAGGTATGGGCGTCTTCGTCGGCCCCCACCAGGTTGCTGATCCGTACGTGTTCGCCACCGACCTCGCGGGTCATGTCGGCGAGAATGCTGAAGCTGGTGACCACGGCGATTTTGTCCGCCGCCTGGGCACTGGATAACCACAGGGACAGCAGCAGGCTGGACAGCACGAGTAGGGCGCGCATCGACAAGAACCTCACAGGGATGAAGGCAGGGGCGGGCGGTGCAGCAGGCCGTGGACCGGCCCGAACACCACCGACAGCAAGTACAAGCCGCCGGCTATCAGCACGATGGCCGGGCCGCTGGGCAGCGAGTAATGGAACGACAGCAGCAGGCCGAGCCAGACCGACAGGCAGCCCAGGGCCGCGCTGATACCGATCAGGACCGGCAGGCGCCGGCTCCAGAAACGCGCAGCGGCGGCCGGCAGCATCATCAGGCCCACCACCATCAAGGCACCGATGGCCTGGAAGCCGATCACCAGGTTGAGCACCACCAGGGTCAGGAACAACCCATGGGCCAGGGGCCCGAGCCGGCTGACGCTGTGCAGGAATAGCGGATCGAGGGTGTCCAGCAGCAAGGGTCTATAGATCAGGGCCATGGCCAGCAGGCTGACGGCCGAGACGATCAACATGCCGTCCAGGGTCGGTCCGTCCACCGCCAGGGCCGAGCCGAACAGCAGGTGCAGCAAGTCCAGGCGTTTACCGGCCAGGCCCAGGACCAGCACTCCGGCGGCCAGGGAAATCGGGTAGATGGCGGCAATGCTGGCGTCTTCCCGCAGGCCGGTACGACGAGTGATCCAGGCTGCCAATCCGGCCATGCCCAGTCCTGCGCCAAGCCCTCCGAGAGTCAGGGCGGGCAGGCTCAGGCCGGCGAACCAGAAGCCCAGGGCCGCTCCGGGGAGAATGCCGTGGGCCACCGCATCGCCGATCAGGCTCATGCGCCGCAGGATCAGGAACACACCCAAAGGAGCGGTACTGCAGGCCAGCACCAGTCCACCGAGCAAGGCCCGGCGCATGAACATGAATTCGTTGAAGGGGTGCCAGAGATGGGCGGCGAGGTGCATCAGGCCACCTGAGGGCAAATGGGGTGGGCGATCAATTCCTGGCTGGGAGCGAACACGCAACCGCTGTGCTTGAGCAACAGGGCCTGGGCAATATGCTGGCGCACCGCGGGCAGGTCGTGGCAGACCACCACCAGGGTGCGGCCTTGGGCGTGCCAACGGTGCAGGTGTTGCCAAAGCAGAGCTTGGCCGGATTCGTCGAGGGCGGCATGGGGTTCGTCCAGTAACAGCAGTGACGCTTCGGTGAGGGTCAACCGGGCCAGCAGCGCACGTTGCAACTCTCCACCGGACAAGGCCATCAATGGGCGTTTCTGCAGACCTTGCAGATGCCAGTCGGCGAGGACCGCGTGCAGTTTTTGGGATCGGCTGGCGGCGGTTTCACGCTTGCCCCAGAGGCCGGCGATCACCAGTTCCTCCAGGTTGATCGGGAACTGTCGGTCCAGGTGTTGCTGCTGCGGCAGATAGGCCAGGCCTGTGTGTCGTGGCAGGCTGCGCTCGACCTTGCCCGAGAGCGGCTTTTGCAGGCCGGCGATTACTTTTAGCAGGCTGCTTTTACCCGAGCCATTGGCGCCGATGATCGCAGTCAGGCTGCCGTTTGCCAGATGCAGATCCAGCGGTGGAGTCAGCGGCTGGCCCGGAGGTCCCCAGCGCAAGGCGTGGCAGCGCAGCATCAGGCCTCCCAGTTCCAGCGGCTTTCGGCCACGGCATCATGGGCGTGCAGGCTCTCTGCATGCACGACCCGCAAGGCGAAGGCATTGATCCCGGGGGAGCGACGCAGGGCCAGGTTGAGGCGCCGGGCAGCGTCTTCGCAGAACATCAGGTTCTGCCCATTGGCCAGGGCAAAGGCTTGTTCGTCGGCACGTTTTACGGCGGTTTGTACGGCGGTGCCCAGGGCGTTTTCTGCGTCGTCGATCACCGCGATCAGCGGCAATTCATCGACGAAGTTATCCAGGCGCAGACGCAACTGCGCGTTGCTGCGTTGGCTGTGGGGCGTGGCGACGATGCCTTGGGTCGAACCCAGCCAGGCCAGGACATCGGTATGCTGCAAGGTCTTATTGGCGAAGTCATCGACGAATTGTTGCTGGATCAGCTGGCGCGACAGTGCCGCCGAGCAGGGGCAGGTCGAGGAATAAGGTACGTCGATCTTTAGTTCCACGTGGAACATGGCGTTTTTCAGCTGTGCCTCGATGCTCAGCGGATAGCGTTTCCAGCCAGCCAGTGGGCTGATCAGCGCCGGTCGCTTGAGCAATAGATCCAGGTGAATGCGCAGGTAGGCGTGTTGCGCCAGGCCTTCATGGCTATCGAGGAAGCGTTGCAGCACCCGACGCAGCAAGGCCGGGGTGAGGTTCTGCTGCTCCAGCATTTCCAGGGCCAGGTACAGGCGTGACATATGGATGCCCCGGGCTTCGCCATCGTCGAGGCTGACTCCCGCATCGGCCATGGCGGCGGTTCGCTGGCCATCGATCACTACAGGTAAGGCGATGCCACACATGCCGACCCAGTCCAGTGGCAAGGCTTGGCGTGAGGCCTGCGCGGCAATATCCGGCAGAGTCAGCGCGTTCATGAGCAGGTCCGTCGTTGGAAAAGATTAGACATGTTATATTATAACAATAGACGTGATGGAAAGTTTTTCCTCAACGGTCATCCATCCTGCCTCGTGAGTACGGACGCTCCTTTATTTGCGGTAGTCGCCATGCATAGACGTCAATTGCTCAACCTGTTGTTGGCCGGTACGGCCCTGGTGTTCCCCTGGAGTGCCTACGCCACGCAGATCCGCAGTGCGCGGCTGTGGAACTCCGCCGACAAGTTGCGCCTGGTCCTGGATCTTAGCGGCCCGGTGCACTACAAGACCTTCACCCTGAGCGCCCCCGAGCGGCTGATCATCGACCTGAGCGGTGCGCGCCTGAGTGGTGACTTCAGCCAGCTGGCCTTGGCCAATACGGTGATCCGCTCGATCCGTTCCGGGCATTTCGGCCAGGGTGATACCCGGATCGTTCTCGATTTGAACCAGCCGGTGCAGCTCAACAGCTTTCTGTTGCCTCCCCAGGACGGACAGGGCCATCGCCTGGTGCTGGATCTGTCCAGCAGCACCAAAATCGCCCCCAGCATGGCCGCGGCTGCGGCGCCGGCCGCCAAGCCCCAGGCCCAGGCGGATCGGGCCCATCCCAAGCGCGACATCATCGTGGTGGTGGACCCCGGGCATGGTGGCAAGGACCCTGGAGCGGTAGGGGCCAGGGGCGAGCGTGAAAAGGATGTGGTGTTGTCCATTGCCCAACTGCTGGCCAAGCGGCTCAAGCGCGAGAAGGGCTTCGACGTGAAGCTGGTGCGCAACGATGACTTCTTCGTGCCATTGCGCAAGCGTGTGGAGATCGCCCGCAAGCACAAGGCGGACATGTTCATTTCAGTGCATGCCGATGCTGCACCGCGCCTGACCGCTTCCGGGGCCTCGGTGTTCGCCCTGTCCGAAGGCGGGGCGACCTCCGCCACCGCGCGCTTCATGGCCCAGCGGGAGAACGGTGTCGATCTGCTGGGGGCCAGCAGCTTGCTCAATCTCAAGGACAAGGACCCGATGCTCGCGGGGGTGATCCTCGATATGTCGATGAACGCCACCATCGCCGCCAGCCTGCAATTGGGCAGCACCGTGCTGGACAGCCTGTCGGGGATTACCAGCCTGCACCAGAAGCGCGTGGAGCAGGCCGGGTTCGCCGTTCTCAAGTCGCCGGATGTGCCCTCGATCCTGGTGGAGACCGGTTTCATCTCCAACAGCCGCGACAGCCAGCGCCTGGTCACGGCGCGGCACCAGCAGGCGATTGCCGATGGCCTGTTCCAAGGCTTGCAGCGCTACTTCGAGAGGAATCCGCCGGCCAACAGCTACATGGCCTGGCTCCAGGAAACCAGGAACAACCAGGTCTAGGGCGTCCTCAGCAGCCCGTGATGCGGCTGCAAGTGAACTGGCCACGGCTGCCGCCAGAGCTGGAAAAACGATTGCGCGTGGTCCAGCCCACGCGCTGGCTGTAGCCCACCCAGGCCTCGCCGTCGGAGGCCAGGCCGGTGAAGAAGGTCAACTGCCCGTAGCGGCTGTTGGTCTGCGCCCAATAGCGCTTGCCACTCACCTCGAAGCCTCGCAGGTAGGTCGTGCTGCCGGCGGCGGCAACGCTGTAGGCATTGCCCTGTGGATCGACGCAGGCCAGCAGCGTGGCACTGCGGGTGCAGGCCGCCAGGGTACTGGGGAGCGCGGCACAGGCATGGCCGGCAAGCAAGGTCAGGCTGCAGATCAGGGCGGGCAGGATCGGGCGCATGGCAGTTCTCTGGGCAACAGGGGCGCAGCATCGCGCCCTTCGTCATGTCGGGCAAGAGAGGGTTGGCGGATCTGCATTGTTATAATATAACATAAAAGAAAGCCCGATCCGTGACCCGCCATGACTGAACAAGACCTGCTCGCCCAGCCCGATGCGCACTACATGAACGATGCCCAACAGGGTTTCTTCCGCGAGTTGCTGCTGGCCCAGCGCAATGAGCTGCAGGAGCGCATCTGCGGCGAATTCGACCTGCTGCGCCAACAGGAAACCCATAGCGACCTGGCGGATATCGGCAGCGCCGAGGAGCAGCATCAATGGCAACTGCGCCTGCTGGAGCGGGAAAAGAAGCTCCTGGACAAGATCGATGAGGCCCTGGAGCGCCTGGCCCGTGGCGAGTACGGCTGGTGCCGCGACACTGGCGAGCCCATCGGCCTGCGGCGCTTGCTGCTGCGGCCCACCGCCACCTTGTGTATCGAAGCCAAAGAACGCCAAGAGCTGCGCGAACGCCACCAACGGGCGCTTTGAGCCAGCCGCGAACCTGATGAGGATCTACCCCCATGACCGACCGTCTTCCCGTTACCGTGCTGTCCGGCTTTCTTGGCGCGGGCAAAAGTACCCTGCTCAATCATGTGCTGCGCAACCGCGACAACTTGCGGGTGGCGGTGATCGTCAACGACATGAGCGAAATCAACATCGACGGCAGCGAGGTGCAGCGTGATGTCAGCCTCAATCGCGCCGAAGAAAAACTGGTGGAGATGAGCAACGGCTGCATCTGCTGCACCCTGCGCGAAGACCTGCTGGAAGAGGTGGGCAAGCTGGCCCGGGACGGCCGCTTCGACTACCTGTTGATCGAGTCCACCGGTATTTCCGAACCGCTGCCGGTGGCGGAAACCTTCACCTTCCGCGATGAGTCCGGCCAGAGCCTGGCGGACATCGCGCGGCTCGACACCATGGTCACCGTGGTCGACGGCATGAACTTCCTGGTGGATTACCAGGCTGCGCAGAGCCTGGCCTCGCGGGGGGAAACCCTGGGCGAGGAAGACGAGCGCTCGATCACTGACCTGCTGATCGAGCAGGTGGAATTCGCCGATGTGATCCTGGTGAGCAAGATCGACCTGATCAGCAGCCAAGAGCGCCAGGAGCTGCTGGCGATCCTGGCGCGGCTCAACGCCCAGGCGCAAATCATCCCCATGGTCATGGGCCAGGTGCCGCTGGCGAAGATCCTCAATACCGGCCGTTTCGATTTTGAGCGTGCGTCCCAGGCGCCGGGTTGGTTGAAGGAGCTGCGTGGCGAACACGTGCCGGAAACCCAGGAGTACGGTATTGCCTCTACGGCCTACCGGGCCCGGCGGCCGTTTCATCCGCAGCGCTTCTTCGACTTCATCAACCGGCCCTGGAGCAACGGCAAGTTGCTGCGCTCCAAGGGCTTCTTCTGGCTCGCCAGCAAGTACCAGGAGGCGGGCAGCTGGTCCCAGGCCGGTGGCCTGATGCGCCATGGCTTCGCCGGGCGCTGGTGGCGCTTCGTGCCCAAGCAGCACTGGCCCCAGGATGAGGAGAGCACGGCGGCGATCATGCACAACTGGACTCCCGCCACTGGCGATTGCCGCCAGGAGCTGGTGTTCATCGGCCAGAACATCGACTTTGCCCAGCTTCGCGCCGAGCTGGACCAATGCCTGCTGGACGACGCCGAAATGGCCTTGGGGGTCGAGGCCTGGAGCTTGCTGGTTGATCCGTTCGGGCCCTGGCATGACGAGGAAGCGGCCTGATGTTGAACCTGTGCACTCCACTCACACCATTGCCCAGGCGGCCATTGCTCGGGTCGTGGCCGGTCGGTTTCAGGCAGCTGCGCCGTCCGGCCATTGGCGCCACGGCGGCGGTGCTGGCCGAGGTTCTCGAGGATGATGTCAATCTCGGCCTCTGGCAGCGCCAGTTGCCGGCGCATATCGCGGATTTTGGTGAGTTGTTGCTGTCGCTGAACGAGCCCCTGGCCGAGTCCCTGAGCCTGGAATTGCCTGATGAGGACGCCGTGCCGAATCTGCGTGGGTTGGCCTCCGGGTTCAGCGATTTACTGGGTTATGAAGGCTTTATCGCCGATGTTTCCTGGCTAGTCAGTGCTTTTTCCTGCCTGCTGGGTGCCCGGCGCGTGGGCTTGCGCCTGCGGGTACTGGACAAGGCCATGTGCCCGCGTTTTCACGTGGACCACGTACCGATGCGCCTGATCACCACTTATGCCGGTATTGGCAGCCAATGGCTACGCGAAGGTGCGATGGACCGCCAGCAGTTGGGGCGGCCGGAAGCCGAACCTCGGGACCCGGCGCTGATCCAGCAGATCAGCTGTGGTGCTGTCGCGCTGTTCAAGGGCGAGAAGTGGCACGGCAACGAAGGTTTTGGCCTGATCCACCGTTCGCCGCAACCTGCGACGGGGGAGCGGCGCTTGATCCTGACCCTGGACTGGCTGGGCTGATGTAGCCACTGCCGCAGGTGGCGCAAAGGATGACAGGCCTCAGCGCCAGGGCGCTCCCGCGTTCGTGCCGGGCTTACCCGGCCTTTGGTAGCGGCTAGGGAAGAAGGCTACAAGCCAGCGGATTTTCGCCCGGACCAGGAAGCGCGTAGCATCGCTTAACGGCTTCTTTGGACCTCTTTCCCATGCTGCAGGACATCCCCACCCACGTGATTGCCGGCCCCCTGGGCGCCGGCAAGACCAGCCTGATCCGCCATTTGCTGGAGCAGCGTCCGGCCAACGAGCGTTGGGCGATATTGATCAACGAGTTCGGCCAGATCGGCCTGGATGCAGCCTTGCTCAGCCGTGATGACGACGGTATCGCCTTTGGTGAGGTGGCCGGTGGCTGCCTGTGTTGTGTCAGCGGCGCGCCGTTCCAGGTCGGATTGGGGCGTCTGCTGCGCAAGGCACGGCCCGATCGGCTGTTCATCGAACCCTCCGGCTTCGGTCATCCGGTGCAACTGCTCAAGCAGCTGGCGCAGGTGCCCTGGCGAGGTGTGCTGGCGCTGCAGCCTTGCGTGCTGGTGCTCGACGCCCAGGCCCTGGCTGCGGGCCAGCCGTTGCCTGCGGCGCAGTTGGAGGCGCTGCCCGAAGCGGGCCTGCTGGTGCTGAACAAGGATGAACTGCTCAGCGACGGCGATCGGCTGCGGGTGCTGGAGCAGTTGCCGGATCGGCCGCTGTTCTGGACTCGCCACGCAGCGTTGCCGCTGGCCGAACTGCCGGGGCTGAGCGTCACTGCCCAGGTTGCCCTGGAGCCGCCCGAGCTGCCCCACGGCCTGGCACAACTACCGGCGGTGTGGAGCGATCCGGCACAGCCGATCTGTCTCAGCCAGGCCCAGGAAGACGGCTGGAGCATCGGCTGGCGCTGGCATCCGGAGCAACAGTTCGATCTGACCCGGATCGACCACTGGCTACAGAACCTCGACTGGCGCCGGGCCAAGCTGGTGATCCATAGCGCTGAAGGTTGGCGATCGGGTAATGGGCTGGATAACTCGCCGTTCAACTGGTTGCCCAGCGAGTGGCGGCGGGATTCGCGCCTGGAGTTGATCTTCGCAGAGCCTCAGGACGTGGCAGCGCTGCAGGCCAGCCTGGCGCAGTGCCGCCTGTAGCGGCGTGAGCGAGGGTTGTTTAAAAAATGATCAGTTGCGCCACTTGCGGTGCTCTTCGCGCCACTGGCTCAGTTCGATGATTTCGGCGCTGGGTAGTGGCTCCTTGACCTCAAACGGATAGGGCGCCAGCTCGATGTGCGCGCTGTGGGCGCCGAATTGGGTGATGGTCCCGGCATGGCGGGTCTCGCCAGTCACCGTGAACTCGAAATTGTAGATCCGCGCCAGGCGCCGGCGGCCCTTGGCGTCCTTGGCAAAACCGATGCGCTTGAGGGCCACGTTGCCGTCCAGCAGTTCGATATCGAGCCGGGCGCAGTGCTGCTTGACCCGCTCCAACGCCCGCTCGCGCAGGCCGTGGTTGTGCCACAACCAGGCAGCGCCGGTTGCTAGCAACATCAATACAAAGATGTTTCCAAGGGTCAGCATGAAGGTGTGCTCCAACGAAGTGACATCAGCTTAACTGCGACTCCGGTCTGTCGTACAGGCTGCGTTTAGTCGCATACTGCGCGGCTTGAATTCTCCCGGTTCTATGGAAAATCCTGCATGAAACGTACGCCCCACTTGCTTGCGATCCAGTCCCATGTGGTTTTCGGCCACGCCGGTAACAGCGCTGCGGTATTTCCCATGCAACGGGTGGGGGTGAATGTCTGGCCCTTGAATACGGTGCAGTTTTCCAACCACACCCAGTATGGCCAATGGGCCGGGGAAGTGCTGGCGCCGCGGCAGATTCCCGAGCTGGTGGAAGGCATTGCCGCTATCGGCGAGCTGGGCAACTGCGACGCGATCCTGTCCGGCTACCTGGGCAGCGCGGCCCAGGGCCGGGCGATCCTCAGCGGCGTGGCACGGATCAAGGCGGTCAACCCCAAGGCCTTGTACCTGTGCGACCCGGTAATGGGCCATCCGGAGAAGGGCTGCATCGTGCCGGAGGAGGTCAGCGACTTCCTCCTGGACGAAGCCGTGGCCATGGCGGATTTCCTTTGCCCCAACCAGCTGGAGCTGGACAGCTTCTGCGGGCGCAAGCCGCAATCGTTGTTCGATTGCCTGGCCATGGCTCGCTCGCTGCTGGAAAGAGGCCCCAAGGCGGTGCTGGTCAAGCACCTGGACTACCCGGGCAAGCTGGCCGACGGCTTCGAGATGCTACTGGTGACTGCCGACGGCAGCTGGCACCTGCGGCGCCCGCTGCTGGCTTTCCCGCGCCAGCCGGTGGGGGTCGGCGACCTGACTTCGGGCCTGTTCCTGGCCCGGGTGCTGCTGGGCGACAGCCTGGTAGCGGCCTTCGAGTTCACTGCCGCAGCGGTGCATGAGGTGCTGCTGGAAACCCAGGCCTGCGCCAGCTACGAGCTGGAGCTGGTGCGGGCCCAGGACCGTATCGCCCATCCCCGGGTGCGCTTCGAGGCCGTACCGATCGGTGTCTGAGCGGCCTTTGCCTCAGGCCTGTTCGGAGAATTGCACGGTCGGTGCCGGCTGGCGAAAGCCTCGGGTATGCACCGCCAGGTAGCCCAGGCCCAGGGCGAACCAGGCCAGGCCGATGCCCAGGGTCAGGGCCGAGAGGCTGGTCCAGAGCCAGGCGATCAGGCCGAAACCGATCAATGGCAACAGGCCGTAGCGCAACAGCTGCCCGGCGCTGCGCGGCTGGCCTTGGCCCAGGTGGCTCTTGATCACGGCCAGGTTGACCACCGAAAACGCCACCAGGGCACCGAAGCTGATCATCGATGCCAGGGTGGTCAGGTCGACCACCACCGCCAGCAGGGACACCAGCGACACCAGGACAATGGCCGTCACGGGCGTCTTGTAGCGCACCGACAAGGTGCCGAACACCCGCCTGGGCAGGATGCCGTCGCGGCCCATGCTGAACAGGATGCGCGAGACCGAGGCCTGGGATGCCAGGGCGGACCCGGCAGCCCCGGCCACGTAGGTCGCGGTGAAGAATATTTCCAGGAAGCGCCCGCCAGTGTGCAGCATGACTTCGCTGGCCGCCGATTCGGCATCCTTGAACTGGCTGCCGGGCAACGCCAGCTGGCTGGCCATGGCCAGCAGGATGAACAGCAGGCCGGCGCCCAGGGTGGTGATGAGGATTGCCCGGGGGATATCCCGGCGTGGATCGCGGGTTTCCTCGGCCAGGGTCGACACGGCGTCAAAGCCCAGGAATGACAGGCACAACACCGCGGCTCCGGCCATCAGCGGCAACAGGCCGGACTGGCTGCCGTCGCCGATCCAGGGGGCGCTCAAGTCCAGGCTCGGGGCGCCTGCCAGCTGACGCAGGACCATGGCCAGGAACACCACCACGAACACCATTTGAGCGCAGACGATCAGGTTGCTCATGCTCGATACCGAACCGATGCCACGGATGTTCAGCAGCGTCACCAGGCCGATGGTCGCGACCACGAATACCCAGGCTGGCACGGCAGGGAAGGCCAGGTTGAGAAACAGGCCGATCACCAGGTAATTGATCATCGGCAGGAACAGGTAGTCGAGCAGCAGCGACCAGCCGGCCAGAAAGCCGATGCCAGGGCCGAAACTCAAGCTGGCGTAGGAGTAGGCCGAACCGGCAATCGGGTACTTCCTGACCATCACGCTGTAGGAGCGCGCCGTGAAGATCATCGCCAGGAGAGTGATCACGTAGGCGGCAGCAGTGCGTCCGCCGGTCATCTGGGTAACCACGCCGTAGGTGGTGAAGACGGTGAGCGGCACCATGTACACCAGGCCGAAGAACACCAGGGCCGGCAGGCCGAGGATGCGGCGCAGCGAGGTGCCTTGGGCGCTGTGGGTGAAATCGCCGGGCACGCCATCGCTGGGGGCCGGGAGGGGACTGCTGGACAGGGGATTGGCGCTGGGCATTGTTATTGTTCTCACGCGTTCGGTGGCTCGAAGGCTCCCGGCGGGGAGCGTGCGTTTGTGCCTTGCCCGATGATTCTGGCAGCCGCTGTCTGGCCGGTATAACTCTCTATGTGGTCAAAAAGGGATCGATATGGCCATTCGGGATGACCGCAAAGACAGCCTGTAAAGGCATTGGAGGGGAGCGAGGAGGCGGGAAGGGTGGGACAAGGGACCGTCCATGGTCCTGCTGGATCAGGTTGCCAGCCTTGGATTCAAGGGCCGTCGGCCTTGATTTCCCGGTAGCGTTTTTCCAGCTCCTGGCGGATCTGCCGGCGCTGCTGGGCCTGGATATAGCGGCGCTTGCCATCGGCGGTTTCCGGTTGCAGCGGCGGAACCGGGGCCGGTTTGCGCTGATCGTCCATCGCCACCATGGTGAAGAAGCAGCTATTGGTATGGCGCACGGAGCGCTCCTGGATGTTCTCGGTCACCACCTTGATACCCACCTCCATGGAGGTGTTGCCGGTGTAGTTGACCGAGGCCAGGAAGGTCACCAGCTCGCCGACATGCACCGGCTCGCGGAAGATCACCTGGTCCACCGACAGGGTCACCACGTAGCGACCGGCATAGCGGCTGGCGCAGGCATAGGCGACTTCGTCGAGGTACTTGAGCAGGGTGCCACCGTGGACATTGCCAGAGAAGTTGGCCATGTCGGGGGTCATCAGTACTGTCATCGACAGTTGGGCGTTTCCGGGTTCCATAGCACGCTCACGGGTCAGGGCAGGGGTTGCTGGAGCACCTCTGCGGGTGCTGGGTCCAAAGACTTTTCAAACCATCGATAACGGGACGCCGGTCTGTGCCGCGCCGTCACGCTCCGGTGGATCTGTTTCCATATATTGCACTGCCTTCCGCCTGGAAGTCGCAGTGTTACCCTGCAAAACACCCGTTCCAGGGTTTTTTCATCGCTCTTGTAGAGCACTTTCTTTCGACCGATCGGACCTTTCTTTTTCAGGGATCTCTGACAAGGCAGCGACTGACGCCAGCGCAGGCGGCTTTTCAAACGCTCTCCCCGAGGATGGCCCCCGTCCAACATTCAAGGAGAACCTAGGTCATGCATGCCATCAGTTTCATTCAGGACCTGGCCGTGATCATGCTGGTCGCGGGTGTGGTGACCGTTCTCTTCCATCGATTCAAGCAGCCGGTGGTGCTGGGCTATATCGCCGCGGGCTTCATCATCGGGCCCCATACCCCGCCTTTCGGGCTGATCCACGACGAGCAGACCATCAAGACCCTGGCTGAGCTCGGGGTGATTTTCCTGATGTTCTGCCTGGGGCTGGAATTCAGCCTGCGCAAGCTGTTCAAGGTGGGCGCCACGGCGTTCATCGCGGCGTTCCTGGAAATCGTCCTGATGATCTGGATCGGCTACGAGATCGGCCGCTGGTTCGACTGGAGCACCATGGATTCGCTGTTCCTCGGGGCGATCCTGGCCATCTCTTCCACCACCATCATCGTCAAGGCGCTCAACGACCTGAAGATGAAGAACGAACGCTTCGCCCAGCTGATCTTCGGCGTGCTGATCGTCGAGGACATCCTGGGGATCGGCATCATCGCCCTGCTATCGAGCATCGCGGTCAGCGGCACGGTGAGTTCCGGCGAGGTGTTTTCCACGGTAGGCAAGCTTTCACTGTTCATGATCGTGGCGCTGGTGATCGGCATCCTGCTGGTGCCGCGCCTGCTGGCCTACGTGGCGAAGTTCGACAGCAACGAGATGCTGCTGATCACCGTGCTGGGCCTGTGCTTCGGATTCTGCCTGCTGGTGGTACGCCTGGAGTACAGCATGGTGCTGGGGGCGTTCCTGATCGGTGCGATCATGGCCGAGTCCCGTCAGTTGCTGAAGATCGAACGCTTGATCGAACCGGTTCGCGACCTGTTCAGCGCCATTTTCTTCGTGGCCATCGGCCTGATGATCGATCCGCAGATTCTCCTCCAGTACGCCTGGCCAATCGCGGTGATCACCGTGGCGGTGGTATTGGGCAAGATGTTGTCCTGCGGGATGGGCGCCTTCATCGCGGGTAACGATGGACGTACGTCGTTGCGAGTAGGGATGGGGCTGTCACAGATTGGCGAGTTTTCATTCATCATCGCCGCCCTTGGCATGACCTTGCAGGTCACCAGCGACTTCCTCTATCCCGTGGCGGTGGCGGTTTCGGCCATTACCACCTTGCTCACCCCCTACCTGATCAAGGCCGCCGACCCGCTGTCGTTGAAGCTGTCGGCGGTGCTGCCCAAGCGGCTGAGCCGGGTGCTGGGAATGTACGGCGAGTGGTTGCGCAGTATTCAGCCCCAGGGCGAGGGCGCGCTGTTGGCGTCGATGATCCGCAAGATCCTGCTGCAGGTAGGGGTGAACCTGGCCCTGGTGGTGGCGATCTTCTTTTCCGGCAGCTATTTCTCCGGGCGTATTGGCGTTTATCTACAAGATTGGATCAGCGACCCAGGCCGGCAAAAGGCGCTGATCTGGGGTGGGGCCTTGCTGTTGTCGCTGCCGTTCCTGATCGCTGCCTATCGCAAGCTCAAGGCACTGTCGATGCTGTTGGCAGAGATGGGGGTCAAGGCGGAAATGGCCGGGCGTCATACCCAGCGGGTGCGACGAGTGATCGCCGAGGTGATCCCGATCCTGTCGTTGCTGGTTATTTTCCTGCTGTTGGCGGCGTTGTCGGCAAGCATCCTGCCGACCCTGGAGCTGCTGGTACTGGTGGCCGTGGTGGCGGCGGCCGTGGCTGCGGTGCTGTGGCGCTGGTTCATTCGCGTACATACACGGATGCAGGTGGCGTTGATCGAGACTTTCGACCAGAGCAAGGACGGTGGTGGGCACTGAGCTTGTCGATCGCCAGCAGGGTACTGGCGAATGCTCCGACGCCGCGACCGGGGAGGTCGCGGCCTGGCTGCCTCAGCTTTCCAGCCAGACGTCCCTCGCCCAGTGCCACACCGATTCCCAGGAGTCCTCGGTGATCAGCTCTTCTTCGCCGGACCACAGCACTACGGTGCCGTCTTCTTCTACGCAGTAGTAGTCGTCGCCATCCTGGCAGATCGGAATCAATTCCCGAGGCACGCCCATGTCCCAGGCGGTCGCCGCCACTTCTGGAAGGTAGGTATGGGATTGCGGATCGGTAACGGTTACCGGTTCCAGGCTGCCGTAGACCACATCGCTGACCGTCAACAGGAACTCTTTGAAGACGAACGGGATATTGATGAACAGTTGTTCCTCGATTTCCACCAGCAGGTCTTCGTCCGGCAGTTCCAGGGGAACGGGCACCGGTTCGTTGGCTTCTCGGAGTTGTTCGATGACTTCTTCCACGGCCTGGGTCCTCTTAGCTCTATGGCACGTTTGGTTGACGGCGGTTTATACAGTAGCTCGCTATAAGTGCAATCGTGAAATGCAAAACCCCGACCTGAGTCGGGGTTTTTGCATTACAGCTGTGACAGCAGAATGAATCAGCCGTTCTGGCGGATACCTGCCACCAGCCAAGGCTGGTTGTCGCCCTGGGCACGTTCCATGTTCCAGCTTTCGCTGAACACTTCGCCCTGGTCGAAGCGCGAGGTCTTCGAAACACCGCTGAAGGTCAGGGTGGCGATGGTCTTGTCGGCACGATCGTCCACGCCTTCGAGCTGCACTTGCAGGTTGTCGATGTAGGTCGACTGGAAGCCGTCGCCCAGGTCGGCACGTTCCTGCTTGAGGAATTGCAGCATCTGCGGGGTCACGAACTCGGCGATCTTGTCCATTTCATTGGCGTCCCAGTGTTGCTGCAGGGACTGGAAGTGGTTGCGCGCCGCTTCGATGAAGCGTTCTTCGTTGAACCAGGCCGGAGCGTTGATCACCGGGCGGGCAGCAGGGGCTGCGGAGCCGCCGAAGATCGAACCGCCAGCCGGTGCCTGGGGCTGGAAGGCTTCGCGTTGCATGGGGGCGTGGCCGGCCGGAGCGAATTGCTCCTGTTGCTTGCGGCGACGAGCGGCAATGAAGCGGAAGATCACGAACGCGATGACCGCCATGATCAGGATGTCGAAGATCTGCATGCCCTGGAAGCCGCCGCCCATGAACATGGAGGCCAGCAGGCCGCCTGCGGCGATACCGGCCAGGGGGCCGAGCCAGCGCGAAGCACCGCCGGCCTTGGCTGCTGCACCCGCGGCACCGGCTGCACCAGCAGTGGCGGCAGCGGCAGGAGCGCCCGGAGCGGTGGGTGCCGCCTGGCGAGCCTGGTGGGTCGGGGCAGCGCCGGCGCTTTTGCCGCCACCGAAGCGCTTGGCATTGGCGTCGAGGCTCATCGTCAAGCCGATGCACAGCGCCATGGCGATGCTAAGAAAACGTTTCATAAAGGGTATTCCCATTTGTGGATGGCACGCGCGCCATATTGCACAGGTGAAGTGTCAGTGGCGAGCGGCATAATGTTTCGGGCTTTTGCCTGACAGGCCTGGTTCAGTCCCATCTGAAATCATGCTCGCCGATGTGGTTTTGCCTGGGGGAAGCCGCTTTGGTTTCCTTCCAGGACCTTCAGCGCCGTAGTGCCAGCACTACCACGCCGGCAGTGATCAGGCCGATCCCGCCCCATTGCCGCAGGTCGAGTTTCTCCCCTAGCAGTGTCACGCCGATGATCGCGACGAACACCACGCTGAGCTTGTCCACCGGCGCCACCAGCGAGGCGGGGCCCAGCTTGAGGGCACGGTAGTAGCACAGCCAGGAAGCCCCTGTGGCCAGCCCGGACAGCAGCAGGAACAGGTAGCTCTTGGTAGAAATCGATTCCAGGGACTGATATTGGCCCGTTGCGTACAAAATCAAGGCCAGGCTCACCAGCACCACCCCTGTGCGCAACAGGGTGGCGAAGTCGGAATTGACGTTCTCGATGCCGACTTTGCCGAAGATCGCCGTCAATGCGGCGAAAATTGCCGACAGTAACGCCCAGAATGTCCACGACGAAAAAAAGCCTGAACCCATGCTCGTGCTTCCTTTTGGCGGTTTGGGCCCGGCTTGCCGATGAAGGGCAGGGGCGCCTTCACCGACAAGCCGGCTGCTGCTGGGAGATTAGATGGCTTCCAGCTTGGCGTAGCCAAGCATCAGCCATTTGCTGCCTTCGCTGAAGTTGACCTGGACCCGGGCCTGGGCTCCGGCGCCCTCGAAGTTGAGGATCACGCCGTCGCCGAACACCGAGTGGCGCACGGCCTGGCCAAGGCTCAGGCCGGTGTCCGGGATGGCGCTGCCGCTGAACAGGCTGCTGGTGCTCTGGGACTGGCCACCACCGAAAGGCCGGCTGACGCTGTTGGACAGGCGTACTTCCTGGATCAGCCCCTTGGGCACTTCACGTACGAAACGCGACACCTTGTTGTAGGTTTCGCTGCCGTACAGGCGACGGGTTTCGGCGTAGGTCATGACCAGGTTCTGCATGGCCCGGGTGATACCGACATAGGCCAGGCGGCGTTCTTCCTCCAGGCGGCCCGGCTCTTCCAGGCTCATCTTGTGGGGGAACAGGCCTTCTTCCATGCCCACCAGGAACACATAGGGGAATTCCAGGCCCTTGGCGCTGTGCAGGGTCATCAGCTGGATGCTGTCTTCGTGCTCGTCGGCCTGGGCATCGCCGGCTTCCAGGGACGCATGGCCGAGGAAGGCCGCCAGGGGCGTCAGGTCCTCGTCTTCCTCGGTGTTCTCGAAGTTGCGCGCGGCGCTGACCAGTTCCTCGAGGTTTTCCACCCGGGCCTGGCCTTTCTCGCCTTTTTCCGCTTCGTGATAGGCAATCAGCCCCGACTGCTCGATCACCGTCTGGGTCATCAGGTGCAGGGGCATGTCCAGGGTCTTGGCCGCCAGGTTCTCGATCAGCTCGATAAACGCGCCAAGGGCACCGGCCGCCCGACCGGTCAGGCCTTTATTGGCCACCAGTTGGCGCATGGCTTCCCACATCGACACATCGCTGTGGCGGGCATGCTCGCGGATCGCCTCGACGGTCTTTTCGCCGATGCCCCGGGCCGGGACGTTGATCACTCGCTCCAGCGCTGCGTCGTTGCCGCGGCCTTCCAGCAGGCGCAGGTAGGCCATGGCGTTCTTGATCTCGGCGCGCTCGAAGAAGCGCTGGCCGCCATAGATGCGGTACGGGATGCGTTCGCGCAGCAAGGCTTCCTCCAGCACCCGGGACTGGGCGTTGGAGCGGTAGAGAATGGCGATATCGCTGCGGGCCAGGCCGGTCTTGAGCGCGCTCTCGATGGTTTCCACCACGTAGCGGGCTTCATCGTGTTCGTTGAAGGCGGCATACAGGTTGATGGCCTCGCCATCGCCGCCATCGGTCCACAGTTCCTTGCCCAGGCGCCCGGTATTGTTGGCGATCAGGGCGTTGGCGGCCTTGAGGATGCCGGCAGTGGAGCGGTAGTTCTGCTCCAGGCGGATCACTTCGGTGTCCGGGAAGTCGTCGGAGTACTGGTGGATGTTCTCGATCTTCGCCCCGCGCCAGCCGTAGATCGACTGGTCGTCGTCGCCCACCACCATCAGGCTTTCGCCACCCTTGGCCAGCAGTCGCAACCAGGCGTACTGCACGGCGTTGGTGTCCTGGAACTCGTCCACCAGCACATGGCGGAAACGCTTCTGGTAGTGCGCCAGCAAGCCCGGATGGTCGCGCCACAGGTCCAGGGCGCGCAGCAGCAGCTCGGAGAAGTCGATGACTCCCGCACGCTGGCAGGCGGCCTCGTAGGCTTCGTAGATGCTGCGCATGGTGGCCAGGAACAGGTCGCCACTGGCCTGGATGTGCTGCGGGCGCAGGCCCTCGTCTTTCTGGCCGTTGATGAACCACTGGGCCTGGCGGGCCGGCCAGCGCTGTTCATCCAGGCCCAGCTCGCGGATCACCCGCTTGACCAGGCGTTGCTGGTCGTCGCTGTCGAGGATCTGGAAGGTCTGGCTCAGGCCGGCTTCCTGCCAGTGGGCCCGCAGCAGGCGGTGGGCCAGGCCGTGGAAGGTGCCGACCCACATGCCCGCGGGGTTGATGCCCAGCAATTGCTCGATACGGTGGCGCATCTCGGCCGCCGCCTTGTTGGTGAAGGTCACCGACAGGATCGAGTGGGGCGAGGCGTTCTCGACCTGGATCAGCCAGGCGATACGGTGCACCAGCACACGGGTTTTGCCGGAACCAGCGCCGGCCAGGACCAACTGACGACCCAGGGAGGCCGCTACGGCCTGGCGTTGGGCGTCGTTGAGGGAATTCAACAGGAGGGAGAGATCATCGCGCATCGGCGCATTCTAGGGGCGCGCGCCACCCCGGGCAAACCCGGCTTTGCATTAGCCGATAAAACAACCGTGAGGGACGACTGGCTGGTCACGCGCCGCAGCCATTGGCGCTTCTCGCCTGGACGCTTTGCAGAGCGATCTTGCGAGGATTTGTTTTATCGATTTTATGACTTGGGGCAGTTTGGCTCGCGCCTTTGCTTGTGTATGCTCCGGCGACGTTTCAGGCTCAACCATTATAAGAACACTGCCTATGACACTTATTTCCGACCTGTCGGGGCCTTTCATGGAGCCCCGGGTCATCCGCCAGCACTATGCCGTCGAGATTGCAGTGGAGCGTACGCGCCTGCTGTATCAAGGGTCGTTGCTGCCGACGCTGTTCATGCTGCTCAACGGCCTGGTCTGTACCTGGCTGCTCTGGAGCCCCTCGCGTTATCTGCTGCTCAGCGTGTGGATGGTCTGGTTGCTGGCCCTGGTGGCCTTGCGCGTGATCCAGGTGGCAGCCTTCGATTCGGCGATTCCCAGCCGGCAGGCGCAACCAGTCTGGCTGCGCATGTTCCTGCTGGGGTCCACGGTCAGTGGCTTGACCCTGGCCTGTGCAGGCATTGCCCTGGTGCCCACCGACAGCTTCCTGCAGCAGTCCTGGGTCTTCGGTTTGATTGGCGCGGCGATCCTTTCCGCCAGCGTGGCCTATGCCGTCAGCCTGAAGGCCTTCCTGTCATTCACCCTTCCTTGCCTGTTGCCAGCGATCGCCTACCTGTTCTGGGGCGGCGATGAACAGCAGCGCGGCTGGGGCTGGCTGGGATTGATCCTGCTGGCCTCATTGAGTGTCGTGGCCTGGCAGGTCAATCGCCTGATCCAACGCGGCCTGCTACGGCGTTTCCAGAACCAGGCGCTGATCGAGCACTTGCAGGATGCCCAAAGTCGCAGCGGGCAACTCAATCGCGAACTGGCCCGGGAGGTGGAGCAGCGCCGGCGTGCCGAGGAGCAACTGCGCGAGGCCCAGGCCGGGCTGGAGCAGCGAGTGGTCCAGCGCAGCCTGGAGCTGGACGCCGCCAACCAGGCCCTGAGCAAGAGCGAGGCGCGCCTGGCCCTGGCGCTCAATGCCAGTGAGCTGGGGTTGTGGGACTGGAACCTGCAGACCGATGAAGTCCATCACACCCAGATCAAGGAGCTGTTCGGCCTGGAGCCGGAAGGGGTCACGGCGATGCTCAGCCACCTGAAGCCGCGCCTGCACCCGGAGGACCTGCCCACGCTGAGGCGCGCCCTGGTGGAGCATTTGAAGGGGCGCAGCGAGGATTACCAGGTGGAGTACCGAGTGCTGCATGGTGCCGGCCACTGGGTATGGATCGAGGATCGCGGGCGGGCCGTGGAGCGCAGCCCCGACGGCCGGGTCCTGCGCATGGCCGGCACGCGTCGCGATATCAGTGCCGACAAGGAACTGGAGGTACAACGCAACCTGGCGGCTACCGTGTTCGAGGCGGCCAGCGAGGGCATCGTCATCCTCGACCCCGATTACGTGCTGATCGCGGCCAACCAGGCATTCAGCCAGGTCACCGGCTTCCAGATCGAGGACATGCTCGGCTGCAACGTGGTGGAGTTGCCCTGCAGCCGCGATGCCCGGCGCCATTACCCCTTGATCCACCAGGCCCTGGAACAGCACGGCAGCTGGCAGGGCGAGCTGGTGGAAACCCGCAAGAACGGCGAGCTCTATCCGCAGTGGCTGCAACTGAACGTGGTGCGTGACAGGCGGGGGAAAGTCCGCCATATCGTGGGTTTCTTCGCCGATCTTTCGGCTCGAAGGGAGTCCGAGGAGCGCATGCGCTACCTCACGCACTATGACGAGCTCACCGGGCTGGCCAACCGCTCGCTGTTTCGCGAACGCTTGCGCGAAGCCCACCAGCGGGTGCGCCAGGGTGGACGTAGCCTGGCCCTGCTGCACATCAACCTGGACCGCTTCAAGCTGCTCAATGACAGCCTGGGCCATGAGGTGGCCGACCAACTGCTGCAGAAAATGGCCCGCCGCCTGGTCAACGCCCTGCCGGAGGCCGACACCATTGCCCGTTTGTCCGGGGATGAGTTTGCTGTGCTGTTCGACGCCTACGGCAGCCTGTCGAGCCTGACCCGCGTCGCCACGCGGTTGCTGAGCAAGTTGCGCCTGCCAATCACCGTAGAGGGCCATGAACTGGTGGTCAGCGCCTCCATGGGCATCAGCATGCTGCCGGACAGTGCCCGGGAGATCGCCGCCCTGGTCAGCCAGGCGAACATGGCCATGGCCCATGCCAAGCACTTGGGGGGCAACAACTTCCAGTTCTATACCGAGAGTTTGCAAGCCAGCACCCTGGAGCGCCTGCAACTGGAGAACCAGTTGCGCAAGGCCATCGAGGATGACCAGCTGATGGTGTTCTATCAGCCCAAGCTGTGCCTGGCTACGGGGCGACTCAATGCCGCCGAGGCCCTGGTGCGTTGGGAGCACCCGATCCTGGGACGGGTACCACCAGGGGACTTCATCGGGCTTGCCGAGGAGACCGGGCTGATCGGCCCCATCGGCGAGTTCGTGCTGCGCCAGGCTTGTCGCCAGGCCTGCCAGTGGCAGCGCCAGGGGCTGGAGCCGATCCGGGTCTCGGTGAACCTCTCGGTGTACCAGTTGCGCCAGGGCAAGCTGGTGAGCCTGGTGCGCCAGGTGCTGGAAGAAACCGGGCTGGAGCCGCACTTGCTCGAACTGGAGCTGACCGAAAGCCAGTTGCTCGACAGTGTCGAGCACATCATCGCGACCTTCCAGCAACTGCGTGACCTGGGGGTCAAGCTGGCGATCGACGACTTTGGCACGGGCTATTCCTCCCTGAGCTACCTCAAGCGCATCCCGGTGGACTACGTGAAGATCGACCAGGCTTTCATCCGTGGCCTGGCAGAGGGCGGTGAAGATGCGGCCATTACCCGGGCGATCATTGCCATGGCCCACGGCTTGTCCTTGAAGGTGGTGGCCGAGGGGGTCGAGGAACCGGCCCAGTTGGCCTTCCTGCGGGCCGAACAGTGTGACGAAGTGCAGGGCTACCTGATCAGCCGCCCGGTGGACGCCCAGGGCCTTGCGTTGCTGTTGCAGGCCCAGTCGCGCTAGTGCCGGCATTCCCCGCCAAAACGGCTACATGCAGCGTACCCGGCTGAATATGGGGGGTAGCCAGGCAACTTCCTGATGCATTGAGCAGGCAAAAAGCCAATTCATGTAGTATAACTACAAGCTTGCTACATCTCCCGGCACCTGCCGATAACAATGAGTCCCAGCCCTTGAACCTGTTGCAGCACATCGCCCAGTCACGTCATCTGTTACGCAAATCGGAACTCAAGGTCGCCGATCACGTGCTCCTCGATCCTGCGGCCGTAATGCACAGCTCCATGGCGGACCTGGCTCATAGTGTGGGTATCAGCGAGCCGACCATCGTGCGCTTCTGCCGGGCCATCGGCTGCTCGGGGTTCCAGGACCTGAAGCTCAAGCTGGCGCAGAGCCTTGCCGCCGGTGCCAGCTTTGGCCAGTTCGCGATCCATGAAGACGATTCGGTCGCCGACTACAGCCTGAAGATCTTCGACACCACCCTGCACACTCTGATGGAGGTTCGCGAGAAGCTCGACCCGGTGGAGTTGCAGCGTGCCGTCACCCTCATGTCCCAGGCCCAGCGCGTGGAGTTCTACGGCTTTGGCGCTTCCGGCGCCGTGGCGGCGGACGCCCAGCACAAGTTCTTCCGCCTGCTGCTGACGGCGGCGGCGTATTCCGACCCGCACATGCAGGCCATGTCGGCGGTCACCCTCAAACCCTCGGACGTCGCGATCTGCATCTCCCAGTCCGGGCGCTCCAAGGATCTGCTGATCACCGCCAACCTGGTGCGTGAAAGCGGCGCCAACCTGATCACCCTGTGCCCGAGCCAGACGCCGCTGGCCGAATTGTCCACGGTCAACCTGGCCATCGACGTGCACGAGGACACCGAGATCTATACCCCGCTGACCTCGCGCATCGCCCACCTGGTGGTGATCGACGTCCTGGCCATGGGCGTGGCCATGGCCCGCGGCCCGAGCCTGGTCAACCACCTCAAGAGCGTGAAGCGCAGCTTGCGCAGCCTGCGCCTGTCGCCCAAGGCGGTCAAAGCCCTGGACGACTGATAGGGCGTGGGGAGCCTGCTCCCTCGCCCGAAGTGGCCTGATGACCGTTCGGGCAACTTTCACATCCCTGTAATGGACTCGCCGCCAAACCGTCATCGCCGATCGCCATCGTGAAGCCTCCGTACTCGCATTGGGAGACTCGAAATGGCCCGGCCTTACGAAGAGAGCAGCAGCGCAGTCAAGACCCGTCGTCAGCAGGAAGACCAACGCCGCATGGAATTTCGCCGTGCGATCGAGCACCGCTTCGAACTGCGTCGCCTGCAACAGGAAATCAACGACTACCCCGAGCAGGATGCCGTCAATTACTGGCAGGCCGCTCCGGCAGCTTCCCGTCAAACCGCCCAACCAGCCCGCTGATCTGCACCCGTTCGCTGCGGATAAACCCCAGGAACGCATGCGCTACCGGTGACAGGCGTTTGGCTTTGGCCTGCACCAGGCACCAGCTGCGAAGCAATGGCAGCTCTTCGACCGGCAATTCGATCAAGCCGCCGGTCGCCAACTCAAGGTTCAGGGCGTGGCGCGTCAACAAGGCCACGCCCAGGCCTGCCCGGACGCACTCGCGTTGCGCTTCTGCCGACGACACTTCGAGGATCTGGGTGAAGTGCACGCGCTTCTCCTTGAAGTACTCCTCGCAGGCCAGGCGGGTGCCGGAGCCCTGTTCGCGCAGTACCAGGGTGTAGGGCTCCAGGTCTTGCAAGCGCAGGGCTCCCATATGGCTCAGGGGGTGGTCCGGGGGCGCCACGGCGACGATCGGGTTGTTCAGGAATGGCAGGAATTCCAGCTCCATGTCCTGGGGCACCATGGACATGATCACCAGGTCGTCGCGGTTGTCGGAAAGGCGGCGGATCACCTGGGCGCGGTTGACCACGGTCAGCTGCAGGTGGACTTCCGGGTGCTGGCGCTTGAAGGCGGCGAACAGGTGCGGCACGAAGTACTTGGCGCTGGACTCCACGGCCAGCTTGAGCTGGCCTTGCAGCGAACCCTGCATGTCGGAGAGTTGCATGTCGAGGTTCTCCAGGCGTCCGAAGATGTCCCGGCTGGCCCGTTGCAGGGCTTCGGCGGCTTCGGTCATGTAGAGCTTCTTGCCGACATAGTCGAACAGCGGCTGGCCGATCAGTTCCTCGAGCTGGCGGATCTGCAGGCTGACCGCCGGCTGGGTCAGGGACATTTCCTCGGCGGCCCGGCTGTAGGAGCGTAGATCGCAGACTTCGTTGAAGATCTGCAGCTGGCGCAATGTCAGGCGCATCAAGGATTTACGCATGCTTCAAGGGCTCGCACCGGGGCTGGAGGCAAAACTATAAGTCTTTACTTATGGTTGTCCCAATAATTATTGATTTTTGTTAATCCCTTCGCGGAGCTAGTGTGTCGCTGCGACTGACTTGAAACATTTGGTCACGCGCCGACTCGGTCTAGCGGGTCGTTTGTTTCAACGGCTCAAGGGAAACTCCAAGTGATAAAAAAGATCCTGATTGCCAACCGTGGTGAGATTGCCGTACGAATCGTGCGTGCCTGCGCCGAGATGGGCATCCGTTCGGTGGCGATCTTCTCCGATGCCGACCGCCATGCGCTGCACGTCAAGCGCGCGGATGAAGCCCACAGCATCGGTGCCGAACCGCTGGCCGGTTACCTCAATCCACGCAAGCTGGTGAACCTGGCGGTGGAAACCGGCTGCGATGCCTTGCATCCAGGCTATGGCTTTCTTTCGGAGAACGCCGAACTGGCGGACATCTGCGCCGAACGTGGAATCAAATTCATAGGCCCGGCCGCGGAAGTGATCCGCCGCATGGGCGACAAGACCGAAGCCCGCCGCAGCATGATCAAGGCTGGCGTGCCGGTGACCCCGGGCACCGAGGGTAACGTCGCCGACATCCACGAAGCCCTGCGTGAAGGCGACCGCATCGGTTATCCGGTGATGCTCAAGGCCACCTCCGGCGGTGGCGGCCGTGGTATCCGTCGCTGCAACAGCCGCGAGGAACTGGAACAGAACTTCCCCCGGGTGATCTCCGAGGCCACCAAGGCCTTCGGTTCGGCGGAAGTGTTCCTGGAAAAATGCATCGTCAATCCCAAGCACATCGAGGCACAGATCCTCGGTGACAGCTTCGGCAACGTGGTCCACCTGTTCGAGCGCGACTGCTCGATCCAGCGCCGCAACCAGAAACTCATCGAGATCGCCCCGAGCCCGCAGCTGACCCCCGAGCAGCGCGCCTACATCGGCGACCTGGCGGTGCGTGCGGCCAAGGCGGTGAACTACGAGAACGCAGGCACCGTGGAGTTCCTGCTCGCCGATGGCGAGGTGTACTTCATGGAGATGAACACCCGGGTGCAGGTGGAACACACCATCACCGAGGAAATCACCGGCATCGACATCGTCCGCGAGCAGATCCGCATCGCCTCGGGCCTGCCGCTTTCGGTCAAGCAGGAAGACATCCACCACCGTGGCTACGCGTTGCAGTTCCGGATCAACGCCGAAGACCCGAAGAACAACTTCCTGCCCAGCTTCGGCAAGATCACCCGTTACTACGCCCCCGGCGGCCCGGGCGTGCGCACCGACACGGCGATCTACACCGGCTACACCATTCCGCCGTTCTACGACTCCATGTGCCTGAAGCTGGTGGTTTGGGCGCTGACCTGGGAAGAAGCCATGGACCGCGGCCTGCGAGCCCTGGACGACATGCGCCTGCAGGGGGTGAAGACTACCGCGGCGTACTACCAGGAAATCCTGCGCAATCCGGAATTCCGTAGCGGGCAGTTCAATACCAGCTTCGTCGAAAGCCACCCGGAACTGACCAACTACTCGATCAAGCGCAAACCCGAAGAGCTGGCCCTGGCCATCGCCGCCGCCATCGCCGCCCACGCAGGCCTATAAACAAGCAGCGGCAAGCGTTTAGCGACAAGCGCCAAGCTAGAGCCGATCGGCTTTTACTTGCAGCTTGTCGCTCGCAGCTTGCCGCTATGAGGAGATACCAATGACTAAAAAGATCTTCGTTACCGACACCATCCTGCGTGACGCCCACCAGTCCTTGCTGGCTACCCGCATGCGCACCGAAGACATGCTGCCGATCTGCGACAAGCTCGACAAAGTCGGCTACTGGTCGCTGGAAGTCTGGGGCGGCGCGACTTTCGACGCCTGCGTGCGCTTCCTCAAGGAAGACCCGTGGGAACGCCTGCGCCAGCTGCGTGCGGCACTGCCCAACACTCGCCTGCAAATGCTCCTGCGCGGCCAGAACCTGCTGGGCTACCGCCACTACAGCGACGACGTGGTCAAGGCCTTCGTGGCCAAGGCCGCGGTCAACGGCATCGACGTGTTCCGCATCTTCGACGCCATGAACGACGTGCGTAACCTGCGCGTGGCCATCGAAGCGGTGAAGGCCGCCGGCAAGCACGCCCAGGGCACCATCGCCTACACCACCAGCCCGGTGCACACCATCGAGGCCTTCGTGGCCCAGGCCAAGCAGATGGAAGCCATGGGTTGCGACTCGGTGGCGATCAAGGACATGGCTGGCCTGCTGACGCCGTTCGCCACTGGCGAGCTGGTCAAGGCGCTGAAGGCCGAGCAGTCGCTGCCGGTGTTCATCCATTCCCACGACACCGCGGGCCTGGCCGCCATGTGCCAGCTCAAGGCCGTGGAAAATGGCGCCGATCATATCGACACCGCCATCTCCAGCTTCGCCTGGGGCACCAGCCACCCGGGCACCGAGTCCATGGTCGCGGCCCTCAAGGGCAGTGAGTTCGACACCGGCCTGGACCTGGAGCTGTTGCAGGAAATCGGCCTGTACTTCTACGCCGTGCGCAAGAAGTACCACCAGTTCGAAAGTGAATTCACCGCGGTGGACACTCGGGTGCAGGTCAACCAGGTGCCGGGCGGGATGATTTCCAACCTGGCCAACCAGCTCAAGGAGCAGGGCGCCCTCAACCGCATGAACGAAGTGCTGGCGGAGATCCCGCGGGTGCGTCACGACCTGGGCTACCCGCCGCTGGTGACCCCGACTTCGCAGATCGTCGGCACCCAGGCGTTCTTCAACGTACTGGCCGGCAAGCGCTACAAGACCATCACCAACGAAGTGAAGCTCTACCTGCAAGGCGGGTACGGCAAGGCCCCGGGTGAGGTCGACGAGAAGCTGCGGCGCCAGGCCATCGGCAGCGAAGAAGTGATCGACGTGCGCCCGGCCGACCTGCTGAAGCCGGAAATGACCAAGCTGCGCGGTGAGATCGGCGCATTGGCCAAGTCCGAGGAAGACGTGCTGACCTATGCGATGTTCCCGGACATCGGCCGCAAGTTCCTCGAGGAACGTGAAGCCGGGACCCTGGTGCCGGAAGTCCTGCTGCCGATCCCCGAGGCCGGTGGCGTCAGCAAGCCGGGCGGCGAGGGCGTGCCGACCGAATTCGTCATCGACGTCCACGGCGAGACCTACCGCGTCGACATCACCGGTGTCGGCGTCAAGGCCGAAGGCAAGCGCCACTTCTACCTGTCCATCGACGGCATGCCGGAAGAAGTGGTGTTCGAGCCCCTCAACGAGTTCGTCGGCGGCGGCAGCAGCAAGCGCAAGCAAGCCTCTGCACCCGGCCATGTCAGCACCACCATGCCGGGCAATATCGTCGATGTACTGGTCAAGGAAGGCGACGTGGTCAAGGCCGGCCAGGCCGTGCTGATCACCGAAGCCATGAAGATGGAGACCGAAGTCCAGGCGGCCATCGCCGGCAAGGTCGTGGCCATCCACGTGGCTAAGGGCGACCGGGTCAACCCGGGCGAGATCCTGATCGAGATCGAAGGCTGATCCACGGCCTTCATCTGTAACGCTTTACCTCGGGGAGGCTACGGCCTCCCTTTTTTTGCCTGTCATTCGGGGCTACGGCTCTCGGTCTGGTCGAGGGGTCGTCATGAAATCCGCTGTATTTCCGGGCGCTTTCGGCGAATTTAGTAAGTGTATTTAAATACAGATCTATTCTCGATTATTGTTATATATCTGCATTAAAATGCATATTTGTGCTGATCAGTATGATCGGAGTGCATTAAATTGCAGGTAATAAGATGTATCGGCTGACGCTGCAACTCTACCGTTCGGGGGCATGGACCGACGCCATGACCCTTTGCTTCGACAAGCCCGAGGAGGGCTTCAACAGCCCGTGCAGCTTCGGTTATGTGCGGCAGTATCTGGTGGATAACCTGGAGTCGGTCGCCAGTCCGTTGGCCTGCTCGGTCAGTGGGTCGCTGCCCTTGGGCTGGGAGCCGATACGCGAATCCCGGGCTCCGGCATTTCTCTATGACATAGCCCCGGCCGGCGATGCCCGGCGTTTCTTGCTCGGCCATATCGGTCGCGAGTGCCCTGCGGGCGTCGCTGCCGAGCTGTTCCTGTTGGCTCGGGCGACCGCCGCTCCCATCGGTCATCTGCGCATCAAGGAATCCCTGGTCGGTTTGGCCGGGCGGCCCTTGCAAGGGTTTTGCCGGGAGGCGGTGGTGGCCGGCGACCAACGTTTCGTCGAGTACATGCATGAGCAGGGCGCAGCCAGGGGCGCCGGTGGCGAGGCGCCCAAGCTGTTGCTGACACAGAACCGGGCCGGCTTGCTGTATCCCGATGCACTGCTGGAGGACGCCGCTGCAGCCCAGCACTGGCTGGTTAAGTTCCCTCGTAACCGGGCCGCCCAGAACGACTGTGACATCCTCAGGAGCGAGTTCCACTACTACCGCGCCTTGCAGCAGTTGGACATCGAGACCGTTCCTGCGGCCGGCCTGGCCCTGGAGGAGGGACACGTGCCCAGCTTGTGGTTGCCGCGTTTCGACCGTCGTGTCGGCCCGGCAGGCGTCGAGCGCTTGGCGCTGGAGTCGATCTATTCGCTGGCAGGGTTGGTGGGCTACGACCAGGGCATGCGCCATACCGAAGTGCTGGGGACCCTTGCCGAGCTGTGGCGAGCGGCGGGGCAGGAGGCCTCGATTCCCGAGCTGGTGGCCGACTACCTGCGCCGGGAGCTGATCAACAAGATCCTCGGCAATCCCCATAATCATGGGCGCAATATCGCGGTGATCCGCGATGAAGACGGTGTGCGCCTGGCCCCGATCCATGACCTGGCCCCCATGGTGATGGATACCGCGGGAATTGCCCGCGCCACCAAGTGGCCCGGACGAATGGAAGTGGCCGGCGAGGTGGACTGGCGCCTGGTCTGTGCCAGCCTGCGGCCGTTGCTCGATCCTGAGTTGGCCCTGGCGCACCTGCGCGAGGATGCCGAGCGCCTGCGCGCCCTCCCGGACCTGCTCGATGCCGGAGGCCTGCCGGCGGCCACCATGAACCATCCAGGTATCCACCTGCGTCACCTGGACCGACGCCTGCAAGAGTGGGGATTGCGATGAGTACAGCCCTGGACGAACGCGCTGGATTGATCGACGACATCCAGCAGGAGCTGGCCACCGGTCGCTTGCCGCTCGGTGATGCGGTACGACGCCTGCGCACCGAGGTCACCGGGCTGCACCAGAGCCAGTTCGCCAAGATGTGCCGGATTTCCTTGCGGACCCTGGTGCACATCGAGCATGGCGACGGCAACCCGACCCTCAAGTCGATGAACGCGGTGTTCAGGCCCTTCGGCATGCAGATGGGAGTGGTGAAGGTGCAGCGAGCCAGTCGCGCCCGAGCCCTGCCAGGCGATTGAGGACACCCGCTGCGCATGGGGCGCGGCGGGTACCGTTCATTGCCCCGGGATCTGCTCCCGGCACTGCGCCAGACTCCTCAACTGCCCGTGCGGGCCCTGGTTGGCATCGCCCAGCCACTGCTCGAAACCCTTGGCGATGGCCGGCCATTCCGAGTCCAGGATCGAGAACCAGGCGGTGTCGCGGTTCTGCCCCTTGGCCACCATGTGCTGGCGGAACACACCCTCGAAACTGAAGCCCAGGCGCTCGGCCGCATAGCGCGAGCGGGCGTTGGCGTTGTTGCACTTCCATTCCAGGCGCCGGTAACCCATGGCGAAGGCCTCCCGGGCCAGCAAGTACACCGCCTCGGTGCTCTTGGGCGAGCGCTGCATCGGTGCGCCGAAGGTCACGTGGCCGATCTCGATGCGGCCGTGGGCCGGGACGATGGACATCAGGCTGAGTACACCCTGGGCCTGGCCTGTGGCGAGATCGATCACGGTGAAGAAGTACGGGTCGCTGCTGCGTTCATGGCCTGCCAGCCAGGCGTCGAAGGCCGGGCGCTCGGGGTAGGGGCCGTAGGGCAGGAAGTCCCAGAGCACGGGGTCGGCGTCCGGGCCTTGAAGGGCCTGGAACAGCTCATCGCCATGGCGCGCCGGGTCGAGTTTCTCCAGGCGGATGAAGCGCCCTTGCAAGAGGGTGGCCGAAGGGGCGGGGGCGCCTTGCCAATCGGTGAGGGAAGTCGACATTCAATGGCTCCTGGGCAGGTTCACAGAGGTTTGCGGAACTGGATGAAGCCTGGGCGTTCGGCGATGCGCTCGTAGAGCTGGATGGCCGTGGCGTTGGTTTCGTGGGTCAGCCAGTGGACCTTGGCGCAGCCGTCCTGCTTGGCCTGGGTGTAGACGAACTCGATCAGCTTGCGACCGACGCCGGTGCCGCGCTGTTGCGGGGCCACCAACAAGTCTTGCAGGTAGCAGGCGTTCTCGATGCTCCAGTTGGAGCGATGGTAAATGAAATGCACCAGGCCCACGGCGTGTTCGCCATCCCAGGCCAGGGCGGCATGGGTCGGCTCGCTGGTATCCAGCAAGCGCTGCCAGGTGCTCTGGGTCACGGCATCCGCCAGCTCGGTTTCGTAGAACCGCAGGTAGGCCTGCCACAGGGGCAGCCAGGCGGCGTGGTCGGCGGCGGTGACGGGGCGGATCTGGATCTGGCTCATGAAGGCTCCTTGATTGTTGAAGTATTAGCGCATCAGGTGGGACAGCTGTTGGTCACGCAGGTCGGTGCTGGCCGCCAGGCCCTCGCGGACCCCGGCCATGTCCCGGGCGTCACGGTTCTGGCTGAGCTTGCGCTTGCCCTCCAGGCGCTGGATCGGCAGGGCGAAACCGACGATGGCCTTGAGCATGCCGTCGATGTAGTCGGCGGGGGCATCCTCGACCTTCCAGGGTTGCTGGCGACCAGCTTCGTGATGCTCGGTAAGGGCCCCGACCAGCTTGAGCAGGCGCTGCGGGTCGTGGAACACCTCGGCCTGGCCGTAGGCATGCACCGCCACGTAGTTCCAGGTCGGCACCACCTTGCCGTGTTCGGCCTTGCTCGGATAGAACGACGGGCTGACGTAGGCATCGCCGCCCTCGAAGATCACCAGCGCCTCGGCACCGGCGGCCAGTTCCGCGCATTGCGGGTTGGCCTTGGCCAAGTGGCCGTAGAGGGTGCCATTGGCCCCTTGGCCGGCCTCCAGCAGCAGCGGCAGGTGGCTGGCCTGCAGGCCCTGGGCACCACAGGTCACCAGGGTGGCCAGGCGGCCGTCATGGATCACCTGGTGCAGGCGGGAGAGGTCATGGTCAGCGAAAGCGCGAGGTAGGTACATGTGGAAAATCCTTGGCGATTGGCTGCATCCTAGGCAGGCTAATGGTTCGTGGTAAGAGCCACTTTTGCTCTATTTCATAGGTCCAATTTCCTGGGTGCACGCCGATGAACAGTGCCTTGCCTCCGCTGTCTTTCAACCCTGCCGGTATTGCCCTGGATCGTCGCCAGGGTCTCAGTCGCCAGCTCTACCAGGCCCTGCGCCTGCGGGTGCTGGACGGGCGCCTGGCCGGCGGTACGCGCTTGCCCGCCAGCCGCGACCTGGCGGGGGCCCTGGGGATCTCCCGCAACAGTGTGGTGCGGGCCTACGACCAGTTGTATGCCGAGGGTTTCATCGAGGCGCGGGTGGGTGATGGCACCTATGTGAGCCAGTTGCCGGAAACCCGATCCTCGCGCAAGAAATTATCCACAAAAGTATCCACAGGCTTTTCAACAGGCTTACCCACAGACTTATCCACAAAATCCGTCGATTTACCTGTGGTTACATCCAGTAAACTGGCCTCCAACAGCACTTTGCAGCGCCTGCAAAAGCACCATTTGAGCACCCATCCCAGCGGTCCGCCCCGAGCCTTTCGAGTTGGCGTGCCCGCCTTCGACCTGTTCCCGTTCGAGGTCTGGGCCAAGCTGAATGCGGCTTTCTGGCGCAAACCGGACCTGCGACACCTGTGCTACGGCGACTCGGCCGGCGAGGCGCGCCTGCGCAGCATGATCGCCGCCTACCTGCGCAGCACCCGGGGCCTGCAATGCACGGCTGAACAAATTGTGATCACCAGCGGCGCACAGCAGGGCATCAGCCTTTGTGCACAACTGCTGGTGGAGCCCGGCGACCCCGTGGCTGTGGAAAACCCGGGCTACCGCGCCGCCGGCCACGCCTTCGCCATGGCCGGTGCACAACTGCACGGTATAGCGGTGGACCAGGAGGGCATCGATTGCCGCCAGCTGGCACAGTTGCAGAATTGCCGCGTGGCCTATGTCACGCCGGCCCACCAGTACCCCACGGGGGTGGTCATGAGCCTGGCCCGGCGCCTGGAATTGCTGGCCTGGGCCGAGCGGACCCAGGGTTGGGTGGTCGAGGACGACTACGACGGCGAGTACCGCTACAGCGGTGCGCCTCTGGCCCCCCTGGCGGCGCTGGATCGCCAGGGCCGGGTGATCTATGTCGGCACCTTCGGCAAGGTGGCCTTTCCGGCGCTGCGCCTGGGTTACCTGGTGTTGCCGCCTCACCTGGTACAGGACTGCGTGCGGCTGCGGGCGGTGGAAATGCGCCATTCGGAAGTCAGTACCCAAGCGGTGATGGCCGAGTTCATGGCCGCCGGGCATTTCCAGCGGCATATCCGGCGCATGCGGCGCGCGGCCCTGAGCCGGCGCAATACCCTGCTCGAAGCCTGGCCGGCGGCCATCGACGGAGTCGGGCCGCTGCCCGGGGTGACGGCGGGGCTGCACCTGACGGTAAGCGTCGCCAGCCTGGCCCGGGAACAGGAACTGCTCGCCCAGGCCGCCAGTGTCGATATCGAGGTCAGCGCCCTGAGCCGTTACTGGTTGCCGGACAGCGTGACGCCCGAGGACCAGCGGGCCGGCCTGGTGCTGGGGTTCGCCGCGGTGCCGGAGGCCGACATTCGTTCGGCCATGGCGCGGCTGCGCCAGGCCTGGCGGGTTTGACGGGTATACTTCCGGGCATTTCCCTTTCGAGACCCCCTATGAGCCAGTCCTTCTCCGTGGCGCCCGAACGCAAGTTCGGCGCTCCTCTGTTCGCCTTGCTGCTCCTGGTCGTCGGCGCCTTGTTCCTGCAGGCCCAAGTGGGTGCGCGCCAGGTATTGCTGTTGCTCCTGGGGGCGGCCCTGGGCCTGACCCTCTACCACGCAGCGTTCGGCTTCACCTCGGCCTGGCGGGTGTTCATCCGCGACCGGCGCGGCGCGGGCCTGCGGGCGCAAATGGTGATGCTGGCGCTGGCGGTGCTGCTGTTCTTCCCGGCCCTGGGGGCCGGCACGCTGTTCGGCCAGCCGGTGACCGGCCTGGTGGCGCCGGCCGGGGTATCGGTGATCTTCGGTGCCTTTATCTTCGGCATCGGCATGCAACTGGGCGGCGGTTGCGCATCCGGCACCCTGTTCACCGTCGGTGGCGGCAATGCGCGGATGCTGGTGACCCTGGCGTTCTTCATCTGCGGCTCGCTGATCGCCACCCATCATGTGGACTGGTGGTTCGCCCTGCCTTCGCTGCCGCCGATCTCCATCGTCCAGAGCTTCGGCGTGGGCCCGGCCCTGGGCCTGAGCTTGTGCCTGTTCGCCCTGATCGCAGTGCTGACCCAGGTCCTGGAAAAGCGCCGCCATGGCAGCCTCGAAGCGCCGGTCGGCAGTACGCACCAGGGCTGGCGGCGTTTGCTGCGTGGCCCTTGGCCGCTGGTCTGGGGCGCGGTGGCCCTGGCTCTGCTGAACTTCGCCACCCTGGCCCTGGCCGGACGGCCGTGGGGCATCACTTCGGCATTCGCCTTGTGGGGGGCCAAGCTCGCGAGTGGGCTGGGCCTGGATGTCAGCCAGTGGGTGTTCTGGCAAGGCGCGGCGAATGCCAAGGCCCTGGCCGCCCCGGTATGGCAAGACATCACCAGCGTCATGGACATCGGCATCGTTCTGGGGGCCTTGCTGGCGGCGGGCATGGCGGGACGCTTCGCCCCGAGCCTGAAGATTCCCACCCGGTCCCTGGTGGCGGCGGTGATCGGCGGCTTGCTGCTGGGCTACGGTTCGCGCCTGGCCTATGGCTGCAACATCGGCGCCTATTTCAGTGGCATCGCCTCCGGCAGCCTGCACGGCTGGTTGTGGCTGGTGGCGGCCTTCATCGGCAATGGCGTGGGGGTGCGGTTGCGGCCCTGGTTCTTCGCCGAGGAACGGGCGCCCCAGGGCCTGACTGGCTGCTGATGGCTGGTGGCGGCGAGGGAGCGTGCTCCCGCGCGACCGTGTAGCCCTCGTGAAGCCGGCGTTACGAGGGGCAGGCACAAGCGGCTAGTCGGCCTTGGCTTGCTGCGCAATCCGCTGCGAGCAAGCCACAGGGGTAGCGATCAGGTCCCGGCCTTGATCTTGGTCCAGGCCCGGGTCCGCGCCCGCTCGGCATCACGGGGCAGCGGCCGGAGCGTGTAGAGCGTGTTCATGGCTGCCGCGGTGGGGTAGAGGTTGGGGTTGTTGCGGATCGCTGGGTCGACCTTGTCGGTGGCGTCCTTGTTCGGGTTCGGATACCCGACGAAATCGCTGACCGGCGCTATCACCTGGGGTTGCAGCAGGTAGTTGATGAAGGTGTAGGCGTCTTCCGGGTTCTTCGCGCCCTTGGGGATCGCCAGCATGTCGAACCAGATCGGCGCGCCTTCCTTGGGCAGGCGCATGTCCACGGTCACGCCGTTCTTGGCCTCCCGGGCACGGTTGGCGGCCTGGGAGAAGCTGCCCGAGTAGCCCACCGCCACGCAGATGTCGCCGTTGGCGATATCGGCCATGTACTTGGACGAGTGGAAGTAGGTGATGTACGGGCGAATCTTCAGCAGCAGGGCCTCGGCCTTCTCGTAGTCCGCAGGCTTCTGGCTGTTGGGGTCCAGGCCCAGGTGCTGCAGGGCCAGGGGCAGGATCTCCGACGGCGAATCCAGCAGCGCCACGCCGCACTGCTTGAGCTTGCTGATGTTCTCCTCCTTGAAGATCAGGTCCCAGCTGTCCACTGGTGCCTGCTCGCCCAGGGCCGCCTTGACCTTGTCCGGGTTGAAGCCGATCAGGATGGTGCCGTACATGTAGGGCACGGCGAAGCGGTTGCCTGGGTCGTTGGCTTCGATCAGTTGCATCAGCTTGGGGTCCAGGTGGTTCCAGTTGGGCAGCTTGGCGCGGTCCAGGGGCTGGAACACCCCGGCCTCGATCTGCTTGGCCAGGAACACGTTGGACGGCACCACCACGTCATACCCGGAGTTGCCGGTGAGCAGCTTGGCCTCCAGGGCTTCGTTGGTATCGAAGATGTCGTACACCAGCTTGACCTGGCTGTTCTGCGCCTTGAAATCTTCCAGGGCCTTGGGGGTGATGTAGTCGAACCAGTTGTACACCCGCAGGGTGCGTTCCTCGGCGTGGGCAGCGGTGCCCAGCAAGCAGGCGCACAGGGCGGGAGCGATGAGGCGTTGGAGTCTTGGCATGTTGCGGGTTCCTTACTGGGCGCTCTGGAAGCCTTCGAGTACGTTCACGGCGTTGATGCCGATTTCCGCGACTGCATAACCGCCTTCCATGACGAACAGCGTCGGTTTGCCGAGGGCGGCGATGCGCTTGCCCATGGCCAGGTAGTCCGGGCTGTCGAGCTTGAACTGGGAGATCGGGTCTTCCTTGAAGGTGTCGACCCCCAGGGAGACCACGATGACATCGGCGCCGTAGCGCTCGATTTCCCCGCAGGCCCGCTCCAGGGCCGCACTCCAGGCGTCCCAGCCGCTGCCGGCGGCCAGCGGGTAGTTGAAGTTGTAGCCTTCACCAACACCTTCGCCGCACTCGTCGGCATACCCCAGGAAGAACGGGAATTCGGCTTCCGGGTGGCCGTGGATCGAGGTGAAGAGCACGTCGCTGCGCTCGTAGAAGATCGACTGGGTGCCGTTGCCATGGTGGTAGTCGACATCGAGGATCGCCACCTTGCGCTGGCCCTGGTCGAGGAAGGCCTGGGCGGCGATGGCAGCGTTGTTCAGGTAGCAGTAGCCGCCCATCAGGTCGCTGGCGGCGTGATGTCCCGGTGGCCGGCACAGGGCGAAGGCGCTGTGGGCGCCGCGCTGGATCACCGCCTGGGCGGTCAGGGCAACTTGCGCCGCGCTGTAGGCTGCTTGCCAGGTGCCGGCGGTGATTGGCGCGCCGCCGTCGAAGCTGTAGTAGCCGAGCTGGCCGTGCAGGCTGCTGGGGATCACGCTGCGCAGGGTGCGCGCCGGCCAGGTGTAGGGCAGCAGGTCGCCGTCGATGCCCTTGGCTGCCCAACGCTCCCAGGCGCCCTTGAAGAACTCCAGGTACTCGCGGCTATGGACGCGCTGGATCGGCTCCAGGCCGAAGTCCTTGGGCGCCTCCACCGGCCCCAGGTTGCGGTGCTTCACTCGGTCCAGCACGTGGTCGGCCCTGGAGGGCATTTCGAAGCAGGGCATCAGTTGCCCGTCTATCAGTTCGCAACGGCCATGGTGCAGGTGGTGATCGTCCGAGTAGATCGTCAGCATTTTCTTGTTCTCCGCAGGCTGATTCGGTGGCTCACAGTCTTGCGGGGCGCGGGGTTTTGGAGAACGGCTGGAACGGCCAAAAGAGGATCGATATGGCCAGATTGCGTGACCGCAATTCGCCCCTGGAAGGGGCATGGCGCCCCATTGCGGGGCGCCAGTGGCTTCAGCCTGCCGGTGCTGCCGGCACGAAGCGTTGCAGGACCTGGAGCATGTCCTCGCGTTTTTTCCGGGCGATGGCCTCCAGCAGCAGGGTGTAGCCCTTTTTCTCGCAGCGCTGGCCGACATTCGGGTCGGCGCCTTTTTCCAGCAACAGGGTGAAGACCTCCAGGGTGTCTTGCTGGCTGACGACGCGCGACGTGTCGTCGGCGGAGATCTTGTCGGCCAGTAAAGTCAGCAGGCTCTGCCCCATGGGTTGGTTGTAGCAGGTGCCCCCGCCATAGCTCAGGTTGAGGTTGGCCCCCGCGTTGATCAACAGCTTCATGGCCGGATAGTTGTTGCCCCAGAAGGCCCGGTACAGAGCGGTTTCCTGGTCTGTTGCGGTGCGCAGGTCAAGGTTCTGCGGGTGTTGCAGCAGCCAGGTGAAGCCCTTGAGGTTGCGCTCCTGCTCCGCCAGTTGCATCAGCGGAGTCCGGCCCCGGTAGTCCTGCTCGTCGATGGCGACCCCGGCCTGCAGCAGGAACTTCAAGCGCCCGCCCTGCTCGAGGTCGGGGCCATCCTTGAGGTCACGTTGCATGGCCAGCATGGCCAGGGTGCTCCAGCGATACTGGCCGCTGGTATGGGCACCGTTGGCCAGCAACAGCCGGGCGATCTCCAGGTGCGGGGCATCCAGGGCATGCAGCAGGGCGCTGCGGCCGTCCTCGGCCATGACTTCGCCGCTGACGCCACTGGCCAGCAGGCGCTTTACCTCGGCTTCGTCACCGGCGTCCGCCGCGGCCACCAACGGCCAGAAGCCCTGGCACGCCTGTGGGTTGGCAGATTGCAGGCCCAGGCGCTGGAGCACCCGGGGCGGGATGCTCATCTGGCGTTGCAGGCGCATGCCGCAATACAACCGATAACCTTCGATGGCCCGGCCCTGGGGAATGTTGTCCAGGGGCCGCTGTTCGAACAGGGCCCAGTCCAGGTCGGCCAGGTTGAGGTAGGTCGGCATGCGCGACATGTCCCGGCGCAGCACTTCCACCAGCCAGCCGCGAGCGACCTTCAGCTGGCCGGCCTCGCTGGCCCAGTAGGCGATGTCATTGAGCAGGCCGGGGTATTCGCTGTGGTCGGTGGCGATGCTGCGGTAGTCATGAACCGCGAAGAAGTCCTCCACCTGGCGGAGCCCCGGCCCTTTGTCCTTGGCCTTGCGCAGTTGCGCGTGGAGTTGACGGAACTGCTTCCAGACAGCGTCCGCGTCCGCTGGCGGGACATAGGCATTGAGGGTGATCGGGCCGCCACCGCTGTCGAAAGGCCGGAACCACGGTGGAAACTTCTGCAGGGCTTGCAGCCATTGCTGTCCGGTTTCGTCGCTGATGGGTTGCAGCGGCGTGAAGTCCATCTGCGTCAGGTCCTGGCGATGACTGATGGCCAGCAGCGTGCGCTGGGGATCGCGCTGGTCGATCAGCAGGTAGCGCTGGCTGAGTTTCCACTGCGGCGGCACCGAGCAGTCGAAGTCCAGCGGCGTCAGGGTGATGCCGGTGTCCAGGGTATTGCTGGGCGGCCAGTTGTCCGTGACCTGGATGTCATTGTCCGGCGACACGCAGTTACGCAGATCTTCCGGGCTGAACAGCGCTATGGGCGGCGACTTGTAGACCCGCTGCCGGTAATCCAGGTCCTGGTAGGCATTGAGATAGAACATCCCGCGATACTGGCTCAGCACGATCCGCGCCGGCAGCTTGGCCAGGCCCGGCAGCGGGAAGGGCTTGATCTGCAGGGTGGCGGTTTCCGGCTCGTCGAGGGCGAAGTGGCTGGACATCTCCCACCACTTGAATTTCGCCAGGTCGAAAGCCTGGACGGCGGGTGCTGCCGCGAGCATCAGCAGCGCCAGGCCGATTCGACGAAGGCCGATATGCCTGGCGGTGCTACCTGTGGATAGATTCAACGTTGCCGTCCCTTGCCGGTATGAAAGGCCGGCAATGTAATGCAATTGGCGCTGTTGTGCCGGGGTTTGTGTCAGGGCCGGAACTGGCTCGGCGCCACGCCGCTCCAGCGGATGAAGGCATGGCGAAAGCTTGCGGTCTCGCTGAAGCCCAGGGCTTCGGCGATTCGGTAGATCGGCAGTTGGTCTTCGCAGAGCAGTTGCTTGGCTCGCTCGAAGCGCAGTTCGTCCAGCAGTTCCTGGTAGCTGCAGCCCAGGTCCTTGAGGTGCCGACGCAGGGTCCGGGCCGAGCAGTTCATCTGTTCCGCCAATCCGTCCAGGCCGGGAGCGGCGTCCATCTGCGCCGCCAGCAACTGGCGGATGCGCCCGAGCCAGGCCTGGCGTCCGGTGAACTCGGTGTTCTGCTTGCGACAGCGCTCGGCCATGGCCTGGTGGGTGATGGCATCCGCCAGGGGCAGCGGTTGGTCGAGCCAGCGCCGGTCGAAGGCGAAGGCATTGCTGGCGGCATCGAACGTCAGAGGGCAGTCGAAGCGTTCGCGATAACGGGCCTGGTAGTCCGGTGCCGGGTAGTCGAAGCGCGCGCCGATCAGCGGCAGCGGATGCCCCAGCAGGTCGTCGCAGATGACCTTCATCGAGACCAGGCAGAACTCGGTGTTGAACGCGGCCAGGGCCGGGCCTTCGCGATAGTCGGCGGCCGTCAGCCAGATACGCGGGCCGTCGGTTTCCAGGGTCAGCTCGAAAAGTGTTCCCATCAGCGCCGGATAGCGCAGCGCCAGGCGCAAAGCGTCACCTAAGGTGGCACTGGTGAGCAGGGCGTAGCCGAGCATGCCGTAGGACGATACGTGCATGCGCCGGCCCAGTTCCAGGCCGATATCGCGTTGCAAGGCCACGGCATTGGCACACACCAGCATCTCTTGGCTGGTGGTGATGCGGGTGTCGGCACGGCTCAGGTCGGTGGGGTTTATACCGCTGCCGGCCAACAACGCGCCGCCGTCCTGACCCTGGTCCTTGAAGGTGTTGAGGATCAGGGAAACCGCATTGAGGGTGGTGAGGTGCGAGTGCAGCATGCGCAGATTCCGACCTGGGAAAGACCCTTGACCGGAGCAAGTTGCATGCCGCCCGCAACAGGACCTGCGGTTTTCCAGCCAGTGGCATGGGGTATTTCGGGCGTGGTGTGGTTAGTGACTTGGCGCTTTGATTGGTGCAACCTGCCTGTCATTCACCGCCGGAGGTGGCGGTGCAGCAACCTCGATAAAGGATTATGTATGACCCTCACTCCTGCGCGTTCCCTGCTCCTGGTGTCCGGCTTGCTCCTGAGTTCGCTGTGCCTGGCCGAGGCTGAGCCAGGCAGCGAAAGCACCCTCAAGGACTCTGCCAAGTCAGCCGTCTCGTCAGCCATTTCGGCAGGCAAGAACCTCTTGGGTGGCGTCAGCGAAGGCGTGCTCGATGGCCGCCAATCAGCGCAAGGCGTCGACGGCGCCTCGATCATTTCTTCCCGCGAGCAAATGAAGGGCCGCGTCGACGTCCAGGTATTGAAGACCGAAGCCGTCGGCGACAGCTTCAACGTCACCCTGGGTTTCAAGAACAGCAGCGACAGCCAGCTGCGGCTGATCAACCTCAAGCAGACCGGTGCCCTGCTGGCGATCGACCAGGACGGTTATGCCAACAACCTGACTGTCAGCCTCGACAACCCGGATGAAGTCACCATCCCGGCCAAGGCGGCAGTGCGGCAGAAGTTCGTGTTCGAAGGGCCGATCGAGAGTTCGAGTTCGGTGCGGGTCTGGGGCCAGGATTACTCGGTCAAGAAGTAACCCGAGCGCCACCCTCTGTTCATCGTTGAGCCGGCGGCTACCGCAGTAGCCACCGGCTCCCGAGCCTGGGCTTCAGCTCAGCTCGCCACACAGGTCCAGCTCCACCAGGCGTCGCACTTCGTCGCTAGCCAGCCCGGCGCCCAGCAGGGCGTTGAGCTTGCCGAAGGCCGCTTCGCGGGTCATGCCGCCACCGGACAGCACGCCAACACCACGCAGGCGGCTACCGGCTTCGTAGATGTCCAGCTCCACACCGCCTTCATGGCATTGGGTGATCGCAACCACCACGATGCCTTGCTCGCGAGCGCGCTGCAGGCTGGCCAGGAATGCCGGATTGTCGCTGGGGCCGGTGCCACTGCCAAAGCACTCCAGCACCAGAGCCTGGATGCCGCTGGCGAGCACGCCATCGAGCACTTCGGCGCCGATCCCGGGGAACAGCGGCAGCACGCCGACCTTGGCCGGCTGCCGGGCCTGGCGGTAGTCCAGGCTTGGCGGGATGGCCTCGACCTGGGTGCCGCCACCTTTGCGCCGCAGGGCAGCGAACGGGTGCCGGCCGAAGCTGCGGATCTTCGCGCAGCGGGTCGGTGCCAGCAGCTCGCCATGGAAGTACAGCTGCACGCCGGGTGCCAGGCCCCGGCCGAGGGCCAGCAGGGCACCGCTGAGGTTTTCCCAGGCATCGCTGTCGGGCACGCCGGCCGGCAGCATCGAACCGGTGAACAGCACCCGTGCCGGCAGGCCCAGCAACTGGAAGCTCATGGCCGCGGCGCTGTAGGCCAGGGTGTCGGTGCCGTGCAGGATCAGTACGCTGTCGCAGCCTTCGCTCTCGACGGCCTCGACCACCGCTTCGCGCAGGCGCTGCCAGTACTCGGGGGTCATGTTGGCGCTGTCGATCAGCGGCGCCATTTCGCGAAAGCGCCAGGCCGGTACCGGCAGGTCGGGACGGGTGTCGAGGTAGTCGCGCATCCGGGCTTCGAAGCCGGATGCCGGGGCCAGCCCGTCGGCACTGGCCTGCATGCCGATGGTGCCACCGGTGTAGAGCACCATGACGCGCTGGGCGGCAGGGTAGGTCGAAGGGTTCATGGGATTCTCCGAAACGGTGAGTTCCTGTGGGAGCGGGCCAGCCCGCTCGCACATTTATCGAACTGTAACCGACGGGTGCAGAGGATGCGCCCGTCGTTCACCCATCAGCGTTGCGCTGTGGGTACGCCTTGCGACTCGGCCTGGGCGGTGGCCGCAGGTTCGGCGGGCCAGGCTTTCAGGTCCAGGTCCAGATCGGCGAATTTGCGCGAGTCGAACACAGGCTGGTCGACGCCGGCGCGGCGCTGCTCGTCGTAGTCGCGCATCACACGCATGCCGACCTTGAACAGCATGGCCAGGGCCACCAGGTTGACGAAGGCCAGGCAGGTCATGGTGATGTCGGCGAAGGCGAACACGGTCGACAGGTCCTGCATCGAACCCCATACCACCAGCGCCAGCACCAGGCCGCGGAACAGCATCAGCACGGTGCGGTTGCGGGTGAGGAACTGCAGGCTGTTTTCGCCCAGGTAGTAGTTGTAGAGGATGCAGGTGAAGACGAACAGCGACAGCGCGACGCTGACGAACAGGCGACCCCAGTCACCGACCACGGCAGCCAGCGAGTTCTGGGTCAGGACGATGCCGTCGCCTTCGAAGCCCGGGGTGTAGAAGCCCGACAGCAGGATCAGCAGCGCGGTGCAGGTGCAGATCACGAAGGTGTCGAGGAACACGCTGAAGGCCTGGACCACGCCCTGGGCGCCTGGGTGCTTCACGGCGGCCACGGCGGCGACGTTCGGCGCACTGCCCAGGCCCGCTTCGTTGGCGAACACACCACGCTTCACGCCCATGACGATGGCGCTGCCGAGCAGGCCGCCGAAGGCCGGGTCAAGACCGAAGGCGCTCTTGATGATGGTCTCCAGCATGGCCGGCACTTGTTCGATCTGGGTGCCGATCACGTACAGGGTCACGGCGATGTAGGCCAGGGTCTTGATCGGGACCAGCAGGTCGGACACCGCGGCGATGCGCTTGATGCCGCCGATGAAGGTGATGGCCAGCAGCAGCGCCAGGACGATGCCGGTGTGGCTAGGGTCGAAGGCAAAGGCGTCCTGCAGCGAGTGCGTCACGGTGTAGGACTGCAGGCCGATGAAGGCGAAGCCGTAGGTGACCAGCAGCAGGATGGAGAACACCACTGCCATGCCTTTGAGCTTCAGGCCGTGCTGGATGTAGTAGGCCGGGCCGCCGCGGTACAGGCCGTCGCCGTCGGCGCGCTTGTAGACCTGGGCCAGGGTGCATTCGAAGAAGCTGCTGGACATGCCCACCAGTGCGGTCACCCACATCCAGAACACGGCGCCCGGACCACCCAGGGTCACGGCGATGCCGACGCCCGCGATGTTGCCTGCGCCCACCCGGCCGGCGAGGCTGAGCATCAGCGCCTGGAACGAGCTGAGCTGGCCGCCGCTGCTTTTCAGGCTGTCGCGGAACACCGCGAACATATGGAGGAAGTGGCGCAATTGAACGAAACGCGAGCGGATCGTGAAGTAGCCGCCGAGCCCGACAATGAGCACGATCAGCACTTTCCCTGAGAGGAAGTCGTTGATGACTTCGAGCATGGATTATTCCTCGCTGTTTTTTGTGTAGGCAAAAGCAGAGCGGAAAGAAACACTTTGTTACACCGCTGGTTGCACGCACGGCAAAGCGGTGGGGCGAGCGTTCGTCCCGGTTCTCTATTCGCGGGTTGTTATTAGTTCGGGTTTCCCGTGGGTTGGAGCCTCGTTACCGACGGCTGTCCACGCGAAGAGGGGGCGCACTATACCGGTGCGAGGGCTTGCCGTCTGCATGTAGCGCGCCGAACCGAGGAACGGCAGAAGGGCGGGAGGCTGAATCGGTTCTTGTTGCGGCGGGCTTGGACTGGCTTGCAGAGGCCCGGGTCAGGGGTCTCTGGCGGCTGACCGAACGGTCATGATCGATCGTCATGTGAGATTGGAAAAGCCGACAAAAGGAGCTTTTTATTCGGTTTTTCGCGATTTTTTGCCGATTTTATTCTGGGGCTTGTCAGAACGCCGGTTGCTCGTCGAACCAAGTGGGGCGAGTTGCGGCTCATCAACTGTTCCATGTCCATGGGTGCCGCTCAGGCCGGAAATTGCTCGAGGTGCTCTTTCACCCATTGCACCAGGCGTTCGTCCAGTTGAGGCAGGATTTGGCGATAGGCGTCCTGGCAGGCTCGGAACCCTGGGTCCTGGTTGATCAGGTTCGTCAGTTCGATTGGGGCTGTTGCGGGCTTGTGGACAGCGCGTAGGTGGTCTTGGCGCCGGCTGGCCTGCTCCAGGCTATCGGCGAGGGCATGTTGTTGGAGCTGGCGAAATTGGGCGAGGGCTTCGGGCAGGTGGAAGTACAGGGCGCTATCGAAGCCTTCCCAGCTTTCGTAGGCCAGCCACTCGTGGAGCACCATGAAGCAGCGCAGTGCTGGAGGCAGTTGCGCCAGCTGGTCGAAGTCCAGCCAGTACTGACGGGGCAACGCCTGGGCGGTTTCGATGGCCTGGGCGATCAGGTCCACGGCCTGGCCCGGGTTGCTCCGGTGCTTGCGCAGGATGCGCTGGGTCAGGGTGAAGCGCGCTTGTTCTATAGCGTGCAGGGCGCGGTTCAGGTCGTACTCGGCGCCATGCAGGTACTCCCGGGCTTGTTCGGCGGGCAGGCCAGACTTTTCCACCAGCACCTGCAGCAGCTCAGCTTTGTAGAGCTCGGCGGCTTGCTGCGGATCGCCTGCGCAGCGTACGAGCAGGGCCTGGGCGTGGCGCAGGCCGATGGGGATCAGGGCGCGTAGCTGTTGCAGGGCATGGGTGTGCGTCGGGTCCATCGACAGGGTGCCTTGGTAGTCATTGCCGGCTGCGGCGGGAGGCTGATTATCCACCGTTGCTGTAGCTAAGGCCGAGTGTTTTATACGTGGCGAGGGAGCAAGCTCCCTCGCCACGGGTTTTAGCTGCGGGCGATGCCGTTGCCACCCGCCAGGTCAGGGGCCTGGGCGGGCGCCGTCGAGCAGGGCGTCCACCACGGCGCGGGCCATTTCCACGGAATGCACCATGGACCAGATCAGTCCGCGTTCGATGCCGCTGGCCCGTTCGGTGATTTCATCGGACACCTCTTCGGCGCATTTGAGCAGCAGCGAGACGTGCGCCAGTGCTTCTTCGGCATCTACTTGGGGTTGTACGGCGAACAGCGGGCGGCCCTGGCCATCGCGCAGGCCGAAGGGGCGATGGCGGGTGCCGTGCAAGGCGGCCAGCAGGTTAGCGTTGGCGCAGTCCAGCTCTGGGTTCCGGCGTGGATGGTCGGTGGGCAAGGGTGGGTCGGGGACGAGCTTTTTCATGATGGTCACTCACTCAGTAATAAACGGACTGCCGAGCTCACTTCCACATGAGGGGTGGCAGTTGTGCGAGGGTGTGGAAGACCGGGACTGAGTAACCCAGCACACCCGAAGGTGTCCCGCGCACAACCGCCATAAAGCGATGCCGACGACAAAGCGTCGAGCTATGCCCATAAGCGCTCATGCTTACTCAGATCCGAACTTCCACATCCGGGCCGCTGATTTTGCAGCGGCTCAGGGAGGCTGCCTGATCGGTAAGAGGGGTACAAGGCGCTCAAAGGCGTGGGGGATTCTCTCGGATTTACCCTACAAAACAAAGCGAATCCGCTTCGATGCTGGGCGGCATCGCCCGCCAGTCGCGGCTTTTTTCCAGGCCAAAAAAAACCGTACGCCGGCCGATCAGAGGAGCAGAGAAATGATTTGATATTTGATGAAATAGCGGCGAAGTCGCGCATGATCAGTTCGTAGCAGGGCGACGAGCAAGTCGCCAAATGTAGGAGGTTTCACTCATGCGAGTTGAAACGGTCAGCTTTTTAAAACGATACGCATCCGACCTGCCTGTTAGAGGAGCCCATGGTCGTTACGCAAAACGGTGTGCCTGTTTACGTTGTCGAGTCTTACGTTGAGCGTAAGCGCCGTGACGAGGCAGTTGCGTTGGTGAAATTGCTCACACTCAGTTCGCGCGAGTACGCCCAGGGCAAGCATTGTTCGACTGATGAGCTGAAGGCCCGTTTAAGCGGGAGGTTTGCTCACAAATAAAAAAAAGGGCCTGGAGACGAATCTCCAGGCCCTCAAAAGGTGAGAGGTGTCTAGTCCCTCAACCTGGTGAGCGGTGTTGCATGTTTCGGTGTCGCGGCGGTTACGCCTTCAGCGGAACCAGGCGCGGGGCAATCATGTTTTCCGGACGCAGAATGTCGTCGAGCATGGCGTCGTCCAGCAGGCCTTCTTCGCGAACCAGTTCCAGCACGCCGCGGCCGCTTTCCAGGGCGATGCGAGCGATACGGGTGGCGTTCTCGTAGCCGATGTACGGGTTCAGCGCGGTGACCAGGCCAATGGAGTGCTCAACCAGCTCGCGGCAACGGGTTTCGTTGGCGGTGATGCCGGTGATGCAGTGCTCGCGCAGCATGTCCATGGCGCGTTGCAGCAGGCGGATCGAGTCGAAGATCTTGAAGGCGATCAGCGGCTCCATCACGTTCAGTTGCAGCTGGCCGCCTTCGGCCGCGATGGTCAGGGCCAGGTCGTTGCCGATGATCTGGAACGCCACCTGGTTGACCGCTTCCGGGATAACCGGGTTGACCTTGCCGGGCATGATCGAGCTGCCGGGCTGACGCGCTGGCAGGTTGATCTCGTTGATGCCGGTACGCGGGCCGCTGGACAGCAGGCGCAGGTCGTTGCAGATCTTCGACAGCTTGACCGCGGTGCGCTTGAGCATGCCGGAGAACAGCACGAAGGCACCCATGTCGGAGGTGGCTTCGATCAGGTCGGCCGCCGGGACCAGCGGCTGGCCGCTGATGGTGGCCAGGCGTTGCACGGCCAGGTTCTGGTAGCGCGGGTCGGCGTTGATGCCGGTACCGATGGCGGTGCCGCCCAGGTTGACTTCGGTCAGTACTTCCGGCGCCAGGGTCTTCAGGCGGGCCAGGTCTTCACCCAGGGTGGTGGCGAAGGCGTGGAACTCCTGGCCGAGGGTCATCGGCACGGCGTCTTGCAGCTGGGTACGGCCCATCTTCAGGACGTGGCTGAACTCTTCACCCTTGGCGGCGAACGACTGGATCAGGCTATCGAGGCTGGCCAGCAGTGCGTCGTGACCCAGCAGCAGACCCAGGCGGATCGCGGTTGGGTAGGCGTCGTTGGTCGACTGCGCCATGTTCACGTCGTTGTTCGGGTGCAGGTACTGATATTCGCCCTTGCTGTGGCCCATGGCCTCCAGCGCGATGTTGGCGATGACTTCGTTGGCATTCATGTTGGTCGAAGTGCCAGCGCCGCCTTGAATCATGTCCACCACGAACTCTTCGTGGAAGTCGCCGCGGATCAGGCGGGCACAGGCCTCGCTGATGGCCGCATGCTTGGCTTCGCTCAGGTGACCCAGTTCGCGGTTGGCATCAGCAGCTGCCTGCTTGACCATCGCCAGGGCCACGACCAGTTTTGGGTAATGCGAAATCGGAACGCCCGAGAGGCGGAAGTTGTTTACCGCTCGCAGGGTCTGGATGCCGTAATACGCTTGAGCCGGTACTTCGAGTACGCCAAGCAGATCTTTTTCTGTACGGAAAGATGCAGCGGAGGACATGACGGAAATCATCTCGGTAGGGACCCGGTCTGTGCCGGGAACGCTGCGAATCCTAGGGCTAAGGGCAATTTAGAGCCAATGCTGTTAAACACTGGCCTATGCATATTCGGCATAATGCCCGTGTGACGCCGCGTTGCCGGCGAGCGTGTGACCTAAAATGGTGCGTGTCCGGGAGGACGTGATGAATCTGGAAAGCAAATGGCTCGAGGACTTCAGTGCCCTGGCCGCCACCCGTAGCTTCTCGCAGGCCGCCGAGCGTCGTTTCGTGACCCAGCCAGCGTTCAGCCGACGCATCCGCAGCCTGGAGGCCGCCCTGGGCCTGACCTTGGTCAACCGTTCGCGCACGCCGGTGGAGCTGACGGCGGCCGGGCAGCTGTTCCTGGTGACGGCGCGCACTGTGGTCGAGCAGCTCGGCGAAGTGGTGCGCCATCTGCACCATCTGGAAGGGGGGCAGGGCGAGGTGATGCAGGTGGCGGCGGCCCACTCCCTGGCCCTGGGGTTCTTTCCACGCTGGATCGCACAACTGCGCAACGAGGGCCTGAACATTGCCACCCGGTTGGTGGCGACCAACGTCGGCGATGCGGTACACGCCCTGCGTGAGGGCGGTTGTGACCTGATGCTGGCTTTCTATGACCCGGACGCGGCCTTGCAGATGGACTCGGAAATCTTCCCCTCGCTGCACCTGGGGCACACCGAGATGCTTCCGGTCTGCGCCGCCGATGCCCAGGGCAAGCCGCTGTTCGACCTGGAAGGCGAAGCCAGCGTGCCGTTGCTGGCCTACAGCGCCGGGGCCTTCCTCGGGCGATCGGTCAATCTGCTGCTGCGCCAGCGCAACCTGCGTTTCACGACCGTCTATGAGACCGCCATGGCCGATAGCCTCAAGAGCATGGCCCTGGAAGGCCTGGGTATTGCCTGGGTGCCGCAATTGAGCGTGCGCGCCGAGCTGGCCCGGGGCGAGCTGGTGGTGTGCGGTGGCGCGCAATGGCATGTGCCGCTGGAGATCCGCCTGTACCGCTGTGCCCTGGTGCGCAAGGCCAACGTGCGCCTGCTGTGGCGCAAGCTCGAGGGCGCCGCGGCGCAGGGTGCGAGCAACCCATGACCCTGTAGCCGCCGGTGAGGCTGCGACAAGGCCCGCCGGGCCTTCGGGTGCGTGGCCGACTGGACCTTTTCTGCGGCCGTTGTGCGCCCGTGCGTCGCCTGTGGCCGCGGCTACAGGAAACCGGCAGGGCCGCAGGGATTTCCAATGTGGGGCGGCTGACTTCAAAGTCAATAAAACCGGGCCTTTGGGCAAAGAAGGCCAGTGTGTCGCAGGTGGTCGGTGAACGTGTGTCGCGGACATTTTTTTGGGTATACTGCGCGGCCTCCGGCCGGTTTACCTGGCCAGAATTCGTACAACAAGCCACGCCATTTTGCGTGGCTTGTTGTTTTTTGACGCGCCTGCGGGCGCCCAGAGAGAAAGAGGCACGACGATGAGTGCACTGGTTGGCGTGATCATGGGCTCCAAGTCCGATTGGTCCACCCTTAGCCACACCGCCGATATGCTGGATAAACTCGGCATCCCCTACGAGGTGAAGGTGGTTTCCGCACACCGCACCCCGGACCTGCTGTTCCAGTACGCCGACGAGGCCGAATCGCGTGGCATCGAGGTGATCATCGCCGGTGCCGGTGGCGCGGCCCACCTGCCAGGCATGTGTGCGGCCAAGACCCACCTGCCGGTGCTGGGCGTGCCGGTGCAGTCCTCGATGCTCTCGGGCGTGGATTCGCTGCTGTCGATCGTGCAGATGCCCGCCGGCATCCCGGTAGCGACCCTGGCCATCGGCAAGGCCGGTGCGATCAACGCCGCCCTGCTCTCGGCGAGCATCCTGGGCGCCAAGCACCCGCAGTTCCATGCGGTGCTGAAAAAATTCCGTGCTGAACAGACAGACAGCGTCCTGGACAATCCAGACCCGCGCGTCGCCTGAGGTCGTTGACGATGAAGATCGGTGTAATCGGTGGCGGCCAGCTGGGCCGCATGTTGGCCCTGGCGGGAACCCCGCTGGGAATGAACTTCGCTTTCCTCGACCCGGCGCCGGATGCCTGCGCAGCCGCCCTGGGCGAACACCTGCGGGCCGATTACGGCGACCAGGACCACCTGCGCCAGTTGGCCGACGAGGTGGACCTGGTGACCTTCGAATTCGAGAGCGTGCCGGCCGAGACCGTGGCCTTCCTGTCGCAATTCGTGCCGGTCTACCCAAGCGCCGAGGCACTGCGCATCGCTCGTGACCGCTGGTTCGAGAAGAGCATGTTCAAGGACCTGGGGATTCCCACCCCCGAGTTCGCCGACATCCAGTCCCAGGCCGACCTGGACGCCGCGGTGGCGCGCATCGGCTTGCCGGCCGTGCTCAAGACCCGGACCCTGGGCTACGACGGCAAGGGCCAGAAGGTCCTGCGCAGCGCCGCCGATGTCGAGGGTACCTTCGCCGAGCTGGGCAGCGTGCCGTGCCTGCTGGAAGGCTTCGTGCCGTTCACTGGCGAAGTGTCGCTGATCGCCGTGCGTGCCCGCGATGGCGAGACCCGTTTCTACCCGTTGGTGCACAACACCCACGACAGCGGCATCCTGCGCCTGTCGGTGGCCAGCAGCGATCACCCGTTGCAGGCGCTGGCCGAGGATTACTCCAGCCGCGTGCTCAAGCAACTGGACTACGTGGGCGTGATGGCGTTCGAGTTCTTCGAGGTGGACGGGGGCCTGAAGGCCAACGAAATCGCCCCGCGGGTACACAACTCCGGGCACTGGACCACCGAAGGCAGCCAGTGCAGCCAGTTCGAGAACCACCTGCGGGCGGTGGCCGGCCTGCCGCTGGGTTCCACTGCCAAGGTGGGCGAGAGCGCCATGATCAACTTCATCGGCGAAGTACCGCCGGTGGACCAGGTGATCAGCATCGACGACTGCCATCTGCATCACTACGGCAAGGCCTTCAAGGCCGGGCGCAAGGTCGGCCATGCCAACCTGCGCTGCGCCGACCAGGCGACCCTGCAGGCGCAGATCCTCAAGGTCCAGGCGCTGGTCGCCAAGTAACAAATCCACCGGCTGGCGGGAACCTTCGTTTCCCGCCGTTCTCTGATAGCAGGATGCCAAGGCGCTGACTAGGCTTTGGTTTACCCACTCCTACAGAGGAACAGCCATGGGCATTATCGGAACCATTTTCATCGGCTTGATCGTTGGTCTGCTGGCGCGTTTCCTCAAGCCGGGAGACGACAGCATGGGCTGGATCATGACCATCCTGCTGGGTATCGGCGGTTCGCTGGCGGCCACCTACGGCGGCCAGGCGCTGGGTATCTACCAGGCTGGCCAAGGTGCCGGTTTCTTCGGGGCGCTGGTGGGCGCGATCGTGCTCCTGGTGATCTACGGCTTCATCAAGAAGAACTGAGCCGGTGCGTCGGTCCCCCTTCGCCGCTCGCGCGGAGGGGGCGATTTTCTTCATCTGAAACTTCAACGCAGCCCATGGTTTGGGCACTAGAATGCCCGCCTTCTTCCGTCCTTTCTCTTGACCGAGCCCCACCCTCATGCGTCGTCTCTTGTTGACCCTCGTTCTGCTGGGCTGCGGCCTGGCCCAGGCTGCCGAACTACCGGAAACCGACTGGCTGGAACTGATGCCCAAATCGGACCAGAAAGCCCTGGAACAGATGCCGGAAATCGACCACAACTCGCCCGAAGCCAACGGCACCTTTACCCAGAAGGGTGGCTTGAAGCAGAGCAAGGGCTTGCCGGCAGTGATGTATTCCACCAAGACCGTGGCGGCCATGAACGGCAAGCAGATCCGCATCGGTGGCTACCCGGTGCCATTGGAGGCCGATGCCAAGGGTCACAGCACGCTGTTCTTCCTGGTGCCATACCCGGGGGCCTGCATCCACGTGCCGCCACCTCCGCCCAACCAGCTGGTGCTGGTGCGTTTTCCCAAGGGCGTGAAGCTCGATGATATCTACACCCCCCTGTGGGTGACCGGCACCCTGAAGGTCGAGAAGGTCAGCAACGATCTGGCGGACGCCGCCTACGCCCTGGACGCGGCGAAGGTGCGGGTAGTGCAGGATTCGGATCTGTAGCCGATAGGAGGGTTGGCTGCGGGGAAGGAGCGACTCCTTCCCCATGGCCTGCAGTCAGAGCGCGAGGCTGTCGATGCTCACGCTCAAGGTGTGGCTGGCGCCGGGAGCCAGGGTCACGATGTCGTCCATGACGTTGGCGGTCTCGATGCACAGCATGCGCTGCCAGCCATCGTCGGCCATGTCGCTGAACTGCGCGGCGCGAGCGATCCATGGGTTCCAGATCACCGCGGTGCGCGAGCCCTGGCTGGCCAGGCGGATGCGACGCTGCCAGTGCGGATCGACGATATCCAGTTGCGCCGGCGCATCCAGGTAGATGCGGTCGGTTTCCCCGGTGAAATGCAGGTCGCCGTCCTGGCGCTTGGTCGCCCAGTCCTCCAGGGTCTCGATGTAGTCCAGCCCGTCCACGCCTTCGACATGGACCTGGCGTACATCACTGACCGCGAAGTAGCTGTGTAGCGCCTGGCTGATGCTGACGCTCTGGCTGCCCTGGTTATGGCTGGTCAGGCTGATGTGCAATTGCTGGTCGAGGCGGATCAGCAGGCTGGGCTCCACCTGGTGCGGCCAGCCAGGAAAGCCGCCTTCGGGGCAGGGCAGGCGCAAGCGCACCAGCAGGCTCTCGCCTTCGCTCTCGATGCCTTGCAGTTCCCAGTCGGTGGCGCGGACCAGACCGTGGGCCGGCGCCGCGTCGCTGCCCTGGCGCATGGCCTGGACGCTCTGTGGATTGCGCGCGAAGTTGCCGAACCACGGCCAGCATACGGGGACGCCGGCGCGGATACTCTTGCCAGCCTTGAACCGGGCTTCTTCGTTCAGCCAGATCAGCGGCGGTTGCCCGGCCAGCTGGTAGCTGAGAATGTGCGCGCCCTGCTGGGCCACCAGTAGTTCGGCATCGCCGTGGCGGATCCGCCAGCAGTTCAGTTCGTCCAGTTTCACCGTTTCAACGTGGGGCGTAGGCATCGTGGTTCTCGTGCGAAAGGCTGGGCTGCCATGGACCGCATGGCAGCCGCGCGGGTTTAACGTGCCCTGGGCGGGACCGAACGGGTGCGACCGCTACCGTCGATGGCGACGAACACGAACACCGCCTCGGTGACCTTGCGCCATTCGCTGGACAGCGGATCGTCGCTCCACACTTCGACCATCATCTGGATCGAGCTGCGGCCGATCTCCAGGGTCTGGGTATAGAACGACAGTTGCGCGCCGACGGCCACCGGCACCAGGAACGCCATGCGATCGATGGCCACGGTAGCCACCCGGCCACCGGCGACGCGGCTGGCCATGGCGGTGCCCGCCAGGTCCATCTGGGCCACCAGCCAACCGCCGAAAATATCGCCAAAGCCGTTGGTTTCGCGCGGCAGGGCGGTGATTTGCAGGGCCAGGTCGCCTTGCGGGATTGGATCTTCTTGTTCGAGCTCTATCATGCCGAGGGGCCTCTGACCCGTGACGCTTCATGGGTACTTCAGGTGAATAGCCGTCTTCAGGAAAAACGATTCAGCCCGAACATACTACGTTCGTCACGTTCTTTCTAAGGCGTGCTAAAGGGAAACTCTGCGAAACCGGCTGTTCATGCACAGGGGAAGCATTGCGCGCCGGGCACTGTGGGTGGGGCATGCAATGGTGTTCCGGCCTTGTCTTGCTTGCGTCGGGAGGTTCCCGGCGGTCATGAATACAACGGCGTTTTCGCACAACAACCCTTGCCGGGAGCGGCTCTGCGCGCCGGGCCCTGCGAGTATATCGGTCGGTAGACTCCGCGACGACCCGTCTGGTTCGCAATTTTGTGCGTCATTTGTGCGTCGCTGTGTAGGTGTTCGAACAATTTGCTATCGTGCCGAACCTGCCAGGCCCCAACCAGAGCTGTTGCGGCTTCCAGAACCAACTAATAAGAGAAGCCCCTTGCCATGACCACAGTGCCCTCGAGCGCCGCGCAATCAGCGCCTCCCGCCCGTCCCTTGACTCGTAGTGACTATAAGACCCTGTCGCTGTCCGCCCTGGGCGGCGCGCTGGAGTTCTATGACTTCATCATCTTCGTGTTCTTCGCCACTGTGGTGGGCAAGCTGTTCTTCCCGGCGGACATGCCCGAATGGCTGCGCCTGATGCAGACCTTCGGCATCTTCGCCGCGGGCTACCTGGCCCGTCCCCTGGGCGGGATCGTCATGGCCCACTTCGGCGACCTGCTGGGGCGCAAGAAGATGTTCACCCTGAGCATCTTCATGATGGCGGTACCGACCCTGATCATGGGCCTGTTGCCCACCTATGAGCAGATCGGCCTGTGGGCACCGGTGCTGCTGTTGCTGATGCGGGTGATCCAGGGCGCGGCCATCGGTGGCGAAGTGCCCGGGGCCTGGGTGTTCGTTTCCGAGCACGTGCCGGCGCGGCACATCGGCTACGCCTGCGGCACCCTGACCTCGGGACTGACCGCCGGCATTCTCCTGGGTTCGCTGGTGGCCACGGCCATCAACAGCATCTATACCCCGGAAGAAGTGGCGGCCTATGCCTGGCGCGTACCGTTCCTGCTGGGCGGGGTGTTCGGCCTGTTCTCGGTGTACCTGCGCCGCCTGCTCCACGAGACCCCGGTGTTCGCCGAGCTGCAACTGCGCAAGGCCCTGGCCGAGGAGCTGCCGCTGCGGGCGGTGCTGCGTGACCATCGCGGCGCGATCCTGATCTCCATGCTGCTGACCTGGCTGCTGTCGGCCGGGATCATCGTGGTGATCCTGATGACCCCCACCGTGCTGCAGACGGTCTACAAGTTCTCGGCCATCACCGCCCTTGAGGCCAACAGCCTGGCCATCGTGTTCCTGAGCCTGGGCTGCGTGCTGTTCGGCAGCCTGGCCGACCGTTTCGGTGCCGGGCGGGTGTTCGTCTTCGGCAGCCTGCTGTTGCTGGCTTCGTCCTGGGTCTTCTACCACGTGCTGCAAGACAACCCGCACCTGCTGTTCCCGCTCTACGCCCTGACCGGCCTGTGCGTCGGCCTCGTCGGCGCGGTGCCCTACGTGATGGTCCGCGCCTTCCCGGCGGCGGTGCGCTTCAGCGGCCTGTCGTTCTCCTACAACCTGGCCTACGCAATCTTTGGCGGGCTGACGCCGATGGTGGTGACCTGGATGCTCAAGAGCAGCCCCATGGCCCCGGCCTACTACGTGGCGATCATCTGCGGCATCGGCCTGCTCTCGGGGCTGTACCTGTGGAAGAAGGGTCGCTGAAACCTGCTGCGACACCTGCATGAACGGCGCTCTGCGGCGCTTGTGAAAAAAAGGCCAGCTCGCGAGTCTCGTGATGCTGGCCTTTCATCTAATTGTCATATTCCGGACATAGAGTGTTCACACGGCCTACAGATACTTGGCCCCGACTTAACACACCCTATCTGCTAGGAGTAAGGCATGAAACTGAAGCGTTTGATGGCGGCAATGACCTTCGTCGCCGCTGGCGTTGCGACTGCCCACGCGGTTGCCGCTGTCGACCCTGCTATCCCGAGCTACACCAAGACCACTGGTGTGTCGGGCAACCTGTCCAGCGTCGGTTCCGATACCCTGGCCAACCTGATGACCCTGTGGGCCGAGCACTACAAGAAAGAATATCCGAACGTAAACATCCAGATTCAGGCCGCTGGCTCCGCCACCGCGCCACCCGCGCTGACCGAGGGCACCTCCAACCTGGGCCCTATGAGCCGCAAGATGAAGGACACCGAGCTGGCGGCCTTCGAACAGAAGTACGGCTACAAGCCAACCGCCATCCCGGTTGCCGTGGACGCCCTGGCCGTATTCGTGCACAAGGACAACCCGATCCAGCACCTGACCATGGAACAGGTCGACGCGATCTTCTCCTCGACCCGCCTGTGCGGTGCCAAGGAAGAAGTGAAGACCTGGGGTGACCTGGGCGTGAAGGGCGACCTGGCCAACAAGCCAGTGCAGCTGTTCGGTCGCAACTCGGTATCCGGCACCTACGGCTACTTCAAGGAAGAAGCCCTGTGCAAAGGCGACTACAAGCCTAACGTCAACGAGCAGCCAGGTTCGGCTTCGGTCGTGCAGTCCATCAGCTCCTCGCTGAACGGCATCGGCTACTCGGGCATCGGCTACAAGACCGCCAGCGTGAAGACCGTGGCCCTGGCCAAGAAAGGCAGCAGCGACTTCATCGAAGACACCGAAGAAAACGCCCTGAACGGCAAGTACCCGCTGTCGCGCTTCCTGTACGTCTACGTCAACAAGGCCCCGAACAAGCCTCTGGCCCCGCTGGAAGCCGAGTTCGTGAAACTGGTTCTGTCCAAGCAGGGTCAGGAAGTGGTCGTGAAGGACGGTTACATCCCGCTGCCAGCCAAAGTCGCCGCCAAGGCCCTGGCTGACCTGGGTCTGAAAGAAGGCGCATAAACCGCCGCCAAAGGTCCGGCCCGGCCGGACCTTTTCGCAGCAGCCGGCCTTTGGGTCAACCACCCCGGCCGGCTCCTGCCACCTCCATTTTCTGTCCGCTGCAGGCCCAGCCACGCGGCGGATTTGTTGCGTCACTGCATTGTCATCTTTCTGTCATACAGGATCGCTAGGGTGTGCGCATGAATGATCTGGCCAATTCCACCATGACTACGACTTCTCCCCCCAAGCGCATTGACTTCAATACGCCTGAACTGCAACGCAAGCGCCGCATCCGTGCGCTCAAGGACCGCCTGACCCGTTGGTACGTCCTCGTCGGCGGCCTGGCCGTCCTGGCGGCGATCACCCTGATCTTCTTCTTCCTGGCCTACGTCGTCGCCCCGCTGTTCCAGGGCGCCGAGCTGACCTCCAAGGACCCCCTGACGCCCGCCTGGATGCAAGACGCCGGCAAGCCCCTGATGTTCTCCCTGGAAGAGCAGAACCAGGTCGGCATGCGCGTTTCCGACAAGGGCCAGGCGCTGTTCTTCGATATCGATAACGGCGCCGAGCTGAGCAAGGTCGACCTGCCGATCCCGGCGGGCACCCGCGTCACCTCCATCGGCAAGGACCAGCCCGGTATCCCCATGGTGGTGGTCGGCTTGTCCAACGGCCAGGCCCTGGTGTTCCGCCACACCTACAAAGTCAGCTACCCGGATGGCAAGAAGACCATCTCCCCGGCGATCGAATACCCCTACGGCGAAGCCCCGATCACCCTCAACGCAGAAGGCGGCGCGCTGGAGCACGTCAACCTCAACGCCAGCGATACCACGCTGGTGCTGGCCGGTTCCACCGGCTCGCAGCTGCATGTGCTGAAGCTCTCGCGCGAAGAAAACATGATGACCGGCGAGGTCACCAGCGAGCAGAGCGCCATCGACCTGCCGCAGATGACCGAACCGGTCAAGGCCATGTACATCGACCCACGCCAGCAGTGGCTGTACGTGATCAACGGCCGTGCTCAGGCTGATGTCTTCAGCCTGCGGGACAAGAGCCTCAACGGCCGCTACAAACTGCTGGAGGACGCCAATACCGAAGTCACTGCCAGCGCCCAGTTGGTGGGCGGCATCTCGCTGATCATCGGTACTTCCAAAGGTGGCCTGGCCCAGTGGTTCATGGCCCGCGACCCGGACGGCGAGCTGCGCCTGAAGCAGATCCGCACCTTCCAGATGGGTACCGCGCCCATCGTCGAAATCACCGCCGAAGAGCGCCGCAAGGGTTTCGTCGCCCTGGACGCCGCCGGCAAGCTCGGGGTCTTCCACAGCACCGCCCACCGCACCCTGCTGGTGGACCAGGTGGTGGATGGCCAGGGCCTGTTCGGCCTGTCGCCTCGCGCCAACCGGGTGATCGTCGAGGCCGGTGGCAAGCTGCAACCCCTGGTGCTGGACAACCCGCACCCGGAAGTGTCCTGGAGCGCGCTGTGGAGCAAGGTCTGGTACGAGAACTACGACGAGCCCAAGTACGTCTGGCAGTCCACGGCGGCCAACACTGACTTCGAACCCAAGCTGAGCCTGTCGCCGCTGACCTTCGGCACCTTGAAGGCCGCCTTCTACGCCATGCTGCTGGCGGCCCCGCTGGCCGTGGCCGCGGCGATCTACACCGCCTACTTCATGGCCCCCGGCATGCGCCGCAAGGTCAAGCCGGTGATCGAGCTGATGGAGGCGATGCCGACGGTGATCCTCGGCTTCTTCGCCGGCCTGTTTCTGGCGCCCTATGTCGAAGGCCACCTGCCGGGCATCTTCAGCCTGCTGGTGCTGCTGCCGATCGGCATCCTGGTGGCCGGCTTCACCTGGAGCCGCCTGCCCGAGTCCCTGCGCCTGAAGGTGCCGGACGGTTGGGAGAGCGCGATCCTGATCCCGGTGATCATCCTGGTCGGCTTCCTCTCGCTGTACCTGAGCCCGTTCATGGAGAACTGGTTCTTCGGCGGCGACATGCGCATGTGGATCTCCCACGACTTAGGCATCACCTACGACCAGCGCAACGCCCTGGTGGTGGGCCTGGCCATGGGCTTCGCGGTGATCCCGAACATCTACTCCATCGCCGAAGACGCCGTGTTCAGCGTGCCCCGTGGCCTGACCCTGGGCTCCCTGGCCCTGGGCGCCACCCCATGGCAGACCATGACCCGCGTGGTGATCCTCACCGCCAGCCCGGGCATCTTCTCGGCCCTGATGATCGGCATGGGCCGCGCCGTGGGCGAGACCATGATCGTGCTGATGGCCACCGGCAACACCCCGGTCATGGAGATGAACCTGTTCGAAGGCTTGCGCACCCTGGCGGCCAACGTCGCGGTGGAAATGCCGGAATCGGAAGTCGGCGGCAGCCACTACCGCGTGCTGTTCCTCTCGGCGCTGGTACTGCTGTTGTTCACCTTCATCATGAACACCCTCGCCGAGCTGATCCGTCAGCGTCTGCGCAAGAAATACTCGTCGCTTTAAGAAAGGTAGAAGTCTGTGAAACAGAACTCCCTCAAAGACTGGTTCAAGAGCGGCGCCCCCGGCGTCTGGATCAGCGGTGGCGCAGTGTCCATCGCGGTCATCATGACCATCGGCCTGCTGGCGGTGATCGCCGTGCGCGGCCTGGGCCACTTCTGGCCGGCGGACCTGGTGCATGCCAGCTACGACGTGCCCGGCCAGGCCAATCACCTGGTCGTCGGTGAAGTGGTGCAAAAGGAAGAAGTGCCCCGGGCGCGCCTGAAGAGTGCCGGCTTGCCGGTGCCCGACCAGGGCCCTGAGTTCATGACCCGCGAGTTGCTCAAGGTGGGCAACCGCGACCTGAACGGCAGCGACTTCACCTGGATCGTCGGCGAGTGGCTGACCAACCAGAGCTACCCCAAGGAACTGATGGCCATCGAGCGCCGTGAGTGGGGCAACTTCTACGGCTACCTGGTCAACGTCAAGGAAAACGGCAAGGTGGTCGCCGAGGGCGAAGCCGCCTGGCCCGAGCTGCAGGCGCGGATCGACCGGGTGAACAAGCTGGCGACCCAGCTCAAGAGTCTGGAGAAGTCCGATATCGGTGCGATCAACGCCGGCCTGGAGCGCATCCGCCTGCACGGTCGCAAGCTGGAACTGGCTGGCAAGCTGGACGCCGCCGCCCAGGCCGACATGGACGCCGAGCGCGCCGAACTCAACGCTCGCTACCAGGACATCGAGGCCCGCCTGAGCGAGCTGCATACCCAGTTCAACCGCGACAGCCTGACCGCCCGCGATGCCAACGGCAAGGAAGTGGAGATCGGCCTGGGCAAGGTGGTGCATGCCTACCAGCCGAACGCCATGGGCACCTTCACCAAGGTCGGCTTCTACTTCAGCAAGGTCTGGGAGTTCCTCAGCGACGACCCACGGGAAGCCAACACCGAAGGCGGGATCTTCCCGGCCATCTTCGGCACCGTGATGATGACCCTGATCATGGCCATGATCGTGACCCCGTTCGGCGTGCTGGCGGCGGTCTACCTGCGTGAATACGCCAAGCAGAATGCCCTGACCCGGGTGATCCGCATCGCCGTGAACAACCTGGCGGGCGTGCCGGCCATCGTCTACGGCGTGTTCGGCCTGGGCTTCTTCGTCTACGTGCTGGGCGGGTCCCTGGACCGCCTGTTCTTCCCTGAGGCACTGCCGGCGCCGACCTTCGGTACCCCGGGCCTGCTCTGGGCGTCCCTGACCCTGGCGCTGCTGGCGGTGCCGGTGGTGATCGTGGCCACCGAGGAAGGCCTGGCGCGGATCCCGCGGACCGTACGCGAAGGCTCCCTGGCCCTGGGCGCGACCAAGGCCGAGACCCTTTGGAAGATCGTCCTGCCCATGGCCAGCCCGGCGATGATGACCGGCATGATCCTCGCCGTGGCCCGTGCCGCCGGCGAAGTGGCGCCGCTGATGCTGGTGGGTGTGGTGAAGCTGGCGCCGTCGCTGCCGGTGGATGGCAACTACCCGTACCTGCACCTGGATCAGAAGATCATGCACCTGGGCTTCCATATCTACGACGTCGGCTTCCAGAGCCCCAACGTCGAGGCCGCGCGGCCGCTGGTGTACGCCACCGCGTTGCTGCTGGTACTGGTGATCGCCGTGCTCAACCTGTCGGCGGTATGGATCCGTAACCACCTGCGCGAGAAGTACAAGGCGCTGGACAGCTAAAGCCATTAGCCACAAGCGGCAAGCTACAAGCCGCTTTTGCTCAAAACTTGCGGCTTGCAGCTAGAAGCTTGCAGCTACGAACGGAGTGAGACCCATGCAACACGAAACCCATACCCACGGCATCAACATGTCCGCCCTGGGTCGCGACAAGCAGAGCCTGAGCCTGGAGCAGGAAACCGTGGCGATCGAAGTGCCCGGCTTGAGCCTGTTCTACGGCGAGAAGCAAGCGCTGTTCGACGTCAGCATGAACATTCCCAAGCAGCGCGTGACCGCCTTCATCGGCCCGTCCGGCTGCGGCAAGTCGACCCTGCTGCGCACCTTCAACCGCATGAACGACCTGGTGGACGGTTGCCGCGTGGAAGGCGCCATCAACCTGTACGGCAACAACATCTACCGCAAGGGCGAGGATGTGGCCGAGCTGCGTCGTCGGGTGGGCATGGTGTTCCAGAAGCCCAACCCGTTCCCCAAGACCATCTACGAGAACGTGGTCTATGGCCTGCGCATCCAGGGCATCAACAAGAAGCGCGTGCTCGACGAAGCGGTGGAGTGGGCGCTCAAGGGCGCGGCCCTGTGGGATGAGGTCAAGGACCGCCTGCACGACTCGGCCCTGGGCCTGTCCGGTGGTCAGCAGCAGCGCCTGGTGATCGCCCGGACCATCGCCGTGGAACCGGAAGTGCTGCTGCTGGACGAACCCTGCTCGGCCCTGGACCCGATCTCGACCCTGAAGGTCGAGGAACTGATCTACGAGCTCAAGTCCAAGTTCACCATCGTCATCGTGACCCACAACATGCAGCAGGCGGCGCGGGTCTCGGACTACACCGCGTTCATGTACATGGGCAAACTGGTGGAGTTCGGCGATACCGACACCCTGTTCACCAACCCGGCCAAGAAGCAGACCGAAGACTACATCACCGGGCGCTATGGCTAGGAACAGCTGCAAGCCGCAAGCTTCAAGCGGCAAGACAGAAGCGGTAGGCGATATCCGGATCAATATTTAACTGCTTGAAGCTTGCGGCTTGAAGCTTGCAACTTTCGCGGAGCGAACCATGATTTCGAAGGAAGGCTTAACCCATCACATCTCTCAGCAGTTCAATGCCGAGCTGGAAGAGGTGCGTAGCCACCTGCTGGCCATGGGCGGGCTGGTGGAGAAACAAGTCAATGACGCCGTCACCGCGCTGATCGAGGCCGACTCCGGGCTGGCCCAGCAAGTGCGCGAGATCGACGAACAGATCAACCAGATGGAACGCAATATCGACGAGGAGTGCCTGCGCATCCTCGCTCGGCGCCAGCCTGCGGCTTCCGACCTGCGCCTGATCATCAGCATCTCCAAGTCGGTGATCGACCTGGAGCGCATCGGCGACGAAGCCACCAAGATCGCCCGCCGGGCCATCCAGCTGTGCGAGGAGGGCGAGGCCCCGCGTGGCTACGTCGAAGTGCGGCATATCGGCGACCAGGTGCGCAACATGGTGCGTGACGCGCTGGACGCCTTCGCCCGCTTCGACGCCGAGCTGGCCCTGTCGGTAGCCCAGTACGACAAGATCATCGACCGCGAGTACAAGACCGCGCTGCGCGAGCTGGCCACCTACATGATGGAAGACCCGCGCTCTATCTCGCGGGTTTTGAGCATCATCTGGGTTTTGCGCTCGCTGGAGCGGATCGGCGACCACGCGCGCAACATCTCCGCGCTGGTGATCTACCTGGTGCGTGGCACCGATGTGCGCCACCTGGGCCTCAAGCGCATGAAGGAAGAAGTTGAAGGACCGGCTGGCGATTCGGCTAATGTTCCGGGTGAAGCTGACGATAATTAAGATTGCCCGAGAAGAGCGCCCGGCCTTTTGGCCGGGCGTTTTTGTTTGCGGTCCTTGAATTCGAAAAGCAGCACCCGCGAACGAAAAGTCCCGGCGTGACTGAAGAGTTTTGGCAAAGTGCCATCAGCCAGCGTTATGCTTGCCGGGATTTTTAGAGGGGTGGTCGATGAGTAAGGTAAGTGTGTTGGTGGTGGACGACGCGTCGTTCATTCGTGACCTGGTGAAGAAGTGCCTGCGCAACTACTTCCCGGGCATCAAGATCGAAGACGCGGTCAACGGCAAGAAGGCCCAGGCGATGCTCGCCCGCGAAGCCTTCGACCTGGTCCTGTGCGACTGGGAAATGCCGGAAATGTCCGGTCTGGAGCTGTTGACCTGGTGCCGTGGCCAGGAAGCGCTCAAGGCCATGCCGTTCGTCATGGTGACCAGCCGGGGCGACAAGGAAAACGTGGTGCAGGCGATCCAGGCCGGGGTTTCCGGCTATGTCAGCAAGCCCTTCACCAACGAACAGCTGCTGACCAAGGTCAAGCAGGCGCTGAACAAGGTCGGCAAGCTCGACACCCTGATGAACAGCGCGCCGACCAAGATGAACTCCGCCTTTGGCAATGACTCCCTGAGCGCCCTGACCGGTGGCAAGGCCGAGGTGGTCGCCCCGGCAGCCCGGCCAGCTGCTCCAGCCGCTCCGGCAGCCGCTGCACCAGCCCCGGCTGCGGCGCCATCCCGTGGCCTGCTCAATAGCCCACCGGTCAAGGCGCCTGCCGCCGCCGCTGCCGCCAGTGGTGGCCGTGGCCAGGGCCAACTGCGCTTGCCTGGCGGTACCCAGCCTTGCGTGATCAAGGCGCTGAGCATCAAGGAAGCGCTGTTGGTGGTGAAGCGCACCGAGAACCTGCCGCAGGTGCTGGACAGCGCGGTACTGGACCTGGAGCAGGGCGAGAACGCCGAAGTGGCGCGGCTCAATGGCTACCTGCATGCGGTGGTGGCCCACGAGCCGAAACCCGACAGCGAGTGGCTGCAGCTGACCTTCCGTTTCGTCGACCAGGATGCGCAGAAGCTGGACTACATCTCGCGCCTGATCGCCCGCGGCACCGCGCAGAAGCACTTCGTTCCAGGCGCGGGCTGATCCTCGCCGGCCCTTCGCTGTAGGAACTGCCAAGCCCGCTCCTACAGCGAAGCGCAAATCTGCTGAAAACACTTTTCCACGCCGATTTTCTGCCAGCCACCCAGGCCGGTGGCTGCGTTATCCCCAATCCCGCCAACAACCCGCAGCTTCGGCTGCAACCCCCAGGCCACAGGGGCTTGGCCGTTCCTCCCGCCACCTTCCGCCGTACGTCTGATTAACTGTCCTGCACTTGATTTATATCCATTTGGATATAAATTGCCGGAAGCGCTCTACCCGATTCACCCTTTGCAGCCATGCGTTGAAACAATCCCGTGCGGCCAGCCCTGGCAGTCTTGATTAGCCTTGTTCCTGGTCACTGACAGGAGAAGTTCGATGCCCAGGCACAAGGATGTGGTGTTTGTCGGGAGCGCGCTGCGGGATCTCAGGGCATTCCCTGAAGATGCCCGTCGGGCTGCCGGGTTTCAGCTGGATCTGCTGCAGCAGGGCGAACAGCCCTACGATTGCAGGCCGGTGAAAACCATCGGCCCGAGTGTCTTCGAAATCAGGATTCATGAAGATTCAGGGGCGTTTCGGGTGTTTTATGTGGTCAGGCGGCCTGCAGCCATCTATGTGCTGCACGCGGTGCGCAAGACTACCCGCAAGACCCAAGCGCGGGATATCGAGCTGGCTCGTGCCAGATTTCAACAAGCAGGTTCACGCCATGACTGACCAACAGATCAACCAGCGCTTTGCCAGTGTCTGGGATGCCCTTGAAGCCACCCCCCAGGAGGCTGCCAACATGCGCCTGCGGGCCAAGCTGATGCTGGAACTGGGCAAGACCGTGCAGGCCTGGGGGCTGTCGCAGAAGGAGGCGGCCAAGCGCCTCAATATCACCCAGCCCCGGCTCAACGATGTGCTTGGCGGCAGGATCAACAAGTTCTCCCTCGATGCGCTGGTCAACCTCTGCGAGGCCGCGCAACTGGGGGTGGAGATTCGCTTCGACGTGGGCGGCATTGGGCCCCTGGCACCCGCCTGATTCATACAAGCTCCATATCAGGCTGCTAGCATGGTTTTTCCCCTGCCAAGAAACTGCTCAATGTTCGTACGCCTGCTGTTCCTCTGCGGCTTGTCCATGGTCGCCAGCTCGCTGGCGGCGATGACGGTCTACAAGTCCGTCGACGCCGACGGCGTGGTGTCCTACAGCGACCGGCCTTCGCCGGGAGCGCAGGCGTTCGTGTTCCGCGATCGCATGGAGGAACACCTGGAGCGCCAGGTGCGGCTGGATATCCAGAAGCACAGGGGCGTGGATGCGCTGTACGTGCGCAACGACCTGCATGGGCCGGTGGAGGTGGAGCTGGGGTTCGCCAGCCTGAGCAACGTCAGCGGCGCGCCGGCGCAGCCGATCCGCCGGGTGCTGCCGGCCCGCAGCAGGCAGCGCCTGGCGCTCTTGACGGCGACCCGGGCCGACCAGCCCTTGAGCTATGTCCCAAGGTTTCGTTACTCCCTGGGCGACCCGGGAGGAGCCGTGCAGGCCTACCGCTACCCCTTGCCCTGGCGGGGCGGGCCATTCCGCCTGACCCAGGGTGCGAACGGCCAGTACAGCCATTCCAGCCCCAAGAGCCGTTATGCGATGGACATCGCCATGCCGGTGGGCACGCCGATCATCGCGGCGCGTGGCGGGGTGGTGGTCAAGACCGAGAACGCCCAGAGCGGCCGGGGCGACAACCCGGCCGGCAATTTCGTCCGGGTACTGCACGACGACGGCACGATGGGCGTGTACCTGCACCTCAAGCAAGGATCGGTGAGCGTGCGCGAGGGCCAGCGCGTGGCGGTGGGCAGCCCGCTGGGGCTGTCGGGCAATACCGGCAACAGCAGCGGGCCGCACCTGCACTTCGTGGTGCAACGCAATACCGGGTTTGGGCTGGTGTCGATTCCCTACCAGTTCGACCAGCCCCTGGGGGGCTTGCCGAACTTCGCCCTGGGCAATAAATAGGGCGTGAGTGGCCGGCCGGCTCGCACAGGAGCCGACCGGTGCGGGCTCGATCAGTCGAGCATCAGGACCTTGGCCAGGATGATCTTCGGACCCTTCATCTTCTTGATGATGATGCGCAGGCCTTCGACCTCCAGCACTTCTTCCTCTTCAGGTACCCGTTTCAGGGTCTCGTACACCAGGCCCGCGAGGGTTTCGGCCTCGATATGGTCCAGATCGATGCCCAGCAGGCGCTCGACCTTGAACAGCGGGGTGTCGCCGCGCACCAGCAGCTTGCCCGGCTGGTAGGCAAGGATGCCGCGCTCGGTCTTGCGGTGTTCGTCCTGGATGTCGCCCACCAGCACTTCCAGCACGTCTTCCATGGTCAGGTAGCCGATGACCTTGCCGTCGGCTTCCTCCACCAGGGCGAAGTGCGAGCCGCCCTTGCGGAACTGTTCCAGCAACTGGGACAACGGCATGTGCCGCGACACGCGTTCCAGGGGGCGGGTCAGTTCGTCCAGATTGAACGATTCGGGGATATGGTCCAGGGCCGCCAGTTCCAGCAGCAGGTCCTTGATGTGCAGCAGGCCGACGAACTCGTTGCGTTCGCTGTCGTACACCGGGTAGCGGCTGAACTTGTGGCGACGGAACAGCGCCAGCACGGCCTTGAGCGGCGCTGTGGACTCGATGCTGATCAGGTCTTCCCGGGAGTTGGCCCAGTCCACCACTTCCAGCTCGCCCATTTCCACCGCCGAGGCCAGTACCCGCATGCCCTGGTCGCTGGGGTCCTGGCCCCGGCTGGAGTGCAGGATCAGCTTGAGTTCTTCGCGGCTGTAGTGGTGCTCGTGGTGTGGGCCGGGCTCGCCTTGGCCGGCGATGCGCAGGATGGTGTTGGCGCTGGCGTTGAGCAGGTAGATGGCCGGGTACATCAGCCAGTAGAACAGGTACAGCGGCACTGCGGTCCAGAGGGACAGCAGTTCGGGTTTACGAATCGCCCAGGACTTGGGCGCCAGTTCGCCGACCACGATATGCAGGTAGGAAATGATGAAGAACGCCGTGAAGAACGACACCCCGCGGATCACTTCCGCAGAGCTCACGCCCACGGCGCCCAGCAGGGGTTCGAGCAGGTGGGCGAAAGCCGGCTCGCCGACCCAGCCAAGGCCCAGGGAAGCCAGGGTGATGCCCAGTTGGCAGGCCGACAGGTAGGCGTCAAGCTGGCTGTGCACGGTGCGCAGGATTTGCCCGCGCCAGCCGTTCTTGTGGGCGATGGCCTCGACCCGGGTCGAGCGCAGCTTGACCATGGCGAACTCGGCGGCCACGAAGAAGCCGTTGAGCAGGACCAGGATCAGAGCAAAAAGAATCATGCCGAAGTCGGCGAACAGAGACGCGAGGGTAAAACCAGGGGAAGGGTCCATGATGGGGTTTTGCGGATTCCATGTATTCGAAAAGAGGGCGATACGGTGCCTGGAGGGCAGGCACAAGCTACGCAATGTAGCGGCTGACAGGGCGGTTGCCTAGGGGGCAGGCCGCTGTCAGCGCTGGTCGGTCAGGCTGGCGATGCGGTTTTTCTTCACCTGGGCCGGGGCGAAATGGCAGGTGAAGGTGCTGCCATGGCCCAGCACGCTGCTGATCTCCAGGCGGGCACGGTGGCGCAGCAGTACGTGCTTGACGATGGCCAGGCCCAGGCCGGTGCCGCCGGTGTTGGAGTTGCGGCTGGAATCGACCCGGTAGAAGCGCTCAGTCAGGCGCGGCAGGTGCTTGCTGTCGATGCCGATCCCGGAGTCCTGCACGCTCAGGTGTGCGCCTTGTTCGTCGCCCCACCAGCGGATGCGGATGTTGCCTTCGGCCGGGGTGTACTTCACCGCGTTGAACACCAGGTTGGAGAACGCGCTGCGCAGTTCCGCCTCGCTGCCCTTGAGCTGTACCGAGGCATCGGCCTCCAGGGTGATGCGCTGGTTGCGCTCGCCGGACAGTGCCTGGGCATCGCTCTTGATCGATTGCAGCAGGGTGTCGATGGGCACCGGGTGGTTGTCCGAGGGGTAGTCGGTGGCCTCCAGCTTGGCCAGCAGCAACAGGTCGTTGAGCAGCGTCTGCATGCGCCCGCCTTGCTGCTGCATCTGCTGCAGGGCGCGGTTCCAGCGCGGGTTCACCTCTTCGACGTTGTCCAGCAGGGTCTCCAGGTAGCCGCAGATCACCGTCAGCGGCGTGCGCAGCTCGTGGGACACGTTGGCGATGAAGTCCTTGCGCATCTGCTCCAGCTGGTGGATGCGGGTGACGTCGCGCACCAGCATCAGGTGCTCGTTGTTGCCGTAGCGGGTGATGTACAGCTGGATGCGCACGCGGTCGTTGGCCGGGGAGGGGATCTCCAGCGGCTCGGCGTAGTTGTCCTGCTCGAAGTATTCCTTGAAGCGTGGATGACGCACCAGGTTGGTCACCGGCTGGCCGCTGTCCTGGGGCGTCTTGAGGCCCAGCAGGGTCTCGGCGGCGCGGTTCCACCACTCCAGGTTGCCGTCGCTGTCGAGCATGATCACTGCATCCTTCAGGGCCGCGGTGGACTCCTGGACGCGGTCGATCACCGCTTGCAGGCGCCCGCGGACCCGCTGGTCGCGACGTTGCAGGTGGTAGATGCTGTCGAACACCTCGCCCCACAGGCCGTAGCCATCGGGTGGCGCTTCGTCGGGCTGGTGCAGGCGCAGCCATTCATGCAGGCGCAGCAGCTGCTTGAGGGTCCAGGCCAGGTAGATCCCCAGGCCGGCGGCCAGGCTCCAGCCGTAGTAGCCGCTGACCAGCCCCACTAGCAGGCAGCCGGTGACCAACAGCAACATGTGGCGAATCAGGGTGCCATGCCAGTTTTGATTCACAATCGGTCCTTCGGACGGTGAAAAGTTTCAAGTTGCAAGCTTCAAGTCAAAGCAGACCGGCTTCTACTTGCCGCTTTTAGCTGACAGCCTGCAACTGCTTTCAACCTTTGGTTGAAAACCGATACCCGGTGCCGCGCACGGTTTGTACCAGATTTTCGTAGGCATCCCCCAGGGCCTTGCGCAGTCGACGGATATGCACGTCCACGGTGCGCTCCTCGACGTACACGTTGCCGCCCCAGACCTGATCCAGCAGTTGGCCACGGGTGTAGGCGCGCTCCTGGTGGGTCATGAAGAACTGCAGCAGGCGATATTCGGTGGGTCCCATTTCTGCGGGCCTGCCGTCGATGGTCACCCGGTGGCTGATGGGGTCCAGGAGCAGGCCGCCGACTTCGATGGGGGCCTCGCCATCGGATGGGCCGGCACGGCGCAGCACGGCCTTGAGCCGGGCCACCAGCTCACGGGGGGAGAACGGCTTGGTGATGTAGTCGTCGGCGCCGACTTCCAGGCCCTGGATCTTGTTGTCCTCTTCGCCCTTGGCGGTGAGCATGATGATCGGGATGTCACCGGTCAGCTCGTCACGCTTGAGGCGTCGCGCCAGCTCGATACCGGAGGTTCCGGGGAGCATCCAGTCCAGCAGGATCAGGTCCGGCTTGCGGTCGACGATGATGGCATGTGCCTGCTGAGAGTTCTCTGCCTCCATGCAGTCATAGCCGGCCATTTCCAACGCAACGGCGATCATTTCGCGAATAGGCGCTTCGTCGTCAACGATCAGAATGCTTCTGCCAACCATGCTTGAACCTCTTGTCATTTAACTGTCTTGCGCCGCATTAGATAACGGAATTATTGCAGTCGTGTGACAGTATTTCAGGTCGCGGGGCGAGGTGCAGCTTCCTCGACTAAGCTTGGGGTCCGATTCCTGACAACCACAAAAGAAGGTTTCCATGACTGTGTTCAAGCACTCCCTGAAAGTCCTGCTGGTAGGCGCTGCCCTGGCCCTGCCGACCCTGGCCCTGGCTGCCGAGCCGGCGATGAGCAAGGACGGCATGTTGGTCGATCACAAGGGCATGACCCTCTATACCTTCGCCAAGGACGCTGATGGCAAGTCCATGTGCAACGACAAATGTGCGGCCAACTGGCCACCACTGATGGCCGGGGCCAGCGACAAGGCCGAGGGCAAGTGGACGATGATCAAGCGTGACGACGGCAAGATGCAGTGGGCCTATGACGGCAAGCCGCTGTACGGTTTCGTCATGGACAAGAAGGCCGGCGACATGACCGGCGAAGGCAAGATGGACGGCGCCTGGAAGGTCGCCAAGCAGTAACCCCACCTGTGGCGGCTACACAGCCCTGTAGCCGCTGCTGGATCCGCTAAGCTGCGCAAAAGGCCCGTGGGGCCTTGCTTGGCGGTCCCGTCGAACTTCTGGCGGCCTCAAGCCCGCTGCGTCCTTTCAGGCCCACGTCCGAACGCGGCCCGAGCCTTCGGCAGCGGCTGCACAGAGCTAGCGCAGGGCGTAGTCCAGTGCCACGCCGATGAAGATCGCCATGCCTGCCCAGTGGTTGTGCAGGAAGGCCTTGAAGCATTTGAGCCGGTCGCGGTCCCGGGTGTACCAGAACTCCCAGGCGAAGCATGCCGCGGCCACCGCCAGCCCCAGGTGGAACCAGCCTCCCAGGTCGAATCGCGCGCCTGCCAGCAGAAGGCAGCCCAGGGACAGGCCCTGCAAGGTCAGGATGATCACCCGGTCGGCCTCGGCGAACAGGATCGCCGTGGATTTCACCCCGATCTTCAAGTCGTCGTCGCGGTCGGTCATGGCGTAGTAGGTGTCGTAGCCCACGGTCCACAGCAGGTTGGCGATGTACAGCAGCCACGCCGTCGCCGGCAATTGGCCGTCCTGGGCGGTGAAGGTCATCAGGATGCCCCAGGAGTACGCGGCCCCCAGCACCACTTGTGGGTAATAGGTGTAGCGCTTCATGAAGGGGTAGCAGGCGGCCAGCGCCAGGGCGCCGAACGACAGCCAGACCGTGGTGGCGTTGGTGCACAGCACCAGCAGGAAGGCCGTGCCCATGAGTACCGCGAACAACGCCAGGGCTTCCTTGGCGCTGACCTTGCCAGTGGCCAGCGGCCTCTGTTCGGTGCGCTTGACCTGGCCGTCGACCTTGCGGTCGGCGAAGTCGTTGATCGCGCAGCCGCCGGCCCGAGTCAGGACCACGCCGAGGCCGAAGATCAACACATGGCCCAGGGACGGCGCACCCTTGGCGGCGATCCACAGGGCGCTGAGGGTCGGCCATAGCAGCAGGTAGATGCCGATGGGCTTGTCCATGCGGGTCAGTTGCAGGAAGTCCCAGGTCCGTGGATGCAGGCGGTTCAGGGACTGAAGCAGGCGCAGGTACATCAGCAGGCCTCCGGTTGGGCGTCTACGGCGCACCACAGGCTGGGCAGGAAGACTTCGGCCACCAGCAGGCTCAGCGGCCCGCGATCGAAGCGCGAGCGGCGTCCCCACAGGCCGTTGTTGGCGACGGCTTCGGGCAGCCATTCCCGTGGGTAACGACAGACTTCGATGGGACGGCGGGTAAAGGCCTCGTCGCAGAACAGCAGCTCGCCCAGGGAGCGGCTGCCCAGTTCGTCGATGTCCAGCCCGCCTTCCTCCAGGGCACTGCGCGCGGCAACGCTACGGGCGAACACCCAGGCCTCGCCGTGCCCTCGCAGATACACCTCGCGCACCCAACCCTGGCTGTGCTCTGCAATATCCAGGGCCAGGCATTCGTCGCTGCGCAGGGTTTGCCATTGCTCCACCAGCGGCGTGACGCTGAAGCCATTGTTGGAGAGCCGGGTCAGGCGTCGGGTCAGCGACCCTTCATCGAAAAGCCAGTTGGCGACCAGTGCGCCAGGAAAGGGGGACAGACGGCTTTGCGCCAGCCAGCTCGGGCTCGGCGTGGGGGGCATTGAGTGCGGCACGGTGGGTCGTTATTGGCAGCAAATGAGGTGGCGAGCTTAGCATGACAACCTGGGGTTTTGATTGATCATGGCCGCCTGGTGGCACGAACGTGCTTGCATCTGCCGGTAGCGACCAGTAAAAAACCCCAGTGCCGGATGCTGATCAGCGTGGGGATTGTCCAGAGTCGACCCATCGACCGCCCCGCCGGCTACGCCTGAATGCTCGAGGAAATGCATCGATGAAGAAGTGGCAGTGTGTGGTCTGTGGCTTGATCTACAACGAAGCGGAAGGTTGGCCGGATGACGGTATTGCGCCGGGTACCCGTTGGGAAGACGTGCCTGAAGACTGGCTCTGCCCGGACTGTGGCGTGAGCAAGACCGACTTCGAAATGATCGAGATCGCTTGATCGATTTTTGCAGGCAATGACCAGTAACAAGGAGCAAGGCATGAGCGCACCGGTAGTGATCGTAGGTACGGGCCTGGCGGGGTACAACCTGGCCCGGGAATTTCGCAAGCTCGACGGCGATACGCCGCTGCTGCTGATCACCGCCGATGACGGTCGTTCCTACTCCAAGCCAATGCTCTCCACTGGCTTTGGCAAGAACAAGGACGCCGATGGCTTGAGCATGGCCGAGCCCGGCGCCATGGCCGAGCAGCTCAAGGCCGAGGTCCGTACCCATACCCGGATCAGCGGTATCGATCCGGGCCACAAGCGCCTGTGGATCGGCGAGGAGGCGGTGGTCTATCGCGACCTGATCCTGGCCTGGGGTGCGGAAACCGTACGCGTTCCAGTGCAGGGCGATGCATCGGACCTGATCTTCCCCATCAACGACCTTGAAGACTATGCGCGCTTTCGCGCCGCCGCCGCCGGCAAGCGCCGGGTGCTGCTGCTTGGGGCCGGGTTGATCGGTTGCGAGTTCGCCAACGACCTGATCGTCGGCGGCTATGAGGTGGACCTGGTGGCGCCGTGCGAGCAGGTCATGCCGACCTTGCTGCATCCGGCCGCTGCAGCTGCGGTCCAGGCCGGCCTGGAAAGCCTGGGCGCGCGCTTCCACCTGGGGCCGGTGCTCAACCGTTTGCAACGCAATGGCGAGGCCCTGGAGGCCCACCTGTCCGATGGTCAGGTGATCCTCTGTGACCTGGTGGTCTCGGCCATCGGCCTGCGCCCGCGCATCGACCTGGCCGCCGCGGCCGGGCTGATGGTCAATCGTGGGGTGGTGGTGGACCGCGAGCTCAAGACCTCCCATGCCAATATCTATGCCCTGGGCGATTGTGCCGAGGTCGATGGCCTGAACCTGCTGTACGTGTTGCCGCTGATGAGCTGCGCCCGGGCCCTGGCGCAGACCCTGGCCGGCAAGCCGACGGCGGTCAGCTACGGGCCGATGCCAATCACCGTCAAGACGCCGGTCTGCCCGCTGGTGGTCTCGCCACCGCCACGGGGCATGGAAGGCGTCTGGACTGCCGAAGGGCAGGGTGCCGACATCAAGGCCCTGTGCCGCGACGCCAGCGGCCAGCTGCTGGGCTACGCCCTGACCGGGGCCGCAGTGATGGAAAAACTGGCCCTGAACAAGGAGCTCCCGGCACTGCTGGCCTGAATACGGGTCGTTCTGTCGGAATAACCGGGATTTTGCCCCCACAAAGGTCGCCAGGAGACTGGCGCCACTCTCCAGCGCGTGCCATCCTCACACCCGTCTGCCGCAGTGTAGAGCCTGCGGCGCCTTGGGCGCTGTTCCCGTGAACAGCACGGACATAACAACAAAAAACCGTCAAAGAGGCTTCACACTATGCGTAAACCAGAACTCGCCGCAGCCATTGCTGAAAAAGCGGACCTGACCAAAGAGCAAGCCAGCCGTGTGCTCAACGCCATTCTTGAAGAAATTACCGGGGCCCTGCACCGCAAAGACAGCGTCACCCTGGTCGGTTTTGGCACCTTCCTGCAACGCCACCGTGGCGCCCGCACCGGCAAGAACCCGCAGACCGGCGAGCCGGTGAAGATCAAGGCCAGCAACACCGTGGCATTCAAGCCCGGCAAATCGTTGAAAGACAGCGTCAATCCATAAGCATTGAGCGGGCTCCCGCGATAGGGCGCACGCAGGGGAAAAATAGGCACGCCGAGCGCATCGGGTGCCTATTTTTTTTGCCGGTCGCAAACCATAGGCGTGGCTTGCGAAGGCTGGCAGGCGTGGCTAGGATGCCCGCCTGTTTGCGTTGCGACCCAAGGCCAAGGATGACCCGCCCGATCAGCAATTCCCCTGTATTGACCGTCCTGCTGCGCCGTCTGTTCGTCCCTGCCTGCGTCGCCAGTCTCCTGAGTCTGCCGTCGGCTTTGGCCAGCAGCCAGCCGCGCCTGGAGCCGATTGGCTATCGCGAGGCCCTGAACTGGTTTCACAGCCAGAAGTACGACAACTCCGGTGCCTGGATCTGTGGTTACTCCCTGGCCCGCGAGGATTACAGCGTGGCGCCCAAGGCCCCGCGATTGCTGGTGGAGGTGGCGGAGCGTTTTCTCTACCTCAAGACCGGTGGCCAGCTGGTGGAGCTCACAGGCGCGGTACAAAGCCCGCAGCGCAGCGAGTACCAGAATCCCGGAGCGGGTATCCGGATCACCCTGGACATTCTCAAGCGCAACAATTTCAGCGAGTACCAGGAGTCTCACGATCGCCAGGTGCTGGCCCGTATCGAAATCAACGATCAGGTCGAGACCCTGAGGCTCAAGGGGCAATCATGCGGTACTTGAAACTTGCGGGCCTTGGCCTACTGGCCGCTGCGACCTTGTCCGCCCAGGCCGATGAGTCGGCCCCAGGCCAGGGCTGCTATGGCTACCTCACCGAAATGGTGCGCAGCAGTGATTTTCCCTATCGTGACTTCACCACCCCGGACAAGCTCAAGCTGCTGATCGATCGGGATGATGGCCAGCAGTTGAGCTTGCAGCTGTTCTATGAAACGTCCGGTAGCGGGATCATCGGCTGGGTCCATTATGACGTGGTGCAACAGGCCCTGTGGAACGTCACCATCGACCCTGAGGAACCCCAGGCCCTGACGTTCGATCACCGCTTCGCCAAGGCCTATGCGGCCTGCCTCGAGGCGCGCTGAGCCCTGGCTGGCCACGGGTGCGAGCGATGATGCATTTGTTCAAAGTTGCCGACGGGTTCCTTGATTGTTACCGGGCATTGCTTGAAGATTTGCCGTTGTACAACTCCCCCCTTTTCAGCATGGAACGCGAATCCCTTGTCCTCTTACCGTCTTCAAGAAGCCGATCTCGACATCCCTGACGCCTGGCAGGACCAGAGCATCAATATCTTCAAGCTGCCCGCCGTCGGCGGAGCCCAGGAAGCCAGCTTCGTCATCAGCCGCGACCCGAGCCAGGGCGATGCCTCCTTCGGCGACTACGTGGCACGGCAACTGAGCAGTGCCGAGCAGCAGTTGCCCGAGTTCAACCTGATCAAGCGCTGGGACTTCGACATGCACGGCCACGCCGCCGTGCTGCTGGACTACAGCTGGAAGCGCGAAGGCCGCGAGCTGATGCTGCGCCAGGTGTTTATCGAGCGAAAGCCGGCGGTACTGATCACTACCCTGACCACCACGGTCAACGATATGCCCCATCACGAGCCCGCCTGGAAGCAGGCCATGCAGAGCCTCAAGCCCGTGCCATCCGTGGCCTGATGACAAAGGCCAGGTAGTACGCGATGGATATGTTGGCAGCTGCACGCCTGGGGGATGAGATCGCCCATGGTTTTGGTGTCGCGGCAATGGTGGCCGGAGCCGTCGTCGGAGCCTTGATCGGGGCTGCTGTCGTCGCCGCTACCGTGGCCACCGGTGGTGTGGCCCTGGCGATCATGGCCGGTTCGATTGCCGCTGGCGGCTTGTCGATGTTCCAGATCGTCAAGGGCCTGAGCACCATCTTCAACCTGCCCGAACCCAGCACGGGGGTGCTGGTGGAGGGCAGCTTCAATGTCTATATCAACCGGCGCAACGCCATGCGCGCCGGGCAGGACCACTCGTCCTCATGCAGCGGCCTGCCGCTGAACCATCCCATCTGGCCCTTCCCGGTACTGATCGCCGAAGGCAGCGCCAAGGTCACCATCAATGGCAAGCCGGCGGGCCGGCTGCAAAGCAAGATGGTGTGTGGCGCCCATATCAAGACGGGCAGCGAGAACACCTTCATTGGCGGACCGACGGTGCAGGTGGCCTTCGTGCTGGATATCGAGGGTTGGTTGCATACCGGGCTCGAGGCCCTGGGCCTGCTGGCAGCCGGTGGTGCCTTGGTGTTGGCGGCTTGTGCCGGGGCTGGAGCGTTTTTTGGTGCCCTGGCGATCGGTGGCGCGATGTATGGGGGGATGGAGCTGCTGGGAGACCTGGGTGATCGCCTGGGGCCTGGTTATCGAGACCTGTTCCAAGGGGTGGCGGGCATGGCCTTGTTGGGTCTGGGGCCCAAGCTGGCACGGACCCCGATGAACGCGACGCAAAGGACCCTGATGGCCCAGCGACGCCAGGCCCAGATGCTCAAGGACAACCGAGGGTTCAACATCAGCCCGGTGGCATGGGACAAGTACCCAACCATCGGCCGCAATGGCACCTATGTTTCCGATAAAAGGGGAGTTGCGGACGTCATCGGAGACTTTTCGGGACGCTCGAAAGTTACCATCAGCACCGAGAAGGCCGCGAAGCTGGAAAATGCCTTCGGTCTGGAGAAGGGCTCGTTGCAAGACGGCTTCAAGATCCGCCAGGTCGATGACATCGCCGGGCGCATGCCAAGAAGCCCGATGGAGGGCAATCAGTACTTCCTCGGCCCAGGCAAGCACCTACCGGGAGGTGCGCCGGAAATGGTAGTGGAATCGATCCCGACCAAAGACATGGACGGGGTTACAACCTTGACTGAGGTATTTGTAAGTGATTGATCAAGAATTGAAGGCCTATGTGGAAAAAGCCGATACCGACACGGTGCGGGTCCGAATTATCGATTCCACACTGGATTCGGCCTTGGCTGCCTTGGGTTTCTCTGCGGTCGAGCCAGGGGTCTACACCCTGGATGTGGCGGACGACAGGCATAAGGCGCAGCTCTTCGACGCTTTGCGTACCCTCGGCGTGGCTTTCGCCGATGGCAAGGAGTGGTGCCCTGCGGAAGTATTCGAGTACCTGCGCGACATGAATCTCCTCAGCGGCAAGTTCACCCGGATCTCCTGGCGTGAACCTGGACACTACCACCTGGCCCAGGTTTGATCATCGGCCCGGGCACGTAGCGCCGAGTGGCGACTTGCCCGGCGCCAGCCGTCAGCCCAGTGCGGCCAATAGTTGCTTGTTGAACGAATCCTTCTGCTCCCGGTGGTTGGTATAACCAAGGGTCTGTTCGCTCAGGATTCTGGCCAGGGTGTCCGCATCCGGCTTCATGCCATTGCTGCGCAAGGCGATAAAGATAAGTGGAACCGGGTAGGAGAAGTACTTTGGCCTGGCGATCACATCGTTCACCAGGCCGGGGCCGAGGTTGAGCAGGTTGGAGACGATCGGCAGGTCGATCTCCTGGAGCCTGCGAAGCAGCCGCTGGCAGGTGCTTTCGATACCTTGTTCGGTGACGGGCAGTAGTGGGCAGGCATCGTCTTCGCTGACGGTCGACATGCTGTAGACAAACTTTGCGTTTGGCAGGTTCGACGGATAGGGCGGGCCTATGCTATCGAGCTCTGCCTGCAGGGTCGGATGCTCGACCAAGATGATGGTTTCGTAGGCCCGGCTGTTGGCCAGGTATTCGAAATGCAGGTTCGCCACGGCCCCCGACTCCTTATGGCTGACCGCGATTTTGTTCTTGGTGACTTTCACGCCGGGATAACCTGCAAGCTCACTCTTGAGAAAGCCCTGTAGTGCCTTTTCAAAGTGACTTCGCAATTCCTTGATGTTTTCTTTCATTTCTCGATTACTCGTTCAATAGCGAAGAAGCCAGAAGTTTGCTGTGTGTTGTGCTCCGTTTCCACCGAACGGGACACCTCTGGCGCCTTTGGTCGCGACTTCGAATTGACCCTGGGTGGTGGCTGAAGGCCTGATCAGGCCACCGCCCAGACCACCATTGGTATTGGCTGGGTTGTTCATATCGAACATCCCGGTTCCCTCTTGGTTCTTGGTCAGTTTGCCGCTGCCATTCTTGACCTCGAAAATGTGATAGTTGCCGGCTTTGTCCTTGGCGACGATGTCTGCCCTGATGCGATAGGTCTTGTTGGTGGTGGGGTTCTTGACCCTCATGGTCAGTTCCTCGCCGACCACCGTAAAGCCGTTCCTCTTCAGGTCGGCCTTGGCTTTTATCGTGCCCCGCCGGCCACTGAAGGCCGATTTGCAGATCCAGCCCAGTGGGTCGACCCAGCCGATCGGGTTGACTGCGTACTGGTAGAGGTTCAACCCGCCAGCCAGGCCGATGGGGTCCGGCGTGGTGAACCGGCCGATGTCCGGGTCATAGAAGCGGAAAGTGTTGAAGTGCAGCCCGGTTTCGCGGTCCAGATACTGACCCTGGAACCTGAGGTTCTGTTCCTCGACATAGTAAGGCTCGCGCAATTCTTCGATAGAACTGCCCCAGACCCGATAGCGAGCCTGCCATACGGTGTGCCCATCAGCCTCGCACAGTTGCTGGGGCAGGCCATTGGGATCGTTGTGGTAGTAGCGGATCTTCTGTTGCGCCCCGAGGCCATCGACCCGCGCCAGGGGCACATGGCCTTCATCTTCATAAAGGTAGAGGCTGGTTTGCTGATTGCGATGCTCCTGCAGCAATCGCAGGCCATCCCAGGTGAACCGGGTCTCGCCCAGGAGATTGCCCTGGCTGTCATGCTCGGTCTTGCGGGTCCGCCGGCCCAGGGCGTCATAGTCCATCCTGACTACGGTCTGGCTTCCCGCCCCCTGGTTGCGGACCTCGATCAAGCGGTGTTCGGCATCGTAGGCAAAGCGCTGTATGCCACGCCGTGCACTGTGTTTTTCTACCATCCGGCCGAAGGCGTCATAACGGTAGCGCTTGTCCTGGTAAGTCAGCAACTTGTTGTGCTCGACCAGGCCTGCGCCCTGAGGCGGCGTCTCCAGGAGGTTGGCCGCGGCGTCGTAGGCGAAGGATTCCTTCTGACCTTGGAGGCCGTCCTGGCTGGCGATGATTCGTCCTGTGGCGTCGTAGTGGAATAGCTGGCGATGCTGTCCGTTGGCATGCCGGTCGATCAGGCCCACCAGGTTGTCGTTGCTGTCGTACTCAAGGTGCCTGTCCTGTGCATTGGCTTGCACGTTGGCGCGGCGCAGCCGTGCCCGCAGTCGTCCACCGCGGTCGTACTCGCTTTGCATGCTGACCTGGCCCTGGGTCCGGAGCACTTCGCGGTGCAGGCGATCGCGTTCGAAATCGCTGACGACCTGGCCATCGAGATTGATCTGATGCAGATAGCCACTGCCGTAGTACAGCCGATTCAGCCAACGTCCGTCGGGTAGCTGGGTTTGCGTCAGGTTACCCAGCTCGTCATACCGGTGTTTGAGGCTGCCGGCGGCAGTGCGCTCCTCAAGCAGCTGGCCCAGAGCGTCGTAGGCGAACCCTAGTTCCTGCTGGCCACCGAGCGTGTCGGTGAAGGTCACGGCTACCAACTGGCCCAGGGCATCGAACGCGTATTGGGTACGGCCATCGTCGGTCACCTTGGCCAGCAACCGGCCCACGGCGTCACGCTCGAACCTGTGAACAATCGGTGCGTCAGGTACCGCAGCTACCTGGCTCGATCCTGCGGCGAAGGGCGCTGGGTGGGTCTGGAGCTCGACGACGCTGCTCAGTGGGTCATAACGGTAGCGCTTGCTGCTGCCATCGAGATTGTGTTGCTCGGCCAGGCGATCGCTGTCATCCCAGGCAAAGCGGTAGCTCTCGCCATTTTCGTTGGTCAACGCCTGCAACCGCCCATAGGCATCGTAGCTGAACAGCACGTTCCGCCCATGGGCATCGGTACGCTGGCGCATCTGGCCTCGGCGGTTGTACTGGTAGAGCGTGGTATAGCCAGCAGGGTCCGTGTGGCTCAGCAACTGGCCGCTGTTATCTCGCTGATAGTGTTCGGTGCGACCGTCGGGCAGCTGGCTGCTCAGTAACCGACCTTGGGCGTCGTAGTGGAATCGCGTGTACTCGCCAAGGGCGTCGGTGATGGTTGCTACATTGCCGCGTCGATCATAGTCGAAGCGAGTCGAGTAGCCTGAGCAATCCAGGTGTTCGATGAGTTGGCCAAATGCGTTCCAGCGCAGCTTCCTAGTCTTGCCCGTGGCATCGATGATTTCCACGACCTGGCCTTGGGCGTTGTGGCGATAGCGAGTGACCTGGCCCAGCGGGTCGGTCTCGGCGATGCAGTTGCCCCGCGCGTCGTAGCGCATGTGCCAGCTATTGCCGGCGGCATCGGTCTGTACTTGTGGCAGTGACCAGTGCTCCAGCCACAAGGTCGAGTAGCTATGCCCTAGCGGATCGACCTCGGCGATCAAGTTGCCGGCCTCGTCGTAGCTGTATTCGTAGCGCCCTCCCAATGGGTCGGTGGCACTGAGTAGCTGGCGTTCGTCATTCCATTCAAAGCCCCAGGTCTGCCCAAGGTTGTCGCTGTATTCGACAATCTGCTGCTGGCTGTTCCAGCGACGGGTACTGACGCGTTGCAGGCTATCGGTGACCTGGGTGATGCCCGCGTCCAGATCGTATTCGAATTGGTAGGCGTCGCCCTCGTCGGTCCAGTGGCGCATGACCCGCCAGTGCTGGTCCGGGTGTTGTGCCCATTGATAGAAACAGCGCAGGCCGGTGGCCAGCTGGTGCTCGATCATTCGCTGGCCGGCGTCGTAGGCGAAGCGGCGCTGGACCTGGCTGTCGGCATTGCGCACCTGGGCCAGGTTTCCCGCACCATCGTAGTCGTAGCTGACCAGCACCTCTCGTTGCTGATCGGTAAACAGGCGCTCGACCTTGGCGATCCGTCCTGGCCAGTTGGTGTGGTAGATCAGCTCGACTTGCAATTGTTCGAAGGTATCGCGCAGCGAGATGAGGCGCCCGGATTCGTCATAGCCCAGGTTAAGGCGGTTTTCGTTGCGATCTCCCAGTTGCACCAAACGCAATCGTGAAGGATGTTTTGGCGACGGTTCGAACAGGCGATAGAGACCATCGCTGCTTTCGATCAGCAATTGCCCATTGCCATTGCGTTTTACGGCTAAGCCTTCACCGGGGCTGAAGACTGCGCCACCCAAGGCAGTCGCCCCCATATCGATCCGGCGGGCCTGCTCGTCGATGTAGAGCAAGCGCTCGCCGCCTTCGGGGTGGGATTCGATCTCTACGCTGACCTCGTACGGCAGGCTCCAGCCAGTCCCCAGCAAGCCGTCCCGACGTTCGTCGCGGCTGTTGTAGAGGCGCTGCCATTCGAGGGGGATCAGCCCGGGCAGCGTGAAGTCCAGGTCGTCATCGTCACCCAGCACCTTGGCTCCGGTGGCCGCGTGCACCGGGTTCGGTGAGCCGGAAATGGCCCGGGTCAGGGCATTGGTCGCCTGGCCCACGACAAAGGCGTTAACCCCCGACATCAGCATGCACGGCAGGTTGCTGAGGAACTTGCCCTTGCCGCCCTTGAGCATCAGCAGCACGGTGACCGCCAGCCCCACGCCCGGAGTCTTGCCGCTGCGAATCTCGCGCACCACCACCGAGCCTCCGCCGATGGTCACGTCGGGGGAGATGGGGCCGGCCGATACCACCTTGGCGTCGCAGGTGCTGCGATCGCCGCTGCGCACTGCCGGCTGGCCGTCGATGCTGACCTTCTCCGAACCCTCGGCCAGGTACTGCGGTGGCATGGGCGGGTGCTTGGTACAGGTGATCAGGTCCTGGTCCCTGGGTTCGGAGCCAGGGGCAGGGGAGGCCACGGTGGGCCGCCACATCTGCGAGAAAAATTCCTTGGCCATGTCGAGAAAGCCAGGCTCTTCTTCCGGGGTAGCCGAAGGCGTGTCGGTGGCTTCGCTTTCTTCGGCGCCGTCGCCGCTGATCTGCGTCGGTGGTGCAACACCCGCTGCGCGAGCTGCCGGCTTGTTGTTGGTCAGGACCTTTTTCGAGCCGGTGGCGATGTTGGCCTGGATCGAGGGGGGGAACAGCGCGTTGCCTATGCCCTCGCATAAACTACTCAAGCCTTTGTCGGCCCCGGTTTTGCTCATGGCCACGCCGACCACCACGCTGACCACCAGCCCCAGGACGCAGGCGCCGAGGCCGCCGGTGGCCAGGCTGACGCCCACCGCCGCGGCCACTGCCATGGTGGCCAGGGTGCCGATGGCAATGGTGGCGGCTGCCTCCAGTACACCGCCGAGGATGTCGGCCATCATCGAGGTGTGTTCCAGCCCGTCGCCCAGGCGGGCGGCCCAGAGTGCATCAGACATGCGCGAACCTCAGCCCAGGACCAGGGTGTTCTTGATCTGCTGCCAATGCGCGGCTTCGGCGTCGCCGAGCTTCTGGGCCTTGACGTAGCTCATGGCGAGCATCTGTCGGGTGCCAGGCAGGACCAGCGCGAGCTGGTACTGGAATACCTGTTCCTTGCCCTTGTTGAACTGGCTGCGCAGCTCCATGGCCTGGATCTCCTTGGCCGGCCCCACCAGCACTGGCTGCGGTGCCTGCACGCGTAGCTCCTGGACTTGCTGCTCCAGGCGTTGCAGCTGGCTGGCCAGGTTGCTCTCCAGGGTTTCGTCCGCAGCCAGCAGGCTGCGGCTGACGATCAGCGAAGTGCCCAGTTCAGGGAACTTGAGGATATTGATCGAAGCATCCTGCAGCTCGCTGGCCGGCAGCTGGAATTGCAGTTCGTTGAGGCGATAGGTCATGACCCATGTGTCCTTTGATTAACCCTTGGGGGCGGGGAAGACCGCGCTGACCTTGGCAGTGATGGCGCCTTGTACGCCCTGGCCTTCAGTGGTGGTGCCCGGGCCGCCGCCATTGTTCAGATGCAATACGCCACCGGTATTGATCTGCGCGTCGCTGGAGGCGTGGACGCTGATGTTGACCCCGCACAGGTTGATCTGGCCGCTGGCGTTGAGCTCCAGGATGCTGGCGCCGCAGACCAGGCGCAGGCGCTCGCCGACCTCGATCACGTAGCTCTGGCCGATGCTGTCGAGTTTCTTCTCGCCCACCGACAGTTCATCCACGTGCTGGACGATGCGTACCCGCTTGTTGCCGATGGTCACGAACTCGTCGTGGCCGATGCTCTTGTTGCGGTTGTTGCCCACCGAGTGGCTCTCGTTGACCTCGACCACGATGTCCTGGTTGCGCTCGGCATGGATGTACAGCTGCTCGGCGCCCTTCTTGTCCTCCATGCGGATTTCGTTGAAGTTGGCTGGCGAGCCGCCCTTGCTCGAGCGGCTCTTCATGCCGCTCTGGGTCGCATTGGCCGGCAGGTCGTAGGGCACGGTCTGCTCGGCGTTGTACACCCGGCCGGTAATGATCGGGCGGTCGGGATCGCCTTCGAGGAAGCTGACGATGACCTCCTGGCCGATCCGCGGGATCTGCATCGAGCCCCAGTTCTTGCCGGCCCAGGCCTGGGAGACGCGGATCCAGCAGGAGCTGTTCTCGTTGGACTGGTCGTGGCGATCCCAGTGGAAGTGCACCTTGACCCGGCCGTATTGGTCGGTCCAGATCTCTTCGCCGGAAGGCCCCACCACGCGGGCTGTCTGTGGGCCTTGCACCATGGGCTTGTGGGTGCTGGCCAGGGGACGGAAGCTCTGCTGCGCGTCGATGCAGGTCAGGTGGCTTTCGAACTGCGCACCACCGCCGCCGCCACCGCTCTCCAGGCTTTCCTGGACCACGTAGTAGCGGATGCCGACGATCAGGTATTCGCGGTTCTGGTCCTGGCGGCTGAAGCCGGTGAGGCTGAACAGGTTGCCCACTCCCAGGCCACGGGCGTTGCCGCTGAGCTCGATGCGCTCGTGCAGGCTTTGCAGGGCCTCGATGCGGGTCTGCGCATAGTGCTCGCCGTCGCTGCTCTGTACGTAGGTGCCGGGGTAGTCGTACAGCGGATAGTCGCCCGCGGTGTGCGGGCGCGGCATGGCCGAGCGCACGTCGATCCGCGCGCTGGGGCGCTGGAAGTCGTAGTCGTTGAGCTCCAGGGAGCCAGGCTGGACTTCCTGGGCCAGGTGCCAGTCGAAGATATGGTCGCGCTCGCGCTGCTGTTCATCACGCGGGTAGTAGGGCACCGAGGCGTACCCGGGCACGCTGCTGTGGGCGCCGTAGGCATCGGCGAGCACCAGCACATGGCGGTCCTTCTCGTGGCGGAAGAAGTAGTAGATGCCTTCCTGCTCCATCAACCGGCTGACGAAGTCGAAGCTGGTCTCGCGGTACTGAACGCAGTATTCCCACTCGCGGTAGGGACGGCTGAGGGTGTCTTCGAAATCCGAGAAACCCAGGTCGCGGAACACCTGCTTGATGATCTGCGGAATGCTCAGGTTCTGGAAAATCCGGCAGTCGGAGGTCCGGCTGAGCAACCACAGCCAGGGCCGCAGCGTCACCTGGTAGCTGGCGAACTGGCCGGTGTCGACGTTCTGGCTGCAACGCGCCACGATGCCATGGAAATGCCGCTGGCCGCCGCCGTCCAGTTGCACGCTCAAGCCCATGGGCTTGCCCAGCAGTTGGTTGAGGTCGATGGCCGCGTCGCTGGAAGTCAGCTGCAGCTGGTAGTCGAACAGGCGCCCCAGCTCCTCGCCGCCGCCCATGCTCTTGAGCAGCAGGACATCCGGTCCCAGGGGACAGTTGACCTGCGCCAGTCGTGTGGATTGCTGAAATAGCATCGTCAGTCTCGTTGAAGGGGGAAAGCAGCGGCAAGCTGCAAGTTGCTAGCTACAAGCCTGGAGCTTGCCGCTTGCCGCTGACTCTTAGTTTGGCTCGCTGAAGTCGTAGTGCAGTTCGTTGTCCCGCTGGCTGATGCGCACTCCGGCCAGGGCCTTGCCTTCGAGCATGCGCGTGAGGAACTCGCGGCTCATGTCCGGCAGCAGGCTGTTGGTCAGGATGGCGTCGATCATGCGGCCACCGCTTTCGGTCTCGGTGCAACGCGAGACGATCAGGTCGATGACGGCATCGTCGAAATCGAATGGCACCTTGTGGGTGCTTTCCACGCGCTTCTTGATCCGGCCCAGTTGCAAGCGGGTGATGGCCTTGAGCATCTCGTCGCTCAGCGGGTAGTAGGGGATGGTCACCAGGCGGCCCAGCAGCGCCGGCGGGAAGATCTCCAGCAGCGGCTGGCGCAGGGCCTTGGCGATCTCTTCCGGCTCCGGCACGTCCTGCGGGTTCTTGCAGACATCGGCGATCAGCTCGGTACCGGCGTTGGTGGTGAGCAGGATCAGGGTGTTCTTGAAGTCGATCATGCGGCCTTCGCCGTCTTCCATGACGCCCTTGTCGAATACCTGGAAGAACATCTCGTGCACGTCCGAGTGGGCCTTTTCCACTTCATCCAGCAGCACCACGCTGTAGGGCTTGCGCCGCACGGCCTCGGTCAGCACGCCGCCTTCGCCGTAGCCGACGTAGCCGGGCGGGGCGCCCTTGAGGGTGGAGACGGTGTGGGCTTCCTGGAACTCGCTCATGTTGATGGTGATGACGTTCTGCTCACCGCCGTACATGGCCTCGGCCAGGGCCAGGGCCGTCTCGGTCTTGCCCACCCCGGAGGTGCCGGCCAGCATGAACACGCCGATCGGCTTGTTGGGGTTGTCCAGCCCCGCGCGGGAAGTCTGGATGCGCTTGGCGATCATCTGCAGGGCATGGTCCTGGCCGATGATGCGCTTCTTCAGGTGCTGGTCGAGGTTGAGCACGGTTTCCAGTTCGTTGCGGGCCATGCGGCCCACCGGGATCCCGGTCCAGTCGGCCACCACCGAAGCCACGGCCTGGTAGTCCACGGTTGGCAGGATCAGCGGGTTCTCGCCCTGCAGGGCGCTCAGGCGTTGTTGCAGGTCCACCAGCTTCTCGCGCAGGCCGTGGCTTTCATCGCCCACGTCGCTGTCCACCAGGCCGACGTTCTCGCGCAGTTGGGCACGGGTGGCCAGCAGCTCGTCCACCAGGGTCTTCTCTTCGTTCCAGCGGCTTTCCAGCTCGGCCAGGCGCTCGCGCTCGGCCGCCAGCAGGTTTTCGCTGTTGACCTGGCGCTGGCCGATGGCGACGCCGATCGCCTGTTCCCGGGCGATGATCTGCAATTCGGTTTCCAGGGCCTCGATACGCCGGCGGCTGTCGTCCACCTCGGCCGGCACGGCATGCAGGCTGATGGCGACCCGGGCGCAGGCGGTGTCCAGCAGGCTCACCGACTTGTCCGGCAGCTGGCGCGCCGGGATGTAGCGATGGGATAGCTTGACCGCTGCCTCCAGGGCTTCGTCGAGGATCTGCACCTGGTGGTGCTGTTCCATGGTCGAGGCCACGCCGCGCATCATCAGCAGCGCCTTGTCTTCCGAGGGCTCGGCCACTTGCACCACCTGGAAGCGCCGGGTCAGGGCCGGGTCCTTCTCGATGTGCTTCTTGTACTCGGCCCAGGTGGTGGCGGCCACGGTGCGCAGGGTGCCGCGGGCCAGGGCCGGCTTGAGCAGGTTGGCCGCGTCGCCGGTGCCGGCGGCGCCACCGGCGCCGACCAGGGTGTGGGCTTCGTCGATGAACAGGATGATCGGCTTGGGCGAGGCCTGGACATCCTCGATGACCTGGCGCAGGCGCTGTTCGAACTCGCCCTTCATGCTGGCGCCGGCCTGCAGCAGGCCGACGTCGAGGCTACGCAGTTCGACGTCCTTGAGCGCCGGTGGCACGTCGCCGGCGACGATGCGCAGGGCGAAACCTTCGACCACGGCGGTCTTGCCCACCCCGGCCTCGCCGGTGAGGATCGGGTTGTTCTGCCGGCGGCGCATAAGGATGTCCACCAGCTGGCGGATCTCTTCGTCACGGCCGACGATGGGGTCGAGCTTGCCGCTGCGGGCCTGTTCGGTCAGGTCCACGGTGAAGCGCTTGAGGGCTTCCTGCTTGCCCAGGGCGCTGGGGGCCATGGCGCCGCTGGCTTCGCCGGGCACCGCGCCGGCATTGAAGCCATCGCTGGCGGCCAGGGCGTTTTCCGGCGAGTCGCCGATGTATTCGTCGAAGCGTTCGGCCAGGCTCTCGACCTTGATCTTGTCGAACTCCTTGGACAGCCCCAGCAGCGCATGGCGCAGGCTTGGGGTCTTGAGGATGCCGATCACCAGGTAGCCGGTGCGTACCTGGCTTTCGCCGAACATCAGGCTGCCATAGACCCAGCCGCGCTCCACCGCTTCCTCGACGTGGGACGACAGGTCGGTGATCGAGGTCGAGCCCCGGGGCAGGCGGTCCAGGGCCTCGGTCAGGTCCTTGGCCAGGCGTGCCGGCTCCAGGTTGAACTGGCGGATGATGCGGTGCAGGTCCGAGTCCTGCAGCTGCAGCAACTGGTGGAACCAGTGGGCCAGTTCCACATAGGGGTTGCCCCGCAACTTGCAGAAGACCGTGGCGGCTTCGATGGCTTTGTAGGCAACGCTGTTGAGTTTGCCGAACAGCGCCGCGCGACTGATTTCACCCATGCTCTGTGCTCCTTGGTGTTTGTGAGGTAGTGGCCTGATCGGCGTAGTGCCGGGCCAGAATGAGATCCTTGGCATCGCTGCCGGGACGGCCGAGCCAGGTGTTGAAACCCAGGCGCTGGCGGCCATTGAGTTGCAGTTTGGGTACTTCGTCCTTGCGCAGGACCAGGTTCAGGTCCCAGTCCAGTTCGTGGCCCAGGTATTCGGCGACCCAGGCCACCAGTTCCTTGAACTGCTGGCCGTCGGGGAGCATCCCCAGGTAGTCGTCCAGCTTCAGCGGGCCGAGGCGGATGCGGAATTTGTGCTGGCGATCCCAGACATGGCTGCCCAGGCAGAAGTCCACTCCCAGCTGGTGGGCCTGGACTCCGAGCCGGCTGCGTTCGGGCAGCTCCAGCCACTGGCCGACGTATTCCTCGATGGCCACTGGCAGGCCGAAATACTCGCCGATGATCGCCCGCAGGCCGTCGGGGTAGCGGGTCTGGGCCGAGAGGTGGCCGCTGTAGTGCAGCTTGGCGGTGTCGGCGATCAACCCCTGCTTGAGCAGGCTGGGCATGCCCCGGCCGCTCAGGGCGGCCAGGCGCGCCGACCAGTAGTCGTCGTCCGGGCGATCGTGGCTGACCGTTGGCCGGGCTTCGGCCCAGGCGCGATAGAACAGGCTCAGCAGGCGATGGTGGAACACGTCCAGAAAGCGTTTGCTGGTGCTGTCGGCGTTGTTGCGCTGGCGCTCGCGTACATATTCGGTGAGGTGCAGCGGCATCGGCCCGTTGGGGCCGCCCAGGCCGAAGAAGAACTGCTCCAGGCGGGTGCTGGCCCCGTCGTTGCCGGGGGTGACCGAAGCCAGGGTGGCTGGGGCGAAGGTACAATCGGCCTGTTGGCCCAGGCGCAGCGGATCGTCCGCCAGGCGCAGGGAGTGACCGAAGCGCGGCAGTTGCGGCGACAGGCATTCGATACGCCGCAGGGCCTGGAAGAAGTCGTACTCCCAGGGCTCGGCGTGCATCGCCGCCAGCGTATTCAAAGAGTCGGACGACGTCCGGGCTTGGCTTTCCATCGCATGATCTCGCCGCGTTCGGTGGTACGGATCACCGTCTCGGTAAAACTGTTGATCGACACGTAGCGTGCCAGGAAGCGCTCGAATACGGCCCCGAGCAGGAACACCCCGGTGCCGCGAAACGCGTTTTCATCGAACTCCAGGGTGATCTCCAGGCCCCGTCCGAAGACGATCGGCCCGGGCATCGGCAGGCGCCGGGTCACCGCCTTGCTGCTGACCTCGCGCAAGCCTTCGATCTGCAGCTGCAGGGCCGCGTCGTTGCTGTCGCCATACAAGCGCAGCAATTCGCGCAGGGCCGCCGCGCCTTGGCCCTGTTCGGCGAGCGACAGGTAGTTCAGCGACAACTGGCTGATCAGGCGCCAGGCCTTGCCGTCATGGGCGTGGCTGGGACGTGGCCGGCTCGGTCCGGCCAGGCAGCGGATGGCCTGCACCGGAGCGCTGTCGGCCAGGGTGAAGTCGGTCTTGCCGCTGCCCACGTTCATGAACAGCGGCAGGTCGCGGTTGGTGCACAGGGCGCTGACCCCGAGCTGGCGCAGGTCATGGCGATAGGGCGCCTGCTGGCTGTCCACCAGGCTGACGAAGGATTCGCTGCCGATGTAGGTCGAGCGCGGGCCATTGCGCCGCTGGTCACTGGACAGTACCCGGGGCTCGCGACGCAGGATGTAGTAGGCCTGGTCGCGGCCATAGCGTGACGGGTCGCGCACGGCATAGAACGGCAGGAATGGCTGCTCCGGCCCGGTGCCGTGGCCGCTGAGGGTGCTCAGCGAGTGCACTTCATAGTCCATTGGCCGGGTGCGGTCGGCGATCACATGGTGCTCGTTGACCCGGTCGGACAGGTGGATGCGGTCCAGGCGCTTGGGGAACAGGTTGATGGCCGGGGTGCAGAAGGGCACGAACTGGCTGCTGCCGACGCTGCCTTCCAGGCTCTGTTCGAAGCGTTCGAACAGCACGATCAGCTCCAGCTCCTGGCCGGCACAGCGCTGGACGGCGCGGCCCAGTTGGGCGAATTCGACGAACAGGAAGCGGTTGGGCAGGGCGAAGTATTCCTGCAGCAGGCGGTAGCCCTGGAACGCCTGGGGCACCACGGGCAGCGCCGCATCGCGATCGTCGAAACCGCGCGAACGCAGGGCGTCCTGGGGCAGGCGCTCGACCCAGTCGCCACCCGGGGCCCGGGCGAAGATCGCGCAAGCGTTGCCCAGCAGTTGTTCGTACAGGCGAAACGGCAGCTCGTCGTTGCCGTTCAGGTACAGCGGCAGTTCGTCCAGGGCCAGGCTGCAAAATGGCAGCTCGGCGCCGGTGCGCAGGGTCAGGCGCAGCCCGGCCTTGGCCTTGGGCTCGCTGGCGGCCAGGCGCCCGAGCACCGCCGTCGGGTTGCCGAAATACTCGGCCTGGGTCACTTGCAGTGGCCACAAGGTCACCGGGTGGGCGGTGCGGTATTCGCAGCAGGTCTGGGTATCGCGACCCAGGGCGGCGCGCAGGCTGGTGCCGCGCTCCAGGGTGAAGCCGCTGCCCAGGCTGCCTTCATCGGGATCGGCCTGCAATTGCACCACGGTCATCGAGGGGGTCGGTGCCAGGTAGTGCGGGTAGGCGATTTCCAACAGGTTATGGGTGAAGGTCGGGTACTCGGCGTCGAGCTTGAGCTGCACCCGGGCCGCCAGGTAGGCGAAGCCTTCCAGCAGGCGCTCGACATAGGGGTCGGCACAGTCCATGCCCGACAGGGTCAGGCGGCTGGCGATCTTCGGGTATTCCTTGGCGAACTCCGCGGCGCTCTCGCGCACGTGGTGCAGCTCCTGGTTGTACAGATCCAGCAGGCGCGGGTTCATGGGCGCCTCCGGGAGTCGCCCTGGACCACCCGGACATGCCCGGATTCCAGGTCCATGTCGGTTTGCAGCAGCAGGCGCAGGGGCATCGGCTGGGCCCACAGGTCGCCTTCGATCTCGAAGCTCAGGGCGTTGTGGTTCATTTCGCCGGGCGCGGTACGTGCGCGTACCCGCAGGGTGCTGCGCAGGATTCGTGGTTCGAAAGTAGCGATGGCCTGGTGGATCAGAGCCTCCAGGGCCGGGATGTCGATGCTCGAAGCGCTGTACCCGGCCAGGGCCGGCAGGCCGTAGTTGACCACCGAAGTACCGGCGGGGGTATGCAGGGTGGCATCGGCTTCCAGCAATGAGGTGGTATTGAGCAGCCAGGCGAGGTCGCGCAGGACCGAGGCCTTGAGCTGGCTCAGGGACAGTACGCGCTTGTCCGGGCTTTCTTTCAGGTTGCCGGGTTCGTCGTCGGTCAGACGATCCAGCAGGGAAGGTTGCAAGCGATCGCGGGCGGCGATGTCGGTTACCAAAGGGTTCGCTCCAGGATCGGATTGCGCAGGCAGGACGTCAGGAAAATGGATACAACCTCAAAACGCACAAACCTGTAGCCGCTGCCGCAGGCGACGAGACCCGGGACGTTGCCCGGGCCTTGGATTGCCTGCGGCGCGACCGCAATGGATCAGCGCTTGGTGTTCGAGCGGATGTTCCAGCCGTACTTGATCGGGCCGCCGTCCTTGGTGCCGTCGGCTTTCTGCGGTTGGTACTCGACCGCCACCTGGGCGAAGTTCAGGGTGATGTTCTCGGTCAGGCGATCGTCGCTGCCCGAACCACCGGTGCTCAGGGAAGTGATCAGCACTTCTTCCAGGTCGATGATCATGTACTCGACCTGGCTTTCACCACCGGCCTTGCGCACGGTCAGGCGCACCTTGTCGATGTGCTTGCCGCTGGAGCAGTGCATCATCAGGTTCGGCGAAGCCTTGTCGACGTACTTGGTCAGCGACAGGTCCTGGATGTTGACCTTGCCCGCGCCGCCGCCACCGCCTACGTGCATGTTGCCGGACTGGGACATGCCCCAGCTCCAGTTCAGCACGTCGATCTCGTCCTTGTGGGCTTTGTCCATGGACTCGCCCTTGATGTCACCGATCTTGATGAAAATATCAACAGCCATGTTTTCTCCCTGTGTGGCACTTGCCACGATGTTTGTTCAGCTTTGTGGCCACCGCCACGGAGCGGGCGGTGGCCACAGGTTGGGTCAGGCGCCTTTTGCCGATGGCAGCTTGGATACCAGGCGCAGCGAAACGGTCAGTCCTTCGAGCTGGTAGTGCGGGCGCAGGAAGAACTTGGAGTTGTAGTAGCCAGGGTTGCCTTCGACTTCCTCGACCACCACTTCCGCCGCGGCCAGAGGATGCTGGGCCTTGGTGGTTTCGGTGGAGTGCGCCGGGTCGCCATCGACGTAGTTGAGGATCCAGTCCTGCAACCAGCGCTGCATCTCGTCCTTCTCTTTGAAGGAGCCGATCTTGTCGCGCACGATGCACTTCAGGTAATGGGCGAAGCGGCAGGTGGCGAACAGGTACGGCAGGCGCGCAGCCAGGTTGGCGTTGGCGGTGGCGTCCGGGTCGTCGTATTCGGCCGGCTTCTGCAGCGACTGGGCGCCGATGAAGGCCGCGAAGTCGGTGTTCTTCTTGTGCAGCAGTGGCATGAAGCCGTTCTTGGCCAGTTCCGCCTCGCGACGGTCGGAGATGGCGATCTCGGTCGGGCACTTCATGTCCACGCCACCGTCGTCGGTGGGGAAGGTGTGCGCCGGCAGGTTTTCCACCTCGCCACCGGACTCCACGCCGCGGATCCGCGAGCACCAGCCGAAGTGCTTGAATGAGCGGTTGATGTTCACCGCCATGGCGTAGGCCGCGTTGGCCCAGGTGTACTTGGAGCTGTCGGCGCCGTCGGTGTTCTCTTCGAAGGCGAAGGCCTCCACCGGATCGGTCTTGGCACCGTAGGGCAGGCGCGCCAGGAAACGCGGCATGGTCAGGCCGATATAGCGCGAGTCTTCCGATTCACGCAGGGAGCGCCAGCCGGCGTATTCCGGGGTGGTGAAGATCTTGGTCAGGTCCCGTGGGTTGGACAGTTCCTGCCACGAGCCCATGCCCATCACCGTCGGCGAAGCAGCGGAGATGAACGGAGAGTGCATGGCCGCGCAGACCTTGGACAGCTCGCCCAGGAGCTCGACATCCGGTGGCGACTGGTCGAAGTAGTAGTCGCCCACCAGGCAGCCATAAGGCTCGCCGCCGAACTGGCCGTATTCCTCTTCGTACATCTTCTTGAACATCGGGCTCTGGTCCCAGGCCGTGCCCTTGAATTTCTTCAGGGTCTTGTGCAGCTCCGGCTTGGAGATGTTGAGCACGCGGATCTTCAGTTGCTCGTCGGTCTCGGTGTTGTTCACCAGGTAGTGCAGGCCGCGCCAGGCGCTTTCCAGCTGCTGGAATTCCGGGTGATGGATCACCTGGTTGACCTGGGCGGTGAGCTTGGCGTCGATGGCGGCGATGATCGATTCGATCGACTTGATCGCGTCGTTGGACACCAGGTCGGTTTGCGCCAGGGCTTGTTCGGCCAGGGTGCGGACCGCGGTTTCCACGGCTTCGCGGGCGCGCTCGGTCTTGGGCTTGAATTCTTGCAGCAGCAGCGAGGCAAATTCGCTGGCCTGTTCGGTGGCGCCGGGTTGGGCCTGATTGTCACGCATCAATTCGGTCATGATCGTTGGTCCTGATTAAGCGTTCGGCTCGGAGTCCACAGGCTTTGGCGCGCTCGCCAGGGCCTGGAGCAACGCCGGATCCTTGATGGCTTTCATGATGATTTCTTCGGCGCCGGTCTTGCCGTCCATGTAGGTCAGCAGGTTGGCCAGCTGGGTACGGGCTTCCAGCAGCTGGTTCAGCGAATCGACCTTGCGCGCCACTGCCGCCGGGCTGAAGTCGTCCATGCTCTCGAAGGTGATGTCCAGGCTCAGGTTGCCTTCACCGGTCAGCTCGTTGGGTACGTGGAACGCCACCCGTGGCTGCATGGCCTTGAGGCGCGAGTCGAAGTTGTCGACATCGATTTCCAGGAACTTGCGATCGGCCACCGGAGCCAGGGGCTCGGCAGGCTTGCCGGCCAGGTCGGCCATGACGCCCATGACGAAAGGCAGCTGGACCTTTTTCTCGGCGCCGTAGAGTTCGACGTCGTATTCGATCTGTACCCGGGGCGCGCGGTTGCGCGCGATGAACTTCTGAGAACTTTGCTTCGCCACGTTGTGCTCCTGGTCGCTGCTGCGACGGTATTGGCGTCGGTCGGTGATTGCCGTTGACGTTACTGCTCGGTCCGTCCGGGGTTAGTCGGATTCGGGGCCGCGCAGGTTTTCAAATTGGGACATGCCGTCGGGGATCAGATTGCGCACGATGGCCGCGAAGTCGGCGTTGACCAGGTTCTTGGCTCGGTTGAGCAATACCGGTAGCGGACTCGAAGGCTCGTGGCGGCTGTAGTAGGCCAGCAGGCGGTCGAGGCTGCGCAGCACGTCGTCACGGCTGTTGATCTCCCCGGAAACCCGAGGCTGGGCCACTGCCGCCGGGGCACTGGAGCCCTCCTGGGCCGGAGCCTCGCTTGTTTCTTCGACGGGGTCTTGCGCACCTTGGGGCGCGTGCTGGCCCAGCACCTGAAGGGCCAGGCGCAGTGGCTGCTTGAGAGCGCTGAGGTCCACGCCACTGGCGGAACCGACTTGTTCGCTGACCTGCTTTTCGATGGATTCGGCTGCCGAGCGAGCGTTGCTCAAGGCAGTGCGAATGGCGTCCAGGTGCTCGGGGTCGCTGTCCTGCAGGGCGCCGGCCAAGTGGTCGGAACCCAGGCTTTCGCCAGAGAAGTGCTGCAAGCCGGCGGCATTGAGTGCCGCCCGCACGCTGACCGGGCCGAAGGTCCGGGAGCGCGTGAGGATCGCCTCGCGCAGCAGGCCGACGGTGGTGTCGGATGCCAGGCCGGCCAGGGCGTTGATACGTACGGTGGGGTCGTTGTCGTCGTCGGCATCCAGGCGTGGATGCAGGTCTGCCCAGTAGTCTCGGAGCAGGCCGTTGATCAGCTCGAGGCTGGTGGCCAGGCCCGGAAGGCCTTCGAGGGCCAGGGTGCTCTGCACCAGGAAATGGGTGATGCGCAGGTCTTTGCTGCGTGCCAGCAAGTCCAGGCTCTGCTGCTGGATGCTGCGCCACTCCGGCGGCTCGGCCGGGAGGATCGAGTCGCCCATGCTGCGCTCGGGCTGGCCTTGTGCGGCCCGCTCCAAATGCAAGAAATCCGCGTCATATTCCAGATCTTCGCCGCAGGGCGAAGTTGCTGAAATGGCGGCGAGCAACATCGGTACATCCACCTGGTTTGATCTCCCTATCAGCCTGCAGGACAGTCAGGCAGTTAATGCGCTAGTTAATTGTGAACTCGCGCACATTTCTTGGTTTATATAGACTCGCTGATACTAGTGAGCCATCATCCGTGTTCAAGAAGTTGTGCATTTTTGGTGTAGTAGTTGTGGCTTGTCAAGGTAAGCTATTCGCCCTGCATGACAGTGTTATGTCGCCTTATTAGCTCCTTGACCGGCGAGTCAGATCACGGTGGGGAGAAAGGCTTTTGTCATCTGTGTAGTTTAAGTTGAGCGAACATGCTGTGAACGGCGCTGTTTAAGGGATTTTTTGCGGGCTTTTCATCTTTTCATGGAACTTTTTCCCCGCCGCCGGTTCGCACGCGGAAGTACAGCAAGGAGGCGCGATGTCGCTGTGTTTGACTATCACTAGTTATCACAAGATTACCCCTGGTCAATGCCCTGAGAAACTAATGGATCAGGGAATGATGGCAATTGGCCGTAGTTCCGATAATGACTGGGTACTTCCTGATCCCGAGCGCTTAGTCTCGGCGCGACATTGCGTCATCCAATACAAGGATGGCCGCTATTATTTGACCGATAACAGTACTAATGGTGTGGAGTTAGTCCATGCCGGTATTCGTATGCGTCGGGGTAACAGCGAGCTTCTGGAAGACGGCGAGATTATTCGTATTGGCGATTACGAGATCAGTGCACGGATAGACTTCGGTCTCAATCGCGCTCAAGAGCAAGCCTTCTCCGGGGACAACGCCAACAGTTTCGAAGCGCTGATGGGGCGCCAAGCGGCGGCGCCGACCCCTGTCGAGCCGATCTCCCTGGCGCCGGTGGCGCACTTTCAGGGGGCCTCGGCCCAGGACACCTTTCCCGACCTGTTCGATTTCCTGGCGCCGAGTGCCACGCCTCCGGCTACGCAGCCCGATCATGTTCCTGCCGAACAGCATGACTTTCGCCCGCCGACCCCGACCGCGGTGCCCCAGCCAGTGCCCCAGGCACAGCCGCAGCCAACAGCGCCCCTGGGCGGCTCGATGATCCCGGAAGACTGGGATCTGTTCGCCGAAACGCCGGCCCGGCCTGCGCCGCAGCCTGAAACTGCACCAATGGCGCCGCCGGTCGTGGCGCCGTTTGCCGGTATTGGCGACTTCGACGCACAACCCCCGCAACCGCAACCGCAACCGCAACCGCAACCGCAACCGCAACCGCAACCGCAACCGCAAGTGGCTGTTGCGCCAGAGCCAGTGCCACCTGTTGCCCCCGTAGCGCCTGTCGCCCCGGTGGCGCCGATGCCGGTCGCAGAGCCCGTGGTAGCGCCGTCCGTCGATTTGTTGCAGGCGTTCCTGCGTGGGGCCGGGCTTGAGCAGTTGCGCATCGATCCGCAGCAGGCCCAGGCCCAGATGGAAAGCCTGGGTCGCAGCTACCGCCTGATGGTCGAAGGGTTGATCGACGTATTGCGCGCGCGCAGCAGCCTCAAGGGCGAGTTCCGCATGCAGCAGACGATGATCCGCCCGGTAGAGAACAACCCGCTGAAGTTCGCTCCCAATGTCGACGAAGCGATGCTCCTGCTGCTGCGCCACAGCAACCAGGCGTTCATGGCCCCGGACCAGGCGGTTCAGGACAGTTTCGACGACTTGCGAGCCCACCAGTTGGCGGTCATGGCAGGGGTCGAGGCGGCCATCAAGCACCTGCTCGGACGTTTCGAACCCAGCGAACTGGAAGCGCGCATGAGCAAGCCCGGTGGCTTGGGCAACCTGTTCAGTGGCTCGCGCCAGGCCCAGAACTGGCAGCAGTTCACCGCGCTCTACAAGCAGATTTCCAGTGAGGCCCAGGATGATTTCCAGGACCTCTTCGGCCGCGAGTTCAGCCGCGCCTACGAAGAACATACCCATCGGTTGCGCCGCTCCTGAGCGCGGCCTGGAAGCCCTACACACGGATACACGGACAGCTGATACGTCATTGAGGACGCAGGATGATTCAACGATTGCTGACATTGGTCGCCATGCTGGTACTGGCGGCTTGTGCCAAGGACACCCCACCGCCAGCCGCCGAGCCGGCCAAGGATGGGCCCGGCGCCACTTCGGTGGAGCTGCACTTCCAGGCCAACCCCGGGCTCAATCCCAGCCCTGATGGCAGTAGTACGCCTGTGCGGGTGCGGATCTTCGAATTGAAGAATCCGGCTGCCTTCATGCGCGCCGACTACTTCGCCCTGGCCGAGCGGGCCTCGGCCACCCTGGGTCCCGACCTGATCGACCAGGACGAAGTGCTGGTGCAGCCGGGCGACCAGTTCACCCTCAAGCGCACCCTGGACCCGGCCACTCGCCAGGTCGGCCTGCTGGTGGGCTTTCGCGAGATCGACCGGGCCCTGTGGCGGGTCAGCGTCAACACTGCGCCGCGCCTGAACAACGCATATCAGATCAGCCTCGATCTTCGCGCGGTCAGCGCCGAACTCGCGGCGTCCCCATCCAGCCCCGCCCAATAGGCAATCGGAGCAACCATGTCCTGGAACAATCGAGTGGTCTGGTCGGAAGGCATGTTCATTGGAACCCAGCACTTCCAGCAGCACGACCGTTACCTGGAAAACCTAATCGACGCTCGCAGCCGCCCGCTGTCGGCCGGCGCCTGGGGTTTCTCCGAACTGCGCATCGACCAGGGCCTGCTGGCCCAGGGCAAGCTGGCCATCATCAGTGCTCGCGGCCTGTTGCCCGACGGTACGCCGTTCAATATTCCCCATGACGACCTGGCGCCCAGCCCATTGAGCATCGACGACAAACTGCGCGATGGCCTGGTGTACCTGGCCCTGCCGCTCAAGCGCGCCGGGGCCCGGGATACCGTGGACGAGGGCGAGGAGCTGGGGGGCGCGCGTTACCTGAGCCAGGTCCGTGAGGTGCGCGACGATAATGCCCCCTTTGAAAACCGTGCGCCGGTGGCCGTTGGCTCCCGGGCCCTGCGCCTGCTTACGGCCCAGGATGGCCTGAGCGACTACGCCGCCATCGGTGTGGTGCGGGTCAAGGAGAAGCGTGCCGATCGTGCCCTGGTGCTCGATGACAGCTACATCCCGCCGTTGCTGGATGTCGCGGCTTCCAAGCCGTTGAGCGCCTTTCGCAGCGAGCTGCTGGGGCTGTTGCACCAGCGGGGCGAAGCCCTGGCCGGTCGCGTGGTGGCCTCGGGGGCGGGCGGCGCTTCGGAAATCGCCGACTTCATGCTGCTGCAATTGGTCAATCGTGCGCAGCCGCTGATCAGTCACCTGAACCAGATCAGCCCGCTGCACCCGGAGCGCTTGTATAGCGAGTTGGTGAGCCTGGCTGGCGAGTTCTCGACCTTTTCCAACAGCAGCCGACGCCCCTTGGATTTCCCGCAGTACCAGCACGACGAGCTGGCCCTGAGCTACGCCCCGGTCATGCAGGCGCTGCGCGAGGCCCTGTCGATGCTGATCGACAGCAAGGCCACGCCGATCCCGATCGTCGAGAAGGCCTACGGCGTCCATGTGGCGATGCTGGCCGACCGGACCTTGCTGGAAAACGCCAGCTTCATTCTGGTGGTGCGCGCCGACGTGCCCGGCGAGACCCTGCGCGGGCGCTTTGCCCAGCAGAGCAAGGTGGGCTCGGTGGAGCACATCCGCGACCTGGTCAACCTGCAACTGCCGGGCATCGGCCTGTTGCCACTGCCGGTGGCACCGCGCCAACTGCCGTACCACGCGGGCTCCACCTACTACGAACTCGACCGTGGTAGCGAACACTGGAAACAACTGGCTCATTCCGGTGGCTTCGCCTTTCACGTCGCTGGGGAATTCCCGGGGTTGAACCTGGCCTTCTGGGCCATTCGAGGATAAGTCGCGATGCATCCGTTCGACGATTCGGCAGGGCAGCCGTCCCCGGCCAACGACCGTACCCAGTTCATGCCGCGCCCTGGTGGTCGCGCGCCCGAGCCCAATCGCCCGGCGGCGCCACCGCCACCGTCCCTGGCGATGCCGGCGGCACCATTGGCCTCGGGCCAGGCACAGGGTCTGAACCCCCTGGAAAGCGCAGCCGGCCCGCTGCTGGCGCTGCTCACTCGCCTGCGCAGCACCCTGGCGCATCCGGCTCCGGCCAGCTTGCGAGCGCAATTGCTGGCCTACCTGCGCCAGTTCGAAGAGCGTGCCGAGGCGGCCGGAGTACCGCGTAACGATGTGCTGTTGGCCCGCTATGCGCTGTGTACCGCCCTGGACGAGGCGGTACTGAGCACGCCCTGGGGCAGCACCAGCGATTGGGGCAAGCAGAGCCTGCTGATTACCGTGCACAACGAGGCCTGGGGTGGCGAGAAGGTCTTCCAGCTGCTGGAGCACTGCCTGCAAAGCCCGCGCGAACGCCTGTACCTGCTGGAGCTTTTGTACCTGTGCATGTGCCTGGGCTTCGAAGGCCGCTACCGGGTGATGATCGACGGTCGCAGCCAGTTGGAGGCCCTGCGCGAGCGTACCGCCGCGACCATTCGCAGCGCCCGTGGCGAACACGAGCGCGAACTGTCGCCTCATTGGCGCGGCGTCACCGTGGCCCGGGATCGCCTGGCCCAGTTCATGCCGCCCTGGGTCGGTATCGCCATCGCCGTGGCGTTGCTGCTGGCCCTGCTGTTCGGCCTGCGCCTGAAGCTGGCGGCGGATGCCGAGCCAGTGTTCAAGAACATCCATGCCCTGGGCGAGATTCCGGTACAGACCCTGGATCGCCCGGTGATCCAGCCCAAGGTGGTGGAGCGTCCACGCCTGGCCGGGTTCCTGGCCGACGATATCCGTGCCGGAAAAGTGGCGGTGGAAGACGCCGTCGACCGCTCGGTGGTGACGATCCGCGGCGATGAACTGTTCGCTTCGGCCAGCGCCAGCATTCGCGACGACTATCAGCCGCTGATGCTGCGCATCGCCGATGCCGTGCGCAAGGTCAAGGGCCAGGTGCGGATCACAGGCCACAGCGACAACCGGCCGATCGCCACTTTGCGCTTTCCGTCCAACTGGAAGCTGTCCCAGGCCCGTGCCGAGTCGGTGCTGGAGATCCTGGCGGCGAAGACCGGGCAGCCGGCGCGGTTCAGCGCCGAAGGCCGCAGCGATACCGAGCCGTTGGCAACCAATGCCACCGCCGAAGGGCGGGCGCGTAATCGTCGGGTAGAAATCAGCGTATTGGCGGAGGGGGTCGAGTGAAGGCGTTTTTCAGTTTTGTGATTCGCTGGGTGATCCCGCTGCTGGGGCTGATCGCCCTGAGCCTGATCATCTGGTTCGTCGGGCCGCTGCTGGAGTTCCTGGTGCCGGAAGGCCGGCGCTGGGCCCTGATCATTTTCATTTTCGCGGTGTGGATCGCCTACCGGGTGTTTCGCATCATCCAGGCCCGCCGGCATGCGGCCAAGGTTTTGCAGAGCCTGGCGGCCGATACCCCGCCGGACCCGGACAGCCTGGCCACCGCCGAGGAACTGGCGGCCCTGCGCCAGCGCATGGACGAGGCCCTGGTGCTGCTGAAGAAGGCCAAGCTCGGCGGTGACGAGAGGCGCAACCTCTACGAACTGCCGTGGTACGTGATCATCGGTCCGCCCGGCTCGGGCAAGACCACTGCGCTGGTCAACTCCGGCCTGCACTTTCCGCTGGCGGCACAATTGGGTGCAGGCGCCGTGCGTGGTGTCGGCGGTACCCGCAATTGCGACTGGTGGTTCACCGACCAGGCCGTGCTGCTGGACACTGCGGGCCGCTACACCACCCAGGACAGCCATGCGAATGTGGACAAGGCAGCCTGGCTGGGCTTCCTCGACCTGCTCAAGACCCAGCGCTCGCGCCGCCCCATCGATGGTGCCTTCGTGGCCATCAGCCTGTCCGACCTGCTGTTGGGCAGCGAAGCGGAGCGGGCGGCCCACGCCGCGGCGATCCGCCTGCGCATCCAGGAGCTGTATACCCAGCTGGGCGTGCGTTTCCCGATCTACCTGATGCTGACCAAGTTGGACCTGGTGCCAGGCTTCATGGAGTTCTTCGACTCCCTGAGCAAGGAAGAGCGAGCCCAGGTCTGGGGCATGACCTTCGCCCTGGACGATGGCAAGGGCAGCGACAGCCCCCTGGCGCACCTGCCGGCAGAGCTGGCGGCCCTGGAGCAGCGCCTCAACGAACGCCTGGTGGAGCGCTTGCAACAGGAGCGCGACCCGGCGCGGCGCGACCTGATCTACGGCTTCCCGCAGCAGTTCGCGGCGCTCAAGGAGTCCTTGCAGGGCTTCCTCGAAGGTGTGTTCAAGCCCAATGCCTTCGAGGAGCGGGTGTTGCTGCGCGGGGTGTACTTCACCAGCGGTACCCAGGAAGGCAGCCCCATCGACCGCCTGATCGGCGCCATGGCCCAGAGCATGAACCTGGACCGCCAGCACCTGGCGCGCCAGACCGGCACTGGCCGCAGCTACTTCATCGAGAAGCTGTTCAGTGCCGTGGCTTTCGCCGAGCGCGGGCTGGTGGGGGTCAACCCCAAGGTCGAGCGTCGGCGCAAGTGGATCGCCCGTGGCGCCCTGGCCGCCAGCGTGGCCTTGGTGCTGGTGGTGGGCACCCTGTGGATCGTCAGTTACCGGGCCAACCAGAGCTATATCGCCCAGGTCGACCAGCGCGTGGCGCCGGTGCGCCAGGGCGTGCAGAACCTCAGCCCGGCCCAGCGCGATGTGCTGGCGGTGCTGCCGCTGCTCAACGCGACCCGCAACCTGGCCGGCGATGCCCCGGGTTGGGCCGAAGGCCTTGGCCTGTACCAGGGCGACATGCTCGAGGCCGAGTCCGCCAGTGTCTATCGCAAGTTGCTGGTGGCGGTATTCGCCCCACGGCTGATGACCCGCATCGAAGAGCAACTGCACAGCGGTGGAAATTCGGACTTCCTCTACGAGGGCCTCAAGGCCTACCTGATGCTGGCGGACAGCGAGCATTACGACGCGGACTTCATCAAGGCCTGGATCACCCTGGACTGGGACCAGACCCTGTCCCGGGAGCTACCGCCCGACCAGCGCCTGGCCCTGACCGGCCACTTGCAGGCGCTGTTCGAGAAGCATCCGCCCAATGCGCGCCTGGACCAGCGCCTGATCGAGGACCTGCGCCGCCAGTTGCAACAGCTGCCAGTGGCCCAGCGGGTCTACGATCGGGTCAAGCGCGCCAAGCTGCCGGCCGGCGTGCCGGACTTTCGCCTGAGCGAAGCCGGTGGCCGTGATGCGGCGTTGGTGTTCACCCGCAAGAGCGGCAAGCCATTGAGCGAGCCGCTGAGCGGGCTGTTCACCGCCAAGGGCTACCGCGAGGGCTTCCTGCTGGCTAGCGTCAACCAGGCCGGAACCCTGGCCGAGGAGCAGTGGGTGCTGGGTCGCGACCAGGCCGAGCAACAGAACGTCGCCAGCCTGGCCGCCGATGTGCGCCGCCTGTACTTCCAGGATTACCTGCGCCAGTGGGACGCGCTGCTGGCGGACATCGACTTCGTGCCGATCACCAGCGTGGCCCAGGCCGCCGATGTACTGCGGATCATCTCCGGCCCCACTTCGCCGTTGAAGAAACTGTTGGTGGCGGTGTCCAAGGAAACCGACCTGCAACAGGAAGAACGCCTGCTGGCAGCCCAGGGCCAGAAGGTCGAGGGCGGGGTCGACCAGCTCAAGCAGCGCCTGGGTTCGCTCTTGGGCCAGGAGCAGGCCGCGGGTCCGGCGGCCGTGGCCAGCGAAGACCCGGTGAGCCTGCACTTCGCCGACCTGATCAGCCTGGTGAGCAAGGGCGAGGGTGAGCCGGCGGCCATCGATGGCCTGCTGGCGGACATGAACGCCCTGTACGTGCAGGTCAGCGCCATGGTCGGCGCCAGCGGCGATGCGCTGCTGGGCGAAGCCAAGAACCAGGCCAGCGCCGCCGCGGCCCGGGTCAGCCTGACCGCTGCGCGCCAGCCGCCGATGGTCCAGGGGTTGGTCAAGTCGGTGGTTGGTTCTACCACCAACACCATGATGGGCGGGGTGCGCAACCAACTGAACGCGGCCTGGGTCAGCGAGGTGGTGAACGTCTATCGCCAGTCCCTGAGCGGGCGCTACCCGATGTCGCCGGGCAGCTCCCGGGATGCGACCCTGGAAGACTTCGGCCAGTTCTTCGGCACCGGCGGAGTGATGGACAGCTACTTTCGCAAGTACCTGCAGCCCTACGTCAACACCTCCACGACGACCTGGAGCTGGCAGCCGGGCGCGGCACAGAAACTGGGGATCTCCCCCGGCGTATTGCAGACCTTCCAGCGGGCTTCGAACATCCGCGATGCGTTCTTCCGCTCCAGCGGCGGCACCCAGCCGGCTGTGCGCTTCGAACTCAAGCCAGTGGAGATGGACGCCAATATCAGCCAGTTCCTGCTTGACCTGGATGGCCAGCAACTGAGCTACGACCATGGCCCCAGCCGTCCGGTAGCGATGCAGTGGCCCAACCCGGGGAGCATTGGCGTGGTGCGCCTGTCGATCATGCCGCCGTCGGCCAGCGGGCGTTCGGGCATCACCCTGGACGGTCCCTGGGCCTGGTTCCGCCTGCTGGAGCAATCGGACCTGACTGCCACCAATTCACCGGACCGTTTCAACCTGCGGCTGCGGGTGGATGGCGCGAGCATCTCCTACGAGTTGCGCGCCAGCAGCGCCTTCAACCCGTTCAAGAGCCGAGTGCTCAGCGGCTTCAGCCTGCCGGAGCGGCTATGACGACGATGCCTGGCCTGTACGGCAAGCTGGCCAGCCGTGGCGACTTTGTCAGCCGTGGCTTGCCACAGAGTTTCATCGCGCCCTGGGACAGCTGGCTGGCGGCGGGGCTGCTGGCCAGCCAGAACGCCATGGGCGAGCACTGGTTGAATGCCTATCTGGTCAGCCCCCTGTGGCGTTTCGCCCTGGCTCCAGGCCTGTGCGGACCCCAGGCGGCGGTCGGGGTGGTAATGCCGAGCATCGATCGGGTCGGGCGGTATTTCCCCCTGACGGTCGTCGCGCTGCTGGAGCCCGGCGAAGACCTGGCCTCGCTGGTGAGCGGCCCGGACCAGTGGTTCGAACAGGTGGAGGAGCTGTTGCTGGCAACCCTCGACGAGGGCGCCAGCTTCGAGGCCTTGGAAGAAGGCTTGCAGGGCCTGGGGGCGCCGCTGGCGACAGCGCGTGCCGAGGGCAGTCATTTCGCCGGCCTGCAACGGTTCTATGTCAATGATCCGCAGGCCCGGGGGACGGTACTGGCCGCCCAGGCCCTGGATGGATCGAGTGTCTGGTGGGGGCGCGGCTCGCAGTACATCAGCCCGATGCTGCTGCGTTGCCAGGGCCTGCCACCGGCCAATGATTTTGCGCAATTTCTGCTCGGGCAAGAGGGTGCCGTCTAAATGCGTTCAGCGCCACAACTGTCCTACCAATCCGCCAGCTACAGCCATGTCGGCATGGTGCGGAAAATCAATGAAGACGCCTGGCTGGAAGCTCCGGAGACCGGCCTCTGGCTGGTGGCGGACGGCATGGGCGGGCACGCCGCCGGGGATTACGTCAGCAGCCTGATCGTCGATAGCCTGCGGGCGGTGCCGGCCGGCGACAACCTGGAGCAATACGCTGCCGCGCTGCGCAACGGCCTGGCGGCGGTCAACGCCGCCGTGCGCGAGGAAACGGCCAACCGTGGCGTGACCATGATGGGCAGTACCGTGGTACTGCTGGCGGTACGCGGCGACCAGGCGGTGTGCCTGTGGGCTGGCGACAGCCGCTTGTACCGGTTGCGCGATGAACAGCTGGAGAGCATTTCCCGGGACCACAGCTACGTCCAGGACCTGCAGGACAGCGGCTTGCTCAGCGAGGCCGAGGCTCGGGTCCACCCGCGGGCCAACATCGTCACCCGGGCCATTGGCGTCGAGGCCCAGCTGGAGCTGTCCCAGGTCGACCTGCAGGTACAGGCCGGCGATACCTTCCTGTTGTGCAGCGACGGCCTGAACAAGACCGCCGAGGACTTCGAACTGCGCGACGTGCTCAGTCACAACGAGCCCAACGATGTGGTGCGCAGCCTGATCCACCTGGGCCTGACCCGGGGCGCGCCGGACAACATCACCGCCATCGTGATCAAGGCCGCAGGACACTGACCATGGACATTCTGATTCCCGGCTTCGATATCCAGGGCGAGATTGGCGAAGGTGCCATGGCCAGCGTGTACTTGGCGACCCAGCGCTCCCTGGAGCGCAAGGTGGCGCTCAAGGTCATGGCCGCCTCCCTGGCGGCCGACCCGAGCTTTTGCGAGCGCTTCCTGCGCGAGGGCAAGACCCTGGCGCGCCTGTCCCACCCGCACACCGTGACCATCCACGACATCGGCAATGTCGGCGAGCTGTACTACATGGCCATGGAGTACCTGCCCAACGGCACGCTCAAGGAGCGCATCGCTGCCGGGCTGACCCCGGAGCAGGGCCTGACCTATATCCGCCAGATCGCCTCGGCCCTGGGCTATGCCCATGCCCAGGGGTTGGTGCACCGTGACGTCAAGCCGGCCAACATCCTGTTCCGCGCCGATGGCACGGCGGTGCTCTCGGACTTCGGCATCGCCAAGTCCCTGGACGATCGCACCCAGTTCACCCAGGCCGGCTTCGCTGTCGGCACCCCAAGCTACATGAGCCCCGAGCAGGCCCGTGGGCAGGACATCGACGGCCGCGCCGACCTCTATGCCCTGGGCGTGGTGCTGTATGAAATCCTTGTCGGCAAGCTGCCGTACAACGGCACCGATGCCTTGTCCACGGCCCTGGCCCACCTCACCGAGCCGTTGCCGGAGCTACCGGTGCACCACGGCCGCTACCAGCACATCCTGGGTAAGCTCCTGGCCAAGGACCCGGCGGAGCGCTACCCGGATGCCGCAGCCTTGCTGGCGGCCCTGGACAACCTGCCGGCGGCGGCCCCGGAGGTCGAGGCGACGCTGATCCAGCCGTTGCCCTTGCCGCCCCTGGAAGTGCCCGTGGGCAAGGACCTGGCCGGGCTGACCCCGGTCTCCATCGAGATTCCCCAGCAGGCCCCGCGCCAGGAGCCGCGTCCGGAACCTGTGGTGCCACCGCAGCGCGTCTCCAGCCTGCCGCCCCAGGGCGCCGAGCCGACCGGCCAGCGGCGTGGCCCGGTGCTGGCCCTGGCCGGCGTGGCCGTGGCAGTAGCCCTGGTCGTGGCTGGCGGTGGCTACTGGTGGTTGTCCGGGGACAGCCCGCAGCCAGCGCCCAAGACCGCGACTCCGACCCCGACCTCCGGTAGCGGGAGCACGCCCAGCGTGGCGCCACCGGTTAGCCAGCCTGTGGCGAGCGATGTCGATGGCGGCCAGCGGCCGTTGTTGATGCCGGGCAAGAAAACCCTGTTCCAGCGAGTGCTGAGCAAGCCTGGAGCGAGCTTTTCCAGCGAGCCCGGGGCGGCGCCAGGCCCGGCGGTGCCGGCGTTCTCGGTGCTGTATGTGTACCAGCGCAAGCAGGTTGGCGGGCGCCCGTGGCTGCGCCTGGGCGCGGCCAGCGATGGTCGTAGCGCCGGCTGGCTGCCAGAGGACCAGGTCAGCGACTGGAAGCAGAGCCTGGTACTCAAGTTCACTGAGCGCTCGGGGCGGGCGCCAGTGATGTTCGTGCGCCAGGCCAGCCAGTTGGAGCGCCTGCTGGCCGATCCTGCGGCAGCCAAGAACCTGCTGCTCAACGCGCAGAAGAATCCCCAGGACGACCAGCAAGTGCTGGCCCTGGAACCCAATGCCAGCGCCGTGCCCCAGGACCAGTTCTACCTGCTGCCGATCTTCGACTCCAAGGAGAGCTTCGACGAAAACGGCCAGCCGGTGCAGTTGCTCAATATCGCTTCCATCGATCCGGGCAGCACCCCGCAGAGCATCAGCGACAGCACAGGCAAGAGCCTGCCGGTGAATACCGCGCCAGCCGCCGGTGATGCTTTCCGCACGGCCGTGGTGCTGGTGGTGGACACCTCGGTATCGATGCAGCCCTATATCGACCGGGTGCGTGATGTGGTGCATGAGCTGCAGAGCAAGCTGGCCGCGCGCGGCGAGTTGGACAGCGTCAGCTTCGGCCTGGTGGGGTTTCGCAACAACACCAGCAAGACGCCGGGACTGGAGTACGTCACCAAGACCCTGGTGAGCCTGGACCAGGGGCGCGATCCGCAGCGTTTCCAGCAGTTGGTAAGCCAGGTCAAGGCCACCAATGTGTCCAGCCATTCGTTCAACGAAGACGCTTTCGCCGGAGTCATGCAGGCGGTGGAGGGCATGGACTGGAAGGGCTATGGCGGTCGCCTGATCCTGCTGGTCAGCGATGCCGGCGCCTTGCGCAAGAACGATCCCTATAGCCGGACCCAGATGAATGAGGCCGAGGTGCGCCAGGCGGCCCTGGGCAAGCAGATCAAGATCTATGCCTTGCACCTGCGGACCGACGCCGGGAAGAAGAACCACGCCCAGGCCGAGACCCAGTACCGGGTGCTGACCGCCGATGCCAACCCGAAGATCGGCGACCTGTATATCCCGGTGCCCGGTGGCGATGTGGGCAAGTTCGGCGAGCGGGTCGACGAGATCGGCACAGTGTTCGCCGACCTGGTGCATCAGGTGCGCAGCAATCAGCAACAAGCGGTTCCGATGCTGGCCGCAAGCCCGAGCCTTGCCCAGAAGTCCGCGGCCATCGGCTATGCCATGCACATGGACTTCCTTGGACACAAATCCGCCAGCCAGGCGCCGCAACTGGTCAGCGCCTGGACCGCCGACCGCGACCTGACCAACCCGGCGCTGCCAGCGTTCCAGGTCTGCGTGATGCTGACCAAGCTGCAGCTCAACGACCTGCAGCAGTCGCTGAAGCTGATCGTCGATGCGGCGCGCAAGACCCAGACCTCGCCCAAGGATTTCTTCCAGGAAATCGCCAGCGCCAGTGCCTACATGAGCCGCGACCCCTCGGCCTTGCGCAAGGGCGGCAATCTCGCCGATGGCGGCGTGCTGGGGGAATACCTCGAAGGCCTGCCGTACCGCAGCAAGTCGCTGAACATGACCCAGGACCTGTGGTTGTCGCTGAGCGTGGCCGAGCAGGAAGACTTCATCGATGAGCTGGATTCGAAGATCCGTCTCTACGAGACCTTCCACAACGACCTGGCCAACTGGGTACGCTTCGGCGATGCCGAGCCGGGTGATGCCCTGTACCGCGTTCCCTTGTCGACGTTGCCCTGATGCTGAACCTTTCGGATGTGCGCAAGAGCCGCGGCGAAGGCCGCCAACGCTACAGCCTGGTGATCCCCAGGCTGCAATTGCGCGCAGGCGATCAACTGGCGGTGGTGGGCCCCAGCGGCTGTGGCAAGAGCACGTTGCTCGATTTGCTGGCGCTGGTGTTGGCCCCGGATTCGTCCAGGTGCTTCGAATTCGCACCGCTCGACGCTGCCATCGATATTGCCCAGGTCTGGCGGCAGGCTGGGCACAGCGCCCTGGCCGAGCTGCGCAGCCGGCACCTGGGTTATGTACTGCAGACCGGCGGCCTGCTGGGTTTCCTCGATGTGCGGGGCAACATCGGCTTGCCGCGCAAGATGCTCGGGCTGGCCGATGAGGGCATTCCCCGGCGCCTGGCCGAACGCCTGGAGATTGTCGACCAGCTCCACAAGAAACCCGCCGATCTGTCGGTGGGCCAGCGCCAGCGGGTCAGTTGTGCCCGGGCCCTGGCCCATGGTCCGCAGGTGCTGTTGGCGGACGAACCGACGGCGGCCCTGGACCCCTTGAACGCCCAGCGAGTGATGCAGCTACTGGTGCAGCAGGCGCGGGACCAGCAGCTGTGCTGCGTGGTCGCCACCCACGATGAACCCCTGGCCCGGGCCAATGGCTTGCAGGTCCGGCGGATTGCCTGCCAGCGCGATGCCGATGGTGGCGTCACCGCGACCCTCGGGGAGGCTTGCTGATGCGTGCGGCCCTCACAGCGGCGCTGGCCTGGCAGGACTATCGGGCCGATACCTGGCTTTCGGCCTGCTCGGTACTGGCCCTGGTGGCGGTGATCGCTCCGTTGCTGGTGCTGTTCGGGCTCAAGTTCGGCCTGGTCAGCAGCCTCACCGAGCGCTTGGAAAAAGACCCGGCGGTGCGCGAGATCATTCCCCTGGGCGGCGGGCGCTTCAGTGCCGCGTTCATTGCCGAACTGCGCCAGCGCCCGGACGTGGCGTTCGCCTTGCCCAGGACCCGGCAGATCGCCGCCACGGCAGAGCTGGCGCGAGGTGAGGGGGATGTTGGCCTGACCGTGGAAATGCTGCCTACCGCGCCTACCGACCCCTTGCTGGGGCCGTTGCCGGCATTGCAGGGCATGAACGGGGTGGTGCTCAGCCGCACCGCCGCGGAGAAGCTCGGGGCCCGGCCGGGAGACTGGCTGCAGGCCAGTTTCGGCCGCCAGGTGGCCGGGCGCAGCGAGGTGCAGCGGACCCGGGTCCAGGTCGAGGGCGTGCTGCCCCTGGAGGCCTTTGCCCGTGATGCCCTGCTGGCGCCCCTGGAGTTATTGGAGGCCGCCGAGGATTACCGCGACGGTCGTGCGGTGCTGGCCATGGGCTGGGCCGGCGGGGCCCCGACGCAGGCCGGGCAGCGGGTGTACCCGGCGTTTCGCCTGTATGCGCGCAGCCTCGACGATGTCGAGCCGCTGCGCCGGTATTTCGCCGAGCGCGGCCTGTTGGTGTCGACCCAGGCCCAGACCATCGCCCAGGTGCAGTCCTTGAGCCGCAACTTGTCGATCGTGTTCTGGATCATCGCCGCGTTGGCCCTGGCCGGGGCCTTTGCGGCGATCTTCGCTGGCGCCCTGGCGGCGGTGGAGCGCAAGCGCCGGGAGTTGTCGGTATTGCGCCTATTGGGTTTTTCCACCGCGGCGCTGCTGCTGTTCGTGGTGTTCCAGGCCCTCTACAGCGCGAGTCTTGCCGCTGTGTTGAGTGGCGTGCTGTATGGCCTGGCCCAAGCCGGGCTGAATCATCTGTTCATGCAGGTGCCGGGCGAGTATGCCAGCCACCTGCTGCCGGCCCATTACGGGCTGGCCCTGTTGGCGACGCTGGGCGTCAGTAGCCTGGCCGCTGCGCTGGGCGGTTGGCGGGTGTCGCGCATTGAAGCTTGTGAAGGAATTCGCGATGTATAAGTTGATCAGCACCGTGCTGGCCATGACCCTGGCGGGGGCCGTGTGGGCCGAAGAGCCCGTCAATAAGATGGACAACCCCAAGCCCCTGGAGGGCGATGTCAGCCTGCCGTTGCCCTGTGACGGCGAGATGCTGTTTCGCTACGTCTATGTGCTGGCCCAGGGCACCCTGGACGACCGTGAGATCAACCTGGGCTATCCCTTCGCCGAAGGCGAGAGCGGGTACCAGCAGTCGTTCATTTCCGGCTATCGCCGGGACTACATCAATGGCCAGTTCACCCTCAAGGACTTGCCGGGCGGCTGGGCCAAGACCATTGGCCCGCTGTTGCCCAAGGCCGGCGCCGGGGTACCGCTCAAGCCGATGATGTATTTCATTGGCAAGTATGAAGTCACGGCCCGCCAGTACGCCCAGGTCATGGCCCAGGCCCAGTCCCTGGCCAGCGGCGAACCGGCGCCGGCCTGCGAGGCGCCGGATGGCATGCAGGGGCGGCTGCCCAAGGTCAAGCTGTCGCGTTTCGAGGCCGAGCGTTTCGCGGCGGTCTACAGCGCCTGGCTGATGAAGAATCACCGTGACCTGCTGCCGGTCAGTGGGCGTGGCGGCTCCGCCGAGGATGGCGGCCTGGGCTTTGTTCGTCTGCCCACCGAAGTGGAGTGGGAATACGCGGCCCGTGGTGGCCAGGCGGTGAGCCGCCAGGAGTTGGAGGGCCGGCTGTTCCCACGGCGCGTGGAGGGCAGTGAAAGCGACGGCCCGCTGGCCGACTGGGCGGTGTTCAACCAGGTCGCCGGAGGTACTGGCCAGGCGGCGCGACTGATGCCGATCGGTACCAAGCTGCCTAACCCCATTGGTTTGTTCGATGTGATTGGCAACGCCGCCGAGATGGTCCAGGAGTCCTTCCAGTTGGTGCATGCCGGGCGGCGCCAGGGCACCTACGGCGGTTTCGTGGTCAAGGGCGGCAACTACCTGGAAGGCGAGGGCACGCTGTTCACCGGCATGCGCCGCGAATACCCGCTGTTCGCCGCCGATGGCACCGAGCAAAGCAACGAGACCACGGGTTTCCGGGTGGCCATCGGTGCCTTGTCGGCGCCTCGCTCGCGCTACAAGGAACTGTTCGCCCAGTGGCAGAAGGAAGGGCGCCTGGCGTCCCTGACCGATGCCATCGATGACGCCCAGGACCCGACCAAGCGCCTGGACAGCATCATCGCCGCCAGTGTCGATCCACGGCTGCAGGCGGAGCTGGGGCTGGTCAACGAGGAACTCAAGCGCAACGTGTCGCTGATCGCCCAGCAACGCGAGGAAGCGGCGGGCAACCTGATTCAGTCCTCGGCACTGGTGGCCGAGACGATCAACAACTACAACATTCGTCTGACCAACCTGAAGAAGAGCCAGCAGCAGGCCCTCGATGCCAAGGATGAACCCAGCGCCAAGCTGTTCGCCGAAGCCATCGACAATGGCCGCAGTGCTCTGGACGGGGCGGTGGCGATCTACATCGACAACCTGGCCACGGGCACCCGTTACACCGACGCGGTGATCCAGGCGCAATTTCAACGGATCAAGGAAGAGCTCAATCGCAAGCCGGTGCTCGGCAAGAGCCTGGTGACGCGCGCTACGTTATTCGTTCGCCATGTCGGGGACTATCGCCAGAAACGGCGAGCCGACCCGGCGACGATTTTGAAGGAACTGCTCGCATCGACCGGTCAGAAGTCATGACCGGCCGTTGTCTGTCGAGCCTGGAGGATCTCGACCGGCCTGGTGCCGCGTCGAGTTGGTCAAACTTAATCGAGATCACGAACATGCTTTTTTCCCGCAAACCCTTTGCTTCGACTTCCAAGCGTCACCTGCTGTTGGTTGCCGCCGGGTTCAGCACCGTATTGACCGGTTGCGCGACCTCTCCGGTATCCAAGGTCGCTTCCACCACCAAGGTCGAGTACTACCCGAGCTGCTACGAGCCGGTGCAGCACCTGCGTGCCACTGACTCGGACATGACCAAGTCGGTCGTCACCGGTGCCGCCCTGGGTGCTGCTGGCGGCGCCTTGCTCGGTGCCCTGACCGGCGACGGCGACCACCGTGGTCGCAATGCAGCCATCGGCGCCGCTGGTGGTGCCCTGGCTGGCGGTGCTGCTGGCTACTACACCGAGCGCCAGAAGCAGATTGCCGATGACAACCAGCGCATCGCTTCCTACGCTACCGACGTCAACAAGAGCGTGGCCGACATCGACCGCAGCACGGCTTATGCCCGCGCTTCGCAGACTTGCTACCAGCGCGCTTTCGACAGCCTGATCAGCGCTCGCAAGGCCAACAGCATCAACGATGTCGAAGGACGCAAGCGCCTGGCAGAAATCGTCAGCGGCCTGAAGGAGTCCAACGACCTGATCACCGCGGTGAATGGTCGTGCCAGCGAGGACCTGAGCAAGTACAACCAGGCCTACGAGCAAGACCTGCAGCAAGTGGGCGTACAGCGCACCGACGTGGTCAAGGTGGCCACCGCCGACACCACTCCAGTGACTACCACCGGCAAAGGCAAGGGCAAAGGCAAGAACCCACCGGCCAAGCAGAAGCTGCCGGTGGTGCCGAAGGAAGCGGTGAGCACCGAGAAGTCGATGCAGCAGGCCAAGACCAAGCAGGCCGAGAGCAACCAGGTGGCTACCACCGGCCAGACCCAGGTCAACAGCATGTGCAAGAACCCGGACCTGGGCGACTGGGCACCGGTGCCTTGCCCGAACGTCTGAGTCAGTGATTGTCTGACAAGATGTAGCGATAAGCGCTGAACGCCAGGCGATCTTCGAGCAATCGAACGGATCGGCTGGCGCTCGGCGAGTTACAGGTTACACTGCGCCGGCCATCCAATAATTCCACTGAGGCGCCGCGCATGAAATTTCGTTTTCTCCTCTGGGTACTTGGCCTGTTGATGGGCAAGGCCAGCCGCAACAATCCCGCTTTCCAGCAACAATTGGGCGACAAGGAGCTGGTATTCCAGCTGCAGACGCTCGATGGCAAGGTTGCTCGGCATTTCTTCGTCAAGGACCAGCGTGTTACCAGTCGTTCGGGGTTTTATCCCGAGCCGGCTTTCGCTATTGCCTTCAAAGACGCCGCCTATGGCTTCGCGACCATGCAGGCGAAGAACAAGCAGCTGGCATTCATGACGGGAATCCAGGACAAGTCGATCCAGATCAAGGGCAACCCGGCGCTGGTGATCTGGTTCCAGGGGCTGACCAAGTACCTGAAGCCGAAGAAGCCCAAGCCCAAGGCTTGAGGGCGCTACTGTTTCAGGGAGGGCCAGGGCCTGCGCTGCCAACAGCGGCAGCGGCTGGCAGGGCCCACCACGTCACCGGGGGTGACGTGGCTCGTTCAGACCTGGCTGAATTGCGAGGCCAGCTCTCGCAGCAGTACTTCGGCTTCCAGTACCTTGCTGACCACGTCCTCGGCCTTGTCGCGGCTCAGCCCCAGGCGCTCCAGCAGGGCGTCGGGAATCTCTTCGCGCGGGCCTGAGCCGATACCCCGGCTGCGTAGCAGGCGTACGGCCAGGCAGACCAGGTTCGGGTACTCGGCGTAGGCGCCGTCGTAGGTCGGGTCGTGCTGGAAGCGCAGGGCGGTGGACAGCTCGTCCGGCATGTCCCAGTAGCGCATCAGCCAGGCGCCGATCTGTTCGCGGCTGATCCCTAGCAGGTGCTGCTCGACGTAGCTGTGGCACAGGTGCGGGTTGACCTCCAGGTGCCGGCAGATCAGCGAGAAGTGTGGCGGGAATACGTGAGCCAGGAGCAGGTAGCCGAAGTTGTGCAGCAGCCCGGCGAGGTACGTCAGGCCGGACTCCGGGCGCTGGGCACGGGGCATCGCCCGGGTCAGCCCTTCGATTACCGCCGCGGTGTAGATGGACTGCTGCCAGTACGGCGTGGCGTGCTGCGGCTGGTCCTTGGGCAGGCTCAGGGTCTTGCCCAGCGCCAGGCCCAGGGCAAGGTTGATCACCAGGTCGAAACCCAGTACGCGGACGATGGCGTCTTCCACCGAGCGGATCTTGCCCGGCGAGGCGTAGTAGGGCGAGGCCGCCCAGCTCACCACCTGCGCCGCCAGCGCCGGGTCGGTTTCCACCACGCCGGTGATGTCGTCGATGGTGGCGTTGGGGTCGACCCGCAGCTTGATGATTTTCTGCGCGGTTTCTGCCAGCGGTGGGATCTCGATGGTGGCTTCCAGGCGTTGCTGGATGCGACGCGCGGTGAAGGCTTGCATCGCCTGGGAGATTTCCTCGCGGTCGTCATCCGGGCGGTCGAGGTTGGGACGGATGCTGCTCAGGGCTTCGCCGAAGGTACCGGCGCTGGCCTTGCTGAGCATGCTCTTGAAGTCTTCGCGAGTGATTTCCAGCAGCACGCCCGGCTCGCCGGAGTTGATCAGCAGGGTGGGCTCGCGCAGCAGGCTTTCTTCATACAGGCAGGGCGAGCTGGTCAGGGCTGGCAGGCCCGGCAGCAGGCTCAGGCTGTGTTTGCCAAGCATGCGTTCCAGGCGTTCGGTGGAAACCGAGCGCAGGCGTCGACCGGTGAGTTCGGCCAGACGGTTGAGATCCAGCAGCTGGCTCTGGGGGAACAGCACCATCAGCGCGCCCACAGCATCGTCCAGCAGCACTGCCTGGACTTTGCGTTCGGCCGACAGGCCCGGCTGGTCGATGACTTCGTTGTAGCCGATGGCCAGCTTGCCGAGCAGCAACCGGATAACAGACGGCGCGTGCGGGGTTGCAGTGGCGAGGGCAACTTCTGTCATGGTCTGGTATCCGTTCTTCTACAATGTGACCAGTATAACCAGCTTGGTCATGCCAATGGTCCATTAACTGAGTGTTGGTTCACACTTGCCCGTATTGCTGGCCGTGGCGCAGCCAGCGCTCCAGCAGCGGGCTGACGTGGTCCGGCCAGCGCTCCAGCAGCGCCTGGGCAGCATCGCGCACGGCGGGCAGCAGGTCGGCATCGCGCATCAGGTCGGCCACCTTGAATTGCAGCAGGCCGGTCTGGCGGGTGCCGAGCATTTCCCCGGGGCCGCGCAGCTCAAGGTCTTTTTCGGCGATGACGAAGCCGTCGTTGGTCTCGCGCATGATGCCCAGGCGTTGACGACCGATTTGCGACAGCGGCGGGTGGTAGAGCAACACGCAGTGGCTGGCGGCGCTGCCGCGACCTACCCGGCCCCGCAATTGGTGCAGTTGGGCCAGGCCCAGGCGCTCGGGGTTTTCGATGATCATCAGGCTGGCGTTGGGTACGTCCACGCCGACTTCGATCACGGTGGTGGCCACCAGCAGTTGCAGGTGGCCGGCCTTGAACTCGGCCATGACCGCCGCCTTCTCCGGTGCCTTCATGCGGCCATGGATCAAGCCTACTCGCAGCTCGCCCAGGGCGCTGGACAGGTCCTCGAAGGTGGTTTCGGCAGCCTGGCAGGTGAGTTCCTCCGACTCCTCGATCAAGGTGCAGACCCAGTAGGCCTGGCGACCTTCGGCGCACGCCGCGCGTACCCGCTCGATCACTTCGATGCGGCGGCTATCGGTCACCAGCACGGTGTTGACCGGCGTCCGGCCGGGAGGCAACTCGTCGAGGATGGAGGTATCCAGGTCGGCGTAGGCACTCATGGCCAGGGTCCGGGGAATGGGCGTGGCGGTCATGATCAACTGGTGCGGGCAGAGTTTGCCACCGACACCCTTCTGGCGCAGGGCCAGGCGCTGCTGGACGCCAAAGCGGTGCTGCTCGTCGATGATCGCCAGGGCCAGGTTCTTGAATTGCACTTCCTCCTGGAACAGGGCGTGGGTGCCCACCACCATGGGGACTCCGCTGGCGATCTGTTCCAGGGCGGCGCTGCGGCTTTTGCCCTTGAGCTTGCCGGCCAGCCAGGCGACTTCCAGGCCCAGCGGCTCCAGCCAGCGCTTGAAGGTGATGAAGTGCTGTTCGGCGAGGATCTCGGTGGGCGCCATCAGCGCCACCTGGTAGCCGGCTTCCAGCGCCTGCAGGGCGGCCAGGGCGGCCACTACGGTCTTGCCGGCGCCAACGTCGCCCTGGACCAGGCGGAGCATGGGTTCGGGCTGGCTCAGGTCGTAGGCGATTTCATTGCCCACCCGTTGTTGTGCTCCGGTAGGGGCGAAGCCCAGGTTCTTCAGGTACCGGGCCGGTAGTTTCTTCGCTACCGGCAGTACGGGCGCGCGCTGGGAGCGCAGGCTGTCGCGCAGGCGCTGCTGGGACAGCTGGTGAGTCAGCAGCTCCTCGAATGCCAGGCGGTGTTGGGCCCAGTGGTGACCCAGGGCCAGTTCATCGACATCGGCGTCGGCCGGAGGGTGATGCAGGTAGCGGATCGCATCGTCCAGGGGAGCGAGTTGGTAGTCCCTGGCCAGTTCCTGCGGCAGCCAATCGGGCAGGCTGCGTGGGCCGAGCATGGCCAGGCTCTGTTGGCACAGCATGCGCAGGCGCTGTTGGGTCAGGCCTTCGGTGAGCGGATAAATGGGGGTCAGGGTCTGGTCCACCGGTGGTGGTTCGTCACCCTGGATGGCGCGGTACTCGGGGTGGTAGATCTCCAGGCCCGAGGCGCCTGGGCGGGCTTCGCCGTAGCAGCGTACGCGGGTGCCACGTTTCAGGCCCTCTTTCTGGGCGTTGCTGAAGTGGTAGAAGCGCAGGCTCAGGCCCCCGGTGCCGTCTTGCAGGCGCACCAGCAGGCTGCGGCGCTTGCCCATGACCACATCGGCGCCACTGACCGTGCCTTCGACCACCGCGTCCTGACCTGGGCGCAAGGCGCCGATAGGCACCACGCGAGTGCGATCCTGGTAGCGCAGGGGCAGGTGGAACAGCACATCCTGGAGGTTCTCCAGGCCGACCTTGGCCAGTTTCTCGGCCATGGCCTCGCCGACGCCCTTGAGCGCCGTCACCGACACCTTCGACAGCTCAGTCATCGCGAGGGCTTAGCTGGCGGCAGGCGGCTTGGCCACCGAGCACAGGCGGATCGAGTCGGCGAGGATCTCGATGGCCTTGGGCCGCGGGAAGCTCGCGCGCCAGGCGATGGCCACGGTGCGAAACGGTGCGGGCGGGGTCAGTGGGCGGACCTCGATGACACCGGGGGCGTAATGATGGCTGTCCACTGCCGACAGCGGCAGGATCGAGACGCCCAGGCCTGAAGCGACCATGTGGCGAATGGTTTCCAGCGAGCTGGATTCCACGGTGGTGTGCTTGGCGCCGTCATTGCCCTTGGTCAGGGTTGGGCAGGCCTCCAGGACCTGATCGCGGAAGCAGTGCCCTTCGCCCAGCAGCAACAGGCTCTTGTCGTTGAGCAGGCTGGCGTCGATGGTTTCCTTGCGCGTCCAGGAGTGGTCGCTGGGCATCAGCACGTAGAAGGGTTCGTCGTACAGTGGCAGGGTCAGGACGTCTGCTTCGTTGAACGGCAGGGCGATGATGATCGCGTCCAGTTCGCCATTGCGCAGCTTGTCCCGCAGTACGTGGGTGAAGTTTTCCTCGATATACAGCGGCATCTGCGGGGCGACCCGGTGCAGCTGTGGAATCAGGTGGGGGAACAGGTATGGGCCGACGGTGTAGATGGCGCCGACCTTGAGGGGCGCTGTCAGTTGGTTCTTGCCGGCCTGGGCCAGTTCGCGGATGCCCTGGGCCTGCTCCAGTACTTTCTGTGCCTGGGCGACGATGGTCTCGCCGACCGGGGTCAGGCGTACGGCGCTCTTGCTGCGCTCGAAGATCAGCACGCCGAGTTCGTCCTCAAGCTTCTTCACGCCAACCGAGAGGGTGGGCTGGCTGACGTGGCAGCGTTCGGCGGCATGGCCGAAATGCTGCTCTTGGGCAAGGGTAACGATGTAGCGCAGTTCTGTAAGAGTCATAGCGGGCGTCCGTAAGGTTGCGGCCAAGCATAACGGCTGCAATCGATAGACGCACGTTATCAGACTGAAGGTGGAATACGACACCCGCCAATGCCTGACTCAGGGGGCATAAACACGAAGGGCACCCTGAAGATGCCCTTGCGGTGTGTCAGCGGCGGCCGCGGCTTCTGTCGATCTCGTAGTTGTACGAGGCGGTGATTTCCACGCTGCCGTTGTTGAGCATGTCGGCAGGTGGCTTGGGCAGCGGTTGGGCGCGACGGATCATGTCCAGGGTGGCGCGATCCAGGTCGGCGTTGCCCGAACGCCCGACCAGCTCGTAGGACAGTACCTTGCCTTCGGCATCCACGACGAAGCGTAGCGAGTTGGTACCCTCTTTGCCGCGCCGCTGGGCTTCGCTTGGATAACGCTTGTACTTGGCCAGGTGTGCCTGCAATTCACCCTGCCAGTTGGCCTTGGCGGCGGCCTGGGCCGGCGATGGGCCTGGCGTTGCCGGTGCCGGGTTGCTGGATTGCGCCGGGGTGACCGGAGCGTCGCTGGGCTTTTCGTCGGAAGGCTTTTCCTTGGGCGGCTCCGGCTTTTCCACTGGCTTTGGCGGTTGTGGCTTGGGCTTCTGCTTGACCGGCTTGGGCACCGAAATAGTCGGCTTGGGTGCTTCGGCCAGCTTGGGCAGCGGCAGCTCTTCCACAGGGGCGGGTGGCTGTGGCGGGGTCACCACCTTGGGTGGTGCCGGGGGCGGCGGCACAGGGGCAGGTGCCAGTTCCACCACCATGGCTTGGGGAGGAATTGGCATGGGCTGTGGCTTGGACCAGTTGAGGGCGAGTGCAATCGCCACCGCATGGACGCCCAGCACCACGGCCAGGCTACCGCTGTAACGCGTCAGTCTTTGGCGCGTCGTGATCATTTCTTGGCTGCCGTCTCGAGTCCGACCAGGCCGACCTTCAGGTAGCCGGCTGCGCGCAGAGTGTCCATCACGCTCATCAGGTCACCGTAGTCCACGCCTTTGTCGGCCTGGAAGAAGATCGTGGTGTCCTTCTTGCCCTGGGTCTTGGCGTCGAGGGCGGCGCCCAGGGTCTCGGCCTTGATTTCGTCATCGCCGAGGAACAGGCGCTGGTCGGCCTTCACGCTCAGGAACACAGGTTTTTCCGGACGCGGCGCCGGTTTGGCGCTGGAGGCGGGGAGATCGACCTTGATGTCCACGGTGGCCAGGGGAGCGGCCACCATGAAGATGATCAGCAGTACCAGCATCACGTCGATGAATGGCGTGACGTTGATTTCGTGGTTTTCGGCCAGGTCGTCGCCTGCCCCTTCCTTCAAATGCAAGCCCATGGCCGATTACCCCACTTTCACCATGTGCGGTTGTGCGGTGCGCTCGCTTGGCTGGTGGTCCAGGTCGCGACTGACCAGCAGCAGGACTTCTGCCGAGGCATCGGTTACCTGGGCCTTGTAGCCGGTGATGGAGCGGGCGAAGACGTTGTAGATCACTACTGCCGGGATTGCCGCAACCAGGCCCAGGGCCGTGGCCAGCAGGGCTTCGGCGATACCTGGGGCGACCACGGCAAGGTTGGTGGTCTGGGTTTTGGCGATGCCGATGAAGCTGTTCATGATGCCCCATACGGTGCCGAACAGGCCGACGAAGGGGGCGGTGGAGCCGATGGTGGCCAGCACCCCGGTGCCACTGCTCATGTTGCGGCCGCAAGCGGCTACCAGGCGCTCCAGGCGGAAGCTCACACGTTCCTTGATGCCTTCTTTCTCACGGCTGTTGGCCGACAGGCGCATTTCTTCCAGGGCATCGTGGACTAGCAGGTTGGTCAGCGTGCCTTGCTTGGTGGCGCTGGCGCTGGCTTCCTTGAGGTTGGTGGCCTTCTTCAGGGCAGCGATTTCATGACGCAGGCGGCGCTTGGCGCCCATCAGCTCGAAGCCTTTGGCGATCCAGATGGTCCAGGTGATGATCGAGGCGATGGCCAGGCCGATCATCACCAGCTTCACGATGATGTCGGCGTTCTGGTACATGCCCCATGGCGACAGGTCGTGGGCCATGCCCAGGGTGTTGTCGGCTTCCAGGACTTCAGGGAGGTCCTGGGCAGCTACTGGCTGGCCATCGACCGGAGCTTGCTCGCCGGTTGCCGCAGCTGCGGCGGGAGCTGTGGCAGGTGCTGCCGGATCGGTGGCTGGGTGCTCGGCGGCCGGCGTGGAGGCGACTGGCGCCGTGGCTGGTGCGTGCTGGTCGGCCCAGGCTGCGGTCGGGGCCAGCAGCAGGCTGCACAGCAGCGCGGCGGCTGCGCCCATGGTGCGCAGCGGGCTTGGGCGTGTGGTTGGCGAGACGGAGAATGGGTTGCTTGTCATGCTGGCCGGACCTGAGAGGAGAATAGGGTGAATGTCCTTCTAGGCCTCGCAGGGCCGAGAACAAAATGGGCGGTCATTATTGCAAGTAATTCTTGTTAACAGAAGTAATAGAGTATCTTTTTTTCCTCGATTACTAGCCGCTCGTCTTGTGTGAAGGCTAGTCTTGACCTTTGTGCAAGGAGTTTTCTGATGTCTGCCCCCTCTGTTCTGATCGCCGGTTGCGGCGATGTCGGAAGTCGCCTGGCGACTCAACTGCTGGCCGAGCAATGGCGGGTCCATGGCTTGCGCCGCACGGTATCGCACTTGCCCGAGGGGGTGCTTGGCGTCGCCGGCGATTTGTTCAGTGCGCAGTGTCCGGCGGACTGGCCCGAGGAACCCCTGGACTACCTGGTGTATTGCGCCGCGGCCACCGAGCATGACGAGGCCGGGTATCGTGCCGCCTACGTCGAGGGTTTGCAGCACGTGCTGGGCTGGCTCAAGCAGCACGGCCAGCGCCCCAAGCGGCTGTTGTTCGTGTCCAGCAGCAGCGTCTACGAACAAAAGGATGGCGAGTGGATCGATGAAACCGCTCCCGCCGAGGCCAATGCCTACTCCGGGCGCCTGATGCTGGAGGCGGAACAGGTGGCCCTGGATAGTGGGATTCCTGCCAGTCGGGTACGTCTTACCGGCATCTATGGGCCTGGACGTGAGTGGCTGCTGACCCAGGTACGGCGGGGGTACCGAGTGGCGGTCGAGCCGCCGCTGTACGGCAATCGCATCCATGCCGATGATGCTGCCGGCTTGCTGGCCTGCCTGCTCAAGGCCGATCACGGTGGGACTGAGCTGGAGGACTGCTACATAGGCGTGGATGATGCACCTGCGCCGCTGGCTGAGGTGGTCGGCTGGTTACGCGAGTACCTGGGGGTAACGGAGTGGGCGGCGGACGCTAGTGTGAGGCGCACGGGGAGCAAGCGCTGCAGCAACGCCCGGGCGAAGGCTTTGGGTTGGTTGCCGCGCTATCCCAGCTATCGCGAGGGGTATGCGGCGATTCTCGAAGGGCAGGGTTGAGGCTGTCCCTCGGGTTTGCCGCCGCCTGCCAAGGCCTGAGGCGGCTCCCTGGGGGAGCCGCTACCGCTAAGGTGCAAGGCCTTGTGCGGTAGCGGTTACTGGCGAATCACTGCTTCTCCAGCAGCCACTGCTGGTTGCCCGGGGTCAGCGATGGTACTTCATCTGCCAGGGCAGTGTTGACCGCCTGGAATATCTCCAGCTGCTGGTCCTTGCGCACGAAGATCCAGGAATTGCCGCGGCCGTTGAGCTGCAGCCAGATACTGTCGTTGCCACCGCTCATCGAGGCGCAATCACCAGCCAGGCACAGCGCATAGCGATCTGCGCCCGGCAGGCCTTGTACTGCGCCATCGGCCTGGAACTGCACGGTATCGCCCAGGCCCGGCCCGTTGATGATCTTCCATTTACCGCCCAGGTAGGCCGAATACAGGGCGCGCTCGAAATTGGCACCCAGGGGAGCGCCTTCGGGGGCTGGCTCCTTGGGACGGTCGAATACTTGCTCAGGCTCATTGTCGTTGGCGACCTGGAGCAGTCGCTTGCCGCTGCGCTTGAGTTCGGTGGGGGCGCTGCCGTAGACCTCGATCTTGGCGGAGTCGGCGCTTTCGCTGGGCAGCTTGCCTTCGACGGTCTCGAAACCATTGGTGTAGCGAGCCTGGCCAGCCTTGGTGTTGATCTCCCACTCCAGGGTCGGGCCATTGGCCTGGAGGGCTTCACGCAAAGGTCCGCCCTTGGAGGCGGCGTCGATCGCTACCTGATTGATCCAGATGCCGCCGACATCGTGTTTGGCGGGGTCGCTGGCACAACCGCCGAGCAATACGGCGAGCAGCGAAACAGCTAGCGCTTTGCGCATGACGAAATCCTTTCAGAACGAAAACGGCGCAGCCTGGACGGCTGCGCCGAGGGTGTCACTCGATGACCAGAATGGCATCCATTTCAACCTGTGCGCCCTTTGGCAGGGCTGCCACGCCGATGGCGGCGCGAGCTGGGTAGGGCTGTTCGAAGTACTTGCCCATGATCTCGTTGACCTTGGCGAAGTGGCTCAGGTCGGTGAGGAAGATGTTCAGCTTGACGATGTCCTTGAACGAACCGCCAGCAGCCTCGGCGACCGACTTGAGGTTCTCGAACACCTGGACGGTCTGGGCTTCGAAGCCTTCGACCAGTTCCATGGTCTTAGGATCCAGCGGGATCTGGCCCGACATGTAGACAGTGTTGCCAGCCTTGATGGCCTGGGAGTAGGTACCGATGGCGGCCGGGGCCTTGTCGCTGGTAATAACAGTCTTGGTCATGAATGACTCCTTGTAATGGGCGGGCTATGGAGCGGGTTAGGCACGCATGCGGGTGATGCGGATGACTCCGATCAGGGCGCGCAGTTTCTTGATCACGCGGGCCAGGTGCACGCGGTCGTGCACGCTGACCACCAGTTGGACCACGCTGATGCGGCCATCGCGTTCGTCCATGCTGATTTTCTCGATGTTGCCGTCGGCGGCGTTGACGCTGCTGGCCAGCAGCGCGATCAGGCCGCGCTGGTGCTCCAGCTCGACGCGCAGTTCGACGTTGAACTCGCCGGTGACATCCTTGGCCCAGGACAGCTGGATGCACTTTTCCGGGTTGTGGCGGATTTCGCTGATGTTGCGGCAGTTTTCCAGGTGCACCACCATGCCTTTGCCCGCCGACAGGTGGCCGACGATCGGGTCGCCCGGGATCGGCGTGCAGCACTTGGCGTAGCTCAGCACCAGGCCTTCGGTGCCGCGGATGGCCAGCGGACCTTCCGGGCTCGGCAGCTGTTCGCCCTCGCCCAGCAGGCGGCGGGCCACGACGTAGGCCATGCGGTTACCCAGGCCAATGTCTTCCAGCAAGTCTTCGATCAACTCCAGGCGGTATTCGTGGAGGATTGCCTGGACTCGTTCGGCGGGGATTTTCTCCAGGGCACTGTCGAAGCCGTTGAGCACCTTGTTCAGCAAGCGCTCACCGAGGCTGATGGACTCGGAGCGGCGTTGCAGCTTGAGGGCGTGGCGAATGTGGGTGCGGGCCTTGCCGGTGACCACGAAGTTGAGCCAGGCCGGATTTGGCCGAGCGCCGGGAGCGCTGACGATTTCCACGGTCGAGCCGCTTTGCAGTGGTTCCGACAGTGGCGCCAGGCGGCGATTGATCCGGCAGGCGATGCAGCTGTTGCCCACGTCGGTGTGCACCGCATAGGCGAAGTCGACCGCCGTGGAGCCCTTGGGCAGCTCCATGATCCGGCCCTTGGGTGTGAAGACGTAGACCTCGTCCGGAAACAGGTCGATCTTCACGCTCTCGATGAACTCCAGGGAGTTGCCGGCTCGCTGCTGCATTTCCAGCACGCCCTTGACCCATTGGCGGGCCCTGGCGTGAGTGCTCTTGGGCTGTTCGTCGCCACTGGACTTGTACAGCCAGTGGGCAGCGATGCCGTTGTTCGCCATCTCTTCCATTTCGCGGGTGCGGATCTGGATTTCGATCGGAACCCCGTGCATGCCGAACAGCGTGGTATGCAGCGACTGGTAGCCGTTGGCCTTGGGAATGGCGATGTAGTCCTTGAAGCGCCCCGGTAGCGGCTTGTACAGGTTGTGTACGGCGCCAAGCACGCGATAGCAGGTATCGACCTTGTCGACGATGATCCGGAACGCATAGACGTCCATGATCTCGTTGAAGGCCCGGCGCTTGCCGCGCATCTTCTTGTAGATGCCGTAGAGGTGCTTCTGGCGACCGCTGACCTCGCCCTGGATGCCATCGATGGCCAGGCAGTGGCCAAGGGATTCTTCGATCTTGTTGACGATTTCCTTGCGGTTGCCCCGGGCGCGCTTGACCGCCTGGTAGATCCGCGCGGAGCGCATCGGGTGCATGGCCTTGAAGCCCAGGTCCTCGAACTCGATGCGCACGCTGTGCATGCCCAGCCGGTTGGCGATGGGGGCATAGATTTCCAGGGTTTCCTTGGCGATTCGCCGGCGTTTTTCACCGGACAGTACTTCCAGGGTGCGCATGTTATGCAGGCGGTCGGCCAGCTTGACCAGGATCACGCGGATATCGCGGGCCATGGCCATGGCCATCTTCTGGAAGTTTTCGGCTTGGGCTTCGGCCTTGGTCTCGAAGTTCATCTGGGTCAGTTTGCTGACCCCGTCGACCAGTTCGGCCACGGTTTCGCCGAATTGCGCACTGAGCGCTTCCTTGGCGATGCCGGTGTCCTCGATCACGTCATGCAGCATCGCGGCCATCAAGCTCTGATGGTCCATGTGCATGTCGGCAAGGATGTTCGCTACCGCGAGAGGGTGCGTGACGTACGCCTCGCCGCTGCGACGGCGCTGACCGTCATGGGCTTGTTCGGCGTAGAAATACGCTCGGCGGACCAGATTGACCTGGTCCGGGCCGAGATAGGTCGATAAGCGATCGGCGAGGGCGTCTATGCTCGGCATGATGTCTCCTGCCGTAGGCTGTGATCCCGCGCCGTGCTACGTCGACCAGGCATAGGCTCAGACGGCCTCGTTGGACTCGTCCTCGAAAGCAGCAAAAAGCGGTTCATCTTCAACGATTTCGGCTTCGGCGATGGCTGCGTAGTCGATCAGGCCTTCAGCGATTTCGCGCAGGGCGACAACGGTAGGCTTGTCGTTTTCCCATGCTACTTTCGGCTCTTTGCCGCCGGTGGCCAGTTGACGGGCACGCTTGGTAGAGAGCATGACCAGCTCAAAGCGGTTATCCACGTGTTCTAGGCAGTCTTCAACGGTTACGCGGGCCATGGTCTTCCTCGTAGCAAATGCAATATGCGCGGTGCCCGGATGGGCGAGCGGACTCAACAGTTTAAAAAATCACCAGCGATTAGGGAAGCGCTGATTTTTTGACCAGACCCTTCAACGCGCTGCAAGCACCAATGTAAAGCGCCCGCAGCGGTTTTGGGAAGATCTGTTTTAACCCAGCAACTCAGCGAGCAGTTTGCCGAAACGCTGTTGCTGGCGTTTTTGTTGCAGTTGGTTGGTGCGGAAAATCGCTTTCAGGTCGTCCAGGGCGTGAGCGAAGTCGTCATTGATGATCAGGTAGTCATAGTCGACGTAATGGCTCATTTCGCTGACCGCTTCACGCATCCGGCCCTCGATGATCTCGTCGCTGTCCTGGCCGCGATTGGTCAGGCGCTGGCGCAAGGCTTGCTGGGATGGCGGCAGGATGAAGATCGAACGGGCCTGGGGCATCAGCTTGCGCACCTGTTCGGCGCCCTGCCAGTCGATTTCCAGGATCAGATCGTGACCTTCGTCCAGGGTTTGCTGCAGGTGGCTCTGGGACGTGCCGTAGAGATTGCCGAAGACTTCGGCGCGCTCGAGGAAGTCGCCATGTTCGATCATGCGCACGAACTCTTCGCGCTCGACGAAGTGGTAATTCACCCCGTTGGCTTCCCCTGGGCGCATGGCGCGGGTGGTGTGGGAGATCGAGACGCGGATGCTGGCATCGGCGTCGATCAGGGCCTTGACCAGGCTGGTCTTGCCCGCGCCCGAGGGGGCGGAAATGATGTACAGGGTGCCGGTGCTGTGGGTCATGTCAGTTGCCTTACTCAATGTTCTGCACTTGTTCGCGCATCTGCTCGATCAACACCTTGAGGTTGACCGCAGCCTGGGTGCTGCGCGGGTCGAAGGCCTTGGAGCCCAGTGTGTTGGCTTCGCGGTTGAGCTCCTGCATCAGGAAGTCCAGCCGCCGGCCGGCGGCGCCGCCGGACTTGAGTACGCGGCGAACTTCGATGATGTGGGTGCTCAGGCGGTCCAGTTCCTCGGCGACGTCGCTCTTCTGCGCCAGCAGGACCATTTCCTGCTCAAGGCGGGCTGGGTCCAGTTCGGCCTGCATGTCGGCAAAGCGATCGAGGATTTTCTGGCGCTGGGCCGAGAGCATCTGCGGAACCAGCTCGCGTAGAGTCGCCACGTCTTCTTCTATAGAAGACAGGCGTTCGTTGATCAGTCGCGCCAGTTCGGCGCCTTCGCGTTCGCGACCGCTCTTGAGTTCCTTCAGGCCCTGGTTGAACAGTGCCAGGGCGTCGTTGTTCAGGGCTTGTGGGTCGCTGGCGTCAGCCACCAGGACTCCAGGCCAAGCCAGAACTTCCAAGGGGTTGAGCGGGGCTGGCTGCTTGATCAGGCCGGCAACGGACTCGGCGGCGGCGACCAACTGCGCTGCGCGTTCACGGTCGACCTGCAGTGGCTTGCCGGTGGTTTCCTCGGTGAAGCGCAGGGTGCATTCGACCTTGCCGCGCGACAGGCCCTGGCGCAGGGCCTCGCGCACCGCACCTTCCAGGTCGCGGAAGGCCTCGGGCAGGCGCAGGTGCGGCTCCAGGTAGCGGCTGTTGACCGAGCGCAGCTCCCAGCTCAGGGTGCCTTGGGTTCCAGCCCGTTCTACCCGGGCGAAGGCGGTCATGCTGTGCACCATGGAGGTTCCTCCGGTTCAGCGCCGACGCCAGCCGTAAGCGGGCGAGACGGGTCTGATAGTGATGAATTAAAGCCGACAGGCTGCGAAGGCGCAGGATTGTAGCGCAGTGCGGTCGGAGGCCCCAAACCCTGGCAGAGATAATGGTCATGGTTCATCGTGACAGGGCTTTGCAGGGGCAAATGCGCCTTTGGCCGTTTTTGGTGTGCCTTGGTGCGGCCGCGGGCTTTATAATGTTCGGCAGTTTTCCGTCCTCGTACAGGTGTTCCTCTATGAAACGTCCAAGTGGTCGCGCTGCCGATCAGCTCCGCTCGATCCGCATCACCCGCAACTACACCAAACACGCCGAGGGCTCCGTACTGGTCGAGTTTGGCGATACCAAAGTGATCTGCACGGTCAGTGTCGAGAATGGCGTGCCGCGCTTTCTCAAGGGTCAGGGCCAGGGTTGGCTGACTGCCGAGTACGGCATGCTGCCGCGTTCGACCGGTGAGCGTAACCAGCGCGAAGCCAGTCGTGGCAAACAAGGTGGCCGGACGCTCGAAATCCAGCGCCTGATCGGTCGTTCGCTGCGCGCTGCGCTGGACATGTCCAAGCTTGGCGACATCACCCTGTATGTCGACTGCGATGTGATCCAGGCCGATGGCGGTACCCGCACCGCTTCCATCACCGGCGCAATGGTCGCCCTGGTGGATGCCCTGAAAGTGATCAAGAAGCGTGGCGGCCTGAAGGGCGGTGACCCGCTCAAGCAAATGATCGCCGCGGTTTCCGTGGGCATGTACCAGGGTGAGCCGGTACTGGACCTGGACTATCTTGAGGATTCGGCGGCCGAGACCGACCTTAACGTGGTGATGACCAGCACCGGTGGTTTCATCGAGGTGCAGGGTACTGCCGAAGGCGCACCGTTCCAGCCGGCGGAGTTGAATGCGATGCTGGCCTTGGCCCAGCAAGGCATGACTGAGATCTTCCAACTGCAACAGGCCGCCCTCGCCGATTGATCCAGGCGGCCATGGCAAGGAGAGCATTATGAGTGATGAGCAACTTCCGCTGCCTACGCCGAGCCATGAGGTTCGGCAATGGGCAATGTTCTGTCACCTGTCTGCCTTGCTGGGGCTGTGGATTCCGTTCGGCACGCTGATCGGGCCGCTGATCCTCTGGCAGATGAAGCGCGAGACCGATCCCTTCATCGATGCCCAGGGCAAGGAGGCGTTGAACTTCCAGCTGACGGTCGCCATTGCCTCGGCAGTCTGCTTCCTGCTGATGTTCGTGTTGATTGGCTTTGCCCTGTTCGGCCTGCTGGCATTGGGCGCTCTGGTGCTGACCATTATCGGCGGGGTCAAGGCCGGTGAAGGCGTACCTTATCGCTACCCCTTCACCTGGCGCCTGGTCAAATAGATCGAGCGAGCACAAAAAAGCCGACAGCGATGTCGGCTTTTTTGTGGGAGATGAAAGGACGCTTAGATAGTCAGCGTCCAGTCATAGTCCACGATCAGCGGTGCGTGCTGCGAGAAGCGTGGCTGGCGTGGCAGGCGCGCGCTACGTACGAAGCGGCGCAGGCCGGGGGTCAACAGCTGGTAGTCGAAACGCCAGCCCAGGTTGAGCATCTCGGCTTGCTCGTTATCCGGCCACCAGCTGTACTGGTCGCCTTCGCGGCTGACTTCGCGCAGGGCGTCGACATACCCCATGTTGCCGATGATCTCGTCCATCCAGGCGCGTTCAGGCGCCAGGAAGCCCGGAGACTGCTGGCTGTCACGCCAGTTCTTGATATCCAGCTTCTGTTGCGCCACGTACAGCGAGCCACAATAGATGTACTCGCGCCGCTTGCGCCGCTGCTTGTCCAGATAACGGGCGAAATCGTCCATTAGCTTGAACTTCTGGTTCAAGTCTTCATCGCCGTTCTGCCCTGATGGAAGCAGCAAGGTCGCGATGCTGACCTTGTCGAAATCGGCTTGCAGGTAGCGCCCGTAACGATCGGCTGTTTCGAAGCCGAGGCCGCTGATGACCGCCTTCGGCTGCAACCGCGAGTACAAAGCCACACCGCCTTGGGCAGGGACTTCGGCATCGCAGGCATAAAGGAAGTAGCCATCCAGTTGGAAGGCTGGGTCGTCCAGTTCAAAGGCGGAGGCGCGGGTGTCCTGCAGGCAGATGACGTCGGCATTCTGTGCCTGCAGCCAACTGAGCAAACCACGCTCGACTGCAGCCTGAATACCATTGACGTTCACACTGATGATCCGCATAAATGGCCCCAAAAATCACGTGCGTGTATGATACCCGAGCTCTACCTAATTAGCTAAATCCGTGGTATCTGGGGTTTTTTCATGCAGGCGTATCAGCGCGATTTCATTCGTTTTGCCATCGATCGCGGGGTTTTGCGCTTCGGTGAGTTCACCCTGAAGTCCGGGCGCACCAGCCCTTACTTCTTCAATGCCGGCCTGTTCAACAGCGGTTCGGCCCTGGCCCAGCTGGGGCGTTTCTATGCGGCGGCGATCGTCGATAGCGGCATTTCCTTCGATGTGCTGTTCGGGCCAGCCTACAAGGGTATTCCCCTGGCTGCGGCCACTGCCGTTGCCCTGGCCGAGCATCACCAGCGCGATCTGCCCTGGTGCTTCAATCGCAAGGAAGCCAAGGCCCATGGCGAGGGCGGTAGCCTCGTCGGTGCGCCGTTGACTGGCGACGTACTGATCATCGACGACGTCATCACTGCTGGCACGGCCATTCGCGAAGTGATGCAGATCATCGGCTCGCAGGAAGGCGCCAAGGCGGCGGGAGTGCTGATCGCCCTGAACCGCCAGGAGCGTGGTAACGGCGAGTTGTCGGCGATCCAGGAAGTCGAGCGTGACTTCGGTATCCCGGTAGTCAGCATCGTTTCCCTGAATCAGGTCCTGGAATTCCTGGCCGATGACCCGCAGCTCAAGCAGCATCTGCCGGCGGTCCAAGCCTACCGCACGCAATTCGGCGTCTGAGGTACTGGGGAGGGCTTGTCTGACATACCGATGTCGAGGGCAAGCCCCGCTCCTGTAGAAGGCGCAAAAAAAGACCCCGCCAGGCCAAGCCAGGCGGGGTCTTTTTTATTGCAGTGCTTAAGGGCGCTTGCGATTGCTGATCAGGGTGCCGACACCGGTATCGGTGAAGATTTCCAGCAGGATCGCGTTGGGTACGCGCCCATCGATGATCAGCGAGCTGCCAACGCCACCCTGTACGGCTTCCAGTGCGCAGCGGATCTTCGGCAGCATGCCGCCGTAGATGGTGCCGTCGGCGATCAGCTCGTCCACTTGCTGGGTGCTCAGGCCGGTCAGGACCTTGCCCGACTTGTCCATCAGGCCGGCGATGTTGGTCAGCAGCATCAGCTTTTCAGCTTTCAGTGCCTCGGCAACCTTGCCGGCCACAAGATCGGCGTTGATGTTGTAGGACTCGCCATTGGCGCCCACGCCGATGGGTGCGATCACCGGGATGAAATCACCCTTGACCAGCAGGTTCAGCAGGTCGGTGTTGATTCCAACCACTTCACCCACATGACCGATATCGATGATTTCCGCAGTGGTCATCTCAGGCGTCTGGCGGGTCACGGTGAGCTTCTTGGCCCGGATCAGCTCGGCATCCTTGCCGGTCAAGCCAATGGCGCTGCCGCCATGGCGGTTGATCAGGTTGACGATGTCCTTGTTCACCTGGCCACCGAGGACCATCTCCACCACGTCCATGGTCTGCGCGTCGGTCACGCGCATGCCATCGACGAAGTGGCTTTCGATCGACAAGCGCTTGAGCAGATCACCGATTTGCGGGCCGCCACCATGTACTACCACCGGGTTGATCCCGACCGCCTTCATCAGCACGATGTCGCGGGCGAAGCCGGTTTTCAGCTCCTCGCTTTCCATAGCGTTGCCGCCGTACTTGATCACCAGGGTCTTGCCGACATAGCGGCGAATATAAGGCAGCGCTTCGGATAGGACCTTGGCGGTATTGGCGGCGGCATCGCGTTCGATGGTCATTCAGGGCTCCGGTGCTTCAAACAATCAAAACGGTAATTGGAGATCAGGTGCAACACGTTTCAGTTGGACGTGGAACACGTCCTTAATCCGCTGCAGTTCGGCTGCATTGTCAGCCTCGAAGCGCAGCACCAGCACAGGGGTGGTATTGGAGGCGCGAACCAGGCCCCAGCCCTTGGCATAGTCGACTCGCACCCCGTCAATGGTGGTCAGGTTGGCTCCCTCGCCCCACTGCGCGTCGTGCAAGGCATCAATGATGCTGAATTTGCTCTCTTCGGTCACATGGATATTGATTTCCGGCGTAGAAATATCGTTCGGGAAGGTCGCGAACAGCTCTTCTGCAGAGGCTTTTTCCTTGCTGAGGATTTCCAGCAAGCGCGCTGCGCTGTAGATGCCGTCGTCGAAGCCGAACCAGCGCTCCTTGAAGAACACGTGCCCGCTCATTTCGCCAGCCAGCAGGGCACCGGTCTGCTTCATTTTCTTCTTGATCAACGAATGGCCGGTCTTCCACATTAGCGGGCGCCCGCCGTATTCCTTGATCAACGGAATCAGGCGTCGGGTGCACTTGACGTCGAAGATGATCTCCGCGTCCGGGTTGCGTGCCACCACATCCTTGGCGAAGAGCATCAGCAGGCGGTCGGGGAAGACAATGCTGCCGGTGTTGGTGACCACACCGACGCGATCGCCATCGCCGTCGAAGGCCAGGCCCAGGTCGGCCCCGGTTTCCTTGACCTTGGCGATCAGGTCCTCGAGGTTCTCGGGCTTGCCCGGGTCCGGGTGGTGGTTGGGGAAGTTGCCATCCACTTCACAGAACAGCGGGATGACTTCGCAGTTCAGGGCTTCGATCAGTTGCGGGGCGATGACCCCTGCGGCCCCGTTGCCGCAATCGACCACCACCTTCAGGCGGCGAGCCAGCTTCACGTCCCGAGTGATCTCCTCGAGGTAGCGTGGAAGGATGTCCACCTTGGTGATGCTGCCTTGGGCGCTGCTCAGGTCATTGCTCTTGAGGCGCTCGTGCAGGGCCTGGATCTGTTCATTGGCCAGGGTGTCGCCGGCGATGACGATCTTGAAGCCGTTGTAGTTCGAAGGGTTGTGGCTGCCGGTGAGCATGACCCCGGACTTGCCGGCCAGTACGTTGGCTGCGTAATACAGGGCAGGGGTCGGAACCAGGCCGACATCGCTGACGTGGCAGCCACTGTCATGCAGGCCCTGGATCAGTTGTGCCACCAGCTCCGGGCCGGACAGGCGGCCATCGCGGCCTACGCAGACGTTCGGCTCGCCCTGGGCCAGGCTCTGGGAGCCGATGGCGCGGCCGATCCAGTAGGCGGTTTCGGCGGTCAGGGTTTGCGGTACGACACCGCGGATGTCGTAGGCGCGAAAGATGCTGTCGGGAAATTTCGGGGCGACTTTGGCTGCGTTGCTCATCACTGAGGGTGCTCCATCTGAAGGGGTGCAGTACGGCCGTGGAAGGACAGGCCGGCAGGCTCAAACTGAAGGGTATGACGGCGTTTTCAGCATAGAGTTCGTACTGCGAAAGTGCCATCCGGGGGCTATGGGTGGTGTGCCATCACGCCGGAACTGGAGCGGGCAGGGCGCGAAGTCGCCAGCGATAACCGGCGACCGTTCATCCTGAAACTTCCCTGGTGGAGGCGCGGGCCGGGCAGGAGGCCCGGCCTGCGGCTTGTATCAGTGGCTGCCGGAATGGCCAAAGCCGCCGGCGCCGCGCTGGCTTTCGTCAAATGCCTCGACCACCTCGAAATGGGCCTGGACCACAGGTACCAGTACCAGTTGGGCGATGCGTTCGCCGACAGCGATGTTGAAGGCGCTCTGGCCGCGGTTCCAGCAGGACACCATCAACTCGCCCTGGTAGTCCGAATCGATCAGGCCCACGAGGTTACCCAGTACGATGCCGTGTTTGTGGCCCAGGCCGGAGCGGGGCAGGATCAGGGCGGCCAGGCCCGGGTCGCCGATGTACACCGACAGGCCAGTAGGGATCAGCAAGGTCTGGCCCGGTTCCAGTACGGTGTCTTCCTTGAGCATGGCGCGCAGGTCGAGGCCGGCGGAGCCTGGCGTGGCGTACTGCGGCAGGGGGAATTCGTTGCCGATGCGTGGGTCGAGGATCTTGGCTTGTAAAGCGTGCATGCGAGTTAAACCTGGTTCAGCCGTTCGGCGATGAAAGAGATCAGCTGGCGGGCAATCTTGCCTTTGCTGGTCTGGGCGAAGAGGGTTGCGTGCAACTCTCGGTCAATCACGCTGCAGGCGTTTTCCTCACTGTTGAAGCCAATGCTCGGGTTGGCCACGTCGTTGGCGACGATCAGGTCGAGGTTCTTGTCCTTCAGTTTGCGTGCAGCGTAGTCGAGCAGGTGTTCGGTCTCGGCGGCGAAGCCGACACTGAACGGGCGGTCCGGACGGGTGGCGATGGTGGCCAGGATGTCTGGATTGCGCACCATTCGTAGTAGTAGGCCATCGCCGTTCGTAGGGTCTTTCTTCAATTTTTGTGGGGCGACGACTTCTGGGCGGTAATCCGCGACCGCCGCAGAGGCGATGAAAACATCGCACGGGATGGCCGCCTCGCAGGCTGCGAGCATGTCGCGAGCGCTGACAACGTCGATCCGCGTGACCCTGTCGGGGGTGGGCAGGTGGACCGGTCCGGTGATCAAGGTCACTCGGGCACCGGCTTCGACAGCGGCCTCGGCCAGCGCGAAGCCCATTTTTCCTGAACTATGGTTGGTGATGTAGCGCACCGGATCGATATTTTCCTGGGTCGGACCAGCAGTGATCAGTACATGCTTGCCGGTTAGTGCCAGGTGTTGGAAGCAGTCGGCAGCGCAGAGTGCGAGGTCGTTGGCCTCGAGCATGCGGCCTAGGCCGACATCGCCACAGGCCTGGCTCCCGGAGGCCGGGCCGAACACCCGCAGGCCGCGACTTTGCAGGAGCTGGGTGTTGGCTTGGGTGGCGGGGTCGCGCCACATGGCCTGGTTCATCGCCGGGGCGATGGCCACGGTGGCGTCGGTGGCCAGGACCAGGGTGGTCAGCAGGTCGTCGGCCATGCCCTGGGCCAGGCGAGCGATCAGGTCGGCCGTGGCGGGGGCGATCAGGACGAGATCGGCCCACTTGGCCAGCTCGATGTGTCCCATGGCGGCTTCGGCCGCCGGGTCCAGCAGGTCAAGGTGGACCGGGTGCCCGGAGAGGGCCTGCAGGGTCAGTGGTGTGATGAATTCACTGCCGCCCCGGGTCATGACCACGCGCACTTCGGCGCCCTGGTCGAGGAGTCGGCGAACCAGCTCCGCGCTCTTGTAGGCGGCAATGCCGCCACCGATGCCGAGCACGATGCGTTTGCGATACAGCCGCTGCATAAGCCTGTCTTTCCGTTCAATGATTGTTGCGTGGCATGCCCCCTCCCCAGGTGAAATACCACGCAAAAAAGAGGGGGCTAAGATAGCACAGCGTCTGCTGTGGAACAGCGGCGCCATGCACAGGGAGGTGTGATGAGCATTCGTGATTGGCCCGCGGCGGAGCGCCCGCGGGAAAGGCTTCTGGAGCAAGGTGCGGTCAGTCTTTCCGATGCCGAGTTACTGGCGATCTTCCTGCGTACCGGGGTCGCGGGTAAAAGCGCGGTCGACCTGGCGCGGCATTTGTTACAGCGCTTTGGCAGCTTGCGTAGCCTGTTGGAGGCCGACCAGTGGACCTTCACTCGCCAGCTGGGGCTTGGGCCGGCCAAATATGCCTTGTTACAGGCCGTGCTGGAGATGGCGCGAAGGCATTTGGCAGAGAAGCTGCACCGGCAGTCTGCACTGGAGAACCCGCTGGTGGTCCGCGACTACCTGAAGTCGGTGCTGAGGCACGAGCCCCATGAAGTATTCGGTTGCCTGTTCCTGGATACCAGGCATCGGGTCCTGGCTTTCGAAATCCTGTTCCAGGGTTCGATCGACAGCACGACGGTGTATCCGCGACAAGTGCTCAAGCGCACCCTGGCTCACAACGCGGCAGCCGTGATTCTTTGCCACAACCATCCGTCGGGTATCTCCGACCCCAGCCCTGCCGACCGGGTCGTGACCCGGCGCTTGCAGCAGGCGCTGGAGCTTATCGATGTGCGGGTGCTGGACCATTTCATCGTCGGTGAGGGCGATCCATTGTCGATGGCCGAATACGGCTGGCTCTAGCCGCGCGGCAAGCCCGGGGCTGAGGGGCCTGCCGCTGGCGGACTGGAGTCACTGGAGGCTGATCTTGGAGTAATCCTGTCGGCCGAACGGGCTCACCTGATAACCCTGGACCTGCTTGCGGGTCAGGGCAAGGGCGGTTGGGTGGGCCAGGGGCAGCCACAGTGCCTGCTGCTGGATCTGGATCTGGGCCTGCTGGTACAGCTTGCTGCGTACGCCCTGTTCGCTGGTGGTCTTGCCGGCGGTGATCAACTTGTCCAGGTTCTGGTCGCAATAGCGGGCGAAGTTGGTGCCGGATTTGACTGCCGCGCAGGTGAACTGTGGCGAAAGGAAGTTATCCGGGTCGCCGTTGTCGCCGGCCCAGCCCATGAACAGCAGGTCGTGCTCGCCGGCCTTGGCCCGGCGGATCAACTCGCCCCATTCGATCACGCGGATTTCCGCCTGGATCCCCACTTGTGCCAGGTCCGATTGCAGCATTTGCGCGCCCAGGCTCGGGTTGGGGTTGAGCAGGCTGCCAGAGGGGCGAGTCCAGATAGTGGTCTGGAACCCACTCTTCAGGCCGGCCTTGGCCAGCAGTTGGCGAGCCTTCTCTGGATCGAAGGCGTAGCCGGGCAGCTCTTTGGCGTAGCTCCAGGTATTAGGCGGATAGGGACCATTGGCCGCTTCGCCGGTGCCTTCGAATACCGCCTTGAGGTAATTGGCCTTGTCGAATGCCAGGTTGATCGCCTGGCGTACTTCGGGTTTGTCCAGGGGCGGGTGCTGGCTATTGATAGCAACGAAAGCCGTCATGAACGCAGCGGTGTGCTCTATCTTGAGGGTCGGGTCGGTACTGGCGGCCTGGACGTCCAGGGGTTTTGGCGACAAGGCGATCTGGCATTCGTTGCGCCGCAGTTTCTGCAGGCGCACATTGGCATCCGGGGTGATGGCGAAGATCAGCGAATCCACGGTGGGCTTGCCGGCAAAGTAGTCGCGGTTGGCCCTGTAGCGGATCGCCGCATCCTTCTGGAACCGGCTGAAGATGAATGGGCCGGTGCCGATGGGCTGGCTGTTGAGTTTCTCTGGGCTGGCGGCCTTGAGCAACTGGTCGGCGTACTCGGCCGAATAGATAGAGGCAAAGCCCATGCTCAGGGTGGCGAGGAAGGTCGAGTCGGCGTGATCCAGGGTGAAACGTACCGTCAGCGGGTCCAGGGCGTCGATCTTCCTGATCAGGCCGGGCAGTTGCAGCGATTGCGCATGGGGAAAACCGCTCTGGGCGACCTGATGCCACGGCTGTGCCGGATCGAGCATCCGTTCGAAGCTGAACTTGACGTCCTCGGCGGTGAGTTCGCGGCTGGGGGTGAAGTAGTCGGTGCGATGGAACTTCACTTTTGGATGCAGCCTGAACACGTAGGTCAGGCCGTCGCTGGAAATCTCCCAGCTGTCGGCCAGGCTGGGGACCACCTTGCCGCTGCTGGCATCGAATTCCACCAGGCGGTTCATCAATACGTCGGCGGAAGCATTGGTGGTGGTCAGCGAGTTGTATTGCACCACGTCGAAGCCTTCCGGGCTGGCTTCGGTACAGACGCTCAGCGCGGCGGCCTGGGCCAGTGGGCTCAGGAGAGGGGCGAGCAGGAGCGGGAGGGCGGCGAGACGCATGGTCGGGTTCCTTGTGCAGATCGAAAGCCCATCTGCGAGTGCAGTCTGGAATGGCCTTACCCTAGTGGCCTCGTGGAGAAATGACTATCTCCTTTTGCATCCGCCACCGATCCCTGTCGTTCGCAGTCGTGCAAGGACCGCGGCCAGGCGATCGCGCGAGGCCTTTTGGCTGTGCCGGAAAGGTCTTCCAGGAGGCGTTGTATCGCCGGTGATCCGGTTTGGTGATGGGCTGGAGGATGCTGAAAACTATTCAGCGACGAGCGGTAGTTTTATGCGGTAGCCTTTGCCGCAAGCGTCCGGCGCAAGAAATTCAGGACTTTTCGTCATCCAGAACACCACGGCTGTTGTTGCTATTGGGTCTTTCTGGTATAAAGCAGCGCTCTTTTCTAGGGGCCCGGTTCCTTGCACTTGTAGGTGTAGCCGGTAAGACCCTAAAGAAACGCGGCGCCTGGCGCCAAATGACTGAGAGATTAAGCGGCCAACCCATGCCGGGTTGGGCATGTGGTTTTAGAGGGCTGAGGCATGTCTAGAGTCTGTCAAGTTACCGGTAAGGGTCCGGTGACTGGGAATAACATTTCCCACGCAAACAACAAAACCCGTCGTCGTTTCCTGCCGAACCTGCAGCATCACCGCTTCTGGGTTGAGTCCGAGAAACGTTTCGTGCGTCTGCGCGTATCTGCCAAAGGCATGCGTATCATCGACAAGCGCGGTATCGACGCCGTTCTGGTCGACATCCGTCGCGATGGCGGCAAGGTTTAAGGGAGCTAATCATGCGTGAATTGATTCGTTTGATCTCGAGCGCCGGTACTGGTCACTTCTACACTACCGACAAGAACAAGCGTACTACTCCGGACAAAATCGAGATCAAGAAATACGATCCGGTTGTTCGTAAGCACGTGATCTACAAAGAAGGCAAAATCAAGTAATTGATTTTTCTTCTGACAAAAAAACCCGCCTTCAAGCGGGTTTTTTTGTGCCTGCGATTCAGGCTTTCTGTTCGAAGGCCACGTAGACCTTGCGGCAGGGCTCCAGCACTTCCCAGGTGCCCTTGAAGCCGGCCGGAATCACGAACCGATCGCCGGCGCGCAGGGTCTTGGCATTGCCGTCGCTGTCGCGCAGTACCGATACGCCCTGCAGGATCTCGCAGTACTCATGCTCGGTGAAGTCCACCGTCCACTGGCCCACGGCGCCTTCCCAGACTCCTGCATTGAGTTGGCCGCAGGGGCTGGCGTAGTGGTTGAGCACCGCTTGCTCGGGGTCGCCCTTGAGGATTTTTTGTGCGGCGGGCCGGTAGCGTTCGACCTCGGTGTTGGCCTGGCTGAAGTCGACGACGTTGTGGATGCTCATTCTTGTATTCCCCCGTGATTGCGGCGCGAGTGGCTATGAAGGGCAGAGTCTATGTTTATTAAAATGCACATAGCAATCCGCTTTGCCGGGGCTCTGTCAAATATATTGAAAGTGCAGGTCCCGCTGGTTTAGGGTGGCGGGTGCCTTGGGCCGAAAACAGGCTGGCCGGGCAGAATTCTTCAAGAGTGCCAGCGCCATATGCGCGGCGCTTGCATCCAAAATAAGAGGAGGCTACTCGCATGACCACCCTGACTCGTGCCGACTGGGAACAACGCGCCCGTGAACTGAAGATCGAAGGCCGCGCGTACATCAATGGTGAATACACCGCATCCGCTTCCAATCAAACGTTCGAATGCATCAGCCCAGTCGACGGCCGTGTGCTGGCCACCATCGCCAGCTGCGATGCGGCAGACGCCCAGCGCGCAGTGGAAAACGCCCGCGCCACCTTCAACTCCGGTGTCTGGTCACGCCTGGCCCCGGCCAAGCGCAAGTCGGTGATGATCCGTTTCGCCGGTTTGCTCAAGCAACATGCCCAGGAGCTGGCCCTCCTGGAGACCCTGGACATGGGCAAGCCCATCACCGACTCCCTGGAGATCGATGTCCCCGGCGCGGCGCAGGCCCTGAGCTGGAGCGGCGAGGCCATCGACAAGATCTATGACGAAGTCGCCGCAACCCCCCATGATCAGCTGGGCCTGGTCACCCGCGAGCCGGTGGGCGTAGTCGCCGCTATCGTGCCGTGGAACTTCCCGTTGATGATGGCCTGCTGGAAGCTGGGACCTGCGCTGTCCACCGGTAACTCGATAATCCTCAAGCCGTCGGAAAAGTCACCGCTGACGGCGATCCGCATTGCCGCCCTGGCGGTGGAAGCCGGGATTCCCGCCGGCGTGTTCAACGTGCTGCCAGGCTACGGCCATACCGTCGGCAAAGCCCTGGCCCTGCACATGGACGTGGATACCCTGGTTTTCACCGGCTCCACCAAGATCGCCAAGCAACTGCTGGTTTACTCCGGCGAGTCGAACATGAAGCGCGTCTGGCTCGAGGCGGGCGGCAAGAGCCCGAACATCGTGTTCGCCGATGCCCCGGACCTGCAGGCCGCCGCCGAGTCGGCAGCCAGCGCCATCGCCTTCAACCAGGGCGAAGTCTGCACCGCAGGTTCCCGCCTGCTGGTGGAGCGCTCCATCAAGGACAAATTCCTGCCGCTGGTAATCGACGCCCTCAAGGGCTGGAAACCGGGCAACCCGCTGGACCCGGCCACCAATGTCGGGGCGCTGGTGGATACCCAGCAGATGAACACCGTGCTGTCCTACATCGAGGCCGGTCATGCCGATGGTGCCAAGCTGGTGGTCGGTGGCAAGCGCACCCTGGAAGAAACCGGCGGCACCTATGTCGAGCCGACGATCTTCGACGGTGTCAGCAATGCGATGAAGATCGCCCAGGAAGAAATCTTCGGTCCGGTGCTGTCGGTCATTGCCTTCGATACGGTGGAGGAGGCGATCCAGATCGCCAACGATACCCCTTACGGGTTGGCCGCCGCAGTGTGGACCGCGAATATCTCCAAGGCCCACCAGACCGCTCGTGCCTTGCGCGCCGGTAGTGTCTGGGTCAACCAGTACGACGGTGGCGACATGACTGCGCCGTTCGGTGGCTTCAAGCAATCGGGCAACGGTCGTGACAAGTCGCTGCATGCCTTCGACAAGTACACCGAGCTGAAGGCGACCTGGATCAAGCTCTGAATCCTCGCCAGTAAGCCCGCCCCTCAAGGGGCGATCGATCGCAGCGCAGCCGGACTCTCCGCATGGGGAGTCCGGCTGTGTTGTCTATGCCTTGCAGAACAATGATCCACAGGAGCGTGGAAATGCGTTGGGCGACCTATTTCGCCGTTTTGTCCGCCGTCCTGAGCGTAGGGCTGGCCCTGGGCATGACCATGCCGCTGGTGTCCTTCCGGTTGGAAGGCTGGGGCTATGGGCCTTTTGCCATTGGCGTGGTAGCGGCGATGCCGGCTATCGGGGTGCTGCTCGGCGCGAAGGTTTCCAGTCGCCTGGCGGCTCGTCTTGGTACCGCCAACCTGATGCGCCTGTGCTTGTGGGCAGGAGCCTTGTCCATCGGCCTGCTGGCGCTGCTACCCAGCTACCCGGTATGGCTGGTGTTGCGCCTGGTCCTGGGCATGGTGCTGACCATCATCTTCGTGCTCGGGGAAAGCTGGATCAACCAACTGGTGGTGGAGCAATGGCGCGGGCGCCTGGTCGCGCTCTATGGCAGCAGCTATGCCTTGAGCCAGCTGGCCGGTCCCTTGTTGTTGGGCGTGCTGGGTACCGAGCATGACTACGGCTTCTGGGTGTCGGTGGGCTTGCTGGCGGTGGCGCCCTTGCTCCTGCTGGGTCGCAGCGGCGCACCGGCCACAGAATCATGCAGCGTGACCCTGGTGGATCTCTGGCGCTTTTGCCAGACGCTGCCGGCAATTGGCTGGGCAGTGGCGCTGTTCGCGACCTTCGAAGCGCTGATTCTCACCCTGTTGCCGGTGTATTGCCTGAGCCAGGGTTTCAGCCAGGACATCGCCCTGGCCATGGTCAGTACCGTGGTGGTGGGCGACGCCCTGCTGCAGTTGCCCGTCGGGGCCCTGGCCGATCGAGTGTCGCGGCGTGGCTTGTTCACCGGCTGCGTGGTGGTCCTGCTGTGCTCCAGCCTGGCCATTCCCCTGCTACTGGATAGCCGCTGGCTGATCTGGCCGCTGTGGGTGCTGTTCGGGGCCAGCGCGGGAGGTTTGTTCACCCTTTCGTTGATCCTGATCGGTGAACGCTATCGTGACGACGCCCTGGTTCGGGCCAATGCCCATGTGGCCCAGCTCTGGGGCATTGGCTGCCTGATCGGCCCGCTGGTGGCGGGGGCGGGCAGCCAGTGGGTCAGTGGCCATGCCATGATGCTGCTGGTGGCGGCGGGTGCCTTCGGGCTGTTGCTCCTGCTGCTGCGACAAGGCGCCTTCGGCAGTCCCCAGGCCCAGCCGTCGTAGTGGCTAGAGCATGCGTTCCAGGCCGATGCGGGTGCTCAGCCAGGCATTGATCCGACGCCACCAGTTGCCGGGTTCGTGATCCAGGCTGTGCAGCCGGCCCTGGTCCTCGGTGACCCAGGTCAGCTTGCCGTCTTCCAGCTTGACCTCGTAGCTCAGGCTCGGCGCCATCCCTTGCTGGGCCAGGTCGCGGACGTGGCCGGCCAGCTCCGGGCTGTCCACCAGCACCCCGACCTCGGTGTTCCACAGCACCGAGCGCGGGTCGAAATTGAATGAGCCGATGAAGCTCTTGCGCTGGTCGAAGATCATCGCCTTGCTGTGCAGGCTGGAGTCGGAGCCATGCAGCACGCCATGGAACAGTCGTGGGCCGCTGCCGCCACGCTCTCCGGGCTGACGGCGCAGTTCATAGAGTTTCACCCCGTGCTCCAGCAGCGCCTTGCGATAGGGCGCGTAGCCGCCATGGACCACGGGGACGTCGGTCGCCTCCAGGGAGTTGGTCAGGAGGCTCACCGAGACCCCGGCGTCGGCACGCCCAGTCAGGTACACCAGCCCGGGCTGGCCGGGGACGAAGTAGGCCGAGACCATGATCAGTTCCTTGCTGACACCCTTGAGCTCCGGTGCCAGCTGGGTGGTCAGCAGCAGGTGCGGATCGGGGTCGCCCTTGGCCAGTACCTTGGTGGGAGCGTCCCACAGGGCTTGGTTCCAGGCCCAGATCAGTTCCTTGCGCCAGGTCTGCATGCGGGGGTGGCGCTGGTAGGTCATCAGTTGGCGGTACAGGGCCTGGTTTTGCCGACGACTGTCCTGCAGTGATTCCTCCAGGCGCAGGCGAGTGTTGCGCAGGTCGTCTGCCGAGGGCGCATGGGACAGGAACTCTTCCACCGGCCGGCTCAGGGCGCTGTTCCAGTACTGGTCGAAACTGTGGCCTAGCTGTTCGGCCACCGGCCCCATGCTGAGCATGTCGATATCGGTGAAGTTCAGGTTCGGCTCGGCGTCGAAGTACTCGTCTCCAAGGTTGCGTCCGCCGACGATGGCCGCGCTGTTATCGGCCAGCCATAGCTTGTTGTGCATCCGCCGGTGTTGTTGCGAGAGGTTGAACAGGCGGCCCATGGTCCGGGTGAGGCCGGTGCTGCGCCCCAGGTGCAGTGGGTTGAACAGGCGGATCTGGATCTGTGGATGGGCGGCCAGGGTGGCGATGATCTGGTCCAGGCCGTCGCTGGTGGTGTCGTCCAGCAGGATGCGTATGCGCACGCCACGGTCGGCGGCCTGGAGCAATTCGTCCACCAGCATCCGCGTGCTGATGCCGTCATGGACGATGTAGTACTGCAAGTCGAGGCTGCTTTGCGCGTTGCGGATCAGCTCGGCGCGGGCCATGAAGGCCTCGGTGCTGTTGGGAAGCAGGCGAAAGCCAGAGCGCCCCTGGTGGGCGGCGGCCTGGTCGCGGATCGACTGGGCGAAGCCCGAGTCATTGGCAGGCAGGACCTGGCTGGGCCGGTACGGCACCTGCGAGGTGGCGCAGCCAGCCAGGAGGCCCAGCAGCAGGAGCAGGGGAAGTGCCTGTTTAGGGCTCAAGTGGGGGTATCTCGCATGACGGCACGGTTGGCATGGGTGGCGGCGAAGGCCGGGCGTCAGTCCTGGGATTGCTCCAGCAGCTTGATGACCGCGGCACCGACTTTGCGTACCGCATCTTCGATCTGCGCGGTTGGCTTGGCAGCGTAGTTCATCCGCAGGCAGTTACGATACTTGCCCGAAGCCGAAAAGATGCTGCCTACGGCGATCTGTACGCCTTGCTCCAGCAGGACACGGTTGAGCTTCAGAGCATCGAAGCTCTCGGGAAGTTCGATCCATAGCAGAAAGCTGCCTTGTGGGCGGCTGGCCCGGGTACCGGCAGGGAAGTAGCGACTGACCCAATCGAGCATCATGTCGCGGTTGCGCTGGTACTGGCTGCGCATTTTGCGCAGGTGCGGTTCGAAATGTCCTGCCTTGAGGAACTCGGCGATGGCGATCTGGGGTTGTGGGGCGGTGGAGCCGGTGCTGATGTACTTCATGTGCAGCACGCGCTCCAGGTAGCGGCCCGGCGCGACCCAGCCGATGCGCAGCCCGGGCGCCATGGTTTTCGAAAAGGAGCTGCACAGCAGGACGCGGCCGTCTTCGTCGAAGGACTTGATGGTCCGTGGGCGCGGGTAGGTGTAGGCCAGCTCGCCATACACATCGTCTTCGATGATCGCCACGTCGAAGCGCTGGGCCAGGGTCAGGAGGGCTCGCTTGCGGGCCTCGGGCATGATGTAGCCCATGGGGTTGTTGCAGTTTGGGGTCAACTGTATGGCCTTGATCGGCCACTGTTCCAGGGCCAGCTCCAGGGCTTCCAGGCTGATGCCGCTGACCGGGTCGGTGGGGATCTCCAGGGCCTTCATGCCCAGGCCCTTGAGGGTCTGCATGGCGCCGTGGAAGCTCGGCGAGTCCACGGCGACGATATCCCCGGGCTCGCAGATGGCGCGGATGCTGGTGGACAGCGCCTCGTGGCAGCCGGTGGTGACCACCAGGTCATTGGCCCCCACCTGGCAGCCGGAATCGAGCATCAGCCGTGCTATCTGCTCGCGCAGTTCCAGCACGCCGTAGATGTTGTCGTAATACAGCCCGGGCATGTCCTGTCGCCGGCTGAGCCGGGCCAGGGCCCTCAGCAGTGGCTTCATGGTCGGCGTGGTGATGTCCGGCATGCCGCGCCCCAGCTGTACGACATCCTTGCGCGGCACCGCGCGGACCAGTTCCAGCACCTGGTCCCACTGGGAAATTTCCACCGGACGCTGCGCCGGTCGTCCTACGGCGGGCAGGGCGGGCAGCTCGCGACTGTGGGGGACGAAGTACCCGGATTTGGGCTTGGGCATCGCCAGGCCGTTGTCTTCCAGCAGGCGATAGGCCTGCTGCACGGTGCTCAGGCTGACCCCATGTTCGACGCTCAGGGCGCGTACCGACGGCAAGCGATCACCCGGGCGATAGAAGCCCTGTTCGATACGGGTGCCCAGGAGTTCGGCGAGATTCACATAGAGGGTCATGGCATTGACTCGTAGTGGTGGCCGTGATGACCAGTACAGATAGGGTCTAAATACAGGATTCAGGCGTATTTCAGTGAAATCTGTATGGAGTTAATACAGGTGCTTTGGGTCTGTATTGGATTTTGCTTGCCACGCATCATGTCGGCTCATGGCAACTTGAGCAACAGGAGCAATGCAAATGAACGGCTTGAGCGATGTGCGGCTGTCGTTACACGGTCAGGAACTGGTGGCTGAACAGGAGCAAACGGCAGGAAGGGCGTCGTCGCGCTCCGCGCCGTCCTGCCTGGGCCGCTGGGGTCTGTACTGGCATCGGCTGCGTACCCGTAGAGCCTTGCTGGAGCTGTCTGCCGAGCAGTTGCGGGATGTCGGCCTGAGTCCCGACGAAGCCCGAGAGGAGGGGCTCAAGCCCTTCTGGCGCCAGTAACCGCGATCGGCCAGGGCCTGTGTGCCCTGGCCTGGGGCGGCGATCAGGCCAGCTCTTTGAGGCGGTGCCAGAGCATGCCCAGGGCCAGCAGCGGCGAGCGCAGGTGCTTGCCGCCGGGGAAGGTGATGTGCGGCACCTTGTCGAACAGATCGAACCCGCCACCGTGCTGGCCGCCGATGGCTTCTCCCAGCAGCTTGCCCGCCAGGTGCGTGGCATTCACTCCATGGCCGGAGTAGGCCTGGGCGTAATACACATTGGGCTGGTCCTTGAGGCGGCCTATCTGCGGCAAGCGGTTGGCACCGATGCCGATCATCCCACCCCACTGGTAGTCGATCTTCACGGCGGACAGCTGTGGAAAGACCTCCAGCATCTTCGGTCGCATATAGGCGGCAATGTCCTTGGGATCGCGTCCCGAGTAATGGCAGGCGCCGCCGAACAGCAGGCGTCGATCGGCCGAAAGGCGGTAGTAGTCCAGGGCTACGCGCTGGTCGCAGACGGCCATGTTCTGCGGCAATAGTTCGTGGGCCTGTTCCGGGCTCAGGGGCTCGGTGGCGATGATGTAGCTGCCGGCCGGCAGGACCTTGCCACCCAGTTGCGGGTTGAGGTCGTTGAGGTAGGCGTTGCAGCCCAGCACCAGGGTCTTGGCGCGCACCGTGCCGCGTGCCGCATGCACCTTGACCTCGGCGCCGTAGTCGATGCGGGTCACCTGCGAATGCTCGAACAGGCGCACCCCCAGCCGTTCGGCGGCCTGGGCCTCGCCCAAGGCCAGGTTCAACGGATGCAGGTGGCCGGAGCCCATGTCGACCAGGCCGCCGACGTAGCGCTTGGAGCCCACCACACTGTGCATTTCATTGGCCTGCAGCAGGCGGGTCTCGTGGCGATAGCCGAGGCTGCGCAGTTCTTCGGCCTCTTCGGCAAACCCCTCGAGTTCGGCGGGCTTGTTGGCCAGGTCGCAGTAACCCCAGGTCAGGTCGCAGGGAATCTGGAGGCGCTCGACGCGCTGGCGGACGATCTCCACCGCCTCCAGGCCCATGAGTTTCATCTGCCGCACGCCTTCGCTACCGATTACCTTGGTGAACTGTTCCAGGCCGTGACCGACGCCCCGAATCAGTTGGCCGCCGTTGCGTCCACTGGCACCCCAGCCGATCTGGCGAGCCTCCAGGAGGACCACGCTGAACCCGCGTTCGGCCAGCTCCAGTGCGGTGTTGAGCCCCGAGAAGCCGCCACCGACCACGCACACGTCTGCGATCTGCTCGCCGCTCAGGGCCGGGTAGTCCGGTTGCGGCAGGCTGCTGGCGGCGTAGTAGGAGGCGGGGTGCCGGTCGCTGGCGGCGTGCTGGAGGCTGGCGGGCATGAAGGGCGTCGTCCTGATCGGGTCTGGAAAATGCACGGAGGATAATCCGCGCCTTTCCGGCGGAGCAACCGCAGGGCGGTCGGCGCTGACCTGGCGGGGGGATTTAAGGCAGAATTAACGGCCGTCCACGCGCCTGTAGGCCTTTTAATGAGCTGTAACCGCCAGATCGTCCGTAGCCTGCGCCAGCAGATTCCTTCCTTCGAGTGTGTGCCCGGCTGCCACGACTGCTGCGGCCCGGTCACCACGTCCCCGGAAGAAATGTCCCGGCTGCCACGCAAGACCGCGGCGGAGCAGGACGCGGCCATGGCAGAGCTCGACTGTGTGCACCTGGGGCCCGAAGGCTGCACGGTGTATGACGAGCGTCCGCTGATCTGCCGCTTGTTCGGCACCACGCCGAGCCTGCCATGCCCCAATGGCCGGCGCCCGGTGGAGCTGATCCATCCGCAGGTCGAGAAGCAGATCCACGACTACATGGCCAGCCAGCGCCAGGTGCTGGTCTAGCCCTCTTCAGTCGGGAATCGGCAGGCTCAGGCTTTCCTTCACTTCTTCCATCACGATGTAGCTCTTGGATTCGCGGACGTGGGGCAGCTTGAGCAGGATGTCCCCCAGGAGCTTGCGATACGAAGCCATTTCAGAAATCCGCGCCTTGACCAGGTAGTCGAAGTCGCCGGATACCAGGTGGCACTCCAGCACATGGGGCAGCTTGAGCACCGCCCGGCGGAACTCCTCGAAGGTGTCGCCGGACTTGTAGTCCAGGCTGATCTCGACGAAGACCAGCAGGCTGCCCTTGAGGTGCTGCGGGTTGAGGCGAGCGTTGTAGCCCATGATGATCCCCTCGCGCTCCAGGCGCCGCACCCGTTCGGTGCAGGGCGTGGTGGAGAGCCCGACCCGTTCCCCCAGCTCGGTGAAGGAAATGCGTCCGTCGGCCTGCAGGATGCGCAAGATGTTGCGGTCGATCTTGTCCAGGGCGCGGCGGGTCTGGTGGTTGGTTCTCATAGGGGATGCCCCTCCGTGAAAAGCGATATTGCCGAGAATTCTCGCCAAATATAGGCGGTTATATAGTGAAAATCACTGCCTGATGTTTCTTACACTGCGCGCATCTTTGCTTCGAATAACAACCGGCGGCGGTCAGCCGCGATGAGGATATGAAAATGCGCGTTCTGGTCTTGGGCAGTGGCGTTATCGGAACCACCAGTGCCTACTATCTGGCTCAAGCCGGATTCGAAGTGACCGTGGTGGACCGTCAGCCTGCCGTTGCCATGGAAACCAGCTTCGCCAACGCCGGCCAGGTATCGCCAGGTTATGCCTCGCCCTGGGCCGCTCCGGGTGTTCCGCTCAAGGCCATCAAGTGGCTGTTGCAGCGCCATGCGCCGCTGGCGATCAAGGCCACCACCAGCATGGATCAATACCTGTGGATGGCGCAGATGCTGCGTAACTGCACCGCCAGCCGCTACGCCGTGAACAAAGAGCGCATGGTGCGCTTGTCCGAATACAGCCGTGACTGCCTCGACGAACTGCGGGCGGAGACCGGCATCGCCTATGAAGGCCGCAGCCTGGGCACCACTCAATTGTTCCGTACCCAGGCACAACTCGACGGTGCGGCCAAGGACATCGCCGTGCTCAAGGAGTCCGGTGTGCCTTTCGAATTGCTGGATCGCGACGGTATCGCCCGGGTCGAGCCGGCCCTGGCCAGCGTCACCGATATCCTCGCCGGTGCCCTGCGCTTGCCCAACGACCAGACCGGCGACTGCCAGATGTTCACCACTCGGTTGGCGGAGATGGCCACCAAGCTGGGCGTCGAGTTCCGTTTTGGCCAGGACATCCAGCGCCTGGATTTTGCCGGTGATCGGATCAACGGTGTGTGGATCGACGGCAAGCTGGAAACCGCCGACCGCTACGTGCTGGCGCTGGGCAGCTATTCACCGCAATTGCTCAAGCCGCTGGGCATCAAGGCTCCGGTCTACCCGCTCAAGGGCTACTCGCTGACGGTGCCGATCACCAATTCGGCGATGGCCCCGACGTCCACCATCCTGGACGAAACCTACAAGGTCGCGATCACCCGTTTCGATGACCGCATCCGGGTGGGTGGCATGGCCGAGATCGCCGGTTTCGATCTTTCGCTGAACCCGCGCCGGCGCGAAACGCTGGAGATGATCGTCAACGATCTTTATCCTCAGGGCGGCGACCTGTCCCAGGCCAGTTTCTGGACCGGCCTGCGACCCACTACCCCGGACGGTACGCCGATCGTTGGCGCCACACCGTATCGCAACCTGTTCCTGAACACTGGCCACGGTACCCTCGGCTGGACCATGGCCTGTGGTTCGGGCCGCCTGTTGGCGGACCTGATGGCCAAGAAAAAGCCGCAGATCAGTGCCGAAGGTCTCGATATTTCCCGTTATGGCAACCCTCAGGAGTCCGCTAAGCATGCCAATCCAGCGCCAGCTCACTAATGAGCGCATGAGTCAGATCGTCGTCCACGGCGGTACGCTCTACCTGTCCGGACAGGTGGGGGACGACATGCAGGCCGGTATCGAGCAGCAGACCCGGGAAACCCTGGGTAATATCGAGCGCCTGCTGGACCTGGCGGGTACCGACAAGACCCGGTTGTTGTCGGTAACCATCTACCTGAAGGACATCGACGCCCATTTCGAAGGCATGAACAGTGTCTGGGACCAGTGGTTGCCCAAGGGTGTCGCCCCGGCCCGGGCCACGGTCCAGGCCAAGCTCTGCGAGCCGCAAATTCTCGTCGAGATGTCAGTAGTGGCCGCTGTGTCCTGAGTGACAAGATCCCTCTCCCGGCGCCGGTGGCGGTTCGCTGCCCGCCAGCGCCGGTTTTTATTCCCATGACCGCCTAGAAGTCTGCCGCCATGCGCCCTGCCCGTGCCCTGATCGATCTCCAAGCCCTGCGTCACAACTACCAACTGGCCCGTGAAGTCTCGGGCGCTCGCGCCCTTGCGGTGATCAAGGCCGATGCCTACGGCCATGGCGCGGTGCGTTGCGCCCAGGCACTGGCGGACTGCGCCGACGGCTTCGCCGTGGCCTGCATCGAAGAAGCCCTGGAGCTGCGCGCGGCGGGTATCCGTGCTCCGGTATTGCTGCTGGAGGGCTTCTTCGAGGCCTCCGAGCTGGCACTGATCGTCGAGCATGATTTCTGGTGCGTGGTGCACTCGCTGTGGCAACTGGAGGCCATCGAGCAGGCGACGCTGGCCAAGCCAGTGACCGTATGGCTCAAACTGGATTCGGGCATGCACCGGGTGGGTTTGCATCCCAAGGACTATCACGCCGCTTACCAGCGGCTGCAGGCCAGCGGCAAGGTCGAGAAAATCGTACTGATGAGCCACTTCGCCCGCGCCGACGAGCTGGATTGTCAAAGCAGCAGCGAGCAGGTCGCAGTATTCGAGGCTGCCCGCGAAGGCCTGGAGGCCGAAGTCAGCCTGCGCAACTCGCCCGCGCTCATGGGCTGGCCGGATGTGCCCAGCGACTGGGTGCGCCCGGGCATCATGCTCTACGGGGCGACGCCGTTCGAGGAAAGCAATGCGGTGGCGCAGCGCCTGCAGCCGGTCATGACCCTGGAGTCGAAGGTGATCTGTGTGCGTGAGCTGCCTGCCGGTGAGCCTATTGGCTATGGCGCTAAGTTCATTACTGACAAGCCGATGCGCATCGGGGTGGTGGCGATGGGGTATGCCGATGGTTATCCACGCCATGCGCCAACGGGGACCCCGGTGCTGGTCGCTGGCCAGCGCAGCCGCCTGTTGGGGCGGGTTTCTATGGACATGCTGTGCATCGACCTGACCGATGTGCCCCAGGCCGGCCTGGGGTCGACCGTAGAGTTGTGGGGCAAGAACATCCTGGCCAGCGATGTGGCCCTGGCTGCAGGGACCATTCCTTACCAGTTCTTCTGCAACCTGCGCCGGGTACCGTTGGTGTACTGCGAAGGCTGAGATGGCGCGAGCTGTGCCGAAAGTCGCCTATCCTGGGGGAATCCGGGCCAAGTGTTGTAAATACTGAACGCTGTCGCCATGATAACGCTCGATTACAACAACGCCTGATTCCCGCCTAGGAGACTGCCGCATTGGACGTCGGTGAACGACTGCAATCCATCCGTAAACTGAAAGGTCTTTCCCAGCGTGAACTCGCCAAGCGTGCGGGCGTCACCAACAGCACCATTTCAATGATCGAAAAAAACAGTGTCAGCCCTTCGATCAGTTCGTTGCGCAAGGTGTTGGGCGGTATTCCCATGTCCATGGTGGAGTTCTTTTCCGAAGAGGTCCTCCAGGAAACACCTTCTCAGATCGTCTACAAGGCTCATGAACTGATCGACATCTCCGATGGTGCCGTGACCATGAAGCTGGTGGGGCGGGCCCATCCGAGCCGCGCGATTGCCTTTCTCAACGAGATCTATCCGCCCGGTGCCGACACTGGCGAAGAGATGCTCACCCATGATGGCGAGGAAACCGGAATCCTGCTCGAAGGCCGCCTGGAGTTGGTGGTCGGTCTGGAGACATTTGTCCTGGAAGCCGGTGACAGCTACTACTTCGAAAGCACCAAGCCACACCGTTTCCGTAACCCATTCGATGTTCCGGCGCGACTAATCAGCGCAGCCACGCCAGCCAACTTCTAGGTTTAGAGGCGTCCTGCAAGGTTTGCAGAGAGTCCTCCAGCGACATTTCGCCGCGATCAAGACCCCTTCGACTTTGGGGTTGTTTCAGTGTGACGGGCTAACCGTTATACTTTCGCCCGCCTGCGAAACCGTGGCCGCAGGCGTGACTAGCCACCATTGAGGGTGTACGCGTGAACCTAATTATGAAAATGCTGGCCGCACCAGCAACCGTATTGGCCCTTTGGGCAGTCAGCGCTCAAGCTGCGACCAACGACGATATCGCCAAGCGCCTCGAGCCGGTTGGCCAGGTCTGTGTCCAGGGGCAAGAATGCAAGGGGATGGAAGTCGCTGCCTCCGCAGGTGGCGGCGGTGGGGCGAAATCTCCGGACGACGTGATCGCCAAGCACTGCAACGCTTGCCACGGCACCGGCCTGTTGGGCGCTCCGAAAATCGGTGATACCGCTGCCTGGAAAGAGCGCGCCGATCATCAAGGCGGCCTCGACGGCATCCTGGCCAAGGCCATTACCGGCATCAACGCCATGCCTCCGAAAGGCACCTGCGCCGACTGCTCCGATGAGGAGCTCAAGGGCGCCATCCAGAAGATGTCCGGCCTGAAATAAGCGGTCATCTGCAGCGAAAAAGCCGCTTGCGAGCGGCTTTTTTGTGGGCGCGATTTGACCTGCACCCTGTTCAATGCAGCAAACTCCCGGCAAGCTCGGTCCAACCCCAATTCACGGATGGTTCCAGGAGGGTCCGATGCTGCAATCCTGTTCTATCGAGCGTGCGGTGGATGAAGTGCTCGCTCGTTTGCCGCAACACATTCACATGGGCATGCCCCTGGGTCTGGGCAAGCCCAACCGCTTCGCCAATGCCCTGTATCGTCGGGTTGCCCAACTGCCCGAACGCCAGCTGACCCTCTACACCGCCTTGAGCCTGGGCCGGCCTGCATTGGGCGATGGTTTGCAGCGACGCTTTCTGGAGCCCTTCGTCGAGCGGGTGTTCGGTGACTACCCTGAACTGGATTTTCTCGCCGCCCTGCACCGCGACAACCTGCCAGCCAACATCCGTGTCGAGCAGTTCTTCATGCAACCTGGCAGCCTGCTGCACAGTGACGTGGCGCAGCAAGACTATGTCAGCAGCAACTACAGCCATGCCGCCCGGGACATCAATGCCGCAGGCCTGAACCTGGTCGCCCAGATCGTGGCGCGTCATCCGCAACAGCCAGGGCGCCTGAGCCTGAGCTGCAACCCGGACATCACCCTGGACATGCTGCCGATGATCGCCAAGCGGCGTGACGCCGGGGAGACCATCCTGCTGCTCGGCCAGGTTCATCGCGACCTGCCCTATATGCCGGGCGATGCAGAGATCGATGCCGCGGACTTTGACCTGCTGATCGATGAAGACGAATGCAGCACGCTGTTTTCCACGCCCAACATGCCGGTAGGCGTGCAGGATCATTGCATTGGCCTGCATGCCAGCACCCTGGTGCGTGACGGCGGAACCTTGCAGATCGGCATCGGTTCCATGGGGGATGCGCTGACGGCAGCGCTGCTGGCGCGCCAGGCGGATAACGATGGCTATCGTGCTGTACTCGCGGACTTGCAGGTGGGCTACTGGCAGTCGTTGATCGATCGCGAAGGTGGGGTCGAACCCTTTGCCCAGGGGCTCTATGGCTGCAGCGAAATGTTCGTCAACGGCCTGCTGGCCCTGGCTGATGCCGGGATCGTGCGACGCAAGGTCTACCCCAGCGTGGAGCAGCAACGCCAGGCCAATACCGGCACCCTGGACCCGGCCACTGCAGGCGGGGTCTCGATCCATGGCGGATTTTTCCTGGGGCCACGCAGTTTCTACCAGCGCTTGCGCGAGCTACCCCAGGACAAGCTGGCGGAATTCAACATGAGCGCCATCAGCTATATCAACGAGCTGTATGGCCACGAAGAGCTCAAGCGCCTGCAGCGTCGCGATGCACGCTTCATCAACAGCGCATTCACCATGACCTTGCTGGGCGCCGCGGTGTCCGATCAGTTACAGGATGGGCGGGTGTTGAGTGGTGTGGGCGGGCAGTACAACTTCGTGGTCCAGGGCCATGCCCTGGCGGATGCCCGTTCGGTGCTGATCCTGCGCAGTTGGCGGGAGTCGGCAGGGGAGGTCAGTTCCAACATCGTCTGGGAGTACGGCCATTGCACCATCCCGCGGCACCTGCGGGACATCGTCATCACCGAGTACGGCATCGCCGATCTGCGGGGCAAGTCCGATGCGAAGGTGATCGAGGCGTTGCTCAACATCAGCGATTCACGTTTCCAGCCCGGGCTGATGGAACAGGCACAGAAAGCCGGCAAGCTGCCCAGGGACTTCCGCCTGGATCCGCGCTTTGCCGATAACAGCCCGCAGCGCTTGCTGGATATACAGGCGCGCCATCGCCATCTGTTCCCAGAGTATCCGCTGGGCAGTGATTTCACCGCCCAGGAGCGCGACTTGCTGCGGGCGCTGAACTGGCTCAAGAGCAAGTTCAAGCTCAGCGAGATCCTCGAGTTGGGCAAGGCGGCCTTCGACGCGCCGGAGCCCGGGGCATTTCCCGAACACCTGGAGCGCATGGGGCTGGAACAGCCCGAGGGCCTGCGTGAAGACCTGTACCAGCGCTTGTTGCTGGCCGGCCTGCAGGCCACCCGTCAGCCGTGAGCCTGGCGCCGGGTCACTCGATGAAAGTGACCACGCCGCCGGCCAGGGATTTGACCCGCGCCAGGGATTCCACGCGGTAGCCCTGGGAGTCCAGTTCGGCACGGCCGCCCTGGAAGGACTTTTCGATCACGATGCCCAGGCCGGCTACGGTGGCGCCGGCCTGCTTGATGATCGAGATCAGGGCCTGGGAAGCCTTACCGTTGGCCAGGAAGTCGTCGATGATCAGCACGCGGTCGCTGCTGGTCAGGTGCCGTGGCGAAATAGCCACGGTGCTTTCTACCTGCTTGGTGAAGGAGTACACGGTGGCCGACAGCAGGTTCTCGGTCAGGGTCAGGGACTGGTGCTTGCGAGCGAAGATCACCGGTACACCCAGGTTCAGGCCGGTCATGATCGCTGGAGCGATGCCGGAGGCCTCGATGGTCACGATCTTGGTGATGCCCGAGTCCTTGAACAGCCTGGCGAATTCGTCGCCGATCAACTTCATCAACTGCGGATCGATCTGATGGTTCAGAAAGGCGTCGACTTTCAATACTTGATCGGAAAGCACGATGCCTTCTTCGCGAATTTTCTGGTGCAGTGCTTCCACGGAGCTTCCTCTAATGGCCGCTATGGGGCCAAGGGTCTGTTAAAAAATAGTCGATTTTACCGCTTTAGCATCGCGCGTATATCAGCCAAAGCATTATTGCCGCGAACGGCCTTGACCTCGGTCGGCGTGTCGTCGTTGCCTTCCCAGGCCAGGTCGTCCGGCGGCAGTTCGTCGAGAAAACGGCTTGGCGCGCAGTCGATGATTTCGCCGTACTGCTTGCGCTTGGCCGCGAAGGTGAAGGCCAGGGTCTGGCGCGCCCGGGTGATGCCCACGTAGGCCAGGCGTCGCTCCTCCTCGATGGTATCGGCTTCGATACTGGAGCGGTGGGGGAGGATTTCCTCTTCCATGCCCATGATGAACACGTAGGGAAACTCCAGGCCCTTGGAGGCGTGCAGGGTCATCATCTGTACCCCTTCGGCGCCGTCTTCCTCTTCCTGCTGGCGCTCCAGCATGTCCCGCAGGACCAGCTTGCCGATGGCATCCTCGACGGTCATCTCGCCGTCTTCGTCCTTTTCCAGGGTGTTCTTCAGGGCCTCGATCAGGAACCAGACGTTGCCCATCCGGTAGTCCGCGGCCTTGTCGCTGGAGCTGTTGGTGCGCAGCCAGTTCTCGTAGTCGATGTCCATGACCATGCTGCGCAGGGCGCCGATCGGGTCCTCGCCGGCGCACTGCTCGCGGACCCGGTCCATGAAGCGCTTGAAGCGCGCCAGGCGGTCGGTGAAGCGGCTGTCCAGGTGCTCGCCGAGGCCGATTTCCTCGGTGGCGGAATACATCGAGATACCGCGCCCGGTGGCGTAGTTGCCGAGTTTCTCCAGGGTCGTGGAGCCGATTTCCCGGCGCGGCACGTTGATCACTCGCAGGAATGCGTTGTCGTCATCGGGGTTCACGATCAGGCGGAAGTAGGCCATCAGGTCTTTCACTTCCTGGCGACCGAAGAAGCTGTTGCCGCCGGACAGGCGATAAGGCACCTGGTGGTGCTGCAGCTTCAACTCGATCAGCTTGGCCTGGTAGTTGCCCCGGTAGAGGATCGCGAAATCGCTGTAGGGACGGTTGGTGCGCAAGTGCAGGGTGAGGATTTCCATGGCCACTCGCTCGGCCTCGGCGTCCTCGTTCTTGCAGCGGATCACGCGGATCTCGTCGCCGTGGCCCATTTCGCTCCACAGCTGCTTTTCGAATTCGTGGGGGTTGTTGGAGATCAGCACGTTGGCGCAGCGCAGGATGCGGCTGGTGGAGCGGTAGTTCTGCTCCAGCATCACCACTTTCAAGGATGGGTAGTCGTCCTTGAGCAGCATCAGGTTTTCCGGGCGCGCGCCGCGCCAGGCATAGATCGACTGGTCATCGTCGCCCACCACGGTGAACTGGTTGCGCGTGCCGATGAGCATCTTCACCAGCAGGTACTGGCTGGCGTTGGTGTCCTGGTATTCGTCCACCAGCAGGTAGCGCACCTTGTTCTGCCACTTCTCGAGGATGTCGGCGTGCTCCTCGAACAGCTTCACCGGCAGCAGGATCAGGTCGTCGAAGTCCACTGCGTTGAACGCCTTGAGCGTGCGCTGGTAGTGGGTGTAGACGATGGCCGCGGTCTGTTCCTTGGGGTTGCGCGCGTTTTCCAGGGCCTGGGCGGGCAGGATCAGGTCGTTCTTCCAGGCGCCGATCATGTTCTTGATCTCGTCGACGCCGTCGTCCCCGGAGTATTCCTTTTGCATGATGTCGGTCATCAGGGCCTTGACGTCGGTCTCGTCGAAGATCGAGAAGCCCGGCTTGTAGCCCAGCCGCACATGCTCCTTGCGGATGATGTTCAGGCCCAGGTTGTGGAAGGTCGAGACGGTCAGGCCGCGACCCTCGCCGCTGCGCAACAGGGTGCCGACCCGTTCCTTCATTTCCCGCGCCGCCTTGTTGGTGAAGGTCATGGCGACGATGTACTGGGCGCGGATCCCGCAGTTCTGGATCAGGTGAGCGATCTTGCGGGTGATCACGCTGGTCTTGCCGGAGCCGGCACCGGCGAGCACCAAAAGAGGGCCGCCGACGTAGTTCACGGCTTCTTGCTGCCGGGGATTGAGTCGGGACATGACGGTAAAAAGGGGTCGATGACGAAAAGGGCGGGCATTTTAACAGGATGGACGGATTCTGCTGCGTCTCTCCGACTTGTGACGCATAACGCTATCTAAATTTGCCGGTTTTGATACTTTCCCTCAGGATGCGCGCTGAATATGCGTCCAATGTTCGAGTTAGAGCGGTACAAGAAGTTGCGTATGATAATCACTATCAATTGATATTGACCGTTTGCGCGCCATAATGCCCGCCGCCAACTTTTTTTGCAGAGTCTAGGGAGCTAGCTTGTCTAAGCCTGTCGAACCCTTGCGTTTGCTGCTACTGGCTGAAGAGCCTGTGTGGACAGCGTTGTTGCGCGAGTGTGTCGCTCCGTTGGGAGACTCGGTGGTATTGATCAGTGCTTCCAGCTGGGAGTCTGTCAGTCGTTTGTTCGAAGACGACCGCAACGCGGTCTTGCTGACCATTCCACACCTGCAGCCCGGCCCCGGGCGTTGCAGCCTGCCCACCGTCCTGTTGCTGGACCAGGAGCCCTCAGTCGCTCCGGTAGGCGTCAGTGACTGGCTGGTGGGTCCGTGCCTGAGCACCGATGCCTTGCGCCGTTGCCTGCGCCATGTACGCGAGCGCGGGCTGCTGGAAAGCACCTTGCAGCGCCTGGCCGAGCAGGACCCGCTGACCGGCATTGCCAACCGCCAGGGGTTCCAGACCCTGCTGGCCGCGCGCCTTGCGGAAAACGACGGGCGCGGCCTGGCCTTGGGGCACCTGGACCTGGACAACTTTCGCCATGCCAACGATGCCCTGGGGCACCAGGCCGGCGATCGCCTGATCCTGCAGGTGGTCTCGCGGCTCAAGAGCCAGCTGGAGGCCGGTGACCAGCTGGCCCGCCTGGGCAGCGACGAATTTGCCTTGCTGATCGATACACGTCGCGCTCCACAGCGCGCCGAATGGATCGCCGAACGTATCACCGAGGCCATGGCCGAGCCTTATTGGATCGACGGCGAAAGCCTGCTGATCGGTTGCAGCCTGGGGGTCGCCCATGCCCGCGCCCATGCTGGCGCCGACCCGCTGATGTGGCATGCGCACATCGCCATGCAGCAAGCCAAGAGTACCCAGGGCTGTACCTTTCATATCTTCAACGAGCGGATCAACCGCAATGCCCGCAGCCTGGCCGACCTGGAAAGCGAACTGCGCCGGGCTCTGCGTCGCGACGAGCTGGAGTTGCATTACCAGCCGCGCCTGAACCTGCACGACGGCAAGATCGTCGGCCTCGAGGCCCTGGTGCGCTGGCGCCATGGCGAGCGTGGGTTGCTGCCGCCCAGCGAATTCGTGCCCCTGGCCGAGCAGAGCGGGCTGATCGTACCCCTGGGCTATTGGGTGATTTCTCGTGCCCTGCGCGATATGCAGGCCTTGCGCGAGCGCGGGCTGGCACCACTGCACATGGCGGTCAACCTGTCGTTTCGCCAGTTCCAGGACAGCCAGCTGCTCTCGACCTTGAGCCGTTTGATCAGTGAGCGTGGGGTCGAGGCGCAGTGGCTGGAATTCGAACTGACCGAAACCGCCGTCATGCGCCGCAGCGACCTGGTGAAGCAGACCATGGACGCACTCGGGCGGCTGGGGGTGCGCTTTTCCCTGGACGACTTCGGCACGGGCTTCTCGTCGTTCGTCCATCTCAACAGCCTGCCGATCGCCCTGCTCAAGGTGGACAAGAGCTTCGTCGGCGGCATGGACCAGCGTGAAGAGAATCGCAAGCTGGTCCACGCGATGATCAACCTCGCCCACAACCTCAATCTGGACGTGGTGGCCGAAGGCGTGGAAACCGCCGAACAACTGGCGCTGCTGCGCGATTTCGGTTGTGACCAGGCCCAAGGCTACCTGATCAGCAAGCCGCTGCCGCTGGCCGAACTGGTGGAATACCTGACCTTCGGCAGCAGCCAGCGCCTGGGCCAGGAAGAAGTCATCTAGGGACCATGAGCTGTGCCGGCAACCCTGGAACCAGGGAGCCGGCAGCCGATTCAATCGGCCTGGAGGCCCATGGCCGGCACCACGGGCTCATGCTTGATCATGCGGCGCATCCGCCATTCGAAGGCCAGGGTCAGGCTGATGGCTGCGCACGCCAGGCCCAGGGCCAGGCCCCACCAGACACCGGTCGGCCCCCAACCCAGGGTGAACGCCATCAACCAGGCCGAGGGCGCCCCGATCAGCCAATAACAGCCCAGCCCCACCAGGAAGGTGGTCTTGGCATCCTTGAGCCCGCGGATCGCCCCCATGGCGATGGTCTGGGTGCCGTCGAACAGCTCGAACCAGGCCGCTACGGTCAACAGGCTGACGGCCAACTGGATCACCGGGGCGAACGCGGGGTCGTCATGGTCGAGGAACAGCCCGATCAACTGGTTGGGCAGCAGCCAGAAGACCACCGCGAACCCCAGCATCACCACCGCACCGAAGGCAATGCCGACCCGTCCTGCCAGGCGCGCATCCAATAGCTGTCCGGCGCCATAGTGCTGGCCGATGCGCATGGTGATGGCGTAGGAAACCCCCGCCGGCACCATGAACGCCACCGAAACGATCTGCAGGGCGATCTGGTGTGCCGCCAGCTGGGTGCTGCCCATCGTCCCCATGCACAGGGCGGCGAAGGCGAACAATCCGACCTCCACGGCATAGGTACCGCCGATGGGCAGGCCCAGGCGCCACAGCTCCCGCAGGTACTGGGTATTGAGCCGGAACAGGCCCTGGCGCAAGGGATAGGCGGTATAGGCCGGGTGCCGCTTGATATGCCAGGCCAGTGCCACGGCCATGCAGTTGGCGACGATGGCGGTGACCAGGCCGATACCGACCAAGCCTAGCTTCGGCAGGCCGAACATACCGGTGATCAGCGCATAGTTGAGCAGGAAGTTGGCCACCGTGCCGCACAGGCTGATGACCATCACCGGCGTGGCCCGGCCGATGGCGCTGGTGAAGCCGCGCAAGGCCATGAAGCTCAGGTAGCCGGGCAGGGCGAAGGGCAGGATCAGCAGGAACTGGCCGGCGGCCTGGACGTTGCTCTCGGTCTGGCCGAACAGCAACAGCAGTGGCTTGAGGTTCCACAGCAGCAAGGCGGCTACCAGGGCCATCAGCCAGGCCAGCCACAAGCCGGCCTGGGTCAGGCGCGCTGCGCCCTCGATATCGCCGGCGCCCTGGCGGATCGCTACCAGGGTGCCTACCGCGGCGATCACGCCAATGCAGAAGATCGAGACGAAGGAGTAGCTGGCTGCGCCCAGGCTGCCGCCGGCCAGCGCCTCGGGGCTCAGGCGGGCCATCATCAAAGTGTCGGTGAGGACCATCAACATATGGGCCAGCTGCGAGGCGATCAATGGCCCTGCCAGCCGCAGGATGGCCCAGAGTTCGGTACGTGCTGGATGCTGCATGGTCATCAGGCTCGGTCAGGTGGAAAGCGGGAAGAACGCTGATTCTCGGCGCTCTTGGCCCATAGCACAAAGGGATAAAAATACGTGCTGACATGATAAAAACTCATGCGAAGCGCTTTCTGGTAGCTTGGCTGCATTGCGCTGCCGGAGTCTGTCCATGTCCCGTCGTCTACCTCCTCTCTATGCCCTGCGGGCCTTCGAAGCCGCAGCCCGGCACAGCTCGTTCACCCGGGCCGGTGAAGAGCTGTCGATTACCCAGAGTGCTGTCAGTCGCCATGTGCGCACGCTGGAGGAGCATTTCGCCTGCCGGTTGTTCCAGCGTAGCGGACGCAACCTCTTGTTGACCGAAGCCGCGCGCCTGCTGTTGCCGGGGGTGCGCGAGGGGTTCGCCGCCCTGGAGCGGGCCTGCGCCACCCTGCGGGCCGAAGACGACATCCTGCGCATGAAGGCGCCCTCGACCCTGACCATGCGCTGGCTGCTGGCGCGGCTCAGTCGTTTCCGCCACTTGCAGCCGGGCAACGAAGTGCAGCTCACCAGTGCCTGGATGGATGTGGACTCGGTGGATTTCAACCAGGAGCCTTTCGACTGCGCGGTACTGCTGAGCAACGGCCACTTTCCCGCTGACTGGGAGTCCAGCCGCCTGTTCCCGGAACTGCTGATCCCTGTGGGCGCACCGAACCTGCTCAACGACCAGCCCTGGGATGTGGCGCGCCTGGCGAGCACCGAGTTGCTGCACCCGACCCCGGATCGTCGTGACTGGCGCAGTTGGCTCGAGCACATGGGGTTGGCCGATCAGGTCTCGCTCAAGGGCGGGCAGGTCTTCGACACCCTGGAGCTGGGGATGATCGCCGCCGCACGGGGCTACGGCGTGTCCATGGGCGACTTGCTCATGGTGGCCGAAGACGTGGCCCAAGGGCGCTTGAGCCTGCCCTGGCCGACGGCGGTGGCCAGTGGCCTGGACTACTATCTGGTGTGGCCCAGGACCCGGCCCGGTGGCGAACGCCTGCGGCGCCTGAGCGACTTCCTGCAAGGGGAGGTTGGGGCCATGCAATTGCCAGCCGTGGAGCGTCTTGGCTGAAACGTTGAAGCCCCTGGCTGGCAGGCTGTGAGATATATCCTTGCAAACCGCTCAAGTATTGCCGGATGCCGCCGAATCCTGGGATATGGAACCAGCGTTCAGGAAGGTCCTAACTCATTAGAAAATCTTGGAATTATTGCTGCCGAGCGTGCCACTTGATCAGGATGATCCGCCTTCTCGGCCAGGAGCCATCATGTCCCAACCCCGTGCCCGGATAGCCTCCCAGCTAGGGCTTGCCCTTGCCCTGGTACTCGCCCTGGTGATCAGTGGCAGTACTCTTTTTGCCCTGCGCTCGCTGGATTCGGCCAACCTCGACACCCGTGAAGAACACCTGGCCAGTGAAGCCCGCCTGCTGGCGGACCAGCTCAATACCTTCCATGGCAGCCTGCGCGAGAGTACCCAGCGTCTGAGCGGCCTGTTCGAGAACCGTTTTCGCAGCGGCCTGAGCCTACACCCCGACGAGCCGGTGACCGTGGCCGGGGTGCAGACTCCTGGCTTGCACCTGGGCAACGTGGTGCTGAACAACAACTTCGATGAAGTGGACCAGTTCAAGCAGATGACCGCCGGGGTCGCGACCTTGTTCGTGCGCAGCGGTGACGATTTCATCCGTGTCAGCACTTCCCTGAGCAAGCAGGATGGCAGCCGCGCCATCGGCACCCTGCTCGACCACGCCCATCCGGCCTATAAGAAGCTCATGGCCGGGCAGGGCTACGTTGGCCGCGCGCTGCTGTTCGAGCGTTTCTACATGACCCAGTACACCCCGGTGATGGACCGCAGTGGTCGGGTAATCGCGGTGTTGTTCGTGGGTTTCGACTACACCGACGCGCAGAACGCCCAGTTCGCCAACCTCAAGCGCTTCCGCATCGGCCAGAGCGGCTCCCTGGCCCTGCTCGACGAACAGCACAAGTGGCTGGTGCCGCCGGCCGGCGTGCAGGCCCTGGACCAGGCCGCGCAGCTCCTGGTAGACGCGGCGAAGGAGCCGGGCAAGGGGCGTTTCTGGAGCGATGGAGGCGAGGACTTCTACAGCCTGGCGATGCCTTTCGCCGACGGTCCCTGGTCGGTGGTGGCGAGCATGCCCAAGGCCGAGATCCGTGAGGTGACCTGGAGCGTTGGGCTGCGCCTGGTGATCGGCAGCCTGTTGGCGATGCTGCTGGCGGTGGGCGCCACGGTATGGTTGTTGCGCAGCAAGCTGGCGCCCCTGGGCGACCTGGTGCGCCAGGCCCAGGCCTTGGGCGGTGGCGACCTGAGCGCGCGGCTGAATGTTTCCAGCCACGATGAGATCGGCCAGCTGGCCCGCAGCTTCAACCAGATGGGCGAGGCCTTGTCGACCATGGTCGAGCACATCCGTCGCTCCGCCACCGAGGTCAGTGGCCGGGCCCAGGCGTTGTCCGGGCTGTCCAGCGGGGCCTACGAAGGCATGGAACAGCAATCCGGGGAAATCACCAGCATGGCCGGGGCGGTAGAACAGTTCAGCGCTACTTCGCTGAACATCGCCGACAACATGGGCAGTACCCAGCGCCTGGCCCAGGAAAATGCCGAGCAGACCCATATCGGTCGTGAGTCCATGGAGCAGGCTTCTTCGTCGCTTGAGCAGATCGCCGGGGCCCTGGGCAGCACGGCAGCCGTGATCGATACCCTGGGGCAGCGCTCCCAGGAAATCGGCGGGATCGTTGGGGTGATCACCGCCATCGCCGACCAGACCAATCTGCTGGCCCTCAACGCGGCCATCGAGGCGGCCCGCGCCGGGGAGCAGGGTCGCGGTTTCGCGGTGGTGGCCGATGAGGTGCGCAACCTGGCATCGCGCACCCGCGAGGCCACGGCGGAAATCTCGCAGATGATCAACAGCATCCAGCAGGAAACCGGCAATGCCATCCAGACCATGGAGCAGGGCAACCGCCTGATGCAGGAAGGTTTGTCGCGCAACGCTGGTGTGGCGTCGGCCTTGGCCCTGATCGACGAGCAGAGCCAGAGTGCCGGCGAACAGTTCGCCGCGATCACTACCGCGACCCAGGAGCAGAGCAGCACCGCCACGGTCCTGAGCCGCAACCTGCAGAGCATTGCCCAGGCCAATAGCGAACAGCGCGAGGTGGTGTCCAACCTGGCCGTCACCGCGCGTGAGCTGGAAGCCCTGGCCGCCGATCTGCGCCACGAAGTCGACCGCTTCCGTTGACTGCACCCGCCCTCCGGCGAGGTGTTGGAGGGCCATGGTTGCAATGACACATGATTGGACTAAAACAGATGAGCAGTTGATTGCCCTTCAAGGACTGACCTTTTAGCAGGAGCTGGCATGACTCATCTTTCTCGTTTCGTTCCCCGTGCATTGGCTGTGTCGATGTTCTTGCTCAGCCACGCAGCCTTCGGCCAGGAAAGCCCGGCGTTCATCGACCCGGCGTCCTGGAGCACGCCATTCAACCGGATTGCCCAAGTGGCCTGTCACAACTGCTATGAAAAGCAGTACGCGGGCACCTTCAGCAGCGTGCTCGACAGTGTGCGCACCCTGGAGCTGGATTTCTGGGACCAGCGCGACGCGGTAACCGGAGGTTCGCCACGGCATTGGTTCGTGCGGCACAACCCGGGCACCCTGTTCCAGTCCGGCAACGACAATAACTGCACGGGCGACGGCACCGGCAAGAACGACCTGGAAGCCTGCCTGAACGACATCAAGCTCTGGAGCGACAACCATCCGGGGCACTTCCCCATCACCGTGATCCTGGACAAGAAGCAGGGTTGGTCGAAAGCCAGCTCGGGGCGCACGCCACAGGACTTCGACGACTTGGTGAGCCGGATCTTCCAGGGCAAGCTGTACACCCCCCAGGACCTGGCGACCCATATCGGCAGCAGTGCCGGAGCCCTGCAGAACAACCTCAAGGGCAAGGCCTGGCCCACCGCCAGCCAATTGCAGGGCAAGGTTTTGCTGGTGCTCAACCATTCGCAGAACCAGAAACTTTCGCAGTACGCCGAAGCCCGGACCTCCAGCGCCAAGGTGTTCATCTCACCGGTGACCAATGGCCAGAACGATGTCAGCGGCAAGGTCAGTGGCATGTCCGACCAGTCATCGGGTTATGTGGCCATGAACAACATGGGCAAGGGTGACAAGAAATGGGCGGCCCAAGCCTTTGCCTACAGCCATATCGGGCGAGTCTGGGGTGATGACGGTGTGTCGTTCGCCCAACACATCGCTGAACAGATCAACCTGTCGGCGTACTACAAGTTCGCCGACCAGGGCGCTGGCGGTTTCCGCATTCGGCCGTTCTGACGTTCAGCGGGGCTCGGCGGTGTCGTCGAGTCCCGGGTCCACGCGCTTGCCGATATCCCGTAGGCGCGCCAGCTGGTCGACCATGCTCGGGGCCTCGTCGACGCTGCTGACGAAGGTCCACAGGTAAGTCATGACCGCATACACATGCCCGGCCTTGATCTCGGGCGACAGCGACAGCTGGGTGATGGCGATCACGAACAGCACCGCTGCCATGACGCCAAGAAACAGATAGGCCACCGCTTCCCGGTCCGATAGCCAGATCCGCAGCCGCGACAGCAACCGGTAATGACGCTGCAGGGATTGGGCACCCACTTTGGCGACCAGGCCGATTTCCTTTTCCAGGCGGTTGTTCAGGCGCTCGTGCAACTGCTGGTTGCGTCGGGCGAAGCGTGGCAGCAGGGTGATGCACAGCAGCAATGCCACCAGGCAGGCCAGGCCAATCCAGGGTTCGATCACCAAGAGCATCACCGCTGCGCCGATGATCGACACCAGGGCCGTGGCGATGATCGGTACGTGTTTCTCGAAGAAGTCGACGAACTCCCGGGCCAGCACCACTCGCGCTGCCGCGGTGGAGGTGTTCTGTTGCTGCTGGCGCTGGTTGAGGATCACCGGTACGGCCAGGTCCGCATAGATGCGAGTGAAGGTCCGGGTATCCACGGCACGCCGTGCTGCGCCGACGATCCAGAAGCCCAGCACCACCATGGCGTAGACCAGGGCATGGGTGGTATCGCCGCGCAGGATCGAGTCCACGGCGAACCCGGCGAACAGCGGGTAGGCCAGCAGCAGGGCGTTCTCCAGGGCCACCAGGGACAAGGTGACGAACAGTTTGCCCGGGTACGCGCGAGCGATGGCCTTGAGGGTCTGGCCAGCGGATTGCTGGCCGAGTTTCTGGGTTGGGTCCGCGATATTGGAACGGGTGACGACAGACATGACTGCACCACAAGTGTGATAACGGTTAATATTGAGCGAGTGCTCAATTATCTTTGAGCGACCGCTCAAAACGCAAGTGCCGTTCATTCCGGCGCCAAGAGGTCCAGCTACCGATGTCCCGTAACGACCGTAAGGAGCAGATCATCAGCGCTGCCCTGGAACTGTTTCACAGCAAGGGTTTCGCCGAGGTATCCACCCGTGACCTGGCCGAGCATGCCGGGTTGTCTCGCAGTCACATCTACCACTACTTCCGTGACTGGAAGGAGTTGCGCCGCGAAGCCTTCGTGCGGTTCGCCAATGGCCAGCTGGAGGCGGTGGCCGACCTGGTGCGCGATGCAGAGCCTGCACAGGCCCTGCGAATGTTCCTCCTCGATTGCCTGACGGCCTCCAGCAGCATCGGCTGGGGGCTGTGGCTCGACGCCTGGGATGAAGCGATGCACGACGCCGAACTGGCTGAGGTCTACCTGCAGATCAACGGCCAGTGGCAGGCACTGCTGGCATCGATCATCGCCAAGGGTGTCCAGGCTGAGGTGTTCCGTTGTGCCGATGCCGAACGGGCAGCCCGGCAGATCTTCGCCCAGACCATGGGGTACACCGATGACCTGTTGCTGCTGGCCTCCGGCGAAGCGGAACAGGCAGCGCTGGATGAGGTGATGGAAGTCGCCGGGCTGCTCCTGGGGTTTGCGACGCAGGCTCCTCAGCCACTTGCGAGCCGATAGTGCAGCGCCTCCGCCAGGTGTTCGCGGCCGATGACGCTGGCCTGCTCCAGGTCGGCCAGGGTCCGTGCCACCTTGAGCAGGCGGTGTGCCGCGCGCAGCGACAACCCCAGGTTCTCGCAGGCGCTTTCCAGCCAGCGCTCGTCGGCTGTGGATAACTTGCAATGACGACCCAGGCCGGGCAGATCGAGCAAGGCGTTGGCGCAACCCTGTCGTTGTAGCTGTCGCTCGCGGGCCCGGGCTACCCGGGCAGCGGCGCTGGCGCTGTCGTCGCCTGGCTGGGGGGTGGGATTCAGCGCGGTGGCTTCGCGAGCCACCGTCAAGTGCAGGTCGATGCGGTCCAGCAACGGGCCGGAGAGCTTGTTGCGATAACGCTGGATCTGTTCCGCTGTGCACCGGCAGCGACCGCTGGGTTCGCCCAGGTAACCACAAGGGCAGGGATTCATCGCCGCGACCAGTTGGAAGCGTGCTGGAAACTGCACCCGGTCACGGGCCCGGGCGATGACGATTTGCCCCGACTCCATGGGCTCGCGCAGTACTTCGAGGACCTTGCGGTCGAACTCCGGCAATTCATCGAGAAACAGCACCCCGTGATGCGCCAGGGTGATCTCCCCGGGCTGCGGTTTCGAGCCTCTGTAGGATTCCTAATTTACTGCGACACCGCCATACTTGAGACCTTGATACATCGGAACAGCATTCAGCAATAGCTGCGACGATAAACCTAAATAGCTGCGACGGTCCTACAAATGGTCGGAAATAGCCGCGATAAAACTAAACATGGTTCGGTTCGTCCCATCAAACCCACGAAACGAAGCGTCTCTGGAGTGTTTCCATTCCGCGGCGAAGGTGGCATCTCGTATGAATCCACGCTGGAGCGGGATTTCATTGTTCGAACTGAGTTCTCGAAGGATGTCCGCAGCATCACCTCGCAGCCGGTCAGCATTCCCTTCAGCAGCAACGGTCGCCTTTACAAATACACCCCAGATTTTCTCGTCCATTTTGATCTCGGAGATCGAAGCCTCGACAACTGGCCCAAGTCGTTGTTGGTTGAGGTGAAGCCAGAGGTCGATTGGCGCAAGAACTGGCGAGCCTGGTTTCCCAAGTGGAAGGCTGCTTGGCGATATGCAAATGAGCGGGGTTGGATTTTCCACATATATGACGAATCGAGAATTCGTGATACCGCGCTGCAGAACATCAAGTTTCTGGAGCGGTATGCACGGATGACTTTTGCGCCAGAAGACAGCGACTGGATCATCAACACTGTAAGGGAGATGGGTGTGGCTCCGGTCCACTACCTACTGGCATTGCATTCCTGCGATCGGTATCGAGGTGAGGGGATCAGTCATCTATGGCATCTCATCGCTACGCGAAGGCTGGCCTGTGACATACGTCTTCCGCTAAACAATTTCCTTGACGTTTGGGTGGCATGATGACGGACGACAATGCACTGGATGCCCAACTGACCCCATACGAGCCTGACAGGCTTCAGGTAATAATTGAGGTGGGGTCGGTCGTCGCTCATGGCGATTCTGCTTACCGGATTTCCCAGATCCTGGATTTTCGAACTGTGGTCGGGATTGAACTGGAGTCGGGTAAAGCTGCCGCGTTGCCAATTGAAGGCTTGCGCGCAATCAAGCGCGAGAAAGTCGAGGGGCTCTACGCCAATTACGATATCGCACTGATCGGCAGTGAGGACTGGGCCGAAGCACAGAGGCGCTTTGCCGCCATCGAGCCGCTTCTCGGAAGCGTAGTTATTGGTCGGCGAGACGTTGAAGCGAGAAGCGCCACGGTTGGTGTTGATGTCGCGACTTTGTATCGCTGGATCAAGCGTTACAGGGATTGGGGAGAGAAGCTCGCTCTTATTCCACGTAGGAGGGGATGGAAGGGAGGTAACTCACGCCTTTCAGATGAAGCCAACAAGATCATCGAGGATGTGATTCGTAATTTCTTCCTGAAAACTCATCGCCCAACGGTGTTGGCGACGATCAACAAAATAGTCGAAACCTGTGAAGCCGCGCAGATCCCCCCGCCTGGAGTGACTGCAATTCGTGCACGAATCAAAGGTGTACCCGACAAGGCTTACCTCCGTGGTCGAGGCTATGCGGAATTGGCTCGTAACAAGTATACGCCGACGCCTGGCTCGTTTCCGGGTGCGGACTATCCCCTTGCCGTTGTGCAAATCGACCACACTCCGATGGATATCATCTTGGTTGATGATGTTCATAGGCGTCCTATCGGTAGGGTGTGGATTACCTTCGCGATTGACGTCTTTTCCCGAATGATAACGGGCTACTACCTATCACTGGATGCCCCTGCCGGAATATCGGTGGCAATGTGCGTTGCTCATTCCATTCTGCCTAAGGAAAACTGGCTGATTGCTCATGGGGTCGACGGAGAATGGCCGGTTTGGGGGATACCCAAAATTTTGCATGCCGATAACGGTCCCGATTTTCAGAGCGAGGACGTCAAACGATCGTGCTCCAACATCGGCATCGAAAATCAGTTTCGCCCCGTGAAGCGCCCCCGCTACGGAGCCCATATTGAGCGCCTGATGGGAACGTTCGCGCAAACCTTGAAAGACATGCCTGGAAGGACCTACAGCAATCAAGCTGATCGCGCGGGCTACGACTCCGAGAAGCATTCGGCGCTAACCTTCGACGAGTTCGAAACGTGGCTGATTAGAGAGATTTTGATCTACAACGAGGAATATCACTCGAAAATCTACATGAGCCCTAGCCGGAAGTGGCACATTGGGATTTTTGGCAACTCCGACCAGGATCCTCTGGTTGGTATCCCGCCGAGGCCAACTGATCCTTTCACACTGCAAAGGGACTTTCTGCCCTCCTTTGATCGTACCGTTCAGCATTACGGTGTCCAGATCGACCTAATGTATTACTCCGAAGCTTTGCGGCCATGGATCAATGCGAAGGATAAGGACACAGGAAAAGCGCGGACATTTGTCTTCCGTCGCGATCCTCGAGACATCAGTTACATCTGGTTTTTCGACCCGTTACTCAAACAATACTTCAAGGTCCCAGCGTCGAACCAGGCCTTTCCTGCCGCCAGTATTTTCGAGTTCAAAGCCGCGAAGAAGCGTGCGGTCGATGAAGGGCATGCCTCTATAAACGAGCTGCTGATCAAACGCTACATTTTGGAGAACCGGGAACTCGTCGCGAATGCTGAGGCTCATACGACTAAGACTAGACGCCAGGCCCAGCGCAACCGAAACCATGCTAAGGGCAAGACTCCGGCTGAGCCAAGCCCGCAGAAGACCAAGATCGCGCCTGCCCCAACGAGCGGCTTCGAGAACATGGTGATCGATGGTGATCTAGAAGGGTTCGGGGATATTTCATGACTCAGTACAATCATATCCATCCGGAATTTCGGCCCGTCATGCTTAAGCCCACTCAGGGGCGCATCGATTTTCTCTACGAGCAGCGCTGGATTGGCTATCCCTCTGCTCAGAAGTTAATCGACCTCATGCACCATCTGATGACAGTCCCCAAGCGTCCCAGGATGCCTAACCTGTTAGTTGTCGGTAGTCCCAACCACGGCAAGACAACTGTTATTGATCGTTTTGTAAAGCTGCACGGTACAGGTTATTTGGACACTGACGGCGAGTCAGTTAAACCTGTCATCTCGATCGAGGCACCTCCTTCTGCTGATGAGCGCTCACTTTACTGCGCCATCCTAGAGGAGTTCTGGACACCCTATAGACCAACGGATGTGGTCCCGAAGCTTCGCTTTCAGGTGATTCACCAAATGCGTGAAAATCATGTGAGGTTGTTCATCATTGACGAGTTTCATTCCATGCTGGCAGGGACGGCGATTAAGCAGCGGGAGATTATGAACGTCATCAAGTTGCTCTGTAATGAGCTCATGATTCCTGTGGTTGGTGTTGGCACCGAAGATGCTGTAAGGGTTCTTCACACGGATCCCCAACATGCCAGCAGGTTCGATGTTTTCACTCTGCACAATTGGGCGTTGAACGTTGAGTTTCAACGCTTTCTGAAAGGGTTTGAATCCGTGTTGCCGCTGCAACAGCCCTCAGGGCTAGCTCATCCCGATTTGGCCAATCGGCTGCACGCGATCTCGGAGGGGAATACCGGTAATCTGCACAGGCTACTGATTGAGTGCGCTACGGAAGCAATTCACTCGGGCAAGGAAAAAATCGACGTAGATATCATCCAGAGCAAGTCATGGGTCCAGCCTACTCGTGGCATCCGCAAATTGCTGTAGTCAATCCACGGTGGCCCAAAGCGCAGAGTCTGCTGGCGGATGAGCTTCTATCTTCCTGGCTCATCCGCAACGCGTTTGCGCATGGTTGCTCACCCATGTCACTCACCGGAAGTATCTGGCCCGGCTGGAGATGTTGGACCCTTGATCTGGACCGTGGGGCCCCTGACAGAAAGCTTTTGCCTCTGTCGAAAATGACAGGGATAGCTGTTTCGGACATCTATTCGTCAACACTCCGTCCCATCGCTCAGGTACTAAACCCGGCGCTTGATCACCACAAAGGTATGTGGCCGTGGATTCTTGGGCTCGGAACCCGCAACCGTCGCCACTCCGGTGGATTGCAGTGCTGTCCTCTTTGCTTAGCTGAAGGTGTTCCTTACTACCGGCTATCCTCGCGACTGGTTTGGCACACATGCTGTGAAAAGCATCAGATGAGGCTTATCGACAGATGTCCTGAGTGCGGGGCGCCGTTAGAGCCGCACCTGTTGGAGCAGGTAGATTCGGATTGCGGACATTGTCATCGCTGTCGCACGTCCTTCAGTTCTCATTCTGATTTTCTGGGATTTGCCGCCGGAGCTCTCGCCTTTCAGCGTGCAGCTGATGGCGTGATGCATGGTCTGGCATCTGGCGAAGATACCAACTGTGATCCTGGCGAGTGGTTTTATCGGGCGCGCTTTATCGTCAGCATACTGAGGGTTGCAGCTGTGAACGGCTCAAAACCGTTTGCGGCTTTTTTGGAGGCCTTCCATCTCGGTGTTGTTGAACGACCAGATTCTGGCCTCCCCATTGAGTTGCTCTCCGTTGGGGACAGAATGGATCTGCTGTCGGCGACTTGGAAAGTCATGGATATGGGGGAACATCAACTGAACGACGCTATCGCGGCTTGCTTACTACCTCAGCATTCCGTACCGATACCGGCTGGTGAGATTCCAGCATCTCTGCAAGCGGCGCTGGAGGCGCTTCCGGTAGGTAAGCCCAGGAAAAGAACAGCAATTGGGTTTCGCTCCCCAGCTTCACAACACACCGTTGCCAAGCTGTGGGCAAGGTTAAAAAGAAAGGTCCAGCGGGATGATTGAAAGTCAAAAGCAGGGGGACAGCTGTTGTTCGGCCTGCCACAAGCCGATGCAAAGAGCTCATCGGGTGTACTTGTTCCAACGCTACTGCAACAACTGCTATGCCAGGCTATTCAAGCCTAAGCTTTGCCCAGGCTGTGGAAATAGAGCGCGCTTGCCGACTTTTCTTCCCGATGCAGTCTGTCATTCCTGTGTCACCTCTGTTCCCTGCATGCGGTGTGAACGCGTAGGTCGGCCCGTGGGTAGGATCACACCTGAAGGAATAGCTTGTAATTCCTGCGCTCATTACTTTACTGAGCCCCGTCACTGTGAGGTGTGCAACGACCTCTCAACCAGACTCAGCAAAAAGATCATCGACAATCAGGAAATGCGTTGCTGCCCAAAATGTGCGAGCAACGCTGAAACGTGTCCAAGCTGTAGGCGATATAGGGTTCTGATTGATGGGCGTGATGGCGTCAGGGAGTGTCACCGTTGTACACGTCTGGGGGAGATCGAGTGCAGAAGCTGTGGCGAACTTTCGCCTGCAGGTTACGGGTCTGAATGTGAAAGGTGTCGAGACCGTAGAACTTTCTACAAGCGCTTGCAGATGAATGTGCAGGCACTGAGTCGTGATGTCTTCCGGGAAGCTTATTCGGAGTATGGGAAGTGGCTGATCGAAAAGATCGGGCCGAAGAGGGCCGCTCTGCTGATCAATCGCCATTTGAAGAGCTTTGTGGAGATGAATGCACAGTGGCTTGTCCTGCCGACCTATCAGCAGTTGCTTGAGGTAAAGGGTGCACTGTGGATCCGACGCGCTCAACTCCCCATGCAGTGGATGATTGAAGAGCGCGGAATGCATGTTGATGAGGCGCTAAAGGAGGACGTCACGGAAACGCACAGAATTGAAGCCATTGTGGCCTCCATGTCGTCAGAAGATGGGCAAAAATTGCTTCGGCGATATCGTGTCCACCTCGAATCGAAGCCCAATAAACGAGCTAACTCGTTGAGGTCTGTTCGCATGGGTATGCGCAGCGCCGCAAACCTCGTGCTGGCGAGCGAAGCTGCCGGTCGCCCAATGCCGTCTTCTGAGTCTTTGCGATCACTGCTGGCTGAAACGCCTGGAGTGGCAGCCTCGTTGGCAAGCTTCATCAGCTTTCTGAACGCGTCGTATCAGCTGTCGATCGTGTTTCCCAAAGACAATCGGGATGCCATCAAACTCAGGCGCAAGCGTGCTGAGCTGGTGCTCAAAGTGTTGATGGGCGAGGCAGCCAGTGGAGTCGATGTGCTCGATCGCTGGCCGGCAGCTGCATTGGGTTACTTCCATGGCGTGACCAAGGTCAGCAAGAAAGGTATAGCCCTGACCAATGACCCCGAAAAAAACGGTCTGGTGGTCACGCTGAAAGGCAAGGAATACTGGATTCCGCTGCCGTCGACCGCTCAGATCGAGTGAAATCATAAGCCCTTATGCAGGACCAATCAGGCCGCGCAAATTGTTCAATATCACTTTTTTAAAGGGCTCCGGTCCGTCGTCGCGAGGGCGGTGAACGAAGGTCGCATGTGGATAGTTGGACATCGTTGTATCTTTGATTCGACCATCATGCCTAAGGATGTTCTGAAATATCACACCTAACTCAAGATCGGCATCGATCTTCCGGGTGGGAAGCATAACCATCAGACCTCGGTAGCCATCTTCATAGTGTTTGATAGTTCCATCATCGGTGGTGGAGCTCCGTGGTTTGCGGAAGATCTCCAGGATATAGACGTGCCTCCCGGCAACAGTCATCCGGATAACGAAAATGCGTTTTGGCGCTCGTTTGAAGGCTCCATCTTTTCCAGGCGGCACGGCCGAGATGTATTCATAGGCTGGCACGCCCTCCGTCTGAAAACCCGCATGCCTCGTATACCAGCCTGCCTCACTGATGTACCCACCAAGGGTGACTGACAGGCTGATGCAGGTTTGCCACATTTGGGCGAGACTGCCTTCAGGAACTGCTTCTGGGGAAACAAATTCGGATTTGCCGCCGCCTTGGCCGTTCCCTCGAGCATCCCCTGGGGCGAGGGTATTGCGATCACTGCCGGGTATAGCGTCGCCTCGTCGCCCGGATACCACCTCTTTCCTGCGGATGATTTTTCGTCTTGTGCCAAGCGTTCTGAACGGAGGGTTATGCACTATCCGGGGGGTATCGCTGTCAGGCGCTTCATCGTCAATGAGCGACACGACGACATTTGATGACCCTGGTGGAGGGTTTTGTGTATAGGGGCGCCTGCCATCTTCTGTTTCAGTCCCGCCCTCTGCAGCATAATTTTGACGCTCGACGATGATGGGCTGGCCGTCTGGTTGACTCATCCCTTCAACGTTGAGCAGAAGAAAGGTATTGGCGTTTAACCAGTAACCTCGGCCTTCAATGGTTGGAAAGCCCTTAAACCAGGGCTCGACTTTAATGAATGCTTTTTTACCGGGCTTGAATTCCGCTTGTAGTCTTTTATGCAGGCGCTCGCACACGTCATTGGTGTACTCATCGAATATGGCGTGCGCCAGAAACGGAGCTTCACGGGACGAAACTCTGCGCTTGAGTTTGAGTATCCACGCCTCGGGGTCTGAATCGACTCCATACAGATATCGCTTTTGAATTTCCTCAAGCCCATACGTTGCGAGCAGCCAGTTCGTTTCTGAGCTGTGTCCGTAGCAACGAGTGAGAAACTCCAGGCAGGGTACCAAGATGGTTTTGCCGCCCTCTGCTCTCATCTGGATGAGCCAGCTCCCGCTGGGCCGTACTGCAAGAGAACTCAGGTAAGACTCAAGCAATCCCGTCGACTCAGCCGTCACCCAGTCCCACGTCCCAGGATTGAGGTTCACTACTGTCGGCTCCAGAGTCTCCATCCTGATCTCACCGATCAGCCTGCCATTTTTCCACACGCTTCCCGGCCTGAGACTTCCCAAGTGAGAAATTGCGGCATCCATTTTCCTTGTAGACCCTAATACGCCGTCTGGGTGAATTGTCTTCAGAATCACCTCTGCCAGAGGAACGGTATTAGGGGTGTGATTTTTGGCCAAGCCTCCGTGCCAACACACCACGAGTGTGCCGCCCGCTTTATCAAGCGGATCACCAAAATGAAGGTTACTTGACCCGATTCTGGGCTTGCTGATTTTGCGAGGGTCTAGCATGAATACGCTCGAGCCAGAGACAGACAAAGATGCTTGGAAGAACTCGGGTTCTGATCGGCTCGCTCGAAGCGTCGTCGTTGTATCGGCGGATATCGAGTATCTTGAATACCAATGTCGTTTGGGCTCTGAACACCACTGGGCACCTCTTCAGCGGCGTTTGAATCATACCGGCAATTGAGGCCATCGATACGTATTCCACAGTTAGGAAATTGCACCCTATTCGCCACTCATTCGCATTTCACGTGACCGTTCCAGATGTCAGCAGAGCGGGAGAAGATCAGTTCGCTTTGGGAGGCATGTGGCTGAGGTTGATAGTTAGTCGAAGAGTGCGAAAATCTCCTCCCCTCTAATCCTGTCGACAGGGCTTCTCTGAAACCCATGCCAAGCCTAGACTCAAGCGCTCTGGGGAATGTCAGAGAGACACGTATGCAGTACCAACGAGCGGAAGAGCTAGAAAGGGAGTTCGGCGTCCTGATTGGACTGATGGCCGAAATGATCACAGCCCAGGCAGAGCAGTACGACCCGACAGTCGATATCCCGAAGTGGATGTTCAGTCAGCATGATTTGTCCAAGAAGCTTTTTCGGCACATGTGCTCGGTGCGTACTCTTCTAGAGCCTTCGCCATTTCGTAACGAGACGATCCCGCCTCACAGCTTCATCGATCACTCATCAATGGCAGTGCTGACGCGCTCTGCGCTCGAAAACTACCTGGTGATGACCTGACTTCTCAGTGGCAGCAATGAATCGTTGCGAGAGTTCAGGCATAACGTGTGGGAGTACTGCGGCTGGAAGAAGCGAAGCAAGATGGCTGCGACCACAAATGAAGCACGGGAAGTCCGCCAGAAGGCTGAGGCGGATGCAGCGGCGCTGTGGCCGGCTATTCATGGCTCGCCGTACTACCAAGGATATACAGCCCCACAGCAAGATCGACTCCGCAAAGGAAGTTGGGATGTAGGTTGGCATTGGAACGATTTGGCCGTGGAAGCAGGGCTGCACAAGACCTATTTCACCTCCTACTACCCACTCCTTAGCGGCCATGTGCACAGCGATTTCATTGGTGTACTGCAGAATAGCCAAGCGATCCACCTCGCCGATCAGTACATGCTGGGCTCGGGAAATCTGCAGGTGATTCTGATGTTGATCGGGCATTTCGCTCACCATTACGCGAGCCTCTTCCCTCCTGCCAATACGGTGTTACTCAACGCAGGAGTCGCCCGAGAAGCCGCTGAAAAGTGGAACTTCAGGGCAGAGGACATGGACTTCCTCTATCAACCAGACCCCTGATGAGCCACGAGTAGTTACGTCCATCCTGCGGTCAGAAGGCGGTTGGCGTTTTCCTCGCGTCGGGCCTATTAGTCTCTTGGTCTTGTCCAGGCTCAATCGTGGCGACCTCATACCTATGGTGCAGTCGATACCGGCAGGCAGTCGACTCTCTCAAATGATCCAGGCGAATCATAGCTGGGTCGCACACACGATGCTTTTGCTCTGAGCCACTTACCAATGATGCTTGGTTGCGCCGCAACGCGCATGTCTGGTCAGATCAAATGCAAATGACTGGTCAAGCGACTGCAATTACAAAGCAGTAATGTAGCACCGCTGCGGGCGTTGCTTCAGAGGTAGCTGAGTTGCTCTGTTGGCATTTGTCGGCGTTGGATCTACTTAGATTCCCAGCTATTACGGGGGTGCAAATGGCGTGTCAGAAAACGTACTGGCCATCCCCATCTCCGTAGTAGCCATCGACCAACCCAAGATTTGCTGTGAGTCCATTGATCAATGTCTCGGAGTTCACAGAGGCTGCTAACGCCGATCTCTCGTTCAAATTGCAGGTCATAGTGAAAGGCTTTCCAAGGCTGGAGCATATTCTGATAGCGCTCTGGAACGGAAAGCGCTCCGACGTTTTCAGCGGTGAACGCTCCATCTACGACATCCAACCCGGTTATGGATTTGTCCCAGTTATGCAGGGTAAATCCGAAGGCCATGTAAAACCGATTACGCTGCTCACGATCTTTTGTCGTTTCTGCATCGACGCGAGATAGCGTACCTGGATCAATCGTGTAATCGTCAACTCGCTGCTTCTTGAGCCATGTGAGCACGCATGACATCAGAGATGGTCCCAAGCGGATGCCCTGTGTTCCCATGATTAACTCGCCGGTAGGTCCAATTTTGATTTGTTTCGTCACATGGCAAAGGGTGACCGAGACAGAGTTATGATATGGATGAAAGTCGCCTGTGATGGCGTGATCATGCGTCGCTCGGGCGCGAAAAAACTCATATTGCCCTTGTTGGCTAGAGTTTAGAGAAGTCCTGACGTGTTCGGTGATGACTGGTATGACCTTTCGAAAACTCCCAACCTGATATTCAAAGATGAACATATGCTTCACTTGACACAGCAGCTCAAGTTGGTGTGACACATCTTTCATGGACATGAAGCATTTCCTTGGTAGCCCAGGTAAATTCAATGTCGGTGTGATCATAAAGCGCTAATACCTGGCTGGTCATCAGTGCGGATAGCCTTTGAGTGATCACTCGTTTCATAGGTGCCTTGAGTGGTCAATCGCGAGCCAACGCTGCATTGATTCAATATTCACGTGCGATGTCATGGACGTGATGTCCCTCATCCCCTGTGGGTGACATCGAAGACGTCCTACGCATCTCTGGTGCGTAGAGAGTGCCGCGATTAACTATGGGCGTCTCGCCGAGCTTTCAGGGAGCGGAGGTAAGATGCGTGTTCGGCGTGGGAGGAAAGCCTGGTAGGTATGCAGCGGCGGGCATTGAAAAGGGCAGTGCAGGCAGCACCGCCCATATGTCCTTTTGTATCGGGTTACGAGCTACATCCAGCTCGCATTTTGGGCTTAGTCATCGTCAGCATCGACTTCGCCAGTGCCTCCGCAGTTAGTGCACTCGCCCATATCAATAGTCTCGCCGATCGCTCCGACCTGTCCGATGATGCGTATTTGTGCTGTGACATATGGCGTGTCGAAGAAATTGCGGTTTAATGGCTATTTGGCATCGGGTTATCGTCCTAAGCGAATTAGCGCAGGTTCTTGGTCGGTTTGAGGGAAGTGAAAAAGCAACGACGGTCCCTCCACCATTGCTCTGAAAATTTGTATGGGGAGGCGCGGTGGCGCTGTGATGGAAGCCCCGTAAGCGTCGATATGGACGTATGTCAGCTCAGCCGCTTACTGTGGTTAGATAGCCCACAATCGCATACAAGCCGAATCTATATTTCCAAGCCAGTTGCCACATCCAGGGATGAGCAAAATGTCTAAAACTGTTCAAACGCCAACCGGCCCGGCGCTCGGGGTTCCCAACTTCGAGGAATTCACCGTGGACGCGGCGCTGCTCAGAGAATTGGGTGAGCGGCTGGTGGGCAAACCCCATATCGCGCTTGCGGAGCTTGTGAAGAACTGTTACGACGCTGATGCCACGGAGGTGACCCTTAGATTTTCCTCGGATTCAATCACTGTTATTGATAATGGTGATGGGATGTCGCATGAAGAGTTCAAGCGCTATTGGCTGCGTATTGGTACGACGCACAAGCAAAATATGATGCGCACTGCGAGGAATCGTCCTATCACGGGTTCTAAAGGAATCGGACGACTATCCGTACAGTTTCTGGGGGATAAGGTAGAGGTAACCTCACGGAGCAAAGATAACACCGGACAATTCATTGCTAGTGTTGATTGGACAGGTGCTCGAGAGGCAGGCGATTTGGTCAAGGCTGGCGCCAGTGTTACCAAGCTCCCATCGTTGTCCCTGATTGGAGGAAAGTACGAGAAAGGGACCTCGGTAAAGATAAGTAATCTGAAAAAAATTTGGTATGCGAGCGATTTACAGGAGTTGGCGAAGGAGCTTTGGTTTCTCAAACCACCGGCCGATCTTCTTGAATCTGAGAATCCAGATGAAGTGCCTGACGTTTTTGATATCAAGCTTGATGGGGTCACGAAAGCAGCGCTAGACGCGTTTACTGATCAAATGGATCAAGCGCTCGAAAATTGGATCGCCATAATTGAGGGCGGGCTTCAGAACGGTCGAAGCGGGGGACTGAATGAAGTTACCGTCACTTTTCGGGGTGGTGACACTTTCACGGCGACCTATTTAACCAAATCGCAGTCGCTGGATCAGGTGCAGTTTAAAATATATATTTTTAAATTGTCTGGCAAACAGTCTGGCGGGGTCGCAGTAGGTGATGCGCGAAATTACTTCAAGAAATATGGAGGCGTGCACATCTATGATAACGGATTCAGGCTGCCATTTTATGGTGGTGACGAACAAGACTGGCTGCAACTCGAAATTGCGCACTCGCATCGACTAAATAGATCGGAGCTTTTGCCCACATTTTTGCAGGTGCAAAGTGGCCTAAACGATCTTCCCACCAATTCGCGTATATTCGGGATTGTCAGGATTTCGACATCGCACGAGCGCGTTGCTGCAGGCGAAGTAGAAATAGCCAAGGGAAGGTATTTGAATGTTCAAGTAACACGAGATCGACTCATCGATAACGACGCATTCGAAGAGCTACAGCACAGCGTGCGATGGGCTATGGATTTTTATGCGATGCGTTCTTATGAGCGCCGCCAGCGAGAAATTGCCTCTAGGCGCCTCGAGATTCCGGACACCGAAGAAAAAGTCTCTGAAATTCGAAAGAAACTTTTCCAGATAGCTCTTGACGCTCCCTCAGATTTGGCGAATGAGATTGATGCGGTCTCCAGTCACTTTGAAGAGTTAGAAGAGCTTGAGGCGCAGCGAAAGTCGGCCTTTGAAGAAGAACGGGTTCTGTTGGCTGCTTTAGCAACTACGGGCATGGCTGCTATCGCCATGGAGCATGAGATGCACAAGGAGCTCACGATTCTCAATGATATACGTGAGCGCTTAAACGAAGGCGGTAATGTATTGAATGAGCCTGAGTTCCTCGAAACGCTAAATTCATGGGCGGAAAGAGCTGCGAATGCTCGGAAGTTGTTTTCTCCTTTAATGCATGAATCTGATCGTGAAAAGCGAAATGCTTATAGTGGTCGCAAGCTATTCGCAAAAATTGTGGATAACTCCGAGGTGCTTTTGCGTGGTGTAGAGATAACAAATGACATTCCGGAGTCTCTAAAATTACCTCCTGCAACGTTAGCGGCTTGGAACGCAATACTTCAAAATGTCTTAATTAATGCAGTAAACGCAATGTTGGATTCCGACCTGAGGCGTATAAATTGCACAGGCGAACGATATGAGTCGGGGGGAGTTCTCTACGTTTCTGATACGGGCGTGGGTGTTCGCCTTAGTGATAGTGCCGATTTGTTCAAGCCTTTCATCAGACGCCTCGAAATTCCGGACGAGCGTAAAGCGCTTGGAATGGGAGGGATGGGGATTGGCCTGACTATTGTGAAAATGGTCGCAGATTCGCTAGATTGTACGGTTTCCTTTGTGGATCCTTTTCCCGGCTACAAGACCTCGTTCAAAATTGAGTGGAGTGAGTGATGCGAGTATTAATTCTGGATGATGAAACTCCTCGCGCTACAGTATGGAAGAAAAGTCTGGATGCGTTAGTTGGCGGTGAAGTTGTCGTGTACGATGCTGGGCAGGTATCCAATTTGATAGGAGAGCTGCATCGGGCACGTTTTAATTCAAGAAATGGTGATTATAAACCAGCTAGCAGCTTGGAAGGTTATGATCTGATTATCGTAGATTATGATTTGCTGGGTTTGGAAATGGAGCGACCGGCAGCTTGGGCGACAGGTGCAGAGCTCGCTTACAGTATCCGTTTGATGTCAACTGTTGGTCCGATAGTAGTAGTGAACCAATTCGGTACGAATGCATTTGATCTAACTATGCGGAGAGGGATTTCATCATATGCTGATCTTGATGTTGGTAGCGCTCAGATAACAGCGTCAGGTTTGTGGAGTTCCGATGGGTTTGCTGGATTTCGTCCTTGGCATTGGCCAAATTTACATGAGGAAGTGACGCGGTTTGAAAATTTAAATGCGTTCGTGCTGAAGCATTTAGATAGCCCTGTCTTGAGCGTATTGAATTTTGAGCTTGAAGATTCTGATGCCTGGAATTTTATAAGCTACGAAATGGTTTCATTTCTTGGGGTGGGGCAGCAAAAAAAGGAAACAACCTTCCGAGAAATGGTTAAGGGGAATGCTGGATTAAGGGTGTTCAATATTCTTGAAAAGGATGAAAAACTGATTAGCAGTTTGCCAGATGAGCAAGCTGCTCGTATAGCCGCAGCTATTTTAATACATTGGCTAGAAAAGGTAGTTCTTCCTTCCCAAGAAGTCATTGCGGATGTGCCGCATCTAAGCATGCAGCTGCCTTGGATTGTTGAGGATTTTTCCAATCCTCAAGCATGGGCTGATCTATGTTCTCTGGGCGATGCCCATATACCTAAATTCCTGATCCCGTATAAAGTGGAACCAGAGTGTTTGTTCTCTCGGCCTACGTTCTGGGCTGAGCGAGCGCGTCGTGACTCTCAGTTTCCTGATAAATTTGAGTTCTCGAAACTTCCTAACATCCAGTTCTGTGAGGATGTTTCACGGTTCGTTCCTGAAGATCAAGCGTCTAGCTTTCCGAGTGATGTCATAGCATTCGATAAAAAACGTTGGGTAGAAATACCAAAAAGCAGTGGTACCTCAACGGTGAACTATGAGCCGCAATCTTATCTTTTGATGTAAGGGTATTGTCATGGATGAAGCTCGCGCTCAGAGATTGACTGATTTTTTGACAAATCTACATTTTTCAAATGTGGATAAGATACAGGCCAAGCCTGCGTTGATTAAGTTTCAAAACATTAAACAATCTACGACAAGCAAGGCGTTCTGTGAGATTAATTATTCCAGTGATATAAAGCCAAAATTGAAGGGCAATTTATTAAAGTTTTTCTGCCAGCCTACGGCGAGCTCTGCAATTTTAGTGTTGCACGTAGATGATAAGCATGATTGGATTCGTTTAATCCGGTTCATAGCTCGAGGGGATAAAAAATTCAACGCAGAAACCATTTTTCTTACAGGAAAATACGGACAAGGTTATAGCGGGTTTGGTTATAGGTATGAACACCCAGAAGATGCAGGTGACGAACATAATTTTTTTCACGTGCAACCTATAGTCAGGACTGCCGCCAATGAAGAAATACCTGGCGCTCCACAGTGGCTGTCCCACCGTTTTCCAACGTTTTATATGAAGGCAGAGGACTCTTACGAGTTAGGGGTTTATGCTATAAGCTCCATGTGTAGTTGGCACGATTTGACGCGGTACGCACCAAGGTATTATGAAGATTGCTGGTTGTTGAAGCATTTAATTCTTCAAGGGCAGGAAGCTCAGAAAAAAGAAAACCCGGTTGCTCAATGAAGCCTGCTGAAGTCAGAAGCAAAATCATGCGCGCGGTGCCTCGGAAGAACACCAAGCCAGAAATTTATGTACATTCGTTACTACATGAACTAGGTTTTCGTTTCCGGCTTCATAATAAGAACCTGCCAGGGACACCTGATATATTTTGAGGAAACATCGCACGGTAGCTTTCATGCACAGGTGTTTCTAGTATCGTCACGAGGGTTGTCGTTTCGCGAGCACTCCGAAATCAAGGCTGGATTATTGGCCCCCGAAATTCGAATCCAACGTTCGCCGTGACTTGATAAAAGACGCCCAACTGAAAGCGTTGGGCTGGAAAGTTTTGGTCGTCTGGGAGTGTGAGATACGCGCACCTGAGAAACTTAAAGAGCGGCTTGTGCAAGAGCTCATCGATTCTGATCCCGTCGGTGTTTTCTGACGTGGCGCATTAGGCTTTGTCCGATGACCTCACCTAAGCGCACTGGGACCGCGTTCCCAATCATTCGCCCCACGGCCTTGAACGTTATTTGGTCTGATGGCATGAATTCATAGTCTCTTGGGAATGACTGCAAAATCGCAGCTTCTCGAAGAGACAAAGCTCGAGCCTGTTCATAGTGCCCGAAACGGCCGTTTCCGAAGCCGTAGCACAATGTGGTCATGGTAGGACTAGGCTCGTTTCTACGAAGTCTGCCGTAAACGCTCGGGTAGGTTTTGCCGCTCGCTTTGCGATGGCATTCGGCGACAAGATGTGGTGGCCAGTCTCTCCAGGTGCCGCCCTCGCGGGAGCTGAGGATTCGTTGAAGATTAACAGGGGTTAGTGTGGCAGCCCTGTGCATCGGGTCATCAGGGTCACAGGTCCCGGCAGCAATCCTAGGAAGATCACCAATCATTTCTTGAACTGTGATTGGAGTGTCTGGATGAGTGGGCTTGATAAGCTCAATCGGGCCAAGCTTAGAAGCTAACAAGACATGGCGCCTACGGTGCTGTGGAAGACCATATTCCACACAAGCGACCCGTTTAGCCCAGACCTGATAACCTTGGTTCTCGAGATTCGTCACGAAATCATCATAAACCCCATGCTTGGTTACATCAGGAACGTTCTCCATCGTTACCAGCTCTGGTTGAACTTCCTCAATCAGTCGGGCGAAATGATAGAGAAGAGGCCACTTACTGTCAGTGCTGGTGTCCCTGCCCTGGTTGTATGTAGAAAATGGCTGGCAAGGAGCGCACCCCGCGAGCAAGCGATAGCGGCCTCCTACAGCTGGGTACCAAGCCTCCAGCTCGTCGCGAGTTAAGGTCTTCACGTCCTGGGCTACGAATGCCGCCCCATTGTTCACCTCATAAGCATGCCTGCATTGGGCTTCGATATCATAGCCGGCATGAACCCGGACACCGGCCCGCCGCATTCCTGCGGTCAAACCACCGGCACCGCAGAAGAGGTCAACTGCATCAATCATTGTGTGTGTCTTCTTTAAATAAAGCGTGTTTGGATGAGAAGATAACTCTGTAACGACCCCTGTGAGCGGTGCCCCTGTCTTGTGTACAAAACATAACGGCAGCTTTCAAAAATTCGCCTAGCAGGTCTTCGATCATGACAATCTTAGAGATTCATGACCTCTCACTGAGGGGGTAGCTCGGTCGAGAGATGAGCGTAAAAACACCTTGGGTGATATCTCCCTCCGTTGGCAAAGCGCTCAAACGTGATGCTTTCTGGCTGATCCATCTCTTCATCCGCTCGGATAGCGCATCCCAATCTGCCACTTTTGAAGCCATCGATCGTTTTCAGCCACTACTCGAAAGGTTCAAGGCGTTTCCTGTCTTTGGGTACTGCGATGATCGATCACATGGCTGTTCACGTCAATTACCAACTGATGACGTCGTAGGATATGTAGCGGTTCAGGCTTCGCAGGTACGCAGAATGGTAGTCAAGGATCGACGCCGCTTTACCTTCCAGATTATGTGTGGATGTATGGAAGGCATCAGTCTCCTGCAGAGGAGGCTCTAACCTTATGGGTTGCCCTTCAACCTTAGCCTAGGCCCTCAACACCGGCGCAAACACTGCATATTAAGGTAGGTCAACGGACTCCGGCAGCGTGGGGCAAATTCGCATCAGCGGCAACAAGATGCCCAACCCAGCTTTGAATTTGGCAGAATGCCACTGCTATCTTGTATCCGTCCACATCAGTTAGGAACGCTGCTTCATGCTGCCCACTGAACTTGCAAGCTATTTCGACACACTCCACGAGGAACGCCTCCGGGCCAACCTGCGCTGGTTGGAAGGTGACTTCAGCTACACAGGCGATAAATTCGGTAGCGATGGTGGAAAATTCCACCTAATGACAGATTGTTTTCTAGACAACGATCCAATGCTATTCGAGCAAGCAATCCCTTGGTTGCAGGAAGCACTACAGGAAGTCAGTTTCATGCGCAGCATACTGCGCTCTGAACGCAGCAGGCTCGAAATCGAATTGAAGCAGCTATTCGATGATCCGATCCTCGACACCTGGGCAGTCGAGAGTAAGAAGCGGGAGCTCAATGATCTATGTGCTGAATCACTGCACAAGCAAGCCCTGTATATCTTCGACAATCTCAGCTCCACCTTGGATGACGCAAAAAACTTCAGTGCTCGTCAATGTAAGGAAAACTTCGCTCTCACCGGATTGCTGCGCATTGTATATGAAATGCATCGTTCAAATATTAGCGAGCAACGCAGGTACGTGCGAGCACCGCAAAAAAACACAAGGCTTTACCAATACTACAAGGCCGCAGATGTAGACCTATTTGAGGCTGATGCGCAGTACAGCAAATACAATTTGCGCTCCGTCACCGAAGACACCGAGTTGCTTATAGGCATCCCTAATAGGATTCTAGACTCACAGCATGCGGTGCAGCTATTCATTGAGCACACCCCTAGTTATGTGCTCACACTATTTGAGCGCCTACGCAGTGAGAATCTAATAAAAGACCTAGCGCTCTTGACCTGCGACGATACAGTAATTGAATCTAACAAATACATCTTCGTGGAACTAGGCTTCCAGGTTACTCCACTACCGTTGACGGTGGAAAATTTGCGACGACAACCTGCCGGAGAGGTGGTGAGCACGATACTGCGCACGAGAGCTGCGACAGAAGATGGCAAAGCAATCCTCCCCACGGTTTTTACCTTTTACAAGCCAGGAAGTGATGACAAAGCTTGGTGTACGATAACTGACAACAGCATGACGTTTGAGGAGATCGCCCACATCCCAGAATTGCTTGCGGACTGCGCAGTGACCCGAATGATCCATTTGGAGTATTTCGTGGAAGGCGGGCGTTATTTTGTTTCTCACATCGACCACGAATTCATTTTCTACACCTTGGAAGAGTTTGATCTGCGTGCCAAGGACCCCTACCAGAAAGGTAGTGCACGTAAGCGCCTGAAGACGTTCAAGGTCGATCACTCGGCCGTTCCCTTCATGCTGGATGACGGCACACTTGTCGTTCACACGCTCATTGCTGCGTGCTTCGAAAAACCATACCTCCTCATGGACTTCTTGCTCGACCTCCTGCATCAATGCGACTGACCCACGGCGATGTCGGCGCAAACCATTAGGCCGCCCTATGTAGTTATTTGATAGCTGCTTCTTAGTCACGGCTGCCTGAAATAGCCGCCCCGGCGTTCAGGCGAGCTGCAGAGACTAATCGCCGTCTGACCCAATGTCCAAGACTGGAATAGCAAGGGGAGTGCTATTGATAAACGCCATGACGTATGCGCTTGAGGTAGTCCACCGCTGTCTGGTACCCAATTGCATTGTTGATCATCGTCATAGGGGCGGTGTGATCCAGGTGCCTGCATGGACTACAGAGCCATTGCTCTGCTGAAAGCCGCGAGCCAAAAATCGCTTCGGCGAGCTCCAGAAGTTTTGCGTACTGGTACATCAGCGCACTCTGCCCAGGGGTGAGTTTTCGTGATGACTTCTTACCGCGCTGTGTATGCCATATTCGAACGGGTACGCCCAAAAGGTCACTCATAATCTGCTGGGACTGTGAGGTCGATTCTCGCAGCAGAGCTTGGGCATTTGAGAAATCAAAGCCCTTGGCGATGCGCAGGTAAATCGCAACTGCACCGAGCTCATCAGGGTCGCTTTGAAAAAGGGATTGTGAAGGTGTAAGCCTAGGAGAGGCGGTACCGTCGGGATGCGAACTAGATAGTCTCATCGTTGTTCTCCGTCCTCTAAGCTGAATCAAGCCTGACCAGTGACTGAGCCACCGGCGTTGAGCGGGCGGTGAATAACGCTGCGCCCGCTTCGGAGGGGGGCATCTGAGACTTTGATCGTCCGTCGTTCGAATCTGGGGCTCGTTGGATATCGTAATACGCCGGCGACCACTGTCAACGCACCGAGAAATCCCCTATCACTGGACTGACGGGGTTTCGGCATGCCTATGGCTCTATCGGTCGTCGCCTATGCAGTCGGTTGTGACTGCATTGGGTGAGGGCCATAAAGTCGCTAGAAATACTGCAGAGCTGCGTACATGGCTTCGCGACCTATTCAGCTTGTTGATTGACCAAGCCGATGAGCGTCGAGAGTACGTCGGTAGCCTTCCCTGTCAGTATGATCTCTTTATCACCGTCTAGCGAAACATCCTGAAGATTGGCATGGATAACCGTCACACCATTCGCGAGCGCCAAGCCTGGCAAGCTGGCGGCAGGGTAACAATTTCTGATGTCCTGACTGATATCAGGACATTACATTTTTCACCAATCTCTCTGCTGCTTTCCAGGTAGCCACATTAAGATCTTCTCCATACCACACGACTACCGGCCGCATCTTTTCATTGCATCGCCCGCACCGCGGGGGCTCGACCAGTGCTCCCTCACTAGGTATCTGCCACTGTTTGTGGCTGATATCTGCGGATCGATGACATGTGAAGCACTCTGGGGCAGCAAGGCTGCCATGCAGATGAAGCACTATTGGAGAGCGCGCACGCTCGTGTAAATCGTCGATATTTTGAGTGACGATTTCCACTTCCCGCAGAGGATTGGCAAGGTACCCGGCCAAGAAGTAAACCCGAATGCTTAAGTCGCGTTTAATTCGAAACTGCGACACGCAGAGTACGGTGGTTAGCCATTTGCATCTATTGCTATATGTCAAGTTTTGTGGTGTGAGGATTAATTAATTTTGTCACGCTACTGAAATGGTTCTGTATTGTTTTTTTGTTAAATTTAGCCATTTTAAAATTGAATTGAGATGCTTTGTGGGTGGCATGTCTATATATGGGGTTTCGCGAAATAAAAATTCGCACAAATCGAGGCAGTGGCTTGCTGCCTCAGTAATAAAAAATTAATAAATTTATTATGGCTGCTATTAAGTTGCACGTGTAGATTCCCTGAGTCATCGCTTTGATGGCATAACACCTACAGGAGTAATGTTATGAAGTCATACAAAAGCATCCAGGACTATGTAAAAAAGAATGCTCGAATTGCCCCGCAATCCGCAACTGTACAACGAAAGATAGCAAAAGATGCAGTTGCTCGCACGACTCAATACTCTCAAGACTCAAGTGTTGATCCCGATAATATCGTGATGTAAATCGTGGGGCCCTCTAGATTGAGGGCCTTGCTTTAAACAAGGATGTTTTGATGAATTTGCTAGAATTAGTTGCACCTCTTTCGCGTGCAGAATTCATACAAGATTTTTTCGAAAAAAAACCATATATCTCAAAGAGAAATGCACTCTGCAAGAGCCTTAACTGGATAAATAAAGAGTGGCTCAGCTCAACGCTAAAAGATAAAGAGTTCCCTGTTCCAATTTTAGATATGGCTGATGGAACTCGGCGTATAGATAAAAATAAATATACGAAATTGATAAAAGTTGGGAGCGATACTGTACGGCTTCCTGATTCAAGTCGTTTATTTAAGCTACACGATTCAAAAAGAATATCATTAATTCTCCAGGCAGTTGAGCAATGGAATCCCGAAGTGGCGGTTATTGCTCAGCATCTAGTGAAGAATTGCTACGGCTATATCGGTGCCAATCTCTATTGCACACCACAGAATGCGAGAACTTTCCCGAAGCATTTCGATACTCATGAGGTTTTTATTGCTCAAACACAGGGGCAAAAAACCTGGAATATTTGGCGGCCTGGATATCAAAATCCTAGGCGTGGTGATAAATTTTCTGGAGACCGAGACACACCTCCGGATTATATTTTTGTTGTTGAAGAGGGGGATATTCTCTATATTCCTCGCGGCTTTCCGCACGAAGCTGTAACCACAGACTGTCTATCTATTCATTTAACATTTGGACTTTCTTTACTTAACGTTTCTGATGTTTTGGATTTTGCCGCTTCGCATAATGATGGAAGTGTATTGAGAGCGGGCTTGTTGCTTGACGGGTCAAGTGAATTAGGTGCCAGGGAAAATTCAGAGGCATTATCTCTTTTACATTCAGTTCTCAAACCTGAATTTTTTAAGCTTGCGACTTTCGCCGTTAGCCTCGAAAAATTTGGAGTGCAGCAGCATATACAAGACAGCAAATTTAATAAAAAGCGATTGGTCAAAGGGAGTACCAAATACAAGGTAAGCTTTAGAAATTTTCGTTATTTCTATTGTGACTCTAGCGATAGGTTGACCGTTGCGTCACCTGGAGGCGTTTTAGAGCTTGAAGGTGGTATTTCTGCCGCGCTTGCATGTTCATTTTCTACCTATAAACGCGAAATTGATTTTTTTCCAGATCAGCTGACTGAACTGAGCCTAAAATCACTCGACGAACTCGTAAGAATGGGGGTTTTATCCATGGAAGGTGAATATGCGAGTTGCAGTTGATTCTCTAGGGAAGCGATATCGTGGCGAAGAGTTAGATATATTTGGAAACCTATCGTTATATATTGTGGAGGGAGAGAAAGTAGTTATTCTTGGATTGAATGGTGCAGGAAAGACGACCCTCATAAAATGTATTCTTGGGCTGCTCACTCCAGATGCTGGAACCATTCGGATCAATGGGAGTGAGAATATTCGGCGACAAAGAGAAAAAATTGGTGTTGTTTCTCAATACAACAGCTTTGATCGGCGACTCACCATTCAAGATAATCTTCTCTATCATGCTGGCATGTATGGTGTTACTAAATTTGATGCCTTGTCGAGAATGAAGGATATGGCTGAGGACTTTGGCTTTCTCAAACATCTTGAAGATCGCCCTTCCAAGCTGTCAGGCGGAACGTTAAGAAAGGCTGTATTGGTCAGAGCATTGATTACAAATCCCAATGTAATAATTATGGATGAGCCTACTGCGAATGTAGACCCACAATATCGTAACGTCCTGCAAGCATACCTTGATAAAGTTACATCGGAAGGTGGCTCAGTCCTGATGTCGACACATATTCGTGATGATATTGTCGAGGCAAAAAATGCAACTATCTATCTTCTAGATCAAAAAGTATTAAGGACTATAATCTCTGAGGAAATAGATATTTTCTTTAACGGTACGAGGGAGGCATTTCATGGATCGAATGGAATTAGTAGCAATAAGAGCTATGCTCTCTAGAGAGCTGGCAATATGGATAAAGGATAAAAATTCTCTTTTTCTTCGGTTTATTCTACAGCCAGGAATTGCGACCGTTGCATTTGGGAAAATTGTGGCGCCTCATGTCAATGGTGGTCAGGAATATAGTTTGGTTATTATCACGGGCATAACCATGTCCTTTGTAATGACCTTTTGCATGTTGAATATATCTAATAATGTCATGCTAGGGTACAACACTCGATTATTTGAAACTTGGTTGTGTTCCCCGATTGGAATCAAAGGCCTTGTGGTAGGTCTGGTGTGTGGAGCCTCCATGAATGGGTTCATAGCAGGGTGTGTGATAATTACTATGAACTGCATAATTCTTGGATACCCAGTGCTTGGAATAATTCCTGCGCTTCCACTGATTGCTTTGTCGTCAATATTGCTATCCTCAATAGCATGCGTGATATATCTTACTCCGGCTACACCTGCAAATGCGCAAGGCATAGTTCCATATTACGTACTTCCCATGGCAAATCTGGGTTGTGTTTATTACTCTTACTCAATGCTTCCACAAGAGTGGAGTTATGTATCATTACTGGTTCCTATGACTTATGCGACAGAGGCGCTTCGTGCAGCAATGCTGGAATCTACTCTGTACTCAAATATATTTAGTGCCTACCTAACTATCGGAAGCGCCATTGTAATTTCACTGCTAGTGCTTTTTTATGTGGCGCAGCGCAGACTCGGAGAATATGTATGGTAAATTCATTTGAACTGACTTCTGATGAGCGCTCAGTCCTAGCTGTCTTGAGTAAGCTAGGGGAAGAGCTGCCAGGAACATTTTATATTTTAGGCGGTTGGGCATTTGATATATGGGCTGGGAAAAAAACGAGGGCCCACAGTGATTTTGATCTAATTTGCCCCCCTCAAATGTGGGATCGAGTCGGTGAGCGATTGGTTGAAATGGGTGGAGACTTTAAGCGACAGGGTGTGACAAAAAGAATAGTTGTATCCAATATAATGCTCAGTGTTTTTAAAGATCCTGATGACGAACTGAGGCCTATGAGCGATCGGTGTTGCACAGTCGAATTTGAAGGGATGGCTATTCCCGTTATGGATGCTGTTATGCTTCTCGATACGAAAGAAAATTTGTACCATCGATTTGGCATAGATTACTACTTACACAAAGACATTCATGATATTAGATTGATGAGGGGTTTACTTGAGCAAGGGATTTGAACTGATTTTCATCGCAAGCTACGATACTAATGTAGCAATTGCCTTCTTGGCGTTTAATTAACGCCCAACATCCAGAAAACCGCGCTGATTTAAGGGCCAAACCCTTCGCCAGCGGCTTGAACTCCGACAGCGGCAGCCGATAAGTAGCAGAAAGAAAGCTGCTCAGTAGCCGAGAGATAGCAAGCAGATAGATGACTTGGCGGGGCGGATACTGAAGAATTGGACGCTGTCAGGGGCAGTTCTGAGCGGGGGCTGAGGGATGATTAGTGGTGAGTCTAGGTGATCTAGGGGTGACAGCATGATTGACATAGTGATTATGGATTGACTACTGTTCATCTGTGCCTAGGCGTGAACCACAGGGTGGTTACAGGGATCTTCGGATCGCTCCCCGCTTCTGATGAAGGTCAGGTGGCCCAGGGCCAGGTAACAGCGTCTTGCCCCGTCGAACGCATGCAATCGACGGCTGAGAATCCCGCCTAGAGCGGGATTCGCCGTTTCTGGGCCTTTACTTTTGCGGCTTCGGCCGATTCCGTACGTCCTTGGAGCATTGGCCCTTGGGCTTTCTTCGCGTATCCATCGCGATCTTGAAGACACTGAACCCCTTTTTGTTGATAGGGGTTCTGATGAGCACTTCAGTAAGCGTCCGGCAAACTCACCTTCCGAACTCCAGCATGACTGGATGTTGGCCCAGCGCGACCTAATACCCAACGGATCAGTCACGGCCAAAACCCTCGACTACAACCTGAAACGCTGGGTAGCGCTGACGCGTTACCTGGACGATGGGGCTGTGCCCATCGACAACAACCAAGTTGAAAACCAGATACGGCCATGGGCGCTTGGCCGCTCAAACTGGTTGTTTGCCGGGTCGCTGCGTAGCGGTAAGCGGGCGGCGGCGATCATGAGCCTGATCCAGTCGGCGCGCATGAACGGGCATGATCCGTATGCCTATCTCAAAGATGTGCTGACGCGGCTGCCCACGCAGCGGGCCAGTGAGATCACTGATTTGTTGCCGAACAAGTGGGTAAATAGTCTGGGCTAATCCTACAGCCGCTTCTCCATAACGATGGTGCGCTCCGCCCCATGAAACTCGTCGCGGATTTTTTGATAACCCAACGCGGTATAAAACCTTTCAGCTGTAATCGACGATGGCACACGTACAGCTCCAACTCCTGCGCTGGCAGCAGTTGTATGAATGACATCCATCAAATGCCGCCCGATTCCGCCTTTTTGGTGAGCCGGGTCAACGAAAACACTTCTGACCACATCACCGTCGAGACCGGCAGTGCCAATAATGTTTTCGCCCAACAAGGCTACGAAGACCCTACGCTTCGTAAGCTGTGTGGTGATGGCTTCAGGAGAAAAGCTTTGCTCAACCTGAGCGATCACATCAGGCGGATAGTCCTGTGAATTTGACTCACGCAGAGCGGCAATAACTACGCGGCTTATCGCTACTGCATCTCCGCTCGTGGCGGGACGAACGTGACATTCCATGCTGAGATCTCAATCCTAAAGGATTACAGCTTAGCGCATCGTAATGTGCCTTCCTGGGACGCTTACGCACTTCACCAGTGCGTGCGGAATACGCGCAGAGTTCAAGCAGGTTCTCCAGAGAGAGCGCCCAGTCTATTGTTAGGCGATGGTTACCCTTGATCCCATGTACTGAATGTCCGTATCAGTGCAGTAGACCCTTATGGCTTGAGAGTGCGCGAAGACATATCCAGGCTCGCCTTCAATTGGTATCGAGGTGACTCCATTCACGATCGCAGTGTGGCCGCCAAAAGTTATCATTCTGGGTACATATGGAGTCGAACCGTCTGAAAAATATAGAATTGGCGGCCGGTCATCTCGCGAAGGACGCGTGCAGAAGTACGATTGCACGACGTCGGCAAGTACTTCGCTTGCTCTATCATTTCTGCTGAACAGCACAAGATATGGGCGTACGAGGCTTTCGTGTGAACAACTCACTCCTTGTGAGAAGCTCTTTCTATCAAGCTCCTTCAGAAGCTGATTGAGCGCAGCTTGAGCTGCATCGGCTGCTTCCTTCTGAGCCTCATACCTCCATTCCAGCAAATTTTTAAGTGCTGGTAGGCGGCACGCTTCCTCTAGAAATGAGAAAAAAGAGATGGAATGAAACTCCTGCCGCACGCTGGAAGGTTGAGATCTATCGCGCTGTTCCGCCCACGCTAAGCGATTTTGCCAGCCCGCATCGCGCAGCACTTCTTCCACCATCTCATCGAGAGCGTTGCTGATAGCGCTGCTCCAGCAAGCTGATGAAGTACTGAGCGCTACAGGAAGATTTTTCTCCCGTAGATCAATTACGCGAAACCCATTCAAGATTTCAGTCAGCCCGAGATCCGCTACAGCGCTATACAGAGCTGTATCTTGGAGGACAGGTGCTTCCGTTTCGACCAATATCAAGCCGGGCTTGGCTTTCCAGCTCATTCGCTCAAAAAACAGAGCTGCTGCTGGCTTTGTTGATGCCGACTGGTTACCGGTAAAGACGATAGGGCCGCTTTCGGTGAAGTCCAACTCGAGCTGGTAGATTGCCTCGAGCAGTTCCTGGTGAGAATCGGTTCGGCTATGAAGGGTCCAGAAGGGAGCCCGCCGGTCCTGTCCCAGTCGCTGTGACGCCGCCTGAAGATCCGCGAAGGAGATAAACCCCCTCGAAACAGCCAGTGCCTGTTGGCAAATCCCCAAGGGATACTCGATACCGAAAACCTGCTCTGACTTCTTTTGAAGCCGTTTGGCGTCACGTTTCAGGGTTGAGACATTGCGGAGAATAGACGCAGTGAGATTGCGAAAAATTGAACTCGCCATTTGTTTTCCTTAGTGCCTGGGTATGGGCACCTTCCGGGTACATAGCATTGGCGGACGTGGTGCAGATGCACTCACATCGCCGACAGGGTTAAGCAGTGCGTCCCTCTCGGGTTCTGAGTGCGCCGCACCAGCGCAGGTCAAAAATTAGCGTAAGGAACGAAAGAGAGCAAGCCAATACCATTAGCTGCTGCCCTTAATTCGTTGTAGTGGTCAACAATTCCCGGACATAGATTTGAGTTTTTCTTGCACAACGGCTATTGCTACGAAGCTGTTGTGCTTATGCGGTCTTGTCCAGTTGTACCGCTGCATGAGTGCAGCGGGCGTAGGTAGAATGTGCTGTATGGAGCGGTTAGCTAGCGATATTGAGACCAGTGAATATCTGGCAAAGCTCGATAGTTGCTATTCACCGTTGGCCTGCGTCTCGACTTCACAAGTCTCCAGAAAATCGAAAATCCGCAGCGCTTGCTCCTTGGATTCACAGGTGAAAAATGCCGTTAGAATGGATCCCATGGCGTCCGGTGGCGCCATGACGAACTCGCCGTTGTGTCTATGTTGGATGACGGTAGTCGCTCCCATCTCATGACACTGTGCAACCGTCTTTTCGATCGAAGATAGTACGCCACTCTTCTTAACGCTGAAGTCATACTCCAGCCCAACGCGCCGATGAGGCAAATCAAGCGTCAGTTGCGGTGTGTCCAGCTTGAGATCAACGTCATAAACGTCCAGCCCGAGACAGATATCCATCAGATAGCGAGAGGAGATTCCGTCGCCGGAAATTCTCGGGGCAAGTTCGAGGATGTAAACGCGCTGATCAGCCGTGATCCGGAACTCGGAGTGAAAGGGCGATTGATCCAGCCCTACTGCGGCAATGATCTGGCGCAGCGGGACCATGAAGGGTTCACCCTTTTTCTTGTCGAACGGTATGGAAATCTGGGCGTTTTCGTGGAATGTCGGGCCTTCTAGCCTAGGATACTTGTGATGCAGTAGGAGCGGCGTCACTTCTCCGTCGAGCACATAACCGTCCACCGAGAATTCTTCACCGTCGATGTACTCCTCGACCAGGATTTCAGAGCCGCCTCTCTGGCTGGCCATCAGTGAGCAGACGTGTCGCGTCTGTGTCAGGGCCTTACTGAACCCAGCACGATCATCGACTCGAATTACGCCCGCGCTGTAAAAGGCGTTGGAGGGCTTGAGTACAATCGGTAGACGTAGGGACTGCTCGATCTCCTGCCACGCCTCGTCGGTACTGACGTTTTGGGGCAGGCGCAGGTAACGTGAGATAAAGTTAGCAGTAGCGGGGACCGACTTGAAGGCGGACTTGTCCGTAAGGGTGAAAAGTGCCTCAGTATCGCGGGTTGCTAAACCGAATATTTTCTTGAATATATCTACTTGAACCTGAAGGCCGTCATGGAAAGAGACGACGTGGTCGAACTGCCGCGTTGTGCAGGTTGTGTGAAGCGCCTTGATCAGTTGCGCTTCCCAGTGGCTCTTCTCGTTCTGCAGCAGAGGCGGAGGTAAAAAGCACACCACTTCTCTGTCATGTTCGTGGCAGTACTTTACATAGTCCTGCAGGTCGCTCTCGCTACCCAGTGCCAAAATTGACAACATAGATCCATCTCCAAATTCAAAGTCATAAAGACTTTACAGACGCACCTCAGCACGTTGATTGAGTTAACTAAAACGATACTTGTTCCATTCAGGATTCTTGGAGCATGTTGCTTAGGTGCTGCCAAAGTTCGAATGTCAGTGAATCGATCACGTCGAAACGCTTCTCCACGCGAGAGAGGATCAGAGGGGAGTTTGTCGCCTCGAATTTGAGTGCCAGCACCGATAAGGCGCGCCAGTGGTGGATTAGTGATTTGGTAATCTCACCCAGAGCGTCTTCGCAGCCAGCTCGCTGGAGCGATCGTCCCAGCAAGGAGAGTCCTGGAATCACGTAGAGAACCACTATGTGGTCGAATAGGCGATGTGCAGCAACTGCAGCGTGTTCCGGCGAGCCCCGAAAGTGCTCCATGCATAGATCCCGGTAAGCTGGCAGTGCGCCTCGATAGACGTCTTCGGAGAGGTATAGCCGGGCTTGTCTGAGTAGATTGGCTCGTACGTCGAAGGCAGGGGGGCTTGCATTGGGGTGCATCACTATAAAGTACCCCATATGGTCGTAGGTCTCTGTGCGCACTCGATCAGTGTGCGCGTTGGCGAATGCCTCAATCGACAGCCATGCCTCGCAACCATAGGACTCGTTATCGACGATAAGTGAGTCTAAAATCTTCACGTGAGTGGACGTGTCGTTCATCCCAATCACTAGTACTGCGTGCATATAACCCGGGTCGGTACTGTAGACCGGCGCGTAATCCAGATAGACGGAGTTGACCCACACGACTACGCCGTCGTGTTCGATCAATAGTGTCTTGAGTTGCGTTACCCAATCTCTATCGATCGGCAATCGCGCTACATGCGCACCTAATGCTTTGCAAGCACGAAGACCGACGTTTTCAACCTCGAAAGTGTATTCGGGCATGCCCCATTCATCTAAACCTGTTCGGTACAGGTAGCCGTCGCCAGCCTCAAGTAGTTGCGCTTCATCAATGAGGACACCGCCTCGTTTGGACAGTTGTGCCAGACTTCCTGTAAAGCAGTTGATCGCTAAAGGTGCGAAACGAATGACTTCGGTCAGGTTCATAGGGCGCTCTCGCTGGCTGGATGAGGATCAATGTGAAGACGGTTTTCGGCTCCTCGAATGGCTTTGGCTATTCGCCAGAAATAAATTGCGCCAATCAAAAATTCGAACACCGAACCTATAACCCAGCATGTCACCAGCGATGACGGGGCGTCGCGATTGCTCGTTGCGACGTAATAGATCAACGGAATGCTTATAAACCACATAAGAGCCAGGCGCACGACCAGCGAAAATCTGGCCATGCCAATACTCTCCAAGACGGCTGAACCCGTCATGGAGAAGACAAAGGCGGCGGAGAATGTCCACAGTACACGTTGTGTATCGATGGCTAGGGTGATGGTCTCCGGGTTGTGTCCTAGGTCACCGAAAGCCTTGAGCAAGATATGTGGCAAAGTGATTTGAACAGTGGAAACCAGCAATACGTAGAGCAGCTCTATGATCACGGTCACTCGCAGGATCATTGCCAACTCAGTGAATTGCCCCTTGCCCACTGCAGTGGCACACAGAATGCTGCAACCAATGCCTAAACCGATGAGCGGGATAATGCCCAGGTAATTGATTGTCAGATTGACGTTGTTTGCTGCTAGTGCACTAGAGCCCAGTACCGCGACTATCCATATGAACGCAGTGTTGCCGAGCTGATCCACCCCGGCGGATACACCACTGGGAACACCTCTACGCAGCAGGAAAAACAGCCGGGGCAGTAGGCGCTTGCTACGAGCAATGAAGATGTTCCTCAACTCAAGCCAGATTTCTCGAGGCAGCATTACTGCGTAGCACATCAGCATGGACAGAGTTCCGATCAACGTACCGATTGCGGCTCCGGCCATTCCCATTTCGGGCAGTCCGAACTTTCCGAAGACCAGGCCGACGGTGAAGATTGAGTCGACGATTTGACCAACGATTCCGACCATGAGCGTTTCGCGGGTTCGACCCACACCGTTGAAAAACGAGGACAGTGCCGTGTCGATCGTCATTACGCCACCGAAGATCGCCGCCCACAGCATGTACTGCGATTCGAGGCTGACAATCTGCGGTGGGCGGGAGCTGAGCTGTGGAATCATCGCGATTAGCGGGGCGGCGACAAACAGCAGGGCACCGAAGGCTATACCAAGGAACAGTCCCAGTGCGGCTTCGCTCGAAGCTTCGCTGAGCCCTGATCGTCCATTCGCCTGTGCAATAAAGGAACGTGACACCCCCACGGTGCTACAGAAGAAAGCGATAATCGCCATACTCGTGAATACAGCTGGACCAGAGGCGGCCAGCGTATCTTGTGAGTAGTGTGCGAGGCATAGCCTGTCGACAAGCATCATCAATAAATTGCCGACCATCGTCCCCATTAACGGAAACGAGACGATGACGATTCCTTTCGCCACCCTTGCGTCAAACCAGTGCCGCATATTCACATTCCTTTGTATTGCAGCTGCCGTGAAGGTCGCCCAACACATCGCGTAAAAGAGCCAGCAGTGTGTCGGGATTTCCAATCTGCGCTAGCAGCGACAACAGCAAACGCTCCATGCCGAAGGCGACACAGGCTGAATGCATGAGTGGCTCCGGGGCTTGCGGGCCGATCTTGAACGCGTTGGTAAATAGATCACGGTGCAAGTTGCGCGAACCCACGCTGACCTGTCGCTGTGACCATGGAATCAGTACCTCCAGTTTGACGCCCATTGCCAGTTGTACCTTTCGTGTGACCTCGGCGGATTCTCCGTAAAATACATCGCTGGCTCGATCAACGAAGGTGGACGGTACCAGACGCTTAATCAGCGCTACGGCACTATCGAAAAGTACCTGACACATATTCTCGACCTGCGGCTGTTTGCCCAACAGCACGAACTCACGCATGGTGAAGCTGCCCAAACGCGTCGATTCTTCCTGTATGGGCTCGAAGCGGTGGCAGTGTCCTAGTGCAGTGAAGCATTTCAAATCCCAGCTCTCGGTGCTTCCGGCCAGATGAGCAAACGTGTGGTAGCAGGTCGAGGGGCTTAGCACCCATTCTCCCTTGTCATTTTTTTCGCGCTGATCACTACATGCGTGTGGGCTGGCCGTCATGGGGATGCACGGTAGCTTGTTGAAAAATCCGATTTTCTCCAGAGCTTGACGCTCAATGAGTGTCGTGCAGGAATGCGCCGTGGCAGAGATATGCCGGGCCATGGTTTGCAGCAGTGCCTGGTCAAGTGCTTCGTAGGCTTCGTGGAGCGTGTCGCAAAACCGATAGCCGATAAGGCCGTTGCCGGATGCAACAACAGAGAGCAGGCGGCGGGCCTGCAAATCTTGCAGCTCGAACATGTCAATTACCCCTGTTGAATCATCATGGCGATTACGCGGTCAACCAGCGACTTGCAGTTGTTTAGGCGCAACGGCTGTAATGCCGCGTGGTCGAAGATGATTTGCAATCGATCTCCGACAGCGACAGCAGGCGCTTATGATCTAGTGAATGAATACGATCATGTTCAGCGGCGATGCCAGGCTGATTTGCTTGGTCGTGGAGAACGTGTGCATACCTCATCGATCGTCGGAGCCTCGTGGCTCAGGGTTTCCATACGATGAATCCCTCGATGTAAAGCGTATCCAGAGCGATGTTGCGGAATGTCGCGAGGGCGATATCTGGGGACATAATTAGGGGCTGGCCCTTCACGTTGAACGAGGTGTTGATTGAGCACCCGTAACCGCAGACCTTCCGAACTTCGGTTAACAAGCGCCAGAAGTTTTGGTTGAGTTCTTTGCTGACCACCTGGATCCGAGCGCTTCCGTCTGTATGGGCAACGCCGCTAACAGTGGCTATCGCGTCCTCACGAACGCGTGCCGTGCAGAGCATGTAACTGGTCGGTTGCAGTTTTCTCGATTCGAATAGACGGTCGCAGTCGATATCCAGTACCGCAGGTGCAAAGGGACGAAAAGGCTCTCTGAACTTCACCAAGCCGTTGATGCGGGCCTTGATTGAATCACCGTTGGCTCGTCCCAAAATAGAGCGATTTCCCAGAGCTCTCGGGCCGAACTCCATGCGTCCGTGGAACCAGCCAATGATTTTGTCGTCAGCGATGTCCTGAGCAGCCAAGGCAAAGTACTTGTCATTCAAGCCCAAATATTTCCACTGGAGACTTCCATCCGCTGAGGCATCAGCGAGTAGCTGGCGAATTTGCTCAACGCTGTATTCAGGACCTAAGTACGGCGAAAATCCGGTAACTAGGGGTTCAGAACAATGACAGAGTGCGGCCCCCAAGGCCGTGCCGTCATCGCCAGACGCTGGTTGAACAAAGGCGCGCTCGACTTCCGGCAAGTTGCACAGGCGTTCGTTCGCCTTGCAGTTGAGGAATGACCCGCCCGCAAGGCACAGCGACGACTCACCGCTGCGCTCAAGCCAGAATGCGACTAGTGATTCGAGCAACGACTCGAACGTGGTTTGCAGTGCAGCGGCAAAGTCGGCGTGCAGATCACTGAGTTCTTCATCAGATGCGCGCGGCGCAAGATTAAAGGTTGCAGCGAGGAACTCCATGGCTGCGGGGTAACCTTCTTCTGCGTTGGTCAGAGCCCCGGCTGGCCAGAGGATATTAATCGAGCCAGTTTTCGGGTCAAACTGCGCAAGGCTGTTGAAAGCCTCGGAGTACGCCGAGCCGTTGCCATAGGCCGCCAGCCCCATAACCTTGTACTCGTCACTGTTGAAAGCAAAACCCAAGAAGCGAGTACAGATCGAGTACAGTAATCCCAACGAGGCTTTGATGGGCTGACTATGTAATTTCTTGAGTTCCCGGTCCCGTGCCTGGAACACCGTCAGCGACTCGACCTCGCCCATTCCGTCAGAGACGATGCACAGTGCTCGATCATAGCCGCTGGTGAAGTAGGCCGAAGCTGCATGTGCCAGGTGATGCTCTACAGCTCTGAAGCGTGGAGCGACATCCTGCCAGCCGGCTTTCTCCAGCGCCGTAATGACTGACTTCCCGCTGAACACTTCATGGAATGACTCGCTTGATTGCGTGAAAAAACGCCGGTAACGGTCATAGTCAAAGCCATGGGCAATCACCTGCACATCGCTGGGCTGAATTTGTGCAGTGCGCAGGCAATAGTCGATCGCATTGAGAGGAAGTTCGCCGGTGCCTTTAATGCCGGTGAATCGCTCCTCGGCTGCGGCGGCGATAATCTCTCCGTCGATGATTAAGCAAGCCGCACTGTCCAGGCCCTGGCAGATGCGTTCGTCGATTTCCAGTGCTTCGGGATAGGAAGCGCGGTGGGCGCGTTGAGAGTTAGGTAATCCGCTAATTCCAAGAACAATCATTGTTCTATGACCTTGAAGATAGATATGGCGTTATTCCCGCCAAAACCGAAAGAGTTGTTCTGGACGTATTTCAGGGAACGAGACACTCCACCGGGCTGTGTCACTAGATCAAAGTCGTATTCGAAGCTCTCTGGATCGATATTGGTGGGAGGCAGCAATTGATTTCGCAGTGACAGGCAGCTCGCGACGGCACCGATCGCTCCGGCAGTAGCCATCATGTGTCCGACAGTGCCTTTGATTGCCGTTACGGACGACGACGTATAGGTTCTGCCGAATATTGTGCTTTCAGTGAGATCGTTGGCTCTGGTACCGGTACCATGTGCAAAGATTGCGCTGATGTCGCCGGCCTGCAGTCCGGCTTGCTGCAGTACTCTTTGGTGGCAGGCAGAAACTCCAGTTAGATCCGGGTTAGTCGGATGCGCGGCGTCATTGTTGCTTGCCACTGCCAGTAACTGGGCATAAGGGGAGGAGACGACGTCTTCGGCACGCTGTAACACCACAAAGGCACCGCCCTCGCTGATCGTAATATGGCGCCGGTCGCGGGAGAACGGTTTGCACTGCTGTTCACCTAAGGCTTTGAGAGTGTAGAACCCTGACCAGACCTTTTTCGAAAAGGCGTCTCCACCTCCAACCACAGCGGTGTCGACTGCCCCGCAATCGAGCATACGCAATGCAAACTCCAGCGCTACATTCGCCGAGGCACAGGTGTTATGAAAACACAATGCTGGCCCTACCGAGCCAATCGCGCGAGCTACGTTTTGGGCAATAGAGTGACTGGAGTAAGTGTTATTGCGCCAGCCCTCGTCATCTCCTTCGACGAGACGATCCAGGATGTCCGCCTCGGCTTCATTGTTGCCCACGCAGACTAGCGCGTTGCGCAGCGCTGCAGATCCGGCGGATAGGCCAGCGTCCGTGATCGCCTGCATCGCTGCATCCACTGCGTATAGTGAGGAGTCGGGTACATTTGGCCCGGTCGCGTCAGGTGCACGTTGCTTGAGCAGCGCTTTCTGTGTGTTATCAATGCGCCCGGCCTGGAAGTTCGGCTTCATCCCTGGATAAACCGGTGCCTGCGCGATGAAATTTGATTGACCGTGAATCAGTGCGGACCAGAACTGTGCAACGTCGATGCCGATTGGCGTCACCGCCCCGAGACCGGAAACATATATCGTGCTCAAACGATTTTCCTCTTAACAGAAATAGCGTTGTGAACCACCAGCCTGACGCCATGCGCGTCCCAGGCGCAGGCATCCCAGGCGAGAAACGAGCCGAAGTGATTGACACGGGTCTGCAGATGGACGGGCGCAGAGGCAATGTCTCGCTTCAGGTCGATGTCCAATGCATCGAACTTTGCGAAGACGTAGCTGGCTGCTGGCCCGCCTGCATGACGTTGTTGCAGCGCAAGCGCGAGGTTGCCTAACGCCTCGGTCAATATCAGTAATGTCGGATCGGGAATCTGCGTCAGAAAGGGGTGGTGCGCGATCACCTGCTGTAGGTCAATGTGTGTTTGGGCGTGCGAGCCGTCCTCATTGAGGTTGATTTGCTCCGGCAGAAACCAGTAGAGCGGCTCACGTGCTGGTGCGATTGGAGTTTTGAACAGGCAAGGCTCATCGGTGAAATTCGGAGCATTCACGGGGTTGCCGGCGCGAGTCGAGAACGAGCAACATAGGCCCGCATCGGAGGTGATCCGGGTCTCTGTGCCCTCATTCAGGTAAGTGACCTGCTGGCCAGGACGCACAAAAGACTTAAAAGCCAAGCGTTCGACATGGGTGCTTAAGTTGGCCTGCTGCGGTCGACGCTGCAGTTCTGTAAGAAGCAGCAACATGCCTGGAACAATAGGGGCATCGTTAAAATGCACCTTGAACACATCAAGACTGGGGTCGAAGATTTCGTCTCGACAGTTATTCATGATGGCGCGAGATCTCTATGCTAGCGGCGCTAGTCTGTTGTGCAAGTAGCAACGCAGTGCTCTGTCCGGGCTTCAAGGCCAGCACACCCTCAAGGAAATCAGCGAACACGAAGGCGCGATTGTGCTCGTTCAGAGGGGAGTCCGAATGGCTATCATCCGGAGGACACAGTTTCCCAAGTTGCTCACGACTGCAGCTGTCTAGGTAGATTCGTGCGCTCGGAGTGAGCGTTTTTAGGATCTGCTCCGCGCTTTCGTCGAAGCGGATTTTGGCACTAAATTGGTCTCCCTCTTTGAGCGCCAGGTAGCAGATGCCGGAGGAAACCTGAGCAGTGGGGGCACTCTTTAGGATGTCGTCGAGTGCTTCGCTAAAGTAAGTGTCACCGATAAAGACATGGCTCTTGGTACGCTCACGACCATGTATGTGGAGCAGACCGTGAAGCAATGCTAACGCAGGTGTCAGTGCACCAGCGTTCAAGGTGGCATTGCCGCCGCTGATGTGGCGACTGATGTTGATAAAGGTCGACGCAGAACTGGTTGTAGCATAGGGAAATTGCTGGGCCGACAGCGTTTTGTGATCGGTAAGTGCCTGATGCTGAAAGCGCAGCATGGCTTCGAAGTTGCCGTACTCGGTGCCCACAATGACCGTTTCGTCACACGAGCTGTCGGAATGGCTCATGTAGCGTTCTGCGAGGTAGAAGCATATGCGACTGAACGTATCGCAGAAACGGTCACCTTTGGCGTCGACCCAGTGACTGAAGTCTTCAGGTAGAAGGTCGGCGCCGGAATACGGTTTTGGCAATGCTGGATACATTGCGTATCGCTCAATCGAGAACTCGAAAGTCGCTTGGTTCATAGAGGGCTCTGAGTGAAAAGTGCGATTAAGCATTTCGATAGCCTTGGTCGGCATCGTGATAGCTTCGACAAGCCGAACGCCACGCTGCTAGCGTCTCAGGTCGATGCTGATGCCGATGCCGATGCGCGCTTAGTGCAGCCGTTGGCTAATGAATCAGGCCTTGGCATTCTCGATTTCGTGCCAGAGGTCTCCAACGGTGCGGGCACGTACCAATGCGTCCTCGTCCAACTCAGTACCGAACTCTCGCTCTACTGACATCACGACATCGATCAGCTTCAATGAATCGATTCCCAGTGCTTGTAGTTCTTGCGAAGCGTTGATTGGATAGTTGGAGTCGAGCTCAGCGGCGGTTCTCAAAATTTCTGAAAAACGGATATCAACAGGCATAATCGGGCTCTTTTGTTTTATATGAATGGGACGGCTGTGGATATGAAAGTGAAGACTCAATTTCCGTGTAAATATCGCAGACAAACTCCCGCGTATCAGCGATTGCGGAATTAAATCCATCCTTTACTTGGCTCGCGTCGATAGTGCCCTCGACGATCAGCTTTTCGATAGATTCACATGTTGCTTTGGCATGTGCTTCTTCGCCGCTTTCATCCATGTGAATGGTAAAAAACTCATCACAGATGATAATGTTAGAGAACTGCTCTATCAGCGCCCTATGGATAACTGCAATCTGGAAGTCTGCTTCAGTCTCGACGCCCAGTGCATAGCCAAGTGCGAATCCCAACGTCTCGCTGTAGCCTGTTATCAACTTGTCAACAAAGCGTTGTGCGGTGAGCGGTCGTTCACCGACGTCAAAGCCAAGGCTCTGGATGAAGTTACTAAGCATTGTCGAGTGGCAACTCGGCGTATTTTCTTCGCGAATGATGCTCTTTATGTAGGCACGCCAGCTTTCATTTGTGTGAGCTTTCAATGCGGCCGGTAGTACCTTCTTGTTAAAGCCTTGGCTGGAGCCCCAGTAATAGGTGCACAGAAAGGATCCTAAGGCGCGGGATGACATTTTTCCGTCCAGCAGCGTCAGGTACATCGGGTTTTCGATGTGATCCAGCTCCAGTATTCCATGCTTGAGCAGGCGGTTCAGCCATGGAAGAGTCGAGGGGTCATCTCGTGAAGCGATCCGTTCGCGGTAAAGTTGATTTGCTGCGGACCGAGCGTTGTCTAGTACTGTGTCCTGCGTTTTAGCAAAGGCTGTTCCCAAGGTCGTCATTACGTCATACCTTCCTTGTATGAGAGGTTCCAGTGGGGATCGATCAGTATCAGCTGGTCAAACCACCATCGAGCGCGAGTGCCGTGCCTGTAAGGTAGGTCGAGTCGAGTGTTGCAACGCAGAAGTGAGCGACTTCATCAGGAGTGGCCAAGCGCTTGAGTGATGCTTCCCTGGCCAGTACGACCTTCTTTTCATCAGGCAGATGAGCCAGCATTCCACCGTCGACATAACCGGGCATGACCGTATAGGCGCGGATATTGAATCGGCCGTAGTCGTGCGCGATGTTTAACGCTAGTGCGTTCAGAGCTGCCTTGGAGCAAGAGTAAGGCGCAGCCCCCGTGGCACCGCGTACAGCTGCGGTAGAGGACACGAACAGGAAAACACCTTTACGTGCTTTGATGAAGTGAGGAAGTAGGTGGCGGACCACGCGCGCGGCGCCGAAGAGGTTAACGTCAAATGTCTTTGACCACGCTTCGTCGCTCAATGTATGGATCAGGCCGTCGATAGAAAGTGCAGGAGCGTAAACAACTGCATCGATAGTGCCAGAAATGGCAATTGCCTGATCTATTGCGGACTTTACGCTCTCATCCGACGTTACATCCATGAGCAACCCAGAACTGTCGACAGATCGTTGGGTGCTGAAGACTTTATAGCTGTTACTTTCGGCGCACCGAATTATGGCGGCCCCAATTTCACTTGAGCCGCCAACCACTAATAAATTTCTAGATAGCATATGTAAGGCCAAAAAAGTTAGAGGAATAACCGCAACCATTGCACTACTGAAAGCACGAAGCCTTCAGGACCTCATCATCAACTTCCGAGTTGATGAGCATTACTACTCTGTCGAGTGCCTTACATTATCGCTTAAACATTACAAGCGCTGTGATTTATAGCTCGAGCCGAAATCGCCTGTCAAGAATTTGATGCTTGTGTAGTGTTTTAGAAATGCCTCTGAAAATTTAGGTCGGGCTTTGTAGAAACCCACTCATCGAGAGTTGTGCATCTACATGGGCCGACTGAGCCGTTCCTGGTTACCCAGCGACTGTTCGGATACCTGGCTCTGGACAGACCAGGTTGTGCGCTTGAGTCCATCGTTGCCACCTGCGAATTGCGATGTTTAGCCGGTTCAGCATACAACGGCGCCTGGCGTCAGAGCTGTGCACCCGTTCGCTTGGGGAAGATCTGTGCGACAGAATATCCCCCTAACTTCTATAGATTGGAGTACGCAGTAATGTGAAATGGCGACTTTACTCGTTGTCGCATTAATTTCCGAAAAGTCGCATTTATTTCAAAATCCTACAGCCTCCACCGACCAGGACGGGCCCCGACGCCGAGTGGTGAGGCTGGCGAAACGGACGTTGTGGCCAATGAGTGAGCGGTGCGAGGCTACTCACCGACTGGATGGCCGCCACCTCCAGCGCCTCGTGTTCTTCCAGGGGCGGCAGCAAGCCGGGCAGGCGGCTGGCGAGCAAGGTCTTGCCGGTGCCGGGAGGGCCGCAGAACAGCAGGTTGTGGGCGCCGGACGCGGCGACCAGCAGGGCGCGCTTGGCAGCCAGTTGACCCTGGACTTCGCTGAGGTCGGGGTAGGGCGTGTGGTTGAGCGGCAGGCCTTGGGGCGCGCATGGTGGGATCGGTGCCTGCCCATTGAGATGAGCCACTGCTTCCAGCAGGTGGTCCACCGCGATCACCGTCAAGCCCGAGGCCAGGCAGGCTTCCTCGGCGTTGGCCCGGGGCACCAGCAGGCGGTGCCCGGCATCGCGTGCCGCCAGCGCGGCCGGCAAGACACCACGTACCGGGCGCACAGTGCCGGACAAGGCCAGCTCCCCGAGGCATTCGACGTTGTCCAGCGCCTCTGTCGGCAGTTGCCGGCTCGCGGCGAGGATGCCCAGGGCGATCGCCAGGTCGAAGCGCCCGCCATCTTTGGGCAGGTCAGCGGGTGCCAGGTTGAGGGTGATGCGTCGGGCGGGGAAGTCGAACCCGCCATTGAGGATCGCGCTGCGGACCCGGTCCTTGCTTTCCTTGACTGCCGTTTCGGGCAGGCCCACCAGGGTCAGGCTAGGCAGGCCGTTGGCCAGGTGCACTTCGACGCTGACTGCAGGTGCTTGCACGCCCACCTGGGCGCGGCTGTGGATGATGGCCAGGGACATGCGACGTTCTTCCTTGCAGCGGCGGGAACCGCGTCCTGCGGTGTTGCAAGGATAGGCGAGGGGGGCAGCGCAAGCGCTGGGCAATGCAGACAGGATGTGTCGCCGGCCTGTCCTTCAGCTGTGCTGAAGGCGCGCGGCCGGCGAGGAGGGTGTCAGCTCATTGATCCTTCGGTTCCAGCCTGGCTTCCAGCTCGGCGACCTTGGCTTCCAGGCTCTCCAGGCGAGCCCGGGTGCGGGCCAGGACGACCATCTGGCTATCGAACTCGTCCCGGCTGACCAGGTCCAGCTTGCTGAAGCCGCTTTGCAGCAGGGCCTTGAACTGGCTTTCGATTTCGTTGCGGGGCAGAGGCGTTTCGCCACTGAACAAGCGTGAGGCGTGGCCGCTCAGGGTGTCGAGGAGGTCTTTGGGGGCGAGCATGGGAATGTCCTGAAGAGCTGATGGGGCGCAGTGTATCACGCACGAACCGAGGGCTTGGCGCGGCGGAGGCTGCACGTTTTTTGCGCATCTGGCCGAATGCTGGCGCACCGTTATTGTGCGTATCTGCGGCACTGTTTCATGGCCCTGCAGGCTGAACGCCAGCAAGGGGCTGAAATCGTTGGCATTTCCCGACCTGGCAAGCTTTCTGCTTAGACCCTGGTGACCCATGCACTGATGCAGTCGCTGTGACGAATGCAGTGCGACCGACGAAACGGGGGAGTGTTTCGTCAGGGCGGCTAGCGTCGGTCCGGCTGAGGAAGGCCGACGATGCGTTACAAAGCCAGGCACTGCGCTTAGACTTGAGTCGGGTTTGTTTTCCTGGGGCAAGTCCACCAATTCGGGAGAGAGTTTCATGAAGCTAGTCACCGCCATCATCAAGCCGTTCAAGTTGGACGACGTGCGCGAGTCGCTGTCCGAAATCGGCGTGCAGGGCATTACCGTCACCGAGGTCAAGGGCTTCGGTCGGCAGAAGGGCCATACCGAGCTGTACCGCGGCGCGGAATACGTGGTCGATTTCCTGCCCAAGGTGAAGATCGATGTCGCCATCGACGACAAGGATCTGGACCGGGTCATCGAGGCCATCACCAAGGCTGCCAACACCGGCAAGATCGGTGACGGCAAGATCTTCGTGGTCAATCTGGAACAGGCTATTCGCATCCGTACCGGCGAAACCGATACCGACGCAATCTAAGCCGCCCCAAACCCAACGCCCCAGGAGAAAACAACATGACTCTGCGTAAATTCGCAGGGCTAGGAGCCCTTTTGCCCCTCGTAATGCCTGGCTTGGCCATGGCGGCAGACGAAGCGGCTGCTCCAGTCCTGAATTCCGGCGACACCGCCTGGATGCTGACCTCCACCGCCCTGGTACTGTTCATGACCATCCCCGGGCTGGCGCTGTTCTACGGCGGCATGGTGCGTTCCAAGAACATTCTTTCGGTCATGATGCAGTGCTTCGCCATCACTGGCCTGATTACCGTCCTGTGGTTCATCTATGGCTACAGCATCGCGTTCGACACCAGCGGGATGGAAGCTGGCGTGGTCAATCTCAATTCGTTCGTTGGCGGGCTGTCCAAAGCCTTCCTCGCCGGTATCACCCCGGCCAGCGTAACCGGTCCGGCAGCGCTGTTTCCCGAGGCGGTGTTCGTCACTTTCCAGATGACCTTCGCCATCATCACCCCGGCGCTGATCGTTGGGGCCTTCGCCGAGCGGATGAAGTTCTCGGCCATGCTGATCTTCATGGGTATCTGGTTCACCGTGGTGTATGCACCGATCGCACACATGGTCTGGAGCGGTCCGGGTTCGCTGATGGGCGACTGGGGGGTGCTGGACTTTGCCGGTGGTACGGTGGTGCACATCAATGCCGGTGTCGCCGGGCTGGTAGCCTGCCTGGTGCTGGGCAAGCGCAAGGGTTTTCCTACCACGCCGATGGCTCCGCATAACCTGGGTTACACCCTGATGGGCGCGGCGATGCTGTGGATCGGCTGGTTCGGCTTCAACGCCGGTTCAGCTGCCGCGGCCAATGGCACTGCCGGCATGGCGATGTTGGTGACCCAGATCGCCACCGCTGCCGCAGCCCTGGGCTGGATGTTTGCCGAGTGGTTCACCCATGGCAAACCCAGCGCCCTGGGGATCGCATCGGGCGTAGTGGCTGGCCTGGTGGCGATCACGCCGGCGGCGGGTACCGTGGGCCCGATGGGCGCCTTGATCATTGGCCTGTCGGCGGGTGTGGTGTGCTTCTTTTGCGCAACCAGCCTCAAGCGCAAACTGGGCTATGACGACTCCCTGGATGCCTTCGGCGTGCACGGTATCGGCGGTATTCTCGGAGCGATCCTGACGGGTGTGTTCGCCGCGCCTTCCCTGGGTGGCTTCGGCACCGTGACCGACGTTGCCGCCCAAGTCTGGGTCCAGGCCAAGGGCGTGGGCCTGACGGTGATCTACACCGCCATTGCTACTTTCATCATCCTCAAGGTGCTGGACGTCATCATCGGGCTGCGGGTGACCGAGGAAGAGGAAGCGGTCGGCCTCGACCTGGCGCAGCACAACGAACGTGGCTACAACCTGTAACGGCGCCAACGAAAAAGCCCGGCACTGGCCGGGCTTTTTTTTGCCTGGGTTTTGATCTCGGGGAAGGCTGAAAGGTTTTTCTGGTAAGCCTTGGCATGTTTGCCATGGCGATTTTTAGTAGGGCAAATGCTTACACTAAAGCAGGATTATTAGGCGCTTTGTTTTTTTCCTGAGCGCGCTAGAATGCGCGCCGAAGTGCGGAGATAGGTATGTGGCAACAGACCCTGATTACCCTGCGGGCCAGGCCCCGGGGCTTTCACCTGGTAACGGACGAGTTGCTCGCCGGCCTGCCTGAGTTGAAGGCATGTCGAGTGGGTCTGCTGCATTTGTGGCTACAACATACTTCGGCCTCGTTGACCGTCAACGAGAATGCCGATCCGGCGGTTCGGCGCGATTTCGAACGTTTCTTCAATGCCCTGGTGCCGCAAGGCATGGCTGGGTATGAACATAACGACGAAGGCGCGGACGACCTCCCGGCGCACTTCAAGGCCAGTTTGCTAGGCTGCCAGTTGACTTTGCCGATCTCGGCGGGACGCCTGGCGCTGGGCACCTGGCAAGGCGTCTATCTGGGCGAGCATCGTGATCACGGCGGTGCTCGCAAAGTCCTTGCCACCTTGCAGGGTGATAAGGCATAAGCCGCTGAGTATCAGTGGACGTTGATTTTTTTCCGGCGGCCTTCGACAGTCGGCCGAGCTGGGCTATAACTAATCTGCTTTTCGCAAGTCATGAGGTAGAACATGAGCGACGATGATCTGGAAAACGACGACCTCGAAGTAGGTGACGAAGACGAAACCGAAGAAGGTCTGGAAGCGGCCGCCGACGATGTGGCGGAAGACGATGGCAGTGATGTTCCTGCTCCGACCGCCAAAGGCAAGTCCAAGGCGGCCGTCTCGGTAGACGAATTGCCGAGCGTCGAAGCCAAGAACAAGGAGCGCGATGCACTGGCGCGTGCCATGGAGGAGTTCCTGGCCCGTGGCGGTAAAGTGCAGGAAGTCGAGGCCAACGTGGTCGCCGATCCGCCCAAGAAGCCTGATAACAAGTACGGCAGCCGGCCTATCTGAGCCTTGCTACTTGCTTGCTGAAAAAACCCGCCGTCGCTGCGGGTTTTTTCATGCCTGGGCAAACAGCTGCGGATCGGGCGCGATGCCAGTGTTACAGGGACTTCCAGCGCCCGAGCAAGGCTGGAAGCTCGGTCAGGCTGCGGATCTGCGCATCGGGTGCGCGTTCGGCCTCCCAGGCCTTGCCACCCGGGTTGAACCAGATGGCGCGCAAGCCGGCCTGCTGGGCCCCGGCAATGTCGTCGCCCGGGTGGTCGCCGATATGCACGGCGGTATCGGCAGTGGCGCCCCCGCGTTGCAGGGCCTCCTGAAATAGCCGGGCATCGGGCTTGGCAATGCCGATGTCCTCGGCGCACAGGGCGAACGTGAAGTAGTCCGCCAGGCCCAGGCGACGCACGTCGGCGTTGCCGTTGGTGATCACTCCAAGGGCGAAGTGATTGGCCAGGGCCTCCAGGGTTGGCTGTACCTCAGGAAAGACATTCAGTTGATGCCGGGCGTGCAGGAATGCTTCGAAGCCTGCTTCGGCCAGCTGGCTGGCCTGGGCCTGGTCATACCCGGCTTCTTCCAGGGCATGGAACAGTACTCGAAGGCGCAGGGCGCTGATCCGGTGCTTGAGGCCGGGCTCACGTGCCAGTACTCGTTCACGAATGGCCCATAAGTGTTCCACCGGTACGCCACCCAGGTTCGGAGCGTGCTCTGCCAGCCATTGGCGCAAGGTGGCCTCGGCACTGACGATCACCGGGGCGGTATCCCACAAGGTGTCGTCGAGGTCGAAGGTGATCAGCTTGATGGTCATTACTCACCGCCTTTATTGCGTTTGGCCCGTGGATGGGCGCTGTCGTAGACCGCTGCCAGGTGCTGGAAGTCCAGGTGGGTGTAGATCTGCGTGGTCTTGATATCCGAGTGCCCCAGCAGTTCCTGCACGGCGCGCAGGTCCTGGGAGGATTCCAGCAGGTGGCTGGCGAAGGAGTGGCGCAGCATGTGCGGGTGCAGGTTCTGGCCCAATTCGCGTTCGCCCGCTGCCTTGACTCGCAGTTGGATGGCGCGGGGGCCCAGGCGGCGGCCTTTCTGGCTGACGAAAAGGGCGGTGTCCGGTGGATTGCTCAAGGCCCGTAGCGGCAACCATAGTGCCAGGGCCTCGCGGGCTTTCCTGCCTACTGGCAGGACTCGGGTCTTGCTGCCCTTGCCCTGGACCTGCACCAGGCCATCGGCCAGGTCCAGTTGTTCGAGATTCAGGCTGGTGAGTTCGGAGAGGCGCAGCCCGCAGGAGTAGAACAGCTCCAGGATGGCTTGGTCGCGGTGAGCCAGGAAGTCGTCTTCTACTGCGCCGTCGAGCAGTTGCAGGGTACGGTCGGTATCCAGGGTCTTGGGCAGTCGTCGTTCGCCTTTGGGCGGGGACAGGCCATTGGCCGGATCGTGATCGCATAGCCCTTCGCGGTTCAGGTAGTGATAGAGCCCGCGTACCGCGGACAGCAAGCGGGCCAGGCTGCGGGAGGATTGGCCCTGCTGGTGCAGGCGTACCACCAGGCTGCGCAGGCCCTGGATGTCCAGGTCGGTCCAGCTGTGCACCTGTTGCTTCTCGCAGAACCCCAGCACCTTGCCCAGGTCGCGCCGGTAGGCTTCCAGGGTATGGGGCGACACCTGGCGCTCACTGCGCAAGTGTGCGCAGTAGGCGTCCAGTTGTTGCTGCATGTTCAGCGTACCGAGCGCAGTGAGTGGGTGAAGCGCGGTAGCACGCGACCGGTGACTTCGGCGATGTAGTTGAGGAACAAGGTGCCCACCGAGCTCTTGTAGTGCTGCGGATCGCGGCTGGCGATGGCCAGCACGCCATGCATCCCCTGATGAGCCAGGGCAACCACGGCTGTGGAGCCGATCTGCTTGCGCTGTTCTTCTCCGAAGAGAAAATCCAGCTCATGTTCGCGCAGGGCGCCAGCGACGCTCTTGCCTTCGGCCAGCAGGCCCCCGATAGCCCCCTGGGCCTCGGCGGCGGAGACCCAGCGGCCAACGGGCATGGGGCTGTCGCTGAACAGGATCAGGCTGACGAAGGGTACCTGGAACTCCTGGCGCAGGCTGTCCTCGACGCTCATCACCACCTCTTCGAGGCTGCTGGCGTCCATCAGCGCGAGAATCAGGCGCCGGGTCTTGTCGAACAGGCGGTCATTGTCCCGGGCCACGTCCATCAGTTGCGACAGGCGATGGCGCATTTCGATGTTGCGCTCGCGCAGGATCTTCATCTGCCGTTCCACCAGGGAAACGGTATCGCCGCGCTGGTGGGGGATGCGCAAGGCCGGGAGCAGTTCTTCGTGGGCGACGAAAAAGTCCGGATGAGCCTCCAGGTAGGCGGCAACGGCTGCCGCCTCCAGGCTCTGGACGGGAGATTCGTCGGGCGTTGTCGTGGGAACCTGTGGCTGATCGGTCATGGATTTCGCTCGCTCATAGACGCACCTGTCCTTCGTATACGCGTACTGCCGGGCCGGTCATCATCACCGGTTGGCCTGGGCCCGCCCATTCGATGGACAGGCGCCCGCCTGGCAGGTCGATCAATAGCGGCGAATCCATCCACCCCTGGCTGATCGCGGCCACTGCAGCGGCGCAGGCGCCGGTGCCGCAGGCCTGGGTTTCCCCGGCGCCACGTTCCCACACCCGCAACTGCGCGCGTTGACGGTCCAGTACCTGGATAAAACCGACATTGACCCGGGCCGGGAAGCGCGGGTGATGTTCGATCTTCGGACCCAGTTCATGGACCGGTGCACGGTTGATGTCATCCACCCGCAACACGGCGTGGGGATTACCCATGGAAATGGCGGCCAACTCGACCTGGCGACCCTCGACGTCCAGCGTATAGCTGGTGGCCTGGGCTGGTGCTTGAAATGGGATATCCGCCGGTACCAGGCGCGGTGGTCCCATGTCGACGCTGATCTGGCCGTCGTTGCGCACATCGAGTTCGATGACGCCGCTCTTGGTTTCTACGCGGATCCGGCGCTTGGTGGTCAAGCGCTTGTCCAGCACGAAACGGGCAAAGCAGCGAGCGCCATTGCCGCATTGCTCCACTTCCGAACCGTCGGAATTGAAGATCCGGTAGCGAAAGTCCACATCCGGATTGGTCGGGGCCTCGACGATCAACAATTGATCGAAACCGATCCCGGTATTGCGATCCCCCCATTGCTTGGCGTGCTTGGGTTGAATATGCGCGTGCTGGCTGACCAGGTCGAGGACCATGAAGTCATTGCCCAGGCCGTGCATCTTGGTAAAACGCAGCAGCATGGTCTTACTCCGGCAACAGGCTTTCGCCAGCGAATAACTCGGCTAGCGTCTCGCGACGGCGCACTTGCACAGCCTGGTCACCATCGACCAGGACTTCGGCGGCGCGGCCGCGGGTGTTGTAGTTCGAACTCATGACAAAACCATAGGCACCGGCCGAATGCACCGCCAGCAGGTCGCCCTCGGCCAGGGCCAGGGCGCGCTCCTTGGCGAGGAAATCGCCGGTTTCACAGATTGGGCCGACGATGTCGTAGGTTCGGGGTTCGGTATCTCGTGGGCGCACGGCACTGACATTCATCCAGGCCTGGTACAGCGCCGGACGGATCAGGTCGTTCATGGCGCCGTCGACGATGGCGAAGTCCTTGTGTTCGGTGTGCTTGAGGTACTCGACCCGAGTCAGCAACACCCCGGCATTGGCGACGATGAAGCGTCCGGGCTCGAACACCAGGGCCAGGTCGCGCCCGGCCAGGCGCTCACGCACGGCCTTGATGTAGTCGGCTGCCAGGGGTGGCTCCTCGTCGCGATACCGCACTCCCAGGCCTCCGCCCAGGTCGATGTGGCGCAAGTAGATGCCGCACTCGGCGAGGCGGTCTACCAGGTCCAGCAGGCGCTCGAGGGCATCGATGAAGGGCGCCAGGCTGGTCAGTTGCGAGCCGATGTGGCAATCGACACCGACGATTTCCAGGTTGGGCAGCTGGGCCGCGCGGACATACACATCCTCGGCGGCAGCAATGGCAATGCCGAACTTGTTTTCCTTGAGCCCGGTGGAAATGTAGGGGTGGGTGCCTGCATCCACATCGGGATTGACCCGCAGGGATACCGGTGCACGTACGCCCATCTGCGCTGCCACTTCCTGCAGGCGCTCCAGTTCTTCGGCAGATTCGACGTTGAAGCAATGGACGCCGACTTCCAGGGCGCGGCGCATGTCGTCGCGGGTCTTGCCAACGCCGGAGAAGACAATCTTGTCCGCTTGCCCGCCCGCGGCCAGCACCCGTTCCAGCTCACCTCGGGAGACGATGTCGAAACCGGCGCCCAGGCGCGCCAGGACATTGAGTACGCCAAGGTTGGAGTTGGCCTTCACCGCGAAGCAGACCAGGTGCGGCATGCCGGCCAACGCCTCGGCGTAGGCTAGGTACTGGGCCTCGATATGCGCGCGGGAATAAACGTAGGTGGGCGTACCGAAACGATCGGCAATGGCGGACAGGGCTACGCCTTCCGCGAACAGCTCGCCGTCGCGGTAGTTGAAAGCGTCCATGGCGAGCCCTTAGTAGGTGTCGAAAGTGTCGTGCTTGTGCGCCTTCGACTGTTCCTCGGGGGATTTGCTGTCATCTGGCAGGTACAACGGGCCTTTCTGGCCGCAGGCGGTCACGAGGCAGGCAACCGCGACAAGCGCAGCGAGGGCGGAGATCAGGCGCTTCATGGCGAAATCCTTGAGAATGCGTAAATTGCGCCCGAGTATACCGGCCACCCGGCAGCTTGCCTATGCAAGGAAAATCCCGCCTGGCGGGCCTTTGCCGGTGACCGGCTGGCAGTGTTGGCGGATTGGTCGTGGCAGGTATCGGCCGCTCCGGTATTCTTTGCATTCACCGGGAAGCGCCCGTATCTTGCGGCGCTTGAGCGTGACTAGATACTGACCGAGGTTCCTGCAATGAGTTTGACCGAAGCGCGTTTCCACGACCTGGTGGATGCCACCCAGCAGGCGCTGGAGGATATTTTCGATGAGAGTGACCTGGACATCGACCTGGAAAGCTCGGCCGGGGTGCTCACCGTCAAGTTCGATAATGGCAGCCAGGTGATCTTCAGTCGCCAGGAGCCTCTGCGCCAGCTGTGGCTGGCTGCGCGTTCGGGCGGTTTCCACTTCGACTATGACGAGGAGAGCGAGCGCTGGATGTGCGACAAGAGCGAAGAACAACTGGGCGAGATGTTGGAACGCATCGTGTTCGAACAGGCGGATATCAAGCTCGAGTTCGAAGGGCTTTGATTTCGTGAGCCAGCCCAGTACGGTCCGTCCGCCCAAGCCGCTGTTCAGCAATGTCAGTCCGGCGGTGCGCTCGCCCTGTATCAGCCTGTGCCGCCTCGACGAGGAGAAAATCTGCCGGGGCTGTTTCCGGCACGTGGAGGATATTCGCGAGTGGCGCTCGGCTGACGACGAACGCCGTCGAGTGATCTGCGACCAGGCGTTGCAGCGTAAACAGGCGGCGATACCAGGGGGGTTGTAGTTCTGGTCCGCACGGTTTGTTTATTCGGTTCGCTGTGATAGTGTCCGACTTCGCCTCGCTACCTCGAGGCTGGTGAGAACCCCGTCTTATTTGGCGGGGTTTTGCTTTTTTGTGCAGAAAAAACAGGAGTCAGCCAGGATCATGAGTACTGCACCATCCATCATCCTTACCCGCCTTGACGTGCAACGTCTGGAGCGCCTGATCGACAGTCTGGACGACTCGCTGCCAGGCGTCATTGCACTGCAAGCCGAGCTGGATCGTGCCGAAACACTGGTGGGCCACGATGAGGTCCCGGCCGGTGTCGTAACCATGAACTCGCGGGTGCACTGCCGTGAAGAAAGCAGCGGCAAGGACTACCACCTGACACTGGTCTATCCCCAGGATGCCAATGCCGACGAAGGCAAGATCTCCATCCTCGCGCCGGTGGGCAGCGCCTTGTTGGGGCTGCAGGTAGGGCAATACATCGACTGGCCGGCCCCGGGCGGAAAGACCCTGAAACTGACGTTGCTGGAAGTGGAATACCAGCCGGAAGCCGCAGGCGACTTCCACCTCTGATTCCTGTCTAGACCTGTTCGAGCGCGTCGTTCAAGGCACGCTCCAGGCTGGCCTTGTAACGCAGATACAGAATGCTCGAACCTTGCCCATCACCGAGCAGGCCGGACAGGTCCAGATCGGTGATGTAGCAGCGGTAACGCTCCGGTTCGCGGCGCTGTTCGACGATCTCCTGGACGACTGTGCTGAACAGTTGGTCGCCATATTCCAGCTCGGAAAACTCCCTTTGATTGCAGTACAGCGAGACTTGCACCTGACCCGGTGCCGCCTTGCCGACGATTGCCTGCACATCATAAAAAGCCTTGTCGACCGGAGTCAGTGGTACCGGCCGGACCTCTACCCGGCGTGCTCGGGCGGTGCCTGAGGGCAGTATCTGGAAGTAGAGTGTGTCTAAAGGTTTCTCGCTTGGAATGCTGTCCATGGGCAGCAGGGCCTCGCGCCGATAAAGGATCGACTGCAGGAAGCGCTGCAAGGGCACCAGAAGGCTCTGCTCGTCGTGGTAGGGCAGGGTCTGTTGCCACAGGGCATTGTGCTCGTCCAGGACATAGAGCTCGGCCTGGTCTTCGCTGATTCGGTAGAACACCTGGATGCAATCCGGTTGGCCCATGGGCAGGATCAGTGCCAGGTCGTGATCCTCCAGGGCCATGGGGTCGAGGTGCAGGGGGCTGTAGCGGGTCTGTTCCTGTCCCAGGTAGTCCAGCAGCGCGGCGGGGGTTGCCAGGGCCCGGTGCCGAACCTGGCCGGGCACCAGTTCGAGCACGTGATAGTGCTGCTGGACCTGGATCAGGTAGCGATAGTTGAGCTGGCTGAGCAGCAGGTTCTGTGCGGTCTCGAACAGCTCTTCCACCCGGCGGGCGATGAATTGCGCACGGTTGTGGCAGAAGCAGCGGACCCGCAGCCGTGGCTGGGGGCCGGCAGGCAGGTTGTTCAGGTAGTCGCGCAGGCAATCGAGCAGGGCATGCTCGCTGTCGTAGCGGCCCACCATGACCTCGTTCCAACTATTGAGGGTGACCTGGTCCAGGGTCAGCACCAGGTTCTCGCGAACCCCTGCGTAGCTCAGGGAATCGGTTCGCTCGGTGGTCATGTGGATGTTCAGCTCACGATGGTGCTTGAGCGGATCGACCCCCACGTTCACCAGGACCAGCACTTCGCTGGGCACGCTGGCATGCAGCAGTTGATCTTCGCTGGCGGCATTGAGCGGGAGGGCGACGGTTTGCTGCAGGCTGCCCAGCAGGTTGAACAGCTCGAACTCGCTCAGGTCGCTGCTGCCGGGATGCAAGGCCAGGCGGGTACTGCTGTCGATCACTCCGTTGCGGTGACACCAGGTGAGCAGTTCCAGCAGCTCGCGGCTGCGTTTGATCGGGGCGAAGTGTTCCCACTCCAGGGCCGTCAGGTTGCCGTTGTACAGGCCCCAGTGCGTCTGGCCGGGTTCCCTGCGGTTGGGCGATTGCACCAGGGTCAGGGTATCTTCCGCCAGGTCCGGGGCGATGCCCGGGTTGATGAATTCGATTTTCCCCGCCTTGCGTTCGAAGGCTGCGTACAAGCGCCGGCCCAGTACGTTGAGGTCGCGCTTGTTGATCAGGCTGGCAGCTTGCTCGGTGCGGGCGAACTGGGTCAGGAAGCGATAGCTGTAGTTGAGCTCGTTGACCAGGGCGCGGCGTTCGCTGCCGACCTGGCGCACTTTCCACTGGCTACGGCTGTCGAGCAGTGCCAGCTGGCGGTGGTCCCAGCCCCATTCGTCAGCCAGGCGCTCCAGCAGCGCCCTTTGCCAGCTCGGGCTGCGAGAGCCATTGCCGGCCGTCAGCTTGCGATTGACCTTGAGGTACAGGCTGCGACGTACCAGCTCGAGGCGCTCGGGTTCGCCGCGGGCCTTGAGGTACTCCTCTATGCGCCGGTAGACCACGATGTACGGGTCCAGCTCGTCCAAGTCCAGGCGATTGGCGAACACGGCCTGCTTGAAGCGCAGGCTCAGGCACTGGACCTGCGGGTGCTCGCTGGCATAGACCTCGATCAGCAATAGCTTGAGTACGGACTTGTAGGGCGACTCGATGCCCTTGAACAACTGCCAGAGCCCGGCTCCGATGAATTCCCCGGGAGGAATCCGCGCCATGTGCCCCAGGTCGAGGTTTTCCTCGGCAGAGACGAAGCGCTTGGACAGCAGCGTGTGGATGTACTGCTCGTAGCGAGACTCCTCGTACACCGGCACCAGCCACCACAGGGGGGTGCGCCCGGCCAGCCAGATGGCGGTGCGATAGAACTCATCCAGCAGCAGGTAGTGCTGGGTGGTGCCGCAATCGTCCGAGCTGAGCTGGGTATCGCGTTCGCCACGGACGAAGCGGCTCGGATCGATGAGAAAGAAATGCGCTTCGGCGCCCTGGCTCTCGGCCCAGGTTTCCAGCAACTGGCATTTCTTCTGCAACTCGGCCAGTTCGTTTTCACTCAGGTTCGAGGCGTGGCAGACCCATACGTCCATATCGCTCTGGTCGGCTTGGGCCAGGGTGCCCAGGCTGCCCATGAGGAACAGGCCATGGATCGGTCGCGGTGGGTTGCCGTGGCGGGCCTTGTAGGAAAAGGAACGGGTCAGGCGCTGGGCCTCGGCCAGTGCAGCCGGGTCGGGCTCATAGTTGGACAGGCCCGCAGGAGTTGCACCGGAGACATAGCCGGGGAGCAATGGGTGATTGACGTGAAAGAACAGCGGCAGCAGGTTGAGGACCAGTTGCTGGCGGGCCGACAAGCCCTCCATGGCCCGGGTCATGCGTCCTTCGTTGAGGGTGAGAAAGCGTGCACGGAGCTTGCTTAGAACCTTGCGATCGATTCCTTCATCCAGGTCGGGACGGATTTCATGGGTATGGGGCATTTCAAGCGGAGCTCGAACGTGGCGGAGTCAGGGTGTAGCCAGTCTACCGGCAGACAGGGCTGACTCTTAAGCTGATTTTATTTTTGACGCCAGATTTCTAACGCATTGGTGCAAGGCAGCCTACGGAATCCCGACGGACGGGAGTCCCGCAGGCGAGGGAAGTCTTCAGGCGGTTTCGGCGACGTTGAGGATGGTCAGGAGGCCCTGGGCATGTTCGGCGGCATCCCGGCCGAGGCTGGTGAGGTAGCCACCATCGGGCTGGGTGATCAGTTCCTTGGCATGCAGGCGCTTGGCGGCTGCGATAGCGCTGGGGGTAGCGGTCTGATGGATCTTCAGGCCTTCCTGGGAACTGTCCAGGTTGAAGAGTGCAAGGATTTCCAGTTCGGCAACCAACTCAGGGGTATACGACATAAGGACTCCAGACTTTCTAGGAATGAGAGGTCAGCGTTCTTAAGGTGACCGCACAAGGGCGGTGTGTCCAGCGTTCGCTGAGTACTTTTGCAGCCAATGGCAGCGGTGTTTGGCCGCAGGGTGGTTGCAGTGTAGTCAGGCGCTGGGCGAAAGGTCGTATCAGGTGCATGGAGCGTTGCAGGGGGCAACGCTCCGGCGGGAGCTTCACTGTTTCTCGGGAGGCAGTTCCGGCAGGGCACGCAAGGCCGCTTCGTACCACTGGGTGTCGAAAGGCCGGTCTTCCTCGAGGATCGCATCGATCTCGATGGCCAGGACATGGGCCATCAGGTTGAGGATTTCTTCCCGTTCGTAGCCCACCAGGGTCAGCTTGTTGAAGGTGGCCTTGGCGGCCGGCGGGTTGTCGCTTTCAATCTGGTTCTCGATCGCTTCGACCAGGGTATTTTCGGCGAACTCTTCTTCGTCGTTGTCGATATCGGTTGGCTCGCTCATGGCAGGCTCCTCAAGGAAAGGACGCCAGTCTACTCGCATTCAGGGAAGTGATGCTGCTGGCCAGAGTGGCAGGGACCTTCTATAAAAATGCTGCCAACCCCTGAACGGCCTGGAGGCTAAGTGATGCTCAAGCTTTATGGTTTTTGTGTCAGTAACTACTACAACATGGTCAAGCTGGCGCTGCTGGAAAAAGGACTGACTTTCGAGGAGGTGGCGTTCTACGCCGGCCAGGCGCCAGAGGCGCTGGCTATCAGTCCTCGTGGCAAGGTTCCGGTCTTGCAGGTGGCCCAAGGGTTCATCAATGAAACCAGCGTCATCCTCGAATACCTCGAGCAGACCCGGTCGGGACCGGCGCTGTTGCCGGGCGAGCCGTTCCAGCGGGCCCAGGTGCTGGCGCTGGCCAGGGAAATCGAGTTGTACATCGAGTTGCCGGCACGCACCTGTTACCCCGAGGCTTTTTTCGGCATGACGGTGCCGGAGACCATCAAGCAGAAGGCCAAGGCTGACTTGCAGCTCGGTTTTTCCGCGTTGGCGCGGCATGCTCGGTTCTCGCCTTATGTCGCTGGCGATAGCCTGACTGTGGCGGACCTGTACTTTCTCTACAGCGTGAGCCTGGCCCGGACGGTTGGGCAGAAATTGTTCGAGGTGGATTTCCTGGCGGCGATGCCGGAGGCGAAGGCCCTGCTGGAGCGCTTGGAGCAGTTGCCCAATGTCCAGCGTATTGCGGCAGACAGGGAGGCAGCGATGCCGCAGTTCCTGGCCATGGTGGCGGCCAGGAAGTAACCGCGCCCTTGCGGGTGCGGCTTTGCTGGCAGCCTGGGGCGATCTACCACCCCAGGCTGGCGCAATGACTCAGCGACTGGCCAGCAAGGCCTGGCCGCGGATCACGGCGGCCCGGACCTGGGCCGGAGCCGTGCCACCGATGTGGTTGCGGGCATTGACTGAACCTTCGAGCGTCAGCACGGCGAACACGTCCTGTTCGATCTGGTCGCTGAACTGGCGCAGTTCTTCCAGGCTCATTTCCGCCAGGTCCTTGCCAGTGTCCACGCCATGCTTCACGGCATGGCCGACGATCTCGTGGCAGTCGCGAAACGGCAGGCCACGGCGGACCAGGTAGTCGGCGAGGTCCGTGGCGGTGGAGAAGCCGCGCAGGGCCGCCTCGCGCATGATGCTGTGCTTGGGCTTGATGGCCGGAATCATGTCGGCGAAGGCGCGCAGCGAATCGCGCAGGGTGTCGGCGGCGTCGAACAGCGGCTCCTTGTCTTCCTGGTTGTCCTTGTTGTAGGCCAGGGGCTGGCCCTTCATCAGGGTCAGCAGGCCCATCAGTGCACCAAACACCCGGCCGCTCTTGCCGCGTACCAGTTCCGGCACGTCGGGGTTCTTCTTTTGCGGCATGATCGAGCTGCCAGTGCAGAAGCGGTCCGGCAGGTCGATGAACTGGAACTGCGCGCTAGTCCATAGCACCAGCTCTTCGGAAAAACGCGACAGGTGCATCATCGCCACGCTGGCGGCGGCACAGAATTCAATGGCGAAGTCACGGTCCGACACGCTGTCCAGGGAGTTGCCGCCCACTGCTTCGAAGCCCAGCAGTTGGCAGGTCAGTTCGCGGTCGATCGGGTAGGTGGTACCCGCCAGGGCCGCACTGCCAAGTGGCATGCGGTTGGTGCGCTTGCGGCAGTCCACCAGGCGTTCGTAATCGCGGCTGAGCATCTCGAACCAGGCCAGCATATGGTGGCCGAAGGTCACAGGCTGGGCGGTCTGCAGGTGGGTGAAGCCCGGCATGATGCTGTCGGCTTCACGCTCGGCCAGCTCCAGCAGGCCTTTTTGCAGGCGGGTGATTTCGCCGAGGATCAGGTCGATCTCGTCGCGCAGCCACAGGCGGATATCGGTGGCCACCTGGTCATTGCGACTGCGCCCGGTGTGCAACTTCTTGCCGGTGATTCCGATGCGGTCGGTCAGGCGTGCCTCGATGTTCATGTGTACGTCTTCAAGGTCCACGCGCCAGTCGAAGCTGCCGGCCTCGATTTCGCCCTGGATGGTCTTCAGGCCGTCGATGATGCTGTCGCGTTCGGCATCGGTGAGTACACCGACCTTGGCCAGCATCGTGGCGTGGGCGATCGAGCCCATGATGTCGTGGCGATACAGGCGCTGGTCGAAATTGACAGAGGCGGTGAAGCGGGCGACGAAGGCGTCGACGGGTTCACTGAAGCGGCCGCCCCAGGACTGATTGGTCTTGTCAGTGCTCATGAATTCGCTCGTGATCTGCTGAAGGAAGATGGCGTGAAAAACAGGCGCCGATGATAGCAGGGTTGCCCAGGCTGGCGCTGGCACTGGTCGGCAGCTTTTTACCTGCGACTCTTGGACCGCTTGCTGGCGGTCCTGGTAGCGCGGAGACTGGAACCGGTGCGCCTGGGCGAGGTCGGTTGCCTGGGTGCCGAAGGTGATATCGATCAAACGATATTTCTCGATTGAGCAATATCGTCTTGGCAACCGTCTACAGTTGGACAGGAGGATCGGCACAATTGCGTAGCGCCAGCCAGGTGCTCGCCGTGGGGCCGACCAACGAGTTCACTCCGCGCAGGGCAAGCAATCCGTCCATGAAACGAGGCGGGTGCGGCCAGGGTGGGCGGCGGCCACACAACGAAGGGGGGCTTTGTGTTGAGTATCAGCATTCCCTGCGACGTCGTCGCGCATTCAACGGTCTTGGGCGGTATCGGGCAGGTCCGGGTAAATATTGATGCCCGACTTGCGGCACTTTTTGGCCTTCGCACTAGTCTTAGCGTGGATCGCCGTGACGGACGTCACTCCACCTGTCTACGCTATCCTTGTGCGAGACTCACGCAGGAATCCAGCGCAATATGAATGTCCTGATCGTTGATGACGAACCCCTAGCCCGTGAGCGTCTGAGCCGCATGGTCGGCGAGCTTGAGGGATACAGTGTCCTGGAGCCCAGCGCCACCAGTGGCGAAGAGGCATTGAGCCTGATCGACAGCCTGAAGCCGGATATCGTCCTGCTCGATGTGCGCATGCCTGGCCTGGATGGCCTGCAGGTTGCCGGCAAGCTGTGCGAGCGCGAGACACCCCCGGCCCTGGTGTTTTGCGCAGCACCGGACGAATTTGCCCTTGAAGCCTTCAATGGCAGTGGCGTTGGTTACCTGGCCAAGCCGGTCCGCCCCGAACTACTGCTCGAAGCCCTGAAAAAGGCCGACAAGCCCACCCGTGTGCAACTGGCTGCCCTGACCCGGCCTGCAGCAGAGTCGGGCACGGGTCCGCGCAGTCATATCAGTGCTCGTACCCGCAAGGGGATCGAGCTGATTCCGTTGGCCCAGGTGGTGTATTTCATCGCCGATCACAAGTACGTGACTCTGCGCCATGAGCATGGCGAGGTGCTGCTGGACGAGCCCTTGAAAGCCCTGGAAGACGAGTTTGGCGAGCGCTTCGTGCGCATTCACCGTAACGCGCTGGTGGCCCGTGAGCGCATCGAACGCCTGCAGCGCACGCCCCTGGGGCACTTCCAGCTGTATCTCAAGGGGCTCAATGGCGATGCGTTGATCGTCAGCCGGCGCCATGTCGCAGGTGTGCGCAAGATGATGCAGCAGCTCTAGGCCGCGAATGCGAGGGTAGCGGCAAGAGGCCTGGCAGCGGGAGGACGCTGGCTTTCTGATACAAGTCAAAGCAGCTTTGGCTGAGCTGTTATCATCTGCCGTATCTATTCAGTACGGATTGATCCATGTCCTCTCGCGAAATCCGCATCGCTACCCGCAAAAGTGCCTTGGCCTTGTGGCAGGCCGAATACGTCAAAGCCCGTCTGCAAGAGGCTCATCCAGGCCTTGCCGTGACTCTTGTGCCCATGGTCAGTCGCGGTGACAAACTGCTGGACTCGCCCCTGTCGAAAATCGGTGGCAAGGGCCTGTTCGTCAAAGAGCTGGAGACCGCGCTGCTGGAGAACCAGGCCGATATCGCCGTGCACTCGATGAAAGATGTGCCCATGGACTTTCCCGAAGGCCTGGGCCTGTTTTGCATCTGCGAGCGTGAAGACCCGCGCGACGCCTTTGTCTCCAATACCTTCGCCAGTCTCGACGAATTGCCGCCCGCCAGCGTGGTCGGCACCTCCAGCCTGCGCCGCCAGGCCCAGCTCCTGGCGCGCCGCCCGGACCTGCAGATCCGCTTCTTGCGTGGCAACGTCAACACTCGCCTGGCCAAGCTGGATGCCGGTGAATATGACGCGATCATCCTCGCCGCGGCTGGCCTGATCCGCCTGGGCTTTGAAGGCCGTATTCGTTCCTCCATCAGTGTCGAGGACAGCCTTCCGGCGGGTGGCCAGGGTGCCGTAGGCATCGAATGCCGCAGTGCCGACACAGAAATCCACGCCTTGCTGGCGCCCTTGCATCACGCCGACACCGCCAGCCGGGTCACGGCCGAGCGAGCGCTGAACAAGCATCTCAATGGCGGCTGCCAGGTGCCGATCGCCTGCTACGCCGTATTGGAGGGCGAGCAGCTCTGGTTGCGCGGCCTGGTAGGCGAGCCCAGCGGTGGCATGTTGCTCAGTGCCCAGGCCCGCGGCTCGCGCGAGCGTGCTGCCGAACTGGGTATACAAGTGGCGGACGAACTGTTGTCCCAGGGTGCTGGTGACATCCTGCGCGCCGTTTATGGCGAGGCGGGAGAAGAGTGACCGATTGGCGCCTGCTGCTGACCCGGCCGACCGAAGACTGTGCCGCGCTGGCAGCGGTCCTGGCCGAGTCCGGTGTTTCCAGCAGTTGCCTGCCATTGCTTGAGATCCAGGCCTTGCCTGTCACGGACATCCAGCGCTCGTGCCTGCTTGAGCTGGAGCATTATTGTGCGGTGATCGTGGTCAGCAAGCCGGCTGCGAGCCTGGTCCTGGAACTGCTGCGTGAATACTGGCCGCAGCCACCGGCACAGAGTTGGTTCTGTGTCGGGGCTGGAACGGGGCAGATCCTGGCGGATGCCGGGTTGCAGGTGTTTTATCCACAGGCCGGCGATGACAGCGAAGCCTTGCTAGAACTTCCCCAATTGCGCGAGGCTATCGCTCGGTCCGAGCCACGAGTGCTGATCGTGCGTGGAGAAGGAGGGCGCGAACTGCTCTCTGAGCGTTTGCGCAGCCAAGGTGCTAGTGTCGATTATCTGGAACTCTATCGTCGATGCTTGCCGCACTACGCCGAAGGTACGCTGCTCCAGCGGATTCTGGGGGAACGCTTGAACGGGCTGGTGGTCAGCAGTGGACAGGGTTTCAGCCACCTGCAGCAACTGGCCGGTCCGGCCTGGCCGCAGTTGGCGAAGATGCCATTGTTTGTTCCAAGTCCCCGGGTCGCTGAAATAGCGCGTGCCGCCGGGGCGGAAAAAGTTGTGGATTGCCGCGGCGCCAGTGCCGCGGCTTTGCTAACGGCGCTACGGGAGCAACCCGTGCCCGTTCTCTAACACAAAGGATGGATACGTGAGCGAAACAGCCTTGCCTAAAGATGAAGTCCAACCGGTGTCCGAGGCACCGGTTGTACCCACGGCCCCAACTGTTGAGCGTCGTGGCAACGGGTTGGCGATACTGGCCCTGTTACTGGGGGCGGCGGGTATCGCTGTAGGTGGCTGGGGAATCTGGCAGGTGCGCAGCCTGCAAGCCAACAACCAGCAGCAGTTGAGCCAGTTGCAGGCCCTGGGTGACCAGGCCCAGAGCTTCAAGCTTAGCGAGCAGCGCCTGAGTACCCGGCTGGAGCAGCTACCTGCAGCCGACGAGCTGGAGGAGCGGCGTCGCCTGGTGGCGCAGTTGCAAGGCGACCAGCAGCGTCTGAGCCAGCGCTTGGAGACCGTGCTCGGTGCCAGCCGCAAGGACTGGCGCCTGGCCGAGGCCGAGCACCTGCTGCGCCTGGCCAGCCTGCGGTTGTCCGCGCTGCAGGACATCAGCAGTGCCCAGGCCCTGGTCCAGGGGGCGGACGATATCCTGCGCGAGCAGAACGACCCGGGCGCCTTTGCGGCCCGCGAGCAATTGGCCAAGACCCTGGCGGCCCTGCGCAGCACCGAACAGCCCGACCGCACCGGGTTGTTCCTGCAGCTGGGTGCCTTGCGCGACCAGGTGCTGGAGCTCAGTGCGGTGGCTCCGGAGTACAAGGATCGCGGCGACTCCTTGCTGGGCCTGACCGCCGATGGCGACGGCGCCAGTCGCTGGGCGCAGTGGTGGGACCAGATCTCTCGCTATTTCCGCATCGACTTCAATGCCGACAAGAACATTCGCCCTCTGCTGGCCGGCCAGGGATTGACCCAAGTACGCCTGGCCCTGAGCCTGGCGCTGGAGCAGGCCCAGTGGGCGGCGCTCAATGGCCAGGCGCCGGTCTATACCCAGGCCCTGACCGAAGCCCGCGATGTACTGACCAGCCACTTCAACCAGGACAACCCCCAGAGCAAGCTCATGCTCCAGCGCCTGGCTGAGTTGAGCAAGCAGCCGGTCACCGTGGCGACTCCAGACCTGACCAAGACCTTGAGCACCGTCCAGGCCTATCTGGAGCGGCGCAACCTGAGTGTTGAAGAGTCGGTCAAACCTGCGGCCAAGCCTGCGGCGAATACGGCCCAGGAGACCAGCCCATGAAGCGCGCCTATGTGATTGTCCTGCTGCTGATTGCCGCCGTCGGCCTGCTGGGCTTGGCCATTGCCGAGCACCCCGGATACGTGCTGATCGCCTATAGCAACTTCCGCTTCGAATCGAGCCTGTGGGCGACGCTGGCCCTGGTGGCGCTGATCTGGCTGGTGATCTGGGGCATCAAGCTGCTGGTAGAGCTGGTGATGGTTTCCGGTGGCGTGGTCAATCCCTGGTCCCGGCGCAATCGTAGTCGCCGAGTGCAGATTGCCATCGAGCAGGGTCAGATGGATCTTGCTGAAGGTCGCTGGGCCAGCGCGCAGAAACATTTGCATCGTGCCGCCGAAGCCGAGCGCCAGCCGCTGCTGTACTACCTGGGCGCAGCCCGGGCGGCCAACGAGCAAGGCCATTATGAAGAGTGCGACAACCTCCTGGAGCGGGCCCTGACCCGCCAGCCCCAGGCTGAACTGGCCGTGGCCTTGAGCCATGCCCAGTTGCAGACCGATCGAGGCGATACCGAAGGTGCGCTCAGCACCTTGCAGGCCATGCACGAGCGTCATCCCCACAGCGTGCAGGTGTTGCGCCAGTTGCAGCGCCTGCATCAACAGCGTGGTGATTGGTCAGCGCTGATCCGCCTGTTGCCTGAGCTGCGCAAGGACAAGGCCCTGCCGGCCAGCGAGCTGCAAGAGCTGGAGCGTCGCGCCTGGGGCGAGAACCTGGGGCTGGCTGCGCGCCGCGAAGAGGATCAGGCCAGCGCCCAGCAATCCCTCGATCGGGCATGGCAGCAATTGACCGCGGCTCAGCGCCAGGAGCCACAACTGGTGCTGGCCTATGCCGAGCAACTACGGCAGCTGGGCGCTGGAGCGGCGGCTGAAGAAGCGCTGCGTACAGCCCTCAAGCGCAAGTACGAAAGCCACCTGGCACGGCTTTACGGGCTGGTGCGTGGTAGTGACCCTGCACGGCAGTTGCAGTCGGCCGAGCATTGGCTGAAGGAGCATGCGGATGATCCGAGCCTGCTGTTGACCCTGGGCCGCCTGTGCCTGCAGAACAGCTTGTGGGGCAAGGCCCGCGACTACCTGGAAAGCAGCCTTCGCCTGCAGCGCAATCCCGAAGCCTGTGCCGAACTGGCGCGTCTCCTGGCGCAGCTGGGGGACACCGAGCGTAGTAACCAGCTGTTCCAGGAGGGCCTGGGATTGCTGGATGAGCGCTTGCTGGCATCGCCGTTGCCGGTTCCGGCGCGGGCCTGACGTCTCATCGGGGCCGGTAGCCTGCCAGGGCTATCGGCCTTTTCTTGACCCGGATGCACGGTTCCCTGCCAACTGTTTGCAGCCGAGGCTGGCATGGCGCTTCTTGAAAGCGACGAGCGCTTTCTCTACCGTGGCTGCCTGTTCTTCCGTTACGGATATCTCATGTTGCTGGCCGGCTCGCGCTCGCTGTTCTCCCTGGTGTTCCTAGTGGGGGCCTTGGCCTCGTGGGCGGCATTCAGCTTGCAGGCCGGCGGTGGCCTTGAGGCCTGCCCGCTGTGGGCGGTGCAACGAGTCCTGATAGTGATGTTCGGCGGTGTCAACCTGCTGGCGGCGTTGCACGGGCCTGCCCGCTGGGGGCGCGCGGTGTATTGGGGGCTCAACCTGCTGCTGGGGGGCATCGGTGTGATGACCGCCGGGCGCCATGTGCTGTTGCAGAACATTCCCTCCGAACAACTCTTGGCCTGCTTGCCGGACATGCCCTTCATGCTGCGCAACCTGTCCTGGTGGCAGGTTCTGCAGTTGCTGTTCGTCGGGACCGCGGACTGCGCCGAAATCACCTGGACGCTGCTGGACATGAGCCTGCCGGAGTGGAGCTTGCTGTTTTTCCTGATCGTCCTGGGCTTCAGCGCCTATCGTTTGCAGCGCTGGCTACGCGCTGCGCGCAAGGTCACGGCATTGCCCTGAGTCAGTGTCAGCGGATTAAACGCTTGTATGAACTTTATCTCCTGCGTACCTTGAAGCTGTTGTCGAGCGGGCATAATCTGGCCCGCACCTGTCATTGGAATTCGCTTGCTCGATGCTGTTGCGCCTGACTTGGTCCTGGGTTCCATTGGGCCTCGGGCGAATGGCATGACCCTTGAGGGAAGAGAGATCACCATGCTCGAAAGTTGTCAGAATGCTCAGGAACGCTGGGGTGGAGTTCATCTGCTGATCGACCGCTGGTTGCAGGAGCGTCACGAACTGGTTCGAGCCTATGATGTGCTTGGCGCCGAACCCGAGTCGCTGAGTGAGAGCAAGAAGCCCTTGCAAGAGTTCTGCGCGATCCTGGTGGACTACGTCTCCGCCGGTCATTTTGAAATCTACGAACAACTCACCAGCGAAGCCAAGGCCTTTGGCGACAAGCGCGGGCTGGAGTTGGCCGATACCCTCTATCCACGCATCGACGTGATCACCGAGAAGCTCCTGGCTTTCAATGACCTGTGCGATGCCGGGCAATGCGTAGCGCAGAAGTTCAAGGAACTGGGTGGCTTGTTGCATGAGCGCTTCGAGCTTGAGGACTGCTTGATCGAAGTGCTGCACAACGCCCACAAGCAGGAAGTGGCAGCCCAGGCCTGAGCGTGGGGGACCATGAAAAACGGCACGCCTTGGCGTGCCGTTTTCGTTTGCGCAGTGCTAGCCAGCAGTGCCCAGTAACTCGATCTCGAATACCAGCGGCGTATAGGGGGCGATCAGGTCGCCGGCACCTTCGGTTCCGTAGGCCTGGTTCGATGGAATCACCAGGCGCCATCTGGCGCCGGTCGACATCTGTGGCAGTGCGCTGCGCCAGCCAGCGATCACGCTGTCCAGGCGGAACCATTGCGGCTGCTGGTTCTGATCGAACACGGTGCCGTCGGGCAGGCGTCCGGTGTAACGAACCTGGACCGAACCATCGGGGCTGGGCTTGTTGCCGCTACCAGGCGCCAGTTCAGTCAGGAGTATGCCGTCCGCCAGTTGGCGAACCCCGGGCTTGGCTTTTTCCTGATCGAGAAAACGGCGTTCGTTTTCCAGCGCAGCTTCAGTTTGCGACTTCAGCGATTGCTCGCTGATCTGGGCATCGTGCTGGGCGAGGATCTGCTCGATACGTTCGTTCTTGAGGGCCAGTGGCTTGCCCTGGTACGCCGCTTTCAAGCCTTCCACCAGGGCTTGGATCTTGAGGTCGGGTACTTCGTCGCGCAGGCGTTCGCCAAGACTCGCCCCCAGGCTGTAGGCCAGATCGTGGGCGTCGTCGGGTGTCGGTTCGACCGCGGCCTGGGCCAGCGGCAAGAACAGACTCAAGGACAAAAACAGGTAACGCGACATGGGCACTCTCCGGCCTGAGTAGCGGTGGATTATGCCAGCGACGAAGGACTCGTTGGTGGGCAACTTCGAAGGGGGTGAAGAACATTTTCAATCGGCTGCAACGCTGGGCTTTCGATACTGTCAACATGGCCTAGCGGCGGTAACAGCAGAGGTCTAGTATGAGCCGCAACTCACGTCAGCCAGGAGGTAAACCATGTCGGCCAATAAGAAGCCTGTAAATACTCCGTTGCACTTGCTCCAACAGCTGTCGAGCAGCTTGCTCGAACACTTGGAAAACGCTTGTTCCCAAGCCCTGGCTGATGCTGAAAAACTGCTCGCCAAGCTGGAGAAACAACGCGGCAAGGCCCAGGAAAAACTGCACAAGTCACGTACCAAATTGCAGGACGCAGCGGCAGCTGGCAAAGCCAAGGCCCAAGCCAAGGCCAAGGCTGCAGTGCAGGAACTCGAAGATTTGCTCGATGCGTTGAAAGAGCGCCAGGCACAAACTCGCGGCTACATTCTGCAGCTCAAGCGTGACGCCCAGGAAAGCCTGAAGTTGGCCCAGGGCGTTGGCAAAGTGAAGGAAGCTGCAGCCAAGGCGCTGAACACACGCGATGCCAAGCCAGCGGCGTCCTCGCCAGCCAAGCCTGCCGTCAAGACGGCTGCCAAGCCTGCCGCGAAGAAACCGGTCGCCGCGGCTGCCAAGCCCGCTCCAGCCAAATCCGCCGCTGCCAAGCCTGCTGCAAAACCTGCAGCCAAGCCTGTCGCTGCCAAACCTGCGGCCGCCAAACCGGCGCCAGCTAAACCAGCTGCCAAGGCCGCCGCGAAACCAGCAGCCAAACCTGCTGCAAAACCAGCGGCCAAGCCTGTGGCGACCAAGACCGCTGCCGCCAAGCCTGCTACCGCGAAGCCCGCAGCCAAGCCCGCTGCGGCCAAGGCACCGGTAAAGGCTGCGGCCAAACCAGCAGCCAAACCAGCAGCCAAACCTGCGGCCAAGCCGGCTGCTGCGGCCAAGCCAGCAGCGTCCTCGGCAGCCAAGCCTGCCGCTGCCAAGCCTGCGGCCAAGGCAGTAGCGAAGAAGCCTGCCAGCAAACCTGCAGCTGCCAAACCCGCTGCCAAGCCTGCTGCCGCCAAACCGGCTACCCCTGCTGCAGCCAAGCCAACCCCGGCCGCCCCTGCAACTTCACCCGCTCCAGGCGCCGCAAGTACCCCGGCCGCCGCTCCAGCGACCACCGCTACCGGTACTACCTCCAGCGCTTCCTAAGCGCCATTCACCGCGGTGCGCAGCACCAGCAACGCGTCGCGGTCGGCGGCTTCGGTCGCCAGTCCTTGCAGCCAGTGGTCCAGGCTTCCTGCCTGGGCTGCAGGCCAACTTCTGACCTGCTCTTGCAGGCGCAACAGCAACTGCCGTTCGGCCTCCAGTTCCAGGGACTTGAGCTGCTCACGCAACAGGCCAAGGTCGCTATCGGTGGCAGCTGCTGCGCGCCAGTCGATGCGCAAGGCCCGCAGCGGTTGAATCACTTCGCGCTGCCATGGCTCGGCCAATGCCTTGAGCCGTTCCAGGCGCTGCCCATCGCACTCCACGCCCCGCCAGCCAAGCCAGGCGCCGCAGAGCAGCAGGCAGACATCGGCGCCGCCATCCTGCAAGCGCAGGCAGGCCTCCTGCACGCCGGGCAGGGCGTAGGTCTTGAGGGAAAAACTCCACAGGTCCGAGGACATAGTGCTACTCGCGCCAGTTGCGAGCGAAGCTGGTAGACTCCGCCGCCATTATGATTCGACTTCAGAACCTGACTTTACAGCGTGGCCCGCAACGTCTGCTAGAAGACGCCGAGCTGACCCTGCACGCCGGCCAGAAAGCCGGTCTGATCGGTGCCAACGGCGCCGGCAAATCCAGCCTGTTCGCCTTGCTGCGCGGTGAGCTGCATCCGGATTCGGGTGACTGCTTCCTGCCCGCCGACTGGCGCATCGCCCACATGCGCCAGGAGGTCGATACCCTCGAACGCCTGGCGGTGGACTATGTGCTCGATGGCGACCTGCGCCTGCGCGAGGTGCAGCGCGACCTGGCCGCCGCCGAAGCGGCCCAGGACGGTGCTGCCCAGGCCCGCCTGCATGCCGAGCTCGACAGCGCCGATGGCTATACCGCCGACGCCCGGGCGCGTAAGCTGCTGGCCGGGCTGGGGTTCACCAACGAACAGATGGATCGTCAGGTCGGCGATTTCTCCGGGGGCTGGCGGATGCGCCTGAACCTGGCCCAGGCCCTGATGTGCCCATCGGATCTGTTGCTGCTCGACGAACCCACCAACCACCTGGACCTGGATGCGATCCTCTGGCTGGAAGACTGGCTCAAGGGTTATCCCGGCACCTTGCTGCTGATCTCCCACGACCGCGATTTCCTCGATGCCGTGGTCGATCATGTGGCCCATGTCGAGCAGCGCAAGCTCACCCTTTATCGCGGTGGCTACAGTGCCTTCGAGCGCGCTCGCGCCGAGCGCCTGGCCCAGCAGCAGCAAGCCTACGAGAAGCAGCAGGCCCAGCGCGCGCACATGGAAAAGTACATCGCCCGCTTCAAGGCCCAGGCCACCAAGGCCCGCCAGGCCCAGAGCCGGATCAAGGCCCTGGAGCGCATGGAAGAGTTGTCGGCGGCCCACGTCGATTCGCCTTTCGACTTCGTGTTCCGCGAATCGCAGAAGATTTCCAGCCCGCTGCTCGACCTGTCCGATGCTCGCTTGGGCTATGGCGACAAGACCGTGTTGGAGAAGGTCAAGCTGCAGCTCACTCCGGGAGCGCGGATCGGCCTGCTGGGCCCCAACGGTGCTGGTAAGTCGACCCTGATCAAGAACCTCTCCGGTGAGCTGTCGCCGCTGGCCGGGCGCCTGACTCGCGGCGAGAACACCGTGGTCGGCTACTTCGCCCAGCACCAGCTGGACTCTCTGGACTCCAAGGCCAGCCCGTTGCTGCACCTGCAGCGCCTGGCGCCCACCGAGCGTGAGCAGACCCTGCGCGACTTCCTCGGCGGCTTCGACTTCCGGGGAGCCCGTATCGACGAACCGGTGCTGAATTTCTCCGGTGGCGAAAAAGCCCGCCTGGCCCTGGCGCTGATTGCCTGGGGACGGCCCAACCTGTTGCTGCTCGACGAACCCACCAACCACCTGGACCTGGAGATGCGCCTGGCCCTGACCATGGCCTTGCAAGAATTCAGTGGCGCGGTACTGGTGGTCTCCCACGATCGTCACTTGCTCAAGAGCACCACCGACAACTTCCTGCTGGTGGCCGACGGCAAGGTCGAGGAGTTCGACGGCGACCTGGACGACTACGCCCGCTGGCTGGTGGATTACCGCCTGCGCAATGCTCCGGTCAGCCCCTCTGTCGTGAACGCCGACAAGACCGACAAGAAGGCCCAGCGCCAGGCTGCCGCTGCCTTGCGCCAGCAACTGGCACCGCACAAGCGCGAAGCTGAGAAGCTTGAGACCGAACTGGGCAAGGTGCATGTGCGCCTGGCCCAGATCGAGACCAGCCTTGGTGACAGTGGGCTCTATGAGGCGGCCCGCAAGGATGAGCTGCGTGACCTGCTGGCCGAGCAGGCCAAGCTCAAGGTCCGCGAAGCCGAGCTGGAAGAAGCCTGGATGCAAGCCCTGGAACTGCTGGAGAGCATGCAGGCGGAGCTGGAGGCGTTGTCCTGATGGAGACCCTGCAACTGCCGTTGCCGGCGCAGTGGATCGGCCCGTTGTGGCTTGGCGTGCAGATCCTGCTGATCCTCCTGGCAGGCTACCTGGCCCAGCGTTTCGTGGCCCGAGGCCTGACCCGCCTGGGCCAGCGCTATCCGTTCCCGCCGCAGTTGCTGATGCCCCTGCGGGGTGGCCTGCGTTGGCTGATCATGGGCAGCGCGGTGATCTTCGTGCTGGAGCGCCTGGGCGTATCGGCCACGGTGTTGTGGACCGCGTTGTCCGGTTTTGTCGCGGTGGCAGCCGTGGCGTTCTTCGCCATGTGGAGCGTGCTCTCCAACCTGCTCTGCGCGATCCTGATCTTCACCGTCGGCCCGTTCCGCCTGGGCGATGTGGTGGAGCTGGTGGATACCCTCGACAAGCCGGGAATCAAGGGCCGGGTGGTGGCCATCAACCTGCTGTACACCACGTTGATCGAGCCCGAGGAAGCCGGTACCGGCAGTGCCATGGTGCAGGTGCCCAACAGCTTGTTCTTCCAGCGTTCGGTACGCCGCTGGCGTGGCACTGATGTGCTGCCTGTAGGCCTGGACGAAAAATAGCCAACCCCTGTAGCGCTGGCGAAGGCTGCGAACCACTGCGCAGCAGGCACGGCCCTGGGGGCCACCAAGCTCCTGAGGGGTGACGGCAGCGGCTGGGCCGGCAGCACTTCCCGATAAAAAAACATGGTCAGCTGCGGATCGGAGGATTAGCTTAGGCAGTCACGTCCAATTCGATCCGAGGTGTGCGATGGTGCTTGAGACATGGCTGGCGTTCTTCGCCGCCAGTTGGGTAATCAGTCTTTCTCCGGGAGCCGGCGCGATCGCGTCGATGTCCTGTGGCCTGCAATATGGCTTCTGGCGCGGTTACTGGAACGCCCTGGGACTGCAACTGGGCCTGGCCATGCAGATCGCCATCGTCGCGGCGGGTGTCGGCGCGATCCTGGCCGCTTCCGCCACGGCCTTCTACGCCATCAAATGGTTCGGCGTGGCCTACCTGGTGTACCTGGCGGTCAAGCAATGGCGCTCCGTGCCCAGCGATCTTAGCGACGACGCGGCCATCCGGCCGATCGGCAAGCCCCTGGCCCTGGTGTTCCGCGGTTTCCTGGTGAACATCAGCAACCCCAAGGCCCTGGTGTTCATGCTGGCGGTATTGCCGCAGTTCATCGACCCCCATGCGCCGTTGCTCAAGCAGTACCTGATCCTTGGCGCCACCATGATCGTCGTCGACCTGATCGTCATGGCCGGCTATACCGGGCTGGCTTCCAAGGTCCTGCGTCTGTTGCGCACCCCGGTCCAGCAGCGGCGTATGAACCGTACCTTCGCCGGCCTGTTCCTGGGCGCGGCGGGCTTGTTGGCGACCATCCGCAAGGCTGCGGTCTAGTTGTCCCGGCAATGAAAAAGGCGACCTGCGGGTCGCCTTTTTCATTGCCTGCCTGCTCAGCGCAGGATCACCGGAGCGGTGTCCGCTGGCAGGTTGTTGCGGGCCGGCGCCTGGCCCTGGGGCGCGTAGCCGCCGCGGCCCAGTTGCTCGGCCATCTGCCGGGTGACGTCATCGCCCAGGGCCTTGGAGACTTCGCGTACCACCCGTGGGCGGTTCAGCGAGACACGAATGTCGCGACTGTTCACCAGCTTGGTGTCCTGGCCTTCGCCCATGGCGGTGAACGCCGAGGTGATCTCGAAGGTGCGGGTGTTGATCAGGCTGAAGTCCGCCACCAGGGTCAGGCCCAGGACCGCCGAGTAGCTGTTGGTTTCAGCAATCTCGTTGATGTCCTGGGTGAAGTCGATGTCCGACACCGTGCCGAACAGCACGTAGTCGGCACCCTTGAAGTTGCCAGCCTTGATGCGCTTGATCACGTCGTAGACGTTGGCCTTGGACGACTCGGTGTGGGGCGAACCCTGCACCAGCTGGAACATCCCGGACTTGAGGATCCCGCCCTTGATGTCGCCGGTGAACTTGCGCAGCTCGCCTTCCTCGATGTAGCTGGTGCTGGCTTCCAGCTCGTTGTAGCTGGATGAGCCGCTGGCGCTGTAGTAGCCCTCGCGGTAGTTCTGCTGGGCAGAGACCACGTGGATGTATTCTTCTACGCGCTCCTGGTAGGCCAGGTCCATGACTGCGACTTTAGGGGCCGCCTGTGCGCCGAACGCGCAGGCCAGGGCCAGGATGCCAATCCATGCACGCATTGCTTAGCGCTCCGTGGTCTTGCGGATCTCTTTCTCGTCCATCCATTCGGCCAGACCGCTCTCGACGTCGATCAGTTGCAGGCTGAATTTGTAGAAGACGTCCTTGTAGTCGCTGCTGCGCTTGACGATGGAGCTGATGGAGCCTTCCAGGCGGTATTTGGCGGCGACCATGTTGCCGGTCTTGGCCACGGTGGACTGCTTGTACAGGCCGCTCTGGTTCTGCAGCTTGAGCTGGTCGACCTGGCTCTGCATGGCGTTGTTGTCGCTGGCGAAACGTGCGGTGCCGGATTTCATCAACTGGGTCTTGATCGACGTGGTGATCTCACGGGTATCGATGTACTCGCTGGTCTTGTTCTTCACGTCGTAGACCTGGACCACCGGGCGGCCCTGGAGGATGCCGGACTGGGCCAGGGAGCGGGTCATGGACTCGGCGATCATCTGCAGGTCGGTGGAGCCGAACTCGTTGGTCACCAGTTCCACGGCCTTGCTATCGCCGTAGCTGATGTTCTTGCCACCCAGGACCGGGGAGTTGTTGGCGCAGCCGCTGGCCAGCAGGGCGACCACGGCGAGGAAGGAAAAGCGTGCAAACATGATGGGTTCTCTTGATCGGGTTTCAGGGACGGCTTATTGGGTTTTGACTTCCATGCGAAAGTCGGTGGCCTTGGGGACCGGTGCGATGGCAGGCAGGAAGGTGGCCTGGGCCGCGTACAGGTTGAAGACCTTCCAGCTTTCTTCATCGGCGACCGGGAAGCCGTCGTCGCCCAGCCAGACAAAGCGGTAGTACATGGTCATGTTGGTGTGGCTGGTGTTGTTCAGCGCCACCTTGACCGTCAGGAAGCCGTTTTCACGGGCGACCCGCATCGCCCCGATGGCGATGTTGTTGAACTTGTTCATGACCACCACCTTGCTGGCGGCGCTGCCGGGAGCAGGGGGCGGAGGGGTGGCACAACCGGCCAGGAGGGCCAGGGTGGCGACGGCGAGAAGTTTCAAGCGCATGGGAGTCTCTGCTCAGGGGCGTTGGTTGCTGGCCATGTTCTGGCCGACGTGGTTCGGGATGACCTGGGCGGCCAGGCCACTGCTGAATACCTGGTTGCCAACCACCCGCAGGGCGATCACCTGGTAACGCTGGTCGACCTTGACCTGCACCTGGGTGCCACCAAGCGCATTGGGCAAGCTGAGCTTGTGCTCGCCTTGCTTGAGGCGCAGGCGTGTGACCTGGGTGTAGTCCGGCAGGGTGCGCCAGGTACGTGTATCGGCACCCTCGGTCACGGCCGAAGCCAGGCCGACCGCCAGGCTGGCCAGCGGGTTGACCTCGTTGAGGTTCTTTTGCGCCACGCCGCGGCTCACGGCGCGCACGGTGGTGCGCAGGATGATGCCTGGCATGTCGTCGCGCAGGGCACGGCGTGACATGGCGGTGGTGCTGTTGAGCAGGGTCAGCTCTTGTTGCTGGCCATCGATGCCGATCTGGGCGAAGGCCTGGGTCGAGTTATCGGCCTTGATCACCGGGAACGACAGCGGGGTGATCACCAGCTTGTCGCGGATCGGGATAGGCAGGGGAATGCGCACCGAGTCACGGGCCGGTGCCAGTCCGCTTTGCACCACGATCAGGACGTCGCTCTCATCCGCTGCCAGGGCGGCGATCGCCGGTGCCTTGGCTGGAGTCTTGGCGGCGCTCTTGTGCCTGGACTTGGCAGGGGCCTGGACCTGAGGCACCTCTGCGGGGGCGTCGAGGTTCAGCAGCGCCTGTTCCAGCAAGGGTGTGTTGGGGCGCAGTTCAGCGGCTTTGCGATAGCCGGGCGCGGCCAGGTCCTTTTCGCCCAGGGCTTCGTAGACGAAGCCTGACAGATAGTGACTGAAGGCACTCTGGTAGCTGTTTTTCAGGTTAACCACATCTGGTGCATCGAGGGCTTCGACCGGGTAGCCCTGGAGGTCCTTGTACTGGGTCTTGATCCCTTGCTTCTCGGCTTCGTCTTCGCGCTTGAGGTATTCCTTGTCCCGCAGTTCGGCGATCACCGCCTCGCGCTCGTGGGTCTTCTTGATCGCCATGCGGGCGCCGTCGAAGTCGTTGTTGGCCAGCAGGTTCATGGCCATCTGGGTGGTCAGCATGACTTTTTCGTAGTCATAACCTTCGTAGCGACGAACCTTGTCGTTGATCAGGAAACTGCCGAACTGGGCCAGGTACTTGTCGGTATCGAGCTTGACCGAGTCTTCCCAGGTGCCCACTACCTGGTCGGCATGGCCCCAGGCTGCCTGGCTGCCGTTCAGGTCGCCCTTGGACCGCAGCAACTCGCCCTTTTCGAAGTAATAGAGCAGGTCTTTGTCTTCACCCTGGTTGTGCTTCTCCAGCAGGGTCAGGGCGGCGTCGATGTTGCCGGCGCGCAGCTGCTGGTTGGTTTCCTGAAGCTCGTTGTCGTAGCTGCGAAAGGCCGAGCAGCCGGCGAGCAGAGTGACTGCGCCGAGCGCAATCGTGGGGAGGGCGCGGGATGCCATGGGTACTTCTTCTTCCCTGAGTGAGACAGCCTGGCAGCGGGTCGGGCTGGACGAACCCTCTGGCAGGAACACTGGCGATCCTGCCAATTCCTCATAAAAAGAGGAGCTAAAATGCCATTTCGCGATAACGAGGGCGCGGCATTATAGACGTGGGTTTTGGCTATGTAATGGCTTTTTAACGCCGTTTTGATTTGCTATTGCCACTATGTGAGCTGTTGCACACGGACTTTGAGCAGCGCTTGGGGTGGGCAAGATGCATCTCGGCTCGGGTCATGGCCAGGGCTGAAACGTTTGATCCAGGATGATTTTTACCGGGCTGTAATAGCTGCTTGAACCCGCTGGATTGCACCTGGAGAAGGCGGGCCGACTAATGAAACCAAGGGCCAGAGCCATTGCTCGGTTTTCGAAGATGTTTCCGTGGGTCGATAAGCCTTGAGTGAAACCGATTGGGAGGGAACAATATGTTACTTCGTATTTCCCTTTGAGAATCGTTCATGACTGCCCCTTCCCGTTTACTGGCGTTGCTGGTACTGCCGGTACTGGTGTTCTGCAGCTTCAACCTCCTGGCCGATACCGTCGACGGTGCTCCCAAGGCACTGCACTTGTTGGACTACATCGGCGCGGACTATCCGGCCACGGTGGAGGATGGCAAGGTCATCGATGACTCCGAGTATCGCGAGCAGGTGGAGTTTCTCGGGGTATTGCAGGGGCTGATCGCCGATCTGCCTGCCAAGCCCGAGAAGGCCGAGCTGGAACAGGGCATCGCCAGCCTGCGCAAGGCCGTCGATGAGCGTGTGGATGGCAATCAGGTCGCACGCCTGGCCCGGCAGATGGGCGCTCGGCTGGCGGTGGCCTATGAGGTCAGCCAGGCACCGATCATCACTCCGGACCCTTCTCGTGGGGCTCCCTTGTACGCCCAGCACTGCTCGGTGTGCCATGGCCAGCAGGGGGCCGGTGACGGCCCGGCGGGTGTCGGCATGACGCCACCACCGGCCAACCTGCGGGACGCTGCGCGTCTGGACCGCCTGAGCCTGTATGCCATCTACAACACCCTGGGCCTGGGCGTGGAAGGCACTGACATGCCGTCGTTCGCCGATCAACTGGATGATCGCCAGCGTTGGGACCTGGCGACCTATATCGCCGGTTTCAGTGCCGATCCGGCGGCGGCCAAGAGCGAGCAGGGTTTCAACCTGGCCGATCTGGCCCGGCAGACCCCAGGCGAAGTCCTGGCGGCCCAGGGACCGCAGGCCGCCGCGACCTTCCGTGCCCAGCGCGCCCAGCCACCCCAGGCCAAGCGTGGCCCGGGGCAATTGCTGGACTACACCGCCTCGACCCTGGACAAGAGCCTGGCGGCCTACCGCAGCGGCGATCACGAACAGGCCTACGATCTCTCGGTCGCCGCGTACCTGGAAGGCTTCGAGCTGGTGGAAAGCTCCCTGGACAACGTCGATGCCGCCGTGCGCAAGGACACCGAAAAAGCCCTGATGGCCTACCGTCAGTCGCTGCAGGATGGCCTGCCGGTGGAGCAGGCCGAGCAGCGCCTGGAGGCGGCCAAGGCCAAGCTCAAGGAGTCCGCCGGACTGCTGGGCGGCGACAGCCTGAGCTGGTCCTTGAGCTTCATTTCCGGCCTGTTGATCCTTCTGCGTGAGGGGTTGGAGGCCATCCTGGTGCTGGCGGCGATCCTTGCATTCCTGCGCAACACCGGCCAGCAGTCGGCGGTACGCAGTGTCAACGTCGGTTGGGGCCTGGCCCTGCTCGCCGGGCTGGGGACCTGGGCCCTGGCAGCCTATGTGATCGATGTCAGCGGCTCCCAGCGAGAGTTGCTGGAGGGCGCCACGGCCTTGTTCGCCAGCGTCATGGTGTTGTGGCTCGGTGTGTGGATGCATGACCGCCGGCATGCGGCGGCCTGGCAGGACTACATCAAGAGCAGCCTGGTGGGAGGCGGTGGCCGCTTCGGTTTCGCGGTGCTGGCGTTCTTCTCGGTCTATCGCGAGCTGTTCGAAGTGATCCTGTTCTACGAGACCCTGTGGCTGCAGGCTGGTCCTGCCGGGCACAACGCGGTACTGGCCGGTGGCGCCACCGCCCTGGTGCTGCTGGTGGGCCTGGCGTGGGTGATCCTGCGGGGTTCGGCCAAGTTGCCGCTGGCGTTGTTCTTCAGCATCAATGCCGCGCTGCTGTGCGCCTTGTCGGTGGTGTTCGCCGGCCATGGCGTCAAGGCGCTGCAAGAGGCGGGGATCTTTGGCACTCGGCCGGTTCCGTTCTTCGATTTCGACTGGCTGGGCATTCATGCCGACGCCTATTCGCTTGGTGCCCAGGTGGTGGCGATCGTGGCGATCGTGGTGCTCTACACCCGTAGCCGGATGAGCGAAAAACAACGCCTGCAGGCTTCCTGAGTCTCGGGGCGGGTTGATTGCGGGCAAGCTTGTCCCTTTGGGATGGCTTGCCCGTTTTGCATTTAGCGAGGAGAACATCAATGCGTGTCTGGATCGATGCCGACGCTTGTCCCAAGGCCGCCAAGGAGCAGGTGGTGCGTTTTGCCCTCAAGCGGCAGTTCGAGGTGGTGCTGGTGGCTGGCCAGCCGCAGATCAAGCCCGCATTCGCCTGCGTCAAGCTGGTCGTGGTGCCCAGTGGCCCGGATGCCGCGGACGATTACCTGGTGGAGCACGCGGTGCCTGGCGAACTGGTGATCTGTAGCGATGTACCGTTGGCGGATCGCCTGGTGAAGAAGGGCGTGTCGGCCCTCGACCCACGGGGCAAGGAGTTCGATGCGCAGAACATGGGCGAGCGCCTGGCGGTACGCAACCTGTTCACCGACTTGCGGGAGCAGGGCCAGGTCAGCGGCGGGCAAGCGCCCTATGGGGATCGGGAGAAGCAGGCGTTCGCCAATGCCCTGGACCGCATCCTGACCAGGCTGGCGCGCCAGGCCTGATGTAGCCAGGGAGCGTATCCCTGGCTGTGGAAGGTGGGGCTACTGCTGGTCCTGGTGGGTCAGCTCCAGTACCCGGTCCACCAGCTTGTTGATGCCCGAGGCTGCCTGGCTGATGGATTGCGCCAGCATGTAGGCCGGGGTGGTCACCAGCTTGCGTGCTGGATCCTCGATGATGTCGTCCACCGCGCACTCGGCGTGGGTGGCGCCCATCTTGCCCAACGCTGCCGCGGTGTCGGCATCGTTGCCGATGGTGCAGGTCACGCCGGGACCATAGATCTTCGCCGCCATGGCCGGGGCAATGCACATCAGGCCTACCGGCTTGCCTGCCTCGGCAAAGGCTTCGGCCAGGGCCAGCACGTCCGCCTGCACCGAGCAGGCGGCACCTTCGGTGGCGAAGCTGGACAGGTTCTTGGCGGCGCCGAAGCCCCCGGGAATGATCAGCGCATCGAAATCATCGACATTGGCCTCGCGCACATCCTTGACCTGGCCCCGGGCAATACGCGCCGATTCCACCAGCACGTTGCGGGTCTCGGGCATGGCTTCGCCGGTCAGGTGGTTGAGCACATGCATCTGTGGGATATCCGGGGCGAAGCACTGCACCTGGGCGCCGCGCTGGTCGAGGCGCAACAGGGTGATCACGCTTTCATGGATCTCGGCACCGTCGAAGACACCGCAACCGGAAAGGATCACTGCAACTTTTTTGCTCATGGGGTTTTCTCCAGGTTCATCGCGCTAAATGCCCACCAGTTTGTCACCTGTGGCCAGGAAGGGGTATCGAGACTGCAAGCCAGGAGTCTGCCGGGGGCATGGATTTGGAAAACGGTTGGGAGGGCGAGTTCAGCGCTCGAAGAGCGGTGGGGGTGACGGCAGGGCGGCGACCCAGTGGAAGTCGCCGCGCAGGGCAGGGGCTTACTCGGCGGGCTTTTTGTTCAGCTCGGCCTGCTCGGCTTCGTAGATCTGCTTGGCCAGGCGCGCATTCTTGAAGCGCCGCCGCAGCCACAGGCACAGGCCCACGACCAGCAACGCGCCCAGGACCCAGAGCTCGTACTTCTTGATGCTGCCGAGCATGCCTTCCATGACGGCGCCGAAGTGGAAGGCCGCTTGCGCCAGGGCTACGGCCCAGATGGCTGCGCCAATGCCGTTGAGCAGCAGGTAGCGGGCCGGCGGATAACCGGAAAGGCCGATGGCCACCGGCATCACGGTGCGCAGGCCGTAGACGAAGCGAAAGCTCAATACCCAGATGTCCGGGTGCTTGCGGATATGCTCCAGCGCCCGGTCACCCATCATCTGCCAGCGCGGTTTGCGCGCCAGCAACTTGCGGCCATGCTTGCGCCCCAGGAAGTACCACAGTTGGTCGCCGGCGTAGCTGCCAAAGAAGGCGACCACCATGACCAGGTTGATATCCATGTATCCACGGAACGCGAGAAACCCGGCGAGAACCAGAATGGTTTCGCCTTCGAAAAACGTACCGAGAAAGAGGGCGAAGTAGCCGAAATCCTGAAGAAATTGTTGGAGCATTGTCTGGATGCTGGCGAAATGAACGCGCAGCCTACCCCTTCGTCGACGTTGGGGAAAGTATCGAAATGTGTCTCGACGTGAACAATTCCCCTCAATGACAATGAGTGTTGCTGTCGGTCAACAGCTTGAGCAGAACTGTCATCTGTTCGTCATAATGCCTGCTTATAACTGTCACGCTCGCCCGTTAGCGCGGGCCATGGAGTCCGTCGTGAGCTTTGCCGCTGCCAATCGCCTGTTTCCCGCCACTCGCCTGCGCCGTAATCGCCGTGATGATTTTTCCCGACGTCTGGTGCGCGAGAACCGGTTGAGCGTGGACGACCTGATCCTGCCGGTGTTCGTGCTCGACGGCGAGAATCGTCGCGAGGCGGTGGCCTCGATGCCCGGGGTCGAGCGCCTGAGCATCGATTTGCTACTGGAGGCGGCGGTGCACTGGGTCGAGCTGGGGATTCCCGCCCTGGCACTGTTTCCGGTGACTCCTGGGCAACTCAAATCCCTGGATGCTGCCCAAGCCTGGAACCCGGATGGCATCGCCCAGCGCGCCACCCGGGCCTTGCGCGAGCGCTTCCCAGGTCTTGGGGTGATCACCGACGTCGCCCTGGACCCCTTCACGACCCATGGCCAGGACGGCATTCTCGACGATCAGGGCTATGTACAGAACGACATTACCGTCGATGCCCTGGTGCGCCAGGCGCTGTCCCATGCCGAAGCGGGGGCCCAGGTGGTGGCGCCATCGGACATGATGGACGGTCGTGTCCAGGCGATTCGCGAGGCCCTGGAGCTGGCGGGGCATGTCAATGTGCGGATCATGGCCTATTCGGCCAAGTACGCCAGTGCCTACTACGGGCCTTTTCGCGACGCAGTGGGCTCGGCGCTGAACCTGGGCAAGGCCGACAAGGCCTCCTACCAGATGGACCCGGCCAATGCCCAGGAAGCCCTGCATGAAGTCGCTGCGGACCTGGCGGAAGGGGCGGATATGGTCATGGTCAAGCCGGGCATGCCTTATCTGGACATCCTTTGGCGGGTCAGGGATGAATTCAAGGTGCCGACCTTTGTCTATCAGGTCAGCGGCGAATACGCCATGCACATGGCGGCGATCCAGAATGGATGGTTGGGTGAAGGGGTTATTCTCGAGTCCCTGACCGCTTTCAAACGTGCGGGTGCCGATGGCATCCTGACTTACTTTGCCGTTCGTGCTGCTCAATTGTTACGAGAGCAAAAATAGCCCTCCCAGGAACACGCGATGAATACTGAAGGACTCTCAGAAGTTGCCGTAAAAGAAGCTCAGCCAGTGGTCGAGCAAGTGGTCGAGACCCCGCCCGAGCTGGAGCCGGTACCTGCGGCCGTCCAGGCCGAAACGCAACCGGCACCGACCATCGTCATTCCCAACCTGGACGACAGCAGCCTGTACATCCATCGCGAGCTGTCGCAACTGCAATTCAACATCCGCGTGCTGGAGCAGGCGCTGGATGAGTCCTACCCGTTGCTGGAACGCCTGAAGTTCCTGCTGATCTTCTCCAGTAACCTGGACGAGTTCTTCGAGATCCGGGTCGCCGGCCTGAAGAAACAGATCACTTTCGCCCGTGAGCAGGCCGGGGCCGATGGCTTGCAGCCGCACCAGGCGTTGGCTCGCATCAGCGACCTGGTACACGGTCAGGTCGACCGCCAGTACGCGATCCTCAACGACATCCTGTTGCCGGAGCTGGAGAAGCACCAGATCCGCTTCATTCGTCGCCGTCACTGGACCGCCAAGCTCAAGACCTGGGTACGACGCTTTTTCCGTGACGAGATCGCCCCGATCATCACGCCCATCGGCCTGGACCCGACGCACCCGTTCCCGCTGCTGGTGAACAAGAGCCTGAACTTCATCGTCGAGCTGGAAGGTATCGATGCGTTCGGCCGTGACTCCGGCCTTGCGATCATCCCGGCTCCGCGCCTGCTGCCGCGGATCATCCGGGTGCCGGAGGAAGTCGGTGGCCCTGGCGACAACTATGTATTCCTGTCGTCGATGATCCATGCCCATGCCGATGACCTGTTCCAGGGCATGAAGGTAAAGGGCTGCTATCAGTTCCGCCTGACTCGAAACGCCGACCTGGCCGTGGACACCGAGGATGTCGAGGACCTGGCTCGTGCCCTGCGTGGCGAGCTGTTCTCCCGCCGCTATGGTGATGCGGTGCGCCTGGAAGTTGCCGACACTTGCCCCAAGCACCTGTCGGACTACCTGCTCAAGCAGTTCAACCTGCACGAGACCGAGCTGTACCAGGTCAATGGCCCGGTGAACCTCACGCGCCTGTTCAGCATCACCGGCCTGGACAGCCACCCGGAGCTCCAGCATCCGCCGTTCACCCCGCAGATTCCGAAGCTCTTGCAGAACAGCGAGAACATCTTCAGCGTCATCAGCAAGCAGGACATCCTGTTGTTGCACCCGTTCGAGTCCTTCACTCCGGTGGTCGACCTGCTGCGCCAGGCCGCCAAGGACCCCCATGTGCTGGCGGTGCGCCAGACGTTGTACCGCTCCGGGGCCAACTCGGAGATTGTCGACGCCCTGGTGGACGCGGCGCGCAACGGCAAGGAGGTCACCGCGGTGATCGAACTGCGTGCGCGCTTCGACGAAGAGTCCAACCTGCAGATGGCCAGCCGCCTGCAAGCGGCCGGTGCAGTGGTGATCTACGGCGTGGTGGGCTTCAAGACCCACGCCAAGATGATGCTGATCCTGCGGCGCGAGCAGGGCGAGATCGTGCGCTATGCGCACCTGGGTACGGGTAACTACCACGCAGCCAACGCTCGCCTGTATACCGACTACAGCCTGCTGACCTCCGATGACGCCCTGTGCGAGGACGTCGGCAAGCTGTTCAGCCAGTTGATCGGCATGGGCAAGACCTTGCGCATGAAGAAGCTCTTGCATGCGCCGTTCACCCTGAAGAAGGGCATGCTCGACATGATCGCCCGGGAGACCCAGTTCGCCCTGGACGGCAAGCCGGCGCACATCATCGCCAAGTTCAACTCGCTGACCGATCCGAAGATCATTCGCGCGCTGTACAAGGCCAGCCAGTCTGGCGTGCGCATCGACCTGGTGGTGCGTGGCATGTGCTGCCTGCGTCCGGGGATCGCGGGGGTGTCGCACAACATCCACGTACGGTCGATCATCGGACGCTTCCTGGAGCACACCCGGGTGTTCTACTTCCTCAATGGCGGCGAGGAGCAGATGTTCCTCTCCAGTGCCGACTGGATGGAGCGCAACCTCGACAAGCGAGTCGAGACCTGCTTCCCGGTGGAAGGCAAGAAGCTGATCCTGCGGGTCAAGAAGGAGCTGGAGAGCTATCTCACCGATAACACCCACAGTTGGAGCCTGCAGTCCGACGGTCGCTATATCCGTAACACGCCGACCGGCAACCAGAACCCACGCAGCGCCCAGGCCACCTTGCTGGAGCGTCTCGGTAGCCCGGTGTTGCCGGTGCGCTAGGTTCAGCCGGCGCCCATGAAAAAGGCCAGCCCGAGTGATCGGGCTGGCCTTTTTTGTTTGACCGGCAGCGGGCTCAGCTGACGTTGAGCACGATGCCAACCCGGGTCAGCCACTCGGCCTCGAGGGCGAAGTCCGCCTGGGTCAGCTGGTTTTCATCCAGCCAGTTGGCCGGGAACTTCACGTCCAGCTGGTCGCCGCTGGCGCTGAGCTTCACCTGGGGCATCTGCTGGGTGCCACGGATGTGGTGGAACAGGATGGCAAAGCGCAGCAACACGCAAAGGCGGATCAGCTTGATGCCGTCGTCGCCGAACTCGGCGAACTTCTCCTTGGGAATGTTGCGCCGGTGCCCGCGCACCAGCAGGGCCAGCATTTGCTGGTCTTCGCGGGAGAAACCGGCCAGGTCCGAGTGCTCGATCAAATAGGCGCCGTGCTTGTGGTAGTGGTAGTGGGCAATGTCCAGGCCGACTTCGTGCACCTTGGCGGCCCAACCCAGCAGTTCGCGCCAGATACCGTCCTCCAGGTCCCAGTCGGCCGCTACCTGGTCGAAGGAGCGCAGGGCCTTGCCTTCGACCCGCGAAGCCTGCTCCAGGTCCACGTGGTAGCGCTCCATCAGCGAGCCGAGGGTGCGCTCACGGACGTCTTCATGGTGATGGCGGCCCAGCAGGTCGTAGAGCACGCCTTCGCGCAGGGCGCCTTCGCAGTGATCCATGCGCTGCAATTCCAGGGCATCGAAGATCGCCTCGAGGATCGCCAGGCCAGCAGGGAAGATGGCCCGGCGGTCGGGCTTGATGCCTTCGAAATCGATCTTCTCGGCATCGCCGAGCTTGAACAGCTTGCGCTTGAGCCAGGCCAGGCCTTCGGCATTGACCTCGCCGCTGCCTTGGCCGCCGGCCTTGAGGGCCAGGCCGATGGCGCGAATGGTGCCGGAGGAGCCGATGGCTTCGTCCCAGGTCAGGCGGTGCAGCGCGTGCTCGATGCTCATGATTTCCAGGCGAGCGGCAGTATAGGCCTGGGCGTAGCGGGCCGGGGTGATCTTGCCGTCGCGGAAATAGCGCTGGGTGAAGCTCACGCAGCCCATCTGCAGGCTTTCGCGCAGCAGGGGCTCGAAACGTTGGCCAATGATGAACTCGGTGCTGCCACCGCCGATATCGGCCACCAGGCGCTTGCCCGGGGTGTCCGCGAGGGTATGGGAGACCCCGAGGTAGATCAGGCGGGCTTCTTCGCGACCGGAGATGACTTCCACCGGGTGGCCGAGGATTTCCTCGGCGCGGCGAATGAACTCGCCACGGTTGCGAGCCTCGCGCAGGGCGTTGGTACCAACGATGCGCACAGTGCCCTGGGGCATGCCGTTGATCAGTTGGGCGAAGCGCTTGAGGCAATCAAGCCCGCGCTGCATGGATTCTTCGTTGAGCTGGCGTTCTTCATTGATGCCGGCGGCCAACTGAACCTTTTCACCCAATCGCTCGAGAATGCGGATTTCACCGTTCCGGGCCTTGGCCACGACCATGTGAAAGCTGTTGGAGCCTAGATCGATCGCGGCGATCAAGGACAGATTCTTGGCTTGGGATTGGGGCATGGCAGGGGGTCTCGGTCGATAACCTCGTCATCCTGCCACGATCAACGGCTCGCGCCAACGCGCAGTGGCCAATGCGTTGATTCATCGCATGAAACCTTGCGCCAGCGTGCATTTCCAGATGCGCCATGAGGGTCTTGAGGATGCAGTGCTACCGCTCATCCGGCCGTGTTGCGCATCCAGGGCTGCGGGGGAGCGCGTAGATCGAGCCCAAAGGCGTGTGTAGCGGCCTCGGTGACATTAATAGGATGCGCGGCGCGACGTTGTCCCGGCTTTGCAGGTATCTGTGGGATTCTCGCTTTGCGCCGGCCTGAGCTATACCCAAACTCATGGGGCACTATAGTTAGAGTCAATCATCTGCGGCTTCCTGAACGAGGGAAGGGCAGATATGATGGGCCACGTTTTTTTGCTTACAACCTGGAGAATTCCATGAGCAGCGATCTCATCAAACACGTCAGCGACGCCAGCTTCGAGGCCGATGTACTCAAGGCTGAAGGCGCTGTACTGGTCGACTACTGGGCTGAGTGGTGCGGCCCATGCAAAATGATCGCTCCGGTTCTGGACGAAATTGCCGAGACCTACAAGGGCAAGCTCACCGTTGCCAAACTGAACATCGACGAAAACCAGGAAACCCCGGCCAAGCATGGCGTGCGTGGTATCCCGACCCTGATGCTGTTCAAGAACGGCAACGTTGAAGCCACCAAGGTCGGTGCGCTGTCGAAGTCGCAACTGGCGGCATTCCTCGACGCCAACATCTGAACCTCGGTTTCAGCGTGATCGAAAAGGCCCCGCAAAATGCGGGGCTTTTTCGTAATTGAGGGCTAGACGCTCCGAAACTCAGGTGTTACATTCGGCCCCGCACTGGTTTCTCCAGTGCCCCCTGCAAGCCGTCGCCGACGCTCTCCTTTTCGAATAAGTACGCGATCCTGTCGCCTTCTCCGCGGCGCGGCCTCATTAAGCCAAAAGCTTAATTTCCCCCTCTATAAATGATTACGTCATTCCTATATGAACCTGACTGAACTCAAGCAAAAGCCGATTACCGAACTGCTCGAATTGGCCGAACAGATGGGCATAGAAAATATGGCCCGTTCGCGCAAGCAGGACGTGATTTTCTCCCTGCTGAAAAAGCACGCGAAAAGCGGTGAGGAAATCTCCGGTGATGGCGTGCTGGAGATCCTCCAGGACGGCTTCGGCTTCCTTCGCTCCTCCGACGCCTCCTACCTGGCCGGCCCGGACGATATCTACGTGTCGCCAAGCCAGATCCGTCGCTTCAACTTGCGCACCGGTGACACCATCGTTGGCAAGATCCGCCCTCCGAAGGAAGGCGAGCGTTACTTCGCGCTGCTCAAGGTCGATACCATCAACTACGACCGTCCCGAGAACGCCAAGAACAAGATCCTGTTCGAGAACTTGACCCCGCTGTTCCCCAACGATCGCCTGAAGATGGAAGCCGGCAACGGTTCCACCGAAGACCTCACCGGTCGCGTCATCGACCTGTGTGCCCCGATCGGCAAGGGCCAGCGTGGCCTGATCGTCGCTCCGCCGAAAGCGGGTAAAACGATCATGCTGCAGAACATCGCGGCCAACATCACCCGCAACAACCCCGAGTGCCACCTGATCGTCCTGCTGATCGACGAGCGCCCGGAAGAAGTGACCGAAATGCAGCGCACCGTGCGTGGCGAAGTGGTCGCTTCCACCTTCGACGAGCCGCCAACCCGCCACGTGCAAGTGGCCGAGATGGTGATCGAGAAGGCCAAGCGCCTGGTCGAGCACAAGAAGGACGTAGTGATCCTGCTGGACTCCATCACCCGTCTGGCTCGCGCCTACAACACCGTGATCCCGAGCTCCGGCAAGGTCCTGACCGGTGGTGTCGATGCCCACGCCCTGGAGAAGCCGAAGCGCTTCTTCGGCGCCGCGCGGAACATCGAGGAAGGCGGCTCGCTGACCATCATCGCCACCGCGCTGGTCGAAACCGGCTCGAAGATGGACGAAGTGATCTACGAAGAGTTCAAGGGGACCGGCAACATGGAGCTGCCCCTGGACCGTCGTATCGCCGAGAAGCGCGTATTCCCGGCCATCAACATCAACAAGTCCGGTACCCGCCGCGAAGAGCTGCTGACTGCCGACGACGAGCTGCAGCGCATGTGGATCCTGCGCAAGCTGCTGCATCCGATGGATGAAGTCGCCGCTATCGAGTTCCTGGTCGACAAGCTGAAGCAGACCAAGACCAACGATGAATTCTTCCTGTCGATGAAGCGCAAGTAACATCCTCGGGTCGAGCAAAAGCCGGGGCAACCCGGCTTTTTGCTGTCTGCACTTTGGCCATTGCGACCTGAACGGCGCTACACTCTGCACCCCGACCGATACGGCCAACACGAGGCTCTTGCATGCAGTATCGCGATTTGCGCGACTTCATCCGCGGCCTGGAACAGCGCGGTGAACTCAAGCGCATCCAGGTTCCCATCTCTCCTGTCCTGGAAATGACCGAAGTCTGCGACCGCACCCTGCGCGCCAAGGGCCCGGCATTGCTGTTCGAAAAGCCCACGGGTTTCGATATCCCGGTACTGGGCAACCTGTTCGGCACCCCCGAGCGAGTGGCCATGGGCATGGGCGCCGAGTCCACCGACGAGCTGCGCGAGATCGGCAAGCTGCTGGCTTTCCTCAAGGAACCCGAGCCGCCCAAGGGGCTGAAGGACGCCTGGTCCAAGCTGCCGATCTTCAAGAAGGTCGTGTCGATGGCGCCGAAGGTGGTCAAGGACGCGGTGTGCCAGGAAGTGGTGGTCGAAGGCGACGACGTCGATCTTTCGCAGTTGCCGATCCAGCATTGCTGGCCAGGCGATGTGGCACCGCTGATCACCTGGGGCCTGACCGTGACCCGCGGCCCCAACAAGGATCGCCAGAACCTGGGGATCTATCGCCAGCAGGTCATCGGCCGCAACAAGGTCATCATGCGCTGGCTCAGCCACCGCGGTGGCGCACTGGATTACCGTGAGTGGTGCGAGAAGAATCCCGGCCAGCCGTTTCCGGTCGCCGTGGCCCTGGGCGCTGACCCGGCTACCATCCTCGGCGCCGTGACCCCAGTGCCCGACACCCTCTCCGAATACGCCTTCGCCGGCCTGCTGCGGGGCAATCGCACCGAGCTGGTGAAGTGCCGTGGCAATGACCTGCAGGTCCCGGCCACCGCCGAGATCATCCTCGAAGGCGTGATCCATCCGGGCGAGATGGCCCCGGAAGGCCCCTACGGCGACCACACCGGCTACTACAACGAAGTGGACAGCTTCCCGGTGTTCACCGTGGAGCGCATCACCCATCGCACCAAGCCGATCTACCACAGCACCTACACCGGCCGTCCGCCGGATGAGCCGGCGATCCTCGGCGTGGCGCTCAACGAAGTGTTCGTGCCGATCCTGCAGAAGCAATTCCCGGAGATCACCGACTTCTACCTGCCGCCCGAGGGCTGCTCGTACCGCATGGCGGTGGTGACCATGAAGAAGCAATACCCTGGCCACGCCAAGCGCGTAATGCTGGGCGTGTGGTCGTTCCTGCGACAGTTCATGTACACCAAGTTCGTTATCGTCACCGACGACGATATCAATGCCAGGGACTGGAACGATGTGATCTGGGCCATCACCACGCGCATGGACCCCAAGCGCGACACGGTGATGATCGACAACACCCCGATCGACTACCTCGACTTCGCCTCGCCGGTATCCGGCCTGGGTTCGAAAATGGGGCTCGACGCCACTCACAAGTGGCCCGGAGAAACCACCAGAGAGTGGGGCCGGGTCATCGTCAAGGATGAGGCGGTCACCCGCCGGATCGATGCCATCTGGAATCAGTTAGGAATAGATTGATGCGTGTAACCCTGCAGCCCTCCGGAGCAGTGCTCGAGACACTGCCCGGAGAGCGGATTCTCGATGCGGCGAGGCGCTTGGGCTATGACTGCCCGCAGAGCTGCCGCAACGGTAACTGCCATGTGTGTGCTGCCCTGCTGGTTGAGGGTAGCGTGCAGCAAGCCGGCGATGTGCATGATCACGGCGAGTTCTACACTTGCATTGCAGAGCCGCTGGAAGACTGCATCGTGCTGTGGGATGGCGTCCTTGCGCTGGGAGAGTTGCCGGTGCGCAGCTTGTCGTGTCAGCTGATTGAGTGCCTGGAGGTCGGCGGCGATGTCTGGCGGATTCGGTTGCGGGCGCCGGCCGGCAAGCCCCCTCGCTATCACGCAGGCCAGTACCTGATGCTGGAGCGGGAAAATGGCGAGAAATCGGCTTTCTCCCTGGCTTCGGCGCCTCACGACGGGCGCGATCTGGAGCTGCATGTCCTGGCTCGTGAAAACAGTGCGCAAAGCCTGATCGAGCAACTGCAACGCAACCGCATGGCGCGGGTGGAGCTGCCGTTTGGCGACACCCATTTGTCGGAGCTGCCCGATGGGCCGCTGGTACTGATCGCCGCGGGCACCGGCATGGCCCAGATGCACAGCCTGATCGAGCATTGCCGGGCCAAGGGCTTCAAGCATCCGGTGCACCTGTACTGGGGAGTACGCCGCCCTGAAGATTTCTACCAGTTGGAACACTGGGAACAATGGCAGCAGTTGCCCAACCTCTATCTGCACAAAGTGGTCAGCGACCTGTGTGGCTGGGAAGGGCGTTGCGGCATACTGCACGAGGCGGTTTGCGAGGACATCGCCGACCTCGCGTCGGTGCATGTCTACGCCAGCGGCTCGCCTGCGATGATCTATGCCACCCTCGATGCCCTGGTGAATGCAGGTATGGATGCCCACCAGATGCGTGCCGATGTATTTGCCTACGCCCCGCGTCCCTGAGTGCCACAAGGCGGCAACTGGCTTTATAACTCCTTATATAACTTATCGATATTTATGTAATTTAATGGATATCGGTAAGTTATATATCAGTCGTTAAAGTTAAGTCGTTCTAGTTACTTGTACTTGGCTTGTTTGAAAGTCATGTGTCTTGTCGTTACTGCCAGGCGTTCTACTAAGTAACTTCTTATACGCGGGGAGCCGAACGCTATTCGCCATGACAGCCCTTGAATCCGGTTATCTGAACCTGGCCTATCCTCCACGGCTCGATCTGGGGCCGCAGTTGACGCACGAGCAACTCCTAAGCTCCATGCAGTCCACCATGGCCCGGCACAAGGGTGGGCCGGTCTGGCTGTTCGCCTATGGTTCGTTGATCTGGCGCCCCGAGTGCTCGGCAGTCGAGCGCATCCGGGGGCGGGTGCATGGCTACCATCGTGGCCTTTACCTGTGGTCCCACGAGCACCGGGGCACGCCTGAGCTACCCGGCCTGGTGTTTGGCCTGGACCGTGGCGGCTCTTGCAGCGGATTCGCCTATCGCTTGCCCGAGGAGCGCCTGGAAGATTCCCTGTACGCCCTATGGCAACGGGAAATGCCGTTCCCTTCCTACCGACCCCATTGGCTCAATTGCCGCCTGGCCGATGGCAACCTGGTCCAGGCGCTGGGCTTCGTGTTGGAGCGACACCTGCCCAGCTACGCTGGCAACCTGCCGGATCATGTGCTCAACCAGGTGTTCGAGAGCGCTTGCGGGCGCTATGGCACCACTCGTGATTATGTCGAGCAGACGGTCCAGGCCCTGCGCAGCCATGCCATGCCGGATCGCAACCTGGAGGCGCGGCTCAAGCGCTGCCGGGCTGTAGGGGCCTGACAAGTCGGATCGCTCAGTTGCCATCTCCCGGCAGCAGATGCTCCTGCACCTTCTGGCTGCGGGACTCCATCAGTTGTCCCTTGTCATCGAAGCGCAGGACGATCAGCCAGTCGTAGACCGACCCCGGCCAGGACTGTTGTCCGGTGAGTTTTTCGCCGTCGCCGCCGAATGCCTTGATCAACTTGTAGATCTTGCCGTGGTGCCAGGCGATCAGGACCACCCGGGCCTGGTTGTCCTTGCCCAGGGATTTGGCCAGCTTGTCTACATCCCGGTCGTCGTAGGGTTGTTCGATGGGCAGGTTCAGGCGCTGTGAGAGAGGTGTCAGGGTCAGCCGTGGACGCGCGCTTTCCTTGCTGTCACGGGTGGCGATCAAGCGTTGTGGCAGCAACTGCTCGTCGGCAAGGCGCAGCGGATCGAAGTACTGTGCGTAGGCCTTGGCCCGTTCTTCGCCCCGGGGGCTCAGCCCGCTGCCCTGTTCGGGCTTTTCGGCGTGGCGCACGATCAGCACCGTCGTGTTCCTGAGCCCGGCGCTGTCGTGGGCGCAGGCCTGCAGGGCGCCGGCGAACAGCGGCAATGCCAAAAGTCCCATCACCAGTCTGTGCAATGTGCTCATCATCATTTGGCCTCTCCATGGGAAAGCCGCTGCGGATTCGCAGCGGCAGATCATCCGCATTGATTGAAGCCGATGAATCGTCGCAAGGCCAAGGGGCCGGAAAAGGCGCGCAGGCTTGGTTTCAGCGAACCTGTACTACCACCTTGCCCACAGCCTTGCGCTGGCCGAGATCGTCGATGGCCCGGGCCGCCTCGGCCAGGGGATAGACCTGGGACACCAGGGGCTTGAGCTTGCCTTCGGCGTGCCAGGCGAACAGTTGCTGGAAGTTCGCCGCATTGTCCTGGGGCTGGCGCTGGGCAAAGGAGCCCCAGAACACGCCCACTACCGCAGCGCCCTTGAGCAGGGCGAGGTTCACTGGTAGTTCGGGGATGCGCCCGCTGGCGAACCCCACCACCAGCAGGCGGCCGTTCCAGGCGATGGAGCGGATGGCCTGGTCGAACAGGTCGCCGCCCACCGGATCGTAGATCACATCGACGCCATTGCCGCCGGTCAGGCGCTTGATCTCGTCCTTGAGGCTGGCCTGGCTGTAGTTGATCAATTCGTCGGCACCGGCGGCCTTGGCCACCGCGAGTTTCTCGGCGCTGCTGGCGGCGGCGATCACCCGGGCCCCCATGGCCTTGCCGATCTCCACCGCTGCCAGGCCGACGCCACCCGAAGCGCCGAGTACCAGCAGGGTTTCGCCAGGCTGCAGGTTGCCCCGCTGCTTGAGGGCGTGCATCGAGGTGCCGTAGGTCATGCTGAAGGCCGCTGCGGTGTTGAAGTCCATGGCCTGTGGAATCGGCAGTACGTTGTAGCCCGGTACCGCCACCTGCTCGGCGAAACTGCCCCAGCCGGTCAGGGCCATCACCCGGTCGCCCACCTTGAGATGCCCGACTTTCTCGCCCACCGCGCTGACCACGCCGGCCGCCTCGCCACCTGGGGAGAAGGGAAATGGCGGTTTGAACTGGTACTTGCCCTCGATGATCAGGGTGTCCGGGAAGTTGACCCCAGCGGCATGTACATCCAGCAGGATCTCGTTCTTCTTCGGCTCTGGACTTGCAACCTCTTCCAGCTCCAGCGTTTCGGCGGGGCCGAAGGCTTTGCACAGCACGGCTTTCATCAGGGCTATTCCTTTGGGAGTGGTGGCCGATAAGTGTAGGAGTGTGAATCAGGCGGTCAACGAGCATGCCCGGCCCTGATAGCCAGCTATAAGCTTGTGCTTGGGCTCAGGCGGACGGGCCTTTATGCTAGGCCGCAAACCGGATTAAGGAGCGAATTGTGAAAGCGTGGATCATGTTGCTGCTGGCCCTCTCCCTGCCTGTGGCAGCGATGGCCGAAGAGGCTAAAGAAGGCGAAGCACCGAAAGTCAGCTACATCAGCCTGAACCCACCCTTCGTGGGCAACTATGGCCTGGATGGCGGTCCCAAGCTCAAGGTGTACAAGGCCGACGTAGCCCTGCGGGTGACCGGCGACCCTGCGGCCCAGGCCGTCAAGGCCAATGAGCCATTGATTCGCAACCAACTGGTGGCGCTGTTCGCCCAGCAGACCACCGAGACCATGAACAACGTCGAGGCCAAGGAAAAACTGCGCCAGGAAGCCCTCAAGCAGGTGCAGCAGGTGATGAGCGACGAGACCGGCAAGCCGGTGGTCGAGGACCTGCTGTTCAACAACCTGATCATCCAGTAACTCCCACCTCCCTTCGGCCAGCCACGGTGCCCTTGCGGGCCCGTGTGCCGGTCGGGTTCAGGACGCCAGGCTCTTGCGAAAGCGTGCCAGGGCGATGGCGAAGAATGCCAGGCCGATCCCGGCCAGGGCCAGCAGGTCGGGCCAGACCACGCTGACGCCCGCATCGCGAAACAGGATCGCCGCGCTCAGGCTGACGAAATGCGTCGAGGGTGAACCCTGCATCACCCATTGCAGCCATTGCGGCATGCTGTCCAGCGGTGTGCTGCCACCAGACAGCAACAGCATCGGAATGATCACCGGGATCGCCAGCAAGCCGAACTGCGGGGTCGAGCGGGCCAGGGTAGCGAGGAAGATGCCCAGGGCCGTGCTGGCGAACAGATAGAGTGCGGTGACCATCAGGAACAGCCCCAGGGAGCCCGCCAGCGGCACGCCCAGCAAGCCTTTGACAACCACTTCCAGCGATATCCAGGTGCACAGCACCACCACCAGCATGTTGCTCCAGACCTTCGCCAGCATGATTTCCAGCGCCGTGAGTGGCAGCACCAGCAAGTGGTCGAGGGTACCGTGCTCGCGTTCGCGCAGCAGGGCGGTGCCGGTGAGAACGATGGCCAGGATGGTGATGTTGTTGACGATCTGGATCACTGCCAGGAACCAGCCGCCCTCCAGGTTGGTATTGAACAGGGCGCGGGTGGTCAGCCGGGCCGGAGCCTTGCTTGCGACATCGCCCTGGTCGGCGTAGTTGAGCAACTCACGTTGGAAGATCCGGCCGATGTAGCCGGCCCCCATGAATGCCTGGCTCATGGCCGTGGCATCGACATTGACTTGCACCGCTGGCTGGCGGCCGGCCAGCAGGTCGCTCTGGAAGCTGGCTGGAACGTTGATCACGAAGGTGTACTGGCCCTGGTCCATCACGGTGTCCAGGCGGTCATAAGGCAGGGCGACCGGGGGCTGGAACTCCGGCGGTTGCAGGGACTGTGCCAGCAGGCGCGACAGCGCGCTATGGTCTTCGTCCACCACGGCCACGCTGGCGTTGTGTACACCGATGACCGAGCCGGCGGCGGGCAGGTAGATGGCCACGGTGAAGGCGTACATCAGGAACAACAGCAAGACGCTGTCGTGGCGCAGGCTGGTCAGTTCCTTGAGGCCCAGGCGCAGGATATGGGCAAGCCGGTTCATCAGACCTCCTGCTTTTTCAACATGACCAGGCTCAGCCCGGTGAAACCGAGGAAGAACCCCACCAGGGCCAGGCACTGGGGCCAGAGTTCGCGCACGTCCAGGGCCTTGGTGAAAGTGCCGACGGCAATGTCCAGGAAGTGCCCGGCCGGGAACAGCTGCCCCATGATCGCCGCCGAACCGTCCAGGGACGAGCGTGGCACGATCAGCCCCGAAAACTGGATGGTCGGCAGGCTGGTGATGATCATGGTGCCGAGGATTGCGGCGATCTGGGTACGGGTGAAGGCCGAGATCAACAGCCCCATGCTGGTGGTCGCCAGTACATAGAGCACGCCGCCCAGGGCCAGGGTCAGGCCGCTGCCCTTGAAGGGCACACCGAACAACCAGCGGTTCATGGCCACCAGCAGTCCCAGGTTGATCAGGCTGACGGCCAGGTAGGGCGCCTGCTTGCCCAGGAGGAACTCCAGGCGGGTCAGGGGCGTGGCATAGAAGTTGGTGATCGAGCCCAGCTCTTTCTCGCGAACGATGCCCAGGGCCGTGAGCATGGCCGGGATAAAGGCCAGGATCAGGGCCATGACGCCCGGACCGATGGCGTTCACGCTGACCACATCCTGGTTGTAGCGAAAGCGGGTCTCCAGCTTGGCTGCAGGCCTCGGGCCGCGGGGCAGGCTGCTTTGCTCCGCCAACCGCTCCAGGTTGGCCTGGTGCACCGCCTCCACATAGTTGCGGCTGGTTTCCGCGCGAAACGGCATGCCGCCATCCAGCCAGGCGGCGACGGCGGGTTGGCGCCCGGCATACAGGTCGCGGCCAAACCCCGGGGGGATCTCCAGGGCCAGCTTGATTTCCGAGCGTTGCAGCCGTCGATGCAGCTCGCTGGAGTTGCGGATGCCGGGTTTTTCCTCAAAATAGCGTGAGCTGCGGAAGGCCTCCAGGTAGGCGCGGCTTTGTGGGGTCTGGTCCTGGTCGTAGACGGCGAAGGCCAGCTTCTCCACATCCAGGGAGATACCGTAGCCGAAGATCACCATCATGAAGAGCGCCCCGAGCAAGGCGAAGCCCAGGCGCACCCGGTCGCGCAGCAGTTCCTTGCCTTCACGGGTGGCCACTGCCAGCAGGCGGGCCAGGCTCAGGCCCGAGCGTACGGGAGCGATGGCAGTGGGCGCGGCGGGAGGCTCCGGCTGTGCTGGCGCTGGTGTATCCGCCGTGCCCTGGGCCTCTTCCAGGCAACGCACGAAGGCGGCCTCCAGGGTGTCGCCGGCAAACTGCTGCTGCAGTGCCGCCGGGGTGTCGCAGGCCAGTACTTTGCCTGCGTGCATCAGGGAAATACGGTCGCAGCGCTGGGCTTCGTTCATGAAGTGCGTGGACAGGAAGATGGTCACGCCCTGTTCCCTGGACAGCTCGATCAACAGCCGCCAGAAGTCGTCGCGAGCTGCCGGGTCGACCCCTGAGGTGGGCTCGTCGAGGATCAGCACCTCCGGGCGGTGCAGCACCGCCACCGCCAATGACAGGCGCTGGCGCAAGCCGAGTGGCAGGGCGCCTGACTGCTGTTCGGCGATTTCCCCCAGGTCGAAACGCTGGATCAGCTCCTCGATACGCGGGGCGCTCTGGTCTTTAGGCAGGTCGAACAGCCGGGCGTGCAGTTCCAGGTTCTGGCGCACGCTGAGCTCGCCGTACAACGAGAAGCTCTGGGACATGAATCCGACCCGCTTGCGGGTGGCCAGGTCCTTGGCATTCACCGGGTTGCCCAGCAGCTTGGCGCTGCCTTCGGTCGCCGGCATCAGGCCGGTGAGGACCTTCATGGTGGTGGTCTTGCCGCAGCCATTGGAGCCCAGGAAACCGAAGATTTCCCCGCGGCCGATGGCGAAGCTGACCTTGTTCACGGCGGTGAAGTCGCCGAAGCGCAGGGTCAGTTCATGGGCCTCGATGGCGATGTCCTGGTTGTCGCTGGAGCGGGGCGGAATCACCAGCGGCTGGCTGTCGTGGCGGGCGTCGCCCTGGAAATGGGTAAAGGCGTCGTCGAGCTTGCCGCTGGCGGTCACTCCGGCCAGTTCCCGGCTCAGGCCTTGGGCGATCAACCGGCCCCGGTCGAGCATCAGGCAATGCTCGAACTGCTCGGCTTCCTCCATGTAGGCGGTGGCGACCAGGAGCGTCAGTTGTGGGCGTTGCCGGCGCACGTCCTCCACCAGTTCCCAGAAACGCCGGCGCGAAAGCGGATCGACCCCTGTGGTGGGCTCGTCGAGGATCAGCAGGTCCGGTTCATGGATCAGCGCACAGCACAGCCCAAGCTTCTGTTTCATCCCACCCGACAGCTTGCCGGCCGGGCGTTCGGCGAAGCGCAGCAGATCGGTGGCCTGCAGCAGGCTGTGCATGCGCTGCTCACATTCCTTGGCCGGCAGGCCGAACAGGGTGGCGAAGAAGCGGATGTTCTCGCTGATGGACAGCTCCGGGTACAGGTTGCCGCCCAGGCCCTGGGGCATGAAGGCAATGCGCGGATACAGGCTGCTGCGGTGGCGGCGCTGGGTAATATCGCCACCGAGTACCTGGAGATCGCCCTGCTGGAGTTTCTTGACCCCGGCGATCAGCCCCAGCAGGCTGGATTTGCCGGCGCCGTCAGGCCCGATCAGGCCGCAGCGGGTACCTGCCGGGAGGCTGAAGGCGATGTCCATTAGCGCCTGCTGGGAGCCATAGCGATGGCCGATGCCCGTCGCGTGCAGCGCCAGGGCGCTCATTTCAGGTTGGCCGGCCAGTCCACGGGAGCCGTGCGCACATAGCCGGCGCCAGGCATGCCCGGCTTGGCTTGTGGTACCGCAGCAGGTTGGGTGAGGTGCACCTTGACCCGGAACACCAGCTTCTGGCGCTCATCCCGGGTTTCCACTTCCTTGGGGGTGAACTGCGACTTGGCCGCGACAAAGCTGATCTTCGCCGGCAATGGCTGGTTGGGCAGGGCGTCGAGCATGATCCGCGCTTCGTCGCCAACGGTCAGGCGACCGGTGACCGAAGCCGGCAGGTAGAGATTCATGTATTGGTCGTTGGGGTCGATCAGCAACAGTACCCGGCCACCGGCGCCCAGCACTTCGCCAGGTTCGGCCAGGCGCAGCTGGATGATGCCGTCGATGGGGGCCCGCAGGCTGCTGTCGTCGATTTCACTGGTGAGTTGGGCCACCTGGGCCTGGGCCGCGCCAATTGCCGCCTTGACCGCTGCGACCTGGGCCTGGGCCGCCAGCACGGCGGCATTGCCGGTGCTCAGGCGGGCTTGCTGCTGGTCGATGATCTGCTGGCTGGCGAAGCCACGGCGGAACAATTCCTGTGAGCGCTTGAGCTCCTGGTTGGCCAGCAGCAGTTCGCTCTGGCGCAGTTGCACGTTGGCTTCGGCGGCACTGAGGTTTTCCCGGGCCCGTGCCACTTCGGCCTCGGCCTGGGCGCGCTGGGCCTCCAGGGTGCGAGTATCCATGCGCGCCAGCAACTGCCCCTGGAGCACCTTGTCACCTTCATGGACCCGGACCTCGGCCAGGCGCCCCGGAATCTTGCTGGCGATCTGCACTTCAGTGGCCTCGAGCCGGCCGTTGCCCATGCTCAGGCCTTCGGGCAGGCGGTCCTGGAGGGATTTCCAGTAGCCGAAACCACCGGCGGCGAGCAACAGAATCAAGAGGGAAACAGCGAAGAGGCGGGAAGAACGATGGTTCGTCGACATGGGTTCTGCGTCCTGCGGCTATAGCGTCCTAGTCTGACGAACCCTGGGCCTGGGCGGCTTGATGCTCGTCAAATGTAAAGGGCGCTAGCCTAACCCCATTGTTCGCGGGCTGCATGGGGTGCCAGGCAAAAAACCGCCGATGCTGCCATGGCTTGCATGGCCGTGGCAGTGTCGCGGGTCAGCGCAGGGTGAGTACCGCGGCCCATTGCTCGGCAGTCACCGGCATGACCGACAGGCGGCTGCCTTTTTGCACCAGGGGCATGTCGGCGAGGGCCGCCTGTTGCTTGAGATAGTCCAGGCGCAGGACCCTGCCGAAGGTCTGTACATGGGCCACGTCGATAGCGCTCCAGGCATTCTTCTCGGCGCTGGACTTGGGATCGAAATAGACGCTTTCCGGCTCCAGGGCCGTCGGGTCCGGGTAGGCGCCCTTGACGATACGACCGATCCCGGCAATGCCCGGCTCGGGACAACTTGAGTGATAGAAAAAGAACTCGTCGCCCTCGGCCATGGCGCGCAGGAAGTTGCGTGCCTGGTAGTTGCGCACGCCGTCCCAGCGGGCCTGGCCAAGGGCTTGCAAACCCTCGATGGAGAGCTCGTCCGGCTCGGATTTCATCAGCCAATAGGCCATGTTCTTGCCCTCCGACAAGGTGAGTGAACGGGTGATCTGGCAATTTTATGACAAACCGACGGTCGGTTGACGCCAGCATTTGCGTGTCGGTTCACGTTATCGCAAAATGCCGGGATTTTAAGCTTGACGCTGCTGTTCGGCCTGTCATGGACGCCGTTACCACCAGTGTGTGATTTGCCTGAGGGGGGGCAATCGATGAAACGCCAACCGGATTTGCTATGGATTTTGGTTATTTTGTTCGGTTTGGGCGTTGTGACCACCGGTTATGCGCAGAGCTTATGGGCCAGCAAGACCGATGCTCCCGTCGAGATCGCACAGCAGCAATCGCAACCTCTCAAGCGTTGAATCGCTACTGATCGGGTTCGGTGCCTACCTGGCCCCGTACCATCCCCGATCGGTCACCGTGCCGTGTAGCGGTACATCCCAACTGGCCTGATCCAGTTTCCCGACCTTTTGGCACTCGTGGGCCAGCCCCAGCAGCTTCGGCTTGCGCCAACTCTGGCGGCGCGCGAGATAGGCCAGGCTGCGGTCATAGAAGCCCCCGCCCATTCCCAGGCGCCCACCTTCTTCATCGAACCCCACCAGGGGCAGCAGCACCAGGTCCAGGGCCCAGACCTTGCGTTGCCGGGCGACATTGATTTTGGGTTCGAGGATACGAAAGCGATTGGGGCGCAGCTGCTCTCCTGGCCGAATGCGCTGGAAGACCATCTTGGTCCGTGGCCAGGCGCTGAGTACCGGCAGGTAGGTGGCCTTGCCCCGGCGCTGGGCGGCACGCAACAGTAGACGTGGATCGATCTCTCCGTCGGTGGGCAGGTACAGCGAGAGGTGCCGCGCGCGACGAAACACCGGGTCTTGCGCCAACTGTCGATACAAGCCACGGGCGGCCTGGCGCTGCTGGGCAGGGGTCAGGGCACGGCGGCTTTTACGCAGCATGCGGCGAAGTTGCGGGCGGGAGAGCGGCGCAGGTTCGGTCATGGAGGCAGCTATTGGCAGTCGGGATGGCAGGACAGCCTACCCGGAAAAACCAATGCCAGCTTGGCTAACTGGCATTGATTGGCAATTCAGGCTCCCCAGGCGAACCGCTGTCGACTTAGCCCTTGAACCCGAGAGTTCAAGGCGGGAGATGCAGCAGGCTTTAAGGCTTTCCGTCTAGCGGACATGCACACCAGCCCAACGTGCAACTTCCAGGGTAGTGCAAATCGGCTCAGGGACATCGCCAACTGGCAAGCACCCCAGGGAGTGGCGGGAGTATACCGCAACCGCTGTCAGGAATCAGCTTTGCTTGTGTCCGAATCGGTGGCCAGGACCAGGTCGACACGCTCCAGCAGGTCGCGCACTTGCTCGCGGGTCGTCCCGCTGCTCTGGACGTCCGGGCGTTCCTGGCGGTGCAGCAGGTCGTGGGTGATGTTCAGGGCGGCCATCACGGCGATGCGGTCGGCCCCGATGACCTTGCCGCTGCTGCGGATCTCGCGCATCTTGCCGTCCAGGTAACGGGCGGCGCTCACCAGATTGCTGCGTTCTTCCTGGGGGCAGATGATCGAATATTCTTTGTCGAGGATCTGCACGGTAACGCTATTGCTTGAACTCATGAGTCTTGCTCCAGGGCCTTGAGGCGCGAAATCATCGATTCGACCTTACGCCGGGCGATTTCGTTTTTTTCAATGAGGTGCGCGCGTTCCTCGCGCCAGGTTTTTTCCTGAGCTAATAAGAGTGCGTTTTGACTCTTTAGTTGCTCGACCCGGGTAATAAGCAGTTCGAGTCTGGCCATCAGTGCGTGCAGGTCGGTGTCTTCCATTGTGTCCCACTGAATTTGGTCTGATGAGTGGCAACTGGCTTGGCTGCCCCCGGACAACCTGGACGCTCCTGGCCGTCTGGTGCCGTCGGTCGGTGGACTGTCCCTTGCCCGAGGCCCTGTGGACCGTTGTAGCGGGGCGCAAAGCACAACGCGACGCTGGCAATGAACGGTGACACGCCCTACGATACAAGGCCTTCATTCTAGACATTGCGCCGCTTGGCGCCTAGCTGCCCATGCCCATTCAGAACTCCCCTTATAGTGCTTTCGCCACCCTGCTCAGCAGCAATGGCCATCCTGTTTCCCCTGCCGAACTGCACGGCCTGTTGCTAGGTCGTAGCTGTGCCGGCGCCGGGTTCGACGCCGACGGCTGGCTGGTGGATGCCACCGAGCTGCTCGAAGGCGAGCCTCAGGATAATGTACGTAATGCCTTGATCGGCCTGCAGGAAATGGTCAAAGGCGAGCTGACCAGCGACGACATGACCGTGGTCCTGCTGCTGCCCAGCGATGACGCGCCGCTGGCCGAACGCGCCGCTGCCCTGGGCCAATGGTGCCAGGGATTCCTCGCCGGTTTTGGCCTCAACTCCCGCGATAGCAGCGCCCTGAGCGCCGAAGCTACGGAAGTGTTGCAGGACCTTGCAGCCATCGCCCAGGTCCAGGACGCCCTGGAAGAATCCGACGACGGTGAAAACGACTACATGGAAGTGATGGAGTACCTGCGGGTCGCGCCGCTGCTGCTGTTCACCGAAACCAACAAGGCCGCCGTTCCGGCCGCCAAGCCGTCTCTGCATTGATCTGACGGGAGCCGGCCTGCCCATGATTCATATCCCGAAAGCGGAATACAGTCGGCGCCGCAAGGCGCTCATGGCGCAGATGGAGCCCAATAGCATCGCGATCCTGCCGGCGGCGGCCGTGGCCATTCGCAACCGCGACGTAGAGCACGTCTACCGCCAGGACAGCGACTTCCAGTACCTCAGCGGCTTCCCCGAGCCCCAGGCGGTGATCGTGCTGATGCCCGGTCGCGAGCATGGCGAATACGTGCTGTTCTGCCGTGAGCGCAACGCCGAGCGCGAGCTCTGGGATGGCCTGCGGGCCGGCCAGGAAGGCGCGATCCGCGACTATGGGGCGGACGATGCCTTTCCCATCACCGATATCGACGACATCCTTCCTGGTTTGATCGAGGGGCGCGACCGGGTCTATTCGGCCATGGGCAGCAACCCCGAGTTCGATCGCCACCTGATGGACTGGATCAACGTGATCCGTTCCAAGGCCCATCTCGGCGCCCAGCCACCGAACGAATTCGTTGCCCTGGATCATCTGCTGCACGACATGCGCCTGTATAAATCGGCGGCGGAAGTGAAGGTGATGCGCGAGGCCGCGCGGATTTCCGCCCAGGCGCATATCCGGGCGATGCAGGCCGGTCGGCCAGGGTTGCATGAGTACAGCCTGGAAGCCGAATTGGACTATGAGTTCCGCAAGGGCGGGGCGAAGATGCCGGCCTACGGTTCCATCGTCGCGGCGGGTCGTAACAGCTGCATCCTGCACTACCAGCAAAATGATGCGCTGCTCAAGGACGGTGACCTGGTGCTGATCGATGCCGGTTGTGAAATCGACTGCTATGCCAGCGATATCACCCGTACCTGGCCGGTCAATGGCCGGTTTTCCCCGGAGCAGAAGGCGATCTACGAACTGGTGCTGGCATCTCAGGAAGCCGCCTTCGCCGAGATCGCCCCGGACAAACACTGGAACCAGGCCCATGAAGCGACGGTTCGGGTCATCACCAACGGCCTGGTGAAGCTGGGCCTGCTGGAAGGCAATGTTGACGAGCTGATCGCCAGCGAGGCCTACAAGGCGTTTTACATGCACCGTGCCGGGCACTGGCTGGGCATGGATGTACACGATGTCGGCGAGTACAAGGTCGGCGGCGAGTGGCGGGTACTGGAGGTCGGCATGGCGCTGACCGTGGAGCCGGGCATCTACATCTCCCCGGACAACCAGCAAGTAGCGAAGAAGTGGCGCGGCATTGGCGTGCGCATCGAGGACGACGTGGTAGTGACCAAGCAGGGCTGTGAAATTCTGACAGGAGGCGTGCCCAAGAGCGTCGCCGAGATCGAGGCGCTGATGGCCGCTGCCCAGGTCCGGGCATCATGAGCCGGGTCAACCTGGCCATCATCGGTGGCGGCCTGGTCGGTGCCAGCCTGGCTTTGGCCCTGCAGGCCGGGGCCAAGGCTCGTGGCTGGAAGATCGTGCTGATCGAGCCATTCGCTCCTGGCGACAGTTTCCAGCCCAGCTATGACGCACGCTCCTCGGCGTTGTCCTTCGGCGCCCGGCAGATCTACCAGCGCCTGGACCTGTGGCAGGCAATTTCCCGGCGCGCCGAGCCGATCAAGCAGATTCATGTGTCCGACCGTGGCCGTTTCTCCACGGCGCGCTTGTCGGCGATGGAAGAAGGCGTTCCGGCCCTGGGCTATGTAGTGGAAAACGCCTGGCTCGGCCAATGCCTGTGGCAGGGGCTGGACAAGGATGTGATCAGTTGGCGCTGTCCGGCCGAGGTGACTCGCCTGGAACCGCTGGAAGGTGGCTACCGCCTGACCCTGAATGACGAAACCACCCTTGAGTGCGATCTTGCGGTGCTCGCCGATGGCGGTCGTTCCGGCTTGCGCGAGCAACTGGGTATCGGGGTCAGGAACCGACCCTATGACCAGAGCGCATTGATCGCCAACATCACGCCCAGCGAAGCCCATGGGGGCATGGCCTTCGAGCGCTTCACCGATGATGGCCCGATGGCCTTGCTGCCGTTGCCGGAAAACCGCTGTGCGCTGGTCTGGACCCGCCAGGGGATGGACGCCCAGCGCCTGGCCGCGCTGGACGAACGCAGCTTCCTCAGTGAGTTGCAGGGAGTATTCGGCTATCGCCTGGGCACCCTCAGGCAAGTGGGCGCCCGGCACCTGTACCCGTTGTCCCTGGTGGAGGCCGAGGAACAGGTGCGCCCGCACCTGGTGGTACTGGGCAATGCCGCCCATAGCCTGCACCCGATCGCCGGCCAGGGTTTCAACCTGTCGTTGCGTGACGCCCAGGCCCTGGCCGATGCCCTGCTCGGCAGCGAGCGTGCACCGGGCGACTTTACGGTCCTGCAGGCCTATCGTGAGCGCCAGCGCCTGGACCAGAACCTGACCGTGGGGTTCTCGGACCAGGTGACGCGACTGTTCGGCAGCAAGCTGCCGCTGCTCTCGGTGGGGCGTAACCTGGGCTTGCTCGGCCTGGACCTGCTGCCGCCGGCCAAGCGCTGGTTCGCCCGCCAGGCCATGGGCCTGGGCGTTCGCCCGGATGCGTGAGTGGCTGGCCCGACGTGTCGGCAAGGCGCGCCTGTTGCGTTGGGTGTTGAACCTGTACCCACCCTACTTCGGGGCAGGAGTGCGGATTGGCCACATCGCCGCGGACTTTCGCGAGGTCCAGGTGTCCATGGGCCTGGGCTGGTACAACCGCAACTATGTCGGCACCCAGTTCGGCGGCAGCCTGTATTCGATGGTGGACCCGTTCTTCATGCTGATGCTGATGGAGAACCTGGGTCGCGACTACATCGTCTGGGACAGGGCCGCAGCCATTGATTTCATCGCGCCGGGCAAGGGCCCGGTGTTCGCCCGGTTCAACATCGACCAGGCCCTGATCGACCAGATCCGCCAGCACACTGCTGCCGGGGAAAAGTACCTGCCGCAGTTGCAGGTAGAGATTCACGATGGCTCCGGCACCCTGGTGGCGCGGGTCGACAAAACCCTTTATGTGCGGCTTAAGCCGCAAGCGAGATAGGCCTAAGGCATGGAAATGCGCGCAGATGTGCTGATTGTCGGAGCCGGCATGGTCGGCAGTGCCCTGGCCCTGGCGTTGCAGGGTAGCGGTCTGGAAGTGCTGTTGCTCGATGGCGGCTCCCTGAGCGTCAAGCCTTTCGACGAGCAGTCGCCATTCGAACCCCGGGTCAGTGCCCTGTCGGCGGCTAGCCAGCGGATTTTGCAGCGTCTCGGCGCCTGGGATGGCATCGCTGGCCGGCGCAGCAGTCCTTATCGCGATATGCAGGTCTGGGACGGCAGTGGTACTGGCCAGATCCACTTTTCGGCGGCCAGCGTGCATGCCGAAGTGCTGGGGCACATCGTTGAGAACCGGGTAGTCCAGGATGCGCTGCTAGAGCGTTTGCATGAGTGTGATATCGGTCTGCTGGCCAATGCGCGGCTGGAGCAGATGCGCCGCTCCGGCGACGACTGGCTGCTGACCCTGGCCGATGGCCGCACGCTGCGGGCGCCACTGGTGGTCGCTGCCGACGGTGCCAACTCGGCGGTGCGCCGCCTCACCGGTTGCGCCACCCGCGAATGGGATTACCTGCACCACGCCATCGTCACCAGCGTGCGCAGCAGCCAGCCTCACCAACTGACGGCCTGGCAACGCTTCACCGACACCGGCCCACTGGCCTTCCTGCCTCTGGTGCGGGATGGCCAGCACGACTGGTGCTCCATCGTCTGGTCCACCACGCCCGCCGAGGCCGAGCGCCTGATGGCGCTGGACGACGCAAGCTTCTGTGCCGAGTTGGAACGGGCCTTCGAGGGGCGCCTGGGCCAGGTGCTCGGCGCCGATCCACGGCTTTGCGTGCCGTTGCGCCAGCGCCATGCCAAGCGCTATGTGGCCGAGGGCCTGGCGTTGATCGGCGATGCGGCCCATACCATCCATCCGCTGGCGGGGCAGGGGGTCAACCTGGGGTTCCTCGACGCCGCGGTACTGGCCCAGGTGTTGCTGGAGGCTACCGGACGTGGCGAGCGCCTGGCCGAGGTCAAGGTGCTGAGCCGATTCGAGCGCAAGCGCATGCCCCACAACCTGGCGCTGATGGCTGCCATGGAGGGTTTCGAGCGGCTGTTCCAGGCCGATCCGTTGCCGCTGCGCTGGCTGCGCAACACCGGCTTGAAGGTGGTCGACCAGATGCCCGAGGCCAAGGCCCTGTTCGTGCGCCAGGCACTGGGCCTGAGTGGCGACCTACCGGAGCTGGCCCGGGCCGAGTGATCCGGGCCTCCGATGGTGCCTGCCGGGGGCAGGCGCCGCTGCCAGGCGGGTCGCGTTTTTCCCGCGCAACATCTGGTTACTCCTCGGCTCCGGGTTCGGTTGAGCCAGCAAATGGTAGTCCTTATCATTTCGCCTCACTTTGCATACGAGAGACTGCTCCCATGTTGGCACCGAAGCGTCTACTGACCGCCCTGGCACTCACCCTCATCGCCGGCACTGCCCAGGCCGCCGACGAAGTGGTGGTCTACTCCTCCCGTATCGACGAGCTGATCAAGCCGGTGTTCGATGCCTACACCCAGAAGACCGGGGTGAAGATCAAGTTCATCACCGACAAGGAAGCGCCGCTGATGCAGCGCATCAAGGCCGAGGGCGAGAACGCCACCGCCGACCTGCTGCTGACCGTGGACGCCGGCAACCTCTGGCAGGCCGAACAGATGGGCATCCTGCAGCCCTTCACCTCCAAGGTCATCGACAGCAACATTCCCCTGCAATACCGCTCCTCCAACCACGCCTGGACCGGCCTGAGCCTGCGGGCGCGGACCCTGGCCTACTCCACCGAACGGGTCAAGCCGGGCGAGCTGACCACCTATGAAGCCCTGGCCGACAAGCAGTGGGAAGGCCGCCTGTGCCTGCGCACGGCGAAGAAGGTCTACAACCAGTCGCTGACCGCCACGCTGATCGAGACCCATGGCGCGGACAAGACCGAGGAGATCCTCAAGGGCTGGGTCAACAACCTGTCCACCGACGTGTTCTCCGACGACATCGCCGTGCTGGAAGCCATCAACGCTGGCCAGTGCGACGTGGGGATCGTCAACACCTACTACTACGGCCGCCTGCACAAGCAGAAGCCGAACCTGGCGGTGAAACTGTTCTGGCCGAACCAGGGCGATCGTGGGGTACACGTGAACCTGTCGGGGATCGGCCTGACCAAGCATGCACCGCATCCGGAGGCCGCCAAGGCGCTGGTGGAGTGGATGACCACCCCTGAAGCGCAGAAGATCTTCGCCGACGTCAACCAGGAGTTCCCGGCCAACCCAGCGGTGGCACCGTCTGCGGAAGTGGCCAGTTGGGGCAAGTTCGTCGCCGATACCCTGCCGGTGGAGATTGCCGGCAAGCGCCAGGCCGAGGCCATTCGCCTGATGGACCGCGCGGGCTGGAACTGAGCCTGCCGTTATACTGCGCCCCGCCTTTGCGGGGCGTTTTCTTTCGCGGCCCAGCCTTGAAGCCCTTCCCCTGACCTGAGAGTTTTCCGTGGCCCACCCTGCCCAACGTCGCTGGTATCCCCTGGTTTTTGCTGTCGCGGCCCTGGTGCTGTTGCCTCTGAGTGTGCTGCTGTTTTCCTGGCAGGCCGTCGACCAGCAGATCTGGTCCCACCTGTGGGAAACCCAGATGCCGCGTCTGCTCGGCAATACCCTGACCCTGGTGCTCGGGGTCGGCGTCGGGGTCACGTTGCTGGGAGTGAGCCTGGCCTGGCTCACCAGCCTCTGCGAGTTCCCGGGGCGACGCTGGCTGGACTGGGCGCTGATGCTGCCGTTTGCGATCCCGGCCTATGTGCTGGCCTTTGTCTTCGTTGGCCTGCTGGATTTTTCCGGGCCGGTGCAGACCCTGTTGCGGGAGTGGTTCGGTAGTGGCCTCAGGTTGCCGAGGGTGCGTTCCACCGGTGGGGTGATCCTGGTCCTGGTCCTGGTGTTCTATCCCTATGTCTACCTGCTGGCGCGCAACGCCTTCCTGGCCCAGGGCAAGGGCTTGATGGAGGCTGCGAGGGTGCTCGGGCAATCGCCCTGGCAAGCGTTCTGGCGCGTGGCGCTGCCCATGGCCCGACCGGCCATCGGCGCCGGGGTAGCTCTGGCCCTGATGGAGACCCTGGCGGATTTCGGCGCGGTGGCGGTCTTTAACTTCGACACCTTCACAACGGCGATCTACAAGACCTGGTATGGCTTCTTCAGCCTCTCCAGTGCCGCCCAACTGGCCAGCCTGTTGCTGCTGGCCGTGATGCTGGTGCTGTATGGCGAACGGCGCGCCCGGGGCGCCAGCCGCACGGGTAACGAACGGCCCCGGGGCAAGGCCTTGTATCCGCTGCGTGGCATCAAGGCCCTGGCGGCCACGGGTTGGTGCCTGCTGGTATTCGCCTGTGCCTTCGTGATCCCGCTGCTGCAATTGCTGGCCTGGTTCTGGCAGCGCGGTCGCTTCGACCTGGATGAGCGTTATGCCGGGTTGATCGTCCATACCCTGTACCTGGGGGGCATGGCCGCGCTGATTACCGTCAGCGTTGCACTGATGCTGGCCTTTGCCCGACGCCTGGCGCCGACCCGTGGCATCCGCAGTGGCGTGAGCCTGGCCAACCTCGGTTATGCGTTGCCGGGCTCGGTGCTGGCGGTATCGATCATGCTGGCTTTCAGTTACCTGGACCGTGAGCTGGTGATCCCGCTTTCCAGTTGGCTGGGGGGCGCTGGCAAGCCTTTGCTGCTGGGCAGTCTTTGCGCATTGCTGCTGGCTTATCTGGTGCGCTTCATTGCCGTGGCCTATGGCCCGTTGGAAACCAGCCTGGAACGGATTCGCCCGTCGCTGCCTGAGGCCGCTCGCAGCTTGGGGGTCGGTGGTCCGCGACTGTTTTTCAAAGTGTATCTGCCGCTGCTGTTGCCCGGGACCTTGAGCGCCGCCCTGCTGGTGTTCGTCGACGTGCTCAAGGAAATGCCCGCTACGTTGCTCATGCGCCCGTTCGGCTGGGACACCCTGGCGGTACGGATCTTTGAAATGACCAGTGAAGGGGAATGGGCACGGGCTTCGCTGCCGGCCCTGACCCTGGTGCTGGTGGGGCTGTTGCCGGTGATCGGCCTGATCCGCCGCTCGGCCCATCGAATCGGTTAGGTGCCAGCCCTGCACCTTGCGGCTACAATGCGCGGCATTCGGTGCGGTCTGTTGTTTGGCCGGGACGCTGAAACCGGCTGTAGGCCTTGTTTTTCAAGGCTTTCACCTTTGCAGCGCCAGCCCGCACCCTCGCCACGCCCGGAAGGAGAAACCCATGGGACAGCGTACGCCTCTGTATGACCTGCATCTCGCCCTTGGCGCGAAAATGGTCGATTTTGGCGGTTGGGATATGCCCTTGCACTACGGCTCGCAAGTCGAGGAGCACCATCAGGTGCGACGTGACTGCGGGGTGTTCGATGTATCCCACATGACCGTGATCGATGTCGACGGCCCCCAGGCCAAGGCCTGGCTCCAGCATCTATTGGCCAATGACGTCGAACGCCTGCACAGCCCCGGCCAGGCGTTGTACAGCGCCATGCTCAATGAGCGGGGCGGCATCGTCGACGACATGATCGTCTACCGTCTCGAAGACACCTATCGCCTGGTGGTCAATGCGGCCACCCGCGAGCAGGACCTGGCCTGGATGCAAGCGCAATTGGGGAGCTTCCAGGTACAGCTGCGCGAGTGCCCGGAACTGGCCATGCTGGCGATCCAGGGGCCTCAGGCCCGGCAGCGCATCGCCGAGCTGGTGAGCCAGTCGCGGGCCACCCTGATCCAGCAACTCAAGCCCTTCCAGGGGCGCACCGACGGTGACTGGTTCATCGCCCGTACTGGCTATACCGGTGAGGATGGGCTGGAAATCGTCCTGCCTGCCGAACAGGCCCCGGCATTTTTCAACGACCTGGTAGGCGCGGGCATCTCGCCCATTGGCCTGGGTGCCCGGGACACCTTGCGCCTAGAGGCCGGCATGAACCTCTATGGCCAGGATATCCACCAGGAGGTTTCGCCCCTGGCGGCGAACATGGCCTGGAGCATCGCCTGGGAACCGGCCTCGCGCCAATTCATCGGGCGTGCTGCCCTGGAGGCCGAACGAGCGGCCGGCGTGAAGCAGAAACTGGTGGGCCTGGTCCTGGAAGAACGTGGGGTTCTACGGGCGCACCAGGTGGTTCGTATCGCTGATGTTGGCGAAGGAGAGATCACCAGTGGTAGTTTCTCCCCTACGCTGAGTAAGTCGATTGCCCTGGCGCGGCTGCCGATGGCCACCGGTGATCGAGCCGAAGTGGAAATCCGTGGCAAGTGGTACCCGGTGCGGGTAGTCAAGCCGACCTTCGTGCGCCATGGCAAAACCTTGATCTAACATTTTGCAGCGGGCGTTGCGCCGCTGATCATTTCTTCTTGAGGACATAGAACATGAGCGATATCCCTGCCCACCTGCGTTTTGCCGAAAGCCACGAATGGGCCCGCCTGGAAGCCGATGGCAGCGTGACCGTGGGTATTAGCGACCATGCCCAGGAGGCTCTGGGCGACGTGGTATTCGTCGAGCTGACCGAAGTCGGCAAGGTGTTCGGGGCAGGGGACCAGGCCGGCGTGGTGGAGTCGGTCAAGGCCGCTTCGGACATCTACGCCCCGGTGGCCGGTGAAGTGATCGAAGTCAACGAGGAGCTGAGCGCCAGCCCCGAGTTGCTCAACAGCGAGCCCTACGACGCCTGGATCTTCAAGCTCAAGCCGGCCAACCCGGCGGACCTGGAAAAACTGCTGGACGCCGCAGGCTACAAGGCTTCCATCGGCGAGTAAGCTGCATTGCGGCCGGCCTGGCATGCCAGGCCGGCCGCGGGTTCAACCTTGCAGGACTTCCTTGACCGCGGCTACCGCGCGCTCCACATCGCTCTTGTTCATCGCCGTGAACATTGGCAACGACACGATCAGGCGACCAACCCGTTCCGCTACCGGGAACATTCCTTCCTTGAAGCCGCGCTCGCGGTACAGGCTCAGCAAGTGAATCGGCGGATAGTGATAGCCGATGCCAATTCCCCGTTCCTGCATCTGCTCCATGAAGGTGGCACGTGCGGGCTTACCGTCCTTGCGCTCCGGCAGTACCAGCTGGAACAGGTGCCAATTGCTGTTGTTGAAGTCCGCTGGTGGCAGCTGGGCGCCGTAGCGTTCCTGGAAGTCGCTGCCGAAGCATTCGAAGTAGTGCCGGGCCAGTTCGCGACGATGGGCAGTGATCGCCTCGATATGGGCGAACTGTCCGAGGCCGATGGCGGCGGCAACGTCGGTCATGTTGAATTTGCCACCCAGTACGTCCACGTCCAGGCCGTCCTGGCCACTGCGGGTTACCCCTTGCAGGCGGTACTTCTCGGCCAGGCGCACTTCTTCCGGTGTATTGAGCACCAGGCAGCCGCCTTCGGAGGAGGTGACGTTCTTGTTGGCCTGGAAGCTGAAGGACACGAAGTCGCCACCGGCGCCGATGCGCTGGCCGTTCCAGCTCGAGCCCAGGGCCTGGGCGGCATCCTCCACCACTCGCAGGCCATGCTTGCTGGCCAGGGCATACAGGCGGTCCATGTCTACCGGCAGGCCGGCCAGGTAGACCGGGATGATGGCCTTGGTGCGTGGGGTGATGGCAGCTTCGACCTGGGCCAGATCGATGTTGCGGGTCACCGGATCGATATCGGCGAACACCGCAGTGGCGCCCACTTCGAGGATCACGTTGGCGGTGGCCACCCAGGAGATGGGCGTGGTGATGACTTCATCGCCAGGGCCGATGCCGGCGATGCGCAAGGCGATCTCCATGGTGCAGGTGCCGGAGTTGAAAGTACGCACCGTACGCCCGCCGAAGAATTCCGAGAGCTGGGCTTCGAAGGCCTGGACCTTGGGCCCGCTGGTGATCCACCCCGAGCGCAACACATCGCCGACGGCGGCGATGGTGGACTCATCGATGGTGGGTTTGGAGAACGGCAGGAAAGGTAGTTGGCTCATGACGATGGGACACCCGATAAGCGGACGATAAGAGCATGGGTTGAGGCGCACCGGGCTTGGTGCGTTGACGCTGGGCATGATGGTCCCGATTGTCCCGGGATGCTAGAGCGTCGATGGGCAAAATCGACTGCTATGCTGCTTGGCACCCAGTCGCATCGACGCTGAGCGCCGTTTATCGGAGGAGCCTGCCATGTCCCGGTCGCCATCCCTGAGCCAGCTACGTGAGCCCAACGCATTTCTCAACCGGCACCTGGGGCCCGATGCCGAGGAGCAGCAAGCCATGCTTGCCAGCCTTGGGCTCGGCAGTCGGGTCGAGTTGATCGAGCAGACGGTGCCGCCGGCCATCCGCTTCAATCGGGCACTGGACTTGCCAGCGGCTCTCGACGAGGAAGCGGCCCTGGCCCGGCTCAGGGGTTATGCCGCGCAGAACCAGGTCTGGACCAGCCTGATCGGCATGGGGTACCACGGCACACTGACCCCGGGGGTGATCCTGCGTAACGTGCTGGAGAACCCAGGTTGGTACACCGCCTATACCCCTTACCAGCCAGAAATTGCCCAAGGCCGGCTGGAGGCCTTGTTGAACTTCCAGCAGATGACCATCGACCTCACAGGCCTGGAGCTGGCCAATGCCTCGCTGCTGGACGAAGCTACCGCGGCGGCCGAGGCCATGGCCCTGGCCAGGCGCGTGGCCAAGTCCAGGAGCAACCGGTTCTTCGTCGATGAACACTGCCATCCGCAAACCATCTCCGTCGTGCGCACCCGTGCCGAGGCCTTCGGTTTCGAGCTGATCGTCGATACCGTGGACCGGCTGTCCGGGCATGAGGTCTTCGGCGCCCTGCTGCAGTACCCGGACACCCACGGCGAGATCCGCGACCTGCGCCCGTTGATCGAGCAACTGCACGCCCGGCAGGCCCTGGCTTGCGTCGCTGCCGACCCGCTGAGCCTGCTGGTGCTGACCCCGCCCGGCGAGCTGGGCGCAGATGTGGTGCTGGGCTCGTCCCAGCGTTTTGGCGTACCCATGGGCTACGGTGGGCCCCATGCCGCATTCTTCGCCTGTCGCGACGAGTACAAGCGGGCCATGCCCGGGCGCATCATCGGTGCCTCTCGCGACGCCCGGGGCCAGGTGGCCCTGCGCATGGCCCTGCAGACTCGCGAGCAGCATATCCGCCGCGAAAAAGCCAACTCCAACATCTGTACCGCCCAGGTCCTGCTGGCCAACATCGCCGGCTTCTATGCGGTCTACCATGGCCCGCTGGGCCTCAAGCGCATCGCCCAGCGCGTGCATCGGTTGGCCTGCATCCTCGCCGCTGGGCTCGAACGCCACGGCATTGTCCGGGTCAACCGGCATTTCTTCGACACCTTGACCCTGGAAGTAGGCGGTAGCCAGACCGCGATCATCGAGAGTGCCAGGGCGCAGCGGATCAACTTGCGGATTCTCGGGCGTGGCCGGTTGGGCCTGAGCCTGGACGAAACCTGCGACGAGAACACCGTCGCTCGGTTGCTGGATATATTCCTGGGGGCCGATCACGGACTGGACGTGGCCGCGCTGGATGCCGAGGACCTGGAGTCCGGATTACCCGCCGAGTTGCTGCGTCGCACCCCGGTGTTGAGCCATCCGGTGTTCAGTGCCCATCACAGCGAGACCCGCATGCTGCGCTATCTCAAGCAGCTGGAGAACAAGGACCTGGCGCTCAACCAGTCGATGATCCCCCTGGGCTCCTGCACCATGAAGCTCAACGCCAGCAGCGAGATGATCCCCATCACCTGGCCGGAGTTCGCCCAGTTGCATCCTTTCGCGCCCCGGGAGCAGGCGACTGGCTACAAACTGATGATCGACGAGCTGGAACGCTGGTTATGCGCGATCACCGGTTTCGATGCCATTTGCATGCAGCCCAACTCGGGTGCCCAGGGCGAGTACGCCGGGCTCCTGGCCATCCGCCGCTATCACGAGAGCCGTCAGCAAGGGCAACGCAATATCTGCCTGATCCCGTCCTCGGCCCATGGCACCAACCCGGCATCGGCGCAGATGGCCGGGATGCAGGTGGTGATCGTCGAATGCGACGAGGCAGGCAATGTCGACCTTGCGGATCTTGCGGCCAAGGCCCGGGAGGCTGGCGAACAACTGTCATGCCTGATGGCCACCTATCCTTCGACCCATGGCGTCTATGAAGAAGGCATTCGCCAGATCTGCGAAGTCATCCACCAGCATGGCGGCCAGGTGTACATGGATGGCGCCAACCTCAATGCCCAGGTGGGCCTGGCCCGGCCCGCGGACATTGGCGCCGACGTCTCCCACATGAACCTGCACAAGACGTTCTGCATTCCCCACGGCGGCGGTGGCCCGGGCATGGGACCGATCGGCGTGCGTGCCCACCTGGCGCCCTTTGTCGCCAACCATCCGGTGGTGCCGATCGACGGCCCGCTGCCACAGAACGACGCGGTCAGTGCGGCGCCCTGGGGCAGTGCGAGCATCTTGCCCATCAGTTGGATGTACATCGCCATGATGGGGCCGCAGCTGGCCGACGCCAGCGAGGTGGCGATCCTGGCGGCCAACTACCTGGCCGTCCAGCTCAGTGGTGCCTTCCCGGTGCTCTACAGCGGGCGCAACGGTCGTGTGGCCCATGAATGCATCCTCGATTTGCGGCCACTCAAGGCCCTGACCGGCATTACCGAGGAAGACGTTGCCAAGCGCCTGATGGACTACGGCTTCCACGCCCCGACCATGTCGTTCCCGGTACCGGGAACATTGATGGTCGAACCCACCGAAAGCGAATCCAAGGCCGAGCTGGATCGTTTTGTCGAGGCCATGCTGAGCATCCGCGCCGAAATCGCCCAGGTGCAGGACGGCCATTGGCCGGCCGAGGACAATCCGCTCAAGGGCGCACCCCATACGTTGGCGGATATCACTGGGGTTTGGGCGCGTTGCTACAGCATCGAGCAAGCGGTGCTGCCCAGCGCCCATGCCCGGGCCCACAAGTACTGGCCCGCGGTGAACCGGGTGGACAATGTCTACGGTGATCGCAATCTGTTCTGTGCTTGCGTACCGCTGGAGGCTTATCGCTGATTCGCTGTTGGTGCGCAGATAAAAAACGCCGACCCCAGGGTCGGCGTTTTTCCTATCGGCCATCTCTGGACCCGGTTTATTCCTGGGCGACGGCATTCTTCGCCAGGATGGCGTTGGCCAGTTCCATGTCGGTGGCCTTGAGGCCGGGATTGTCGGCACGGACCTTCTGCATGGCGGCTTCGAGGTAGGGGCCACGGATACTGCCGTTGCTGGCGACGAAGCTGCCGGCATCGTCCTGGGCGGCGACGATCAACTTGTGGTCCTTGAAGGTCAGGTAGGTAGAGCCTGTGGTCGCACCGGAGGAGATGACGTTGCGCCAGAAGGTATCGGCCATTGCCGAACCTATGGGCAACGACAGCAGGGCAAGTGTGACGACAGCTATTTTCAGACGCATGATGGGTGACTCCGACTAGGGGGAACTACACCGTTTGATTCTAGATTCCCTGGCTGAGTTCCGTAGCCTGTCAGTCAAGGTTTTCGACCAGCAGGATGCTTCCTTCCTGGCCGATCACCCGGACCCGGGCGCCCACCGGCGCGTCTGCACCCTTGGCAATCCATACCCCGTCGGCAACCTTGATCCGCCCCCGGCCGTTGGCGATGGCCTGGTGCACGACGAAGGTCTTGCCGATCAGCTCCTGGCCCCGCAGGTTGAGGGTCGGCTGGTCGCTGGTTCGAATCACGCGGCGTTGACGGTACCACCAGTACAGGGCGGTCAATACCGATACCAGGCCGAACAGCAAGACCTGCGCTTCCCCCGGCAGGCCCGGGAGCAGGAAGGCCAGCACCCCGACACAGGCTGCCGCCAGGCCGATCCACAGCAGGTAGCCGCCAGCGCCAAACACTTCGAGGATCAACAGGACGGTGCCCAGGGCCAGCCAGTCCCAGAACGACAGTGCTTGCAGGAATGTCGCCATGGAGCCGGCCTCAGGGTTTCTTGCCGTCGAACGTGGCCTTGACGATTTCGCCGATGCCACCCACCGCGCCGATCACCTGGCTGGCCTCCAGCGGCATCAGGACCACCTTGCTGTTGTTGGCCGAGGCCAGCTTGCCCAGGGCGTCGACGTATTTCTGGGCCACGAAATAGTTGATGGCCTGGACATTGCCATTGGCGATGGCCTCGGACACGACTTGGGTTGCCCTGGCTTCCGCTTCGGCCTGGCGCTCCCGGGCCTCGGATTCGAGAAACGCCGCCTGGCGCTCGCCTTCTGCTTCCAGGATCTGCGCCTGTTTCTTGCCTTCGGCGGTGAGAATGGCGGCGGCCCGCAGGCCTTCTGCCTCCAGGATTTGCGCGCGCTTGACCCGTTCGGCCTTCATCTGCCCGGACATGGCGGCCATCAGGTCGGCCGGTGGGCTGATGTCCTTGATCTCGATCCGGGTGATCTTGATGCCCCAGGGCGCGGTGGCCTCGTCCACGGTCTTCAGCAGTTTCTCGTTGATCGCATCGCGTTGGCTGAGCATCGCATCCAGTTCCATGGAACCGAGCACGGTACGGATGTTGGTCTGCAGCAGGTTGCGCACGGCGTGCTCGAGGTTGTTGACCTCATAGGCGGCCTGGGCGGTATTGACCACTTGGAAGAAGCATACGGCGTCGATCTGCACCGTGGCGTTGTCGGCGGTGATGACTTCCTGGGGCGGGATGTCCAGCACGTTCTCCATGACGTTGATCTTGCGCCCGATGCGGTCCATCACCGGAATGATGATGTTCAGCCCCGGCTTGAGGGTGTTGGTGTAGCGACCGAAGCGCTCCACGGTCCACTGGTAGCCCTGGGGTACCACCTTGAATCCCATGAACACCAGGGCCACGGCCAGGGCGACGAAAAGTAGCAGCACGCTTGTGATCTGCATCAGGCTCACCTGTTCATCTATGGGTCAATGGGGTCTCGGCCTTGGCTTCACAGTTGGAAACGCGTGACCGAGGTCTGCAGGGTGGCAACCGAACTCTCCATCTGTTCCACCGTGAGGATCAGGTCGCGCATGGCCTGGCTGTTGCGCCGGGCCACCTCGCTGATCATTTCCACTCGCTGGGCGACTTCGCCGCTGGCCTTGGACTGTTCGCCGATGGTGTGGGAGATCTCCTGGACCATCAGCGCCGAGCGCTGGGCTCCCTGGCGGATCTCGTTGATCGAGGTGCCCGCCTGCTGGGCCATGTTCACCCCGTCGTTCACCCGGCTGACTCCGGTCTGCATGCCGCTGACCGCCTGTTCGGTGGTTTCCCGGATGCGTTGGATCATGCCGGTGATCTCCTGGGTCGATTGCGCCGTACGGGCCGCCAGGTTGCGCACCTCGTCGGCGACCACGGCGAACCCGCGCCCGGCCTCGCCGGCCCTGGCAGCCTCGATGGCGGCGTTGAGCGCCAGCAGGTTGGTCTGTTCGGCGATGCTGTTGATCACCTGGATGATCGAGTGGATTTCTTCGGAGGACTGGCCCAGGGCGGTGATGCTTTCAGAGGACTGGTTGACCGCCTCGGCAATCTGGCTCATGCCGTCCACCACGCCGAGTATCACTTGGCCGCCGCTATCGGCCAGGGATTCGGACTGGGAAGAAATGCTCTGGGCATTGCGCGCATGTTCGGCGACCTGGGCGATATTGCTGATCATCTGTTCCATGGCTGCCGCCATGTCGGTGGCGCCATCGGCCTGCTCGCTGGCCCCGTCGGCGATGTGCGACGAGGTGCCGCTGAGGCTGTGGGAGCGGCCGCGCAGTTCCTCGCTTTCATGGCGGATGGTGGTGATCATCTGCCGTAGGTTGTTCTGCATTTCGCCCAAAGCCTGTTGCAGTTGGCCGGCTTCGTCATGGCTGTCGACGCTGATGCTGCGGGTCAGGTCGCCCTGGGCAATGGCCCGGGCCGTGGCCACGGACTTCTCCAGGGGCTTGAGCACGCGGTTGAGCAGTTGCCGGGTCAGCAGGCACAAGGCCAGGGCGGCGCAAAGGCTACCGCCGATCAGCCACCCGGCGGCCTGGCGTACCGCCGTTTCGCTGCGGGCGCGGGTCTGGGCGCTGCTGGCTTCGATCTTGCTGCTCAGGGCCTCGTTGCGGGTTTCCACTTCAGTGAACCGCTGGGAAAACTCCGGCATCTGCAGGCGTGCGGCCTGGGGATCCTTGAGGGCCAGCCCGGCAATGTCCTGTGCGGCCCGGATGTAGTTCTCCAGCACCGGCTGCAGTTCACCGATGGCCTCGCGGATCTCCGACGCCAGTGGCAGCCGGGCATTCTCGGCCAGGGATTTGCGGAACCAGTCGCCGTGCTCGCGCAGGCTGTCGCGCACTTCGTTGCCCGCCGCTTCATCACCAGGCTGGCTGCTCAGCGCTTGCAGCACATCGGCCCGCAGGGCGTCATGCATCATGTCGGCTTCCAGGTGGTTGCGCAGGGCGCTGGCATTGAGTTCGTTGTCGTGCAGGGCGCTGGCCAGGCGCGACTGGCCCCAGAGACCGATGCCGGCCACCAGGGCGATGGCCAGTAGGCTGATGGCGCCCGAGGTGATCATGTTCTGGCGGATGTTCATGCCCGGCTCCTTGCACGTTTTGGCTGTGCCTACAGCGTAGTCCAGCCCTAGAGGCGCGCTTTGGCGGCGCTATCGGGACTCGTTACAGGGCGTGACCCGCAGGGCTTCCTCCAGGCTGGTCAGCCCTTGTGTCACCTGGTACGAGGCGGCCAGGCGCAGGCTGCGCATACCGTCGGCAGCGGCCTGGCGGCGCAGTCCGGCCAAGTCGAGGTCAGGTTGGATCAGGGGCTTGAGGGCATCGTTCATGCGCAGGATTTCATAGACCCCGACCCGCCCGCGGTAGCCGGTGCCTCGGCACTCGGCACAGCCAATGGCGCAGTAGGCGTGCAGGGGCACCGGCAGCCGCTCGGCAGGCGCCAGGCTCTGCCATTGGTCCGCGTCGAGATCCACAGGTTGCTTGCAATGGCCGCACAGGGTACGTACCAGGCGCTGGGCCATGACCCCGATCAGCGTGGCCTTGATCAAGTAATGCGGTACGCCCAGCTCCAGCAGGCGGCTGATGGCGCCCGGGGCGTCGTTGGTGTGCAGGGTGGACAGCACCAGGTGGCCGGTCAGCGCGGCCTGGATCGCGATCTCGGCGGTCTCCAGGTCGCGGATTTCGCCGATCATGATGATGTCCGGGTCCTGGCGCAGCAGGGCGCGGACGCCGCTGGAGAAGTCCAGGTCGATGTTGTGCTGCACCTGCATCTGGTTGAACGCTGGCTCGAGCATTTCGATCGGGTCCTCGATGGTGCAGAGATTGATTTCAGGTGTCGCCAGCTGCCTCAGGGTGGCGTAGAGGGTACTGGTCTTGCCCGAACCCGTGGGCCCGGTGACCAGGATGATGCCGTGGGCCTGGGTGGTCATGGCTTGCCAGCGCTCCAGGTCCGCGCCGGAGAAGCCCAGCTGGTCGAAGTCCTTGAGCAGGACCTGGGGGTCGAAGATGCGCATCACCAGTTTCTCGCCGAAGGCCGTGGGCAGGGTCGACAGGCGCAGCTCGACGTCGTTGCCCGATGGCGTGCGGGCCTTGACCCGACCGTCCTGTGGGCGGCGTTTTTCCGCGACGTTCATGCGCCCAAGGCTCTTGAGGCGGCTGATGATGGCCAGGGTCACCTGGGTTGGAAACGCGTAGACGTGGTGCAGCATGCCGTCGATGCGAAAACGCAGGTTGCCCTGTTCGCGGCGAGGTTCGATATGAATGTCACTGGCTCGTTGCTCGAAGGCGTACTGGAACAGCCAGTCGACGATATGGACGGTGTGGGCGTCGTCGGTGCCCGCTGCCGGGTCGCTGCTTCCCAACTTCAGCAACTGCTCGAAATCGCCCGGAGTACTGGCTCGCTGCTCGTTGCTGGCGCCACTGACCGATCGCGCAAGGCGATAGAACTCCTGGGTCAGGCGGCGGATCTGCGCCGGGTTGGCGATCACGTGTCTTATGGAGCGCTTGAGAACGTGGGCCAGGTCGGCTTTCCAGGTCGTGACGTACGGTTGGGCGCTGGCCACCGTCACGCTTTGGGCATCCACGGCCACTGCGAGGATTGCATGTCGCTGGGCAAAGGCGCAGGACATCAGGGGCGTGATGCTGGCCGCGTCGATCTGCAGCGGGTCGAGGTGCAGGTAGGGCAGGCCAGCCTGGCGAGCGAGCCAGGCCGTGAGGCTGTCCAGGTCCAGGCTGTGGCCGGGGCGCTGCAGGTCCGGCAACTGGCGGGCGGCGATGGTTTCCAGCGGATGCGAGTCGATGTCGGTTGCCAAGTGGCGAGCTGTCATCGCCTGTTCGGCGGCGTCCTGGCTGATACGGCCCTGGGCCAGCAGGTCGCGCAGTAGTTCGGTCAGCTCCAGCCAACGGTCCTGGGGAATGTGCACGGCGGCCATGCTGGCCTCCTTGGGCTATGGACGAGGCGCGGTTGCCCAGCCACGAACAGCCAAGGATAGCCAGCCCAGGCCGGGAGCCTGTCGGCCAAGGGTTGCAGGGTTTTACCGGGGTCAGCCTGCGGCTTGCAGGCGCGATGGCTCAACCATTGCCAGTTCAACCGAGCTGACGCTGATCAGGTTGCGCAGCTTGTCCGCGATGACCCCGGCCCGATGCCAGCTCAAGCCATCGAGTTCCACCTCCATCTGCAGGGTCGACTCTTGCTGCTGCACCGAGACTCGCTGCGGAATCAGGAACTGCAAGGCGAAGTGGTTGAGTACCCGGCACAGGATGTCGGCTTCGATATCGGCCAGTAGCTGGTATTGCACGCGGCAATGGGCTTGGTTGGGGCTCCAGGCATCGGGGCGCAACGATTGGCCAGGGGTATCGAGAAGGGGCATGGCGGTCTCCAGGTGAGTGGAGAAATTTTTACATTCGATTCTGGGTATTTCTTATCTAAGATGAGTCTATTTTTATATTTATTGAATTGAATAATTCACATATATGCCTATTTGAGGATTAATCATGCATAGCGAGCTGGACGCTTATGATCGCCGGATTCTCGCGCTGTTGCAGGAAGATGCTTCGCTTTCCAGCGCACAGATCGCCGAGCAGGTGGGATTGTCCCAGTCGCCATGCTGGCGGCGGATCCAGCGTTTGAAGGAAGAGGGGGTGATCCGCGGCCAGGTGACCTTGCTCGACCGCAAGAAGATCGGGCTGAACACGCAGATCTTTGCCGAGATCAAGCTCAATGCCCACGGCCGCTCCAACTTCACCGAGTTCACCGAGGCGATCCGTGGTTTCCCGGAAGTGCTGGAATGCTATGTGCTGATGGGGGCGGTGGATTTTCTATTGCGGGTGGTGGCGGCGGATATCGAGGCCTATGAACGCTTCTTCTTCGAGAAGCTGTCCATGGTGCCGGGAATCCAGGAGGTGAACTCGATCGTTGCCCTGTCGGAGATCAAGTCCACCACCAGCCTGCCGGTATTGCGCTGAGCGCCGTGGATCACATGCGCAGCAGGGTTTTCCACGCGCGGTTCTGGAACACCGCGATGGCTTGCTGCTTGCGGGCGACCAGGGCGTCCTCGGTGATGGGCTCGTTGGCCAGTTGTGCCAGTTTGTTCAACTCGCCATAGAGACGATCCAGCTCGGGGATTTCCAGCACGTTGCGGGCATGGTGCAGCCAGGCCTGGATGCGCTCGATACGCGGCAGTTGCTCGGCCAGGTCTTCGGGCTGCTGCTGGTAGCGTGGCAGTTGCAGGGACGAGGCCTCATCGGCCAGCAGGCGCGGCAGCCAGCTGGAGAGTTGGGCGGCCCCTTGGCGATTGCCGCGGGTGTTGCGCTCGGCGGCCCAGGTACGGTCCAGCAGCCAACGCGAGGTGTTCAGCGAGAACAGGCCCCAGCGCACGTCCTGGAGTTCTTCGATGAATTGCTCTGGAGCGGCCTTGCGCACGTCTTCGTCATCCAGGCCGGCCTGCACCAGCGGGCGCCAGTCTTCCAGCAGGGCATCCAGGGCGCTGCGCAGTTCGGCGCTGGACTGGCGTGGCGCGGCCTGGCCCAGGCTGCTGACCAGGGCGCGCAATTCGGCGAGGCTGTCCACCCAATCCTGCAGCAGGCGCCAGTGGCCGTTGAAGCGGTACTGTTCGGCCAGGCGCTGGCTGCTGCCCAGCAGGTGCCAGGCGAGGGCGGCGAAGGCTTCGTCCAGCGACGTTTCGGCGCTCAGTTGCGGGGCCGGCAGGCTCAGGGAATAGCTGCCGGCATCGAACAGGCGGTAGCCGCGTTCGGCCTTGCTGATGTCGCAGGGCATCAGTGGCAGGGTGAGGGCCAGCTCCGCTGCCAGCTCCAGCAGGGCCGCCGGCTCGCCTTCGCGCAGTTCCAGCTCCAGTTCGCAGATTTCTTCCTTGTGCTTGCCGGCGATCACCTGGCCCAGGTCCAGGGCTGCCTCGATCACCACCTTGGCCTTGCCACGGCCCCAGGCGATTTCTGCGCGTTCGCGGACGAAATCGGTGGTGAACATCGGCTTGAGGGTTTTCTTGTCCAGTTCGGCCAGGGCCTCGGGCCAGCACTGGCCGTCGAGTTTCTTCAGGTCGAGCTTGGCCTTGGGCAGCTGCCAGTCGTATTCGTTGCGCTCGGACAGGCCGGCGACGCTTTGGCCACGGGTCTTGAGGGTCTGGATCACGACATCGCCATCGCGGCGCAGGCGCAGGGCCACCTTGGCCTGGGCCAGGTCGCGGTCCGGGGTGTCGAAGTACTGGTTCATCAGTTCACGGCGTTCCCAGCCACTTTTGTTGCGTTTTTTCAGGAGCGGGTGCTCGCGCAGGGCCACGAGGGTCTCGCGACTGGCACGGAGTTTGATTTCGGTTTCTTTCTGCATGGCCGGACAATCCAGGATCGGGAGCGCAGCCGGGGGAAAATTGGCTGCCAAGGCCGTGCAGTGTACAGGACAAGGCGCCTGGAGGTGCCGCCGCGGTTCCTTCGACGGGGCAACAGCCCCTATGATGGGCCTTGTCTTGGGATTTCCGGAGCCAGCTCATGCCATTGCCGTCCATGAAGGAGCAGTTCGCCGCACTGATCGCCGCCCCCTCGGTGAGCTGTACCCAACCTGCACTGGACCAGTCCAACCGTCCGGTCATCGACCTGCTCGCCGGCTGGCTGGGCGATCTGGGCTTCACCTGCGATATCCAGCAGGTCAGCCCCGGCAAGTTCAACCTGCTGGCCAGCTTTGGCACGGGCCCTGGCGGCCTGGTGCTGTCCGGGCACAGTGACACGGTGCCGTTCGACGCGGCGCTGTGGCAGACCGACCCACTGAAGCTGACCGAGGTCGATGGGCGTTGGGTCGGCCTTGGCAGTTGCGACATGAAGGGATTCTTCGCCCTGGCCATCGAGGCTGTAAGGCCGTTGCTCGAGCGGCCGTTCAAGCAGCCGTTGTTGATCCTGGCCACTTGCGACGAGGAAAGCTCCATGGCTGGAGCCCGGGCCCTGGCAGACGCCGGACGTCCCCTGGGGCGAGCGGCAGTGATTGGCGAACCGACCGGGCTCAGGCCGATCCGCTTGCACAAGGGCGTGATGATGGAGCGCATCGACATTCTCGGTCGTAGCGGCCATTCGTCGGACCCGAGCCTTGGCCGCAGCGCCCTGGAGGCCATGCACGATGCCATCGGCGAACTGCGTGGCCTGCGCCTGCAGTGGCAGCGTGAATTTCGTAATCCGCAATTTGGCGTGCCGCAGCCGACCCTGAACTTCGGCTGCATCCACGGTGGCGACAACCCCAACCGCATCTGTGGCCAGTGCTCTCTGGAGTTCGATCTGCGTCCCTTGCCGGGCATGGACCCGCAGGCCCTGCGCGAGGCGATCCGGCAGAGGCTCAGGCCAGTGGCCGAACGGCACGAGGTGCAGATCGACTATGCCCCGCTGTTTCCTGCCGTACCGCCGTTCGAGCAACCCGAGGACGCCGAATTGGTGCGAGTGGCGGAGCGCTTGACCGGACATCGTGCCGAAGCAGTGGCGTTTGGCACAGAAGCCCCTTATCTTCAGCGCCTTGGTTGCCAGACCCTGGTGCTGGGGCCCGGGGATATCGCCTGTGCCCACCAGCCGGGGGAGTACCTCGAAATGTCACGCTTGCAGCCTACCGTGCAGCTATTGCGTGAATTGATTGAACATTACTGCCTGACGCCGGCCCAATTTCAGTAAATTGCCGGTATTCCTGTCCGTACCCATGAGGAGAGTAAGCGTGTTGCCAAGCCTGTTCCGACGATAACCATCAGCCCGCAGTGCGTTTTCCGTTTCGTCCTTTCATAGGCTGCTTTTTATTTACAGGCTCAGGTTCATGCCCGAATACGTCAATTGGCTCCGCCACGCGTCTCCCTATATCAATGCTCACCGCGACTGCACCTTTGTGGTCATGCTCCCCGGCGACGGCGTTGAACATCCCAACTTTGGCAATATCGTCCACGACCTGGTGCTGCTCCACAGCCTCGGGGTGCGCCTGGTGCTGGTGCACGGTTCCCGCCCGCAGATCGAATCGCGCCTTGCCGCCCGCGGCCTGACGCCCCATTACCATCACGGCCTGCGGATCACCGATGCGGCGACCCTGGAATGCGTGATCGACGCCGTGGGCCAGTTGCGTATCGCCATCGAAGCGCGCCTGTCCATGGACATGGCGTCCTCGCCAATGCAGGGCTCGCGCTTGCGGGTGGCCAGCGGCAATTTGGTGACCGCTCGTCCGATCGGCGTGCTCGAAGGCGTCGACTACCACCACACCGGCGAGGTGCGCCGGGTCGATCGCAAGGGTATCAATCGCCTGCTGGACGAGCGTTCCATCGTCCTGCTCTCGCCCCTGGGGTACTCGCCTACCGGGGAAACCTTCAACCTGGCCTGTGAAGACGTGGCTACCCGTGCCGCCATCGACCTGGGCGCCGACAAGCTCCTGCTGTTCGGTGCAGACCCAGGGCTTTTGGACGAGGATGGCAAGTTGGTGCGTGAACTGCGCCCGCAGCAGGTTCCTGCTCATTTGCAGCGCCTGGGCGCCAATTACCAGGCCGAGTTGCTGGATGCGGCGGCTGAGGCCTGCCGGGGTGGGGTAGGGCGCAGCCATATCGTCAGCTATGCCGAGGATGGTGCCTTGCTGACCGAGCTCTTTACCCGCGATGGCGGCGGCACCCTGGTTGCCCAGGAGCAGTTCGAGCGGGTGCGCGAGGCGGCGATCGAAGACGTTGGTGGCCTATTGGAGCTGATCAGCCCATTGGAAGAGCAGGGCATCCTGGTACGTCGCTCCCGCGAAGTACTGGAGCGCGAGATCGAGCAGTTCAGCGTGGTCGAGCGCGAAGGCATGATCATCGCCTGCGCGGCGCTGTACCAGATCGCCGATTCCGATGCGGGTGAGCTGGCATGCCTGGCCGTCAATCCTGAGTACCGGCATGGCAAGCGTGGCGACGAGCTGCTGGAGCGGATCGAGACTCGTGCCCGGGCCCAGGGCCTCAAGACGCTGTTCGTCCTTACCACGCGGACGGCCCACTGGTTCCGTGAGCGTGGCTTCGTGCCCAGCAGTGTCGAGCGCCTGCCATCGGCCCGAGCCTCGCTGTACAACTACCAGCGCAATTCGAAGATCTTCGAAAAAGCCCTGTGAAATAGTGTCCGGAATGACAAGGCCGCGCTTCGGTCCGGGATCGAAGCGCGGCCTTGTGTATTTCAGAATAATTTCATTTCGATACTAAAACTGTAACAAATTGACGGGAGGATAGGCTCTTAGCCATGATTGCGCCGCTTTTTTGATCCCTTATGACGTTATTCATTGATCTGGCCGAGGGCCTGGAAGCAATAGCGGCGGGAAAATATTTTTCAGGAATAGGCTCGCAGGCGTCTACGCTGGAGCTTTGGGCTGGCGGATGGCGAGCTTTATTCCTGAAGGGTATGAGAAAGAATGGAATAATTCTTTTTGGGTTTATGAAGAATTCATTAACCTGCATGGACCAAATAACTGCGATTAGACATTGGTCGAAGACACAGATCGTTACGATTGACTTATCAGTCACGGTCTGGCGCTAATCGCGCATCTGTGGCACCCGGGCGTTTCGATCTGGGGCCAGGAACCACAAGAATTAGAAAACGAGAGGAGCGATACATGAACAAGTCCACCTTGGCCCTGGCTGTGGCCGTAGGGGTTTTGGCGCAGCAGGCAGGCGCCGCTGGTTTCATCGAGGACAGCAAGGCCACCCTGGGGCTGCGTAACTTCTACATCAACACCGATAACCGTGACGGTACTGGCCCGAACAAGAACGAAGAGTGGGGCCAAGGCTTCGATCTGCGTTTCACCTCGGGTTACACCCAGGGCACTGTCCAGTTCGGTGTCGATGCCATTGCGCTGTATGGCCTGCGCCTGGATTCCTCGCCGGCCACGAGCGGTAACTCTTCTGGTACCGCTTCTGGCGGCACCATCTTCCCGAGCGATGGCAACAAGGCTGTTCATGACTTCGCCAGCCTGGGCCTGACCGGTAAGGTCAAGGTTTCCCAGACCGAGCTGAAGGTCGGTACCCTGCTGCCGAACAACCCGGTGATCAAGTACAACGACGGTCGCCTGCTGCCACAAACCTTCCAGGGCGGCCAGATCACCTCGAACGAAATCAAGGACCTGACCCTGACCGCAGGCCAGGTCGAGCGCGCCAAGGGCCGTAACTCGAGCAACAACGAAGGCCTGTCCATCGCGGGCGCCAACGCTGGCTCGAACTACCCGAAAGGCGAGTTCAGCAACAAGTTCTACTACGCCGGTGCCGACTACAAGATCACCAAGGATCTGACGGCTTCGTACTACTTCGGTGAGCTGAAGAACTTCTACAACCAGAACTTCCTCGGCCTGGTGCACAACTGGGCAATCGGCCCGGGCGTCCTGAAGAGCGACCTGCGCTACTACCGCAGCCGCGACGACGGTCGTAATGGCGACACCGCGGGCTACTACACCACGGGTTACTACGGCGACAAGGTCACCAAGGGCAAGGTCGACAACGACCTGTACAGCTACCTGGCCCTGTACTCGGTCGAAGGCCACACCTTCGGTGCCGGCTACCAGTACACCAAGGGCGATAGCGACTTCCCTTGGCTGAACCAGGGTGACGGCTCGTCCAACAGCACCATCACCGATATGCAGATCCAGAAGTTCGCCCGTGCTGGCGAGCGCACCTGGCAAGTTCGCTACGGTTATGACTTCGCCAAGGTCGGCGTGCCTGGCCTGACCGCCAACGCGGTCTACCTGCGTGGCAACAACATCGATACCTCCCTGGGCAGCAAGACAGAGTGGGAACGCGACCTGACCGTTGCCTACGTCATTCCGGAAGGCCCGCTGAAGAACCTGGGCTTCGCCTGGAAAAACGCCATGTGGCGTACCGACCTGGCGAACACCCGTTCCCAGGACGAAAACCGCCTGATCGTCAGCTACTCGATCCCGCTGCTGTAATCGGCAATAAAAAACCTCGCCCGGCGCAATGCCGGGCGAGGCTTCGTTCCAAGTCAGGCCCACCCCCGTGAGCCCTTCCTGAATTCCCCTCTTTCTTGCAGCTACTCAAGGCCTTCTCGAACCTTGTGTACCAGGGTGTTCCTGGCGTGCCTGCGAGTCCAGTGAAGAGATTTTTAATATTCCTTTACGGTCTTAATAAATCGATATTTATTCTTTTTAAATAAACTGCGCCCGAGGCAGAGTAGCGTCATCACGCACTCACAGGAGCAGCACCCATGAGCCTCAGACTGGGCGATATCGCCCCCGACTTCGAACAGGATTCCAGTGCCGGCAAGATTCGTTTCCACGAGTGGCTGGGTGATAGCTGGGGCGTGCTGTTTTCCCATCCGGCGGACTTCACCCCGGTATGCACCACCGAGCTGGGTTTTACCGCCAAGCTCAAGGATGAATTCGCCCAGCGCGGGGTCAAGGCCATTGCCCTGTCGGTGGACCCGGTGGATTCCCATCACCGCTGGATCGAGGACATCAACGAGACCCAGGACACCCGGGTCAACTTCCCGATCCTGGCCGACGCCGACCGCAAGGTCTCGGACCTCTATGATCTGATCCATCCCAATGCCAGCGACACCCTGACCGTGCGCTCGCTGTTCATCATCGACCCGAACAAGAAAATCCGCCTGACCATCACCTACCCAGCCAGCACTGGGCGCAATTTCCACGAGATCCTGCGGGTGATCGACTCGCTGCAACTCACCGACAACTACAAGGTGGCCACCCCGGCCAACTGGCAGGACGGTGACGAAGTGGTGATCGTGCCGTCCCTGAAGGACGAGGAAGAGATCAAGCGGCGTTTTCCCAAAGGCTATCGCGCAGTGAAGCCCTACCTGCGGCTGACTCCACAACCCAACCGTTGAGGCGCATGACAGATCCATAAAGCAGGGGTTTTCAGGCCGTTTCGACGGCCTTTTTTTTCGCCTGGTAAATGCACCTTCTTATATTCTTTTGTGGAATAAACAAATGAATAAATAAGATTTATAGATATAAAAATAGACTGTTAAGGTCTGCTCATCCGGTGAGATCGCATCCCGCGAATCACCTTATTCGTTCAAGGAATCCCCTGCATGCTGGTGGTCTCTCTCGGTGGCAGTCCCAGCCAGCGTTCCCGTTCCGGAGTGCTGCTGGAGTTGGCCAAGCGCTGGTTGCAGCAGCAAGGTGTGGAAGTGGTCAGTTACCAGGTGCGGGACTTCCCGGCCGAGGACCTGCTTCACGCCCGCTTCGACAGCCCCAAGGTCATCGACCTGCTGCGCCAGATCGAACAGGCCGACGGCCTGCTGATCGCCACTCCGGTCTACAAGGCTTCGTTCTCCGGAGCCCTGAAGACATTGCTGGACCTGCTGCCCGAGGGCGCGTTGAGGCACAAGGTGGTGCTGCCCATGGCCACCGGCGGCAGCATCGCCCACATGCTCGTGGTGGACTACGCCTTGAAGCCTGTGCTTTCGGCGCTCAAGGCCCAGGAAATGCTCCAGGGCATCTTTGCCGAGGATAGCCAGATCGCCTACGGCGAAGGCAGCGTCCAGCCGCAGTTGGCCCAAGCCCTGGAACTGCGTTTGCATGAAGCCCTGGGGCAGTTCCACAGCGCCCTGGCACGCCGTCCCAAGCCGCTGGACCCGAATCTGTTGAACGAACGCCTGCTCAGTGCTCGCTGGAGCATTTGAGCCACGTCATTGATCTGAACTACTGGCCTTACTCGCCCGCCAACGGGCAAGCAGGTGCAGCCAAAAACCCACAGCAAAAAGGAGAGCGCCATGCGCCCTGTCATTTTGCGTCGCGGGCTGGTCGCTCTGTTTGCTGCGGCTGTGTCCTTCGGCGCCATTGTCCAAGCCCAGGCCGAGACCCTGCGTATCGGCTATCAGAAGTACGGCACCCTGGTGCTGCTCAAGGCCAAGGGCTCCCTGGAGAAGCGCCTGGCGCAGCAGGGCGTCGATGTACAGTGGACTGAGTTTCCCGGTGGCCCGCAGCTGTTGGAGGGGCTGAACGTCGGCTCCATCGACTTCGGCGTGACCGGCGAGACGCCACCGGTGTTCGCCCAGGCTGCCGGCGCCGACCTGCTCTATGTGGCCTATGAGCCACCGGCTCCCCTGAGTGAAGCAATCCTGGTGCCCAAGGACTCGCCGATCCGCTCGGTGCAGGAGCTCAAGGGCAAGAAGGTGGTGCTCAACAAAGGCTCCAACGTCCATTACTTGCTAGTCCGCGCCCTGGAAGATGCCGGCCTGAAGTACAGCGATATCCAGACCGTGTTCCTGCCACCGGCCGATGCCCGCGCCGCTTTCGAGCGTGGCAGCGTCGATGCCTGGGTGATCTGGGACCCTTACCAGGCCGCCGCCGAGCAGCAGTTGCAAGCGCGAACCCTGCGTGACGGCAGCGGCATCGTCGACAACCACCAGTTCTACCTGGCCACCAAGCCCTATGCGCAGCAGCACCCTGAGGTGATCAAGACCCTGGTAGAAGAAGTGCGGGCGGTGGGCGAATGGTCCAGGGCCAACCCGCAGGAGGTCACCCAACAGGTGGCGCCGCTGCTGGGGCTGTCTCCCGAGATCACCCTGACCTCGGTCAAGCGCCAGGGCTATGGCGCAGGCTTCCTGACCCCGGAAGTGATCGCCGCCCAGCAGAAAATCGCCGACAGCTTCTACCAGCTCAAGCTGATCCCCAAGCCCCTGAACATCAAAGACGTGATCTGGACGCCCGGCGCCGCCGTGGCCAAAGCGCCGTAACCCGACCCCTTAGGAGACCACTCCATGAGCCTCAACATCTTCTGGTTCCTGCCCACCCACGGTGACGGCCATTACCTTGGCACCGCCGAAGGCGCCCGCGCCGTCGATCATGGTTACCTGCAGCAGATCGCCCAGGCCGCCGACCGCCTGGGTTTCGGTGGCGTGCTGATCCCTACCGGGCGTTCCTGCGAGGACTCCTGGCTGGTGGCAGCCTCGCTGATTCCGGTGACCCAGCGCCTGAAATTCCTGGTGGCCCTGCGCCCCGGGATCATTTCCCCGACGGTGGCAGCGCGTCAGGCGGCAACTCTGGATCGCTTGTCCGGCGGCCGTGCCCTGTTCAACCTGGTAACCGGGGGCGACCCTGACGAGCTGGCGGGCGATGGCCTGTTCCTCGACCATGAGGAGCGGTACCAGGCTTCGGTGGAGTTCACCCGCATCTGGCGCCGGGTACTGGAAGGCGAAACCGTGGACTACGACGGCCAGCACATCAGCGTGAAGGGCGCCAAGCTGCTCTATCCGCCGCTGCAGCAACCCCGTCCACCGCTGTACTTTGGCGGATCGTCGGAAGCGGCGCAGGACCTGGCCGCCGAGCAGGTGGAGATGGTGCTGACCTGGGGCGAACCACCGGCCGCAGTGGCCGAGAAGATCCAGCAAGTGCGGGATAAGGCCGCCAAGCTTGGGCGCACCGTGCGCTTCGGTATCCGGTTGCACGTGATCGTGCGCGAAACCAACGAAGAGGCCTGGAAAGCCGCGGACAAACTCATCTCCCATCTGGATGACGAGACCATCGCCCGGGCCCAGGCATCCCTGGCGCGCTTCGACTCCGTGGGCCAGCAGCGCATGGCGGCCTTGCACGGCGGTCGTCGCGACAAGCTGGAAGTCAGCCCCAATCTCTGGGCTGGAGTCGGCCTGGTGCGTGGCGGGGCTGGCACCGCCTTGGTGGGCGACGGGCCTACCGTGGCGGCGCGGATGCAGGAGTACGCGGACCTTGGGATCGACACCTTCATCTTCTCCGGTTATCCCCATCTGGAGGAGTCCTACCGGGTGGCCGAGTTGCTGTTCCCGCACCTGGACATCGAGCGGCCCAAGCTGCCGGAGGCTGCCGGTTATGTGAGTCCGTTCGGCGAGATGGTAGCCAACGACATCATTCCCAAAGCCGCGTCCCAGAGCTGAGGTGCGGCCATGAACGGACAACGCATAGTGCATCGGCTGGCGCCGTGGGGGCTGCCGTTGCTGTTACTGGCGGCCTGGCAGTTGTCGGTGTCGGCGGGTTGGCTGTCGACCCGTATCCTGCCGGCCCCCAGCGCGGTGATAGAGGCGGGGGTCAGCCTGATACGCAGTGGCGATATCTGGACCCACCTGGCCATCAGTGGCTGGCGTGCCGGGCTGGGCTTCCTGATCGGTGGCAGCATCGGCCTGGTGCTGGGCTTCATTACCGGCCTGTCGAAATGGGGCGAGCGCTTGCTGGACAGCTCGGTGCAGATGATCCGCAACGTGCCGCACCTGGCGCTGATCCCGCTGGTGATCCTGTGGTTCGGTATCGATGAGTCGGCGAAGATCTTCCTGGTGGCCCTGGGTACGTTGTTCCCGATCTACCTCAACACCTACCACGGCATTCGCAACGTCGACCCGGCGCTGGTGGAAATGTCCCGCAGCTACGGCCTGACGGGCTTCGCGTTGTTTCGCCAGGTCATCCTGCCGGGAGCCTTGCCATCGATCCTGGTGGGGGTGCGGTTCGCCCTGGGCTTTATGTGGCTGACCCTGATCGTTGCCGAAACCATCTCTGCCAGTTCCGGCATTGGCTACCTGGCAATGAATGCCCGGGAGTTCCTGCAGACCGACGTGGTGGTCCTGGCGATTGTCATGTACGCCGTGCTGGGCAAGCTTGCAGACCTTGCGGCACGTGGCCTGGAGCGAGTCTGGCTGCGTTGGCACCCGGCTTATCAGGTCGTCAAGGGAGGTGCGCAATGACTGCCCAGCAACCACCACGGCTGCTGCGGGGCATCCCGCTGGCAGTACGCAAACTGCAGAAGACCTTTGGCTCGCGACAGGTGCTGCGGGAAGTCGACTTGCATATTCCCGCTGGCCAGTTCGTTGCGGTGGTGGGGCGCAGTGGCTGTGGCAAGAGCACCTTGCTGCGCTTGCTGGCGGGCCTCGACCAGCCTAGCGGCGGCCAGTTGCTGGCCGGTACTGCACCGCTGGTCGAGGCGCGCGAGGACACTCGCTTGATGTTCCAGGAGGCGCGCCTGCTGCCCTGGAAGAAAGTCATCGACAACGTTGGGTTAGGGCTCAAGGGCAACTGGCGGCCCCAGGCCCTGGAGGCCCTGGAGGCGGTAGGCCTGGCGGATCGGGCCAATGAATGGCCGGCGGCCTTGTCCGGTGGGCAGAAGCAGCGCGTGGCCCTGGCCCGGGCGCTGATCCATCAACCACGGCTGTTGTTGCTGGACGAGCCCTTGGGGGCCCTGGATGCCCTGACCCGGATCGAGATGCAGCAGTTGATCGAACGCCTGTGGCAGCAGCACGGCTTCACCGTGCTGCTGGTGACCCACGATGTCAGCGAGGCGGTAGCGATTGCCGATCGGGTGCTGTTGATCGAGGACGGTGAGGTTGGCCTCGACTTGCATGTCGAGCTGCCGCGGCCGCGGGTACGCGGCTCCCATCGCCTGGCGGCGCTGGAGACCGAGGTGCTCAATCGCGTGTTGTCGCTGCCCGGGTCGCCGCCCGAGCCGGAACCTGTTTCACCCCTGCCCACGCAATTGCGTTGGGCGCTGTAGAGCAGCAGCAAGCAAGAGCGTTGTGCTTGGGCTTGCCGCTGGCCGCTTGAAACGTGCAGCTCTGTTTTTCGACCCCAGGAGAAATACCATGACCATCAAAGCCATCAATGTTCGCAACCAGTTCAAGGGCACCATCAAGGAAATCGTCGAGGGTGATGTGTTGTCGGAAATCGACGTGCAGACAGCCTCGGGGATCGTCACTTCGGTGATCACTACCCGCTCGGTCAAGGAGCTGGAGCTGTCCATTGGCAGTGAAGTGATTGCCTTCGTGAAGTCCACGGAGGTGTCGATCGCCAAGTTGTGAACACCGTCGTATCAAGGCCCCGGAGGGAGCGAGCCCTGCGGGGCTTTTTCATGGGCGCTGTAAATAACGGTCAGATTTGATACTTTCCCTGCTTTCGCAAGGCCTGAACAGTACAGACATGACAACAAAGCAGGGTCCAAACGCAGGGTACTTGGAGTTCGACCGCGACCATTGGGCCGCTCTCCGGGCCGGGGAGCCCATGAGCCTGTCGCCGTCGGAGATGGAGACGCTGACCAGCCCGACCCAGCCCATGGAGTCAGAAGAGGTCAGGCAGATCCTGTTGCCGCTGTCGCGCCTGTTGCATCTGCATGCCACGCAGGTCCAGGCGCTCAAGGCGCCACAGGATGGGGGCAAGGTGCCTTATGTCATCGGGGTGTCGGGCAGTGTCGCAGTGGGCAAGAGCAGCTTCGCCAGGGTCCTGGCCGCGTTGCTGGCCTACTGGCCGGGCAAGCCCAACGTGCAGTTGGTGACCACCGATTCGTTCCTCTTGCCCCTGGCGAGCCTGCAGGAAAAGAACATCCTGCATCGCAAGGGGTTTCCCGAGTCCTACGACGAGCCGCTATTCCTGGAGTTTCTCCAGGCGGTGTGCCGGCGGGGCGAGGCCGCGCAGATCCCGATCTATTCCCATGTCCGCTACGACATCCTGGCTGACGAGGCGCAGTCGGTGGAGGCGCCGGACATCATCATCCTCGAAGGCCTGAATGTGTTGCAGGGTGAGCGGGGGCAGGGCCTGCATGCCCTGGATTTCATCGACTTCTCGATCTATGTCGACGCCGCACCGGAGGCCATCAAGACCTGGTACCTGGAGCGCTTCGTCTATTTGAAGAACACGGCCTTCCAGTCGGACGACTCCTACTTCAACAAGTTCAAGGGGCTGTCCGACCCAGAGGCGCTGGCCATGGCCTCCGATACCTGGGACCGGGTGAACCTGAAGAATCTTGTGGAGAACATCCTGCCCACCCGGGAGCGGGCCAACCTGGTGATCCACAAGACTTTGGATCACCGCATCGACAGGTTGTCGCTGCGCCAGGCTTGAACGTTCAGAGCGGGGTGGGGCGCTTGGGCAGGTACGGCGGCAGGTACAGGCCCAGGTAGGCATCGAATACCCGCATGCCTTCCTCTGCCATGCGGGCGGTGATTTGCCCGTGTTGCTGCACCGACCGGGCATACACCCGGTCCCCCAGCTCCATGGCCAGGGCGAATACGTCCACGTCCTGTGGCAGTGCCGGTAGGGTGAAGTGCCGGTTGAACAGCTTGTGCATCAGGTCGCCCAGTTCGAGATCGTGCTGGCGGTCGGCCTGGGTGACTTCGGTCAATCCATGTTGCGCCAGGATCAACTGCCGGGCTGCGGCATCGTCTGCGTAGATGGCGAGCATGCGTTGCTCCACCAGGCGTGACAGGTCCCGCCAGCCGTCGAGCCGTTCATGCTCGATCGGGGCTTGCAGGCACGCGCGGAATGCGGCGTGGACATCCGCGGTAAGGGCCTCGAGCAGGGCCGGTACGCTGGCGAAGAAGTGATAAACCGACGACGGCGGGATCTGCGCGCGCTCGGCCACGCTGTAGATCGACAGGCTGGCCACGCCTTCGCTGGCCAGCAGGGTGCGGGCCGCGTCAAGTATCGAGTCGATCCGGGCCTGGCTGCGTGCACGGGGCTTGCGAAGAGGGGCGGTGCGCGTCATCGGGGTCTCCTGTTGGACAGCCGGCATTGTACGCCAGAGGATTGGGCTCCCTGTAGCGGCAACCGAGCGCCGTAGTTGCGGATCACGGGCATAAAAAACGCCGCGGGCCATGGGCTGCGCGGCGTTCTTTGCTGCAGGCCGTTCAGACGGTGTGCAGGTACCAGTTGTACTCGAGGTCGGAGATGGAGTGTTCGAACTCCTCCAGCTCGCTTTCCTTGCAGGCAACGAAGATATCGATGTACTTCGGATCGATGTACTTGTTGAGGATCTCGCTGTCGTCCAGCTCGCGCAGGGCATCGCGCAGGTTGTTCGGCAGGCTCTGTTCCACCTGCTCGTAGGCGTTACCCTCGATTGGCGTGCTTGGCTCGACCTTGTTGGTCAGGCCGTGATGCACGCCCGCCAGCACCGAAGCCATCAGCAGGTAGGGGTTGGCATCGGCGCCGGCCACACGGTGCTCGATACGTACCGCATCCGGTGCGCCCGTCGGTACGCGCAGCGCTACGGTACGGTTGTCCAGGCCCCAGCTCGGAGCGTTGGGGACGTAGAACTGGGCACCGAAACGGCGGTACGAGTTGACGTTCGGGCACAGGAAGGCCATCGACGCGGGTAGGGTCTCGAGCACACCGCCGATCGCGTGACGCAGCGCGGCGTTCTGCTCGGGATCCTCACTGGTGAAGATGTTCTTGCCATCCTTGTCCAGCACCGAGATATGGACGTGCAGGCCGTTGCCCGCCTGGCCCGGATAAGGCTTGGCCATGAAGGTGGTGTCCATCTCATGGTCGTAGGCGATGTTCTTGATCAGGCGCTTGAGCAGCACCGCGTAATCGCAGGCCTTGAGCGGGTCGGCGACGTGGTGCAGGTTCACTTCGAACTGGGCCGGGGCGCTTTCCTTGACGATGGCGTCGGCCGGGATGCCTTGTTCCTTGGCGCCTTCGAGGATGTCCTGCAGGCAGTCGACGTATTCGTCCAGATCGTCGATCAGGTAGACCTGGGTGGATTGCGGGCGCTTGCCGGAGATCGGCGAGCGTGGGGGTTGTGGGCGACCGTTCACGTTCTCCTGGTCGATCAGGTAGAACTCCAGCTCGAACGCCGCGCAGATGGTCAGGCCCAGTTCGTCGAACTTGCTCACCACCTGGCGCAGGACCTCACGAGGGTCGGCGAAGAACGGATCGCCTTCCAACTCGTGCATGGTCATCAACAGTTGTGCAGTGGGGCGCTTCTGCCAGGGTTCGTTGGAGAGCGTATCGGGGATTGGATAGCAGATGCGGTCAGCGTCACCGATATCCAGGCCCAGGCCGGTGCTTTCCACCGTGGAGCCATTGATATCCAGAGCAAAGAGGGAAGCCGGGAGGTTGATGCCTTTCTCGTAAACCTTGTGGAGGCTGGTGCGTTCGATGCGCTTGCCGCGCACCACACCATTCATATCCGCAATCAGAAGGTCGACGTACAGAACCTCAGGATGTTCCTTAAGGAACGCGTTCGCTTCGTTCAGCTGAACGGCACGCGGGGGTACCGACATGATGCAACACCTTTGTTGTTAAAAATATCAATCATTGATCTTTTCTGGTTTCAGTCAACCCGAACGGCATGCCGAAGTCAAGCAAGGCCTTTTTTGCCCTAATAAAGGGCTGGCAGGGTGTTTTTGCAGTAAAACAGGGCGCTTTTGCGAGTTCGGGCACCCTGGCTACCCTTGGTTTGAACAGGCTGTGTTGTATCTTTTACAGGGGTGTTGTGTAAAAAAATGAACAAGGCTAAGCTCGGGCCAAACCCATAACATCAATAATACCGGGGTGTTTCATGTCTCGCCTGCCGTTAATCGGCGTCACCGCCTGCTCTAGGCAGATCGGTTCGCACGCTTATCACATCAGTGGCGACGAGTATGTCCAGGCAGTAGCCACCGCGGCCCAGGGCCTGCCGGTGATCCTCGCGTCCATGGCGCAGCTGCTTGCCCCGTCCGATATTCTGGACGGTCTGGACGGTATCCTCTTTACCGGCTCCCCTTCCAATATCGAACCTTTCCACTATCAGGGCCAGGCCAGCGAGCCTGGAACTGCTCATGATTCTGCACGGGATGCCGCCACCCTGCCGCTGCTCGATGCCGCCGTCGAGGCGGGCGTCCCGGTTCTGGGGATTTGCCGCGGCTTCCAGGAGATGAATGTCGCTCTGGGCGGCAGCCTGCACCAGAGCGTGCACCAGGTGCCGCCGTTCATGGACCACCGGCATGCCGAGGTGCCCGGCCAACCCCTGGACGCCTGGTATGCGCCGGCCCACGAGCTGTTCATCGAGGCCGATGGAGTACTGGCGGGGCTGGGGCTACCGGAAACAATCCAAGTCAACTCGATCCATGCCCAGGGCATCGAGCGCCTGGCCCCGGGGTTGAAGGTCGAGGCCCGGGCTCCGGATGGGCTGATCGAGGCTGTTTCCGTCGAGGCGAGCAAGGCTTTTGCTTTGGGGGTGCAATGGCACCCCGAATGGCAGGTAAGCTGCAATCCTCACTACCTGGCCATCTTCCGGGCTTTTGGTGATGCCTGCCGCAAGCGGGCAAAACAGCGCGACGCCGAAGCGTCATACAACGCCTGACTTAATAGAGAGTCAGGAAACTCAGCCTAGAGGCATTTATGAGTAACAACCTCGACCAGCTCACCGATTGGTTGAAAGACCACAAGATCACAGAAGTCGAATGCATGATCGGCGATCTGACCGGCATCACCCGGGGAAAGATCTCGCCGACCAACAAGTTCATCGCCGAAAAAGGCATGCGCCTGCCCGAGAGCGTGCTACTGCAGACCGTCACCGGCGACTATGTCGAAGACGACATCTATTACGAGCTGCTGGACCCGGCGGACATCGACATGATCTGTCGCCCCGACCATAACGCGGTCTATCTCGTACCCTGGGCCATAGAGCCCACGGCCCAGGTGATCCACGATACCTACGACAAGCAGGGCAACCCCATCGAGCTGTCGCCGCGCAACGTGCTCAAGAAGGTCCTGAAACTCTATGCCGACCATGGCTGGCAGCCGATCGTGGCGCCGGAAATGGAGTTCTACCTGACCAAGCGCAGCGAGGACCCCGACTACCCGTTGCAGCCGCCGGTGGGCCGTTCCGGCCGTCCGGAAACCGGGCGCCAGTCTTTCTCCATCGAAGCGGCCAACGAATTCGACCCACTGTTCGAGGATGTCTACGACTGGTGCGAACTGCAGGAGCTGGACCTCGATACCCTGATCCACGAAGACGGCACGGCGCAGATGGAAATCAACTTCCGTCACGGCGACGCCCTGTCCCTGGCCGACCAGATCCTGGTGTTCAAGCGCACCATGCGCGAAGCGGCGCTCAAGCACGATGTGGCGGCCACCTTCATGGCCAAGCCCATGACCGGCGAGCCGGGCAGTGCCATGCACCTGCACCAGAGCATCATCGACATCAACACGGGCAAGAACGTCTTCTCCAATGAAGACGGGACCATGAGCCAGCTGTTCCTCAATCACATTGGCGGCTTGCAGAAATTCATCCCCGAGCTGCTGCCGCTGTTCGCCCCCAACGTCAACTCGTTCCGCCGTTTCCTGCCCGACACCTCGGCGCCGGTGAACGTCGAGTGGGGCGAGGAGAACCGTACCGTGGGCCTGCGGGTGCCGGATGCCGGGCCGCAGAACCGCCGGGTGGAAAACCGCCTGCCGGGTGCCGACGCCAATCCCTACCTGGCGATCGCCGCCAGCCTGCTGTGCGGCTTCATCGGCATGGTCGAGGGGCACAACCCGAGTGCGCCAGTGGTGGGCCGTGGCTACGAGCGCCGCAACCTGCGCCTGCCGCTGACCATCGAGGACGCACTGGAACGGATGGAAAACAGCAAGACCATCGAGAAGTACCTGGGCCACAAATTCATCACCGGCTACGTCGCGGTCAAACGGGCCGAGCATGAAAACTTCAAGCGCGTGATCAGTTCCTGGGAGAGGGAATTCCTGTTGTTCGCCGTCTGATACGCCGGGCGCCGCTGTCCGGCGGTGGCGCCTTCACTGACACTAAGGAGACATTGATGACTCATAAAAACCCGCAAACCCGCGAGTGGCAAACCCTCAGCAGTGATCACCACCTGGCACCCTTCAGCGACTTCAATCAACTGAAGGAGAAGGGGCCGCGAATCATCACCCATGCCAAGGGCGTGTACCTGTGGGACAGTGAAGGCAACCAGATTCTCGACGGCATGGCCGGGCTGTGGTGCGTGGCCGTCGGCTACGGTCGTGACGAACTGGCCGAGGTGGCCAGCAAGCAGATGCGCGAACTGCCGTACTACAACCTGTTCTTCCAGACTGCCCACCCACCGGCGCTGGAACTGGCCAAGGCGATCATCGACGTGGCCCCCAAGGGCATGAGCCATGTGTTCTTCACCGGCTCCGGCTCCGAGGGCAACGACACCGTGCTGCGCATGGTGCGCCATTACTGGGCGCTCAAGGGCAAGCCGCAGAAGCAGACCATCATCGGCCGCATCAACGGCTACCACGGTTCCACGGTAGCTGGCGCCAGCCTGGGCGGCATGAGCGGCATGCACGAGCAGGGCGGCCTGCCGATTCCCGGCATCGTGCATATCCCGCAGCCATATTGGTTCGGCGAAGGCGGCGACATGACGCCGGATGAGTTCGGCGTGTGGGCTGCCGAGCAACTGGAGAAGAAAATCCTCGAAGTCGGCGAAGACAACGTTGCCGCCTTCATTGCCGAGCCGATCCAGGGCGCTGGCGGTGTGATCATCCCTCCGGAAACCTACTGGCCGAAGATCAAGGAAATCCTCGCCAAGTACGAGATCCTGTTCGTCGCCGACGAAGTGATCTGCGGCTTCGGTCGCACCGGCCAATGGTTCGGCGCCGACTACTATGACCTGGCGCCTGACCTCATGACCATCGCCAAGGGCCTGACCTCCGGTTACATCCCCATGGGCGGTGTGATCGTACGTGACACCGTGGCCAAGGTGCTCAGCGAGGGCGGTGACTTCAACCACGGCTTCACCTATTCCGGCCACCCGGTGGCAGCAGCGGTGGGCCTGGAAAACATCCGTATCCTGCGCGAAGAGAAAATCGTCGAGAAGGTACATAGCCAGACGGCACCGTATTTGCAGAAGCGTCTGCGTGAGCTCGGCGACCACCCGCTGGTGGGCGAAGTTCGTGGCCTGGGGATGTTGGGGGCAATCGAATTGGTCAAGGACAAGGCCACCCGGGCGCGCTACGAGGGCCGAGGCGTGGGCATGATTTGCCGGCAGTTCTGCTTCGACAACGGCCTGATCATGCGCGCCGTGGGCGACACCATGATCATTGCCCCGTCGCTGGTGATCAGCGAGGCGGAAATCGACGAGTTGGTGGCCAAGGCGCGTAAGTGCCTGGACCTGACCTTGAGTGTCCTGCAGGGCTGAGTGCTAGGCTTTGGGCGCGGTGCTTGCGGGCACCGTGTCCAGGGCAGATTAAAGGCCGACTTTTCTTGAAAGCCGGCCTTGGATCTTGCCAGACTACCCGCCGTTTTTAGTGGCCCGGAACCTGGTCCTGGCTCCTGATCACCGAGAATGTGGTTAAAAAGAATAATTGGAGCATTACGCATGAAGGCATTAGGTAAGAAGTTAGCTGGCAAGACCCTCCTCGCCATGTCCCTGATGGGCGTGATGGCGGCGGCAGCACAGGCGGACGATAAAGTGCTGCACGTATACAACTGGTCCGACTACATTGCTCCAGACACCATCAAGAAGTTTGAAGCCGAGTCGGGTATCAAGGTTGTCTATGACGTTTTCGACAGCAATGAAACCCTGGAAGCCAAGTTGCTCGCCGGCAAGTCCGGTTACGACGTGGTAGTGCCTTCCAACAACTTCCTGGCCAAGCAGATCAAGGCCGGTGTCTACCAGGACCTGGACAAGTCCAAGTTGCCGAACTGGAAGAACCTCAACGAGTCGCTGCTCAAGGCGGTATCGGTGAGTGACCCGGGCAACAAGCATGCCTTCCCTTACATGTGGGGTTCGATCGGCATCGGCTTCAACGCCGAGAAGGTCAAGGCTGCGCTGGGTGCCGATGCTCCCACCAACTCCTGGGACCTGTTGTTCAAGCCGGAAAACGCCGAGAAGTTGAAGTCCTGCGGTATCAGCTTCCTCGATTCGCCGACCGAGATGATCCCGGTGGCGCTGCACTACCTGGGCTATCCGACCGACAGCCAGGACAAGAAGCAACTGGACGAGGCTGAGAAGCTGTTCCTCAAGATCCGTCCTTCGATCGGCTACTTCCACTCCTCCAAATACATCTCGGACCTGGCCAACGGCAATATCTGCGTAGCCGTGGGTTACTCGGGTGACATCTACCAGGCCAAGGCCCGCGCTGCGGAAGCCGGTGACAAGGTCAAGGTCAGCTATAACATTCCCAAGGAAGGTGCTGGCAGCTTCTACGACATGGTGGCCATTCCCAAGGACGCAGAGAACGTCGAGGGTGCCTACAAGTTCATGACGTTCCTGCAGAAGCCGGAAATCATGGCCGAGATCACCAACGCCGTGCGCTTCCCCAACGGTAACGCGGCTGCAACCCCACTGGTCGATAAAGACATCACCAGCGATCCAGGCGTTTACCCACCGGCTGAAGTCCAGGCCAAGCTGTATGCGATCGCCGACCTGCCGGCCGCAACCCAGCGCATCCTGACTCGCAGCTGGACCAAGATCAAATCCGGCAAGTAAGCCGATTTTCAGCAAGACCTGTTGCCGTTGTCGTGACGACGACGGCAACAGGAAACAAATAAATGACAGAAAGTTTTGCTGGATTGGTTTATCGAGGGTAAGTTGCGCGCCGGTTTTGTTGCTGGGCAGCTTGGGGGCTGTCAGGTAGCTCGGAGCAACTTGGGCCCAACTATTTAAGAGGACCTCCACTTGCCTATTTCTTTATTTCGCAAAGCCATGCTGGTCGCCGCCAGCCTGACGCTGGTGGCAGGCGTTCAGGCGGCACCGACGGTGCATATTTATAACTGGTCCGACTACATCGGTCAGAGCACCCTGTCTGAGTTTGAAAAGACCACGGGTATCAAGCCGCTGTATGACGTATTCGATTCCAATGAAACCCTGGAAGGCAAGTTGCTGGCCGGTCGTACCGGTTATGACGTGGTAGTGCCGTCCAACCACTTCCTGGGCAAGCAGATCAAGGCCGGGGCGTTCCAGAAGCTCGACAAGAGCCTGTTGCCCAACTATGCCAACCTCGACCCGAAGTTGCTCAAGCGCCTTGAAGCCAACGACCCGGGCAACCAATACGCGGTGCCCTATTTGTGGGGCACCAACGGCATTGGCTACAACGTCGAGAAAGTGAAGGCCGCCCTGGGTGTGGACAAGATCGACTCCTGGAGCGCCCTGTTCGAGCCGGAGAACATCAAGAAGCTCAGCGGCTGCGGCGTGGCCTTCCTCGATTCCGCCGACGAAATGATGCCCACGGTGCTCAACTACCTGGGGCTGGACGCCAACAGCACCAACCCTCAGGACTACAAGAAGGCCGAGGCCAAGCTCCTGGCGGTACGTCCCTACGTGACCTACTTCCACTCGTCCAAGTACATCTCTGACCTGGCCAACGGCAATATCTGCGTGGCCGTCGGCTTTTCCGGCGACGTGTTCCAGGCCCGGGCCCGGGCCGCCGATGCCGGCAAGGGCGTGAACATCGCCTACACCATTCCCAAGGAAGGCGGCGCCCTGTGGTTCGACATGCTGGCCATCCCCAAGGACTCGAGCAACGTCAAGGAGGCTCACGCCTTCATCAACTATTTGCTGCAACCTGAGGTGATCGCCCAGGTCAGTGATTATGTCGGTTATGCCAACCCCAACCCCGGGTCGGACAAGTTGATGGACCAGTCCATCCGCACCGATGAAGCGGTTTATCCACCGCAGGCCGTGCTCGACAAGACTTACGTGTCCATAGAGTTGCCAGCCAGTATCCAACGCTTGATGAACCGCAGCTGGACCAAGGTCAAGACGGGTAAATAGTTCTACAGGCTCAAACTATCCGGGACCCGTCCACCAGGGGCGGGCTGAAAATTTTGTTGGGAGTTTCGCAAATGGCAGTTGCCTCCGGCGCCTATAAGAAAGCCCTCGAGGGCGACCAGACACCCAAGCAGGTGCTGGTCAAGATCGACCGGGTCACGAAGAAGTTCGACGAGACGGTGGCCGTGGACGATGTGTCCCTGGAGATCAAGAAAGGCGAGATCTTCGCCCTGCTGGGCGGCTCCGGTTCGGGCAAGTCCACCCTGCTGCGCATGCTGGCCGGCTTCGAGCGGCCTACCGAGGGGCGGATCTTCCTCGATGGCGTGGACATTACCGACATGCCGCCCTACGAGCGGCCGATCAACATGATGTTCCAGTCCTATGCGCTGTTCCCGCACATGACCGTGGCGCAGAACATCGCCTTCGGCCTCAAGCAGGACAAGATCCCGACGGCGGAGATCGACGCCCGGGTGGCGGAGATGCTCAAGCTGGTGCAGATGAGCCAGTACGCCAAGCGCAAGCCGCACCAGCTCTCCGGCGGCCAGCGCCAGCGCGTGGCCCTGGCCCGCTCCCTGGCCAAGCGACCCAAGCTGCTGCTGCTCGACGAGCCCATGGGCGCCCTGGACAAGAAGCTGCGCTCGCAGATGCAACTGGAGCTGGTGGAGATCATCGAGCGCGTAGGCGTGACCTGCGTGATGGTGACCCACGACCAGGAAGAGGCCATGACCATGGCCGAGCGCATCGCCATCATGCACCTGGGCTGGATCGCCCAGATCGGCAGCCCGATCGATATCTACGAGACCCCGGTCAGCCGCCTGGTCTGCGAGTTCATCGGCAACGTCAACATCTTCGAGGGCGAAGTGGTGGACGATGCCGAAGGCCATGCCTTGATTACTTGCAAGGACGTGGACCGCAACATCTACATCGGCCACGGCATCAGCACCTCGGTCCAGGACAAGTCGGTGACCTACGCCATCCGCCCGGAAAAACTCCTGGTGACCGCCGAGATGCCGACCTGCGAGTACAACTGGTCCAGTGGCAAGGTCCACGACATCGCCTACCTGGGCGGCCACTCGGTGTTCTACGTTGAGCTGCCGAGCGGCAAGCTGGTGCAATCCTTCGTCGCCAACGCCGAGCGCCGCGGGGCGCGGCCGACCTGGGGTGACCAGGTCTACGTGTGGTGGGAAGACGACAGCGGCGTGGTACTGCGCTCATGAACATGCGAAAGCTCAAGCGCCGACTCGACCGAATAATTCCCGGAGGCCGCCAGCTGGTCATCGGGATTCCGTTCATCTGGCTGTTCCTGTTCTTCATGCTGCCGTTCTTCATCGTCCTGAAGATCAGCTTCGCCGAAGCGGACGTGGCCATCCCGCCGTACACCGAGATCTACAGCTACGTCGACCAGAAGCTGCAGATCCTGCTGAACCTGGGCAACTACGCGATGCTCGGGGACGACGAGCTGTACATCGCCGCCTACCTCGGCTCGCTGAAGATGGCATTCATCAGCACCATCCTCTGCCTGCTGATCGGCTACCCGATGGCCTATGCCATCGCCAGTGCCCGCAAGGAAATGCAGACCGTGCTGGTGCTGCTGATCATGATGCCGACCTGGACCGCGATCCTGATCCGCGTCTATGCCTGGATGGGCATCCTGAGCAACAACGGCCTGCTCAACGGCTTCCTGATGTCCATGGGCTGGATCAGCGAGCCGCTGCAGATCCTCAACACCAACACCGCGGTGTACATCGGCGTGGTCTATTCCTACCTGCCGTTCATGGTGCTGCCGCTGTACGCCAACCTGGTCAAGCATGACCCAAGCCTGCTGGAAGCCGCCGCCGACCTGGGGTCGGGGACCTTCAACAGCTTCTGGAGGATCACCGTACCGCTGTCCAAGAACGGCATCATCGCCGGCTGCATGCTGGTGTTCATCCCGGTGGTGGGTGAATTCGTGATTCCTGAATTGCTCGGTGGTCCGGAGACCCTGATGATCGGCAAGGTGCTGTGGCAGGAGTTCTTCAACAACCGTGACTGGCCGGTGGCCTCGGCCCTGGCGGTGGTGATGCTGGCGATCCTGATCGTGCCGATCATCCTGTTCAACCGTAGCCAGGCCAAAGAAATGGAGGCCAAGGAATGAAGCGCTTCAGTTTCTCCAACCTGATGCTGGTCCTGGGCCTGCTGTTCATCTACCTGCCGATGCTGATCCTGGTGATCTACTCGTTCAACGCCTCGCGGCTGGTGACGGTGTGGGGCGGTTGGTCGGTCAGCTGGTATGTCGGCCTGCTGGACAACACCCAGTTGATGGGCTCGGTGCTGCGCTCCCTGGAGATCGCCTGCTACACCGCCGTGGCGGCGGTGGCCCTGGGCACCCTGGCGGCGTTCGTCATGACCCGGATCAGCCGCTTCAAGGGGCGCACCCTGTTCGGCGGCCTGGTCACCGCGCCGCTGGTGATGCCCGAGGTGATTACCGGCCTGTCGCTGTTGCTGCTGTTCGTGGCCATGGCCCAGGCCATCGGCTGGCCCCAGGAGCGTGGCATCGCCACCATCTGGATCGCCCATACCACCTTCTGTGCCGCCTACGTGGCGGTGGTGGTGTCGGCGCGCCTGCGCGAGCTGGACCTGTCCATCGAAGAAGCGGCCATGGACCTGGGCGCGCGGCCGTTCAAGGTGTTCTTCCTGATCACCATCCCGATGATCGCCCCGTCCCTGGCGGCGGGCGGCATGATGTCCTTCGCCCTGTCCCTGGACGACCTGGTGCTGGCCAGCTTCGTGTCCGGCCCGGGCTCCACCACCTTGCCGATGGAAGTCTTCTCGGCAGTGCGCCTGGGGGTCAAGCCGGAGATCAACGCCGTGGCCAGCCTGATCCTGCTGGCGGTGTCCCTGGTGACCTTCCTGGTCTGGTTCTTCAGCCGGCGTGCCGAAGAGGCCCGCAAGCGGGCGATCCAGCAAGCCATCGAAGAGAGCGCCGCCGATTCCTGGAAACAGCCGGACGTGCGTCGGCCCAAGGCGCCGCAAGCCGCTTGAGCCTGTTGCAATAGCACAACGCCCCTTTCCAGGGGCGTTGTGGTTTCTGGCCTCGTATCCTGGTTCAGGAAACCCAGGGCGAGCGGCGAATCACTTCGACGAAGTTCGTCGGCTGGAACCCAGGCTGCTGGTCGGCCAGGACATCGGTCTTGACGTTGCCGAAGGTGGTCTGCGGCCGATGGCGCAGGCCGTCGGCGAATGCGCAGATGATGCACTCCTTGAAACCTTCGCCCCGGGGATGGGCATGCACCACCGCCTCGCGCTGGGCGCTGGGGAAGGCCGCGTAGTCGATGCCCAGGACGTCCATCTCGACCCCGGCTGTGACCAGGGCCACGGTGGGGCGCAGGTGCTGGGGGATGCCGGGAGTGGTATGCAGGGCGATGGACAGCCAGACTTGCTCGATATCGTCGTCGCTCAGCCCGTAGGGCTTGAGGAAGTCCCGGGCGGCATTGGCGCCGTCGACTTCGAAGCGCTGGTCGTCGCTGCGGTGGCCGGGCAGCAGGCCCAGGTCGTGGAACATCGCGCCGACGTACAGCAGCTGTGGGTCGTATTGCAACTGGCGGCGTTCGCCGCTCAGGGCACCGAACAGGAACACCCTACGCGAGTGGTGGTACAGCAAGTCGGATTCGATATCGCGAATGTAGTCGGTGGTGGCCCGGGCCAGGGCGCTGTCGGGAATCTTGATCCCGGCGATGGTGGAGCTCATGGGGCGGTCCTCGTGGCGGGCGCCGTACTGGCGCTGGAGCCCAGAGTCTGTGCCTGGCCGGGCATGGGGACAATCGATCCGGGGCTGCGATCCGGGCCAACCTGGGGGCATTTACGGCCATGGGCTGTCGCCTCGGGGGCCTGGTTGCGACAATCCAGCGTCGGGCTTGCCTGCCCGGCCCATAGAAGAAGGTGCGTGCCATGGCCAGATCCGTTGCCATCCTGGTGTTTCCCGGTGTCCAGGCCCTCGATGTGACGGGCCCCATGGACGTATTTTGCGAGGCCAATCGGTTCTTGCCGGTCGAAGACCATTACCGCCTGGAGGTGATCGGGCTCCAGGCCGGCGCGCAGGTTTGCTCCAACGGCCTGGTGCTGCAGGCCCGGCGCTCCTTCGAAGAGGCTGTGGAAGCCTTCGACCTGTTGCTGGTGGCGGGTGGGCCGCAAGTCCCCGGCAGCGACTTCGGTCCGGCCTTCGACGCCTGGCTGCGCGGGGCTTGTGCCCGGGCCGCGGGCTTCGGTTCGATCTGCAACGGCGCGTTCATCCTGGCTCGGGCAGGCCTGCTGGAGGGACGCACGGTGACCACCCACTGGAGCGATGCGCCGGCGCTCGCGGCCTCGTATCCCTCGACTCGGGTCGAGGTCGATCGCCTGTATGTCGAGGACGACAGGCTGTTTACCTCGGCGGGGGTCACCGCCGGCATCGACCTGTCGTTGTATCTGCTGGCCAAGGACTGGGGCGCCGAGGTGGCCTTGAACGTGGCCAAGCGCCTGGTGGTGTTTACCCAGCGTGCCGGAGGCCAGTCGCAGTTCAGCCCGTTCCTGCTGCCCCAGGCTACAGCCACCTCCGTCGTGGCCCAGGTCCAGCAACATGTGCTGGATCACCTGCAGGACAACCTGAGTATCGGCGAGCTGGCGCGTGCGGCGCGCATGAGTCCACGCAACTTTTCCCGGGTCTTTGTTCGTGAGGCTGGAATAACCCCGGCACAGTTCGTCGAGCGGGCGCGGGTAGATGCCGCTCGGGCGCTGCTGGAGCGCTCGTCGGCGCCGCTCAAGACCCTGGCCTATCGCTGCGGGTTTCGCGATGCCCAGCACCTGCTCCGTGTGTTCAAGCGCCGCCTGGGGCTGACCCCGCAGCAGTTCCGGGCGAACTTCGCCCCGCCGTCCTGGTAGCCAGCGGCGGCTACCAGGGCGCCTGGTTCAGGGGCGGCGGGCCGGCAGCAGCTTCAGGGTGCTGCGGGTGTTGGCAGTGACTTCCTCTTCGCTGAAGTGCGCCTGCTGGTAAACCCCTTCGATGTAGGCCTCGGCCTGGTCGTCATAGTGCTTGTCGAACAGCACCCCGCTCTGGCCGACCGGGTTGATGGTCAGGCTATGGGCCGGATCGGCGAAGTCGATGATGCGCCGGGTCGAAGGGCCGTAGACCACCGACCAGGGGGCCGGGCCGATCTTGCTGGTGAGGTTGTTCGGCACCTCATGGCTGCCGGGGGCTTCCAGGGGGCCGACGTTGAACACGCGGTCCAGGGGTTTTTGCATGCCCAGCGGATGAACATGGGTCAGGGTGTGGGCAGTGCCCCAGCGCCATTGCGCCGGGTTCGGCCCCAGGGTGCGCTTGAGGTGGTCGAGGCTGGCGCGCCAGGCCACTTTCACCGTGTCGGCCCGGGTTTCACGCTGGGCGGTGGCACGGTTGTCCCACCAGGGTGAATCGGGGTCTGCCGCCAGGCGTGGCAGGGCGGCATCCACAACGCGGGCCTGGATCAGCGCATCGAAAAAAGCATCGCCGAGCTTTTCATGGAAGGTGGCGTTGGCCAGTTCGAACAGGAACTGGTTGAACAGGGTGGCGCTGGTGGATTCCAGTGGATAGTCGCCTTGCCATTGCGCCAGTTGCTCCACCAGCTTGAGTTCCTCTGGGGCGCTGACCACTTCACGCAGTACTGGCAGCAGAGGTGCCAACAGGCGCGGACCGTAGGCGGTGGTGGTGCCCAGTTGCAGCTTCTGGGTGTTCTCCAGGTCCCATTTCACGCTCTTGTCGCTGAGTTGGCGATCCAGCTGCTGGCCGCGGTCGGGCAGGTTGTAGTAGCCGGGGATCTCCATGCCGGTGGGCGAGACTGGCTGGAAGTTGGCCGAGACGATGTAGCCCCGGGCCGGGTTCTCTTCCTGGGGATTGGCGCTGAAGGGGTAGAAGCCATCCTTGTCCGCCATGGCGGTGCTGCCGTCGAGGATGAAGGCCGGCTTGGCGCCGGCCGGGCGCTTGGGCAGCAGCGCCGAGGCCCACCAGCCGATATCGCCCTTGGCATTGGCCCAGACGATATTCAGCCCGGGTGCGTGGACCTTGGCCGCCGCGGCGCGGACCTTGGCCAGGGTGTCGGCGCGGTTGAGCTGGTAGAAGCCATCGAGTATCGGGTTGGGGGTCTCCAGGAAACCCCACCACATGGCCACCGGGGCCTTGCCCACGGTGCTGCCGAGCATGTCGTTGATGATCGGGCCATGGGGCGACTGGCGCAGGGTCAAGGTCACCGGTGCCTGGCCCTTGACGGCGATCTGCTGCTGGCTGCTGGCCAGGTCGACCCACTGCTCGTGATACCAGACCTGGTTGGGGTTGTCCGGGTTGACCTTCTCGGCGATCAGGTCGAGATCGTCGTTCTGGAACATGGTCAGGCTCCAGCCGAAGTCCAGGTTATGGCCCAGAAACGCAAAGGGCACCAGGGCCTGGTGGTGGCCGTAGAGCTCGAAGCCCGGTGCCGACAGCTGCGCTTCGTACCACACCGACGGCAGGGAGTAGCGGATATGCGGGTCGCCGGCCAGCAGCGGGCGGCCGCTTTTGGTCCGGCTGCCGGCCACGGCCCAGGCATTGCTGCCTTCGAATTGCGGCAACCCGGCCTCCACCAGGGCTTGCTGGCTCAGGTGGGCGATGCGGCCCAGGTCCTGCCAATCAATGGTGGCCAGGGGCAGGGACGGTTGTGGCTTACCCTTGGCCAGCACGCCCTTGGGTTGCCAGTCCAGGTCGAAGATCTTCAGGTAGTCGTTGCCCAGTTCGTCGCGGATGTAGGTCAGCACGGGCTCGGAGCGAAAGGCCATGGCGAAGCTGTAGGCCATGAACCCGGCGACGCTGACAGTGTCTTCGGCGGTAAAGGGTCGCTTGCGGATGCCCAGGACGTCGAACTCCATGGGTTGGGCGTGGCTTTCCTGATACTGGTTGATACCGTCCAGATAGGCTTCCAGGGCCTTCCAGGCCGGGGACTGGCGGTCCAGCGCGGCTACGTAGCTATCGGCTCGCTCGCGGATGCGCAGGCTGCGGAACAGTTTGTCGGTATCGAGCAGCTTGGGCCCGAGGATCTCGGCCAGCTCGCCACGGGACAGGCGTCGCAGCATTTCCATCTGGAACAGACGGTCCTGGGCATGCACGTAGCCCAGCGCGCGATACAGGTCGGTTTCGTTCTCCGCGCGGATGTGCGGTACGCCGCGCTCGTCGTAGCGCACCGTGACCGAGCCTTGCAGGCCGCTGATCTCCACCTGGCCCTGACGCACCGGCTGCTTGCTGTACAGATACCCGCCGATGCCCGCCAGCAGGGCGAGGACCAACACGGCGACGACGGTCAGGCTGCGTTTCATGCGAGCTCCTTGCTGTTGTTGTGTTCAGTGCCGTCTTGCTCGGGCAGCAGACATGTAGCACATCTGGACAGCAGTGCGCAGGAGGCAGTCCTCGATTAGTCGTGAATGCCTTGGTCGTTGCCGCTGGCCCAGGGGCAGTAGCAGCCCACCGCCAGGGTATGGGTGGCGCTGACCCCGCGCTCTTCCTGCAGGGCCTGGAGAATGGGTTCGATGAAGCTGTTGCTGGAGTTGCAGGTCAGGCCTTCGCTGTAGGGGCCGAAGTAGGCCAGCTGGCCGTTGCGGTCCCAGATCGCCACGGCCGGGCTGGCGGGGATCTGTTCGGCTCCGGGCAGGTTGTGCAGGGGCTTGAGCCGGTCCAGGTTGCCTGGTAACCGATCATGGCTGCCTGGCTTTTGCACGGCGTAGAACTCCACGCCCCGGGGGCCATAGGTTTCGATCAGCTCGGCCAGGTGCTGCTGGTTGCCGACGTTGCAGGGGCAGGCCGGGTCCCAGAAGTGCACCAGGCGAATCGCTCCCGGGCCGGCCAGTTCCTCTGGCAACTGCAGGGCATCGCCGGAGAACATCGCCGTATGCTCGCTGAAGGCCCGCAGGTAGCGGCCCTGGAACCAGTCGTAGGCGCTCCACAGGACGGCGGCGCAAATCAGGACGAGCAGGCTGGCAAGCAGGGTCGTGCGGTAGGGCTGGCGCATGGGGATCGGTCCTCGAAGGTCGCGTAGCTTGCCATGCTTGCCGCGACAGATGAATATCGCAGGCCCACAAAGCCCGTTTTGCCCGGTACCCCGTTTTGGAAACATCCATGCCTACGACCTTCGACCCCGACCTCCTGCGCGCCAGCCTGCAATCACTGGCCGATGGGCAGCCCCTGTCGGATCAGGGCCAGGCCTACCAGCGTTTCTACGGCCTGGACTTCGCCGGGCGTGCGCGAGTGCCCCGCAGCCGCTTGGGGCGCTTCCAGGTGGAGGGTTATGAGGTGGTCTGCCAGGTCTGGTGGCCAGCGCAGCCGCGGGCGACGATGTTCCTGTTCCATGGCTTCTACGACCACATGGGCCTATATCGGCATGTGATCGAGTGGGCGCTGCAACGGGATTTCGTGGTGATTTCCTGTGACTTGCCCGGCCATGGCCTGTCCAGTGGCGAACGGGCCAGCATCGACGACTTCGCGGTGTACCAGCAAGTGCTGCAGGGGTTGTTCGAGCAAGCGCGGGCCCTGGAGCTGCCCACGCCCTGGCACCTGTTCGGGCAGAGCACCGGCGGGGCTATCGTCATGGATCACTTGCTCAGCCAGGGCGCGCAAAGCCCGGCCCAGGGCCAGGTGTTTCTGCTATCGCCGCTGGTCAGGCCCCGGGCGTGGGGCTGGTCGCTGCTCAGCTACTACCTGCTGCGGCCTTTCGTCACCGGCATCGCCCGGCGGTTCAGCGAGAATTCCAACGACCAGGACTTCCTCGCGTTCCTCCAGGCCGACCCCCTGCAGCCCCAGCGCCTGCCGACGGCCTGGGTCGGTGCGCTGGCGCGCTGGATCAAGCGGTTGGAGGCAGCCCCGCGCAGCAACAGGCAGCCGGTGATCGTGCAGGGGCAAGCGGACATGACCGTGGACTGGCAGCACAACCTGCAGGTGATCCGCAGCAAGTTCAATGCGCCCGAGGTGCTGATGCTGCCGGAAGCGCGGCATCACCTGGCGAATGAAGTGCCGCTGTACCGCGACCAGTATTTCGCGTTCCTGGCGCGGCACGTTTGAGCCGCAGGAGCGCGCCTGCCTTGCAGCCGTTGGCCACTGAGGCACTGGCCTGGGCCGCCAGGTTTCAAGGTCGTTGGTTGGGTAAGCGATCGCCTGGCAAGGTTCTGCGGCCCTTTGCGCCGCCTCGCAGGCTCGGCAGCGGCTACAGGTGAGTTATCGGATCAGGGCGCGAGGCTGGAGGTGTTCTGGCCTACCGCCAGGCCCGCGCGGATCGCGGCCAGGGCCGCTTGGTAATAGGCCTTGCCTTCGGCGGATTCGGCAAAAGTGGCGAACTCTTCCAGTTCGGTATCGGACAGGTCCCGGTAGACGTACAGCAGGGTGTTGTTCAAGTCGGCACCAATCTGTTGCATCAGGCGCTGGCGCTGGCCGTTGAGCATGCCCTGGGCCTGGCCGTTGCCCAGCAGGCCGGGAATCATCTGGCTCAGGCTGTCGGCCGCGACCCCGGCGATGGCCAGGGTGACTTCCGCGCCGGCCTCGCGGGCGGGCAAGGCCTGGGCCAAGTGGCCGATGATCAATTGACGGTTGTCGCTGGCCTGCATCTTCGGCAGGCCCTGGGCGTTCTTGGCCAACTGGTCGCGGCGGGTAGCCAGCAGTTCTGCGGCGACGATCTTGCGGCCCAGGGGGGATTGGAAAAAATTCAGGGCGGGAGCCGGGTCGGCCAAGTGCTGGCGTAGTTGCTCCTCGGCCCGGTTGTCCACGGCCTGGGGGGCGAAGCGCTGGTTGCTGTTATCCACCAGGGCCTGGTAGACCGCTGGCGGCAGGCTGTTCTGGTAGCGCTGCTGGGCGGCGTTGAGGGCATCGCTGAAGTGCGCGCGCTGCTGCTCCCAACCGGCGACCTTGTACAACTGGTCGTGGCTGTCTGCCCAGGCGGGCGTGGTGCAGAGGATCAACAGTGAGAAAAGCAAACGGCGCATAAGGACTCCTGTCAGCAGGCGACTATTCTCCGGGGCAAGAGGGTGGTTGTCGAGAATTCGTATCAGATGAAGTCATGGTTCCAGGCACGTTGGAAAAAAAGCTGAATCTGCCGCCCTGCGGCTCTGTCAGATTTATCTGCGGCTGGATACTATGCGCGCCATGCACATACCCTCTGATCATCCGCTGTTGTTGAGCATCGTCGACGACCTGGCCGCCCGTGGCTGGTCGCAGCAGGATATTTTCCTGCCTGAGGCTCTGACCCTCGACCTGGCTGCCGAGTGCCGTAAACGTGCCGCCGAGGGCGAACTGGCTCCAGCGGCGGTTGGGCGCGGCCCTGCCCAGGAAATCCGCGAGGGTATCCGCGGCGACCATATCCAGTGGCTCGAGCCCGGCCAGGCCGAGGCCAGCGACGCCTACCTGGCGCTCATGGACAGCCTGCGCGAAGCCTTGAACCGTGGCCTGTTCCTCGGCCTGGAGGATTTCGAGTGTCATTTCGCGATGTACCCACCAGGGGCCTTCTACAAGCGCCATGTGGACCGCTTTCGCGACGATGACCGGCGCATGGTGTCGGCGGTGATCTACCTCAACTCGCAATGGCTGCCCGAGCATGGCGGGCAACTGCGCATGTACCTGGGGGAGCGCGGCGAGCACGATGTCGATCCGGTCGGCGGCCGGCTAGTGGTATTCCTCTCCGGCGAAATGCCCCATGAAGTCCTGCCCGCGACCCGGGAACGCCTGTCCTTGACCGGCTGGTTCCGACGCCGTGGCAACGAGCCGTTCTGACCATGCACAAGATCCTGGTCAGCCGCTGCCTGCTGGGCCACCGAGTACGCTACGACGGTGGTGCCAGCGGCCCCTTCGATCAATTGGCGGCCTGGCAGCAGGAAGGGCGCGTGGTGGCGCTGTGTCCGGAAGTGGCTGGTGGCTTGCCGACACCACGGGCCGCGGCGGAAATCCCGGGTGGCCAGGGCGTCGATGTGCTGCAGGGGCGGGCACCGGTGATGACCACGGAAGGTGAAGATGTCAGCGCCGAGTTCCTCTCCGGGGCCCGGCAGGCTTTGGCCCTGGTGGAAAAGCACGGCATCCGCATTGCCGTGCTCAAGGCCAACAGCCCGTCTTGCGGTAACCTGTTGACCTATGACGGCACCTTCAGTGGGGTCAAGGTCCCGGGAGAGGGCGTCACCGCCGCCTTGCTCAAGCAACATGGCGTGCAGGTCTTCAGCGAGTTGCAACTGCTCGAGGCCGCCAGGGCCCTCGCCGCATTGTCCTCGTAACCGCTGTCGAGTTTCAGTGAGGCTGCGATAAGGCCCGCAGCGCCTCGCTTGGCATACTCTCGCCAAACCTTTGGCGTCCCTGCGGTGCAATCCTTCGAGCCATTCGCGGCCTGCGCCAGTGGCTACAGCTCAGGTTTATTGCTCGGTCTCGCCCTTGGGCGGTTTGCTGGCGTCGATGCCGAACCATTTTTCCGACAGGGTCATCAGCCGGCCATCGGCCTTGATCCGCTGCAGGGCGCCGTTCAGGCTGGCACGAAAGGCCGGATTACCCTTCTGGAAGGGAATGGCCAGGCTCAGGGTAGGCCCCACCTTGGCGCCTTCCTTCACTGGCAGGCGGCTGTCACGAATGGCGTAGGGGATCAGCAGGCGATCGCTGATGGCGGCATCGATCTGCTTGTCCGCTACATCCTTGATCGGCTGCTGGGCGTCGGCATAGCTGCGCAGGTTGATCCCTTCCACGGTCCGTGCCTGGTCGACGAACTGGCTGCCCTGGGCCACACCGAGGGCCCGGCCGCGCAGGGATTGCAGGTTGAAGAGTGGGTGTTGTTCTTCCTTGCGCACGATCAGTTGGGCGTTGGAGTAGCTATAGGGTTCACTGAAGTCGAAACGATCCTTGAGTTCCGGGGTCACTGCTATGTGGTTGATGGCGACGTCGAAGCGACCGCTCTCGACACCAGGCAGCAGCTCGGCGGCCTCGGTCACGACGAAGTCGGCGCGTACGTCCAGTTCGCTGGCCAGCAACTGCCCCAGTTCGACCTCGAAGCCGGTGAGCCTGCCTTCGTCCTTGAAGTTGAAGGGGGGGGTATCGGCTTCCAGGGCAATGCGCAGTTCACCACGGTCGTTGATGTCGTCAATCAGTTCGGCTTGGGCGCAGAGGCTTACCAGAGGTAGCAAAAGTATCAGGCCAGGCAAACGCATGGTCACTCCTTGAAGTCATATGAGCGATGCGCCATTCAGGCTCGCTTTGCTAAGGTGTTGAGTGCCTTCGACAACGAATCGCCACGAAGTTGTCATAACCGTAAAAGATTTGCGGAAAACTGGAGAAAAAAATGAATAAATTCATGTCTTGCGCGGCACTGGCCGGTCTGTTGCTGGGGGCCTCATTGCAGGTCGGCGCCGCTGAAATTCCTCGTACTCAGGCACCCGCCGGTGCCAAGGTGTTCATCGTATCTCCAGCTGACGGAGATACCGTGGACAAGACCTTCAAGGTCAAGTTCGGCGTCGAGGGCATTGCCCTGGCGCCGGCTGGCGACCAGGCCGCCAATACCGGCCACCATCACCTGCTGATCGATGTCGACCAACTGCCGGCCGAGAACATGCCGATCCCGATGGACGCCAAGCACCTGCATTTCGGCAAGGCCCAGACCGAGACCGAAGTGACCCTGGCCCCGGGCAAGCACACCCTGCAACTGGAGCTGGGAGACAAGAACCACGTACCGTTCGACCCGGTGATCGTCTCCAAGAAAATCACAGTGACAGTGAAATAAACGTAAATGCCGCGCAAAAAAAGGGAGCCCATCAAGGCTCCCTTTTTTGTACGGCTAGCTACAAGGCTGCAGCTACAAACCAGGGCGGGCCCTTGCTTGCCGCTTGAAACTTGCCGCTTGCAGCTGCTCTTAGAACAGCACCCGGCAACGGATGGTGCCGTTGATGTGCTGCAGTTTCTCTTGAGCGAGGTCCGAGTATTCGGCGTCGACGTCGATCACCACGTAGCCGACCTTCTCGTTGGTCTGCAGGAACTGGCCGGAGATGTTGATGCCGTTTTCGGCGAAGACCTTGTTGATCTCGCTCATCACGCCCGGAATGTTCTCGTGGATGTGCAGCAGGCGGTGCTTGCCAGGGTGGGCAGGCAGGGCCACTTCGGGGAAGTTGACCGAGGACACCGAGGTACCGTTGTCGCTGTACTTGACCAGCTTCTCGGCCACTTCCAGGCCAATGTTGGCCTGGGCTTCGGCAGTGGAACCGCCGATGTGCGGGGTCAGGATCACGTTGTCCAGGCCGCGCAGCGGGCTTTCGAACTCTTCGTCGTTGGAGCGTGGCTCGACCGGGAACACGTCGATGGCTGCGCCGATCAGGTGCTTGTCCTTGATCGCGTCCGCCAGGGCGTCCAGCTCGACCACGGTACCGCGAGCAGCGTTGATCAGGATGCCGCCCTTCTTGATGGCACGGATTTCCTTCTCGCCGATCATCCACTGGGTGGCTGCGGTTTCCGGTACGTGCAGGGTCACGATGTCGGACATGCCCAGCAGCTCGTGCAGGTTGCCCACCTGGGTGGCGTTGCCCAGCGGCAGCTTGGTCACGGTGTCGTAGAAGAACACCTGCATGCCCAGGCCCTCGGCCAGGACCGACAGCTGGGTGCCAATGGAGCCATAACCGACGATACCCAGCTTCTTGCCGCGGATTTCGAAGGAATTGGCTGCGCTCTTGATCCAGCCGCCACGGTGGCAGGATGCATTTTTCTCGGGGATGCCGCGTAGCAGCAGGATGGCCTCGGCCAGTACCAGCTCGGCTACCGAGCGGGTGTTGGAGTAAGGCGCGTTGAACACTGCGATGCCGCGCTCGCGAGCAGCAGCCAGGTCAACCTGGTTGGTGCCGATGCAGAAGCACCCTACTGCGACCAGTTTCTTCGCGTGGTCGAAGATCTCTTCGGTCAGTTGGGTACGGGAGCGAATACCGATGAAGTGTGCATCGGCGATCTTTTCCTTGAGCTGGGCTTCGGGCAGAGAACTGGTGAGGTACTCGATGTTGGTGTAGCCGGCGGCCTTGAGCACGTCGACAGCGGATTGGTGGACGCCTTCGAGGAGAAGGAACTTGATCTTGCTCTTATCGAGAGAAGTCTTGCTCATCTGCGTAAACCTGTGTCCCGGAGAAAATTGGCAGGGAAGTGGACAGCTTGAGCTGACCTGGGCGGCGCGTGGCCGACACCGCAGAAGGCCCTTGGGCACTCTTCTGCGGGGGCGGTATGCTAGCATACGCGCCCCGCTAAACACTCATTCCTGCGACGTGAAGCGTTCTCAGGATGACCATGAATTGTTCGAGAGTTCTGTCGATGACCAATCCTGCCCTGATTGATGAGCTGAAGACCCTGGTTGAGCCCGGCAAGGTGCTGACCGACGCTGACTCGCTGAATGCCTACGGCAAGGATTGGACCAAGCACTTCGCCCCCGCACCCACGGCCATCGTGTTCCCCAAGACCATCGAACAGGTCCAGGCCATCGTCCGCTGGGCCAACCAGCACAAGGTGGCGCTGGTGCCTTCGGGCGGTCGTACCGGATTGTCGGCCGCTGCCGTGGCGGCCAGCGGCGAAGTGGTGGTGTCCTTCGACTACATGAACCAGATTCTCGAACTGAACCTGACCGATCGCACCGCAGTGTGCCAGCCGGGCGTGGTCACCGAGCAACTGCAGAACCTGGCGGAAGAAAACGGCCTGTACTACCCGGTGGACTTCGCTTCGGCAGGTTCCAGCCAAATTGGCGGCAATATTGGCACCAATGCCGGCGGGATCAAGGTCATTCGCTACGGAATGACCCGTAACTGGGTGGCTGGCATGAAGGTGGTCACCGGTAACGGCGACCTGCTTGAACTGAACAAGGACCTGATCAAGAACGCCACCGGCTACGACCTGCGCCAGTTGTTCATCGGCGCCGAGGGCACCCTGGGTTTCGTGGTCGAGGCCACCATGCGCCTGGATCGCGCGCCGAAGAACCTCACCGCCATGGTCCTGGGCACGCCTGACTTCGACTCGATCATGCCGGTGCTGCATGCGTTCCAGGGCAAGGTCGACCTGACGGCTTTCGAGTTCTTCTCCGACAAGGCGCTGGCCAAGGTCCTGGCCCGCGGCGACGTACCGGCGCCATTCGAATCCGACTGCCCGTTCTACGCCCTGCTGGAATTCGAAGCCACCACCGAAGAGGTGGCCAACCACGCCCTGGAGACTTTCGAGCATTGCGTCGAGCAGGGCTGGGTCCTGGATGGCGTGATGAGCCAGAGCGAAACCCAGCTGCAGAATCTGTGGAAGCTGCGCGAGTACATCTCCGAGACCATCTCCCACTGGACCCCGTACAAGAACGACATCTCGGTCACAGTGTCGAAAGTGCCGGCATTCCTCCAGGAAATCGACGCCATCGTCGGCAAGCACTACCCGGACTTCGAGATCGTCTGGTTCGGCCATATCGGCGACGGCAACCTGCACCTGAACATCCTCAAGCCGGACAACCTGAGCAAGGACGAGTTCTTCGCCAAGTGCGCCACGGTCAACAAATGGGTGTTCGAAACCGTCGAGAAGCACAATGGCTCGATCTCCGCGGAACATGGCGTAGGCATGACCAAGCGCGATTACCTGACCTATAGCCGCTCGCCGGTGGAGATCGAGTACATGAAGGCGGTCAAGGCGGTATTCGATCCGAACGGCATCATGAATCCGGGCAAGATCTTCGCTGCCTGAATCCAGGCAGCGTCCAGAGCACGCGTACGAGCAGGAGTCGGTAATGAGCTATCAGCACCAGTATGTCGACGGTACCCGGATTCATTTCCCGGTGGGCAAGGTGGTATGCATCGGTCGCAACTACGCCGAGCACGCCAAGGAGCTGGACAACCCGGTTCCCACCGAGCCCTTGTTGTTTATCAAGCCCGGTAGCTGCGTCGTTCCCCTGGAGGGCGGTTTCGCCATTCCTACCGAGCGTGGCTCGGTGCATTACGAGGCCGAGATTGCCGTGTTGATCGGCAAGCCGCTGTCCACCAAGCCCAGCCGTGAAGAGGTGCTGGATGCCATTTCCGGCTTCGCCCCGGCCCTGGACCTGACCCTGCGGGACAAGCAGGCCGAACTGAAAGCCAAGGGCCTGCCCTGGGAAATCGCCAAGTCGTTCGATGGCGCGGCGGTGATCGCGCCCTTTGTAGTGGGCAGTACCTTTGCCGACCTGGGCGATATCGGCATTCGCCTGACCATCAATGGCGAGGTGCGCCAGGATGGCAACAGCAGCATCATGCTCAATCCCATCGTCCCCATGATCCAGTACATGGCTGGCTGCTTCTCCCTGCAAGCTGGCGATGTGATTCTCACCGGCACACCGGTGGGTGTCGGTCCGCTGAACGTGGGGGATGAGCTGGTACTGGAGTTGCCAGGCGCCAGTCGCTTTACCAGTAGCGTCCGTTGATCGGAAACTTTCTGCGAGGCGGCCCTGAATATCTGGACGCCTCGTAAAAACGCCAGGGCATTAACCGTTTTTTCACATTCTCTCTGGATAATCACTGGGTTTACCGTTCGCGGATGTGAAATCTGCGTGCTATTACCTATGGCCGAGCTTCTGGAATCTGTGAAATGGATGCCCAACCGCTGACCAAACCTTTTACTCTGCGCCGCCTGCGCATGCGTTGGTATTCCTGGCTGCTGTTGGCCGGGGTGATCAGCTATGGCGTCGCCAGCATCATGCACTGGGATGACCGTGGTGCGCTTTGGGTCCAGGAAGGCTTCGTCAGTCCTGCCGAGCGCAACGCCAGTATCTGGCTGCCTGCCTATCGCGCGGTGATCGATGCCAAGGTCCTGCCGGGCATGGAGCGTGATGAAGCTTCCGATCTTTCCTACAGTCCGCAGACCAAGACCCTGTTTTCGGTGATGGGCAAACACCCGTTCCTGGTGGAGTTGACCCTGCAGGGCGATGTCCTGCGCAAGATTCCCCTGGTGGGCTGGAGCAACCCGGAAGGGGTGGCGGTCATGGAAAACGGCCTGTTGGCGATTGTCGATGAGCGCGAGCATTCGCTGGTGGTCGTCAAGGTCGATGGCAATACCAGGGAGCTGAACATCGCGGACTTCCCGAAGTATGACCTGGGCCCCTCGGCAGACCAGAACAAGGCTTTCGAGGCTGTGGCCTGGGACCCGCGCAAGCAGCAACTGCTGTTGGGAGAGGAGCGTCCGCCGGCGTTGTTCACCTGGAGCAGCGACGGTACCGTGCTCAAGGGCGACAAGCAGAAGCTGCCTAGCGACGAGCTCGACCTGCGCAATCTATCGGCGTTGGGGATCGACCCGCGCACCGGCCATACCCTGGTGCTGTCTGCCGACTCCCACCTGTTGCTGGAGTTGGACGAGCAAGGCGAACAAGTCAGCTTCATGACCCTGCTCGGTGGTTTCAACGGCCTGGAACACACCATTCCGCGGGCCGAAGGCGTAGCCATGGACGAAGCTGGCAACCTGTATATGGTCAGTGAGCCCAATCTGTTCTACCGCTTCGAGAAGCGCTGAGTCCTGGCCCGGTTTCCCGGGCCTTCCCGCGGATTAAGCTTGAATTCAGTCGGCTGTGATATTTCATCGGCCTGTCCTGATTTCGAGCCTGTCCGCCATGTACCCTCTGAGTCGTCTTCATTCCCTCTCTCTATTGCTCTGCCTGGTGGCCGTGCTGTTTGTCGCGTTCGCGCATAACCAGCGGTTGTGGCAGCGCGCCTGGTTCGACTGGCAGGCCTACTGGCAGGCGGGTGATCCTCGCTCGCTGAGCCTGGGCGATTACCGAGTGGTGCGTGAGGCGCAGCTTATCGAGGGCCTGGACGATGTCTCGGCGCTGACCTACGACCCGCTGCGCAATAGCCTGTTCACCGTTACCAACAAGAACGCCGAGCTGATCGAGCTGTCCCTGGAGGGGCAGGTTCTCCGGCGGATCGCCCTGGCCGGCTTCACGGACCCGGAGGCGGTGGAGTTCATCAGTGCCGATACTTACGTCATCAGTGATGAGCGCCAGCAGCGGCTGGTGAAGATCCACCTGCAAGAGGACACGACGCAGGTGGATGCGGCGCTGTCCGAGCAGGTGACCCTCGGCATGCACCTGGGAGGTAACAAGGGGTTCGAAGGCCTGGCCTACGATGCCTCGGGCAAGCGGCTGTTCGTCGCCAAGGAGCGCGATCCGATGCTGATCTATGAGGTGCGGGGCTTTCCCGACAGCGACCCGCACGCGCCTCGTGGCATGCATGTGGTGAATGATCCCAAGCGCGACGCGGGGTTGTTCGTGCGTGATCTCTCCAGCTTGCAGTACGACGCGGGCAGCGGGCATCTGCTGGCTTTGTCGGATGAGTCGCGGCTGATCGTAGAGCTGGATACCGAGGGGCGTCCGTTGAGTACCCTGGCACTGGGCAGGGGGCGCCAAGGCTTGAGCAAGGCTGTGCCCCAGGCAGAAGGAATGGCCATGGACAAGGCGGGCACGCTGTACCTGGTCAGTGAGCCGAACCTGTTCTACGTCTTCAGGAAGCCTGGGGAATAAGCCATGTGCTGCCAGTGCGGGCGCCCGGTGAGCGCCTGCGCTGGCTCGGGGCATCAGGCCTTGAGGGTCTTCACGCCTTCAGCGGTGCCCAGCAGCAGCACATCGGCGGGGCGTGCGGCGAACAGGCCGTTGGTGACCACGCCGACGATGGCATTGATCTGGCTTTCCAGTTCCACCGGGTTGCTGATCTGCATGTTATGCACGTCGAGGATGATGTTGCCGTTGTCGGTGATCACGCCTTCGCGGTACACCGGGTCGCCGCCGAGCTTCACCAGCTCGCGCGCCACGTGGCTGCGGGCCATCGGGATCACTTCCACTGGCAGCGGGAAAGCGCCCAGCACCGGGACCAGCTTGCTGGCATCGGCGATGCAGATGAAGGTCTTGGCCACGGCTGCGACGATCTTTTCCCGGGTCAGGGCCGCGCCGCCGCCCTTGATCAGGTTCAGGTGCGCATCGCTTTCGTCGGCGCCGTCGATGTAGAACTCCAGCTCGCTGACGGTGTTGAGCTCGTACACCGGGATGCCATGGCCCTTGAGGCGCGCGGCGGTGGCTTCGGAGCTGGCCACGGCGCCGTCGAAGGCGCCCTTGTGCTGGGCCAGGGCGTCGATGAAGCAGTTGGCGGTGGAGCCGGTGCCGACCCCGACGATGCTCTTGTCGTCGAGTTTCGGCAGGATGAGGTCGACGGCGGCCTGGGCGACGGCCTGTTTGAGTTGATCCTGGGTCATGCGGGCTCCGAAGCGGGCAGGGGGCACAAAGCCCGGCATTATAGGCGCCGGCGCCGGCCAGGTCATTGCCCGTCTGGCCACTCGTTTGCCTGGATTGGCGACAGGTCCCGGAGACAGGCCAAAACCTCTGTATTCGTGTGGTCGCCCGGGCAAACGCTGGGTTAGACTCCTTGGCCCTGCCCAACCCGCTCAGTGATGCTTTCCGATGCTCGAACAGTACGTAAAGAAGATCCTCACCTCGCGCGTTTATGACGTTGCCGTAGAAACCCCGTTGCAGTCCGCTCGCCAGCTCTCCGAGCGGCTGGGCAACCAGGTCTGGCTCAAGCGCGAAGACTTGCAGCCGGTGTTCTCGTTCAAGATTCGCGGCGCCTACAACAAGCTGACCCAGCTCACCGATGTCGAACGCGCCCGTGGCGTGGTCACCGCCTCGGCGGGCAACCATGCCCAGGGCCTGGCCTTGGCCGCCAAGGTGCTGGGGGTCAAGGCCACTATCGTGATGCCCAAGACCACTCCCGAGATCAAGGTCGAAGGCGTGCGCTCCCGTGGCGGCAAGGTGGTGCTGCACGGCGATACGTTCCCCGAAGCGCTGGCCTATTCGCTGAAACTGGTGGACGAGAAGGGTTACGTCTACATCCATCCCTACGACGATCCCCACACCATTGCCGGGCAGGGCACGGTGGCCATGGAGATCCTGCGCCAGCATCCCGGCCCGCTGGATGCGATCTTCGTGCCGGTCGGCGGCGGCGGGCTGATCGCCGGCATCGCAGCCTATGTGAAGTACCTGCGTCCCGAGACGCGGGTGATCGGCGTCGAGCCGGACGACTCCAACTGCCTGCAAATGGCCATGGCCGCCGGCGAGCGGGTGGTGTTGCCAACCGTGGGCATCTTCGCCGACGGCGTGGCCGTGGCGCAGATCGGCCAGCACACCTTCGATATCTGCAAGGACCACGTCGACGAGGTCATCACGGTCAGCACCGACGAGATCTGTGCGGCAATCAAGGATATCTACGACGATACCCGCTCGATCACCGAACCTGCCGGTGCCCTCGGGGTGGCGGGGATCAAGAAGTACGTCGAGCAGCGTGGCATCACCGGGCAGACCCTGGTGGCCATCGATTCCGGTGCCAACGTCAACTTCGACCGCCTGCGCCACGTGGCCGAGCGCGCCGAGCTGGGTGAGGGCCGCGAAGCCATCATCGCCGTGACCATTCCCGAGCAGCCTGGCAGCTTCAAGGCCTTCTGCGAGGCGGTGGGCAAACGCCAGATCACCGAATTCAACTACCGCTACAACACCGGCAGCGAGGCGCACATTTTCGTCGGCGTGCAGACCCACCCGGAAAACGACCCGCGCAGTGCCCTGATCGCCAACCTGACTGACCAGGGTTTCCCGGTGATCGACCTGACCGATAACGAACTGGCCAAGTTGCACATTCGCTACATGGTCGGTGGGCGTGCGGAGAAGGTCAGCGACGAACTGGTCCTGCGCTTCGAGTTCCCGGAGCGCCCGGGCGCCTTGTTCAACTTCCTCAACAAGCTGGGCGGGCGCTGGAACATTTCCATGTTCCACTACCGTAACCACGGTGCGGCGGACGGGCGAGTGGTCGCTGGCCTGCAGGTGCCGGCCGAGGAGCGCCACCTGGTTCCTGCGGCCCTGGAGCAGATCGGTTATCCGTACTGGGACGAAAGCGACAACCCGGCCTACCAGCTGTTCCTCGGCTGAGCGGCTACGCTGAATCGAGGCCTTAAGGACACGAGAATATGGAAACGCTGAGCACGCTGAAGACGCTTCATGTATCGGCCACGGTATTGCTGCTGGGCAGCGCGCTGGGCTTGGCTATCTGGGTCTGGCGCCTGCGCCGCCAGGGTGACGCGGGGGTCTACAGCCGGGTACTGCACCGCCCGGGCCTGTTCGGCTGGTTGCTACTGGCCCTGGGCCTGGTGACCCTGCCGGTCACCGGTTGGTGGCTGGTGCACCTGGTGGGTTGGCCGCTGGGGCAGACCTGGGTCCTGGGCTCCAGCGTGCTCTACACCCTGGGGGCGCTGGCCTGGCTATGGCTGATGGTGCGGCTCAATCGCCTGCGCGTGGCCAAGGCTGCCAGTGGCCTGGCTTTTACCCTGGTCCTGGCGGTCTTCAGCGCCCTGTGTTTCGTCACCATTGCCGGCCTCATGGGGGCCAAGCCGGTCTGATCCGGTCTTAAGGATTGCCATGAAGGTTGTTCTGGTGGGGGCCACAGGGTTTGTCGGCCGTCATCTGCTGGCGGCGTTGCACGCCGCCGGTCATCAATTGATCGCTACCAGCCGCCAGCCACAACCTCGGGGTTTGCCCGGGGTGCAGTGGTTGCAGCTGGATCTTGACCGTCTCGGTCGTGAGCCCGGTTCGTTCGAACTGCCAGCGGATACCGACCTGCTGATCAATGCCGCCGGTTTGCTGAGCAACGACCCCCAGGCCTTGAACCTGACCCAGGACCTGGGTACGCGCGCGCTGTTCGACCTGGCGGCGGCTCGTGGCGCGCGAGTCCTGCAGATTTCCGCGTTGGGCGCCGGCAGCCAGCCTCGGGTGCCGTTCCTGGCAAGCAAGGCCGTGGCGGACGACTATCTGCTGGGCCTGGGCATTTCAGCCGTGGTGCTGCGTCCTTCATTGGTGCTGGGGGCGGGTGGTGCCAGTAGCGGTTGGCTGGCACGACTCTCGCCCTGGCCGCTGATCCCGCTGCTGTCCTCCAGGGCACAGATGCAGCCCCTGCATGTGGATGACTTGAGCGCCGCGGTGCTGGCGCTGCTGCGGCAGTGGCCGACAGAATCCATGGTCCTGCCGCTGGTTGGCCCGGAGCGGATGACCATGGGGCAATTGCTCGATCGCCTGCGAGCGGCCCAGGGCTGGGCGCCGGCCCGTTATATCCAGTTGCCGGGGCCGCTCCTGGGCCTGGCCGCGCTGCTGGGCGAGCGCCTGGGTTGGCGGGCGCTGAGCCGGCAAAGCCTGAGCATGGCCCGGCAGGACAACCTGGCGGACCCCGAGGTGCTGGCATCGGTCTGTGGTTATCACGCCGCTCCCCTGGCGACGCGCCTGCAGGGCTGGCCCCAGGCCGGGCAAACCACCCAGTGGGTGCTGCGGCCGCTACTATTGGCGGTGATGGTGCTGATCTGGCTCGGGACGGCAGTGGTGTGCATCGGGCCCGGCTACGACTGGGGCCTGCGGATCATGGCCGAGGCTGGGGTGCAGGGCGCCTGGGCGGTGCTGGCGGTGATCGGCGGTTCGCTCTGCGACGCGGTGCTCGGCGTCGGCCTGCTGCTGCGGCGCTGGCGCCGGCGGGCTTTGCAGGCGCAATTGCTGCTGATGCTTGGCTACACAATGATCATCAGCCTGATCCTGCCGCATTTCTGGTTTGACCCTTATGCCGCCGTCGCCAAGAACCTGGTGCTGATGGTGGCGACCCTTTGGCTGTTGTGGACCGAACCTCGTCGATGAGCGCTTACCTGCTGCTGAAAACCCTGCATATCCTGTCTTCCACCGTGCTCTTCGGCCTGGGCGCCGGGTCGGCCTACTATGCCTTGCGGGCCTGGCGCAGCGGCCAGGTGCAGGTGATCGCCGTGACCTTCAGGCACCTGGTGTTCGCCGACTGGGCCTTCACCGCGACCACAGCGGTGTTCCAGCCGCTGAGCGGGCTGGGCCTGATCCACCTGGCAGGATGGTCGATCCAGCAGTCCTGGCTGATGTGGAGCCTGGGGCTGTATGTCTTGGCGGGGGTGTGCTGGCTGCCGGTGGTCTGGTTGCAGATCCGGGTGCACAAGATGGCCGAGCAGGCCTTGCGCGATGGGACGCCGATGCCGATGCGCGCCACTCTCTATATGCGCTGGTGGTTCGCCCTGGGCTGGCCGGCGTTCCTGGCCTTCATGGCGATCTTCTACCTGATGGTGGCCAAGCCGGCCTGATGCCCAGAGCGGCCCCGGACCGCACTGCGGCCCGGGGCGCCGCTTCAATCGCGCAGGCTGATCACCTGCCAGCCGCGTTTCTGGGCTTCGGCGCGCAGGTTGGGGTCAGGGTCGACGGCCACCGGAGTGGTCACCTGCTCCAGCAGCGGCAGGTCATTCATCGAATCGCTGTAGAAATAGCTGTCTTGCAGGTCGTGGCCGGTTTCTTCCATCCAGCGCAGCAGGCGGGTCACCTTGCCCTCGCGAAAGCACGGTACGTCGGTGCTGCGGCCGGTGTAGCGACCGTCCTGCATCTCGCACTCGGTAGCGATCAGGGTTTCCACGCCCAGGCGCTCGGCGATCGGGGCGGTGACGAAGCGGTTGGTGGCGGTGATGATCACCAGCTTGTCGCCAGCCTCGCGGTGCCGGGCCAGCAGGGCCTGGGCCTTGGGCAGCAGGATCGGCTCGATGCAGTCGCGCATGTAGTCGCGATGCCATTGTTCCAGCACGTCCATGTCGGTGCGGCCGAGGACTTCCAGGCAGAAATTCAGGTACGCGGCGTTGTCGAGCTTGCCGGCCAGGTAGTCCTGGTAGAACTCGTCGTTGCGGGCCTTGTAGGCCACGGGGTCGAGGAAGCCCTTCTCGCACAGGTAGTCGCCCCAGGCATGGTCGCTATCGCCACCCAGGAGTGTGTTGTCCAAGTCGAATAAAGCCAGGCGCATTGCAGTTACTCACTGAAAAGTCTTGGAAAAGGCCCCCAGAATACGGTCTTTTCACAAGAGTGCACATAAGCTTGGCAGCCTCGTTGCTGCATTCCCAAGCTTTATGGAACAATGCGGCGACATGCGTTTGCGAGGTTGTAGCCGTGATCGACCCCGATGGTTTTCGCCCCAATGTCGGGATCATTCTGACGAATGATGCCGGCCAGGTGCTATGGGCTCGCCGTATCAATCAAGATGCCTGGCAGTTTCCCCAAGGCGGCATCAACCCCGACGAGACGCCGGAAGACGCTCTTTATCGCGAGTTGAACGAAGAAGTGGGCCTGGAGCGCGAAGATGTGCAAATTCTCGCCTGCACCCGCGGCTGGTTGCGCTATCGTTTGCCGCAGCGCCTGGTAAGGACCCACAGCCAACCGCTGTGCATCGGCCAAAAGCAGAAATGGTTTCTCTTGCGCCTGATCTCCAACGAGCAGCGGGTGCGGATGGATTTGACCGGTAAACCGGAATTCGATGGCTGGCGCTGGGTCAGTTATTGGTACCCGTTGGGCCAGGTGGTGACATTCAAGCGCGAAGTGTATCGCCGCGCTCTCAAAGAGCTTGCCCCGCGCCTTCTAGTGCGCGACTGACGACGGAGTTCGACCCCGAGCCATGCTCAATACGCTGCGCAAGATCGTCCAGGAAGTTAACTCCGCCAAGGATCTCAAGACGGCGTTGGGGATCATCGTCTTGCGCGTCAAAGAGGCCATGGGCAGCCAGGTCTGCTCCGTCTACCTGCTGGACCCGGAAACCAACCGTTTCGTGCTGATGGCGACCGAAGGCTTGAACAAGCGTTCCATCGGCAAGGTCAGCATGGCTCCCAACGAAGGCCTGGTGGGCCTGGTAGGCACTCGGGAAGAACCCCTCAACCTGGAAAACGCCGCCGATCACCCCCGCTACCGCTACTTCGCCGAGACCGGCGAGGAGCGCTATGCCTCCTTCCTCGGGGCGCCGATCATCCACCACCGGCGGGTGGTCGGGGTCCTGGTGATCCAGCAGAAGGAGCGCCGCCAGTTCGACGAAGGCGAAGAAGCCTTCCTGGTGACCATGAGTGCCCAGCTGGCCGGGGTTATCGCCCATGCCGAGGCCACCGGCTCGATCCGCGGCCTGGGACGCCAGGGCAAGGGTATCCAGGAAGCCAAGTTCGTTGGCGTGCCGGGTTCTCCCGGCGCCGCCGTGGGCAGCGCGGTGGTGATGCTGCCGCCGGCCGACCTGGACGTGGTGCCGGACAAGCACATCACCGATATCGACGCCGAGCTGGCGTTGTTCAGGAGCGCCCTGGAAGGGGTGCGCGCCGACATGCGGGCGTTGTCGGAAAAGCTCGCGACCCAGTTGCGTCCCGAGGAGCGGGCGCTGTTCGACGTCTACCTGATGATGCTCGACGATGCCTCCCTGGGCAGCGAAGTGAAGGCCGTGATCAAGACCGGCCAATGGGCCCAGGGTGCGTTGCGCCAGGTGGTCAGCGATCACGTCAACCGTTTCGAACTGATGGACGATGCCTACCTGCGCGAGCGCGCCTCGGACGTCAAGGACCTGGGCCGGCGGCTCCTGGCCTACCTCCAGGAAGAGCGCCAGCAGACCCTGGTCTACCCCGACAACACCATCCTGGTCAGCGAGGAGCTGACTCCAGCCATGCTCGGCGAAGTGCCCGAGGGCAAGCTGGTGGGCCTGGTCTCGGTACTGGGCTCGGGCAACTCCCACGTGGCGATCCTGGCCCGGGCCATGGGTATCCCGACGGTGATGGGCCTGGTCGACCTGCCGTACTCCAAGGTCGATGGCATCCAGATGATCGTCGATGGCTACCATGGCGAGGTCTACACCAACCCCAGCGACGTGCTGCGCAAGCAGTTCGCCGATGTGGTGGAAGAGGAGCGGCAACTGGCCCAGGGCCTGGATGCGCTGCGCGACCAGCCTTGCGTGACCCCCGATGGCCACCGCATGCCGCTGTGGGTCAACACCGGCCTGCTGGCGGACGTGGCCCGGGCGCAGAAGCGTGGTGCCGAGGGCGTGGGGCTGTACCGCACCGAAGTGCCGTTCATGATCAACCAGCGCTTCCCCAGCGAAAAGGAACAGCTGGCGATCTACCGTGAACAACTGGCGGCTTTCCATCCGCAGCCGGTCACCATGCGTAGCCTGGACATCGGTGGCGACAAGTCGCTGTCCTACTTCCCGATCAAGGAAGATAACCCGTTCCTGGGCTGGCGCGGTATCCGCGTGACCCTCGACCACCCGGAGATATTCCTGGTGCAGGCCCGGGCCATGCTCAAGGCCAGCGAGGGCCTGAACAACCTGCGCATCCTGTTGCCAATGATCTCCGGCATCCACGAGCTGGAAGAGGCGCTGCACCTGATCCACCGGGCCTGGGGCGAGGTGCGCGACGAAGGCACCGACGTGCCGATGCCACCGGTGGGGGTGATGATCGAGATTCCAGCGGCGGTGTACCAGACCAAGGAACTGGCGCGCCAGGTGGACTTCCTGTCGGTGGGTTCCAACGACCTGACCCAGTACCTGCTGGCGGTGGACCGCAACAACCCGCGGGTGGCCGACCTCTACGACTACCTGCACCCGGCGGTGTTGCAAGCCCTGCAGACCGTGGTCCGCGACGCCCACGCCGAAGGCAAGCCGGTGAGTATCTGTGGCGAGATGGCCGGCGACCCGGCCGCTGCGGTGCTGCTGATGGCCATGGGTTTTGACAGCCTGTCGATGAACGCCACCAACCTGCCGAAGGTGAAGTGGATGCTGCGCCAGATCAGCATGACCAAGGCCAAGGAATTGCTGGACGAGATGATGACCATCGACAACCCGCAAGTTATCCACAGCTCGCTGCAGCTGGCGCTGAAGAAGCTCGGCCTGGCGCGGATGATCAACCCCGCGTCGAACAAGACCCTCTAGTTCGCGTGCCGGTCCTCCTTGAGACCGGCCGCCGACGGCGCCTCAAATCCTCAGTTCGATCTCTCCCAGATGCCCGCCATAGGGGCCAAAGCTGCGCTCGACCAGATGCCGTGAGCCGTCGGCGTGGACGATCAGCGCGGTACTGGCGCGAGTGCCATAACTGGGACTGGCAATGAAGATGCTCGACAGCAGGCTCTCGGTGGCCAGGCCCACGCCAGTGTCTGGCAAGTCGGCGAAAGGCGCGGTCTGCGGGTCGCCCAACAGCGCCAGCAAGGCCTCGGGCCGGGGATCGTCCAGCACCTCACGCAGCGCGGCCTTGGCCTTGAGCAGCTTGGGCCAGGGGGTGTCCAGGCCGGCATTGGACAGGCCATAGACGCCAGCCTCCAGCTGGCGTGGCTCCGGGTCATGGGCGTTGTAGTGCCAGAGCTGGTCCGCGGTACCCAGCAGCAGGTTGAAACCGGCGTATTCCAGGGAGCGGCCCACTACGTCACGCAGGTACTCGTCCAGGTCGATGGTGCCGGCCAGGAAGCGTGCCACCAGTTCCCCGCGAGAGCGACGTGCCGGCGGCTGGTGCGGGTTGCGGATATTGGTCAGGGCCGCGAAGCGCCCGTCGGCGCCGACCCCGAGCCAGGTGCCGCCGGCCTCCAGGTCGCGTCCGGCGTGGATCTGTGGCGACTCCGGCCATTGCGCCAGGGGCAGGCTGGGCCGGGCATAGAACTCGTCACGGTTGGCCGCGACGATCAGCGGTTGGGTGTGTCCCGGTCGCCAGGCAAAGACAATCAAGCACATGAAGGTGGCCCCCTGTGTGTTTTTGCCCACTTTACGCACAGAGCCGATGGGTATCCATCGTCATCCGGTGGAGTCCTGGGCCGCGCATCCGTTACCATGCCGAACTCATTTTTGGATGCTCCCATGGAATTTCTGCTCTATCTGCTCTTGGGCGCCTGTGCGGGCGTACTGGCCGGGCTGTTCGGCGTAGGCGGCGGAATCATCATCGTTCCGGTGCTGGTGTTCAGTTTCACCCTGCAAGGCTTCGATGCCTCGGTGCTGACCCACCTGGCAGTGGGCACCTCCCTGGCCAGCATCATCTTCACGTCCATCAATTCAGTGCGCGAACACCACCGCCGGGGCGCGGTGCGCTGGCCGATATTCGCCTGGATGACCCTGGGCATCCTCATGGGGGCCGGGTTCGGGGCGTTGACGGCCGAGGCCATTTCCGGCCCGCACCTGCAGAAGATCATCGGCGTGTTCGCCCTGGTGATCGCCGTGCAGATGGCCCTGGAACTCAAGCCCAAGGCCAGCCGCGAGGTGCCCGGCAAGCTTGGCCTGACCGCTGCCGGTGGGGTGATCGGCTGGGCCTCGGCGATCTTTGGCATTGGTGGTGGCTCGCTGACGGTGCCATTCCTCACCTGGCGCAGCGTGCCGATGCAGCAGGCCGTGGCCACTTCCTCGGCCTGCGGTTTGCCCATCGCCCTGGCCAGTGCGTTAAGTTTCATGATTCTGGGCTGGCATGATCCCCTGTTGCCGGCTCATAGTCTGGGCTTCATCTATCTACCGGCGCTGTTGGGCATCGCCCTGACCAGCATGGTGTTCGCCCGTATCGGTGCGCGCCTGGCCCACAAACTGTCACCGCGACTGTTGAAGCGAATGTTCGCCGCGCTGCTGTTCTGCGTGGGGACCAGCTTCCTGTTCTGAGTCGTGACGCAATCCTGGCTTAATCCTGGCGTGACAGTTTCGCCCGGAACCGAAGTCCCAACCCTTACGAGGAGTCGTAATGCTGCCTTACCCGCAGATTGATCCGGTGGCCGTGGCCATCGGCCCGCTGAAAATCCACTGGTACGGCCTGATGTACCTGATCGGCATCGGCGGTGCCTGGTTGCTGGCGTCGCGCCGGCTGAACCGCTTCGATCCGACCTGGACCAAGGAAAAACTCTCGGACCTGGTGTTCTGGTTGTCCATGGGCGTGATCGTCGGCGGGCGCCTGGGCTACGTGCTGTTCTACGACCTCGGCGCCTACCTGGCCAACCCGACCCTGATCTTCGAGGTGTGGAAGGGTGGCATGTCGTTCCACGGCGGTTTCATCGGGGTGATGCTGGCGGCCTGGTGGTTTGGCAAGCGCAACAACAAGACCTTCTTCGAACTGATGGACTTCGTCGCCCCCATGGTGCCGATCGGCCTGGGCGCCGGGCGCATCGGCAACTTCATCAACGCCGAGCTGTGGGGCAAGGCCACCGACCTGCCCTGGGCCATGGTGTTCCCGCCGTTCAGCGATCCGGCGCAGTTGCCGCGCCATCCGTCGCAGCTGTACCAGTTCGCCCTGGAAGGTGTGGCGTTGTTCCTGATCCTCTGGCTGTTCTCGCGCAAGCCGCGCCCGACCATGGCGGTCTCGGGGATGTTCGCGCTGTTCTACGGAATATTCCGTTTCATCGTCGAATTCGTGCGGGTGCCGGATGCCCAGCTGGGCTACCTGGCGTGGAACTGGCTGACCATGGGTCAGATTCTGTGCGTTCCGATGATCCTCGGTGGCCTCGGATTGATCTGGCTGGCTTATCATCGCGCTCCGGCCAAGAGTGCCGCGCAATAAATTCGAATCCCGGGGCGCAGGTCCCGGGTTCAGGGATGCAGGTAATTCATGAAGCAATATCTTGATCTGGTGGCCCACGTCATCAACAACGGCACCAAGCAGGCCAACCGCACCGGTGTGAACACCATCAGCTTCCCCGGGGCGATGCTGCGCTACGACCTCAAGGAAGGCTTCCCGGCCATCACCACGCGCAAGATGGCGTTCAAGTCGGCCATTGGCGAAATGGTTGGCTTCCTGCGCGGTGTGAACAACGCCGCCGAGTTCCGTGCCCTGGGCTGCAAGGTCTGGGACCAGAACGCCAACGAAAACGCCCAGTGGCTGGCCAACCCGTTCCGCCAGGGCGAGGACGACCTGGGCGAGATCTACGGCGTGCAATGGCGCAAATGGCCGGCCTACAAGCAGATCAAGGTCGCCAACCAGGCCGCCATCGAGTTGGCGCTGAGCCAGGGCTACCGGCAGATCGCCGCGGGCGAAGAAGAGGGCGAAGCCTACGTGGTGCTGTACAAGGCCATCGACCAGGTGCGCCAGTGCGTCGATACCATCATCAACGACCCGGGCAGCCGGCGCATCCTGTTCCACGGCTGGAACTGCGCCCAGCTGGATGAAATGGCCTTGCCGCCGTGCCACCTGCTGTACCAGTTCCATCCGAATGTCGAGACCCGGGAAATCTCCCTGACCCTCTACATCCGTTCCAACGACCTGGGCCTGGGCACACCGTTCAACCTCACCGAGGGCGCGGCGCTGCTGAGCCTGATCGGTCGCCTGACTGGCTATACCCCACGTTGGTTCACCTATTTCATCGGTGATGCCCACGTCTACGAGAACCACCTGGACATGCTCAACGAGCAGCTCAAGCGCGAGCCGTTCCCGATGCCCAAGCTGGTGATCTCCGACCGGGTGCCGGAGTTCGCCAAGACCGGCGTGTACCAGCCGCAGTGGCTGGAGCTGATCGAGCCGGGCGACTTCTCCCTGGAAGGCTACGAACACCATGCGCCAATGACCGCGCCCATGGCGGTCTAGCCCCCCCTGTCCTGAACCAATCGGGGGCCTTGCGATCCATATCGCACGGCCCCCGGTCGATTCTGCCGTTGCCGTTATCGAGCTTGCCCGGGACGTGTCCCGGGCATTGCCGTGCCGGACGGGCAACTAAGCTCTTATGAGCTGCACTCCTCTTATTTTTCTGAACACGAGCCCCTGAATGGAAGAACTCAATCGCAGCCTGTTCCTGGCCATCAATGCCAGTGCCGACGCCTCGATGCTCATGCGTGAACTGGCGGTTTTCCTGGCGCAATGGGTGGTGCTGAGCGTGCCGCTGCTGCTGTTGCTGTTCTGGGTGTTCGGCGAGCGACGCCAGCGAATGGTGGTGCTATTGGCCACCTTGAGCATCATCCTGGCCCTGGCCAGCAACCTGCTGATTCGCGGCCTGTGGTTCCATCCTCGGCCCTTCATGCTGGAGTTGGGACAGAACTTCCTGGCTCATGCACCCGGCGCGTCCTTCCCCAGCGACCACGCCAGCGGCATGTTCGCCATGGGGTTTGCCCTGTTGCTGGCTTCCCTGCGCAAGACCGCCCTGGTGATGCTGGCCCTGGCATTGCTGGTGAGTTGGGCACGGGTCTACCTGGGGGTGCACTTCCCGTTCGATATCCTCGGCGGTTGCCTGGTGGGGTTGGGGAGTGCCTGGCTGGTGCGCCGCGGGATCGCCTGGCATCAGCTGGACCAGCGTTTGCTGGCGTTGCTGGAAGGGGTCTACCTGCGGTTGCTGCCTGGGCGCCACGGCTCCTGAGAACGTGGCGCCCGTCCTTGCGGCTCAATGGCCGTGGCTGCGGCCGACGTGGGACGGCTCGGCCTCGCTGGGGGCCACCGAACCGCTGACTTCCAGGCGCTGGAGAATGCCGCAGTGCTCAAGGTCTGGCGCCTCGCTGCAGCGCTGGCGCAGGTCCACCAGTTGCTCTTGCAGGGCCAGCAAACCGTCGATCCGCGCCTTGACGTGATGGATGTGCTCGTCGATCAGGGCGTTGACGCTGGCGCACTGGTCCTGGGGGCTGTCCCGCAGATTCAGCAGGCTGCGGATCTCTTCCAGGGTCATGTCCAGGCTGCGGCAGTTGCGGATGAAGGTCAGGCGCTCGCTGTGAGCCTGGGTATAGAGGCGGTAGTTGCCTTCGCTGCGAGCCGGTTCCGGTAGCAGTCCTTCGCGTTCGTAGTAACGGATGGTCTCGACCTGACAGTCGGTGAGTTTCGCCAGTTCGCCAATTTTCATCGCCATCGTCTCCGAATAGGTGCTTGACCCTATAGTGGCTACAGGGTGTTCACTTGGCAACAAGCACCTTTCATACGGACGCGACCCCATGAGCGATTCCCTGCACAATCCGCGCAAGCCCGCCCAGCATGCCCATGCTGGCCACGATCACGATCACGATCACGATCACGATCACGATCACGATCACGACCACAGCCATGCCCACGCTGCCGTGGGCAAGCTGCAGCCGCTCAAGTCCCACGATCACGCCAGTCATGGCGGTTCCTGCTGTGGTTCTGCGGCTGCCGTACCATCCCGGGTGGTCCTGGGCGAGGCATCGGCTGCCGGGGCGCGGTTGAGCAGCTTTCGCATCGAGGCCATGGATTGCCCCACCGAACAGACCCTGATCCAGAACAAGCTGGGCAAGCTGGCCGGCATCCAGGCCCTGGAGTTCAACCTGATCAACCGGGTGCTGGGCGTGACCCACGACCTGCCGAACACTGCGCCGATCGTCGAGGCCATCAAGTCCCTCGGGATGCATGCCGAACCCCTGGAGGCAGGGAGCGATAGCCAGCCTGTCAGTGCGCAGCCGGTGAAGAAACCCTGGTGGCCGCTGGCGCTGTCCGGCGTCGGCGCGCTGGCTGCCGAAGTCATTCACTTCACCAGTGCCGGGCCGGATTGGCTGGTAGCGCTGGTGGCCCTGGTCTCGATCCTCAGCGGCGGGCTGGGCACCTACAAGAAGGGTTGGATCGCCCTGAAGAACCGCAACCTCAACATCAATGCGCTGATGAGCATCGCCGTGACCGGCGCGGTGCTGATCGGCCAGTGGCCAGAGGCGGCCATGGTGATGTTCCTGTTCACCGTGGCCGAGTTGATCGAGGCTCGCTCCCTGGACCGCGCGCGCAATGCCATCAGTGGCCTGATGCAGATGACCCCGGAGCAGGTCACGGTGCAACAAACCGACGGTAGCTGGAGCGAACAGGAGGCGAAAAGCGTCGAGCTTGGCGCGTTGGTGAGGGTGCGCCCGGGTGAGCGCATCGGCCTGGATGGCGAGGTGACCAGTGGCAGTTCCACCATCGACCAGGCACCGATCACCGGTGAAAGCCTGCCGGTGGAAAAGACCGTGGGCGACAAGGTGTTCGCCGGCACCATCAACCAGGCCGGCGCCCTGGAATACCGGGTCACCGCTGCGGCCAACAACTCGACCCTGGCGCGGATCATCCACGCCGTGGAACAGGCCCAGGGAGCACGGGCGCCGACCCAGCGCTTCGTCGACAGTTTCTCGAAAATCTACACCCCGGCGGTGTTCGCCTTCGCCCTGGCGGTGGCGCTGATTCCCCCGCTGTTCATGGGTGGCCTGTGGTTCGACTGGATCTACCGCGCCCTGGTGCTGCTGGTGGTGGCCTGCCCATGCGCCCTGGTGATCTCGACCCCGGTGAGCATCGTCAGCGGCCTGGCTGCCGCAGCGCGCAAGGGCATCCTGGTCAAGGGCGGGGTCTATCTGGAAGGTGGCTACAAGCTGGATTACCTGGCCCTGGACAAGACCGGCACCATTACCCATGGCAAGCCGGTGCAGACCGACTTCCTGCCCCTGGACCCGCTGGCCAACGACAGCGCCCCGGCCCTGGCCGCCAGCCTGGCTGGCCGTTCAGATCACCCGGTGTCCCTGGCCATCGCCCAGGCGGCTGTGGATAAACAGCTGGCCATGCATCCTGTGGATAACTTCGCGGCCCTGGCTGGCCGTGGCGTGCGCGGTGAAATCGACGGCCAGTTGTACCACCTGGGCAACCACCGCCTGGTGGAGGAACTGGGCCTGTGCTCGCCAGCCCTGGAAGAAAAGCTCTTCGCCCTGGAGAAGCAAGGCAAGACCGTGGTCCTGCTGCTGGACAACAAGGGTCCGCTGGCGCTGTTCGCGGTGGCCGATACGGTCAAGGAGTCCAGCCGCGAAGCGATCCAGCAACTGCACGAGCTGGGCATCAAGACCCTGATGCTCACCGGCGACAACCCCCACACCGCCAAGGCCATCGCCGTTCAGGTAGGCATCGACCAGGCCCGGGGCGACCTGTTGCCCACCGACAAGCTGCAAGCCATCGAGGACCTGTATGCCCAGGGTCACCGAGTGGGCATGGTGGGCGACGGCATCAACGATGCCCCGGCCCTGGCCCGGGCGGAGATCGGCTTCGCCATGGCGGCCGCCGGCACCGATACCGCCATCGAGACTGCGGATGTCGCGCTGATGGACGACGATCTGCGCAAGATCCCGGCCTTCATCCGCCTGTCGCGCCAGACCTCGGCAGTGCTCAAGCAAAATATCGCCCTGGCCCTGGTGATCAAGGCGATCTTTCTTGGGGTAACCTTTGCCGGATTGGCCACCATGTGGATGGCCGTGTTCGCCGACATGGGGGTCAGCCTGTTGGTGGTGTTCAACGGCCTGCGCCTGCTGCGCAAATAGGACACCGTAGCTGCAAGCAACTGAGGGGGAATCAGAGTGATGAACTCACGCACACCGGCTTCAGCTTGCGGCTTGCCGCTGAAAGCTTGCAGCCGCGGTAAGCCGTCATGCTGAGTGCCGAGCTGAAGGCTTTCTACATGGTCGCGCGGCTGGGCAGCATCACCCAGGCGGCGAAGAAGCTCGGCCTCAGCCAGCCCACGGTGACCACCCAGATCCGCAACCTGGAAAGCCAGTACTCGGTGGAGTTGTTCTACCGCGGTGGCCGGCGCCTGAGCCTGAGCGACGAGGGCGCGCGCTTGCTGCCGATGGTCAAGGAGCTGTTGCAGAAGGAGGCCGATATCGAGTTCTTCCTGCGTAACAGCGGGCAGGTCCAGGGCACGTTGCGGATCGCCGCCACCGCGCCGTACTACATCCTCGACCTGGTGAAGACCTTCCGCCAGCACTTGCCCCAAGTGGAGGTGTCGGTGGAAATCGGCAACTCCCAGCAGGTGCTGGAGGCCCTGGAGGAATACCGGGTCGATGTGGCGGCCTCTTCCCAATTGCTGGAGGACTCGCGCCTGGTGCGCCGGGTGCTGGGCAGCGACCCGCTGGTGCTGGCGGTGCATCGCAATCACCCCCTGGCGGCCCTGGAGCATGTGCCGCTCAGTGCCCTGGCTGGCCATACCCTGCTGATGCGCGAGCCGGGTTCCACCACCCGCAGCCTCACTGAGGCACTGCTCAAGAGCGCCAACGTCAGCTTTGGCCCGTTGCTGGAGATTGGCAGCCGTGAATCGATCCGCGAGGCGGTATTGCGCAATATCGGCATCAGCATCATCGCCCGCCAGGAGGTTCCCCACGATCCGCAACTGCGGGTGCTGACCATCGAACATGCGCCGCAGATCGTTGAATACCTGTACTGCCTCAAGGAGCGCAAGAACGCACGCCTGCCGGCAGCCTTCCTCGGCCTGGCCCAGGAAATGGCCGGCTGTTGAAATCACCATCCTGGCGTGGGAGCCAGGTTCTTGCCCGATGTGGGATTGGCCCAGTCTTGCTCCCTGCCCATGGAGCAACCCAAATCTGCCAATACCGCTATCGGCAACTTTTATCTGATTGCCATAAGACCTACGCATTCGTTCCCTAGGATGGCCTGCATCTGCCAGATGAGGTCCGTCCATGAACAACTCCCCCGCAACCGCCCTGAGCAACCCTGGCGCGCCGATGAAGGTGCGCGGCATCCAGAAGCGCTTCGGCGCCTTCACTGCCTTGGATAACGTGTCCCTGGACGTGGCCGCTGGTGAGCTGGTGTGCCTGCTGGGGCCGTCGGGCTGCGGCAAGACCACCTTGTTGCGTTGCATCGCCGGCCTGGAGCGCCAGGATGCGGGCGAGTTGTACCTGGGCCAGCGTGACGTCTCGAACCTGGCGCCGCAGGCCCGGGACTACGGCATCCTGTTCCAGTCCTATGCGCTGTTCCCCAACCTCACGGTGGAGGCCAACATTGCCTATGGCTTGGCTGGCAGTGGCCGTGACGAAGCCCGCAAGCGCGTGGCGCAGATGCTCGAACTGGTGGGCCTGACCGGCAGCGAGAAGAAATACCCCGGCCAGTTGTCCGGCGGCCAGCAGCAGCGGGTGGCCCTGGCCCGCGCCCTGGCCCCTTCGCCGTCGCTGTTGTTGCTGGACGAGCCGATGTCGGCCCTCGACGCCCGCGTGCGCGAGCACCTGTGCACCGAGCTGCGCCAGCTGCAGCGACGCTTGGGCATCACCACCCTGATGGTGACCCACAACCAGGACGAGGCCATGTTGATGGCCGACCGCATCGCCGTGATGAACAACGGCAAGGTCGAGCAGTACGCCACGCCCCAGGAAATCTACGATCGTCCGGCCACGCCGTTCGTCGCCGAGTTCGTCGGCCAGGGCAACTGGCTGCCCTTCAGCCGCAGCAGCGACAGCCATGCCCAGGTCGGCGGGATGAACCTGCGCCTGGCCGACGACTCGGCCAAGGCCGCCTCGGGACGCCTGTTCTGCCGTCCGGAGGCCATCAGCGTGAACCCGCCGGTGCATGAGGAAAACCTGTTCCCGGCCAAGGTCCGCGAGATCACCTTCCTCGGCAACCGCTGCCGCATGAGTTTCGAACTCAACCAGTTGCCGGGGCATCCGCTGCTGGCGGAGCTGGCACCGGAGGCCATGCCGCGCCTGGGAGCCCAGGACATCTGGGTGGCCCTGCCACCGCGCAGCCTGCAGGTGTTTGCCTGAGATGGCCGTCGAAATGTCCTTGCCGCTACCCGCCAAACGGGCGCGCCAGGTTTCCCGGGCCGAGATCGGCGATCGAGTGTTTGTCATCGGTGGCAAGGTTTTGCTGCTGGTGTTGCTGGGGGTAGCGGTGCTGCTGCCGCTGCTGGCGATCTTCTGGCGCGGTTTCAGTGCCGAGGCCGGGCAGGGCGGTGGCTGGCTGGCCGCCCGCGAGCTGGTGACCAGCGCCAACTTCCACTGGCTGCTGGGCAACAGCCTGAAAGTCTCCCTGAGCGTGGCCGCCATCGTCGTGCCCCTGGCCTACCTGTTCGCCTACGCCCTGCAACGTACCTTGATCCCCGGCAAGGGCATCTGGCGCGGCCTGTCGCTGCTGCCCTTGATGGCGCCGTCGATGCTGCCGGGCATCGCCCTGGTCTACCTGTTCGGCAACCAGGGCCTGCTGCGCGGGCTGTTCGCCGACAACATCTACGGTTTCTGGGGCATCGTCCTGGGCGAGGTGATCTACACCTTTCCCCATGCCCTGATGATCCTGCTGTCGGCGCTGTCCCTGGCCGATGCGCGGCTGTTCGATGCCGCCTCGAGCATGGGCGCGAGCCCGGCCAAGGCGTTTCGCAGCATCACCTGGCCGGCCACGCGGCAAGCGGTGTTCGCCGCGTTCTGCCTGGTGTTCACCCTGACCATCACCGATTTCGGGGTGCCGGTGGTGGTGGGCGGGGACTACCAGGTGCTGGCCCTGGAGGCCTACAAGGCCGTGGTCGGGCAGCAACAGTTCGGCCGTGGTGCGCTGATCGGCATGGTGCTGCTGGTGCCGGCCCTGTTGAGCTTCGGCGTCGATGCCTGGTTGCGCCGGCGCCATGGCGACTCCATGAGCGGCCGGGCCCAGGTGTTCAAGCCGACCCCCTCGCGGCTGCGTGATGGCTGCTACCTGGTCATCGTGCTGCTGATCTGCGCGGCGCTGCTGCTGGTGTTCGGCATGGCGGTGTACTCATCGCTGGTGAAGTTCTGGCCCTACAACCTGTCGTTGTCGCTGAACCACTACCAGTTCGACGAAACCGCCGGCGGCGGCTGGCTGGCCTATCGCAACAGCCTGACCATGGCCCTGTGCACGGCGCTGATCGGCAGCGTGGTGATCTTCACCGGGGCCTACCTGATGGAGAAAACCAGCGGCCAGCGCGGCTTGAACCTGGCCCTGCGCATGCTTAGCTTCGTGCCCATGGCGGTACCCGGGCTGGTGCTGGGCCTGGGCTACGTCTTCTTCTTTAATCTCAACGGCAATCCGCTGCATGTGTTCTACGGCAGCATGGCGCTGCTGGTGGTGTGCACCATCGCCCACTACCTGACCACCGCGCAGATGACCGCCACCACCGCCCTGCGCCAGCTGGACGCGGAGTTCGAGGCGGCGGCGCTGTCCCTCAAGGCGCCGCTGTACCGCCACTACCTGCGGGTCACGGTGCCGATCTGCCTGCCGGCGCTGCTGGACATCGTGCGCTACCTGTTCGTTTCGGCCATGACCACAGTCTCGGCGGCGATCTTCCTCTACAGCCCCGACACCATCCTGGCCGCCGTCGCCGTGCTGAACATGGACGACGCCGGCAACGTCGGCGGCGCCGCGGCGATGTCGACCCTGATCCTGTTCACCTCGATCGGCGTATCGCTGCTCCTGGCCGGTGCTTCGCGCGGCCTGCTGCGTCGTTCCCAGGCCTGGCGCCAGACGGCGCCCGGTCATTGAATTCACCCAACCACCCACTGATCCGCACTCACCAAGGAACCGCACCATGTTCAAGCCTTTGGCTCTTGCCGCTTCTGTCCTCTGCGCTGTCAGCCTGAACGCCTTTGCTGCGAAGACCGAGCTGACGGTCTACACCGCCCTCGAAGCTGAACAATTGAAGACCTACAAGCAGGCCTTCGAACAAGCCAACCCGGATATCGAGATCAAGTGGGTGCGTGACTCAACCGGGATCATCACCGCCAAGCTGCTGGCGGAAAAGGACCGTCCACAGGCTGATGCCGTCTGGGGGCTGGCAGCATCCAGCCTGGCGATCCTGAATCAGCAGAAGATGCTGCAGAACTATGCGCCCAAGGATCTGGACAAGATTGGCGGCAACTACCGCGATGCCGCCAATCCACCGGCCTGGGTCGGCATGGACGTGTGGGCCGCCACCATCTGTTTCAACACTGTGGAAGCCAAGAAACAAGGCTTGAGCAAGCCGGTGAGCTGGCAAGACCTGACCAAGCCTGAGTACAAGGGCAAGATCGTCATGCCCAACCCGGCCTCCTCGGGCACCGGTTTCCTCGATGTCAGTGCCTGGTTGCAGACCTTCGGCGAGAGGCAGGGCTGGAAATACATGGATGACCTGCACCAGAACATTGGCCAGTACGTCCACTCCGGCTCCAAGCCGTGCAAGCTGGCCGCCGCCGGCGAGTTCCCCATCGGCATTTCCTTCGAGTACCCGGCCGTGCAGCTCAAGCGCAAAGGGGCACCGCTGGACATCGTGCTGCCCAAGGAAGGCCTGGGCTGGGAAATCGAGGCGACTGCGGTGATCAAGGGTACCGCCCACGAGGAAGCGGCCAAGAAACTTGCCGACTTCTCTGCCAGCCCAGCGGCCATGGAGCTGTACAAGGAAAACTTTGCCGTATTGGCCCAGCCGGGTATCGCCAGGCCGCAGACCGAACTGCCAGCGGACTACGAGCAGCGTTTGATCAAGAACGACTTCACTTGGGCCTCGAAGAACCGCGACGAGATCCTCGCCGAGTGGCGCAAGCGTTATGACGGCAAGTCGGAGAAGGTCGCCGCGCAATAACGACAGGTACTTGCCGTGGCGGGGGAGCTTGCTCCCTCGCCATAACCAACGAGACATGAACATGACCAACCACAGCGATCTGCTGATCGTCGGCGCCGGCATCCTGGGCCTGTCCCACGCCTATGCGGCGGCCAAGCGCGGTTTGCGGGTGCACGTATTCGAGCGCAGCGCGACGCCCCAGGGGGCGTCGGTGCGCAACTTCGGCCAGGCCCTGGTGACCGGCCAGCCGCCGGGCACCATGCTGGATCTGGCCAGGGCCAGCCGTGAGATCTGGGCCGACTGGCAGCAACTGGCCGGGCTGCAGCTCAAGCGCAATGGTTCCTACCTGTTCGCCCGTACGGAGGCCGAGGAGCAACTGCTGGAAGCCTTTTGCGCCGGGCGCGCGCGGGAGCATGGCTATCGGGTCGAACTGTTGCAGGGGGCGGCGCTCAACGATTTGTACGGCGGCCAGTTCCGTCATCACCGCGCTGCCTTGCACGGTCTGGACGACCAGCAGCTGTATTCGCGCGAAGCACTGCCGATGCTGATCGACTACCTGCGCCGGGATTTGGGCGTGCAGTTCCACTTTTCGACCCTGGTGCGCGATATCGAGCCAGGCCTGCTGCGCAGCACCGCCGGGACCTTCCAGGCACCGCGCATCCTGCTGTGCTCGGGGCACGACTACCAGACCCTGCTGGCCGAACAGATCGCCGCCCTGCAGCCGCAGATCTGCCGCCTGCAAATGTTGCGCGCCCGGCCCCAGGTCAACCTGAACCTTCAGCATGCCCTGCTCACCGGCCTGAGTTGCGTGCACTACGGCGCCTTCGCTGACCTGCCCGAGGCACAGGCGGTACAGGCGCAGATCCTGCGCGAGGCTGCGCATCTGCATGAGCACGGTATCCACCTGCTGATCAGCCCGACGCCTTATGGCGAGCTGATCATCGGCGATTCCCATGACTACGGCAGCGATCCGTCGCCTTTCAACAGCGAACAGGTGGACAGCTGGCTGCTGGAGCTGGCCGAACAGACCCTGGGCTGCAAGGTCCAGGTGGTGGAGCGTTGGCAGGGTGTCTATGGCGCCCGTGGGCCGGGGCCGTTTTCATTCCTGCAAGCGATGCCCGGGGTGCATGCGGCGTTGATGCACACCGGCGTCGGCATGAGCGTCGGCCCGGCGCTGGCCGAGCGCAACATCGCCCAGTTGCTGGAGGAAGCCTGATGGACCGCGAACGGGCGATCGCCGAGGTCTTCGGCCTGTACGAGCGTTTTGGCGACCATGACTACATCGGCGAGCCAATCTCACAGATCGAGCATATGTCCCAGGCCGCGCAGCTGGCCTTGGCCGAAGGGCACGACGATGAAGTGGTACTGGCGGCGTTCTTCCACGATATCGGGCATATCTGCCAGCAAGATGCCGAGAACATGGGCGGTTTTGGCGTGGTCAGCCATGAACGGCTGGGGGCCGACTACCTGCGCCGGGCCGGTTTCAGCGAGCGTATGGCGAAACTGGTGGAGTACCACGTGCAGGCCAAGCGCTACCTGACCTTCAAGGAGCCGGGGTATTTCCAGCGCCTGAGCGAGGCCAGTCGCCGCACCCTGGAGTACCAGGGCGGGGTGATGACGGCCGAGGAAGCCACGGCATTCGAGCAGGACCCGCTGTGTGCGCTGAGCCTGCGCCTGCGCCAGTGGGACGAACAGGCCAAGCAGCAGTGGGTGCCGGTGATGGACCTGCAGATCCTCAAGGACAAGGCCGCAGCCCTGCTGCAACCCCTGTAGCCGCTGTCGAGCCTGCGACAAGGCCGCCAGGCCTTCAGCGATCTTGCCGCCGCCGTGGCCCTGCGGGCCATGCGCAGCCTGCGGCAGCGGTTACACGCAGGATTACAGGTCCTGGGCCAGGATTTCGATCTGCTCCTGGCGTTCGGCCTGCTCCAGGCGCTTGCCGGGGTTGAGGGACGACCACTGCGGGTGGGCCCGGGCTTTGTCCAGGGCTTGCGGCAGCTTGCCCTCGCGCCAGCTTTTATCCTCGGGGGTGGCCAGTTGGATGCTCTCCAGCGCTGCGTGCCCGCGCAGGTCCAGGGCCTGCACCAGCTGTTTCTGACGCAGGGCCAGCAGGCGTAGCACGCTATCGTCCACGGTCAGTTCGCGCTGGCCCTTGAACTTGCCCAGCAGGCGGTTGCCGTAGCTGCGGGCGGTTTGCAGGGCGCCGCCGGCGATGGCCCCGGCGATGGCCGCCGCGCCCAGGGTCAGGCCACCCACCAGCAGGTCCACTCCGGCCCCGGCCGCCGCGCCAGCGGCGATCCCACTCCCGACCCGGACACCCAGCTGCTTGAGGGTTTCAGGATTGAACAAGTCATCGCCCCAGCGCCCGTCCAGCAATGGCAGGTCGCTGGCGCAGGCGTCCTGGGGGCGGAAGGCGTACAGCTTGAGCAAAGCCTCGACGCAGCGCTGCTCGCGCTGGCGTACGTCCTGGCGCAGGGTGGCGACGGCCTGGCGCTCCTGCTCGGCGTCGCTGGCCACGCTGCGCCGGCATGCCGCGCAATCCACCAGCAGCTCGGCGATCAGCCGTGCTGCGCTGTGGCGGCGTGCCAGGCGCTGGGCCTGCTGGTCGTCGATCAACCGCTGCAGCGCCGGGCGGGCCTGTTCGAGCAACAGCCCGAGGCTTTCGTACAAGCGCCGTTCGCCGTCTTCCGGCGGGGCCACGCTGTCAAACCGCACCAGGGCGTGCAGCCCCAGGCGGGCCAGGGCTTCGCGCCAGTCAGCTTCGCGCTGGGTGGCGCTGCTGACGAAGTTCAGCACCGGCAACAGCGGTTTGCCGCAGCCGGCCAGCACTTCCAGTTCGTCGCGATACTTGGCCAGGACCGGTTCCCGGGCATCGATCACATAGAGCCCGGCATCCGAGGCCAGCAGCTGGCGCAGGACCTTGGCTTCCTGCTCGAAGCGCTGGCGCGCCTCGCTGCCATCGAGAAAGCGGGCCAGGCGCGCCGGGCCATCCAGGCGCTCGCCGGGACGCTCCAAGCGTTCCAGGTAGTCCAGCAGGGCGATGGCGTCTTCCAGGCCCGGGGTGTCATAGAGCTCCAGCAGCGGCTGGCCATCCACCGACAGCCGCGCGCCTTCCACATGGCGAGTGGTGCTGGGGCGATGGGATACTTCGCCAAACTCCACATCCCGGGTCAGGGTGCGCAGCAGCGAGGTCTTGCCGACGTTGGTGTGGCCGACCACCGCCAGTGTCAGCGGCCGGGTGCGGGTATCAGTCATGGCCGGTCTCCAGCCAGTTGAAGGGCGCGCAGTCGGCGAACGGCAGTTGCAGTCGCTCCAGGGCGGCGTGCCAGTCGCCCAGGCGATCGGCGTCCAGGGCCTGGCCGGCTGGGGCCTGCAGCAACCAGATGCGGGTGGCGCCGGCATTGCGGGCCAGTTCGGCGATCAACCCCAGGCTACCGCGGTCGGGGGAGCGCCGAGGGTCGCAGGCGATCAGCAGGCGGGCAGGGGGGAAGCGGCTCATCTGCTCCAGCAGGCGGTGGCGCGATTCGCGGTTGTCGAGGATCCCGGCGTCCTTGACCGCTTCGGGCAACTGCGGCGGCCAGGTGCGTTGGTCGTCCAATTCGATGGCCACCAGCAAGGCACCGCTGCTGTCCAGGCTGCTGCTGCCGCCGGCGATCTGATGCAGGTGTTCTGGCGCCAGGTCGTTGACCCCCAGGCGTTCGCTGCTGGGCATCAGGCGCTCGCGCAGCTGGGCGTAACCGGGCAGCTTGAGGTCCAGTTGCAGGCGGGCCCGGCCGTGGACCCAGCGCCAGCGGCAAAGCAGCATCAGCACCAGGCGCGGCAGCACGCCGTAGATCACCAGCGACGCCACCAGCCACACCGCCCAGGACTGGCGCACCAGTTCGGTGTTGTAGACGTCCCGGGTACTGGCCTGGATCATTTCCACGGTCGGTACGCCGAAGCCCAGGGCCCGAGGGCCGGCACTCAGGAAGTTGGTGATCGAGACGAAGGCGTCGGCCCCCAGCAGGGTGCTCTCCCAGACGAAGTCGTAGCGATGGGTAATCAGTTGCGCCAGCAGCATGCTCATGGCGCTGAGCAGGGCCAGCAGCCACAGGCCGTGGACCAGGGTGCCCAGGGCCCAGCGGTTGAGCTTGTGGCGTTGCAGCAGGAGCAGCAACGCCGGCGGCAACTGGGCGGCCTTGGCATCGCGCGAGCATTTTTCACTGAGCCACAGCCACAGGCGGCCCAGCCCGGAATCGTGGCCGCCGAACAGCAGCAACCCGGCCAGCCAGCCCAGCAGCAGGAGCAGGTTGATCCCCAGCAGGCTGCCCAGGGCCCAGAACACATTCACCGGCTCCCGGGTGTTGCCCAGGGCGCTGAAAGCCAGGCCGGCCCCGCTGAGGACCGCCAGCACCGCCAGGACCAGGAAGGCCAGGCGTGCCCCTTGCCACCAGTGCAGCAGCGCGCTGTCCAAGCCGTCGCGCCGGGCCAGCCACAGGGCCCGGGCCTGGATCCGGCTGGCCAGGTCGCCACCCTGTTGCCGGGCCACGCGGTTGGCTTCCTGGTCATCCAGGGGGCCGGCGTGTTCCTCGCGCAGGCGCACGGTTTCGGTCAGCCACAGTCGTTGCAGGGGAGTCATTGCAGTCACGCGTCATTCCATCGCTCAAGAGTGCGCTGAGCATAACTGCTGCAGCGTTGGTCGGGTTAGATCGCCGGGATTCGCCGTGGGGCGGGAACAGATCCCCGGCCCTCTGGTATGCTCGCCGGCATGAAAAAATCACTCCCTCTGAGCCTGATCGCGGCACTCGCTGAAAACCGCGTGATCGGCATCGACAACAGCATGCCCTGGCACCTGCCGGGGGATTTCAAGTACTTCAAGGCCACGACCCTGGGCAAGCCGATCATCATGGGGCGCAAGACCTGGGACTCCCTTGGCCGGCCGTTGCCCGGGCGATTGAACATCGTGGTCAGTCGTCAGACCGATCTGGCGCTCGAAGGTGCCGAGGTGTACCCGTCGCTGGAAGCTGCGGTGGCGCGTGCCGAGCAATGGGCCCTGGAACAGGGCGCCAGCGAGCTGATGCTGATTGGTGGCGCGCAGCTCTACACCCAGGGCCTGGAACAGGCGGATCGCCTGTACCTGACGCGAGTGGCCTTGAGCCCGCAAGGGGATGCGTGGTTCCCAGAGTTCGATGAACAGCGCTGGAAGCGGGTGTCCGACCTGCCCAACCCGGCGGAAGGCGACAAGCCGGCCTACAGCTTCGAAGTCTGGGAACGAGCCTGAGTTGTAGATACCGTCTTGCCCGTTACCGGGCAAGCGCCAATTTCGGGTCATAAGGATGGCCCGATTTCAGCACGCCAAATACGATGTGCAGCATCTTGCGCATCACCGCACAGACGATCTGTTTGCCCGCTTTACCCTTGGCGCGCAGCCGCTCTTTCATCGCCATGAGGGGCTCACTCATGTTCATGGCGGTGATGCTGGGTAGGTACAACGCTCGGCGGATACGCCCCGAACCAGCCTTGCTGATCAGCGTGCGGCCCTTGAATTTGCCGGATTCGGCCAACTGCGGATTCAACCCCGCAAACGAGACTACGGCCCGGGCGCTACGAAACTCCTTGAGATCGCCCAGTTCGGCCAGGATCACTGACGCGGTCTTCTCGCCGATACCGTCGATGCTCAACAGCAGATCCCGTTTGCCCCGCAAGTCGGGATCATCGTCGACATGCTGCTTGATCATCTGGCGGGTCTGGACGATGTCTTTTTCGATGTGGCTGATGTGCGACTGGATCGATTCCTGAACCACCGTATCCGCCACTTCCTGGCGATTACGTTCCATCTGCAGCATCTCCTGCAGGTCGTCCAGGCGTCGCAGCAGGACCCGTAGCCGGCGGATCGCCACAGGCTCCGGCGCCCAGGGCGTCAAGGGTGACTCGTGCTTGGCCTGGGCAAAGGCGGCCAGCAACTTGGCGTCCACCTTGTCGGTCTTGTAGTTGATTCCTTCGCTTTTCTTGAAGTAATGGACCCGGGCTGGGTTGACCACGATGACTTCGTAACCCTGGTGGTACAGGTGCTCTGCCAGGGCTTCGTGATAAACGCTGGTGGCTTCCATGACGACCCTGGCGTCGGGCTGCGCATGCAACTTGAGCCACTGGTCGAGCTGGGCGAAGCCCTCGGCATTGTTGGGAATCTTGCCGCGTGTGCGGTACTTGCCGTTGGGCAGAGGCGTGGCGACATCGAATGTGTTCTTGGCGATATCGATCCCGATGACGTTAGACATATTCTCTTCCTCGTATGCGCGGGTTGAGGATCATCCATCACTCGGTCTCAGCCTTGTTGATGCGAGCTACCGTGCGATGCAGGGCTCAGGATACCGTTCGGACTTAGCGAGTGAGGTTGAAGAGGAGGAGCTCAATCTACAGTGCAGGCTCAAGGCCTTAGCCGCTGCCCGGCTTCATTCCTCTTCCTCGATGATCAGTCGAGAACTATCGCGTGTGTAAACGCGATAGTCGAGATACAAGCCGCTGCCGAGCCTGCGAGGCCGCGTAAAGGTCCGCAGGACCTTCAGCGATTTCGATGTCCCCGTGGCCCAGCGGGCCATGCGCAGCCTGCGGCAGCGGCTACACGGAGCCGTCAGGCGTGGGCCAGGTCTTCGTGCTCGTCGGCGTCCAGCAGGGCCTTGTCGGTCTGTCCCATCGCCTGGCTGGTGATGGCGCCGGCGGTCATCGAGCCGCTGACGTTCAGCGCGGTACGTCCCATGTCGATCAGCGGCTCCACCGAGATCAGCAGGGCCACCAGGGATACCGGCAGGCCCATGGCCGGCAGTACGATCAGCGCGGCGAAGGTCGCGCCGCCGCCGACGCCGGCCACACCGGCCGAACTCAAGGTCACGATGGCCACCAGGGTGGCGATCCACAGCGGGTCCAGCGGGTTGATGCCTACAGTCGGGGCGACCATCACTGCCAGCATGGCCGGATACAGGCCGGCGCAGCCGTTCTGGCCGATGGTGGCGCCGAACGAAGCAGCGAAGCTGGCGATGGACTGCGGGATGCCCAGGCGCCGGGTCTGCGCCTCGATGCTCAGGGGAATGCTCGCGGCGCTGGAGCGGCTGGTGAAGGCGAAGGTCAGCACCGGCCAGACCTTGCGGAAGAAGCGTAGCGGGTTGATCCCGGCCAGGGCGACCAGCAGGCCGTGGACCACGAACATCAGGCCCAGGCCGATATACGACACCACCACGAAGCTGCCCAGCTTGATGATGTCCTGCAGGTTGGAGCCCGCCACCACCTTGGTCATCAAGGCCAGCACGCCGTAGGGCGTGAGCTTCATCACCAGGCGCACCAGGCGCATCACCCAGGCTTGCAGGGTGTCGATGGCATTGAGCACCTTCTGGCCTTTATCAGCGTCGTCCTTGAACAGTTGCAATGCTGCAACGCCCAGGAACGCGGCGAAGATCACCACGCTGATGATCGAGGTCGGCTTGGCCCGGGCCAGGTCGGCGAAGGGGTTCTGCGGGATGAACGACAGCAGCAATTGCGGCACGTTGAGGTCGGCGACCTTGCCGGCGTAGTCGCTCTGGATCACTTGCAGGCGAGCCAGTTCCTGGGTGCCGGCCACCAGCCCTTCGGCGCTCAGGCCGAACAGGTTGGTCAGGCCGATGCCGATCAGGGCCGCGATGGCCGTGGTGAACAGCAGGGTGCCGATGGTCAGGAAGCTGATCTTGCCCAGGGACGAGGCATTGTGCAGGCGGGCCACGGCGCTGAGGATCGAGGCGAACACCAGCGGGATCACGATCATTTGCAGCAATTGCACGTAGCCGTTGCCCACCAGGTCGAACCAGCCGATGGAGGCCTTGAGGACCGGGTTGCCGGCACCGTAGATGCTGTGCAGGGCGATACCGAACACCACGCCCAGCACCAGTGCCAGCAGGACCTTCTTGGCCAGGCTCCAGGTGGTGTGGCGGGTTTGTGCCAGGCCCAGCAGCAGGGCCAGGAACACCAGCAGGTTGAGGATCAGCGGCAGATTCATTGGGGCTCCGGTAAACATGTGCCAATCGCGGCTCGGGGCGATTGCGAACCGGCAAGCCTAACAGCTTGAAATCTATTGAATTAATAACGATATCGCATGTCGACCGTCGTTTTTGGAATAAGCCGGTGACGCTATAGCACATGGGGTTGGCGCTCATGGGACACGAAAAGTCGCGCACAGACGAGAACTGTCACAAGGATTTGTTAGCGTCGATGACTTTCACCCAGGGAGAAATCGCCGATGAAATTCGCACCCAAACTGCTCGCCGCCGCCCTTTGCTTGGGCCTCGCCGGCCAGGTTTTCGCCACCGAGTTGAAACACTGGCCGCAAGAACAGGCCAAGCAGTTGGAGGCGATGATCGCAGCCAACGCCAACAAGGGTAACTACGCGGTGTTCGACATGGACAACACCAGTTACCGCTACGACCTGGAAGAGTCCTTGCTGCCCTACCTGGAAAACAAGGGCCTGATCACCCGCGACACCCTCGACCCGTCGCTGAAGCTGATCCCGTTCAAGGACACCGCCGAGCACAAGGAGAGCCTGTTCAGCTACTACTACCGGCTCTGCGAGATCGACGACATGGTCTGCTACCCCTGGGTCGCCCAGGTATTTGCAGGTTTCACCCTCAAGGAACTCAAGGGCCATGTGGACGAATTGATGGCCTCCGGCAAGCCGGTATCGAGCACCTACTACGACGGCGATGTGGTCAAGACCATCGAGGTCAACCCGCCCAAGGTCTTCACTGGCCAGGCCGAGCTGTACAACAAGCTGATGGAGAACGGCATCGAGGTCTACGTGATGACCGCCGCTTCCGAGGAGCTGGTGCGCATGGTCGCCGCGGACCCCAAGTACGGCTACAACGTCAAGCCGCAGAACGTCATCGGCGTCACTACCCTGCTCAAGGACCGCAAGACCGGCGCCCTGACCACCGCCCGCAAGCAGATCGCCGAGGGCAAGTATGACGAGAAGGCCAACCTGGGCCTGGAGCTGACGCCCTACCTGTGGACTCCGGCTACCTGGATGGCCGGCAAGCACGCGGCGATCATGACCTACATCGATGAATGGAAGAAGCCGGTGCTGGTAGGCGGCGATACCCCCACCAGCGATGGCTACATGCTGTTCCACGATGTGGACGTGGCCAAGGGCGGCATCCACCTGTGGGTCAATCGCAAGGACAAGTACATGACCCAGCTCAACGGCATGATTGCCAAGCATGCCGCGGCCCAGGCCAAGGAAGGGCTGGCGGTGACTGCCGACAAGAACTGGGTGATCGTCAAGCCCGAAGATATCCAGTAAGGCGCTGTGCGCCGGGGAGAAAGGTTTTCACCGGCGCTTTCTCCCGCGGCCCATCCGCACTGCCGCCAGGGCCGCAGAGCCCTGGAAGGGCGAGTGTTTCAACTTGTGACAGGCAAAGCCCCTCTGCCATAATCGCGCCCGTTTGTACTCTCCCGCCTGCTCTCCCTGTGCCGGGTTAGCCCCCGTCTGCACGTAATGGACTACGTTGTGAGCTATCTCTCGATCGAATTCGGCCTCTGCTTCATCCTGTTCTTCATGCTGTACTGGAGCCTGGGCTTCAGTCTGCGCTTGCAGAACGTCCTGCTGCTGGCCGCCAGCTACGCCATCCTGGCCAGCTTCAGCCCGAACTTCCTCTATATCCTGCTGGGCTATACCGCCCTGGTGTACCTGCTGGGCCTGCTCAGCCAGCGTTACCCTGGACGCGGCTGGGTCAACGGATTGATGTTGTTGCTGGTGCTGGGAGCCTTCTACCTGTTCAAGTACCAGGATTTCTTCACCAGTAGCGTGCAGGGCGTCTTCGCCCAGTTCGGCGTGGAAGTATCCCTGCCGTTGCTGGAGGTGCTGCTGCCCGTGGGGTTGTCGTTCTATGCCTTCCACTCGGTCAGCTACCTGGTGTCGATCAACCGGCGCGAGCTGACGCCTGGCTCGCCCTTCGACCTGGCGCTGTACCTGGCCTTTTTCCCCAGCCTGGTAGCCGGCCCGGTCAATCGGGCGGTGCCAATGCTGGGGCAGATCAACCCGCCACAGCTGCGCCAGGTGCTGGAGCCGCAACGGGCGCTGGGCCTGATCGCGGTGGCGGTGGTCAAGCTGTTCTTCCTCAGCTCGTGGTTGGCCAACGAATGGGTCGACCCGGTATTCGAAAGCCCCGTGGCCTATTCCGCCGAGCAGATCCTGCGGGCGGTCTATGGTTACTCGTTCCTGATCTATTTCAACTTCAGCGGCTATACCGACCTGGTGACCGGTATCGCCCTGCTGCTGGGGTTCCGCCTGCCTGAGAACTTCAACTACCCCTATGCGGCGCGCAACCTCAAGGAATTCTGGGGGCGTTGGCACATCAGTCTGTCGACCTTCATCCGCGACTATGTGTACATCCCGCTGGGAGGCAACCGTGGCCCGGTCTGGCGCGGCAACCTGAACATGCTGCTGGCCATGCTGATCTCCGGCCTGTGGCATGGCGCCAGTGCCAACTTCATTATCTGGGGGGCACTGCATGGCGTCGGCCTGGCGCTGTACAAACTGTGCAGCCCATTGCTGGCGCGGGGCCCGGCCTGGGTCCGGTCCGACCTGCTGGCTCGCCTGCTGACCTTCCACTATGTGGCGCTGGCCTGGATCTTCTTCCGCTGCGCGACCCTGCCCGATGCCCTGGACATGCTTGGTGGCCTGGGCGGCCTGTCCCTGGCGGGGTTGGCCGGCAGTGCCTTGTCGCTGGTGGGCTGCCTGCTGTTCGTGGCCTTCTACCCGCGGATCGTAGCGCTGCTGCGCCGCCTGTTCGATGCGGCCACCCGCTTGCCATGGCTGCTGTATCCAGTGCCGTTGGGGCTGTTTATCTGCGTGGTCATTTTCGCCTCACCGTCGGGCGTGCCGGGGTTCATCTATGCCAGTTTCTAACCGTTCGTCCCTGTCGAAAGGCTTTGGCAGTGCGGCCAAGGTGCTCTATGCCCTGGTGGTGACCAGCGTGCTGCTGGTGTGGTTCAACCAGCAGTCGATCCGTCTCTACTGCCAGCAGAAATACCATGAAGCCTGTGAGATTCCAGGCTTGTCACAGAATCCGCAGTGGCGCTTTGGCGCGCAGCTCAACCAGGCCCTGGAAAACGCTCGGGTGGCCTTCGTCGACAGTTTTGCCGTGCAGGGCGAGGTGAACCTGGTAGCCCAGGCCCAGGCCGCTGTGGAGGTAGAGCCCGAGCCAGTCGCGCCAGTCGTCACGCCGCCTGCTCCGGCGCACCAGGCTCCGGTGACCAGCGCTCACCCGAGTCCGCCGCAACTGGCCGTCGCGGCTGCGCAGCCGGTGGTCGCGGCGCCTGCGGCCAGGCATATGGCCGAGCCCGGGCAACCGGTGACGGCGCCGCTAATGGCCAGCCTCGGCAGCGGCGACGAAGTGTTCTTCGTCGGGGACTCGTTGATGCAAGGCGTGGCGCCTCACATGGCCAACACCTTGCGCAAGCGCTACAACGTCAAGAGCCTGAACCTGAGCAAGCAGAGTACCGGCCTTGCCTACCCGAGCTTCTTCAACTGGCCCAAGACCGTCGAGAACACCCTGGCCGGCAATCCCAATATCCGCCTGATGGTGATTTTCCTGGGGCCCAACGATCCCTGGGACATGCCTGTGGTCAAGGGCAAGCCATTCCTGCGTTTCAGGACGCCGGACTGGGAACAGACCTATCGCCAGCGCATCGATTCGATCCTCGACACCGCCCAGGCGCATAATGTGCAGGTGATTTGGGTCGGCCCGCCGAACATGGAGAAAGCCAAGCTGTCTACGGCAATGGCTTACCTGAGCGATCTGTACAAGAGCCAGATCGAGCAGTACCACCAGCACTTCGTTTCGGCCAACGAGATTCTCGGCTACCGCAACGACGAGTTTTCCTACTACCGCACCACCGCCGATGGCCAGAAGGTCAAGACCCGGGTCGATGACGGTATTCACTTCACACCCACTGGGCAGAAGCTGATCGCTGAGCGTGTGATCTCGATGATCAATTTTCCCAGTCAACAATTAACGGAGCATTGATATGGGGCGACTGCAAGGTATTGCGCTGTTGCTGGGCATCACCTTGCTGAGCAGTTGCAGCCCGACCACCGAGGTCCAGGCCACTCCTGCCTCGGCGCTGGCCAAGTCTGGCCCGAGCCAGAAGAAGGTCGTGACCGCCGGCAGTGACCCGAACCTGGCACTGCTGGCGCGCAAGTTCAGTACTTCCAACCGTACGCCGATCAGCATCGTGCAACTGGGCGACTCGCATACCGCGGCCGACCTGTTCAGCGGTGAGATGCGACGCCTGCTGCAGGCACAATATGGTGATGGCGGCATTGGCTTCGTAGCGGCCACGCCGGTACCCGGGACCCGCTACGAGCGCGTGATCTTGAGCGCCGCCAAGCGCCAGTGGTCGCTGGTGTCGGCGCGCAACCAGCAGAGCACGCAGTTTCCCCTGGGTGGCTACCTGTCGCTGCCGATGACCCCGGGTGCCCGGGTGCACATCGCCGAGCGCGAGGCGAGCAACCAGCAATACCGCATCTCTGCGCTGTACCAGGCGGCCAGCAACAATACCCTGACCGCCCGGGACAACCTCAACAAGAGCAGCCGCATGCTGGCTGCCACTGGCGGGCAATGGCGCATGAGCCCTCCGTTCAACAACCTGACCCTGCCCCTGGACCTGAATGTGGCCAACAGCCAGGGCCTGGCCCTGGGTGGCTGGAACATTCTCGGACAGAAGAGCGCCGGGGTGATCTATTCCGCCCTGGGTATCAACGGTGCGCGCCTGGATGTGCTGGACAAGTGGCAGCCCGGCTGGCTGGAGGCCCTCAAGGCCCTGCGCCCGGACATGGTGGTGCTGGCCTATGGCACCAACGAGGCCTTCGATGACGATATCGATCTGCAGTTGTATCGCAGCCAGTTGCAGGAGAAGGTCGCGCTGTTGCGCAAGAACCTGCCCAAGACGGTGATCCTGCTGGTCGGCCCGCCGGACTCCATCAAGCGCCGCAATGCCGGTAGCTGTGCAGCCTCGCAACCTCAGCCACTGCGCCAGATCATCCAGATTCAGAAGGACGTGGCGAAAAACAGCCGCATGCTGTTCTGGGACTGGCAGGCGTTCATGGGCGGCGATTGCTCCATCAGTCGTTGGCAGGCCAGCGACCTGGCACGCAACGACCTGGTCCACCTGACCGCCGACGGCTATCGCAAGAGCGCCGACGGGTTGTATCGCTTCCTGCGCGCGCAGCTGGGCGAGCGCATGCCCTGAGCCTGCACTGGCGCAAGGTAAAAAAATGCCCCGCACATGGCGGGGCATTTTCATTTGCCGGTGGCGATCACAGGCTGTCGAGCAGGGCCTTGTTGCGGACCGCACCCTTGTCGGCGCTGGTGGCCAGCAGGGCATAGGCCTTCAGGGCGGTGGTCACCTTGCGTGGGCGAACTTCCGCAGGTTTCCAGCCTTTCTTGTCCTGTTCGACACGGCGGGCAGCCAGCTCCTCGTCGCTGACCAGCAGGTTGATCGAGCGGTTGGGGATGTCGATCAGCACCTTGTCGCCGTCCTGTACCAGGCCGATGGCGCCGCCAGCGGCAGCTTCCGGCGAAGCATGGCCGATGGACAGGCCCGAGGTGCCGCCAGAGAAGCGGCCGTCGGTGAGCAGGGCGCAGGCTTTGCCCAGGCCCTTGGACTTCAGGTAGGAGGTCGGATACAGCATCTCCTGCATGCCAGGGCCGCCCTTGGGACCTTCGTAGCGGATGATCACGATATCGCCTTCCTTCACCTCGTCGGCGAGGATGCCGCGTACCGCGCTGTCCTGGCTTTCGAAGATCTTGGCATTGCCTTCGAACACGTGGATCGACTCGTCGACGCCGGCGGTCTTCACCACGCAGCCGTCCAGGGCGATGTTGCCGTACAGCACGGCCAGGCCGCCTTCTTTCGAGTAAGCGTGTTCGAAACTGCGGATGCAGCCGTTTTCACGGTCGTCGTCCAGGGTTTCCCAACGGGTCGACTGGCTGAACGCCGTCTGGGTCGGGATGCCGGCAGGGCCTGCCTTGAAGAAGTGGTGCACCGCTTCATCGGTGGTCTGGGTGATGTCCCACTTGGCGATGGCTTCCTCCATGCTGCGGCTGTGCACGGTCGGCAGGTCGGTGTGCAGCAGGCCGCCACGGGCCAGCGAACCGAGGATGCTGAAGATGCCGCCGGCACGGTGCACGTCTTCCATGTGGTACTTCTGGATGTTCGGCGCGACCTTGCACAGTTGCGGCACGCTGCGCGAGAGACGGTCGATGTCGCGCAGGTCGAAATCGATCTCGGCTTCCTGGGCGGCAGCCAGCAAGTGCAGGATGGTGTTGGTCGAACCGCCCATGGCGATGTCGAGCATCATTGCGTTCTCGAATGCCTTGAAGTTGGCGATGTTGCGCGGCAGCACGGATTCGTCGTTCTCACCGTAGTAACGCTGGCACAGCTCGACGATGGTGCGTCCGGCCTGCAGGAACAGCTGTTCGCGGTCGCTGTGGGTGGCCAGGGTCGAACCGTTGCCTGGCAGGGCGAGGCCGAGGGCCTCGGTCAGGCAGTTCATGGAGTTGGCGGTGAACATGCCGGAGCACGAACCGCAGGTCGGGCAGGCGCTGCGCTCGTACTCCGCGACCTTCTCGTCAGAAGCGCTGGAGTCGGCGGCGATGACCATGGCGTCCACCAGGTCCAGGCCGTGGGAGGCGAGCTTGGTCTTGCCGGCTTCCATCGGCCCGCCGGACACGAAGATCACTGGGATGTTCAGGCGCAGGGCGGCCATCAGCATGCCGGGGGTGATCTTGTCGCAGTTGGAGATGCAGACGATGGCATCGGCGCAGTGGGCGTTGACCATGTACTCCACGGAGTCGGCGATGATCTCGCGGCTGGGCAGCGAGTACAGCATGCCGTCATGGCCCATGGCGATGCCGTCGTCCACGGCGATGGTATTGAATTCCTTGGCCACGCCACCGGCGCGTTCGATCTCGCGGGCGACCAGCTGGCCCAGGTCCTTCAGGTGCACGTGCCCCGGGACGAACTGGGTGAAGGAGTTGGCAATGGCGATGATCGGCTTCTTGAAGTCGGCATCTTTCATCCCCGTGGCGCGCCACAGGGCGCGGGCGCCGGCCATGTTGCGGCCGTGGGTGGACGTTTTCGAGCGGTAATCAGGCATGGAGCACTCCGGGCGGCTAATCAGGTGACAAATGGGGAGTGAGCTTCTATTGACCTCGGGAACACTCAGAAATGGCCGTGTGTCCGAAGCTGCCGATGACACCGCGGGATCGCCGCGAGACTCAGCCTGAGCTCATAAACCCGCCGGGGGATGACTGGCGATGAATCTGGCGATTCTACACCGCTGGCGTCAGGAAGGAATGCCGAGGCCACGGTGCGATATCGATTGCTCCCTAGGTCACCTGGGCCGAAGGATTGCTTTAGACTCGCGTTCCTTCGATCTGCCTCCAATGGAACTGGAATGCCTGCCCCCTTTCGATCCGTGAAGTTGTACCTGGCTGTTGGCGTGTTGCAGGGAGGCTTGCTGATGTGGCTGCTTCTCCATAGCGGCTGGACCTTTAGCGCCATGGCGGTGCTGGCCGCTGTCCTGTTGGCGGGCGGCACGACGCTGCAGCTTCAGGGCGAGCAATGGCGCCGGTTGCGCAGCGGGGTCGCCGTGCTGCTGGTGGGCCTGGTTGCGGCGGCACTGGCGCTCGCATGCCTGGCACTGCCTTCGACCATGCTGGTGGTCTATGGCGTCGGTGCTGCCTTGCTGCTGATCGCGCTCCTGGGCGCCACCCTGGCGCAGGGCGGGCCCCGGTTGGGACGCCGGCTGCTCGATAACGGCCTGTGGCTGCTACTGGCGCTGCCGTGGCCCTGGCTGGTCCAAAGGCTGTTCAAGGCGTGGCTTGCCTATCGGCACCTGGACCCTTTCAAGGATGGGCTCCTGTCACTGGCCTTCTTCACCGGTCCGCCCCTGGCGTTCTCGGTTGCGCTGTTTCTCGGCCACTCGTGGCGGGCCAGGGGATTCAGGCGCAGGCCCGCTGATTGTGCCGATTGACCAGGCTGTTCAGGGTCAGGGCGCTTGCGCTCAATACCAGGAAGCACAAGCCCAGGGCCATGATCAGGTTGCTGGCGCTCAGATTGATGAACGCACTGATCAGGCCGCCACAGGTAAAGATGATCATGTTGCCGGCCGAAGCCGAGGTCCCCGCGTTCTGCGGGAACAGGCCCATGGCCCGGGACGTGGCGACCGGCCGGGTGATGGTTGTGCCGGCGGTGCAGACGATCATTGGCAGGAGCACCGTGATCGCACTCATGCTCGATTGCAGCAGAAACAGCATCAGTAGGCCGGACAGGGCGATCAGCAACAGTCCGGTGATGATCTGGGTGCTGGCCTGCATGTGCCGATTCATCACTCCCGCGGCAAAACCGCCCAGCACATAGGCCGCGCCGTACATCAACAGCGCCAGGGCGTATTGGTAGGGCGAGAGCTGCAACTGCTCCATGAAGATGATCGGCGAGATGACGATGAACGAGAAATGGCAGGCAAAGGCCAGGGCCGAGATCAGCCAGTAACCCACGAATCGCGGCTCCGAGCAGACCAGCCAGTAGGCGGCGAGAATGTTCCTGTGCCGGGATGACGCGGTGCCCGAAGTGTTCTCCAGCAGCAGGCAGGCCTTGAGGATCACCAGCAGGCCGATGGCGATGAAGACCTCGAAGCTGCCTTGCCAGCCCAGTTGCTCCTGCAACCAGGTGCCCAAGAGTGGCGAGAAGGAAATGAAGATGCCGCTGGCGGTGACCAGGGCGATGCGCAGGCGCTCCTGCTCCTTGCCCACGAACAGGTCCTGCACCAGCGCCTGGGACAGGACAAAACAGCCGCAGCCAATGGCCTGGATCACCCTGAAGAACAGGAACCACGGATATTCACTGGCCATGATGCAACCAGCGGCGCCGGCGATCGCCACGCTCATGCCCGCCAGCAGCAGCTTCTTGCGGCCCAGGGAGTCGGACAGCGGCCCGACCACCAAAAGGGAAAAGGACAGGCCGATGGCGAACAGGCTGACGGACAGCGCGATATCGGCGCTCGACGTCTGGAAGCGTTCGGCCAGGGCAGGGAAGGAGGGCAGGATGACGTCCAGGGGGAAGACGCCTAGCAGCGTCATGGTCATGAGCAGGATGATGGCCGGGGTCTTTTGCGCAGGTTTGGCAGCGTGGTCCATGGGGCGGCGAACTCGATCCTTGAGGTGGTTCCGAGGATCGAGTCGCGGCCCTGCAAAGTCAAACGCTATCGGCTGGCCGTTTCCCGGGGCAAGGGCCGGCCGGCGGCCTTAGCTGTTGGGCAGCAGGCGGCAGGTGATGCTCTTGATGTAGCGAGTCTCCGGGATGGCCGGATGCACCGGGTGGTCCGGGCCCTGGCCGCCGCGCTCCAGGAACTGGATATTGCGGTCCAGGTGGCGGGCGCTGGTGAGCAGGATGTTCTGCAGGTCGTCCTCGGGCAGGTGCATCGAGCACGAGGCGCTGACCAGGATGCCGTCCTTGGTCAACAGGCGCATGGCCTGTTCGTTGAGGCGGCGATAGGCGCCTTCGCCGTTCTTCAGGTCCTTCTTGCGCTTGATGAAGGCGGGTGGGTCGGCAACGATCACGTCGAAACGCTCTTCGGCGGCCTTGAGCTCCTTGAGGGCCTCGAACACATCGCCTTCGATGCAGGTGAGCTTGTCGGCGATGCCGTTCAGCGCGGCGTTGCGCTCCACGCCGTCCAGGGCAAAGCCCGAGGCATCGACGCAGAACACTTCACTGGCGCCGAATGCGCCAGCCTGCACGCCCCAGCCACCGATGTAGCTGAACAGGTCCAGCACGCGCTTGCCCTTGGCGTAGGGCGCCAGGCGCGCGCGGTTCATGCGGTGGTCGTAGAACCAGCCGGTCTTCTGGCCTTCCATCACCGGGGCTTCGAACTTCACGCCGTTCTCTTCCAGGGCGACCCACTCCGGCACCACGCCGAACACCGTGTCGACGTAGCGCTCCAGGCCCTCGGCGTCACGGGCGGCGGAATCGTTCTTGAACAGGATGCCGCTGGGCTTGAGCACCTGGACCAGGGCGGCGATCACGTCGTCCTTGTGACGCTCCATGGTGGCCGAGGCCAGTTGCACCACGAGAATGTCGCCGAAGCGATCCACCACCAGGCCCGGCAGCAGGTCGGAATCGCCGTACACCAGGCGGTAGAAGGGTTTGTCGAACAGCCGCTCGCGCAGGGACAGGGCCACGTTCAGGCGATGGACCAGCAGCGACTTGTCCAGGGCCAACCGTACATCGCGCGACAGCAGGCGGGCGCAGATCAGGTTGTTGGGGCTCATGGCCACGATGCCCAGGGGCTTGCCACCGGCGGCTTCCAGCAGCGCCTGGTCGCCTGCCTTGAAGCCATGCAGAGGAGTGGCGGCTACATCGATCTCGTTGCTGTAGACCCACAGGTGGCCGGCGCGCAGGCGGCGGTCGGCGTTGGCTTTGAGGCGCAGGCTTGGCAGGGACATGACGTCGCTCCGGAAAAAAGGGCGCGATTATACCCCTTCGGACGCATTCGGTGAGGGCCATTGGACCTGCGGCTAAATGTGCAAGGTAAAGTTCCTGCGGGTTTGCCCATCATTGCCGAGATAGGGGGTAGAATCGCCGCCTGACCCAGAGTGTGTACTTATGTCCCAAGAGCTATCAGCCGAACAGATTCAACAGGCCCTGCAAGGCATCAGCGTGCCGCCCCAGCCGCAGATCATGGTGGATCTGCAGATGGAGCAGTACATGCCCGATCCCGATCTGGAGGTGATCGCCAAGCTGATATCCCAGGACCCGGGGCTGTCCGGCGCGCTGCTGAAGATCGTCAATTCGCCGTACTACGGCCTGAGCAACAAGATCGCCTCGATCCAGCGCGCGGTTAACCTCTTGGGCAGCCGCTCGATCATCAACCTGATCAACGCGCAGTCGATCAAGGGCGAGATGAGCGATGAAACCATCGTCACCCTCAACCGCTTCTGGGACACCGCCCAGGACGTGGCCATGACTTGCCTGACCCTGGCCAAGCGCACCGGCGCCCAGGCCGTGGACGAGGCCTATGCGCTGGGCCTGTTCCACGATTGCGGCGTGCCACTGATGCTCAAGCGCTTCCCCGACTACATGACGGTACTGGAAGAAGCCTACGGCAGCGCCGGCCCCGAGCGTCGGGTGGTGGATACCGAGAACCGTGCCTTCAATACCAATCATGCGGTGGTGGGCTACTACACGGCCAAGTCCTGGCGCCTGCCGGAACACGTGACCAACGCCATTGCCAACCATCACAACGCCCTGGCGATCTTCAGCGATGAGTCCTCGCGCAACAGCCAGCTGAAGAACCTGCTGGCGATCCTGAAGATGGCCGAGCACATCTGCGCTTCGCACCGGGTCCTGGGCAACCAGGTCGAAGACCACGAGTGGAACAGCATCGGCCACCTGATTCTCGATTATGTCGGCCTGTCGGATTACGACTTCGAGAACCTCAAGGAAACCGTGCGCGAACTGGGCGCCCACTGATGCCGGAATTACCGGAGGTAGAGACCACCCGCCGCGGGATCGCGCCGCACCTGGAGGGCCAGAAGGTCAGCCGGGTGATCGTGCGTGACCGGCGCCTGCGCTGGCCGATCCCTGAGGACCTGGACGTGCGCCTGTCCGGACAGCGTATCGTCCAGGTGGACCGACGGGCCAAGTACCTGCTGATCAATGCCGAGGTCGGGACCCTGATCAGCCACTTGGGCATGTCGGGCAACCTGCGTCTGGTGGAAGTCGGCCTGCCGGCGGCCAAGCATGAACACGTGGATATCGAGCTGGAGTCGGGCCTGGCGCTGCGCTACACCGATCCGCGGCGCTTTGGCGCCATGCTCTGGAGCCTCGATCCGTTGAACCACGAGCTGCTGGCGCGGCTGGGCCCGGAGCCACTGACCGACCTGTTCGACGGCGAACGCCTGTTCCAGCTGTCCCGTGGGCGCTCCATGGCAGTCAAGCCGTTCATCATGGACAACGCCGTGGTGGTGGGGGTGGGCAACATCTACGCCACCGAGGCGCTGTTCGCCGCAGGCATCGACCCACGTCGCGAGGCCAAGGGCATTTCCCGGGCGCGCTACTTGAAGCTGGCGATCGAGATCAAGCGGATCCTGGCGGCGGCGATCTTGCAGGGTGGCACCACCTTGCGCGACTTTATCGGCGGCGATGGCCAGCCCGGCTACTTCCAGCAGGAACTGTTCGTCTACGGGCGGGGTGGGGAGCACTGCAAGGTCTGCGGTACGGGATTGCGGGAAATCAAGCTGGGCCAGCGCGCCAGCGTCTACTGCCCACGCTGCCAGAGCTGATTCCTGCTTCACCTGGCAATATCCATCCAGTCGTGCCTTGGCAAACACCGGGGCCGCCATGGCCCCAAACAGATCAGGCCTTGCCGGTGATCTTGCGGTATTTGGCCATCAGCTCTTCTTCGGTTTCCGGACGGGCCTCGTCCAGGGGAATGCAATCCACCGGGCACACTTGCTGGCACTGCGGTTCGTCATAGTGGCCGACGCACTGGGTGCACAGATTCGGATCGATGACGTAGATTTCTTCGCCTTGGGAGATGGCCGCGTTAGGGCACTCGGGTTCGCAGACGTCGCAGTTGATGCAATCGTCGGTGATGATCAGGGACATGGGGTACTCCGGCCTGGGCGGCAGGCCCGGGCATGTAAAAACGAATGCGCGCAATTGTGCCGTATTGGCGCCCACAGTGCACGCGGGCGCGATGGCTGACAGCGAGCCGTGGCCCCTGGCGGGGCCCGGGGCTCTACTTCTTGAAGCGCAGGGTCAAGGCTTCGGCGACGGCCGGATGGACGAACTTGCTGATGTCACCGCCCAAGGCTGCGATTTCACGGACCAGCGTCGAGGAAATGAACGAATAGCGCTCGGACGGCGTGAGGAACAGGCTCTCCACGTCCGGGGCCAGTTGCCGGTTCATGTTGGCCAGCTGGAACTCATATTCGAAGTCCGAAACCGCCCGCAGGCCGCGCAGGAAGACATTGGCGTTCTGCTCCTTGGCGAAATGCGCCAGTAGTGTCGAGAAGCCGACGACTTCGACGTTGGGCAGATGCTTGGTCACCTCTCGCGCCAGCTCCACGCGCTGTTCCAGGGGGAAGAGCGGGTTTTTCTTGGGGCTGGCCGCAACAGCGATGATGACGTGGTCGAACAGCCGCGAGGCGCGTTCGACCAGATCGCCGTGGCCCTTGGTAATAGGGTCGAAGGTACCTGGGTACAGCACTCGGTTCATCGCGTCGTCCTGGCGGGAATCCGTTGGGGAGTCGGATGGTATCGCAGCCTTTCCGGTCGGCCAAGTCGCCTTTTGGCTTACAAAGCACTATAGACGCCACGAATACCGAGTTCCTTCACGCCGATTTCAAGCGTTCCGCCAGGGCCGTGGCCAGTTGTGCGGTCAGGCCATAGACCGACAGTTGCGGGTTGGCGCCGATGCTGGTGGGAAACAGCGAGCCGTCGTGGACCGACAGGTTGCGCAGCTGGTGATGGCGACCCTGGCTGTCGGTGACTGCGGTTTTCGGGTCCTCGCCCATGGCACAGCCGCCCATCACGTGGGCACTGCCCAGGCGTGTGCGGTACAGGGCCAGGTCCAGCCCGTCGATCTGGGTGCGGACCTCGGCCAGGGTCTTGGCGAAGCGTGCGTCGCTGTGCAGCGGCTTGACGGCCTTGGCGCCACCGGCGAACTGGATCTCCGCCATGCTATGGAAGGCCCGGCGCAGGCCGTCCCAGGCGTAGGGCGAGACCTGGTAGTCGAGCACCGGGCTGCCATCACCGCGCAGTTCGACGTTGCCGCCGGTGCTATCGGGATGAAAGCCGTCCCGCAGCAGCGCCAGCATGGCGTGGGTGTGCGGCAGTTGCTCCATGGTCAGGCCGCTCTGGGGGCCGAAGCCGCCCAGCAGGGTGCTGGCCAGGGCCGGTTGCAGAGGCGGTACCTCGAGCTTGTAGGACATCTTGCCGGTGGTGCCGTCCTGCCACTGGAAATGGTCGGAATAGATCGACTGCGGCGCGCCATAGAACGGATTGATCACCTCGTCGAACTGTCCAGCGGAGAAGTTCACCAGGTGCAGGAAGGTGCGCTTGCCCAGCCGCGAGTGCGGGTCCGGCGCATCGGAACGCAGCAGCAGGGCCGGGCTGTTGATGCCGCCACCGGCCAGCACATAGTGCTTGGCCTTGACGGTGATCTTGCGGCCGGTAGGGGCCACGCAGCGCTCGTCCATGGCCTGGCATTGCAGGCTGGTGATCTTGTCGCCGCTGATCTGCAGGCGGTCGGCACGGGCCAGGTACAGCAGCTCTCCGCCTTTTTCCAAGGTGGCGGGGATGGTGGTCACCAGCATCGATTGCTTGGCGTTGGTCGGGCAGCCCAGGCCGCAATAGCCCAGGTTCCAGCAACCACGCACGTTGCGCGGAATCACGTGCCAGCTGTAGCCCAGGGTTTCGCAGCCCTTGCGGATCACATCGTTGTTGGCATTGGGCGGCATGGCCCAGGGCGCGACGCCCAGGCGTTGCTCCATCTTCTCGAACCAGGGCGCCATCTCGGCCGAACTGTGGCCCACGACCCCGTGCTCGCGGGCCCAGTGCTCCAGGGTCGGATCGGGAGTGCGGAAGCTCGAGGTCCAGTTGATCAGGGTGGTGCCCCCGACGGCACGGCCCTGGAGAATGGTAATGGCGCCGTCCTTGCTCATGCGGCCGATGCCCTCCTGGTACAGGCTGGTGTAGGCCTGGTCCTCGAGCATCTTGAAGTCGTCGCTGGTCTTGAGCGGGCCCTCTTCGATCAGCAGCACCTTGTAGCCGGCGGCGCTGAGGATCTCGGCGGTAGTGCCGCCTCCCGCACCGCTGCCGACGATGGCGACGTCGGCTTCAAGCGTCAGGTCCTGCTCGAGTTGCGAGCCGTTGTAGGTTTTCCAGCCACGGTTCAGGCCTTCGCGGAACAGATCAGGTACGGGCATAGCGGGTGCTCTCTTATTATTGAGGTCGTGGCGCAAAGGTACTGGGGCCGCACATCTCCCTGATGCGACCGGTGGCGGCTGGCTGGATCAGATCTTGGGTGGCCCGGGGTAGCCGCAGTGCGCCCAGGATTCGGCGCGGGTATACCAGGCCATCATCACCAGCTGCAGCAACGAGGCGTGGCCCATGCGCAGCAGCGACAGGTAGCTGTTCTCCCAACGCTTGAGGAAGTTGCGGATATCGTCTGCGCTGGCATTCTCCCAGCTGCCCCAGATCCCCGTCAGTGGCCCCCGGGTCACGGCCATGCCCAGCACGTCGAACAGCTGCTGGGTGAGCTTGAGCATTTCCGGCGACAGATGGTTGAGGGCGTTGTCCAGGTTTACCAGGGTAGCGTCGATGGCAGTGGACATCCTGTCCGCTGCCACGGCGCCTTCGAGCATCACCGGGATCAACGCCCTCAGAAACGGCAGTTCATTGTTGCGCAAGATGGCGAAACCGTTGGCCGGTGTGCTGGCGGAGCAGCCACTGAGGCTGGCACCCAGGCCGGCGGTGGCCAGGAAAGCACTGGCGCACAGGCCGATTTTCAGCAGGCCGCGCCGTGACAGCGCGGGTGTTTCGGTCAGGCTAGGGGTCATTGTTGTTATTACCCTGCGATCTACTGGTTGAGGTCTCTCGAAAAGCGACCGCGCTGGCAGCCGCTCTGCTTTCAACGGCTCCTAGCGGATGAACAGCTTCTGGATCAGCTTCTGGATCGATGTGCCATAGGGCGGATAGATCAGGCGAGCGGCGTTGAACCGCTGCTTGATGAATACCCCTTTGGCCTTGCTGAAGGTCAGGAAGCCTTCATGGCCATGGTAGTGCCCCATGCCGGAAGGGCCGATGCCGCCGAATGGCAGGTCGTCCTGGGTCACGTGCAACAAGGTGTCGTTCATGCAGGCGCCACCGGAATGGGTTTCGGTGAGCACGCGCTGCTGCTCGGCCTTGTCGTAGCCGAAGTAGTACAGCGCCAGGGGGCGAGGCCGTTCGGTGATATAGGCCAGGGCCTGGTCCAGGGTCTTGTAGGGCACCACGGGCAGGATCGGCCCGAAGATCTCATCCTGCATGACTGTCATGTCATCGGTGACATTGAGCAGCAGGCTGTGGGGCAGGCGGCGTTCCTGGCCCTGATCGAACAGCGACACCACCTGCGCGCCCTTGCTGGTGGCGTCGCTCAGGTAGCTGTTGAGCCGCGCCAACTGGCGCTGGTTGATGATGGCGGTGTAGTCGGGGTTGTCCGCCAGGGTCGGGAAGAAGCGGTTCACTACCTGGCGATAGGCCTCGACGAAGGCGTCCACGCGCTCCTCCGGCACCAGCACATAGTCCGGGGCGACGCAGGTCTGGCCCGCGTTCATGGTCTTGCCGAAAGCGATACGCTCGGCAGCATCCTTGAGCGGCACGGTATGGGAGACGATGGCCGGGGACTTGCCTCCCAGCTCCAGGGTCACCGGGGTCAGGTTTTCCGCCGCGGCACGCATCACATGCTTGCCGATGCTGGTGGCGCCGGTGAACAGCAGGTGGTCCAGGGGCAGCTTGGAAAAGGCCATGCCCACCTCCGCCTCGCCCAGGACCACGCACACCAGGTCTTCGGGGAAGATCCGCGCCAGCAGTTGCTTGAGCAGCAGGCCGGTGGCGGGGGTCGACTCGCTGAGCTTGAGCATGACCCGGTTGCCGGCGGCCAGGGCTCCGGTCAGTGGGCCCATGCACAGGAACAGGGGGTAGTTCCAGGGCACGATGACCCCCACCACGCCCAGCGGCTGGTAGATCACCTTGGCTGAAGCCGGCTGGAAGGCCAGGCCGACAGCGCGGCGGGAGGGTTTCATCCAGCCCTTCAGGTGTTTGCGGGCATAGTGGATGCCATGCAGGCTGGGCATGATTTCTGCCACCAGGGTTTCATTGGCGCTGCGGTTGCTGAAGTCCTGGCTGATGGCGTCGACCAGCGCCTGGCGTTCATTGCTCAGCAGCTCCTGCAATGCCTTGAGCCATTGGTCGCGCTGGGCGGCAGGGGGCATCGGGTTGGCGGCATAGGCCCGGCGTTGGGCTTCGAACAGCTCCAGCAGCCCGTCCTGTTGCTGAAGGGAATCCTGTAGGTAGGCGATTTCGGCAGACATGACCGGGCTCCGGTTTTTGTGAGGTGGCTAGTTTTTTAGAGCTTATGCTCTAAATTGTCAATTACCATCCCGTGCCGGTCGCGATTTATCCCCAGGGGGAATAGGTCGTAAAATGCACCCAGTCTTCCGAATTAAAGCCCACATCCATGGCCCCACGTATAAAAACCCGTGAACGCATCGTCCAGTTCAGCCTGGAGCTCTTCAACCAGCAGGGCGAGCGCAATGTCAGTACCAATCACATTGCCGCGCATATGGAGATATCCCCGGGCAACCTGTACTACCACTTCCCCAACAAGCAGGCGATCATCGCCGTGCTCTTCGCCGAGTACGAAAGCCTGGTGGACAGCTTCCTGCGTCCGCCTCCCGGGCGGGCGGTCACCGTAGAGGACAAGCGCTACTACCTGCAGGCCCTGCTGGCGGCCATGTGGCGCTACCGTTTCCTGCACCGGGACCTGGAGCACCTGCTCGACAGCGACCCTGAGCTGGCGGCGCGTTATCGGCGCTTCTCGCAGCGCTGCCTGATCCAGGGCATGGCCATCTATGGACGTTTCGTCGATGCCGGGATCATCGCCATGGACAGGGTGCAGATCGAATCCCTGACCCTCAATGCCTGGATCATCCTCACCTCCTGGGTGCGTTTCTTGTGCACGACTCGCGAGAACTCCACGCACCTGAGCGAGGAGGCGATCAAGCGTGGCGTCTACCAGGTGCTGGTGCTGGAAGCCGGCTTTGTCACCGAGCAGGCCCGGGAAGCGGTCAACGGACTGTTCGAGGAGTTTTACGTGCCTCTGGCCCAAGCCCTGGAAGAAGTGCAGTAGGATCCAGTTTCGACCCTCATTCACAGGAGCCCGCTATGCCCCTTGCGCAATTGATCAGCCCGCTAGCCCTGGACCAGAAGCGCCAACAGCCTGGCCTGGTGATTCTGGATTGCCGCTTTGCCCTGGAAGACCCGGACTACGGGCAGCGTTGCTATGCCGAGGGGCATTTGGCCGGGGCGCATTTCGCCGACCTGAACCGGGATCTCAGTGGGCCGGTGACCAAGGGCGTGACGGGCCGGCATCCGTTGCCGGACCCGGCCCGGCTGGTGGAGCGCCTGCAAGCCTGGGGAGTCGATAACGACAGCGACATCGTGCTGTACGACGATGGCCCCGGCGCTTATGCCGCCCGCGCCTGGTGGCTGCTGGCCTGGCTGGGCAAGCGTGAGGGCGTGTTCATCCTCGATGGCGGCCTCAAGGCCTGGCATGGCGCTGGCCTGCCGCTGAGCCTGGATGCCCCGCCCCATGTCCAGGGGCACTTCAGCGGCCAGCCTGACCACAGCCTGTTGCTGGATGCCGAGCACTTGCAGCGACGCCTGGGCCAGCCGGAGCTGACCCTGCTGGACGCCCGGGCATTGCCTCGCTTTCGTGGCGAGGTGGAACCGATCGACCCGGTGGCCGGGCACATTCCCGGGGCACAGTGCGCCGCGTTCACCGACAACCTGGGCAGCGATGGCCGCTTCCTGCCAGCGCCACAGCTCAAGCAGCGCTTTGCCGAGAAACTCGCCGGGCGTTCACCGGAGCAATTGGTGGCCTATTGCGGCTCCGGTGTGACGGCCTGTCACAACCTGTTCGCCCTGTGCCTGGCCGGGTACCCGCTGGCCCGGCTGTATGCCGGCTCGTGGAGCGAGTGGATCACCGATCCTGCGCGGGCCATTGCCACGGGCGACTGAGCCCGCTATTGCCAGCGTTCGCTTCTCATTGCGCAAGTTTGTGGACTGCGCGAGCTGATACCGGCCGGTGCCTCACCAGGCACGGCCGGATTCAGTGGCCTTGCAGGGCACTGCGGTAGGCCGCAGGCGCGACCCCATAGACCTGCTTGAACTGCCGGCTGAGGTGGCTCTGGTCGGCGAAGCCCAGTTGCGTCGCCACTTCTAGTGGCAAACAGCCTTCGCGCAGTAGGGCCCGAGCCTTGGCGATGCGTTGCTGCATCAGCCAGGTATGGGGAGGAATGCCGGTGGCATGGCGGAACACCCGGGCAAAGTGGAAGGGCGACAGGTTCACTGCCGCAGCCAGTTCTTCCAGGGACGGCGGTGCTGCCAACTGCTCACGCAATAGTTCCTTGGCCTGGACTATGGCCCGGTGCTCCTGCCCAGGCGCCTTCGGCGCCTTGACCCTGGCATGACGCTGGAGCAGCAGGAGCAGCATTTCACGCCATTGGGTCTGCTGTTGCAAAGCCGTGGCAGGGCTTTCCAGCAAGTGGTGCAGGCAGGTGAATCCCTTGACCAGGTCCGGGTCGCGGTAGAGGGTCGCGCCAAATGCCGGCAGGTTACTGTTGGGCAGGCCCAGTTCGCCGAGCAGGCCGAGCACCTGCTGGTTGTCTGGGTAGAAGGCTCGGTACAGCCAGCCGTCCTCGGTACCCTTGGCCCCGGTGTGCAGTTCGTCGGGGTTGATCAGCACCAGGGTGCCGCTACCCGCCAGGTGCTCGGCGCCGCGATAGCGGTAGCGCTGGGCCCCGGCCATGATCATGCCGATCACGAAACCGTCATGCACGTGGGGTACGAAACGATGCTCGATGTAGCGTGCCGAGAGCAGCTCGACGCCTGTCAGCGGGGCGGTCTGCCAGAAACGGATCGATTCGCGGGCGGGGCTATCCATGGCGCCCCAGGCCTGCCAGCCATTGTGGAATGCGCCGCTCCAGGTAATAGCCGGGGTGCTTGAGGGTGCCTTCGACGAACCCGACATGCCCGCCCCTGGCCTGTAGCTCGAAGTGGGTGCTGGCCGACAGCTCGCTGGCTTCGGGCAGGCTGTGGCGGAAGACGAAAGGATCATCCGCGGCCTGGATGATCAGGGTCGGGGTGCGGATCTCCCCCAGGAAGTAGCGGCTGGAGGCGCGCCGGTAATAGTCCTGGGCGTCGGCGAAACCATGCAGTGGCGCGGTGACCCGGCCATCGAAATCCCAGAAGGTGCGCATCTTGGTCAGTGGTCCCAGTTGTGCCAGGGTCGCCAGTCCGTCATGGCGGCCGTCGTGCTGGAACTGGCGCTGCTTGTCCTTGATGTAGGCCAGCATCTCGCGCATGAAGTGCGCTTGGTAGACCCTGGAGAAACCCTGGCCGATCCGGTCGGCGCACTGGTCCAGGCGAAAGGGTACCGAGACCGCCGCGGCTCCTTGCAGTGGGCTGGCGCTGCCGGTTTCCCCCAGGTACTTGAGCAGCACGTTGCCCCCCAGGGAGTAGCCCACGGCGTACAGCGGTGCCTGGGGGCGCCTGGCCTGCAGGTGGGCGATGGCCGAGGCCAGGTCTTCGCTGGCACCGGAGTGATAGCTGCGCGGCAGCAGGTTGGGTTCGCCCGAGCAACCACGCCAGTTCAGCGCGGCGCTGGCCCAGCCGCGGGCGGCGAGCGCCTGTTGCAGGCCGGCCACGTAGGGTGAGTTGGAGGAGCCGGTCAGGCCATGCAGTACCAGTACCAAGGGTGAATCGGCACTATGGGGGCCGTGCCAGTCGAGATCGAGGAAGTCGCCGTCCTCCAGCCACAGGCGCTCGCGCTGGCGTTCCAGGTGCGTGGTGGGGCGCCACAGCGGGCCCCACAAGGTCTGCAGGTGCGGATTGCCAAGGCCGAAGGCAGGGGTGAAGCGATCAGGCGAATCGGACACGGGGAGGATCTCTAGGCAGCGGTGCACAGCCCGGGGGCTGTGCTTGCAGCCGGCTTAAGCGGCGTTGTCCGCCATACGTTGCCACAACGCGTAATGCACTTGCCCGGATTTTTGCTCACGATGCAGGCGCCAGCGTGCCGGCAGGCCCAGGGTCGAGGGCGCTGCCTCGCTTTCGGTGTAGATCCAGGCATCGTCCGCCAGCCAGCCACGCTCTTCCAGCAAGGCACAGGCCGCGGGTAGCAGGTTCTGGTTGAACGGTGGGTCGAGGAAAGCCAGGTCGAAGGCGGTGGCCGGTTGGGTTTCCAGATAACGCAAGGCGTCGGCCGTTTGTACCTGGCCGACGGTGCAGCGCAGGGTACCCAGGTGTTCGCGCAGGCTGGACACCGCAACGCTGCTGCTATCGAGCGCCAGGCCCGAGGCAGCACCGCGGGACAGGGCTTCGAGGAACACCGCGCCGCTGCCGGCGAACAGGTCGATCACCTTGGCCCCGGGTACATAGGGTGCGAGCCAGTTGAACAGGGTCTCGCGCACCCGGTCCGGGGTCGGGCGCAGGCCCGGCAGGTCGGGGAAGCTCAGCTTGCGGCTGCGCCACTCGCCGCCGATGATGCGCAGCTGGCCCACGCCGTTGTGCTGGTTATGGACGGGTTTCTTGCTGGGACGGGCTGGACGGGCCATCAGTGCTCCGGAACCCCGAGCGGTTGCTCGGCGGGTTTGTCAGTAGGGGGTGGTAGCGGCTTCTGGGCGACGGTCGGGCCGGCGCTGACGATGACCATCTTGTCGACGCTAAGGTGCTTGTTCATGGCGGCCTTGACCTGTTCCACCGTCAGCTCCTGGGATTGACGCATAAAGTCCTCCAGGTAGCTCAGCGGCAGATTGTAGAAGCCCATGGCGCCCAGTTGGCCGACGATATCGGCGTTGCTGGCGGTGGACAGCGGGAAGCTGCCGGCCAGTTCACGCTTGGCGTCGTCCAGTTCTTTCTGGGTCGGGCCGTTCTTCAGGTAGTCGGCGAATACATCTTGCACCAGCTTGAGGGTGCCTTCGCTCATCTCGGCACGGGTCTGCAGATTGATCATGAACGGGCCGCGGACCTGCATTGGGGTGAAGCCGGAGTAGACGCCGTAGGTCAGGCCGCGCTTCTCGCGCACTTCGCTCATCAGCCGGGTGCCGAAACCGCCACCGCCGAGAATCTGGTTGCCCAGGGATACCGCGGCGTAGTCCGGGTCGTCACGGTCGATGCCCAGTTGCGCCAGCAGCAGGTTGGTCTGGCTCGATGGGAACTCGATGTGGCCGACGCTGGCCTTGGGTTCTACCGGCTGCTCGATTTTCGCCAGGGCCGGGCCCTTGGGCAGGGCGGCGGAAACCTGGGCGGCAATCGCCTCGGCGTCGCTGCGCGAGAGGTCGCCCACCAGGGCGATCACCCCATTGCTGGCGGTATAGGCCTTGGCGTGGAACGCCTGCAGTTGCGCCAGGCTAATGCCCGGAACGCTCTTGGCGTTGCCTTCGCTGGCGTGAGCATAGGGATGGCTGCCGTACAGGCGCTGCATCAGCTCCAGGCTGGCCAACTTGCCGGGGTTCTGTTTCTGGTACTCGAAGCCGGCGAGCAGCTGGTTCTTGATCCGGGCCAGGGAGTCGGCGGGGAAGGTCGGCTTGCCCACCACTTCGGCAAACAGCTTCAGTGCCGGCTGGCGTTTATCCACCGCGCTGAGGCTGCGCAGCGAGACCACGGCCATGTCCTTGTAGGCGCCGTTGCCGATATCCGCCCCCAGGCTTTCAAAGCCTCGGGCGATGGCGCCCACATCCTTACCGGCCACGCCCTCGTTGAGCATGGCGTTGGTCAGCAGGGCCAGGCCGGAGGTGTTGCCATCCTGGCTGCTGCCGGCGGCGAAGATCAGGCGCATGTCGAACATCGGCAGCTCGCGGGCCTCGACAAACAGCACCTTGGCGCCTTCGGCGGTGCTCCAGGTCTGCACATTGAGGTTGCGGTGGCTGGGAGCCTTGCCATCGAGCTCGGCCAGAGATTGCAGCTTCTGGCTGCTCTTGGCGTTGTCCAGGGCCTGGCTGGCATTGCTTTCGCCGGATCGCGAGAGGTACAGGCCGCCGGCGGTGAGCAGGGCCGCCAATGCGGCGCCCAGCAGGATCGGTGAAGCATTCTTGCGCTTATTCATGAGCGGACTCCTCAGGCAGTACGTGGGCCACGCTCATACGTTCCCGGGTGAAGTAGGTGCGGGCGGCCTTCTGGATGTCTTCCGGGGTCACGCTTTGCAGTTCGGCAAGCTCGGTGTCCATCAGCTTCCACGACAGGCCGACGGTTTCCAGCTGACCGATGGCGGTGGCCTGGCTGGTGATCGAGTCGCGCTCGTAGACCAGGCCGGCAATCACCTGGGCCCGGACCCGTTCCAGCTCTTCTGCGGAGGGCGGGGTGGTCTTGAGTTGCTCCAGCAGGCGCCACAGCCCGGCTTCGGCCTGGGCGATGGTTTTTTTCTTCTGGCCGTTGGGGGTGGCGGACAGCATGAACAGACTGTCGCCACGGGTATAGGCGTCGTAGCTGCTGGAGCCATTGGACAGCAGCTCCTCGCCGCGCTCCAGCTGGGTCGGGATACGGGCGCTGTAGCCACCGTCCAGCAGCGCAGCGGCCAGGCGCAGGGCGTTGACTGCGCGCTTGTCCTCGGCGGTGGCGATGCTTGGCACGTTGAAGGCCAGCATCAGGCTGGGCAGCTGGGTCTTCACATGCAGGGTGATCAGGCGCTCACCGGGTTCGGCCAGTTCCATGGGGATCTTCGCTGGCGGTACGTCACGTTTGGGAATCGCACCGAAATAGCGCTGGGCCAGGTTCTTGACCTCGTCTGGGGTGACATCGCCAACCACTACCAGGGTGGCGTTGTTGGGCACGTACCAGGACTGGTACCAGTGGCGCAGTTCCTCGACCTTCATTCGGTTCAGGTCGGCCATCCAGCCGATGGTCGGCGTGTGGTAGCCGCTGGCGGGGTAGGCCATGGCCTTGAAGCGCTCGTAGGCCTTGGACAGGGGCTTGTCGTCGGTGCGCAGGCGGCGCTCTTCCTTGATCACCTCGATTTCGCGGCTGAATTCGTCGGCCGGCAGGCGCAGGCTGGCCATGCGGTCGGCTTCCAGTTCCAGGGCCACGCCCAGGCGGTCGCGAGCCAGGACCTGGTAGTAGGCGGTGAAGTCATCGCTGGTGAAGGCGTTCTCTTCGGCGCCCAGGTCTCGCAGGATCAACGAGGCTTCGCCGGGGCCGACCTTCTCGCTGCCCTTGAACATCATGTGTTCCAGGGCGTGGGAAAGGCCGGTCTGGCCTGGGGTTTCGTAGCTGGAGCCGACCTTGTACCAGACCTGTGAGACCACCACCGGGGCACGATGGTCTTCGCGGACTACGACCTTCAGGCCGTTGTCGAGGGTGAATTCGTGGGTGGGTTGCGGGTCGGCAGCCAGGGCTGCAAGCGGCAGACAAACTGTGCTGAGCAGCAGGCCTGCGGCGCGGCGGGCTAGAGCATTCATTCGTTTTAAACCTGTTGGGCTGTCCGCTGGGTCTTGGCCTGCGGGCGAGAGGTTGGGGCGTGTCGCCATTCATTACCGGGCCGGGCCTTGCGGGTGGCCACGCGGTACTGGTAATGAGGGGTGACACGCCCTAGGATACTGATCCGTTTTACTGGCGGCCACGCCTATCAGGTTCTCGCGGGTCAGCAATAACTTGATCAGGTTGCATGAGTTTCCGGCAATAATCCTTGATTTATCAGCTAAAATTCGACGTTTCGCCGATTTTGCCGTTCCAGTCCTTTAGTAAAATCGATCCCTGAGGTGCCTCCGGGCATTTCGACAACATGTTGCGCGTGAACAAGCTGGATGAAACATAGTCTGTTCTGCATCGAATATTTATTTACCGAGGCGCCTGCTGGCGCATCGCTACCTTGAGATAGCCGTCTCCATGTTTGGTTCCAACGACGACAAAAAGACTCCAGCCGCGGCTGGCGAGAAGAAAGGCCTGTTCGGGTGGCTGCGCAAGAAGCCGCAGGAACCCGTCGTCCAGCAGCCACCAGTGCCTGCCGAGCCGGTAGCGGCTCCAGTCATCGAGCCTGCACCGAGCACCATCCCGGCTGAACCGGTGGTTGCTCCGGTCGCCGAACCCGTGGTGCAACCCCAGGCGCAGCCGCATTCCTCCGCGCCGGTTGCCCCCGACCTGCCCTTGACTCCGAATCCCGAGCACAAGCCCTGGTTGACCTTGCCGGTGGCCGAGGAGCCCGCGGCCCTGGTGGAGGATGTCCAGGCCGAGCACGTGACGCCAGCGATTCCAACCGTGGCCGCAGCGCCTGAGCCAGTGGTCGAGGCCCCGGTGATCGCTCCGGTGACTGACGTCCAGGCACCTGTTGCCCCGGTATTCGTCGCCCCCGAGCCTGTCGCTCCTGCTCCTGCTCCTGCTCCTGCTCCTGCTCCTGCTCCTGCTCCTGCTCCTGCTCCTGCTCCTGTCGTGGCGCCGGTGGCGGTTGTCGAGCCTGAGCCTGAGGTCGTTGCCGAGCCTGCTCGTTCGAGCGATGAAGGCAAGGTCGGTTTCTTCGCCCGCCTCAAGCAAGGCCTGTCCAAGACCAGCGCCAGCATCGGCGAAGGCATGGCCAGCCTGTTCCTGGGCAAGAAGGCCATCGACGACGAACTGCTCGAAGACCTGGAGACCCGCCTGCTGACCGCCGACGTTGGTGTCGAGGCCACTTCGGTGATCATCCAGAACCTGACCCAGAAGGTGGCGCGCAAGCAGCTGACCGACTCCGACGCGCTATATGCCTCGTTGCAGGCCGAGCTGGCTGGCATGCTCAAGCCGGTGGAGCAGCCGCTGAAAGTCGTTGCCCAGAACAAGCCATTCGTGATCCTGGTAGTGGGTGTCAATGGTGCTGGCAAGACCACCACCATCGGCAAGCTGGCCAAGAAGCTGCAGCTCGAAGGCAAGAAAGTCATGCTGGCCGCTGGCGACACCTTCCGTGCCGCAGCGGTAGAGCAACTGCAGGTCTGGGGCGAACGCAACAAGATCCCGGTGATTGCCCAGCACACGGGCGCCGACTCGGCCTCGGTGATTTTCGACGCCGTGCAGGCCGCCAAGGCCCGGGGTATCGACGTACTGATCGCCGATACGGCAGGGCGCCTGCACACCAAGGACAACCTGATGGAAGAGCTGAAGAAGGTCCGTCGGGTCATCGGCAAGCTCGACGCCGATGCGCCTCATGAGGTGCTGCTGGTGCTGGACGCCGGTACTGGCCAGAACGCCATTAACCAGGCCAAGCAGTTCAACCAGACGGTCACGTTGACCGGCCTGGCCCTGACCAAGCTCGACGGTACCGCCAAGGGCGGCGTGATCTTCGCCCTGGCCAAGCAGTTCGGCCTGCCGATCCGCTACATCGGGGTGGGCGAGGGCATCGACGACTTGCGTACTTTTGAGGCCGAACCCTTTGTCCAGGCACTGTTTGCCGAGCGGGAGCGTTCATGATTCGTTTCGAACAGGTCGGTAAGCGCTATCCCAATGGTCACGTTGGCTTGCATGAGCTGAGCTTTCGCGTCCGGCGCGGCGAATTCCTGTTCGTCACCGGCCACTCCGGTGCCGGTAAAAGCACCCTGTTGCGCCTGTTGCTGGCCATGGAACGCCCGACCTCGGGCAAGTTGCTGCTGGCCGGGCAAGACCTGGGGCAGATCAGCAACTCGCAGATTCCGTTCCTGCGCCGCCAGATCGGCGTGGTGTTCCAGAACCACCAGTTGTTGTTCGATCGCACGGTATTCAACAACGTGGCCTTGCCGCTGCAAATCCTCGGCCTGTCCAAGGCCGAGATTGCCAAGCGCGTGGATTCGGCCCTGGAGCGCGTGGCCCTGTCGGACAAGGCCGAGCTCTACCCTGGCGACCTGTCCACTGGCCAGCAGCAGCGGGTGGGTATCGCCCGGGCCATCGTCCACCGTCCGGCCTTGCTGCTGGCGGACGAGCCCACCGGTAACCTCGACCCGCGTCTTGCGGCGGAAATCATGGGCGTATTCGAAGATATCAATCGTCTGGGTACCAGCGTGCTGATCGCCAGCCACGACCTGGCCCTGATTGCCCGCATGCGCCATCGCATGCTGACCCTGCAGCGCGGGCGATTGATCGGTGACGGGGAGGCTGGCGTATGAGTGCCACACGTACTCCTAAAGTGGCGGAGCGCGTAGCGCCCAAGGCATCCGATGCGCCGCCGCCAAAGAAAAAAGGCAGTGAGGACGACGGTCCGGATTTCGGCACCCTGTTGCACGCCTGGATCGAAAGTCATCGTGCCAGCCTGATGGACAGCTTGCGTCGCCTGGGCAAGCAGCCCATTGGCAGCTTCTTCACCTGCCTGGTGATGGCCGTGGCCTTGAGCTTGCCCATGGGCTTGTCACTGTTGCTCAACAATATCGAGCGCCTGGGCGGTTCCTGGCAGCGTGCGGCACAGATCTCCCTGTACCTGGAACTGGGGGCATCGGCCAACGAAGGCGAGCAGCTCAGTGAGCAGATCAAGGCGCTGCCTGGCGTGGCAGACGCCGAGTTCATCAGCAAGGAAAAGGCCCTGGAAGAGTTCCAGCAGCAATCCGGGCTGGGCGAGGCACTGCGTGAACTGCCCCATAACCCGTTGCCGGGAGTGGTCCTGGTAACCCCTGACGAAGTGGACAAGGCAACCCTGGAAGCCCTGCGCCAGCGCCTGGCGGACATGCCCAAGGTGCAACTGGCGCAGCTTGACCTGGTATGGGTCGAGCGGCTGGCCGCGATCCTCAAGCTGGGGGATCGTTTTGTCTTCGGCCTGACGGTGCTGCTGGTTTCCGCATTACTTTTGGTGATAGGCAATACCATTCGTCTTCATATTGAAAACCGCCGCACCGAGATAGAAGTGATTAAACTCGTTGGCGGCACAGACAGCTACGTGCGACGTCCTTTCCTTTATATGGGGGCGTTGTATGGCTTCGGTGCGGGGATTCTGTCCTGGGGTGTCCTGGCCTTTGGCCTTAACTGGCTGAACGATGCGGTGGTCGGCCTGGCCGGCCTCTACGGCAGTGATTTCGCCCTGGCGGGAGTCCCTGTTGCCGATGGTCTGTCGCTCTTGCTAGGGGCGGTGCTGTTGGGTTATATCGGTGCGTGGATTGCGGTGGCCCGCCACCTGAGGGAGCTGGCACCGAAGTAGTGTCTTTTTGCTTGTATTGACCTTTCAGCGTTCATGGGAACTTGTTTAGCGGTTCCTGGTCAATTTTCGCAGTGCTGAACTGCACGAGTTATGTGAGTCGGAGGTTTTTTCGTATGACCACTTCTTTGCAACCTGCTTACGCATTGGTTCCGGGCGCAAACCTGGAGGCCTATGTGCACACGGTGAACAGCATTCCACTGCTGACGCCGGAGCAGGAGCGTGAACTGGCCGAGAGTCTCTACTATGAGCAGGATCTTGAGGCAGCTCGGCAGATGGTGCTTGCCCACCTGCGTTTTGTCGTACATATCGCCCGCAGCTATTCCGGCTACGGGCTGGCCCAGGCCGACCTGATCCAGGAAGGCAACGTTGGCCTGATGAAAGCCGTGAAGCGCTTCAACCCGGAAATGGGCGTGCGCCTGGTGTCTTTCGCCGTGCACTGGATCAAGGCGGAAATCCACGAGTTCATCCTGCGCAACTGGCGGATCGTCAAGGTCGCGACCACCAAGGCCCAGCGCAAGCTGTTCTTCAACCTGCGCAGCCAGAAGAAACGCCTGGCCTGGTTGAACAACGAGGAAGTCCATCGCGTGGCGGAAAGCCTCGGTGTGGAGCCGCGTGAAGTGCGCGAGATGGAAAGTCGCCTGACCGGCCAGGACATGGCCTTCGACCCGGCTGCCGAAGCCGACGACGACAGCGCCTTCCAGTCGCCGGCCAACTACCTGGAAGATCACCGCTACGACCCGGCGTTGCAGCTGGAGGATGCTGACTGGAGCGACAACTCCACCAACAACCTGCACGAAGCGCTGGAAGTGCTGGACGAGCGTAGCCGCGACATTCTCTACCAGCGCTGGCTGGCAGAGGAGAAAGCGACGCTGCACGACCTGGCGCAGAAGTACAACGTTTCGGCCGAGCGTATTCGCCAGCTGGAAAAGAGCGCGATGAACAAGCTGAAGTTGTCCATTGCCGCGTAATACCAAGCCAGGCGCCAAGCAAAACGCCCCGAGATGATCGGGGCGTTTTTGTTTATGCAGCTTTCTGACCGGGCCAGTGGAGTCGGGGTTTGCTCTATCTAGTGTTCAAGAGCGGCAAGCACATGTTCAGGATCATTGTGTATTGCTCGTAACAGAGCGCGTGCAGGCCCTTCTGGCTCACGACGACCCTGTTCCCAGTTTTGCAGCGTGCCCACCGGGACATCGATGGCTTTGGCGAAGCGGGCCTGGGAAAGTCCCGATGCCTTGCGAATCATTTTGACCTTGAGAGCATCGATGTGAAATTCACGGGATGGAGAACGTTCACCACGCTGAATTTCATCCATTTGGGTCATGCTTTCGACCAAGCGGTTGAAGAGGTTCTTTTCCATCATTGCCACCCTTTGTTTATTTCACTCAGTATCTTTTTCTCACTGGGCGATAGGTCATCCTTGATGCCTTTGCGGTAAATCAGGATCAGACGGATCTGATAGGCCGCTGTGACGTGATAGTAGATCACCCTGGCCCCGCCGCTTTTACCCCGTCCATTGGCACCCCAGCGGACTTTCCTGAGGCCATTGGTCCCTTGGATGATATCGCCTGCGGTTGGATTCTCGGCCAGGTACTCCTGAAACGCTCTGTAGCTTTCGTCGCTCAAGAGGCTCTTCAGATCTTCCGTGAAAATAGGTGATTCGATGAAAATCATCCCTGCGACCTATCCGTCATTGGCGTATAGATAGGCTAGTCGGTCGAGTAGCGACGGACAATATCGTTCGGACGAACAGCCTCAATTGGCAGCATGGGCTGCATGCCAGAGGGCACTCGCAGCCATGGCGCAGGCAGTCGGATTTACTCGGCCCAGGGCGCCCGGCGTGATTCGTCCAGGCGATTGAGGTAGGCGGCCCCGCCCAGTTGGCTCATCTGCCGCCGGATCCAGCCGGCACGCTGGAGCACGTAGGTGCTGGGGCGAGCTGCGCTCCAGACCCGGGGGTTGGGCAGTACTGCGGCCAACAGGCTGGCCTGCTGGCGACTGAGATTGGCGGCGCTGACGCCGAAGTGATGGCGCGCAGCGGCCTCGGCGCCGAACACGCCTTCGTCCCATTCTGCGCTGTTGAGGTAGACCTCGAGAATTCGTTGTTTTGGCCAGAGCACCTCGATCAGAGCGGTGAACCAGGCTTCCAGGCCCTTGCGCAGGTAGCTGCGGCCAGACCACAGGAACAGGTTCTTCGACACTTGCTGGCTCAAGGTACTGGCGCCGCGGATCTTGCCGCCACGCTCGTTATAGACCAGGGCCGCCTGGATGGCGTCGAAGTCGAACCCCCAGTGCTCGGGGAATTTCTGGTCCTCGCTGGCGATCACCGCGACCTTGAGGTTATCGGAGATCTCGTCCCAGGGGGTCCAGGTGCGTTGCAGGTCGATGGGGTCGTTGTCGATCCAGGACTCGATCTTGCGCTCCACCATCAAGGCCGTGCCTGGCGGCGGTATGAAACGCAACAACAGCACCAGCGCGATACTGCCGATGACGAACCATTTCAAGGCTTTTACCAGACGACGAAACAGATAACGCAGCATAGAGATGGCTTGGCCGAACCGTTTGAGCGCGCCATTATACAGACCCTTTGCGCTGAATCTGACTGGAGTTCCCCATGTTGCGTGGCTTCCTGATGCTGGCTGCCTTCTTCGGTTTCACCGGGGTCGCCCTGGGTGCTTTCGCCGCCCACGGCCTGAAGAATCGCCTGAGCGCCGAGTACCTGGCCATTTTCCATACCGGGGTCACTTACCAGTTGGTGCATTGCCTGGCCCTCTTCGGCGTAGCCCTGCTGGCCACCCAGGTTCCGGGGCGACTGGTGGCCTGGGCGGGAGGGGCCTTCACCCTGGGCATCCTGCTGTTCTCCGGCAGCCTGTACCTGCTGACCCTCACGGGGATTGGCAAGCTGGGCATCATCACCCCCCTGGGTGGCGCCTCGTTCCTTGCTGGCTGGTTGCTGCTGGGGCTTGCCGCCTGGCGCCTGCAAGCAGCCGCCTGACGCTTGTAGCTGACCTTTAGGTCATGATCGGGCTAGAATGCTGGCCCCTAAAAATGATGGCGGCCTCGAGCATGCGCATTCAGTTGAACGGTGAATCCTTTGAACTGCCCGACGGCTCGACCGTTGCGGCCCTGCTGACGAGCCTGGAGCTGACCGGGCGCCGGATCGCAGTGGAGCTCAATCTGGATATCGTTCCGCGCAGCCAGCACGCCGAAACCACCCTCAACGAGGGTGACCAGGTGGAAGTCGTCCACGCCATCGGCGGCGGCTAGCCAGGCACCGCGAGAACTACAGCGCTCAGAAAGGCTTGCGTTGAAAACAGCTTGGAATGCCCCACCAGTCCCTGGTCTTCGCTTTCTCGCCTGTTTGCCTTGCCTTTCCTTCGCTCGCTAGGCCCTCGCGGCGTTCGGTCTACCAAAGAATTCTGCAAGAACCTCACCCCAACAGAGGATTTCCGATGAGCAACGTTCGTAGTGACAAGCCTTTCGTCCTGGCCGGTCGGACGTACCAGTCGCGTTTGCTGGTAGGCACCGGCAAGTACCGCGACATGGAAGAAACTCGCCTGGCCATCGAGGCCTCCGGCGCCGAGATCGTTACCGTAGCCGTGCGCCGGACCAACATCGGCCAGAACCCGGGCGAGCCGAACCTGCTGGATATCCTGCCGCCGGACCGCTACACCATCCTGCCCAACACCGCCGGTTGCTATGACGCGGTGGAAGCCGTGCGCACCTGCCGCCTGGCCCGCGAGCTGCTCGATGGCCACAACCTGGTGAAGCTGGAAGTCCTGGCCGACCAGAAGACCCTGTTCCCCAACGTGCTGGAAACCCTCAAGGCCGCCGAAGTGCTGGTCAAGGAAGGTTTCGACGTGATGGTCTACACCAGCGATGACCCGATCATTGCCCGCCAGCTGGCGGAAATGGGCTGCATCGCGGTCATGCCGCTGGCCGGCCTGATCGGTACCGGGCTGGGAATCTGCAACCCCTATAACCTGCAGATCATTCTCGAAGAAGCCAAGGTCCCGGTACTGGTGGATGCCGGTGTCGGCACCGCCTCCGATGCCACCATCGCCATGGAGCTGGGCTGCGAGGCGGTGCTGATGAACTCGGCCATCGCCCACGCGCAGCAGCCGGTGATGATGGCGCAAGCCATGAAACACGCGATTGTCGCGGGCCGCCTGGCGTACCTCGCCGGTCGCATGCCGAAGAAACTCTATGCCAGCGCATCCTCGCCGCTGGATGGTCTGATCAAGTAAGAGCCATTGATGACTGAATCAAACGACACGCCAATCGAGCCGGAAGCTGGCGACGAACGCCAGCACCGCCGTATCAAGAGCTTCGTGATGCGCGCCGGACGCATGACCGAAGGCCAGCAACGCGGCCTGGACCAGGGCGCTGCGCTGTATGTGCTGCCCCTGGCCGATGCCCCGGTGGATTACGACCAGGTGTTCGGTCGTTCGGCGCCACGCTCCCTGGAAATCGGTTTCGGCATGGGTCACTCGCTGCTGGAAATGGCCGCGGCGGCCCCGGAGCAGGATTTCATCGGCGTGGAAGTCCACCGTCCGGGCGTTGGTGCGCTGCTCAACGGCGTGCTGACCCAGGGCCTGACCAACCTGCGGGTCTACGACTGCGACGCCATCGAAGTGCTCAACCGCTGCGTGGCCGATAACAGCCTCGATCGCCTGATGCTGTTCTTCCCCGATCCGTGGCACAAGAGCCGGCACCACAAGCGCCGTATCGTCCAGGCGACCTTCGCCGAGCTGGTGCGCAGCAAGCTGAAGGTCGGCGGTATCCTGCACATGGCCACCGACTGGGAGCCCTACGCCGAGTACATGCTGGAAGTGATGAACGTCGCCCCGGGTTATCGCAACCTGGCCGAGGACGGCAAGTGCGTGCCGCGTCCGGCCGAGCGTCCGATCACCAAGTTCGAGCGCCGCGGCGAGCGCCTGGGCCATGGTGTCTGGGACTTGAAGTTCGAGAAGCTGGACTGACCTGCCGCCCCTCTTCCCGAGGGGTTCTTGCCGGGCCCTGCAGTGGCCCGGCCGCTACACCTCGGTGATGCAGCTGGCCGGCACCTGGTCGGTCAGCCACACGCCATTCTCCGCCTGGTAGAACTTGCAGCCCTGGGCCTGCATGGCCTGGGTATCGACCTGCAGCAACACCACCTGGCCGTAGCGCTGGCCCACCGAGCGGGCAGTGTCTGGGTCATGGGACAGGTGTACGTGATGGCGCGAGCCCGGAACCAGGCCCTGCTGGTTGATCGAATCCATGAAGCGCGTGGCGGTGCCGTGATAGAGCACGGCTGGCGGCTGGCGCTCTTGCAGTTGCAGCTGCACGGCCTTGTTGGAGTGGCCCTGGGCGGCGCGAATGCGCTGGCCGTCGGCCGACAGGGTGAAGCGTTTCTTGTCGCTATCGCGGACCACCTGCTCGATCAGTTCCCGAGTCAGCGGCCGGCCTTCGCTGGCCGCGCCGGCGATCAGCGCGTCGACCTCGCCCCAGCCTTCACTGTCCAGTTCCAGGCCAATGGCCTGGGGTTCATGGCGCAGCACATAGCTGAGGAACTTGCTGGTGGTTTCCATGAGGTTCTTGCTCATACATGTCCTTGTTCAGCTACAAGCCCGCATCAGCGGCGATCGGCGACCACGCCGATCAGCACCAGTACCACCAGCAGCACGGGCGCCAGGCTGTAGTTGTTGAACTGGCTCAGGCCGCGGACGATCCACGGCGTGGCATAGATCAGTGCCAGGCCGCTGCCGATCATGCACAGCAGGGCCATCAGGGGTACCCGCAGGGCGCCGGCGAGGCCACCCAGGCGTGCCTCCACCCAGCCCTTGATGTCGGCACCGAACAGCACCAACAGGCAGCCCACCAGCGCCAGGGAGATTTCCGAGAGATTGCTGCGGCTCCAGCGGGACACGGTGGCAAGCAGGTCGAGTACCAGATCCATGTGATTTCCTTAGATCAGAAAGTATTGCAGCAGGTCGTTGAGGAACAGTTGCCCACGGGGCGTGGCCGCCAGGCGTGACGGTTCGACCTGCAACAAGCCGCTTTGTTCGGCTTGGCGCCGGGCTTCGGCGAGGCTGGCCAGGTCCAGGCCGGTACGCTGGGCGAACAGCACGGCATCCACGCCATCGGTCAGGCGCAGGGCGTTCATCAGGAACTCGAACGGCAGCTCATCGTTGCCCAGGGTCTTTTCGCCGGCCTTGAACGGCTTGGCCGGGTTCAGGTAGTCCTTGGGCAGGCGGGTTTTCCAGGTCCGCAGGATGCGTCCGTCCGGGTGACTGAGCTTGCCGTGGGCCCCGGCGCCGATGCCGATGAAGTCGCCGAAGCTCCAGTAGTTCAGGTTGTGTCGTGCCGCATGGCCGGGCTGGGCATAGGCCGAGACCTCGTACTGGGCGTATCCATGCTCGGCCAGCAGTGCCTGGCCAGCTTCCTGGATGTCCCACAGGATGTCGTCCTCCGGCAAGGTCGGCGGCTGGCTCCAGAACACCGTGTTGGGCTCCAGGGTCAGCTGGTACCAGGACAGGTGGGTCGGCTTCATGGCGATGGCTTGGCGCAGGTCGCCCAGGGCATCCTCCAGGGACTGGTCCGGCAGGCCGTGCATCAGGTCCAGGTTGAAGTTGTCGAACCCGGCCTGGCGCGCCATGTCGGCGGCCCGCACCGCTTCGGCACCACTGTGTATGCGACCCAGGGCCTCGAGCTTCTGCTCCTGGAAGCTCTGGATACCGATGGACAGGCGGTTGATCCCGAGGGCGCGATAGGCGGTGAACTTCTCCTGCTCGAAGGTCCCGGGGTTGGCCTCCAGGGTAATCTCGATGTCACCGGCGAACGGGATGCGTTGCTGTACCCCGGCCAGCAGCCGGCCCAGGGCCTGGGCGCTGAACAGGCTCGGGGTGCCACCGCCGAAGAAGATCGAGCTCAGTTCCCGGCCGTACGCGGCGGGCAGGTCCTGGTCGAGGTCGGCCAGCAGGGCGTCCACATACTCTTGCTCCGGCAGCGTCGGGCTGGCGGCATGGGAGTTGAAGTCGCAGTAGGGGCATTTGCGTACACACCACGGGATGTGAATGTACAGCGCCAGGGGCGGTAGCTGGGGCAGGGCCGCCCGGGGAGCTTGCGCGCCACCGAGGATCAGTGGCGACGCGGCTGGATCGTGATTCATTGCAGGCCCAGGCGTTGCCGCAGGATGGCCATGGCGCGAGCGCGGTGGCTGAGCTGGTTCTTTTCCACCGGGTTCAGTTCGGCGCTGGAGCAATTGCGCTCCGGTACCCAGAACAGCGGGTCGTAGCCGAAGCCGTGTTCGCCACTGGCAGCGGTGAGGATGCGACCGTGCCAGAGGCCTTCGCAGAGGATCGGCAGCGGGTCGTCGGCGTGGCGCACCAGGGCCAGGACGCAGACGAACTGCGCACCGCGCTGGTCCTCGGGTACGTCCTTGAGGGCTTCTAGCAGCTTGGCGTTGTTCGCCGCATCGCCCTGGCCATCGGCGTAGCGCGCCGAATAGATGCCCGGGGCGCCGCCGAGGAAGTCCACTGCCAGGCCGGAGTCATCCGCCAGCGCCGGCAGGCCGGAGATGCGCGCGGCATTGCGCGCCTTGAGAATGGCGTTCTCGACGAACGACAGGCCGGTTTCCTCGGGCTCGATGCTGCTGAACTCGCCGATCGAGCGCAGCTGCACCGAGGCGCCGAGCATGGCCTGGAGTTCTTTGAGTTTGCCAGCGTTATGGCTGGCCAATACGAGTTGCGTGAGATTCATCATTCGCCCGGAAATAGCTCTTGGTTGAAGCTGAAGCTGTTGGTGTCACCGCCAGTCTGGACGCTGATGGTGAACGTACGGTTTTCCTGCTGTTCCACCGGGAACTGGGCGATGTAGTAGATCGCACCCTGTTCGGTGATCTGGCGGAACTTCAGCGGAATGCTCTTGCTGGTCAGGTCCTTGACCGTACCGCTGACTTGAGCGACCAACGGCTTGCCGTCCTTGATCAGCGAAACGTTGATCACCCCCTGGTTCTTGCTGCGAACCAGCTCCGCGGCCCTGGCGATGTCAGGTTGCAGGTAGGTGGAGTTGAACGTGTTGTAGTGCACGGTGATATCGCCGAACACCTCCTGGCGTTCACCCTTGATCGGGTCCGCTGCCAGGGCTGTGAAGCTCAGGCAGGCAGCCAGTAGAAAAGTAACCAGACGTCCCATGATCGTTCTCCTCGACGCAACGTGGGTTAAACCGCGACCTTGTGCTCCTGCAGGCCGGGACTGCTGAGGCGGTAGATACCGATCTCCCCTAAGAGATTAGGCCATAGCTTACTGGCCCACCCATGGCGGTGTTGTTGATCGACCGCAAGACGGTTGATCACCCGGGCCTGGCGCTCGCGGCACAGCGCTTCGAAATCCTCGAAGGTGCAGAAGTGGATGTTCGGCGTGTTGTACCAGGTGTACGGCATGAATTCCGACACCGGCATCCGGCCCTTGCTGGCCAGGTACCAGCGGCAGCGCCAGTGGCCGAAGTTGGGGAAGGTGATGATGCACTGGCGGCCGACCCGCAGCATCTCGTCGAGCAGCTTGTCGGGGTAGTGCACGGCCTGCAGGGCCTGGGTCATGACCACGATATCGAAGCTGTTGCTGGCGAAGTTGCCCAGGCCCTTGTCCAGGTCCTGTTCGATCACGTTGATACCCTTGGCCACGCACTGGGCGATGTTGTCCGCGTCGTTTTCCAGGCCGTAGCCGGTCACTTGCTTGTGTTCTTGCAGCCAGCTCAGCAGTTCGCCGTTACCGCAGCCCAGGTCGAGGACGCGGCTGCCGGCGGGGATCCATTCCTGGATGATTTCCAGATCGGCTCTCATCGTGTCCTCACAGCGTGATGCGGTTCATGTAGTGACCAAATGCCTGCAGATACCTGGGGATCGGGATCAGGAAGGCGTCATGGCCTTGCGGGGCATCGATCTCCAGGTAGCAGACATCCTTGCGTGCAGCCATCAGTGCGTCCACCAGCTCTCGCGAGCGAGCCGGGGAGAAGCGCCAGTCGGTGGTGAAGGACATCACGCAGAACTTGGCCGTGGCGTTGGCAAAGGTCCTGGCCAGGTCATCGTCGAAGTTGGCCGCCGGGTCGAAGTAGTCCAGGGCCTTGGTCATCAGCAAGTAGGTGTTGGCGTCGAAACGTCCGGAGAACTCCTCGCCCTGGTAGCGCAGGTAGCTTTCCACCTGGAATTCCACGCTGTGGAAGTCGTAGTTGAGCTTTTCGCTCTTGAGGCCGCGGCCGAATTTCTCGCCCATGGAGTCGTCGGACAGGTAGGTGATATGCCCCACCATCCGCGCCAGCATCAGCCCGCGCTTGGGGACCACCTGGTGTTCCTGGAAGGAGCCGCCGTGGAACTCCGGATCGGTGAGGATCGCCTGGCGCGCCACTTCGTTGAAGGCGATGTTCTGCGCCGACAGCTTGGGCGCCGAGGCGATGGCCAGGCAATGCCGGACCCGGTCCGGGTAGGTGATGGTCCATTGCAGGGCCTGCATGCCCCCGAGGCTACCGCCGATCACCGCAGCCCACTGGCCAATGCCCAGGCGGTCGGCCAGGCGGGCCTGGCTGTGCACCCAGTCTTCCACGGTCAGCACCGGGAAGTCGGCGCCGAATGGGCGGCCGGTCTCCGGGTTGAGGCTGCTGGGGCCGGTGGAGCCGTTGCAACCACCGAGGTTGTTGAGGCTGACCACGAAGAACTTGCTGGTGTCGATCGGCTTGCCCGGGCCAATGCAGCTGTCCCACCAGCCGGGCTTGCGGTCGTCGGGGCTGTGGTAGCCGGCAGCGTGATGGTGGCCGGACAGGGCGTGGCAGATCAGCACCGCGTTGCTGGCGCTGGCATTGAGCTGGCCGTAGGTTTCGTAGATCAGGTCATAGGCTGGCAACGAGCGCCCGCAGGCCAGGGCCAGGGGCTCGCTGAAGTGCGCAACTTGAGGTGTGACCAGACCGACGGAATCGGGGGGGAAGGCAGTTGGCATCGACCCTGCTCTCATTCAAATGAGGCGTAAGTCTAAAGACCGCTGTGCCCAGCGGCAAGCAAAGCCCAGGCCGGCATTCGTTGCTGGAAATGGCCGGCCTGTGAATCAGCTGGGGCGCGCCAGGCCAGGCAGTTCCGGCAGTTTCTTCGGCGCCTGCAGGCGCACCCGCTTCTGTCGGTTCAGTTCACCGCTGACCAGGCTCACATGGCTCTTGGGAATGCCGAAGGCCTTGGCCAGGAACGCTATCAGATGCGCATTGGCCTTGCCTTCGACGGGTGGGGCGGTGAGGCGGATTTTCAGGCGATCGCCATGCAGGCCAGCGAACTCATCGCTGCTGGCCTTGGGCTGCAGGTGACAATCGAGCAGCAGATCGTCACCGTCCCAGCGGAAATAGCTCATCAGATCAGCCCGAACAGCTCGCGAGGCATGAAGGTGTAGTACGCCAGCCGTGGGATCAGCCCTTGTTGCAGCAGCTGGATCACCAGGAAGGCCAGGATCGGCGAGATATCCAGGCCGCCCAGGTTGGGCACGAAGCGGCGGAACGGCGCCAGTAGCGGCTCGCTGAGCTGGTAGGCCAGTTCAGCACCTGGGCTCTGGCTGCCTGGGGCGACCCAGGACAGGATCACGCTGATGATCATGGCGAAGAACCAGACCTTGAGAAACAGCGCGAAGATACCGATCGGTGCCCAGACCAGCAGGCCCAGCACGTTGAAGGGGATGCCATAGAGGGTCAGGACGATGGCGAACAGCACCATCTGCACCACTAGCGCCAGTACCAGCGAGGACATGTCCAGGCCGAACATGCTGGGGATCACCCGGCGCAGCGGCTTGAGCAGGGGTTGGGTGGCCCGCACGATGAACTGGCAGATCGGGTTGTAGAAGTTGGCCCGCACCGCTTGCAGCATGAAGCGCAGCAGGACGACCAGCAGGTAAAGGCTGCCCAGGGTCTGGATCACCAAAATGGCAGCGTCGTTGAGTCCGAACATTATCGATTCCTTTGTAGGGGCGAATTAGCGGCCGAGTTGTTCGGCCATTTCTGCCGAACGGTGCGCGGCGGCACCCAGAGCTTTTTCCACCAGAGCCTCGAAACCGTCGGCCTGGAACGATTTGATCGCCGCCTCGGTAGTACCGGCGGGCGAGGTCACGCGACGACGCAGCTCGGCGGCATCGACATCGCTGGAGACCGCCATGTGGGCTGCTCCAAGGGCCGTTTGCAGGGTCAGTTGGGCGGCGGTTTCCCGTGGCAGGCCGAGCTTTTCACCTGCGGCGGTCATGGCCTCGATCAACAGGAAGAAATACGCCGGGCCGCTGCCGGATACCGCGGTTACCGCATCCAGCTGCTGTTCCTGTTCCAGCCACAGGGCGGTGCCCACGGCGGACAGCAGTTCTTCGGCCTGGCGGCGTTGCTCGGCGCTCACCCGGTCGGTGGCATACAGGCCGCTGACACCTTGGCGCAGCAGGGCCGGGGTGTTGGGCATGCAGCGCACGATCGGCTGCTCGCCGAGCCAGGCGCCCATGCTCGCGCAGGTGATGCCGGCAGCGATGGAGACCACCAGTTGCTGGGGTTGCAGGCTCGGACGCAGGGCTTCGCAAACGGCCTTCATGGCTTGTGGCTTGACTGCCAGGACGATCACATCGACCCCGGCAATGGCCTCGGCGTTGTCGGCGAAGACCTGGATACCGTGTTCGGCGGCCACCTTGGCCCGGGTCTCGGCGCCAGGGTCACTGGCGCGGATCTGTGAGGCGTCGAGGCCTTTGGCCCGCAGGCCGCCGATGAGACTGGCCGCCATGTTGCCGGCACCGATAAAAGCGATACGAGTCGTGTTCATGACAGGTCCTTATCAGGGTCAGGGCCAGTTCCGTCAGGACTGGCTGTAGTCGCGGGCGCCAAACAGGGCGGTACCGATCCGCACCCAGGTGGCGCCTTGGGCGATGGCCGCTTCGAGATCGTGGCTCATGCCCATGGAGAGGGTATCCAGGGACAGCCCAAGGCTGCCGCGCAGGTGGTTGTTCAGGTTCTGTACCGCAGCGAACGCAGCGTGTTGGGCCGCAGGATCCTCGGTAGGTTCGGGAATCGCCATCAACCCGCGCAAGCGCAGGTTTGGCAGGGCGTCGATGGCTCTGGCCAGGGCCGGTAGCTCATCAGGGGTACAGCCGGACTTGCTGGCCTCGCCGCTGACATTGACCTGGATGCAGATGTTCAATGGAGCCAGGTCGGCCGGGCGTTGTTCGGACAGGCGTTGTGCGATTTTCAGGCGGTCCACGGAATGCACCCAGTCAAAATGCTCGGCAATGGCGCGAGTCTTGTTCGACTGAATGGGGCCGATGAAGTGCCAACTCAAGGGCAAATCCGTCAGTTCCTGCTGTTTGCCCAGGGCTTCCTGCAGGTAGTTCTCGCCAAAGTCGCGCAGGCCGGCGGCATAGGCTTCGCGCAGGGCCGCGGCGGGCTTGGTCTTGCTCACGGCCAGCAGTCGAACGCTGTCCGGGGCACGTTGTGCGGCCTGGCAGGCACTGCGGATGCGTTCGGCTACCAGGGCAATGTTGTCTGCTATCGTGGACATTCGATTCCGTCTCAAAAGTACCTGCGACCGGGCGTCTACCGCCCGGGCCGCCATGCGCCGCTGAATCCACCAGCCCCTCTGTCCATCGACCCTGGCCTTGCTCGAGGGTCGCGCCGGACATCGCCTGGCACTTGCAAGCGAACCGATGGGGCGAACGGGGGCTGAAGCTCGCGGCATTCTACTGGAATTGGAGGGCACTATGGACATCACCGAGCTGCTGCTCTTGAGCGTTTCCCGAGGCGCTTCCGACCTGCACCTATCGGCTGGCCTGGCACCGCGGTTGCGCATCGATGGCGATATCTGCCCGCTGGATAGCCCGGCCCTGGAAGGGCCGCAAGTACTGGCCATGATCCACGCCCTGATGAGCCAGGCGCAACGTGACGCCTTTGCCAGCCTCCAGGATCTGGACTTCGCCTATGAACTGCCGGGCGTGGCCCGATTCAGGGTCAATGCCTTCCAGCATGCCCGGGGCGCGGGAGCGGTGTTGCGCCTGGTGCCTTCGCAGGTGCAGAGCCTGGAGGTGCTGGGCCTGGGCCAGGTGCTCCGGCAAATCGCCGAGGTGCCCAGGGGGCTGGTGTTGGTCACCGGGCCTACCGGTAGCGGCAAGTCCACCACCCTGGCGGCGATGATCGATCATCTGAACCGTAGCCGCCGCCAGCACATCATCACCATCGAGGACCCCATCGAGTTCATCCATCCGCAACAGGCATGCCTGGTGCATCAGCGTGAAGTCCAACGCGATACCCGAAGCTTCGCCAGCGCCTTGCGTGCGGCCTTGCGCGAAGATCCGGATGTGATCCTGCTGGGAGAGCTCCGGGATCTTGAGACCATTCGTTTGGCGTTGACCGCTGCGGAAACCGGGCACCTGGTGTTCGCCACCCTGCACACGTCATCGGCGGCCAAGACCATCGATCGCCTGGTGGATGTGTTTCCGGGGGAGGAGAAAGCGTTGGTGCGCTCGATGCTGGCCGAGTCGCTACAGGCGGTGATTGCCCAGGTATTGCTCAAGCGCGTGGGCGGTGGGCGAGTGGCGGCTTGCGAGATCATGCTGGGGACCGTCGCGATCCGGAACCTGATCCGCGAGGACAAGGTGGCGCAGATGTATTCGGCAATCCAGACCGGTGGCGCACAGGGTATGCAGACCCTGGACATGAGCCTGAAAATGCTGGTGGGGCAGGGTTTGATCAGCCGCGAGCAAGCGCGGGAGAAGGCACGGGTGCCGGAGGGTTTTTGAAGGAAAGGCATTCGCCGCCAGGTTGGCCTGGCGGCGAAGCGCAATCAGCGCTGGACGACCCGCAGGGCCTTCTGTTCCTTGGGCAGGACCCGCTTGGCGACCACGTAGTGATTGTCCCAGTAGGGCTTCTTCAGGGTATCGATGGTCACCGCCTTGCCGCGTCGTGGGGCATGGATGAAACGATCGTTGCCCAGGTAGATGGCGACATGGTTGACCTTGCGGCTCTTGATGTTGAAGAACAGCAGGTCGCCGGGCTTGAGGTCCTTGCGCTCGACCTTTTGCCCGTGGCCGCTGGCCATGGCATTGGAAGTGCGTGGCAAGTCCACGGCGGCGACGTCATTGAAGGCATACTTCACCAGGCCGCTGCAGTCAAAACCCTTGCTTGGGCTGCTGCCGCCCCAGCGATAAGGCGTGCCGAGGGCATTGACGGCGCGGCTGAGTACGTTGCTGCTCTGCTTGGTACCCATTTGGGGCACCAGCTTGCTGTCGACCTTGGCCAGTTGGGTGGAATGTCGGCTGGTGGTCTTGTGCTTGGCCGAGACCGTCGAAACATGGGATTTCGGGGTATAGCCGTTGATGTTGGGAAGTCGTTGCTCACGGTTGGTGGCGTGGGCGGCCAGTGGCATTAATAGGCAAATGGTTAGCCATGTCTTGAAAAATGGACGCATTAGGCAAGGCTCTTATTGGTTAGCGCGCAACTTTATAACAGCTTTCAGGTCATTTCCGAGGCCGTTTGTCGATTCAACCTTGGGGTCAACTTCGGCAAAGAGGCGGCAACTTGACGCAGAAAACCGTCAGAAGTCAGGCAATACAAGGCTTTGACGGACGACAAGGTAGCATCGGTCGCATGTCGAGCGCCTGTAAAAAAGTCACAAAATTTTTGAGAATTTTTATCTATCACCCGCCAAGAGGTATCCAATGAACACCTATCAACAGGGCATGCCTGCCCATGACACCCACAGCAAGGTGATCGGCTACCTGCTATGGATCTTCGGTTTTACCGGGGCCCACCGCTTCTATTACGGCAAGCCTGTGACCGGGACGATCTGGTTCTTCACGTTCGGCTTGCTGGGTATTGGCTGGCTGATCGACCTGTTCCTGATCCCGTCCATGGACCGTGAAGCAGACCAGCGCTTTACCTCGGGCCCGCTGGAGTACAGCGTGGCCTGGATACTCCTGACCTTCCTCGGGGTGTTCGGCGTGCACCGCATGTACCAGGGCAAATGGTTGAGCGGGGTGCTCTACCTGTTCACCGGCGGCCTGTTCTTCATTGGGGTGCTGTATGACTTCTGGACCCTGAACGACCAGGTATCCCTGGAGAACGCCAAGCGCCTTTGATCCCGTCATCGGCGCACGGGTGATGACGATCCTTGTAGCCGCCGCCTGTGGCAGCGGCTACAGGGTCAATCAGCCCTGGTGGCTGATATGGCCATCCACCAGGGTGTAGCGTACTGCGCCCGGCAGGCTATGGCCGAGGAACGGGCAGTTCTCGCCACGGGACAGCCAACGCTCGCCAGCCACGGTTGAGCTGGCCGGGTCGAACAGCACCAGGTCCGCCGCGCCACCCACCACCAGCTTGCCGGCTGGCAGGCGCAGGGCTTCGGCCGGGCCGGCGCTCAGGCGCGCCATCAGGGTCGGCAGGTCCAGCAGGCCGTCCTGTACCAGGGTCAGGGCCAGCGGCAGCAACAGTTCGACGCTGCTGATCCCCGGCTCGGTGGCGCCGAACGGGGCCAGCTTGGCATCGCGCTCATGGGGCTGGTGATGGCTGGCGATGGCTTGTACCACGCCGGACTTCACCGCTGCGCGCAGGGCCTCACGGTCGGCGTGCGAACGCAGGGGCGGCTGTACGTGATACAGGCTGGAGAAGTCGATCAGCGCCTCATCGGTCAGGATCAGCTGATACAGGGCGACATCGGCGGTGACCGGCAAGCCCCGGGCCTGGGCCTGGGCGATCAGTTCCACGCCGCGGGCGCTGGTCAGCTGGCTGAAGTGCGCACGCACCCCGCTTTGTTCCACCAGCAGCAGATCACGGGCCAGGGCCACGGTCTCGGCGCTTTCGGGAATCCCCGGCAGGCCGAGGAAGCTGGCGGTGGCGCCTTCATGGGCCAGGCCGCCTTCGGCCAGGTCGCGGTCCTGGGAATGGAAGATCACCGTCAGGTCGAACGTGGCGGCGTATTCCAGGGCGCGGCATAGGGTCCGGGTGCTGCGAAAACCCTCCAGGCCATTGCCGAAGGCCACGCAACCGGCGTCGCGCAGGGCGATCAGTTCGGCCAGTTGTTCGCCGTCCAGGCCCTTGCTCAGGGCGCCGATCGGGAACACCTTGCTGTTACCGGCTTCCCGGGCACGGTCGAGGATCAACTCGGCTACGGCCGAGGTGTCCAGCACCGGCTTGGTGCGTGGCGGGCAGCACAGGCTGGTGACGCCACCTGCGGCGGCGGCACGGGTTTCACTGGCGATCGTACCCTTGCGGCTGTAGCCCGGCTCGCGCAGGGCGACGTTCAGGTCCACCAGGCCGGGGGCGGCCACCAGGCCCTTGCCGTCGATCACGGTGACGGCGTTGAAACCTTCCGGGGCAGCGCCGATGGCGGCGATCTTGCCGGCTTCAAGGTGCAGATCGGTAACTTGATCCAGGCCGCTGCTTGGATCGATGACGCGGGCGCCGAGAATGCTGAGCTTCACTGGGCGTTCTCCTGCTCGAATTGTCGCTGGGCGGTCTGCCCGCTCATGGCCATGGACAGTACGGCCATGCGCACTGCAATGCCGTAGGTCACCTGATTGAGGATCACCGAGTGCGGACCATCGGCCACTGCCGATTCGATCTCCACGCCACGGTTGATCGGGCCCGGGTGCATGACGATGGCGTCAGGCTTGGCGCCGGCCAGGCGCGCGGTGGTCAGGCCGAACAGGCGGTAGAACTCGCCTTCGCTGGGCAGCAGGCCGCCCTGCATGCGCTCGCGCTGCAGGCGCAGCATGATCACCACATCCACGTCCTTCAGGCCTTCGGCCATGTCGGTGTAGACCTTCACCCCGTACTGCTCGATGCCGATGGGCAGCAAGGTCTTGGGCGCGATCACGCGGATATCCGGGCAACCCAGGGTCTTGAGCGCCAGCATGTTGGAGCGCGCGACCCGCGAGTGCAGGATGTCGCCGACGATGGCCACCGAGAGATTCTCGAAGCCGCCCTTGTGCCGGCGGATGGTCAGCATGTCGAGCATGCCCTGGGTCGGGTGGGCATGGCGGCCGTCGCCGCCGTTGATGATCGCCACCTGTGGGCAAACGTGCTCGGCGATGAAGTGCGCGGCGCCGGAATCGCCGTGGCGCACCACGAACATGTCGGCGGCCATGGCTTCGAGGTTGCGCAGGGTGTCCAGCAGGGTTTCACCCTTGCTCGCCGAAGAGGTCGAGACGTTCAGGGTGATCACGTCCGCCGACAGCCGCTGGGCAGCCAGTTCGAAGGTAGTGCGGGTGCGGGTGGAGTTCTCGAAGAACACGTTGCATACGGTCTTGCCGCGTAGCAGCGGGACTTTCTTCACCGCCCGGGCGCCGACTTCGAGGAAGGAGTCGGCGGTGTCGAGGATTTCCGTCAGCAGCTCGCGGTTCAGGCCGTCGAGGGAGAGGAAGTGGCGCAGCTGGCCCTGATCGTTGAGCTGCAGCGGGCGCTTGGCGTCTAGAGGCGTCATCGCAATGGACTCTTTAAAAGGGCAGGTTTAGAGGGCGAGGTCTTGGAGCTCGAGTTGAAGCGGCGCAGGACCGGACAATTTTACCCGCTCGTGGGTCGCCAGCGACAGGGTCGCGCCCACCACATTCGGCCGGATCGGCAGTTCGGCGGCGTTCAGGTCCAGCAGGCAGACCAGGGTCACGCTGGCCGGGCGGCCATAGTCGAACAGCTCGTTGAGGGCCGCGCGGATGGTCCGGCCGCTCATCAGCACGTCGTCGATCAGCACCAGGTGCTGGCCTTCGATCTCGAACGGCAGCTCGGACGGGCGGACTTGAGGATGCAGGCCGTTCTGGCTGAAGTCATCGCGGTAGAAGGAGACGTCCAGGGTGCCCAGGGGGGCGTCGCTGCCCAGGGATTCCAACAGGGCCTGGGCCACCCAGACACCGCCGGTACGGATACCGATGAAGCGAGGCTCGTTGATGGCGCGCTGGGCCAGGTGGGCTTTGAGATCGATGGCCATCTGGCTGATCAGGGCGGCGGGATTGGGCAGGCTCATGGTGGCTCCTTCGTGGGCTCGCGCCTTGTTGTCCGGTAGCGGGGCGCGGTGACTTGGAACCTGCCCGGGATCTGCTGCGCTTGGCTCGTGGGGCGTTGCAAATGGCTTCGAAATGCTCATTTAGGTGCCTAAACTCCGCTTTCTGCGCCATTCCTGACTCGCCCGAGCATCGCTCGCTTGATCGTTGGCAGGTTCTTGTGGCTGGTGTCGGGCCAGGAGGTGCGCAGCCGCAGGCCGCGCATCCTCAGGATTCGGGGTTACTAGGTATTCAGCAGGCTGGTGTTCTCGTCGAGCCAGCCCTGCAGCAGCAGGGCGGCGGCAATGGCATCCACCGGATTGTCGCGATAGCTGCCCTTCTGGCCGCCCCGGGCCAGGCGTTCGCCCTTGGCCTCGAAGGTGGTCAGGCGCTCATCGTGGGTATAGAAGGGCACGTTGAAGCGCCCGTTCAGGCGCCGGGCGAACTTCTCGGCGCGCTGGCACATCTCGCTGGGCGTGCCGTCCATGTTCAGGGGCAGGCCCACCACCACCGCATCGGGTTGCCACTCCTTGAACAGGGCTTCGACCTGGTTCCAGTCCGGAACACCGTTCTGCGCCCTCAAGGTACACAGCTCGCGAGCCTGGCCGGTGATGGCCTGGCCCACGGCAACGCCGATCTGCCGGGTGCCGTAGTCGAAACCAAGAATCAGCTTCAGAGCCATCAGGCGTGGCCCGCCTGGCTGGTGAGCAGGCTCAGGTTGACTCCCAGGTGGCGAGCGGCTGCCTCAAGGCGTAGTTCGCTGCTGGTATTGAACAGGATGTCCGCGTCGAAGGGGCAGGTCAGCCAGGCGTTGTCGGCCAGTTCTGCTTCCAACTGCCCGGCTTCCCAGCCGGCATAGCCCAGGGCGATCAGGCTCTTGCCTGGCCCTGTGCCGTCGGCGATGGCGAACAGCACATCCTGGGAGGTGGACAACGATACGCCTTCGAGCTCGACCGTGGCCTGGTAGGTGAGGCCGTTGGGGTGCAGGACGAAACCGCGATCGGTCTGTACCGGGCCGCCGCTGAAGACCGGCACATGCTGGCACAGCAGCGGCGCTTCTTCGTCGGGGCGCAGTTGTTCGAGGATATCGGCGAGGTTCAGGTCCTGGGGCCGGTTGATCACCAGGCCCATGGCGCCATTGGCGTTGTGCTCGACGATGTAGGTCACCGTCTGCGCAAAGTTCGGATCGACCATATGGGGCATGGCGATCAGGAAGTGATGCTTGAGGTAGCTGGGGCTGACATTTTTCATGAACGCTAGTGTGGCGGTGGCGAGCCCTGCTGACAAGCTGGCGATGTTGCCTTCGGGACGTCATCGCGCCAGGTTGTCGCTAGCGGGCTGGCGAGGTCGCCTATGGACCGGTCGGGGCGCTGGACATGCGCCTGCGGCGCGGCAAGCGAACAGGCCGTGCGATCAGTTGCTGGACAGTTTGTCGCCGCGGGCAAAGCGCCAGGTGCGGATGATTTCCAGGCGATCGATGTCCGACAAGTCGCCGGTAAAGGGGGCGAACGGCGCGGCCAGGCGCACGATGCGCTGGGCGGCCTGGTCCAGCAGCGGCTGGCCGGAGGACTCCAGTACCAGCACCTCGTACAGCGAGCCATCGCGGTTGATCGAGACCATCAGCCGCAAGTTGCCGTAGATCTGCTTGCGCCGGGCTTCCTCGGGGTAGTTGAGGTTGCCGATGCGCTCGACTTTCTTGCGCCATTCGTCCTTGTACCAGGCGCCCTTGTCACGCATCGTCGAGGCAGCGCTCAGGCGATGGATGCGTGGGCGTTTGGCGTACAGCTGCTGCTCGTTGGCCAGCTCGGCCTCCAGGCTGGAGATCTCGCTGGAGAGCTGCGAGCTGTCGAAGGTCGGGGTGGCGGCCTTGGGAGTAGGCTCTTTCTTGACCTCTTCGCGCTGGGTCACGGTCTTTTTCGGCTTGGGCGCGGTGGTGGCGACGGCTGCCTTGGGCGCGACCTCCCGGGGTTCGGGCTTGACCGAGGGCGGTGGCACGACCTTTTTGACCGAGTTGTCCTGGAATGGCGCGACTTCAGTGGTCTTGGGAATGGCTTTTTTGTCCAGGGTGCCACTGCCTTGCTGGTTGTCCTGGGCCAGGAAATCGGCCTTCTTCGGCTGAGTCTCGCTCTTGAAGGTCGCCAGGGTGATTTCCAGGGTCTTGCTGATCTGCTTGGGCTCGGCAAAGGAGAAGCCCAGGCCGAGGATCAGCGCCAAGTGCAGGAGCGCGGCGAGGAACAGCGTAAATCCCAGGCGATCGGCCGCGCGTACGCCACCGTGGGCCAGTTCGGGTGGCAGGTCGGACGGAAGGCTCATTGGCGTTTCGACATCACAGCAGGCATTGCACAACCAACATCACGGTTTCACAGGCGGCGCATGATAACGCAATGTTGGTTTCAAGCTGTAAGCCTCAAGCTTCAAGCGACAAGCTGTATGTGATGCAGGTCAAGCTTGCGGCTTGTTCCTTGCGGCTTGCAGCTTGCTTTCGATGGCATCCATCAGCATGGCGCCGATATGAGTGCCGAAGGCGTTGTCGATTTCGCGGATGCAGGTCGGGCTGGTGACGTTGATTTCCGTCAGGTGCTCGCCGATCACGTCGAGGCCGACGAACAGCAGGCCCTTGGCGCGCAGGGTAGGGCCGACCTGGGCGGCGATCCAGCGGTCCTTGTCGCTCAGCGGGCGGGCCTCGCCACGACCACCGGCGGCCAGGTTGCCGCGGGTCTCGCCGGCGGCGGGAATGCGTGCCAGGCAGTAGGGCACCGGTTCGCCATCGATCATCAGGATGCGCTTGTCGCCGTCCTTGATCGCCGGCAGGTAGGCCTGGGCCATGATCTGCTGGCTGCCCAGCACGGTCAGGGTCTCCAGGATCACCGACAGGTTCGGGTCGCCCGCGCGATGGCGGAAGATCGAGGTGCCACCCATGCCGTCCAGGGGCTTGAGGATCACGTCGCCATGCTGGGCGGCGAACTCGCGCAGCACGTCGGCGCGGCGGCTGACCACCGTGGGTGGGGTGCACTGCGGGAACAGCGTGGCGAACAGCTTTTCATTGCAGTCGCGCAGGCTCTGGGGCTTGTTGACCACCAGCACGCCGGCACTTTCGGCCTGTTCCAGCAGGTAGGTGGAGTAGACGAACTCCATGTCGAAGGGCGGGTCCTTGCGCATCAGGATCACGTCCAGGTCGCTCAGCGGGCTATCGACTTCGTCTTCCAGCTCGAACCATTTCTGCGGATCGGCGAAGACCTGCAACGGGCGCATGCGGGCCCGGGCCACGCCGGCGCTCTGGTAGAGATCGCGCTGCTCCATATAGAAGAGGGTCCAGCCGCGTTCCTGGGCGGCCAGCAGCATGGCCAGCGAGCTGTCCTTTTTATAGGAGATGCTGGCGATAGGGTCCATGACAATCCCGACGCGAACGCTCATGGGGTGGATTCCTTCAAGAAAATTAGTGGGCGCAGGCAAAAAAGTGGCGTCAGAGTGGCGCTGACAGAGACCTGGGTCAAGGAAAAACCACTGCCCTGCATGGTCCATAGATTGCAGGGGGGAGAGTGTGCTAAAAAGGCTCGCATGCCGGGCCGGGGCCTTGAAGTTCAAGGGTTTGGAGCGTTGGCCCGCAGTACCGGATTAAATCGATTCGCTGGGGCGACGGTAGAGCAGATATGGAACAGCAATCCAACGCCTTGAAGGTCATGGTGATCGACGATTCGAAGACGATTCGTCGGACGGCCGAAATGCTGTTGAAGAACGTCGGTTGCGAAGTCATTACCGCAGTCGATGGGTTCGAGGCCCTGGCAAAGATCGTCGACCATCACCCCGGCATCATCTTCGTCGACATCATGATGCCGCGGCTCGACGGCTATCAGACCTGTGCGCTGGTCAAGAACAACAGCGCGTTCAAGTCCACTCCAGTGATCATGCTGTCCTCCAAGGACGGGCTGTTCGACAAGGCCAAGGGGCGTATCGTCGGTTCCGACCAGTTTCTGACCAAACCCTTCAGCAAGGAAGAACTGCTGAGCGCGATCAGGGCCCATGTCCCGGATTTCGTCGCGCAGGCGCCACAGTAGACAAGTACAGCGGTGCCCGGCCAATGGACCGGGCATCCATATCGTATGGGGAAGACCATGGCTCGTATCCTGATCGTCGACGACTCGCCGACCGAAATGTACAAACTTACCGGCATGCTGGAAAAGCACGGCCATGAAGTGCTCAAGGCCGAGAACGGTGCCGATGGCGTGGCCCTGGCCCGGGAAGAGAAGCCCGATGCGGTGCTGATGGACATCGTCATGCCCGGCCTCAATGGCTTCCAGGCCACCCGCCAGCTGACCAAGGACGCCGAGACCAGCCATATCCCGGTGATCATCATCACCACCAAGGACCAGGAAACCGACAAGGTCTGGGGAACTCGCCAAGGCGCCAGGGACTACTTGACCAAGCCGGTGGACGAAGAGACCCTGATCAAGACGCTGAACAACGTCCTGGCCGGCTGACCGCCCGGCCATGAGCGAATCCAGGACCGCCTTCGAACTGCTGCTGGAGATCGACCAGCGCTGCCGCCTGCTGGCTGCCGACCTGCCGTCCCAGGAAACCCGCCAGCACAGCTGGAGCGGCATCGGTTTTCGCCTGGGAGCGTATTGGTACGTCGCGGCCATGGGCGAGATCAGCGAAGTCCTGCACGAACCGCGCTATACCCTGCTGCCGGGGGTCAAGCCCTGGGTCAAGGGCGTGGCCAACCTGCGAGGGCGGTTACTGCCGATCATGGACCTGTGTGCGTTCTTCGGGCATGAACTGTCGCCCCTGCGCAAGCAGCGCCGCGTGCTGGTGCTGGAGTACAAGGAACTGTTCGCCGGCTTGCTGGTGGATGAAGTGGCGGGTCTGCAGCACTTTTCCCAGGACACCCTGGAGCCGGGTCCTACCGACTTTGCCGATGCCGCGATCAACCCCTACCTGCAGGGGCAGTTTCGCGGCGAACGGATCTGGCAGGTCTTCAGCCCCTTCGCCCTGGCACGCTCGCCGGGGTTTCTGGAGGTGGCGGCGTGAACGGCGCCCAGCGCCCGGTGCTGGCCGCTGGTTGCACCTGGCAAGGCTGCTTTTTCCTGGATAAACCCATGCCGCCCCGGCGCCCCGGACGGCTGAATGCGGGATTGCCCGCGCGCCACAGGCCTGATCGATGACCAAAGCCAAACCCGGCAAGCCCCTGGAGGGCTCTCGCAGCCGCTCGCAGATCATCGTGCTGTTCATTGCACTGATCGTGTTCATCATGCTGCTGTTCGCCAACTTCGCCTACCTCAACACCCAGGCTACCTACGACAAGCAGTACATCGGCCATGCCGGCGAACTGCGGGTGCTGTCCCAGCGCATTGCCAAGAACGCCACCGAGGCGGCGGCGGGCAAGGCTGCGGCGTTCAAGTTGCTGGCCGATTCGCGCAATGATTTCGCCCAGCGCTGGGGCTACCTGAAGAAGGGCGACCCGGCCACCGGCCTGCCTGGAGCCCCGGTAACGCTGCGCCAGGAAATGCGTGCAGTGCAGCTGGACTGGGAAAAACTGCTGAAGAATGCCGACGCGATCCTCGCCAGCGAGCAGACGGTGCTGTCGTTGCACCAGGTGGCCGCGACCCTGGCCGAGACCGTGCCGCAATTGCAGGTGGAATACGAAAAGGTCGTGGAGATCCTGCTGCAGCGCGGCGCCCCCGCCAGCCAGGTGGCCATGGCCCAGCGCCAGTCGTTGCTGGCCGAGCGGATCCTCGGCGCGGTCAATACCGTGCTGGCTGGCGATGAAAATGCCGTGCAGGCGGCCGACGCCTTTGGCCGTGACGCCGCGCGCTTCGGCCAGGTGCTCAACGGCATGCTGCAGGGCAATCCGGGGTTGAAGATCAGCCAGGTCGAGGACCCCGATGCCCGTGCGCGCCTGGCGGAGATTTCCGAACTGTTCGAGTTCGTCTCAGGCTCGGTGGATGAGATCCTCGAGACATCCCCCGAACTGTTCCAGGTGCGCGAATCGGCGAGCAACATCTTCAGCCTGTCCCAGACCCTGCTGGACGAAGCCTCGTTGCTGGCCATCGGTTTCGAAAACCTGGCCGGCAGCCGTCACCTGGACACCATCGGCGGTTATGTCCTGGGCCTGCTGGCCCTGGCCTCGATCATCCTCATCGGCCTGGTGATGGTGCGCGAGACCAATCGCCAGCTGCGCGAGACGGCGGAGAAGAACGAGCGCAACCAGAACGCGATCATGCGCCTGCTGGACGAGATCGAAGACCTGGCGGACGGTGACCTGACAGTGACCGCCTCGGTGACCGAGGACTTCACCGGGACCATCGCCGACTCCATCAACTACTCGGTCGACCAGCTGCGCGATCTGGTGGCCACCATCAACCTCACCGCCGGCCAGGTGGCGGGCGCGGTACAGGAAACCCAGACCACCGCCATGCAGCTGGCCGAGGCCTCGGAGCACCAGGCGCAGCAGATTTCCGAAGCCTCCACGGCGATCAACGACATGGCCCAGTCCATTGACCAGGTATCGGCCAACGCCGCGGAATCCTCGGCGGTGGCCGAGCGTTCGGTGGAGATCGCCAACAAGGGCAACGAGGTGGTGCACAACACCATCCATGGCATGGACAACATCCGCGAGCAAATCCAGGACACCGCCAAGCGAATCAAGCGCCTGGGCGAGTCCTCCCAGGAAATCGGCGACATCGTCAGCCTGATCGACGACATTGCCGACCAGACCAACATCCTGGCCTTGAACGCGGCCATCCAGGCCTCCATGGCGGGCGACGCCGGTCGCGGTTTTGCCGTGGTCGCCGATGAAGTACAACGGCTGGCGGAACGCTCCTCGGCCGCTACCCGGCAGATCGAGACCCTGGTGCGGGCGATCCAGACCGACACCAACGAAGCGGTGATCTCCATGGAGCAGACCACCACCGAGGTGGTGCGTGGGGCACGCCTGGCGCAGGATGCCGGGGTCGCCCTGGAAGAGATCGAAGGGGTATCCAAGACCCTGGCGGCGCTGATCCAGAGTATTTCCAACGCCGCCCAGCAGCAGACGTCCTCGGCCGGGCAGATTTCCCTGACCATGAACGTGATCCAGCAGATCACCTCGCAGACTTCCTCCGGCTCCACGGCCACCGCCGAGAGCATCGGCAACCTGGCGAAGATGGCCAGCCAGCTGCGACGCTCGGTGTCCGGGTTCACCTTGCCGGCGACCCGGGCGCCTGCCACCAATGACAACCGCTGACTGAAACAAGGCTTTGACTGGAGTGGTTATGGTTGATCGGCATGACTATGTGGCCCTGGAATGGGTCAAGGGCGAAATTGCCGAAACCTTGCGCCAGGCCTATCAGGCGCTGGAGCACCTGGCGGATGAGCCCCAGGCCCTGGAGGCGCTGGACCACTGCCTGGAAGGCATTCATCAGGTCCATGGCAGCTTGCAGATGGTGGAGTTCTACGGCGCGGCCTTGCTGGCCGAAGAGATGGAACAACTCGCCATGGCCCTGCAGCAGGATCGCGTAGCCCATCGCGACGAGGCCCTGCGCCTGCTACGCCAGGCCATCGGCCAACTGCCGCAATACCTGGACCGGGTGCAGAGCGCGCGCCGCGACCTGCCGCTGGTGGTGCTGCCACTGCTCAACGACCTGCGCAGCGCCCGCGGTGAAAGCCTGCTTTCGGAAACCAGCCTGTTCAGCCCCCAGCTCCCCAGCTTGCCGCCTCTTGCCGACAAGGCCCTGGCCGCCCTCGAGCCGCTGGAATTCCCGACTCAATTGCGCAAGCTGCGGCACATGTTGCAGACCGCCTTGGTGGATCTGCTGCGCGAGCAGGACGATGAAGCCAGCCTCGGCCATATGGCCAAGGTCTTCGAGCGCCTGGAAGCCTTGTGCCAGGATGCACCGCTGGCGCCCTTGTGGCATGTCGCTTCTGCCTTGGTGGAAGGCATGCGCCAGGACGCGATTGCCAACAGCCCGGCGGTACGCAGCCTGCTCAAGGACGCCGACAAGGAACTCAAGCGCCTGCAGGAACAGGGCATGCGGGGGATCAACCAGGCGGCTCCAGCCGAGTTGCTCAAGAGCCTGCTGTTCTATATCGCCAAGGCGCGCCATCCCACCCCACTGATGCTGACCATGAAAGAACGTTACGGACTGGATGACGCATTGCCCGACAGTGCAGTGGTCGATGAAGAGCGCGCGCGCCTGGCCGGCCCCGACCGCGATGCCTTGCGTTCGGTGCTGACGGCGGTGTGCGATGGGTTGGTGCGGGTCAAGGAACGCCTGGACCTGTTCGTGCGCAGTGACCGCCAGCACGCCAGCGACCTGGATGGCCTGCTGGCGCCCCTGCGGCAGATCGCCGACACCCTGGCGGTACTGGGCTTCGGCCAGCCGCGCAAGGTGATCATCGATCAGTTGGCCGTGGTCCAGAGCCTGGCCCAGGGCCAGCGCGCACCGGATGATGCGGTATTGATGGATGTGGCCGGCGCCTTGCTGTACGTCGAGGCGACCCTGGCCGGCATGGCCGGTACCGTGGAGCCGGAGAATCGCGAGGAAAGCCGCCTGCCCACCACCGACCTGACCCAGATCCACCAATTGGTGATCAAGGAGGCGCGGATCTGCCTGCAGCAGGCCAAGGACCTGATCGCCGAATCCATCGAGGCCGACTGGGAACATGAACCGCTGCTGGCGTTGCCGGAGTTGCTGACCCAGGTGCGTGGCGCCCTGGCGATGATCCCGCTGGCCCGGGCGGCGAACCTGCTGGAGGCCTGCAATCGGTACATCGGCGAGCGATTGCTGCTGGCGTCTTCCCGGCCGGGCTGGCAGCAGCTGGATCATCTGGCGGATGTGATCACCAGCCTGGAGTACTACCTGGAACGCCTGAGCGAAGACCCACAGGCGCCCGGGGAAAAGATTCTCGACGTTGCCCAGCAGGGGCTGGCTGCGCTGGGTTATGCGGTGGTGGAGCCAATACCGCCGCTGGAACGTCACCCCCTCCCGGAAAATGCCCAGGCCCAGCCTGGAGCGGATGCGCCCCAGGCAACGGGGGCCCTGGCCGAGGCCCTGGCCACGCCGGTCTCGGTTCTCAACCCGCCCGCGTTGATCACTCCTGGCAGCCTGCTGCCGCCCCCGGAGGGCGAGGAGCCGGTGGACGACGAGTTGCGCGAGGTCTTTCTCGAAGAAACCGAGGAAGTGCTGCAGATGCTTCGCGAATATCTGCCGCGTTGGGCCGCGGACCCCGAGGGCAAATCTGCGCTGAGTGAGTTGCGTCGTGCGTTTCACACGCTCAAGGGCAGCGGCCGCATGGTGCGTGCCCTGGTGCTGGGGGAGCTGGCCTGGGCCGTGGAAAACCTGCTCAACCGGGTGCTGGAGCGCAGTGTGGCGCCCAGTGTCGAAGTGCGCCAACTGCTGGGCGATACCCTGCAACTGCTGCCGGAGCTGATTGCTGAGTACGCCGCCCAGGCCCAACGCCAGCGCGACGATGTCGATCGCCTGGCCGCGCGGGCCCACGCCCTGGCCAATGGCGTCACGGTAGCGGCCGTCGCCACACCGCGTAGCGAGGCCCTGGACCCGCAGTTGCTGGAGATCTTCCGGACCGAAGCCCAGACCCACCTGGACAGCATCAACCACTTTCTCGACCAGGCGGCCGAGCATGTGCCATTGCAAGCCAGCGATGCCTTGCAACGGGCCTTGCATACGCTCAAGGGCAGCGCCTCGATGGCAGGAGTGCTGCCCATCGCGGAGTTGGCCGGGCCTCTCGATCAGCTGGCGCGGGAGTACCGGGCACACTTGATTCCCCTGGACCTGGACGAAGTCGAACTGCTGCTGGAAGCCGAAGGCCTGCTGCGCAAGGGCTTGCGGCAGCTGGACAGCACGCCCCTGGCGCCGATCGACGGCGCGCGCGCGTTGGCCGGGCGAGCCCTGGCCCTACTGGGCGAGCGCCTGGAGGCCTTGCTCGATGCCCCGGACAGTGCGCCTCGGGCCAAGCGTGATCCGCAACTGATCAACAACTTCCTGGCCCAGGGCATGGACATCCTCCTGGATGCCGAGAGCCTGCTGTTGCGTTGGCAGCAGCATCCCGGCGAGCGCCAGGAACTCAGCGACCTGCTGGATGAGCTGACCACCCTGGGCGAAGGTGCGCATTTGGCGGACCTGCATCCGATGGACGCGCTGTGCGAGGCCCTGCTCGACTTGTATGGCGCAGTGGAGGAAAGCAGCCTGGCGGTCAGCGAGCGGTTCTTCCATGAAGCCCAGGCGGCCCACGACGCCTTGATCAACATGCTCGACGAACTCGCCGCGGGCCAGGAAGTCAGCCCGCGGCCGGAGCGAATCCAGGCCTTGCGCGAGCTGCTGGACGAAGGCCTCGATCCATCCGTCGCCGGCCTGATCAGGAGCGATGGCAGCCGGACCTTGAGCATCAGCGAGTTGAGCGCGGCGACGGCGAGCCTTGAGCGACAGCTGCCACCGCAGGCAGACGATGAGCTGGTGGAGATCTTCCTCGAGGAAGCGGTGGATATCCTCGACAGCGCCGGCCAGGCCCTGCAACGCTGGTTATCGGACCCCGAGAACGCTGCTCCGCTGTCATCCCTGCAGCGGGACATGCACACCCTCAAGGGCGGAGCGCGGATGGCCGAGGTCGCGCCGGTGGCGGAACTGGCCCAGGAGCTGGAGTCGCTGTATGAGGGCCTGGTGGACCGGCGCTATAGCTACGGGCAGCACCTGGGACTGCTGTTGCGTAGCAGTCATGAGCAACTGGCGCTGCTGCTCCAGCAAATCCAGGGGCAGCGCCCACTGGATGACTCCCGGGCCCAGGTCGAGGCGGTACGGGCCTACCGGCAACAGACCTCCAGCCCTGTGGACGTTGTCCCCGGCGCCGAGCCTGACGATCCTGCGACCCAGGACCCGGAACTGCTGGAGATTTTCCTGGAGGAAGGTTTCGACATCATCGACAGCTCCGCTGCCGCCCTGAGTCGCTGGCAGGCCGATCCCCAGGCCCGCCAGGAAGTGGAGACCCTGCTACGCGACCTGCACACCCTCAAGGGCGGGGCGCGGATGGTGGAAATCGCCGCCATCGGCGATCTGGCCCATGAGCTGGAGTTTCTCTTCGAGGGCCTGTCTGCCGGCCTGCTGCAGCCCAGCCCGGCGCTGTTCACCCTGTTGCAGAAAAGCCACGACCGCCTGGCCCAGATGCTCGATGCCGCCCGGGCCGGGCAAGCCATCGAACCGGCGCAGAAGCTCATCGATGCCATCCACGACCTGAGCCATCCCCGAGTCTCGGGCGCCCCGGTGGCGGATCTACCATTGCTTTCCGGCAAGCCCGAGCCTGCACCGCAAGCGGAAGTCGCGGTCGGGGCGGACATGGTCAAGGTTTCGGCGGAGCTGCTGGACGACCTGGTGAACCTGGCCGGGGAAACCTCGATCTTCCGAGGCCGTATCGAGCAGCAGGTCAACGATGCACGGATCGCCTTGAGCGAGATGGAAACCACCATCGAGCGTATTCGCGACCAGTTGCGTCGCCTGGACACCGAGACCCAGGGGCGGATTCTCAGCCGCCAGCAGGTGGAGGCCGAACGCCTGGGCTACGAAGAGTTCGACCCCCTGGAAATGGACCGCCACTCGCAGTTGCAGCAGTTGTCGCGGGCCCTGTTCGAATCGGCCTCCGACCTGCTGGACCTGAAGGACACCCTCGATCGGCGCAACCATGACGCCGAGAACCTGCTGCAGCAACAGGGGCGGATCAACACCGAATTGCAGGAAGGCCTGATGCGCACGCGCATGGTGCCCTTCGAGCGCATGGTGCCGAGGTTGCGCCGCATTGTTCGCCAGGTGGCCGAAGAGTTGGGCAAGGATGTGGCGTTCGTGGTTGGCAACGCCGAAGGTGAGATGGACCGCAACGTCCTGGAGCGCATGGTCGCGCCCCTGGAGCACATGTTGCGCAATGCCGTCGACCATGGCCTGGAGTCTGCCGAGGCCCGTCGAGCCGCGGGCAAGCCGGAGCAGGGGCGAATTACCCTGGACCTGTCCCGCGAGGGCGGTGACATCATCTTCGACATGCGCGATGACGGTGCCGGGGTGCCCTTGGAGGCGGTGCGCAAGAAGGCCATCAAGCGCGGCCTGCTGGACCCGCAGGCGCAGCTCAGCGATCGCGAAGTGTTGCAGTTCATCATGCAGCCGGGCTTCTCCACTGCCGAAAAGATCACCCAGATCTCCGGGCGCGGAGTGGGCATGGATGTGGTGCATGAGGAGGTACGCCAGCTGGGCGGGAGCATGAGCATCGATTCGGTAGCCGGGCTGGGCGTGCACTTTCGCATCCGCCTGCCCTTCACCGTTTCGGTCAACCGGGCGCTGATGGTGCAGTGCGCCGACGAACAATATGCAATCCCGCTCAATACCGTGGAGGGCATTGTCCGGGTGCTGCCGGGAGAGCTGGACGCCTACTATCAACTCGACCCGCCACGCTACGAATACGCCGGCCAGTGCTATGACCTGTGCTACCTCGGGGAGCTGCTGCACACCGTGCCGCGACCCAAGTTGCTGGGCCAGGTCGTCGCGCTGCCGGTGCTGCTGGTGCACTGCAACGAACAGCGGATCGCGGTGCAGGTGGACGCCACCTTCGGCACCCGGGAAATCGTGGTCAAGAGCCTGGGGCCGCAGTTCGCCGCGGTCCAGGGGTTGTCGGGGGCGACGATCCTCGGCGATGGCCGGGTGGTGTTGATCCTCGACCTGCTGGCGCATATTCGTGCCCTGCAGGCCTTGGCACCGCTGCCCCGGGCTGCCGGGGAAGAAGCCTCCGTCGAGGTGCAGCCGGTACGGCCGATGCTGGTGCTGGTGGTGGACGACTCGGTCACCGTGCGCAAAGTCACCAGCCGTTTGCTGGAGCGCCATGGCATGAACGTGCTCACCGCCAAGGATGGAGTCGATGCCATGGCCTTGCTGGCCGAGCACACCCCGGACCTGATGCTGCTGGATATCGAGATGCCGCGCATGGACGGTTTCGAGGTGGCGATCCAGGTGCGCAACGATCCGCGCCTGCACAGCCTGCCGATCATCATGATCACCTCGCGTACCGGCCAGAAGCACCGCGACCGAGCCATGGCCATCGGCGTCAACGACTACCTCGGCAAGCCTTATCAAGAGTCGGTGCTGCTGGAAAGCATCGCCCTGTGGAGCAAGAACCATGCTTGACCACCGCGCCAGCAGCCTGACCGGACTGCTGCTGCCCCTGGCCGATCGCACCCTGATCCTGCCCAATGTCGCGGTGGCCGAGCTGATCGACTACCAGCAGGGGCGCTTCGACCTCGACTCGCCGCCCTGGTACCTGGGGCGGGTGCAATGGCGCGACCGGCAGATTGCGCTGGTCAGCTTCGAATCAGCCTGTGGCAACCCCACGGTGATCGGCGAGCGGGCGCGGATCGTCGTGCTCAACGCCCTGGGCGGGCGCCCGGAGCTGAAGTTCATCGCCTTGCTGGTGCAAGGCATTCCGCGCTCCTGCAAGCTCGACAGCCAGCTGAGCTATGTCGATGTGCCCCTGGCGCCCCTGGAGATGGCCGCGGTACAGGTTGTCGAGCAGGTGGCCCGGGTGCCCGACCTGCTGGCCCTGGAGGAGTTGCTGGTCGGTGCCGGGCTAGCTTTCTAGGCTTCACGCCTCGTGCAGGCGATCGCGCACTTCCATCAGGGCGTAGCCCAGCAGGTTGAGCCCGCGCCAGCGATCCGGGCGAGTAGCCATGGCATCGTCAGCGGCCAGGCCGATACCCCAGATGCGGTCCACCGGGCTGGCTTCCACGAGGATCTTCTTGCGGGTGCATTGCAGGAAATGGCCCAGCTCCGGGTTCTGGCCGAACTTGGCCAGGTTGCCCTGAACCACGATATCGAAGCGGGCCGCCTGCCAGCGGGCATCATCGAAGCCACGAACTTCACGGCCCAGGCGCTTGGCATAGGCGGCTGGGCCGGCCTTGAGAATGCGTGCGTGGGTCTCGTGATCGTCGAACAGCAGCGCCTTGCCAGCCATCATGAAGTGTTCGGCGGTGGGGTAGTGGATGCCCTCGACCTCGAAGCCGGCGGCGAACCACTGGCTGAAGCAGCTCGAGGAAACGCGCCCGTCGCGGGGCGGCTGGTGGCCCCAGAACATCAGGTAGTCGGGCTTGCGGCCGCGTTGTAGTTGCTCCAGCAAATCCCGGTTGGAGCGAATCGGTGTGTCCATGCGAAGTCTCATCATTACGTGTGCAGGCCATTCATTGGCCAATCCGGCGCGCATTGTGTATCGGGCACGAAGGGGATGCCATTGCCCGCTGGTATGAAGATTGTTAAGCCCCAGGAAGGACGCTGCAGGATCATTACGCTGAGCGTAACTATCCAACGCCGGGCTTGATTGATGCCCTCAGGTTTCACTCCTAAGGTGGCTGCCACGACAGCGAACCTGTGGAGCGAGCATGACAACGACACTATCTCCCGACCCGCGCTGGTCGCGGCGGCGCAGCGAGAAGCAGCGGCGCCTCGAGCAGGTGCGGGCCATCGCCGATGGCGTGGTGTTGCCGACCGACAAGATCGTCGCGGCGCTGGAAGCCTTGATCCTGCCCGGCGACCGGGTGGTGCTGGAGGGCAACAACCAGAAGCAGGCGGACTTCCTCTCCCGCTCCCTGGCCAAGGTCGATCCGGCCAGGCTCCACGACCTGCACATGATCATGCCCAGCGTCGGCCGCGCCGAGCACTTGGACCTGTTCGAACGCGGCATCGCCCGCAAGCTCGACTTCTCCTTCGCCGGGACCCAGAGCCTGCGCATCAGCCAGTTGCTCGAAGACGGGTTGCTGGAGATCGGTGCCATCCATACCTATATCGAACTCTATGCCCGGCTGGTGGTGGACCTGACGCCCAACGTGGTGCTGTGCGCTGGTTTCATGGCCGACCGCGCCGGCAACATCTATACCGGCCCCAGTACCGAGGACACCCCAGCGCTGGTGGAGCCGGCGGCCTTCAGCGATGGCATTGTCATCGTCCAGGTCAACCAGCTGGTGGACGACGTCAGCGAGTTGCCACGGGTGGATATCCCGGCCTCCTGGGTGGATTTCGTGGTGGTGGCCGACCAGCCGTTCTACATCGAGCCGCTGTTCACCCGCGATCCCCGGCACATCAAGCCGGTGCACGTGCTGATGGCGATGATGGCGATCCGTGGCATCTACGAGAAGCACAACGTGCAATCGCTGAACCACGGCATCGGCTTCAATACCGCAGCCATCGAGCTGATCCTGCCCACCTACGGCGAGTCCCTGGGGCTCAAGGGCAAGATCTGCCGCAACTGGACCCTCAATCCCCATCCGACCCTGATCCCGGCCATCGAAAGCGGCTGGGTGGACAGCGTGCATTGCTTCGGCACCGAACTGGGCATGGAAAACTACATCGCCGCCCGTCCCGATGTGTTCTTCACCGGTCGCGACGGCTCCCTGCGCTCCAACCGGATGTTCTGCCAGCTGGCCGGGCAATACGCGGTGGACCTGTTCATCGGCGCCACCTTGCAGGTGGATGGCGACGGCCATTCCTCCACCGTGACCCGCGGCCGCCTGGCCGGTTTCGGCGGAGCGCCGAACATGGGCCACGATCCCCGGGGCCGGCGCCATGGCACCCCGGCCTGGCTGGACATGCGCCTGGACCAGGGCGCGGCGCCGCAGGCCCTGCTGGAGCGGGGCAAGAAGCTGGTGGTGCAGATGGTCGAGACCTTCCAGGAGGGCGGTAAACCGACCTTCGTCGACACCCTGGACGCGGTGGACGTGGCGAAGAAAAGCGGCATGCCCCTGGCGCCGATCATGATCTATGGCGACGACGTCACCCACCTGCTCACCGAAGAAGGCATCGCCTACCTGTACAAGGCCCGCACCCTGGAAGAGCGCCGGGCGATGATCGCCGCGGTAGCCGGAGTCACCGCCATCGGCCTGCGGCATGACCCCAAGGACACCCAGCGCATGCGCCGCGAGGGCCTGGTCGCCTTGCCCGAGGACCTGGGCATTCGCCGTACCGACGCCAGCCGCGAGTTGCTGGCGGCCAAGAGCATCGCCGACCTGGTGCAGTGGTCCGGCGGCCTGTATCACCCACCTGCCAAGTTCAGGAGCTGGTAATGCACGCATTCAACCTGCAATCCCGGCCCCTGGGGCTGGCCGAGCGCCTGGCGGACCTGGCGGTGGACGCGCTGATCGACGAGGCCGACCTCTCGCCCAAGCCGGCCTTGGTGGATCGCCGTGGCAATGGCGCTCACAGTGACTTGCACCTGGGCCTGATGCACGCCTCGGCCCTGAGCCTGTGGCCGGCCTTCAAGGACATGGCCGAGGCCGCGCAACAATTCGCCCGTATCGACTTGCCGCTGCGCGAAGCCTTGGGGCGCAGCGGTCGCGAAGGCGAGCGGGCGATGCTGGCCACCACCGGCGGGGTGAACACCCATCGTGGGGCGATCTGGGCCCTGGGCCTGCTGGTGGCCGCCGCCGCCCTGGAACCTGGCTCCAGGGCGGCCGGCAGCGTCGCCTGGCGCGCCGCGCGCCTGGCGCTGCTGGAAGACCGGCATGCGCCACGGCCCTTGAGCCATGGTGCCCAGGTGGCGCAGCGCTACGGCGTAGGCGGCGCCCGGGAAGAGGCCCAGCAGGGCTTTCCTGCGGTGCTGCAATGGGGCCTGCCGCAACTGCGGCGCAGTCGTGCCCAGGGCCATGGCGAACAGAACGCCCGGCTCGATGCGCTGCTGGCGATCATGACCCGGCTGGCCGACACCTGCGTGCTCTACCGCGCGGGCGAAGCGGGCCTGCAGGCCATGCAGGACGGCGCCCGGGCGGTGCTGGAGGCCGGTGGCAGCGCCAGCCTGGCCGGACGCCGGCGCCTGCACCAGCTGGACCTGCAACTTCTGACCTTGAATGCCTCGCCTGGTGGTGCCGCCGATCTGCTGGCCGCCTGCCTGTTGCTCGACCGGATCGAGGCCGCCACCGACCAGGGAGCGAACTGATGGAAACCTTGTCCTTTGAATTTCCCGCCGGCCCTTCCGGCCGCGGCCGTGCGCTGGTGGGCTGTGTCGGTTCCGGTGACCTGGAAGTACTGCTGGAACCGGCGCCGGCCGGCACCTTGAAGATCCAGGTCCAGACCTCGGTCAACGGCAGCGCCGCACGCTGGCAGCACCTGTTCCAACGCATGTTCGCCGGGCAGACGCCACCGGCGCTGCTGATCGACATCCATGACTTCGGCGCCACCCCGGGGGTGGTGCGCCTACGCCTTGAACAGGGCCTGGAGGAAATCGCCCATGACTGACAGCGCACGCTTGCTCGACCAGCACAGCTTCGTCGAACTGGGGGCCCGGCAGCGGGCCCGGGCGTTGCTGGACGCCGGCACCTTTCGCGAACTGCTTGACCCTTTCCAACGGGTCATGTCGCCCTGGCTGCCGCGCCAGGGCGTGGTGCCCCAGGCCGATGATGGGGTGGTGATCGCCAAGGGCAGCATCGCCGGGTTGCCGGTGGTGATCGCTGCCATCGAAGGCGCATTCCAGGGCGGCAGCCTCGGCGAGGTGGGCGGGGCGAAGATCGCCGGTGCCCTTGAGCTGGCGGCCGAGGACAACCGCCAGGGCATCGCCACCCGTGCCGTGCTGCTGCTGGAAACCGGCGGCGTGCGGTTGCAGGAGGCCAACCTGGGGTTGGCGGCGATCGCCGATATCCATGCCGCGATCGTCGACCTGCGCCAATACCAGCCGGTGATCGGCGTAGTGGCTGGCAGCGTTGGCTGCTTCGGTGGCATGTCGATCGCCGCCGGCCTGTGCAGCTACCTGCTGGTGACCCAAGAAGCGCGGCTGGGCCTGAACGGCCCGCAGGTGATCGAGCAGGAAGCCGGGATCGAGGAGTACGACGCCCGCGACCGGCCTTTCATCTGGAGCCTGACCGGCGGCGAGCAGCGTTTCGCCAGCGGCCTGGTGGATCGCTATGTGACCGATGACGTGGCGCAGATCCAGGCCCAGGTTCGCGAATTGCTGGCCCTCGGCCTGCCCGAGCGGCAACGCAGCCATCAGGCCGAACACTATCTGCAATGCCTGGCCCGCCTGGACGCGACGCCGCAAATCGATGCGGCAACGGTTCGCGATCTGTATCAAGGAGACCGCTCATGAGTGCAAGTTCTTTGCGGGGCCTGAACTGGTTCAACGCCCTGAGGGACGGCGCCGCTTCGGTGGCCGGCCTGCCGCCGTCGCTGCGGGTGGCCGATGGTGAACTGGCGGGGCAGTCGGCTCGTTTTATCGCTGTGGTGGCCGACCCGGAGAATCGTTTTCCCCGCGCCCGCCAGGGCGAGGTCGGCCTGCTGGAGGGCTGGGGCCTGGCCAAAGCGGTGGATGAAGTGATCGACGCCGACCGCGATCAGCCCCACAAGCGAGCACTGATTGCCATTGTCGATGTGCCGAGCCAGGCCTATGGCCGGCGCGAAGAAGCCCTGGGCATCCACCAGGCCCTGGCCGGCGCTGCCGATAGCTACGCCCGGGCCCGCCTGGCGGGGCATCCGGTGATCGGCTTGCTGGTGGGCAAGGCCATGTCCGGGGCGTTCCTGGCCCACGGCTACCAGGCCAACCGGCTGATCGCCCTGCGCGACCCAGGTGTGATGGTGCACGCCATGGGCAAGGCCTCGGCGGCGCGGGTCACCCTGCGCAGCGTCGAGGAACTGGAAGCCCTGGCTGCCAGCGTGCCGCCCATGGCCTACGACATCGACAGCTATGCCGGCCTGGGCCTCTTGTGGAAAACCCTACCGGTGGAGTGCATCGAACAGCCGACCCCCCAAGACCTGGACCTCGTCAGCGGGTGCCTGCTGCAAGCCATTGCCGATGTACGGGCCGGTGGCGTTGGGCTCGAAGGACGCCTGGGGGCGGCGAACCGTGAGGCCTCGAGCCGGGTCCGCCAACTGCTGCGGGAGCAATGGTGAGCGCTTGCTCCCCCTGGCTGCCCCATGACCTGCTGTGGGGCCTGGAGCCCGGACAACTGGCAGCCGATGCGCCGGAGTGGGCGCGGCAGGTGCTGGAGCAGGGGCAGCCGGTGGTGGTGCGCCGGGCAGTGAGCGCTGCCGGCTCGATCGCCGTGGGGCTGCGTGGCCCGTCCCGGGAGCAGCGCTACCCGGCGTTGCTGGCGCTGGACGCGGTGCAGCGTGGAGTCTGCCCGGAGGCGTTGCGCCACGTGCCGTCGAGCCGTGCCTGGCCAGCACTCCAGGCCCTGGGCCAGTTGCGTGGCCCGTTGGACGCCCTGGGGCTGGCCTGGGGCGTGGGCGGCAGCGCTGGCTTCGAGCTGGCCAGCGGAGTTGGTGCATTGCACCAAGGCAGCGACCTGGACCTGATTCTCCGGGCACCTGAGCCGCTGCCTCGGGCCCAGGCCCGGGAGCTGCTGGCACTGCTTGATGGCGCCGTGTGCCGGGTCGACCTGCAATTGCAACTGCCGGCCGGGGGCCTGGCCCTGCGTGAGTGGGCCGGGAGCGCCTCGCGGGTATTGCTCAAGAGCGCCAGCGGAGCGCGGTTGGTACGCGATCCCTGGTGCCCTGGGGAGTTGGCGGCATGAGCAGCTTGCTGGTGTTCCCGGGCCAGGGGGCGCAGCAGCCGGGGATGCTCCGGCGGCTGCCCGAGCGGCCGGAGGTCACGGCCTGCCTGCGCGAGGCCAGTGATGTGCTGGGGCAGGACGCACTGGCCCTGGATTCGCCCCAGGCCCTGGCCGGGACCCGGGCGGTGCAGCTGTGCCTGCTGATTGCCGGGGTGGCCTGTGCCCGGACCCTGCTGCACGCGGATTGTCCGGTGGACTACGTAGCGGGCCTGTCCATCGGCGCCTATCCGGCGGCGGTGGTGGCCGGGGCCCTGGATTTCGCCGATGCCCTGCGCCTGGTGAGCCTGCGTGGGGAGCTGATGCAGCAGGCTTATCCACAGGGCTACGGCATGACCGCGCTGATGGGCCTGGACCTGGGCACGGTGGAGGCGTTGCTGGCCCGGGTCCATGGCCCCGAATCGCCGGTGTACCTGGCCAATATCAACGCCGACACCCAGGTGGTGATCGCCGGCAGCGAGGCGGCGATGCAGGCCGTGGCCGAACTGGCCCGTGCCCGTGGCGCCGGGGTGGCCAGGCGCCTGGCGGTCAGCGTGCCGTCCCATTGCCCGTTACTGGAGCAGCCGGCCCAACGGCTGGCCGAGGCGTTCGCCAGGGTACCGATGGGGCCGCCCCGGCTGGGGTACCTGAGCGGTAGCCGCGCGCGGCCGTTGCGCACGGTAGAGCAATTGCGCGACGACCTGGCGTTCAACATGTGCCGGCTGGTGGATTGGCGCGGCACCGTGCAGGGCGCCTATGAGCGCGGCGTACGGTTACAGATCGAACTGCCGCCCGGGGCGGTGCTCAGCGGCTTGGCGCGCCGGGTGTTCGAGCAGGGTTCGGTGATCGCCTTCGATGGCGCCCGCCCGGACACCTTGCAGGCGCTATTGCGCGAGGAGGGCCGCCGCGACCGATAGAACCGCGACCCAGGCTGGCGAAGCACAAGAACAACAACTTCGACGATGCACTGCGAGGACAACGACAATGATTATCTATGGTGTGGCATTGCTGGCGATCTGCACGCTGGCGGGAGTGATTATCGGCGACATGCTCGGCGTGTTGCTGGGGGTGAAATCCAACGTCGGCGGGGTCGGCATCGCCATGATCCTGCTGATTTGCGCGCGCTTGTGGATGCAGCGCCATGGCGGCATGACCAAGGACTGTGAAATGGGCGTCGGTTTCTGGGGCGCCCTGTACATCCCGGTGGTGGTGGCCATGGCTGCCCAGCAGAACGTGGTCACCGCGCTGCATGGCGGACCGGTGGCGGTGCTGGCGGCCATCGGCTCGGTGCTGGTGTGCGGCTGCACCATCGCCCTGATCAGCCGGACCCACAAGGGCGATCCGCTACCGCAGCAGCCGGGAATCGAAGCCGCACCGGCGGGAGGGCGCTGAGATGTGGGACTTGATCGAGAAAGGCTTGGAGCACAATGGCCTGGTCACCGCCTTCGCCTTCGTTGGCGTGATCATGTGGGTCTCGGTGCTGCTGTCCCGGCACCTGACTTTCGGTCGAGTGCATGGATCGGCGATCGCCATCGTCATAGGCCTGGCCCTGGCCTGGCTTGGCGGCACCCTGACCGGCGGCCAGAAAGGCCTGGCGGACCTGGCGCTGTTTTCCGGCATCGGCCTGATGGGCGGCGCCATGCTGCGGGATTTCGCCATCGTCGCCACGGCCTTCGAAGTCCAGGCCACCGAAGCCCGCAAGGCCGGGTTGATCGGCGCCGTGGCGCTGCTACTGGGCACGGTGTTGCCGTTCATCGTCGGGGCGAGCATCGCCTGGAGCTTTGGCTATCGCGATGCGGTGAGCATGACCACCCTCGGTGCTGGTGCCGTGACCTACATCGTCGGCCCGGTGACCGGCGCAGCCATCGGCGCCAGCTCCGATGTGGTGGCGCTGTCGATCGCCACCGGCCTGATCAAGGCGATCCTGGTGATGGTGGGCACGCCCATGGCGGCCCGCTGGATGGGCCTGGACAACCCGCGTTCGGCCATGGTGTTCGGTGGCTTGGCCGGGACCGTCAGCGGGGTCACCGCCGGGCTTGCGGCGACCGATCGGCGCCTGGTGCCTTACGGTGCGCTGACGGCGACCTTCCATACTGGATTGGGGTGCCTGCTGGGGCCGTCGTTGCTGTTTTTCATCGTGCGCGGGCTGGTGGGCTGATCCGACCTGAGGTCATCGCGGGCAAGTTGGATCGCCGCTTGCCCGCGATTGCGTCTTATGACCCCCGCGAATACATCCGGCATTCGGCCAGCAGCGCCAGCAGGTTCGGGTCGCGCTCCTTGGCCTTGAGGAACACCACGCCGATATGCTGTTGCAGGCGATAGCGTGCCTGCAGCGGTATCAGCTTCACGCGGTTCTCGTAGACGGCGGCGATCCTGCCCGGCAGTAGCGCATAACCCACCCCCGAGCTGACCATGCTCAGCAGGGTGAAGATATCGTTGACCTGCATCGCCACCTTCGGCTCGAACCCCGCTTGCTTGAACACCCGCACGCCGTCCTGGTGGGTGGCGAAACCCTGGGTCAGGGTGATGAACGTGGCGTCGCGCACAGCCGCCAGGTCCACTTCGCGCTCTTGGGCGAAGGGCGAGTCGGCCGGGGTGGCGAGGAAGATATCGTCGGAAAACAACGGCAGCTGTTCGCAGTCCGGATCGCTGACGCTGTCGTCCAGGGACACCAGGATCGCATCCACTTCCATGTTCTTGAGCTTGTACAAGAGATCGATGTTGGAGCCCAGGATCAGGTCGATGTTCAGCTCGCTGCGCCGCAGCTTCAGGCCCATGATCAGTTGCGGCACGGTTTTCACGGTCAGGGAGTAAAGCGCGCCGAGCTTGAAACGTTCTGCCGAGAAGCCAGCGGCTTCCCGGGTCAGGCGCACGCTCTGGACCACGTCCTGCACCAGCTTCTGCGCCCGCTCTTCCAGCACGTAGGCGCTTTCCAGCGGAGTCAGGTTGCGTCCTTCGTGCTTGAACAGCGGGCAGCGCAGGGCGTTTTCCAGGGAATGGATGGCCCGGTGCACGCTGACATTGCTGGTCTGCAGTTCGCTAGCGGCGCGAGCCAGGTTGCCGGTGCGCATGAAAGCCAGAAACACTTCGAGCTTCTTGAGGGTCAACTCTTCGTCGATGAGCATGGTCCGGACTCTGTTGGCGAGGAAGTGATGATGCCCGATGAGTCAGAATGTGGCCGCTGGTTTTTTTACAGCGCTGCCCCAATGGACATATAGCGTGTTCAAGCTGCAGGCCGAGCCTGCGTACTTTTATGTTTTCAGGGTGAGTGACCGATGTATCACGGAGAAAGACTCAACGCCTGGACCCACCTCTTGGGAGCGGTCGCGGCGTTTATCGGCGGTATCTGGCTGGTGGTGCTGGCCAGCCTCGACGGCAGCCCGTGGAAGATCGTCGGAGTGGCGATCTACGCCTTCACCTTGCTGGTGCTCTACAGCGTGTCCACGGTCTACCACAGTGTGCGCGGGCGGGCGAAAAACATCATGCAGAAGGTCGATCACTTCTCGATCTACCTGCTGATCGCTGGCAGCTATACGCCGTTCTGCCTGGTGACCTTGCGCGGGCCCTGGGGCTGGACCCTGTTCGGCATCGTCTGGGGCCTGGCCTTGATCGGCATCCTGCAGGAGATCAAGCCGCGTTCCGAAGCGCGGGTCCTGTCCATCGTGATCTACGCGGTGATGGGCTGGATCGTGCTGGTGGCGGTCAAGCCGCTGCTCGCGGCATTGGGGCCGGCGGGCTTCACCTGGCTGGCGGCGGGTGGGGTGCTGTACACCGTGGGGATCATCTTCTTCGCCCTCGACAACCGCCTGCGCCACGCCCACGGCATCTGGCACCTGTTCGTCATCGCCGGCAGCCTGCTGCACTTCGTCGCCATCCTGTTCTATGTGTTGTGATCGGCGCGCGCCTCATCGTTCAGCGCGGGTAGCCTCGCTCATACAGGTACGGCGATCTCTGTGTAGGAGCGAAGCTTGCTCGCGATGAGGTCCTGACCGGCCGCCTCAATCGGCGGCCATCAACCGATCCAGTTGTTCCTGGGCCTGCCCGCCAAAGATCTCCAGCAAGCTGCTCAAGGTGTGGGGCGGCGGTTCGGCGGCCCGGGTCACGGCATACAGGGTGATGGGCAGCGACGGGCTCAGGGGGCGGATCACGGTGCTGGCCGAGGAGGCGCCCAGGGCGGTGAACGGATCGATCAGCGCCAGGCCGGCGCCGGACTCCACCATGGCCCGGGCCAGGGAATAGGTCTGCACTGCGATGCTTACCCGTGGTGGTGGCTCCACGGCCTTGAGATAGCCGTCGAGCCGGGCCGACAGCGGGTCGGCGCTGCTCAGGCCGATCAGCGGTGCGTCCGCCAGTTCTTGCAGCGCCAGGGGCTGGCCCAGGCTGCCATCGGGCCAATAGCCGCGTGGGGCCAGGGCCACCAGCACACCCTGGGCCAGGGCCTGGCCGTTCAGGCCGGGGTGATCCGGGCGTTGCAGGGTCAGGGCTACATCGATTTCGCGCATCAACAGGTTCTGCACCAGTTCGCGGCTGTGGGCGCTGGACAGCTCGCAGAGGCTGTCCGGGTAGCGCCGAGTCCACTCGCTGATGGCCGGCGGCAGCAAGGCCAGGGCCAGGGCCGGGGTGGCGCCGATGCGCAGGCTGTGGCCCGGCGCCCGGCGCAGGTTCTGGGCCAGGCGGCGCACGCCCTGCAGGCTCTCGCTGACCTTGTCCACTTCCCGCTCCAGCTCCAGGGCTTCCGGGGTCGGTTGCAGCTTGCCGCGCACCCGCAGGAACAGCGGGAAACCCAGCTGCAGCTCGGCGTGCTGCAGCACTTTGGTCACTGCCGGTTGCGAGACGTGCAGCAGTTGCGCGGCACCGCTGATGGAGCCGGTCTGGCGGATGGCCTGGAAGATCTCGATATGACGAAGGCGCATGGCAAGTCCATAACCTTTGTTTATGGGTGGTCCATCTTTATTCATTGTCCGGCGCCTGTCACCTGCCCCTAACCTTGGGCCATCGAACATCAGCTCAGGGGCAGTCATGAGTCAGCGGGTTTGCATCATCGGTGGTGGCGTCATCGGCCTGGCCAGCGCCTATGCCCTGGTCCGCCAAGGCCTGGAGGTGACCCTGGTGGAAGCCCAGGACAGCCTGGGCAGCCAGACCAGCTTCGCCAACGGCGGCCAGCTGTCCTATCGCTACGTGGCACCGCTGGCCGATGCCGGTGTGCCCTGGCAGGCCCTGGGCTGGATGCTCAAGGGCGATTCGCCGCTGCGCCTGCGGCCACGCCTGGACCCGGCGCAGTGGCGCTGGCTGGCGGGGTTCCTGGGGGCTTGCCGGCACTCGGTGAACCAGCGCAATGGAGCCCATTTGCTGCGCCTGGCGCTGCTCAGCCAGGAGACCCTCAAGACCTGGCGCGAAGCCGACGGCCTGACGGATTTCGACTGGCGGCGCAACGGCAAGCTGGTGACCTTCCGCGAGGCCGGCAGTTTCGAGCACGCCCGGCACAACCTGTCCGACCCGCGCCAGCAGCAGGTGCTGACGGGAGCCGAGTGCGCCAGCCTGGAGCCGGCCCTGGGCGATGCGCCCTTCATCGGTGGCATCTATACCCCGGACGAAGAGGTGGCCGACTGTCACGCCTTCTGCCAGCAGCTGGCGGCGCGCCTGCGGGCGTCCGGACGTTGCGAGATCCTCCTCGGGCAGCGGGTCCGCGGTATCCGGCACCAGGGCGACCGGGTGCAGGCCATCGACCTGGGCGAGCGCCAGCTGGCGGTGGACCACCTGGTGCTGGCCGCCGGGCACCGCAGCCCCGAGCTGCACCTGCCCGGGCTCAAGTTGCCGCTGTACCCGCTCAAGGGCTACAGCCTCAGTGCGCCCATCGGCCCGCAGCACCGGGCGCCGGAAATCAGCATCACCGACTACAACCGCAAGATCGTCTACGCGCGGATCGGCCAGCAGCTACGGGTGGCGGCCATGGTCGATATCGTCGGCTTCGACCCGGCCCCGGACCCCGGGCGCCTGGCCCTGCTGCGGCACCAGGCGGCGCAGACCTTCGCCCATGCCGGCGATTACCAGGCCGCCGTGGAATGGGCCGGCATGCGCCCGGCGACCCCCAGCGGCGTGCCACTGGTGGGGGGCACTGCCTACCGCAACCTGTGGCTCAACCTCGGCCATGGCGCGCTGGGGTTCACCCTGGCCTGTGGCAGTGGCCAGTTGCTGGGCGAACTGATCGGCCAGCGTCCCACCAGTATCGACATGCAGGGCCTGGCGCCACGCGCCGCCTGAGTCATCACCAGGAGTGTTTCCAATGAGTATCCAGCGTCTGCATAGCAACAACCGCCTGAGTGGCGCCGTGACCTTCGCCGAACTGGTGTTCCTTTCCGGCCAGGTGCCGGGGGCCAGCCAAGACATCGCCGGGCAGACTCGCGAGGTCCTGGAGAAGATCGATGCGCTGCTGGCCGAGGTCGGCAGCGACAAGGACCACGTGCTCAACGCCACCATCTACCTCAAGGACATCCAGGCGGATTTCGCCGGCATGAACGAGGTGTGGTCGGCCTGGCTGTCCCCCGGCCTGGCACCGGCGCGCACGACTTTGCAGGCGGCCCTGGCGCGCCCGGAAATCCTCGTCGAAATCAGTATCATCGCCACCCGTCGCTGAAGCACCTTCAACCCCAACGGAGAATAACAATGCACAAGATCACGTTGCTCGGCTGCACCCTGGGCCTGCTGTTCAGCGCCATGGCCCAGGCCAACGAGGCGCCCCTGGAGGGAACCCTGGCCAAGATCGCCAACAGCGCCAGTATTACCTTGGGTTATCGCGATGCCTCGGTGCCGTTCTCCTACGTGGGGGACAACAGCGGCAAGCCCATGGGTTATTCCGTGGAGCTGGCGGGCAAGGTGGTGGAGCGTATCCAGCAGCAGCTGCAGCTGCCCAAGCTGGCGGTGAAGTACAACCTGGTGACCTCCCAGACCCGCATCCCGCTGGTGCAGAACGGCACCGTGGACCTGGAGTGCGGTTCCACCGGAGTGACGGCCGAGCGCCAGAAACAGGTGGCCTTCTCCTATGGCTTCATCTACGTCAAGGGCCAGTTGCTGACCGCCAAGGACAGCGGGATCAAGAGCTTTGCCGACCTGCGGGGCAAGAACGTGGTGACCACCGCCGGCACCACCAACGAGCGCTTTCTCAAGAGCTACAACGTCGAGCACAAGATCGACATGTTCGTGATCAGCGCCAAGGACCACGGCGAAGCCTTCCAGATGCTCCAGTCGGGGCGCGCGGCGGCGTTCTACATGGACGATGCGCTGCTTTATGGCGAGCGGGCCAAGGCCCGTGATCCGCACAACTGGATCGTGGTGGGCGAGGAGCAGTCGCGGGAGATCTACAGCTGCATGGTGCGCAAGGACGACCCGCAGTTCCTGGCCCTGGTCAACACCGCCCTGGGGGACCTGTACCGCTCCGGCGAGATCAACGGGATCTACCAGCGCTGGTTCGAGCAGCCGATCCCGCCCAAGGGGCTGAACCTGGAGTTCCCCATGACCAGCGAGCTGAAGGCGATCATCGCCAAGCCCACCAGCGATCCGGTGCAGTAACGCCGTCCCGCGGCCTGCCGGCTGTTGTAGGAGCCAGGCTTGCCGGCGATGGGCGCCACGGTGTGTCAGGCAAAGGCGGTGGGGTTAGAAGTCGCCCCAGAGCTGCTGGGCCACGGCCAGGGCTACCACTGGCGCGGTTTCCGTACGCAGTACCCGTGGACCCAGGCGCGCCGGCAGGAAACCGGTGCCCTGGGCCTGTTCGACTTCGGCGTCGGACAGGCCGCCCTCGGGGCCGATCAGGAAGGCCAGGGTCCCCGGGCGGGCGTGGCTTTCCAGTGGCTGGGCCACTGGGTGCAGCACCAGCTTGAGGTCGGCAGCGGTCTGCTTGAGCCAGTCCGCCAGCAACAGTGGCGGGTGGATCACCGGGACCTTGGAACGCCCGCATTGCTCGCAGGCGCTGATGGCCACCTGGCGCCAATGCAGCAGGCGCTTGTCGGCCCGTTCATCCTTGAGGCGCACCTCGCAGCGTTCGCTGAAGATCGGGGTGATCTGGTCGACACCCAGCTCGGTGGCTTTCTGGATCGCCCAATCCATGCGTTCGCCACGGGACAGGCCCTGGCCCAGGTGGATATGCAGCGGCGACTCGGGCTGGCCGGCGAAGCTCTCGTCGAGGCTGATCCGCACGCGCTTCTTGCCCACCTCCACCAGGGTGCCGCGAAACTCCTGCCCCGAACCGTCGAACACCTGCAACGCATCGCCCTCGGCCATGCGCAGCACCCGTGCGATGTAGTGGGCCTGGGCTTCGGGCAGCTCGTGCTCGCCAAGGCTCAGGGGGGTGTCGATAAAGAAGCGGGACAATCTCATCTGCGGTCTCTGTTGAAGTCGGATCGATGGGGTGTGCGGGTGCGTGGCCTGTGCGACCACGCTCGGGCGGGCCTCAGCCCGGGTCGCGAAAGCCCGGGTGGAAGTCCTTGGGCACCGCCATGCTGACGCTGTCCCGGGTGGCGATGTCGATGCCTTCGCTGGCTACTTCGGCGAGGAAGTCGATCTGCTCCGGGGTGATCACGTAGGGCGGCAGGAAGTACACCACGCTGCCCAGCGGGCGCAGCAGGGCACCACGGCTCAGGGCGTGTTCGAAGACCTTCAGGCCACGGCGTTCCTGCCAGGGGTAGGCGGCCTTGCTGGCCTTGTCCTGGACCATCTCGATGGCCAGCGCCATGCCGGTCTGGCGGATCTCGGCGACGTGGGCGTGGTCGGCCAGGTGCGCGGTGGCGCTGGCCATGCGCGCGGCCAGGGCCTGGTTGGCCTGGATCACGTTGTCCTGTTCGAAGATGTCCAGGGTCGCCAGCGCCGCAGCACAGGCCAGCGGGTTGCCGGTGTAGCTGTGGGAGTGGAGGAAGGCCCGCAGGGTCGGGTAGTCGTCGTAGAACGCCTGGTACACCTTGTTGGTGGTCAGGCAGGCGGCCAGGGGCAGGTAGCCGCCGGTCAGGGCCTTGGACAGGCACAGGAAGTCCGGACGGATGCCGGCCTGCTCGCAGGCGAACATCGTGCCGGTGCGGCCGAAGCCCACGGCGATCTCGTCATGGATCAGGTGCACGTCGTAGCGATCGCAGGCCTCGCGCAGCAGCTTGAGGTACACCGGGTGGTACATGCGCATGCCGCCGGCGCCCTGGATCAGCGGCTCGACGATCACTGCCGAGATCGTCTCGTGGTGTTCGGCCAGGGTCTGTTCCATGGCGGCGAACATGTTGCGCGAGTGTTCTTCCCAGCCCATGCCTTCGGGGCGGTGGTAGCAGTCGGGGCTGGGCACCTTGATGGTGTCCAGCAGCAGGGCCTTGTAGGTCTCGGTGAACAGCGGCACGTCGCCCACCGACATGGCGGCGATGGTCTCGCCGTGGTAGCTGTTGGTCAGGGTGACGAAGCGCTTCTTCGCCGGTTTGCCGGTGTTCTGCCAGTAGTGGAAGCTCATCTTCAGCGCCACTTCGATGCACGACGAGCCGTTGTCGGCATAGAACACCCGGTCCAGTCCGGCAGGGGTCATGGCCACCAGGCGCTCGGACAGCTCGATCGCCGGCTGGTGGCTGAAGCCCGCCAGGATCACGTGTTCGAGTTGGTCGACCTGGTCCTTGATGCGTTGGTTGATGCGCGGGTTGGCGTGGCCGAACACGTTGACCCACCAGGAGCTGACGGCGTCCAGGTAGCGTTTGCCCTCGAAATCTTCCAGCCAGACGCCTTCGCCACGCCGGATCGGGATCAACGGCAGTTGTTCGTGGTCTTTCATCTGGGTGCAGGGATGCCACAACACCGCGAGGTCGCGTTGCATCCACTGGTTATTCAGGCCCATGTACAGTCTCCTGGAGGCGCTCGCGAAAAACGCGGGCAAACGATCGGGCAAGCCTATGCAATGCATGGCCGTGGGACAACCTGTTGTGCGAGGTGGTGCACTCGAGCAAAGACGCAGGCAAAAGGGGACAAGGCACTGGAAGAGGAGGTGGCCGGCAAGGCACGTGGGGGGCTTAATCTTTACTTAACTCGCTCAGTCCAGACTATCGATCGTTTTTCTCGATATTTCAAAGCGAAAATTTCCGCTTTAATTCGATAGGTAAATCGCTAGTCTTGGTCAGCGTTTCTTACAGGATGCAAGTCAATGCAGTTACGTAATTCTTCTTCGCGCTACGGCTGGGTCAGCATTGTGCTGCACTGGGGCGTTGCCCTGGCGGTGTTCGGGTTGTTTGCCCTGGGCCTGTGGATGGTCGGCCTCGACTACTACAGCACCTGGCGCAAAGACGCACCGGACCTGCACAAGAGCATTGGCCTGACACTGTTTGCAATCATGTTGTTGCGGGTGTTGTGGCGGTTGGTCAGCCCACCGCCACCGGCACCGGCCAATCATGGACCTCTGACGCGCCTGGGGGCCAAGCTGGGACATGCGTTCCTGTACCTGGGCCTGTTCGCGGTGATGATCGCCGGCTACCTGATCTCCACTGCCGACGGCGTGGGTATCCCGGTGTTCGGCTTGTTCGAAATTCCTGCCCTGGTATCCGGACTACCGGACCAGGCAGATGTAGCAGGTGTGGTGCATTTGTACCTGGCCTGGGTGCTGGTAGTCTTTGCCGGCATCCATGGACTGGCTGCCTTGAAGCACCACTTTATCGATCGTGATGCGACCCTGACTCGTATGCTGGGCCGCAAAGCCTGATGTTCAACCTTGACTCGAAAGGAATAGAAAGCATGTTGAAAAAGACTCTCGCCGCTCTGGCAATCGGATCTGCTGTATTGGCGGCCGGTCAAGTGATGGCAGCGGACTACGTAATCGACAAGGAAGGCCAGCACGCCTTCGTCGACTTCAAGATCAGCCACCTGGGCTACAGCTTCATCACCGGTACCTTCAAGGACCTGGACGGCAAGTTCAGCTTCGACGCGGCCAAGCCTGAAGACGCCAAGATCGAAGTCAACGTGCGCACCGCCAGCGTGTTCACCAACCACGCCGAGCGCGACAAGCACATCACCAGCAAGGACTTCCTGGACGCTGGCAAGTTTGCCGACGCCAAGTTCGTCTCCACCAGCGTCAAGCCAACCGGCAAGAACGCCGATGGCAAGTTGACCGCTGACGTAGCCGGCGACCTGACCCTGCACGGCGTGACCAAGCCTGTAGTGGTCAAGGCCACCTTCCTGGGTGAAGGCAAGGATCCATGGGGCGGCTACCGCGCTGGCTTCGAAGGCACTACCAGCATCAATCGCCAGGACTTCGGCAAGATGATGGACCTGGGCCCGGCGTCCAACAACGTCGACCTGTACATCACCTTCGAAGGTGTGAAAGCCAAGTAATGCTTCGCCTGTAGCCGCCGCTGCAGGCTGTTGCCATTGGCGCGCTCGCACCCATGGCACGCACAAGAAAACGCCCCCGGCCCAAAACCGGGGGCGTTTTTTATCGCCTGGCCGTAGTTTCCCGTACACCAGCAAAAACGCCCCGGATCTCACGATCCGGGGCGTTTTGCATTGCAGCTCGCTTAGCGGTTACGCGTCAGCAGCGCTGGTTTTTCGCCCCGTGGGCGGCTTGGCAGCTGGTCGAGCTGTTCAGGCGTCGGGAAGCGATCGACCTTGGACTCCTTGTGCATGATCTTCGGCTGGACGCTCCGAGGGTTCTGCACCGCTGGCTCCTGGCGGCCCTGGTCGTCACGGCCACGACGGTTACGCGATTCGTCGCGACGGCCTTGGCCATCACGGGAAGCGCCACTGCGCGGGCCGTTGCGTTTGGCCGGCGTGCCGCCGTTGCTGTTGCTGGCACTACCACCGCCACCACCATTGCGCGGGTTGCCATTGCGACCCTGGCCACCACCACGGGGGGCATTGCCTCCGGCGCCCTGGCCCTGGCTCGGGGCACCGGGACGACGGCCGCGGCCTTGCTGGTTGCCCTTGTTCTGGTAGGGGCTGACGTAGTCGGCGCGGTTGCCGAAGTTGTCCACGTCGTCGTCGAGGAATTCGTCCGGTGCCCGGTCAGGGCGAGGCGTCGGCTGGCGCTGCTCGCGCGAGGCGGCATTCTCGCGAGGCTTTTGCTCGCGGGGCTGGCGTTCGCCGCGGGCTGGTTTGTCTTTACCGCCCTTGTCCTTGCCCTTGTCCTTGCGGCCACCGCCGCCACCGTTCGGGTTATCGCCACGAGGGGCGCGGGCGCTGCGCGAATTACGGGTGTCCGGACGCTCGCGCACTTCCGGCTTCTCGGCTTCCACCGCGCTGGCATCGAAGCCCATCAGGTCGCCGTCGGCGATCTTCTGCTTGGTCATGCGCTCGATGCTCTTGAGCAGCTTCTCTTCGTCCGGGGCCACCAGGGAGATGGCTTCGCCCGAACGACCGGCCCGGCCAGTACGGCCGATGCGGTGGACGTAGTCTTCATCGACGTTGGGCAGTTCGAAGTTGACCACGTGGGGCAGTTGGTCGATATCCAGGCCGCGGGCGGCGATATCGGTGGCCACCAGGATCCGCACTTCGCCAGCCTTGAAGTCGGCCAGGGCCTTGGTGCGGGCGTTCTGGCTCTTGTTGCCGTGGATCGCCATGGCGCTCAGGCCATGCTTGTCCAGGTACTCGGCCAGGCGGTTGGCGCCGTGCTTGGTACGGGTGAACACCAGGACCTGTTCCCAGGCACCAGCGGTGATCAGGTGTGCCAGCAGTGCCCGCTTGTGGCTGGCCGGCAAGCGGAAGACCCGCTGCTCGATCCGCTCGACCGTGGTGTTCGGCGGCGTGACTTCGATGCGCTCCGGGTCATGCAGCAGCTTGCTGGCCAGGTCCGTGATGTCCTTGGAGAAGGTCGCGGAGAACAGCAGGTTCTGGCGCTTGGCCGGGAGGCGGGCAAGGACCTTCTTGACGTCATGGACGAAGCCCATGTCGAGCATGCGGTCGGCTTCGTCCAGGACCAGGATTTCCACGTGGGACAGGTCGATGCTGCCCTGGCCTGCCAGGTCCAGCAGGCGGCCGGGGCACGCCACCAGCACGTCGACGCCACGGGCCATGGCCTGGACCTGCGGGTTCATGCCGACACCACCAAAGATGCAGGCACTGACGAACTTCAGGTCGCGGGCGTACAGCTTGAAGCTGTCATGCACCTGCGCGGCCAGTTCGCGGGTCGGGGTCAGGACCAGGACGCGGGGTTGGCGTGGGCCATGGCGCTGGGATTTGTCCGGATGACCGTTGGGAAACAGCCGCTCCAAGATCGGGAGGGCGAAACCGCCGGTTTTACCAGTACCTGTCTGTGCCGCAACCATCAGATCGCGACCTTGCAACACGGCGGGAATGGCCCGCTGTTGCACCGGAGTAGGCTGGGTATAGCCGGCTGCTTCGATAGCGCCGACTAAAGCCTCGGAGAGACCGAGGGAAGCAAAGGACATGAGTAATCCTGTTTTAGTGAGGGCTTGGCCCAAAGGGATAATCTTGCCTGGCGCGAATGGCGTTCAAGAGGACGCAATCCCGTCCGGTCCTGCTGGCCTGAAGAGCCATCCACCAAAGGCTCGCGCGGGGCCGGCTGGCTGCGCCGTAGCGTGGTGGAGATGCCTTGAACAGGGTCCAGCGTCCGGGCGTGAGCCTGGCGGGAGGCCGGAGTATAGCAGAGCATTTAGTGTCCGCTGCTTTCCTGCTGCTCAACGGTTTTTCCCGACTCGCGAGTCGAAGACGATCTGACCGGTGGCAAGACGGGTTCCGCCCCGTACTTGGCACTCAATTCAGCGTAGGCCGGTTCGCGCTTGAACCGCTTGAGTTCGGCGCCAAAGCGTTGCACCAGCAGATCCATGCCAGCGTTGCGGCGTACAGCCAGGTATTGGTTCTGACGGCTGATGACCAGCGGATTCTGGCTGATCTGGTCGCGGATGCCCAGGGTGTCCAATAGGTGTTGGCCAACCCGCCGGTCGGTGATCAGCAGGTCGATCCGCCCCAGCAGCAACTTGCCGAAGTTGGCCTCGTGGGTTGGTGCAGGTTCACGATTGAACAGGGTGGAGTTGCTGAAGTCGTCGCTGTACAGGTAGCCGGGCGAGGTGCCGATGGTCAGGCCTTTGAGTTCCTTGAGTTGCTTGAACGGATGCGGATACCGGTTGGCGTAGAACATCACGAATTCGACTTCGGACAGCGCTTCGCTGGGGTAGAGCAGGGTGCTGTCGCGCTGGTCGCTGTGGAAAATGTCCAGGGCGCCGTCGGCCTGGCCAGTCTCCAGCATCGCCAGGCAGCGTTTCCAGGGCAGGAACTGCCATTCCACCTCGATGCCCAGGCGCTGGAAGACAATGGCGGTGGTTTCGTAGTCCAGCCCCAGGGTCTTGCCGTTTTCCTCATAGACATAAGGGGCCCAGGGTTCGGTGACGATGCGCAGCTTCTCGCCATGGGCGGTAAGGCTCAGGCAAGCGCAGAGTAGGGCTGTCAGCAATTGGGCGATAACGGACATTGCTGGAGAGTACGCCGAGAGATCATGCAAATGCTAGGGGCGGTTCCAGGCGCTCTAGAGCAGGCCTGGCACCAATGAAAAGGCCCCTGTTCACACTGGGGCCTCATCGGGTATTGCGGGTCAGCGTGGCAGCTTCAGGTTGTTCCAGATCGCCAGGCTCGGATCAGCCTGGTTCAGGGTGTAGAAGTGCAACCCTGGTGCGCCACCTTGCAGCAGGCGCTCGCACATTTCGCTGATGGCTTGCTCGCCAAACGCCTGGATGCTGGCGCTGTCGTCACCGTAGGCCTCCAGTTGCTTGCGGATCCAGCGGGGGATCTCGGCGCCGCAGGCGTCGGAGAAACGCGCCAGCTTGCTGTAGTTGGTGATCGGCATGATGCCCGGCACGATCGGGATGTTAACCCCCATCTTCTGTACACGATCGACGAAGTAGAAGTAGCTGTCGGCGTTGAAGAAGTACTGGGTGATCGCGCTGTCGGCACCGGCGTTGGCCTTGCGCACGAAATTTTGCAGGTCGTCCTCGAAATTGCGGGCCTGCGGGTGCATTTCCGGGTACGCCGCGACTTCGATGTGGAAATGACTGCCGGTCTCTTCGCGAATGAACGCCACCAGGTCGTTGGCGTGGCGCAGCTCGCCGCTGGCCATGCCCATGCCCGAAGGCAGGTCGCCGCGCAGGGCTACGATGCGCTTGATGCCGGCCGCCTGGTATTGCTGCAGCAGGCCGCGCAGGTCGTCCTTGCTGTCGCCGACACAGGACAGGTGTGGTGCCGAGGGGACTTTTACTTCGCTCTCCAGCTGCAGCACGGTATTGACCGTACGATCGCGAGTCGAGCCGCCGGCACCGTAGGTGCAGGAGAAGAAGTCAGGATTGCAGCTGGCCAGCTGGCGGGCAGTGGCAAGCAGTTTTTCATGTCCAGCATCGGTCTTGGTGGGGAAGAACTCGAAGCTGTAGCGACGGTCTTGGGACATGGAGGGAACCTCCAGCTACAAGCTGCAAGCTGCGAGCGGCAAGAGAAGCGGAGGTGCGCTCGTCTCTTGTGCCTGGAGCCTGGAGCCTGACACTGTTTTGGCAAATTGGGGCGAAGCCGCGGGCTTCGTGCGGCAAGGTCGGCTTTTGGCCTTTACTTGCCGCTTGAAGCTCAAAGCTTGCAGCTGCTCTTAGTACCGGTAAGCGTGCGGCTTGAACGGGCCTTCGACGGTTACGCCGATGTAGTCGGCCTGTTGCTTGGTCAGCTGAGTGACCACGCCACCGAAGCCGCGAACCATTTCCAGGGCCACTTCTTCGTCGAGCTTCTTGGGCAGCACTTCAACAGTCAGTCGCTCGGCTTTCTGGGCTGGCGACAGGTCGGCGTACTTCTGGCCGAACAGGAAGATCTGGGCCAGGACCTGGTTGGCGAACGAACCGTCCATGATGCGGCTTGGGTGGCCGGTGGCGTTACCCAGGTTCACCAGGCGGCCTTCGGCCAGCAGGATCAGGTAGTCATCGTTCTGTGGGTCGAAATCGCCGTGGCCGGTACGGTGGATCTTGTGTACCTGCGGCTTCACTTCTTCCCATGCCCAGTTCTTGCGCATGAAAGCGGTGTCGATCTCGTTGTCGAAGTGACCGATGTTGCAGACAACGGCGCGCTTCTTAAGGGCCTTGAGCATGTTCGCGTCGCAAACATTGACGTTACCGGTGGTGGTCACGATCAGGTCGATCTTGCCCAGCAGGTCTTTGTTGATGCTCGCTTCGGTACCGTTGTTGATACCGTCGATGAACGGCGAGACCAGCTCGAAACCGTCCATGCAGGCTTGCATGGCGCAGATCGGGTCGACTTCGGTGACCTTGACGATCATGCCTTCCTGGCGCAGGGACTGGGCCGAGCCCTTGCCCACGTCACCGTAGCCGATCACCAGGGCTTGCTTGCCGGACAGCAGGTGGTCGGTACCACGCTTGATGGCGTCGTTCAGGCTGTGACGGCAGCCGTACTTGTTGTCGTTCTTGCTCTTGGTCACCGAGTCGTTGACGTTGATCGCAGGAACCTTCAGCTCGCCCTTGGCCAGCATGTCCAGCAGGCGGTGCACGCCGGTGGTGGTTTCTTCGGTCACGCCGTGGACGCGTTCCAGGACAGCAGGGTATTTCTTGTGCAGCAGCTCGGTCAGGTCGCCGCCGTCGTCGAGGATCATGTTGGCGTCCCAAGGCTTGCCGTCCTTGAGGATGGTCTGCTCCAGGCACCACTCGTACTCTTGCTCGGTCTCGCCTTTCCAGGCGAAGACCGGGATACCGGCGGCGGCGATGGAGGCAGCGGCCTGGTCCTGGGTCGAGAAGATGTTGCAGGACGACCAGCGAACCTCGGCACCCAGGGCAACCAGGGTCTCGATCAGCACGGCGGTCTGGATAGTCATGTGGATGCAGCCGAGGATTTTCGCACCCTTGAGCGGCTGTTCAGCCAGGTACTTGCGACGCAGACCCATCAGGGCCGGCATTTCCGACTCGGCGATGATGGTTTCGCGGCGGCCCCAGGCAGCCAGGGAAATGTCGGCGACTTTGTAATCGGTAAAATCTGCAGGCGTGTTGACAGCGCTCATGAAGAGCCTCCATTCGTAATGTGCGAATGGGCGCCGTTGTGCGTTTAGTGTCCGTACGGGAAGTCCCGTGCCGACAACGCCCCATCCGAGCCTGACAGGCCGAGCCTGCTGCAGCGCCCCTCGGACAGGTGGCGGGAAAACGGTATCAAGGGTAGATGACCGTTTCGAAACGGTGGCGATTATAGCTGGCTGGGCCAGACTTCCCAAAGTGTTTCTGCGGCCTGGATGAAGTTCCTCAATCGAGACCATAGTCGAGGTTGCATAGAGCACGGCTGCCCGGTCTGCCATCATGCCGGGCATCAAATGGCAGGACGGTCAGGAGTGAACATGAATTTCCACACCCGCAAGTGGGTAAAACCCGAAGACCTCAACCCCAACGGCACGCTGTTCGGCGGCAGCCTGCTGCGCTGGATCGACGAAGAGGCGGCGATCTACGCCATCGTCCAGCTGGGCAACCAGCGCGTGGTCACCAAGTACATTTCGGAAATCAACTTCGTCAGCGCCTCGCGCCAGGGCGACATCATCGAACTGGGCATCACCGCCACCGAGTTCGGTCGGACCTCCATCACCCTGACGTGCGAAGTGCGCAACAAGATCACCCGCAAGTCGATCCTCACGGTGGAGAAAATGGTCTTCGTCAACCTGGGGGAAGATGGTTTGCCGGCGCCCCATGGTCGTACCGAGATCAAGTACGTCAAGGACCAGTTCAAGGACGACGCCCCCGTCGCCTGACGCCTCTTGCCCATGCGCGGCGGGCCCGCTCGCCCGCTACGCATGGACCATCGGTCAGTGGGTTTCGGCCTGTGCCTTCGGCGCGTCGCTGGTGACATGGCGTACCAGCTTGCCGATGGTCAGGCCCTGCAGCAGGATCGACGACAGCACCACGATGTAGGTGATGCTCAGCACCAAATCGCGCTCCGGGCCGGCAGGCAATGCCAGGGCCAGGGCCACCGAGACGCCGCCGCGCAGGCCACCCCAGGTCAGCACGCGGATGGTGCCGCGGGGCACGCTGCGCCAGCGGCGCAACAGCAGGATCGCCGGGGCCACGGTAAGCAGGCGCGAGGCGATGATGGCCACTGCCAGCAGGCTGGCAGCCGCCAGGTGCAGCCAGTTGAATGGCAGCAGCAACAGTTCAAGGCCGATCAGTGCGAACAACAATGCATTGAGCATGTCGTCCAGCAATTCCCAGAAACCATCCAGGTAGCGCCGGGTCATGTCGTTCATCGCCAGGTTGCGTCCCAGGTTGCCGATGATCAGGCCGGCTACCACCATCGCGATGGGCGCCGAGACATGGATCTCGCTGGCCATGGCCGACCCACCGATCACCAGGGCCAGGGTCAGCATCACCTCGATCTGGTGCTGCTCGATGCTCTTGATCATCAGGTACACCAGGTAGCCGATCAGGCCGCCGAACAGTACGCCGCCAATGGCTTCATGCACGAACAACCAGGCGGTGGCGCCTACGGTGGGGGTTTCGCCCAGTTGCGCGATGCCCAGCAGCACGGTGAAGACCACCACCGCCGTACCGTCGTTGAACAGCGATTCGCCAACGATGGTGGTCTTCAGCGGCTTGGAAGCGTTAGCGGTACGCAGTACCCCAAGGACCGCGATCGGGTCGGTGGGGGAAATCAGCGCGCCGAACAGCAGGCAGTAGAGGAAACTCACGTGCCAGCCGAACAGGCCGAAGACCCAGTAGGCCAGGCTGCCGATGACGAACGTGGCGATCAGCACCCCGACAGTCGCCAGCAGGCCGATGGGCCAGCGATAGCTGCGCAGGTCGTTGAGGTTGACGTGCAAGGCGCCGGCGAACAGCAGGAACGACAGCATCCAGTTCATCAGCAGGTCGCCGAAGTCGATCTTGCCGATCAACTCCTCGATGTGTTCCTCGAGGCCGGGATAGCCAAGGAAGGTCAGGCCCTGCAATAGCAGGGAAAAAAGTAGTGCAGTGACCATTACGCCGATGGTCGGCGGCAGGCCGATAAAGCGGAAATTGACGTACGTCAGCAGCGTCGTCAGGCAGATGAAGGCAGCGACAAGTTCAAGCATCCGGACTCCTTTGGATGATCACAGGAAAAACAGCCTGAAGTCTTTCAGGCCAAGGGTTTGATGTCCCGGTGCCTGAGAGGGGCACAGTTGGCTGCGGCGAGAAGGTCTCGCTACAAGGCATTGGCGTTCAATCGACACATTGACCGCAGCCAGGCCGCGACGTTGCAGGTGCGTCAAGAAAAGTCGCGGCACAAGGCCATGCTGACGAACCTGGCAGTAGGGTTGCCAAAAGAACAATAGTCCGTGCACCCGGGTCCGGGGGCATGCGAGGATCCCAGGCTTTCGGTGATCGCGCCCAGGACAGATAGGGAGTGGGGTGTTGGCGACGACTCTGGTCTTGATAGCAGCATTGCTGCATGCCACATGGAACACCCTGATCAAGTTCAGTGGTGAGCGTGTGCTGGTGGTGGCCTGCATGGATTGCGTGGCGCTGCTGTTCGTGGCGGTCATGGTGCTGTTCATGCAGTGGCCGCCCATGGAGATCTGGCCCTGGATCCTGGCTTCCGCAGCCTTCGAGCTCCTGTATCGCTATCTGTTGATCCAGGCGTACCGAGTAGGCGACCTGGGCCTGGTCTATCCGCTGATGCGCGGGCTTTCACCCTTGGTGGTGCTGGCGCTGACCCTGGTTTTTGCCGGCGAGGAACTGAGCACCCAGCAGATACTCGGCATCCTGTTGATTCCCTTCGGCATGCTTTGCCTGCTCTGGCAGGGTGGAGGCGGTGCACGCTTGCCCTGGAGCATGTTGCCGGTGGTGGCGCTGATTGGCCTGTGTATCGGTTGCTACACCTATATCGACGGCCAGGCCCTGCGTCGCTGGTCCCGCCCGCTGGATTACCTGGCCTGGGTCACGCTGCTCAGTGCCTGGCCTTTTCCCCTGGTGGCGGTGGTCTGGAAGCGTCCGGCCTTTGTCCTGTTCTGGCGTGAGCAATGGCGTCTGGGGCTGGGCGTCGGCCTCTGTGTGCTATTGAGCTACGCTCTGGTGCTTTGGGCCATGCAGTTGGGCTCCATTGCCGAAGCCGCTGCGTTGCGTGAGGTCAGTGTGATTTTGGTGGTGCTGTTCGGCATGCGCTACCTGAAGGAACCCTTCGGCCGGCCCAGGCTATTGGCTTGTGGCCTGGTGCTGATCGGCATGTTGGTGATGAAGCTGTAGACACTTCCTAAAAACTCTAAAAAAGGATTTGCGCAATGACTGTCGCGTTCTGGTGTGTATTGATCGCCATTTTCCTGCCTTACCTGGGGACGGCCGTCGCCAAGGGTACTGGCCGTTATGGACTGCGGGACAACCATGACCCCCGTGACTTCCTGGACGGCCTGGAAGGCGTCGCAAGGCGTGCGAATGCCGTGCAGCTCAACAGCTTCGAGGTGACTCCGGCGTTTGCTGCCGCAGTACTCGTGGCCCATGTGGCGGGCAATGCCCAGCTGGTGACGATCAACGTGCTGGCGGTGCTGTTCATCACCAGTCGCCTGCTGTACATCATCTGCTACCTGGCAGACTGGGCCGTGCTGCGTTCCCTGGTGTGGTTCGTGGGCATGGGGCTGATCGCCAGCTTCTTCTTCGTCTCGGTGTGAGTCAGGTCCGGCCTGCCGATCGCGTTGTCGGCAGGCCGGTTATCCTGGCGTCATGGAGCGTTGGCGACTTGCGGTACCTGGGGCAGCGGCATGCCCTTGGGCCAGAGCATCCAGATCTGGCCTGGCTGCTTCATGTCGCCGGCCAGTTGCCCGGCCGCATCGCCGGTGCCCCAGAACAGGTCGGCGCGTACTTCCCCGGTGATCGCGCCGCCGGTGTCCTGGGCGGCTACCGGGCGTACCAGGCTACTGCCGTCGGGGCGGGTGGTGGACAGCCACAACAGGCTGCCCAGGGGAATCACCTTGCGGTCCACGGCGACGCTGTAGCCCGAGGTCAGGGGGACGTTCAGCGACCCCCGTGGCCCCTCGTTGCTGTCCGGGTTGCGGTTGAAGAACACATAGCTCGGGTTGCTCCCCAGCAACTCGGGAATCCGCGCCGGATGGGCCTTGGCCCAGGCGGCGATGGTGCCCATGGTCACGTCTTCTTTCTTCAGTTCGCCCTGGTCCACCAGCCAGCGACCGATCGGGCGGTAGGGGTGGCCGTTCTGGTCGGCATAGCCGATCCGCAGCTGGCGACCGTCGGCCAGCTGGATGCGCCCGGAGCCCTGGACTTGCAGGAACTGCAGGTCCATGGGGTCGGTCAGCCAAGCGATGACCGGTGCCTTGACGCCCTTGCTCTCGATGCTCGCGGCATCGTCATAGGGCTTGAGTACCCGACCTTCAAGACGACCGCGCAGGCGCTTGCCCTTGAGTTCGGGGTAGATGCTGTCCAGGGCGACGACGATCATGTCGTCCGGCACGCCATAGACCGGCACGTTGGCCACCTGGGTCTGGGTCAGGCTGCCGGGATACACCGGCTCGTAGTAGCCGGTGATCAGGCCTGTGGTGCTCCCGCTTCCGGAGCGCAGGCCGTAGACCTGCAGGTGCTCCTTGAGAAAGCCACGGATCGCTTCAGGGGTCTGCGCTACGTTGGTCGCTGCGGCGCAGGTCGCGCCCCAGACCTGATCGGCCTTGAGCCGGGTGCAGGCGCTGCGCCAGGAACCGAAGCCGGCCAGCAGGTCGTTGTCGGCAACCTCCGGCAGTGATTCCCAGGGCGCGCTGTTATAGGTCGCCAGTGCATGGGTCTGCGGTTGCGCCGGTGGCTGGTCGCTGCCGCCACCATTGCACCCGGCAAGCAGCGCCAGGGCCGGAATGGTCCAGAGCCAGTGGCGGCGCCAGTGGGAAAAGCTCGGGTTCATGCTGTGTTTCCTTCAGGGAAAGGCCCACGCCTGTGGCGGGGGACAAACCATATTGTTAATAGGGCTATTGGTCTTTATCCGGGAGGCGAGGATACTGGCCGCCGTTCCCGTGACCTGACCTGAAGCCACCATGACGTTAAAAAGACTCTCTGTTGTATTGCTGGCCTGCCTGACGCTTTCCGCCTGTGGCGGTGTCGATCCCAACTCCCCCTTGGGTCAGCGCAAGGCAATCTTCAAGCAGATGCTCAAGACCGGCGAGGACCTGGGAGGCATGCTCCGCGGGCGCATTGCATTCGATGGTGCGCGTTTCGCCGAGGGTGCCGTGAAGCTGGACAGCCTGTCCCATGAGCCCTGGAAGCATTTCCCTGCGGTCAAGGAAGAGGACCACACCAGCGCCACTGATGATGTCTGGCGTCGGCAGGCACGGTTCCAGGAATTGGCCCGCACCCTGGAGGCGGCCACCGGTGAGCTGGTGACGGTCAGCCAGGTCCAGCCCTACAAGGCCAGCAACCTGGGGCCGGCAGTACAGAAGGTCGAGGATGCCTGCAGTGCCTGTCATAAGGAGTTCCGCAATCACTGACCGCAGGTCTCGGTGCAAGGACCGCGATGGGGCCTTGCACTGGCAGCCTGCGTGGCCACGATCAACTCGATTACTTGTCCAGTTCCTCCAGGGCTTGCTGCAGTTCCTTGCGTGACTCGGCGAGCTTGTCCTTGCGCTTGTTGATCTTCTCCGAGTCGCCTTTCTTCATGGCCTTTTCCAGGTCTGCCTGACGTCGGCTGACTTCGTGCTTGGCATCCAGGACCTTGTTTTCCCGTTCTTTTTTCAGCGAGGCATCGGTGCAGTGGGTCGTGACCTCGTCCAGGACACGCTCCAGGCCAGCCTGCTGCTCGCTATTGCCGTGGGCCTTGGCCTGTTCGATCTGGGCCGAAATGGCCTGGCGCTTGGCCGCGCAGCCGGTCAACTCCGGGGTTTGCTCCGCAGCCAGCAAGGGGGCGCTCATCAGGCAGAACAAGCTCAAGGCGGCAAGCGATGAGAAAACTTTCATTGAAGGCTCCAGGTGAAGATGATCAAAAAATAACCAATTGAAAATACTGGGTTCATGCCGGAATGAGTTGTTGGAGCTCATTCCTGGCTGGGCGGTTCAACAGGCCCGGGATGACAGGTTAAAAACCTTCGACTCCTGCAGTGTTCAGTACGGCACGCAAGGCCAGCACTTGAGGGGCGCGAAAGAACGCCTCCAGCTGTGCGGCCCGATGTGCGCCAACCATGGCTTCGCCTTGCCAATCCTGGCGACTCTTGAGCGCCAGTTCCGACCATGGGCGACTCAGGTCGGCGGAGCCGCTGGGCGGTAGGCCCAGGGCCTTCAACCAGCGGGCGAAGGGTCTTTGTCTTGCGCTGGCCAGGCTTTCGAGCAGGCGAGTGCCACTGCGTTCACCGAAGCCGGCCATGTTAACAAGCTCTGCCTGATCGAGGGTCAACCAATCCAGCAGGCCCTTGATACGTCCTGTTTCCACGAGCCTGGCCCAGGTCTGTTCGCTGATATTGGGCAAATCAAGGCCATGCTTGCCGCTGAGCCAGCCTAGGCGCGCCAGGAACTGGCTCTCGCAGCCGGCAGAGGGATGCCAGCAGCTCAAGGCATGGAAGTCTTCCTGGGCGGGGGCCTGGACCACCTGGCGCTGCGTGCTCCTGAGCATCACGGCGTCCAGTCGCGGGATGGTCAGCCCGGCGAGACTGATCGCTACCTGATCGCCAGGCGCGATGTCCAGGGTGCGCCAGCGTTGCAGCGAACCTACGCTGACCCGGCGGATCTGCCGGTCATCCAGGATCACCGGTTCGATCTCCAGTACCGGGGTAATGCGCCCGGTACGGCCAATCCTGAATTGCACCTGGCGCACGCTGGCCAGCGCTTGGGCATAGGGGTATTTCCAGGCGGCGATCCAATGAGGTGCCCGAGGCTGCCAGCGCTCGGCTGGCGGGCGCCGGCTCTGGCGCAGGATGATGCCGTCGCTGGCGAAGGGAAGGGGTGAGCGGTACCAATGCTCGCGCCACTGTCGGGCTTCGTCGAATCCGTCGATGGGCCGGCTGTACTCGCGCCCTTCGGGAAACCCCAGGCGCGCCAAGCGTTCCAGGCGCTCTTCCTGGGTATCGGGGCCTTGTGGCCAATCCCAGACGAACAGGCCGACTTGTGCCGCCTCTGCGCTCGACAGGTGCTTGCGTGCCATCCAGCCCGCTATCTGGCTGCGTGCGTTGCGGCTCCCGCTGCGTTCTTGCACATGATCATCCAGGCGCTGATACAGCTCTGCCTGCAGGACCAGGTCCCGGGGGTCGGGCAAGCGTTGGGGAATGGCCGGGATCCGTCGTGCCGCAGTGCTCCAGTCGTGGCCGTGGAGGCCATCGCCCCGGCTCAGCATCTGCTGGAGCCGGCCTTGGCGGTAGATCAGGGTCACGGCGACACCGTCGATCTTCGGTTGTACCCAGACATCCTTGCGTGGCTTGAGCCAGAGCTGCACGGCATTGGCGTCGGGTAGCTTTTCCACCCCGGTATGGGCAATGGGATGGGCCATGCTGCCCCGGGCGCTGGCCAGGGGCGACTCCTGGGCCGGGGGTACGCCTGGGAAGCAGCGCCGCAAGGCCTCCAGGCGCTGGCGTGATTGGTCGTACAGCTCGTCGGCTACCAACGACAGGCCATCACGGTGATAGCTGATATCCCAGTGCTGGAGCTGTTGGCGCAGGGTCGCTATTTCCCGCTCAGCCTGCGGCACTGGCCAGTCAGGGCAGCGGGCCTGGGCCAGTGTCGATAGGAAGATCAGCAGCAGGAGTATGGTCGGCATGGCGAGCGTCCTTGCCCGGAATGGTCATGCCTGAAGGTTAGGTGGCTGCGCAAAGGGCATCGCCAGCAGGTGTTTGCGGGGTGTTTCATCGCTCTGGTGCGATAGGGTTCTGGCCAGGTGGTCCCGTATTGGCCGGGGTTTCAAAGCCGATAGGGGAAACCTGTGGCAACAAAAAGCCCCGCCGGGCGAGCCGGGCGGGGCTTGGGTGTCGCGTTGGGAGATTACAGGCCGGCTGCGGCGCGCAGGGCCTCGGCGCGGTCGGTCTTTTCCCAGGTGAAGGTGGTGAAGGTGTCTTCGCCCACGGTCTTGGTCTGCGGAGCGCGGCCGAAGTGACCGTAGGCTGCAGTCTCCTGGTACATCGGGTGCAGCAGGTCGAGCATGGTGGTGATCGCGTAAGGACGCAGGTCGAAATGCTCGCGTACCAGCTTGATGATCTTGTCATCGCTGATCTTGCCGGTGCCGAAGGTGTTCAGCGAGATCGAAGTCGGCTGGGCGACGCCGATGGCGTAGGACACCTGGATCTCGCAACGCTCGGCCAGGCCGGCAGCGACGATGTTCTTGGCCACGTAGCGACCGGCATAGGCTGCCGAACGGTCGACCTTGGATGGGTCCTTGCCGGAGAACGCGCCACCGCCGTGACGGGCCATGCCGCCGTAGCTGTCGACGATGATCTTGCGGCCGGTCAGGCCGCAGTCGCCCACTGGGCCACCGATGATGAACTGGCCGGTCGGGTTGATGTGGAACTGGGTGTCCTTGTGCAGCAACTCGGCTGGCAGCACGTGCTTGACGATCAGTTCCATGACGCCTTCGCGCAGGTCGCTATAGGAAACTTCCGGGTTGTGCTGGGTCGACAGCACGACCGCGTCGATGCCCACCACGATGCCGTTTTCATAGCGGCAGGTGACCTGGGACTTGGCGTCCGGACGCAGCCATGGCAGCAGGCCCGACTTGCGAGCGTCGGCCTGGCGTTGCACCAGCTGGTGGGAGAAAGCGATCGGTGCTGGCATCAGCGCCGCGGTTTCATTGCTGGCATAGCCGAACATCAGGCCCTGGTCGCCAGCGCCCTGGTCTTCAGGCTTGGCGCGATCGACCCCCTGGTTGATGTCGGGGGATTGCTTGCCAATGATGTTCATCACACCGCAAGTGGCGCCGTCGAAGCCGACATCGGAGCTGGTGTAGCCGATGTCGCAGATGACGTCGCGAACGATCTGCTCCAGGTCGACCCAGGCACTGGTGGTGACTTCACCCGCGACGATGGCGACGCCGGTCTTGACCAGGGTCTCGACCGCTACACGGGCGTGCTTGTCCTGGGCAATGATGGCGTCCAGTACCGCATCGGAAATCTGGTCGGCGATTTTATCCGGATGCCCTTCGGACACGGACTCGGAGGTGAAAAGGGAGTATTCGCTCATCTCGACGGTTTCCTAAATTTACCGATGGTGAGTGTTGCCAGCCGGTCGCTGAAAATGACGGACCTGGATCTGGAAACCATTACGTAAGCCCACATAGAGGCTGTCCCCGGGAGTCAGTCCCGCAGCGGTGGCCCAACGGGCCAGATCATCTTGTTCGAACCCTAGCCAGAGATCACCACAGGCCTCTCTGGCCCAACTCTGATTGTGGCTGCACAAGTCTGTCACCAGCAGGCTGCCGCCTGCTTGCAGCAATTGCGCCATCTGCTTGAGGGCTTCGGCTGGCGCGGCGAAGTGGTGCAGGACCATATTCAGCACGACGCAGTCGGCCTTGAGCTGCACACCCTTCAATGCATCGGCCAATTGCAGATTGACGTTAGCCAGTGTTTCGCGTTCGCACAGCTGGCGTGCCAGTTCCAGCATCGCCGGGCTGTTGTCCAGGGCAGTCACCTGGGCAAAGCGCCGAGCCAGGTCGGGGAGGAAGCCGCCGTCGCCGGGGCCGACCTCGATGGCCGTGGCCGAGGGCTTGAAGCCCAGTTTGTCCAGCAAGGCCAGGACGCTCTCGCGATACTGGGGCAGTCCCGCGATCAGGTCCTGCTGGGCGCGGAATTTCTCCGCTACCCGGGAAAAGAAATCTTCACTGGCGGCTGCCCGCTGCCCATGCACCAGGCCGATCCGTGACTGGACGTCGGTCGGTAGCGGCAATTGGTCGACTTCATCCAACAGCGCTGAATGCAGCCTGCCACCCAGCAGTTCGGTGTGGGGCAGGGCACGGCGATAGAAAATCGCATTGCCTTCGCGGCGGGTGGCCACCAGGCCGGCCTGGGCCAGGACCTTCAGGTGATGGCTCATGCCCGACTGGCCGGTGGCGAAAATCTGCGCCAGTTCCAGCACGCCGAATGAATCGTTGCTCAGGGCACGCAATACATTGAGACGTAAGGGATCGCCGCCAGCCTTGCACAAGGCTGCCAGGTCATCGCAATCGTCTTGGCCAATCGAGGGTGCGTGCAGGTTCATGGAAACGCAGTCTAGTGATGCCCGAAACAGCCTGCAAGGCCAATATCAAAAAGTTTTGATATTGCAGTGCTCGGTGCCCATGCCAGAGCAGCGGGACACTTTTATAGGCCGTGCTGTCAGGGTTTGGCCGGTCGCTGGCGCCAATGTCCGTGGGAAAAACGCTGCTGAGTGACTATCTGTGATTGCCCCCGCCTGGCGCCTGAGGGAAAATGCAGGCCTTTTTTCCGTTTTGTTTTCACTCAATCTCCAGGAGATCAGCGATGCCAAGCCGTCGTGAGCGTGCCAACGCCATTCGTGCCCTCAGCATGGATGCCGTGCAAAAAGCCAACAGCGGCCATCCAGGTGCCCCCATGGGCATGGCGGATATCGCCGAAGTACTTTGGCGTGACTACCTCAAGCACAACCCGAGCAATCCATCCTTTGCCGACCGCGACCGTTTCGTACTGTCCAATGGCCACGGCTCGATGTTGATCTACTCGCTGCTGCACCTGACCGGCTACGATCTTTCGATCGATGACCTGAAGAATTTCCGCCAACTGCACAGCCGTACCCCGGGCCACCCGGAATTCGGCTACACCCCGGGCGTGGAAACCACTACCGGACCGCTGGGCCAGGGCCTGGCCAATGCCGTGGGCTTCGCCCTGGCGGAAAAAGTCCTGGCGGCGCAGTTCAACCGCCCTGGCCACAACATCGTCGACCACCACACCTATGTGTTCCTGGGTGATGGCTGCATGATGGAAGGCATTTCCCACGAAGTCGCTTCCCTGGCCGGCACCCTGGGCCTGGGCAAGCTGATCGCCTTCTACGATGACAACGGTATCTCCATCGACGGCGAAGTCGAAGGCTGGTTCACCGACGACACCCCCAAGCGCTTCGAAGCCTACAACTGGCAGGTGATCCGCAACGTCGATGGCCACGATCCGGAAGAGATCAAGACCGCCATCGAGACTGCACGCAAGAGCCCGCTGCCAACCCTGATCTGCTGCAAGACCACCATCGGTTTCGGCTCGCCGAACAAGCAAGGCAAGGAAGACTGCCACGGCGCGCCACTGGGCGCCGAGGAAATCGCCCTGACCCGCGAAGCCCTGAAGTGGAACCACGGTCCGTTCGAAATCCCTGCCGACATCTATGCCGAGTGGGACGCCAAGGAAACCGGTCGCGCTGTCGAAGCCGAGTGGGACCAGCGTTTCGCTGCCTACTCCGCCGCGTTCCCGACCGAAGCCAACGAGCTGATCCGTCGCCTGAGCGGCGAGCTGCCGGCCGACTTCTCCGAGAAGGCCGATGCCTACATCGCTGAAGTCGCGGCCAAAGGCGAAACCATCGCCAGCCGTAAAGCCAGCCAGAACACCCTGAACGCCTTCGGCCCGCTGCTGCCTGAGTTCCTCGGCGGCTCGGCGGACCTGGCCGGTTCCAACCTGACCTTGTGGAAAGGCTGCAAAGGCGTCAGCGCAGAAGACGCCAGCGGCAACTACATGTACTACGGCGTGCGCGAATTCGGCATGACCGCCATCATGAACGGCGTGGCCCTGCACGGTGGCCTGGTGCCTTACGGCGCGACCTTCCTGATGTTCATGGAGTACGCCCGCAACGCGGTGCGCATGTCGGCGCTGATGAAGCAACGCGTCATCCACGTCTACACCCACGACTCCATTGGCCTGGGCGAAGACGGCCCGACCCACCAGCCGATCGAGCAGCTGACCAGCCTGCGCAGCACCCCGAACCTCGATACCTGGCGTCCAGCCGACGCCGTGGAATCGGCGGTGTCCTGGAAGTACGCACTGGAGCGCAAGGACGGCCCATCGGCGCTGATCTTCTCTCGCCAGAACCTGCAGCACCAGGCTCGTGACAATGCCCAGATCGCTGCCATCAGCCGCGGTGGCTACGTGTTGAAGGACTGCGCAGGCGAGCCTGAACTGATCCTGATCGCCACGGGTTCGGAAGTGGGCCTGGCGGTACAAGCCTTCGACAAGCTGACCGAGCAAGGCCGCAAGGTGCGCGTGGTGTCCATGCCATGCACCAGCGTGTTCGACGCCCAGGACGCCGGCTACAAGCAATCGGTACTGCCGTTGCAGGTCGGTGCGCGGATCGCCATCGAAGCCGCCCATGCCGACTTCTGGTACAAGTACGTGGGCCTGGAAGGCCGCGTGATCGGCATGACCACCTATGGTGAGTCGGCCCCTGCGCCTGCGCTGTTCGAAGAGTTCGGCTTCACCCTGGAAAACATCCTGGGCCAGGCTGAAGAGCTGCTGGAAGACTAAGTCCGCTGGTTGCGTTGTCTGCTGTTCTTCTCGGGCAAGCCCCGCTCCTACAGATCACTGAGATCCTGTAGGAGCGGGGCTTGCCCGCGATTACAATCGAACCGCTAACGCTGCACTGATGGATTCACCCCGGTCATCGAGAACCCCATGCCTCAATCGCGTCGCTATAAAGTTGCACTCAACGGCTACGGCCGTATTGGTCGTTGCGTCTTGCGTGCTCTGTTCGAGCGAGGGGCCGCGGCAGGGTTCGAGATCGTGGCCATCAACGACTTGGCCGATATGGCCAGCGTCGAATACCTGACACGCTTCGACTCCACCCACGGCCGGTTTCCCGGCGAGGTGACGGTCGATGGCGATTGTCTGCATATCAATGGCAACTGCGTGAAAGTGTTGCGCAGTGCCACCCCCGAAGGCATCGATTGGGCGGCCCTGGACATCGACCTGGTGCTGGAGTGTTCCGGCGCCTATCACACCCGTGAGGACGGCCAGTGCTTTCTCGATGCTGGCGCGCCACGGGTGCTGTTTTCCCAGCCGATGGCCAGCGAGTCGGATGTCGACGCCACCATCGTCTACGGCGTGAACCAGGATTGCCTGAGCGGCGACGAGCTGCTGGTATCCAATGCCTCCTGTACCACCAACTGCGGTGTCCCGCTGTTGCGCCTGCTGGACCAGGCCATCGGCCTGGAATACGTGTCGATCACCACCATCCATTCGGCGATGAACGACCAGCCAGTGATCGATGCCTATCACCACGAGGACCTGCGCCGCACCCGTTCGGCGTTCCAGTCGGTGATCCCGGTATCCACAGGCCTGGCCCGTGGTATCGAACGACTGTTGCCGGAACTTGCCGGGCGGATTCAGGCCAAAGCCGTACGGGTGCCGACGGTCAACGTATCCTGCCTGGATATCACCATGCAGACGGTAAGCGATACCGACACCGCAGAGGTCAACCGGATCTTGCGCGAGGCCGCTACCAGCGGTCCGCTCAAGGGGCTTTTGGCCTACACCGAGTTGCCGCACGCCAGCTGCGACTTCAATCATGACCCCCATTCGGCGATCGTCGATGCCAGTCAGACCCGCGTTTCCGGCCCCCGGCTGGTGAACATCCTGGCCTGGTTCGACAACGAATGGGGTTTTGCCAACCGGATGCTGGACGTTGCCGGACATTACCTGCAAATAGCCGCTCCACTCCCTGCTTCTAATATTCAGTAACCCAGGAATTGCGACCCATGACCGTGTTGAAGATGACCGACCTCGATCTGCAAGGTAAGCGCGTGCTGATCCGCGAAGACCTCAACGTCCCAGTCAAGGACGGTGTAGTCACCAGCGACGCGCGGATCCTGGCTTCGCTGCCGACCATCAAGCTGGCCCTGGAAAAAGGCGCGGCGGTGATGGTCTGCTCGCACCTGGGCCGTCCGACCGAAGGTGAGTTTTCGGCCGAGAACAGCCTCAAGCCGGTGGCTGACTACCTGAGCCGCGCCCTGGGCCGCGAAGTGCCGCTGGTGGCTGACTACCTGGGTGGTGTCGAGGTCAAGGCCGGCGACGTCGTGCTGTTCGAAAACGTGCGTTTCAACAAGGGCGAGAAAAAGAACGCTGACGAGCTGGCCCAGCAGTACGCTGCCCTGTGCGATGTGTTCGTGATGGATGCCTTCGGTACCGCGCACCGTGCCGAGGGTTCGACCCACGGCGTGGCCAAGTTCGCCAAGGTAGCGGCCGCGGGCCCGCTGCTGGCTGCCGAACTGGATGCCCTGGGCAAGGCCCTGGATACCCCGGCCCAGCCGATGGCGGCGATCGTCGCCGGCTCCAAGGTGTCCACCAAGCTGGACGTGCTCAACAGCCTGAGCGAGGTCTGCGACCAGCTGATCGTTGGGGGTGGTATCGCCAACACTTTCCTGGCCGCCGCCGGCCACCCGGTGGGCAAGTCGCTGTACGAGCCTGACCTGCTGGACACCGCCCGCGCCATTGCCGCCAAGGTCAGCGTACCGCTGCCGGTGGACGTGGTAGTGGCCAAGGAATTCGCCGAGACTGCCGCCGCTACCGTCAAGGCGATCGCCGACGTGGCGGCCGACGACATGATCCTGGACATCGGTCCGCAGACCGCGGCGCAGTTCGCCGAGTTGCTCAAGTCCTCCAGGACCATCCTCTGGAACGGTCCGGTGGGCGTGTTCGAGTTCGATCAGTTCGGCAACGGCACCAAGGTACTGGCCCAGGCCATCGCCGATAGCTCGGCATTCTCCATCGCAGGTGGTGGCGACACCCTGGCCGCCATCGACAAGTACGGCGTTGCTCAGCAGATTTCCTACATTTCTACCGGTGGCGGTGCTTTCCTCGAGTTCGTCGAAGGCAAGGTCCTGCCGGCAGTCGAAGTCCTGGAAGCCCGGGCCAAGGCCTGAGCCTCCCGTTGGCCGGGCAAAGGAGTGTTCTGATGGTCAAGACATTGCCACTGCTGTTCGCCACGGCCTGGCTCGTGGGGTGTTCGGCCAGTTCGCAGGTAAAGCCGGCGGACGAGGACGGGCCTCCGGGAAAGGGCTGCTACCAGGCCGACTGGCAGGCCGAGACGGCTCCGGTGATCAACAAGCGCCTGGGGCCTGAAGGGCTGGAGAAGTACGAGACACCGCCAAAGGCCAGGGAACAGGGCTGCCCTTGACGGGTCAGATTGGATAACGCGAAGGGCCGGGACCCTTGGGTCACCGGCCGAGGAACATCGATGAAAGCTTTGATCGCCGCGGCGATGCTGGGGCTGCTTGCCGGGTGCGCTGATCTGCACCTGCTCAAGTCACCGACCACCGATGAATGGACCACCTGGGTATGCGATAGCCAGGCACAGGTGCTCTGGCGCTACGCCGATGACAGCCGCAAGGCTGTCGACGTACGCCTGGGGGGTGACGATCAGGTTCGCCGCCTGAAGCTCGAGCCTAGCGGTTCGGGCACGCTGTACAGCGACGACATGCTGGCGTTTCACGTCAAGGGTGAGGAAGGCCTGGTCTACTGGGTCGCCACCAATGACTTGATCGGCCGCGGCTGTAAAGCGCCGTAGGCCGGGAACCGATGCTGAACCTGTGGGAGCGAAGCTGGCTCGCGATGCGGCCCGGACATTGGTGATGGATGTCGCCAGGCCGATCGCTATCGCGGGCCAGCCTCGCTCCTGCAGGGACGCAGGGCCCTTGAGATTGATGAAGTAACGAATCCGCAGGCCGGGTTGACCCCCGATCTGCAATCACTTGAATAGCAGTCGCCGCTACGGCAGGCTTGCACGATTAACGACCCTCGACCGGGAGAGACACACACAATGGCACTCATCAGCATGCGCCAGATGCTGGACCACGCAGCCGAGTTCGGCTACGGCGTTCCAGCCTTCAACGTCAACAACCTTGAGCAGATGCGCGCCATCATGGAAGCCGCTGACAAGACTGACTCCCCGGTGATCGTCCAGGCTTCGGCCGGTGCCCGCAAATACGCTGGTGCGCCGTTCCTGCGTCACCTGATCCTGGCCGCGATCGAAGAATTCCCGCACATCCCGGTGTGCATGCACCAGGACCACGGCACCAGCCCCGACGTTTGCCAGCGCTCCATCCAGCTGGGCTTCTCCTCGGTCATGATGGACGGCTCCCTGGGCGAAGACGGCAAGACTCCGACCGACTACGAGTACAACGTCCGCGTTACCCAGCAGACCGTAGCCATGGCCCACGCCTGCGGCGTGTCGGTAGAAGGCGAGCTGGGCTGCCTGGGTTCCCTGGAAACCGGCATGGCCGGTGAAGAAGACGGCATCGGTGCCGAAGGCGTACTGGACCACAGCCAGATGCTGACCGATCCGGAAGAGGCCGCCGACTTCGTCAAGAAGACCCAGGTCGACGCCCTGGCCATCGCCATCGGTACCAGCCACGGCGCCTACAAGTTCACCAAGCCGCCTACCGGCGACGTGCTGGCGATCGACCGCATCAAGGAAATCCACAAGCGCATCCCCAACACCCACCTGGTGATGCACGGTTCGTCCTCGGTTCCACAAGAGTGGCTGGCGATCATCAACCAGTACGGTGGCGACATCAAGGAAACCTACGGCGTGCCGGTCGAAGAGATCGTCGAAGGCATCAAGTACGGTGTACGCAAGGTCAATATCGACACCGACCTGCGCCTGGCATCCACCGGTGCCATGCGTCGCCTGATGGCACAGAACCCGAGCGAATTCGACCCTCGCAAGTTCTTCGGCGCTACCGTGACTGCAATGCGTGATGTGTGCATCGCTCGTTACGAAGCCTTCGGTACTGCTGGCAATGCTTCGAAGATCAAGCCGATCTCCCTGGAAGCGATGTTCCAGCGCTACCTCAAGGGTGAGCTGAACGCCAAGGTCAACTAAGCCTCGGTGGTGAATGAAAAAGCCCGCAGCGATGCGGGCTTTTTTGTGCCTGTATGCCGGCTCAGCTCTTTTTGTGGTCGATGTCCAGCTTGGAGAACGTCACCTTGCCACCCTCGCTGGTGTAGCCGGTGTTGTCCTGCACATAGACGCCAGCCTTGAAGTACAGCGGCTTGTCACGCCAGGTGGCGCTCAGTTGGGTGTTCCACTGATAGCCAGCGGCGCTGACGCCCAGGACGCCTCCGGGGCTCAGGTGGATCAGGTAGGAAAACCGCCGGTCCATGGGCACGTTCTTGGCGATGCCGATGACCCGGGACCGAGTGTCGCCCGGGCGCATGCGCACCTTGGCCACGATGTTGCCGCGGCCCTGGTTGGCCTTGTACTGGTACTCCAGTTTCACCAACGGCCTGGTGCTGTTGTAGGCATGGATCTGGCCGATGACGATCTTGCCTGACGATGGCACCTGGTTGACCGCCAGGGTGGCCTGCAACAGGTTGTCGGCTTCGGGATAAGTCCAGTTGCGCAGGGTGCCGTTGGCGTAGGTTTCGCGCAATTCGGTGCGTGGGTAGATGGCGTTCTCGGTCTTCGAGCCGGTGACCGGCGACCAGAAGAACAGGGCGCCGCTGTCGGAATGGAAGTATTGGTTCTTGAAGCCCTTGACCAGGGCCGGGGTATCGATGGTTGCCGGCGGACTGCCGACAGGAACGCTGAGGTTCCAGGTTGCCAGGTCGATCATGTAGGGAAATTCCGCAAGGATGTGCCTGGTGCAGCCTGCCGAGGGCTTTAGGCTGCACCTCTCGGGCATCTTTATAGCCTAGGGAACATCACCAATGGGTACCGTATGGCGGATATATGGCGCCAGCAAAATGCCTGAGTGCCATTCTTTATGCTTCGTGTGAATGAAAAGTGTGACCGTTAGTCGGGAGGCATGGGCATTGGCAGAGTGATGGCTTGATGGCAGCTTCTGCTTTTCAGGATCCGGGGCTAGAGTGAAACCTCAGGTTTTGTCGGGTTTCTCACCCGTTCAGTCTTATTACAGACAAGAGAAGCAGCATGGAATGCGTGCAACCGGAGGCAGTCGAGGGTCACTCCACTCTTCTGATCGTCGATGACTATCCTGAAAATCTCCTGAGCATGCGGGCGTTGCTACAGCGCCAGGACTGGCGGGTGATGACCGCCGCTTCAGGTATCGAGGCCCTGGACCTGTTGCTCCAGCATGAAATCGATCTGGTTCTGCTCGATGTGCAGATGCCAGGCATGGATGGTTTCGAAGTGGCCCGCTTGATGCGCGGCAGCCAGCGCACACGCCTGACACCGATTATCTTCCTGACCGCCAATGAACAATCCCAGGATGCCGTGATCAAGGGCTATGCCAATGGCGCGGTGGACTACCTGTTCAAGCCCTTCGACCCGCAGATCCTCAAGCCCAAGGTCCAGGCGCTGCTGGAGCACCAGCGCAACCGGCGCGCCTTGCAGCACCTGAGCCATGACCTGGAAGTGGCCCGGGCATTCAATGCCTCGGTGCTGGACAACGCCGCCGAAGGCATCCTGGTCGTGGACGAAGAGGGGCGGATACGTTTCGCCAACCCCGCGGTTTCACGCCTGCTCAATGCCCAGGTGAAGGAACTGGAAGGCTCGGCATTCCTCGATTACCTGCAAAAACCCCATATTCCCGACTGGCCCGCCTGCGAGCTGTATGCCAGTTACCGTCGCGGTGAAACCTTTCGCCTGCATGACGCCCTGTTGCGCACTGTTCCAGGCCAGCAGATCAGCGTGGCGCTGTCCTGTGCCCCGCTACCGAGCGACCAGAAGGCCATGGTGGTCACCTTGCTGGATATGTCGGAAGTGCGGCACCTGCACCAGCAACTGGAGTACCAGGCGGTGACCGATCCCTTGACCGGGTTGCTCAACCGGCGAGGCTTCCAGAAGACGGTGGACAGCATCCTGGTGCGTGGTGAGCGCCCGGGAAAGTCCCTGGTCCTGCTCTACCTGGACCTGGATGGATTCAAGCGGGTCAATGACTCCCTGGGACACGACGCCGGCGACCGGGTACTGCGCTGGGTCTCCGAGCAGATGAAGGATTGCCTGCACTCGTTCGACATCATCGGGCGCATGGGGGGCGATGAGTTCACTGCGTTATTGGAGCTGGGGTTTCCCGAGCAGGCGGCGAAAGTGGCCGAACGGCTGATCGAGCGGTTGTCCATCAACCAGCAGATCGACGGCCTGGAAGTGGCGCTGGGGGCCAGCATCGGCATCGCCATCTATCCCGACTGCGGTTCCAACCTCGATGGCTTGTTGCGTTCGGCGGATATCGCCATGTACGAGGCCAAGCGCGCCGGCCGCCAGCAGTACCGGTACTACGACCATGAAATGAATGGCCGCGCACGCTCCCGGCTGATGCTTGAGGAAAGCGTGCGCAGCGCGGTGGAGCGCAAGGAGTTCACCCTGGTGTACCAGCCCCAGGTGGCCATTGCCGATGGCCGCCTGCGCGGTTTCGAGGCCTTGCTGCGCTGGCGTCATCCAAGTGTCGGCGACGTCCCGCCGGGCTTGTTCCTGCCATTGCTCGAAGAGGCGCGGTTGATCAGCCTGCTGGGGAGCTGGATCTATCAACAGGGGGCTGCCCAGCGCAAGGACTGGGAGCAAGTGTTCAGCCCTGACCTGGTGCTCGGGATCAGTCTGAGCGCTACCCAGTTCAGCATGCCCAACCTGGCGGCGGAGCTGCGCCAGGTCCTGATACGCAATGGCCTGCAGCCGCGCCAGCTGGAAGTCGAAGTCACCGAGGCAGCACTGACCCAGAACCTGGACGAGACCCGCAAGCAACTGCAGCAGTTGCATCATTTGGGGGTGCGGGTGGCTCTGGACGATTTCGGCTCGGGCGGCTGTTGCCTGGCGTACCTGCGTGACTTGCAGCTCGACACCCTCAAGCTCGACCGGCACCTGATCGCGCGGTTGCTCACCTCGCCGCGGGACGCCGCGATCGCGCGCAGCGTGATCGACCTGTGCCGGCAGTTCGGCCTCCTGGTGATCGCCGAGGGCGTGGAAACCCACGAGCAGTATCAGTGGCTCAAGGACGCCGGTTGCGAGTATGTACAGGGTTTCCTGGTGGCCCGACCGCTGACCGCCAGCAGCGCCAGCCAGTTCGCCCAGCCGTTCGACTGGAGCGCGCTGCAGGCCTGAGTTCGCTACACTGGCAGCCTTCGTATCTGGCGTTGCCACCCCCATGACCGCACTGAAATACCTCCAGGCCTATCCCATTGCCCTGCAAGAGCAGGTGCGCCAGCTGATTGTCGAGGATCGCCTGGGGGACTATCTGGAGCGCCGCTATCCGGGCAAGCACGGTGTGCAGAGCGACAAGGCGCTGTACAGCTACGCCCTGGAGCTGAAGCAGGAATACCTGCGCAACGCACCAGCCATCGACAAGGTGCTGTTCGATAATCGCCTGGACCTGACCCATCGTGCCCTCGGCCTGCACACCACGGTGTCGCGGGTGCAGGGGGGTAAGCTCAAGGCCAAGAAAGAGATCCGCATCGCCTCGCTGTTCAAGGAGGCGGCGCCAGAGTTCCTGCGCATGATCGTGGTCCACGAGTTGGCGCACTTCAAGGAATCGGACCACAACAAGGCGTTCTACAAGCTCTGCGAGCACATGCTGCCGGGCTATCACCAACTGGAATTCGACCTGCGGGTCTACCTCACCTGGCGCGACCTGCAGGCGAAGGCGGGCGCAACGGCCTAGAAAGGAGTGGGCGATGGATGTGAGCAAGACCAAGAGCAGTTTCTACCGCCGCTTGTACGTGGCGTACCTGATCGACAGCGGCCAGGCCAGCAGCGTGCCGGCGCTGACCGAGCTCACGGGCATGCCTCGACGTACCGCCCAGGACACCATCGCCGCCCTGGCCGACCTGGACATCGTCTGCCAGTTCGAGCAAGAGGACGGCGCGCGCAATCACGCCGGGCATTATCGGATCCACAGCTGGGGTGCCATCGACAAGGGCTGGATCGAGCCCAACTTGCGGCAGATCAAGGCCGTGCTGGGCTATCCCTGAGGCTTCAGTTGCGGCGCATGCCAATGTGCGGGATGTCGTCTTCCAGGTATTGCTCGCCCACCACGCTGAACCCGTAACGACCATAGTAAGCCTGCAGGTGGGCCTGGGCCGAGAGGTAGATCGGTGTCTCGGGCCAGTGCCGTTGCGCCTGTTTCAGGGCCTGCTCCATCAATACGTGGCCCAGGCCCTGGCCCCGGGCTTGCTCGGCGATCACCACCCGGCCGATGACCACGTCGCCGCCCTGGGAGATGGGGTCCAGCAGGCGCAGGTACGCCACCAGGCGGTCGCCGTCCCAGGCCATCAGGTGGCAAGTGTCGCCTTCCAGGTCACGGCCATCGACCTCCTGATAGGGGCACTTCTGTTCCACGACGAAGACCTCGGTGCGCAGCTGCAAGATGGCGTAGAGCTGTTCCTTGCCCAGATCGGTGTGGTGTTTGCAGACCCATTCGACGGTCATTTTCTTATCCTGTGAAAAGAGCTGCGCGAAATACTAAGCACATCGCCAGCGGATGTCTTGCTGGCAGATGTATGGAGTTTGTTTCTGTGAGATGGGTCAAAATGCCATCACTCCGTTCACTGGCTTTTCCCTTCTTTGTGTAATCTGTTTTGCAAGTCCTGTGCATTGGCTGCGATGAGCTAATGTTAGGACCTGGGCGGTCGCTGCATGGGCCCTCGAGTGTAGGCTGGAACGCGCTGGGCCCTGTGCCCGCTAAGGATCTTTAAGCATGCTGCGACTGCATCGGGCTTTGGCTTTGATCGGATTGCTGTTGCTGGGCCAGGGCGCTTCTGCAGAGAAGTTGCGGCTGGTCGCTGATGCCTGGCCTCCGTTTACCGACGCAACCCTGGTCAATGGCGGCGTGGCCACCGATATCGTCAGTACCGCACTGGCCCGCGCCGGCTACGCCAGTGAGTTCGAGCAGGTGCCCTGGGCCCGGGCGCTGCTGGGAATCGGCGAGGGGCGCTACGACGTGCTGGTCAACGCCTGGTACAACGATGAACGTACCCGGCTTGGGCAGTTCTCCTCCGAGTACCTGGTCAACCGTATCCGCTTCCTCAAGCGCAGGGACGCGCCCCTGGAGTACCACAACCTCAAGCAGTTGCATGAGTATCCGATTGCCGTGGTACGCGGCTACGCCTACTCCTCTGAATTCGACAACGACTCGGACTTGCAGAAGGTGCCGGTGCACAACTTCGCCATGGCCGTGCGCATGCTGGCGGCGGACCGGGTCAAGCTGACCCTGGAGGATGAATACGTCGCCCGCTACTACCTGGCCCGGGAGTCGCCCAGGGTGCGCAATGCGGTGGAGTTCCTGCCCAAGCCCTTGAGCGAGAACAGCCTGCATATCCTGGTGAGCCTGAAGAATCCCGAGCATGCGCAGATCGTCGCCAGGTTCGATCGGGAGATCGCCGCCATGAAGGCCGACGGCAGCTACGCCCGGCTGCTGCGCCAGCACGGCATGTAGGAGGGGCAGCGGCAAGCTAGGCTTGCGGCTGTTCGGTCCCTTTGATCAGGTGGGCCGCCAGGGTTCGCAAGGGGCCCAGCTGGCGGCAGATCAGCCCCAGTTGGGTCTGCACCAGGCGCTGTCCCTCATCGATCTCGTCCGGCATCTGCTCCAGCTCGTTGGCCAAGGCCTCCTCGGCATCGCTGTGGATGACGATCGGAGTCTTGTTGGCCAGGCCCTGGGCGATCTCGTCGATGCTGGCCGCGAGGCTGGTGCCGGCGCCACCGATCAGGTGCTCGCGCACCTCGTCCGGCAGCTGGGTGCCACGGTGCGCGCCCAGGCCCGAGAGGTAGCTGAGCAGGGTGTGGGACAGCACCAGGAAGCGGAAGCCCACGTCCGCTTCCTTACGAAAGTGTCCAGGTTCCATGAGCATGTTGGCCAGGGTGGTGGAGAGCGCCGCATCGGCGTTATGGGCATTGCGCCGGGCCAGGCGGTAGGCCAGGTCGTCGCTCTTGCCGGCGGCGTACTGCTGCATGATCTGGCGCAGGTAGATGCTGTTGCACGCCAGGGTGTTGGCCAGTACCTGGTTCAGGCGCCGCCCTTGCCAATCGGGAAGGAACAGGAACACCGCCAGGCCGGCGATCAGGCTGCCCAGCAGGGTATCGAACAGTCGCGGCAGGAACAGGCCATAACCGTCGCCTACTTGGTTGAAGCAGAACAGCACCATCAGGGTGATGGCGGCAGTGGCCAGGGTGTAGCGGGTGGTGCGGTTGGTGAAGAACACCACGCCTGCGGCGATGGCGAACAGCGATTGCACCAGCGGGCTGGGGAACAGGTCGAACAGCGCCCAGGCGATGGTCAGGCCGATGGCCGTGCCGACGATCCGCTGGCCCAGCTTGCGCCGGGTGGCGCCATAGTTGGGTTGGCAGACGAACAGCGTGGTGAGGATGATCCAGTAGCCCTGGGAGGGGTGGATCAGGTGCACCATGCCATAGCCGATGCTCAGCGCCAGGGGCAGGCGCAGGGCGTGGCGGAACAGCAGCGAGGTGGGCGTCAGCTGGGTGCGCAGGCGGGTCCAGACATCCTTGAGATTGCGTGGCGAGCGGTCCAGCAGGCTGCTGTCGGTAGCATCGGCCAGGGCATCGGGATTGCTGGCATCGCTGAGCAGGCGGTCGAGGGTGCTGAGGTTGGCCGCCAGTGCCCGCAGCGAGCGCAAGAGCCCACGCCAGGCGGGGTTGCTCTGGATACGCAGGTGTTCAAGGGAGGCCTCCAGGTCGCCCAGGGCCTCGGTGAACCCGGTGTCGTAGACGAACGGCTGGCGCAACTGGATCGATTCCCCCAGGGCCCGGCAGGCCTTGCCCTGTTGGCGCAGCAGGCGCTGGCAGCGGAACAGCACGTCGCTGTGGAAGAAGGCATCGGCCAGGGCGTTGTAGGGGTAGTGCGAGGAGCTCGCGCGCTCGTGGATGTCCTGGGCCAGGAAGTACAGCTTCAGGTAGCGGCTGACCTTCGACCCCGGGCGGCCGTTGCCGACCCGGTGCAGGATGATCTCCTTGGCGCTGTTGAGCGCGGCCACCACCTTGCCGTTCTGCCGTGCCAGTTCCAGGCGCCGGGCTTCCACGTCCAGCTGGCGAATTGGCTCGAACAGCGACGACTTGAGCTTGAGGTAATAGCCCAGTTCGCGAAACAGCCGTGCCAGGCTCTGCTGCACCGGCTGGTTGGAGAACAACGCCTGCCAGAGCACCGAGAGCAGGCCATACCAGGCAGCCCCTGCCACCAGCAGCACCGGTTCGTGCCAGAAGTCGATCACCGCGCCGCCGCGCTGGTCGACGCCGATCATGGTGTAGACCGAAAGGATCAGGGTCGCCGAGGCGATGGCGCCGTAGCGCTCGCCCAGGGCCCCGAGCATGGTCAGGCCGAAGCTGGCCAGGGCCAGGGCGATGGCGAAGATCCAGGGGTAGGGGAACAGCAGTTCCACCGACAGCGCGGCGATGCTGAAGCACACCAGGGTCACTGCCAGGGCATTGAGGCGGCCCTGCCAGCTGTCGTCGGTTTCCGCCAGGGCGCTGGCGATGATGCCGAGGAACAATGGGATCAGCAGGCTCATTTCGTCCTGGTACCAGCACAGCGCCATGCTGCCGGTCAGGGCGACGAACACCCGCACGCTGTAGCTGAACTTGTCCAGCGCCCAGAGGCGACGCAGGGACTGGCGAAAAGAGGTCGATGACATGGATTGGGGCGAGCCTTCCGGGCGATGCAGCTAAATTGAGCCAGTATTGACGACGGCGCAATGCCGCCGTCACATCCGACAGCAAATTCTGTTCCCGGCGAGGCTCATCGGCATGTGCCGTCGTTCCGCCAAGGGGGCGATCCGCCGTGGGTGCGCCGCCGCTTCAGGCGTATTGCGCGGCGGCGTAGCCCGAGGCCCAGGCCCATTGGAAATTGAAACCGCCCAGGTGGCCGGTGACATCCAGCACCTCGCCAATGAAATACAAGCCCGGGCTTTTCAGCGACTCCATGGTCTTGGACGAGACTTCGCGGGTGTCGACCCCGCCCAGGGTCACTTCGGCGGTGCGGTAGCCCTCGGTGCCCGCCGGCACCAGTTGCCAGTTGCCGAGCTTGTCGGCGACGTCGGCCAATTCCGCGGGGGTGTACTGCTTCATCGGCTTGGAGACGAACCAGTGGTCGGCCAGCAGGCCAGCCATCTTCTTGGTGAAGATCTCCCCCAGCAGGGTCTTGAGCTCGCTGTTGGGGCGCTCGGCCTGTTGCTGGTGCAGCCAGCCCAGGGCGTCGTGGTCCGGCAGTAGGTTGATCTCGACGCTGTCGCCGGGCTGCCAGTAGGAAGAAATCTGCAGGATCGCCGGGCCACTGAGGCCACGGTGGGTGAACAGGATGTTCTCGCGAAAGCTCTGGCCGTTGCAGCTCACCAGGCAGTCCACCGAGGTCCCGGACAGCTCGCCGCACAGTTCCTTGAGCTGGTCGGTGATGGTGAAGGGCACCAGCCCGGCACGGGTCGGCAGCAGTTCATGGCCGAACTGCCTGGCCACCTGGTAGCCGAAGCCGGTGGCGCCCAGGGTCGGGATCGACAGGCCGCCTGTGGCGATCACCAGGGACTGGCAGCGCACCTGGCCCAGGGTGGTCTGCAGCAGGTAGCCCGACTCCAGTTTCTCGATCTGCTGGATCGAGGTGTCCAGGCGCAGTTCGACCCCGACCTGGTCGCATTCGGCCAGGAGCATGGCGAGGATGTCGCTGGACTTGTTGTCGCAAAACAGCTGGCCGAGCTTCTTCTCGTGATACGGCACGCCGTGCTTGGCCACCAGGCCGATGAAGTCCCACTGGGTGTAGCGGGCCAGGGCCGACTTGCAGAAGTGCGGGTTCTGCGAGAGGAAGTTGGCCGGCTCGGTGTACATGTTGGTGAAGTTGCAGCGCCCGCCACCGGACATCAGGATCTTCTTCCCGGCCTTGTTGGCATGGTCCAGCAACAGCACCTGGCGCCCACGGCCGGCGGCGGTCAGGGCGCACATCAAGCCGGCGGCGCCGGCGCCGATGATCACGACTTCGGTAGAGCGCAAAACGGTGTCCTCGAGAGTGCAGGCAAATGAACCTGTAGCCGCTGCCGAAGGCTGCGACAAGCCCCCAGGGGTTTCACGGCCTCAAGAGCGGCGCCTCCTTCGGAGACGTTCGCAGCCTGCGGCAGCGGCTACAGATCGAGCGGGTGGGTTACAGGATACGTACGCGCAGCGAACGGCCCTTGATCTTGCCGCTGTTGAGGCGTTGCAGGGCCTGTTTGGCGATGCCGCGTTCCACGGCCACGTAGGCCTGGAAGTCGAAGATCGCGATCTTGCCGACCTGGGCGCCGGGGATGCCGGCCTCGCCGGTCAGCGCGCCGAGAATATCGCCCGGCCGCACCTTGTCCTTGCGCCCGGCAGCGATGCACAGGGTGCTCATGGCTGGCAGCAGCGGGCCGCCGCCCTGGCTCTTCAGACCGTCGATCTGCTCCCAGTTCAGCGGAGCTTTCTGCAACTGCTCGATGGCCTGGGCACGGTGGGCCTCGGACGGCGACACCAGGCTGATGGCGATGCCTTTCTCGCCGGCGCGACCGGTACGGCCGACCCGGTGGATGTGGATTTCCGAATCTCGCGCCAGCTCGACGTTGATCACCATGTCCAGGGCGTCGATATCCAGGCCCCGGGCGGCGACGTCGGTGGCCACCAGCACCGAGATGCTGCGGTTGGCGAACATCGCCAGCACCTGGTCGCGATCGCGCTGCTCCAGGTCACCGTGCAGGCCAGCGGCGGACATGCCCTTGGCGGTCAGGTGGTCGACGGTTTCCTGCACCTGCTGCTTGGTGAAGCAGAAGGCCACGCAAGACTGCGGGCGGAAGTGGTTGAGCACCTTGACCACGGCATCCATGCGATCTTCCGGGGAGATTTCGTAGAAGTGCTGCTCGATCTGGCTGTCGCTGTGCAGCGCCTCGACCTTGACCTGCTGCGGGTCGCGCATGAACTTGGCCGCCAACTGCTTGATCCCCGCCGGGTAGGTGGCGGAGAACAGCAGGGTCTGCCGGCGTGCCGGGGTCTGGCCGATGATGGCCTCGATGGCATCGTAGAAGCCCATGTCGAGCATGCGGTCGGCTTCGTCGAGCACCAGGGTGTTGAGGCCGTCGAGTTTCAGCGTGCCCTTGTCCAGGTGCTGGGAGATGCGGCCCGGGGTGCCGACGATGATATGGGCACCGTGCTCCAGGGAAGCGATCTGCGGGCCGAAGGGCACGCCGCCGCACAGGGTCAGGACCTTGATGTTGTCCTCGGCGCGGGCCAGGCGACGCAGCTCCTTGGCGACCTGGTCGGCCAGTTCGCGGGTCGGGCATATCACCAGGGCCTGGCAGCCGAAGTAGCGTGGGTTGATCGGGTTCAACAGGCCGATGCCGAAGGCGGCGGTCTTGCCGCTGCCGGTCTTGGCCTGGGCGATCAGGTCCAGGCCCTTGAGGATCACCGGCAAGCTTTGCGCCTGGATCGGCGTCATCTGGGCATACCCGAGGGAGTCGAGGTTGGCCAGCATGGCGGCGGACAAGGGCAGGGTGTTGAAAGCGGTGGCGATGGTGGTCACGGGACGGGCCTGCAAAACAAAATGTCGCGCAGTGTATCAGCCCCGCTTCCTCTTCCTGCAATTTCTGGACGAAAAGTCGCCAGGGATCGTCCAGTCCCCACGTAGGAGATGTTCAGTCAGTGCTCGATATGCTCCTCGACCTTGCTCGCCCGGCGGCCATCGTTGGGCGACAGCTGGAGGAAGATCGCCGCTGCCAGCATCGCCATGATCCCGACCGTGAGGAATGTCAGCTGGAAGGCGCCGAGTACCGTGTCGACCCCGTCGTTGCCCACGGAGGCGGTGAAGCCGCCCAACAAGGCGCCAGCGCAAGCGACCCCGAGGCTCAGGGACAGTTGCGCCACCACCGACAACAGGCTGTTGCCACTGCTGGCGGCCGCATCGTCCAGATCGATCAGGGTCACGGTATTCATGGCGGTGAACTGCAGTGAGTTGATGGCCCCCAGCACCGCCAGCATGCACAGCAGCAGCGGATAAGGCGTCTGCTCGCTGACCAGGCCCATGCTTGCCAGCATGATGCCCAGGGCCAGGGTGTTGCCGGTGAGCACGATGCGATAGCCCAGGCGTTCGATCAATGGCCGGGCAATGGACTTGGCCAGCATGGCGGCCGCCGCCAGGGGCAGCATGCTCATCCCGGCCTGGGACGGTGAATAGCCCAGGGCGACCTGCAGCAGCAGTGGCACCAAGAATGGCAGGGCACCACTGCCCAGGCGGGCGAACAGGTTGCCGAGGATGCCCACGGCGAAGGTCCGTACCTTGAACAGCGAAGGGGCGAACAGCGGGTTGTCGATATGCCCGGCTCGCAGCCAGTAGGCCGCCAGGCACGCCAGCCCGCCGAACAGCAGCAACATCACCCGCAAGTGCGGCAGGTGCAGCTCGCCCAGGCCCTCCATGGCGATGGTGATCAGCACCATCGCCGCGCCGAACAGCAAAAAGCCCAGGCCATCGAAGCGCGTGCGCTCGCTGCCCCGCAGGTCGGGGATGAAGCGCCAGACCGCGTAGCAGCCTATGGCCCCCACCGGCAGGTTGATCAGGAAGATCCAGTGCCAGGTCAGGTACTGCACCATCCAACCGCCCATGGTGGGGCCGATCAACGGGCCCAGCAGTCCGGGAATGGTGATGAAACCCATGATCCGTACCAGCTCCGAGCGGGGGTAGGCGCGCAGCACCACCAGGCGTCCCACTGGCAGCATCAAGGCGCCGCCCAGGCCCTGGATCACCCGTGCGCCGACCAGCATGCCCAGCGAGCTGGACAGGGCGCACAACAGTGAACCGATGCTGAACAGCAAGATGGCCCCGAAGAAGATCTTCTTGGTGCCGAAGCGATCGGCGATCCAGCCCGAAGCCGGGATCAGCAGCGCCACGGTGAGCATGTAGGCAATGACCACGCCTTGCATGCGCAATGGGTCTTCCGCCAGGTCTTGGGCCATGGCCGGCAGCGCCGTATTGAGGATGGTGCCGTCCAGGGACTGCATGAAGAAGGCGATGGCCACCACCCAGGGCAGCCAGCGGGTGGTGGTAGCGTCGAGTGGCGTGCGTTCGGGCATGGGACCTCAACAAGGGCAGCGGAAAGTTGCAAGCTCCAGGCTTGCAACTTGAGGCCGGTTTACAAGGTCAGCGTCAGGCGGCTGACCAAGGCCCCGGGCAGATGCATCGAGGCCGTCTGGCGCTGGCCGTAGGTACTGGCCGAAAGCAGCAGTTCGCGCTGCTCGGTGAGTGCCTCCAGTTGCGAACCCAGCAGGCTGTAGACACTGTCATCGAAGCGCATGGTGTTCACCGGTGCCTGGATCTCGCCGTTCTCCACCCAGAAGGTGGCAAAGCGGGTCATGCCGGTCAGGCGTGCTGCCGGCAGGTCCGAGTAGTTCAGGTACCACAGGTTACTGATGTACAGCCCGGTGCCCAATTGCTTGAGGATGTCCTGCTGGGCCAACTGGCCGCCGGCCATGTTCAAGGCGCTGGGGTACTCGCTGCCGCCGGCGCCATTGGTGGCCAGTCCATACTCGGCGGCGCTGCGGGAGTTGATCAGGCGGGCGTCGGCGTTGCCACCGGTGATCAGCGCCAGGTCGCTGCGCGGGTAGCCCTCGTCGGAGAATGCCGGGCTGAGCGAGCCGCTGACCTGCTCGCGCAGGGACACTAACGGGCTGAGGGCGGCGTCGCCGGCATAGAGCTTCTGCAGGGCGCTGTGCTTGCTGGCGATGGACTGGGCCGAGAACCCGCCCCAGGCCAGCATGCTCATGATTTCCTCCAGGGCCGCGGGGGCCAGGTAGGCGCGGTACTGTCCGGGGGCCAGGGTGCGCAGCGGCCTGCCGAGGAACTCCAGTTGCTGGCGGGCTTGGTCGAAGCGCTGGGTGAAGGCTTCGCTGCTCCAGGTATGCCCGGCATAGCTGGCCTTCACCGCTTCGCCATTGCCGTGGAACAGGCTGAAATCGAAGTTGAAACTGTTGGCCTGGTGCCAGCCGAACGCTCCGCTGGAGCTGGCGAAGCCGCGGCTGATGGAACCGGCGGCATAGATGCCCACCAGGTCCAGGCCGGTGGCCGCGTGGCCGATCTCACTCACTACCTGTTCGCTGTCCGGCAGCGGGTGTTCTTGCACACTCTGGAATTGCCAGTGGGTGTGGTTGAGCATCAGGTAGGGGTCGGCCGGCAGCAACGGCAGGGTTTCGCGCAACTGTTGCAAGCCTTCGGCCAAGCGCTGGCGATCCGCCTCGGGATCGTTGCTCAGGGTGATCCCGAGGTCGGCGTGGCGCCCGTCGTCGATCAGCTTGAAGCTCAGGCTGGCCTGCTGCACCTGCCCGGCCTGGCGCACCTTGGCGTGGTTGAAGCGGATGAATTCCGAAGATTCGGCGGCGTAGCTGAGGGTGAATTGTTCCGACTCGCGGATCTCGTCCTTGAGCCACTGCACCAGCGCCTTGAATGGCTGGGCCTGATCGGTCGTCCTGGTCATCAGGCATCTCCTCCGAATACATCGATCTTGCTGAAGACACAGGCTGGCGAGGCGTGGCCAACCCGGATCACCTGGTTGGGTTCGCCCTTGCCGCAGTTGGGCGTGCCCAGGACCTGGAAGGTGCCACGGTTGCCGACGGCGCTGAGGTTGCGCCAGAACTGCGCGGAAATGCCCCGGTAGTTGGGGTTCTTGACCACGCCCTTGAGCTCGCCGTTCTCGATCAGTTGGCCCCATTCGCAGCCGAACTGGAACTTGTTGCGCGCATCGTCGATGGACCAGGAGCGGTTGGTGGACATCAGGATGCCGTGTTCGATGCCGCCGATCAGTTGTTCCAGGGACTGCTCGCCCGGCTCGATGTTGAGGTTGGCCATGCGGTCGATGGGCGCACGGTTCCAGCTGCTGGCGCGGCTGTTGGCAACGCCGTCCAGGCCGCTGCGGTACTGCGACAGGGCGCCGCCCAGGGGGCGTACCAGCAACCCTTCGCGGATCAGGAACTGCTTGCTGGCGGCGGTGCCCTCGTCGTCATGGCCATAGCTGGCCAGCTCCTCGGGAATGTCCGGGTCGAAGGTCACGTTGAGCAGTCGCGAGCCGTATTGCAGATGGCCGAAGTCCGCCTGTTTGACGAAGCTGGTACCGGCGTAGTTGCGTTCGTCGCCTAGGATACGGTCCAGCTCCAGCGGGTGACCGATGGATTCGTGGATCTGCAGCATCATCTGGTCCGGCATCAGCAGCAGGTCCCGCTGGCCTTGGGGCGTATTGGGAGCCAGCAGCAGTTGCAGGGCCTGGTCGGCGACCTGGGGCGCGGCGCCCAGCAGGCCACAGCGGCTGATCACGTCGCCGGCGCCTTGCTGGCCGAAATTCTCCCGGCCCAGGCTGCGGGTCTGGCTGTCGCTGCCGTCGTAGGCGGTGACGTCCAGGCCCGGGTAGACGAAGCGCTGGGCCTGGCGCAACTCGGCCCCGGCGCTGTTGAGGTAGATCTGCTCGACCTGGGTCACGCCGATGCCCACTTGCCAGTTCACCAGGCGCTCGTCCTTGGGCACCGAGGCCGATTCGTCACCCAGCAGCTGGTAGCAGTCGCTCAGGGATGGGAAGGCGTGTTCGAGGTTGGGCGACAGGTAGTCGGCGCGATGGCTGGAGACCGGCTGCTCGCGCAAGTCCAGCAGGGAGTGAGCGGCGATCACCCGGGCCTGCCGTTCGGCGCGGTCGAGGGCCGCCTGCAAGCCGCCTTGCGACAGGTCGTTGGTGGCGGCGTAGGTTTCCACGCCACGCACCCGTACGGTCAGCATCGCGCCTTCGTCACGGCCCAGGCAGGGTGGCTCGGCAATGTTCTTGCGCACCGACAGGTACTGGTCGGACTCGCGCACATAGCGCAGGGAAAAGAATTCGGCGCCCGTGCGCAAGGCAGCGAAGCGCTGCTTGAGCTGGGGGTGAAAGTCGAACATGAATGACCTCCTTGTATGAAGAGCTGGGGCTTGCAGGTCTTATCGACGGCGGGCCGGCTCCTACAGGTATAGGTCGCGCAGGGCTCGGGATAAAGTCCGTGGAGCGAAGGGGGTAAGGCGGATGAAACTTTAGCCGCAGCCTGCGACTGCGATCAAGGACGCCGTAGAGGCAATGTCGAGGAGAGAAGAGAGGCGGGGGGAGTCGAGGAAATGGCGCCGACCCTTGCGGTCGGCGCCAATGGTGCTTACTGCGCGTTCGCGGCTACGTCGCGCACCGGCTTGCCACGTACCGGAGCTTCGCCGGCCACGTAGTAGGCGGCCTTGCTGCGTGGCAGCGGCTGGCGGCCACGGATCTTGTCGGCGATTTTCTCGGCCATCATGATCGTCGGCGCGTTGAGGTTGCCGGTGGTGATGATCGGCATGATCGAGGCATCCACCACACGCAGGCCCTGCATGCCGTGCACGCGACCCTGGCCATCGACCACGGCCATGTCGTCGGTGCCCATCTTGCACGAGCAGGATGGGTGGAACGCGGTCTCGGCGTGCTCGCGGATGAATTTGTCCAGCTGTTCATCGGTCTGCACTTCGATGCCTGGGCTGATCTCGCGACCGCGGTAGGCGTCCAGTGCCGGCTGCTGCATGATTTCGCGGGTCAGGCGGATGCCGTCGCGGAATTCCTGCCAGTCCTGCTCGGTGGCCATGTAGTTGAACAGGATGCTCGGGTGCTGGCGCGGGTCTTTCGACTTGGCCTGCACGCGGCCACGGCTTGGCGAACGCATGGAACCCATGTGGGCCTGGAAGCCGTGTTCCTTCACGCCGTTGGAGCCGTTGTAGTTAATCGCTACCGGCAGGAAGTGGTACTGGATGTTCGGCCATTCGAACTCTTCGCGAGTACGGATGAAACCACCGGCTTCGAACTGGTTGCTGGCGCCGATGCCGGTGCCCTTGAACAGCCACTGCGCGCCGATGGCCGGCTGGTTCCACCACAGCAGCGATGGGTACAGCGATACCGGCTGGGTGCACGCGTATTGCAGGTACAGCTCCAGGTGGTCCTGCAGGTTCTCACCGACGCCCGGCAGGTCGTGGACCACCGGGATGTCCAGGCTTTCCAGCAGGGCACGCGGGCCGACGCCGGAGCGTTGCAGCAGCTGTGGCGAGGCGATGGCGCCGGAGCTGACGATGACTTCCTTGCGCGCACGGGCTTCCACGCGCTCCTCGGTGCTGCCTTGCAGGTAGCTCACGCCTACGGCGCGCTTGCCTTCGAACAGGACCTTGTCGGTCAGGGCGTGGGTGACGATGGTCAGGGTGGAGCGCTTCTTGGCTATGTCCAGGTAACCGCGGGCGGTGCTGGAGCGACGGCCTTCAGGGGTCACGGTGCGGTCCATCGGACCGAAGCCTTCCTGCTGGTAGCCGTTGAGGTCTTCGGTACGCGGGTAACCGGCCTGTACGCCGGCCTCGACCATGGCGTGGAACAGCGGGTTGTTGCCAGCCTTGGGCGTGGTCACTCGCACCGGGCCTTCGCCACCGTGGTAGTCGTTAGGGCCGATGTCGCGGGTTTCGGCCTTGCGGAAGTACGGCAGGCAGTCCAGGTACGACCAGTCTTCCAGGCCTGGCAGCTTGGCCCAGCCGTCGTAGTCCATGGCGTTGCCGCGGATGTAGCACATGCCGTTGATCAGCGAGGAACCGCCCAGGCCCTTGCCACGGCCACATTCCATGCGGCGGCCGTTCATGTGCGGCTCTGGATCGGTCTCATAGGCCCAGTTGTAGCGACGGCCTTGCAGGGGGAACGCCAGTGCCGCAGGCATCTGGGTACGGAAATCGAAACGGTAGTCCGGGCCGCCGGCTTCCAGCAGCAGGACGGTGACGCCTTCGTCTTCGGTCAGACGGGTCGCCAGGGTGTTACCGGCAGAGCCGGCACCAACGATGATGTAGTCGTATTCTTGGGCCATTGGAGCCTCCGTGGGGAGCTGCAAGCCTCAAGCTTCAAGCTGCGAGAAAAGGCAGCGAAGCGGGCTTGGCATTGAATGAGGGGCAGGCGGCAAGCCGGGCTAATGCCTTGGCTTGCCGCTGATAGCTAGCTACTTGCCGCTGCTCAGAATACTGAGCTGTAGTCGCCCAGCTCGACCTGCACCGACTTGATGCGGGTGAAGTTGTTCAGCGAGCTGATGCCGTTCTCACGGCCCACGCCCGACTGCTTGTAGCCGCCGACTGGCATCTTGGCGTCGGATTCGCCCCAGGCGTTGATCCAGCAGATACCGGCTTCGAGCTGGTGGATGATGCGGTGAGCGCGGTTCAGATCGCGAGTGACGATACCGGCGGCCAGGCCGAAGTCGGTGTCGTTGGCGCGACGGATCACTTCTTCTTCGGTCTCGTAGGTGAGGATGCTCATCACTGGGCCGAAGATTTCTTCACGCACGATGGTCATGTCGTCGGTGCAGTCGGTGAACACGGTCGGAGCGACGAAGGCGCCCTTGGCGAATTCGCCGTCGGTCAGGCGCTCGCCGCCGCACAGTACGCGGGCACCTTCTTCCTTGCCCTTGGCGATGTAGCCCAGCACGTTCTCCATGTGGGCGAAGCTCACCAGCGGACCGAAGTTGGTGTTCTCGTGTTCCGGGTTACCCACGCGGATGCGGGCAACGCGCTCGGCGATCTTGGCTTCGAAGGCGGCCTTCAGATGGCTCGGTACGAACACGCGAGTGCCGTTGGTGCAAACCTGGCCCGAGCTGTAGAAGTTGGCCATCATCGCGGTGTCGGCGGCGCGATCCAGGTCGGCGTCGTCGCAGATGATCAGCGGCGACTTGCCGCCCAGTTCCATGGTCACTTCCTTGAGCGAGGAGCTCGAAGCGCTGGCCATGACTTTCTTGCCGGTGTCGGTGCCGCCGGTGAAGGAGACTTTCTCGATGCGCGGGTGCTCGGTCAGCCAGGTGCCGACTTCACGGCCACTGCCGGTCAGGACGTTGAACACGCCAGCCGGTACGCCAGCCTCGGTGTAGATCTCGGCCAGTTTCAGGGTGGTCAGCGAAGTCACTTCGCTTGGCTTGAAGATCATCGCATTGCCAGCGGCCAGGGCCGGGGCGGATTTCCACAGGGCGATCTGGATCGGGTAGTTCCAGGCGCCGATACCGGCGACCACGCCCAGTGGCTCGCGGCGGGTGTAGACGAAGGAAGTGTCGCGCAGTGGGATCTGCTCGCCTTCGATGGCCGGTACCAGGCCTGCGTAGTATTCCAGCACGTCAGCGCCGGTGACGATGTCGACGTACTTGGTTTCGGAGTAGGCCTTGCCGGTATCCAGGGTTTCCAGGGCGGCCAGCTCGTCGTTGCGCTCACGCAGGATGTCCACGGCGCGACGCAGGATGCGCGAACGCTCCATGGCGGTCATGGCGGCCCAGATCTTCTGGCCTTTCTCGGCGCTGACCACGGCGCGTTCCACGTCTTCCTTGGTCGCACGTTGCACTTGTGCGAGAACTTCACCGTTGGCCGGGTTGATGGCATCGAAAGTGGCGTCGCTGCCGGCATCGGTGTAGCCGCCGTCGATGTAGAGTTTTTGCAGTTCAAAACGGGCCATAGTGTCCTCGCAAGTGCATTGAGTAATGGGCTTGTCCACCGGGCGTGCCCTTGGATTCGGGCACGCTGATCAGTGGCGTGCAGAGGCCGAGCGTCTTGGTTGTGCTCTAGCGCTCCTGCTTAGCCAGTTGTAAATCCATGTATTCGTAAGCGATCCGTATCGCCTGGTCGGTGTCGAACGCATCACCCGACAGGGCGCCACGCAGCCACAAACCGTCGATCAAAGCCGCCAGGCCGCGGGCTGCCTTGCGCGCATGGTAGAGCGGCAGGGCGCGGCGGAACTGGCAACACAGGTTGGAATACAAGCGGTGGTCGTTGATCCGCTGCAACCTGTGCAAATCGGGCTGGTGCATGCTGGAAGCCCAGAAGGCCAACCAGGTTTTCATTGCCGGGCCGTTCACCTGGCTGGCATCGAAGTTGCCCTCGATGATCACTTTCAGGTGAGCGCGCGGGCTGTCGTCCGTCAGGGCCTGACGGCGTGCTCTGACGCCTTCGTTGAGCATGCTCATGATGTAACCCATCGTCGCTGCGATCAGGCCGTTCTTGTCCCGAAAGTAGTGACTGATGATGCCGTTCGACACTCCGGCCAAACGGGCGATCAGCGCAATGCTGGCGTCCCCCATTCCGACCTGATCGACCGCTTGTAGCGTGGCTTCGATCAACTGCTGGCGGCGTATGGGTTGCATACCGACCTTGGGCATCTGATACCTCTCCTTAGGCCCGCCGGCAGACGCATGACGGCTGTCGGCTTGCGGGCCAGTCTATTTTGTTTTGATTGAACGTTCAATCAACAAAGAATAAGATCTGCGACAAATCGTCGCTGCCTACGGATTCGTCCCGCATGTAGACGGCGGAAAACGACCTCCGAAAAAGACCGCACCCCAGGGATGGCATGGCGTGAACCGGTAAGGACGGACGTGTTGAATGGGCAAGACGCTTCAGGCCTGACGCCGAACCATGGGTTCGAGCCGAGGTCGGGGACGCTGGTTCGCAACGCAGCCGCCGTGGGTCCGGGCTTTTTTCGGGGTGTCTTTATATCACCCGACGATCGGCTGCCAACTAACCGATGGGTCGGGTGCCGTGTTGCCTTGTGTCCTTCTCTCGCACTGCCTGGAGCATCTGTGCAATGAGTTCTGCCTCTCTTATAAAGACCCCGCCGGAAAAGGTGCGGGTCAACGGTTGGGTGTTCTACACCTCGACCGCGCTGATCCTGTTGTTGACTGCGATCCTGATCATCGCCCCGCAAGAGGCCGGCAAAATGCTGGACGTTGCCCAGGCCTGGTTGTCCCGCAGTTTCGGCTGGTACTACATGCTGGTGATCGCCGCCTACCTGGTGTTCGTGGTGGGCCTGGCGTTCTCTTCCTACGGCAAGCTCAAGCTGGGGACCAAGCAAGACACCCCGGACTTCAGCTATGGCGCCTGGGCCGGGATGCTGTTCTCGTCCGGCATCGGCATCTCGCTGCTGTACTTCGGTGCGTCCGAGCCCCTGGACCACTACTTCAATCCGCCCGAAGGCGTGCCAGCCAGCAACCAGGCCGCGCGCCAGGCGCTGCAACTGACGTTCCTGCACTGGGGCCTGCACGGTTGGGCGATCTATGCCCTGGTGGGCCTGGCGGTGGCGTACTTCGCCTACCGGCATAACCAGCCACTGGCACTGCGCTCGGCGCTGTACCCATTGGTGGGCGAGCGCTGGGTCAAGGGCGCGGCCGGCCACGCGGTGGACGGTTTCGGCATGTTCGTGACCCTGCTGGGCCTGGTGACCAACCTGGGCATCGGCTCGATGCAGGTATCGTCCGGCCTGGAAAACCTGTTTGGCATGGAACACAGCAACACCAACCTGCTGATCGTGATCATCGTCATGAGCACGGTGGCCACCATCGCCGCGGTGTCCGGGGTGGAGAACGGCATTCGCCGCCTTTCCAACCTGAACATCGTGCTGTTCAGCGGCTTGCTGATCTTCGTCCTGCTGTTCGGCCCGACCCTGCACCTGCTCAACGGCTTCGTGCAGAACATCGGCGACTACCTCAACGGCGTGGTGCTCAAGACGTTCGACCTCTATGTGTACGAAGGCGACAGCGCCAAGTCCGATCGCTGGCTGGGCCTGTGGACCCTGTTCTACTGGGCCTGGTGGATTTCCTGGGCACCTTTCGTGGGCATGTTCATCGCTCGTATTTCCCGTGGTCGTACCGTGCGCGAGCTGGTGGCTGGCGTACTGCTGATCCCGCTGGGCTTCACCCTGGCCTGGCTGTCGATCTTCGGCAACTCGGCGCTGGATCTGGTGCTCAACCAGGGCGCGGTGGAACTGGGCAAGACCGCCCTGGAACAGCCGTCCATGGCGATCTACCAACTGCTCGAGCATTACCCGGCGTCGAAGATCGTCATCGGTGTGTCGATCTTCGTGGGCTTCGTGTTGTTCCTGACCCCGGCCGACTCCGGCGCGGTGATGATGGCCAACCTGTCCTGCAAGGGCGGTAACGTCGACGAAGACGCCCCGCACTGGCTGCGGATCTTCTGGTCGGTCGTGATCACCCTGGTGACCGTCGGCCTGCTGTTCGCCGGTAACTTCCAGGCCATGCAGACCATGGTGGTGCTGGCTGGCCTGCCATTCTCGGTGGTGCTGGTGTGCTTCATGTTCGGCCTGTACAAGGCCATGGCCCAGGACACCCGGGTCGAGCAGGAACAAGCGGAACTGGCGGCCCGTGGCCGTCGCGGTTTCAGCGAGCGCCTGACCCAACTGGACCTGCAGCCGACCCAGGCAGTGGTCCAGCGCTTCATGGACAAGCACGTGACCCCGGCCCTGGAAGAGGCCGCGACCCAGTTGCGCAACCAGGGGCTGGACGTGCAAACCCTGCTGGGCAAGTCCAAGCGCTGCATGGGTGTGCGGATCGAGATGGAAGAGGGCAACCCTTTCGTCTATGAAGTGAGCCTGGACGGTTACCTGGCGGCGCCGAGCGAGTCGGCCGATGCACCGGAGGAGCGCGCACGCTACTACCGCGCCGAGGTCTACCTGCACAACGGCAGCCAGGAATACGACTTGATGGGCTTCACCCAAGAGCAGATCACCCGTGACGTGCTCGATCAGTTCGAAAGCCATCGGCAGCTCCTGGGCCGGGTTTATAGCTAAGTCCTGAAGTAGACGCGGGCCCGGGCTCACCGGGTACCGCGTCGCCCGCGAAGCGATGTGTGGCGTACCGCCACATCCGCTCCTGCAACAGGTGCAATTCGCACCTCTATTCCCGCTCAAACGACAACGCCGCGACCCAGGTCGCGGCGTTGTCGTTTGTGTCCATCAGCCCAGGTTCTTGCCGAGCAGTGCGTGGTAGAGCTCGCTGTCGCCAAGGATCCCCACCACCTTGTGGTTATCGTGGAGCACCAGCTTGTTGCCGGTCTGGTAGCGGATCTGCAGGGCTTCGCGCATGCCGATATTGGAATCCACCAGGGTCGGGCGCCGGCCCAGCTCTTCCACCGACTGTCCGGGCACCCAGTTCTGCAGGTCCAGCTGCGAGCCGTTGCGTCGGGCACCCTTGATGGTGTTGCCTTCGGCCAGGTCCAGCCAGGAGTCGCCACCCGGGTCCAGGCACACCGAACCGTTGACCCGCTTGCAGTTGTCCAGGCTGCGCATCAGGCTGCGCCCGCACAGTACGTTCAACGGGTTGGTATGGGCGACGAAGGTCCGCACGTAGTCGTCTGCCGGGTTGAGCACGATCTCTTCGGGCTTGCTGTACTGGATGATCCGCCCGTCCTTCATGATGGCGATGCGGCTGCCCAGTTTCAGGGCTTCGTCCAGGTCGTGGCTGACGAACACGATGGTCTTGTTCAGCTTGCGCTGCAGCTCCAGCAACTCGTCCTGCAGGCCCTGGCGAATCAGCGGGTCGAGGGCCGAGAAGGGCTCGTCCATCAGCAGGATGTCGGCGTCCATGGCCAGGGCACGGGCCAGGCCCACACGTTGCTGCATGCCACCGGACAGCTCGTCCGGCTTCTTGTTGCGCCACTGGGTCAGGCCCACCAGCTCCAGCTTGTCGTCCACCAGCTTGCGCCGCTCCTTCTCCGGGCGGCCCTGCATCTCCAGGCCGAAGCTGATGTTCTCGCGCACCGTCAGCCAGGGCATCAGGGCGAACTTCTGGAACACCATGGCGATGCGCTTGGTGCGCATCATCTTCAGCTCGGCCGGGGAGCAGTGGGCGATATCGATGTGCTTGCCTTCATGCTCGACGAACAGCTTGCCGCGGCTCACGGTATTGAGGCCGTTGATGCAGCGCAGCAGGCTCGACTTGCCCGAACCGGACAGGCCCATCAGCACGCAGATCTCGCCCTTGTTGATGTCCAGGTTGGCCTTTTCCACACCGACCACCAGGCCGGTCTGCTTGAGGATCTGCTCGCGGGTCTGGCCCTTGTCCAGCAGTGCCAGGGCCTCGCGCGGCTTGTTGGAGAAGATGACGTCGACGTCTTCGAAACGAATGATGCTCATGCCTCACCCCTTGCCGGCAGTTCCGGCTGCTTGCAGATACGGTCGAGCATGATTGCCAGCAACACGATCGCCAGGCCTGCTTCGAAGCCCAGGGAGATATCGGCGGTGTTCAGTGCGTTGACCACGGGTTTGCCCAGGCCATCGGCGCCCACCAGGGCCGCGATCACCACCATCGACAACGACAGCATGATGCACTGGGTCACGCCGGCGGCGATGCTCGGCATCGCGTGCGGCAATTCGATACGGGTCAGCAACTGGCGGCGTGAACAACCAAAGGCCTTGCCGGCATCCAGCAGCTCCTGTGGCACGTCGCAGATACCCAGGTAAGTCAGGCGGATCGGCGCGGCGATGGCGAACACCACGGTGGAAATCAGCCCCGGGACCACGCCCAGGCCGAACAGGGTCAGGGTCGGGATCAGGTAGACGAAGGTCGGCACGGTCTGCATCAGGTCCAGCACCGGGCGCATGGCGGTATAGAACATCGGCTTGTGCGCGGCGAGGATGCCCAGCGGCACGCCGATGACCACGCAGACCAGGGTGGCGAAGGTCACCTGGGCCAGGGTCTCCATGGTCTCCTGCCAGTACCCCAGGTTGAGGATCAGCAGGAAGGACAGGATGACGAATACGGTCAGGCCCCATTTGCGCTGGATCATGTGGGCCAGCAGGGCGATCAGGCCGATCAGGGCCAGGGGGTTGAACCAGGTCAGCGCGAACGTCACGCCGTGAATCATGGCTTCCAGGCTGGTGGCGATCGCATCGAAGATGTTGGCGCCGTGTTTCGTCAGCCACTCTACAAAGGCCGCGATGTACTGGCCCAGGGGGATTTTCTGATCAGTGAGCATGGTATTGAACGTCCGCATGCAATGGAAAAACAGCCCGGGCGGGCGAACCCGCCCGGCGTAAGCAACTTACTGGGCCAGCTTGGCTTTGACGGCCTCCAGGCCTGGTTTGCCATCGATGGTGGTGACTCCGGCGAGCCAGGTATCGAGCACTTGAGGATTGTTCTTCAGCCAGGCCTTGGCGGCCGCGTCGGGCTTCATCTTGTCGTCCAGCACGTTCCCCATCAGGGTGCTTTCCATGTTCAGGGTGAACGACAGGTTCTTCAGCAGTTGGCCGACGTTGCTGCACTCCTGGGCGTAGCCCTTGCGAGTGTTGGTGTAGATGGTCGCCTGGCCGAAGTTGGGGCCGAAGAACTCGTCGCCGCCGGTCAGGTACTTCATCTTGAAGCGGGTGTTCATCGGGTGCGGTTCCCAGCCCAGGAACACCACCGCGGTGTCGCGGCGCTGGGCGCGCTCGACCTGGCTGAGCATGCCCGCCTCGCTGGATTCCACCACTTTGAAACCGGCGTCCTTCAGGCCGAAGGCATTCTTGTCGATCATGCTCTGGATGGTGCGGTTGCCGTCGTTGCCCGGCTCGATGCCATAGATCTTGCCGTCCAGTTCCTTCTTGAACTTGACGATGTCGGCGAAGTCCTTGAGGCCCTTGTCATACAAGGCCTCGGGAACGGCCAGGGTGTACTTGGCGTTCTCCAGGTTGGCGCGCACGGTCTCCACGGTACCGGCCTCGCGATAGGCCTTGATGTCGTTTTCCATGGTCGGCATCCAGTTACCCAGGAAGACGTCCATGTTCTTGCCGTCGGCCAGGGACTTGTAGGTCACCGGCACGGAAATCATCGTGGTCTTGGTCTTGTAGCCCAGGGCGTTGAGCACGACGCTGGTGGTGGCGGTGGTCACGGTGATGTCGGTCCAGCCGACATCGGAGAAGTTCACGGTACCGCACTGTGCCGGTTCTGCAGCGTGTGCCAGAAGCGGCAGACCCAGCATGGCGGCCAGCAACAACGAGGGGGAACCTTTCATAGAGGGGAGACTCCTGGATGTTCTTCTTGGCGGCGTTTGGACCGCGCTTATTAAGTGTGGCGGTTGGTGTGTCGGGAACAGCTCTACCACCCCAGGGGCTGTTGACGTTTGCCAAGTGGACCGCCGTCGCGGCCTGCCACCAAACGTCAACAGCCCCTTGCAATCGAGTCGAGACTGATCATGTACCAGTGAAAATCTGTCGCCTACGGGGTGCGTCGTATCCAGTACAGGGAGGGTCGCATCCAGTGTCGGTGACGTCGCTTACAGCGTTTTTCCGCAATTTTTCCTTCATCCGGGGCGCAAAAAACGCCCGGAATCAGGCCCTGTCGCCAAGCGGCGTTGGTGGACATGAACGAGTCGGTGTCAGACGTCGGCAAACCCGGCAAAAGCCTGATGATGCGCCCTTCTCGGCGGATTGCAGCTTGAGCGTAGCAGCTCCGTCAGTGGGCGTTTTCGGCGTCCGGACTGTGCTCATCGAGGAGTCACCCAGGCATGGCTATCAGTGTTTTCGACTTGTTCAAAATCGGTATCGGCCCCTCCAGTTCCCACACCGTCGGCCCCATGCGCGCAGCCGCGCTGTTCGCCCAGGCGCTGGGTGAAAAACAGCTGCTGGATCAGGTGCGCCGGATCGAGGTCCAGCTCTATGGCTCGCTGTCGGCCACCGGTATCGGCCATGGCAGCGACAACGCGGTGATCATGGGGCTGATGGGCGAGTGGCCCGATGCGATCGACCCCTCTTTGATCGGCACCCGCATCGACCTGCTGCGACAGACCTCTACCTTGTTGCTGGACGGGCGCCTGCCGGTGCCGTTCATCTGGTCACGGGACATGCGCCTGCTCGACGAGAACCTGCCATTCCACCCCAATGCCATGACCCTGGTGGCCGAAGGCGAGGGCGGGGAACTGCATCGCGACACCTATTATTCGGTCGGCGGCGGTTTTGTCGTCGACCAGGCCCAGGCCGACAGTGGCGTGGCGGACCTGGATCGCAGCGAGCTGCCCTACGATTTCTCCAGTGCGGTGGAGTTGCTGGATCTGTGCCGCAGGCACAACCTGCGGGTGGCCGAGCTGATGCTGGCCAACGAGAAGACCTGGCGCTCGGAGGAAGAAATCCGCAGTGGGCTGATGGCGCTCTGGCGCGCCATGCAGGACTGCGTGGAACAAGGTCTCAAGCATGAGGGCACGCTGCCGGGCGGGCTCCATGTACGGCGCCGGGCGGCCAAGCTGCACCGCAGCCTGCAGGAGCTGAACAAGCCCAATGTGATCGGCTCGACCCTGAGCGCCATGGAGTGGGTCAACCTCTATGCCCTGGCGGTCAACGAAGAGAATGCCGCCGGCGGGCGCATGGTCACCGCGCCCACCAACGGTGCGGCGGGGATCATCCCGGCGGTGCTGCACTACTTCATGAAGTTCAGCGAGGAGGTGACCGACGCCAATGTGGTGGACTTCTTCCTCGGTGCGGCGGCCATCGGCATCCTGTGTAAAAAGAATGCCTCCATCTCCGGTGCCGAGGTCGGTTGCCAGGGCGAGGTCGGCTCGGCCTGCGCCATGGCGGCGGCGGGACTGGCGGAGATCCTCGGTGCTACCCCGGAACAATTGTGTAACGCTGCGGAGATCGGCCTGGAACACAACCTTGGACTGACCTGCGACCCGGTGGGCGGCCTGGTCCAGGTGCCCTGCATCGAGCGCAACGCCATCGCCGCGGTGAAGGCGATCAATGCCGCGCAGATGGCCCTGCGTGGCGATGGCCAGCACTTCATCTCCTTGGACCGGGTGATCCGCACCATGCGCGACACCGGGGCCGACATGCATGACAAATACAAGGAAACTTCCCGCGGCGGCCTGGCCGTAAGCGCCGTGGAATGCTGAGCCGCCCGCCGCTGCGCGCAAACGGCCCATCGGCGCGGGAGGACGCCACCTTTTAGCGCGTCGTGATTAGACAAGTGGCCCACGGAGCCGACGGGCATTCCCGTTCGTCGGCCCGTTGCGCTTTGAGTGACACTCGGCTGTGGCCTGCACGCGCGACGGCTCTACGAGTGCTACCTAACTGCTCACCCTCGCCGGCGCCCGCCGGCGACTTTCGTTCTGCATGTCTCTAATCCGCACACAGGCAAGGGCTATGTAGAGGCTTCGCGACGTCGTTTTCAGGAGTTATTGAATGCCCATTCAACTTTAGGCATGGCAATTGCTCTGTGATGACCAAGCCCGTTTCCCTCGAGTGACAGGGCACCAATAAAAAGAGCCTCCGCCTGAGGCCATCACCCGCTTTGTGTGAGGAGATATCGCGATGACGTCGTTCAACTCCGGGGCCCAGCCCCAGAACCGTGCGCCTCAATCCATCGGCTTTTTGCTGCTGGACAATTTCACGCTGATTTCCCTGGCCTCCGCAGTCGAACCCCTGCGCATGGCCAACCAACTGTCCGGCCGCGAGCTGTATCGCTGGACCACCCTCAGCGTCGATGGCGGCCAGGTCTGGGCCAGTGATGGCCTGCAAATCACTCCCGACGCTTCCATGCACAAAGCCCCCAGCCTGGATACCGTGATCGTCTGCGGCGGTATCGGCATCCAGCGCACCGTGACCCGTGAGCATGTGTCCTGGTTGCAGAGCCAGGCCCGTCAGTCCCGACGCCTTGGCGCCGTGTGCACCGGCAGCTGGGCGCTGGCCTGCGCCGGCCTGCTGGACGGCTTCGATTGCAGCGTGCACTGGGAGTGCCTGGCGGCGATGCAGGAAGCCTTCCCCCGGGTGGCCATGAGCACCCGCCTGTTCACCCTCGATCGCAACCGCTTCACCAGCTCCGGAGGCACCGCGCCGCTGGACATGATGCTGCACCTGATCAGCCGCGATCACGGCCGCGAGCTGTCGGCGGCGATCTCGGAGATGTTCGTCTACGAGCGCATCCGCAACGAGCAGGACCACCAGCGCGTACCGCTCAAGCACATGCTGGGCACCAACCAGCCCAAGCTGCAGGAAATCGTCGCGCTGATGGAAGCCAACCTGGAGGAGCCGATCGACCTCGACGAACTGGCGGTGTACGTCGCGGTATCGCGCCGGCAACTGGAGCGCCTGTTCCAGAAGTACCTGCACTGCTCGCCATCGCGCTACTACCTCAAGCTGCGCTTGATCCGCGCCCGGCAACTGCTCAAGCAGACGCCGATGTCGATCATCGAAGTGGCCTCGGTCTGCGGTTTCGTCTCCACCCCGCACTTCTCCAAGTGCTACCGCGAGTATTTCGGCATTCCGCCACGGGACGAGCGCATCGGTTCCAACACCACCCAGCAGGTGGCGATGATGCCGCTGCCCCAGGCCATGGTCCTGGCGCCACTGTCGGGGCCACTGTCGGCCCTGAGCCAGGCGCGCAACGAATCCACCTTCGCCAGCGTGCGTCTCTAGGCGCGGTCGCAGGCCGCCCCGGTCACAGCGCCTTCTTGAAATACACCACGCGCTCGGTTTCCTCGAAGCCGAGCGCGTGGTGCAGGGCATGGCTGACCAGGTTGTCCAGGCTGGCGTCCGAGGCGATCTCCACGCAGCCCTGCTGCCGCCCCCACTGGCTGACCTGTTCGATCAGGCGCTGGGCTATGCCTTGGCGCCGGTGTTCGGGAGCGACGTAGATACCTTCCAGAAACACCACCGGCGAGCTGTCGGTGCCATTGACGTAGTCGCGGCGCAACGACGCCTCAGCCAGGCCCAGCGTTTCACCACTGGCGGCCTGGGCCAGCCAGCAGCCGTAGCGAGCGGGCTCGGCGAGCATCTGGCGGATTTCTTCCCGGTGTTCCTCGGGGGGGCAGTGGGGCCACAGGCCCAGGCGCAATTGCAGCCAATGGCCGGGATCGGCGGCTTGGCCGGGCAGGATACGGATCATGGGCAGTCGCCTGTGCAGTACAAAGAGGTGCGTACTCTAGCAACCGGCCCATGGCACCGGGGCGATTCAGGCGCGTTTTTGCTGCTGGTACTCGGCCAATGCCGGCAACAGCTGGCGGTCGAGGGCCTGGCGCACGGCAGGAAGAATGGTCGCGTTGCCGGTGAGCATCTGCTCGACCATGCCCTTGAGTGCCTTGGCCCGGGCATCGCTCAGGCCCCTGACTGCGCATTCGCAGGCCTGCTCGGCACTGGCGCCTGCGGGCATCTCGAAACCCAGGGCCCGGAGTTGCCCCAGCAGGTCGTCCTGGTCAATCAAATCCGCGTGCATCATGGCGCTTATCCTTGTTCAGGGAGTGGGGTCGCCAGCCGATTCTGGTAGGCCGTCCCGATGGCGGCAAGGGCAGATTGTCGCGATGGCCCGTTTACCTATGAACAGGTCGTTTTCGGCTAAGTCGATGACCATGGCCGGTTGCCACAGCGTTGGGAAAAGGCGGCGCAATCAAGTCTTGCGGCGCTTGCTTATGAGGCCTCGGGCTTGCCTGAAGGGTGGGGTAATGAGCGCTCCTGCCGCGCAAAGACACTCTGTGCAAGCGCTGGGTGTTCGGTAGGATGGCCGCCGAGTGGCAAACCATGGAGCTGGAGTGGATGAACGTGATGTTCAGAATGGGGTTCGCCTGTTTGTTGTTGACGGTTTCCAGCGCTGCTCTGGCAGCTCCCGAGTGTGGCGATTTTCTGAAGGCCATGACCGATCCACCGAAGTCCCTGGAGTTTTTCCGTTGTGAGTCGAAGCCCCAGGATCAGGGCGCACCGCTGACCGCCAGTTACCGGGTCAAAGGTAAGGATGCCCATGAGGTAGAGCGCTATCTGCAGCGGGAGTTGGGGGTTCAGGAGGGGCTCAGGTTTGTCTGCTGCGGCTGGGAAACGAAGGGTTTCATTTCCTATAGGGATAAAAAGACCGGGCGTCATTACCAGATTGGCATGGGCTCTGAAGAGACGCCCTACAACCAGCGCCAGGATTGGCACAAGATCGGCTATTTCTATGTGACGGTGGTGCTGTATACCGAGGACATCTGAAGGCGTGGCTGTGGCCCTATTACCTATGAGCAGGTCGCTCTTGGCTAACTCGCGGGAAGGCAGAGTGGGCAGACTGAAACCAGCTCGCGTCGTGTCGGTTTGGTCACCTTCTCACCGCAGCTCCTCAGCAGTAGTCCCTGCCTCGATCCTGTCACGGCTTGATCGGGGCTTTTTTTGCCTGTGGAAAGCTCTCCGGCAAGCTTCGCCGGCAAGCCGGCTCCTACGGCGGAGCCGGGGCGGGAGGGGTGAGGATCAGCGCTGTAGCACCAGGATTCTGGAGAGCAGTTCGTCGCGGTCGATGTAGCAGCCCTGGAAGTGCCGAGCGCCGCTGGCCGGATCGAAGGCATTGCGCGCATGCAGGGTGCGCCGATTGTCGAAGCACCACAGCTGCCCCGGTTCCAGGCGCCGCACCAAGCGAAAGCGCGCCTGGCGAGTCAGGGCGATCAGGCTTCGATAGGCGTGGTACAGGGGCGGCATCTGTTCTGGCGGTGCGTCGAAGGGGCCGCGCAGGAAGTTGGCCATGCGGATCTCCGCCACCTGGCCCAGGGCGTCCAGGGCGATGATCGGCGCCAGGCAGCGGTAGTCGCTGTGGCGGTCCTTGTTGCGAAATTCCACGGGGATTTCGCACAGGGTGCGAAACGCCTCGGGGTCTTCCCGGCGCAGGGCATCGGCGATGGCGAAACCGTCGACGAAGATGCTTTCGCCGCCTGCCGCGTCGTTTACCAGGCAGTGCAGGAACTGCAAGCCCGGTTGCAATTCGCGAGTGGGCAGGTCGCTGTGCAGCGGCAGGTTGAAGGCGGTGTAGGCATTGCTGTCGGCATCGGCCTTGGATTGCACGTTGAACAGCACACCGAAGTTGCTTTCGCGGATGAACGAGATCCGCCGGGCGATCGCTGCCAGCGCGCCAGGTTCGGTCGGTGCTCCCCGGACCTGGGTCAGGCCGATATCGCGCACCGCCAGCAGCCATTGCAACAACGCCTGGGGATCGTCCATCACCGCCTGGTATTCGAAGACTGGCAGTTGCAGGCTGCTGTCCCATAACCGGCTGTGGGCCCTGGCCACGCGGCGCTCCTCGCGCGACTGCGGGTCATAGGCGTGGGCCCGCAACCAGCCTGGGTCGAAACGGCTCTGGTGGCCGTCCTGCCAGATCACTTGCAGGCAACCCTGGTGGTCGATTTGCGCGCTGGAGCACGCCAGGTCCTCGGGCACATCGAGGATCTCCAGTACCTGCTCGCGGGTCACCGGATAGACGCATTGGGGGCAGGAGCAGTTGTCCCGCAGCCAGGGGTGGTGGAAGGGGCTCCAGCGACCGTCCGCCCACTGCACCAGGACCTGGTCCGGCAAGGCCTGGACGGTGGCCAGCGCGCTGATCAACGGATAGCTGCGGTAGTCGGCAAAGGCGGCGGTGTGCACGGCGATCTCCTTTTCGGGTTGGGGATTACTTCTGCGCGGGCAGGCCGATCACCCGGCCGATCCAGGCCGGAGGTGGCAGGTCCGCCTGTGCGGTTTGCAGGGCCGCAAGCCGTTGCCGCACGGCGTCGGTGAACGGCGCCGAATGCGGCCCGGCGAGGTCGACGTGGAGCAGCATCTGTTCGTTGCCGGCCAGCTCCCGGGCATCACCGACCTGGTGCAGGCTGTGGTACAGGTGCAGGCGCTTGTGGTCGTGGCCGATGATCTGGGTGCGTACTTGCACCTCGGTGTCGAGCTTCACCTCGTGCAGGTAATTCAGGTGCAGCTCCAGGGTGAACAGCGAGTGGCCGCTGGCTTCGCGGTTGTCGCTGTCCAGCCCCAGGCAGTCCATCAGGGCATCGGTGGCGTAGCTGAAGATCAGCAGGTAGAAGGCATCGCGCAGATGGCCGTTGTAATCGACCCAGTCGCTGATGATGCGGGTGTTGTAGGTAGTCAGTGCAGGCATGGCAGGGGCTCGGGCAAGGGGCAGTGGAATCCCGGGGCCGCTGCCGAAGGCCCCAAGGCGCCCGGCAGTGGCTTGCAGGAGGCGTTATTCGCTGAAACTCATGCCGTGCCTGGCCTTGGTGGTTTTCACCGCCTCCAGCACCGCCAGCAGGCAGTCGTCGCGATAGCGCTCCAGGGCCGCAATGCTGTGCGTGCCCAACTGCTCGGCGGTGCCTTCGACCACGTCGTCGATCAGCTTGTCGGTCAGCTCCGGGGCTGGCAGGTAGGTCCAGGGCAGTTGCAGCGCCGGGCCGAACTGGGCCATGAAGTGGCGCATGCCAGCGTCGCCGCCCGCCAGGGTGTAGGTGAGAAAGGTGCCCATGAACGACCAGCGCAGGCCGGCGCCAAAGCGGATCGCATCGTCGATTTCCCCGGTGCTCGCCACGCCGTCGTTGACCAGGTGCAGGGCCTCGCGCCACAGCGCTTCGAGAAGACGGTCGGCGATGAACCCGGGGACTTCCTTGCGCACGTGCAACGGGCGCATGCCCAGGGATTGGTAGACCTGGATCGCCGCTTGCACGGCCTCTGGCGCGGTACGCTTGCCGCCCACCACCTCCACCAGCGGCAGCAGGTACACCGGGTTGAACGGGTGGCCCACCACGCAACGTTCCGGGTGAGTCGAGCCTTCGTAGAATTCGCTGGGCAGCAGCCCCGAGGTGCTGGAGCCGATCAGTGCATCGGGCTTGGCCGCCGCACTGATCTTGCTGTGCAGCTCCAGCTTGAGTTCCAGGCGTTCCGGGGCGCTTTCCTGGATAAAGTCCGCGTCACGCACGCATTCCTCGATGGTCGCCACGAAGCGCAGGCGGTCCTGGGAGGCACCGGGCGCCAGGCCGTTCTTCTGCAGTGCGCCCCAGGCATTGGCCACCCGCTGGCGCAACGCCGCCTCGGCGCCTGGAGCCGGGTCCCAGGCCACCACGTCCAGGCCATGGGCCAGGGCGCGGGCTACCCAGCCGCTGCCGATCACGCCACTGCCCAGGGCAGCGAAGGTCTTGATGTCGGTGATAAAACGCATGGCAATGTCCTGATGGTCAAAAAATGGAGGTATCTGTAGCCGCTGCCGAGCCTGCAAGGCTGCGTTCGGCGGCGTAGCCGTCGTGAAGCCGGACGGCGCGGTGTGCCCGGTCACTCATGGTTGCTGTTTTGGCGGCTGCGTTGCCGCCGTGCGCAGCCTCGTACAAGGCCGGAGTGGTTATCCGCGTTTGTTCAGGCCCATCTTCTGGCGGCCCTCGGCCGGGGTCAGGACCCTTGCTCCCAGGCGGCTGAGGATCTCGCTGGCGCGCTCCACCAACTGGCCGTTGGTGGCCAGCACGCCCTTGTCCAGCCACAGGTTGTCTTCCAGGCCGACCCGTACGTTGCCGCCCAGCAGCACGGCCTGGGCGGCCATCGGCATCTGCATGCGGCCGATGCCGAAGCCGGCCCAGACCACATCCGGCGGCAGGTTGTCGACCATGGCCTTCATGGTGGTGGTATCGGCCGGGGCGCCCCAGGGAATGCCCAGGCACAGCTGGAACAGCGGGTCGTCCAGCAGGCCTTCCTTGATCATCTGCTTGGCGAACCACAGGTGGCCGGTATCGAAGATCTCCAGCTCGGCCTTCACCCCCAGTTCCTGGATACGCTTGGCGCCGGCCCGCAGTTGGGCCGGGGTCGAGACGTAGATGGTGTCGCCGTCGCCGAAATTCAGGGTGCCGCAGTCCAGGGTGCAGATCTCCGGCAGCAGCGCCTCGACGTGGGCCAGGCGCGCCAGCGGGCCGACCAGGTCGGTATTGGGGCCGAACTCGGTGGGGCGTTCCCCCGGGCCGATTTCCAGGTCGCCGCCCATGCCGGCAGTGAGGTTGACGATGATGTCGACGTCGGCCTCGCGGATGCGCTCCATGACTTCGCGGTACAGCGCCACGTCGCGGCTGAACTTGCCGGTCCGGGGATCGCGGACGTGGCAGTGGACCACGGTGGCCCCGGCCTTGGCGGCTTCTACCGCGGCGGCGGCGATCTGCTTGGGGGTGATGGGTACATGGGGACTCTTGGCGGTGGTATCGCCGGCCCCGGTGAGTGCGCAAGTGATGATGACGTCGTGGTTCATGGTGCAATTTCCTTACAGGCGTGTTTGCTGGGGGCGTGGCGCTGCCGTGCGCGGCCCTGGCGGGCGGCGCGACGGCACAGGTCTTCAGGTTATTGGCGGGTCAGTTGCAGGTGCTCGATGGCCGGCTTGCCGTCGAAGGTGGTCACCCCGTCGAGCCAGCGCTGCTGGTCTTGCGGGTGATCCTTGAGCCACTGCCGGGCGGATTCCAGGGCGTCCTTGTGGTCCAGCAGCGGCTGCATCATGCGGCTCTCGTCCTCGGCGCTGAAGGTCAGGTTGGCCAGCAGCCGGCTGACATTGGGGCACTGCTGGGCGTAGCTGGGGGCGGTGACCGTCCAGACCGTGGCCCGGCCTTCATCGGGCCCCAGGGCGTTGTCGCTGCCGGAGAGGTAGGTCATCTGCACGTTGACGTTCATCGGGTGTGGCGCCCAGCCGAAGAACACCACCGCCTCCTTGCGCCGTACCGCGCGGTCCACCGCGGCGAGCATGCCGGCCTCGCTGGACTCCACCAGCTGGAACTTGCCGAGGCCGAACTGGTTCTTGGCGATCATCGCCTTGATCTGGGTATTGGCACCGGAGCCGGGCTCGATGCCGTAGATCTTGCCGCCCAGCTCCTTCTCGAACCGGGCGATGTCGGCGAAGCTCTTCAGGCCCTTGTCCGCCAGGTAAGTGGGCACGGCGAGGGTGGCGCGGGCGTCTTTCAGGCTGGGCTGGTCGAGGACCTTGACCTGGCCGGCCTCGACGAACGGGGTGATGGTCTGGGTCATCAGCGGGTTCCAGTAGCCCAGGAACAGGTCCAGGCGCTGGTCGCGGATGCCGGCGAAGATGATCTGCTGCGAGGCGCTGGTCTGCTTGGTCTTGTAGCCGAGGCCGTCGAGCAGGACCTGGGCCATGGCGCTGGTGGCGATCACGTCGGTCCAGTTGACCACGCCCAGGCGCACGTTCTGGCAACTGGCGGCATCGGCGGCCATGGCCCCGGAGCTGAACAGGAGGGTACCGCTAAGAGCCAGGACGCAACGGCTGATCAGTCGTTTCATGAGGGTTTCCTCGGCAGGTCGTTATTGTGGGCCCGGCGTCTTTGTGCGCCGGTGATGCCACGTTACGCAGCTGGCGGGTTGCGAAAACGCACAGCGGCGACCGGCTCTTGCACTGCAGCGACCTCGTGTCTTGAAGCCGCCCGGGAAACGGCGTATCACAATGGCCACGCCGCCCGTCCTCCGAGTGCGTCCCATGTCCCAGGATTTCTACTTCTTGCTGCTGCCGGGGTTCTCGGCCATCGGCTTCATCTCGGCCATCGAGCCTTTGCGGGTGGCCAACCGCTTTCGCGGCGGGCTGTATCGCTGGCATGTATTGAGTGTGGATGGCGGGGCGGTGCTGGCCAGCAACGGCATGTCGGTCAACGCCGATGCCGCGCTGGAGCCGCTGAAGAAGGGCGCCACCTTGCTGGTGGTGGCCGGGTTCGAGCCGCTGCGCTCCTTCGGCGCGGCCCTGGAGCACTGGCTGCGGCGCCTGGATGGGGACGGGGTGACCCTGGGCGGGATCGACACCGGTAGCGTGGTGCTGGCCGAGGCCGGTCTGCTGGAAGGGCACCGGGTGGCCCTGCACTGGGAGGCGATCGACGCCTTCAAGGAGTCTTATCCACAGCTGAGCGTCACCCAGGAACTGTTCGAGATCGACCGGCGGCGCATCAGCTCGGCCGGTGGCACGGCGTCCATCGACATGATGCTCGACCTGATCGGCCAGGCCCACGGCCCGCAGCTGGCGATCCAGGTCAGCGAGCAGTTCGTGCTGGGGCGCATCCGTCCGCGCAAGGACCACCAGCGCATGGAGGTCGCCAGCCGCTACGGCATCAACAACAAGAAACTGGTGCAGGTGATCGGCGAGATGGAGCAGCACAGCGAGCCGCCCTTGAGCACCCTGGCCCTGGCCGAGTCGGTCAACATCACCCGACGCCAGTTGGAGCGCCTGTTTCGCCTGCACCTCAACGACACGCCGAGCAATTTCTACCTCGGGCTGCGCCTGGACAAGGCCCGCCAGTTATTGCGCCAGAGCGACCTGAGCGTGCTGGAAGTGAGCATCGCCTGCGGTTTCGAATCGCCGTCCTATTTCACCCGCAGCTACCGCGCGCGGTTCACTCGCTGCCCACGGGAGGATCGGCAACACAGCCAGAAGGCTTGAGAGCCTGTTCTCGATCTGCTGCGCTTAGCCCATGGGGCGTTAAAAAAGGCTTCGAAATGCTCATTCAGGACCCTGAATTGCGCTTTCTCAGCCATTTTTGCCTGGCCTGAACGTCGCTCGCTAGACCGTGAGCAGGCTCTGAGCTGCCCTATTGCTGGGAGCGAAGCGGGCTCGCGATGCAGGCAACCCATAGGGTCAGGCCGTACGCCTCGTGGGCCAGTCGGATCGCCGCCCGCTCGCTCCTACAGATACGCGGACTACTTTTTCAGCAGCGCCGCGCAGGCCGCCTTGTACGCCTCGTGCTGGTACTTGTTGAGGCTCGCCGGCAGCTCGTAGCCGTGCTTCTTGTGCTGGGCGGTGAGGGTCTGGGGCGACAGCAGGGTCACCTCGCAATTCTCCAGCAACTGGAACACGCCCTCGATCTTGAAGGTGGTAGGGCCACCGGCGAACTCGCCTTTCTTGCTGCGCTTCTTGATGGCGATCCGGGTGATGCCCTGCTCGCGAACAAAATCCCGCACCTGGGCGGCGAAGGTGCGCACGTTGGCTGCTTCATCGTCGTCTTCCAGGGCGATCTTCTTCACGGCGATGGCCTGGTGTTCAAGCGTGCCGCCTTGCAGGGAGGCGAGGGCGAAGATGGCTTCGCTGCCCTTGATCTCGATACCGCAAATGCTCATGGGGAATCCTTGTGAAAGTCGTTGGCTGGTGCGCAGCTTACAGCTCCAGCTGGTCGGCGCGAATGCCGAAGGCCGCGGCGATCCGCTCGCGGGTGGCGCGGCGCGGCCGAGAAACGCTTTCCTGCTGGGCGTAGGCCGGCTGGGAGATACCCAGGCGGTTGGCGACCTGTTCCTGGGTCAGGTGCAGGTGCTCGCGCCAGGCGCGGATTGGCGTGGCGCCGTCGACCATGCGGCTGACCACATCATGGGGGATCAGGTCGGCCTGGCCGTGCTGTTCCAGGTACTGCTCGTAGGGGATCACCACGAAAGCTGGCTTGCCGTCCGGGCCATGGATGATCTGGATGTCAGTAGGTGCGTTCGTCACGTTTCTTGACCTCTTGGATACTGACGATATGGATCGCTGCGTCCCAGTCGAACAGAACGCGATACTGGCCCACCCTTAGGCGATAGGCATAGGCGTGGCCGGATAGGGCCTTGACGTTGCCGGTGGCCGGCATGTCGGCCAGCAGGGAAACTGCATCGCGAATTCGGATCTGGTGCTCGTTGTGCAATCGCAGCAGTTGCTTGACCGCTTTTCTGCTCCACAGAATCTCATTCATGGCGACTATATAAGCCTTTAATAAGGATTTCTAATCCTTGCTTATATTTTCTTCAGCGCCAACGACAGAAGCTTGTCCCTTTGTTGCCCCTCTCACTAGCGGGCGGGCGGCGGTCCGCGGCGGTCCATTTCGTACACCCGGCTGTGCAGCAGGCGTTCCTTGAGCCAGGTACCGGCCTGGCCCAAGGTGTTTGGGCGTGCCCAGAGCAGGTCGATGCCGACCTGCCAGTCGCCGTGGAACGGGTCGGCCAGGTGCAGTTCCACCAGTTCGCCCCTGGCCAGCTCGCGCTGGATCAGTTGCCGGGGCAGGGCGGCCCAGCCGAGCCCGGCACGCAGCATCTCCAGCAGTGCGTGTTGGTCCTGTACCTGCCACAGCCGCAGGCAACGCAGGTACTCGCTGCTGGGGGGCTGCTGGCTGGGCAGGCTGGAGGCGCACAGGCGCCGGTGCTGCTGCAAGTCGTCGGCGCTCAGAGGGTTGCGCTGCGCCAGGGGATGGTCCGGGCGGCAGGCATGCACCAGGTGCAAGCGGCCCACTTGCTGGAACTCCAGCGCCTGGGGGTAACCAGGCGCTGAGGGGGCCAGGCCGAGAGCCGCCTCACCCCGGGCTACCAGTTCGCTGGCACTGCTGGAGTGAGGCTGGCGCAGCAACAGGTCGACCTGGGGGAAAGCCTGTTCGAACTCATGCAACAGCGGCAGCAGCGGACCGTACGGTGCCTGGATCACCAGCGTCAGTTGCGGCTCCGGCTCCTGGGACAAGCCATCGGCGCTGGCTTGCAGGTCCTGGCAGCGTTCCAGTACTGCCTCGGCCTGCAGCAGGATTTTCCGACCAGTGGCGGTCAACGCCGGGCTGCGGGTGCTGCGATCGAACAGCTCCACCTTCAGGTCGTCTTCCAGGTTGGCGATGGCCAGGCTGACGGTGGACTGGGTCTTGCCCAGCCGACGCGCGGCGGCCGAGAACGAGCCGGTCCGCGCGGCCTGTACGAACATCTGCAATTGATCCAGCGAAAAATCCATGGCGTCCCCCAATCCCTGGGCAAAGTGACCCGGTCCACCATTGAGAACGATGGCCAGCCGGGCTTAGCAGGGTAGTCAAGCACAGGCTGGCGAGCCTTGGCGGCCCATGAGAGAGGGGGGCGAGGGCTCGCCCCCGGATCGGCGCCAGGGGTGGATCACTCCTGGGCGATGGACTCGATGAACTCCGAACGCTCGTCGCTCATGCGCGCCAGGCAGTCGTTGCTGGCGATGTTGTAGGCCTTGCTGCCGGGCTTGGCCGGGAAGGATTCCACGGCGCAGTCGGCGTCGCGCTGCTTCTGCCACAGCTGCTGGGCGTTCTTGACCTTGGCGGTGATGTCGCCCAGCTGAGCCTTGTCGTTGCCATACACGGTGCCCAGGCGTTCCAGCAGGCTCTGCACATTGTCATTGAGCAACTGCTCGGCGGTGGTCCTGTTATAGGTCGCGCACTCCAGGGTCTGCACGTCGTTTTCGACACCATCGCAGGGAGAGTTGTCGGTTTCTTCGGCCGCCTGTGCGCCGCTCGCCAAGAGTACCAAGGCCAGGAAGATCGGTTTCTTCATTGCAGCGCTGCCCCCAAATCCAATGAAGCTTTCGTTGAAGCGGCGAATTCTGGCGCAAGGCCCCGGTAAAGAACAGAGGCCCGGATAACCCTCTATCCGCTGCTTTGTCGGCGCTTGACGCTTTCGGCAAACCCCCTGTCGTTTTTGCATCGGGGCGCCCTGGCCCTCAGGCATATGCTGGCCCCAAAGCGCCGGCAGACGATTCGGCGCAGGAATCGCCAGATAAAAGGGGACAGCCTGATGAGCCCAGCCGAACTACACGCCGACAGCATCGTTATCGACGGCCTGATCATTGCCAAATGGAACCGCGAGCTGTTCGAGGACATGCGCAAGGGCGGCCTGACCGCGGCCAACTGCACGGTGTCGGTCTGGGAAGGCTTCAAGGCCACGGTCGACCAGATCGCCGCCAGCCAGAAGCTGATCCGCGAGAACAGCGACCTGGTGATGCCGGTGCGCACCACCGCCGACATCCGCCGAGCCAAGGAACTGGGCAAGACCGGCATCCTCTTCGGCTTCCAGAACGCCCACGCCTTCGAGGACCAGATCGGTTATGTGGACGTGTTCAAGCAGCTGGGCGTGGGCATCGTGCAGATGTGCTACAACACCCAGAACCTGGTGGGCACCGGCTGCTACGAGCGCGACGGCGGGCTGTCGGGCTTCGGTCGCGAGATCGTCGCCGAGATGAACCGCGTCGGCATCATGTGCGACCTGTCCCACGTCGGTTCCAAGACCAGCGAGGAAGTCATCCTCGAATCGAAGAAGCCGGTCTGCTACTCCCATTGCCTGCCTTCGGGCCTCAAAGAACACCCGCGCAACAAGTCCGATGCCGAACTGAAGTTCATCGCCGACCACGGCGGCTTCGTCGGCGTGACCATGTTCGCGCCGTTCCTGGCCAAGGGCATCGACTCGACCATCGACGACTATGCCGAGGCCATCGAGTACACCATGAACATCGTCGGTGAAGACGCCATCGGCATCGGCACCGACTTCACCCAGGGCCACGGCCAGGACTTCTTCGAGTACCTGACCCACGACAAGGGCTACGCCCGGCGCCTGACCAACTTCGGCAAGATCATCAACCCGCTGGGCATCCGCACCGTGGGCGAATTCCCCAACCTCACCGAGACCCTGCTCAAGCGCGGCCACTCCGAGCGCGTGGTACGCAAGATCATGGGCGAAAACTGGGTGAATGTGCTCAAGGACGTCTGGGGCGAGTGATGAACATCCCCGGAGCCTGCTGCGCCCACCGATAGCTGCGTCGCGTCCTCGCGACAGGCTCGCCGTACATGCGTACTGCTCTCGCCTGTCGCTGCGGGTCTCCTTGCTCTCGGTGTGCTCGCGACGGCTCCAGCGGTATTCACGCGAATTTTTTCCATGCAAAGCCAAGGCTTTGCCAAGCCAAGAATGAATTTCTGGAGTCAAGTTTCCATGGCCAAGATCGCCCCGCAACTGCCCATCGAAGTCGACAGCGAGACCGGCGTCTGGACGTCCGATGCCCTGCCGATGCTGTACGTGCCGCGGCATTTCTTCGTCAACAACCACATGGGCATCGAGGAAGTGCTGGGCGCCGACGCCTATGCCGAGATCCTCTACAAGGCCGGCTACAAGTCCGCCTGGCACTGGTGCGAGAAAGAAGCCCAATGCCATGGCCTGGAAGGCGTGGCGGTGTTCGAGCACTACATGAAGCGCCTCTCCCAGCGCGGCTGGGGCCTGTTCAAGATCCAGGACATCGACCTCGACCAGGGCACCGCCAGCGTCAAGCTCGAGCACTCGGCCTTCGTCTACGTCTACGGCAAGTGCGGGCGCAAGGTGGACTACATGTTCACCGGCTGGTTCGCCGGCGCCATGGACCAGATCCTGGCGGCCCGTGGCAGCAAGATCCGCACCGTGGCAGAGCAGGTCTACGGTGGTTCCGAAGAAGGGCACGACGACGGCCTGTTCGTCGTCAAAGCGTTGTAAGCGGAGTTCAAGACAATGGCTTTCGAAGCGATGTTCCAGCCGATCCAGATCGGCAAACTGACCATCCGCAACCGTGTGCTCAGTACCGCCCACGCCGAGGTCTACGCCACCGACGGCGGCATGACCACCGAGCGCTACGTGAAGTACTACGAGGAAAAGGCCAAGGGCGGCATCGGCCTGGCGATTTGCGGCGGCTCCTCGGTGGTGGCCATCGACAGTCCCCAGGAATGGTGGAGCTCGGTGAACCTGTCCACCGACCGCATCATCCCGCACTTCCAGAACCTCTCCGACGCCATGCACAAGCACGGCGCCAAGATCATGATCCAGATTACCCACATGGGCCGGCGCTCGCGCTGGGATGGCTTCAACTGGCCGACCCTGATGTCGCCGTCCGGGGTCCGTGAGCCGGTGCACCGCGCCACCTGCAAGACCATCGAGGTGGAAGAAATCTGGCGGGTGATCGGCAACTACGCCCAAGCCGCCCGTCGCGCCAAGGAAGGTGGCCTGGACGGCGTGGAGCTGTCGGCGGTGCACCAGCACATGATCGACCAGTTCTGGAGCCCGCGGGTCAACAAGCGGACCGACGAATGGGGCGGCACCTTCGAGAAGCGCATGCGCTTCGGCCTGGAGGTGCTCAAGGCGGTGCGCGCCGAGGTCGGCGACGATTTCTGCGTCGGCATGCGCATCTGCGGCGACGAATTCCATCCCGATGGCCTGTCCCACGAGGACATGAAGCAGATCGCCAAGTACTACGACGACACCGGCATGCTCGACTTCCTCGGCGTGGTCGGTTCCGGTTGCGACACCCACAACACCCTGGCCAACGTTATCCCCAACATGAGCTTCCCGCCGGAGCCGTTCCTGCACCTGGCGGCAGGCATCAAGGAAGTGGTCAAGGTCCCGGTGCTGCACGCACAGAACATCAAGGACCCGAACCAGGCCACGCGCATCCTCGAGGGCGGCTACGTCGACATGGTCGGCATGACCCGCGCGCACATGGCTGACCCGCACCTGATCGCCAAGATCAAGATGGGCCAGATCGACCAGATCAAGCAGTGCGTCGGTGCCAACTACTGCATCGACCGCCAGTACCAGGGCCTGGACGTGCTGTGCATCCAGAACGCCGCCACTTCCCGTGAATACATGGGCGTGCCGCACATCATCGAGAAGACCACCGGCGCCAAGCGCAAGGTGGTGGTAGTCGGCGCTGGTCCTGCGGGCATGGAGGCTGCCCGGGTGGCGGCCGAGCGCGGCCACGACGTGACCCTGTTCGAGAAGAAAGAGGCGATCGGCGGACAGATCACCACCGCCTCCAAGGCTCCGCAGCGCGACCAGATCGCCGGCATCACCCGCTGGTACCAACTGGAGCTGGCGCGGCTGAAGGTCGACCTGCGCCTGGGCACCGCGGCGGACGCGGCGACCATCCTCGACCTGCGTCCCGACGTGGTGGTGCTGGCGGTGGGCGGCCATCCGTTCATCGAGCAGAACGAACACTGGGGCGCCGCCGAAGGGTTGGTGGTCAGCAGCTGGGACATCCTCGATGGCCGGGTCGCCCCGGGCAAGAACGTGCTGGTGTACGACACCATCTGCGAATTCACCGGGATGTCGGTCGCCGACTACCTGGCCGACAAGGGCTCGCAGGTGGAGATCGTCACCGATGACATCAAGCCCGGCATCGCCATCGGCGGCACCTCGTTCCCCACCTACTACCGCAGCCTGTACCCCAAGGAAGTGATCATGACCGGGGACCTGACCCTGGAGAAGGTCTACCGCGAGGGCGACAAGCTGGTGGCGGTACTGGAGAACGAATACACCGGCGCCCGCGAGGAGCGGGTGGTGGACCAGGTGGTGGTGGAGAACGGCGTACGTCCCGACGAAGCGCTGTACTACGGGCTCAAGGACGGCTCGCGCAACAAGGGCCAGATCGACGTCGAGGCGCTGTTCGCGATCAAGCCGCAGCCTTGCCTGGGCGAAGCGGGCGACGGCTACCTGCTGTTCCGCATCGGCGATTGCGTGTCCCAGCGCAACACCCATGCCGCGATCTACGACGCCCTGCGCCTGTGCAAGGACTTTTGACGGCAGCGACAAGTTTCAAGCTGCAAGCGGCAAGTTGAAGCAGGTGTTCGGCAGTGCTTTTGCTTGTCGCTTGCCCCTGGCGTTCTGTAAGGACTTTTAGCCGCCGTTGCAGGTTTTGAGCGGCCAGTGAGAGCGAATGCTCAGCCTTGTTTTTTCTTGCCGCTTGAAGCTAGCCGCTTGCAGCTGACCTTAAGGTGACTGTGATGTTGAATACCCTTCTTCCCATCCTGCTGTTCGCTGCCCTGGGCCTGGCGGTCCTCGGCGCGTTGCGGCGCGCGGCCATGTGGCGCCGGGGGCGAGCCTCCAAGGTCGACCTGGTCGGCGGCCTGCTGGCCATGCCCCGGCGCTACATGGTGGACCTGCACCATGTGGTGGCCCGCGACAAGTACATCGCCAACACCCACGTGGCCACCGCCGGTGGCGCGGTGGCGTCCATCGTCCTGGCGCTGCTGGTACACGGCTTCGGCCTGCACAACCGCGTGCTGGCCTATGCCTTGCTGTTGATGTCGGCGCTGATGTTCGTGGGGGCGATCTTCGTCTACCGACGCAGGCGCAATCCGCCGTCGCGCTTGTCCAAGGGCCCGTGGATGCGCCTGCCCAAGAGCCTGCTGGCGTTTTCCGCGAGCTTCTTCCTGGTGACCCTGCCGGTGGCCGGGATCCTCCCGGAGCAGTTCGGTGGCTGGCTGCTGGCGGCGATCCTCGCGCTGGGCGTGCTCTGGGGCGTGTCGGAGCTGTTCCTCGGCATGACCTGGGGCGGACCGATGAAACACGCCTTCGCCGGTGCCCTGCACCTGGCCTGGCACCGCCGTGCCGAACGCTTCGGCGGCGGCCGCTCCACCGGCCTCAAGCCGCTGGACCTGGAAGACCCCAGCGCGCCCCTGGGTGTGGAAAAACCCGTGGACTTCACCTGGAACCAGCTGCTGGGCTTCGATGCCTGCGTGCAGTGCGGCAAGTGCGAGGCGGCTTGCCCGGCCTTCGCCGCCGGCCAGCCGCTGAACCCCAAGAAGCTGATCCAGGACATGGTCGTCGGCCTGGCCGGTGGCAGCGATGCCCACTTCGCCGGCAGCCCCTATCCGTCCCTCGACGGTCGCGGTCAGCCGCTGGGCGAACACCACGGCGGCCCGCACCTGCCGATCGTCGCGCTGCAGGGCAAGGCCCTGGTGGATGCCGAGACTCTGTGGTCGTGCACCACCTGCCGGGCCTGCGTCGAGGAATGCCCGATGATGATCGAGCACGTCGATGCCATCGTCGACATGCGCCGCCACCTGACCCTGGAAAAAGGCGCCACGCCGAACAAGGGCGCCGAGGTGCTGGAGAACCTGATCGCCACCGACAACCCGGGCGGCTTCAACCCCGGCGGACGAATGAACTGGGCGGCCGACCTCAACCTCAAGCTGCTGCCTGAAGTGAAGAGCACCGAGGTGCTGTTCTGGGTCGGCGACGGCGCCTTCGACATGCGCAACCAGCGTACCCTGCGGGCCTTCGTCAAGGTGCTGAAGGCCGCGGGCGTGGATTTCGCCGTGCTTGGCCTGGAAGAACGCGACAGTGGCGACGTGGCCCGGCGCCTGGGTGACGAGGCGACCTTCCAGCAACTGGCCCGGCGCAATATCCAGACCCTGGCCAAGTACCGGTTCCAGCGCATCGTCACCTGCGATCCCCACAGCTTCCATGTGCTGAAAAACGAATACGGCGCCCTGGGCGGTGACTACCAGGTGCAGCACCACAGCACCTACATCGCCGAGCTGATCGCCGCCGGCCAACTCGATCTTGGCCGGCACAAGGGTGGCAGCGTGACCTATCACGACCCCTGCTACCTGGGCCGCTACAACGGTGAGTACGAAGCCCCGCGCCAGGTGCTGCGCGCCCTGGGGATCGAGGTCAAGGAAATGCAGCGCGCAGGGTTCCGCTCCCGCTGCTGTGGCGGTGGCGGTGGTGCGCCGATCACCGACATTCCCGGCAAGCAGCGGATTCCCGACATGCGCATGGAAGACATCCGCGAGACCGGCGCCGAGCTGGTGGCGGTGGGTTGTCCGCAATGCACGGCAATGCTCGAAGGGGTGGTGGAGCCCCGACCGATGATCAAGGACATCGCCGAACTGGTGGCCGAGGCCCTGTTGGAAAGCGCGGCCCCGAGCAAGGCGCCAGTGGTGAAAGCCGAACCTGCGGAGGTGCACTGATGAGCGAGATTATCCGCCGCGATCCCCGCGCCGAATGGATCGCCCGCAACCGCCTGCACCCGCTGCATGCGGCCATGCAACCGGCGCAGCACAGCTGGATGGGCCCCAATGGCCTGGTGCGCAAGAACCCCCACGGCATGGGCTTTGTCGGTCCCAACGGGCTCAAGCGCATCGATCGCAGCGGCGCCCAGCAAGGTGGCAGCAGCCACAAGCGCACGGCGGCGGTCGAGGTGCAATTGCCGCTGCACCAGCTGGCGCAGCCAACGTTCTACATCAACGTGGTGCCGGACATGGTCGGTGGTCGCCTGAGCAGCCACGACCGCGACTTGCTGGGCCTGGCCCGGCAACTGGCCGGCCAGGACGGCGCGGTGCTGGCGGTGGTGTTCGGCGAGCACAAGGAATCGAATTTCGCCACGGCGGGGGTCGACCGTCTGCTGGTGCTGCCGGGCAGCGAGTTCGACGGTTATGCACCGGAGCAGCGGGTCCAGGGCCTGCGGGCTGTGGATAACCAGTTCAGCCCGCGCCATTGGCTGCTGCCCGACAGCCGCAGCGGCGGTGGCGAATTGGGTCGGCGCTTTGCCGCGGCCCTGGGCGAACGCCCGGCGACCCGGGTCTGGCAGGTCAAGGAAGGGCAATGCATCGGCCGCGCCGGTGCGGGCCTGGAGGATCTGGCACGGCCTCTGCCACGGCTGATCCTGGCGGCGGCCGAATGTGCCGAGCCGGTCAGCGAAACCCGCCACGAAGCCTTGCCGGTGGAGTTATCCACAAGCGTGGCCCGCAGCCTGGCACGAATCGAGGATCTGGGCGCGGTGGCGGTGGACCCGGCGGCGATTCCCATGGCCGAGGCCGAGTTCATCCTGTCCGGGGGCAACGGGGTCAAGGACTGGGCGCTGTTCCATCGCGCGGCCCAGGCCCTGGGGGCCACCGAGGGCGCCTCGCGGGTGGCGGTGGACGACGGCTTCATGCCCCGCGACCGCCAGGTGGGCGCCACCGGCACCTGGGTGACCGCGCGGGTCTACGTGGCGGTGGGGATCTCCGGAGCGATCCAGCACCTGCAGGGCATCGGTGCCTGCGACAAGGTGGTGGCGATCAACATGGACCCGGGCTGCGACATGATCAAGCGCGCCGACCTGGCGGTGATCGGCGACAGCGCCGCGATCCTCGAGGCGCTGATCGCCGCCGTCGAAGCCTACCGCAGCGCCGCCAAGCGCGATGCAGCTTGAGGGAGCACTCATGAACAGTCATGTAATCAGCCTGGTCTCCATCGGCGCGCATCCGACCTCCGGTCGGCCACGGCGTGCCGAACAGGACGCCCGGGCCGTGGAACTGGGCCTGCAACTGGCCGGTGGACAACTGCAGGTGCTGCACGCCGGCGATGCCGCCGAGCCGGCCCTGCGCGCCTACCTGGGCATGGGCCTGGAGCAACTGCATGTGCTGGAGCAGCCAGCCGGCGCCGATGCCTTGCCAGCCTTGGCCCAGTACCTGCGCCATGCCGGGGCCCAGGTGGTGTTGACCGGCAGCCAGGCGGAAACCGGCGAAGGCTCGGGCATGCTGCCGTTCCTGCTGGCCGAGAACCTGGGTTGGCCGCTGGTGGTGGGGCTGGCCGAGGTGGAATCCCTGGAAGATGGCGTGGCCCATGTGCTGCAAGCCTTGCCCCGGGGCCAGCGGCGCCGGCTCAAGGTGCGCCTGCCGTTCCTGGCCACTGTGGATAACGCCGCGCCCAAGCCTCGCCAGAGTGCCTATGGCCCGGCACGGCGCGGGGTGTTGCGCGCCGACCAGGTCATGGTGGTGGAGGACGAGCTGTTCACCGGCGCCAGCCTGCAGCCGGCCAGGCCACGGCCCAAGCGCTTGAAGGTGATCAAGGCCAAGAGCGGCGCCGACCGCATGAAGGCCGCCACCGCCAAGGCCAGCGGCGGCACCGGCCAGGTGCTCAAGGACGTCAGCGCGCAAGCCGGGGCCGAGGCCATCTTCAAGTTGTTGGTGGAGGAGGGGGTGCTCCGCTAGAGCCGCCCCCGTCGTACTAGTGCTATCGCGAGCAATCGAGCGTCGACCGACTGCTCCTGCGGGAGCCTGGCTTGCAGTCCTGTTTGCACGGTTACTCACAATCCCTGTGCGCGGCTCTGTGGATAAGATGTTCGCGCCTTGCTCCAACCCATGCAGAACAAGGCCTGTAGCCATCTGTACGAAATTTGATCAGGCTAACTTGTGGTTTTTCCTGGCTTTTTTCCGCGGTGTCGAACTCCTCAAGGGGGCAGTTGTGCACAGCAGTTGCCCCCAAAGTCTGTTGGCGCTTTTGTGGATAAGATGTTCGCTCAGGGCTGTAGCCCTTGCAGGACAAGGCTTGGCGAGATCTGATCAAAAAACACCCAAATCTTGCTTCTGGCGCTGTCCGGGCGCTTGCAAGGCGGAATTTTCCTGGCCTGGAGGGCTTTTCCACAGAAACCGCGGGTAGCGGCTGCAGTTGCCCCCAAAGTCTGTTGGCCGATCTGTGGATAAGGTGTTCGCCTCGCGCTGTAGGCCATGTGTAGCAAGGCTTTCAGGGTTTTGTTCAATAATTGATCAAGCGCGCGTCAAACGGCTGTTTTTGCCTAACCCGCGGATTTTCCTGGGAATCCCCGGGGTAATATCCCCATCCCCAGTGCACTTGCCCACAATTGCTGTGGGCCAAGATGTGGATAAGTTGTTCGCCAACCGCTACAGGCCTTGTAATTCATAGCGTGTACGGCAATAGATCAAATTTCATACAGTTCTAATGTCCGCCTTGACAGTGGTAAGCGGCCTGACTTGACTGATTCCACTGGGACTGGTTCGTCACTTATCCACATCCGGTCCAGGGAGCGCAGGCAATGGATTGTCGTTCATCACAGGCTTCCAGCCGCGGGACCTTCCCCCGGCGCACCCGCCGCCGTGCCGTCAACCAGCGCGCACGCCTATAGCCGCAGCGGCTGTTCGATCCCGACCCTGATTTCCACGGTTTGCGTTTCTGGCGCAGCGGCCGGCCCGTGCGGCTGCCTGCGTGATCGGCTTCACCTGAAGGAAGCGGCCATGAGAGTCGCCCCATCTGCCTGAGAGGAACCCCGCCATGACTCGGATCGCCACCCCCATCAGCGAGATCCAGGAACACTACGACGTCGTCGTCATCGGCTCCGGCTATGGCGGCGGCATCGCCGCTTCGCGGTTGTCCCGGGCCGGGCGCCGGGTGTGCCTGCTGGAGCGTGGGCGGGAGATTCGCCCCGGGGAGTTTCCCAACACCCTGGTCAGCGCCACCGAGGAATTGCAGGTGCACGATCCCGATGGGCATATCGGTTCGCGCACCGGCCTGTTCGACCTGCACGTCAACGCCCAGCAGAACGTGGTAGTGGGTTGCGGTTTGGGCGGCACCTCGCTGATCAACGCCAACGTCGCCCTGGAGCCCGAGCCCGGGGTGTTCGACGACCCACGCTGGCCCCAGGCGGTGCGCGACCACCGCGATACTTTGCTCAAGCAGGGCTTTGCCCTGGCCCGGGAGATGCTCAAGCCCAATCCCTATCCCGATTCGGCGCCGGCCCTGGACAAGCTCAAGGCCCACCGCAAGTCCGCGGACTACCTCAAGCAGGGCGCGCATTTCTACAAGCCGCCGATCAACGTGACCTTCGACAAGCTGCCCAACAACCTCAACCATGTCGGGGTCGAGCAACTGCCCTGCAACCAATGCGGCGACTGCGTCTCGGGCTGTAACAACAAGGCCAAGAACACCACCTTGATGAACTATCTGCCCGACGCCTGCAACCACGGCGCCGAGATTTTCTGCCAGGCCCAGGTGCGCCACCTGGAGCGCGACGGCGACGGCTGGATCGTGCACTTCCAGTACCTGGACAGCGGTCGCGAGAAGTTCTCGGCGCCGACCCTGTTCGTCAAGGCCGATATCGTCGTGCTGTCCGCCGGTACCCTGGGTTCCACCGAGATCCTCCTGCGTTCGCGGGCCAAGGGCCTGGCCACTTCGGCCCAGTTGGGCGAGCACATGAGCGGCAACGGCGACATCCTCGGTTTTGGCCACAACTGCGAGCAACCGATCAACGGCATCGGCTTCGGCACTCATCCGGCCAGCGAGTTGAAACCCGTGGGCCCATGCATCACCTCGGTGATCGACATGCGCACCGAAGGCGACCGCACCAGCCGCATGGTCATCGAGGAGGGCTCGATCCCCGGCGCCCTTGGCCAGGCCATGGTGCCGAGCATGGCGCTGTTCGCCAGCACCCTGGGCCAGGCCACCGACAACAGCTTGAGCGGCAAGCTGGGCTACAAGGAACGCGAGGCCGAAAGCTTCCTGCGCGGGCCCTACCATGGCGCCCTGCACAACATGCAGACCTACCTGATCATGAGCCACGACAACGGTCGCGGGCGCATGCTGCTGGACGCCCAGGACCAGTTGCGCATCGACTGGCCGGGGGTGGGCGAGCAACCCAACGTGGTGCTGGGCAACGAGCGCCTGCACCAGAGTACCCGGGCCCTGGGCGGGGTCTGGGTGGAGAACCCGATCTGGACCAAGCTGCTCAAGCACAGCATCGTCTCGGTCCATCCCCTGGGCGGCTGCGTGATGGGCGAGGACGCGGGCCAGGGCGTGGTCAACCACAAGGGCCAGGTGTTCAGCGGCACCCAGGGCACCGATGTCTATCCCGGGCTCTATGTGGCCGATGGCGCGGTGATCCCTACCTCCCTGGCGGTCAATCCACTGCTGACCATCTCGGCGGTGAGCGAGCGCACCATGCAACTGCTGGCCGAGGATCGCGGCTGGAAGATCGACTACCGCCTGCCCTCGGCCCCTGGCAAGCCGGCTGCGGCGCCGACCCTGGGCGTGCAGTTCACCGAGACCATGAAGGGTTTCTTCTCCACGGCCTTCACCCAGCCCCAGGGCACCGACCTGGCGCTCTATCAAGCAGCGGCCAAGCGCGGCGAAGAACAGAACTCGTCCATCGAGTTCACCCTGACCATCACCGCGGCCGATCTCAACCGGATGATCAAGGAGCCCGAGCACGCCGCGACCCTGGTGGGCACCCTGGAGGCGCCGATGCTGTCGCCTCAGCCTTTGGTGGCCAGCCATGGGGTGTTCAACCTGTTCGAGCAATACCAGCAGCAAGTGGGCGTGCGGCACATGAACTACGACATGCGCCTTTGCGCCGAGGACGGCAGCGACTACTACTTCAGCGCCTTCAAGACCGTGCCCGAGGACCACGGTGTGCTGAACATCTGGCCCGATACCAGCACCCTCTACGTGACCCTGTACCGGGGCCAGGACAAGAATGGGCCGGTGCTGGGCTCGGGAGTGATGCACATCCAGCCTGCGGATTTCGCCCGGCAGATGACCACCATGAAGGTGCTCAACGCCCGCAACGAGCGTGAGCGCATCGAGGCCCTGGCGCGTTTCGGCCAGTTCTTCGCCGGGATTCTCTGGGAAAGCTACGGTGGGGTGTTCGCCGGCGATATCTACTTCAATCCCGACGCTCCGCCGCGGGTCAAGCGGCCGCTGGCCGCGCCGGTGCCGAGCGTGCAGTTCTTCGAGACCGAAGACCGCGTGCAACTGCGCCTGACCCGCTACCGGGCCGGCGGCAAGGGCCCGGTGATGCTGGTCCATGGCCTGGGCGTGGGTTCCAACATCTTCTCCACCGACACCATCCAGACCAACTTGCTGGAGTACCTGTGCAAGTACGGCTATGACGTCTGGCTCCTGGATTTCCGGGTCAGCATCCTGTTGCCGGCCAGCAAGCAGGAATGCAATGGCGACCAGATCGCCGCCTACGACTTCAAGGCCGCCATCGCCCAGGTTCGCCAGGCCACCGGCGCCCGGGACGTGCAATGCGTGGTGCACTGCTATGGCGCCACCACCTTCTTCATGTCGCTGTTGGCGGGCCTGGAGCATGTGCGCTCGGTGGTCTGCTCGCAGATCGCCGCCGACACCGTGGTGGCCACCGCCACCGGGATCAAGGCCGGGTTGCACTTGCCGGGCATGCTCGACGCCATCGGCATCAAGTCGCTGACGGCCTATGCCGACAGCAAGGAAAGCTGGTTCAACAAGCTCTACGACAAGGCGCTCAACGGTTATGCGCGGATCGAGGCCCAGGGCTATTGCACCAACCCGGTGTGCCATCGCATCACCTTCATGTACGCCTCGTTGTATCGTCACGACACCCTCAACCAGAACCTGCACGACAACCTGCACGAGCTGTTCGGCGAGTCCAATATCCAGACCTTCGAGCACCTGGCGCTGATCTGCCGCAAGGGCCACCTGGTGGACTTCAAGGGACAGGACGTCTACATGCCGCATTTCGATCGGCTGAAGCTGCCGATCTGCTTCATCAGCGGCGCCGACAACCAGTGCTACCTGCCGCTGAGTACCCAGAAGACCTACGAGCGCCTGTGCCAACTGCATGGCCCCGAGCTGTTCAGTCGGCATGTGGTGCCGGGCTACGGGCATATCGACTGCATCTTCGGCCAGAACGCGGTAGTGGATGTGTACCCGCTGATCCTCGCGCACCTGGAGAAGACCGCCCTGGGTTGAGCCTCCCGGCACGCCGCTTTCCGAGCAGCAGAAAGGGCAGTTGATCGAATACATGAAGACCCTGTGAGGCGAGCAACCCGTGCCGCCGCAGGACTATCAGGAGGGATACCGCTATGTCACTGGCAAGTAGTGTGGAGGAGGAGTTCGGCCGGGTGAAAGCCCGGGTCGATGGCCTGATCGCCCGGTTCGACCTGGCCTGGAAGAATCTGCGCAACCAACTCGAGCCCAAGGAGCTGCAAGCCATTCTCGACCTGGTACAGCGCGCCCACGACCAGGCGCAATACGCCATCGCCCACGGCGACTTGCCGCCGGGCCAGCCCCCGGTGCCCTGGGAGCTGGCCCATGGCATGTCGGTGCTGCACCTGGGCACGGCCCAGCCCCTGCCGCAATCGGTGGACCAGCTGGCGACCCAGGTGCTCAAGGACGGCAGCCTGCTGGGCTGTCGCAAGTGGGAACTGCTGGACCTGAAGTGGAGCGAAGCCCTGGTGGCCTGGATCGAGAACCTGCGCGACCACGCCACCTTCGGCACCACCCCGGCGTTGCTGCAGATCCCCGATGAGGTCCTGCTGGACCTGGCCGGGGATTGGGGCACCGGCTACTTCGAGCCCCAGTCGGCGGCGCAGCGGGTGGCCGACCTGATCACTGCGGACCAGCCGCACGTGACCATCCACCTGGGCGATGTGTACTACGCCGGTACCGACAGCGACGAGAGAAACAACCTGGCGTCCTGGCCCATGGGCAGCAAGGCCTCGTTCAGTCTCAACTCCAACCATGAGATGTACAGCGGCGCCCATGGCTACTTCGACGAGATCCAGACGCTGTTCCCGGACCAGCAGAACACCAGCTACTTCGCCCTGTTCAACACCCACTGGCTGATCATCGGCCTGGACAGCGCCTACGCCTCCGATGAGATGCAGCTGTACATGGACGGCAACCTCAATGCCGTCCAGGAACAATGGCTCAGCGACCTGATGGCCAGCCACGGCCAGGGCCGCAAGATCATCCTGCTCAGCCATCACCAGGGCCTGGACATCACCGGCAAGACCCCGACCGCGCTGTACGGCCAGGTGTGCAAGGCCCTGGGCAATCGCGTGCCGGACTATTGGTACTGGGGGCACCTGCACAACGGTATTTTCTACGCGCCCAAGACCGATCCCCAGGGCATGGGGGTGATGAATGGGCGTTGCGTCGGCCACGGGGCGATCCCCTATGGCGATGCCAGCGAGCTGGATGGCGCGCCCGGGGTGTTGTGGTCGGAAACCCAGAGAGCCGGCGATGCCAACTATCCGTTACGGGTGTTCAACGGTTATGCCCGGGTGAGGCTGCTGGGGGCGCAGATCACCGAGCAGTTCGTGAACGAGAAGGGTGGGGTGCCTTGGCCCAAGCTCAAGCCCAAGGCCTGACATCGCGGGTTGGCGCCCGCGTTGCGGTCGTGCGCAGCTTCACTGGTGCTCAGCAGCGGCTACCGATGGGTTTCATGTAGCCGCTGCCAAGCTTGCCAGGCCGTCAGGATCTGCGCTCGGGTGCAGTTCAGCCGGTGACCGGTACGCCCTTGAGGTAGGGCGCCGGTTCGGCGCCGAGGTTGTTGAGCAGGCGCTCGCTGTACCAGTCGATGAAGTTGACTACGCCGAACTCGTAGGTCTTGGAGTAGGGCCCGGGCTGGTAGGCGGTGGAGTTGATGCCGCGCTGGTTCTCCTCGGCCAGGCGCCGGTCCTGGTCGTTGGTGGCGTCCCACACCTGGCGCATGCGCTCCACGTCGTAGTCCACGCCTTCCACGGCGTCCTTGTGCACCAGCCACTTGGTGGTGACCATGGTTTCCTGGGCACTGATCGGCCACACCGTGAACACGATGATGTGGTCGCCCATGCAGTGGTTCCACGAATGGGGCAGGTGCAGGATGCGCATCGAACCCAGGTCCGGGTTCTTGATCCGGCCCATGAGCTTCTTGCAGCCCTGCTTGCCGTCCAGGGTCATGGACACGGTGCCCTTGAGCAGCGGCATGCGCACGATACGGTTGCGCAGGCCGAAGCTGGCGTGGGCGTAGGGGATCTTCTCGGCTTCCCAGGCAGCGGCGGAGGCGGCTACGTGGTCCTTGAAGGCCTGGTCGGCCCGTGGGTCGGTGACGTCGTCCCATTCCAGCAGGGTTTTGAGCAACTCCGGGTGCGAGGCATTGCAGTGGTAGCACTCGCGGTTGTTCTCCAGCACCAGTTTCCAGTTGGCCTTTTCCATCAAGGTGGTGGTAATCGCCACCTTGGTGTTCTCCATGTCGTAGGGCTCCATGTAGTGGGCCAGGGTCGCCAGGAAGTCATCGATGGCCGGCGGGTTCTCGGCCAGCGAGATGAAGATGTAGCCACCGGCGGTCTTCACCTGCACCGGCTTGAGGCTGTACTGCTTCATGTCGAAGTCGGCGCCCATCTCGGTGCCGGCGAACAGCAGGCGGCCGTCCACTTCGTAGGTCCACTGGTGGTAGGGGCAGACCAGCTTGGCCACCTTGCCCTTGTCGCTGGTGCACAAGCGCGAGCCACGGTGCCGGCAGACGTTGTGGAAGGCGTGGACCACGCCGTCGGCGCCGCGGATGACGATGATCGGGTTCTTGCCGATTTGCAGGGTGATGAAGTTGCCCTTGGTGGGAATCTCCGAGGTCATGCCGGCGATCAGCCATTCCTTGTGGAAGATCTCCTGCATGTCGATTTCGAACAGCCTTTGGTCGCAGTAGAAGGGTTGCGGCAGGGAGAAGGTCCGCTCGCGTTCCTGCAGCATCTGCGCGGTGGCCTTGCGTGCGGGTTCCAGTGGATCGCCCAGGCTCAGGGTGGTGACGTCCATCGTTCAGGTCCTCATGGCCGTTCGGTGCGGCCGGCGTATTAGGGAGTGGCTACGGTCGGTGCTACGCAAGTCACGAAAAAAGCAGCTGTTGTCGTGGGGCCGAGTGTGGGTCCGCAGGCGCCGCGAACCTTATCCATGGGCGACATGGCCCAATCTGTTCCCGACGCCGTAGGCCCTGTAGCCGGGGCCTGGTCGCGATAAGCATGTGAATGTCGCGGATAGGTAAACAGGCCCTGGGCGCCTTACGCAGAATCGCTGGCAAGACGCCGACAGTCGGCCGTGGAGAACAGCATGTCCAACACCTTCCTCAACCCGGTAACCACCCAGACCTGGGCCAATGGTCGTCACATCGTCCGTTGCGTCAAAGTCATCCAGGAAACCTGGGACGTACGGACCTTCTGCTTCATGGCCGACCAGCCGATCATGTTCTTCTTCAAGCCGGGGCAGTTCGTCACCCTGGAGCTGGAGATCGAAGGCCAGCCGGTGATGCGCTCCTACACCATCTCCAGTTCGCCGTCGGTGCCCTACAGCTTCTCGGTGACCATCAAGCGCGTGCCCGGCGGCAAGGTCTCCAACCACCTGCACGACACCCTTCACGAGGGCCAGGAGCTGGCGGTACACGGGCCGGTGGGGTTGTTCAACGCCATCGACTTCCCCAACCCTAAGATCCTCTACCTCAGCGGCGGGGTCGGCATCACTCCGGTGATGTCCATGGCGCGCTGGTTCTACGACACCAACGCCAATGTCGACATGGTGTTCATCCACAGCGCCCGCTCGCCCAAGGACATCATCTACCACCGCGAGCTGGAGCACATGGCCTCGCGGATCGACAACTTCAGCCTGCACCTGATCTGCGAACGCCACGGCCTGGGCGAGCCCTGGGCCGGTTATCGCGGCTATCTCAACCACAAGATGCTGGAGCTGATGGCGCCGGACTTCCTCGAGCGGGAGGTGTTCTGCTGCGGTCCCACGCCCTACATGCACGCGGTCAAGCGCCTGCTGGAGGCCGCCGGCTTCGACATGACCCGCTACCACGAGGAGTCGTTCGGCGCGACGCCGGCCGATGCCCGGGCCGATGCGGTGGAGCAGGCCGAACAGGCCGCCGAGGCACCGGAGGTGGATGCCGCCGACCTGCACCAGGTGGAGTTCACCGCCTCGGGCAAGAGCATCCGCGTGGCCCCGGGGGAGACCGTGCACGCGGCGGCGGCCAAGCTTGGCCTGATGATCCCCAAGGCCTGCGGCATGGGCATCTGCGGCACCTGCAAGGTGCTCAAGCTGGGGGGCGAGGTGGAAATGGAGCACAACGGCGGGATCACCGAGGAAGACGAAGCCGAAGGCTACATCCTGTCGTGCTGCAGCGTGCCCAAGGGCGATGTGCGCGTGGAGTTCTGATCGGCTTTCGTGGCGCGGGAGCAAGCTGCCTCGCCACAGGCAGCTTGCTCTCGCAACCAGGTCTTGCGCTCAATACAACGCCGGGCGGCGGTCCAGGTGCACATGGTTGTGCTCGCTGATGGACTTGTGCCAGGCCTGGCCCAGGTCTAGCTCCGCCAGCAGCAACTGTGCACTGGCTTGGCGCTCGCGGCCGGCCAGCGGATAGCCATCGGCGTCGACGATGGTCGAGCCGCCGACCCAATCCACTCCACGTTCCTCGCCACAGCGGTCGCAGGCGGCGATGAACATCCGGTTGACCGCCGCATTGGCCTGCACCCGGACCATCTCCGCCGGGCGTTCGCCGGCCGGTCGCGGCCCGTTGGGCCAGTTCACCGGCGCGCACAGCAGCGCCGCCCCGGCCAGGGCCGGCAGGCGCACCCACTCGGGAAACTCCAGGTCGTAGCAGATCATCACGGCGATCGGCCCAAAGCGCGTGGCCACCACCGGCGGTGGCTCGTTGCCAGGGGTGAAGATCAGGTTCTCGCCATCCCACAGGTGGGCCTTGCGGTAAAGGGTGACAGCCCCTTCCGGCTCGACCAGGGCCGCGCTGTTGGCCACCTGGCCTTGCTCCAGGCGCTCGCAGAAGCCACCGACGATCACCACCTGCAGCTCTTCGGCCAACGCCTTCCACAGGCTAAGGGTGGGGCCGTCCAGGGTCTCCGAGAGGGCCAGGGCCTCCTGCCGGTCGTGGAACAGGTAGCCGCTCTGCACCAGCTCCGGCAGCACCACCACCTGGGCGCCCCGGGCGGCGGCCTGGCGGATCGCCGTGGCGCCGAGCTCGCGGTTGTAGTCCAGCTCGCCGATGCGTGGCGCCAGTTGCTGGCAGGCTACTTTCAAGGTGCTCGGGGTATTCATCGGGCCGCTCCTTCCAGGGTTTGTTCGCTGGCCTGGATGGCGCGTTCTTCAGCGGCCAGGTCCAGGTTGCGGGTCAGGGCCCAGTAGATCAGCCCGGCCACCGCCAGGCCGATCACGAAGGCGATGTCGGCGCCGCCCAGGGCCAGGGCCAGCGGGCCCTGGTAGAAGCTCAGGGACATGAACGGCACCATCGCCAGCAGGCCGAGGAAGTACGCGGTGAGCCCGGCGGCGGACCAGCGGCCGTAGATGCCGGCGGGGTTGAAGATGTCGCTGATGGCGTAGTGGCCTTTGCGTACCAGGTAGAAGTCCGCCAGGTTCACGGCGGTCCAGGGCACCAGGAAGTACAGCATCAGCAGCACGAAGGTGTTGAAGCTGCCCAGGTAGCTCTCGGGAATGTTCAGGGCGATCAGGAAGATCACCGCCGCCACCAGCAGGATTCCGGCGACCCGGCTCTTGAGGTCGGGCTTGATCGACTTGAAGCCGTCGATGGCGCTGATGCCGGTGAGCATGGCGCCGTAGCAGTTGACCGCCATGATGCCCACCAGCGCCGGCACCGCGATCAGCACGGTGAAGGTGCCGAAGCCCGGGATCAACCGGTTGCCGACGTCGCGCACGCTGGCGATGGCGTCCGGCGAGGGCAGGGCCGAGGCCAGGAACGCGCCCAGGGACATCAGCCACAGGGCCGAGCCGGCGGCGCCCAGGTAGGTCCAGAAGATCACCTGGCGCGACGGCGTCTGGTGCGGCAGGTAGCGCGAGTAGTCGGAGACGTACACCGAATAGCTGATCTGGTAGCCGGCGGCGGCCGACAGCTGGATCAGGAATGCCGACCAGGAAAAGTGCGCATCGGCCACCGCCGAGTCGGCTTGCAGGGTCATCAGGGCGCTGACGGTGAGCACTGCGAACACGCTGATCATCACGTAGGTCAGCCAGCGCTGCACGCTGTGCAGCAGGTCGTGGCCGACCACCGCGATCAGCACCGCGATGGCGATCATCAGCGAGTACCAGGGCGCTCGTGCGCCGGGGATCACGGTGTTGATGGCGTCGGTGGCCAGGATCACGTTGAACACGTTGAAGCCGATGTAGACGAACACCACGGCGGTGAAGGGTACGATGGCGCCGCGCAGGCCGAACTGGGCGCGGGACTGGATCATCTGCGGCAGGCCCATGCGTGGCCCCTGGTTGGCATGGAAGGCCATGCAGAAGGTGCCCAGGCAGACGCCGATGACGATGGCCAGGATCGCGTATTGCAGGGCCAGGCCCAGGGCCGCGCCGGTGAAGCCGGTGACCATGGTGGTGAGTACGAAGTTGCCGGTGAACCAGAACGGGCCCTGGTGCCAGACCTTGCCGTGGCGCTCGTTGCGCGGCACATAGTCGATGGAGCGGGTTTCGATCTTGAGGGACGCAGGCGGGGCTTTCGCGGTAGCGCAGGAGGTGGTCGTCATGGGGCGGTGCCTTTGTTTTTATAGGACGACCCCGGAGTCTCTGATATAGGACGCGGATGTTGAATCAGTGAAGGCAAATAATCAGTTCAGGAATTTGTGAACTGATGGCCGGCCCCGCGCAGGGGCCGGCTTTTTAGCGAGGCGCGGGCTGCCTCGCCAGGCGCGTGGCTCAGGCGCTCATCACGGTGCGGATGTCCGCCGCCAGCTCGCGCACGCGCTCTTCCTCGGTGTCCCAGGAGCACATGAAGCGCGCGCCGCCCTTGCCGATGAAGGTGTAGAAGCGCCAGCCCCGGGCGGTCAGCGCGGCCAGGGCCGGCTCCGAGAGTTGCAGGAACACGCCGTTGGCCTGCACCGGGAACATCAGTTCCACGCCGGGGATGTCTTCCACCAGCTTGGCCAGCAGTTGCGCGCAGTGGTTGGCGTGGTGGCCGTACTTGAGCCAGGCATCGTTCTCCAGCAGGCCGACCCAGGGCGCCGAGAGGAAGCGCATCTTCGAGGCCAGCTGGCCAGCCTGCTTGCAGCGGTAGTCGAAGTCTTCGGCCAGCTTGTGGTTGAAGAACAGGATCGCCTCACCCACTGCCATGCCGTTCTTGGTGCCGCCGAAGCACAGCACATCGACCCCGGCCTTCCAGGTCAGCTCTGCGGGCGAGCAGCCGAGGAAGGCGCAGGCGTTGGAGAACCGCGCGCCGTCCATGTGCAGGTTCAGGCCCAGTTCCTTGCAGGTGTCGCTGATGGCGCGTACTTCTTGCGGGGTGTAGACGCTGCCGACCTCGGTGGCCTGGGTCAGGGTCACGACCCGGGGCTTGGGGTAGTGGATGTCCTGGCGCTTGAGGGCCACTTCGCGGATCGAGGCCGGGGTGATCTTGCCGTTCTCGGTGCCGGCGATCAGCAGCTTGGAGCCGTTGGAGAAAAATTCCGGGGCGCCGCATTCGTCGGTCTCGACGTGGGCGGTTTCCGAGCAGATCACGCTGTGATAGCTCTGGCACAGCGACGACAGGGCCAGGGAGTTGGCGGCGGTGCCGTTGAAGGCGAAGAACACTTCGCAGTCGGTCTCGAACAGGCGGCGGAAATGATCCGCCGCGCGGGCGGTCCACTGGTCGTCGCCGTAGGCGCGGTCGTGGCCATGGTTGGCCTGTTCCATGGCGGCCCAGGCCTCAGGGCAGATACCGGAGTAGTTGTCGCTGGCGAATTGTTGGCTCTTGTCGGTCATGGCCGGCTTCCGTATGAGAGGGTTCCGTGGTCGATTATGGTGCGCACTTTACCCAAGAATAACGGCCCCGCACACGCTCTGTTAGCGCGTAATAATGCATGGCACATGAGGATTTATGCGTGACGCGATATTGACCCCTGTTCCCCCGAACCGCGACGGCGCACTGGATGCGCTGAAGTGGCTGGCGCTGTTGAGCATGGTCCTGGACCACTTGCGCTATGTGGGCCTGGAGCTGGACTGGCTGTATGTGCCCGGACGCCTGGCGTTTCCCTGGTTCTGCCTGGCGATGGCGGCCAATCTTTGGCGCGTTGGCGCTGCGCGGCGGCTCGGGCAGTGGCGCTACCTGGGTTGGCTGCTGGCCTTCAGCGGGCTCAGTGAAATTCCCTACCGGTTGTTCGTTCCCGAGCCCGACACCCTGAACGTGCTGCCGACCCTGGCCCTGGGGTTGCTGGTGGCGCGGGGCTGGCAGCGGCGTAGTGGTCTTGACCTGGTTTTGGGGGTGGTAGCCCTGGGGCTGGCGGTGGGGTTTTCGCGGTGGCTGATGTTCGGTGCGTTCGGGGTGCTGCTGCCATTGGCCTTGCTGTTGGTGCTGCGCCGGCGTTGGTATTTCGCCGTGCTGCCGGGGGTGGTGTGCCTGGCGGGCAATCAGTGGGAGGTGCTGTTTGCGGCGGCGCGCCTGGGTAACCTGGTGGCGGGTTGGGGGTTGGTCGCTTGCCTGCTGGCGCCGGGGCTGGGGATGTGGCTATTGCGGGGGATGCGTGGTGGAGGGTGGGTGCCGGCGATGCGGCGGTGGGCCTATTGGTTGTATCCGGGGCATTTTTTGTTGTTGTTGGGGGTGAGGCAGGTGTTGGAGGGCGTTGCGCCATGAGGATGCTCCGCACCCTGTCGGGGGCGGAGCGTATTCGGTTCAGGCCTGGAGCCGCCAGCCCATCACGCCTAGCAGGTCGCAACTGTCGCGCAGGAGGATAGCGGCGACGTGGGCGATGTGTTGCAGGTCGGTGTGGTCGGCGTGTTTCAGCTCGGTGCGCGAGAGGCTTTCGAACAGCTGGGTGATGGCCAGCAGGCGGGTGGTGCCGTTGGCGTGGAGGACGTCCAGTGGGGCGGTTTTGTCGATGAACAGGCAGGGGATGGTGCAGTCGATGCCGGTGATGGGGATGTATTGATGAGTCATGGCGAAGGCTCCGTCGTAGATAAGCGGTGCAAGCGTATCTGTTCGTAGCTGAGTTCCAGGTCGCCAAACCCGGTCGCCGTTTGGGCGAATGGGGAGCATGGGGGGAGGGGGTGTGGGTGGCAAGCTAGACGGTTCTGCAAGTTTTGTAGGATCGGCCTTGGGGCTTGGCGGCCTGGTAGCCGGCCAGGTGCTCTGGGGATGGAGTACATATCCGTTGGCGGTGGGGTGGCTTGCTTATGGTTCCGCCCTTACGGCGGGTCACTTTTTTCAAACGCCAAAAAAGTAACCAAAAACGCTTGCCCCCACGTCCGGCCACTCGCTGCGCTCGGGTTCCCTCGTTCCGGCACTTCTCAGGGGGCATCGCTTCCAGCGATGTCCTCGACTGCGTCGAGGGGCGCTGCGCGCCATTCCCCTGATAAGCACCTGCACTCGGCCTTCCCAGGGGGCGGGTGAATCAAGATCACCAGCGTACGGCGCGCCCTACCGGGCGGCGCATCGCGGGTGGGGTGTGCGTGTTTGGCATCGCTTCGTGTAGCCGCTGCCGAAGGCTGCGTACGGGCGCGTAGTGGCCGTGGGGTGTGGGGGTGGGAGGCTGGGGCTAGAGCCTTTGTCCGGTGCATTTGTCTGTGGGCGTCGGGGTATGTCGTAAACGCATCTTTGCGTGGCGTCCATAGGCATCTGGGCTCTGCGTGGCGGTCATACCATCGCATCCAAAGGGCGCAGCTTCAGGGCTGGCCTCACCGAGACGAAAGGCGCAGCGCCGCCGCTGGGAGAGACGTGATGTTCAGCAAGCAAGACCAGATCCAGGGCTACGACGATGCACTGCTGGTGGCGATCAATGCCGAGGAGCAGCGCCAGGAAGACCACATCGAGCTGATTGCGTCGGAGAACTACACCAGCAAGCGAGTGATGCAGGCCCAGGGCAGCGGCTTGACCAACAAGTACGCCGAAGGGTATCCGGGCAAGCGCTACTACGGCGGTTGCGAGCATGTGGACAAGGTCGAGGCCCTGGCCATCGAGCGGGCCAAGCAGTTGTTCGGCGCCGACTACGCCAACGTCCAGCCGCATTCCGGTTCGTCGGCCAACAGCGCCGTGTACCTGGCCTTGCTGCAGGCTGGCGACACCATTCTCGGCATGAGCCTGGCCCACGGCGGGCACTTGACCCACGGGGCCAAGGTGTCGTCCTCGGGCAAGCTGTACAACGCAGTGCAATACGGGATCGACACCAACACCGGGCTGATCGACTACGACGAGGTCGAGCGCCTGGCCGTGGAGCACCAGCCGAAGATGATCGTCGCCGGCTTCTCGGCCTATTCCAAGACCCTGGACTTCCCGCGCTTCCGGCAGATCGCCGACAAGGTCGGGGCGCTGCTGTTCGTCGACATGGCCCACGTTGCCGGGCTGGTGGCGGCCGGCTTGTACCCCAACCCGATCCCGTTCGCCGACGTGGTCACCACCACCACCCACAAGACCCTGCGCGGTCCCCGTGGCGGGCTGATCCTGGCCAGGGCCAACGAGGAGATCGAGAAGAAGCTCAACGCCGCGGTGTTCCCCGGCGCCCAGGGCGGCCCGCTGATGCATGTGATCGCGGCCAAGGCGGTGTGCTTCAAGGAGGCCCTGGAGCCTGGCTTCAAGGCCTACCAGAAGCAGGTGATCGACAACGCCCAGGCCATGGCCGGCGTGTTCATCAAACGTGGCTACGATGTAGTGTCCGGCGGCACCGATAACCATCTGTTCCTGGTCAGCCTGATCCGCCAGGGCCTGACCGGCAAGGATGCCGATGCCGCCCTGGGCCGCGCCCATATCACCGTGAACAAGAACGCCGTGCCCAACGACCCGCAGTCGCCGTTCGTCACCTCCGGCCTGCGCATCGGTACCCCGGCGGTCACCACCCGTGGCTTCAAGGTCGCCCAGTGCACCGAGCTGGCCGGCTGGATCTGCGACATCCTCGATCACCTCGGCGATGCCGATGTCGAGGCCAATGTCGCCCGCCAGGTGACGACCCTGTGCGCCGATTTCCCGGTCTACCGCTGAGAGCCGCCATTGGAGCAATGACTATGCAACGCTACTCGGGCTTCGGCCTCTTCAAGCACTCTCTGAGCCACCATGAAAACTGGCAGCGCATGTGGCGCACGCCGACCCCGAAGAAGGTCTACGACGTGGTCATCGTCGGCGGTGGCGGCCATGGCCTGGCCACGGCCTATTACCTGGCCAAGGAACACGGCATCACCAACGTCGCGGTGGTGGAGAAGGGCTGGCTGGGCGGCGGCAACACCGCGCGCAACACCACCATCGTGCGTTCCAACTACCTGTGGGACGAGTCGGCGCAGCTCTACGAGCATGCGATGAAGCTCTGGGAAGGCCTGTCCCAGGACCTGAACTACAACGTGATGTTCTCCCAGCGCGGGGTCTACAACCTGTGCCACACCCTGCAGGACATTCGTGATTCCGAGCGTCGGGTCAGCGCCAACCGCCTCAACGGCATCGATGGCGAGCTGCTCAACACCCAGCAGGTGGCGGACGAGATTCCCTACCTGGACTGCTCGAAGAACACCCGTTATCCGATCCTCGGCGCTACCGTCCAGCGCCGTGGCGGCGTGGCCCGTCACGATGCCGTGGCCTGGGGTTTCGCCCGGGCCGCCGACGCCCTGGGCGTGGACCTGATCCAGCAGACCGAAGTGATCGGCTTTCGCAAGGAAAACGGCGCCTGCATCGGCGTCGAGACCACCAAGGGCTTCATCGGGGCCAAGCGCGTGGGCGTGGTCACCGCCGGTAACTCCGGGCACATGGCCAAGCTGGCGGGCTTTCGCCTGCCGATCGAGTCGCACCCGCTGCAAGCGCTGGTATCGGAGCCGATCAAGCCGATCATCGACAGCGTGATCATGTCCAACGCGGTGCACGGCTACATCAGCCAGTCCGACAAGGGCGACCTGGTGATCGGCGCCGGCATCGACGGTTGGGTCGGTTATGGCCAGCGCGGTTCCTATCCGGTGATCGAGCACACCATCCAGGCCATCGTCGAGATGTTCCCGATCCTTTCCCGGGTGCGCATGAACCGCCAGTGGGGCGGCATCGTCGATACCAGCCCGGATGCCTGCCCGATCATTTCCAAGACCCCGGTGCCGAACATGTTCTTCAACTGCGGCTGGGGTACCGGCGGCTTCAAGGCCACCCCGGGCTCGGGCAACGTCTTTGCCGCCAGCCTGGCCAAGGGCGAGATGCACCCGTTGGCCGCGCCGTTCTCCATCGACCGTTTCCACAACGGCGCCCTCATTGACGAACATGGCGCTGCGGCCGTCGCCCACTAACTAAAGGCCCCGTGAAAACTACTGCGCTCGGCAATACCGCGTTAAAAACAGGCTCGAAATGCTCACTTAGTAAACTAAGCTCCGCTTTCTCCCCTGTTTTTGCCTTGTCTTGCCTTCGCTCGCTACGTTTTCACGGCGCTTTAGAGGAGAAACTCCATGTTGCACATCTTCTGTCCTCACTGCGGCGAGCTGCGCTCCGAAGAGGAATTCCATTCGTCCGGCCAGGCCCATATCCCTCGGCCGCTGGACCCCAATGCCTGCACCGACGAGCAGTGGGGCGACTACATGTTCTTCCGTGACAACCCCCGTGGCCTGCACCACGAGCTGTGGATCCATGCCGCCGGGTGCCGCCAGTACTTCAATGCCACCCGCGACACCGTGACCTACGAAATTCTCGAAACCTACAAGATCGGTACCAAGCCGCAATTCACCGCCAAGGCTGCGGGAGAGAAGGTATGAGCCAGACCAATCGCCTGTCCAACGGCGGACGCATCGACCGCAACAAGGTCCTGACCTTCACCTTCAACGGCCAGAGCTACAAGGGCTTCGAGGGCGACACCCTGGCCTCGGCGCTGCTGGCCAATGGGGTCGATATCATCGGCCGCAGCTTCAAGTACTCGCGGCCCCGGGGCATCTTCGCCGCCGGTTGCGAGGAGCCCAATGCGGTGCTGCAGATCGGCGCCACCGAAGCGACCCAGGTCCCCAACGTGCGGGCCACCCAGCAGGCGCTGTACCAGGGCCTGGTGGCCACCAGCACCAACGGCTGGCCCAGCGTCAACAACGACATGATGGGGATTCTCGGCAAGGTCGGCGGCAAGCTGATGCCGCCGGGCTTCTACTACAAGACCTTCATGTATCCGCAGTCGTTCTGGATGACCTACGAGAAGTACATCCGCAAGGCCGCAGGCCTGGGCCGCTCGCCCACCGAGAACGATCCGGACAGCTACGACAACATGAACCACCACTGCGACGTGCTGGTGGTCGGTGCCGGGCCTGCGGGCCTGGCCGCCGCCCTGGCCGCCGCTCGCAGCGGTGCGCGGGTGATCCTCGCCGATGAGCAGGAAGAGTTCGGCGGCAGCCTGCTGGACAGCCGCGAGAGCCTGGACGGCAAGCCTGCCGCCGAGTGGGTGGCCAGCGCCCTGGCCGAGCTCAAGGCCCTGCCGGAAGTGATCCTGCTGCCACGGGCCACGGTCAACGGCTATCACGACCACAACTTCCTGACCATTCACGAACGCCTCACCGACCACCTGGGGGACCGTGCGCCCATCGGCCAGGTGCGCCAGCGCATCCACCGGGTGCGGGCCAAGCGTGTGGTGCTGGCCACCGGCGCCCACGAGCGGCCGCTGGTATACGGCAACAACGACGTACCGGGCAACATGCTCGCGGGCGCGGTGTCCACCTACGTGCGCCGCTACGGCGTGGCCCCGGGCAAGAAGCTGGTGCTGTCCACCAACAACGACCATGCCTATCGCGTGGCCCTGGACTGGCTCGACGCCAGCCTGCAAGTGGTGGCCATCGCCGATGCCCGGCACAACCCCCGTGGAGCCCTGGTGGAGGAAGCACGGGCCAAGGGCATTCGTATCCTGACGTCCAGCGCGGTGATCGAGGCCCGCGGCAGCAAGCACGTGACCGGCGCCCGGGTGGCGGCCATCGACGTCAAGGCGCACAAGGTCACCAGCCCCGGCGAGTGGCTCGACTGCGACCTGATCGCCAGCTCCGGCGGCTACAGCCCGGTGGTGCACCTGGCTTCGCACCTGGGCGGCAAGCCGGTATGGCGCGAAGATATCCTCGGTTTCGTGCCGGGCGAAGCGCCGCAGAAACGCGTGTGCGTGGGCGGCATCAATGGTGTCTACAGCCTGGGCGACTCCCTGGCCGATGGTTTCGAAGGCGGCGTGCGCGCGGCCAGCGAGGCTGGGTTCCAGGTAGTCGAGGGTGTGTTGCCCAAGGCCCTGGCCCGGCATGAAGAGCCCACCCTGGCGCTGTTCCAGGTGCCCCATGAAAAAGGCACCGCACGGGCGCCCAAGCAGTTCGTCGACCTGCAGAACGACGTCACCGCTGCCGCCATCGAACTGGCGACCCGCGAGGGCTTCGAGTCGGTGGAGCACGTCAAGCGCTACACCGCCCTGGGCTTCGGTACCGACCAGGGCAAGCTGGGCAACGTCAACGGCCTGGCCATCGCCGCCCGTTCGCTGAACGTCAGCATCCCGCAGATGGGCACCACGATGTTCCGCCCGAACTACACGCCGATCACCTTTGGCGCCGTGGCCGGTCGTCATTGCGGGCATATCTTCGAGCCGGTGCGCTTTACCGCGCTGCATGCCTGGCATGTGCAGAACGGCGCCGAGTTCGAGGACGTCGGCCAGTGGAAGCGTCCCTGGTACTTCCCGAAGAACGGCGAAGACCTGCATGCCGCGGTGAAGCGTGAATGCCAGGCCGTGCGCGACAGCGTCGGCCTGCTGGACGCCTCGACCCTGGGCAAGATCGATATCCAGGGGCCGGATGCCCGTGAGTTCCTCAACCGCATCTACACCAATGCCTGGACCAAGCTCGACGTGGGCAAGGCCCGCTACGGCCTGATGTGCAAGGAAGACGGCATGGTCTTCGACGACGGCGTCACCGCCTGCCTGGCCGACAACCACTTCCTGATGACCACCACCACCGGTGGCGCGGCCCGGGTGCTGCAATGGCTGGAGATCTACCAGCAGACCGAATGGCCGGACCTGAAGGTGTACTTCACCTCGGTCACCGACCACTGGGCCACCCTGACCTTGTCCGGCCCCAACAGCCGCAAGCTGCTCAGCGAAGTGACCGACATCGACCTGGACAAGGACGGTTTCCCGTTCATGACCTGGAAGGAAGGCCTGGTGGGCGGCGTGCCGGCCCGGGTGTTCCGGATTTCGTTCACTGGCGAGCTGTCCTATGAGGTCAACGTCCAGGCCAACTACGCCATGGGCGTGCTGGAGCAGATCGTCGAGGCGGGCAAGAAGTACAACCTGACCCCTTACGGCACCGAGACCATGCACGTGCTGCGGGCCGAGAAGGGTTTCATCATCGTCGGCCAGGACACCGACGGCTCCATGACCCCGGACGACCTGAACATGGGCTGGTGCGTGGGCCGTACCAAGCCGTTCTCGTGGATCGGCTGGCGCGGGATGAACCGCGAGGACTGCGTGCGCGAGGAACGCAAGCAACTGGTGGGCCTCAAGCCGCTGGACCCGACCCAGTGGCTGCCCGAGGGCGCGCAGCTGGTGTTCAACCCCAAGCAGGCGATCCCCATGAGCATGGTCGGTCACGTGACTTCCAGCTACGCCCACAACTCCCTGGGGTATTCCTTCGCCCTGGCGGTGGTCAAGGGTGGCCTCAAGCGCTTGGGCGAGCGGGTCTTCGCGCCCCTGGCCGATGGCCGGGTGATCGAGGCGGAAATCGTTTCTTCGGTGTTCTTCGATCCCAAGGGCGATCGGCAGAACGTCTAACCAGATCCCGTAGGAGCGAGGCTTGCCCGCGAAACGATAGGCGCGGCGCCTCAGCCAGAGCGCGTTGTGCTCATCGCTGGCAAGCTCCGCTCCTACGGGTGTGATGCAAGAATTTGAAGACAGGTGCTCTATGACCGCAGTCAACGTTTACCAACAGCGCCCGAACGACGAAGCCAAGGCGCAATCGCCATTGCACCACGCCGACCTGCCGAGCCTGGTGGGCAAGGGCCGCAAGAACGCCGGGGTGATCCTGCGCGAGAAAAAACTCCTCGGTCACCTGACCCTGCGTGGCGATGGCCATGACCCGGCCTTCGCCGCGGGGGTGCACAAGGCCCTGGGCCTGGAACTGCCGGCCGCCTTGACCCTGGTGAGCAAGGGCGAGACCAGCCTGCAATGGCTGGGGCCGGACGAGTGGCTGTTGATCGTGCCCGGTGGCGAGGAGTTCGCTGCCGAGCAGAAGCTGCGCGAGGCCCTGGGCGAGTTGCATATCCAGATCGTCAACGTCAGCGGTGGCCAGCAGATCCTCGAGCTGTCCGGCCCCGATGTGCGCCGGGTGCTGATGAAATCCACCAGTTACGACGTGCACCCCAGCAACTTCCCGGTGGGCAAGGCGGTGGGCACGGTGTTCGCCAAGTCGCAGCTGGTGATCCGCCGTACCGGCGAGGAAACCTGGGAGCTGCTGGTGCGCCGCAGCTTCTCCGACTACTGGTGGCTGTGGTTGCAGGATGCCGCGGCCGAATACGGCCTCAGCGTTCAGGCCTGAACCCTTGTCGCCAGCATGCCTCGCGCCTGCGCCAGGATTGTAGGAGCCAGGCTTGCCCGCGATTCGACCGCGTAGCGGTTGCCTATCAAGAACAGGAGTTGTCCAGCATGAGCCGCGCCCCCGACACATGGATCTTGACCGCCGACTGCCCCAGCGTGCTCGGCACGGTGGACGCGGTGACCCGCTTCCTGTTCGAGCAGGGCTGCTACGTCACCGAGCACCACTCCTTCGACGACCGGCTCTCGGGGCGGTTCTTCATTCGCGTGGAGTTCCGCCAGCCCGATGGCCTCGACGAGGAGGGCTTTCGTGAGGGCCTGGCCGAGCGCGCCAGGGCCTTCGAGATGAACTTCGAGCTGACGGCCCCGCATGACCGGCCAAAGGTGGTGATCATGGTCTCCAAGGCCGATCACTGCCTCAACGACCTGCTCTATCGCCAGCGCATCGGCCAGTTGCCCATGGACGTGGTGGCGGTGGTGTCCAACCACCCGGACCTCAAGCCCCTGGCCGACTGGCACCAGATTCCCTACCACCATTTCCCCCTCGATCCCAACGACAAGCCGGGCCAGGAGCGCCAGGTGTGGCAGGTGATCGAGGCGTCCGGCGCCGAGCTGGTGATCCTCGCCCGCTACATGCAGGTGCTGTCGCCGGACCTGTGCCGCAAGCTCGACGGCAAGGCGATCAACATCCACCACTCGCTGCTGCCGGGGTTCAAGGGTGCCAAGCCCTACCACCAGGCCTACAACAAGGGCGTGAAGCTGGTGGGGGCCACCGCCCACTACATCAACAACGACCTGGACGAGGGCCCGATCATCGCCCAGGGCGTGGAAGTGGTGGACCACAGCTACTACCCCGAGGACCTGATCGCCAAGGGCCGCGATATCGAATGCCTGACCCTGGCCCGGGCGGTGGGTTACCACATCGAGCGCCGGGTGTTCCTCAACGGCAATCGCACGGTTGTTCTTTAGTGGCAAGCTGCAAGCTCCAAGCCGCAAGAAAAAGCGGTCCGCATACTTCTTGCGGCTTGTAGCTTGCCGTTCGAAGCTGGTTCCACTCTCTTCATAACAACAACAGCGAGGTGAATGACATGTCTGGTAATCGTGGTGTGGTGTATCTGGGCAGCGGCAAGGTCGAGGTACAGAAGATCGACTATCCGAAAATGCAGGACCCACGCGGCAGGAAGATCGAGCACGGTGTCATCCTGCGCGTGGTTTCCACCAACATCTGCGGTTCGGACCAGCACATGGTCCGTGGCCGCACCACTGCCCAGGTCGGCCTGGTGCTGGGCCATGAGATCACCGGCGAGGTGATCGAGAAGGGCAGCGATGTCGAGAACCTGAAGATCGGCGACCTGGTCTCTGTGCCGTTCAACGTGGCTTGCGGGCGCTGCCGTTCCTGCAAGGAGCAGCACACAGGGGTCTGCCTGACCGTCAACCCGGCCCGCGCCGGCGGTGCCTATGGCTACGTCGACATGGGCGACTGGACCGGTGGCCAGGCCGAGTACGTACTGGTGCCTTATGCCGACTTCAACCTGCTGAAGCTGCCGGACCGCGACAAGGCCATGGAGAAGATCCGCGACCTGACCTGCCTGTCCGACATCCTGCCTACCGGCTACCACGGCGCGGTGACCGCCGGTGTCGGCCCCGGTAGCACTGTGTATGTGGCCGGTGCTGGCCCGGTGGGCCTGGCAGCGGCGGCTTCCGCGCGCCTGCTGGGAGCGGCAGTGGTGATCGTCGGTGACGTCAACCCAGTGCGCCTGGCCCATGCCAAGGCCCAGGGTTTCGAGATCGCCGACCTGTCCAAGGACACCCCGCTGCACGAGCAGATCGCCGCCTTGCTGGGCGAGCCGGAAGTGGATTGCGCGGTGGATGCGGTGGGCTTCGAAGCCCGTGGCCATGGCCATGCCGGTGCCCAGCACGAAGCCCCGGCCACCGTGCTCAACTCGCTGATGGGCGTGGTGCGGGTCGCGGGCAAGATCGGTATTCCCGGGCTGTACGTCACCGAAGATCCGGGCGCGGTGGATGCCGCCGCCAAGCTGGGCAGCCTGAGCATTCGCTTCGGCCTGGGCTGGGCCAAGTCCCATAGCTTCCATACCGGCCAGACCCCGGTGATGAAGTACAACCGCCAGTTGATGCAAGCCATCATGTGGGACCGGATCAACATCGCCGAAGTGGTGGGCGTGCAGGTCATCAGCCTCGACGACGCGCCACGTGGCTACGGCGAGTTCGATGCCGGCGTGCCGAAGAAATTCGTCATCGATCCGCACAAGCTGTTCAGCGCCGCCTGAACCCTGCGATAGCGAAAAAGGGCGACCCTCGGTCGCCCTTTGTCGTTGCCGAACCCTGTCGCCGCTGTCGAGCACCAGCGAGGCTGCGTACGAGTGCGCAGCGCCCGCCAACCATCCCCCGCGTTGCATCAGTCACACCCTGGACTCAGGCCTGGCGGCCCGTGCGCAGCCTGCGGCAGCGGCTACACGAAGCGAGGTTGTCGCCAGTTCATTCCGGCCACAGGATCAATAGCCTTGGCCGGGATAGCTGGACCAGTGTTGTCCGTTGAGCGCCTGGCTGACGAAGGCCGGGTCATACAAGCCCGGCGCATCGCGCTGGAAACGCGAACGCCATTGCGGCAGCCACCAATAGTCGAGCGCCGTACTCCTTGGGAACACCACAAGCTGCATGACGGCCTGGTCGATGGCGCCGCGCTGGTACAGCCCGTGGGTGGCGTCCATCCAGCCCAGGTAGTGATCGATGGGCAGCGAGAGCATCAAGGCCGTGGCATGCACCTTTTGCGTCTCGCTGCGCTGCGGATCGGCCAGCAGCGCCAGCGCTTCGCAGTAATAGGCCTCGGGATGCTGGACGATCGCCTGGGCCGCCGGGTCTTGAAGAATGCCCAAGGGGCCGCCGTCGTCTCGCCAGTCGGCGCCCTGGCTGTCGTTGATATGCTGGTCGATGAAGCCGCTCAAGGGGCCGGAGGCCACGGGCGACCCCGGGCATGAGGCGCTATCGACCGGGGTGCCGATGCGCCAGATGGCCACGCATGCCGTGAGGGCTAGCAGGGTGCAGCAATAGAGCATGGGTTTCATTGGGCGCTTCCGTGCGGCGTTGGCCAGTCTGGAACCAGGCACATGGAACCATGGCCCTGGTTTTGGCGTGCGAAGTGTACCGTGCGCCGTTTTGCTGGCAAGCCGGATGCAACAAGGGGCCCTGCCGGTACAGGGGCACGTCAGAGCGCTGCCAACTGCCCCTGGTACAGCACCGGTCCAGTCGGTTGCCCGGTCGGCGAGCCACCGGAGGGCTCAAGGCTCACGGCCAGGGCAATCGGCGCGCCCAGCAGAGTGCGCTGGGCTTGGCTCAGGTTGATCCTGCCCTTGCCTCCGACCGGCACCACGCCAAGGGAGATTGGCTTGCCGTCGGCGGTAATCGCCCACAGCTCCAGGCTACGATCCAGACCCAGCGCCGGGAGGGCCAAAGGCTCGACTTGCAGGTACTGGGCGTGGGCCAGGATGCGCAATGCCGGTTGCTGCTCGGCACTGAGCAACGTGGCGCTGTAGCGTACCTGGTCGTGCTGCTGGATAAAGCCGATGTACAAGGTTGCCAGCACGGCACAGGCGGCAAGAGCCAGGCGCAGGCGCATCCACAATGGATTCTTTTTCGGCAGGTGCAGCACTTGTGGTTCGATGCGTGCCTGGATGTTGTGCCACACACGCTCCGGCACATCCTTCTCCGGTAAGGCGTCCGTTAGCGCGCCCAGGCTCTCCTGCCATTGCGCCAGCTCTTGGCGCAGTGCAGGATCGTCCAGCAACAGCGTTTCGAAACGCCGCCGGGCAGCGCCCCGCATCAGGCCGATGGCGTAGTCGCCAGCCAGGGCACGGCGTCGCTCAGGGGTTTGGTAGTTCATGATTCCAGGCACCGGCGCAGGCGTTCCATGCCACGGCGAATCCAGGACTTCACCGAGCCCAGGGGCGCAGCCAGGTACTCGGCCAGCTCCGAGCTGGACAGGCCCCGGAAATAGGCCACGGTAATGGACTGGCGCTGCATCCCCTCTAGGCTTTCCAGGCAGCGGTTCAGGGCCTTGGCTTGTCGGGCACTGTCCAGTTGGTCGAGGGCCGAGGCCGTCTCGTCCAGCAACTGTTGTTCTTCGTGATCCTGCAAGGGGCGTTCACGTTGTTTACGCAGCTGGTCGATGGCCTGGTTGCGAGTGATGTTGATCATCCAGGTCATGGGGGCCGACAGGTGCGGCTGATAGTGGGTGGCGTTGTTCCAGATGCGTACGAAGCTTTCCTGAAGAACCTCCTCGGCCAGGTCCCGCCGCCCCATGAAGTGCAGCGCAATGCCATGCAGGCGCGGAGCAACGCTGTGGTACAGCGTCTCGAAAGCGTGGCGGTCTCCCAGTGAACACTGGGCCAGCAAGTGTCTGAGAGGATCAGGATCGAGGCTGGAAATAGCGGTTCTCCAGACAAGCGGGAAGAGGGCAAATGACGACCGACGACAGGGCATGCAGCCTGAGGTTAGTCCAGGGTCGGTCGTTGTTCCATTCACCTTCGTCCACCTCATGGCTGTACCGGTCCCGACGGACGGGGCCGGTACTCGGGACTCAGCCTTTGGGCAAGAGCACCCTGTCGATCACCTGGATCACGCCGTTGGACTGGTTGACGTCATAGGTGGTGATGTCGGCGACACCCCCTTTTTCATCCTTGATCTGGATGTTGTGCGGGCCATTCATCATCAGCCACAGCTTGCCACCGGACACGGTGGTCAGTTCGGCCTTGCCGCCGCCCGCCTGGATCCGCTTGGACAGCTCCATCATGTCCAGCTTGCCGGCGACCACGTGGTAGGTGAGCACGTGGGTCAGGGCTGCCTTGTTCTCTGGCTTGAGCAGGGTGTCGACAGTACCGGCAGGAAGCGCGGCGAAGGCTGAATTGACTGGGGCGAACACGGTGAACGGACCTTTGCCCTTCAAGGTCTGGACCAGCCCGGCGGCTTTCACCGCTGCTACCAGGGTGGTGTGATCGGCGGAATTGACCGCATTGTCGATGATGTCCTTGGTCGGCAGCATGGCCTGGCCGCCAACCATGACGGTGTCGTGGTTCATTTCGGCGGCCTGGACGCTGGCCAGGCCCATGGCGGTGCCCAAGGTCAGGCTCAACAGGCTGGCAATCAATGGGGCTTTGATCGAGTGGCGCTTCATGATGGTGATCCTTGTGAGAGTACGGCCAGACAATTTCTGCCCGTGTGGGGTATACGCAGACCACCGGCACTTGGATGCAGCTTTTTTCGACTAGATTTCAAGCAGCCATGGATCTTGAAGTCGCTTGGAACATTCGTCTGCGCCATGAGTCCAACGGCTGTTTTCCCGCCACCCGATTCTGGGTGGTTTCTCGCCCCATGAGGTTGTTTCGATGAATATTCCACGCGGTTTCGCCCTGGCTACCCTGATGACCCTGGCAGCCGGTTCGGCTTTTGCCGGCGGTTTCAGCCTGAATGATGCGGCCAATGCCATTTCCAGCATGCAGGGTGGCGACAAGGCTGCCGCTGCGGCACCGACCTCGCAGACCGCCGGCCTGCTCGGCGCCCTGGGTTCGCAGCTCAATGTCACCCCCCAACAAGCCATCGGCGGCACCGGCGCCATGCTTGGCCTGGCGAAGAACCAGCTGAGCGGTTCCGACTACTCGCAACTGAGCAAGAGCGTGCCGGGCCTGGACAAGCTGTCGGGCAGCAATGCCCTGGGCAGCCTCGGTGCCTTGGGCGGCCTGCTCGGCCAGTCGTCGGGCCAGAGCGCCGGGCTGGACAACGCCCTGGGTAACGTCAAGAACACCAGTGACCTGAACAATGCGTTCGGCGCCCTGGGCATGGACAGCGGCATGGTCGGGCAATTCGCCCCGGTGATCCTGCAGTACCTGGGCCAGCAAGGGGTGGGCGGCTCGCTGCTGCAAAGCCTGAGCAGCATCTGGGGCGTGGCCAAGTAAGGCGACGGGCCCCGGTGCCAGCGCGCCGGGGCCAATCCTCCAGTGTTCGGCGAATCGGGCCTGTGATATATCTCGCGCCCCGTTTTCCAAGGAAGCCCGAACGCGATGTTCATGGATGCACTGAAGATGTCTCTGCCCGCCAATGCGGTGCTTGGTTTTACCCTCTACATGCTGGGCGCGGCCCTGGTCTTCGCCCTCTACGCCTTCATCTACACCCGCCTGACGCCCCATAACGAATTCGCCCTGATCCGCCAGGGCAACAGTGCGGCGGCCATCGCCCTGGCCGGTGCCTTGCTGGGCTTCGCGATCCCGGTGGCCAGCGCCATTTCCCACTCCATCTCGATCATCGACTTCCTGCTCTGGGCGGTGATTGCCGCCGTGGTGCAGTTGCTGGCGCTATTGGCCGTAAGCCTGACGCTCAAGGGCTTGTCCCGGCGCATCGTCGACCAGGAGAACGCCGCGGCGATCCTGGTGGCTGCGGTTTCCGTCGGTGTCGGCCTGCTGAATGCGGCCTGCATGACTCCATCGACCTGAGGGCGCAGCGATGAAACGCAGTAGAAGCGTGCGCCTGGTACTGCTGGGCAGCGTGCCGTTCGCCCTGGCGGCCTGTGATGGCCAGCCCCAGGCGACCCGGGTCGTGCGCCAGGTCCAGCATTTCAGCACCCCAGAGGAGTGCGCCCAGGCGCAGGTTCCCATGGATATCTGCCTGGACGCCCGTCACGATGCCTGGGCATATGGCCAGGAGGAGGGTCCGCGTTATTGGGACCTGAAGCGTTGCGAGGCGGATTTCCTACCGGGCGCTTGCACCCTCTCCAGCGATGGCCGGGCCTATGTGCCGATGTTCTACGGGTTCGCCCTGACCACTGATCGCACGGTGCCGGTTACTCCAGAGGACGAGCAGCAGGCGGCGACCGATAGTTCCAGCAGCAGCTCCAGTAGCACTGGCTCCAGTGGCGGCAGCAGCTCGTTCAGCGGCGGCGGTGGTCACGGTTCGAGCTCTTCGGGTTCGAGTTTCTGGCGCTGGATCGGCCTGGACTCGACGCCTGAGCCACGCTACTTCACCGAAGGCCTGTACAAGGAGCGTGACGCCCAGGGCGGTGAACGCTTGAGGACCCTCGCCCAGCAGGTCGAGGGCGGCAAGCGCTTCCCCGGCGCCAGCAGTGGACGTTTCGCTATCTCCAGCCCCGAGCACTTCACCAGCACAGGCAGCTCCTTCTCCGGTGCCCATGAGGTGGTCAGTCGCGGCGGCTTCGGCTCCAGCTCCAGCTCCGGCCACAGCAGCTGGGGGTTCGGTTCTTGAAGCGGGTCCACAGCACGCCGCGCCCGGACTGGCAGGCCACGGCGCAGCGACTGGGGTTCGCCTTCCACACTTTCGATGGCGAGCCCTATTGGGACGAGTCGGCCTATTACCAGTTCAGCCTGCGGCAGATCGAGGAGCACCTGGAGGACCCGACCCAGGCGCTGCATGAGTTGTGCATGGAGCTGGTGGCCGAGGTGGTGGAGAGCGAAGAGCTGCTGCAGCGCCTGGCCATTCCCGAGGCGTTCCACGAGCTGGTCCGCAGCTCGTGGAAGCGCCGCGATCCGCACCTCTATGGACGCATGGACCTGTGCTACGACGGCCACGGCCCGGCCAAGCTGCTGGAGACCAACTACGACACCCCGACCTCGCTGTACGAGGCGAGCTTCTTCCAGTACGTCTGGCTCGAACAGCAGATGCAGTGTGGCCAACTGCCGGCGGGTTGCGACCAGTTCAACAGCATCGAGGACAAGCTGCTGCAAGCCTTCGTGCAGGGTGGCTTCGGCTCGCCGTTGTACTTCTCCTCGGTCCGTGGCTCGGTGGAAGACCGGGGCACCGTCGAATACCTGCGCGACATCGCCCGCCAGGCCGGCCTGCGCACGCGGATGATCGATATCGAGGACATCGGCCTCGATGCTGGCGGGCGTTTCGTCGACCTGCTGGGCACGCCCATCGACAACCTGTTCAAGCTTTATCCGTGGGAGCAGATGTTCAACGAAGACTATGGCCGGGCCATCGCCGCTAGCCGCACCGGCTTCGTCGAGCCGCCATGGAAGGCGATCCTCTCCAACAAGGGCGCCATGGCCCTGCTCTGGGAACGTCATCCGGGGCATCCGAACCTGCTGCCGGCGTTCATCGACGAGCAGCCGGCCGGCGACCTGCAACCGGGCTGGGTACGCAAGCCGTTCTTTTCCCGGGAGGGCGCCAATGTGCAGATCCGCACAAACGCTGGCGAACGGTTGAGCGAGGCGGGGCCCTACGGCGCGGGCCCGAGCATTCGCCAGCAGTTCCAGCCGTTGCCGAGCTTCGCCGGCAACCACACCGTGATCGGTAGCTGGGTGATCGGCGACCGGCCGGCGGGGATCGGCATTCGCGAGGACAATTCGCCGATCACCAAGGACAGCAGCCGTTTCCTGCCCCATGTGATCCTCGACTGAACCCTGTCCGATACCGCCTCGCCGGGGACGTGTCGTCGCTTACAAAAAAATCCCCGCTAGGCCTGGCGCTGCAAGTGCCGGGCTAGAGGGCTCTTTTGGGCATGGACCGATCCTGCTGGCGCGCCGGGGGTTGCGCGGTGCTTGACAAGGTTTCTGGCGCGGCGCTTAGATAAGCCCCATCAGGAAAAGCGCATCAGCGTCGATGTCGCCGATCCATCCAGGTCGTACATGCCAAAGAGCAAATGAGCTCTCCCGGGGTTATCCCCGGGAGGGCTTTTTTTCGTCCGCAAAAAATAAAAATAGAGGTATCAGATATGCGTCATGGCGATATTTCCAGTAGCAACGATACCGTTGGCGTCGCAGTGGTGAACTACAAGATGCCACGCCTGCACACCCGCGCCGAGGTCCTGGCCAACGCGCAGAAGATCGCCGACATGGTGGTCGGCATGAAGCAGGGCCTGCCGGGCATGGACCTGGTGATTTTCCCCGAGTACAGCCTCCAGGGGATCATGTACGACCCGGCACAAATGATGGAGACGGCGGTCGCCATCCCCGGCGACGAGACCGAGCTGCTGGCCCGGGCTTGTCGCAAGGCCAACGTCTGGGGGGTGTTCTCGCTGACCGGCGAGCGCCACGAAGAACACCCGAACAAGGCGCCGTACAACACCCTGGTGCTGATCGACAACAAGGGCGAGGTGGTCCAGAAGTACCGCAAGATCATCCCCTGGTGCCCGATCGAGGGCTGGTACCCCGGCGGCCAGACTTTCGTCAGCACAGGGCCCAAGGGCATGCAGATCAGCATGATCATCTGCGACGACGGCAACTACCCGGAGATCTGGCGCGATTGCGCGATGAAGGGCGCCGAGCTGATCGTGCGCTGCCAGGGCTACATGTACCCGGCCAAGGAGCAGCAGGTGCTGATGGCCAAGGCCATGGCCTGGGCCAACAACACCTACGTGGCGGTGGCCAATGCCGCAGGCTTCGATGGCGTCTATTCCTACTTCGGCCACTCGGCGATCATCGGCTTCGATGGCCGTACCCTCGGCGAATGCGGCGAGGAGGAAATGGGCATCCAGTACGCCCAGCTGTCGATCTCGCAGATCCGCGATGCCCGGGCCAACGACCAGTCGCAGAACCACCTGTACAAGATCCTCCATCGCGGCTACACCGGCTTGAACAACTCCGGCGAGGGCGATCGTGGCCTGGCCGAGTGCCCCTTCGAGTTCTACAAGACCTGGGTGACCGACGCCGAGAAGGCCCGGGAAAACGTCGAGAAGATCACTCGCTCGACCTCGGGCGTTGCGCAGTGCCCGGTGGGGCGGCTGCCCTACGAGGGGCTGGAGAAAGAGGCCTGACCTGCGCTGCAGGTTGAGCGGCGGGCTGCTGCCGGGCGGCCCGCGTCCTTTTTCTTCCCTGCGCAAGATGGAGTCATTCCCATGCCCTTCCTGACCGACATGCTGGAGCAGTCGCAGCGTCGCCAGGCCCAGGACCAGGCCCTGGCCAGCGAGAACCGCGCCGATGCGCCGCTGGCCCAGGCCCACCTGGCCAGCCAGGCGGCGCTGCACAGCCGTTACCGTTTCGATATCGAGGCCATCATGGCCAGTTTGCGCGCCGAGATCCTCGGCCAGGACCAGGCCTTGCACAGTGTCCAGGACATGCTCCGGGTGGTGCGCGCAGACATCACCGATCCACGCCGCCCGCTCTACACCGCGTTGTTCCTGGGCCCCACCGGGGTGGGCAAGACCGAGATCGTGCGGGCCCTGGCCCGGGCCCTGCATGGCGATGCCGATGCTTTTTGCCGCATCGACATGAACACCCTGTCCCAGGAGCACTATGCCGCCGCGCTCACCGGGGCGCCGCCCGGCTACGTGGGGGCGAAGGAGGGCAACACCCTGTTCGACCAGGACAAGCTCGACGGCAGCCTCGGGCGCCCCGGCATCGTGCTCTTCGACGAGCTGGAAAAGGCCAGCCCGCAGGTGGTCCAGGCCCTGCTCAACGTGCTGGACAACGGCATGCTCACGGTGGCCTCGGGCGAGCGCAGCTACAGTTTTCGCAACAGCCTGATCTTCATGACCAGCAACCTCGCGGCCCGGGAGATCCAGGGCTACGACCAGCGTCGCAAGGGCTGGCCGGGCTGGTTGTTGCCCTCCACCGCGGCTTCACGGCATCGGGCGGTGGAGAAGCTGGTCAGGGCTCGCTTGCTCAAGGCCTTCGCCCCGGAGTTCGTCAACCGTATCGACAACATCATTACCTTCAACTGGATCGAGCGTGGCCTGGTGGAGCAGTTGGTGGCGCTTGAGGTGCAGCGGCTCAACCGGCGCCTGGAGAAGCACCGCTGCAGCCTGGTGGCCACGCCCCAGGTGCTGGCCCATGTGGCCCGTGCCGGTTTCGACCGGCAGTTCGGCGCCCGTGCGTTGCGCCGCAGCGTGCGCCAGCATCTGGAAGTGCCCCTGGCCGAATTCCTCCTGGAGTACCACGCTCCGGTCATGGGCGAGCCGCCGGTGGTCTATGCGGCGCACATGGCGCAGGGCAGGATCGGGTTCAGCCGCCAGTAGCTGCGTTGAATTAGGAGATGTCATTCATGGTTTCACATCCGGACCAGCCCCAGATCGGGCTGCTGTTTTCCGAGACCGGCGTCACCGCCGACATCGAGCGTTCGCAGCGCTACGGCGCCTTGCTGGCCATTGAGCAACTGAACCGCCAGGGCGGCGTGGCCGGCCAGCCGATCCAGGCTCTGGCGCGGGACCCCGGCGGCGATCCGGATCGCTATCGGCTGTACGCCGATGAGTTCATCCGCAACCACGGGATACGCCTGCTGGTGGGCTGCTACATGTCCCACACGCGCAAGGCGGTGATGCCGGTGGTGGAGCGCACCGACGCGCTGCTCTGCTACCCGACGCCCTACGAGGGTTTCGAATATTCGCCGAACATCATCTACGGCGGCCCGGCCCCGAACCAGAACAGCGCGCCGCTGGCGGCCTACCTGATCCGCCACTACGGGGAACGGGTGGTGTTCATCGGCTCGGACTACATCTACCCCCGGGAGAGCAACCATGTGATGCGCCACCTGTACCGCCAGCATGGCGGCACAGTGCTGGAGGAAATCTACATCTCGCTGTATCCCTCGGATGAGGACCTGGCGCGAGCCGTGGACCTGATCGTCAAGGCCCAGGCCGACGTGGTGTTCTCCACCGTGGTGGGCACCGGCACCGCCGAGCTGTACCGGGCCATTGCCCGGCGCTATGGCGACGCGCCCCGGCCCCGGATCGCCAGCTTGACCACCAGCGAGGCGGAGATCGCCAAGATGGGCAGCGAGGTGGCCGAGGGGCATGTGGTGGTCGCGCCGTATTTCTCCAGCATCGATACCCCGGCCAGCCGCGAGTTCGTTCGCGCCTGCAATGCCTTCTTTCCCGAGGACGTCAGCATCACCGCGTGGACCGAGGCGGCCTACTGCCAGACCCTGATGCTCGGCCGGGCCATGCAGGCGGCCCAGGACTGGCGGGTGGAGCAGGTGCAGCCCGAACTTTACCGCCAGCGCCTGGACGCACCCCAGGGGCCGATCTGGGTGGAACAGCAGAACAACCACAGCCACCTGACCTCGCGCATCGCCGAGATCGATTCGCGCGGGACGTTCCAGGTGCGCTGGCAATCCCCCGAGCCCATCCGGCCGGACCCCTACGTGGTGGTGCACAACCTGGACGACTGGTCCGCCAGCATGGGCGAGGACTCGCACCGATGAGCGCCAACTCGATCCTCGGTTCCCTGCGCGAGCTGCAGGTGATGGTGCTGAACCCGCCCGGGGCCTTGAGCGATGCCCTGGTGTTGCAGCTGATCCGCATCGGTTGTTCGGTGCGCCAGATCTGGCCGCCACCCAAGCACTTCGATGTGCCGGTGGACGTGATCTTCACCGGCATCTTCCAGAACCATCACCACGAGCAGATCAGTGCGCTGGTCGGCAGCGGCTCGCCGCGCACCACCGTGGTGGCCCTGGTGGAGTACGAGAGCCCGGCGGTGCTGTCGCAGATCATCGAGCTGGAGTGCCATGGGGTGATCCTTCAGCTGTTGGACGCGCACAAGATCCTGCCGGCGCTGGTCGCCGCGCGCCGGGTCAGCGAAGAGCTGTTCAAGCTCAAGCAGAAGCACGCGCAGTTGCAGGAACGCCTGGCCAGCCAGGTGGATATCAACCGGGCCAAGGTGCTGTTGATGCAACTGCACGGCTGGGAGGAAGGCCAGGCCCATGGATTCCTCTGCCAGGAGGCGATGAAGACCCGGGAGCCGATTCTCAAGGTCGCCCAGGACCTGTTGCGCCAGCACCCGGACAAATGAACCAAGAACAACAATAACGCGAGGGTATCGTCATGCTGCTTGGATTGATTCTGCTGTACGTGGGCGCCGTGCTGTTCGTCAACGGCATCTGGCTGATGGAGCGCATCAGTGGCAGGGAGGTCGCGGTGATCAATGCCCTGGTCGGCAGCCTGAGCCTGCTGGTGGCCCTGTACATGATCTTTCTCGCCGGCGAGGTGCGGGGCGGGGCGCTGACCCTGCTGTTCGCGTTCACCTACCTGTGGGTGGCGGCCAACCAGTGGCTGGGCAACGACGGTCGGGGGCTAGGCTGGTTCTGCCTGTTCGTCAGCCTCACCGCGGCCACGGTGGCGATCCAGGCGCTGGGCGATCTGGGCGGGGCTTTCGGGGTGTGGAACGCGCTCAACTGGCTGGCCTGGACCCTGCTGTGGTTCACCTTCTTCCTGCTGCTGGGGCTGTCGCGCAAGATCCAGCGCCAGGTGGCGTTGTTGACCCTGGTGTGCGCGATCGGTACCGGCTGGATTCCCGGGTTGTTGATCCTCGGGCAGGTGCTCAAGCCCTAGGGGCGGCGCCCCCAGGGTAGCGGGATGGGGCTCAGTCGGCCCCGGCCAGCAACGCGTCGATACGCTGGTCCTTGTCGGTCCACAGCTGGTTGACCCAGTCCTGGACCTGCTGGCGGAACGCCGGGTCGTTCTCGTAGTCGCCGTGCCACAGGGCCGGGTCCAGCTCACGGGTGCGGATATCGATGATCACCTTGGGCACGTTGCCGCTGATCAAGTCCCAGAAGCCGGGAATGCGTTCCTGGGGGTAGACCACGGTGACGTCCAGCATGGCGTCCAGCTGTTCGCCCATGGCGGCCAGGACGAAGGCCACGCCGCCAGCCTTGGGCTTGAGCAGGTGGCGCAAGGGCGAGGCTTGCTGCTCGCGCTTGGCCGGGGTGAAGCGGGTGCCTTCCAGGTAGTTGACCACGGTCACCGGCTGGCGCTTGAACAGCTCGCAGGCGGCCTTGGTGATCTCCAGGTCCTTGCCTTGCAGTTCCGGGTGCCTGGCCAGGAAGGCCTTGCTGTAGCGCTTCATGAAGGGGTAGTCCAGCGCCCACCAGGCCAGGCCCAGGAACGGCACCCAGATCAGTTCCTTCTTGAGGAAGAACTTGAAGAACGGCGTGCGCCGGTTGAGGGTCTGGATCAGGGCCGGGATGTCGACCCAGGATTGGTGGTTGCTGACCACCAGGTACGAGGTGTCTTCACGCAGGCCTTCGCCACCGCGAATGTCCCAGCGGGTGGGGATGCAGGAGGCGAAGATCAGCTTGTCGATCTCGGCCCAGGTCTCGGCGATCCACATCACCGCGCCGGAGGCATAGTCCCGCAGGCGGCCCGGCAGGACCAGCTTGAGCAGGGCGAACACCATCAGGGGCCCGAACAGCACCAGGGTGTTGAGCAGAAGCAGCAGGGTGACGAGACAGCCGGTGAGCAGTCGGCGCATAAGGCACTCTTTACAATTTTTGGGGCGCGTAATGATAAGCAGCTTCGGCGAGCAGGCCAAATTCTAGTGTGCTGGCGAATGTTTCACCTGCGCTGTGACAAGCTTTTTACAGTAACGCTCGGAACGGGCCGATCGTGCCCGAGGAAGCGGATAGCCTTTGCCGACTTTACGGATTTTCCCTGTTTCGCCACAGGCGCCTAATCGGCCGATACCCTCAATCGGAGCCTGTCCCATGAACCGCCCCCTGGACCCAGCCGCCCTGGCGGCCTATTTCGATAGTCAATACAACGCCCGGGCCAGCGTCGCCGATTATGCCCAGTACCCGCGCCTGTACCGAGCGCTATCGGACGCCGCCCATGCCCGTACACCTTGTCATCGCGATGTGGCCTACGGCAGTGGAGCCAACGAGCGACTGGATATCTTTCCGGCAGCGCAGAGCGGGGCACCGGTGCTGCTGTTCATCCATGGCGGTTACTGGCGCGCGCTGTCGAAGGCCGACTCGGCGTTCATGGCTCCGGCACTCACCGCTGCCGGGGCCTGTGTGGTGGTGCTGGACTACGACCTGGCGCCCGCCGTGACCCTGGACCAGATCGTCGACCAGGCCCGCCGTGCATTGGCCTGGCTCTACCGGCACGCCAGCGAATTCGGTGGCGATCCTCAGCGGCTCTATGCCAGTGGCAGTTCGGCGGGTGGCCATCTGGTGGGCATGCTGATGGCCGGAGGCTGGCAGGCTGGCCTGGGCGTACCGGACGATGTGCTGCGTGGTGCGCTGCCGATCAGCGGGCTGTTCGACCTGGAGCCGCTGCGCAGTACCCACATCAATGAGTGGATGCAGTTGAGCGTCGAGGATGCCCGGCGCAACAGCCCGCTGTTCCATTTGCCAAGCAGTGGTGCAGGGGAGTTGGTGATCAGCCACGGGGGCCTGGAAAGCGCGGAGTTCGCCTGGCAGTCCGCAAGCTTTCTCAAGGCCTGGAGGGATAGCGGATTTACCGGACGGATGGTACCGGCGCCCCACAAGAACCACTTCGATGTGGTGCTCGAACTGGGCCAGCCCGGTACACCGCTTTACCAGGCGCTGTGCCGGCTCATGGGGCTGGACGTGCGGTAACACCCGTTGCCGGCGGTAACGCCGGGCGACGGGAGCCAAAGGCGGCAGGCGGGCTGCCCGCCCGCGAGTTATCCGGAAAAACCGCCAATGTTATCCACCGGCTGCCCTGGCCGACGGGTGCCGGCCAAGCTGGCATGGAGCGTGCCTCAGCGACCTGGAGTACGCCACAAGAGCGTGCGTCCGATCTTGCATTCCAAGGTGCCGTGCGATGAACACCATCAATTCCATTCGAGACATTTGCACTGAGGGCCGCGACCTTGCCTACGCCCAGCATTGGATGACCGCCATTTGTGGGCCCCATGAGTTGAGCTCTCGTGGCCCTGGCCAGGTGCGCTTCAGCCATCGCGGTACGGTACTGCGCTCGACGGCCATGACCTTGGGCCTGATGCACCACGGTGCCGAGGTCAGTGTCAGCATCGAAGATGGCGTGGGCCTGGACTGCTACAGCCTGAGCCTGCCCTTGAGCGGCGAGCAGCAGGTCAATGTCGGCGGATGCACCCTGGGCTCGGATCGCAACCGTGGGGTGATTCTTTCGCCCTATGGGGCCCAGCAACTGGATATCGCCGCCAATTGCCTGCAGTTGCACATAGCGATCCCGCGCCAGGCCATGGAGCAGGGCCTGGAGCATCTGCTGCAGCGACCGATGCAGGAGCCGCTGCGCTTCGAGCCTTCGATCGATGCCGTGCAGGGCGCCTCCGGCAGCTGGTGGCGCATGGTCGAGCATCTGGTACAGGACCTGCGCACCAGCATCGCCCTGTATGACCAGCCCGGGTTCACCCGGGACCTGGAACATGCATTGATCAAGGGCCTGCTCCTGGCCCAGCCGAACAATTACAGCGCCAGGTTGCGCCAGGATCAGGAGCGCCACTTGCCGCATTACCTGGTACGGGCCCGGGAGTTCATCCATGCCCATGCCCGGGAGGCGTTGGACCTGGACGCGATCGAAGCGGCCGCTGGGGTGTCGCGCTCCAAGTTGTTCGAGTGTTTTGGCCGGTACCTGGGGGTACCGCCAATGATCTACCTCAAGCGCTATCGCTTGAGTGGCGTGCGCCAGCAACTGCTGGAGGATGGTTGCCCGGGCAATATCTCGGCGATTGCCATGTCTTGGGGATTTTTCCACCTGGGGCGGTTTTCTGGCGAGTACCGCAAGCTGTTCGGCGAGACGCCCAGCGCGACCTTGCAACGCCTGGTGGCGCGGCGGGGCGGCCACTAACGCCGCGCCGCGCTGGCAGATGGGCTTCTAGCTCGGGGTGCCCGTTGGCTGGCTGCACGCGGCCCGCAGGATCTGCCGGCGTACCCACTCATCCCCCATGCCATGTTGCAGCACCCGCTGCCGGGCCTCGTCCGGCAGGGTCGAGACCTCGCCGTACAGGCACGACCAGCGCTGGCAGTGCTCGGCCAGCTCCCGCTCACCGGCTTCCCAGGCCGCCAGGCGTGCCGGGATATCGCGGCGATCCTGCAAGCCCTCCAGGTAATGGGCCAGGGCCAGCCCGGTTTGCATCGCCATCCCGCCGCCCTGGCCCAGGTGCGGTGGCTGGGCATGGGCGGCATCGCCGATCAGCGCCGTGTGCCCCGCCGACCAGGCCCGGACCTTGACGATGCTGTATTGCGCCCAGGGCAGTACTTCGTCCACCCGTTCGATCAGGTGCGCCCAGGTCGGAAAGGCCTCGCACCAGGTCGCATGATCCAGCGGCGAGGCCTTGCCCCGGATGTCGTCCTTCTGGCAGGTCAACGCCAGGTAGATGCGTTTTCCGTCCAAAGGGGTGATCAGCAAGCGGCGGTTGCCGCTCCAGCACTCCAGGTACTTGCCCTGGCCGTCCGGGCCGAGTTCCTGCTGGGTCCCGGGGATGATGGCGCGCAGGGCGCCTTCGTCGGTCTGCTGGTGGAACTGTTCCAGCCCCAGCGTTCGTCGTACCACCGACCACACGCCATCGGCACCGATGGCCAGGTCCGCTTGCTCGTGTCGGGCACCGGCGAACAACAATTCGCCAGCGGCGCTGGCGCCGAGCACTTCGCAGCCGGTGCGGATATTTACCCCGGCGGCCAGTGCCGCGTCCCTCAGGCCCGCCAGCAAGGCGCTACGGGCCACTGTCACCAGGCGTATCCCGGGCGGTAGCTGGCCTGCCTCGAGTATCCGTCCGGCGTCGTCGCGCTGCTCCATGGCCCGGCCATGGAAGGCATCGGCGGCAATCGCCTTGACGCCCAGGGCCTGGAGGATACGCAGGCCGTTTTCCCAGATGTAGATGCCCGAACCCTGGGCCCGCAGTTCGGCCTGGCGTTCGTAAATGGTCACCGACCAACCTCGTTGCGCCAGGGCTGTGGCGGCGGCGAGACCACCAAAACCACCACCGGCGATGATCGCGTTGAAACCCTTGTTCATGGGATCGCTCCTCTTCAAGCGCAGAAGAATTCATCGATGGCCCGGGCCACGGCCCGGGGGTTCTCCAGGGTCGGGAAGTGGGTATTGCCGGGGATGTGGCAGGGGTCGAACCAGCTGTGTTCGGCGGCGAAGTCCTGCTGCATGCGTCGGTAGCCCGGGTCCAGCGGTTGCGAATAGATATGCCGCACCAGGGGCTTGTCAGCGATGCTCGACATGCGCTCCAACGGGCTGCCCCAGCGCCGGTAGCAGATCTCGATCTCGCGGCAGGAGCGGCGCCACATGGCGCCGTCGAACCCGGGCATTTCGTGGCGCAGGTGCTCGAGTACATCGGCGTTGTCGGTGCTGGCGGCCCACTCGTCGAAGAAGCTCTGGCGACCGGTGGCATAGTCGGTGGGGTGCTGGCCTTGGGCGAGCTGCTGCCAGAAGCCCTCATGGGGTTGCATCAGCCAGTCGACCACCACGGTCTTGGGGAGGCGTTTGCTACCCAGGCGTTCGCAGACCTCCAGGTTGACCCAGCAGCCGTGGGACGTGGAGACCAGGCGCACTGAGTCCAGGCCCTTGAAGTCAATGAAGGCCAGCAAGTCGTCGGCCAGGTCCAGGGCGCTGAAGTCGCCGCCGTCGGTCTGCTTCGGGTCGTGGCCGCGCCAGTCCAGGCACATCACATGAAAGCGCTCGGCCAGCAGTGGCGCCAGGCTCTTGAACAGCCGGCGATCCTGGCACCAGCCGCTGAGCAGCAACAGGCTCGGGGCTTCGGGGTCGCCGGTTTCGGTATAGGTCATCAGGACATCGTTCAGGTGCACGGTCTGCATGGTGTCGTTCCTTTGCGATTGAGTAAGCGAGGCAGCGGGACGCGCTGGCCGGCGCCAGTCAATGGTGCGCCGGGGGTGGGGGACGGGCTATCCGGTGGGTGGGGAGTCGTTGTCCGCAGAGTCCCAGGCTGGGGCTACAGACGTTTGCCGCGATAGCGCGATATCGTGCGAACCAATTACTTGGCGGCGGTCTAAAATCCCGCTGTCCCTTTCCTCGAGGAATCCTGCGTCGTGAAATCCGTCCTTGCTCTGCTGTCTCTGGTGGCGTTGCCGGTCCTGGCCGCCGAACCGACCCTGTACGGTCGCTACGAAAACATCCGTTTGCCGGAGATCGGCGAAACCTTGCAGGCCAAGATGGATACCGGGGCCCTGACTGCGTCGCTGTCGGCCAGGGATATCCAGACCTTCACCCGCGATGGCCAGACATGGGTGCGCTTCCGCCTGGCCACCAAGGATGCCGGCGACAAGGTCTACGAACACAAGGTGGCGCGGATCAGCAAGATCAAGAGCCGCTCCGACGAAGACGACGAGCGTGAGGAGCCCCAGGCGGCCAAGCGCCCGGTGGTGGAGTTGGAAATGTGCCTGGGCAACGTCAAGCGCACGGTGGAGGTCAACCTCACCGACCGCAGCAGCTTCAACTATCCGTTGCTGATCGGCGCCAAGGCCCTGCGCGAATTCGGCGCGGCAGTGAACCCGGCACGGCGCTACACCGCCGACAAGCCTGACTGCTGATGGGGCTGCCGCGCGCGGCGGTGCAAGCTCCGATTGACTGTCCATAAGGCATCCGGCACCGTTCGCCCATTGAATTTGCGTGCTTGGATGCCATGCCCCATATCCTGATTGTCGAAGACGAAGCGGCGATTGCCGACACCCTGGTTTTTGCCCTGCAGGGCGAAGGCTTCAGCACCACCTGGCTGAGCCTTGGGCATGCCGCCCTGGAGTACCAGCAGGCGACCCCGGCGGACCTGATCATCCTCGACATCGGCCTGCCGGATATCAGCGGCTTCGAAACCTGCAAGCAACTGCGGCGCTTCAGCGAAGTGCCGGTGATGTTCCTCAGCGCCCGGGATGGCGAGATCGACCGGGTGGTGGGCCTGGAGATCGGCGCCGACGACTACGTGGTCAAGCCCTTCAGCCCGCGGGAAGTGGCGGCCCGGGTCAAGGCCATCCTCAAGCGCATCGCGCCGCGCCCGGCACTGGAGCCGGAAGCGGCGGCCTTGTTCACCATCGATCCCGAGCGGGTGCAGATCAGCTATCGCGGCCAGTCCCTGAGCCTGACCCGGCATGAGTTCCGCCTGTTGCAATGCCTGCTGGAGCAACCCGAGCGGGTGTTCAGCCGCGAGCAACTGCTCGATGCCCTGGGGGTGATGGCGGACGTGGGTTACGAGCGCAACATCGACAGTCATGTGAAGAGCCTGCGGGCCAAGCTGCGCCTGGTGGCGCCCCAGGCCGAACCGATCCAGACCCATCGCGGCCTGGGCTACAGCTACAGCCCGAGTCACGCCTGATGACCCTGGGCCTGCGGATCTTCCTGGTCTACCTGCTGTTCATCAGCTTCACCGGTTATTTCGTGCTGAGCACGGTGATGAAGGAGATCCGTCCCGGGGTGCGCCAGTCCACCGAGGAAACCCTGGTGGACACCGCCAACCTGCTGGCGGAGATCCTGCGCGACGACTTCAAGGCCGGCACCCTCAGCGAGAATCGCTGGCCGCAACTGCTGCGGGCCTACGGCGAGCGCCAGCCGGCGGCGACCATCTGGGGCCTGCCGAAGAACCAGGTCAACCACCGGATCTACGTGACCGATGCCCGGGGCATCGTGGTCCTGGACTCCAGCGGCCTGGCGGTGGGCCAGGACTATTCACGCTGGAACGACGTCTACCTGACCCTGCGCGGGCAGTACGGCGCACGTTCGTCACGGGCGGTGGCCGATGACCCGAATTCTTCGGTGATGCACGTGGGCGCGCCGATTCGCGACAACGGCCAGATCATCGGCGTGGTGACGGTGGCCAAGCCCAACAGTTCGTTGCAGCCCTATGTCGACCGTACCGAGCGGCGCTTGCTGTGGTACGGCGCCGGGCTGATCGCCATGGGCCTGTTGTTCGGTGCTTTGCTGTCGTGGTGGTTGAGTGCTGCGCTGCGGCGCATGACCGGTTATGCGCTGGCGGTAAGCGAAGGGCGGCGGGCCGAGTTGCCGCATTATCGCGGCGGCGAGATGGAGCAACTGGCCACGGCGGTGGAGCGCATGCGCACCCAGCTGGAGGGCAAGGCCTACGTCGAGCGCTACGTGCACACCCTGACCCATGAACTGAAAAGCCCGCTGGCGGCGATCCGTGGCGCGGCGGAACTGCTCCAGGAAGACATGCCCCAGGCCCAGCGCCAGCGCTTCGTCGGCAATATCGACAGCGAAAGCGCACGCATGCAGCAATTGATCGAGCGCCTGCTGAACCTGGCCCAGGTGGAGCAACGCCAGGGCCTGGAGGAGCGGGTCAAGGTGCCGCTGGCGCCCCTGGTCCAGGACTTGCTCGACAGCCAGCACGGGCGTATCGAAGGCAAGCAGTTGCAGGTGGAGCAACAGGTGCCGGCGGACCTGGCCTGGTCCGGCGAACCCTTCCTGCTGCGCCAGGCCCTGGGCAACCTGCTGGCCAACGCCCTGGACTTCAGCCCGGCCCAGGGTGTGTTGCGCTTTGCGGCCCGGCACACGGAGGAGGGTGTGGAGCTGGCGCTGTTCAACCAGGGCGAGCCGATTCCTGACTACGCCCTGCCACGGTTGTGCGAGCGCTTTTACTCCCTGCCGCGCCCGGACAGCGGGCGCAAGAGCACGGGCCTGGGCCTGAACTTCGTCGACGAGGTGGTGCAGCTGCATGGCGGCCAGCTACGGATCGACAACGTGCCCGGTGGTGTCCAGGTGACGTTGCGCCTGCCTTGACCTGCGGATGTGGCGAGGGAGCAAGCCCTCTTGCCACAAAGGCCTTGGGGATTCTCCACAGAGTCTCCACACGGGCTCCATAAAACCCCCATGGCGGGGGCCCAGACTCTCCTGCATTCACACAGGGAGAGCCCCATGAACCGCAATCTGACTTTCAAGCTCGGGGCCATCGGCCTCTTGATCATGCTGTTGCTGATACCGCTGCTGATGATCAGCGGGCTGATCAGCGAACGCCAGCAATTGCGCGATGGCGTGCTCGAGGATATCGCCCGCAGTTCCAGCACCCAGCAGCAGCTTCGCGGCCCGGTGCTGGTGGTGGACTATCGCAAGACCGTGCGCACCTGGAAGACCGACGAAAAGACCAAGAAGCGCTATCAGGAGGTGGGCGAAGAGCAGGGGCGCCTGTTCTTCCTGCCGGAGCAGTTCGAGCTGGACGGCAAGGTCCAGACCGAGCTGCGCGCCCGGGGTATCTACGAGGCGCGGCTGTTCCACGCCGACAACCACATCAGCGGCCAGTTCGTGGTGCCCGAGCAATACGGGATCAAGGAGGATTTTGCCGACTACCAGTTCGACCAGCCATTCCTGGCCGTGGGCATCAGTGATATCCGTGGGATCGAGAATGCCCTGCAACTGCAACTCAACGGCCAGGTCCTGGACTTTGCCCCGGGCACTTTCGTCAATTGGCTGGATGAAGGGGTGCATGTGATGCTGCCGCCTCTGGACCTGAGAAAGGCCAGTCGCCTGGACTTCGCCTTCGACCTGCGCCTGCAGGGTACCGGCCAGTTGACGGTGCTGCCGGTGGGCAAGACCAGCAAGGTCCTGCTGACGGCCAACTGGCCGCACCCGAGTTTCATCGGCAACTACCTGCCGGTACGTCGGGAAGTCACCGAGAAAGGCTTCTCGGCCATCTGGCAGACCTCGTTCTTCTCCACCAACCTGGAACAGGCCATGGAGCGTTGCGCATCCGGCACGCAGTGCCAGGGTTTCAACAGCCGCAGCTTCGGGGTGAGTTTCATCGATCCGGTGGACCAGTACCTCAAGAGCGACCGGGCGATCAAATACGCCTTGCTGTTCATCGGCCTGACCTTCGCCGGCTTCTTCCTCTTCGAAGTGCTCAAGAGCCTGGCGGTGCACCCGATACAGTACGGCCTGGTGGGCGTGGCGCTGGCGTTCTTCTACCTGTTGCTGCTGTCGTTGTCCGAGCACCTGGGCTTCGAGCTGGCCTATGGCGTGTCGGCTGCGGCCTGTGTGGGGTTGATCGGTTTCTATGTCAGCCATGTGCTGCGCAGTTGGCGTAACGGCGCGATGTTCGCAGGCGCCCTGGCTGCCTTGTACGGCCTGCTCTACGGCTTGCTGAGCGCCGAGGACTACGCGCTGCTGATGGGCTCGTTGCTGCTGTTCGGCCTGCTGGGGGTGTTCATGGTGCTGACCCGCAAGCTGGACTGGTATGGCGTTGGCCAGCGCAAGGAGGCGCAACCGCTGCACTTCGACCTGGGGGTGATCCGTGAGTAGGTCGCTGGGTTTGCGTGAGGACCAGCGCCTGGGGCAGACCCTGGCGCTGCGGATTGCCGGCCTGTTCGTACCGGATGCCTGCTGGCTGGAGCGCCAGCAGGCAGGCTTAGGCAAACCGGCGGTGCGTATGGCAAGGCACCGCTACCGTTCGGACCGGTTGACCGATTAACGCGGCTGGCTGTCGAGCATCGAGGCGCGTTCGCTGACCTCGGCGTACCAGGCGGCGAGCCGGGGCTGGGCCTGGCGCCACTCCAGGTCGGGGTGGCGGAAATCCAGGTAGCCCAGGGCACAGGCGACGCTGATGGCGGCGATGTCGAAGTGGCTGGCCAGCTCGGCAATGGCGTGGGCCTCGAGCTCTGCCAGGCCCCGACGGATCTTGTCGCGCTGGCCCTCGATCCATGGCTCCCACTGCTGTTCGGGCGCACGCAGGATCAGTTCGTAGCGCACCAGCAGCGAAGCATCCATGATGCCGTCGGCCAGGGCCGCGAGGGTCAGGCGCCGCCAGCGGGCCGAGCCCTCGCGGGGGATCAGCGGGTTGCCGACGTGCTGCTGGTCGAGGTAGTCGAGGATCACCCGGCTGTCGTACAGCACTTGGCCGTCGGCCAGGCGCAGGGCGGGGATCTTGCCCAGGGGGTTGTCCTGGTTCAGCGTGGCATCGGGCTTGACCGGGGTCAGCTGGCAGTCGTGCAGGGCGACTCGATCCAGCTGCCCGGTTTCATGCAGCAGCACCATGACTTTGCGTACATAGGGTGATGCCGGGTTGTGGAACAGCGTCATGCTTGGGGTGGACATGAATATTCCTCGTGGATAGGGGAGCACAGGCTCTCGCCCGAGGATCTTAGCGCAGCCGGTGGCACAGGCCACAGGTGTGCATGGGCTATGGACAAGGAGTAGTGGATGCGCAGGTCTTATCTTCGGCACGGGCTGATCAGCCTGGCCCTGACCTTGCTGGGGGCCCTGGCGGTGTACCTGGCCCTGCAGTACGAGTTTCGCCGCAAGGGCGAGGGCGAGCCGGAGCTGATCATGGCATTCGCCTACATGGCCTGGTACTGGGCCTTGCCGGCGCTGACGCTGCCGGCCCTGGGCTGTGCCCTGCTGGGCCTGCGCGGCTCGGCCCGGGTGACCCGCCCCTGGCGCTGGGGCCTGGCGGCCAGCTATGTACCGTTGCTGGGGCTGGCGCTGTTCAGCGTGCTGGTGGCCATCGAGGCGCTGCAGGAAAACCACGGGTTCATCCCGGTGATGCTGGTCGGCCTGGTGCTGTCCATGTACCTGTGGCGCGGTTTCCCGGCTGCCGGGGTCAAGCCGCGCCCTGGCGCTTGAACAGGCCACGCAGGGCGATCAGCGCCGGCAGGCCCAGGCCGATCCAGCTCAGGCTGTCCCACAGGCCGTCGCCCAACAATGCCGCGAACAGCCCGGCGGCGCTGAGCAGGCCGATGGCCAGGGGCGCGGCGAAGACCTTCCAGAAGCTCGCTTGACGGCGTTTCATGGGCGCGCCTCCGGTAACGGCCTGGCGGCTCGACGGCGGACGATCCACAGGTACAGGCCGCTGCCCAGGACGATGATGGTCAGCACGTCCATCACGGCCCACAGCACCTTCATCGGCATGCCGCCGTAGTCACCGAAGTGCAGCGGTTGCGACATGCCCATGGCATCCATGTACCAGGGGCGGCCGGCCACGGCAGTGACTTCCAGGGTGCTGGCGTCGATCAGCACCGGGGTCAGCAGGTGCGAGGTCAGGTGGCTGTCGCCCTTGAGGAACACTGCATAGTGATGCTCGCTGGAGAAGCGCGTGCCGGGGAAGGCGATGAAGTCCGGTTGCATGCCTGGGACTGCGTCCCGGGCGATGTCCAGCAGGCGACTGGCCGGCGCCAGCGTTTGCAGCGGCGGCGCATCGCGATAGGGTGCGACCATCGCCGCGAGGCTGTCGTTGCGCCAGGCGGCGATGATCAGGTCGGCACAGGCGCTGATCACCCCCGTCACTCCCACCACCAGGGCCCAGGTCAGGGTCACCACGCCGATCAGGTTGTGCAGGTCGAGCCAGCGCAGGCGGCGGGACTTGTCCTGGCGCACGGTGGCGAATTTCAGGCGGCGCATGAACGGCAGGTAGAGCACGGTGCCGGAGACGATCGCCAGCACGAACAGCACGCCCATGAAGGCCAGCAGCAACTTGCCCGGCAACTCGGCGAGCATGTCCACGTGCAGGCGCAGGATGAACATCATCAGGCCGTCGTTGGCCGAGGGCGTCTCCAGTGCCTCGCCGGTACGGGCGTCGAGCATGAAGGTATAGGAGAGGTTGGGGTCGGTGCCGGCGGTCTTGGCCATGATGGTGGTCACGCCGTTGGGCTCGTCATCTTCCCAGCCGAAGTACTGCAGGACCTCGCCCGGCCGATGGGCCTCGGCGGCCTTGACCAGTTGCTGCAAGTCCAGGCGCGGCGTATCGGCGGGCATCTCCCGCAACTCGGGGGCATTGCCCAGCAGGTGGTCGATCTCGTGGTGGAAGATCAGCGGCAGCCCGGTGAGCGCCAGCATCAGCAGGAACACCGTGCAGATCAGGCTGGTCCAGGTGTGGATGAAGGACCAGCGGCGGATGGTTGTGCTTTTCATTCATTAGCCTTCAGACACGCGAAGGCCGTCCTGGTGGACGGCCCGGTCGTTAACTCAGCGGGTTACCACTGGTAGGTGGCGCTGGCGACCACGCTGCGCTGATCGCCGAAGTAGCAGTACGACCCATCGCAAGTGGAGATGTAGTCCTTGTCGAACAGGTTGGTGGCGTTGAGTTTCAACGACGCCCCTTTCAGGCTCTTGTCCAGGCGGCCGAGGTCGTAGTGCACGGCGGCATCGAACACGGTGTAGGCGTTGGCCTTGCCCAGCCAGGTGTTTTCCTGGTCGCCGTAGGTATTGCCGGTATAGCGCGCACCGGCACCGATGCCGAAGCCATCCAGTACGCCGTCGTGCCAGGTGTAGTCGGCCCACAGCGAGGCTTGCTGGTTCGGTACCCGTTGCAGGCGGTTGCCCTTGTAGATGCCTTTTTGTATCTCGGACTTGGCCAGGCTATAGGCGGCGATGACCTTGAGGTTGTCGGTCACGTCGGAGACCGCCTCCAGCTCCAGGCCCTTGACCTTCACTTCACCGGTCTGGCTGGTGATCGACTCGCCACCTGCCCCGATACTGGTTACCTGGACGTTCTTCTGGGTCAGGTCATAGACCGCTGCGCTCAGCAGGGTGTTCGAGCCTGGCGGCTGATACTTGATGCCCAGCTCCCACTGCTTGCCTTCGGTAGGTTTGTACGACTCGAGCGGGTCGGCGCTGGCATTGCTCGCCGGCTGGAAGGATTCGGCATAGGACAGGTACGGCACGAAACCTGAATCGAATACATAACTGAGCGCCGCGTTGCCGCTGAAGTTCTTGCTGCGATCCGTGTTGGTCACGTCTTTCTTGTTGAAGTAGGTGGTGCCCTGGTGAACCCAGTCTTCACGCCCCCCGAGGCTCAGGCGCCAGTTGTCCAGGGCCATCTGGTCCTGCACGTAGAGGCCGGTCTGGACGGTTTTCTGGTTGTAGTCGTAATAGGCGCCGGAGCGCGCCGGGCGCACGATCGGCTGGCCGTAGATCGGGTTGAAGATGTTGGTTTTGCCGCCGTCGCCGTAGATCGACAGATAAGAGGTGTCGGAGCGCTGGTGGTCCAGCCCGAGCAGGACGGTGTGGCTGATATCGCCGGTGGTGAAGTCGGCCTGGAAGTTGTTATCCACGGCGAACTGGCCGATGTCCTCGTTGACGTTGGTCGAGATCCGGCTGATGTTGCCCGCCGCGTCGGCTGGCGAGTAGGCGTAGGAGCCCACGGTCAGTTGCTGGAAGGACAGCTCCGACTTGGTGTAGCGCAGGTTCTGGCGGAACTGCCAGACATCGTTGATGCGATGTTCAAAGGCGTAGCCCAAGGCGTAGTAGGTACGGTCGTAGAACTCGTAGTCCGGATCGCCCAGGTTCTTGTGGTGGGAGACCTTGCCCAGCGGTGACTTGATCTTGGTGCCCTGGATCGGCATGAACTGGCTGGTGGCGCCGGTATCGTCGCGGGTGAACTGCGACAGCAGGGTCAGCTTGGTGTCGGTGTCGATGTTCCAGGTCAGGCTGGGAGCGATGTTGTAGCGCTTGTTATCGATGTGGTCGACCTGGGTCCCGGCATCGCGGATGACACCGCTGAGCCCATACAGGAACCGGCCTTCGTCATCGATCTTGCCGGTGCTGGCGAAGTTGAGCTGGCGATAGTTGTCGCTGCCGTATTGCAACTGGATGGAGTGGCTGGCTTCGGCACTGGGGCGCCGGCTGACCATGTCCAGCAAGCCGCCCGGAGGCGTCTGGCCATAGACCGAGGATGCCGGGCCGCGCAGCAAGGCCAGGCGGTCTAGGTTCCAGGTCTCGGCTTTCGGGTTGGCGTACACGCCCCGTGGCAGTGGCAGGCCGTCGAGGAACTGGGTGGGTTCGAAGCCGCGCACCAGCATCCAGTCGTAACGGGTGTCACTGCCGTAGCTGGCGGAGACGATGCCGGGCATGTAGCGCACCGCGTCGTCGAGGTTCTGGACGTTGCGGTCCTCCATCTGCTGGCGGGTAGCAACGGAAATCGAACGCGGCGCCTCTACTAGCGAGGTATCGGTCTTGGTGCCAGCGGCAGTACGGGTAGCGACATAGCCTTCCACCGGTCCCCAGGCACTTTCATAGGCCTGCTGGCCACTGATATTGGTTTCCGGCAGGGCCACGACGCCGTCCGGTGCAGCCACCAGGCTGTAGGTGCCGGCGCCGCTGTGCTCCAGTTGCAGGCCAGTACCGCGCAGGGCTTCGCGCAGGGCGCCAGCGGCGTCGAACTGGCCCTGGACCGGGGCCGAGGTCTTGCCGGCGGCCAGGGACGGATTCAGGCTCAGGGCCAGGCCGGCCTGGCTGGCGATCTGGTTCAAGGTGCTGGCCAGGGGCGCCGCCGGCAGGTTGTAGGCGCGCACGCTGGAGGACTGCTCGGCCGCCATCAGCAACGGGCTGGCCAGGGGGGCGCTCAGGGCAATGGCAATGGCCAGCAGGCTGGGGCGCAACAGGGTGTCTAGCGGGCGGGACATACGGCGGCTCCTGGATGGAAATGTTTCGCAATTGCCTATGAGCCGGATGAGATTCGAAAAGTGATAGGGCGAATTGAAAATAATTTAGATTTGCGAAAGAAGGGCAGTCGCCCGCCGGCTCCAAGGCAGGTTGGAGTCGGCGGGGAAAGAGATGTCAGGGCTTGGGATCGGCCTTGGCGACGACGTTGACCCACCAGTCGGTACGCCGCTCGATCTGCACTGGCAGGGTCGGCAGCAGGGCGTCGAGCGCCAGGTCGGTGTTGTGCAGCGGGAAGCTGCCGGTGATGCGCAGGTCGGCCACTTCGGGGGCGACGCCCAGGTAGCCGTGGCGATAGCGGCCCAGTTCCTTGATCAGGTCGCCCAGGCGGGCGTTGTCCACCACCAGCATGCCCAGGCTCCAGGCATCGGCACCCATGGCCAGGGCCTGCGGCGCTTGCAGGCCATCGCGCTGCATCAGCACCTGCTGGCCTTCCTTGAAGACTTTTTCGTCCTGGCCTTCCTGGGGCCGCGCCGCCACCGCCGACTGCAGCACACCCAGGCGCGTGCCCTGGTCCTCGCGCTTGACCAGGAACCGCGTGCCCAGGGCCCGTAGCCGGCCGTCGCGGGTCTCGACGATGAACGGGCGACTGTCGCCGTGTCCGGTCTCGATCAGGACTTCGCCTTCCTGCAGGATGAGGCGCCGCTGCTTGTCGTCGAAGCGTACGTCCAGCGCGCTGTGGGTATTGAGGTTGATCAGGGTGCCGTCGGACAGGCGCAGCATGAGTTGCTCGCCGGTGCCGGTGCGCTGGTCGGCCAGCCAATAGTCCAGCGGCAGGTAGTGCTGCTCGAGGAACAGCCCCAGGCCTCCCACCAGCACCACGCTGGCGATCCCGCGGCCCAGCTTGCGCACGCGCCGGCGCAGGCCTTCGCGCGATTGCACCAGGGCATTGCGGGCCGGGCCCGGAGCCAGGTTGAAGCGCTGGTCGAGCATGCCCAGCTGGCGCCAGGCACGGGCGTGTTCTTCATGGGCGCAGTGCCACTTGGCGAACTCTTCGTGCTCCAGGGCGCTGGCGCCGCCGTCCAGCGACAGTTGCCAGGCGATGGCGGCGTCCAGCACCCGGGCGGACACCGGCTTGGAACTGATGGGGGTCATGTCGGCTCCCCGTAGAGGGCGATGTAGCATTGGCGGATGCCCTGGGCCAGGTACTGGCGGACCCGGGGCACGGAGACCCCCAGGCGGGTGGCGATCTCGGCGTGGCCCAGGCCATCGAGGCGGTTGTAGAGAAAGGCCGCGCGGGCCTTGCTCGACAGTTTATCGAGCAGGCGGTCGATAGTCTTGAGGTCTTCGAGGATCATTTGCTGTTCTTCCGGCGAGGGTTGTTCGGCCTCGGGGATCAGCAGCAACTCGTTGAGATAGGCCTGCTCCAGGGCGGCACGGCGGAAATGATCGAACAGCAGGCCCTTGGCGATGGCCGCCAGGAAGGCCCGGGGCTCACGGGGGGCCTTGAGTTCATCGCGCCCCAGCAGGCGCACGAAGGTGTCCTGGCTCAGGTCTTCGGCCCGTTGTGCACAGGCCACGTTGCGCCGTAGCCAGGCCAGCAGCCAGCCACGATGGTCGCGATACAGGGTATCAACCAGCTCATTGCGGGGACTTTGGACTGACGACAACGGGAATCACCAGGGGGAAGTTTCAAATAACGAGAATTATTCGCGATTGTGGCAGAGGCGAAACAGTGGCGCAATTGACGCTGGTCGGCAATCGATCCATGGGGTGGGGCCGGTTGCGGTGAGGTCGCGAGCTCCCTCACCCGCGAAACCTAGAAGGAGGGAGCCTGCCGGCGGCGTCTCCACTGGCCCAGGCGCTGTTGCAGGCTCAAGGGGCTGTGGATTTGTTGCTGTTGCGCGCGGTTGAACAGGATCAGCGCCAGTTCGGCAGTGGCCAGGGCATCGGCCGCGGCATGGTGGCGTTCCACCACCTGTAGCTTGAACCAGTCGACCCAGTCATCCAGGCCGGCCTCGCGGATAGGCGCTTGTGGGCAGAGCAGCGGGGCCATGTCCGCCACATCGAGGAAGTCGTGCTGCAAGCGGTAGCCCAGGCTGTCCTTCAGTGCGCGGCCAAGCATGTGCTGGTCGAACGGGGCGTGGAAGGCCAGCAGCGGGCTGTCGCCAACGAACTCCATGAAGTCCAGCAGGGCCTCCAGCGGATCGCTGCCGGCCGCGATGGCGCTGGGGCCCAGGCCGTGGATCAGCACGCTGGGGCTGAGCTTGTGCCCCTCGCGCTGCAGGGTGCGTTCGAACTGCTGGCTGAAGTCGATGGCGCCGTCCTCGATCACTACGGCCCCGATGGACAGCACCTGGTCGCGATTGAGGTTCAGGCCGCTGGTCTCGACGTCCACCACCACCCAGCGTTGTTCGCGCAGGCTGCGCTCATCCAGCGGGGTGAATGCCGGCAGGCGATCGCGGCGCTGTTGCTGGGTGCTGTCCAGGACGCTGGCGGCAGGGCGGAACCAGTTGAACAGGCTCATAGCTGGTACCGCAGGGCCAGGCTGCTCTGCAGGCGCTGGGCCTGGCGCAGGGACTCGCGCAGGATGCGCCGGTCCAGGTGGTTGAGGCTGTCCGGGTCGAGCCGGTTGGAGTAGGGCTGGTTGTCCCGGGTCTGGCGCTGGTGCTGTTGCATGCGGGTTTGCTGGATGAAGTGGTAGGCCTCTTCATAGGCGGCGCCGTCCAGCGGCTCGATGACTTGCTTGGACACCAGTTGGCGCAGGCGCTCCAAGGTGTTGATGGCGCCGATGCCGTTGGCCAGGGCCAGCAGCCGGGCACCGTCGACGAAGGGCGTGAGGCCCTGGACCTTGAGGTCGAGGGTGGCTTTCTCGCCGTTCTTTTTGGCCAGTACGAACTCGCGAAAGCGCCCCACCGGCGGGCGCTGGCGCAGGGCGTTTTCTGCCAGCATGCGCTGGAACAGGCGATTGTCGGCCACCTGGTCGAGGATGCCGCGGCGCAACTGCTCGGCACCTTGCTCGTCGCCCCAGACCACCCGCAAATCGAAATAGATGCTCGAGCCCAGCAGGTTCTCCGGGGTCGCCTCGCGGATGAAGGCGGCGAAGCGCCGGGCCCATTCGGCTCGGGACAGGCACAGCTCGGGGTTGCCGGCCATGATGTTGCCCTTGCACAGGGTGAAGCCGCACAGGGCCAGGCTCTGGTTGATCTGCTGGGCGATGGGCAGCAGCTTGCCGCGGATCTCGGCGGCGTGGGCCGCGTCCCGGGCCTCGAACAGGATGCCGTTGTCCTGGTCGGTATGCAGGGTCTGTTCGCGCCGGCCTTCGCTGCCGAAGCACAGCCAGCTGAAGGGCACGCCGGGGTCGCCCTTGTCGGCCAGGGTCAGCTCGATCACCCGGCACACGGTGTGATCGTTGAGCAGGGTGATGATGTGAGTGATCTGGGTCGATGAGGCGCCATGGGCCAGCATGCGTTCCACCAGTTGGCCGATCTCGCCGCGCAGCGCCACCAGGTGTTCCACTCGCGGCGCGTTGCGGATGGTGCGTGCCAGGTGCACCAGGTCGACCCGTTGCAGGGAAAACAGGTCGCGCTCGGACACCACGCCGCACAGGCGTTGCTCCTTGACCAGGCAGACGTGGGCGATATGGCGCTCGGTCATGGCGATGGCGGCGTCGAAGGCGCTGTGGTCCGGGCTGAGGAAGAACGGCGCCTGGGTCATGTGGCGTTCGATAGGCTGGTTGAGGTCCTGGCTGCCGTCGGCCACCACCTGGCGCAGGTCGCGCAGGGTGAAGATCCCCAGGGGCGCCTTGCGTTCGTCCACCACCACGATGCTGCCTACCTGTTGTTCATGCATCTGCGCCACGGCTTCGCGCAGCGGCGTGGCCGGGGAGCACGTCACGGGGTGGCGCATGGCAAGCTCGCCCAGGCGGGTGTTCAGCGAGTATTGGGTACCGAGGGTTTCGACAGCCTTGCGCTTGACCTGCTGGTTGACCTGGTCGAGCAGGCTGCTGACCCCACGCAGGGCGAAGTCGCGAAACTCCGCCGAGAGGGCGAACAGCTTGATGAAGGCATTCTTGTTCAATTGCAGGCAGAAGGTGTCTTCGGCGGCCCGGTGTTCGGTACGGGTGGCGCGTTCGCCCAGCAGCGCGGCCAAGGGGAAGCACTCACCGGTGGTGATCTCGAAGGTGGTTTCGGTGCTGCCCTTGGCGGCGTGGGTGCGCTCACCCACCACACGGCCCTGCTTGACGATGTAGAAGTGCTCCACCGGGCCGTCGGCGGGCTTGATGATGCTGTCGCCGGGGCCGTAGAAGCGCAGTTGGCACTGTTCTACCAGATAGGCCAGGTGCAGGTTTTCCATCTGGTTGAAAGGGGGGAAACGTTGCAGGAACTGCACAGTGCCCTGGATGTTCTGCAACACCGCGGTCTTCCCTGCCTGGATGAAGGCGTCCGCTTTACTCATGACGATTACCGCAAGCTTTTTGGATTTGTTGTGTTCGGATCAGGGCAATGGTCGGCCCAGGGACTGGCAGGTGCCCATTGGACGTAAGTCTAGGAGGCGCCTCGCTATTGCCGTGCTCTTGGGTCGCGTTGCTTCGGGCTTGGCCGGTTCGGCTACCGGGGGCCGGACATTTGGCTTTGAGCCACAGGCCATCGATGCAAAAAAGCTCTGATCAAGGCTCTTGGCAATTTTTCCGACGAAGTGCACATTGGAGGCCTGCCTGGCGATGTCTGACCACTGTGCTAGGTGATTCGATCCTGTAGAGAACTGTATGTCCGACCACGATATCTTGAGCGATGCCGAGCGCGAGGCGCTGAGTGCCGTCATGCTGGAGCCCGATCTGCCGGCGCAGCGGGTGTTGATCGCCGATGACGACAAGGATGCCCGCGAATTGCTTTCGGAGATCCTCGGTCTTGATGGCATTCGTTGCATGACCGCGGCCAGTGGCAAGGCTGCGTTGGAAATGCTCGAGTCGAACAAGTCCATCGGCCTGTTGATCACCGACCTGCGCATGGCACCTTGCAGTGGCCTGGACCTGATTCGCCAGGTGCGTGAATCGGAACGGGCGGCGTTGCCGATCATCATCATTTCCGGCGATGCCGATGTGCGCGACGCCATCGCCGCCATGCACCTGAGCGTGGTGGACTTCCTGCTCAAGCCCATCGACACCGGCAAGCTGTTGGCGTTGGTCAAGCACGAGCTGGGCGTGGTGCTGTAGCGCCAAGGGGGCAGCGAGCCGAAATGAAAAAGCCCCGGTCATGGACCGGGGCTTTTTTGTTGCTGGTGCTGCGCCGTTACAGGCCGTTCTTGGCCTTGAACTCACGGCGCCGACGGTGCAGGACCGGCTCGGTGTAGCCGTTGGGCTGCTTGGTGCCTTCGATCACCAGTTCCAGGGCAGCCTGGAAGGCGATGTTGCTGTCGAAGTTCGGGGCCAGTGGGCGGTACAGCGGGTCGCCGGCGTTCTGCCGGTCAACGACTGGAGCCATGCGCTTGAGGCTTTCGAGCACCTGCTCCTGGGTCACCACGCCATGGCGCAGCCAGTTGGCGATGTGCTGGCTGGAGATCCGCAGGGTGGCGCGGTCTTCCATGAGGCCGACATCGTTGATGTCCGGCACCTTGGAACAGCCCACGCCCTGGTCGATCCAGCGCACCACGTAACCAAGGATGCCCTGGGCGTTGTTGTCCAGTTCGTTCTTGATCTGCTCCGGCGTCCAGCTCGGGTTGACTGCCAGCGGGATGGTCAGGATGTCATCCACCGAAGCACGGGCGCGCTTGGCCAGTTCGGCCTGGCGGGCGAATACGTCGACCTTGTGGTAGTGCAGCACGTGCAGGGCGGCGGCAGTCGGCGACGGCACCCAGGCAGTATTGGCACCGGCCAGCGGGTGGGCGATTTTCTGTTCGAGCATCGCTGCCATCAGGTCGGGCATCGCCCACATGCCTTTACCGATTTGCGCACGACCTTGCAGGCCGGTGCTCAGACCGATATCGACGTTCCAGTTCTCGTAGGCGCCGATCCATTTCTCGGCCTTCATGTCGGCCTTGCGCACCATGGCGCCGGCTTCCATGGAGGTGTGGATCTCGTCGCCGGTGCGGTCGAGGAAGCCGGTGTTGATGAACACCACGCGCTCGCTGGCCGCCTTGATGCAAGCCTTGAGGTTGACCGTGGTACGGCGCTCCTCGTCCATGATCCCGACTTTCAGGGTGTTGCGCGGCAGGTTCAGCACCTCTTCGATGCGGCCGAACAGCTCGTTGGTGAACGCGGCTTCTTCAGGGCCGTGCATCTTCGGCTTGACGATGTACACCGAGCCGGTGCGGCTGTTCTTGCGCGAGGTGTTGCCGTTGAGGTTGTGGATCGCCGCGAGGCTGGTGACCAGGCCGTCGAGGATGCCTTCCGGCACTTCGTTGCCGTGCTGGTCGAGGATCGCGTCGATGGTCATCAGGTGGCCGACGTTACGCACGAACAGCAGCGAGCGACCATGCAGCTTCACGGACTTGCCGTCGGCGCCGGTGTACTCGCGGTCGTCGTTCATGGTGCGGGTGAAGGTCTTGCCGCCCTTGGCCACTTCTTCGGCCAGGTCGCCTTTCATCAGGCCCAGCCAGTTGCGGTAGATCACTACCTTGTCGTCGGCATCGACCGCGGCGACCGAGTCTTCGCAGTCCATGATGGTGGTCAGGGCCGCTTCCATCAGCAGGTCCTTGACCCCGGCGGCGTCGGTCTGGCCGACGGGGCTTGCGGCGTCGATCTGGATCTCGAAGTGCAGGCCGTTGTGCTTGAGCAGGATCGCGGTCGGTGCCGCGGCATCGCCCTGGTAGCCGATCAGTTGGGCATCGTTGCGCAGGCCGCTGTTGCTGCCGCCCTTGAGGCCTGCCACCAGCTTGCCGCCAACGATCTTGTAGCTCACCGAATCCACGTGGGAGCCAGCGGTCAAGGGGGCGGATTCATCGAGGAAGGCGCGGGCGAAGGCGATGACCTTGTCGCCGCGGACCTTGTTGTAGCCTTTGCCCTTTTGCGCACCATCGGCTTCGCTGATGGCGTCGGTGCCGTACAGCGCGTCGTACAGCGAGCCCCAGCGGGCGTTGGAGGCGTTGAGGGCGAAGCGGGCGTTCATCACCGGCACTACCAGCTGCGGGCCGGCCATGCGGGCGATCTCTTCATCGACGTTTTGGGTCGTCGCCTGGAAATCCGCTGCTTCTGGCAGCAGGTAACCGATGTCTTGCAAGAAGGCTTTGTAAGCCACGGCGTCATGCGCCTGGCCGGCACGAGACTGGTGCCAGGCATCGATCCGGGCCTGGAAGTCGTCGCGCTTGGCGAGTAGGGCTTTGTTCTTCGGGGCCAGGTCGTGGATGACCTTGTCGGCACCGGCCCAGAACGCGTCGGCGGTGAGGCCGGTACCGGGAATGGCTTCGTTGTTCACGAAGTCGAACAGGACTCTGGCGACCTGCAGGCCACCGACTTGAACGTGTTCAGTCATTGCTTGCCTCACTCTGCTCAGCTATTTCGCTTTTCAGCTCTTCAAATTAACAATGAAGCCGGCGGCCATTTAAAGCACAACCCTGATCACCAGTACATGCCATCGCTGGCGGCTGGGTGCTTCCAATCAACGGCGGAGCCTTGCTGACGGGGATTGCGGGGGTTGTGATCAAGCCTTGGCAGACATCGTTCCAACATTATGTAGTGCGCGCTGCGGCATACTACATGATGAATTGCGGTTGTGAAAATTAGACTAAATACGTCGTTTCGCGACTCAATAATGCAGTGCGGTCACGCTGGGAAGCTTGGTGTTCGCAAAAAGCCGATGGATTGTTCCATATAAATACAAAAAGTTGTACACGATTTGTATTTTTGGGCTACCGGTCCATTTGCCTGGCCTCGACCAGGGGTACCGGGCGCTGCTGGCGAGGCTGCCTATAATTGCTCTTCCACCCGTAAAAGAGGGCTGCGCCATGGACCATCTCGTTCTCACGGTATTCGCTGCGGACAAGGCCGGGCAGGTCGAACGCATTGCCCAGTGCATCGCCGCCCACGGTGGCAACTGGCTGGAAAGCCGCCTGTCGCGCATGGCCGGGCAGTTCGCCGGCATTCTCCGGGTGGCGGTGCCGGCCGAAGCCTACGATGAGCTGGTGGACGCCTTGCAGGGGCTTTCGGCCCAGGGCATCCGCGTGTTGATCGCGCAAAGCGGCATCGAGCAATCTTGTACCTGGAAACCCATTGCCATGGAACTGGTGGGTAACGACCGACCGGGGATTGTCCGGGACATCACCCGCTTGCTGGCGGAGCAGGGGGTCAATCTGGAGCGGCTGGTGACGGAAGTGCGGCCGGCGCCCATGAGCAGCGAGCCGCTGTTCCATGCCGAGGCCATCCTGGCAGTGCCCCTGACCCTGTCCCTGGAGGTCTTGCAGGCACGCCTGGAAACCCTGGCGGACGACCTGATGGTGGAGTTGGTGCTGCGCAGCGAAGGCTGAGGGCCGTTGGATGGGTTATCCCAGTAAAGCGTGCATGCGCCTGTGGATAACCTGTAGAGACCCGGCGCTGGCCCAGGGGTGTCGCGGCTTCCCGTGAATTGATCAAAAAACCGGCAATTTCAAGGGCTTGTGCACAAACGGCGGGGACCAGCCTGTGGATAAGCTTGGGAAGAACCGCCGCAGGCCACAGGGGACGTGGCCTGCAGATGATTGATCGTTTATTGATCAGTTACGTCCGCGCAGGCTCAGCCAGGCATCCACGCTGTACACCGCCAGGCCCGCCCAGATGAACATGAAAGCCACCAGGGTGCTGGAAGAGAGTTGCTCACCGAACAGCAGCACGGCCTGGAGCAGCACCAGGGTCGGGGCCAGGTATTGCAGGAACCCCAGGGTGGTGTAGGGCAGGTCCCGGGCGGCGGCGTTGAAGCACACCAGCGGGATCAGCGTCACCGGGCCGGCTGCCACTAGCCACCAGGCTTCTGAGCTGGTCCAGAAGGCCGCATGGGCGCTGCTGGCGTCCGGGTGCAACAGCAGCCAGGCCATTGCGATGGGCACCAGCATCCAGGTTTCCACCACCAGCCCCGGCAAGGCCTTCACTGGAGCCTGCTTGCGGATCAGGCCATAGAAACCGAAGCTCAGCGCCAGGGCCAGCGAGACCCAGGGCAGGCTACCCAACTGCCAGACCTGCTGGGCCACCCCGACCGCCGCCAGCAGCACCGCCAGCCACTGCAGGCGGCGCAGGCGCTCGCCGAGGATCAGCATGCCCATCAGTACGTTGATCAGCGGGTTGATGTAGTAGCCCAGGCTGGCCTCGACCATGCGCCCGTTGTTTACCGACCAGACATAGGTCAGCCAGTTGGCGGCGATCAGGGTGCCGCTCAGGGCCAGGATCGCCAGGCGCCGTGGGTTGTCCCGCAGTTCCCGCCACCAGCCGGGGTGCTTCCAGACCACCAGCAGCAGGCCGCCGAACAGCGCTGACCAGAGCACCCGGTGGACGATGATTTCCACGGCGGGCACGCTGGCGATGGCTTTGAAATAGAGCGGAAACAGACCCCAGATGATGTAGGCGGTCAGGCCCAGGATGTACCCGCGGCGCGGGTTGGCGGCTTGCATGGAGAATCCTTGCTTAGGCAACTATCAAAGGCGCGATTGTAAGGATAATTGTCTATACCTGTCCTGGCTTTTCCGTGCATGGCCTGCCGTTCCCGTCCGGGGCTTCAGAACAGCCGCAGGGGTTCTTCGTCGAGCGCCGCCAATTGTTCGCGCAGGGCCAGTACCTGGTCGCCCCAATAACGTTCGCTACCGAACCAGGAGAAGCTGCGGGGGAACGCCGGGTCATCCCAGCGCCGGGCCAGCCAGGCGCTGTAGTGCATCAGGCGCAGGGCCCGCAGCGGCTCGATCAGTGCCAGTTCGCGAGGGTTGAAATCGTGAAACTCGCTGTAGCCGTCCATCAACTCGGACAACTGGCCGAGGCGTTCCTGGCGGTCCCCCGCGAGCATCATCCACAGGTCCTGCACCGCAGGGCCCATGCGACAGTCGTCGAGGTCGACGATATGGAACACCTCGTCGCGGCACATCATGTTGCCCGGGTGGCAGTCGCCATGCAGGCGGATGTTTTGGTGCGTAGTGGACTGATAGAGGGCTTCCACGCGCTTGAGCAGGTCGCGGGCGACGGACTCATAGGCCGGCAACAGGCTCTTGGGAATGAAGTTGCCTTGCAGCAGAGTCGCCAGGGAGTCGTGGCCGAAGTTCTGTACGCCCAAGGCCTCGCGGTGGGCGAACGGGCGGCTGGCACCGACGGCGTGCAGGCGGCCCAGCAGTTGCCCGAGGCGATAGAGCTGGTCGAGGTTGCCCGGTTCCGGGGCGCGGCCACCACGCCTTGGGAACAGGGCGAAGCGAAACCCCGCATGCTCGAACAGGCTGCGCCCTTCATGGACGATCGGCGCCACCACCGGCACCTCGCACTCGGCCAGTTCGAAGGTGAAGCTGTGTTCTTCGAGGATGGCCTCGTCGCTCCAGCGCTGGGGGCGGTAGAACTTGGCCACCAGTGGCTCGCCCTGGTCGATGCCGACCTGGTAGACGCGATTCTCGTAGCTGTTGAGGGCCAGGACCCGGGCATCACTGAGAAAGCCGATGCTTTCCACGGCGTCCAGGACCAGGTCGGGAGTGAGGGTATCAAACGGGTGCGACATGCTTACTCCTGCGCGCAGCAGGCTGCCGCGTCCGGCCCAGCATGGTAACGCAGACGGGCAGGCCGGTGGAGGGCGCTATGGCGCCTGCCTCGGCCAGAGGCAAGCGCCGGCTCGGCACGCGCTTGGATCAAGCGCCGATGATGCCGCCATCTTCCCGGGTAATGGCCATCACCGAGGACCGCGGCTTGCCGTTGGGCAAGTGCTCGGGGAAGGTCGAACCGCCGTTTTCCCCCGGGTGCTGGATGCCCACGAACAGGGTCTTGTGGTCCGGGGCGAAGGCGATCCCGGTGACTTCGCAGCCCACCGGTCCGACCATGAAACGGCGGATCTCGCCGCTGTCGGGATCGGCGCAGAGCATCTGGTTGTTGCCCATGCCGGCGAAGTCGCCACTGTTGCTGTAGTCGCCGTCGGTGAGGATCCACAGGCGCCCGGCCTTGTCGAAACCCAGGCCATCGGGGCTGTTGAACATGTTCTGCGGGGTGATGTTGGAGGAGCCACCCTTGGGCTTGCCGGCGTGCACGCCAGGGTTGCCGGCGACCACGAACAGGTCCCAGGAGAAGTTCAGCGAGCCATGGTCGTCGCCACCGGTGCGCCAGCGCAGGATCTGCCCATAGACGTTTTTCTCCCGCGGGTTGGGGCCGCCCACCGGCATGCCGTCTTCACCGCGCTTGGAGTTGTTGGTCAGGGTGCAATACACCTGGCCATCCTTGGGGCTGACCACGATCCACTCGGGACGATCCATGCGTGTGGCCTGGACCACGCTGGCGGCCAGGCGGGCCTGGATCAGCACTTGGGCCTGGTCGGCGAAACCGCTGCTGGCGTCGATGCCGTTCTTGCCATGGGTCAACTCGATCCACTGGCCCTGGCCCTTGGGGTGGTCCGGGTTGCCATCGCCTGCATCGAAACGCGCCACATACAGCGTGCCGTGGTCCAGCAGGTCGCGGTTGGCCTTGGGATGACGGTGGTTGATGCGGTCGCGGCTGATGAATTTGTAGATGAACTCACCGCGTTCGTCGTCGCCCATGTAGACCACGGCGCGGCCATCGCGGGTTTGCGCCAGGGCGGCGTTCTCATGCTTGAAGCGGCCCAGGGCGGTGCGCTTGATCGGGGTCGATTGCGGATCGAAAGGGTCGATCTCCACCACCCAGCCGTGGCGGTTGAGCTCGTTGGGGGTCTTGGCCAGGTCGAAGCGCGGGTCGTGCAGGTGCCAGTTGATGTCGCGGCTGGCCACCGAGGCGCCATAGCGCTTCTGGGCGGCGTCGAACTTGTGCTCGGCGTTGCTGCTGCCGAAGCAGTCGGTGAAGTTCTCTTCGCAGGTCAGGTAGGTGCCCCACGGGGTCTTGCCATTGGCGCAGTTCTGGAAGGTGCCGAGGACTTTCTTGCCCTTGGGGTCGGCGCTGGTCTTGAGCAGCGCGTGGCCGGCGGCGGGGCCGCTGAGGCGGATCGGCGTGTTGCCGTGGATACGCCGGTTGTAGCGCGAGCCCTGGACGAACTGCCACTGGCCGTTCTTGCGTTGCACCTCGATCACTGAAACGCCTTCGCTGGCCTGGGCCTTGCGTGCGTCCTCGGCCGACTGTGGCAGGCCGCCGTGGGGGAAGAGGTAGCGGTAGTTGGTGTATTCGTTGTTGATCGCCATCAGGGCCCGGTTGCGGTCATCCGGGAAGGCGAACAGGCTCATGCCGTCGTTGTTGTCGCCAAATTGCACTTCTTGGGCCTGGGCGGTGCCATTGCCACTCGGGTCGAAGGCCGGGCCGTTCTTGTGCAACGGCTGGCCCCAGCTGATCAGCACCGAGGACTTGTAGCCCGGCGGCAGGGTGATGGTGTCGCTGGTGGCACTGGGGATGCTGGCAAAACCCAGCAGTTGGCCGTTGCCGGCGCTGACACCGGCAGCCAGGGCGCTGCGGCTCAGCAGGCTGCCGCCCAGGAACAGGGCTGCGCCGCACAGGGCGCCGGCACCGATGAAGCCCCGGCGGCTGAGGCCGACGATCTGTTCCAGGTCGGTGGGTTGGTCTTCTTCTAACAGGCTCATATCAGGCTCCCTGCGGGTTTTTGCAGCCACCTTAATGAGCACCGATGACGAATTTGTTGCAGGCCCAAGACCTTGAAAAGGGGCGTCCGGGAGCTTGGGGCCAGGGTCAGAGCGGAGTTCCCAGGAGCACATGGGAGGGGGAGAACTGCACCTGGACCGGCCGGTCTTGCGCCAGCCCCAGGGTTTTCAACAGCAGCGGCTCGGCCAGGGCACAGAGAACCTGGCCATTGGGCAGGGCGATCCGGACTTCGCAAGGGCCGTCCTCGGCATCGAGAACTCGCTCGATGGTGCCTGTGAGGCAATTGTGTCCAGTTGTTACCGGGGCCCCGACGGCCTGCACGTCCAGCCATCCCGCCTTGATCAGGGCCACGACCTCGGTGCCGGGGGCCAGTTCCAGGCGCTGGGTGCTGTCGTGGGTGATCTGCGCCTTGAGCTGGACCCCGTCGGGCAGTTCCAGGCTGAGCAGGTCGTTGCAACCCTGCGGGACAATTTCATGGACCTTGCCGTGCAACTGGTTGCGCGCACTGGTGCGTAGCATCAAGCGCCCCAGCAGGTCGAAATCGCTGGCGTCTTCAGCCGCTTCCAATACCTGGGCCTGCAGCACCTGCAGGCGCTGATAGAGGCGCAAGACCCGTTCACCTTCGGCGGACAGCCTGGCGCCGCCACCGCCCTTGCCGCCAACGCTGCGCTCCACCAGCGGGTTCTGGGCCAGGTTGTTGAGCTCGTCGATGGCGTCCCAGGCCGCCTTGTAGCTCAGGCCGGCACTTTTCGCTGCACGGGTGATGGAGCCCTGCTCGGCGATGTGCTGCAACAGCGCGATGCGCTGCGGGCGACGGGCGATGTGTTGGGTCAACAGGGTGGGCAGGGACATGGCTGGGACGCTTCGGGCACGGAAGATGGACTGGGAGTTTGCGGCTTGAGCGACGAGAGTCAAGTCAGTCCGGGGCCTCGGGCCTGGGAGTACGGGCCAGGCAATAGACGTCCACCTGGCGGGCTCCGGCTGCCAGTAGCAGTCGAGCCAGGGCCTGGGCGGTGGCGCCGGTGGTCAGGACGTCGTCCACCAGCGCCAGGTGCCGGCCCCTGACCTGGGCATCGCTTGCCAGGGTGAACGCCCGGCGCAAGTTACCCTGGCGAGCCCGTGCCCCCAGGCCTTGTTGTGCAGGCGTGTCCTGGGTGCGCCGGACCCACTGTGGCTCGACCGGTAGTTGCAGTTGCCGACCCAACCAGTGGGCCAGCATGCCGGCCTGGTTGAAACCGCGCTGGCGCAGGCGGCGCCGGGACAGTGGCACCGGCACCAGGCAGTCCGGCCGGGGTAACCCCTCGTCGAAACGATAATGCAGGAACTGCCCGAGAAGCTCGGCCATCAGGCGGCCAAAAGGCCACTTTTCATGGTGTTTGAAGCGGCTGACCAGGCTGTCTATCGGGAAGTCGTAGCGCCAAGGGGCGATGACCTTGGTGAACGCCGGAGGTCGTTGCAGGCATTGGCCGCAGGTCGATCCCGCGACCGGCAACGGCAGGGCGCAGACCGGGCACTGGGCCCCGAGCCAGGGCAGGTCGTGCAAGCAGGGCGTGCACAGGGCCATGGCTGAATCGCTGGGTTCGTCGCAGAGCAAACAGGTTTGTTTGTTTTTTAGCCAGATGTAAACCGGTAGTTTTCTTTCTGGTTGACAGTGCATGGCGGCTTCCTTAAATATGCCGAACATCCGTGTTGCGGCTGTGGACTTTCCCTGTCCCGCACCGCCTGCCAAGCATAATCAAGGAACCGCCCATGAGCGCCAGCACCACCGCCACCTTGCGTCATGACTGGACTTTGGCTGAAGTCAAAGCCCTGTTCACCCAGCCGTTCAACGACTTGCTGTTCCAGGCGCAGACGGTGCACCGCGCGCATTTCGATGCCAATCGGGTCCAGGTTTCCACCCTGCTGTCGATCAAGACCGGCGCTTGCCCGGAAGATTGCAAATATTGTCCGCAGTCCGGTCACTACAACACCGGCCTGGAAAAGGAAAAGCTCCTGGAAGTGCAGAAGGTCCTGGAAGAGGCTGCCCGGGCCAAGGCCATCGGCTCCACGCGCTTTTGCATGGGCGCGGCCTGGAAGCATCCTTCCGCCAAGGACATGCCCTACGTGCTGGAGATGGTCAAAGGGGTCAAGGCCATGGGCCTGGAGACCTGCATGACCCTGGGCAAGCTCGACCAGGAGCAGACCGAGGCCCTGGCCCAGGCTGGCCTGGACTACTACAACCACAACCTGGACACCTCGCCGGAGTTCTACGGCAGCATCATCACCACCCGCACCTATAGCGAACGCCTGCAGACCCTGGCCTATGTGCGCGATGCCGGGATGAAGATCTGTTCCGGCGGCATCCTGGGCATGGGCGAGTCCCTGGACGACCGTGCCGGGCTGTTGATCCAGCTGGCCAACCTGCCGGAGCACCCGGAGTCGGTGCCGATCAACATGCTGGTGAAAGTGGCCGGTACGCCGTTGGAAAATGCCGATGACGTTGACCCGTTCGACTTCATCCGCATGCTCGCCGTGGCGCGGATTCTCATGCCGCAATCCCATGTGCGCCTCTCCGCTGGCCGTGAGGCCATGAACGAGCAGATGCAGGCCCTGGCCTTCTTCGCCGGCGCCAACTCGATTTTCTATGGCGACAAGTTGCTGACCACCGCCAATCCGCAGGCCGACAAGGACATGCAGCTGTTCGCCCGCCTGGGTATCCAGCCCGAAGCGCGCGAAGAGCATGCCGATGAAGTGCACCAGGCGGCCATCGAACAGGCCCTGGTGGAGCAAAAGAGCAGCGAGCAGTTCTACAACGCTGTCGTCTGAGCGACCGACCACCCGTAGCCCGCTGCCACAGGCCGCGACCGACCCGAAAGGGGGCGAGGATCAGGAGTGCATCCCGATCTCGTACACCTGTCGCGGCCAGGGGCAGAGGCGACGGCTCATCTTTTGATCATCGAGGCCTGCATGTCTTTTGATCTTGCCGCGCGCCTCGCTGCGCGCCGTGCCGAACACCTGTATCGCCAGCGTCCCCTGCTCGATAGCCCCCAGGGGCCGCAAGTGGTGGTCGACGGCCAGCCATTGCTGGCGTTCTGCAACAACGACTACCTGGGCCTGGCCAATCATCCGCAAGTGATCGAAGCCTGGCGCGCCGGTGCCAGTCGCTGGGGCGTGGGCGGTGGCGCCTCGCACTTGGTGGTGGGCCATAGCGGCCCGCATCACGCCCTCGAAGAGGCCTTGGCAGAACTCACCGGCCGCCCTCGGGCGTTGCTGTTCAGTACCGGCTACATGGCCAATCTCGGGGCGGTCACGGCCCTGGTGGGGCAGGGCGACACGGTGCTGGAAGACCGTCTCAACCATGCTTCGCTGCTGGATGCCGGGCTGCTCAGTGGCGCGCGTTTCAACCGCTACCTGCACAACGATCCGGCCAGCCTGGCCAAGCGCCTGGAAAAGGCTACCGGCAATACCCTGGTGGTCACCGACGGGGTATTCAGCATGGATGGCGATGTGGCCGACCTGCCGGTCCTGGCCCGTGAAACCAAGGCCCGAGGCGCCTGGCTGATGGTGGACGACGCCCATGGCTTCGGTCCCCTGGGTGCCAACGGCGCGGGCCTGGTAGAACATTACGGCCTGGGCCTGGATGAGGTGCCGGTGCTGGTGGGGACCCTGGGCAAGGCTTTCGGAACCGCTGGGGCCTTTGTCGCAGGGAGCGAGGAATTGATCGAGAGCCTGATCCAGTTCGCCCGGCCCTACATCTATACCACCAGCCAGCCACCAGCGTTGGCCTGTGCCACCTTGAAGAGCCTGGAGCTACTGCGCAGCGAACACTGGCGCCGCGAGCACCTGGCGAGCCTGGTCCGCCAGTTCCGCCGGGGCGCCGAGCAGATCGGCCTGGCGCTGATGGACAGCTTCACTCCGATCCAGCCCATCCTGGTCGGCGACAGCGCCCGGGCCATGCGCCTGTCGCAGAGGCTGCGCGAGCGCGGGATCCTGGTCACCGCCATTCGCCCGCCGACGGTCCCGGCCGGCAGCGCGCGGTTGCGGGTGACCTTGTCCGCCGCTCACAGCGAAAGTCAGGTACAGCTATTGTTAGACGTATTGGCAGATTGCTTCAGTGAACGGCAGGCGGGACCGAGCCATGCGTGATCGACTGATTCTGTTGCCCGGCTGGGGCCTGGGCGTGTCACCCCTGGAGCCCCTGGCAGCGGCCTTGCAAGGATTGGATGAGCACCTGAGGGTGGAGATCGAGCCGTTGCCGGAACTGGTATCCAGCGACCCGGCGGACTGGCTGGATGAGCTCGATGACGCCCTGCCCGATAACGCCTGGCTGGGCGGCTGGTCCTTGGGAGGCATGCTCGCCTCGGAGTTGGCCGCACGGCGTGGCGAGCGTTGTTGCGGCCTGCTGACCCTGGCCAGCAATCCCAGTTTTGTCGCCCATGAGCACTGGGCCAGCGCGATGGCCGGGGAGACCTTCGATGGGTTCCTGGCGGGCTGCGCTGGCGATCCGCGTGCCACCCTCAAGCGCTTCTCGCTGCTTTGCGCCCAGGGTGCTGGCGATCCGCGAGGTTTGTCCCGGTTGCTGCTCGGTGGCGCGCCGGTCACCCAGCCCGAGGTGTTGATGGCTGGCCTGGAGTTGCTGGCGCAGCTCGACACCCGTGAGGCCTTGCAGGGTTTTCGTGGGCCGCAGTTGCATCTGTTCGCCGGGCTCGATGGCCTGGTGCCTGCCGAGGCGGCGAGTGAGTTGCTGGCATTGTTGCCGGATGTAGAGGTTGGCCTGATTGAACAGGCCAGCCATGGTTTTCTCCTGGAGGACCCCCATGGAGTGGCGGGTGCGATCCAGGCTTTCTTGCATGAGTCCGGCGATGACTGACCTGTCTGTTCCCGTCCCACCTACAGGCCTGCCTGACAAGCGCCGGGTTGCGGCCTCGTTCTCCCGTGCCGCTGCCAGCTATGACAGCGTTGCCGAGTTGCAACGAGCGGTTGGCCAGCAATTGCTGGAGCGCTTGCCCATTGGCTGGGCCCCTGCACGCTGGCTGGACATGGGGTGCGGCACCGGGCACTTCAGCCGGGCGTTGGGCGCACGCTTTCCTGATGGCCAGGGCCTGGCCCTGGATATTGCCGAGGGTATGCTCGAGCATGCCAGGCCCCTGGGCGGCGCTGAGCATTTTATAGCGGGAGACGCCGAGCGCCTGCCGTTGCGGGCGGACAGCTGTGAGTTGATCTTTTCCAGCCTGGCGGTGCAGTGGTGCGCTGATTTCGCCGCGGTGCTCAGCGAGGCGCGACGAGTCCTCAAGCCCGGTGGTGTGCTGGCCTTCGCCAGCCTGTGCGTGGGCACCTTGCACGAGCTGCGCGAGAGCTGGGCACAGTTGGATGGGCAGGTGCACGTCAATCGCTTTCGCGAGTTCGAGCGCTATCGCCAATTGTGCGACGCCAGCGGTTTGCGAGTGCGGAGCCTGGAGCGGGTACCCCATGTCCTGCACTACCCGGACGTGCGCAGCCTGACCCATGAACTCAAGGCCCTGGGCGCGCACAACCTCAATCCTGGTCGCCCCGGTGGCCTGACTGGGCGGGCACGGATCGCAGGGCTGATCGCGGCCTATGAGGGCTTTCGCCAGGCCAAGGGGCTGCCGGCGACTTACCAGGTAGTCCATGCCGTATTGGAGAAACCACTATGAGTCCTGCCTATTTCATCACCGGCACCGACACCGAGGTGGGCAAGACCACCATCGCCGCTGGCCTGCTGCATGCCGCGCGCCTGGCCGGGCTGAGCACGGCGGCGGGCAAGCCGGTGGCGTCCGGTTGCGAGCTGACGGCCAAGGGCCTGCGCAATGCCGATGCCTTGGCGTTGCAAGCGCAGGCGTCGTTGCCGCTGAGCTATGAGGAGGTCAACCCGATCGCCTTCGAGCCGGCCATCGCTCCGCACCTGGCCGCACGCGAGGCGGGCGTGGCATTGACGGTGCAGTCATTGTTGCTGCCCATGCGCCACATCCTGGCCAAGGGCGCGGATTTCACCCTGATCGAAGGTGCAGGTGGTTGGCGTGTACCCCTGGCGGGCCAGGACAATCTCTCGGACCTGGCCATGGCCCTGGGGTTGCCGGTGATCCTGGTGGTGGGGGTGCGGCTGGGGTGCATCAACCATGCCTTGCTGACTGCCGAAGCCATTGCCCGGGACGGCCTGCAACTGGCGGGTTGGGTGGCCAATATCGTCGATCCGAAGACCTCTCGTCTGGAAGAGAACCTGGCGACCCTGGCCGAGCGTCTTCCTGCGCCGTGCCTGGGTAAGGTGCCCTGGCTCCGGCTGGCTGGGGCCGAGGCGGTGGCCGAACACCTGCAACTGGATCTGCTGGACTAGATTTTGCCTATGGCAGGGCATTTGGCCATTAGTGTTTTTGACGGGCGTTTTCTTGACGGGTCTGCTTCAATGGCACCCGTCATTCATTTTCCAGGTCGAGTTCTCTCATGGAAATTTCCGGGAACAGCGCTTTCTACGCCGGGCTGAACGCGATTCAGGCCGGGCAGAATCGTGTCGATCAAGCCGCTGGCCAGATTGCCAGCACCGCTGTCGACCGCTCCGCGGGCAGTCAGTCGTCGGAGCTTCAGGTCAACCGCCTGCGCGGTGTGGACCGCAGCCAGGAGTCGGACGTGGCCAGCAGCGTGGTGGAAATGTCCGCCGGCAAGTTCCAGGTGGAACTGGGCGTCAAGGTCGCCAAGGCCTCGGATGAAGCCCTCGGTACGCTGATCGACACCTACGCCTGATTGTCCTTTCGTCGAAGCCCGGCCCCCGTTTTCGGGGGCCGGGCTTTTTCATGCCTGTCTTTATGCCATGTCCTCGGCTGAATTCTTGCGCTGACTGATTGCCGACTAGCCGGCTTCTACACTTCATGGCAGTGCCGTGGGCCTTGGCCTACGCGGGTGTTACATGGCGATGACGAAAGGTATTTGTCCGACGCTTGACAAGATTTGGGCGTAAACGTATGTTTCAAACAACTGTTTGACCGCTATAAAAACTCAACGCGGTTGTTCATTCCCGGTTACATCAGCAGAGGTTTATCGCTATGCCTGACTACAAGGCCCCCTTGCGTGATATTCGCTTCGTTCGTGACGAGCTGCTTGGTTATGAGGCGCACTATCAGAGCCTCCCGGCTTGCCAGGACGCCACTCCGGACATGGTTGACGCCATTCTCGAGGAAGGTGCGAAGTTTTGTGAGCAGGTGCTGGCGCCGCTGAACCGTGTGGGCGACCTGGAAGGTTGCACCTGGAGTGAATCCGGCGTTAAGACCCCAACCGGCTTCAAGGAAGCCTACAAGCAGTTCGTCGAAGGCGGCTGGCCAAGCCTGGCCCACGACGTCGAACACGGCGGCCAGGGCCTGCCTGAGTCGCTGGGCCTGGCGGTCAGCGAAATGGTCGGCGAGGCCAACTGGTCGTGGGGCATGTACCCAGGCCTGTCCCATGGCGCGATGAACACTATTTCCGCCCACGGTACGCCTGAGCAGCAAGACGCCTACCTGACCAAGCTGGTGACCGGCGAGTGGACCGGCACCATGTGCCTGACCGAGCCACATTGCGGCACCGACCTGGGCATGCTGCGCACCAAGGCCGAGCCTCAGGCCGACGGTTCCTACAAAGTCACCGGTACCAAGATCTTCATCTCCGCCGGTGAACACGATATGGCCGACAACATCGTCCACATCGTGCTGGCTCGCCTGCCGGACGCCCCGGCCGGCACCAAGGGTATCTCGCTGTTCATCGTGCCCAAGTTCCTGCCCAACGCCGATGGCTCTGTCGGCCAGCGTAACGCCGTGAGCTGCGGTTCCCTGGAACACAAGATGGGTATCCACGGCAACGCCACCTGCGTGATGAACTTCGACGCGGCCACCGGTTTCCTGATCGGCCCGGCGAACAAAGGCCTGAACTGCATGTTCACCTTCATGAACACCGCTCGCCTGGGTACCGCGCTGCAAGGTCTGGCCCACGCCGAGATCGGTTTCCAGGGTGGCCTGAAATACGCTCGCGACCGCCTGCAAATGCGCTCGCTGACCGGCCCGAAAGCACCGGACAAGGCTGCCGACCCGATCATCGTGCACCCGGACGTGCGTCGCATGCTGCTGACCATGAAGGCGTTCGCCGAAGGCAACCGCGCCATGGTCTACTTCACCGCCAAGCAGGTGGACATCGTCAAGTACGGTGTGGATGAAGAAGAGAAGAAAAAGGCCGATGCCCTGCTGGCCTTCATGACCCCGATCGCCAAGGCCTTCATGACCGAGGTGGGCTTCGAATCCGCCAACCACGGCGTGCAGATCTACGGTGGCCACGGTTTCATCGCCGAGTGGGGCATGGAGCAGAACGTTCGCGACAGCCGCATCTCGATGCTGTACGAAGGCACCACCGGTATCCAGGCCCTGGACCTGCTGGGCCGCAAGGTGCTGATGACCCAGGGCGAGGCGCTGAAGGGCTTCACCAAGATCGTCCACAAGTTCTGCCAGAACAACGAAGGCAACGAAGCCGTGAAGGAATTCGTGGCACCGCTGGCGGCACTGAACAAGGAATGGGGCGAGCTGACTATGAAAGTGGGCATGGCCGCGATGAAGGACCGTGAAGAAGTCGGTGCTGCTTCGGTGGACTACCTGATGTACTCCGGCTACGCCTGCCTGGCCTACTTCTGGGCCGACATGGCACGCCTGGCGGCCGAGAAACTGGCTGCCGGCACCACCGAAGAGGCCTTCTACACCGCCAAGCTGCAGACCGCGCGCTTCTACTTCCAGCGCATCCTGCCGCGTACTCGCACTCATGTCGCCACCATGCTGTCGGGCGCCAACAACCTGATGGACATGAAGGAAGAGGATTTCGGCCTGGCTTACTAAGCCTGTCCGGCTCCACTGCGAAGCCGCTCGCCCCTCGGGGCGAGCGGCTTTTTTGCATCTGCGGACCTTCGGTAAAAATTCCCGACTAAAACGCTAAGCTGAAGCGATTCCCTGCCGTTACAGAGGTGGCAATGTGACGCCTGTCACATCGCATGTGCTTAACTTCTGCAATGAAGGCACAATGCCATCTACTGATAAGCCGGGTTGGAGTTTTACCCTTGCCGCGTTCTTCCGCTGTACGTTTCAGTCACTTTCTTCCGTCTTTACTGCTTCTGCTTGCTGGGCTGGCGGCCGCCTACGTCAAGGACCTCAACGTATTCTTCACTTCGCTGTTCAACGTGCTGCCGACCCTGGTGCTGTTGCTCGGCGGGGCGTATTGCGCGGTGTATCGACGCCAGCGCGAGCTGTTCCTGATGGTCACGGTGTACATCGCCTACTTCCTGCTCGATACCCAGACCGACTTCTACCGGGACAATGGCCGGGTCCGTGAGGATGCCGCGGTGGTATTCCACCTGTGCTGCCTGTTGCTGCCCTTGTTGTTCGGTTTGTTCGCTGCCTGGCAGGAGCGCACGCATCTGTTCCAGGACATGGTGGCGCGCTTCGCCGTGTTGCTCGCCTTCGGCAGCGTGGCCCTGGGCCTGGAGCAAAGTTATCCCCAGGCGCTGCTGGCCTGGTTGGCAGAGATTCGCTGGCCAGCCCTGCATGGCAGCTGGATGAGCCTGATCCAGTTGTCCTATCCGGTGTTCTTCGCCGCCTTCCTGCTGTTGGCGATCCAGTACTGGCGCAGCCCACGGCCGCTGCATGCGGCACAACTGGTGGGCTTGCTCGGGCTGTTCTGGATGCTGCCCAAGACGTTCATCCTGCCCTTCACCCTGAACATCATGTGCAGCCAGGTGATGTTGATGATTGCCTCTGCGGTGGCCCACGAGGCCTACCAGATGGCCTTTCGCGATGAGTTGACCGGGCTGCCGGGGCGCCGAGCCCTGAACGAACGCATGCAGCGGCTGGGGCGCAACTACGTGCTGGCCATGACCGACGTCGACCACTTCAAGAAATTCAACGACACCCATGGCCATGACGTGGGTGACCAGGTGCTGCGCCTGGTGGCCAGCAAGTTGTCGAAGGTCACCGGTGGCGGCCGGGCCTATCGTTATGGCGGCGAGGAGTTCGCCGTGGTGTTCGCCGGCAAGAGCCTGGATGAATGCATGCCGCACCTGGAGATGATCCGCGAGATCATCGCCGGCTATAACATCCAGCTGCGCAACCAGGAAAATCGTCCCCAGGACGACCAGCAAGGTCGCCAGCGCCGTGGCGCCGCAGGGGCTTCCAGCGTGTCGGTGACCATCAGTATCGGCGTTGCCGAGCGGCTGATGGAGCACCGGACTCCCGAGGAAGTGCTCAAGTCTGCCGACCAGGCGCTCTATAGCGCCAAGGGCGCGGGGCGTAACTGCGTGATGGCCTTTGGGCAGAACCGGCGCGGCGCAGTGCGGATGGACGCGGCCGCAGGTTAGGTGATGGCGGCGTATTCAGCGCCCGTACGATCATTGGCAGGCCTGGATGGCGGCAGTAGGTTGCAATGACCTGTTGCCGCAAACGCCGATGCCGGTGCGCCAAGCACCACCGTGCGCTGGCCAGGCCGGCCCCCACGTTTCTTGATTTCCATCGACTGCTGCCAAGGGCCAAGGTCCGTCTGCCGGTAGCACTTTTCAGCGGTTAGACAAACGGTCACATCTGTCAAAAGCCCCGCTCTCGGCCGGCCTTGTCATGCTATTGCCAGTTATTGACTAAAAATTACAGAGCGGTCACCAGATGACCCTATGTGTCTCAAAAGTTGTTCGGGTACACTCGACTCTCCGTAAATGGGCCCACTCCGGCCCGCTTGTCTTTAGATCTTGCGAGGTTTGCCATGGCTGACTACAAAGCGCCCCTGCGCGATATGCGCTTCGTCCTCAATGAAGTCTTCGAGGTCGACAAACTCTGGGGCCAGTTGCCGGCGCTGGCAGAAACGGTGGATGCCGAGACCGTCGAGGCGATCCTGGAAGAAGCGGGCAAAGTCACCGCCAGGAGCATCGGCCCGCTGAGCCGCAGTGGCGATGAAGAGGGCTGCCGCTGGAACGATACTGCGGTCACCACTCCAGAAGGTTTTCCACAGGCCTACCAGACTTACGCCGAGGGCGGCTGGGTCGGGGTCGGTGGTGATCCCGAGTTCGGTGGCATGGGCATGCCCAAGGTGGTATCGGCCCAGGTCGAGGAAATGGTCAACTCCGCCAGCCTCGCGTTCGGCCTGTACCCGATGCTGACTGCCGGGGCGTGCCTATCGATCAACGCCCACGCCAGCGAAGAGCTCAAGGCCACTTACCTGCCGAACATGTATGCCGGTGTCTGGGCCGGTTCCATGTGCCTGACCGAGCCTCACGCCGGCACCGACCTGGGGATCATCCGCACCAAGGCCGAGCCACGGGCCGATGGCGCCTATGCGATCACCGGGACCAAGATCTTCATCACGGGTGGCGAACACGACCTGACGGAAAACATCATCCATCTGGTGCTGGCCAAGCTGCCGGATGCACCGGCTGGTCCCAAGGGCATCTCGCTGTTCCTGGTGCCCAAGTTCATGGTCAACGCCGATGGCAGCCTGGGCGAGCGCAACCTGGTGAGCTGCGGTTCGATCGAGCACAAGATGGGCATCCAGGCTTCCGCTACCTGTGTGATGAACTTCGACCAGGCTCTGGGTTACCTGGTGGGCGAGCCGAACAAGGGCCTGGCGGCCATGTTCACCATGATGAACTACGAGCGCCTGGGGGTGGGCATCCAGGGCCTGGCCACTGGCGAGCGTTCCTACCAGAACGCGGTGGAGTACGCCCGTGACCGCCTGCAGAGCCGTGCACCGACCGGCCCGCAAGCCAAGGACAAGCCTGCCGATCCGATCATTGTCCACCCGGACGTGCGCCGCATGCTGCTGACCATGAAAGCGGCCAACGAAGGCGGTCGGGCATTCTCCACTTATGTGGCGATGCAACTGGATACCGCCAAATTCAGCGAGGATACCGACACCCGCAAGCGTGCGGAGAGCCTGGTGGCCCTGCTGACCCCCGTCGCCAAGGCATTCCTTACGGACCTGGGCCTGGAAACCACGGTCCATGGCCAGCAGATTTTTGGTGGCCACGGTTACATCCGCGAGTGGGGCCAGGAGCAACTGGTGCGTGACGTGCGCATTACCCAGATCTATGAGGGCACCAACGGTATCCAGGCCCTGGACCTGGTAGGGCGCAAGATCGTTGGTAGCGGCGGTGCGTTCTACAAGCTGTTTGCCGAGGAGATCCGCCACTTCACCGCGACCGCCGATGCCACGCTGGGTGAGTTCGTCCGTCCGCTCAATGCGGCACTGGACAACCTGGATGAGCTGACCGCCTGGGTGCTGGATCGCGCGGCGACCAATTCCAACGAGATTGGCGCAGCGTCCGTGGAGTACCTGCAGGTATTCGGCTACACGGCCTATGCCTACATGTGGGCACTGATGGCCAAGGCGGCCCTGGGCAAGGAGCAGGACGATGATTTTTATGCCAGCAAGCTGGGAACGGCGCGTTTCTACTTCGCTCGCCTGCTGCCGCGTATTCATTCCCTGAGCGCTTCGGTCAAGGCCGGTAGCGAATCACTGTTCCTGTTGCCTGCGGAGCAGTTTTGATCGGGCAAAGTGCCTGTAAGTCATCTCTTACATCACGTGCTGCAGTTCGCCCATATCGGTGGATAAGGGGTGCAGCTAATCTACGTTACATGGACGTCGCGCAGGAAGCGCAAAGCAACAACACGGACACGTAGGATTCCGCCAGGATGGTGGAGTGAAATGGATGTCAGGGAAACAGTCTGCAAAGCCCCGCTTCGGCGGGGTTTTCTTTTGCCCGGATTTTTTCCTCTCGCTGTTTCAGCCCAGGGTTTCCGGCAGCGCCGGGCCACCCAGGCGTCCGTCCTGGGTATGCAGCGGGTCCTCCAATAGCGTACGCAGCAATTCCAGCGTTCCTTGCTGACGCTGCAGGTCACGGCACACCAATCCGACTTTCAGCGGCACCCTGGGCTCGCTCAAGGGCTTCCAGAGCAATTCCCGGTTGCCGTGCTGCTGCTGGGAGCGTCCCGGCAAGACCGTGGCCAGCCGGGTATGAGGCAGGCTGTCGAGAATCCCCGCCATATTATTCAATTCCGCTTGCACCTGCGGACGCCGTCCCAGGTTGGCCAGTTGTGCCTGCCAGATCTGGCGGATCTGGAATTCCTCCCCGAGCAACAGCATCGGTAGCTCGGCCGCCTGGCTCATGGATACTTTCTTGAATTCGCGCAGGGGATGCTGCTCGGGGATGACCAGGGTCAGCTCGTCTTCGTACAGTGCAACGCCATGCAGCCCCGGTTGCCGCGGTGGCAGATAGCTGATGCCGATGTCCAGCGAACCGTTGAGCAGGCGCCGTTCGATTTCCAGCCCGGTCAATTCGTAGATCTGCACCACCAGGTGTGGCTGGGCCTTGCGCACCCGTTCCAGCATTTGTGGTACCAGGCTGCTGTGCACGGTTTGCAGCACGCCGATGGCCAGGGTGCGCAGGGCCTGGCCCTTGAAGTTGCGCAGGGCCTCGCGAGCCTGTTGCAGGCCATCGAGCAGGGGCAGCGCGTGGTTGTACAGGGTATGGGCGGCGAGGGTCGGCAACAGGCGCTTGCTACTGCGTTCGAACAGACTGACATCCAGGTGCTGTTCCAGCTGGCGGATCTGCTGGGAGAGCGCCGGTTGGGAGATCGAAAGACGCTCGGCGGCACGCCCTACATGGCCTTCTTCATACACCGCGACGAAGTAACGCAGTTGCTTAAAATCCATAAGTATTTCTTATCGAAAAAGCTTAAAAATCGAAATGGCCCGAAGCCCCGTGGAAGCCTAGTCTAGCGCCTATTCACAAGGCTTACAGGGCCGCGCAAGGCGATGAGTACCGTTCGGGTCGATGGCATTTACATAGGCAAGGCAAAAAATACGGGCCGTGCTCAGCTCGGTAACCGCGACAAACGTCCAGTTGCCAGCCGACCTGGGATGTGGCTCCAGGGGCTGCCGGCATGAACCTGTTCAGCCTGCGCCGTTCCCCGCCCAGCCTGGACGACCTGGCCATCGCCCCCAGCCCGGCCGCCATGGCCGACAGCTTGTCCAGCGATTGCCTGATGCCCAGCGTCCAGCGCCCCCAGCCGGTATTTGTCCGGGGGCAGGGTTCCTGGCTCTGGGACAGCGACGATCGTACCTACCTGGACTTCACCCAGGCCGGAGCCGCCAACAGCCTTGGCCACAGCCCGTCGGTGCTGGTCAATGCGCTGACGGCCCAGGCGCAATCGTTGATCAACCCGGGCTCCGGGTTCTACAACCGCGGCATGCTCAAGCTGGCCGCTCGCTTGTGCCGCAGCACCGGCAGCGACCAGGCCTATCTGCTGGGCAGTGGTAGCGAGGCCTGCGAGGCGGCGATCAAGCTGGCCCGCAAGTGGGGCCAGCTCCATCGTGGTGGAGCGGCGGGGATCATCACGGCCAGCCAGGCCTGCCATGGTCGAGGTTTTGCCGCGCTGTCGGCGGCAGGCGGTGGCGCCGCGGGCAATCGTTTCGAACCGCGCCTGCCGGGTTTCAGCCAGGTACCGTTCAATGACCTGCCAGCCCTGCATGCGGCGGTGGACGCACAAACCGTGGCGATCATGCTTGAACCGATCCAGGGTGAGGCCGGGGTCGTACCGGCCACCGAGCATTATCTCAAGGGCGTGGAGCGGCTGTGCCGTGAGCTGGGCATCCTGTTGATCTTCGACGAAGTCCAGACCGGTATCGGCCGTTGCGGCACCTTGCTCGCCGAGCAGTTGTATGGCGTGCGTGCCGACATCATCGCCCTGGGCAAGGGCCTGGGCGGTGGAGTGCCGCTGGCGGCACTGCTGGCCCGGGGCAAGGCCTGCTGTTTCGAACATGGCGAACTCGACGGCACCCATCACGGTAATGCCCTGATGACTTCGGCCGGCCTGGCGGTGCTCGATTGCCTCCAGGAGCAGGGGTTCCTGCAACAGGTGCGCAGCCATGGCCAGTATCTGGGGCAGGGGCTGGCTCGCCTGGCCAGCCGTTACGCCCAGGGCCAGGTCCGTGGCCAGGGACTGCTCTGGGGCATGAGCCTGGCAGACGATTCGGCGCACGCGGTGGTCAAGGCTGCATTGCAGGAGGGACTGCTGCTCAACGCCGTGCAACCGGACTGCCTGCGTTTCACTCCGGCGCTGACCGTGAGCAAGGGCAATATCGACGAGATGCTGCTGCGCCTGTCCAGGGCCTTTGCCCGGGTCCGCACCGCACAATTGCAATGTCGCAAGGGAGTGGCCGTCTGATGCGTGTACTGATCCTGCAGCATTCCCCGGCCGCTGGCCCGGGCCGTATCAGTCAGTGGCTGCTGGAGCGAGCCACGGCGGTACACATCTGCCACCTGCATGCCCATGCCCGTTTGCCGCGACTGGACAGCTTCGACCTGCTGATCCTCCTGGGTGGCCCCATGAGTGTCCATGACGAGGTGAAGGCGCCCTGGCTGGCTGCGGAAAAGCGCCTGCTGCGCAAGGCATTGTCTGCCGGCAAACGGGTGCTGGGCATCGGCCTGGGTGGCCAGCTCCTGGCCCAGGCCCTGGGCGCCCAGGTCCGCCCCTGCGCTGCTAGCGAGATTGGCTGGTGGCCCGTGGAGAAGTACCCCAGCGCCCAGGACTCGCCCCTGGGACTGGCGTTGCCGGAACGCTTGATGGCGTTCCATTGGCATGGTGAGAGCTTCGATCTGCCCAAGGGCGCCTTGCCGCTGTATCGCTCTGCGGCTTGTGCCAACCAGGGGTTCATCTGGCAGGAGCGCGCCATTGGCTTGCAATGCTTGCTGCAGAGCGACCTGCAAAGCATCGAGGCGCTCTTGCAGTCGCGCCCCAAGGGGTGGTTGAGCGCCGAACAGGATGCAGGCCCCGAGAGTGTCGAAGATCGCCAGGCGATCCTCGCTGGCATCCCTCATTGCAGCGGCCTGGCCCCGACGTTATTCCGGGTGCTGGACTATTTGTCCGGACCTCACCCGACCCTGCGCTAACAGCATTCCTGAACCGTCTCGCGGTATAACGCATCGCCCCGTGTCCGATCTTTCGCACGGGGCGTTTTTTTGTGTCTGTTTTTTCCAGACCCGAATGGCAATAAACACCCCAGCGGCCTGGCCCTCAAGCTGCTGGGCACCATGCACAAACACAGGGGCGAGATCCTTGTTTGAGCGGGCCATAGGCCGGTTGGCAATTGGGCTGAACCCTGGCCAGAGACCAGGGTCGATTGCAGGTAGGGCTCATCCGAGCCGTTTCTGTCTGGAGCCATCCATGGATCTGATCCGCATTATCTTCGCCATCCTGTTGCCGCCCCTTGGCGTGTTCCTGCAAGTGGGATTCGGCGGCGCCTTCTGGTTGAACATCCTGTTGACCTTGTGCGGATACATCCCCGGTATCGTGCATGCGGTGTACATCATCGCCAAGCGCTAGAAAGCATCAGGCCCGCTCCAGGCGGGCCTGATATTCAGTGCTGCGCCTGCAACACCTTGCGGTAGAACAGCCACTCCTGTTCCAGGGCGTGGGCCTGGTTTGCGGCCTTGCGAAAACCGTGGCGTTCTTCCGGGTAGTAATGGGCCTCGGCGGCAAGCCCCTGCTCTTGCAGGGCCCTGAGCATGACCCGGGTTTGTTCGGGGACCACCACGGCGTCCAGCTCGCCCTGGAAGAACACGACGGGCACCCGGATCTGACCGGCGTGCAGCAACGGCGTACGCGCCAGGTAGCGCTCGCGATCCTGCTCGGGGTCACCGATCAACCAATCCAGGTAGTCGCCTTCGAACTTATGGGTGGTGCGGGCCAGGGCCAGGGGATCGCTGACGCCATACAAGCTGGCGCCGCCACAGAAGACCTGGCGCGAGGCCAGGGCGCAGAGGGTGGTATAGCCCCCGGCGCTGCCGCCACGAATGAATGCCTGCCGCGGATCGATCAGGCCCTGCTCGGCCAGGTGAGCTACCACGGCACAGGCGTCTTCCACGTCCACTTCGCCCCAGCGCAGGTGCAGCGCCTGGCGGTAGGCTCGGCCATAACCCGTGCTGCCCCGGTAATTCAGGTCGGCTACGGCAAAGCCACGCTGGGTCCAGAACTGGATACGAGGGTCGAGCATCGGATAGCAGGCCGACGTCGGGCCACCGTGGATGAACACCACCAGGGGTGGGCGCTGTACGCCATTCATGGCCGGATAGAAGAAACCATGGGCCTGGCCATCGCCACTGGCGTAGCACAGTGTTTGCGGCCGACTGATGCTGTGTGCCGGTAAGGGGGCGACGCCACCGGCCAGCACCTGGACCTGGTGAGTCTCGCGGTCGATGGCGATCACCGCCGAGGGACTGATGGGCGAGGCAGCGATGCAATAGATGTGGTGTGCATCCACCGCCAGGCTGCGAAAACGGCTGTAGTCGCCAGTGAAATCATCGTGCGAGCCATCCGCTCGGTGCAGGCCGAGGCGGCCGAAGCCTGCTTCGGTCCAGCTGGCCAGCCAGGTCTCTTCGCCGAGGGGCAGCCAGGTACAGCCACCCAATTGCCAAGGGGCCGGTGCATGGTCCGCCGCTGCGCAGGGCAAGGCTCGCAGGCCGTTGCCCGACTCGATCCAGGGTTGCCAGAAGCCCTGGCGATCGGTGAGGCAGCACAGTCGGTCATCGCGGTCGAAGCGCGGTTGCTGCAACGACTCCTGGGCGTTGTCGCCCGCCATGCAACGCGGCGTCCCCCAGCGACCGTCGGCCTGGCGTTCGGCGAGCATCAGGCGAGTGCTGGTCCAGGGCTGATGGGGGCGGTCCCATTCGATCCAGGCCAGGCGCTGGCCATTGAGGCTCAGGGTGGGCGCGGCATAAAAATCGGCACCGGCGGCCAGCAGATGCTGGTGCCCGGTTTCGATATCGATGGCCAGCAAGCGATGGCGGTCACCGCATTCCTCCACGGCCAGGACTTGGCCGGCGTAATGCTGGACATCTCCATAGCGGCAGTCGCCCCGGGTCAGCGCCACGGGAGTGCCACCGGCTAGCGACTGGCGATACAGCTGCTGGTCCTCGTCGTTGACGAACAGCAGGCTGTCGGCGCCGACGCAGAAGGCACCACCGCCGTATTCGTAGACCCGGCTGCGGGCACTGAAGCCGGGTGGGATCAGGCAACGAGCCTGGCCCTGATGCCAGTGCCAGATCCGGCAACTGGCATCTTCTGGGCGATATTCGTTCCAGAACAGGCCTTGGGGCGTCAGTTGCAGTTCGGCGAAGTCGACGCCAGCGGCGGTGGCCTGGCTGGCACTGAAGGGTTCAACCCTTGGCGATGAGGCGTGAGTTTCGTTCATTGCGAAATGCCAATTGCTCGATGGTCTGGGTGGCGGTTTCGGACTCTTCCCGGGCCTTGAGGATCATCCCGTGGTGCGGCGACTTGCTGCATACCGGATCGGCATTGCTGGCGTCGCCGGTCAGCATGAACGCCTGGCAACGGCAGCCGCCGAAGTCCTGTTCCTTTTCGTCGCAGGAGCGGCACGGCTCGGGCATCCAATCGTAGCCGCGAAAGCGGTTGAAGCCGAAGGATTCATACCAGATGTGCTGCATGCTGTGCTCGCGCACATTGGGAAATTGCACCGGCAACTGGCGGGCACCATGGCACGGCAGGGCCGTACCGTCCGGGGTCACGGTGAGGAACAGGCTACCCCAGCCGTTCATGCAGGCCTTGGGGCGTTCTTCGTAGTAGTCCGGAGTGACGAAGATCAGTTTGCACGGATGCCCCTGGGCCTCCAGCTTGGCGCGGTATTCGTTGGTGATGCGCTCGGCGCGCACCAGTTGCTCCTGGGTTGGCAGCAGGCCAACACGATTGAGCTGGGCCCAGCCATAGAACTGGCAGGTGGCCAATTCGACGAAGTCGGCTTCCAGGGCGATGCACAGTTCGATGATGCGGTCGATCTTGTCGATGTTGTGCCGATGGGTGACGAAGTTCAGCACCATCGGGTAGCCGTGGGCCTTCACCGCTCGGGCCATCTCCAGCTTCTGCGCGAAGGCCTTCTTCGAGCCGGCCAGGAGGTTGTTCACCTGCTCGTCGCTGGCCTGGAAGCTGATCTGGATATGGTCCAGGCCAGCCTTCTTGAAGTCGCTGATCTTCTGCTCGGTGAGGCCGATGCCGGAGGTGATCAGGTTGGTGTAGAACCCCAGCTTGCGCGCCTCACCGATCAGTTCGGCCAGATCCTGGCGCACCAGCGGTTCGCCGCCGGAAAAGCCCAGCTGCGCGGCGCCCATCTCCCGGGCCTCGCGAAACACCTTGAGCCACTGGGCAGTATCGAGCTCCTTGCCCTGTGCCGCGAAATCCAGCGGGTTGGAGCAGTACGGGCATTGCAGCGGGCAGCGATAGGTCAGCTCGGCCAGCAGCCACAGCGGCAGGCCGATCTCCGGCTTGGCGGGCACGTTGGAATCAGCCGAGTTCGATCCAGTGCTGGGCACGGGCGACCTCCATGAATTGCTCGATATCGTCACCGAGCTCGGCGACCCCGGGGAACTGCACCTGCAGTTCGCCGATGATCGCTGCCACGTCGCGCTCACCGTCGATCAAGCCGCCGATCAGGGCGGCGCTGTCGTTGAGCTTGATCATGCCCTCGGGGTACAGCAGGACATGGCCCTTTTGCGCCGGCTCGTACTGGAAGCGGTAGCCGGGGCGCCAGCGTGGGGTTTTGCTGCGATCGAAACTCATAAGGTGATCCCTTTGTGCCAGACCCGCTGCTCGGTGACGCTGTGATAAGGCGGGCGGTTCAGTTCATAGGCCATGCTCATGGCGTCGAGCATGCTCCAAAGAATGTCCAGTTTGAACTGGAGAATTTCCAGCATGCGCTCCTGGCCCGCGCGGGTGGTGTAGTGCTGCAGGGTGATGGCCAGGCCGTGCTCCACGTCTCGCCGGGCCTGGCCCAGGCGCGTGCGGAAGTACTGGTAGCCGGCCGGGTCGATCCACGGATAGTGCTGGGGCCAGCTGTCCAGGCGCGACTGGTGGATCTGCGGGGCGAACAGTTCGGTCAGGGAGCTGCTGGCGGCTTCCTGCCAACTGGCGCGCCGAGCGAAGTTGACGTAGGCATCCACGGCGAAACGCACCCCCGGCAATACCAGCTCCTGGGAGCGCAACTGGTCCGGGTCCAGGCCCACGGCCTGGCCCAGGCGCAGCCAGGCCTCTATGCCACCGTCCTCGCCGGGGGCGCCGTCATGGTCCAGCAGGCGCTGGATCCACTCGCGGCGTACTTCCCGGTCCGGGCAATTGGCGAGGATCGCCGCATCCTTCATGGGGATGTTCACCTGGTAGTAGAAGCGGTTGGCGACCCAGCCCTGGATCTGCTCGCGGCTGGCCCGGCCTTCGTACATCGCCACGTGGTAGGGGTGATGGATGTGGTAATAGGCGCCCTTGGCGCGCAGGGCCTGTTCGAATTCGGCGGGGGACAGCGGGGTGTCGGTCATCTGGGTTCTCCGGGGCTTGGCCTGGTCGCGGGCGGGCCCGCGGTTGCGCAAACGGCCCCAGGGCGCTGGGGCCGAGCTTGTGGGGGATCAGCCCTACAGCTCAATACTCATTCCGTCGTAGGCCACTTCCACCTTTCGGCGTACCAGTTCGGCACGTTCGGCGGAGTCTTCGTCGAGGATCGGGTTGGTGTTGTTGATGTGGATAAGCACCTTGCGCTGGCGTGGCAGCTGTTCCAGCACTTCGAGCATGCCGCCGGGACCGTTCTGCGCCAGGTGGCCCATCTCCCGGCCGGTACGGGTGCCGACGCCACGGCGCTGCATTTCGTCGTCTTCCCACAAGGTGCCGTCCACCAGCAGGCAGTCGCTGGCGGCCATGATCTGCAGCAGCGGCGCGTCCACCTTGCCCAGGCCCGGTGCGTAGAACAGCTTGCCGCCGGTGCGCAGGTCCTCGACGATCAGGCCGATGTTGTCGCCCGGGTGCGGGTCGAAGCGATGGGGCGAGTAGGGCGGTGCGGCGCTGCGCAGGGGCAGCGGGGTGAAGCGCAGGTTGGGGCAGGCAGGCACGCTGAAGCTCTGGTCGAGTTCGATGCGGTTCCATTGCAGGCCGCCGTTCCAGTGGCTGAGCATCTTGAACAGCGGGAAGCCGGTGCTCAGGTCCTCGTGGACCATGTCGGTGCACCAGACCTGATGCGGGCAGCCTTCGCGCAGGCTGAGCAGGCCGGTGGTGTGGTCGATCTGGCTGTCCATGAGGATGATGGCGCTGATCCCGGTATCGCGCAGGGCTCGGCCGGGTTGCATGGGGGCAAAGCCCTGCAGTTGGGCGCGAATATCCGGGGAGGCATTGCACAGCACCCAATTCACCCCGTCATCGGAGATTGCAATGGACGACTGGGTACGGGCCTGGGCGCGCAGGGTGCCGTCGCGAAATCCCGCGCAGTTCACGCAGTTGCAGTTCCACTGCGGAAAACCACCGCCGGCGGCGGAACCTAGAATCTGGACAAACATGGACGCTCCCTGGGCTGTGACTTGAAGATTGTGGACGACTGAAAATGAAAACGCCCCGGACGGGCCGAGGCGTTGCGCTGGATGTTCCGACCGAGGTCAGAAATCAGCGGCTGGCGAAGTACATGGTGACTTCGAAGCCGATGCGCAGATCAGTGTAAGCAGGTTTGGACCAAGTCATGAAAGTGCTCCATTGAGGTGGGTGGGACGGGTGCTGCCTATACATATAGTCCACCTCCGGGCGGAGATGTTCAGATGCTTAGGCGGCTATCTTACTAAATTCCCATAATGGGTTGTCCGCAATTCTTCAAGAAAGCTTATTGCAACGCCGGTAATGATCATGTTGCCGCTTGCCAGGGCGAACCCGGGCAAGGGCCGTTGGCCAGGGCCCTCCAGCCTCCGGCCGCCTGCTGCAATTGCTGGGCGGCCCGGATCACCGCGGTGGGCGTCAGGGCTTCGATGCTGGCCTGCAGTTGTTGCAGATAGTCCGACGGATGGCCGGCCAGGCGTGCTTGCCACAGCAGTTGTGCCGCCTGTTCCAGGGGCAGCTGGGCTGGCTGCAACTGCTGGGCCAGGGCCTGGCGCTGTTCGACCCAGGCCTGGGCATCGAGAGCCTGCAAACGTTCGGGCAATTGCTGGAGGAACTGTTCCAGGTGGCCCAGGATCTCGATGAGACTGCTGTTGGGCGACTGCACGCCGAACAGCAGGCCCGTGCGGCCATCGCGTTGGCGCACCGCGCTGAAGACGCCGTAGCCCAGTTGCAGCTCGACCCGCAGGCGCTGGTAGAACGGGGTCTGGCAGAGTTGCCCCAGCAGGCGCCAGGCCGCTTCGTCGGCCAGCAGGCTCGATGGGCTTTGGCAGAACAGCAGCAGTGCCTGCTCTGCGCTGTCCATGGACACCGTCTGCCAGGCATGGCCGGTTTGCGCCAGCAGCGCCTGGCTCAGCTGGGTATCCGCGGTGCCGGGCATTCGTTGTAGAGCTCGGGCCAGTGCATCTTGCATGTGGGCCGGCACGGCGACCGCCAATCCGTCCCAGCGGGCCTGGTCCCACAGTGCTTGCAGGGCCTCGGCGGTCAAGGCTTCGCCACTGTCGGGCAGGGGTTGTTCGGCGAAGGCCTTGAGCAGTTGGCGCAGGGGCATTGGCGGCGTCTCGTCGTTGCCTTGGCCTGCCTGCCAGAACGCCGGCACGGGTTGTGCCAGCTGCTGCAAGGTCTGTTGCAGCACTGCGGGCATGGGCTGGTGCAGGCCGCGCAGTTGCAGTAGCCAGTCTGTGCCAGAGGCTGTGAAGCTCAGCTCCACCCCGGCTTGCCGGGCATCGTCGGCCAGAGCCCCCAGGCTGCGCTGCAAGCGCTGGTGCCAGCCGCTCGGGATTGGTGTGGCCAGGCGCCAGCGCAACAGTAATTGCCCTTCGCCGCTATCGGCGGGCAATGCCTGGCTGTAGCTCAGGGCCGAGTGCTCGCGTCGGCCTCGGCTACGGTCCTGGGCGAAGGTGCGCAACCCGCGGTGTTTGCTGCTCTGTCCGCGAATCAGGCCCGCCGGGGGCGCCTCTGCGGGGCTGCGCAGGAAGGGGTTGGCAGGTGGCAGCTGCCAATCGCCACTGAAACTGTCCACAGCCTGGGGCTGCACTTGCCGCAGCAAGGCCTTGAGGGCTGCAAGCCCGCAGTCGTCCAGGTCCTGGGCGGTATGGCCGCTATCCCGGCGTGCCAGTTCCAGGGCACTGCCGACCTGCACGCGACGTTGTTGCAACAGGGCGTATTCCTCGCGCAATGGCGGCCAGTCGCCCTGGGCGGTGAAGAACCCCAGCCAGTCCAGCAACAATTGGCGAACCTGTTGCTGCGCTTCGCGGCTTGCCTGGTTCAACTGCAATTCCAGGTGCAGCAGCCCCTGGCCGGCAAACTGATACAGCGCCTGGGCCTTGAGGCTGTGGGCCAGTGACTGTTGTTGGAGCTTGGCGAGCAATCCGCCGGGTTTGCCCGATTGCAGCCAGGTACAGAGGAAGTCCAGCGCCGTATCGGCGCCCTGCGGCAACTCTTCAAGGGCGAACACCAGGTCCAGGCGCTGGCCGTTCAATCGTTGATAAGGGTTGGGTCCAGTGGCCAGCAAAGGCGGTGGGGGCGCTTGCTCCCGGCGTTGGCCCGCTGGCAAGCCTGCGCCGTAAAGTTCGGCCAGGGCCCTGAGTTCGGCCACAGACTGTGGCCCGGCCAGGCTCAAGGTCATCTGCCCGGCCTGGTAGAAATCATCATGGAATTGCCGCAGGCCTTGCTGGAAGGCGGGGCTGGCCAGGTTCAGGCTGTAGCGATTGCCCGCATGGAAGGCCCGCAGCGGATGGGCCGCGGACAGGCCGTCGAACAGGGCGAACTGGCGTTGGGCCGTGGCATCCCGGGACCAGGCGAGGAATTCCGCATGCAGCACCTCGCGCTCGCGCCGTTGTTCGGCGAGGTCCAGGCGGGGCCGGGCGAGCATGTCGCACAGGCGCTCCAGTCCTGCGGCGAAGGCATGGGCCGGCAGTTCGAAAAAGAACTCGGTGCTGCGCTCGCAGGTCTTGGCGTTCAGTTGCCCGCCCTGGGCGCGAACATAGGCCATCAACCCCTGCTCGGCAGGAAACCGCTCGGTGCCGAGAAACAGCAGGTGCTCCAGGAAGTGCGCCAGGCCCGGCCAGGCCGGTGGTACGTCATGACTGCCAGCGGCGACCCGCAACGTTGCGGCGCAACGCTTGAGGTGAGGGGCATGGCGCACGGAAACCTGCAGGCCGTTGGCCAGGGTTTCCAGGTGGGGCAGGGGGTGGTTCGGCGCGGGCATGGGCACATCCAGGACAGAGAGGTGCCCATGCTAGCGGATATCCCGGGATCAGCGCTTGCCCAGCGCCGTGTAAAGCTCGGGACGACGGTCGGCCAGGTAGCGATTCAGCGCCCGGGATTCGTTCATCAGTGCTCGGTCCAGGGTGCCGATGATCAGGGCCTCGTCCAACCCGGCCAGGGCGATGCGGCTGCCATCCGGGGCCGCGATGCTGCTCTGGCCACAGTAGCGGATCTGGTCTTCCTGGCCGCAGTAGTTGGCATAGGCCACGTAGCACTGGTTCTCGAAGGCCCGGGCACGGATCGTGACATCAGCGACGAAATCGTAGGGAATCATGTTCGCCGTCGGCACCAGGATCAGTTCGGCGCCGGCCAGGGCCAGGCGCCGGGCGTTCTCCGGGAACTCGATGTCGTAGCAGATCAGGAAGCCGAGCGTCCAGCCGTTGAGCTCCACCAGGGGGAAGTCGTCTGCGCCGGCGCTGAACATCGAATGGTCCAGGTCGCCGAACAGATGGGTCTTGCGGTAGTTGCACAGGCGCTGGCCGCTGGCGTCGATCAATTGCACGGAGTTGTAGATCTGGCCATCGGCGCTGCGCTCCGGATAACCGTAGAGAATGGCCATCTCGGTGGACTGGGCGATGGCGGCGATACGTTGGGCCGCCGGGCCGTCCTGGGGCTCGGCCAGCGCACTGACGGCCTCCAGGCCGATGTTGTAGCCGCTGAGGAACATTTCCGGCAGTACCAGCAGGTCGACTGCGCTGGCCTGCGTGGCCACCTGCTGCAGCCGATGCAGGTTAGCGGCTACGTCCAGCGGCTGTGGAGGGCACTGATACAGGGCGACACGCATGTTCTTCACTCCTCTGACTTGCGGTGGCGGCTATCTTCGCCGCTACCACAGGCTCGGGCCAAGCCCGTTTGGCGCCTTTGCAGGCGCCGGGTCGGCCGGCCTCGGTGTGGCTCAATCGGCCAGGGCAATAGGGCCGATCTCGTTGAACACATCGCCCGGTCCCGGATTCTCCGGATGGGAGGCGCCGCCGAAGTGTTTCATGATGCCCCACACCGCATTGAGGGAGGTCTGTACCGCACCTTCGACCCAGGCTGGGGTCCAGGACACATCGTCGCCGGCGATGAAGATGCCGCGTTGCTCGGCCGGCATGTCGTCCTGCATGAAGTGTGCATACATCCGCTGGTTGTAGCGGTAGTGGCCCGGCAGCGCGCCCTTGAAGGCGCCGAGGAAATGCGGGTCGGCCTCCCAGGAGACGGTGATCGGGTTGCCGATGACGTGGCCGGCGATGTCGACCTTCGGGTAGACCTTCTTCAATGCGTCCAGCGCAAGCTGCACACGTTTTTCCACCGGGTGCGGCAGCATCTTCATGGCATCGCTCATCCAGGAGTAGGACAGGCAGATCACCCCAGGCTTGTCGTCGCCGTTGTCGAACAGGTAGGTACCGCGAGTCAGGCGGTCGGTGAGGGTCATGCTCATCACGTCGCGACCGGTCTGCGGGTCCTTGTCCTTCCAGAATGGCCGGTCGACCATGACGAAGGTCTTCGACGATTGCATGTAGCGGGTGCGGTCCAGGGCCATCCACATCTTCTGCGAGAACAGCGCTTCCTCGCACTCGATCTGGGTGGTCAGCAGCCAGGTCTGGCAAGTGGCCAATACCGCCGCGTAGTGGCGGGTATCGCCCCAGTAGTCGGTAACGGCGAAGGTGCCATCGGCGGCGCGGGCGATCTTCTTCACGCCGGGGCGCGGTGCGCCGTTGTGCAGCTTGGCCAGGGAGGTACCGGCCGGCCAGTGGGCGCATTGTTCCGGGATGTGGCTCCAGATGCCGCGGGGCACTTGTTCGACGCCGCCCACCACCAGGTGCTGGTGGTCGTCGCAGTTGGTCATCACCACGCGGAAGATTTCCAGCATGGAGTTGGGGAAGTCCGAGTCCCAGCCGCCGGTGCCGAAGCCTACTTGGCCGAAGATTTCGCGGTGGCGGTAGGACAACTGCGAGAACGCCTTGGAGGTGGCGACGAAGTCATAGAAGGTGCGGTCGTCCCACTTGGGCACCAGCTCGTCCCACAGGGCCTTGAGCTTGAGCGTGTCGCGCTCGCGGATGGCGTCCTGGATCTGTGAGAAGCGTGCACCGTCTTCCAGGGCATCGGCCCAGGCCCGGGCCACTTCGCGGAAGATTTCCGGCAGATCGTCCATCTTCTCGGCGTAGTGGCTGGTGCCTTCCAGGTCGACCACGGTGCTGCCCGAGGCTGGCGTCAGCGGGTTGGGGAAGGGACGGGTTTCCAGGCCGAGCTTGTCGACGTAGTGGTAGAAGGCGGTGCTGGACACCGGGAAGCGCATGCCACCCAGCTCGGCGATGATGCCGTCGGCGCCTTCGAAGGTTTCCGAACGCAGGCGGCCGCCCATTTTCGATGCTTCGTAGACCACAGGCTTGAGGCCCATCTTCATCAATTCATAGGCTGCAACCAGCCCGGAGATGCCGGCGCCGACGATCGCCACTTCGGCGCCGTGCTGGGCCTTGGGAATGCTGCCCAGGCCGGCGGGGTGCTCGATCCAGTCATCGAAGGCGAAAGGGAAATCCGGGCCGAAGATGGTGATCGGTTTCTTGCCGTCTGCAGGATGGCGATTGTTCTTGTTCATGGCTGACCTTGGCGGGCGGCTCAGCGAAATGCTGAGTATAGGAAAAGATGGCAGCCATTCTAGAGAGGGGTGTGCTCGTAAATAAGACGCAAACTGTCGTCGTTATGCATTGTTATTTATCAATGTGACGAATTATTAGAGCATGTTGACGAAATCTTGCCAGGTCCTAGAGCGCATGCCCGCGATCGATCTTGCTGCTGAGGATGATCGAGGTGGTGGTCTTTTCCACGCCGTCGACACTGCCGATCTGGTCCAGCAGTTGATCCAGCTGTTCCGGGGATTCGGTGCGCAGCCAGGCCACGTAGTCGAATTCGCCACTGACCGCGCACAGTTGCTGGACCTGGGCCATGCCACTCAAGCGGCGCAGGACTTCCTTGCCGGAGCGCGGTTGGACCTTGATGCCGACATAGGCCTGCAACCCGCCATCGATCACCCGCTGGCCCAGGCGTACGCCATAGCCGGTAATGACCCGGGCCTTTTCCAGGCGCGCCAGGCGCGAGGTCACGGTGGTACGGGCGATGCCCAGTTGCCGGGCCAGCATCGCCACGCTTTCGCGTGCGTTGATTTGCAGGGCGGCGATCAGCTGACGGTCGACTTCGTCGAGAACGGGAGGACGGCTATCGGACAAGATGGGCTCCAGCGCGGTGGTCGGGGAGCGCACATGTTAGCGCCTCCCACGGCCCGCCGCTCGTCGCCCGGGAGCTGCCTTTGGGCGACGCGGGCTCAGGCGGGAATGACCTGGGCGAAGGCGTGGCGAAAGCGCTGCATGTCCTGCTCGTCGCCGATGCTGACCCGTGCCCAGTTCGGCCAGCTGTCCCAGACCCGACCGATCTTCACCTGGCGTGCCGCCAGGGCATCCACCACGTCCTGGGCCGGGCGCCGGACATCGACCATGAAGCAGTTGGCCTGGGAGGCGGTGCAGTTGAATCCGCGTTGCTGCAACCAGGCGATGGTCGCGTCGCGCAATTGTTGGTTGTGTCGCTTGCGCTCGGCCAGCAGGTGCGGGTCTTCCAGGCTGGCTAGCCCTCCCAGCAAGGTCGACGCCGCCGGCACGTTGTAGCCGCCGTAGGTTTCCAGGCGCTCGAGCAGCGCCGGCTGGCCCACGGCTAGCCCCAAGCGAGCCCCGGCCATGCCGTAGATCTTGGAGAAGGTGCGCAGCACCAGTAGCTGCGGGTGCTCCTTGACCAGCGGGATGCAGGTGCTGGCCGTGGAGAAGTCGATGTAGGCCTCGTCGATCAGCATGACCGCCCCCTTGGGCAGGCGTGCCAGTGCCTGCTCGATGGCCTGGCGTGGCGTCAGGGTGCCGGTGGGGTTGTTGGGGTTGCACAGGTAGATCAGGCCCGGCGCCGGGTCGACGGCGAGCATCGCTTGCAGGTCGTGGGCGTGGTTGGCGTCCAGAGGCACCTCATGCACCTTGGCCTGGCGCCCCTCGGCAGCTTCCCTGGGAGCCTCGTAGGAGGGGGTGGCCATGACCAGGCTCGCGTCCTGGGTGAAAGCCACGACCGCGTGCTGCAATGCGGCCTTGGAGCCGCAGAAGCTCTGCACATGATCCTCGGGAATGCCCTGCTGGCGGGCGAACAGCGCGTTGAGCCGGTACTGGATCTTGTAGGGATAGCGACCGCTGAGGGCGATGCCTTGCTGCATGGCCTGGCGGCTGGCAGGAGAGGGGCCCCAGGGGCTCTCGTTGAAGTTGATCAGGACATCGGTGGCCGGTGGCGATACCGACGATGGGGCGGGTTCGGCAGCCTGGCTCCAGCCTGGCAGTGACAGCAGCGGCAGGGCGGATGCCAGCCCCATGAGTGATCGGCGCGTAATCTCAACCATCGATAAATCCCTTTCTTATCGTGAAAGACCCCGAGGCGTCTTTTGTCCTGGTTGGACATCGATATGACGGCGGGAAAACAGCGTGATTTAAGATGGCGATTCAGTGGCCATGGGTGAAGCAGGCAGATTTCAGGCATGAAAAAACCGCGCAATGCGCGGCTTCGAAGATGGTGGGCCCACACGGACTTGAACCGTGGACCAAAGGATTATGAGTCCTCTGCTCTAACCAACTGAGCTATAGGCCCTCAGTAGGCGGCGGATTATAACGATGGTTTCTCGGCTGTGCTATCCGAAAAATCGGAAACGCGGATCTGCAGGAAGCTGGCGCAGAACTCCTCCGCTTCCAGGGGCAGGCTGACGATGTAGCCCTGGATCTGTTCGCAGCCTTCCAGGGTGAGGAAGGTCTGTTGTTCCTGGTTTTCCACGCCTTCGGCGATCACCGTGAATTGCATGCTGCGGCCCAGGGCGATGATGGCGCGCACGATCGCCACGTCGTGGGGGTCGTCCGGCAGGCCGCGGACGAAGGATTGGTCGATCTTGAGGAAATCCAGGGGCAGGCGCTTGAGGTAGCTCAGGGACGAGTAGCCGGTGCCGAAGTCGTCGATGGCCAGTTGCACGCCCAGGCGCTTGAGCTGGTGCAGGACCTCCAGGGCTTCCTCGGCCTGGCTCATGATGAAGTTTTCGGTGATTTCCAGTTGCAGCAGGCCAGGTTGCAGGTCGTAGTCGTCCAGCAATTGCTCGATGCGCCCCAGCAGGTTGGGTTGGCGCAGTTGTGCGCCGGCCAGGTTCACCGACAGCGGTCCGAAGTTCTCGTAGCGCTGGTTCCAGTCGTGCAGGTATTGGCAGGCCTGTTCCAGGACCCAGTCGCCGATTGGCAGGATCATGCCGTTTTCTTCGGCCAGGGGGATGAAGTGTTCCGGCGGTACTTCGCCGAAGCTGGGGTGGCGCCAGCGGATCAGTGCTTCGGCGCCCACCAGCTCGTGGTTGAGGAGGCTGATCTTGGGCTGGAAGTACAAGGTCAGTTCATTGCGCTCGATCGCCCGGCGCAGTTCATGTTCCAGGGCCACGCGCTCGCTGGCTTGGGCGGTCAGGTCGCGGGTGTAGCGTTCCACGCGGTTGCGCCCCTTGGCCTTGGAGCGGTACATCGCGGCATCGGCGTTCTTGATCAGGGTGGCGACATCGCTGCCGTCCTTGGGGTAAAGGCTGGTGCCGATGCTGGCACTGATGAAGAACTCGTGCTCCCCGGCCTGGAACGGTGCGTTGAAGCAGTTCAGCAGCTTGCCGGCGATGTGGTCGGCGTCGCTGGCTTGGTGCAGGCCTGGCAGCAGGATGATGAACTCGTCCCCGCCCAGCCTGGCCACCGTGTCGATGTCACGCAGCTGCTCCTTGAGGCGTACGGCAATGCCCTTGAGCAGCAGGTCCCCCACAGGGTGGCCAAGGCTGTCGTTGATGTGCTTGAAGCGGTCCAGGTCGAGGAACAGCACCGCACCCTGGCCGCCGTTGTCCTGTTGGTTATTGAGTGCGGCCAGCAACCGGCTTTCGAACAGGGTGCGGTTGGGCAGGCCCGTCAACGGATCGTGGTGGGCCTGGTAGTCGAGCTTTGCCTGGGCGTGCTTGAGGCTGGAGATATCGGCGAACACCGCGACGAAGTGGGTGATCTGCTGTTCCTGGTTGCGCACGGCGTTGATCGTCAGCCAGTTGGGGTAGAGTTCGCCGTTCTTGCGCCGGTTGGAGATCTCCCCCTGCCAGTGTCCTTCCAGGGTCAGCTGGTGCCACATCGCCGCATAGAAGGCGCTGTCATGCAGCCCTGAAGCCAGCAGGCGCGGAGTATATCCCAGGGCCTCTTTCTCGCTGTAGCCGGTGATTTCACTGAAGGCTCGGTTGACTGCACTGATGCGTTGCTGGGTGTCGGTGATCATGACGCCTTCGGCGGTGCTTTCGAAGACGGTGGCAGCCAGTTGCAGTTTCTCCTGCATCAGCTGGCGATCGGTAATGTCCCGGGCGATGGTCAGCATGCAGTCGTCATCGCCGATAGGGAGTGGCCGGCTGGAGAGCTCGCAAAGGCGGATCTGGCCATCGCTGCGGCGGATATGGCACGTGAAGTCACGCACGAAACCGTCCCGCTGCAAGAGTTCGAGCATGCGCTTGCGTTCGTTGAGGTTGACCCAGATTCCCAGGTCGAGGGTCGAGCGGTCCAGGGACATGACGCTGTTGAAGCCGGTGATGCGCCCGAAGCCCTCGTTGACCTCCAGCAGCAGGCCATCTTGCTGCCGGCTCAGGAGCAGTCCGTCCGGCGATGCGTGGAAGGCCTTGGCGAACTTTTCTTCCGAGGTCTGCAGCCGCTGCTGGGTTTCCTTGAGCTGGCTGATGTCCCGGACCACCACTACCAGCGCCGCTGTGGTGTCCAGGTCAAAAGGTTCGGCGGAAATCAGCCCGGTGAACAATTGGCCGTTGTGGCGTCGAAAGGACATTTCCAGGTTGCGGATACTCCCGGCTTGCAGGCGCTGCAACAGGCTGGGGCCGACGTCCGGGATGCCCCAGATATTGAGCTGGGTGGCTGTCTGGCCGATCACCTGGGCGGCGCTCAGGCCGATCTGTTCCTCGAATGCCTTGTTGACCTCCAGCAGGCAGCCATCGGACAAGCGGGCGATGACCAGGATGTCCGGGCACTGCTGGAACACCGAGGCGAACTTTTGTTCGGACAGGCGCAGGGCCTCTTCGGTGTGCTTGGCTTCGCTGATATCGATCATCAGGCCGCGCATCACCGGCTCATGGCCGTGCTCGATCAGGCTGACGATGTCGCGGACCCACAGGCAGCGGCCATCGGCGGTGATCACCCGGTAATCGAGGCTGTGGTCGCGTCCGGATTGTACCGCCAGATCGCAAAACGCCTGGGCGCGGGTCAGGTCGGCGGGGTGGATGATGTTGCGCCAGAACCCGGGGATCAACCAATGGGCCAGGGGGTAACCCAGCAGCGGCTCGGCGTGGGGCGAGACGTAGCTGTAGGTGAAGTCGCTGATATTGGCTTCCCAGGCGATGGCAGAGAGGCTTTCGACCAGGCTGCGGTAGTGGTATTCGCTGCTGCGCAACTCCTGCTCCAGGGCGACTCGGCGGGAGATCTCCGAGCTCAGGCGACGGTTGATACGAATGACCACGGCCAGCACGGTGACCAGCGACAGTAGGCCAGGCAGGCCATAGACCAGTACGTCCCGCCAGAATGTCCGGTGATCGAGCACACTGCCCACCCAGCGTTGCTGGATCGTGCTGATTTCGTCTGGGCTGAGATCGGCCAGGACCTTGTCGAGAATGCCTACCAGGATCTTGCTGTCCCGAGGCACGCCCATGGCCAGCTGGTAGCGGTAGGGTGTCTCGCCGCTGACGTAGAGACCTTCGAGCTTGAGCTGGCGCAGGCTCCAGACACTGGAGGCAAGGTCGCCGACCACGGCATCGACCTTGTCGGTGGCCAGGGCTTGCAGGGTCGAGCTGACGTTCGGCATGGCCACCAGGTTCAGGTCCGGGTGATGGGAGCGCAACAGCTCGTGAGGGGCGTAGTTCTCCACTACGGCAATCTTGAGGCCGTACAGGTCATCGAGATTGCGGGGCTGTGCCCCGCCTTTGTGGGCCAGGATCACGATGGGGAAGTCGAGGTAGGGGCGGGTGAAGGCCATGTAGCTCTGGCGTTCGGGGATCGACATGATCCCCGGTAGCAGGTCCAGCTTGCCTTGCTTGGCGTCTTCGAGAACGGCGGTCCAGCTGGCAGGTTCTATAGGCTTGAGGCTGATGGACAGGCGTTCCTGGATCAGCTGGATATAGTCGGCCGCCAGGCCCTGGTAGCGGCCTTCTTCGTCGCGAAACTCAAAAGGTGGCCAGGAGGCATCCACGCCCAGGCGCAGTTCCGGGTGAGTCTTGAGCCAGCTACGTTCTTCGTCGGTGAGAGTCAGTGCGCCAGCCGTTGCGGTCCAGGTAAGCAGCGCCAGCAGGAGCATGGCCGACAGTCTGGGCATAACCGTCTCGTTATGGAGCGGATGAATGCTTCGAGTGTAGACGGGGTATTTGGCGGGGAAAGGTGAAGGGGCGGCAAAAAGCAAAACCCCCAGCAGGGCTGGGGGTCTTGGGCTTACTCGTCGAGGAAGGAGCGCAGATGCTCGCTTCGCGTCGGGTGGCGCAGCTTGCGCAGCGCCTTGGCTTCGATCTGGCGAATCCGCTCACGGGTGACGTCGAACTGCTTACCAACTTCCTCGAGGGTGTGGTCGGTATTCATGTCGATGCCGAAGCGCATGCGCAATACCTTGGCTTCACGAGCGGTGAGGCCGGAGAGTACTTCGCGTGTCGCTTCCTTGAGGCTTTCCACGGTGGCGACATCGATTGGCGACTGCATGGTCGAGTCTTCGATGAAGTCGCCCAGATGGGAGTCTTCGTCATCACCGATCGGGGTTTCCATGGAGATCGGCTCTTTGGCGATCTTCAATACCTTGCGGATCTTGTCCTCAGGCATTTCCATGCGTTCGCCCAGCTCTTCCGGGGTCGGTTCGCGACCCATTTCCTGGAGCATCTGCCGGGAAATACGGTTGAGCTTGTTGATCGTCTCGATCATGTGCACAGGGATACGGATGGTGCGAGCCTGGTCGGCGATCGAACGGGTGATCGCCTGGCGAATCCACCAGGTGGCATAGGTCGAGAACTTGTAGCCGCGACGGTATTCGAACTTGTCCACCGCTTTCATCAAGCCGATGTTGCCTTCCTGGATCAGGTCGAGGAACTGCAAGCCGCGGTTGGTGTACTTCTTGGCGATGGAGATCACCAGACGCAAGTTGGCTTCAACCATCTCTTTCTTCGCGCGACGGGCCTTGGCCTCGCCGATCGACATGCGACGGTTGATTTCCTTGATCTCGGCGACCTTAAGGCCGGTTTCGGTCTCAAGCGCAGTCAACTTCTGCTGGCAACGGACGATGTCCGGCTGCAGGCGGGCAATGGCTTCGGCGTACTTGCTCTTGCCTTTGGCCAGGGCCTCGGTCCAGCTTTCATCCACTTCGTTGCCGGGGAACTGGCGCAGGAAGTCGGCACGCGGCATGCGGGCATCACGCACGCAAAGCTGCATGATGGCGCGTTCCTGCTGGCGCAGACGATCCAGGGCGCTGCGTACGCGCTCGACCAGGCCTTCGAATTGCTTCGGTACCAGCTTGATCGGCATGAACAGCTCGGCCAGGGCCAGCATTTCGTCGATAGACTGCTTGTTCTCGCGGCCATGCTTCTTCAGGGCCTTGCGAGTGACTTCCAGCTGATCGGCGACGGCGCCAAAACGCTGTGCGGCGACGACCGGATCCGGACCGCTTTCGGCTTCTTCTTCGTCTTCGGAGGCTTCACCGTCTTCGTCTTCGCTGTCGTCGTCCTCTTTCGCCGACTTGGTGTCGACAGGTGGAGGAATCTCGGCAGCGGGCGGGGTAATGCCGTCGTCCGGGTCGATATAACCGCTGAGGACGTCAGACAGGCGGCCACCTTCGCTGGTGACGCGAGCGTATTCGGCGAGGATATGGTCTACCGTGCCAGGGAAGTGCGCGATCGCGCCCATCACTTCACGGATGCCTTCTTCGATACGCTTGGCGATTTCGATTTCGCCTTCACGTGTGAGCAGCTCTACGGTACCCATTTCGCGCATGTACATGCGCACTGGGTCGGTAGTGCGACCAATGTCGGTTTCCACAGCCGCCAACGCAGCGGCGGCTTCTTCAGCTGCTGCTTCATCGGTATCGGCTTCGGCCAACAAAAGGGCATCCGCATCCGGAGCACTCTCGAATACGTTGATCCCCATGTCGTTGATCATGCGGATGATGTCTTCCACCTGTTCCGGATCTGAAATATCCTCCGGCAGGTGGTCGTTGACCTCCGCGTAAGTCAGGTAACCCTGCTCACGTCCACGGCTGATCAACTCTTTGAGGCGAGACTGCTGTTGCGCTTTTCCGGACATAACACCCTATCCACTGAAGGTCTTGGCGGGCAAAAAACAAGCCGAGGATTATACCCGAGCTATGACCTCACGCGCCAGTTGAGGTCGGGTTTGATGCGGGAACATTGCGTTTTAGAAGCTCAACCAGCTGTTTTTTCTCATCGCTGCTGAGCTCGCTTTGACGCGATTTCCTGAGAAGTTGGTCTAAAACACGCTCGCGTTGGCGAGCTGACAAGCTGTTAATGGTGTCGAAAAACTGTTGTTCAAGGTTATCTCCGTCGATTAACCACTCTTTTTCCGCCAGTGCGTTAAGTAGATTTCCTTGCGAGGTGCCGTGCCAGCGCGCCATCAGCTGATGAATAGAGCGTAGCTGAGGATTTTTCTGCACGGCTTCGATCAGGGCTACCAGCAACTGTGTATTGGTGTTGTCGTCATCGGCAAAGTGCCCGGCATCTTCAACTTTTTTTGCCAGCTGAGGATGGTGCAGCAAGGTTCGCAGGGCTGACTGGATGGGCGGCTCCACTGTTGCAGGCGTTCGCGGGCCGCGGGGGTGGTCGCGATCGCCCTGGCGCTTGCCTTTGCCGTTCTTGTCCCAGGGCTTGTTTTCCCATTTCTTGCCGCCGCTCTTCTTCGGCGTCCACTCCTGCTGTGGGGCGTACGCTTCCTGGTGCGGCTCATTGTAGTCGGCGTAGTCCGGCATGCCGTCGTAGTCGATGCCGGCGTCGTAGTTCGGCGAGGCTTGCGGCGCGGGATTGTGGGCCAGTTGATTGACTGTTTCGTTGCTGAGGCCCGTGATCTCGGTGAGGCGCTGGCGCATCAGGATGCGCAGGTTGGCCCCTGGAATCTTTTCGATCAGCGGTGCTGCCAGCGTTGCCAGGTGGGCCTTGCCTTCCAGCGAGCGTGGATCGGCTTCCTCGATCAGTTGCTGGAAGAAATAGTCGGCCAGCGGTTGTGCGTGCTGGTTGATCCGGGCAAGGAACGCGTCGGTGCCTTCCGAGCGAACCAGGGTGTCGGGGTCTTCTCCTTCCGGAAGGAACAGGAAGCGTGCCCGACGTCCGTCCTGCAGGCAGGATAGCGTGGCCTCCAGGGCGCGCCAGGCGGCCTTGCGCCCGGCTTGGTCGCCGTCGAAGCAGAACAGCACATTGGGCACGATGCGGAACAGGCGCTTGAGGTGTTCTTCGCTGGTGGCGGTGCCCAGGGTCGCGACGGCATTGCGCAGGCCCTGCTGGGCCAGGGCGATCACGTCCATGTAGCCCTCGACGACGATGATTTCGTCGAGGTTGCGATTGTTCTTGCGGGCCTCGAACAGGCCGTAGAGTTCCTGTCCCTTGTGGAACACCGGGGTTTCCGGGGAGTTCAGGTACTTGGGCTTGTCGTCTCCAAGCACGCGGCCGCCGAAGGCGATGATCCGGCCGCGAGTATCGCGGATCGGGAACATGACCCGGTCGCGAAAACGGTCGTAGCGTTTACCGGTCTCGGCATTCTCGATCAGCAGGCCAGCATCGATCATGGCTTTCTGCTGCAGGGTGTCGCTGCTCAGGTGCTTGAACAGGTTGTCCCAGCCGGGAGGGGCAAAGCCCAGGCCGAAATCCCGGGCGATCTCGCCGGTGAGCCCGCGTCCCTTCAGGTAATCCACTGCTGCCTTGCGTGCGGGGTGGCTTTTCAGGGCCTGGCGATAGTAGTCGGCGGCGGCGGTGAGCAGTGGGTACAGGGGCGAGTCGGTGGGTTGGCGAGGCTTGCGCTGGCCACGGCCGCTTTCCTCGCGCGGCACTTCCATGCCGGCGGCTTTCGCCAGTTCCTCGACGGCCTGGGGAAAGTCCAGGTTGTCGTGGTCCATGATGAAGCCGAGGGCGTTGCCGCCGGCGCCGCAACCAAAGCAGTAATAGAACTGCTTGTCGGGGCTGACGCTGAAGGAGGGGGTCTTTTCCTTGTGGAACGGGCAGCAGGCGGTGTAGTTCTTGCCAGCCTTCTTGATCTGCAGGCGCGAGCTGACGACATCGACGATGTCGGTGCGGTTCAGAAGGTCGTCAATAAAGCTCTGGGGAATAAGCCCGGCCATGGCGTTCTCGTCATCACTGCGGGGAAAAATAGCCCTGGCGATGTCGTCGAAAGATCTAGGGCGAGGCGTGAGGCGTGCGCGGTTCGACCCGGGTCTTCGGCGTGGTCGCAGTCGGGAAGTGTATCTGCCGAACGTCCACTGACGTTAGCTTCAATCAGTATTCGAGTATCTGAAAGATGTTGCTCCGACAGCAAGCGTCGAGTGGGCTTCAAAGCTCACCAGGCCAGTACCGGGGAGGGCGCCTTGGGCGCAGGAATCAGTAAGGGTGTGCTCGTCGGTAGCCTTGGAAGGCTCGTCAGAAAAGACGTGCACCGCTGGCAAGAGCCAGGTCTGACGTGATGAAGCAGATTTGCCTGGGTCACCAGGGTGACTTCGGCGGTGAAGCATCAAGCGTGATCCGCAAATGCCATTAGCCCGGCTGAAGGCCGGGCTTGGCAGAAGCTTGCAGCGAACGTCTGTGTATTAGTACAGGCGTACGGCGCGGCGCTGTTCGCGCTGAACTTTCTTGGCGTGACGCTTAACAGCAGCAGCTGCTTTGCGCTTACGCTCGGAAGTCGGCTTCTCGTAAAATTCGCGGCTACGAACTTCAGCCAGAACACCGGCTTTTTCGCAGGAGCGCTTGAAACGACGCAGAGCTACGTCGAAGGGTTCGTTCTCTTTAACTTTGACGGCTGGCATCCAGAGCTACCTTCATTCATTACCGGGGTCAACGTTCTCGTCGTGAAAAAATCGCGGCTAAGATCGTCGGTTTTTAAGGGTTGCGGATGTTAACCCCTCGCCGCCAGGAATGCAAAGCCTCTGATCGAAAACCGCTGGTCGGGCGAGGGAGTGGCGACTATCATGCGCGCCTTCGAATTCAGCCCCTGCAAGGCGCAAACCCATGCTAGTACTGGGATTAGAAACTTCCTGCGACGAAACCGGCGTCGCGCTTTACGACAGCGAGCGAGGCCTGTTGGCCGATGCGCTATTCAGCCAGATCGACCTGCATCGCGTCTATGGCGGCGTGGTGCCAGAACTGGCGTCCCGTGACCACGTCAAGCGCATGCTGCCCCTGATTCGCCAGGTCCTGGCGCAAGCCGACTGCGTGCCCACAGAGATCGATGCCATCGCCTACACCGCCGGTCCCGGTCTGGTGGGGGCCCTGCTGGTAGGTGCCTCCTGTGCTCAGGCACTGGCCTTTGCCTGGGGGATTCCGGCCCTGGGGGTGCACCACATGGAGGGGCATTTGCTGGCGCCGATGCTGGAGGCACAACCGCCACAGTTTCCGTTCGTCGCTTTGTTGGTGTCCGGTGGGCATACCCAGCTGGTCAGGGTCGACGGTATCGGCCAATACGAACTGTTGGGCGAGAGCCTGGACGATGCCGCTGGCGAGGCTTTTGACAAGACCGCCAAGCTGATCGGCCTTAATTACCCTGGCGGTCCCGAGATCGCGCGCCTGGCGACCCAGGGCGTGCCGGGGCGTTTTGTCTTCCCGCGCCCGATGACCGACCGCCCAGGCCTGGAGTTCAGTTTCAGCGGCCTGAAGACGTTTGCCTTGAACACCTGGCAGCAATGCGTCAGCGCTGGAGACGACGGTGAGCAAACCCGTTGCGACATCTCTCTCGCCTTCCAGCAGGCGGTTGTGGACACTCTGACCATCAAGTGCAAGCGTGCCCTGAAGCAGACTGGCCTCAAGAGCCTGGTGATCGCCGGTGGCGTGAGTGCCAACAAGGCCTTGCGGGCTTCCCTGGAAAACATGCTCGCCGAGATGAAGGGGCATGTGTTCTACGCCCGGCCGGAATTTTGTACCGACAACGGAGCGATGATTGCCTACGCTGGCTGCCAGCGGTTGCAGGCGGGGCAAAAGGAAGACTTGGCGATCAGCGTCCAGGCTCGCTGGCCCATGGAGCAATTGTCGGCCTTGTGAGGGCCCAGCGCCGAGGTCGCCCGCTGAAGCGTTTCATTGGTGGGATTCAAAAATGCCGTTCGCGCCCGGCGAACAGGTCGCGTAGATTGCCGCGGTGGCGCCAGACGATCAGCAGCGTGAGTACGCTCATCGGCAACAGCGCCTCGGGTTCCTGCCAAGCCAGCAGTGGCAGGGTCAGGGGCGTAGCGATCAAGGCGGCCAGTGAGCTGGTGCGGGTCAGGTAGAAGGTCAGTCCCCAGGCGGCGATGGCCAGCAGGGCGGCCGGGGGATAGAGCCCCAGCAGCATGCCGGCGGCGGTGGCGACACCCTTGCCGCCACGAAAGCGGAAGTACAGCGGGAACAGGTGCCCGAGCACGGCGTAGAGCCCGATCCAGGCCTGTTGTTGCAATGACAGCCCGGCAAGATGGGCGATCAGCACGGGGACCAGGCCTTTGCACAGGTCCCCCAGCAGGGTCAGGATCGCGAGCTTCTTGCCGGCCAGGCGTAGCATGTTGGTGGCGCCGGCATTACCGGAGCCGCTCATGCGCGGATCGGGATTGCCCGTGACGCGGCTGAGCAAGATAGCGAAGGACAGAGAGCCGAGCAGGTAGGCGAGAATCGCCAGTGACCAAAACATGCTAACTATTCCGGGCGAGGACGCCCTGATTCTAACGGCGCATTGCGCCCTTGTCGTGCTGCGGAGAAGAGTGCTTGGACAGAGTGTTTATCGAGGGACTGGAAGTCGACACCGTGATTGGCGCCTACGACTGGGAGCGCGGCATTCGCCAATGCCTGCGCCTTGACTTGAGTTTTGCCTGGGACAATCGCCCGGCCGCCGCTGGCGACGACCTGACGCTGGCCCTGGACTACGCCAGCGTATCGGCCCGGATCCAGGCGTTTGCCGAGCAGGCCCAGTATCAGTTGGTGGAAACCTTTGCCGAGCGCCTGGCCGAGGTGCTGATGGGCGAATTCAATATTCCCTGGCTGCATTTGAAGCTGACCAAGCCCGGCGCCGTCCCGGCCGCCAAGGGCGTTGGCGTGGAGATCGAGCGCGGATGTCGCTGACTCAGGTATTTCTAGGACTTGGTAGCAATATCGAGCGTGAAGTCCATTTGCGGGCCGGACTCGATGCATTGGCTGGCTTCCTGGTGGACATGCGTTGTTCGGCCGTGTTCGAAAGCCAACCGGTCGGAATCAAGAGCGGGCCATTCTTCAATCTGGTGGTCTCGGCTTTTACCGACCTGCCCCTGATCGAACTGGATCGTCGCTTGAAGTTCATCGAGGCCGATAACGGGCGCTACGCCCCCGATCGCAAGGGGCTGCCGCTGGATATCGATGTGCTGCTCTACGGCGACCTGACCGGCAACTTCGATGGCTTGGTCTTGCCGCGTGCGGAAATCCTGAAGAACGCCTTTGTGCTGTGGCCTTTGTCGCTGATGGCCCCAGAGCGAGTGCATCCCCTAGCAGGCAAGAGCCTGGGGGCTCTCTGGGAAGAGGCGCAGATCGACCAGGTGTTGGCGCCCGTGGCTTTTGAGTGGCGTGGCGTGCAATTGACTCCGGCAGACCTCTAGGCCGGGGTTTATTCCATGCGGACAAGGCAACCTTGTCCGCATGTCTTCAAGGGGCGAACTGCTCTTTGTAGGCCTTGAGTGCTTTCAGGCGCTCCAGTCGCAGTGCTTCTCCCAATTGTGGCCCTTTGAAGCCTTGTTCCAACAAGGGCTGCACCGCTACCGCACGAGCGGCGCTGGCTGCGCCACGCAGGTAGTCGGCTTGCGGGTAGGGGCGGGACTCGAGGCCGAGCCGGCCGCGTGCGTCCATCTCGCAAGCGGCAACGAACTCCTCGAAGCGTTGCGGGCGTCGGAAGACGTCGAAGCTTTGCAGCAGCTCCAGCAGCGTCGAGGCCTTGAGTTCCTGGGCGCGGTGAGCGTGGGTGTGGTATTGGCCCACCAGCATTGCCAGCTCCTGGCATTCCCTGGGCACCTTGAAGCGTTCGTTGATTGCCTTGATCAGCTCCAGGCCGGCCTGCTCATGACCGATGTGCCGCGGCCATTCTTCCTGCGGCGTAACACCCTTGCCCAGATCGTGCAGCAGGCAGGCCCAGCGCACGCTCAGCGGTTGCCGGTGCAGGGCCGCTTGTTGCAGGACGCTCAGGGTATGCAGCCCGGTGTCGATCTCCGGGTGGTGAAGCGCCGGCTGGGGAACCCCGAATAGCGCATCGACCTCTGGCATCAGTTCTGCCAGGGCACTGCAATCATGCAGGACCTGGATAAAGACCTGGGGCTGATCCTCCAGCAGGGCGCGGGAGATCTCTTTCCAGCTGCGCTCTGCCGTCAGGGCCTGCAATTCGCCTGAACGACTGAGCTGGTGCATCAGTTCGAGGGTCTCTGGCGCGACGCGAAAACCCAGCCCGGCATAGCGCGCAGCAAAGCGGGCAACCCGTAGAACCCGCAGGGGATCTTCGGCGAACGCCGGGGAAACATGACGCAGCAGTCGGTCTTCTAGATCCTTCTGGCCGTTGTAGGGGTCAGTGATGGCCTGCTGCTCGTCCTCGGCCATGGCGTTGATGGTCAGGTCGCGGCGGATCAGGTCCTCTTCCAGGGTGACCTCGGGACTGGCATGGAAGGTGAACCCGCCGTAACCGCGCCCACTCTTGCGCTCGGTCCGGGCCAGGGCATATTCCTCGCCACTTTTGGGATGCAGGAACACCGGGAAGTCCGCACCGACCGGGCGAAAGCCCTTGTCGATCATTTCCTCGGCGCTCGCACCGACCACGACCCAGTCGATATCGGTAACCGGCCTGCCGAGCAAGCGATCACGTACCGCACCGCCGACTTTGTAAATCCGCATAAAAAACCTCCGTTAGCGCGACAGGATACCCCTTGTGGCGGCCTAACGGAGGCTTGTGGGGCCGCCTAGAGGTGGATGACTGCCAGGTCCAGGCGCCCGTAGTCGTTTTCCCCGTGGTCGTTCTTGGGCGGCACGTGGTGGGTCTTCATCACCTGGTCGCCTTGCAGGGTTTCCAGGTGGATGTCGAAGCCCCATAGCCGATGCAGGTGCTTGAGTACCTCGTCGGTGGATTCTCCCAGTGGTTTGCGGTCATGTTGCTGGTGGCGCAGGGTCAGCGAGCGGTCGCCGCGCCGGTCGATGCTCCAGATCTGCACGTTGGGTTCACGGTTGCCCAGGTTGTATTGAGCGGCCAGGGTCTCGCGGATGACGCGGTAGCCGCTTTCGTCATGGATGGCCGGGACCAGCAGGTCGTCCTTCTGATCGTCGTCCATGATGCTGAACAGCTTGAGGTCACGGATCACCTTGGGCGAGAGGTACTGCAGGATGAAACTCTCGTCCTTGAAGCTGCTCATGGCGAACTTGATGCTCGACAGCCAGTCGGTGCCGGCCAGTTCCGGGAACCAGCGGCGGTCTTCCTCAGTGGGCTCTTCGCACATGCGGCGGATGTCCCGGTACATGGCAAAGCCCAGGGCGTAGGGGTTGATGCCGTTGTAGTAGGGGCTATCGAATCCCGGCTGGTACACCACGCTGGTATGGGAGGCCAGGAACTCCATCATGAAGCCGTCGGTGACCAGGCCTTCGTCGTACAGGTCGTTCATCAGCGTGTAGTGCCAAAAGGTGGCCCAGCCTTCGTTCATTACCTGGGTCTGGCGTTGTGGGTAGAAATACTGGGCGATCTTGCGCACGATCCGCACGATCTCCCGTTGCCAGGGCTCGAGCAGCGGAGCGTGTTTCTCGATGAAATAGAGGATGTTTTCCTGGGGCTCTGCCGGGAACCGCGCATTGTCCTTGTCGCTATTTTTGTCCGCACCCTTGGGAATGGTGCGCCACAGATCGTTGATCTGCTTCTGCAGGTGCTCTTCGCGATCCTTCTGCCGGCGCCGTTCCTCTTCGGCGGAGATCGGATAAGGGCGCTTGTAGCGGTCGACGCCGTAGTTCATCAAGGCATGGCAGGAGTCGAGCAGATCCTCCACGGCGTCGATGCCGTGGCGTTCCTCGCATTGGGAAATGTACTGCTTGGCAAACACCAGGTAGTCGATGATCGAACTGGCGTCGGTCCAGGTGCGGAACAGGTAGTTACCCTTGAAGAAGCTGTTATGGCCATAGCAGGCATGGGCCACCACCAGGGCCTGCATGCAGATGGTGTTTTCCTCCATCAGGTAGGCGATGCAGGGGTCGGAGTTGATGACGATCTCGTAGGCCAGGCCCATCTGGCCACGGCTGTAGGATTTTTCTGTGCTGAGGAAGTGCTTGCCATAGGACCAGTGGTGGTAGCCCAGTGGCATGCCCACCGAGGCATAGGCGTCCATCATCTGCTCGGCGGTGATCACTTCGATCTGGTTGGGGTAGGTGTCCAGGGCATAGCGAGCCGCGATACGGCTGATTTCGCGGTCGTAGGCCTGGATCAGCTCGAAGGTCCATTCCGAGCCGGTGGAGATGGGCTGGCGTTTCTGCTCTCTGGCGGTCATGTCACTAACCTGCGCTGGAAGAGTTCACGGAAGACCGGATAGATATCTCCGGCCGAAACCAGTTGTTGCTGGGCAAACGTCTCGGGAAAGGCTTCGGCGATACGTTCGTACTCGAACCACAGGGCCTGGTGTTCCCGAGGCGTGATCTCGACGTAGGTGTAGTACTGCACGAACGGCATGATCTGGTTGATCAGGATATCGCGGCAGATGGGTGAGTCGTCATTCCAGTTGTCGCCATCGGAGGCCTGGGCGCAATAGATGTTCCATTCATTGCTCGGGTAACGTTCGGCCATGATCTCCTGCATCAGCTTCAGGGCGCTGGAGACGATGGTCCCGCCGGTTTCCCGCGAGTAGAAGAATTCTTCCTCGTCCACTTCCCGGGCGCTGGTGTGATGGCGGATGAAGACCACGTCGATCTTGTCGTAGTTGCGCTTGAGGAACAGGTACAAAAGGATGAAGAAGCGCTTGGCGATGTCCTTGGTGGCCTGGGTCATGGAGCCGGAAACGTCCATCAGGCAGAACATCACTGCCTTGGAGCTGGGATTGGGTTGCTTGACCAGCAGGTTGTACTTCAGATCGAAGGTGTCGAGGAATGGCACGCGATGAATTCGCGCGCTCAGGCGTTCGATTTCTGTTTCAAGTTCTTGTATGTCGCCGAAGTTGTCCGGTTCTTCGCGTTTCAGGCGAGCCAACTCCTCCTTGGCCTCGCGCAGTTTGGCGCGGCTGCTGCCGGACAAGGCGATGCGTCGCGCATGGGCAGAGCGCAGGGTGCGGATGATGTTGATCCGCGATGGGTTGCCTTCGTTGCTGATCCCGGCCCGCACTGTCTTGAAGGTATCGGTGCCCGTCAGGTTGCGCTTGACCAGGTTGGGCAGCTCCAGGTCCTCGAACATGAACTCGAGAAACTCCTCCTGGGTGATCTGGAAGACGAATTCATCCATGCCCTCGCCGGAGTTGCCGGCCTTGCCGCGACCACTTCCACCCCCTCCACCGCCTTGGGGCCTGGCAATATGTTCGCCGGCGGTGAACTCCTTGTTGCCTGGATGGACCACGGTCTGCTTGCCGCCGCGGCCGTGATGCAGCACCGGCTCGTCGATATCGCGCCCGGGAATGCTGATCTGCTCGCCATGCTCCATGTCGGTAATGGAGCGCCGGCTGACGGCTTCTTCGACGGCTTTCTTGATGTGGTCGCGATAGCGCCGCAGGAACCGCTGGCGGTTCACGGTGCTCTTGTTCTTACCGTTCAGGCGTCGGTCGATTACGTAGCTCATAGACCCCTCCGGGGAGCTTCAAGTCGTAAGCTTCAAGCTGCAAGTGAAAGCACCGTCAGATCCCCGAGTCGAGGCTCACGGCCTTTCTCCTGCAGCTTGTAGCTAGAAGCTTGCAGCTGCTTTACTGCGATTTCCTGACCCGCAGGTACCATTCCGACAGCAGGCGTACCTGCTTGTCGGTGTAGCCACGCTCCACCATCCGGGTGACGAAGTCGTTGTGTTTCTGTTGATCCTCCTTGCTGGCCTTGGCGTTGAAGCTGATGACCGGCAACAGGTCCTCGGTGTTGGAGAACATCTTCTTCTCGATGACCACCCGCAGCTTCTCGTAGCTGAGCCAGGTGGGGTTCTTGCCGTTGTTGTTGGCCCGGGCGCGCAGCACGAAATTGACGATCTCGTTGCGGAAGTCTTTCGGGTTGCTGATGCCTGCCGGTTTCTCGATCTTTTCCAGTTCTTCGTTGAGCGCCACGCGGTTGAGGATCTCGCCGGTTTCCGGATCGCGGTATTCCTGGTCCTGGATCCAGAAGTCCGCGTACAGCACGTAGCGGTCGAAGATGTTCTGGCCGTACTCGCTGTAGGACTCCAGGTAGGCCGTCTGGATTTCCTTGCCGATGAACTCGATGTAGCGCGGTGCCAGGTATTCCTTGAGGAAGCGCAGGTAGCGCTCGCGGGTTTCGGCCTGGAACTGCTCCTGTTCGATCTGCTGTTCCAGCACGTACAGCAGGTGTACCGGGTTGGCCGCCACTTCATGGGGGTCGAAGTTGAAGACCTTGGACAGGATCTTGAAGGCAAAGCGGGTCGAGAGGCCGTTCATGCCTTCATCGACCCCGGCGCTGTCGCGGTACTCCTGGATCGACTTGGCCTTCGGATCGGTGTCCTTGAGGTTCTCCCCGTCATAGACGCGCATCTTGGAGTAGATGTTGGAGTTCTCCGGCTCCTTGAGGCGCGAGAGCACGGTGAACTGCGCCAGCATCTTCAAGGTATCCGGGGCGCAATGGGCCTTGGCCAGGGAGCTGTTGAACAACAGCTTGTCGTAGATCTTCACTTCGTCGGTCACGCGCAGGCAGTACGGTACCTTGACGATATAGATCCGGTCGATGAAGGCCTCGTTGTTCTTGTTGTTACGGAAGGTGTGCCACTCCGATTCGTTGGAGTGGGCCAGCAGGATGCCGGTGAACGGGATCGCCCCCAGGCCCTCGGTGCTGTTGTAGTTGCCTTCCTGGGTCGCGGTCAGCAATGGGTGCAGCACCTTGATCGGCGCCTTGAACATCTCGACGAACTCCATCAGGCCCTGGTTGGCCCGGCACAGTGCCCCGGAATAGCTGTAGGCGTCGGCGTCGTTTTGCGGGAATTCCTCGAGCTTGCGGATATCCACCTTGCCCACCAGGGCCGAGATGTCCTGGTTGTTCTCGTCGCCAGGTTCGGTCTTGGCCACCGCGATCTGGTTGAGGATCGACGGATACAGCTTCACCACCCGGAACTGGCTGATGTCGCCACCGAACTCCGACAGACGCTTGGTCGCCCAGGGCGACATGATGGTGTTCAGGTAGCGCCGGGGAATGCCGAAGTCTTCCTCGAGGATGGCGCCATCTTCCGTGGCGTTGAACAGCCCCAGTGGCGATTCGAAGACGGGTGAGCCCTTGATGGCATAGAAGGGGACTTTCTCGATGAGCTGCTTGAGTTTTTCGGCCAGGGACGATTTACCGCCACCCACCGGGCCCAGCAGGTAGAGGATCTGTTTCTTCTCTTCCAGGCCCTGGGCGGCGTGGCGGAAGTAGGAAACGATCTGGTCGATGCACTCTTCCATGCCATGGAAGTCTTCAAAGGCCGGGTAGCGCCGGATCACCTTGTTGGAAAAGATTCGCGACAGCCTCGAGTTGGTCGAGGTGTCCAGCAGTTCGGGTTCGCCAATGGCCAATAGCAGGCGCTCTGCGGCCGAGGCATAGGCGCTGCGGTCCTTCTTGCACAGTTCGAGGTATTCCTGCAGGGAAAACTCTTCCTGGCGCGTGGATTCGAAGCGTTGTTGGAAGTGGCTAAAAATACTCATGACGTCACCTCGCTCGATACGTGGAGCCGGCTACGGATCAGTCAGTCAAGTGCTGGCATGCAACTGATGAAGTTCCAGTTGCTGTTTACCCCCCAGAACACTTTCAAAGCTATCGAGCTTGAAAGCTAGTACCGATGACCCGCTCGCCGGTGTACCGGCTCTCCCCTGATTTGGATGGCCTGTGGCTAAGGATAGTTCGGAATCGCAGAGGTCAAGGGCGGATGGCGGATTAGTTGCGCGCTACCGTTCGTCTGGTGTTGCGTCAGCCCGCGTAGATCACGGGCTAGAGCGGTAGAAAAAAATTATTCGGCGTTGCCCTGGGCGATTTCGGCCGGGTAGATGTTGCGCCACAGTTCGAAGCCTCCATCGAGGCTGTAAACGTCTGAGAAACCCTGGCTGACCAGGTAGGCCGCGGCGCTCTGGCTGGAGTTGCCGTGGTAGCACACGACCACTAGCGGTGCATCCAGGTCGGCTGCGCGAATGAAATCGGAAATGGAGTGGTTGTCCAGGTGCACCGAACCGCTGATGTGGTTCAGGGCATAGGTTTGCGGGTCGCGGATATCCACTACAACGGCGCCTTGTTCGCGCAGTGCCTGGGCCTGTTCGGGGGGGATACGTTTGAATTCGCTCATGGCGGACTCCTGGCTTGTCGGTCGGCTCCGTCTAGCAGACGGGCAGGGATTGGGTGGAGGCGGGCGCCACATGGCCATGGGCGTCGCAGTCGCAGTTCAGGCGCAGTCCGGTGTCGACGTTCATCAAGGTCATGGAGCCGCCCCAGACGCAGCCGCTATCCAGGGCAATGATCCCGGGTTCGTTGCTCTGGCCTTCGAGGGCTGCCCAGTGACCGAAGATGATCCTGATCTCCCGGGTCTTGCGCTCCTTGTGGCTGAACCAGGGGGCGTAGCCCGGTGGTGCCGTGTCCAGGCCTTCCTTGGTCTTGAGGTCGAGTTTGCCTTCACTGGTGCAGAAGCGCATGCGAGTGAAATAGTTGGTGATGACTCGCAGGCGGGTGATGCCCTTGAGGTCGTTGTCCCACTTCGCCGGGTCGTTGCCGTACATGCCCTCCAGGAAGGGTTCGAACAGGCTGTCGTCCTGCAGGGCGAGCTCGACCTCGGTGGCGTATTTCTGTGCTTTCTTCAGTGACCATTGGGGGGCGATGCCGGCGTGTACCAGGGCGGTCTTGCGTGCTTCGTCGTAGTGCATCAGCTTTTGCTGGCGCAACCATTGCAGCAATTCCTCGCAGTCCGGGGCTTCGAGGATTTCTCGCAGGGTGTCGGACTTTTTCAGACGCCCGACATTGCGCCAGGCGGCCAGCAGGTGCAGGTCGTGGTTGCCCAGCACGCAGACCAGCGAGTCGCGGATGGAGTACAGGTAGCGCAGGGTTTCCAGGGACTGCGGGCCGCGATTGACCAGATCCCCGACCAGCCACAACCGATCCCGAGCAGGGTCGAAGGCCACCTGCTCAAGCAGGCACTGCAGCGGTTCCAGGCAGCCTTGCAGGTCGCCAACGGCGTAGGTGGCCATCAGTGCAGCGCTCCGGGGACCGCAAGGCGGAACGGCGCGATGATGGCGTCGAATTGCTTGCCGTCCTCGGCCAGCATTTGATAGCTGCCCTGCATATTGCCAACCTGGGTGGTCATCACCGTGCCGCTGCTGTAGGTGTGGCTCTTGCCGGCGGCGATCAGTGGCTGTTGGCCGACCACGCCGGCGCCGCGCACTTCTTCCACATGGCCGTCGCCATCGGTGATCACCCAGTGCCGGGACAGCAGCTTGGCGGGCAGCGAGCCGTTGTTCTGGACGGTGATGGTGTAGGCGAAGGCGAAGCGATTCTGTTCGGGTTGCGATTGGTCGGCCAGAAAGTGGGTGACGACGCTGACGTCGACCTGATAGCGAGGATCGGACATGCAAAGGGCCTTTAGAGCAAAGCGGACGCGGGATAGAAGCTGACGCCGGTCAGTCTAGGTCAAGTAGCGGGTAGTAGACCAGCCATCCTGGCTGGCGTTCTGCCCGCTGTCGCTTGCCGGTAATTGTCAGTTGGCGGCGGGCTTGACCTGATCGGCCAACTGGTCGGCCAGGCGCACGAAGGCTGCCAGGTCGAGCTGCTCGGGACGCAGGCTGCCATCGACGCCGGCGGCCTCGATTTCGGCGCTGCTCAGGAGCGCCTTGAGGGTGTTGCGCAGGGTCTTGCGACGTTGGTTGAAGGCTTCGCGGACGATGCGCTCCAGCAGCTTGTGGTCCTTGGCGGGATGCGGCAGCACTGCATGGGGCACCAGGCGCACGATGGCCGAGTCGACTTTCGGGGGCGGATTGAAGGCGCCAGGGCCGACGTTGAACAGATGTTCCACGCGGCAGTGGTACTGGACCATGATCGACAAGCGGCCCCAGTCGCCACCGCCTGGGCCGGCGGCCAGGCGCTCCACCACTTCCTTCTGCAGCATGAAATGCATGTCGCGGATCAGGCTGGCGTTGTGCAGCAAATGGAAGATCAGCGGCGTGGAGATGTTGTAGGGCAGGTTGCCCACCACCCGCAGGCTGCCTGGCGCGGCACCCAGGGTGTTGAAGTCGAACTTCAGGGCATCGCCCTGGTGCAGCTTGAAGTTGCCGCGGCCAGCGAACTGCTGGTTGAGGATCGGCACCAGGTCCTTGTCCAGTTCCACCACGTCCAGTTGTGCACCGCTGCCCAGCAGGCCTTCGGTCAGGGCGCCCTGGCCCGGGCCGATTTCCAGCATGCGGTCCAGGGGCTTGGCGTTGATGGCCCGCAGGATGCGGTCGATGACGCCGGCGTCGTGCAGGAAGTTCTGGCCGAAGCGCTTGCGCGCCCGGTGCTGGTATTGCTCGGTCATATACGGTTCTCGGCCATCTGGTAGGCGGTTTCCAGGGCGACCTGCAGGCTGCCGGTATCGATCCTGCCGCTGCCGGCCAGGTCCAGGGCAGTGCCATGGTCGACCGAGGTGCGGATGATCGGCAGGCCGAGCGTCACATTGACGGCCGCGCCGAAGCCTTTGTACTTCAGCACGGGGAGGCCCTGGTCGTGGTACATCGCCAGCACTGCGTCGCAATGCTCCAGATATTTGGGGGTAAACAGAGTGTCGGCCGGCAACGGACCGCGCAGGTCCATGCCTTCTTGGCGCAGACGCTCCAGGGTGGGTTCGATGATGTCGATTTCTTCGCGGCCCAGGTGGCCGCCTTCGCCGGCATGGGGGTTGAGCCCGCAGACCAGGATGCGCGGTTGGGCGATGCCGAATTTTTGCTGCAGGTCGGCATGCAGGATCCGCGTGACCCGTTCCAGGCGCTCGCTGGTGATCGCATCGGCGATGTCCCGCAGCGGCAGGTGAGTCGTCACCAGGGCGACGCGCAGGCCTCGGGTGGCCAGCATCATGACCACTTGCTGGGTGTGGGTCAGGTCCGCGAGAAACTCGGTGTGCCCGGAGAAGGCGATCCCGGAGTCATTGATCACGCCCTTGTGTACTGGCGCGGTGATCATTCCGGCAAAATGCCCTTCCAGGCAGCCCTGACCGGCACGGGTCAGGGTCTGCAGGACGAAGGCCGCATTGGCCTGGTCCAGCTGGCCGCTGACCACCGGCTTGCCCAGTGGGGTATCCCAGACGTACAGGCTGCCTGCCGGAGCGGGGGTGTCCGGTAGGTGGTTCGGGTCCACCGGTAGCAGGTTGACGGCCACTCCCAGTTGCGCGGCCCGCTCGGTGAGCAGGTCGCGGCTGGTAATGGCAATCAGGGGATGCGGCTGGGGTTGCGAGGCGAGCAGCAGGCATAGGTCAGGGCCTATACCCGCCGGTTCGCCGGGTGTCAGGGCAAAACGTCTGGGGTTCACTGCGCGGCCTGTTCAGCGCCAGGCAGCTTGATCTCGACGTAGGCCTCGTCGCGAATCTGCCGCAACCAGGTCTGCAGCTCTTCGTCGTACTTGCGGTTACGCAGGACGGTCATGGCTTGCTGTTCACGAGCCTGACTGGTGCTGTCGGTGGCGCGACGGCCAAGGACTTCCAGGACGTGCCAGCCGTAAGGACTCTTGAACGGCTTGGACAGCTGGCCTTGTGGAGTCTTGGCCATCACTTCGCGGAACTCAGGTACCAGGGCGTTCGGATCGACCCAGTTGAGGTCGCCACCGTTGAGCGCCGAGCCCGGATCTTCCGAGTAGCTCTTGGCCAGTTCGGCGAAATCTTCACCGGAGCTGATGCGGTCGTAGAGTTTTTGCGCCAGGCGCTTGGTCTCTTCTTCGCTGCGAATCTCGCTTGGCTTGATCAAGATGTGGCGCACGTGCACTTCATCGCGCACCTGATTGCCGCCACCACGCTTGTCCAGCAGCTTGAGGATGATGAAACCGCCTGGAGTACGGGCTGGCTGAGTAATGTCACCCACGGCCATGGCACTCAGTTCACGGTCGAAGGGAGGTGGCAGTTGAGCGGCTTTACGCCAGCCCATGTCACCGCCTTCCAGGGCGTTGTCGCTACCGGAGCGGGCGATTGCCAGCTGGCCGAAGTCGGCACCCTGCTTGAGCTGCTGGTACACCTCCATGGCCTGGCGGGCAGCACTCTGGATCGCTTCGGAGCTGGCGCTTTCCGGCGTCGGGATCAAGATGTTGGCCAGGTGCAGTTCTTCGGAGAGCTGCATCTTGCCCAGGTCCGAGGCCAGGAAGTTCTTCACTTCCTGTTCCGATACCTGGATGCGTTCGGCCACACGGCGCTGGCGCACACGGCTGATGATCATCTCGCGGCGAACCTGGTCACGGGCGTCGTCATAGGACAAACCATCATGGGCCAGGGCGGCGCGGAACTGCTCGATGCTCATGCTGTTGCGCTGGGCAATGGTACCGATGGCCTGGTTCAGCTCTTCGTCGGTGATGCGGATGCCGGAGCGCTCGCCAATCTGCAATTGCAGGTTCTCGACGATCAGGCGCTCCAGGACCTGCTGTTCCAGGACGCTGGTAGGCGGCACACCACCGCCACGCTTGGCGATGGTCTGCTGGACTTCATGCACTCGTTGATCCAGTTGGCTCTGCATGACGACATCGTTGTCGACGATCGCCACCACCTTGTCGATGGACTGCACCGCAGCGCTGGCCGCAGTGCTCATGCTCAGGAACAGCGCGCCCAGCATCAGCGGGCGCAGACAATCAGAAAGCTTGGTCTTCACGTTCACGATAACCTTGGATGCCTTTGTCGAGGAAGCTCTCTACCTTGGTGCCCATGACGCCACCGAGACCCTTCAGAACAATTTGGAGGAAGATGCCGCGGTCGCCACTTTCGTTTTGCGGAGCGTTCTGACTGAACTCGTCGTACTTGACCCAGTAACGGTTGATCAGGCGCAGTTTCCAGCAGCAGTTGTCGTACTCGAAACCACCGAAGGCCTCGAGCGTGCGGTTGCGGTTGTAGTCGTACTGCCAACGGCTGATGACGTTCCACTGCGGCACGATCGGCCAGATCACCGAGAAGTCGTGCTGCTGGATCTTGTAGTAGTCCTTCACGTAGTTAGCTTGACCTGGAGTTCCGTAGTTGCCGCCCATTTCCCATTTGCCGGTGTTCTGGTTGTAACGAACCTGGTCGTTGCGATAGCGATAGCCGACGTTGACCACCTTGTTCGGGTTGTTTTCCGGCTGGTAGTGGAGCATAGCGCTGCCGGAACGCGGGCTGCGGCTGTCCGGGTCCCAGTTGTACTCGGCAGTGGTGCGCCAGTCGCGGTTGTAGCGGTATTCGTATTCCAGTGCATAAGGCGAGACGTTGGACCTGGCATCATCGCGGTCACGATAATCCATGCCGGGCAACTGGACGGTGCGGTCCTTGAAGTACAGGGCCTGGCCAATGCTGATGCGCTGGCGCTGGAAGCCGTTGTCTTCGATCCAGCGGCTGGTCACGCCCAGGGACAACTTGTTCTCGTCGCCGACGCGGTCGGAACCGGAGAAGCGGTTGTCGCGGAACAGCGATGCATAGTTGAAGGTGTATTCGCTGGTGTCGAACACCGGAATGTCTTCTTGGTTCTTCTCTGGAACATAGAGATAGAACAAGCGCGGTTCCAGGGTCTGGTTGTAGTTCTTGCCAAACCATTGGGTCTGGCGGTCGAAGTACAGGCCACCATCGATGCTGGCGATCGGTACGCCGCGGTTTTGGTTGCGACTGTAGTCTCCACCGATATAGCGGGTTCCGGTCGAGGCTGCGTAGTTACGCGCGGCGACAATGCCTTGTTTGCCCTTGCTATCCAAGTCTAGGTCGTACTGGGTGTACATGTACTTGAGGGACGGAGTCAGGTAACCATAGCTCCAGTTCAGTGGCAGGCTGACGCCGGGCTTGAGGTTCAGGCGGTTGCCATTGGCTCGAGCCAGGCCCGTTACGTTTTCGTCCAGACGGAGAGTGCCATAGGTACCAGTAACTGGGTCGAAAGGTCCGCCATCCTTATCCTTGAAATAGCCTGTTTGCAGGTCCCGCTCAAAGCGCACCACTTCGGTTTCATAGGTGAAGTCCAGGCCTTGCGGATGGTAAGGCAGGGCACCATTGAAGGTGATCTGCGGCAGTCGATCGTACGGTGTGATGTTGGAGACGGTGGCCAACTGATACGCCTGTACATTCAGGCGTGCAACGTAACTGTCGCCACGATAGGTCACGGCGCCTTGCTGGTTGACGTAGTCGGCGGACTTCACGCCGATCTGGTCGGTCTGCAGGTCCTGGAAGTAATACGGGTCGCTGATCTTGGTGTAGTCGACTTCGGTCATTAGCCGCGAATCGAGCCCACCCTTGTGCTGCCAGTTGAGCATGTAGCGGGTTTTTTCGGAGTCGGTCTGCTTACTCCGATCGTCGCTCTCGTCGTTCAGGTAGGCGCCGCCGAACTGGCCTTCGCTGTTCTTGGTCAGGTAGCGGAATTCGCCTTCCACCAACATGCCGCGCTTGGCCATGTAGCGCGGGTACAACGTGGCATCGTAGTTCGGTGCCAGGTTGAAGTAGTACGGAGTCACCAGGGTGAAGCCGCTATCGCTGTCAGTGCCGAAGCTTGGTGGCAGGAAGCCGGATTGACGGCGATCGTCGATCGGGAAGTAGATGTACGGGGTATAGAGGACCGGGAAGTCCTTGACTCGCAATGTCACGTTGGTCGCGGTACCGAAGCCGGTGGCCGGGTTCAAGGTGATGTTGTTGCCCTTGAGCTGCCAGGCGTTACTGCTCGGTTCGCAAGTGGTGTACGTACCGTCCTTGAGGCGGATGATGGCGTTTTCCGCACGCTTGGCGTACAGCGCGCTACCGCGTACCCGCGACTTGTGCATCACGTATTCGGCGTTGTCGACCTTGGCCTCACCGGTGTCCAGCTGCACGTCGGCGTGGTCGCCGACCATCAGCGTACCGTTGTCGCGGATGCGTACGTTGCCGCTCAGCTCGCCACGGTTCTCCGCCTGGTACAGGTTGGCCTCGTCGGCCTCGACCTGCATGCTGCCCTGGCGCATGACCACGTCGCCGGCCAGGGTCGCCACCTGCTGCTCCTGCTGGTAACGCGAAGCCTTGGCGCCGATGAAGGTCGGAGCATCACTTTTCTTCGTCGAATCATTCATGCCAGGACGAATTGGTTCGATATAGGCACCAGAGCAGTAAGGACCGGTCTCGGCCAGTTGCGCTGCGGTGAGCTTCTCGCGCGGTACCCAGTCGAGGTGGCTGTAGTCCGCGCTGCGGGACTTCAGGCCGCGGCCCTTGGCTTCGGTCACCAGGACCGGCTTGTCGCCGGCAACCTCGCCTGCAGTCCCGCTTTCGCTGGAGCTGATGGCATTGGCGTCATGGACCGGGCGCGGAGGCAGTTGGGCTGCACTGGTTTTTGGCGCACAGGCCCAGCCGCCGGACGCAGAGACCGAGCAGTCATACTGTTCCGCGGCGACCACGAAGGAAGTGGCTAGAGGTTGCAGGGCCAGCAAACTGCCGGTAACCAGCAACGGGAATTTTTTACGAAACGCGGGGGATTTCAATGCCATCTTATTAGTCCGGGCTTCCTGCGTGCCATCTGCCCGCGGTGTGGGCCGCACGCCTCTCGATGGTCTGAAAAAGATGCTGGATAATAAAGCATGACCCGCTTGACGGCTAGGGCCGTCGGAGACCCTTGTAATGCCTGACCAAGATGTACGCTTGCAACACCTGAAAGTTTGGCTCGATGAGCAGTTGGCGATCGTTTATGCAGCACAGGGCTGGGGTGAAGTCCCCCCGGCTACATTGGTCGCGGCCAGCAGCGACGCGAGTTTCCGCCGTTATTTCCGTTGGCAGGGCGCTGACCGCAGCTTTGTGGTGATGGACGCTCCGCCCCCCCAGGAAAACTGCAAGCCCTTCGTCGATATCGCCGGTTTGCTGGCGAGTTCCGGCATCAACGTGCCGAAAATTTATGCACAGGACCTGACGCGCGGGTTCCTTCTGCTCAACGATCTGGGCAACCAGACCTATCTGGATGTGATCGACGAGCACAATGCCGATGGGTTGTTCGAGGATGCATTGCAGGCGTTGCTGGCGTTTCAGCAGTTGCCCATGAGCGCGCCACTGCCCAGCTACGATGTCGCCCTGCTGCGCCGCGAACTGGAGCTGTTCCCCGAATGGTATGTCGGCCGTGAGCTGGGGATTGTCATGGATGAGCAACAGCGCCAGCAGTGGCAACGAGCCAGCGACCTGCTGATCGACAGCGCCCTGGCCCAGCCCAAGGTGCTGGTACACCGTGACTATATGCCGCGCAACCTCATGCTCAGCCAGCCGAACCCAGGGGTGCTGGACTTCCAGGACGCGGTCTACGGCCCGGTCACCTACGACATCACCTGCCTGTTCAAGGATGCATTTCTCAGCTGGCCGGAGCCTCGTGTGCGCGGCTGGCTGGACACCTACTGGAACCAGGCGCGGGGAGCGGGTATCCCGGTCCAGGAAGACTTCGAGGAGTTCCTGCGGGCCAGCGACCTGATGGGGGTGCAGCGTCACCTGAAGGTGATCGGTATTTTCTCGCGGATCTGCCACCGTGACGGCAAGCCCCGCTACCTGGTCGATGTTCCCCGCTTCCTGGCTTATATAGAGGCTGTTCTGGCCCGTCGCCCCGAGCTGGCAGAGTTGGGGCAACTGCTGCGCAGCCTGGAGCAGCCAAGGGGTGCCCAAGCATGAAGGCTATGATCCTGGCCGCTGGAAAGGGCGAGCGCATGCGCCCTTTGACCCTGACCACGCCCAAGCCCTTGCTGCCGGTGGCGGGCGTACCGCTGATTGAGTATCACCTGCGGGCCCTGGCGGCCGCGGGCTTTCGCGAGGTCGTCATCAATCACGCCTGGCTCGGCGAGCAGATCGAGGCGGCTCTTGGCGACGGCCAGCGCTGGGGCTTGAGCATCCGTTACTCGGCCGAAGGCCAGCCGCTGGAGACCGGCGGCGGGATCTTCCAGGCGTTGCCGTTGTTGGGCGAGGAGCCTTTCCTGGTGGTCAATGGCGACATCTGGACCGATTATGACTTCGCCACCCTGCGCCGCCCCCTGGCCGGCCTGGCCCATCTGGTCATGGTGGACAACCCGGCGCATCACCCTACCGGGGGGACTTCTGCCTGGAGAACGGCCTGCTGCACGATGGCCAGCCAGGAGCGGCGACCCTGACCTACAGCGGTATATCGGTACTGCATCCTCAACTGTTCCGGCACTGCGCTGGCGGCGCTTTCAAGCTGGCGCCCCTGCTGCGTGAAGCCATGGCCCAGGGCCAGGTCAGCGGCGAGCACATGCACGGCCAATGGATCGATGTAGGAACCGTCGAGCGCCTGGCGCAGGTCGAAGACCTGCTGCAAGCGGGGCGCTGATATGTGGTGGCCAGGGACTCTGATAGGAGCCGGGGCGGGCTTTGCCATTGCCAGCATTCCGGGGGCCATGCTCGGTGCATTATTGGGGCAGGCGCTGGATCGGCGCCTGCAACTGTACAACTGGGCCCATGTCCGCGAGCGCCTGGGTGGTCGACCGGCGCTGCGCAACGATGAATTGCTGTTCGTGCTGCTTGGGCGCCTGGCGAAAAGCGACGGCCGAGTGGGCGACGGGCATATCCAGCAGGCGCGCCAGGAGATGCGCTCGCTGGAGATGAACGAAGTCGCGCAACGCCGGGCGATTGCTGCATTCAATCGGGGCAAGTCGGGCAATGACCGCCTGCGCGGTTATTTGCGTCGCCTGGGAGAGCAGCCCCATGCCGCCGAAGGCGTGTTGCGCGCTTGCTGGCGCATGGTCTGGGCCGACGGTCGAGTGGGTACGGCGGAGCGCGAACTGATCCAGCTCTGGGGCAAATGGCTGGGTTGGACCAGCGAGCAGATCCAGGCATTGGCCCAGGACTATGGTCCCGCCAGGAGACACCCGGTCGAAAGCGCCATGACTTACCAAGAGGCGCTACGCCTGCTGGGGGTCGCGGCGACCACCGAGCCTGCGCAGATCAAGCGTGCCTACCGGCGGTTGCTCAGCCGCCACCACCCCGACAAGGTCGCCGGCAGCGGTGCTACGCCGGAGCAGGTACGGGAGGCTACGGAGAAGACCCGGGAGCTGCACAGCGCCTATGCGCTGGTACGCCAGCGCCGGGATTTTCGCTGAGGGTCGATGCACCAGGGCCGCTGCCTGTCCGGCAGCGGCCCGGCGTCTTCAGCTCTCGCTGTTTTGTGGGTTGAGCCAGCCACGCACCCGGCGGAACAGCTGTTCTTGCTGAGCGCTGTTGTTGCCAGGCAGGGCCTTGAGGGCAATCTGGCTGAAGTTCGAGTGCTTCAGGCGCTTGCTGGCCTGCAGGCGCTCCAGGGCCGCTTTGCGCGCGGAGGCCTGGTCGACATAGAAAAAGTCGGCGGTGGCCAACTTCAAGGTCTGGGTCAGCTCCACCAGTTGCGGTTTGCCATTGGCCGGTGACTGTGCGGCCACCATCACCAGCTTTTGCACTTGGGATGGTTGTTTTTCGCTCAAGTAGCGAGCGGCCCAGTAGGCACCGGTGCCATGCCCCAGCAGCACGATGCTGCGGGCATTCTGCTGTTCGGCGAAGGCCAGGGCCGCGTCGACCCGGGCGAAGATACGCTCGGCGTCGGCCTTGACCTGCTCCTCGGTGGTTTCGGCGACCGGATGATCGGCCACCTCGGCTTCACCGCCGGCGACTTGCTCGATGGGTTTGGCTTCGGTGCTGGCGTCCTTGGCGGTATTGGCTGTATCGACCGGCGCAGGCGGCGTCGCCTCGACGATCCGTGGCTGGGCTGCTTCGCTTTGCATGTCCGGCAGGGTCAGGCTCAGGCTGCCCCAGTCGGTATCCGGCAACTTGTTGCGCAACGGCGCAATGACTTGCGGCCAGTCCGCGCTTTCGCCGGCCCCGGGAATGATGATCACCACGCCCTTGGGTTCGCTGGTATTGGCCGGTTTCCAGAGTGCCAGGAAGCTGCTGGCGCCAGCCTGCAACTGCTGTTGTTCCTGGGTCGGTAGCTGGCGCTCCAGGGCTGCGGCCTCTTCCAGGCTGCGTTCGGGCAACGGCTGGCGCTGCTCGGGTTGTGGCTCGGTGGGCTTGGCCTGCTCAGCCGGATCGGCGGCTTGTGCAGAAAAGGTCCAAGGCAGGATCAGCGACAGGCACAATGCGGACAGTGCCGAGCGGTGGACAAGGGACATCGGATATTCCAGGCCAGAATTAATTCCGGCAGCCTAATGGGTTGGTCAGTATTTGTCAGGGTGTGAGACTTCGGATGATGCGCTTTCGCTGCCTTTTGCTTATCGGCTGCCTGTGCCTTCCCTTGATAGGCAAGGCCGCACCCGCGCCCCATGGGCCGACCGCGCCGCTTGGCCACGAGCTGCGCCAGTGGCTGGAACAGCACCCCGAGTTGCGTGTCGGCTTGGTGCTGCAAGCGCCTTTCGCCCAATACGACCGGCGCCTGCAGCGGCTGTCCGGGGCCAACGTCGAGCTGATGCAGGCCCTGGCCCGGACCCTGGGCATCGAGCTGAGCTGGCGTAACTTTCCCGACCAGGCCCAGCTGGAACAAGCCCTGCACGATGGCGAGATCGATATGGCCCCGGGCTTGACCCAGACCCCGGCGGGGCTGCGCCTGTGGTTATTCAGCGATCCCTACATGCGCGTCCCGCAGTTGGTGGTGGGGGAGCAGAAGGGTTCCGGTGCGGTGGAGCTGGAAAAACTCGACGCCCAGGCCCGGGTAGCGGTGCGTATGCCCAGTGCAGTGGCTGACTATCTGCGCCTGACCTACCCCAACCTGAATTTGCAGGGCGTGCCCCAGGAGCGCCAGGCGTTGCAGTTGCTGTTCAGCCAGCAGGCCCGCTATGCGGTGGTGGATGAGGCCCAGCTCAGCCGTTTATCGGCACAAGCGGAGTTCGCCGGGTTGACGGTCGTAGGGGATATCGGCCTGCCGCAGTTGCTGCGGGTCGCCACCCGTCGCGACTGGCCGGAGCTGGCCAGCATCGTGCAAATCGCCCTGCGGACGATTCCGGCTAAGGAGCTGGAGCAGGTGCATAACCGTTGGTTGCAGCCCAAGTACTCGCGCCTGGGCGAGTCTCCAGGCAACTGGCGTAGTCTCAGCCTGTTGCTGGCGTTGTGCCTGTTGGCCAGCCTGGCGGTGGTGTTCTGGCAGCGGCGCCAGCAGCGCGGGCTGGAGCAACGGCTATTGGCCGCGCGCGAAGACATTGCCCTGCGTGCGGCCAGTGAAGAGGCGCTGCGCCTGACCCAGTTTTCCATCGACCAGAGCACCGTGGGCATTCTCTGGGTCAATTGGGACAGCCACATACGCTACGCCAACCGCGCCGCCGAGGAGATGCTCGGTTATCCGCCGGGGGCGGTGATCGACCGGCCACTGATCGATTTCGAGCCCAACCTGCACATGGACCGCTGGCTCAATCTCTGGAGGCGTGCCCGGGCCAGCGCGGAGGGTGCTCAGAGTTTCGAGACTCAATGCGTGCGGGCCGACGGCAGCATCCTGCCGACGGATGTGTCCCTGAGCTTCCTGCGTTTTCGCCAGAGCGAGTACCTGGTGGTCTACCTCACCGACGTCACCGAGCGCCGTCGCGCCCTGGCCGCGTTGCGTGAGAGCGAAGCGCGCCTGCAGGGCATTGCGGCCAACGTACCGGGCCTGGTGTTCCGCCTGGAGCGGGCGCCGGTCAGCGGACAGATCGACTTCGCCTACATCAGCGAGGGCAGCCAGACCCTGGTGGGCTATTCGCCTGCGGTGCTGGCCCACCGGGACAAGGGCTTGCGCAGCCTGGTGCACCCGGACGACAAGGCCAGTTACCACCAGACCCAGGACCAGGCCCTGGACACCGACAGTGACTGGTCCTGGCAGGGGCGCATCCTCACCCGCCAGGGCCAGCAGCGCTGGGCCGAGATCAAGGCGATCACCCGGCAACTGGATGACGGCACTTACGTCTGGGACGGCATTGTCTGGGACATCAGCGAGAGCAAGCGCATCGAATTGGAGCTGGCCAGTTCCCGCGAGCAGCTGCGTGAGCTGTCGGCGCACCTGGAGAGCGTGCGGGAAGAGGAAAAGGCCCGCATTGCCAGGGAGGTCCATGACGAGCTGGGGCAGATGCTCACTGTGCTCAAGCTGGAGACCTCCATGTGCGAGCTGGCCTACGCCCAGCTCGACCCTGGACTGAACGAGCGCCTCAACAGCATGAAGCGCCTGATCACCCAACTGTTCCAACTGGTGCGGGACGTGGCCACGGCCTTGCGCCCGCCGATCCTGGATGCCGGCATCGCCTCGGCCATTGAATGGCAGGCCCGGCGTTTCGAGGCGCGCACGCAGATCCCGTGCCTGGTGGACGTGCCGGATAACCTGCCGCGCCTGAGCGACGCCAAGGCCATCGGCCTGTTCCGGATTCTCCAGGAAGCCCTGACCAACGTTATGCGCCATGCCCAGGCGCATACTGTGGAGCTGTCCCTGGTGCTGGACGGACCTCAGTTGTGCATGAGCATCAGCGACGATGGCCTGGGGTTCGATACCAAGGCCACGCGCCCGACCTCCTTTGGCCTGGTGGGCATGCGCGAGCGGGTGCTGATCATGGGCGGTAGCCTGGCGCTGCACAGCGAGCCGGGGGAGGGCACCAGCCTGACCGTCCGTGTGCCCCTGGACCTACAACAATAACGAGGAGAACCGCGTGATTCGTGTACTGGTAGCCGAAGACCACACCATTGTCCGCGAAGGCATCAAGCAACTGATCGGCCTGGCCAAGGACCTGACGGTCGTGGGGGAGGCGAGCAATGGCGAGCAACTGCTGGAGACCCTGCGCCAGGTGCCTTGCGAGGTGGTGCTGCTGGATATCTCCATGCCCGGGGTGAACGGCCTGGAAGCCATCCCACGGATCCGCGCCCTGAGCGATCCGCCGGCGATCCTGGTGCTGTCGATGCATGACGAGGCGCAGATGGCCGCCCGAGCCCTGAAGATCGGCGCCGCCGGCTACGCCACCAAGGACAGTGATCCGTCGTTGCTGCTGACTGCAATCCGCAAGGTCGCCGCCGGTGGGCGCTACATCGATCCGGAACTGGCGGACCGCATGGTCTTCGAGGTCGGCCTCACCGATGCCCGGCCACTGCATTCGCTGTTGTCCGAGCGCGAGTTCTCGGTGTTCGAGCGCTTGGCCCAGGGTGCCAATGTCAATGACATCGCCCAGCAACTGGCCTTGAGCAACAAGACCATCAGCACCCACAAGGCGCGGCTGATGCAAAAGCTCAACGTCACCTCCCTGGCCGAACTGGTGAAGTACGCCATGGAACACAAGCTGCTCTGAGCCAGCTCCCCCGCCACAATGGATACGCCTCGAGCTCGATGGTCCTGGCCAAGGCATTGGCGGGGCATATCCGTTTACGACATCGCCACTTCCCGGCCTTTGCCTGTTCTTGCGGCTTGTTGCTTCAAGCTGGCCTCTGCTCTTGTCTGTTTCCGCCATTCTTGTAGGGCAATCCCTACAGGCGACCTTCCAGGCGGCTGAGGCGAATCTCTCCTACCCCCCGATTTCCGGGCCTTGTGGGCTGCACTAGGCTTGCCCTACAGCCGTCTAAAACAAAAAGGTGCGGGTATGAGCGAGGTCGATTCAAGCGCTGGGGCCAATGATGTTCTGGTCAGCTTTCGTGGTGTGCAAAAGAGCTACGACGGCGAAAACCTGATCGTCAAAGACCTCAACCTGGAAATTCGCAAGGGCGAGTTCCTCACCCTGCTCGGGCCGTCCGGCTCCGGCAAGACCACCAGCCTGATGATGCTGGCCGGTTTCGAGACCCCGACTGCCGGCGAGATCCAGCTGGCCGGACGCTCGATCAACAATGTGCCGCCGCACAAGCGCGATATCGGCATGGTGTTCCAGAACTACGCGCTGTTCCCGCACATGACCGTGGCCGAGAACCTGGCGTTCCCGCTGTCGGTACGGGGCCTGGGCAAGACCGACATCAGCGAGCGGGTCAAGCGCGTGCTGAGCATGGTCCAGCTGGACTCCTTCGCCCAGCGCTATCCGGCGCAGCTGTCCGGTGGCCAGCAGCAGCGGGTGGCCCTGGCCAGGGCCCTGGTGTTCGAGCCGCAGCTGGTGCTGATGGACGAGCCCCTGGGGGCGCTGGACAAACAGCTGCGCGAGCACATGCAGATGGAGATCAAGCACCTGCACCAGCGCCTGGGCGTGACCGTGGTCTACGTGACCCACGACCAGGGCGAAGCCTTGACCATGTCCGACCGGGTGGCGGTGTTCCACCAGGGCGAGATCCAGCAGATCGCCCCGCCGCGGACCCTCTACGAAGAACCGAAGAACACCTTCGTCGCCAACTTCATCGGCGAGAACAACCGCCTCAGCGGCCGCCTGCACAGCCATGACGGCGAGCGCTGCGTGGTGGAGCTGGGGCGTGGCGAGAAAGTCGAGGCATTGGCGGTCAACGTCGGCCAGGTCGGCGGCCCGGTGACCCTGTCCATCCGCCCGGAGCGGGTGAGCCTCAACGGTTCCAGCGAACACTGCGCCAACCGCTTTTCCGGGCGGGTGGCGGAGTTCATCTACCTGGGCGACCACGTCCGGGTACGCCTGGAAGTCTGCGGCAAGAGCGACTTCTTCGTGAAACAGCCGATCGCCGAGCTCGATCCCGCGCTGGCGGTGGGTGACGTGGTACCGCTTGGCTGGCAAGTCGAGCACGTTCGTGCGCTCGACCCGCTTCTAGAGGCGAATTGATCGCCCCCCCTGCAACACCAACCTGCACGTGGAGAACACAATAAAATGCTGAGATCCCTGAAACTCACAGCCCTGACGCTGGGCATGCTGGGGGCGGCGCACGCCCTGGCGGCGGGACCGGACCTGACCGTGGTGTCCTTTGGTGGGGCGAACAAGGCGGCCCAGGTCAAAGCCTTCTACGCTCCGTGGGAAGCGGCGGGCAACGGCAAGATCGTCGCCGGCGAATACAACGGCGAGATGGCCAAGGTCAAGGCCATGGTCGACACCAAGAGCGTGTCCTGGGACCTGGTGGAAGTGGAGTCCCCCGAGTTGTCCCGCGGTTGCGACGAAGACCTGTTCGAACCCCTCGACCCGGCGCTGTTCGGCAAGGGCGAAGACTACGTCAAGGGCGCCATCCAGCCGTGTGGCGTGGGCTTCTTCGTCTGGTCCACGGTGCTGGCCTACAACGCCGACAAGCTCAAGGCGCCGCCAGGCAGCTGGGCTGACTTCTGGGACACCCAGAAATTCCCGGGCAAGCGCGGCCTGCGCAAGGGGGCCAAGTACACCCTGGAATTCGCCCTGATGGCCGACGGCGTCGCGCCCAAGGACGTGTACAAGGTGCTGGCCAGCAAGGATGGCCAGGACCGTGCCTTCAAGAAGCTCGATGAGCTCAAGCCCAACATCCAGTGGTGGGAAGCCGGCGCCCAGCCACCGCAGTACCTGGCTTCGGGCGACGTGGTCATGAGCTCGGCCTACAACGGCCGGATCGCCGCGGTGCAGAAGGAAAGCAACCTGAAGGTGGTGTGGAACGGCGGCATCTACGACTTCGATGCCTGGGCCATCCCCAAGGGCCTGGACAAGACCCGTGCCGAAGCGGCGAAGAAGTTCATCGCCTACTCGGTGCAGCCGCAGCAGCAGAAGACCTATTCGGAAAACATCGCCTATGGCCCGGCCAACACCCAGGCCGTGCCGCTGCTGGCCAAGGACATCCTCAAGGATATGCCGACCACTCCGGAGAACATCGCCAACCAGGTGCAGATCGACGTCAGCTTCTGGGCTGACAACGGCGAGCAGCTGGAACAGCGCTTCAACGCCTGGGCGGCCAAGTAACCATCGCTAGTGGCAGGGGCGGGCTGGCCCGCTCCTGTCGGTGGTGTATTCGAAAGATCGATTCGCGGAGTTTGTCATGACCATCACCGTTTCCCTGGACGCGGTCGCCGGCCCGACCCTCAAGCAGCGACTGGCCCGTGCCGAGCGGGTCAACCGCTGGAAGGCCCAGGCCCTGATCGCGCCGCTGGTGCTGTTCCTGCTGCTGGTGTTCCTGGTACCGATCGTGGCGCTGCTGTACAAGAGCGTCGGCAACCCGGAAGTGGTCGGCGGCATGCCGCGCACGGTGGTGGCCGTGAATGCCTGGGACGGCCGCGGCCTGCCCGGCGAGGCCGCCTACAAGGCCTTGAGCGAAGACCTGGCCGAGGCTCGCAAGAACCAGGGCCTGGGCGACCTGTCCAAGCGCCTGAACATGGAACTGGCCGGCTATCGCAGCCTGCTGACCAAGACCGCCCGCGCCTTGCCGTTCAAGGCCGAGCCCGAATCCTACAAAGAAGCCATGGAGGGCGTGGACGAGCGTTGGGGCGACCCGGCCTACTGGCAGGCGATCCGGCGCAATACCAGCAGCCTGACTCCCTACTATCTGCTGGCGGCGCTGGACCACCGGATCGACGACCTGGGCGAACTGGCCCCGGCGACCCCGGACCAGGCCATCTACCTGGACATCTTCGCCCGGACCTTCTGGATGGGCCTGGTGATCACCGCCATCTGCCTGGTGCTGGCCTATCCCCTGGCGTACCTGCTGGCCAATTTGCCGGCGCGCAAGAGCAACCTGCTGATGATCCTGGTTTTGCTGCCGTTCTGGACTTCGATCCTGGTGCGGGTAGCGGCCTGGATCGTGCTCCTGCAATCCGGCGGCCTGATCAACAGCGCCTTGCTGGCCATGGGCGTGATCGACAAGCCCCTGGAGCTGGTGTTCAACCGCACCGGGGTCTACATCTCCATGGTGCACATCCTGCTGCCGTTCATGATCCTGCCGATCTACAGCGTGATGAAGAGCATCTCGCCGACCTACATGCGCGCGGCGATCTCCCTGGGCTGCCATCCGTTCGCCAGCTTCTGGCGGGTGTACTTCCCGCAAACCTATGCCGGGGTCGGCGCCGGTTGCCTGCTGGTGTTCATCCTGGCCATCGGCTACTACATCACCCCGGCCCTGCTGGGCAGCCCGAACGACCAGATGGTCAGCTACTTCGTGGCCTTCTACACCAACACCAGCATCAACTGGGGCATGGCCACCGCCCTGGGCGGCCTGCTGTTGCTGGCGACCATCGTGCTGTACCTGATCTACAGCTGGCTGGTGGGCGCCAGTCGCTTGCGCCTGAGCTAAGGAGAGAATCGAAATGCTGAGCCCCTACATGTCGCCCGTCGAGCGGGTCTGGTTCTACAGCTTGCGGATCCTCTGCGGCTTGATCCTGTTGTTCCTGGTGCTGCCGGTGCTGGTGATCATCCCGTTGTCGTTCAACTCGGGCAGCTTCCTGGTGTATCCGCTGCAGGGCTTCTCGCTGCACTGGTACCAGGACTTCTTCGCCTCCGCCGAATGGATGCGCGCCCTGAAGAACAGCATCATCGTGGCCCCGGCGGCCACTGTGCTGGCCATGGTCTTCGGCACCCTGGCGGCCATCGGCCTGACCCGCGGCGATTTTCCCGGCAAGTCGCTGGTCATGGCCCTGGTGATCTCGCCGATGGTGGTGCCGGTGGTGATCATCGGGGTCGCCAGCTACCTGTTCTTCGCCCCGCTGGGCATGGGCAACAGCTTCTTGTCGCTGATCATCGTGCACGCGGTGCTCGGGGTGCCGTTCGTGATCATCACCGTCTCGGCGACCTTGCAGGGCTTCAACCACAACCTGGTGCGGGCGGCAGCCAGCCTGGGCGCCTCGCCGCTGACCACTTTCCGCCGGGTGACCCTGCCGTTGATCGCCCCGGGGGTGATCAGTGGCGCGTTGTTCGCCTTCGCCACCTCGTTCGATGAAGTGGTGGTGACCCTGTTCCTCGCCGGCCCCGAGCAGGCGACGCTGCCCCGGCAGATGTTCAGTGGTATTCGCGAGAACCTCAGCCCCACCATCGCCGCCGCGGCCACGCTGCTGATCGCCTTCTCGGTGATCCTGCTGCTGACCCTGGAGTGGCTGCGTGGGCGCAGCGAAAAACTGCGTACGGCCCAGGTTTGAGTCCTGGGCCGAGCGATAACCTGATCTGCGGCAAGGGTCTGGTTGCCGCCGAAAACCACAATGGCTCCATCCAAGGACCTGGATTGCCTGATGCCTGCAAGGGCGCGGGGCATTCCAGCCCGACCATGGTGAGGGCTCGTGCCGTAGCGAGGAACCACCGGCTTTCCCTGTCGTGATGCCGATCGGGCATCACGGCGACCCGGTTTTGCAATCCCCAGCTACGCTTGTGCCAGCTTTCATCTTTATATAAGAGGCTGCGCACATGAGTATTTCCTCTTTCAAGATTGCCCATAAGCTGCTCACCGGCAGTACCGCCATTGAACAGTTGGGCGCCGAACTGACCCGCCTGGATGTGGATAACCCCTTGATCGTCACCGATGCCATCCTGCTTGAGTCCGGCACGGTGGGGATGGCGCTGGCGCACCTGGGAGGGCGTGACTACGAGATTTTCGACCGGGTGCGGCCTGATCCGGAAATCGCCATCGTCGAGGACTGCATGCAGGTCTATCGCGAAGGGGGACATGACGGCCTGGTCGGCCTGGGGGGCGGTAGCGCCATCGATATCGCCAAGAGTGTTGCGGCCTATGCCGGGTATCACGGCGCCTTGCAGGATCTGTTCGGGGTCGACCAGGTGCCACGCAAGGGGCCGCCGCTGATCGCCATTCCCACCACGGCCGGCACCGGCTCGGAGGTGACCAACGTGGCGATCCTCTCGGACAAGGCCGCGCAGTTGAAAAAGGGCATCGTCAGTGACTATCTGCTGCCGGACGTGGCCCTGGTCAGCCCGCAGATGACCCTGACCTGCCCGCGCAGCGTGACCGCAGCCAGTGGTGTCGATGCCCTGGTGCATGCCGTCGAGGCATACCTTTCACTCAATGCTTCGTCGATCACCGACTCCCTGGCCATCGGCGCCATTCGCTTGATCGCCAAGGCCCTGCCCAAGGCTTTTGCCAATCCTTCCAACCTGCAGGCTCGGGAAGACATGGCGACCGCCAGCTTGATGGCCGGCATGGCCTTCGGAAATGCCGGAGTGGGCGCGGTGCATGCCCTGGCCTATCCCCTGGGCGGGCGTTTTCACGTGTCCCATGGGGTCAGCAACGCCTTGCTGCTGCCCTATGTCATGACCTGGAACAAGGTGGCTTGTGTCGAGCGCATGCAGGATATCGCCGCAGCCATGGGGGTGCGTACGGCGCGCTTGAGTGCCAACGAGGCGGCTGACCGGGCGGTGGAGGCGATGAGTGCCCTGTGTGCCGCGGTGGAGATACCCAGGGGCTTGCGTAGTTTCGGCGTGCCCGAGGAGGCACTTGCGAGCATGGCCCAGGAGGCCGCGGGTATCGAGCGGCTGATGCGCAATAACCCGCGCAAGCTGAGTCCCGCCGATATCGAGCAGATCTATCGGGCGGCCTACTGATCATCGAGGTTACGGTGTGCGCTCCAAAGCATGAGGTATACAATGCGCGCCATCGTGATTCTGCTCAACAAAGGTGCGTCATGCAGCCCTTCGCTATTGCTCCGTCGATTCTTTCCGCCGACTTCGCCCGCCTGGGCGAGGAAGTGGACAATGTCCTGGCCGCCGGGGCCGATATCGTCCACTTCGATGTCATGGACAACCATTATGTGCCGAACCTGACCATCGGCCCGATGGTCTGCGCGGCATTGCGCAAGTACGGGATCACCGCCCCTATCGATGCGCACCTGATGGTGAGTCCGGTGGATCGCATCATTGGCGACTTCATCGAGGCGGGCGCCACCTACATTACCTTCCACCCGGAGGCCACGCTGCATGTGGATCGCTCCCTGCAAATGATCCGCGAAGGCGGTTGCAAGGCCGGCCTGGTGTTCAACCCGGCGACTCCGCTGGATGTACTCAAGTATGTGATGGACAAGGTCGACATGGTCTTGCTGATGAGCGTGAACCCGGGCTTTGGCGGGCAGAAGTTCATCCCTGGCACCCTGGACAAGCTGCGTGAAGCGCGAGCGCTGATCGATGCCTCCGGTCGGGATATCCGCCTGGAAATCGACGGCGGCGTGAATGTCGGCAACATCCGCGAGATCGCCGCAGCCGGCGCGGACACCTTCGTCGCCGGTTCGGCGATCTTCAATGCGCCCAACTACCAGGAAGTGATCGAGAAAATGCGCGCCGAGCTGGCGCTGGCTCGATCATGAGTGCATTCGAGCAGCTGTTCTGCGGGAACCTGCCACGGCTGGTGATGTTCGACCTGGATGGCACCCTGGTCGACTCGGTGCCTGACCTGGCTGCCGCCGTGGATCAGATGCTGCTCAAGCTGGGGCGGCCTGCGGCGGGAGTCGAGGCCGTGCGCAACTGGGTCGGCAACGGTGCTCCGATGCTGGTCCGCCGGGCCTTGGCCAATAGCCTGGACCCCCAGGGGATCGATGATGCTGAGGCCGAGCATGCCCTGGAGCTGTTCAATGCGGCTTATGAGGGGAGCCACGAGCTGACGGTGGTCTATCCCGGTGCCCGGGAAACCCTCAAGTGGCTGTACAAGCAAGGGGTCGAGCTGGCGCTGATCACCAACAAGCCGGAGCGCTTCGTCGCGCCCTTGCTGGATCAGATGCGCATCGGTCGCTATTTCCGCTGGATCATCGGCGGCGATACGCTGCCACAGAAGAAGCCCGACCCGGCGGCGCTGTTTTTCGTCATGAAAATGGCCAGTATTCCGGCTTCGCAATCGCTGTTCGTCGGCGACTCGCGCAGTGATGTATTGGCGGCCAAGGCGGCTGGGGTCAAGTGTGTGGCTCTGAGCTACGGCTACAACCACGGGCGGCCGATCGCCGAGGAGTCGCCGGCTCTGGTGATCGACGATCTGCGGGCGCTGATCCCCGGTTGCTTAGAACCTGCCGCTGAGATAACGTTGCCCGACGCTGTTCCATCCCCTTCTGGAAATTCCATCGTGGTGGTCACTCGCAAACTCTGGATGAAAGTCATCAAGGCCTTGGCCCGTTGGCGTTGGCGCGCCTGATTTTTGTCTGGCCGGCCCTGCCGGCACGTTTGCATACCTGACTGTTAGACCCTCAGCCACGAGGCATCCCATGATTCGCGAAGAATTCCTGCGCCTGGCAGCAGCCGGCTACAACCGTATCCCGCTGGCCTGCGAAACCCTTGCCGACTTCGACACCCCGTTGTCGATCTACCTGAAACTGGCCGACCAGCCCAACTCCTATCTCCTGGAGTCGGTGCAGGGGGGCGAGAAATGGGGGCGTTATTCGATTATCGGCCTGCCGTGCCGCACCGTGCTGCGGGTGCACGGCTACCGGATCAGCGTGACCCATGATGGCGTCGAGATCGAAAGCCGCGAAGTAGCTGATCCGCTGGCCTTCGTCGAAGAATTCAAGGCGCGCTACAACGTACCGACCATCGCCGGCCTGCCACGCTTCAATGGCGGCCTGGTGGGGTATTTCGGTTATGACTGTGTGCGCTATGTGGAGCCGCGCCTGGGCCAGTGCCCGAACCCTGATCCGCTTGGCGTGCCGGATATCCTGCTGATGGTCTCCGACGCCGTGGTGGTGTTCGACAACCTCGCGGGCAAGATGCACACGATCGTGCTGGCCGACCCGAGCCAGGGCGATGCCTTTGAGTCTGGCCAGGCACGCCTGCAAGAACTGCTCGAGCAGCTGCGCCAGCCAATCGCGCCGCGCCGTGGGCTGGACCTGGACCGACCGCCTGCCGGCGAACCGGTGTTTCGCTCCAGTTTCACCCAGGACGACTACGAGCGTGCGGTGGAGACCATCAAGGAATACATCCTGGCTGGTGACTGCATGCAGGTGGTGCCCTCCCAGCGCATGTCCATCGACTTCACCGCCGCGCCCATCGACCTGTACCGGGCCCTGCGCTGCTTCAACCCGACGCCGTACATGTATTTCTTCAACTTCGGCGACTTCCACGTTGTGGGCAGTTCGCCGGAGGTACTGGTCAGGGTCGAGGACAACCTGATCACCGTGCGCCCGATCGCCGGTACTCGCCCGCGGGGTGCTACCGAAGAAGCCGACCAGGCCCTGGAGCAGGATCTGCTGTCGGATGCCAAGGAAATCGCCGAGCACCTGATGCTGATCGACCTGGGCCGCAATGACACCGGGCGGGTCTCCGAGATCGGTTCGGTGAAACTCACCGAGAAGATGGTCATCGAGCGTTATTCCAACGTGATGCACATCGTCTCCAACGTCACCGGCCAAATGAAGGAAGGCCTGACGGCGATGGACGCACTACGGGCGATCCTGCCGGCGGGCACTCTGTCCGGCGCGCCGAAGATCCGCGCCATGGAAATCATCGATGAGCTGGAACCGGTCAAGCGCGGGGTCTACGGCGGTGCCGTGGGTTACTTTGCCTGGAACGGCAACATGGACACCGCCATCGCCATCCGTACGGCAGTGATCAAGGATGGCGAGCTGCATGTGCAGGCCGGTGGCGGCATCGTCGCCGACTCGGTACCGACCCTGGAGTGGGAAGAGACGCTGAACAAGCGTCGAGCAATGTTCCGTGCCGTGGCACTGGCTGAACAATCCCCCGCATCCAAGGCTTGAGGAGTTTCCACTTATGTTGCTGATGATCGATAACTACGACTCCTTTACCTACAACGTCGTGCAGTACCTGGGCGAGCTGGGAGCCGAGGTGAAGGTGGTGCGCAATGATGAGCTGACCGTGGCCGAGATCGAAGCGCTCAAGCCCGAGCGCATCGTGGTTTCGCCTGGCCCTTGCACGCCGACCGAGGCTGGCGTTTCCCTCGAGGCGATCAAGTATTTCGCCGGCAAGCTGCCGATCCTGGGCGTTTGCCTGGGCCACCAGTCCATCGGCCAGGCCTTCGGTGGCCAGGTGGTGCGGGCCCGGCAAGTGATGCATGGCAAGACCAGCCCGGTATTCCATCGCGACCTGGGCGTGTTCGGTGGCCTGAACATGCCGTTGACCGTGACTCGCTACCATTCCCTGGTGGTCAAGCGCGAGACCTTGCCCGAGTGCCTTGAAGTCACTGCCTGGACCCAGCTGGAAGATGGTTCGGTCGACGAAATCATGGGCCTGCGCCACAAGACACTGAATATCGAGGGTGTGCAATTCCACCCTGAATCTATCCTCACCGAGCAGGGCCACGAGCTGTTCGCCAACTTCCTCAAACAGAGCGGCGGCACGCGCTAAGGACTTTTCATGGATATCAAGACTGCCCTGAGCCGTATCGTCGGCCACCTGGACCTGAGTACTGATGAGATGCGCGATGTCATGCGCCAGATCATGACCGGTCAATGCACCGATGCACAGATCGGCGCTTTCATGATGGCCATGCGCATGAAGAGCGAAAGCATCGACGAGATCGTCGGTGCCGTATCGGTGATGCGCGAACTGGCCGACAAGGTTGAGCTCAAGACCCTCGACGGTGTGGTGGATGTGGTCGGTACCGGTGGCGACGGTGCCAACATCTTCAACGTCTCCACCGCTTCTGCCTTCGTGGTGTCGGCCGCGGGCTGCACCGTGGCCAAGCACGGCAACCGCGCCGTATCTGGCAAGAGTGGCAGCGCCGACTTGCTGGAGTCGGCCGGGGTCTATTTGAACCTGACGCCCGTGCAGGTGGCACGCTGCATCGATAACGTCGGCATCGGCTTCATGTTCGCCCAATCCCACCATGGCGCCATGAAGTATGCCGCCGGCCCGCGCCGGGACCTGGGCCTGCGCACGCTGTTCAACATGCTCGGCCCGCTTACGAATCCGGCCGGTGTGAAGCACCAGGTGGTGGGCGTGTTCACCCAAGCCCTGTGCCGGCCGTTGGCCGAAGTGTTGCAGCGCATGGGCAGCAAGCATGTACTGGTGGTGCATTCCCAGGATGGCCTGGATGAGTTCAGCCTGGCGGCGCCGACTTATGTCGCGGAGCTGAAAAACGACCAGATCACCGAGTATTGGGTGCAGCCGGAAGACCTGGGCATCAAGAGCCAGAGCCTGTTCGGCCTGGTGGTGGAAAGCCCGGCGGCGTCCCTGGAGCTGATTCGTGATGCCCTGGGGCGGCGCAAGACCGAGCATGGCCAGAAGGCCGCTGAAATGATCGTACTCAATGCCGGCGCCGCCCTGTATGCGGCGGACCATGCCAGTAGCCTCAAAGAAGGGGTCGCCCTGGCCCACGACGCTTTGCACACCGGCCTGGCCCGGGAAAAGCTCGAGGAACTGGGCGCCTTTACCGCGGTGTTCAAGCAGGAGAATGAAGGATGAGTGTGCCGACAGTTCTGGAAAAGATCCTCGCCCGCAAGGTCGAGGAGGTTGCCGAGCGCAGCGCGCGCACTACCCTGGCCGAACTGGAGAGCCTGGCGCGGGCGGCCGATGCCCCGCGAGGTTTTGCCAGGGCCCTGCAAGAGCAGGCCAGGCTCAAGCACCCTGCGGTGATCGCCGAGATCAAGAAAGCCTCGCCGAGCAAGGGCGTGATCCGTGAGGACTTCGTTCCCGCCGAGATTGCCAGGAGCTACGAGAAGGGCGGCGCCACCTGTTTGTCGGTGCTTACCGATGTGGACTACTTCCAGGGCGCTGATAGCTATCTGCAGCAGGCTCGGGCGGCATGCAAGCTGCCGGTGATCCGCAAGGACTTCATGATCGATCCGTACCAGATCGTCGAGGCCCGGGCGCTGGGTGCCGACTGCGTGCTGCTGATCGTTGCTGCGCTGGACGATGTGCGGATGGCGGAGCTGGCGGCGGTAGCCAAGGGCGTTGGCCTGGACGTACTGGTGGAAGTACATGACGGCGATGAGCTGGAACGGGCCTTGAAGACCCTGGATACGCCGCTGGTCGGGATCAACAACCGCAACTTGCACACCTTCGATGTCGATCTGGAAACCACTCTCGACCTGCTGCCGCGGATTCCTCGCGACCGCTTGGTGATCACCGAGAGCGGTATTCTCAACCGGGCCGATGTCGAGCTGATGGAAATCAGCGATGTCTATTCGTTCCTGGTCGGCGAAGCCTTCATGCGTGCCGAGAACCCGGGTACTGAGTTGCAGCGCCTGTTTTTCCCGGAGCGTGGTTTGCCGGTCACGGGGTCGACCCTGGACTGAAACTGTGACGATGAATGAGCCGGCGATGCCGGCTTTTTCATATCCATTGCCAAGGAATCTGCATTGCCATGATCCAACCCACTGCCCTTAGCGTCGAAGCCGGCCTGCAGGCCGAGCAGGATCTGCTGGCCCAGGTATGTGCCGGCGAACAGGAGTTCGGCCTGCTGTTCTGGCAGCCCAGCGATCGGGCGCTGGTCATGCCTCGACGCCTGAGTCGCTTGCCCGGTTTCGAACAGGCCTGCCTGGCCTCGGAGGCTAACGGTTGGCCGGTTTTGCTGCGCGAGACCGGCGGTGAGCCTGTGCCTCAGTCAGCCGCCACGGTGAACATCGCATTGGTCTATGCCCCGCCTCGTAGCGAGGGGGACCAGGGCCGGATCGAAACCGCTTATCGCCGCTTGTGCCAGCCGATCTGCGACCTGCTCATTGAGCTGGGCGGTACCCCCTCGCTGGGAGAGGTAGACGGCGCCTTCTGTGACGGACGCTTCAACGTCAATCTCGATGGCCGCAAGATGGTCGGTACAGCCCAGCGCTGGCGCCAGAGCAAAGGTGGCCAGAGGCCGGTGGGCCTGGTGCATGGTGCGCTGCTGCTGGAGAACGAGCGCGAGTCGATGGTGGGCGCGGTCAATACATTCAATCAGGCTTGCGGCCTGGAGCAGCGTTGTCGGGCCGAGAGTCATATCGCTTTGCATGAGGCTTTTGCCGCCCCGGATGCGATCGCACGCCTGGACAGCCTCTACCGGCAAATGCTCAGGGGCTTCCTGCCGGTTTAGCGGGTGCCGAAGACCACCATGGTCTTGCCCTTGACGTGTACCAGGTTGCGTTCTTCCAGGTCCTTGAGGACGCGACCGACCATTTCCCGAGAGCAGCCGACGATCCGGCCGATCTCCTGGCGGGTGACCTTGATCTGCATACCGTCCGGGTGAGTCATGGCGTCCGGTTGCTTGCACAATTCCAGCAGGCAACGGGCGACTCGCCCAGTTACATCGAAGAAGGCCAGGTCACCGACCTTGCGCGTGGTATTGCGCAGGCGCTGGGCAATCTGCCCGCTGAGGACGTAGAGAATGTCGGGGTCGTTCTGTGACAGCTCGCGGAACTTGGCGTAGCTGATCTCGGCGACTTCGCATTCCACCTTGGCTCGCACCCAGGCACTGCGCAGCTGTTCATGCCCGGGATCTTCGAACAGCCCCAACTCGCCGAAGAAGTCCCCGGCGTTGAGATAGGCGATGATCATTTCCCGACCGTCATCGTCCTCGATGAGGATGGTCACCGACCCCTTGATGATGAAGTACAGGCTGTCGGCCACATCACCGGCGCAGATGATGTTGCTTTTGGCCTGATACCGACGGCGCTGGCAATGCATCAGCAGCTTGTCGAGATTTTTAATCTTGGGAGTAGGGGTAATGGCAACCATGGTTGTATCCCGGAAAGCCTGCACGGTATGGGTGGTTTCTTATGGGGCGGAAAGCATCGGCGTCGAAAGCTGGCGATGCGCCATTCATTTGGCGTCAGCTTAACAGACACATCCCATGCAGATTTAAGAATTTTCTTACATGTGGGCTGCTTTTGGCATCACGATGGAGCTCACAGCCAGTGCAAAACCCTGTGCTAAGCTGGCGACCCTTTTTAAAAGCAGTGGAGTCTGGGCGATGAAGGCACGCATCCAATGGGCTGGCGAAGCCATGTTCCTCGGGGAGTCGGGCAGTGGCCATGTGGTAGTCATGGATGGCCCGCCCGAAGCCGGTGGGCGTAACCTGGGTGTTCGTCCGATGGAGATGCTTCTGCTGGGCGTAGGTGGTTGCAGCAACTTCGATGTGGTCAGCATCCTGAAGAAGTCGCGCCAGGCAGTTGAAAGCTGCGAGGCCTTCCTCGAGGCCGAGCGTGCCACCGAGGATCCGAAGGTCTTTACCAAGATCCACCTGCATTTCGTGGTCAAGGGCCGTGGCTTGAAAGAGGCCCAGGTCAAGCGCGCCGTTGAGCTGTCCGCCGAGAAGTACTGCTCGGCCTCGATCATGCTTGGCGCTGCGGGCGTCGCCATTACCCACGATTACGAGATTGTCGAGCTGGGCTGAGCGCCGGCAGGTTTCGTGGACAAAATAAAAGGGCGCTCAAGCGCCCTTTTTTGTGTCCGGAGTGCGGCTTCAGATGCGGTAGGTACTCTTGGTCATGACCTTGGCCAGCAGGCTCATGCCGAACTTCACCGGTGCCGGGAAGCGGAAGCCGCCAGCCTCAAGGGCCGTTTCGGCGTGGTGTTCCTCGTCGATGCGCATTTGCTCGAGGATGGCCCGGGACTTTTCATCTTCCGCAGGCAATTGCTCCAGGTGATCGTTCAGGTGCTTGCAGACCTGATCCTCGGTGGCGGCGACGAACCCCAGGCTGACCTTGTCGCTGATCAGGCCGGCGGCAGCGCCGATCCCGAATGAGAGACCGTAGAACAGCGGGTTGAGCACGCTGGGATGACTGCCCAATTGGCGAATGCGTTGTTCGCACCAAGCCAGGTGGTCGATTTCTTCCTCGGCGGCATGTTCCATGGCCTGGCGCACCTGCGGCAGTTTGGCTGTCAGGGCCTGGCCCTGGTAAAGCGCCTGGGCACAGACTTCCCCGGTGTGATTGATGCGCATCAGGCCGGCGACGTGCCGGGTATCCTCGTCACTCATCTGCGCTTCCGGCTGCACGATGGCCGGCGACGGGCGATAAGGTTGGCCACTGAACGGCAGCAGCGTACGCATGGCCATGTCGGCTTGCAGCAGCAGGCGGTCAATCGGCGAGTAGTGACGTTGGGTAGTCATGCTTATCTCCGGGAAGTATTACGGCGGCCAGTTTACTCCAATCGATGGGGTGAAACCTGCGCTGGATCAGCGCACCTTCGCCTCGGTTGGGCGAAAGGGCGCCGGAAGGGTCGATCAGCCCGGAGGCCAGTTCATCTGGCGTTGACCCAGGACATGCATATGAATGTGATAGACGGTCTGGCCGCCCATTTCATTGCAGTTCATCACCACTCGGAAGCCGTCCTCGCAACCTTGCTCCTTGGCCAGGCGCTGTGCGGTGAACAGGATATGTCCGGCCAGGGCCTTGTCGTCCTCGGTGAGGTCGTTGAGGGTGCGGATGGGTTTCTTCGGGATGACCAGGAAATGCACCGGCGCTTGCGGGGCGATGTCGTGGAAGGCCAGAACCTGGTCATCCTCGTAGATGATCTTCGCGGGTATTTCTCTGTTGATGATCTTGGTGAACAGAGTATCCACAGCTGTTTCTCCATTGGGTTGGTCCGGGCTGAGTTTACTCAGGCGCAAGCCCTGCGCCCAGCCCGGATGGTCTCTAGCGTGGGCAGTAGGCCCGGTTGACGTAGCCGACGATCTTGCGGGTCAGCCAGCGCGAGCTCAGGCGGTTGGCCAGGCTCATCCAGCGGTTCAAGCGCCCCGGGATAATGATGGCGCGATCCTTTTCCAGGGCTCGTACTGCATACAGCGCGACTTCCTCGGGGCTCATGAGCAATTTGCTGTCTTTGAGCTTCTGGGTATCCATGTGCGCGTTATGAAAAAAGCCAGTGCGGGTCGGCCCAGGGCAGAGCACCGATACCTTTACCGCGCACTTTTTCAGTTCTTCACGCAGTCCTTCGGAGAAATGCAGGACGTAGGCCTTGCTGGCGTAGTACGTACTCATCCAGGGGCCCGGATGGAAGGCCGCGACCGAGGCGACGTTGAGGATCTGGCCACCGCCCAGCAGTGCCATGCTGTTGCCCAACGCATGGCAGAGGCGGGTGAGGGCGAGGATGTTGACCTCGATCAGGTCCTGCTCGGTCATCCAGTCCTGGGCCAGGAACGGGCCGCTGGTACCTATGCCTGCGCAGTTGACCAGCAGGTCTATCTGCCGGTCGCCTTCTTCCAGTTCCAGCAGGAAGCCGGACAGCCTCAGGGGTTCGCCCAGGTCGCAGGCGCGGAACAGAACCTCGACGCCGAAGCGCTGGGTCAGTTCCAGGGCAATACTTTCCAGCTGATCACGCTGGCGGGCCACCAGGAGCAGGTTGCGGCCGCGCCGGGCCAGGGCTTCGGCCATGGCCAGGCCTATGCCGCTGGAAGCGCCAGTGATCAGAGCGTAACGGGTCATGCAGTTCTCCATCGCAACGGCCGACGGCCCGCGACAGGGAGGGTCGCAGGCTTGGACGCGTCTATTCTTCGTCGGATTCTACAGGGCTCGCGGCCTCGGCGGCTTCTTCGGCGGCCGCTGCTGCATCAGTCGCAGCGCTTTCGGCCTCGTCACTGCTGGAGTCGTAGGACTCGCTGTAGCTGGTTTCGCTATAGCGGTCTTCCAGGGAGCTGAGGCCGCCGGCCACCATGCCGACGATGATCACCAGCAGCAGTACTACCCACATCCAGGACAGGACTTTCACTGCCGTGGTGTTGGGCGGCGGCGGGGCACCATAGCGGTTGGCCACGTTGCTGCCGGGGCTGACCATCAGTACCAGAGGGAAGATGCTGCCGACGATGGGAACGAAGTTCAGCAGCCACAGCCAGCCCGACCAGCCCAGGTCATGCAGGCGTTGAACGCTGATCTGGATGCTGACGACGATGAAACCGATGAATACGATTACCCCGGCGAAAATGCCCAGCCCCATGAGCAGCGTGGAGTTGAGCAGGGTCGCGGTGATCGCTCCGAACAACGCGCCGACCCCGATCACGGCCAGCAAGGCGACGGTCAGTACCAGGGTCCAGGCCAGGTAGCGCAGGCGACCGATGCGCCCTTCGAAACTGAAGACGTTGAGCATCGCGTATTGAGGGATGGCATCGCCGACCGAGGCTTGTGGTGGTGCATAAGGCGAGTCCGCCACGGTGGCTGGACGAGGAGCTGCCGGGGTGACCGCTTCCAGGCTCAGCTCCAGGGTCGGTTCGGCTTCGATCCGGGCATCGAGCCCTGCGTTTTTCAGGGCTTCCAGATAGCGCTGTGCATCGGCCTGGGTCAGGTCGCGCTTGAGCTCTACCGGTTGCCCGTTGAACAGGCGTTCCACTGCGGCAGTGTCGGTTTTGAACAGCTCGGCGAGGTTCAGTTGTGCCGTGGTTTTTTCGACACCTGGCAACAATGTGCCGTCGAAGACGATTTTGTAGCGGGTTTCGCTCATGGGGGCATCCCTGTCACTTGAAATGAAGGCTTACAGCAAAGACACGTAGTTTAAGGCCAGCGCCCCCTGGCTGGCCAAAAAACTATGAGAACTGGTTATCGTGGCCAGCGTTTGGGTAGCTGTGCCGAGCGTTCCAGGGCGTTGCGATATTCCTTGTCCAGCCGCTGGATCAACTGGTCGACGCTGGGCAGGTCGCCGATCTCACCGACGCCTTGGCCGGCTGACCAAACGGTTTTCCAGGCCTTGGCTTCATCGCTGATGGGCTTGAGTTTGGAGCCGAAGTTGATTTCACCCTTGCCTTGCAGTGCGGCCATATCGAAGCCGGCGTTCTCCAGGCTTTGACGCATGAAGCTGGCGGGCACCCCGGAGACTGCGGCGGTGTGCACGATATCGGCGGCTTGTGAGCCCAACAGCATGTCCTTGTAGCCTTGGGGGGCGTGGCTCTCGGTGGTGGCGATGAAGCGGGTACCGAGGTAGGCCAGGTCGGCGCCGAGGACCTGGGCGGCGAGAATCTCGTGGCCGTGGTTCAGGCAGCCGGCCAGTAGCAGGGTTTTATCGAAAAACTGGCGGATCTCGGCCACCAGCGAGAATGGGCTCCAGGTTCCGGCGTGGCCACCGGCACCGGCGGCTACGGCGATCAGGCCATCGACCCCGGCCTGTGCGGCCTTCTCGGCATGGCGGCGAGTGGTGACGTCATGGAATACCAGGCCACCGTAGCTATGTACGGCATCCACCACCTCCTTGACTGCCCCGAGGCTGGTGATGACGATTGGTACCTTGTGCTCGATGCAGATTTCCAGATCTGCCTGCAGCCGTGGGTTGCTGTTGTGCACGATCAGGTTCACGGCATAGGGCGCGGGATTCTCCAGGATGGCCAGGCCCGCTTCGATCTCCTCCAGCCAGGCCTTGAAACCGCTGCTTTCGCGTTGGTTGAGTGCCGGGAAGCTACCGACCACGCCGTTGCGACAGCAGGCCAGGACCAGTTCTGGATTGGAGATCAGGAACATCGGAGCCGCCACCACGGGCAGGCGCAAGCGTTGTTCGAGCAAAGCGGGCAGAGACATCGGTATACCCCCGGGAAAGCAGCTAGATAGAGTTAGAACGGTCTGACGACGACCAGAATTACAATAGCCAGCAATAGCAGAACCGGTACTTCATTGAACCAGCGATAAAAGACATGGCTGCGGGCGTTTTCGCCACGGGCGAAGCGCTTAACCTGCGCGCCGCACATGTGGTGGTAGCCGATCAGGATCACGACCAGGGTGAGCTTGGCGTGCATCCAGCCGCCTTGGCTGAAGTAGGCTCCGGGGTTGAGGCTGATCAGCCCGATGCCGAAGACCAGTGCCGCGATCATTGCCGGGCCCATGATGAAGCGATAGAGCTTGCGCTCCATGACGCAGAAACGCTCGCGGCTGATGCTGTCCTCGCTTTGGGCGTGATAGACGAACAGGCGCGGCAGGTAGAACAGGCCGGCAAACCAGCAGACCACGCTGACGATATGAAAGGCCTTGAGCCATAGATAGAGCATTTTTGGTTATCCCCCAGATTCACGGTTGCGCGATAGTAGAGGCTAGAGCGTCCATACGTCACCTTGACGGTTGTCGCAGGGGGTTCCCGCCCCTATTATCGGCAGCTTTCCAGTGGGTTCGTTGAGGGCAAGGTTTATGGTCAAGGTCGGTATCGTCGGCGGCACGGGTTACACCGGGGTCGAGTTGTTGCGTCTGTTGGCACAACACCCACAGGCACGGGTAGAGGTCATCACCTCGCGATCCGAAGCGGGCCTGGCCGTTGCCGACATGTACCCGAACCTGCGCGGTCACTATGACGGCCTGGCCTTCAGCGTGCCGGATATCAAGACCCTGGGCGCTTGTGACGTGGTGTTTTTCGCCACCCCCCACGGTGTCGCCCATGCCTTGGCTGGCGAGCTGCTGGCGGCGGGAACCAAGGTCATCGACCTGTCGGCAGACTTTCGCCTGCAAGACGCCGATGAGTGGGCCAAGTGGTATGGCCAGCCTCATGGCGCTCCCGAGCTGCTGGACGAGGCGGTCTATGGCTTGCCGGAAGTCAATCGCGAAAAGATCAAGCAGGCGCGCCTGATTGCGGTGCCGGGTTGCTATCCAACGGCGACCCAACTGGGTTTCCTGCCTCTGCTGGAAGCCGGCCTGGCTGATACGTCCCGCCTGATCGCCGACTGCAAGTCGGGTGTCAGCGGAGCAGGTCGTGGTGCCAGCGTGGGCTCGCTGTATTCCGAAACCTCCGAGAGCATGAAGGCCTATGCCGTCAAAGGGCATCGCCATCTGCCGGAAATCCGCCAGGGCCTGCGCCGTGCGGCGGGGAAGGATGTCGGCCTGACCTTCGTGCCGCACCTGACACCCATGATCCGTGGTATCCACTCCACGCTTTATGCTAGCGTCGTGGACAAGTCGGTCGATCTGCAAGCCCTGTTCGAGAAGCGTTACGCCAACGAACCGTTCGTCGACGTCATGCCCGCGGGCAGCCACCCGGAGACTCGTAGCGTGCGGGGTGCCAATGTCTGCCGTATTGCCGTGCACCGGCCGCAGGGTGACGACCTGGTAGTGGTGCTGTCGGTGATCGACAACCTGGTCAAGGGAGCTTCTGGCCAGGCGGTGCAGAACCTCAACATCCTGTTCGGCCTGGATGAGCGCCTGGGCCTGTCCCATGCGGGCATGCTGCCTTAAGGTCGCTGTTGCGCTGGAGAAAAAGGCCCGTTTGACGGGCCTTTTTGCGTCATGGGCATTGCTGTACGACTATTGATATACCGTAACAATAGTTGACCGCTTTTCTGGGAGAAGCGGATAATGCGCGTCATCACGCAGTATGGCGGCGTAACGCCGGGAGATAGTCAGCATGAGCGTTGAATCCTTCACCCCCACGGCTTTGCAATTCACTCAAGGTGCAGCGCACAAGGTGAAGACCCTGGTCGATGAAGAGGGGAATGATCGCTTGAAGCTGCGCGTATTCGTTACGGGCGGCGGTTGTTCGGGGTTCCAGTACGGTTTCACCTTCGATGAAGAAGTAGCCGAGGATGACACCATCGTTGAGCGCGAAGGTGTGAGCCTGGTTGTTGACCCGATGAGTTTCCAGTACCTGGCAGGTGCCGAGGTGGATTATCAGGAAGGCCTGGAAGGCTCGCGTTTCGTGATCAAGAATCCTAACGCCACGACTACTTGTGGTTGCGGGTCTTCGTTCTCGATCTAGTCAGGCAGCAAAAGCTTTCTCTAGCGCCGCAGGACCCATGGTCCTGCGGCGTTTTGCTGTCTGGCACTCAAGCTGGATAGATCGCGCCCAAGATACGAGGGCCCCGGGCTCCAGTAACGCTGGGGCGATTGCCTGCTATGCCTTCCAGGCAGCAATGGGCTAGCCAGGCGAATGCCATGGCTTCGACCCAGTCTGGATCGACACCATAGAGCGCCGTACTGTTGACCTGGGCTCCAGGCAATAGCGCCGCCAGGCGCTGCATCAGGGCTGCGTTGTGGGCCCCGCCGCCACATACCAGCAGTTCCTGTGTTTCGGCCTGGGCTGCCTGTAGGGATTCGACGATGGTCAAGGCCGTCAACTCCAGTAGGGTGGCTTGTACGTTCGCGGCCGGAACTGCCGGGTGCCGTACCAGATGTTGTTGCAGCCACTGGAGATTGAAGACTTCGCGTCCGGTACTTTTGGGGCCCTGGGTCGCGAAGAACGGATCGTTGAGCAGGGTCTTCAGTAGCGGGGCATCAACTTGGCCGCTGGCCGCCCATTGACCGTCACGATCGAAGCTTTCCCCTCGTTGCAACTGGATCCAGGCATCGAGCAAGACGTTGCCCGGGCCGCAGTCGAAGCCTGCGACTGGCTTGGCAGTCTCGATCAGGCTCAGGTTGCTGAAGCCTCCGACATTCAACACCGCACGGTTGCCGGGGCGTTGTTCGAACAGCGCTTCGTGAAATGCAGGAACCAGGGGGGCGCCTTGTCCGCCTGCGGCTACGTCGCGACTACGGAAATCACTGACGACAGTGATTTCCGTGAGTTCGGTGAGCAGTGCCGGGTTGCCTATCTGCACCGTGAAACCACGGCTCGGCTCGTGGCGTACGGTCTGCCCGTGGCTACCAATGGCGCGGATATCACGGGCTTGTAGGTGCTGGCGTTGCAGGAGGCTGTGGATACCTTCGGCTGCCAGTCGGACCCAATGTTGCTGGGCAATGGCAGAGCGAGCGATCTCATCGGGGCCGCTGGCGCACAAGCTCAGGAGCTCGGCGCGCAGGGATGAGGGCATGGGGATGTAGTGGGTGGCGACCAACTTGATCGCCGGGCTTTGCTCGATCAGGGCGATGTCCAGCCCATCAAGACTGGTCCCGGACATCACGCCTATATAGAGCGCCATGGCTTAGCGCTTGCTCGAGGCCAGCATGGTGGCCTTTTCCTGGTCCATTCGGGCCATTAATGGCTGGCTCTGCTGGAGGAAGCGTGGGCGCTCTGCCTTGGCGATCGGGTCGGCCATTGGCAGTTTCTGACCCAGCGGGTCGACATGGACGCCGTTGACCTGGAATTCATAGTGCAGGTGCGGTCCGGTGGACAAGCCGGTGGTGCCGATGTAGCCGATGACCTGGCCCTGCTTCACCGAACCACCTGTCTTGACGCCCTTGGCGAAGCCCTGCATATGGCCGTAGAGAGTGCGATAGGTGTTGCCGTGCTGAATGATCACGGTGTTGCCATAACCGCCGCGACGACCTGCCAACAGGACTTTGCCATCGCCGGCTGCCTTGATCGGCGTGCCCCGTGGGGCCGCATAGTCGACGCCTTTGTGGGCGCGGATCTTGTTCAGGATCGGGTGTTTGCGACCGGCCGAAAAACGCGAACTGATGCGGGCGAAGTCTACCGGGGTACGGATGAACGCCTTGCGCATGCTGTTGCCATCAGCGGTGTAGTAGCTGCTGGAGCCTTGTTTGTTGGTATAGCGTACGGCGGTGTAGGTCTTGCCGCGGTTGGTGAAGCGTGCAGAAAGGATGTTGCCGGTGCCTACTACCTTGCCATTGGCGACCTTCTGTTCGTAGATCACGTCAAACTCGTCACCCTGGCGAATATCCTGGGCGAAGTCGATGTCGTAGCCGAAGACGTTCGCCATATCCATGGTCAGGCTGTGGGAGAGCCCTGCGCGAGCGGCCGATTGTGACAAGGAGCTGTTGATGACCCCGTGGACATAGGCGGAGCGGACCACCGGCTTGGTGGTGACCTTGGCGAAAGCGAAGCCTTTCGGGCCCTTGGTGAGGGTAATGGTCTCAAGGTCGCTGACCTTGCTGTGGAGTTTGTTCAGCTGGCCATCGGGGGTCAGTTCGAATTCGAGCTTCTGGCCATGCTTTAGCTGAGAAAACTGCTTGGCCTGCTTGTCGCTGGCCAGTACTTCGTGGACGGCGGTTGCTGGCAGGCCAACTTTTTCGAACAGCGTCGAGAGAGTATCGCCCTTGGCGACAAGGACTTCGCGATGACCTGGAGCCTTGGGCTCTTCTGCAACGGCAGGAGTCGATTCGACCTCTGCTTTTTCTGTAGGCGCTGGGGTTGCGTCATCGATCTGGGCGAATGGCGGGGCAACCGCTTCATTTGTGGCTTGTTCGGTAGATGCGGCGTCTTGATCTTGTCGCAGTTGTTCGATCGGACTTTCCAGATCAAGACTCAATGTCGTTTTTTTGGCCTCTACATCGCTGGAGGGAAATACCAGCAAGGCCAGGCTGAGAAGGGCGGCGATGCCACTTGCGGCGAGCAGGTGGCTCTTCGGATAAAGCGGTGGCGCTTTAGGCGGTTCGGTGCTCATAGGTAATTTGACTTTGAAAAAGATGAAATGGAAAAGATGAATGACATGATGAAGATGAAATAACTGTATAAAATATAACCAAATCATCTGTGACGCAAGCGCGCGGTCGCTCCCTTCTCCTGTCGTTTCCGTACGCCGGGCAAAACTTGTAATTAGTGCGTGATCTTGTATGGTTGGTTCCTTTTTGAGTCTGAGCCTTACGGGTCTGTTATGAAGTCGGTTGAAGAACAGCTAGCGCTGATCAAACGTGGTGCGGAAGAGTTGTTGGTCGAATCCGAGCTGGTCGAGAAGCTCAAGCGCGGCGAGCCGCTGCGTATCAAGGCGGGCTTCGATCCGACTGCGCCGGATCTGCACCTCGGGCATACCGTGCTTATTAATAAGCTGCGTCAGTTCCAGGACCTGGGGCACCAGGTCATCTTCCTGATTGGCGATTTCACCGGCATGATCGGTGATCCCAGTGGCAAGAGTGCTACGCGCCCGCCGTTGACTCGTGAACAGGTCCTGGACAACGCCGAAACCTACAAGAGCCAAGTCTTCAAGATCCTGGATCCGGCCAAGACCGAGGTGGCGTTCAACTCCACCTGGATGGACAAAATGGGGCCGGCAGACTTCATTCGCCTGACTTCCCAGTACACCGTTGCGCGCATGTTGGAGCGAGATGACTTCGACAAGCGCTACTCTACCAACCAGCCGATCGCGATCCATGAGTTCCTCTATCCGCTGGTGCAGGGTTATGACTCGGTTGCTCTGCAAGCGGATGTTGAGCTGGGAGGGACTGATCAGAAGTTCAACCTGCTAATGGGTCGTGAACTGCAGCGTGGCTATGGCCAGGAGGCTCAGTGCATCTTGACCATGCCTCTGCTCGAAGGGTTGGATGGTGTCAAGAAGATGTCCAAGTCCCTGGGTAACTACGTTGGTATTCAGGAAGCCCCGGGGGTGATGTACAGCAAGCTGGTGTCTATCCCTGATGCTCTGATGTGGCGTTACTTCGAGTTGCTCAGCTTCCGCTCGATGGACGAGATCAATGCCTTCAGGGCTGATGTAGAGGCAGGAGCGAATCCGCGCGATATCAAGATCAAGCTGGCCGAAGAGATCGTGGCTCGTTTCCATGGTGAAGAGGCTGCTGCGAATGCTCATCGTGCTGCGGGCAACCGTATGAAGGAAGGTGAGTTGCCGGATGATCTGCCAGAGGTCGAGTTGGTTGTTGTCGAGGACATGCCCATCGCTGCAGTTCTTAATAAGGCAGGGTTGGTGAAGAACTCGGCAGTGGCTCGAGACCTTCTGAACTCTGGTGGTGTGCGTGTTGATGCTCAGGTAGTAGATCGTGCCTTTATATGTACAGTGGGTTCGACCTATGTTTGCCAGGCCGGCAAGAAGGCTTTTGCACGCATTACGCTTAAGGCCGAATAAAACTGAAAATAAGTGTTGACGGCGAGTTTAATGTCTCTATAATTCGCCCCACTTCCGGCGCAGTCGAAACGGAAAACTCCTTGAGATTCAACGAGTTACGAAGATTTCGATAGCGGTCACGCTTCAGTTCATCGAAGCCCGAAAGGAGCTGATAAGGCAGCGAAAGTAGCCTTGTTAGCGTTTCGATCCTCTCGATCGAAAGCGGTTAAAAAGAGGTGTTGACAGCAGCGTGTAACGCTGTAGAATTCGCCTCCCGCTAACGAGAGATCGAAAGCGCAAGTGGTTGAAGTTACAAAGGAAACTTTGAAAGCTTCTTGAAAAAATCACTTGACAGCAAATGAGGCTGCTGTAGAATGCGCGCCTCGGTTGAGACGAAAGATCTTAACCAACCGCTCTTTAACAACTGAATCAAGCAATTCGTGTGGGTGCTTGTGTAGTTAGACTGATAGTCAAAAAGATTGTCAGCATCACAAGTGACCATTCGAGAAATCAAATAGTCATTTGAGATTGCTGAGCCAAGTTTAGGGTTTCTTAAAAACCCAAGCAGTATTGAACTGAAGAGTTTGATCATGGCTCAGATTGAACGCTGGCGGCAGGCCTAACACATGCAAGTCGAGCGGATGAAGTGAGCTTGCTCACGGATTCAGCGGCGGACGGGTGAGTAATGCCTAGGAATCTGCCTGGTAGTGGGGGATAACGTTTCGAAAGGAGCGCTAATACCGCATACGTCCTACGGGAGAAAGCAGGGGACCTTCGGGCCTTGCGCTATCAGATGAGCCTAGGTCGGATTAGCTAGTTGGTGAGGTAATGGCTCACCAAGGCGACGATCCGTAACTGGTCTGAGAGGATGATCAGTCACACTGGAACTGAGACACGGTCCAGACTCCTACGGGAGGCAGCAGTGGGGAATATTGGACAATGGGCGAAAGCCTGATCCAGCCATGCCGCGTGTGTGAAGAAGGTCTTCGGATTGTAAAGCACTTTAAGTTGGGAGGAAGGGCAGTAAGCTAATATCTTGCTGTTTTGACGTTACCGACAGAATAAGCACCGGCTAACTCTGTGCCAGCAGCCGCGGTAATACAGAGGGTGCAAGCGTTAATCGGAATTACTGGGCGTAAAGCGCGCGTAGGTGGTTTGTTAAGTTGGATGTGAAAGCCCCGGGCTCAACCTGGGAACTGCATCCAAAACTGGCAAGCTAGAGTATGGTAGAGGGTGGTGGAATTTCCTGTGTAGCGGTGAAATGCGTAGATATAGGAAGGAACACCAGTGGCGAAGGCGACCACCTGGACTGATACTGACACTGAGGTGCGAAAGCGTGGGGAGCAAACAGGATTAGATACCCTGGTAGTCCACGCCGTAAACGATGTCAACTAGCCGTTGGGGTCCTTGAGACTTTAGTGGCGCAGCTAACGCATTAAGTTGACCGCCTGGGGAGTACGGCCGCAAGGTTAAAACTCAAATGAATTGACGGGGGCCCGCACAAGCGGTGGAGCATGTGGTTTAATTCGAAGCAACGCGAAGAACCTTACCAGGCCTTGACATGCAGAGAACTTTCCAGAGATGGATTGGTGCCTTCGGGAACTCTGACACAGGTGCTGCATGGCTGTCGTCAGCTCGTGTCGTGAGATGTTGGGTTAAGTCCCGTAACGAGCGCAACCCTTGTCCTTAGTTACCAGCACGTTATGGTGGGCACTCTAAGGAGACTGCCGGTGACAAACCGGAGGAAGGTGGGGATGACGTCAAGTCATCATGGCCCTTACGGCCTGGGCTACACACGTGCTACAATGGTCGGTACAGAGGGTTGCCAAGCCGCGAGGTGGAGCTAATCCCACAAAACCGATCGTAGTCCGGATCGCAGTCTGCAACTCGACTGCGTGAAGTCGGAATCGCTAGTAATCGCGAATCAGAATGTCGCGGTGAATACGTTCCCGGGCCTTGTACACACCGCCCGTCACACCATGGGAGTGGGTTGCACCAGAAGTAGCTAGTCTAACCTTCGGGAGGACGGTTACCACGGTGTGATTCATGACTGGGGTGAAGTCGTAACAAGGTAGCCGTAGGGGAACCTGCGGCTGGATCACCTCCTTAATCGACGACATCAGCTGCTTCATAAGCTCCCACACGAATTGCTTGATTCATTGAAGAAGACGATAGAAGCAGCTTTAAGCTCCAAGCTGATAGCTCCAAGCTAACAGTTACAAGCTCGAAATTGGGTCTGTAGCTCAGTTGGTTAGAGCGCACCCCTGATAAGGGTGAGGTCGGCAGTTCGAATCTGCCCAGACCCACCAATTTTGTTATGGGGCCATAGCTCAGCTGGGAGAGCGCCTGCCTTGCACGCAGGAGGTCAGCGGTTCGATCCCGCTTGGCTCCACCATAAACTGCTTCTGAAAGCTTAGAAATGAGCATTCAAATCGAATGTTGATTTCTAGTCTTTTGATTAGATCGTTCTTTAAAAATTTGGGTATGTGATAGAAAGATAGACTGAACACTACTTTCACTGGTAGTGGATCAGGCTAAGGTAAAGTTTGTAAATATTGCAAACTTTCGGCGAATGTCGTCTTCACAGTATAACCAGATTGCTTGGGGTTATATGGTCAAGTGAAGAAGCGCATACGGTGGATGCCTTGGCAGTCAGAGGCGATGAAAGACGTGGTAGCCTGCGATAAGCTTCGGGGAGTCGGCAAACAGACTTTGATCCGGAGATCTCTGAATGGGGGAACCCAGCCATCATAAGATGGTTATCTTACACTGAATACATAGGTGTAAGAGGCGAACCAGGGGAACTGAAACATCTAAGTACCCTGAGGAAAAGAAATCAACCGAGATTCCCTTAGTAGTGGCGAGCGAACGGGGACTAGCCCTTAAGCTTCTTTGATTTTAGCGGAACGCTCTGGAAAGTGCGGCCATAGTGGGTGATAGCCCTGTACGCGAAAGGATCTTAGAAGTGAAATCGAGTAGGACGGGGCACGAGAAACCTTGTCTGAATATGGGGGGACCATCCTCCAAGGCTAAATACTACTGACTGACCGATAGTGAACTAGTACCGTGAGGGAAAGGCGAAAAGAACCCCGGAGAGGGGAGTGAAATAGATCCTGAAACCGTATGCGTACAAGCAGTGGGAGCAGACTTTGTTCTGTGACTGCGTACCTTTTGTATAATGGGTCAGCGACTTATATTCAGTGGCAAGCTTAACCGAATAGGGGAGGCGTAGCGAAAGCGAGTCTTAATAGGGCGTTTAGTCGCTGGGTATAGACCCGAAACCGGGCGATCTATCCATGGGCAGGTTGAAGGTTAGGTAACACTGACTGGAGGACCGAACCGACTACCGTTGAAAAGTTAGCGGATGACCTGTGGATCGGAGTGAAAGGCTAATCAAGCTCGGAGATAGCTGGTTCTCCTCGAAAGCTATTTAGGTAGCGCCTCATGTATCACTGTAGGGGGTAGAGCACTGTTTCGGCTAGGGGGTCATCCCGACTTACCAAACCGATGCAAACTCCGAATACCTACAAGTGCCGAGCATGGGAGACACACGGCGGGTGCTAACGTCCGTCGTGAAAAGGGAAACAACCCAGACCGTCAGCTAAGGTCCCAAAGTTATGGTTAAGTGGGAAACGATGTGGGAAGGCTTAGACAGCTAGGAGGTTGGCTTAGAAGCAGCCACCCTTTAAAGAAAGCGTAATAGCTCACTAGTCGAGTCGGCCTGCGCGGAAGATGTAACGGGGCTCAAACCATACACCGAAGCTACGGGTATCACGTAAGTGATGCGGTAGAGGAGCGTTCTGTAAGCCTGTGAAGGTGAGTTGAGAAGCTTGCTGGAGGTATCAGAAGTGCGAATGCTGACATGAGTAACGACAATGCGAGTGAAAAACTCGCACGCCGAAAGACCAAGGTTTCCTGCGCAACGTTAATCGACGCAGGGTTAGTCGGTCCCTAAGGCGAGGCTGAAAAGCGTAGTCGATGGAAAACAGGTTAATATTCCTGTACTTCTAGTTATTGCGATGGAGGGACGGAGAAGGCTAGGCCAGCTTGGCGTTGGTTGTCCAAGTTTAAGGTGGTAGGCTGAGATCTTAGGTAAATCCGGGATCTTAAGGCCGAGAGCTGATGACGAGTTACCTTTTAGGTGACGAAGTGGTTGATGCCATGCTTCCAAGAAAAGCTTCTAAGCTTCAGATAACTAGGAACCGTACCCCAAACCGACACAGGTGGTTGGGTAGAGAATACCAAGGCGCTTGAGAGAACTCGGGTGAAGGAACTAGGCAAAATGGCACCGTAACTTCGGGAGAAGGTGCGCCGGTGAGGGTGAAGGACTTGCTCCGTAAGCCCATGCCGGTCGAAGATACCAGGCCGCTGCGACTGTTTATTAAAAACACAGCACTCTGCAAACACGAAAGTGGACGTATAGGGTGTGACGCCTGCCCGGTGCCGGAAGGTTAATTGATGGGGTTAGCGCAAGCGAAGCTCTTGATCGAAGCCCCGGTAAACGGCGGCCGTAACTATAACGGTCCTAAGGTAGCGAAATTCCTTGTCGGGTAAGTTCCGACCTGCACGAATGGCGTAACGATGGCGGCGCTGTCTCCACCCGAGACTCAGTGAAATTGAAATCGCTGTGAAGATGCAGTGTATCCGCGGCTAGACGGAAAGACCCCGTGAACCTTTACTATAGCTTTGCACTGGACTTTGAATTTGCTTGTGTAGGATAGGTGGGAGGCTTTGAAGCGTGGACGCCAGTCTGCGTGGAGCCATCCTTGAAATACCACCCTGGCAACTTTGAGGTTCTAACTCAGGTCCGTTATCCGGATCGAGGACAGTGTATGGTGGGTAGTTTGACTGGGGCGGTCTCCTCCTAAAGAGTAACGGAGGAGTACGAAGGTGCGCTCAGACCGGTCGGAAATCGGTCGCAGAGTATAAAGGCAAAAGCGCGCTTGACTGCGAGACAAACACGTCGAGCAGGTACGAAAGTAGGTCTTAGTGATCCGGTGGTTCTGTATGGAAGGGCCATCGCTCAACGGATAAAAGGTACTCCGGGGATAACAGGCTGATACCGCCCAAGAGTTCATATCGACGGCGGTGTTTGGCACCTCGATGTCGGCTCATCACATCCTGGGGCTGAAGCCGGTCCCAAGGGTATGGCTGTTCGCCATTTAAAGTGGTACGCGAGCTGGGTTTAGAACGTCGTGAGACAGTTCGGTCCCTATCTGCCGTGGACGTTTGAGATTTGAGAGGGGCTGCTCCTAGTACGAGAGGACCGGAGTGGACGAACCTCTGGTGTTCCGGTTGTCACGCCAGTGGCATTGCCGGGTAGCTATGTTCGGAAAAGATAACCGCTGAAAGCATCTAAGCGGGAAACTTGCCTCAAGATGAGATCTCACTGGGATCTTGAATCCCCTAAAGGGCCGTCGAAGACTACGACGTTGATAGGTTGGGTGTGTAAGCGCTGTGAGGCGTTGAGCTAACCAATACTAATTGCCCGTGAGGCTTGACCATATAACACCCAAGCAATTTGCTTAAGAGCGAGTTGCGGTGTGTGAAGACGCACGAACCGAAAGTTTGCAGCACACAAACCTATTGCATACCCATTCGCTGGAACGTTGCCCAAACAACGGCTCAGCTACAGAATTTCTTGACGACCATAGAGCATTGGAACCACCTGATCCCATCCCGAACTCAGAAGTGAAACGATGCATCGCCGATGGTAGTGTGGGGTTTCCCCATGTGAGAGTAGGTCATCGTCAAGATTAAATTCCGAAACCCCAATTGCGAAAGCAGTTGGGGTTTTGTCTTTGCGCTGACGAAAATATTGAGCTTTTTGCTAGGAGCTGCCTTTGTAGCCATGCATGCCGGTTTCTATGCAATGACTCTGGGCATGGCTATCATTCCTGCCTCATTGTGAGGCGGAATCAGCATGTCAGCGTTGTTAGAGCTTCTTAAAGATGGACGATTTCACTCGGGGCAAGCCCTCGGGGAAATCCTGGGTATCAGTCGTAGTGCCGTTTGGAAGCAGCTACAGCTTCTTGAAGCTGACCTGGGGCTGGTCATTCACAAGGTTCGGGGGCGTGGATATCAATTGGCTGCCCCTATTGCCTTATTGGATGCTGCAGAGATTGCCCGACAGTCATCTGAGAAGACCTGGCTTATCCAGGTCCACGACTCGATTGATTCGACTAATGCCGAAGCCTTGCGCTCCGTTGAGCGTGGATCCTCTATCCCGCTTCTTGTTTTGGCGGAGCGCCAAACATCAGGGCGTGGTCGGCGAGGTCGCAAGTGGACCAGTCCTTTCGCGGAGAATATCTACTACAGCCTAGTCCTACGCATAGACGGTGGCATGCGCCAGTTGGAGGGGCTTAGTCTGGTGGTAGGTCTGTCCGTTATGCGTGCTCTCAGGGAGAGTGGCGTTCCTGGAGCGGGGCTGAAATGGCCAAATGACGTTCTGGTCGCTCAGAAGAAGATTGCAGGAATTCTGTTGGAGTTGGTGGGTGATCCTGCAGATGTATGTCATGTGGTTCTCGGTATTGGGATCAACGTAAACATGCAAACTTCCGAAGAAGTCGACCAGGCATGGACCTCTGTAAGGCTGGAATCCGGTAAGTCAGTTGATCGCAACCAGTTGATTGCGCGTCTCAATGACTGCCTGGCTTTCTATCTGGAGCGTCATCGCCTGCAAGGATTCTCTGCTATCCAAAAAGAATGGGAGGAGAGTCATCTTTGGCAGGGGCGTGCAGTCTCCTTGATTGCGGGTGCGAGCAATATTGATGGAGTGGTATTGGGCATTGATCATCGAGGGGCATTGCGCCTGAGCGTCGATGGTGAGGAAAAGGTATACAGCGGCGGCGAGCTCAGCCTGAGGTTGCGCAATGATCCTGAGTGAGGAGAGCGGCTGTTGATCTAGGGGGGGCTGTCCAGGACAGCTGTGGGGGCTTTCGCTCAGGTGAGTTGTGGTGCTGTTTAGGTGGTGGCTGAAGCTGTGTGGACGGCTTTTGCCCGGTTACTTCTCGATGTCGCGGCTGTGACGGTCAAAGCCCCCCCTGGGGTGGTAACAGTCTAGATAGGAGCTTCAGGCGGCATTACGCGCAGTTGCTTGGCCAGTGAGCTATGGGCTCCCTGCTGAGTAGCCCGCGATCGTTACTGAGGTCGTGGAGTATTGCTTCACGATTCAATTAAAGGTGATGAATATCTATCGGGAGCGGGGCGTGCCTTCCCTCATAACCGAAGGGGAGCGCTGGCCTGCCTGCTGGAGTGATGTTGCTGCGGATGCGGATTGTTCCTGGTCTGGCCTTCGTTTGGCTATCTCTGGCTTGTCCCTGTGCTGAGGTGAATATGCGCTGGCTGTTTCTTTTGTTGTTGGTTCTCAATGGTTTCTATTATGTCTGGCACCAGCAAGAGGCGCCGCTTCGCGCGAAAGAGGTGATGCCTTTGTCGCTCTATCGTGGTTCTCAACAGGATATTCGTTTATTGAGCGAGTCCGTTGAGTCCGTGGCAAGGCGTGATGTCACCGCCGTTGGTGAGGAGACTGAGGCTAGTTGTATCTATTTAGGAGGCTTCCTGCGTCGAGAGGTCGCTCAGCAGCTTGAGCAGCGCCTAAAGGGAAGCGGGGTCGAGACGCGGTTGCAATCTTTGGGTGCGGGATCAGCCCCCGGGTTTTGGTTGCGCATATCTCCTGAAAGCAGGCATTTACTGGATGATGTTCAGCTTCAAAACCTTGCTAAGGAATTCAATGAGTTAAAACATAAAATAATGCCCTGTGAGGGGGTTGCAACTGGTGATTAGGTTGCATAGAATGGCGCCCGCTCCGAAGCGAAGACTTCTTGAAGTCAAAGTGAAAGAGTAGCGTCATGCAGCTAACCTCAAGATTTAATTGAGAAAATGCTTGACAGAAGGGTGGCTTAGTATAAAATGCTGCCTCGCTTAGGAGGGGTTCCCGAGCGGCCAAAGGGATCAGACTGTAAATCTGACGTCTACGACTTCGAAGGTTCGAATCCTTCCCCCTCCACCAGATTTAGCGAGAGCTGCAGGCTCCGCGGGTATAGTTTAGTGGTAGAACCTCAGCCTTCCAAGCTGATGATGCGGGTTCGATTCCCGCTACCCGCTCCAAGTTTGCAGGTTTTGCAAAGTGTTACGCTCTTGTAGCTCAGTTGGTAGAGCACACCCTTGGTAAGGGTGAGGTCAGCGGTTCAAATCCGCTCAAGAGCTCCATATAACAAGGCAGATATGAAAATATCTGCCTTTGTTTTAATGGCTTGGGTGACTTGCTTAATTCTTCTCCTAGGGGTGATTTCGATGGCTAAGGAAAAGTTCGAACGTAATAAGCCGCACGTCAACGTTGGTACCATCGGTCACGTTGACCACGGTAAAACCACTCTGACCGCTGCTCTGACTCGCGTTTGCTCCGAGGTTTTCGGTTCGGCTCGTGTTGACTTCGACAAGATCGACAGCGCCCCAGAAGAAAAGGCTCGTGGTATCACCATCAACACTGCACACGTAGAGTACGATTCGAACATTCGTCACTACGCGCACGTTGACTGCCCAGGTCACGCCGACTACGTAAAAAACATGATCACTGGTGCTGCCCAGATGGACGGCGCGATCCTGGTTTGCTCGGCTGCCGATGGTCCGATGCCACAAACTCGTGAGCACATCCTGCTGTCCCGTCAGGTAGGCGTTCCGTACATCGTTGTCTTCCTGAACAAGGCTGACATGGTTGACGACGCTGAGCTGCTGGAACTGGTTGAGATGGAAGTGCGCGACCTGCTGAGCACTTACGACTTCCCAGGTGACGACACTCCGATCATCATCGGTTCGGCTCTGATGGCTCTGAACGGCCAAGACGACAACGAAATGGGTACCACCGCTGTTAAGCGTCTGGTAGAAACTCTGGATACCTACATCCCAGAGCCAGAGCGTGCTATCGACAAGCCGTTCCTGATGCCAATCGAAGACGTGTTCTCGATCTCCGGTCGTGGCACCGTGGTAACTGGCCGTGTTGAGCGTGGTATCGTTCGCATCCAGGAAGAAGTTGAGATCGTTGGTCTGCGCGATACTCAGAAAACTACCTGCACCGGCGTTGAGATGTTCCGTAAGCTGCTGGACGAAGGTCGTGCTGGTGAGAACTGCGGCGTTCTGCTGCGTGGCACCAAGCGTGACGACGTTGAGCGTGGCCAGGTTCTGGTTAAGCCAGGTACCGTTAAGCCGCACACCAAGTTCACCGCTGAAGTTTACGTTCTGAGCAAAGAAGAAGGCGGCCGTCATACTCCGTTCTTCAAAGGCTACCGTCCACAGTTCTACTTCCGTACTACTGACGTGACCGGTAACTGCGAACTGCCAGAAGGCGTTGAAATGGTAATGCCAGGTGACAACATCCAGATGACTGTCACTCTGATCAAAACCATCGCGATGGAAGATGGTCTGCGTTTCGCTATCCGTGAAGGCGGTCGTACCGTCGGCGCTGGCGTCGTAGCCAAAGTCATCGAGTAAGTTCTTGCAATATCTCCATCGGGCCGGCATAATGGTCGGCCTGATTTTGTTTTAGGTCAGTAGCTCAATTGGCAGAGCGACGGTCTCCAAAACCGTAGGTTGGGGGTTCGATTCCCTCCTGACCTGCCAGATTCTCTCAATGTATCTGGCTTTCTTTTCACAGGATCTTCATAGATGACTCCTAAGGCTGAAGCTCAAGGTTCTCGCTTCGATCTGCTGAAGTGGCTCGTTGTGGTCGCGTTGGTGGTTGTTGGTGTTGTTGGCAATCAGTATTACTCTGGTTTGCCGATCCTGTATCGCGTGTTGGCGTTGCTTGTTATTGCTGCTGTTGCTGCCTTTGTTGGCTTGCAGACTGCAAAGGGCAAGTCGTTCTTCGGGCTGGTGAAGGAAGCTCGTACTGAGATTCGTAAAGTCGTATGGCCGACTCGCCAAGAGACCACTCAAACCACGCTGATCGTTGTTGCTGTGGTCCTGGTTATGGCATTGCTGCTGTGGGGGCTAGATTCCCTGCTCGGTTGGCTTGTTTCCTTGATTGTTGGCTAAGGGTGTCCCGTGGCTAAGCGTTGGTACGTTGTGCATGCTTACTCGGGTTACGAGAAGCATGTAATGCGCTCGTTGATCGAGCGTGTGAAGCTGGCAGGCATGGAAGATGGCTTCGGCGAAATTCTGGTCCCCACTGAAGAAGTGGTTGAGATGCGTAACGGCCAGAAGCGCAAGAGTGAGCGTAAATTCTTTCCAGGCTATGTGCTGGTTCAGATGGATATGAATGAGGGTACTTGGCACTTGGTCAAGGATACCCCTCGAGTCATGGGTTTCATTGGTGGTACTGCTGACAAGCCGGCACCTATCACTGATAAGGAAGCAGAAGCGATTCTGCGTCGCGTCGCTGATGGTAGTGACAAGCCCAAGCCCAAGACGCTGTTTGAGCCGGGTGAAGTGGTCCGTGTTACTGACGGTCCATTTGCTGACTTTAACGGTACGGTCGAAGAAGTTAACTACGAAAAGAGCCGGATCCAAGTGGCCGTGCTTATTTTCGGTCGCTCTACGCCTGTAGAGCTAGAGTTCAGTCAGGTCGAGAAGGCATAACTGGACGAAGATCCCAACCCCGCAGCCTTAGGCTGTGGGGTTTTGTCGTCACTGGGATAAACGCGCAAGTAACCGGGGAGCCTTTTTAGGCGTCTGAACCCGTAATTGGAGTGCCTCATGGCTAAGAAAATTACTGCTTACATCAAGCTGCAAGTTAAGGCCGCCCAGGCCAACCCAAGCCCGCCCGTTGGTCCAGCTCTGGGTCAGCACGGTGTGAACATCATGGAATTCTGCAAGGCTTTCAACGCCCGTACCCAGGGTCTTGAACCAGGTCTGCCGACTCCTGTGATCATCACTGTTTACAGCGACCGTAGCTTCACTTTTGAAACCAAGAGCACCCCTGCTTCGGTTCTTCTGAAGAAGGCTGCTGGTTTGACTAGCGGTTCCGCTCGTCCGAACACCGTTAAGGTTGGCACCGTTACCCGTGCTCAGCTGGAAGAGATCGCGAAAACCAAAAACGCAGATCTGACTGCAGCTGATATGGATGCAGCCGTGCGTACTATCGCCGGTTCTGCTCGTAGCATGGGCCTTAACGTGGAGGGTGTGTAATGGCTAAGCTGACCAAGCGCCAAAAGGCTATCGCCGGCAAGATTGAAGCAGGCAAAGCCTACAACTTCGTAGAAGCCGCTGCTCTCCTGACCGAGCTGTCGACCGTTAAGTTCAGCGAGTCCGTAGACGTTGCTGTAAACCTTGGCGTAGATCCACGTAAATCTGACCAGGTCGTTCGTAGCGCTACCGTGCTGCCGCATGGCACTGGCAAGACTGTTCGCGTGGCCGTGTTTACCCAAGGCCCAGCTGCTGAAGCTGCCCTGGCTGCCGGTGCAGACCGCGTAGGCATGGACGATCTGGCTGCCGAAATGAAAGGCGGCGATCTGAACTATGACGTTGTTATTGCTTCTCCGGATGCAATGCGCGTTGTAGGTCAGCTGGGTCAGGTGCTGGGTCCTCGTGGCCTGATGCCTAACCCGAAGGTTGGTACCGTGACTCCAGACGTAGCCTCGGCAGTTAAGAACGCCAAGGCTGGTCAGGTTCGCTATCGTACCGACAAGAACGGCATTATCCACACCTCCGTTGGCAAGGTCGGCTTCGATGCCGTCAAGCTGAAGGAAAACGTTGAAGCCCTGATCGCTGATCTGAAGCGTATCAAGCCTGCTTCTTCGAAAGGTATCTACGTCAAGCGCGTTACCCTGAGCACCACCATGGGCCCAGGTCTGGTTATCGACCAGGGTTCGCTGGACGTATAAGCATGAGCGGGCGCAAGCGATTGCGCCTGTTGAAAAAATTGGGGTCCCTGCCTGGCGGGGGCTATCCAAGACCGTAGGCGACGTAAGTCTTAAACCACAAGCCTACGCAGATGGTGCTCCCGGTTCCTTACCGAATCAGACACCAAAACGACATCCAGCCTAGGTTGGATGAAACGGTAACAAGCAGGAGTTAAACCCGTGGCAATTAAACTCGAAGACAAGAAGGCCATCGTCGCTGAAGTCAACGAGGCTGCCAAAGTTGCCCTGTCCGCTGTTGTGGCTGATGCCCGTGGTGTGACAGTAGGCGCTATGACCGGACTCCGTAAAGAGGCCCGCGAAGCTGGTGTTTATGTACGTGTCGTACGTAACACTCTGCTCAAGCGCGCAGTTGAAGGCACTCAATATGACGTGCTCAACGACGCGTTCGTCGGCCCTACCCTGATTGCATTCTCCAAAGAACATCCGGGCGCTGCTGCTCGTATTTTCAAGGAATTCGCAAAGGGTCAGGACAAGTTCGAGATCAAGGCAGCTGCGTTCGAGGGCAAGTACCTCGCAGCAAACGAGATCGACGTGTTGGCTTCGCTGCCAACTCGCGACGAAGCTATTGCGAAGCTGATGAGCGTGATTCAAGGCGCTACCAGCAAGCTGGCTCGTACTCTGGCGGCTATTCGCGACCAGAAAGAAGCTGCTGCTGCCTAAGGCACCGCAAGCCCTTTCAAAATCATATGTTTAATTTGATGGCTGCGTAAGCTGTCACCCCAATACAGGAATTCATAGTCATGTCTCTGACTAACGAGCAAATCATCGAAGCTATCGGCCAGAAAACCGTTCTGGAAGTTGTTGAGCTGATCAAAGCGATGGAAGAAACCTTCGGCGTTACCGCTGCTGTTGCCGCTGCTGGCCCAGCTGCTGTTGCTGCTGTTGCTGAAGAGCAAACCGAGTTCAACGTTATCCTGGCTGACGCTGGCGATAAGAAAGTGAACGTGATCAAGGCAGTACGTGAACTGACCGGTCTGGGCCTGAAAGAAGCCAAGGCAGTAGTTGACGGCGCTCCTGGCATGGTTCTGGAAGGCGTTGCTAAAGAAGCCGCTGACAAAGCCAAAGCCGCTCTGGAAGAAGCAGGCGCTAAAGTCGAGCTCAAGTAAGCATCGACTTTGTGTCTCCAGCCCAAGCGTTGAGCGAACGGCTGATGGCTGGTGGCTTTTGCCACCGGCCTTTTTCCGTTATTGGCGACCGATCGAGTCGGCGTCTTTAACGTGCTGTAATCCACCCTGAGTGGTGGCGCAAACCAAAGGGTTTGCACGATTTTCTGGCTGCTCCCGTCGGGAGGAGCCGAATAAGCAGGTGACCAAGCTGGGGAACGCTGATGGCTTACTCATACACTGAGAAAAAACGTATCCGCAAGGACTTTAGCAAGTTGCCGGACGTCATGGATGTGCCGTACCTCCTGGCCATCCAGCTGGATTCGTATCGTGAATTCTTGCAAGCGGGAGCGACTAAAGATCAGTTCCGCGACGTGGGCCTGCATGCGGCCTTCAAATCCGTTTTCCCGATCATCAGCTACTCCGGCAATGCTGCGTTGGAGTATGTCGGTTATCGCCTGGGCGAACCGGCGTTTGATGTCAAAGAATGCGTGTTGCGTGGCGTGACTTACGCCGTACCTTTGCGGGTAAAAGTTCGTCTGATCATTTTCGACAAAGAGTCGTCGAATAAAGCGATCAAGGACATCAAAGAGCAAGAAGTTTACATGGGTGAAATTCCCCTGATGACTGAGAACGGTACCTTCGTAATCAATGGTACCGAACGTGTAATCGTTTCCCAGTTGCACCGTTCCCCTGGCGTATTCTTCGACCACGACCGTGGCAAGACGCACAGCTCCGGTAAGCTCCTGTACTCCGCGCGCATCATTCCTTACCGCGGTTCGTGGTTGGACTTCGAGTTCGACCCGAAAGACTGTGTATTCGTCCGTATCGACCGTCGTCGCAAACTTCCAGCGTCGGTTCTGCTGCGCGCCCTGGGTTACACCACCGAGGAAGTACTGGACGCGTTCTATACCACCAACGTATTCCACGTGAAGGGCGAGAGCCTGAGCCTGGAGCTGGTGCCTCAGCGCCTGCGCGGTGAAGTTGCCGTTCTGGATATCCAGGATGACAAGGGCAAGGTTATTGTCGAGCAAGGACGTCGTATTACTGCTCGTCATATCAATCAGCTGGAAAAAGCCGGTATCAAAGAGCTGGATGTGCCTCTGGACTATGTTCTGGGTCGCACTACCGCCAAGGCTATCGTGCATCCAGCGACTGGTGAAATCCTGGCAGAGTGCAACACCGAGCTGAACACCGAGCTGCTGGCAAAAATCGCCAAGGCCCAGGTTGTTCGCATTGAAACTCTGTACACCAACGACATTGACTGTGGTCCATTCGTTTCCGACACGCTGAAGATCGACTCCACTAGCAACCAACTGGAAGCTCTGGTCGAGATCTATCGCATGATGCGTCCTGGCGAGCCGCCAACCAAGGATGCTGCCGAGACCCTGTTCAACAACTTGTTCTTCAGCCCAGAGCGCTATGACTTGTCCGCCGTTGGCCGGATGAAGTTCAACCGTCGTATCGGTCGTACCGAGATCGAAGGTTCGGGCGTGCTGTGCAAAGAAGACATCGTTGCTGTTCTTAAGACCCTGGTCGACATCCGTAACGGTAAGGGCATCGTCGATGACATCGACCACCTGGGTAACCGTCGCGTACGTTGCGTAGGCGAGATGGCCGAGAACCAGTTCCGTGTAGGCCTGGTGCGTGTAGAGCGTGCGGTCAAGGAACGTCTGTCGATGGCTGAAAGCGAAGGCTTGATGCCACAGGACCTGATCAACGCCAAGCCCGTGGCTGCGGCAGTGAAGGAGTTCTTCGGCTCCAGCCAGCTGTCCCAGTTCATGGACCAGAACAACCCGCTGTCCGAGATTACCCACAAGCGCCGTGTGTCTGCACTGGGCCCAGGTGGTCTGACTCGTGAGCGCGCAGGCTTCGAAGTTCGTGACGTACACCCGACTCACTACGGCCGTGTATGCCCGATTGAAACGCCTGAAGGTCCGAACATTGGTCTGATCAACTCCTTGGCTGCCTACGCTCGCACCAACCAGTACGGTTTCCTGGAGAGCCCGTATCGTGTGGTGAAAGAAGGCCTGGTAACCGATGAAATCGTGTTCCTGTCCGCCATCGAAGAAGCTGACCACGTGATCGCCCAGGCTTCGGCGACCATGAACGACAAGGGTCAGCTGATCGACGAGCTGGTAGCTGTACGTCATCTGAACGAATTCACCGTCAAGGCGCCGGAAGACGTCACCTTGATGGACGTTTCGCCGAAGCAGGTAGTGTCGGTTGCAGCGTCGCTGATTCCGTTCCTCGAGCACGACGACGCCAACCGTGCGTTGATGGGTTCCAACATGCAGCGTCAGGCTGTACCAACTCTGCGTGCCGATAAGCCGCTGGTGGGTACCGGCATGGAGCGCAACGTTGCTCGTGACTCCGGCGTGTGCGTCGTGGCTCGCCGTGGTGGTGTGATCGACTCCGTCGATGCCAGCCGTATCGTTGTTCGGGTTGCTGACGATGAAGTTGAAACCGGCGAAGCTGGTGTCGACATCTACAACCTGACCAAATACACCCGCTCGAACCAGAACACCTGCATCAACCAGCGTCCGCTGGTGAGCAAGGGTGACAAGGTCCAGCGTGGCGACATCATGGCCGACGGCCCGTCCACCGACATGGGTGAACTGGCACTGGGTCAGAACATGCGCATCGCGTTCATGGCGTGGAACGGCTTCAACTTCGAAGACTCCATCTGCCTCTCCGAGCGCGTGGTTCAGGAAGACCGCTTCACCACCATCCACATCCAGGAACTGACCTGTGTGGCGCGTGACACCAAGCTTGGCCCAGAGGAAATCACTGCGGACATCCCGAACGTGGGTGAAGCTGCACTGAACAAGCTGGACGAAGCCGGTATCGTTTACGTAGGTGCTGAAGTTGGTGCTGGCGACATCCTGGTCGGCAAGGTCACGCCAAAAGGCGAAACCCAGCTGACTCCGGAAGAGAAGCTGCTGCGTGCGATCTTCGGTGAGAAGGCCAGCGACGTTAAGGACACCTCCCTGCGCGTGCCAACCGGCACCAAAGGTACTGTCATCGACGTACAGGTATTCACCCGTGACGGCGTAGAGCGTGACTCGCGTGCCCTGTCGATCGAGAAGAGCCAGTTGGACGAGATCCGCAAGGATCTGAACGAAGAGTTCCGTATCGTTGAAGGTGCAACCTTCGAACGTCTGCGTTCCGCTCTGGTCGGTCATAAGGTGGAAGGCGGTGCCGGCCTGAAGAAAGGTCAGGAAATCACCGATGAAGTGCTCGATGGTCTTGAGCATGGGCAGTGGTTCAAGCTGCGCATGGCTGAAGATGCTCTGAACGAGCAGCTCGAGAAGGCCCAGGCCTATATCGTTGATCGCCGTCGCCTGCTGGACGACAAGTTCGAAGACAAGAAGCGCAAGCTGCAGCAGGGCGATGACCTGGCTCCAGGCGTGCTGAAAATCGTCAAGGTCTACCTGGCAATCCGTCGCCGCATCCAGCCGGGCGACAAGATGGCCGGTCGTCACGGTAACAAGGGTGTGGTCTCCGTGATCATGCCGGTTGAAGACATGCCGCACGATGCCAATGGCACCCCGGTCGATGTGGTCCTCAACCCGCTGGGCGTACCTTCGCGTATGAACGTTGGCCAGATTCTCGAAACTCACCTGGGCCTGGCGGCCAAAGGTCTGGGCGAGAAGATCAACCGTATGGTCGAAGAGCAGCGCAAGGTTGCTGAACTGCGTACCTTCCTGGACGAGATCTACAACCAGATCGGCGGTCGTAACGAAGACCTGGACAGCTTCTCCGACCAGGAGATCCTGGACCTGGCGAACAACCTGCGCGGCGGTGTGCCAATGGCCACTCCGGTGTTCGACGGTGCCAAGGAAAGCGAAATCAAGGCCATGCTCAAACTGGCGGACCTGCCAGAAAGCGGCCAGATGCAGCTGACCGACGGTCGTACCGGCAACAAGTTCGAGCGTCCAGTTACCGTTGGCTACATGTACATGCTGAAACTGAACCACTTGGTAGACGACAAGATGCACGCCCGTTCTACCGGTTCGTACAGCCTGGTTACCCAGCAGCCGCTGGGTGGTAAGGCGCAGTTCGGTGGTCAGCGTTTCGGGGAGATGGAGGTCTGGGCACTGGAAGCATACGGTGCTGCATACACTCTGCAAGAAATGCTCACAGTGAAGTCGGACGACGTGAACGGCCGTACCAAGATGTACAAGAACATCGTGGATGGCGATCACCGTATGGAGCCGGGCATGCCCGAGTCCTTCAACGTGTTGATCAAGGAAATTCGTTCCCTCGGCATCGATATCGATCTGGAAACCGAATAACACGTGACGCGAAGGGGAGTGGGGCAGGTATTGCCCGCTTCCTGCTCCGCCAGGAGGAAAGGCCTTGAAAGACCTACTGAATTTGCTGAAAAACCAGGGTCAAGTCGAAGAGTTCGACGCCATCCGTATCGGATTGGCCTCGCCTGAGATGATCCGTTCGTGGTCGTTCGGTGAAGTTAAAAAGCCGGAAACCATCAACTACCGTACGTTCAAGCCTGAGCGTGATGGCCTGTTCTGCGCCAAGATCTTTGGCCCAGTAAAGGATTACGAGTGCCTGTGCGGTAAGTACAAGCGCTTGAAGCATCGCGGCGTGATCTGCGAGAAGTGCGGCGTTGAAGTCGCACTGGCCAAGGTTCGTCGTGAGCGCATGGCGCACATCGAACTGGCTTCGCCGGTTGCCCACATCTGGTTCCTGAAATCGCTGCCGTCCCGTATCGGCCTGCTGATGGACATGACCCTGCGTGATATCGAACGCGTTCTCTACTTCGAGAGCTATGTCGTTATCGATCCAGGCATGACCACCCTGGAAAAGGGCCAGCTGCTGAACGACGAGCAGTACTTCGAAGCGCTGGAAGAGTTCGGTGATGATTTCGACGCCCGTATGGGTGCCGAGGCTGTCCGCGAGCTGCTGCACGCTATCGACCTGGAGCACGAGATTGGCCGTCTGCGTGAAGAGATTCCGCAAACCAACTCGGAAACCAAGATCAAGAAGCTGTCCAAGCGCCTGAAGTTGATGGAAGCCTTCCAGGGTTCCGGCAACTTGCCAGAGTGGATGGTGCTGACCGTTTTGCCGGTTCTGCCGCCAGATCTGCGTCCACTGGTTCCGCTGGATGGCGGTCGTTTCGCGACTTCCGACCTCAACGATCTGTATCGTCGAGTGATCAACCGTAACAACCGTTTGAAGCGCCTGCTGGACCTGTCCGCTCCGGACATCATCGTGCGCAACGAAAAGCGTATGTTGCAGGAAGCTGTCGACGCATTGCTCGACAACGGCCGTCGTGGCCGTGCTATCACCGGTTCGAACAAGCGTCCTCTGAAATCCCTGGCTGACATGATCAAGGGTAAGCAGGGACGTTTCCGTCAGAACTTGCTCGGTAAGCGTGTTGACTACTCTGGTCGTTCGGTAATTACCGTAGGCCCGACCCTGCGTCTGCACCAGTGCGGTCTGCCGAAGAAGATGGCTCTCGAGCTGTTCAAGCCGTTCATCTTCGGTAAGTTGGAAATGCGTGGCCTGGCCACCACCATCAAAGCCGCCAAGAAGATGGTCGAGCGCGAGCTGCCGGAAGTTTGGGACGTTCTTGCTGAAGTGATTCGCGAACACCCCGTGCTGCTCAACCGTGCACCGACCCTTCACCGTCTGGGCATCCAGGCGTTTGAACCGGTACTGATCGAAGGTAAGGCTATCCAGCTGCACCCTCTGGTCTGTGCTGCGTACAACGCCGACTTCGACGGCGACCAAATGGCCGTGCACGTACCGCTGACGCTGGAAGCCCAGCTGGAAGCGCGTGCGTTGATGATGTCGACCAACAACATCCTGTCGCCAGCCAACGGTGAGCCAATCATCGTTCCGTCGCAGGACGTTGTACTGGGTCTGTACTACATGACTCGTGAAGCGATCAACGCCAAGGGCGAAGGTCGTGTGTTCGCGGACCTGCAGGAAGTCGACCGCGTATTCCGCGCCGGCGAAGCTGCTCTGCACGCCAAGATCAAGGTTCGTATCAGCGAAACCGTCAACGATCGTGATGGCGGCAGCGTGAGCGCCACCCGTATCGTCGACACCACTGTCGGCCGTGCGCTGCTGTTCCAGGTTGTACCGAAGGGCCTGTCGTTCGACGTCGTCAACCTGCCGATGAAGAAGAAGGCGATCTCCAAGCTGATCAACCAGTGCTACCGCGTGGTTGGTCTGAAAGAGACCGTTATCTTCGCTGACCAGTTGATGTACACCGGTTTCGCTTATTCGACCATTTCCGGCGTTTCCATCGGTGTTAACGACTTCGTTATCCCGGATGAAAAAGCCCGCATCATCGGTGCTGCCACCGACGAAGTGAAAGAGATCGAGAGCCAGTACGCCTCCGGCCTGGTAACCCAGGGCGAGAAGTACAACAAAGTGATCGACCTTTGGTCGAAGGCCAACGACGAAGTATCCAAGGCGATGATGGCCAACCTCTCGAAAGAGAAGGTCATCGACCGCAATGGCGACGAAGTCGACCAAGAGTCCTTCAACTCGATGTACATGATGGCCGACTCGGGTGCGCGGGGTTCCGCAGCACAGATCCGTCAGCTGGCCGGTATGCGTGGTCTGATGGCCAAGCCAGACGGCTCCATCATCGAAACGCCGATTACTGCGAACTTCCGTGAAGGTTTGAGCGTACTCCAGTACTTCATCTCGACTCACGGTGCTCGTAAAGGTCTGGCGGATACCGCGTTGAAAACTGCGAACTCCGGTTACCTGACTCGTCGTCTGGTAGACGTAGCGCAAGACCTGGTTGTAACCGAGATCGATTGCGGCACCGAACACGGTCTGCTGATGACTCCGCACATTGAAGGCGGTGACGTAGTAGAACCTCTGGGTGAGCGCGTATTGGGTCGTGTTATCGCCCGTGACGTATTCAAGCCAGGTACCGAGGACGTCATCGTTCCTGCCGGCACCCTGGTAGACGAGAAGTGGGTTGAGTTCATCGAACTCAACAGCATCGACGAAGTGGTTGTACGTTCGCCGATCAGCTGCGAAACCCGTTACGGTATCTGCGCCAAGTGCTACGGTCGCGACCTGGCCCGTGGTCACCTGGTGAACATCGGTGAGGCGGTCGGCGTTATTGCTGCCCAGTCCATCGGCGAGCCGGGTACCCAGCTGACCATGCGTACGTTCCACATCGGTGGTGCGGCAAGCCGGACCTCGGCGGCCGACAGCGTCCAGGTGAAGAACGGCGGTACTGTGCGCCTGCATAACCTGAAGCACGTAGAGCGTGTCGACGGTCACCTGGTTGCGGTATCCCGTTCCGGTGAACTGGCGATCGCCGACGACTTCGGTCGCGAGCGTGAGCGCTACAAGCTGCCTTACGGCGCCGTGATTTCGGTGAAGGAAGGTGACAAGGTCGACGCTGGTGCCATCGTGGCCAAGTGGGACCCGCACACCCACCCAATCGTTACCGAAATGAAAGGTACCGTGACCTACGTGGGCATGGAAGAAGGCATCACGATCAAGCGTCAGACCGACGAATTGACCGGTATGACCAACATCGAAGTGCTCGATGTCAAAGACCGCCCGGCTGCCGGTAAGGACATTCGTCCTGCTGTGAAGATGGTTGGCATGGATGGCAAGGATCTGCTGCTGCCAGGTACCGACGTACCGGCCCAGTACTTCCTGCCGGCCAACGCCCTGGTTGGTGTTGCCGACGGTGCGCAGATTGCGATCGGTGATGTTATCGCTCGTATCCCGCAAGAAACCTCGAAGACCCGTGACATCACCGGTGGTCTGCCGCGTGTTGCCGACTTGTTCGAGGCTCGTCGTCCGAAAGAGGCGTCGATCCTGGCAGAAGTCAGCGGTACCATCGCGTTCGGTAAAGAAACCAAGGGCAAGCGCCGCTTGGTCATTACCCCGAACGACGGTAGCGATCCGTATGAAGAGCTGATTCCAAAGTGGCGCCACCTGAACGTCTTCGAAGGCGAACAAGTGAACCGCGGCGAAGTTATCTCCGACGGTCCAAGCGATCCGCACGATATCCTGCGTCTGTTGGGTGTCAGTGCGCTGGCCAAGTACATCGTTAACGAGATCCAGGACGTTTACCGTCTGCAAGGCGTGAAGATCAACGATAAGCACATCGAGACGATTCTGCGTCAGATGTTGCGTAAAGTTGAGATCGCTGAATCTGGCGATTCCAGCTTCATCAAGGGCGACCAGATGGAGCTGACTCAGGTACTGGTAGAAAACGAGCGCCTGAGCACCGAAGACAAGTTCATCGCCAAGTTCACCCGCGTGTTGCTGGGTATTACCAAGGCGTCCTTGTCTACCGAGTCGTTCATCTCGGCGGCCTCTTTCCAAGAGACCACGCGTGTACTGACTGAAGCAGCGGTAACTGGCAAGCGCGACTATCTGCGCGGCTTGAAAGAAAACGTGGTCGTGGGTCGCTTGATTCCGGCCGGTACTGGTTTGGCTTACCACAGCGAGCGTAAGCGTCGTCGTGATGCCGACAAACCTCTGCGCGTAAGTGCAAGTGAAGTCGAAGCAGCACTGACAGAAGCGCTGAACTCCAGCGGTAGCTGATGCCAGTAATAGATTGAGACTAGGCCCCGATTTCTCCGACTGAGAACCTCGACATTCTTGTTGAGGTTCACTGATCGGGGAGTTCGGGGCCTTGTCTTGACTGGGGGTAAGATCCTCTTTAGACTCTTGTACCCCTAAAATTGGTGGAGTGTATGCTTCGCCATTTTGTTTATGTCGAAAGACAACAGTGGAGCTAGTAGATGGCAACTATCAACCAGCTGGTACGTCAGCCGCGTAAGCGTATCGTCGAGAAATCCGACGTGCCTGCGCTGCAGAACTGCCCGCAGCGTCGTGGCGTGTGCACTCGCGTGTACACCACTACGCCGAAAAAACCTAACTCGGCACTGCGTAAAGTATGCCGTGTGCGTCTGACCAACGGTTTCGAGGTTTCCTCGTACATTGGTGGTGAAGGCCACAACCTGCAAGAGCACAGCGTCGTACTGATTCGCGGCGGCCGTGTAAAAGACTTGCCAGGTGTTCGTTACCACACCGTTCGCGGCTCTCTGGATACCTCCGGCGTTAAAGGTCGTAACCAGGGCCGTTCGAAGTACGGTACCAAACGTCCGAAGTAATCGGTCGTTTTGCAGATTTTATTTATATTGAGTCGATAAGAGTAAGGTCGGGCACGTCTCCTTTGTTGGTAGCTGTCCCGAGCTAACCTGAAGACCGTTTGAGGGCTTATCAATGCCAAGACGTCGCGTAGCAGCCAAACGTGAGATTCTGGACGATCCGAAATACGGAAGCCAGATCCTCGCCAAGTTCATGAACCACGTAATGGAAAGCGGCAAGAAAGCCGTTGCCGAGCGTATCGTTTATGGCGCGCTGGAAAAAGTTAAAGAACGCAAGAACAGCGATCCCCTGGAAATCTTCGAGAAAGCTCTCGACGCCATCGCTCCGCTGGTCGAAGTGAAGTCGCGCCGTGTAGGCGGTGCTACTTACCAGGTTCCGGTCGAAGTTCGTCCGTCCCGTCGTAACGCTCTGGCAATGCGCTGGTTGGTAGACTTCGCGCGCAAGCGCGGCGAGAAGTCTATGGCTCTGCGTTTGGCTGGCGAACTGCTGGACGCTGCCGAAGGCAAAGGTGCTGCAGTTAAGAAGCGTGAAGACGTTCACCGTATGGCTGAAGCCAACAAGGCTTTCTCGCACTACCGCTTCTAATATCGGCATCATTCAATTTGCGAGGGCTTTATGGCTCGTACTACAGCAATCAACCGCTACCGTAACATCGGTATCTGTGCTCACGTTGACGCGGGCAAGACTACCACTACCGAGCGGATCCTGTTTTACACAGGTCTCAGCCACAAGATGGGTGAGGTGCATGACGGCGCGGCTACTACAGACTGGATGGTGCAGGAGCAGGAGCGTGGTATTACCATTACCTCCGCTGCTGTTACTACCTTCTGGAAAGGGTCGCGCGGCCAATACGATAACTATCGTGTAAACGTTATCGATACCCCTGGTCACGTAGACTTCACCATTGAAGTAGAGCGCTCTCTGCGCGTACTCGACGGCGCGGTCGTTGTGTTCTGTGGTACTTCCGGTGTTGAGCCTCAGTCTGAAACCGTATGGCGTCAAGCCAACAAGTACGGTGTCCCACGTGTTGTTTACGTGAACAAGATGGACCGCGCCGGTGCCAACTTCCTGCGTGTAGTTGGCCAGATCAAGAACCGCCTGGGTCACACCCCGGTTCCGGTTCAGTTGGCTATTGGCTCGGAAGATAACTTCCAGGGTCAGGTCGACCTGATCAAGATGAAGGCGATCTACTGGAACGACGACGACAAGGGTACTACCTATCGCGAGGAAGAAATTCCTGCCGATATGCTGGACCTGGCCAACGAGTGGCGCTCCAACATGGTTGAAGCTGCTGCCGAAGCCAACGAAGAGCTGATGAACAAGTACCTTGAAGAAGGTGACCTGACCGCCGAAGAAATCAAGGCCGGTCTGCGTGCTCGTACCCTGGCCAGCGAGATCGTTCCTGCTGTCTGCGGTTCTTCGTTCAAGAACAAGGGTGTTCCCCTGGTTCTCGACGCTGTCATCGACTTCCTGCCTGCTCCTACCGAGATCCCTGCGATCAAAGGTATCCATCCGGACCTCATTGAGAAGCCGAAGGACGAGCTGGTTGACGCGGATTACGACGAGCGTCACGCAGACGATGCTGAGCCGTTCTCTGCTCTGGCGTTCAAGATTGCCACTGACCCGTTCGTTGGTACTCTGACTTTCGTGCGCGTTTACTCGGGCTTCCTGACCTCGGGCGACTCCGTGATCAACTCGGTCAAGGGCAAGAAAGAGCGTGTTGGTCGTATGGTGCAGATGCACGCCAACCAACGCGAAGAGATCAAGGAAGTACGTGCAGGCGATATCGCTGCTCTGATCGGCATGAAGGACGTCACCACCGGTGACACTCTGTGCGATCTCGATAAGCAGATCATCCTTGAGCGTATGGACTTCCCTGAGCCTGTGATTTCGGTAGCTGTAGAGCCGAAAACCAAGCAGGACCAGGAGAAGATGGGTATTGCACTGGGCAAGCTGGCTCAGGAAGACCCGTCGTTCCGCGTCAAGACTGACGAAGAGACTGGTCAAACCATCATCTCGGGTATGGGTGAGCTGCACCTGGACATCCTCGTTGACCGCATGAAGCGCGAGTTCAACGTCGAGGCCAACATCGGCAAGCCGCAGGTTTCGTACCGCGAGAAGATCAGCAAGAGCAACGTTGAGATCGAAGGCAAGTTCGTTCGTCAGTCCGGCGGTCGCGGTCAGTTCGGTCACTGCTGGATCCGTTTCTCGGAGCCAGACGTCGATGCGAACGGCAACATTACCGAAGGCCTGGTCTTCACCAACGAAGTTGTTGGTGGTGTGGTTCCTAAGGAATACATCCCGGCTATCCAGAAGGGTATCGAAGAGCAGATGAAGAACGGCGTCGTTGCCGGCTATCCGCTGATCGGCCTGAAGGCTACCGTGTTTGATGGTTCCTACCACGACGTCGACTCCAACGAGATGGCGTTCAAGGTAGCGGCCTCCATGGCGACCAAGCAGCTGGCCCAGAAGGGTGGCGGTGTTGTGCTTGAGCCGATCATGAAGGTTGAAGTAGTAACCCCAGAGGACTACATGGGTGACGTGATGGGTGACCTGAACCGTCGTCGTGGTCTGATCCAGGGTATGGATGACTCGGTGTCCGGCAAGGTGATTCGTGCCGAAGTGCCACTGGGTGAGATGTTCGGTTATGCAACCGACGTTCGTTCCATGTCTCAGGGTCGCGCGAGCTACTCCATGGAATTCTCCAAATACGCCGAAGCTCCGTCGAACATCGTCGAAGCTCTCGTTAAAAAACAAGGCTGATTCAGCCTCCCCTTTAGGCTAGGAGTTAATTGTCGTGGCTAAAGAAAAATTTGAACGTAACAAACCGCACGTCAACGTTGGCACCATCGGTCACGTTGACCACGGTAAAACCACTCTGACCGCTGCTCTGACTCGCGTTTGCTCCGAAGTTTTCGGTTCGGCTCGTGTTGACTTCGACAAGATCGACAGCGCCCCAGAAGAAAAGGCTCGTGGTATCACCATCAACACTGCACACGTAGAGTACGATTCGAACATTCGTCACTACGCGCACGTTGACTGCCCAGGTCACGCCGACTACGTAAAAAACATGATCACTGGTGCTGCCCAGATGGACGGCGCGATCCTGGTTTGCTCGGCTGCCGATGGTCCGATGCCACAAACTCGTGAGCACATCCTGCTGTCCCGTCAGGTAGGCGTTCCGTACATCGTTGTCTTCCTGAACAAGGCTGACATGGTTGACGACGCTGAGCTGCTGGAACTGGTTGAGATGGAAGTGCGCGACCTGCTGAGCACTTACGACTTCCCAGGTGACGACACTCCGATCATCATCGGTTCGGCTCTGATGGCTCTGAACGGCCAAGACGACAACGAAATGGGTACCACCGCTGTTAAGCGTCTGGTAGAAACTCTGGATACCTACATCCCAGAGCCAGAGCGTGCTATCGACAAGCCGTTCCTGATGCCAATCGAAGACGTGTTCTCGATCTCCGGTCGTGGCACCGTGGTAACTGGCCGTGTTGAGCGTGGTATCGTTCGCATCCAGGAAGAAGTTGAGATCGTTGGTCTGCGCGATACTCAGAAAACTACCTGCACCGGCGTTGAGATGTTCCGTAAGCTGCTGGACGAAGGTCGTGCTGGTGAGAACTGCGGCGTTCTGCTGCGTGGCACCAAGCGTGACGACGTTGAGCGTGGCCAGGTTCTGGTTAAGCCAGGTACCGTTAAGCCGCACACCAAGTTCACCGCTGAAGTTTACGTTCTGAGCAAAGAAGAAGGCGGCCGTCATACTCCGTTCTTCAAAGGCTACCGTCCACAGTTCTACTTCCGTACTACTGACGTGACCGGTAACTGCGAACTGCCAGAAGGCGTTGAAATGGTAATGCCAGGTGACAACATCCAGATGACTGTCACTCTGATCAAAACCATCGCGATGGAAGATGGTCTGCGTTTCGCTATCCGTGAAGGCGGTCGTACCGTCGGCGCTGGCGTCGTAGCCAAAGTCATCGAGTAATCGACGACTCATAAAGAAGCCCCCGCTTGCGGGGGCTTTTTTATTGGGTTGACACTCTGTGGGGCCGTCTATAGAATTGCGCCTCCTTTTAACGGGCGTATTGCGCCCGGTGGGAATAGCAGCCTGGAGTCTGAAATCCAATGCAAAATCAGCAAATCCGTATCAGGTTGAAGGCTTTTGACCATCGCCTGATCGACCAATCCACCCAGGAAATCGTGGAAACCGCGAAACGTACTGGTGCTCAAGTGCGTGGTCCAATTCCACTGCCTACTCGTAAAGAGCGGTTCACCGTTCTGGTTTCTCCGCACGTCAACAAAGACGCGCGCGACCAGTACGAGATCCGTACTCATAAGCGTGTACTGGACATCGTCCAGCCAACGGATAAAACCGTTGATGCTCTTATGAAGCTTGATCTTGCGGCAGGTGTGGAAGTGCAGATCAGCCTCGGCTAAGACTCGGTCTTAGTCGTGTAACGCTCTGAAATGGGCGGCCATAGCGGGTGAAAGCCCCGTACACTCATGAGGTTTACAACATGACTATTGGTGTAGTCGGTCGTAAATGCGGTATGACCCGTATTTTCACCGAAGAAGGTGTCTCCATTCCGGTCACGGTCATTGAGATCGAGCCGAATCGCGTCACCCAGTTCAAAACTGAAGAAACCGATGGCTATCGTGCAGTGCAAGTCACTGTAGGTGAGCGTCGTGCTTCGCGCGTGACTGCTGCTCAAGCAGGTCACTTCGCTAAAGCGAACGTTGCTGCCGGTCGTGGCGTTTGGGAATTCCGTCTTGAAGAAGGCGAGTACCAAGCTGGCGATCTGATCAATGCAGAAATCTTCGCTGCTGGCCAACTGGTAGATGTTACCGGTCAGTCGAAGGGTAAAGGCTTCGCCGGTACCATCAAGCGTTGGAATTTCCGCGGTCAAGATAACACCCACGGTAACTCCGTTTCCCACCGCGTCCCGGGTTCTATTGGCCAGTGCCAGACTCCTGGTCGTGTATTCAAGGGCAAGAAAATGTCCGGTCATATGGGCGCTGAGCGCGTGACCGTACAGTCCCTGGAAGTAGTGCGCGTCGACGCTGAACGCAATCTGTTGTTGGTCAAGGGTGCCGTTCCTGGCGCTACTGGCGGCAATCTGGTTGTGCGTCCGGCTGCCAAGGCTCGCGGTTAAGGGGAAGCTGACATGCAATTAAATGTAAATGACGCTCAAGCGATCGAAGTTTCCGAACTGACATTTGGCGGCGAATTCAACGAGACGCTGGTTCACCAAGCAGTCGTGGCCTACATGGCCGGCGGCCGTCAGGGTAGCAAGCAGCAAAAGACCCGTTCCGACGTTTCCGGTGGCGGCAAGCGCCCATGGCGTCAGAAAGGTACTGGCCGTGCTCGTGCCGGTACTATCCGTAGCCCAATCTGGCGTGGCGGCGGTACCACTTTCGCAGCTCGTCCACAGGATCACTCCCAGAAGCTGAACAAGAAGATGTATCGCGCAGCAATGCGTTCCATCCTTGCTGAGCTGGTGCGTACTGATCGTCTGGTCGTGGTTCAGGATTTCGCTGTTGAAACTCCAAAAACCAAAGATCTGCTGGGCAAACTGAACGGCATGAGTCTGACCGACGTTCTGATCGTGTCTGACGCTGTTGATCAGAACCTGTACCTGGCTGCTCGCAACCTGCCGCACGTTGATGTTCGTGATGTGCAAGGTTCCGATCCAGTTAGTCTGATCGCATACGACAAAGTGTTGATCACTGTGTCGGCCGTGAAGAAATTCGAGGAGCTGCTGGGATGAACCAGGAACGCGTATTTAAAGTTCTGCTTGGCCCGCACGTTTCCGAGAAGGCTACGGTTCTGGCAGACAAGAAAGGCCAGTTCGTTTTCAAGGTTGCTACCGATGCAACCAAGCTGGAAATCAAGAAGGCCGTCGAAAGCCTGTTCAGCGTGAAAGTGGAACGCGTTACTACCCTGAATGTTCTGGGTAAGAGCAAGCGTACCGCTCGCGGTCTGGGCAAGCGTAATGACTGGAAGAAGGCAGTTATCTCCCTTCAGCCAGGCCAAGATCTCGATTTCAGCAGCAGTGCTGAGTAAGGAAGGGGCGCATCATGGCAATCGTTAAATGCAAACCGACTTCCCCTGGCCGCCGTTTTGTGGTCAAGGTGGTCAACCAGGAGCTGCATAAAGGCGCTCCTCACGCACCGCTGATCGAGAAAAAATCGAAGTCTGGTGGTCGTAACAACAATGGCCGTATCACTACTCGTCACGTTGGTGGTGGTCATAAGCAGCATTACCGTCTGGTCGACTTCCGTCGCAACGATAAGGATGGCATCGCTGCCACCGTCGAGCGTATCGAATACGATCCAAACCGTACTGCTCACATCGCCCTGCTGTGCTATGCAGATGGCGAGCGTCGCTACATCATCGCCCCTAAAGGCGTGAGCGCTGGCGACCAGCTGATCGCAGGTGCTCTGGCACCGATCAAGCCGGGCAACGCTCTGCAGCTGCGTAACATTCCAGTTGGTAGCACCGTACACGGCATCGAGCTGAAGCCGGGTAAAGGCGCGCAAATCGCTCGTTCCGCTGGTGCTTCGGCTCAGCTGGTCGCTCGCGAGGGTGTCTATGTGACCCTGCGTCTGCGCTCTGGTGAAATGCGTAAAGTGCTGGCTGAGTGCCGCGCGACCCTGGGCGAAGTCTCGAACTCCGAGCACAGCCTGCGTTCGCTGGGTAAAGCTGGTGCCAAACGCTGGCGTGGCGTTCGCCCAACCGTTCGTGGTGTTGCCATGAACCCGGTTGACCACCCACATGGTGGTGGTGAAGGTCGTACCTCCGGTGGTCGTCATCCGGTATCGCCATGGGGCTTCCCGACTAAGGGCGCGAAGACTCGTGGTAATAAGCGTACCGACAAAATGATCGTCCGTCGTCGCAAGTAAATAGAGGGATACGACAGTGCCACGTTCTCTGAAAAAAGGTCCTTTTATTGATCTTCACCTACTGAAGAAGATCGAAGTGGCGGCGGAAAAGAACGATCGCAAACCAGTTAAGACCTGGTCGCGCCGTTCCATGATCCTGCCACAAATGGTCGGTCTGACCATTGCTGTGCATAACGGTCGTCAGCATGTTCCAGTTCTCGTGAACGAAGACATGGTCGGCCACAAACTGGGCGAGTTCGCCGGTACCCGTACATATCGCGGGCACGTGGCTGACAAGAAAGCCAAGCGTTAAGGGGTAAGGAACGATGGAAGTAGCCGCTAAGTTGTCGGGCGCTCGAATCTCCGCCCAGAAAGCCCGCTTGGTCGCCGACCAGATCCGCGGGAAGAAGGTGGGCGATGCGCTCAACCTGCTGGCTTTCAGCAGTAAGAAAGCCGCCGAGATCATGAAGAAAGTGCTGGAGTCGGCCGTAGCCAACGCCGAGCATAACGAAGGCGCAGACGTTGATGACCTGAAGGTCTCCACCGTTTTCGTCAACGAAGGGCGTTCGCTGAAGCGCATCATGCCACGTGCCAAAGGCCGTGCTGATCGCATCGTCAAGCGGTCTTGCCATATCACTGTCAAGGTTGCTGACAAGTAACGGAGTCGAAGAGATGGGTCAGAAAGTACATCCCATTGGCATTCGCCTGGGAATCGTCAAGGAGCACACCTCCGTCTGGTACGCAGACGGTCGGACTTATGCGGACTATTTGCTCGCAGATCTGAATGTGCGTGAGTATCTCCAAGACAAACTAAAAAGCGCGTCCGTAAGCCGTATCGATATTCATCGTCCGGCTCAAACTGCACGCATCACCATCCACACCGCTCGTCCCGGCATCGTGATCGGCAAGAAAGGTGAAGATGTTGAAAAACTGCGTCAGGACCTGACCAAGCAAATGGGTGTGCCTGTGCACATCAATATCGAAGAGATCCGCAAGCCGGAGCTCGACGGTATGCTGGTTGCCCAGAGCGTAGCTCAGCAGCTGGAGCGTCGTGTAATGTTCCGTCGCGCTATGAAGCGCGCCGTACAGAACGCCATGCGCATTGGTGCCAAAGGCATCAAAATCCAAGTGAGCGGTCGTCTCGGCGGTGCTGAAATCGCACGTACTGAATGGTATCGCGAAGGTCGTGTGCCACTGCACACCCTGCGTGCCGATATCGACTATGCCACCTACGAAGCTCACACCACCTACGGTGTGATCGGTGTGAAGGTTTGGATCTTCAAAGGCGAAGTAATTGGTGGTCGCCAAGAAGAGCTGAAGCCACAAGCACCAGCGCCTCGTAAAAAAGCTGCTAAGTAAGGGGTACGCCAAATGTTGCAACCAAAGCGTACGAAGTTCCGCAAGCAAATGACCGGCCACAACCGTGGTCTGGCGCTGCGCGGTAGCAAAGTCAGCTTCGGCGAGTTCGCGCTGAAGTCTGTTGCTCGTGGTCGTCTCACCGCTCGTCAGATCGAGTCGGCACGTCGTGCCCTGACCCGTCACGTAAAGCGTGGCGGTAAGATCTGGATCCGTGTATTCCCGGACAAGCCTATTTCCAAGAAGCCACTCGAAGTTCGGATGGGTAAAGGTAAGGGTAACGTCGAATACTGGGTTGCCCAGATTCAGCCAGGCAAAGTCCTGTATGAAATCGAGGGTGTTTCTGAAGAGCTGGCGCGTGAGGCTTTCGCCCTGGCTGCTGCAAAGCTGCCGCTCGCCACCTCCTTTGTTAAGCGGACGGTGATGTGATGAAAGCGAATGAACTTCGTGAAAAATCCGCACAGCAGCTGAACGAGCAACTGCTCGGCCTGCTGCGCGACCAGTTCAATCTGCGTATGCAGAAAGCAACTGGCCAGTTGGGGCAGTCTCATCTGCTCTCGCAAGTTAAGCGTGACATCGCTCGCGTGAAGACTGTGCTCAACCAGCAGGCAGGTAAGTAATCATGGCTGAAGCCGAAAAAACTGTCCGTACGCTGACTGGCCGTGTTGTCAGCGACAAGATGGACAAGACCATCACCGTTCTGATCGAGCGTCGCGTTAAGCACCCTATCTACGGTAAATACGTTAAGCGTTCGACTAAGCTGCACGCGCACGACGAAACCAACCAGTGCCACATCGGCGACAAGGTCACTATTCGTGAAACTCGTCCGATGGCCAAGACCAAGTCCTGGGCCCTGGTTGATGTTCTCGAACGCGCTGTGGAAGTCTAAGGGCTAGGGGTCGGAGAAATTATATGATTCAGACTCAATCCATGCTCGATGTGGCCGATAACAGCGGCGCTCGCCGCGTTATGTGCATCAAGGTGCTGGGTGGCTCCCATCGTCGTTACGCTGGTATCGGTGACATCATCAAGGTTACCGTCAAGGAAGCAATTCCTCGCGGTAAGGTGAAAAAAGGCCAAGTGATGACTGCTGTCGTAGTCCGCACTCGTCACGGCGTTCGCCGTGCAGATGGCTCGATCATCCGCTTTGATGGCAACGCTGCTGTTCTGCTGAACAACAAGCAAGAACCGATCGGCACCCGTATCTTTGGGCCAGTGACCCGTGAACTTCGTACTGAGAAGTTCATGAAGATCGTCTCGCTCGCCCCAGAAGTGCTGTAAGGAGATCCGACATGCAAAAGATTCGTCGTGACGACGAGATCATCGTGATCGCCGGCAAAGACAAAGGTAAGCGCGGTAAAGTGCTTAAGGTTCTGGCTGACGACCGTCTGGTCGTTGGTGGCCTGAACCTGGTCAAGCGCCATACCAAGCCTAACCCGATGTCGGGCGTACAGGGCGGTATCGTCGAGAAAGAAGCGCCACTGCACGCTTCCAACGTCGCTATTTTCAACAGCGAAACCAACAAGGCTGACCGCGTTGGTTTCAAAGTAGAAGATGGCAAAAAAATTCGTGTCTTCAAGTCGACCCAAAAAGCGGTTGATGCTTGAACACTGCTAGGTAGAAGACCATGGCACGACTACAAGAGATTTACCGGAAGGAAATCGCTCCGAAACTTAAGGAAGAACTTAAGCTTTCGAACGTGATGGAAGTTCCGCGCGTTACCAAGATCACCTTGAACATGGGTCTGGGCGAAGCGATCGGCGACAAAAAAGTCATCGAACACGCTGTTGCTGACCTGGAAAAGATCACCGGCCAGAAAGTCGTTGTGACTCACGCTCGTAAATCCATCGCTGGCTTTAAAGTCCGCGAAGGCTGGCCGATCGGTGTCAAAGTGACCCTGCGTCGTGAGCGTATGTACGAGTTCCTGGATCGTCTGCTGTCGATCTCCCTGCCTCGGGTTCGCGACTTCCGCGGCCTGAATGCCAAGTCCTTCGACGGTCGTGGCAACTACAGCATGGGCGTGAAAGAGCAGATCATTTTCCCGGAAATCGATTACGACAAGATCGATGCTCTCCGCGGTCTGGACATTACCCTGACCACCACTGCCAAGAACGATGACGAAGGCCGCGCTCTGCTGCGTGCTTTCAAATTCCCGTTCCGCAACTGATTGGAGTAGGAAAATGGCCAAGAAGAGCATGAAGAACCGTGAGCTGAAGCGTCAGCTCACCGTTGCCAAGTACGCCGCCAAGCGTGCAGCGCTGAAAGCTATCATCGTGGATCTGAACGCAAGTCCAGAAGCCCGTTGGGAAGCTACTGTCGCTCTGCAGAAGCAGCCACGTGACGCTAGCGCATCGCGCATGCGTAACCGCTGCCGCCTGACCGGTCGTCCGCACGGCGTTTACCGCAAGTTCGGCCTGGGCCGTAACAAGCTGCGTGAAGCTGCCATGCGTGGTGACGTACCAGGTCTGGTCAAAGCCAGCTGGTAATGACATCAAAGCTGCCGTGGTCGGGGTCGAGAGAACCCGATCGCCGGTGGTCTTGAGTGTGAATCAAGCCCCTTATGGGGCTTGATTCATTTCTGGGGTGTGTCTAGAATGACCGGCTCGCCTGAGCCCGTGTTTTTTTGCCCGGGATTTCTCGGCGATAGTTGTAGCCGCAAGGCTAATTCTTTTTGTATCAGGAGCATCTAGCCCATGAGTATGCAGGACCCGTTAGCGGACATGCTAACTCGAATCCGTAATGCCCAGATGGCTGAAAAGTCCGTCGTAAGCATGCCGTCTTCCACGCTGAAGGTGGCTGTAGCAAAAGTCCTGAAGGACGAAGGTTACATCGCGGGTTATCAGATCAGCAGCGAAATCAAACCTCTGCTGTCCATCGAGCTGAAGTACTTCGAAGGCCGTCCGGTCATCGAGGAAGTGAAGCGCGTTAGCCGTCCAGGCCTGCGTCAGTACAAGTCCGTTGAAGAGCTGCCGAAAGTACGTGGCGGCCTTGGCGTGTCTATCGTCTCCACCAACAAAGGTGTGATGACTGATCGTGCTGCGCGCGCTGCCGGTGTCGGCGGCGAAGTTCTTTGCACTGTGTTCTAAGGGGGGATAAGCATGTCTCGCGTCGCTAAGAACCCCGTTAAGCTGCCAGCTGGCGTCGAAGTAAAATTCGCCGGCCAACAGCTTTCGGTGAAGGGTGCCAAGGGTACTCTCGAACTGAACGTACACGCCTCCGTTGAAATTGTTCAGGAAGCTGGTGAGCTGCGTTTCGCTGCTCGCAACGGCGACCAACAAACTCGCGCAATGGCCGGTACTACCCGTGCACTGGTAAACAACATGGTCCAAGGCGTAAGCCAAGGCTTCGAGCGTAAGCTCCAGCTGGTCGGTGTTGGTTACAAGGCACAAGCAAAAGGCACAGTGCTGAACCTGGCCCTCGGCTTCTCGCATCCAGTGGATTACGAACTGCCGGCAGGCATTACCGCTGAGACTCCTAGCCAGACCGATATCCTGATCAAGGGCATCGATAAGCAGCTGGTAGGTCAAGTGGCCGCTGAGATCCGCGACTTCCGTCCACCAGAGCCTTACAAAGGTAAAGGTGTGCGCTACGCGGACGAAGTCGTCCGTCGTAAAGAAGCCAAGAAGAAGTAGGGCATAGCAAATGACCGACAAAAAAGTTACTCGACTGCGTCGCGCTCGCAAAGCACGCCTGAAAATGCACGAACTCGAAGTCGTGCGTCTCTGCGTGTTCCGCTCTTCGCAGCACATCTACGCCCAGGTCATTTCGGCCGACGGCAACAAAGTCCTGGCAAGTGCCTCGACTTTGGATAAAGAACTGCGTGATGGTGCCACCGGCAACATCGACGCGGCCACTAAGGTTGGCCAGCTGGTCGCTACGCGTGCAAAAGCCGCTGGCGTCTCGCAGGTGGCTTTCGACCGCTCTGGCTTCAAGTACCACGGCCGCGTCAAGGCGCTGGCTGAGGCTGCTCGTGAAGCTGGGCTGGAGTTCTAAGTTATGTCCAATAACGACCAAAAGCGCGACGAAGGCTACATCGAGAAGCTGGTTCAAGTTAACCGCGTAGCCAAAACCGTTAAAGGCGGCCGTATCTTCACTTTCACCGCGTTGACCGTGGTTGGTGATGGTAAGGGCCGTGTTGGCTTCGGCCGTGGCAAGTCGCGTGAAGTGCCTGCTGCGATCCAGAAGGCAATGGAAGCTGCTCGTCGCAACATGATCCAGGTTGATCTGGATGGCACTACTCTGCAGTACGCAATGAAGTCCGCCCATGGCGCTTCGAAGGTGTACATGCAGCCTGCTTCTGAAGGTACCGGTATCATCGCTGGCGGCGCTATGCGTGCTGTTCTCGAAGTTGCTGGCGTTCAGAACGTTCTGGCCAAGTGCTACGGCTCGACTAACCCAGTAAACGTGGTTCACGCCACTTTCAAGGGTTTGAAAGCAATGCAGTCCCCTGAATCCATTGCCGCCAAGCGTGGCAAAAGCGTCCAGGAGATCATCTGATCATGGCTACCGTTAAAGTAACGCTGATCAAAAGCATGACCGGCCGTATCCCTAACCACAAGCTGTGCGTTAAGGGTCTGGGCCTGCGTCGCATCGGTCACACTGTAGAAGTCCAGGATACTCCCGAGAACCGCGGGATGATCAACAAGGCTTACTACATGCTGCGTGTCGAGGGTTAATCGATGAAACTCAATGATCTGAGTCCAGCGCCGGGTTCCCGTCGCGAAAAGCATCGTCCGGGCCGTGGTATCGGTAGTGGTTTGGGTAAGACTGGTGGCCGTGGTCACAAAGGTCAAACTTCCCGCTCCGGTGGCACCATTGCTCCAGGCTTTGAAGGCGGTCAACAGCCGCTGCATCGTCGCCTGCCGAAGTTCGGTTTCGTTTCCCTGAAAGCCATGGATCGCGCAGAAGTGCGTCTGTCCGAGCTGGCTAAAGTGGAAGGCGACATCGTTACCGTGCAGTCCCTGAAAGATGCCAACGTGATTAACCAGAACGTTCAGCGTGTGAAAATCATGCTGTCCGGCGAAGTTACTCGCGCTGTGACCATCAAGGGTATCGCAGCCACCAAAGGTGCGCGTGCGGCTATCGAAGCAGCTGGCGGCAAGTTCGAGGAATAAATGGCTAAGCAAGGTGCTCTCTCTGCGCTCGGCAAAGGCGGTATGTCTGAACTCTGGGCTCGTCTGCGTTTTCTGTTCATGGCGATTATCGTCTATCGGATTGGCGCACACATCCCGGTTCCAGGTATCAACCCTGATCGACTCGCAGACCTGTTTCGACAGAGTGAGGGGACCATTCTTAGCTTGTTCAACATGTTTTCCGGCGGTGCGCTGGAGCGCATGAGTATTTTTGCATTGGGGATCATGCCGTACATTTCGGCATCGATCATCATGCAGCTCATGACCGCTGTCAGCCCACAGCTGGAGCAGTTGAAGAAGGAAGGTGAATCTGGCCGTCGTAAGATTAGCCAGTACACCCGCTACGGCACTGTCGTCCTAGCTTTGGTTCAGGCCATCGGCATGTCCGTTGGTCTGGCAGGGCAGGGCGTTGCGTTCACTGGTGACTTTGGCTTCCATTTCGTCGCGGTATCCACTTTTGTGGCTGGTGCGATGTTCATGATGTGGCTGGGTGAGCAGATTACTGAGCGTGGTGTTGGCAACGGTATCTCGATGTTGATTTTCGCAGGTATCGTCGCCGGTCTTCCGAGAGCGATCGGGCAGTCTTTCGAGTCTGCACGTCAGGGTGATATCAATATCTTTGCCCTGGTTGCGATCGGTTTGCTGGCAGTAGCGATTATCGGTTTTGTGGTGTTCATTGAGCGTGGCCAGCGTCGTATTGCTGTTCACTACGCCAAGCGTCAGCAGGGCCGTAAGGTGTTTGCTGCGCAGACCAGCCACTTGCCGCTGAAAGTGAATATGGCCGGTGTTATTCCTGCTATTTTCGCGAGCAGCATTTTGCTGTTTCCGGCTTCGTTGGGTGCCTGGTTCGGTCAGTCTGAAGGTATGGGCTGGTTGCAGGACATCTCGCAGTCGATCGCTCCTGGTCAGCCGTTGAATATTCTGCTGTTTAGTGCAGGGATTATTTTCTTCTGCTTCTTCTATACGGCGTTGATGTTCAATCCGAAAGACGTAGCGGAAAACCTGAAGAAGTCCGGTGCCTTTATTCCGGGTATCCGTCCAGGTGAGCAGTCGGCGCGCTACATTGATGGCGTTCTGACCCGCTTGACCATGTTCGGTGCTCTATATATGACGGCCGTCTGCCTGTTGCCACAGTTCCTGGTGGTTGCTGCAAACGTTCCGTTCTACCTTGGCGGGACCTCGTTGCTGATCGTGGTCGTGGTTGTTATGGACTTCATGTCGCAAGTACAATCGCACCTCGTTTCCCACCAGTACGAATCCCTGATGAAGAAAGCCAACCTGAAGGGTTACGGCAGCGGCATGCTGCGTTAATCCATAAGGTTCGAGGAGTTGGTGATGAAAGTTCGTGCATCGGTGAAAAAGCTGTGCCGTAACTGCAAGATTATTCGCCGCGAAGGTGTTGTTCGAGTAATTTGCAGCGCGGAACCACGTCACAAGCAGCGCCAAGGCTGAGTGTGATTGTGCTTCAAGCCCGGCAGCTAGTGCGCTGCCGGGTTGATTATTTGTTATTACAGCGATATTATCTCGCGCCCTATTTCTTGGCTTCCGGGGCGTAGGTAGCTGTCAATTGGAGTCCCACTGAATGGCCCGTATTGCAGGCGTTAACATTCCAGATAACAAGCATACTGTTATCTCGCTGACCTACATCTATGGTGTTGGTCGCACTACTGCACACAAAATCTGTGCAGTGACTGGGGTAAACCCAGCTGCGAAGATCAAGGATCTGAGCGACGAGCAAATTGAACAGCTGCGTGGCGAAGTGGCGAAGTTCACCACTGAAGGTGATCTGCGTCGCGAAAACAACATGAAAATCAAGCGCTTGATGGATCTGGGCTGCTACCGCGGTCTGCGCCATCGTCGTGGTCTGCCAGTACGCGGTCAGCGTACCAAGACCAACGCGCGTACTCGCAAAGGTCCGCGTAAGCCGATCCGCAAGTAATCGCACCAGCGAATCGACAGGAATTTAGTCATGGCAAAACCTGCTGCTCGTCCTCGTAAGAAAATCAAAAAGACAGTGGTTGATGGCATCGCCCATATCCACGCGTCTTTCAACAACACCATCGTGACCATCACCGACCGTCAAGGTAACGCTCTTTCCTGGGCAACCTCCGGTGGTTCGGGTTTCCGCGGTTCTCGTAAGTCCACCCCGTTTGCTGCTCAAGTAGCTGCTGAGCGTGCTGGCCAAGCTGCGCTGGAATATGGCCTGAAGAACCTCGACGTTAACGTCAAGGGTCCAGGTCCAGGTCGTGAATCCGCAGTCCGCGCTTTGAACGGCTGTGGCTACAAGATCGCCAGCATCACCGACGTGACGCCAATCCCGCACAACGGGTGCCGTCCGCCGAAGAAGCGCCGCGTGTAATCCAGGAGATTGTAAAGAATGGCTCGTTACATTGGTCCAAAATGCAAACTGGCTCGTCGCGAAGGCACCGATCTCTTCCTGAAGAGCGGCGTGCGCGCTATCGAATCCAAGTGCAACATCGAAGCAGCTCCTGGCATCCACGGCCAGCGTCGTGGTCGTCAATCCGACTACGGTACCCAGCTGCGTGAAAAGCAAAAAGTTCGTCGTATCTACGGCGTTCTGGAGCGTCAATTCAGCGGCTACTACAAGCAAGCAGCTGGCAAGAAAGGCGCAACCGGCGAAAACCTGTTGCAACTGCTTGAATGCCGTCTGGACAACGTTGTGTACCGCATGGGCTTCGGTTCTACTCGTGCCGAATCCCGTCAGCTGGTATCGCACAAGTCGATCAGCGTAAACGGTCAGACCGTTAACGTTCCGTCCTACCAGGTTCGTGCTGGTGACGTGGTTGCTGTTCGCGAGAAAGCAAAAAACCAACTTCGCATTGTCCAAGCTCTCGATCTGTGTGCCCAACGTGGCCGCGTAGAATGGGTAGAAGTAGACACTGAGAAGAAGTCGGGCGTTTTCAAGAACGTTCCAGCTCGCAGTGATCTGTCCGCCGACATCAACGAAAGCCTGATTGTCGAGCTCTACTCCAAGTAAGGGCTAGAAAATAGGTGCATCCATGCAGATTTCGGTAAATGAGTTCCTGACACCCCGCCATATTGATGTGCAGGTTGTCAGTCCAACCCGCGCCAAGATCACCCTCGAGCCTCTCGAGCGTGGTTTTGGCCACACCCTGGGCAACGCGCTGCGCCGCATCCTGTTGTCCTCAATGCCCGGCTGTGCAGTAGTCGAGGCCGAGATTGACGGTGTGCTCCACGAGTACAGCGCCATCGAAGGTGTACAGGAAGACGTAATTGAAATCCTGTTGAACCTTAAAGGTCTGGCTATCAAGCTGCACGGCCGTGACGAAGTTACGCTGACCTTGTCGAAGAAGGGTTCGGGGGTGGTTACCGCTGCCGATATTCAGCTGGATCATGATGTCGAGATCGTTAACCCCGATCACGTAATCGCTAACCTGGCGTCTAACGGCGCTCTGAACATGAAGCTCGTAGTAGCTCGTGGTCGTGGTTATGAGCCGGCCGACTCGCGTCAAAGCGATGAAGACGAAAGCCGCAGCATTGGTCGCTTGCAGCTTGACTCTTCGTTCAGCCCGGTTCGCCGTATCGCCTACGTGGTGGAAAACGCCCGTGTCGAGCAGCGTACCAACCTGGACAAGCTGGTTATTGATCTGGAAACCAACGGTACCCTGGATCCTGAAGAGGCTATCCGTCGTGCTGCAACCATCCTGCAACAGCAGTTGGCTGCGTTCGTCGACCTCAAAGGTGACAGTGAGCCAGTGGTAGTCGAGCAGGAAGACGAGATCGATCCGATCCTTCTTCGCCCGGTTGACGATCTGGAACTGACTGTACGTTCGGCTAACTGCCTTAAGGCGGAAAACATTTACTACATCGGCGACCTGATTCAGCGTACCGAAGTAGAACTGTTGAAGACTCCGAACCTGGGCAAGAAATCCCTGACTGAAATCAAGGATGTTCTGGCCTCCCGCGGTCTGTCCCTCGGCATGCGCCTCGATAACTGGCCGCCTGCAAGTCTTAAGAAGGACGACAAGGCGACTGCCTGATCGTCGTAATCACCGAACGTTGTGTTTGGTAAGGAATGAACCATGCGTCATCGTAAAAGTGGGCGTCACCTGAGCCGCACCAGCTCGCACCGCAAGGCCATGTTCCAGAACATGGCGGTGTCGCTGTTCGAGCACGAGCTGATCAAAACTACTCTGCCAAAAGCCAAAGAACTGCGCCGCGTTGCCGAGCCGCTGATCACTCTGGCCAAGACAGACAGCGTTGCTAACCGTCGTCTGGCTTTCGACCGTACTCGTTCGAAAGCTATCGTTGGCAAGCTCTTCAACGACCTGGGCAAGCGTTACGCTACCCGTGAGGGTGGCTACCTGCGCATCCTCAAGTGCGGTTTCCGCGCTGGTGACAACGCTCCTATGGCGTACGTTGAACTGGTTGATCGTGCTGTCGGCGGCGAAGCTGTATCCGCTGAGTAAGACGTCAGTCTGAAACAAAGAACCGGGCCTAGTGCCCGGTTTTTTGTTTCTATATCCATTGCAAATTTCTATTGAGTTTCGAAATGTAATGCATTGGATGTTGTAATGTTGATGGTCAATACTCTTTGTCAGCCGATTAGCCGGCAGTTCCCAGACTGACAGAGGAATATTGAGCATGAGCCAGACCAAAATTCTTACGACCGCAAGTGGCGCTCCTGTCGCTGACAACCAGAATTCCCGCTCTGCCGGCCCACGTGGCCCGCTGCTTCTCGATGATTTCCACCTGATCGAAAAGCTTGCCCATTTCAACCGCGAAAACATTCCTGAGCGCCGTGTGCACGCCAAGGGCTCGGGTGCCTATGGCACCTTCACGGTTTCCCGAGACATCACGCAGTACACCAGTGCCAAGCTGTTCGAGTCAGTAGGTAAAAAGACTCCTACCTTCTTGCGCTTCTCTACTGTGGGTGGTGAACGGGGTTCGGCTGATACCGAGCGCGATCCTCGTGGCTTTGCTCTCAAGTTCTATACCGAGGAAGGCAACTGGGACATCGTCGGTAATAACACACCGGTGTTCTTCATTCGCGACCCGCTGAAGTTTCCGGATTTTATCCACACCCAGAAGCGTCTCCCTCAAAGCAACCTGAAGAGCGCCCAGGCAATGTGGGACTTCTGGTCGCATTCGCCAGAAGCCCTGCACCAGGTCACCATCCTCTTCTCTGATCGGGGTATTCCAGATGGCTACCGTCATATGCACGGCTTCGGCAGCCACACCTACAGCCTGATCAATGCCAAGGGCGAGCGGCACTGGGTCAAATGGCACTACAAGACCAAGCAAGGGATCAAGAACCTGGCTCCGGCAGAGGCTGCTCGTCTGGCTGGTACCGATCCGGACTATGCCCAGCGCGATCTGTTCAGTGCCATCGAGCGTGGCGACTTCCCCAAGTGGAGCGTTTGCATTCAGGTCATGACCGAGGCTCAGGCAGCAGCGCATTACGAGAACCCCTTCGATGTGACCAAGACCTGGTCGCAAAAAGAGTTCCCACTGATCGAGGTTGGTGAGCTGGAGTTGAACCGCAACCCGCTGAACTATTTCGCCGAGGTCGAGCAGGCGGCATTTGGTCCAAGCAATATGGTTCCGGGCGTTGGCCTGTCGCCTGACCGTATGCTGCAGGGCCGGGTATTTGCCTATGCCGATGCTCATCGCTACCGCGTTGGTACCAATCACCAGCAATTGCCGGTGAACGCCCCGCTGAGCCCCGTGAACAGCTATCAGCGAGACGGTGCGATGGCCTTTGGTGCCAATGGTGGTGCAGCTCCGAACTATGAACCCAACAGCTACAGCGATGCACCAAAGCAGGCGCCACGCTACGCCGAGCCGGCCTTGGCCCTCAGTGGCGCAGCCGATCGCTATGACCATCGTGAAGACAGCGATTACTACAGCCATGCCGGAGCCCTGTTTCGCCTGATGAACGATGAACAAAAGACCCTGCTGATCAGCAATATCGCCGGCGCCATGGCCGGGGTGACCGCCGATGTGGTGCAGCGCCAGTTGCAGCACTTCGTCAAGGCGGACCCAGCTTATGGCGAAGGTATCGCCAAGGCCTTGGGTGTATCGATCAACTAAGTCTAAATAAGAAGCAGAACCGCCCTCATTTGGGCGGTTTTTGCGTTATTTGTACTGCTTTTCTCAGATAATCTTCACTTTTCATGCTGTTTTTAAGTGACCTGCGAGTCAGCTTGGTTCAAACTATCCACTTTCAAGCAGGGAGATGTAGGGCGATGCAAGGTCACCCGGACGTAATCGATTACCTCAACACGTTGCTGACGGGCGAACTGGCAGCACGTGACCAATATTTCATTCATTCGCGGATGTACGAAGATTGGGGCTTCACCAAGCTCTATGAGCGTATCAACCACGAGATGGAGGAAGAGGCGCAACACGCCGACGCCTTGATTCGACGTATCCTGATGCTCGAAGGTACGCCGCGCATGCGCCCTGATGATCTGGATACTGGCACCACGGTGCCTGACATGTTGGCCAGTGACCTGCGCCTGGAATACAAGGTGCGTGCCGCACTGTGCAAGGGTATTGAGCTGTGCGAGCTACACAAGGACTACATCAGCCGTGACATCCTGCGGGTCCAGCTGGCGGACACCGAGGAAGACCATACGTACTGGCTGGAGAAGCAGCTGGGCCTGATCAAGTCCATCGGCCTTGAGAACTACCTGCAATCGCAGTTCTGATCGCAGGCCGCATTGGCGAATCCCCAGCGGATGCCAGAAACAAAAAAAGCCCCTGGTGCCACACGGTACCAGGGGCTTTTTCATGGCCGTCAGGCCCGATCGCGGATCAGCAATGGCTTGAGATAATGCCCGGTGTGCGACTGAGGCATCTCAGCCACTTGTTCCGGTGTCCCTACCGCAATGATCTGGCCGCCTTTGGAGCCGCCTTCCGGGCCGAGGTCCACCAGCCAGTCGGCGGTCTTGATCACATCCAGGTTGTGCTCGATCACCACCACGGTGTTGCCGTGGTCGCGCAGGCGATGCAGGACGTCCAGCAACTGCTGGATATCCGCAAAATGCAGGCCGGTGGTCGGCTCATCGAGGATATACAGGGTCTTGCCGGTGTCTCGCTTGGACAGCTCGCGGGACAGCTTGACCCGTTGTGCCTCTCCGCCGGACAAGGTCGTGGCCGATTGGCCGAGCTTGATGTAGGACAAGCCCACATCCATCAGCGTCTGCAGCTTACGCGCCAGGGCCGGTACCGGATCGAAGAACTCACGCGCTTCCTCGATGGTCATTTCCAGGACCTCGTGGATGCTCTTGCCCTTGTACTTGATCTCCAGGGTCTCGCGGTTGTAGCGCTTGCTCTTGCAGACGTCGCAAGGCACGTAGATGTCCGGCAGGAAGTGCATCTCCACCTTGATCAGGCCGTCGCCCTGGCAAGCTTCGCAACGGCCACCCTTGACGTTGAAGGAGAAGCGCCCCGGGCCATAACCACGGGAGCGCGATTCCGGTACCCCGGCGAATAGCTCGCGAATAGGCGTGAAGAGCCCGGTATAGGTGGCTGGGTTGGAGCGAGGCGTACGACCGATCGGGCTTTGGTCGATGTCCACCACCTTGTCCAGGTGCTGCAACCCATTGATGCTGTCGTGTGCAGCCGCCTCCAAGGTGGTGGCGCCGTTCAGCGCAGTGGCACTCAACGGGAACAGGGTGTTGTTGATCAACGTCGATTTACCCGAGCCCGAGACCCCGGTGACGCAGGTCAGCAAGCCGATCGGAATCTCCAAGTCGACATTGCGCAGGTTGTTGCCGCGCGCACCCTTGAGGGTCAGGGACAGCTTCTTGTTGCGTGGCGTGCGCTTGGCCGGGACCACGATCTTCACCCGGCCCGACAGGTACTTGCCGGTCAGGGAATCGGGGTGCTCCATGACTTCGGCGGCAGTACCTTCGGCGACGATCTGGCCGCCATGCACCCCGGCGCCCGGGCCGATATCCACCACGTAGTCGGCAAGTCGGATGGCATCCTCGTCGTGCTCGACCACGATCACGGTGTTGCCGATGTCACGCAGGTGCTTGAGCGTTCCGAGCAGGCGATCGTTGTCTCGCTGGTGCAGGCCGATGGAAGGCTCGTCGAGGATGTACATCACCCCTACCAGGCCGGCACCGATCTGGCTGGCCAGGCGAATCCGCTGGGCCTCGCCGCCGGAGAGGGTGTCGGCACTGCGGTCCAGGGTCAGGTAGTCGAGCCCGACATTGACCAGGAACTGCAGGCGCTCGCTAATTTCCTTGAGGATCTTGTCGGCGATCTCGCCACGGCGCCCGGTGAGCTTGAGGGTGGCGAAGTAATCGGTGGCGTCGCCGATGGGCAGGCTGGTGACCGCCGGCAGGGTTTTCTCCCCGACCCAGACATGTCGCGACTCACGCCGCAGGCGAGTCCCGCGGCAATCCGGGCAAGGTTGGGTGCTGAGGAACTTGGCCAACTCCTCGCGCACGGTAGCCGACTCGGTTTCCCGATAGCGGCGCTCCAGGTTCGGCACTATGCCTTCGAACGGATGGGAGCGCTTGACGATATCGCCCCGGTCGTTCAGGTACTTGAAGTCGACATTCTGCGTGCCGCTGCCGTTGAGGACGACCTTCTGCTGGTCGGCCGGTAGCTGGTTGAACGGCACTTCCAGGCTGAAGCCGTAGTGGGCGGCCAGTGACCCGAGCATCTGGAAGTAATAGACGTTGCGCCTGTCCCAGCCTCGGATCGCGCCTTCGGCCAGGGTCAGCTCGCCATTGACCAGGCGCTTGACGTCGAAGAACTGCTTGACCCCCAGGCCATCGCAGGTCGGGCAGGCGCCGGCAGGGTTGTTGAAGGAGAACAGCTTGGGTTCCAGCTCGCTGATGGCGTGACCGCAGATCGGGCAGGCAAAGCGCGCAGAGAAGATCATCTCCTCCCCAGGTTCATCATCCATCGGCGCCACCAGGGCGATACCGTCGGCCAGGCCCAGCGCCGTCTCGAAGGATTCGGCCAGGCGCTGCTGCAAGTCGGCCCTGACCTTGAAGCGATCGACCACGACATCGATCGAGTGCTTCTTCTGCTTATCCAGCTTCGGCACTTCATCCAGCTCGAACAACTTGCCGTCGACCCGCGCACGAACGAAGCCTTGGGCGCGCAGTTCTTCGAATACCGAGAGATGCTCACCCTTGCGTTCGCGAATCACCGGCGCCAGCAGCATCAGCTTGCTACCCTCGGGCTGGGCCAATACCAGATCGACCATCTGGCTGACGGTCTGGGCCTCCAGTGGGATGTCGTGGTCCGGGCAACGTGGAGTACCGACGCGGGCATAGAGCAGGCGCAGGTAGTCGTAGATCTCGGTGATGGTGCCGACAGTGGAGCGAGGGTTGTGGGAGGTGGATTTCTGTTCGATGGAAATCGCCGGAGAGAGCCCTTCGATGGTGTCTACATCGGGCTTTTCCATCATCGACAGGAACTGTCGGGCATAGGCCGATAGCGACTCGACATAGCGGCGCTGGCCCTCGGCATAGAGCGTGTCGAAGGCCAGGGACGACTTGCCGGACCCAGACAGCCCGGTGATGACGATCAACTTGTCCCGGGGCAGGGTCAGGTCGATGTTCTTCAGGTTGTGGGTACGGGCCCCACGAATCAGAATCTTGTCCAAAAGAGGCCTCGATCGGCGGGCGTAAAGGCAGGAGTATAAAACTAAACACTGGATGGATGCACACTATTGGCGGTGCTTTTTCGATCACTGGAAGAGGCTGCGCGGCAAAGCGTCGCCATATATCCCCTCTATCGATGGGACTGGTAGAATCGCCGCCGGTTCACACGAGGTTTTTCCATGCACGATCCCCACAGCGAACGCATGAGCGGTAGCGAGACCCGCGCAGCAAGCGGTCTGGCCCTGGTGTTCGCCTTCCGTATGCTTGGCATGTTTATGGTCCTGCCGGTCCTGGCAACCTATGGAATGGATCTCGCAGGAGCGACCCCGGCCCTGATCGGGTTGGCGATTGGCGCCTACGGCCTGACCCAGGCGCTGTTCCAGATTCCCTTCGGGATCATTTCCGACCGCATCGGTCGGCGCCCGGTCATTTACCTCGGGCTGATCGTGTTCGCCCTGGGTAGCGTGCTGGCGGCCAACGCCGATTCGATCTGGGGCGTGATTGCCGGACGTATCCTGCAGGGGGCAGGAGCCATTTCCGCGGCGGTGATGGCGCTGTTGTCGGACCTGACGCGCGAGCAGCACCGGACCAAGGCCATGGCGATGATCGGCATGACCATCGGCTTGTCCTTCGCGGTGGCGATGGTGGTCGGTCCACTGCTGACCCGTAGCTTCGGTCTCTCTGGATTGTTCCTGGCCACGGGGGCCATGGCCCTGGTGGGCATCCTGATCATCGCCTTCATGGTTCCGCGCTCTACCGGTACGTTGCAGCATCGAGAGTCCGGCGTGGCCCGCCAGGCCTTGCTGCCTACCCTCAAGCACCCCGACCTGCTGCGCCTGGACCTGGGCATCTTCGTGCTCCACGCGATGCTGATGTCGAGCTTCGTCGCCTTGCCCCTGGCCCTGGTGGAGAAAGCCGGCCTGCCCAAGGACCAGCACTGGTGGGTGTACCTGACCGCGCTGCTGATTTCCTTCTTCGCCATGATCCCGTTCATCATCTATGGCGAGAAGAAACGCAAAATGAAACGAGTTCTGCTGGGCGCGGTCGGTACGCTGCTGCTCACCGAGCTATTCTTCTGGGAGTTCGGCAACAGCTTGCAGGCGCTGGTGATCGGCACGGTGGTGTTCTTCACCGCCTTCAACCTGTTGGAGGCCTCCCTGCCGTCGCTGATCAGCAAGGTTTCGCCGGCAGGCGGCAAGGGCACGGCGATGGGGGTGTATTCCACCAGCCAGTTCCTGGGTTCCGCACTGGGCGGCATCCTCGGCGGTTGGTTGTTCCAGCATGGCGGTTTGTCGGTTGTGTTCCTCGGATGCGCAGCTCTGGCTGCACTCTGGCTAACCTTTGCTGTTACCATGCGCGAGCCTCCGTATGTGACGAGCCTGCGCTTGCCGTTATCGCCCGAAGCGATCCGCGAAGCCGGCCTGGTCGAGCGCCTGAAGGCCGTCGTTGGAGTAACAGATGCCGTGGTGGTGGCCGAGGAGGCTGCCATTTACATCAAATTGGATACCGAATTATTGGATCGCGCGACCCTCGAGCAGCTGGTCAATTCAGCTCCGTCGCCGCGCGAAGCCTAGGAGAACGTTATGGCCCGTGGGGTTAACAAAGTCATATTGGTCGGCACTTGCGGCCAGGATCCCGAAGTTCGCTACCTGCCTAACGGTAACGCGGTGACCAACCTGAGCCTGGCCACCAGCGAGCAGTGGACCGACAAGCAAACCGGCCAGAAGGTCGAGCGCACCGAATGGCACCGCGTTTCGATGTTCGGCAAGGTCGCGGAGATCGCCGGCGAGTACCTGCGCAAGGGGTCCCAGGTCTACATCGAAGGCAAGCTGCAGACCCGCGAGTGGGAAAAAGACGGCATCAAGCGCTACACCACTGAAATCATCGTCGACATGCAGGGCACCATGCAGCTGCTGGGTGGCCGTCCCCAACAGGGCGACCAACAGGGCGGCGGCAACAACTACCAGCAGTCCGCACCTCGCCAGCAGGCGCCACGCCCGCAACAGGCTCCACAGCGTCCAGCGCCACAACAGCCTGCGCCGCAGCCGGCACCGGACTTCGACAGCTTCGATGACGATATTCCGTTCTAAGCCGCTCCCCGGAACTTCTCACTGAAGTCTCCTACGAAACCCCCGCCTCGCGGGGGTTTTCATTTTTGCCCGATATACAACCTGCGGTACCTGGCAAGGTGTTCCGGGGGCTTGAGCAAGACACTATGGATGGAGGTCTTACATGAGGCGCTGCAAGCGGCTGCCTGGGGGCATCGTGGGTGGGCCGCCAGGCCACCATCTGGCGATTGGCCTGGACACCGGTATCGCCCTCGGACGCCAGGCGCGATGACCGCATCGTCGTTCAGTGGCCTGGGGCGCAGCTTCTATTTGCTCCAGCTCGCGGCCTTGCTGAATGCCGTGGGGGCCCGTTGCGGCCCGTTGGCGATTGCCTGGTGGGTCCTGGACAAGACGGGCGATCCGCTGTTGTTTTCTGTCTTCGTTGCCATTGCCACCTTCGCCGATGTGTTGTCCCGGGCCTTGTGCGGCTGGCTGGGCGATGAGTATGACCGCCAGCGCCTGCTGGTTGGCTGTTACACCGTCAGCACGGCCGTGACGCTGGTGCTGGCAGGCCTGGGGACGCTGGATCTCTACCAGCCCTTGGCGATCGGTATCTGCCTGGCGATTTCCGGTATCAGCATCGGTATTCGCGAGCCGGTCCAGATGAGCCTGACCCCCGGCCTGGTCGCCGCTGAACGAATCACGGATGCCGTGCGCCTGAGAAGCCTCGTCGGCTCCTCCTCGGCACTGATCGGACCGCTGGCCGCCGGCATCCTGTTGGGGCCGCTCGGTGTACTGGGCACGCTCTGGCTCAATGCCGTCGCCGTGATCCTGGCCTTGATCCTGACCGCGCTGGTGCGCAGCCCGGTTTCGCCGCGTAATGCGGATGGACCGCGACCTTGCGACCTCGCCACCTGGTACTGGCGCACCCGAGCGGGTTTCACCGCGCTGTACCGGATCAAGCCCGAATGGCACCTGAGCCTGCTGGCGTTCATCGTCAACTTTGCGCTGTATCCCTTGACCATCGCCGCTCGATTTCGTTGATGCGTTGTGCGCTACGGTCCCCTGAAGACGACCGTAGCGCACAGCCAGCTTACGGCTTTGGCCAGCCCGGGTGCCCGACCGACCGGGCCCCTATAACGCCACCCGCCGCAGGCGCCCATCCAGTGCGACCACCCGCTGGTCCGGCGTGGGAATCGCCCGCCCACTCAGTCCCATGCCTTCGCTGACCAGCACCGCGCCCTCGACACAACACAGGTTGGAGGGTGTATCCAGGCCGCTGGCCAGTACCTGCACGCTGCGCTGTCGCAGGTCGCAGCGCAGCAGGCGCCCGCTGAAACGGGCGAACCCGCCATGCAAGGCCTCGCCTGCCCAGTCGGGCTGCAACGGCTGCAACAACCGGTCGCACAACTCCAGTACCAGGACCCGTCCCTGTGGGTCCAGGGCCAGGCCGGTGGGCAGTTGCAGCCCGCGTACCAGCACCTCGATCCGCCCGTTTTCAGGCCATACCCGGATCACCTGGCCGGCCTTGTCGGCGAACTCGATCCCCTGGCGTGCCGGATCGCGGCGCAGTTCACCGGAAAACAGGCTGATCAGCACCGCCCCGGTCTGTGGTTCGTACACCAGGGTCACAGGCACCGCTTCCTGGCCCTGGTCCAGGTCGGGCAATTGGGCCAGTACCTGTTCGCCATCACCGGCGAACTCCACCAGTTGATTGGTATCGGGCTTGACCGACAGCCAGCTCTGGCGGCCGGGGTGATAACACAGCGAGTTGAGGTTGCCGCGACTGTGGAACAGTGGCTCGGGCGGACTGTATTGCAGGTCGATGAGCTTCGAGCCGGCGACGTAGTCGGTCTGGCTGGCCAGGCAGCGACCGGCTCCGAGGGCGATGTCCGACAGGCCCATGATTTCATCGCGCAACATGCGCGATTGCATGTTCATCGAGCGAAAGCCCTGGGCCAGGACCTCGGGTGGCAAGTATTCGCCGGGAGCTTGCGGGTTCGGGCGCAGACAGCTGATTCGACCGCTGAAGGGCTGCTCGGGCAACCCCGAGCCGGCTTCGGCCAGCAGCAGGCTGCCATCTTTCTGCAGGCAGGCGCCACGAGGGTTGAGCAGGCCTTGGGCCACGATGCGGCTGGGGCGCAGATGCTGTTCCGGCTGTGCGGGGATATGCAGGGCAACGGGCATGGGCGTCTTCTCCTTCAAGGCTGCCATGGGGTGCCGTTGAGCCAGGCGGTGAGCAACGCGCGCTGGCTCGGCGACATCGAGCGCACCACCGACATGTACAGCGTGGTGTTCTGGTAGTCGGGAGAGATCCGCGCGAGGATCGCCTGCTTGGCCCCCATTACCGCGTCGGGCTGGTTGAGCTGGATGTAGCGCGACATGGCCGGGAAGGCCAGGTAATGGAAGCGCAGTACGTTTTCGTAGACCTGGTCCCAGGTGACCTGGCTGCCGGCCGGGATGCCGAAATCGGTGCGCGAGTATTTGCGGAAGTTGCTGTAGGTCGGATAAGTGGTGTCGTTGTTGATGATGTAGGTCAGCGTGGTGAAACCGGCCAGGCCGCTGGAACCGCTCTGCGGACTGATGTTAAAGCTCACCGAGGACTGGCCAGCCGGAACCGTCAACGAATTCGGGAACTGCAGGAAATCCCAGTACCGCTTGCCCTGGTAAGTGTTGGTCGCCGCCGCCGTGATGCCGATCTGAATGTCCTCCGGCATCGGGCCGCCAAGATAGCGGGCTTGCAAGGTGACCTGGATGCTGCGGTCGTTGGGATCGAAGTAGCTGTTGCGCTGATCGGTGTAGACCCGATAGGCAATCTCGGGGGCGGACAGCGCTCCACTGCCGGCCGTCCCGGGGGCAGAGATGTTCAAGGGATTGCTCTGGACCTGCTGCAACAAGGTGGCGTTCAGGGGCACGTCGATGATGCCCCCGTACAGGTAGTAGTCGAGCAACATTGGATCATCGGGCTGGTAGATGGCCAGGGAAGTGTTGCCCGCCGCGATGGTGACGGTGCCGTAGTTGACATTGGGACCTATGGGGCTGGTGATGTCGTCGCGCCGGGCCCTGAAGGTCTGCTTGGGGATCAGGTTGACCATGTCCAGGCTCAGCAGGTCGTTGGCGACCTCGGCATAGGCGACGCTGCCGATGTTCTCATCGGCATTGACCAGTTGCCGGCCTGGCGGGCAGATCTGCGGCTCGTTGGCATAGGCGGTGGCCAGCGTGCCGATGACCCGGCCAATGCTCGGGTTGGGGCTGAACTGATTGGCCGCGTAGTCGGCGTTCAGTTGCGCGGTGGTCAAGGTCGGGCACATTTCGAACATCACGAAGCGCAGGACCAGGCCGGTGGCGCGTGGATCCTCGATCAGCGCCTTGAGCCCGGGGCTGGCGTGGTTGTAGCTGACGATGCTGCTCAGGGGGAACGTCAGCTGGAAGGTGCCGCTGCCATGGAAGGAGCCGGGCGAGTCCATGGTGCGCGGCAGCAGTACCCGGGTGTTGACGTCGAAACTGCTGCACACGCTGTCCCAGCGAATCAGCAGTTGGGGTGTGTCGCCATCGCCGATCTGCAGGCCACCGACGAAAATCTGCGTGGTGGTGGTCGCCGTCGGGTCCAGGTCGACCATCATCGGCCCCGAGTAGGGGCCTTGCCCGGTGCCGGGGACCAGGGAGCCGAGCAGGTACACCGGTTGGCCGACCAGGTCGCCGCTGGGCTCGATGTTGCCCGGGGTGCCCTGGGAGCTGATCCGTGCATTCTGCAGGCTCACCACATGGTCGCCGTAGTGATTCCAGCCGCCCGCGGTGTAGCGGCTCTGGGGACCGATCTCGGGATCGGGGGCGTTGATCAACGCATACAACTGATCGTCACTGTAGTCCTTGGCGGCGGGGGACATGATCGAGGTCGTGAGGTCGAACAGATCCATCGTGCTGGTCGCGCCGGTGGGCAACGTCGGCGAGTTGTTGGGCACGCTGACATCGGTGGAAATGCCGCCCCAGAAGTTCAGCCGGGGTCCGTTCAATATGCTCATGGTCTATTCCTTGGCCTGGTGGCTGGCGGTTGCAGGGGCTTTGGCGAAACGGAACACGTAGGAGAAATCGCTCTTGCTGAGGCTGTTCAGCGGCGTCGCCATGGTGTGGCAGTTCATGCAACTGCTGCTGGGCTGGATATAGGCCTCCATGGTGACGTTGGCCGACAGCGACGGCGTCGGTGAGCCCTGCGGGTTACCCGGGTTGTTGGGCTGCTGCGGCCGTTGGGTAGTGATCAGCTGGTAGTGCTTGAACACGCTGGACTGCACAGGCGGGCTGCTCTGGAACTGGCCGTTGACCTGCTGGGTATCAGCGGTGATCGGGGTGTAGCGGTTCAGCGGGTCCGGGGTCTTGAAGCTGGCGCCGGGCTTGGGCTGGCACACCATGCCCGAGCTCACCGGCTGCCAGTTGCAGGGCGACTGGTTGACCTTGTCCGCCGGGGCCGAAGCATCGTAGTAGGAGTAGAAGACGCCGGCTGCCGGCTGATCCACCCACTGGTTCCCTTGCTGGACCTTGGGCGGCACGTTGTCGACTTGCTCGAAGGTCGACCAGACCCACTGCGGGAAGCCATCCACCTTGGTGATGATGTGCAGCCCCACCAGCCCCAGGTTGGCGTCCATCACGCCAATGGGCTTGCCCTGGTCGTCGAACTTCGTGACCTGGGCCTGCATCGTCAGGTAGCGGCTGGTGTCGTCGTTGGTGGTCATGATGCGCCAGCTGGACTTGACCTCCGTGGCGTTGCTGGGGAACTTGATGCTCTGGGCCGCCTCGACGATATCGGCGTTGTAGAACTGGTTGTCGACGATGTAGCTGTAGGACACCTGGTTGGTGGCGATGTCGTAGTAGGTCGGGTTCTGGCGCTGGTCGATCAGCCAGCCGCCCACGGCCTGCAGGTCCGATTGCACCACCTGGTTGTTCTTCACCGCGGCGATGTTGATCAGGCTCAGGTTCCGGGTCTTGGACGGAGTGTTCCAGGGGCCTGGGTCCTGGCCCTCGGGCAGGAAGGTCTCGGCGATGCTCTTGTAGCTCTGCCACACGGTATCGCCAGCGCTGCCCAAAGGCTTGTTGCAATCCGGGGAGCCGCGCTGCCCGGCCAGGGCCGGCCAGTTCAAGGCGATGAACATCTGCCAGCTGTATTGATCGAAGGCCTGCTGCGACGCTCCGGCCGCAGGGACCATTGGGAGCGGTGGGCATTGGCCGACGGTCTGCGAGGTCGCTGCCGTGGGCTGCAGGGCAATGGCCGGCAAGCTGGCCGCACCCAATAGCAACAGGGCGGTGCAACGGCTCCAGTTCTTCATGAGGAGGCTCCTGTCACTTGCCCTCGGGCGTGAGTTGGTTCCACTGGGCGCGTTTGCCGTTGCTCAGCGAGGAAGGCGGGTTGAACAACTTGCAGGGCGGGGGATTGTTCGGGCACATCTGCGCCACCTGGTCCCAGGTCGTCGCCGGGTCTGGCTTAGCGACACGGAAGTTCACGTAGTTCTGGCTGATGATCGGCGCATTGGCATCGCTGACATCGCCGGAGAAATAGAACGACTGCGGGTGGCGGAACGCCGGCTGGCCGGAACCGTCGCTGGTGGCCTGCTTGTTGAAGGCATAGCCGAACAGGACGGGGGCACTGTTCTTGGCCGGGATCTCCAGTGCATAGGCCTGCACGCTGGCGCCGATGTTCTGGCTGCGGCGGGCGTCGTAGGGCAGGTGCCTGATGAAGTCCTGGGCTGGCGGATGGTTCATGGGCGAGAACATGCAGCAGGCGGGCATGTCCTTCGGACGGTCCTCGGGATAGGTCAGGAAGTAGGCCTTGTTGCCCAGGGAGACGAAGGAGCAGGTGTAGTTGTTGTCCTTGATCGGGAAGATCGGCAGGCAATACTTCTCGTAGTGCTCCATCATCGCGCCCTGGCCGTCGCCGTCCTTGGGCACATAGCTGATGTCGTAGTAGGTGCTGCCCTTGGACACGGTGTAGTCGGCCGGCTTCAGGGTACTGGGCGGGTTGCTGTAGGGCGGTGGATTGTCCTTGTAGTTGTTGAAGACCCGGTACATGGTCCAGTCGCTGATCCAGGTGGCCGGGAACGACGGATCGCTAGGCTCGCCGGTCTTGCGCTTGGCGACGCAATAGTTGTTGGCAATGGTGCACCCCTTGTCGTTGTGCACGCCCATGGTGAAATACACGTTGTCGCTGCTCTGGTCGGCCCACAGTACCTGGCTGCTGCACAGCAGCAGGGCCGATAGCAGCAGGCGCTTGAGGAAACTGGCGTTCATCTGACTCTCCTTGGCCAAAGCCGGGCGCCATGGGGCGTCCGGCGTGCCGTTACAGGGCGGTTGCTCAACTGTGTGAGTAGTTGTTGATATCCAGCGGCATGGGCGGGTAACCAGCACTCACCAGGTCCTTGGCCCAGATCTCCAGTACCTGTCGACGGCTCTGTGGCAGGTCCCGGGTGATGGGCATGGCCAGGGTGCTGGCCTCCTGGTATTCCTTGCTGATCAGGGTGATGAACTGTCCGATGGCGCCCTCGATGCGTAGCAGGGAATCGAGCGGCATGAACTTGTTCATGATCGGGTAGAGGTAATAGAAGGGCCGGAGGATTTTCGGGAAGATGAACTCGTTCCAGATCCGCGTACTGGCGTTAGTTTCCTTGCACATCTGGTTCCAGGTCCTGATGAAGTCCGGGAGTATCAGCGGATCCTGCGGCAGCACCCGCAATGGCGACAGGAAGTCGGTGAAGGCGTCGGTGTAGGAGAAGCTGAACGGAATGGGCGGTGGGTTCTGCGAGTTTTCCTGGATGAAGAAACGCACGGTGGGGAAACCTGCCGCCACCGCCCTCACCGTGAGTTGGGCGATGCCGGCGGCATTGGTCTGGATGCTGGTCACGGTGTAGCTGACGGTACTGCCCAGATCGTCATTGATCTTGCCGATCCTGTCCTGGGCCTGATCGAACGCCAGGCAGGGTCGCAGATTCACTGCCGCCGCACATGACAGGTAGCTCTGGTAGCTGACAGGCTCCATGCCCGGTGGGTCTGTCTTTTCAAGGTTCCGGGTGATGGTGTTCAGGGTCCGGCCGCTGCCCACCCGATGCACATTGGCCTGCGGTGGGGCTCCGACGAACTGCGGCTTGATCGACTCGTTCCGCCCCATTTCCTTCGGATAGTTGTTGAACAGGTAGAAGTCCGCCTTGTTGTTGAACGCCAGGTAATAGTCGCTGGTGGTCAGCATGTAGGCGTTGTTGTACTCAGCGACCCACAGGGTGGTCCCGGCCGGTGCGGGCTGGCCATTTTTCTGCACCATGATGTTCAGCGTGCGGCTGTCACCCACATCGATGAAGCTGCCGCTTTCCATCACTTCAGCGGTCCACAACTGCTGCTTGGCGGCGAAGGTGTCGGTGTCTTGCAGGCGCAGCGCCAGGTTGCCCTGTTGCAGCTTGGCCTGGGCCGCGGCGTCCAGGGGCAGGTCCAGCAGGCCGGAACGTTTGTCGAACGCCGTCTGCTGATACTGCTCGAAGCCGAAGCGGGCCAGGGGGGTGAACGTTTTGTCGTCCGAGGCCAGCACGCCCAGTTCATAGTCGCCAACGTTGAATTTGCCCGCCACCGGAAGGCCGGTGTTCAGCCGTTGCGGATCAGGGTCGACCGCCCCGTCATGGGGCGTCGGGTAGATTGGGAAGGTATTGCCCAGGTCCAGGGACAGGGTATTGCCATGCAGCTCGGCGCTGAGTACTCCCAGGTTGACCGTGGCCGGATTGTCGGGAGTACTGTCCATGTCTCCCCGTGTCGCCTTGTAGTACGGCACCTTCACATCCTTGTTGGGCGCAAGGCGCTGGCCGGCTGGCGCAGTGGGGAACTCGTTTTTCAGCCACAGGCCCAGGATGCCGGACGTACGGCTATGGGCCGGGTTGTAGAAGATCTCGGTCGGCTTATCCAGGCCCATCTGGTACAGCATCTGCAGCCTGGACATGTCCCAGGGCGCCTGGGAGTGGCTATCGACCACCTTGTAGTCATTGAACACACCGTTCTTGTCATAGACGGTCAGGTAAGTGGTGAACCTGAGCATCAGCCCCTGGGCATCCGGATTACTGTTCATTTCATCCTGCAGGCTCTGCAGCAACTGTGAGCCGCCAATGACCCAGTCCACCTGGTCCTTGGTAAAGCAGGACTGCCAGGTGCACGTTACATAGACCAGGCCGTGGAATGTCGCCGCCCAGTTGAAGTCCAGGAAGCGGTTGAGCATGCGACAGCCGTTTTTCAGGGTCACGCCGCAGGCGGCATCGCCCAGCACTATCTTGTCGAAGTACAGCGCGGTGAAGTTGTTCTGCCAGGGGCTGATATCGACAAAGCGTGCCGGAGTGGGGGCCGGGTTGCCGAATGGATTGCCCAGCAATTGGTAGGTCTTGTTCACCAGTGGATCAGTGTCGATGTAGCTGTTGACCGTGGTCTCACCGCCAATGATCACCGAGCGGGCCTGCTGGTAGTTGATGGTGCCGCAGGAGTTGTCGCCGAACAGGTCCCATTCGGCGGGAAACATGGGGAAGTTGCCTTGCTTGCCGTTGGTCGGCACCTGTAGCACATAGTCCGGGATCTGGTCATAGGCCAGTGGGGTGATGGCCCACGGCATCAATGTCTCGGAGGCATTGAGCTCGTTGATCCCGTACTTGTTCAGGAAGCGCCAGTTCATCTGCATCTGCACCGCGTCGTACAGCGGCAGTAAATCGTTGTTGTTGAAGGTCGGTGGGTTCCAGTACATGAACCCGTTGAGGTAGATCCGGGGAAAGTTCAAGACGCTCATGATCTGCTCTCCTTAGCGTTTCCACTGGGCGCGTTTGAGCGACCAGACGTAGTCCAGTTTCTGATAACCGATGAAGTTGGTTTCCGGCAGTACGGTGGTGGGGTAAAGGATTCCGCCGTTTTGATCGAGGTTGAAGGAGAAGAACCTGTTGCTCTTCGGCGAATAGGCCGCGGTGTTGTGGCAGGCCAGGCACGACGAACTGTCCTGGAACGCCGATTCCAACTGCGAGTTGGCCAGCAGCTTGGGCGCTGGCTGGTCAGGGTTGTACTGCACACCGATGAGCTCGTAGTTGGCCAGGGTCGGATTCTGCTGTTGGAACTGCGGGTTCACCTTGCTGGCGGCCTCGGTCGGACCGGTGCTGTTGGTCATCGGCTGGGGCTTGGGCTGGTTGGTCACGGTGTAGTCGGGGTTGTGGCGGTTTTCGAAGGTGGTCCAGACCCAGCCTTCGGTCAGCCGGTTGATCACATGCATGCCGCTGAGCCCGGCAAACCCCGTGTGATAGTTGTTGTCCTTGTCGATGTAATAGCCCTGGGCGATGTAGTAGCCCTGGTCGATCAACTGCTGCTTGAAGGCGGCGTCGCTACCGATCCACAACCAGGAGGTCTTCAGCTCCCAAGCGGTGTCGGGGAACCTCAGTTCGTGGGTCAGCTCGGAGAGGCCGTTACGGTTGTAGACCTTCTGCTTGAGGATGTAGTCGTAGGTCTGCTCGCCCATCAACAAGTGAAAGCGTACCGGCTGGCCATTCTGTGCCGGCGGCACCTTGTTGCCCATGTGGAGAGCCAGGCCATCGACCTGCTGGACACCGTTGTTGGTGCTGCCGTCGCGGTCGTCGCCCAGGTTCAGGAACAGCCCATTGGGGTCCATTCCAGGGATGCCCTGGGCTGCCTGGGTCACCTGGATCGGGACGGTGGCAGGCATGTTGTACGGCAGGGGTGGCCCGCCGTTGCTCAGGTACACCTCATCGGACGGCTTGAAGGACTCCCAGACCACTTGCGAGCTCTTCGACGGATTGGGTTTGTTGAGGCATACAAACCAGTTCCAGGCCATGGCGTCCGGGTTCTGCTGGAAGCTCTTGTAGGTGCCCGCCGTGTCACCTGAGAAGTTGAGGAAGTCGTTGCAGTCGAAGGCGCTCGCTGCCTGGGTTTGCGCAAGGCAACCCAACATACCGAGCACTGCTATAGGGATGGTTCGCCGCATGGAATCTCCTTGGCCTGAGCCGTATCGTCATAGAGGCGCCCTAGGAAATGCGCTAGGAGCAGGTGCTTTACCGCAGTGGCCGGTAACTGCTCCGGCAGTGGTAAATCGCAATCGGTGATCAACAGGGGCCCGACCTGCGCGTGGCTCGGCAAGCGTCCATGGCTGCCGCGAATCAGTCCGGTGTCCAGGGGAATCAGGTCCATGTAGTAGCGAAAGCCGAGCTTCTTCTGCAGCAGGCGGCGCGCCACTCGCAGCTTGGGAAAACGGATTGCCGGATCGACGAACAGCTCCAGCGGGTCGTAGCCCGGCTTGCGGTGGATATCCACGGTGCGGGCGAAGTCGGGGGCCAGGCGGTCGTCGAACCAGTAGTAGTAATCGAACCAGAACCCCGCTGCGGCCACCGCCACCAGCTCGCCGCTGCGCGGGTGGTCGAGCTGCCAGGCCCGTTGTTCGGTCTTGTCCAGGACCTGCTCGATACCGTGCTGGCGCTGGAGCAGGGCCTTGACCCGGGCCACGTCTTCGGGACGGCGCACATACACATGGGCGACCTGGTGGTCGGCCACGGCAAAGGCGGCGCTGGCGCCGGGGTCCAGCAGCTCCCAGGCCACGGAGTGGCGCACTTGCAGCAAGCCTTCCTCGCGCAGCACCCGATTGATGGAGATCGACTGCTGCACCGCCTCGATGCCGTATTCGGAGATCAGCATCACCGCCGCATCCTGGGCCTGGGCGAAGTCCAGCAAACGCCCGACCTCATGGTCGATGGCCCGTACTTCATCGGCGATGGACGGATGTTCGGGGCCTACCCGTTGCAGGCTGTAGTCCAGGTGCGGCAGGTAGACCAGTTGCAGGTCGGGGCGGGTGATCTGGAACTCGGCCATGGCGCAGTCGACGATCCAGCGGCTGGAGGCGATCCCGGCGGCCGGTCCCCAGAAGCCCGGGAAGGGGAATTCGCCGATCTGCTGTTCGATGCGCTGGTGCAGGTCCGCGGGGGAGGAGTACAGGCCGAACAGCTTGCGACCGTCGGCCGGGTAGTGGGGGCGCGGAGTGATCGCTGCGTCCACCCCGGCGTACATGTTGAACCACCAGAACAACTGGCTGCAGCGCAGGCCTGGGATTTCTCGCTGCAGGGTTTGCCAGACTTTCTCACCCTGGACCAGGGCATTGGGTTGCAGCCAGAAGCGCACCTCGGCCTGGTCGCGAAAGTACCAGCCATTGCCGACGATGCCATGTTGCGAAGGCGGCAACCCAGTGAGGATCGAGGCCTGTACCGTTGAGGTCACGGCCGGGAACACCGGTAGCAGCCTGGCCATCTGCGCCCGTTGCAGCAGGGCGTTGATTCGCGGCGTGGCCTCTCCCAGCAGGCTGGGGGTCAGGCCGACCACGTTGATCAGCAGCAACGGTTGGCGCACGGTCCTAGTAGACATGGGCAGACGCCTCCAGGGTGGTGTTCTGCGTGCGCAGCAAATGGCGCTGGCGCAACTGTTCCTCGACCCACTGCAGCTCGGCGGCGATCCCCCGCAGCAGGGCTTGCTGGGTGTCCGGACGCAGGTTGCCGGGTAGCACGTTCCAGCTATAGGTCTCGACCTCCAGCACTGGCTGGAAGTACCGGTGCCTGGCCAGGAAGTCGAAGGTTTGCAGCAACGCCTGCTGGCTGCCGCTGAGTTCGTCCAGGAGGAACTGTTCGCTGAACAGCGGCACATGGAAGTGGATCCGCAGTTCGGCGCAGTGCTCCTGCACGGCCATCAGCGCCGTGGGCAGGTCGTCCCAGGCCTGCAACCGGCCCTGGGCATCCAGGGCCTTGACCTGATGCAGGTAGGTGGCCTCGGCGAAGGTGCCCAATGCTTGCAGTACCTGCCGGCGGCGCTGGCGGTCGGCGAATGGCAACTGGCAGATCAGGGCGTTGGACAGCTGGATCTTGCCCACCGGGACCCGGGCTTCCAGCAGTTGTTTCAGGGACTGGAAACAGTCCTCGAACATGACGGCCTGGTGGCAGACATCGAAGCACAAGGCCAGGTAGCCGTGGTGGGGATCGCTGGCTCGCCAGTGCTTGAAAAAGGCGATGGCCTGCGCGGTACTCTCCAGCACGCAATCCGGCTCCATCTCCAGGCACACCTGGATCTTCTTGCCGGTCTGCTGGTGCAGGCTGGCAAGCTGTGCAGTCAGTTGGCGCAGCTGCTCCTCGGCCAGCCGCTGCTGGGTCGAATCCCAGGTGGCGGCATACCCCAGGGGCACGCTGGAGATCACCCCCTGGTGGCAGTCCAGGGGCAGGGCCGCGGCCAAGAGATGTGCCAATTGCAGGCTGTATTCCAGGCGCTGCGGTTCGGCCCAGGCTGGTCGGTAGACCTCGGCCTTGACCGCGCCCTCATGGAACTGGCCATAGGGAAAGCCATTGAGGGACGTCAGGCGCAACCCGCAATCGTGCAGCAGATCGAGGAAGTCCTCGCGGACCTCCGGCTGCTGCAACTCGGCGGCCGCCTGGGCACTGATCCACAGGCCGCTGTCCTGGACCGCCAGCCCACGCTGGCGGCGCACGGCCTGGAACTGCTCCTGGATCGAGGCGCGCAGTGCCGCTACGTCCCGGGCCGGGTGCACGTTGCCGCAGTAGCCCAGTTGTGCGGCGCTCCAGCCAGCCTGGGGACTCATTTGACCACCGGTTCCTGGCCGCGCAGGGCCGAGTTGTCCTGCCACTGGCGGCGCTGGTCGATGGGCAGCGCAGTGCCTACCAGTTGCTTGTCCAACTGTCCGCTCTGGGCGAAGAAGTCCACTGGGTTATGGAACAGCACCTGTTCCACCTGGGCTTCGCTGAAGCCCGCCGCGAGCATCGCCTGCCCGGTCTTGGGCACCTTCAGCGGGTCGCTGATGCCCCAGTCGGCGGCGCTGTTGACCACCATCTTCTCGGTGCCGTACTGCTGCAGCAGGGCCACCATGCGCTGCTCGGACATCTTGGTGTTGGGGTAGATGGAGTGTCCGCGCCAGCAGTCGCTGTCCAGTACCAGCGGCAAGGTCAGTTCGTTGAGGTGATCGATGATCACCAGGTGTTCGGCGATGCCTACCTCGCGGATCACCGCCAGGGTGCGCTTGGTGCCGCCGATCTTGTCGCGGTGCGGGGTATGCACCAGTACCGGCAGGTTGAATTGCCTGGCCAGCTCCAGCTGTGCGGCGAGGAAACGGTCCTCTTCCGGGGTGATGTCGTCGTAGCCGATTTCCCCAACCGCCACCACGCCGTCCTTGACCAGATAGCGCGGCAGGATCTCCAGCACCTCGTTGGCCACCGACAGGTCATTGGCTTCCTTGGGGTTCAGGCCAATGGTGCAGAAATGGTGGATGCCGAACATGCTGGCGCGAAAGCGCTCCCAGCCCAGCAGCGTGTCGAAGTAATCGATGAAGCTGCCAACGCTGGTACGCGCCTGGCCCTGCCAGAAGGCGGGCTCGATTACACCGGTGATTCCGGCGGCGGCCATGTTCTGGTAGTCGTCGGTGGTACGGCTGACCATATGGATATGCGGATCGAAGTACTTCGCCATGGTGAGTCCTTGCGCTAGTGGTAGTGGAATGTCGTTGAACGCGGGTGCGAGCGTTTCAAGTGCCGGGTTGCAGATGCCCGAGCCAGTGCGCCGGCAAGCGTTGTTGCTGGCACAACCCGCGCAGGCGCTGGTGCTGGGCCTGGCTCAGCAAATCGAAGGCGATGGCCTGGGGCAGGCTGTCGCTGACGCTGCGCCCTGCTGCCAGGTGCTCTTCCATGTGTTCCAGGGCCAGTTGGTTGAGGTCGACGCTGAGCCGCTGCTCCAGGCCGGCGATGCGGCCGCAGTCCAGGCCCATGCCCAGGGTCTTGAGCAGCAGTTGGTGGAAGGCCCGGTCCTGGTAGTGGAGCGCGACGAAGGGGTTGTCCAGGGCGATGGCGGCGAACACCTCTCGGTTGTTGGTGCGCCCGGCCTGCAAAGCCAGCTCCAGGCAGCAGCCCTGGCTGTCGAGGTCGTCCAGGACCTTGAGCAGGACGCACTTTTCCTGATCGTCGCCCCACAGGAACAGCTGGCGCAGCAGCGGCTGTTGCCCGGCAACCTCTTGGTGTTCCAGCAGTTCGGCCAGCAGTACCGCGCGAGCCAGCTGGGTGCGGTTCCAGCCGGGGCTGACAGGGATATCGCCAAGGCGGCGCCGGCACTGGCTGCTGAGCAGTACCAGGGTATTGGCCGATGGCTGGGCGGCCAGTTGCTCCAGGGCCTGCTGCCACCAGGCGCGGGTATCGGTGTCCAACGGCTGCTCCAGCAGCCGGCGGCGCTCGGCAAAGGCCTCATGGCGAATGACGAGGGTTGGCGAGGGGGCGGTGACGTCCATGGTCATGTCGGCTTGATCCAGCGTTGAAGGTGGGGAAGCAGGAAGAACACCAGTACGCACAGCAGGCTGCCCAGCGGTTGGTTGGCCAGGGCCAGCACCAGGGCGTCGAACAACGGCAGGGCCGCCAGGCCTGCCCCGATGAAGGCGCGGATCTGCCGTTCCCGCGGGTTGGCCAGGTGGCGTTGGTAGTGCCAGCCCAGCCAGCCCAGCCAGAGCAGCAGCACCAGCCAGAACGCGCCGTTGTCGGCGTAGGCGGCCAGGGCCAGTGGGCTGAGCATCAGCAGCAGCGGCAAGCGGCTGAGCAATTGGTTGCGATGCTCGAGCCGGGCCAGGTAGGTCAGGCCGGCGATGTAGGTGCCCAACAAGGCGGCGCACAGCCACAGCGGCTGGGGCGGCATGGCCAGGCTGGCGGCGGCGGTCAGGTACAGGGCGGAGCGGCAGCCACCCATCAGCCATACGCTGTGGGGGTACTTCTTGTGCAGCAGGTCGTAGGCCAGGATGAACAGCAACAGCAACCCGGCGCTGGCCAGCAACCAGTGGGGCTGGCTGATCAACTGGCTGAGCCCGAGTACCGACAGGCTCGCCAGCAACAGCAGGGCCAGGGTGGCAAGGCGTACCTGGGCATGGCTGACCAGGCCCAGCACGATGGGGCGTGGATTCTGATGGCGTCGATCCCAATCGGCGTCCAGCAGGTCGTTGAGCAACATGCCCGCCAGGTACAACGCCGAGAGCGCTACCAGCAGCAGGGTCCAGACCAGCGGGGAGGGCGGTGCCAGGGTGGTGGCGCTGCTGGCCAGCAGGGCGGCGGCGATGGCATTGGTCCACACCGTCGGCAAGTTGGAGACCCGTCCCAGGGTCAGCCAGGTGTTCAGCGAGGCATGGCTCATCGCGCGCACTCCTGGGTCCAGATGAAATCCGGCCCGCCGAAACTGGCCAGGCGCAGCAATGCCTGCTCCATCACTGGCAACTCGATCTGGTGCAGGTCGATGGATTGCCCCAGGCGCTTGAGCATCGGGATCGATAGCTGCCCTCCCAGGTGCTGGCGGAACTCCTCCAGCCCTTGCAGGACCGGCGAGCGACCCTGGGTGTCCCGCAGGCCCAGTTCTGGAGGACACAGGTTGAAGCCCAGTCGTTCGAGCAGTCGCAGCAGGCGCTGGGCCTCACCGTCGCTCAGCAGGCCGATGGCGTTGGCGTAGAGCGCATCCAGGGCCATGCCCACGGCTACCGCCTCGCCGTGGCGCAACCGGTGCTGGCTGAGGTTCTCCAGTTTGTGGGCGGCCCAATGGCCGTAGTCCAGAGGGCGGCCATTACCGCGTTCGAAGGGGTCGCCGGCCCCGGTGATATGGCCCAGGTGCAACTCGGCGCAGCGGTGGATGGCGTAGCGGCTGGCCTCATGTTCGAAGCTTGCCAGGGCGGTGGCGTGTTGCTCCATCCACTGGAAGAAGTCTACGTCCTTGATCACCGCGACCTTCACCGCTTCGGCCAGGCCGGCAATCTGGTCGCGTTGCCCCAGGCTGCGCAGCAGTTGGAAGTCGTTGATCACGGCGGTGGCTGGGTAGAAGGCTCCCAGCAGGTTCTTCTGGGCGAACGCGTTGATGCCGTTCTTCACCCCGATGCCCGCGTCGTTTTGCGCCAGGACCGTGCTGGGGATGCGGATCAGGCGCATGCCCCGGTGGAAGGTGGCACAGGCATAACCCACGGCATCGAGCACGGCGCCTCCCCCCAGGGCCAGGACATGGCAGTGGCGATCCAGGCCGTGTTCGAGCATCTGTGCATACAGTTGCTGGAGCACCTCGGGAGTCTTGCTCAGCTCGCCCGCCGGAACCGGGATCGGCGCTGCCTTCAGGTGCAGCTCGCCAGCATGGGCGGCGAAGTAGTCGTCGATCTGTTGGGACAATTGCGGGCAGCAGAGCAGCAGGTGCTCATCGGCGAAGACCAGCACCGTGGCCTGCCCGGAGGGCTGCAGGAGTTGGCGATACAGGCAGGGGTTATCGACTTGGAAAATGTGCTCAGTGAACAGCACCGGGTAGTGGTAGCTGACTTCGAAGCGCCCCTGCAGTGCCTGTGTCTGGTCGGCGCAGGGGCGTGCGGCGCGAGGCTTGAGCAGGCTGCGGGCACCGAGGAACAACCCCGGTAGCACCATGCTCGCCAGGAGGGTTGCCAGCAGGGCGTCCTGTTCCACCAAAAGACTGCCGATGGCCGCGTAGGCCAGGGCCAGACCGGCATTGGCCAGGGTGGTGACCAACAGGAACTGGAGCAGTGGATAGCGCTGCATGCCGGCGGCCAGCACCGAGGTTTCCGCCAGGACCGGAACACCGCGCAGGCAGATCAGCGACAGGGTGCTGAGGCGATAAGCCAGCTGCCCGGGTTGCCAGCTCCGCAGGCCGAGCCAGTTGGACAGCAAGCGGAAGTACCCGGCCCCCAGCCAATAGCCCAGGATGGCGCCCAGGCACAGGCCGACGAAGATCACCAGATAACCTCCAACGGCACCCAGGGCGGCGACGGCCAGCAAGGCCACCAGGCTGGATGGCACTGGCAGCAGTACATCCAGTGCCAACAAAGTGACCAGGAGCAAGGCCAGGCTGGTACGTTGCAGAGGATCGCTGGGAAGGAAGTTGGCCAAGTGTTCGAGCAACTGTTGGATCTGTTGTTCGAACAGCAGGAAACTGCTGATGACCAGTGCTGTAAACAATAATAACGAGAGCCAATAGTTCTCGGCTGTACCCTTCAACGAAAAGGCACGAAGCAACGCACTGCGCTTCATCAAGTATCCCTCTTGATTGATATGACAAGTTCCGTGTCGGTGTCAGCGTAGTAAGGCGGATAGGCGTGCGGTTAGTTGAGCCCTCGACTGTTTTTTATTGGTTTTCTGGCGGCTGAAGAGCACTTCAGTGGCGAGTAGCTATCAAGTTAGTCAAGGCATCGGGTTTTGCAAGTGAGCCATGTTAGCTGGCTCGTAATGCAATTTTCTGGCCTCTTGGGAAAGTGTATCACCAGTGTTACAAGTGCCTTGGGCCTGTTGGGTTGGCAGAGGGGAGTGAATTCAAATGATAGTTTTAAAATAGCGAATTAAGGCCTAACTAACTATTAGTTGGCTATTGAGTTTGTTGTTTGTATTTACGCTATTCGATTGATTTTTTTGGAAAACATTTGCTAACTAATATGTTGGTTTATAGTTGCACTTCAAATAAATGCGAAGCATTCGCAATGTTTGCGGTTAGTTGATCGCGCGTTCAATGAGCATTAGACCCGTGACGGTTCAAGGAGCGTTGGGAGAGTGTTCGAGCCAGGTTGCCCGTCGACTACCAGGCAACCTTCGAAGCGTACGGCAAGTTAAGCGGCAGGACGTGCCGGTTCAATTCGCCGCGAGGAATTCCTCGGTGGACTGGACGCTGGCATAGGCAAAGGCCAGGGCCGACATCACGGCGCCCTGGACCTGGGCCGCCGGTACTCGTTGTCCATTGAACTCCAGGTCCAGGGTGGCACAGGCGTCATGGATCACCCGGACCGGATAGCCAAGGTCGGCGGCGGCCCGGGCGGTCCCCTCCACGCACATGTGGCTCATGTTGCCGACGATCACCAGTTCCTCGATTTCCCTTTGCTGGAGGATCGCTTGCAGTTCGGTCTCGCGAAACGCGTTGACGAAATGCTTGAGCACCACCGGCTCATCTCCCTGGTTGCGGACCTTGGCATGCAATTGCGCCCCCACGGAGCCGGGGGTGAAAAAGGCCGCGTCGTCGGAGCCGAACTCGTGGCGGATATGCACCACTGGTGTGCTCCTGTGCCGGAAGGCCTGGATCAGCCGGGCGGCGTTGTCCGCCGCGGCCTCGACCCCGACCAGCGGCCATTTGCCGCCGGCGAAGTAGTCGTTCTGGATATCGATTACGATGAGCGCCTGTCTGGCCATGGATGTTGCCTCCAAGTGAGTGTTCGATGTGGAGGCCAGTATCGGCACCTCGTGTGGCTTCGAGGATTGGCCGCACCGACATAAACAGGGGGAAAACTGACAGTGGGCATTCACGGCACGGTCGCCGAACTGGGCGTACTGCTTTATCCAGGTGTGCAAATGGCGGCGGTGCATGGCTTGACCGATCTGTTCGAAGTGGCCAATCGCGTGGCCGCCGAACAAGCCGAGGCACCATTGCCGAGGTTGCGGGTCAGCCATTGGCAGGCCGACGGCGAGCACGCTCCGGTACGGGTCTACGATAGCCTGGTGCATCCTCCTGGAAGTCTGCTGGCGGTCGTGATTCCTCCTTCGCTGGGCGGCTTTTGCACCAGCCAGTCCGGCGTGGGGCTGGCCACCTGGCTGCGCCAGCAACATGCCGCCGGGGCGACCTTGGGCGGCGTGTGCGTGGGCTCGATCCTGCTGGCCGAAAGCGGCCTGCTCGACGGGCGCAGCGCCACCACCCACTGGACCTCGGCCAAGGCTTTTGCCGAGCGTTATCCACAGGTGCGGCTGGAGGCTGACCAACCCATAGTCGACGATGGCGACCTGATCACTACGGCCGGGCTGATGGCCTGGGCGGAGTTGGGGTTGCGCCTGGTGGATCGCCTGTTGGGGCCGGGTGTGGCCAGGGCCACGGCGCGTTTTCTGGTGATGGAGCACAGCGACAGCGCCAGCCAGTGCGGTAGCAACTTCGCCCCGATCCTCAGCCATGGCGATGCCGCCATTCTCAAGCTGCAGCACTGGTTGCAGGCCAACGGTGCGGTGGATGTTTCGCTGGCGGCGATGGCCCGGGAGGCGGGACTTGAAGAGCGCACCCTGCTGCGGCGTTTCCGCACCGCCACTGGCCTCAAGCCCACCCAGTACTGCCAGCACCTGCGGGTGGGCAAGGCGCGGGAAATGCTCGAATTCAGCAACGGTACCATCGACCATATCGCCTGGACCGTGGGTTACCAGGACCCGGCGACCTTTCGCAGTCTGTTCAAGAAGATCACCGGCCTGGCGCCCAGCGAATACCGCAATCGCTTCGGCGCCAGCCGGGGCCAGTGACCGGCCTGCAGCCTCAGTGACTGGCCAGGCCCCGGGCGTTGTCGGCGGTTGCGGTGAATGCCGGGTCCTGGCGATCCAGGCGCCCGCTCAGGGCGGTGAGGGCCAGGGCCACCAGTACCACCAGTGCGCCGATCCAGGCGGTATGGATCAGTCCCAGGTGGGCGACGATCAGGCCACCCAGCCAGGCACCGCCAGCGATCCCCAGGTTGAAGGCCGCGATGTTCAAGCCCGAGGCCACGTCCACCGCTTGCGGCGTGTGATGCTCGGCCTGGCGCACGACATAGACTTGCAAGCCAGGCACGTTGCCGAAGGCCACTGCCCCCCATACCAGCACGGTGAGCAGCGCCAGCCACGGGTTGCCGGCGGTGAAGGTGAGTAACAGCAATACGCCGGCCAAGAGGGTGAAGATGATCTTCAGCGCGCCGATCGGACCGCGACGGTCGGCCAGCTTGCCGCCCCAGATATTGCCTGCCGCTACCGAGACACCGTAGATCAGGAGCACCAGGCTGACGGTGCTGGCGCTGAAGCCGGAGATGTCCTGGAGGATCGGCGCCAGGAAGGTGAAGGCGATGAACGAACCGCCGTAGCCCACCGCCGTCATGGCATACACCAGCAGCAGGCGTGGCTGTTTCAGTACTTGCAACTGCTGCACCAACGAGGCCGGGCGGCTGTGGGCAATGTTCTTCGGCACGTACAGCAGGCTGCCGACAAAGGCGATCACCCCCAGGGCGGAAACGGCGAGGAAGGTTTCGCGCCAGCCAAAGTGCTGGCCGATAAAGGTGCCCAGGGGCACACCGGTGACCAGGGCCACCGTCAGCCCGGTGAACATGATGGCAATGGCGCTGGCGGCCTTTTCCTTGGACACCAGGCTGGTGGCGATGGTCGAGCCGATGGAGAAGAACACCCCATGGGCCAGGCCTGTGACGATGCGCGCCAGCACCAGGGATTCATAGCTGGGGGCTTTCCAGGCCAACAGGTTGCCAAGGGTGAAGAGCACCATCAGCGACAGCAGCAGGAGCTTGCGCGCAACCTTGCCGCTCAGCGCGGTGAGCACCGGGGCGCCGATGGCCACTCCCAGGGCGTAGAGGCTCACCAGCAGCCCGGCGGATGGCAGGCTGACCCCAAGGTCGGCGCCGATAGTGGGTAACAGGCCAACGATGACGAACTCGGTCGTTCCGATGGCGAATGCGCTGAGGGTCAGCGCGAGCAAGGCAATGGGCATCACTGCGACTCCGGTTGAAGTTGAATGGCGCGCAGTGTCCGGTTTTGACTCGTGCGGAAAAATAGCCCTATCAGCACAAGATATTTGCGTCTTGATCAAGTATTTCCCTGGGGCGGTGATGCCGGGGTGAACTTGGCCGGGCAAAAAAATGCGAACTTGCTGGCCATTTCTTGATCAGCTCCTTACAGACCCTGCTGAAGGAGCCCCGCGTCGTGTTGAATTTCAAGACCGCGATTCTGCTCGGGGTGCTGCTCTTGCTGGGCAGCAGCGAGCTGGATGCCGCTCCTGCGGCAACCGACCCGGTACCAGCCCCGCAGAAGCCGGAGCTGCTGGTGGAGGGCGGGCTGTTGGGGGCCATCAGTTCGAGCATCGATGAGGTTCAGGACAAGCTCGATCTCAACCAGAACCTGATCGATGCCTGGCGTTTGCGGGCCGACCGTGCCGCCGATGAGGTGGGGCGCCTGGTCAGCCAGCCATCGGACCGCTCGGGCTGGAGCGTGGCCTGGGATTTCCTGGTGCTGTCCGGAGCCTGGCTGGCCAGTTTCGCCCTGCTCACCCTGTCGGGAGGATGGCTGGTACGACGGCTGGCGCAGCAGCACTGGCTGTTGGCGCGCCCACGGGGCCGGGCCTTGCTGGAGTACCTGTTGCCCTACACCTTGCCGGCGTTGATCAGCCTGCCGTTGACGCTGTACGCCAGCCATTCACTGGCAGGTTCGGTGGGGCGCGCCCTGGCGCTGTGCCTGGCCTATGCCACCAGCAGCGGGATCGTCTCCACCTCGGTGCTGTTGTGCCTGATCGTGCTGTTCAACGTGGGGCACAAGCGCCCGGCGGTCCGGGTGATCCGCGGCTACTGTCCCAAGCCGCTGTTTCTCATGGGGTTCCTTGCGGCCCTCAGCGATGCCCTGGCCAGTCCACAGATCGCTCGCCAACTGGGCGGCAACATCACCAGCAGCGTGGCGGTGGCCACCGGCCTCCTGGCTTCGGTGTTCTTCGCCATGCTGGTGGTCCGCTTGCGCCGACCGGTGGCGCAGCTGATTCGCAACCGTCCGCTGTCCCAGCGTCTTGGCCAACCTGCATTGCAGGAGTCGCTGCGGATCTTTTCCGGGCTCTGGTACTGGCCGATCCTGCTGATGGTGCTGGTCTCGGCGGTCAATTTGATCGGCGCCGGAGAGGACAGCCAGGAGACCTTGCGCTGCGCCTTGCTGACCACCGCCTTGCTGATTGCCACGGTCTTTCTCAGCACCCTGCTGCAACACGTGTTCAAGTCGCGCAGTGCCGCGGCGATCCAGCGCAGCAGCGCCTACAAGGAGCGCTTCCTCAGCCTGCTACACGCCTTGCTCAGGATTGTCATGGCGATTGCCTTCATTGAAATACTCGGGCGTATCTGGGGGCTCTCGCTGTTCGAGTTCGCCCAACGCAACGCCGTGGGCCGCGCCATCAGCGACTCGTTGAGCAGCATCGGCCTGATCTTCCTGGTGACCTGGCTTTTGTGGGTGGTGCTGGATACCGCGATCCAGGAGGCCCTCAAGCCGCCCCTCAACAAACGCGCCGCGCGCCAGCCCAGCACCCGGGTCAAGACCATCCTGCCGTTGCTGCGCAACGCGATCAAAATCATCCTGGTGGTGATCTGCGCGATCACCACCATGGCCAATGTGGGGATCAACGTGGCGCCATTGCTGGCCGGTGCCGGGGTGGTCGGCCTGGCCATTGGCTTCGGTTCCCAGCAATTGGTACAGGACGTGATCACCGGCCTGTTCATCATCATCGAGGACACGCTGTCCATCGGTGATTGGGTGGTGCTGGATTCCGGCCATGCCGGTACGGTGGAGGGCCTGACCATCCGAACGCTGCGCCTGCGCGATGGCAAGGGCTTCGTGCACTCGGTGCCGTTCGGCCAGATCAAGGCGGTCACCAATCAATCGCGGCAGTTCGCCTTCGCCTTCTTCTCGGTGCAGTTCACCTACGACTCCGATGTCGACAAGGCCATCGAGCTGATCCGCGAGGCTGGCCGCTCCATCAGCGACGATCCATTCCTCAAGTACAGCCTGCAAGGCGGCCTGGACGTGTTTGGGGTGGACAAGATGGACCTCAACGGCGTGGTGCTGACGGCGCAGTTTCGTACGGTGTCCGGCGGCCAGTACGCGGTGACCCGGGCGTTCAACCAGCGCTTGAAGAAGCTTGTGGATAACTCGCCCTGGGTGCATTTCGCCCAGACTTATCCACAGCAGGTGATGTTGCCAGCGCGACGCAGCCATGAGGATGAACCGGAGCAGGAGGAGTCGGCCCTGCTGTTGCCCGAGGCACCGCGTCCGCAGTGAGCCCTGGCCCCCGTTGGTGGTGAGGCTACAGGGCGTGCCGTACCAGCTTGTTGCGCAGGGCCTGGGCGTCCTGGGGGGGCAGTTCCAGCCAGAAGTGCTGGGTTCCGGCGATCTCGGCAGCGGCCGGCAGGCCATCGCGGTACACCAGGCGGTTGCCGCTCAAGGCCGGGACCTTGGGGCCCGGCAGCAGGGTCCCGGCCAGGTTCAGCGGGTCCACGCCGCACACCGCTACCAGGCTGCCATCGTGGGGGCGGTGGCGTACTTGGCGCAGCACTGGAATGGCCTCTGGCAGGGCGAACTGTTCGCCGGCCAGGCCACTGACGAAACGCCCGCCGCGGATTTCTCCCCGGGCCTCCAGGCGATGCAGGGTGCGCAGCAGTTCGCGCCAGGTGGGCAGCCAATCGGCCTCGCGCTCCAGCAGGCGCCAGAACACCACGCCGTAGCGCCGCAACAGGGTCATGGCCACATGCTCGAGGGTGATCGCCGGGTCCTGGCTCGATGAGCGGCGTAGCAGCGCCCAGCGCCCGGCATCGTCCATGCCGCCGATCAAGGCTCCACGGCCACGCCGGCCGCTGCGGCTCTGGCGTTTGCTCGCGGGCGTGATCAAGGCCCGCAGGCCGGCGAAGCTATCGGCGTTGACCAGGCCTGCGCCCACCAGCTCCTGCAGCACGTTTTCCAGTTCACTGCGCAACAAGTGGCTTTCATGCAGCAGTTCATCGAAGAACAGCGCGCCCTGCTGGCCGAGCACGTCGTGAACCTTTTGTGCCTTGGCCGACAGCGTGGCGCCGGTGGGGTTGGCCAGGCTGTTCCAGAGAGGCGCCTGGGCCCGGGGCAGGAGCACGATCGGCGTGCTGCGCAAGGCCGCACTGGCAGGCTTGCCACTGGCGTTGATCCGGCTCCAGGCCACTTTGCCGTTGCGACACAGCTCATCCAGCCAACGGCTGCTGTAGTCCTTCAGGCGCATGGGCAGCAGGTCGCTGTCCCAGGCCGAGGCAGCGGCCGGATAGCCTTCGAGCTGGCCGACCACTTCGGCCAGCATGGCGCTGCCCTGGCCCTGGGTGTGCGGGGACAGGCGTTGCCAGTCGAACAGGAACCGCATGAAGTCTTGCAGGGCCACGGGTTCGATCTCCCGGCGCAGGCGCTTCACCGTATAGCGGTGGATCCTCGCCAGCAGGTGCCGCTCGCACCATTGTTCCTGGCGACTGCCGGGGTTGAAGCGACCGCGCAGCACATAGCCTTCAGTCTCGAGCTGGACCAGGGCCTGGCTGATTTCCCCGGCTGCCAGGCCCAGGGGCGTGGCGATCTGCTCCAGGGTCAGTGGGGCGAAGCCACTGAGCCGCGCGCGGACCACCTCCACCAGCGCGTCTTGCGCGTCCCAGGCCTGGTCGAAACCCGCTAGCGGTTGCAGTGACGGTTGCACAGGGAGCCCTGGATAGACCGCTTGCAGGCAGTTGATGCGCTCCAGGGCCAGCCATAGCCTGTGCTCGGGGTCCGGTTGCAGGGCGCAGGCGCGGCCCTGGCTGGCCAGGCTTTCCAGCCACTGGTTCCAACCGGGGTTGGCCTGGACCTCGGTGGCGCTGATGCAACCCAGGCTCATCAGGGCTTCGTGCATTTCATCGGCACTGCCTGGTGTCGGCCAGGCCTCGGCGGCCACGGCCTTGATCGCGTCGGCATCCAGGGCGCCGAGGTCGTCGCTGGCTTGTGGATCGCTCCAGCGCCGCGCCAGCACAGCCTGGGTCCGGCGTTCTTCCAGAGGGGCGTCGTCGAGAAAGGTATAGGGCTTGGCGTTGAGAATCTCGGCTGCCAGCGGCGAAGGAGCAGGCAGTTCGCGGCTGAGCAGACGGACCTGGCCCTGTTCCATGCGACGCAGGAGTCCGAGCCAGCCTTCACAGTCCATGGCCTGGTGCAGGCAGTCGTCCAGGGTTTGCTCCACCAGCGGATGGTCGGGAATCTGTCGTTCGCCGGCGAGGTTTTCCAGGCAGGCGATCTGGTCGGGAAACACGCTGGCGATCAGGTCTTCGCTTTTCATCCGCTGGATCTGCGGCGCCACCTTGCGTCCGCCGCTGAAGCGCGGCAGGGCCAGGGCTACACCGGCATTCCAGCGCCAGCGCACGCCGAACAGCGGGGCATCCAGGAGTGCCTGGACCAGGATGTGCTCGGCGCTATTGCTGTGCAAGTAGGCGCTGCGCAGGCCCTGGCGGGCATTGAAGCCTTCGGCGAGCATCCGCAGCAGCGCCTGGTAGTGCTGCGCGTCCAGGTCGGCGTAGGGCGTGGCTCGGCGTAGCATGTCCAGCAGGGCGGCTTCCGGCCATTCCTGGCAACTGACCTCGGCGACGATCTGCTGGGCCAGTACGTCCAGCGGCGCCCGGGGGATCGACAGGCTGTCCAGTTCTGCCCGGCGCACGCAATCGAGCAGGGCGGTGCACTCGACCAGGTCGTCCCGGGTCAGGGCGAACAGGCGGCCCTTGGGCGTGCCGCCTACCTGGTGCCCGGAGCGCCCGACCCGTTGCAGGAACGCCGAAATCGAGCCCGGCGAACCGATCTGGCACACCAGGTCGACATCGCCGATGTCGATGCCCAGTTCCAGGGAGGCCGTGGCGACCAACACTTGCAGGTCTCCAGACTTGAGCCGCTGCTCGGCTTCCAGGCGCTGTTCCTTGGCCAGGCTACCGTGGTGCGCGGCTACCGCCTGCTTGCCCAGGCGCTCGCTCAGGTGCCGGGCCAGGCGTTCGGCCAGGCGCCGGGTGTTGACGAATATCAAGGTGGTGCGATGTGCCCGGGCCAGGCTGCACAGGCGCTCGTAGACCAGCTCCCAGATATCGTTGGCCATTACCGCCGATAGCGGCACCGGTGGTACTTCGATCGCCAGGTCCCGGGGACGGGCATGGCCGATATCGACGATTTCGCAGGGTCGCCCCTGGCCGGCGAGAAAGCGCGAGACCGCCTCGATGGGTTTTTGCGTGGCAGACAAGCCAATGCGCAACAAGGGTTCGCTACAGAGCGCCTGCAAGCGCTCCAGACTCAGGGCCAGATGGCTGCCGCGCTTGCTGTCGGCCAGCGCGTGGATCTCATCGACGATCACGGTGCGGGTAGTGGCCAGCATCTGTCGTCCGGAGTCCGAGCCCAGCAGGACATAGAGGGATTCGGGGGTCGTGACGAGGATCTGCGGAGCCTTCTTGCGCATCGCGCTGCGCTCTTTCTGCGGGGTGTCGCCGGTGCGTACGGCAGTGCGAATGGCCAGTTGTGGCAGGTCCATCAGGCGCAGTTGTTCGGTGATCCCGGCCAGGGGCGCTTGCAGGTTGACCTGGATATCGTTGCTCAGGGCCTTGAGCGGCGAGACGTAGACCACCAGGGTGGCATCCGGCAGTTGGCCGCCCGCGTCCAGGCCTTGGCGCACCAGCTCGTCGATGACCGCGAGAAAGGCGGTCAGGGTCTTGCCCGAGCCGGTCGGTGCGGCGATCAGGGTCGAGCGCCGTTGGGCGATCAGCGGCCAGGCCTGGGCCTGGGCCGTGGTCACGGCGGCGAAAGTATGCTGGAACCAGGCACGCACGGCCGGGTGAAAACCGTCCAGTGCCAGGTTCGCGGATTCGGCAAGGTTCATGGCAGAAGTTATGCGGCCGTCCGGGGCAACTTGCAAGCAGCGGCTATCGCCGTTGGGAGGCATCGACACATTCTCAGTGACGGTTGCGCCACAAACCCGCAAAATGCAACGATTCTGGCAATTCTTGACGGCCGATCCCCTAAGATCGGCCAATCCAAACCATCGTTCTGAACAGACTGGGCCTGCTGACTCTATGCGAATGCGCCTTATGTTACTGGGCGGCGGAAATGCCCTTGGGCAGGCGCTGATTCGCCTGGGTGCGGAGGAAGACATCAACTTCCTCGCGCCTCGTCCCCCGCAAGACGGTTGGGACGCCGCGAGTCTCACGCAACTGCTCGATGACACCCGCCCGGATGCCTTGATCAACCTGGCTTACTACTTCGACTGGTTTCAGGCGGAGGCCGTGAGCGAGGAGCGCCTGGGCGGCCAGGAACGGGCGGTCGAACGGCTGGCCGAGCTTTGCCAGCATCACAACATCATCCTTGTGCAGCCTTCCAGCTACCGGGTATTCGATGGTTCCCGGGCCACGGCCTATAGCGAGAAGGACGAGCCCGTACCCCTGGGGTTGCACGGCCAGGCCTTGTGGCGCATCGAGCAAAGCGTGCGCGCCACCTGCCCGCAGCATGTACTGCTGCGTTTCGGCTGGCTGCTGGATGACAGTGCCGAGGGTATCCTCGGGCGTTTCCTGGCCCTGGCCGAGTCGCCGCAGGCGTTGCCCATGGCCGATGACCGCCGGGGCAATCCGACGCCGGTGGACGACGCTGCGAGGGTGATCATTTCGGTGCTCAAGCAACTCGACTGCGCTGCGCCTCTGTGGGGCACCTACCACTACGCGGGCCAGGAAGCGACCACGCCCCTGGCCTTGGGCCAGGCGGTGCTCAGCGAGGCACGGCAATTGCGTCCGCTGGCTGTGGAGGCGCCCACCGCGCAGGCCCACGCGGCGTTCGCCGATGCTGCCGAAGAGCCGCAGCATGCGGTGCTGGCCTGCAAGAAGATTCTTCACACTTTCGGAATCAAGCCGCGGGCCTGGCGTGCCGCGCTCCCGAGTTTACTGGATAGGTTCTATCGTCATGGCTGATGGCCTTGTATTGATCACCGGCGGTGCCGGCTTCATTGGTTCGCACCTGACCGACGCCCTGTTGGCCAAGGGTTATCGGGTGCGGGTGCTGGACGACTTGTCCACTGGCAAACCAAGCAACTTGCCGCTGGATAACCCGCGGGTTGAACTGATCGAAGGCGATGTCGCCGATGCGGCCCTGGTGAACCGGGCCATGCAGGGCTGCAGTGCGGTGGCCCACCTGGCTGCCGTGGCTTCGGTACAGGCTTCGGTGGACGATCCGGTACAGACTCACCAGAGCAACTTCATCGGCACCCTGAATGTGTGCGAGGCCATGCGCCAGCATGGTGTGAAACGGGTGTTGTTCGCTTCCAGCGCGGCGGTCTATGGCAACAATGGCGAAGGCCAGTCCATCGATGAAGACACGCCCAAGGCACCGTTGACGCCTTATGCTTCGGACAAGCTGGCCAGTGAGCACTACTTCGACTTCTACCGGCGCCAACATGGCCTGGAGCCTGCGGTCTTCCGTTTCTTCAATATCTTCGGCCCGCGCCAGGACCCATCGTCGCCATATTCCGGGGTGATCAGCATCTTCAGCGAACGGGCTGAGCAGGGCCTGCCGATCACCGTGTTCGGCGATGGCGAGCAGACCCGGGACTTTGTCTATGTGGGTGACCTGGTGGATGTACTGGTGCAGGCCATCGAGGCTCCGCGGCTGGAAGTGGGGGCCGTCAACGTCGGCTTGAACCAGGCGCTGAGCCTCAAGCAGATGCTCGCGGCCCTGGCCGAGGTCGTGGGTGAGCTGCCCCCGATCAGCTACGGTCCGGCCCGCTCCGGCGATATTCGGCATTCGCGAGCCAACAACCAACGGTTGCTACAGCGCTTTACCTTTGCCGAGCCCACTCCGATGAAGGTCGGCCTGGCCCGCTTGCTCGGGCGCTGAGGTTTTTCGCAGTCATGAAAAAGGCGCCTGCAAAGGCGCCTTTTTCGTGTCTGCCGGGCTTAGAACTTGTAGCCCAGGCCCACCATGTAGACCCAAGGGTCGACATCGACGTTGACTTTGGCACGAGTGCCGGCGGCCAGGGCATTGTTATCCACATAGGCCCGGGTATCGATATCGATGTAGCGCACCTGGGCGTTGAGCATGATGTTGTCGGTCAGCATGTAGTCGGCACCGACCTGCCAGGCCAGGCCCCAGGAGTTCTTGGCGCGGAAGTTGTCGAAGCCTGCGGATTGGGCACGGCTGCCGACGTGTTCGTCATAGATCCAGGTGTAGTTGATACCGGCACCGACATAAGGCTGGAACGCCGACTTGTGGTCCAGTGGGTAGTACACCACGCTCAAGGTAGGTGGCAGGTGCTTGAGGGTACCGAGCTTGCCGTTGGCCGGGGCCAGAGAAGTGTCCTTGATTTTCACGTCATGTTCGAACGGAGTCGCGGCCAGCAGTTCGATACCGATGTTGTTGGTCACCATGTAGGCGAAGTTGAGACCCAGCTGGGTGTCGCTGCTCATGGTCGCCTTGCCGCCCAGGTTGGCACCGGCCAGGGGACCGCTGTCGACCTTGACGTCGGAACTGTTGGCTTTTGGATTGACGGTGATCGCACCGGCACGAACGATGATGTCACCAGCATCGTGGGCGTTGGCAATCGGGGCGGCGAGTGCGAGCGCAATCAGGGAAGCGCTAAGCAGTGACTTGTGCATGGGAGCTCCAAAGGACGATTCAAATTGGCTATGTCCAATGGTAAGGACCGTCAAGTTGATCGCCTTGACTCAGCTCAATGAAATTGCGAACCCCCAGCCAGCGCCTGAACTATTCTTTTGCCCCGCACTCTTTTGCCGTTCGCCCTTGACGCCGTTGTAGTCACTCCGGAAGTTCGTAGACGTAGATTTTCTGTGCCGCCATCTGGTAACCGGCATCCGCCAGTTCACTGGTGGAGGGTTTGACCTGCATGGCGCCTTCGATCCAGTAAGGCTGGTACAGCTCATCGAGCTTGACCCCCAGCTCGCTGGTGACGTGGACGATCTGGTTCGACGGGGGCGGTGGTACATGGATGCAGGCACCGAAGTACGGCACCAGCAGGAAGTCCGTGGTGCGGCCTTCTTCGTTCACCTCCAGGGGCACGATGTAGCCGGGCAGGCGCACTGACTGGCCATCGAGGCTCTTGACCACCGGGGCGTCGGGCAACTCCTGCTTGGCGGCGGGCGCCGACTCGGCGGACAGCGCATCGCTCATCTGGGACAGGTCATGCAGGGGCTTCATGTTCGGTACTTCCGGCGGGGCGTCGGCCGGGATCATTTCCACCCAGGTCAGGTCCCGGGGGGCGCCTGCCCATAGCAGTGGGCTGACCAGCAAGGACAGGGCAAGCAGCAGGCCCGACAGGCGTTGGTTCTTCATCAATCGGTGCTCACAAACGAATCGACAGGCCATCGGCCAGGGATTGCCGGTAGGCGCGCCATGCCGGCACGCAACCCATCAGCAGCGCGGCGATCAGGATAGCGCCCAGTAGCGTCCACTCATACTGGGTCGGCCACGAGAGCGGCAGGTACAGGCCGTAGTTCGACTGCACGTAGCCCTGGGCAAGGGCGATGCCCAGGTAGAGCAAGCCCAGCCCGGCCAGCACGCCTGCCAGCGCCAGGGCAAAGGCTTCCAGTACCAGCAGGGTCGCGATATGCCAGGGGCGGGCGCCCACCGAGCGCAGGATGGCCATTTCCCGACGGCGTTCGTTGAGGCTGGTGAGGATCGCCGTGAGCATGCCGATCAGGCCCGTGAGAACCACGAACAGCGAGACCACGAACAAGGCCTTCTCGGCGGTCCCCATCAGGCTCCAGAGTTCCTGCAGGGCCACGCCGGGGAGAATCGCCAGCATGGGTTCGCCACGAAACTCATTGATCTCGCGTTGCAGGGCGAAGGTCGAGATCTTGCTGTTCAGGCCAAGCATGAACGCGGTGATGGCCTGGGGCGTGAGGTCCATGTTACGAGCCTGGTCGGCACTGATGCGTCCTTCGCCGCGAGCGGGCACGCCGTTGTGCCAGTCGATGTGGATGGCCTCCATGCCGCCCAGGCTGATGTGCAGGGTACGGTCCACGGGGGTGCCGGTGCGCTTGAGGATGCCCACGACGGTAAAGGGCTTGTCATCGTGCTTGACCAGGCTGATGGCCGCTACGCCATGGGCCAGTACCAGCTGGTCCCCCAGCTTGTAGTGCAGCGCCTCGGCGACTTCGGCTCCCAGCACCACCTCGAATGGATCGCTGGCGAAGGCCCGGCCCACCGCCAGTTGCAGGTTCTGCTGGTGGCCGTATTGGTAGTGCTGGAAGTAGGCTTCGGTGGTCCCCATGACCCGATAGCCGCGATGGGAATCGCCCAGGGAAATCGGGATTGCCCATTTCACCTTCGGGTTGCTGGCGAAGTGCTCGAAGCTGTCCCAGCGGATGTTGTTGGTGGCGTTGCCGATACGAAACACCGAGTACAGCAGCAGGTTCACCGAGCCCGAGCGGGCGCCGACGATCAGGTCGGTACCGCTGATGGTACTGGCGAAGCTGGCCCGGGCTTCGGTGCGCACCCGTTCTACCGCCAGCAACAAGCAGACTGAAAGGGCGATGGCGAAGGCCGTGAGGAATGCGGTGAAACGGCGGTTAGCCAGGCTGGCCATGGCTAGGCGGAACAGATACATCTCAGACCTCGGCAGGCTTGGCGGCGCGATTGAGTTCGGCCAGCGACAGGTTGCGATCGAACAGGGGAGCCAGGCTCTGGTCGTGGCTGACGAACAGCAGGCTGGCGCCGGCCTCGCGGCATTCGGTGAACAGCAACTGGATGAAGGCCTCGCGGGCGTCATGGTCCAGTGCCGAGGTGGGTTCGTCGGCGATCACCAGCTCTGGCTGGCCGATCAATGCCCGGGCCGCCGCGACCCGTTGCTGCTGGCCGATGGACAACGAATCGGCGCGGCGGCCGAGCAGGCCAGGATCGCTCAGGCCCAGGTGGGCCAGCAGGGTGGCTGCGGCCTGGTCGACACTGCCGTGGCGCTGCACGGCGCGGCTGGCCCGCAGTTTGGAGAAGTGGCAGGGCAACTCGACGTTCTCGCGCACCGAAAGGAAGGGCAGCAGATTGAATTGTTGGAAGATGTAGCCGGTGTGATCGACACGAAAGCGGTCGCGGGCGCCGGCGGACAGTTCGGTCAACTCCTGGCCCAGCAGGCGGATGCTGCCCCGGCTGGGTTTCTGCACGCCACCGAGCAGGCCCAGCAAGGTGGTCTTGCCGCTCCCGCTGGGGCCCTTGAGAAACAGCGTTTCGCCGACCTCCAGGGCAAAGGCCGGGATATCCAGCAGTGGTGGATGCCCGGGCCAGTTGAAGCCCAGGTCGGACAGTTCGATGAGTGCTTGGGTCATGTTCAGCCGATCAGCAAGTGGATATCGCCGGGAGTGGCGCTCAGAACTTCAGCGTAGCGGCCTTGGCGGTAGCTTCGACCCCCTGCTGGCCGCTTGGCGAAATCAGTTGTACCTGGATTTTCTGGGTAGCGGGGAAGGTCTTGAAGACCTGTGCCAGGTCGAGGTCCTTCAGGGCTCCCGGCTGGGTGCAGGTGAACTGGTAATGGGCGTGGATCTCACTGTGTTCATGGTGATGAGCGTGGCCGTCGTTGGTTTCTTCGTGCTCGTCATCATCATGATCGGCGGCGGGCTGGTCGCCGAACAACGGGCTTTCCAGCTCCTGCTTGGCCACACTGCAACTGGCTGCGGAGGGCAGGTTGAACAGGGCCAGCGGTTGTTCCAGTTGCTTGCGAGCGGCGGCCACCTTGGCCTTGTCGGCGTCGGTGCTCGGGGCGTGTTCGAAACCCACCAGGTTCATCGCCGGGCTTTCCAGTTCCAGCTCCAGGGCTTGGCCGTCGAGCACTGCGTTCAAGCGAGCCACGCCATGTTCGTGGGTTCCGAGGCTGCCGTGTTCATGCTCGTGTTCATGGGCTTGCGCGGCCTGGGCAGCGACCAGTGGCAACAGGGCGAACGGCAAGGCGAGTAGCAGGCGGCGCATGGCGAGTCTCCGAGGCGAAGATGAAATAAATGTTATGTAATCTTATAACGATATTGCCGGCAGAGTTTGACTGCCCGCTTGGCGTTGCGCAAGACGCGTGGGAGCATGCTCGTCAGAAAATTTTGGGAGCACAGCGATGGTGCGGATTCACGGAAGCATCGGCGACTGGCCGGTGGATTTGACCCTGGAGCTGGACGAGGACGATTGGGCGCGACTGGCCGGGCAGTTGGGAGGGCAATTGCAGGCCGGCAGTGCGGCCCAACCGGTGGCCACTGGCATGGCCAGCAAGCCTGCGAGCCAGGATGACACCCTGTGGCAGACCGCCAAGGACCTGCTGTGCCAGGCCGGCCAGATGAGCGGGCCGGAGTTGTTGGAGCAACTGGAGGGGCTGACTGGCAGCGCGGCGGCAGGCAAGCGTTTGCTGGTACGCCTGCGCCACTGTGCCCAGGTGAAGGTGATCAGCGGCGCGGATACCCCGATCTACCATTGGGTACCCTAAGGGTATGGATTACCGGGCCGGCCAGGCCTTTCAGCTGGCCGGTCGGCCCCGGCAGGATCAATACAGCGCGGCGAACAGCTTGCGCCGGTAGGTGGTCACCAGCGGGTGATCGTTGCCCAGCAGGTCGAAGACTTGCAGCAAGGTCTTGTGGGCAATGCCTTCGCTGTAGCTGCGGTTACGCACGAACAGCTTGAGCAGGGCTTCCAGGGCGGCCTCGTACTGTTGGCGGGCCAGTTGCTGGATGGCCAGTTGGTAGGCCGCTTCGTCGTCTTGAGGGTCCTTGGCCAGGCGTGCCTTGAGGTCGGCGGCATCCGGCAGGCTTGCGGCCTGCTTGAGGAAGGTGATCTGCGCCTTGGCCCCGGCCAGGGCGGCCTTGTGCTCATCGCTCTTGACCGCATCGAGCACGGTCTGGGCTTCGCCCAGCTCCCCGCGCTCGGCCAGGCAGCGGGCGTAGAGGATCAGGGCCTTGGCATTGCTGTTGTCTTCGCTCAACAGTGCCTTGAGCAGGGCTTCGGCGTCGCCGATACGGCCCTCGCTGAACAGGGTCTCGGCCTGTTCCAGCGGATCGGCCGCCGCCGGTGGGGGCATCTGCACATGAGGCTCGAGCATGGCCCGGACCGCCGATTCGGGCTGGGCACCGGCAAAACCATCCACTGGCTGGCCATCCTTGAACAGCACCACGGTGGGCAGGCTGCGGATGCCGAAGCGGGCGACGATGTCCTGCTCGATGTCGCAGTTGACCTTCGCCAGCAGCAGTTCGCCCTGATAGCTCTCGGCGATTTGCTGCAGCATCGGCATCAGCGCTTTGCAGGGCGCACACCACTCGGCCCAGAAGTCCACCAGGACCGGCTTGTGGAAGGAGTTCTCGATCACCGACTGGTCGAAATCAGCGGTATGGGCATCGAAGATGTACGGCGTGTCCTGACTCATTGGGTCTCTCGAATATGCGGTTATGGCGCCACTATAAAGCGTGCTCGGGGGTGATCGCCATCGCTGGCGCGACCGTTGCCCGGGCCAATGGCCGTTGTGCGTGGTACAGGCTCACATTGCGAAATTCCCAGGGCTCGGCCAGGTCCGGCAGGGTCAGGGCATTGAGCATTTCCAGGCGTTGGTACAGCGGATGCTGGAAGTCCCTGACCCGGGAGTCCGCCACCAGGGCCTCACGGCCACGACTGAGGAATTCATCCAGCAGGGGCAGGTTGGCGCGGTCGTAGAGCACGTCGGCCACCAGGATCAGGTCAAAGCGATCGGCTTCGTTGAAAAAGTCGGTGCTGTAGCCCAGTTCCACCTCATTGAGCTCGGCATTGGCCCGGCAGGCGGCAATGGCCAGGGGGTCGAGGTCGCAGGCCACCACTTCCAGCGCGCCAGCCTTGGCCGCGGCGATAGCCGCTACGCCGGAGCCGCTACCGAAGTCCAGCACCCGCTTGCCTTGCACCCAATGCGGGTGGGCCGCCAGGTAGCGGGCCAGGGCCAGGCCGCTGGCCCAGCAGAAGCTCCAGTAGGGCGGTTCGTGAAGGATGCGCCGGGTCTCCTCGGGGGTGAAGGCGCGGTCCATGTTCTGGGCATCGATCAGCCAGAGCCGGAGCTCGGTCTCGGGCAATTCGCAAGCTACCAATCGTGAGTCACCCAGCAGCTCGCCGAGGGCGTCTTGTAGGTCGAGCGGTACGTTCATGGGGCTTTGACGAGCTGCAATTGCCCCAGGGCCTGGGTGGTGGGTTGGTCGATACGGCGTGCCGGCAGGTGCAGGATCAACTGCCCGGATTGGCTGGCACGGCCACGCAGCTCGACCCTGGCGCCGGCCGGAAAGGCCTCGGGAGCGAAGCGCAGGCGAAATGGCAGGGGTTGGCTGGTGCCGGTGAGGTTGCTACTGGCCAGCAGGCGTTGCGGACGCCCGCGCTCATCGATCACCAGCAGGGCCAGCTCGACATCGGCGCCGGCTGGTACGCCGTCAAGGCTGCCGCTCAACTCGCGCTGATAGGCCGGCAAGGGGCCGAGATCGACAGGTTCCTGGTTCTTTTTCACCGACTGTTGCTGCGAGGAAGTGGGCGCCGCGGGTTTCGGGGCATCGCTGCTGCAAGCGACCAGCAGGCTGACAAGACTGAGCAGAACAAGCGGTCTGAGCGGCATTTGAAGCTCCAACAAGGCAGGTTTCCATGTGCGAAACATAATAGTCGGTCTGTATACCGTAAAGGCTATGGCTTGTCTTGCCAGTGGGATGCGCTACCATGGCCCTCCCTTTTTTTGTTGCCTGCCACCATGCACTGTCCCTTCTGCGGTGCCAACGACACCAAGGTCATCGACTCGCGTCTGGTCGCCGAGGGCGAACAGGTTCGTCGCCGGCGTGAATGCCTGGCCTGTGGTGAACGTTTCACTACTTTCGAAACTGCCGAACTGGTGATGCCGCGTCTGATCAAGACCGACGGCAGCCGCCAGCCCTTCGACGAAGACAAACTACGCGCGGGCATGCAGCGCGCCCTGGAAAAACGCCCGGTGAGCGTCGAGCGCCTGGAAGCGGCGCTGGCCCATATCAAGCACAAGCTGCGTGCCACTGGCGAACGCGAGGTGAAGTCCCTGGTCGTGGGTGAACTGGTGATGGGCGAGCTGCAAAAGCTCGACGAAGTCGCCTACATCCGCTTCGCCTCGGTATACCGGCGCTTCCAGGACCTCGACGAATTCCGCGAAGAGATCGATCGCCTTGCCCGTGAGCCGGCCAAGCAATGAGCCAGCCAGCGGAACAAGCGATCCTCGACGCCCACTACATGGCCCGCGCGCTGGAACTGGCGCGCAAGGGCTTGTACACCACCCATCCCAATCCTCGTGTCGGTTGCCTCATCGTGCGCGACGGCGAAGTGGTGGGCGAAGGCTGGCATGTGCGGGCCGGTGAACCTCACGCTGAGGTGCATGCCTTGCGCGCCGCCGGGGAAAAGGCCCGTGGCGCCACCGCCTACGTGACCCTCGAACCCTGCAGCCACCACGGTCGTACCCCGCCTTGTGCCGATGCCCTGGTCGGTGCCGGGGTTGCGCGGGTGGTCGCGGCGATGCAAGACCCCAACCCGCAAGTCGCCGGTCGTGGCATGCGACGCCTGGCCGAGGCCGGCATTGCCGTCCAGAGCGGTGTGCTGGAGAGTGAGGCGCGAGCGATCAACAAGGGCTTCCTCAAGCGCATGGAGCATGGCTTGCCTTATGTGCGAGTCAAGCTGGCCATGAGCCTGGATGGTCGTACTGCCATGGACAGCGGCGAAAGCCAGTGGATCACCGGAGCCGCGGCACGCTCGGCGGTGCAACGCCTGCGCGCCGAGTCCAGTGTGGTCTTGACCGGTGCCGACACGGTGCTGGCAGACGATGCCCGGTTGACTGTACGCGCTGGCGAACTGGGCCTGGACCCCGAGCAGACGGCCTTGGCCATGAGCCGGCCGCCGCTGCGAGTCCTGGTCGATGGTCGCCTGCGAGTGCCGCTGGGGGCTCCGTTCTTCAAGGCCGGGCCCGCCCTGGTAGCCACCTGTGCGGCTGTCGAGGAGCAACATGCCAATGGTCCCGAGTGCCTGAATGTACCTGGCGCCGATGGCCAGGTGGACTTGCACCGCCTGCTCCAGGAGCTGGCCGCTCGCGGCGTCAACGAGGTGCTGGTGGAAGCCGGCCCGCGCCTAGCTGGAGCGTTCGCCCGGCAAGGGCTGGTGGATGAGTACCAGATCTTCGTCGCTGGCAAGTTCCTGGGGTCCACGGCCCGGCCTTTGCTGGACTGGCCCCTGGCGCGGATGAGCGAGGCGCCATTGCTCAAGATCATCGAAATGCGCGCAGTGGGCGATGACTGGCGAGTCACTGCCATCCCGGCCCCGCCAGCGAGCGTATAATTCCCGACTTTCGCCTATCCGGCGGCCCTGTTCTCGAGGAGGACTCCATGTTCACCGGCATCATCGAATCCATCGGCAGCATTCGCGCATTGAGCCCAAAAGGCGGAGATGTGCGGGTTTATGTAGAAACCGGCAAGCTCGACCTGGCCGACGTCAAGCTGGGCGACAGCATTGCGGTGAACGGCGTCTGCCTGACCGCCGTCGAATTGCCCGGCGATGGTTTCTGGGCCGATGTCAGCCGCGAGACCCTGGATTGCACCGCCTTCAACCAGTTGAAGGCCGGCAGCCGGGTCAACCTGGAGAAGGCCCTGACCCCGACCACTCGCCTGGGCGGTCATCTGGTCAGCGGTCACGTCGATGGTGTCGGCGAGGTCGTGGGCCGGGAAGAGAATGCCCGGGCCATCCAGTTCCGCATCCGCGCTCCCAAGGAGCTGGCCAAGTACATCGCCCATAAAGGCTCGATCACCGTCGACGGCACCAGCCTGACGGTCAACGCGGTGAATGGCGCCGAGTTCGAATTGACCATCGTGCCCCACACGCTGGCGGAAACCATCATGGCCGACTACCGACCGGGCCGTCAGGTCAACCTCGAGGTCGACCTGCTGGCGCGCTACCTGGAGCGCTTGCTGCTGGGTGACAAGGCCGCCGAGGCCTCGGGCAGCACCATTACCGAAAGCTTCCTGGCCGCTAACGGCTATCTCAAATCCTGAACCTCAAATTTTGAAAGAAGGGGGGTGCCGAGTGGCGCTCAACAGCATCGAAGAACTGGTCGAAGACATCCGCCAAGGCAAGATGGTCATCCTCATGGATGACGAAGACCGCGAGAACGAAGGCGACCTGATCATGGCCGCCGAGTGCTGCACGGCTGCGCACATCAACTTCATGGCCAAGCACGCCCGTGGCCTGATCTGCATGCCCATGAGCCGCGAGCGTTGCGAAATGCTCAAGCTGCCACTGATGTCGCCCCGCAACGGTAGTGGCTTCGGTACCAAGTTCACCGTGTCCATCGAGGCCACCGAAGGCGTGACCACCGGCATCTCCGCTGCCGACCGGGCGCGTACCGTGCAGGCCGCCGCGGCCAAGGACGCCAAGGCCGAGGACATCGTCAGCCCAGGCCATATCTTCCCGCTGATGGCCCAGCCCGGCGGTACCCTGGCCCGTGCCGGCCACACCGAGGCGGCCTGTGACCTGGCGCGCATGGCGGGCTTCGAGCCCAGTGGCGTGATCTGCGAGGTCATGAACGACGATGGCACCATGTCCCGGCGCACCGAACTCGAGGCGTTTGCCACCGAGCACGGCATCAAGATCGGCACCATCGCCGACCTGATCCACTACCGGATGATCCACGAACGTACCGTTCAGCGGATTGCCGAGCAGCCCCTGGACAGCGAACTGGGCCAGTTCAACCTGGTGACCTATCGTGATTCCGTGGAAGGCGACGTGCACATGGCCCTGACCCTGGGCGAGATCTGTGCCGAGGAGCCGACCCTGGTGCGGGTCCACAACATGGACCCGCTGCGCGACCTGCTGATGGTCAAGCAACCGGGGCGCTGGAGCCTACGCGCGGCCATGGCTACCGTGGCCGAGGCCGGCAGTGGCGTGGTGCTGTTGCTGGGTCATCCGCTGGATGGCGACGTATTGCTGGCGCACATCCGGGAAACCGCCGAGCACGCGCCTGCGAAGAAGCCGACCACCTATAGCATCGTGGGCGCCGGCTCGCAGATCCTGCGTGACCTGGGCGTGCGCAAGATGCGCCTGATGAGCGCACCGATGAAGTTTAATGCGATATCCGGTTTCGACCTGGAAGTTGTAGAATACGTGCCCTCCGAATAAAAGCCGGCCGCCGCCAGCTTGAAATTCGCGGTTCAAATATCACTCAGGAGCGTGTACTAGACACGCTCCGGCTCTTTAAGAGATTTGTCGAATGACCCTGAAGACCATCGAAGGTACCTTCATCGCCCCTAAAGGCCGCTATGCCCTGGTGGTCGGCCGCTTCAACAGCTTCGTCGTCGAAAGCCTGGTCAGCGGCGCGGTTGACGCCCTGGTTCGCCATGGCGTGAGCGAAAGCGACATCACCATCATCCGCGCTCCCGGCGCCTTCGAGATTCCCCTGGTGACCCAGAAGGTCGCGCAGAAGGGTGAATACGCGGCGATCATCGCCCTGGGCGCGGTCATTCGTGGCGGTACCCCGCACTTCGAATACGTTGCTGGCGAATGCACCAAGGGCCTGGCCCAGGTGTCCATGGAGTTTGGCGTGCCGGTAGCCTTTGGCGTGCTGACCGTCGACTCGATCGAACAAGCCATCGAGCGTTCCGGCACCAAGGCCGGCAACAAAGGGGCTGAAGCTGCCTTGTCCGCCCTGGAAATGGTCAGCCTGCTGGCGCAGTTGGAGGCCAAGTGATTAGCGACGATAGCGATCGTTTCAACCCGCGCGATCCCAAGCCTGCCAGTGCCGGCAAGCCATCCAAGAGCGCCAAGCGTCGCGAAGCCCGTCAGCTCGCGACCCAGGCGCTGTACCAATGGCACATGGCCAAGCATTCGCTGAACGAGATCGAAGCGCAGTTTCGGGTCGACAACGATTTCACCGACATCGACGGCGCCTACTTCCGTGAAATCCTGCACGGGGTCCCGGCCAACAAGAACGAGATCGACAATGCGCTCGTACCTTGCCTGGACCTGGCCATCGATGAGCTGGACCCGGTAGAACTGGCCGTCCTGCGCCTGTCCACCTGGGAACTGCTCAAGCGTGTCGACGTGCCATACCGCGTGGTGATCAACGAGGGTATCGAACTGGCCAAGGTCTTCGGTTCCACCGATGGCCACAAGTTCGTCAATGGCGTACTCGACAAGCTGGCCCCCCGCCTGCGTGCAGCAGAAGTGAAGGCGTTCAAGCGCTGATCCGCGCTTGTAGCTGCCATGGGCGAGTTTGAACTGATCCGTAACTTCTTCGCTGCCGCGCCTTGTGCGCAGGGCGGCGAGGGCGTTGCCCTGGGGATCGGCGATGATTGTGCCTTGCTGGCAGTTGCTCCTGGCGAGCAATTGGCGATTTCCACCGACACCCTGGTGGCGGGTGTGCATTTCGCCGATCCCTGCGATCCCTTCCTTCTTGGCCAACGTTCCCTGGCGGTGGCTGTCAGCGACCTGGCCGCCATGGGCGCCACACCGCTGGCCTTTACCCTTGCCCTGACCTTGCCAACGGTAGCCACCGATTGGCTCGCCGCCTATGCCCGTGGCTTGAATGCCATGGCCCAGGATTGCGCCGTGCGCTTGATCGGCGGCGATACCACCCGGGGCCCCCTGACCTTGACCATGACGGTGTTCGGCCGCGTACCCGCAGGCCGGGCCCTGACCCGCAGCGGCGCGCGGCCTGGTGACTTGCTGTGTGTCGGCGGTCCGCTGGGTGATGCCGCTGGCGCCCTGTCACTGGTGCTTGGCCAGCGCCAGGCCGCGCCGGCAGTGGCCGAGCCGTTGCTGGCCCGCTACTGGTCGCCGCAACCGCAGTTGGCCCTGGGCCAGGCGTTGCGTGGCAAGGCCACGGCAGCCCTGGATATCTCCGATGGGCTGTTGGCCGATTGCGGGCATATCGCCGCGGCGTCATCGGTCGGGTTGCAAGTGGTGCTGGACACGTTGCCCCTGTCCAGGCCCCTGGTGGACTTTCTCGGCCTGGAGGGCGCTCGTGCTGCGGCCTTGAGTGGCGGTGACGACTATGTGCTGGCCTTCACCCTGCCGCCTGCCGACTTGACGCCATTGCAGGCCGCGGGTTGGCCCGTGCATGTGGTGGGGCAGGTGGTGGCGGGGCAGGGCGTGGCCTTGCTGGATGCCGCAGGGCAGGACATCACCCCGGGCATCCGGGGCTACCAACACTTTCCGGAGACACCGTGACAGATCATCCCAATCAGGTTCCGGCGGAGTTCGTACCCCCGTCGGTCTGGCGTAACCCCTGGCATTTCCTCGCGTTCGGTTTTGGCTCGGGCACCCTGCCCAAGGCCCCGGGCACCTGGGGTTCGCTGGTTGCGCTACCCTTCATTCCGTTTTGGCAGATGTTGCCGGACTGGGGCTACTGGCTGATGCTCGGCATCACCATGCTGTTCGGCTTCTGGCTGTGCGGCAAGGTAGCCGACGATCTGCGGGTGCATGACCATGAAGGCATCGTCTGGGATGAGATGGTCGGCATGTGGATCACCTTGTGGTTGGTGCCCGCCGGTTGGCAGTGGTTGCTGGCGGGATTCCTGATGTTCCGCTTCTTCGATATTCTCAAGCCCTGGCCCATCCGTTGGGTCGACCGGCATGTCCATGGCGGTGTCGGCATCATGCTCGATGATGTCCTGGCCGGGGTTTTCGCCTGGCTCGCGATGCAAGGGCTGGTGTGGTGTTTCAGCTGAGGGGCAAGGCATGGGTGTCTGTCGCGGGCTACTGGCGTTGCTGGTCCTCTGGAACTGTTGTAACGCATGGGCCGGCGAACAAGCGTCGTTGCCCAGGCAGATTCGCATTGCCAGCGAGGAGTGGGACCAGTACAGCGAGGCCGACGGCCAGGGCTTGTCCTGGGACATCCTGCGGGAGGTCTTCGAGCCCCAGGGGGTAAAGGTCGAGCGCAGCAGCGTGCCCTACACCCGTTCGGTCGGGCTGGTGCAACGTGGCGAGGTGGATGCCCAGGCCGGTGCCTACCACAATGAATCGCCTGGCGTGCTCTATCCACGCTGGAACTACGACAACGACCATATCTACGTCCTGGGCCTGGCCGGCGGTCCCGAGTTGAGCCTTGCCAACCTGGCCAGCTACCGGCTGGTCTGGGTGCGTGGCTACAAGTACCAGGACTACCTGCCCAACATCGGTATCTACAACGAGATCCGGCGTCGTGTCGGGATCCTGCCGATGCTGCTGTACCACCGCGCCGACTTTTACATCGATGGCCAGACCGAAGTCGACTACGTGCTTGGGCAGGCCGAAGACCCTTCCCGTTTCAAGCGTTCGCACCTGGTGGAATTGCCCCTGTACCTGGGCTTTGCCGATACCGCGCGCGGGCGCGCCCTGCTTTCGCTGTATGACCAACGCATGGAACAACTGGTGAAGAGTGGTGGCCTGCGGCCGATCTTCCAGCGCTGGAAGCAACCTTATCCCTTTGACGAGAAGCGCTAGCCGGTGGTCCGGTGATCAAACTTATCGATCTTTATCCACGATAATTCAGCCTAAGCGTCCAGTGGAGGCTGCTGTTACAATGCCGCCTCTGCGAATCTCCAGTCCCCATACAGATCAGGAGCACAACAGTGCCCGTTGTTTTTGTTGCCGCTTCCAAGCTGCCCACCCCCTTTGCGCAATTCACCATGCACGGTTTCCTCGACGAAGCCACCGGTCGCGAGCACGTGGTGCTCAGCCTGGGCGATATCGCCGACGGCGCGCCGGTGCTCGGTCGCCTGCACTCCGAATGCCTGACTGGCGATGCCCTGTTCAGCCAGCGTTGCGACTGCGGTTCGCAGCTCGAAGCCGCCCTGCGGGCCATCGCCCGTGAAGGCCGTGGGGTGCTGCTGTACCTGCGCCAGGAAGGCCGGGGTATCGGCCTGCTGAACAAGATCCGCGCCTATGAACTGCAAGATGGCGGTGCCGATACCGTGGAGGCCAACGAGCGCCTGGGTTTCGCCGCCGACCAGCGCGACTACGCCATGTGCCTGCCGATGCTCGAGCACCTGGGCGTCAAGGCCCTGCGCCTGATGACCAACAACCCGCGCAAGGTCAAGGCCCTGACCGAGATGGGCATCCAGGTCGCCGAGCGCGTGCCTCTGCATACCGGCCATAACCCGCACAACAAACTCTACCTGGCGACCAAGGCCAGCAAGCTCGACCACATGATGGGTAACGAGCACCAGGGCGAGGTCGACCGCGCGTGACCCGGGGCCAAGTGAGGCGGCGCCTGGCCGTCAGCTGGTGGCAGTACCTGGCGTTGGCGTTGCTGCCGCTGTTCGTGCTCAACGCCGTATTCGGCCAGGGCGAGCCGATCCTGCCGGTGCTGGCGATGCCGTTCTTCATTGCCGGGGTGGCGTCGATGTTCGTCAGCCTGCGCTTTTTCGGCGCCTACAAGCACGGCTTGATCGCCACCCAGAAAGCCCTCGATACCCCGGAAGAACCAGCGGCCTGGATCGACCTGGCAGCGCGGCGGCGCACGGCCCTGCTGGTGGCAGCGTTGCCGGCCTGGATCGGTGCCCTGGCGGTGTTCGTCGGCCTTGAGGCCGTGCCGCTGATGCTCCTGGCCCTGTCCACGGCGGTGTTGTTCTACCTCTACCGCATCCCACGCCAACTCGGTTGATGCAGCGCTGGCTGGCCGTCTTGCTGCTGGCTCTGTGTGGCCAGGCGCTGGCCGCCGAGCGGGTCGTCAGCCTGGCGCCATCGCTCTCGGAAATTGTCGTCGAACTGGGCGCCGCCGACCTGCTGGTGGGCGTGCTGGATGCCGGTGAGCGCCCGGCGCCCCTTAAGGACCTGCCTTCGGTTGGGCGCTACGGCCAGTTGGATATCGAGCGCTTGCTGAGCCTGCGCCCGGACTTGCTGCTGCTCTGGCCGGGCAGTGTCGGACCGGCCCAGAAGGAGCAATTGGCGCGCCTGGGCATTCCCACCCTGGTTGCCGAACCCCACGACCTTGCGCAGCTGACCGCCCAGATTGCCGAGATCGGCCAGCGCCTGGGGCGAGCGCAAGCCGGCCAGGCATTGGCGACCCAGCTGGACCAGCAACTTGCGCAACTGCGCCAGCGCTATCGCCGCGAGTTGCCCCTGCCGGTGTTCTACCAGGTCTGGGATCGTCCGCTGTACACGGTGGGTGGTGGCCAGATCATCAGCGACGCCCTGGCGGTCTGCGGGGCGCGCAATGTATTTGCCGATCAACCGCTGCCGGCGCCCCAAGTCAGCATCGAGGCGGTGCTGCAGCGCAACCCGCAGGCGATCCTCGCCACGGCCCAGGGGCAATTGGATGCCTGGAAGGCCTGGCCGCAGATTGCCGCGGTTGAGCAGGGGCGTTTGTTGCTGGTGACGGACAAGGGCCTGGAGCGGCCCAGCGGGCAGATGGTCGGCGCAGTGGCCAAGCTGTGTGCATTGATCGCGCCCGAGCGTTGAGCCGGTTCTACAGCTCAGGGGTCCAGGTCACCCCGAGCATCCAGGTCCGACCTTCTTCGCGGTAGCCGTAGTCGCTGCCCTGGTGGCTGTAGAGCGCACGGGAATAGGACTTGTCGAAGACATTGTCGAGCTTCAGGTCCAGCTTGAGCTCCTGGTTGACTGCCCAACTGCTGCGCAGGCCGAACAGACCATAACCGCCAAGCCGCTGCGTGTTTTTCTCGTCGTCATAGCTACCACTCACCGCCAGCCAACTGGCGCCGAGGCCCAGGCGATCGAACTGTCGGTCCAGATCCAGGCTAAGAGTACGCCGGGCGCGTCGGGGGAGTGTATGGCCTTTGTCGCGGTCGCGAGGGTCGATGATGGCCAACCCCAGATTGCCCTGCCAACCGAACAACTCCTGCTTCAGTGAGGTTTCAAAGCCGTTGATACGTGCCGAACTGATGTTTTGTGGACCATCGTTTTTGAAGATGATCGCGTCCCGAAGATCGGTCCGATACAGCGAGACCTCCAGTCGGCTGCTGTCGTTGAGCTGACTGCGCCACTGCATCTCGTAGCTTTTCGAGATTTCGGGTTTCAGATTCGGGTTGCTGTTTTTAGAACCGCTACTGTCTGGGAAGTAGAGGTCGTTAAATGTTGGGGCACGGAAACCCTCACTGTAAGTCAGCAGCAGGTCGTTGTCCGGTGTCAGGGGCAGGGTGAAGGTTCCGCTCCAGCTACTGTGTCCGCCGAACTGTTGGTTCTGGTCGCGGCGCAGACCCAGCTCGGTGGAGAAGCTGTCGGCCTGAAAACGGTGCTGAATGAATGCAGCCCGGTTCCATCGGCTGTCCTCGGCGAAGTGCTGTGGGGTGCTGCCGATGAAAACGGGGCTGGTATTGAGTCGGTCCTCGTACCAGTCGGCGCCAAGAATCAGGCTGTGTTGCGCAGTCAGGCGCAGATCGTTTTGCCAGGCAAGTGAGTCGCGGTAAGTGTTGAACACGCTACGTTCATCGCTGAGTTTATTGCGCTTGAGGTCGCGGTTTTCGCTGTGACCCAGTTCCAGTCGGGACTGCCAGCGGTCATTGACCGTCGCATCGATAAAGCCGCTGGCGCTGCTGACGGTGAAGTCGGTGTAAGGGTCCTGCTCCGCGGCGAAAGGGTTGTCATAACGGCTGCGGCCTCGGTTATCCAGCAGGTTGAAGCCCACTTCCAGGTCGTCGCTGAGGGCATGGCTTAGGGTGAAACTCAGGGATTGGTTGCGGTAGCCATCGTGATCCGTATCGCTGGGGTAGGAGGTGTGGGTCCAGTCGATTCCGGCACTTTCATCCAGGTTGGCGCCGAGACTGAAGCGGGTCTGTTGGTTGCCGCCAGACAGTCCCAGGCTGCGCTCCCAGGTCTGGTTGCTGCCAGCGGCAACGCGCATGCGCCCATGCAGTCCCGAGTCGGCGCTGCGGCGGGTGAAGATTTGGATCACCCCGCCAATGGCGTCGCTGCCGTAGATCGCCGAGCGCGAGCCACGCAGCACTTCCACCCGCTCGATCTGTTCGACGCTGATGAACTGCAGGTTGCTGTCGCCGCTGGATGAACTGCCGATGCGCTGACCATCCACCAGCACCAGGCTTTGGGCCGATTTGGTGCCGCGAATGAAAATATTCGGCAGGTTGCCGCGTCCGCCGCTCTGGGCAACCTGCACCCCGGGAACCCGTTGCAGCAGGTCGGTCAGGCTGGTGGGTTGCAGGCGATCGATGTCCTCCCGGGTGAACACCGTGTTGGCTGCGCTGCTGTCGTTGCGCGCCTGTACCTGGCGGTTGGCGCTGATCAGGGTGTCCGGCAGCTTCAGGGCCTGGTCGCGGTCGGAGGTGTCGGCCAGCAGTTCGCCACCGGGCAGCAGGAACAGGGGCAGGGCAAGGCGGGAGAGTTTCATGGCTGCTCCTTTTCGCACGGCGCGGGTTCGGCCGCAGGAGGTGATGGGCCGTGGATGGGGAGAAGCTGGCGCCCGCGTGGCGGGCGCTCAGCATGGGGCGCTACAGCTTACGCCAGGCCCAGCAGCTGCAGGCGCTGGCGCACCGAGGCTTCGATGCCGGCTTCGTCGAGGCCGCACTCGGCGAGCATCTGCGCTGGCTTGGCGTGTTCGACGTAGGCATCCGGCAGGCCCAGGTGCAGGAGCTGCTTGAGAATGCCTTCCTGGGTCAGGAACTCGCCGACGGCACTGCCGGCGCCGCCCATGATGGCGTTTTCCTCGATGGTCACCAGCAGCTCGTGGCTGCCGGCGATCTCGCGCACCAGGGCTTCGTCCAGGGGTTTGACGAAACGCATGTCGACCACTGTGGCGTCGAGCTTCTCGGCCACCTTCAGGGCTTCGGCCAGTTGCACGCCGAATACCAGCAGCGCCACTTGCTTGCCCTGGCGACGGATCACGCCCTTGCCGATCTCGATCGGCTCCAGGTCCTTGTCGATCGGTGCGTTGGGGCCGGTGCCACGTGGATAGCGCACCGCTGCCGGGCCGTTGTACAGGTGGCCGGTGGTGAGCATCTTGCGCAGTTCGTTCTCGTCGCTGGGGGTCATCACCACCATGCCGGGAATGCAGCGCAGGTAGGACAAGTCGAAGCTGCCGGCGTGGGTCGGGCCGTCTTCGCCCACCAGGCCAGCGCGATCGATGGCGAACAGGACGTCGAGGTTCTGCACCGCCACGTCGTGGACCAGCTGGTCGTAGCCGCGTTGCAGGAAGGTGGAGTAGATCGCCACCACCGGCTTGGCGCCTTCGCAGGCCATGCCGGCTGCCAGGGTCACGGCGTGCTGCTCGGCAATCGCCACGTCGAAGTAGCGCAGCGGGAAGCGTTCGCTGAAGGCCACCAGGTCCGAGCCTTCCTTCATGGCCGGGGTGATGCCCACCAGGCGCGAATCGGCGGCGGCCATGTCGCACAGCCATTCACCGAACACACCGGAATACTTCGGTCCGCCGGCTTTTTTCGGTGCGGCTGCCGGAGCGTCCAGGGGTTCGAGCTTGGTGATGGCGTGGTAGCCGATGGGGTCGACTTCCGCCGGGGCGAAGCCCTTGCCCTTCTTGGTCACCACGTGCAGGAACTGCGGGCCCTTGAGGTCGCGCATGTTGCGCAGGGTGGCGATCAGGGTCGGCAGGTCGTGGCCGTCGATCGGGCCGATGTAGTTCCAGCCCAGCTCTTCGAACAGGGTGCCGGGCACCAGCATGCCCTTGGCGTACTCTTCGGTGCGGCGGGCGATTTCCCAGGCACCGGGCAGGCGCGACAGCACTTTCTTGCTGCCTTCGCGCATGCTGGCGTAGGTGCGGCTGGAGAGGATCTTGGCCAGGTAGTTGGACAGGCCGCCGACATTGCGCGAGATCGACATGTCGTTGTCGTTGAGGATCACCAGCATGTTGGCGTCCACTTCCGGCGCGTGGTTCAGGGCCTCGAAGGCCATGCCCGCGGTCAGGGCGCCGTCGCCGATCACGGCGATGGCCTTGCGCTCGCTGTTCTGCAGGCGGGCGGCGATGGCCATGCCCAGGGCGGCGCTGATGGAGGTGCTGGAATGACCGACGCCGAAGGTGTCGTATTCGCTCTCCGAGCGCCGGGGGAAGGCAGCCAGGCCGTCTTTCTGGCGCAGGGTGGCCATCTGCTCGCGGCGACCGGTGAGGATCTTGTGCGGATACGCCTGGTGGCCCACGTCCCATACCAGCCGGTCGTCCGGGGTATCGAACACGTAGTGCAGGGCGATGGTCAGCTCGATGACGCCGAGGCCGGCACCGAAATGCCCACCGGTCTGGCCGACCGTATAGAGCAATTCCAGGCGCAATTCATCGGCCAGGGTTTCCAGCTCGGCTTCGCCTAACCGGCGCAGGCCGTCCGGCGTCTGGGCACGGTCGAGCAATGGCGTGGTCGGGCGCTTGCGGGGAATCTCATGAAACGTCGTGGGCATCAGGCGAATCGTTATAGGTGTAGAAAGAGGCGGCAGTTTACCTTATGCATCGCAAGCTGCCCACGCAGAGCACTGAACTTGGCCGATATGCGGTCCTTTGCCCGGCCTTCGATCAGTTGCGGCGTTCGACGATATACCGCGCCAGCTCCCGCAAGGGTTCGGCTGCCGCGTCAAACGGACGCAGGGCATGCAAGGCCTGGTCTCGCAGTTCCAGGGCGTACTCCTTGGCCGCTGCCAGGCCCAGCAGCGCCGGGTAGGTCGGCTTGTCCCGGGCGATATCGGCACCCTGGCGCTTGCCCAGGGTCGCGGTATCGCTCTCGACGTCGAGGATGTCGTCCTGGACCTGGAACGCCAGGCCGATGGCTTGGGCATAGGTTTGCAGGGCCTTGAGTTCATCCTTTTCGGCCCGGCCGCTGGCCAGGGCGCCGAGGATGACGCTGGCTTCGATCAGCGCGCCGGTCTTGTGCCGGTGCATGTATTCCAGGGCCTTCTGGTCGAGCTTGAGCCCCACCGAACCAAGGTCGATGGCCTGGCCACCGACCATGCCCGCTGGGCCTGCGGCCTGGGCCAGGGTGGTGACCATGCGCAGGCGGATCTCGGCGCTGGCATCGCTCAGGCGCGGGTCCAGCAGGGCGCTGAAGGCCAGGCTCTGCAGGCCATCGCCGGCGAGGATCGCGCAGGCCTCATCGAACGCCTTGTGGGTAGTGGGCTGGCCGCGGCGCAGATCGTCGTCGTCCATGGCCGGCAGGTCGTCGTGCACCAGGGAATAGGCGTGGATCAGCTCCACAGCGCAGGCCGCACCGTTGGCCTGCTCCGGCTTGCCGCCCAGGCTCTGGCAAGCGGCGTAGGCCAGCAGTGGGCGGACGCGCTTGCCGCCATTCATCACGCTGTAGCGCATGGCCTCATAGAGGCGGGCAAGTTCGGGGCTGGGCGCGCTGAACAGCGACTGCATCGCCGCATCGACACGGGCCTGGCAGTTGGCCTGGTAGGTGGCGATCATTCTGGTTGTTCCGCCGAAAAGGGTTGCTCGGCCAGCTCGCCATCGCGCTCCAGCAGGATTTGCACCTTCTGTTCGGCCTGGGCCAGGGCGGCCTGGCAATCACGGGTCAGGCCGATGCCTTGTTCGAAGGCGGTCAACGAGTCTTCCAGCGACAGCTCGCCGTTCTCCAGACGCTCGACCAGGGTTTGCAGGTCGGCGAGGGATTGTTCGAAATCTAAGGCAGCTTTTTTGCGGGCCATGGCGGCTATCCCGGGTGACGTTAAACCGGCGCGACACTAGCAGACACTGGGGTTTCGGGCAAATGAGAAGCGCTCGCTGGCACGCTGGGCAGGCTCGTGCGCACAGGATGAAAATCCGCTGCCGAGCGGCAGGATGAAACCTTGCGGGATGGGCCGGATACGAGGGCGGGCAGCATCCGGGAGCGAAGGCGAAGTGACGCAAATCTTGAGGTGTTTACCCCCTTGCTCTTGAAGGGTGATGTCACCGTAATGGCACGGCTGGCGTGGCTTCCAGGCCGATGCCGACTCCCTCGCAAAATCCCTTTTCCCCAATTGTGCAACAGACGGCAAATCGATAATCTGCGCCCTTTGAGCGCCCATCATCATTGGGCGACCTTCCGAATGTTTCGCAGCCGCGCCGAGGATCTGGCGCCAGGGTTTTCCCATGCATGGCAGGACGCACTACATGCGCGCTCTATCCTTCCTTTTGTTGACCCTGCTGGTGTCCGTTGGCGCACGGGCCGAACCTTCGGCCGAGCTGCAGGAGCCCCTGGGCGGCTGGCGCTATTCCGGGTTGCTCGACCGCACCGAACAGGACCGCGTGGCCTATCCGACACCGCCCATCGATCGCGGCATCCAGCGCAACCGCACCATGATCGAGGGCCAGCTCAAGGCCATTGGCCATTTGCGCCAACCCCACAGCCTGTCGGTCAACGGTAATCCGCTCAATCTCTACACCGACGAACAGGGGCGCTTCGGTCGTCCCTATGCCTTTGGTGCTGGCTCCAACAGCGTCGAAGTGCGCAGCTCCGAGGGCAAGTCGCTCAAGCGCGTGCAGTTCTACGAATCCAACCCGAACAAGACCCCGCCACGTATCCGCGTGGTGCTCGGCTGGGACGACCCCAAGGCCGAGCTGGACATGCACATCATCACGCCCGACGGCCAGCATGCGTACTTCGGCCATCCGGGCCTGACCAATGGCGGTGGCCTGGACCCGGACGGGGTCGATGGCCCGGGGCCGGAGATGTTCACCATGACCGCGCCGCTGCGCGGTACCTACCTGATCTACGTCAACTACTGGGGCAACTTCGGCAGTGGTGGCTACAACTTCGATGAACGCAGCAACCAGAACGAAGTGATCACCTCGCAGATCAACCTGATCCTTAACGAAAACACCGTCGATGAGAAACGCGAGACCTTTATCGTGCCCATGCGGGCCATCGGCGACCTGTTGCTGGTCAAGTCTTTCAACTATTGAACATCCCGCACCACGGATGAATTGGGCTTTGTGAATCATGAGCGAAAACACAGCATCCCCGGCGGCCGGCGTCCCCGGCACTGAACAACCCGGCAGCCAGCGGCGCTGGCCAGCCCTGGTCATGGGCCTGTGCCTGGCGGCGGCCGTCGCCACCGGCGTGGGCTGCAAGCCCAAGACCTCGGTGGCCGAGCTGCCTGGCGACAAGCTGGGCCTGAGTCGCCCCGATGGCCTGCTGGAGACCCACTCCCTGGCGCAGTTGCCCAAGGACCTGCTGGCCGTACCGTTCCTGCGTGAAACCCTGACCGAGGACTTCGTCTTCTATTACCAGGCCCATGCCGACCGCCTGGGCCTGATCGGCAGCCTGCGGCGAATCATCTACGAGCATGACCTGAAGCTGCAGGACAACCTGATCGAGCAACTGCTCGACCAGCCAGCGGACATCGCCCTGTGGCGCGGCGTCGACGGCCGGCTCAAGGATTTCCTGCTGGTGATGGACCGTGGCGGCCTGGCCAAGCTGCTCGAGCCCCTGGCCAAGGCTGCCCTGGATGACAGCCAGCTGAGCAAGCTGGCGGAGCTCAAGGTCGGCGGCGATGCGGTGACCCTTTACCAGCTGAACTTCAACGCCAACAAGTCCCTGGCCTTCGCTTCCCATGGCGACAAGCTGGTGGTGCTGTCCAACCCGACCCAGCTGTATGACCTGGACTCTGGCGTCAGCGACGTACATGGCGCGGTCTCCACCAAGGCCCTGGAAGCGCTGCTCAACGGCGACAAGCTGTTTCCCGAGGCCTTTGGCCTGGAGGCGCGCAAGCCTGAGGTGCAGCAGCGCCTGGCGGTCAACTCCAGCGTCCTGGCCATGGGTTACCAGCGCTTTATCCCCAACTTCGCCGGCCTGCGCTTCGACATGGACGACAAGGGCTGGCACAGCTACCTGGCCATGGAAGAACAAGAGGACCAACCGGACTTCGACTTCAAGCCGATCTGGCAGGCCATGCCCATGGGGGCCAGTGCCTGCGTGGCGCTGCCCCTGGCGGCGCAGCAACAGAAGCCGTTGCTGGTCAAGCTCGGCGCCGAGGAGTCGGTGGCCCAGGCCCTGACCGAACACATGTCCGGCAGCGCCGGACTGTGCTGGTATGCCGACTCGCGGTTGTACACGCCGTTGCTGGTGGCCAGCCTCAAGGACAAGGACAGCGCCAAGCTCGACGCCGACCTGGGCAAGCTGTTCGGCTCCATGGTGGGTTCCCGCGAGAGCAAGGTGGCGCAGCGGATCTTCCCGGTGGTCGAGCAGCAGGACGGCAACGTGCACCAGTGGCAGCGCCAGGTCAGCTCGAACTTCGGCCCGTACCCGGCCAAGCAGGCCAAGGACCCGCAAGCCATCACCGGCCGCGCCTTCATGCAGGTCAGCCTGGCCCGCCATGGCTCGACCCTGGTGTTCTCCCTGGATGACAAGCTGGTGACCAAGGCCCTGGGCACCCTGGACAAGCGCTTCCCACCCCTGGCCGACGTGGCGCCGAAGAATGCCCTGATGCCGATCTACCTGGGGCCGCAGTCCCTGGCGCAGTTGATCCAGCAGGAAACCTTCGACAGCCTGCCCCAGGACATGGAGCCGGTATTCAACAACGCCGCGCAGACCTACCTGGTGCCCAAGCTGCGCACCCTCGGCGGTTATGGCAAATACGCCCTGACCCTGCCCGAAGGCAGCGAGCCCAATGGCCATTGGCAATGGCTGCCGCTGCAATGGCAAGCCCTGTGAACGCCTTGCGCCATGGCCTGAACCGTCTTGGCCTGCTGGCCCTGCTGCTCAGCAGTGCAGTGGGCGCGACCACGGTTGCGCCGCTGGATGTGCAGCAGTCCCAGGTGTTTCGTGCCTGGTTCGTGCGCATCGCCCAGGAGCAGTTGAGCCAGGGCCCGAGCCCGCGCTGGTACCAGCAGGACTGCGCGGGGCTGGTGCGTTTTGCCGCCAATGAAGCGCTCAAGAACCACGACAGCAAATGGCTGCGGGCCAATGGCCTGTCCAACCGCTACCTGCCGCCGGAGCTGCAACTGAGCGAAGGCCAGCGCGCCCTGGCCCAGCAGTGGCAGCAGGGCGGCGGCAAGGTCGGCCCCTACGTCAATGCGATCAAGCTGATCCAGTTCAACAGCCATCTGGTGAGCCGCGACCTGGGCCAGGCGCGCCCCGGCGACCTGTTGTTCTTCGACCAGGGCGACGACCAGCACTTGATGATCTGGATGGGCCGCAACATTGCCTATCACACCGGCACCACCACCCCCACCGATAACGGCATGCGCTCGGCCAGCGTGCAGCAACTGATGACATGGAAGGACACCCGATGGATACCCGACCCCGCCAACCCGAACTTCATCGGCATCTATCGACTGAACTTCCTCACCCAATGAGCGAATCGCGTATGTCCCGTTTTCTGTTTCGCCTGACCCTGGCCTTGACCCTGGTGGCTCCCGTGGCCCTGGTCAACGCCGAGGACTCCGTGCCCGCCAGCGATTACGCAGCGGTCGCCGGGGAGAGTTTCTTCCTGCTGTCCGACAGCAGTTTTGCCAGCGACGAGCAGGCCATGGTGCGCCTTGAGGCCCCGGGTCGCGACTATCGGCGTTTTCGCATGGAGCCCTATGGCGGCGCGGACATCCGGGTCTACCGGATCAACCAGCCGCTGGACTTCCTCAAGCGCCAGAAGAACCTGCATCGGGTGGTCAGCGATGGCCAGTTCAAGGGCGAAGGGTTGTCCAACACCCTGGCCTACCTCTGGGACAACTGGTATCGCAAGTCGCGCCGGGTGATGCAACGCGCCTTCTCCTACGAGTCGCGCAAGCAGGTGACCGAAGAGGTTCCGGAGCTGAAGGTCGGCAACTCGTTGCTGGCGCCGACGCCCTATGACGCCCAGCCGCAGTTTGGCCTGGTCCCGGGCTTGCCGCTGGTGACCCAGTTCCGCTATCCGCTGTGGCAGGCCAAGCCGATCCAGCCGCCGGCCGGGGTCAACCTGGCCGGGTCTTCCAGTGACTTCATCAACGTCGCCCCGGGCAACGTCTACATTCCCCTGGGGCAGCTCAAGCCAGGCCTGTACCTGGTCGAAGCCCTGGTGGGCAAGTACCGCGCCACCACCATGGTGTTCGTCTCCAATACCGTGGCGGTGAGCAAGATTGCCGGTGACGAGCTGCTGGTCTGGGCAGCGGGCAAGCATGAAGGCAACTCGGTGCCCAAGGTCAACGTGTTGTGGACCGACGGCCTGGGCGTGATGAACAGCGGCGCCACCGATGAGCAGGGCCTGGTGCGCTTGAAGCACGTCAGCCCCGAGCGTTCCTATGTGATCGGTGAAGACCAGGAAGGCGGGGTGTTCGTCTCCGAGAACTTCTACTACGACAGCGAGATCTACGACACCAAGCTCTATGCCTTCACCGACCGGCCGCTGTACCGTCCGGGCGACTGGGTATCGCTGAAGGTCGTCGGTCGCGAGTTCAAGAACGCCCGGGACTCGGTGTTGCCCGGTGCCGGTACTGTGAACGTCAGTGTGCTGGATGCCGCAGGCACCGCCCTGCAGAACCTGACCCTGAACCTGGACTCCAAGTCCGGCACCCAGGGCCGCTTCCAGCTGCCGGAGAATGCGGTGGCGGGCGGTTATGAGTTGCGCCTGCGCTACAAGGACCAGGTCTACAGCAGCGCCTTTCGCGTAGCCGAGTACATCAAGCCGCACTTCGAGGTGTCCCTGAGCCTGGCCAAGCCGGACTTCAAGACCGGCGAGGCGGTCAAGGGCAACCTGGTGCTGCTCTATCCCGATGGCAAGCCGGTGGCCAATGCGCGCCTGCAACTGAGCCTGCGGGCCCAGCAGCTGTCCATGGTGGACAACGAACTGCAGTACATGGGCCAGTTCCCGGTGGAACTGACCAGCGCCGAACTGACCACCGACTCCAAGGGTAGCGCGAGCCTCGATCTGCCGGCGGCGGACAAGCCCAGCCGCTACATGCTCACCGTGTTCGCCAGCGATGGCGCCGCCTATCGGGTCAAGACCACCAAGGAAATCCTCATCGAGCGTGGCGCCGCGAGTTTCAGCCTCAGCGCCCCGCAGCGCTTCAGCGCGGTGGGCGACAAGGTGCAGTTCAGCTACGCCAACCAGAACACCAGCGAGCAGAGCAAGAACGTCTTGCCCAGCCGCTACAGCTGGGTGCGCATGGAAGACCAGTCCACCGGCGAGGGCAAGCTGGCCGCTGGCGACAGCGGCTTCTCCCTGGCCTTCGAACGTCCCGGTACCTACAACCTGACCCTGCGCGACGAGCATGACCGGGTCGTGGGGGGCACCAGCCATTCGGTTACCGGCGAAGGGGTCAAGGCCGTGCCGGGTACCGTGGAGATCGTCCTCGACAAGCCCGAATACAAGGCCGGTGATGAAGCCCTGGCGCTGATCACCTTCCCCGAGCCGATCAACGACGCGCTGCTGTCGCTGGAGCGTGACAAGGTCGAGGGCACGGCACTGCTGTCCCAGGGTGGTGATTGGCTGAAAGTGGAAAAACTCAGCCCGACCCAGTACCGCGCCCGAGTGCTGGTCAAGGACAGCTTCGCGCCGAACCTGACCTTCTCCGTGCTCTACACCAAGGGTGGCGAATACAGCTTCCAGAACGCTGGGATCAAGGTGCTGACGCCGCAGATCGACGTGGCCATCCAGACCGACAAGGAGAAATACCAGCCGGGTGACACCGTCACCGTGGACCTCTCCACCCAGTTCGCCGGCAAGCCGGTGCCGGCCCACCTGACGGTCAGCGTGGTGGACGAAATGGTCTACGCGCTGCAGCCGGAAGTGGCGCCGAGCATCGATCAGTTCTTCTACCATCCACGGCGCAACAACGTGCGCACCAGTGCCAGCCTGTCGTTCATCAGCTACGACGTGGCCCTGCCGGGCAGCCCGACGGCGCCGGGCAAGGCCAATCGCAGCGAGCGTGGGGTCAAGGTCCTGGAGCGTCCGCGCCGCGAAGACGTCGACACCGCTGCCTGGCAGCCGGAGTTGGTGACCGACGGCAGCGGCAAGGCCCGTTTCACCTTCCGCATGCCCGACTCGTTGACCCGCTGGCGCATCACCGCCCGTGCCATCGCCGACGATGGCCAGGTGGGCCAGAAGAAGCAGTTCGTGCGTTCCGACAAGGCCCTTTACCTGAAGTGGAGCGGCCCGACCCGTTTCCGCAATGGCGACAAACCGGACCTCGGGGTCTTTGCGTTCAGCCAGGCCGAGCAACCGGTCAAGGCCGAGCTGGTGGTGCACTACGCCGGTGAGTCCCAGCGCCTGCCGGTGACCCTCAATAACGGCATCAACTACGTGGCCCTGCCGGCCATTGCCCCGGGCAATGGCGATTGGAGCGCCGAGCTGGTGCAGGGCGGCAAGACCGTCGACACCCTGGCCGTGCGCCTGGCAAGCAACGCCGCTGGCTGGCAGACCGTGCAGACCCAGAGCCTGGATGTGGTGACCACCAGCACGCCACTGGGCCTGCCGGCCGATGCCGGGGAGATCCGCCTGCGCCTGGATGACAGCCCACAGGCGTTGTTCCGTACGGCCCTGGACGATCTGCTGGAATACCCCTACGGCGGTGTCGAGCAGACGGCCAGCCAGTTGTTGCCGCTGAGCGTTGCCTACCCGGCACTGGCGGGCAATCCGCAGATCCGTGATCGCCTGCGCCTGATGATGCAGAACAGCCGCCTGCGCCTGGTGCACATGGCCGGGCCGGAAGCGGCATTCACCTGGTGGGGCGAGGACGCCGATCCGGATGCCTTCCTCACGGCCTATGCCTATTACGCCGACTGGAACGCCAGCAAGGTCATGGACCTGAACCTGCCACCGGAGCACTGGCAGCGGGTCCTGGAGGTCTACGCCAAGCAGGCCGGGAATACGCCATTGCTGCAACGGGCGCTGATCCTGTCTTTCGCCCGTGAGATGAAACTGCCGATCAATACCCTGGTCAGCGGCCTGATGGACGACCTGGCCAAGGCCGGGGAGGGTGCGCAAGCCAGCGTGCAGGATGACTATAGCGCCAGCCTGGTGATGGATGATCCTGATTCCGCCCTGGGCCTGGCCAGTGCCCGGGTGCTGGCGGCGGCCCTGGCACGGGATGCCAAGGTCACGCCACCGCCGGCGTTCGTCGCCCAGCTGGAATCGGCACAACAGCAAGTGGAGCTCAGTTCCCAGCCGTTCGCCCAAGCCTTGAACCTGTCGCTCAAGCCATTCGATCAAGCGGCTGCGCGGGCCTTGCTGCAACGCCTGCTGCCATCGCAATCGACCCTGGAACGGGCCTTGGCCCTGACCTGGCTGCAACGCAGCGTGGCTCAATCGGCTCCGGCCGTGGCGTTGAACCCGGGGCAGGGCTGGAAGCAGCGCCAGGGCGCCAGCGGCGAAAGCTACTGGCAGTGGCAGGGCGCGCAACCGCCTGCGGTGCTGGCATTGAATGCCGTACCGGAACGTCCACTGCAAGCGTCGCTGAGCTACCTGAGCAAGGTCGAGGGTGGCACGCCTGCGCCGGTGAATATCACTCGGCGCCTGCTGCGCCTGGTGCCAGGAGACGAGGCCTTCACCTTCAAGCTGGAACCGGTGGGCAACAAGCCGATCGCCAGCGATGGCCTGTACCTGGATGAGGTGATCATCGCCAACGAAGGCAAGCGGCCGCTGCTGTACGGCATGCTGGAGGTACCGCTGCCGCCGGGCGCCGACGTGGAGCGCACTACCTGGGGTATCAAGCTGGCCGGCCCTGCGGGCAGCGAAGCTGCATCGCTGGAGAAGGCCCGTGCCGAGCCGGGGCAGATGAGCTACCGGGTGCCGCTGGATGCGCTGAACGACAGCAGCGAAGTACGCCTGCGCCATCTGGTCCGTTTCTCCCAGAAAGGCCAGTTCAACCTGCCGCCGGCACGCTTCTACCAGGTCTATGCACCGGAGCATCAGGCCCAGGAGCGTACTCCGGCCTTGGGCCAGGTTTCGGTCAAGTAACATGCTGCGACGTTGGACCTGGCTGTGTTTGTGTTTGCTTCCTGGGCTGGCGACGGCCCAGGACGAGCCTCTGCACCTGGCCTGGAAAACTGCTCCGGACAGTGAGCTGGTGAGTCTTTCCAGGACCCAGGTTGTGGCGCGTGAGCCCCTGTCGCCAGAACTGCAGGCGCCCCTGGGCAGCATCTGGAAACTCTTCGTTTATGCCTGGCTGGTGGACACCGGCGCCCAGGAGCCGGCGTACGCCTGCCAGGGCAAGTCCAGGGACGAGGTGTACTGTTGCTCGGCAGGCGGCAGCATTGCCCGGGATCAGGCATTGGTACGTTCCTGCGGCCTGTACTTCGAGCCTGCGCGCCTGCAGCTGTCGGCTGGGCAATGGCGCGATTACTGGCAGGCACGGCAGGCCCCCGACTGGCTGCAAGACCTGGACCGACTGCAGCCCCAAACCCGGGTACCCGTTGCGCAACTGCTGCAGGTGCTTGCCCAACTACCGGCCCAGGACACCGCTCGCCGGGTATTGCTGGATGTGGTGCTCAACGCCGGTGACGGCAGTGTGGTGGGCGCCCTCGGCGGGCGGTTGCGGGTCAAGACCTGGAGCTGGCTGGCGGAGCATGATCCGCAGTCGCGCCAAGGCGGCTTTGCCGGCTGGCTGGTGGACGGTACACCGCTGTGGGTCGGCGGACGTGGCACCAGCCAGCGGGTGTTGAAGGACTACGCGCAGGCCTTGGACCAGGTGCTGCCGGACAATCCGCCTGTGGACAAGGATCGTTGCGTGCAAGTCAGCCTGTTCTCCCGTTACCCGCTGAAAAGCGTCAGCCGCAATGGCCAGCCGGTCGGGCCCGGTGCCCTGCAAGGGGATTACCGGGTGGTGTTTGCCAACGGCAACCAGTTGGATATCCACAGCGCCGGCGAGCTGTTCCTGCAACAGGAGGGCTTGGCGCAACGGTTGGTGGCGCGCCTGGACCGTGAAGAGTACGTAGCCCGGGTATTGCAGCGCGAAGCCAGCAGCGAGCCACGGGAAGCGGCCAAGGCCCTGGCGGTGGCGATCCGTACCTACCTGCTGCAGAACGCCGAGCGCAGTGGCGAATGCCTGAGCATCGACGACAGCAGCAGCCGCCAGCGGGTCGCCCCGCGTCCGGCGACCACCGAGGCCCGGGCGGTTGCCGCCTGGACCGATGGGCTGGTGCTGGCCGGGACCCAGGTCACCTATCACTCGGACTTGCAGGCACCGGACAAGCTGTCCTGGCAGCAGGCCGTGGAGCAGGCCGGCGCTGGCCAACGCTACGACGCCATCCTGTTGCATGCCTACCCACGTGCCAGCCTCAGTCGCTGGGACAACCCGGTGGCGTCCTGCGAGCCCTTGCCAGCGGCCCAGGACTGGTTGATGAAGCAGCGGCGGCGCTGGCGCCAACCGCTGGAGCAAGAGGTGGGCTACAACGAAATCAGCCAGTTCGCGGTTTGTCGCCTGGGCTTCGGTCGGCCCTATGTGGACCGCGAACGGCAACGGATCTACGTGCGTGGCGTGCTGTCGCTGCAGGACCGCCTCGACCTGACCCATGAATACCTGCACCTGGCCTTTGAAGCCCATCCCAACGGCCAGGATGAAACCTACATCGAAGGGCTTGCCCGCCATCTTTTATTGGAATAGGCCATGAAATTTCCTGCTACCCCTGTGCTCCTGTTCCTTTGTGGAATGTTCAGCCTGCCCGCGGCCCTGGCCGACAGCGGCATCCAGCTCGACACCCCCAAAGGCGGGTGGCGCACCCGCGCCGACGACGGCGAGCAGTATCGCCAGAGCGTCAATTATCCGGCCTCGTCGGTGAACACCCCGCAAGGCCAGGCCGATACCGCGCGTATCCGTGGCCAGATCAAGGGTTCGCCCAAGGCTTCGCAGCCGGGCAAGCTCATCATCAATGGCATCAGCATGCCGCTCAAGGTCGACGAGGATGGCGGTTTCGACCGACCCTATTCGTTTCCCAACGGTAGCAATAGCGTCGAAGTACGCAGCCCCGATGGCCAGCAGCGCAAGCGCGTGCAGTTCCTCAATACCGGTGGTGGCACCACGCCGCCCAAGCTGCGGGTGCTGTTGTCCTGGGACAGCGACAACACTGACCTGGACCTGCACTTGGTGACTCCGGATGGTGCGCATATCTGGTACGGCGACCGGGTGGCTCCCAATGGGGCGGCGCTGGACGTGGACGTGACCACCGGCTATGGCCCGGAGATCTTCTCCATGCCTGCACCGCTCAAGGGCCAGTACCTGGTGTATGTGAACTACTACGGTGGCGGTTATCGCTCGGACGACGACGGTGACGGCGGCCAGGATAACGCCGTGCAGCCCCTGACCACCGCCCAGGTGACGGTGATCACCGAGGAGGGAACGGCGAATGAGAAGAGTGAATCGTTCGTCGTGCCGATGCGTGCCCCAGGGGAACTGACCCTGGTACGCAGCTTCAGCTATCCGTGATCGATCCCTGCCATGAACCAGCGTTCATCGGCAGGGAAATAGCCACTGGGGCCGCGGTCATGTCCGGCCAGCGATGATGCTGGCCAGGCGATGAGGGGAGGGTGGATCAGTCGCTCTGGTCGGCGGTGGAGAGTACTTCGTCGATCTTCCAGCAGCCCTTGTCCTTGACCATGCGCACATCGACGACCTGGGTGGTGTCGGGGGTGCTGCCCAGGGTCACTTGCTCCTTGGCGGTGGAGCCCTGGATCTGCGGTTCGCTGACCTGGATCTGGGTCAGCCACTCATCCATGTAGTCCTGGGCCTTGAGGAAATAATCCTCTTCCAGGCCATCGGGGCTGGCCATCTGTTTCTTGATCTTGGCGACCAGCGACTCCGAGACGTACTTCTTCATCTCGGCGGCATTGTCGGTCACCGGGTCCTTGTCCTGGCTGTAGGTTTGCAGGTACCAGCTGTAAAACGCCTGGGTTGCCGGCTTGGGCGAGCTGGCGCAATCGGCCAGTGCCAAGGGCTGGTGCAGCGCCATGGCCGCGAGCAGCGAACAGAAGAGCATTCTCATGGTGAGCCCCTTACGGATGACGGTAGATTTTGTATTCAGGTTTCTGTACCCGATAGGAGTGCCCAGGGTAGAAACCGTGCATCTGCTTGAAGTCTGACACCCAGAGCTTGCCGTTGAACATCGCCATGTGGCCGTGAGGGTGGCCGGGGATGGGCTGGATGATCACCACGTCGCCAGCTTGTGGCGCCTGGCCGGCTGGTTGCTCGACAAAACCCACGGCGGTCAACGATGAGCCAAAGTCCTTGGCCGAGTGCCTGCGGTGCAGGATCACGCCGCCACCGCCGGCTTCGATCGCCTGGCGCGTATAGGCCGCACAGCGTCCGGTACTACCGGCGTGGGCGTGGTTGTTCAAGTGACTGATAGCGGCTTCTTTATTCCACATTCCTTGTCATCCGAGAGTCCTGAGAGCGGCGATTTTATGCGTGCCGAAGCGGCTCGGAAATACTGGCGAAATGCCTTGTTGCTGGGCTTTGGGCGGTGGTTCACAGATCTTGGGCGGGCGTTGCGGGGGGCTACGAAGCCTCAGCCCAACTGTCGCGCAGGGGCCCGCCAGGACCGGGTATGCACTCGATTGCGCCCCTTGTCCTTGGCGTCATACAGCGCCTCGTCGGCTTGGGACAGCAGGCGCGACAGGTCATAGCCCAGGGCCTGGCTGGTCACGACCCCGATGCTGACGCTGAGCAGCCCCGGAGCCAGCAGTGGCAGGTGGGCGAAGGACTCACGGATCCGCTCGGCCGCCTGTACCGCTTCTTCTTCATCGGTATCGATCAACAGGCAGGCGAACTCTTCCCCACCGATGCGAGCGAACACATCGTCTTTGCGCAGGGTCTGCGATAGCACTTGGCTGAAGGCAATCAAGGCCTGGTCGCCTGTCTGATGGCCAAAGGCATCGTTAAGGCGCTTGAAGTTGTCCAGGTCGCACAGCAGCAGGGCGACCGGTTTGTCTTGGTCCCGGCTCTTGAGCAGCAGGTGATCGCCATGGACCATGAACGCCCGCCGATTGCCGATGCCGGTCAAGGCATCGCAGAACGCCGCCGCCTTGAAGCGCAGCTCGACACGCTCCTTGACCATGGCCAGGGTCACGTAGGCAATGCCGATCACGTAGACCATCGCTTCGAACAGCATGAACGAGAAAAACGGAACCCCCACGCCCTGGCCTTTCAGGGCCTGGGACATACCCACGCCCTGGTCCGTGATGCTGCGCACGATGTAGAAAACGGTGTGCAGCACCGTCAGCACCAGAGCTGGGGTGCAGGCTACCTCGAGGCTTTGCCGGCTGCGCCAGAACTCCAGCACTGTCACCGCGCCATATCCACCGACCAGGAGCGAATACACGGTAACGCGCACTGTCATCGAGTGGTAGAAAGCCGGAATCATGCACAGTGCCAGCCAGAGGCCGGCGCCAGCCAGCAGGCCGAGTGCATGGGGTGCACGCCCGGCGAAGACCCGCATCGCCGTCCAGTTGAGCGCCGCGCTCAGTAGCAGGACCATGTTGCCGAGGATCTTCGGCACGAAGTCCACCCCCTGGTCGCGCCAACTCACCAGCACCATGCCAATCGCCGCCAGTAACATCATGCCGCCCAGGTAGGCCAGTGGCCGCTCGCGGCGCTCACGCAGCCAGGCATGAAACGTCAGCAGCCCCATCAAGGAGAAGATGAACACAGACACCACGAGCAAGGTGGGGATGTGCAGAGCCATGTCCTGAGTTCTCGTGAGCCGGTTGCGGCAAATTGCCATTAATGGGCGGGATTGTACGAGAACTGTGGAACGTTGGTGCAAGAACTGAAAATCACCCGCAGATACGGTGCAGGCCAGTTGGTGAGTTCGATCATGGCTGGCCTTGCATGGCGGGAATGCCGCGAGTGGCAGGGGCTTATCTGAATGTCCCGCAGAGCGCATTGCCCTGGTAGCCGTGGAGGATGGGAGCCATGAACATCAATGGGCCACAGGCATGGAACGTCGAGCCCAGGGTCTGGCTGGAGCGCAGTAACGGGGTTGGTGTCCCGTGCGCATCATTACCGTAGGAAATGGCGCTGTCGTAGGACTCGCAAACCGGCAGTTTCAAGGGGATGGGAAGAATGACCGCCCAGATCGTGGTGCCGCACCATCGGCGTTGGGGCGAGGTCTTCTCCGTGTGGGTGATTACGGGGTGAGTCCCGTTCTTGACGAGCTGCTGGTAAGCCACTGTCGTCGATTCCTGCTTCTCAGGCATATCTACCCAGGCGCCGACACAACCGGACAGTCCGAGGACGATCAATGTGCAAAGCAGGCCTTTGATAGTGGCCGAGCCCAGGTACTTGGGAGTGCGAGGGGAAGAGCATTTGCGTGGGTCGTGCATCCTGCACCTGTCGTCTGGGGGAGCGCTACCTGGATTCCAGGTATTAAAAAGCCGGCTTGTGGCCGGCTTCTCGGGGACTGGCTTGGCTTATTTTTGGTAAACCGCACCAGCCTGCAAAACGTACACCCAGCTCTTGCGGCTGGCTGTGGGGCTAGGCGGGAAAATCATCCGCTTTGCCGGGCGATCTGGCCGCTGGAGGGCCGATGCGCAAAGATGGGGCGCAGCATACGCATGTTCGCCGGGAATTCCCAGTGCGAAGCGCGATCCAGAGGCCTTGAGGGCGAAAATAGTGCCCAGGAGGCTGTTGCAGGATGCATGGCCGGGTGGGCCTCTTCACCGACAAGCGACCCGTGCGGGTGCTGGCAGATACAAAAAAGCCCCGATCACTCGGGGCTTTTCTTGAAGCTTGTCGCTCGAAGCTTGTAACGGCCTCTTAGCCTTTGTAGGCAGCAACCGACTTCAGGATCTCGGCACGGGCCGCGTCAGCGTTGCCCCAACCGTCGATCTTCACCCACTTGCCTTTTTCGAGGTCCTTGTAGTTCTCGAAGAAGTGCTTGATCTGCTCCAGCAGCAGCGGTGGCAGGTCGGTGTATTCCTTCACGTCCACGTACAGCTGGGACAGCTTGTCGTGAGGAACCGCGATCACTTTGGCGTCGCCGCCGCCGTCGTCGGTCATGTTCAGGATGCCGACCGGACGAGCACGGATCACCGAGCCTGGAGCCACTGGGTATGGGGTCACGACCAGCACATCCAGGGGATCGCCGTCGTCAGCCAGGGTGTTGGGGATGAAGCCGTAGTTGGCCGGGTAGAACATCGGGGTGGCCATGAAACGGTCAACGAACAGGCAGTCGCTGTCTTTGTCGATTTCGTACTTGATCGGCGCGTGGTTGGCCGGGATTTCGATCGCGACGTAGATGTCGTTCGGCAGGTCTTTGCCCGCCGGAATCTTGCTGTAGCTCATTGGGCATTGCCCCCGTTAGTTGACCAAATGACTTGGCCGGATTGACCAAAAAGTGGCGGCGATTATAGACACACTCCGCTACCGATGCCACGTACCAGGGGTCGTAGGTCCCCGGTTGCAGTGTCTTGCTGGCACGTCTTCAGATGAACAACGTAATGGCTCGGCAAGACATTAGTGTTGCGCTTGATAGACCGGATCATGCGCCTGAAGTTGCTGCAGCCTGGCCAGCGGATTTTGCCGATAGAACAGCTGCAGTTGCTCGTAGACTTTCGGATAAGCCGCCACCAGCAGGTCCGGGGCGCTGAAGAAGTACTCGCTGGTCACGGCGAAGAACTCCGCCGGGTTTTCCGCGGCATAGGGGTCGATGGCGGTTTCGGCGTCCGGATCATGATCGAGCTGGCGATTGAGGTCGTCGTAGGCACTTTGCATGACCTGGGCCCAGTCGCTGACCCGCATGTCGCTGTGCAGCGGCGGCAGGCCGTTGGCATCGCCATTGAGCATGTCCAGCTTGTGGGCCAGTTCGTGGATGACCAGGTTGTAGGCCTCCCAGCCACCGCTGGCCAGAACCCCGGGCCACGCCAGGATGACCGGCCCCTGTTGCCAGGCTTCACCGCTGTGTTCGCCGTCCCATTCGTGCTCGATACCGCTGGCATCGCGATGGCGCTGGGGGCTGAGGAAATCGTCGGGGTAGAGGATGATTTCGTGGAAACCCTGGTACCAGTTCAGGTCGCCCAGGTGCAGCAACGGCAGTTGGGCCTGGGCGGCCAGCAGCAGGCGCTGTTCCTGGTGCAGCTCGACTCCCGGCAGGGCTGTCAGGTGCTTGTCGTCCAGGAACAGCACGCTGGCTTCGCGCAACCACTGGTCCTCGGCGGCACTGATGCCGTCGAGGAAGGGCAATTGCTGGCGGACCTGCTGCCAGGTCTGGTCGCTGACCGGATGTTTGGCCAGGCGGCGCCTGCGGCGCCAGGCGCTCAAGGACCACATGCTGGTCAGCGGGTCTCGGCTTTTTCCGCGTTACGGCCGAAACGGCTGCGCAACACACCGATGATCATCGGTACCAGGGACAGGAGGATGATGGCTACCACCAGCAGCGACAGGTTTTTCTTGATGAACGGTACGTTGCCGAAGAAGTAACCCAGGGTCACCAGGCCGCCGACCCAGAGGATGGTGCCGGCCACGCTGAAGGCGAAGAAACGTGCATAAGGCATTCTGGCGACGCCGGCAACGAAGGGCGCAAAAGTCCGGATGATGGGCAGGAAGCGCGCCAGGGTTACGGTCTTGCCACCGTGTTTTTCATAGAAATCGTGGGTTTTCTGCAGGTAGTCGCGACGGAAGATCTTCGAATTGGGGTTGCTGAACAAACGCTCCCCAGCCGTTCGTCCGATCACATAGTTGGTGCTGTCGCCCAGGATCGCCGCAAGCATCAGCAGCCCGCCCAGCAATACCGGGTCCATGCCGCCACCGGCCGCTACCGCACCGGCGATGAACAGCAGTGAATCCCCTGGCAGGAAGGGAGTGACCACCAGTCCTGTCTCGCAAAAAATCACCATGAACAAGATGGCGTAGATCCAGGGCCCGTAGTTGGTCACCAACATGTCGAGATAGACGTCGAGATGAAGGATTAGGTCGATCGGGTTGAAATCCATTGAGGCACCTGTAGTGGTGGCCTGGCTCGGCAGGCCTGTGCGATAGCTTTGAGAAAAGGACTTAAAGGGTGTGCGACTTTTCTGGGAAGCGGAAAAGGTCGGCATTATAAAGGCTGGGAGGTGAAATGCATGTTCAGATTGTAGCGGCACATGTCGATCCGCAACCTGTCGGCACGCTGACAGACTCCGCTGTCTGGGACCGGGGACTAATGCCGATCAGTTAAGGACAGGGTAGGCGCGAGGGACTTCAGAGCGCTGCGTTTATCCAGTCGATACGCGCTACCGTTAACGAGCATCGACCGGTTGCTCCTACAGAGAATCACCTCGCTTGACTGATTGGCATTAGGCCCGGGGGCGCTTTCAGTCTTCGCTGATAGGCAGGATGTAGTTCTTGAACTCGGTATCTTCGCGAAATCCCATGGATTCATAGGTCTTGCGCGCCACTTCGTTGTCGCTGCTGGTGGAAACCCGCATGCGCACGGCATTGGTTTCCTTGGCCATCTTCTTCGCAGTGCGCATCAGGTTGTCGGCCACCAGCTGGCGCCGGGCGTCCTCGGCGACGTAGATGTCGTTGAGAATCCAGACCCGCTTGAGGGACAGGGACGAAAAGCTCGGATAGAGCTGGCAGAAACCCAGCAACTTGCTGTTGTCATCATCGGCCAGGGCCAGGTAGATCACCGACTCCTTGCGCCGCAGGCGCTTTTCCAGGAACGCCCGGGAAGAGTCCGGGTAAGGCAGGGCGCCATAGAACTCGCGGTACTTGACGAATAGCGGGGTCAACAGATCCAGGTGCTCGAGGGTTGCTTGAGTAATCCGCATGATGGCTCTCAACTTCAAGTGGATGTGACGGCACAAGTTGGATGACTCGGGGCAGCCGCGTTGCGATGCTGCCCAAAGCGGTTAAAAAGCGCAATCGTCTTGCAAAATCACACTTGGGGCGGGCCCAGGAGGAAGTTGCCCTTCATGTCCGCGGGCGAGTCGCTGTCCAGAGTCTGGACCTGCGCCTCGTCCTTGAGGTTCACCCCCGACAATTGCCGGCGGCAGGCTTCGCGCATCAGGTACAGCAGCCGATGGGCGGCCATGCCGTAGCTCAGGCCCTCCAGGCGTACGTTGGAGATGCAGTTGCGGTAGGCATCGGTGAGCCCGACCTTCGGCTGGTAGGTGAAATATAGCCCCAGACTGTCGGGAGAGCTGAGCCCCGGGCGTTCGCCGATCAGGATGACCGTCATCTTGGCGCCCAGCAGCTGGCCGATTTCGTCGGCCACCGCCACTCGGCCCTGTTCCACCAGGACCACTGGCGACAGCGACCAGCCTTCGGCGGCGGTCTGTTCTTCCATGCGCGCCAGGAACGGCAGGGTGTGGCGATGCACGGCCAGCGCCGACAAGCCATCGGCCACCACGACCGCCAGGTCGACCCCGCCGGGGTGGGCCTGGGCGTACTCACGCAGGGCCTGGGCCGACTCGTCGCTGAGCCGGCGCCCCAGGTCAGGGCGTTGCAGGTAGCTGTGGCGGTCGGTGGCGGCGCTGTGCAGCAGCAGGCTGTCGCGGCCCCGCTCGGCCAGCTGGGCGCTGAGTCCGGCATGGTCGAACGGCAGGTGCACGGCATCCCGGGCCTGGGCATGGGCGAACTGGAAATCCAGCTGGGCGCCAGTGGGCAGGCTGGTGCCGGTGCGGCCCAGGGCGATGCGCGCCGGGGTCAGGCGGCGCAGTTCCAGCCAGGGGTTTTGTGAGTCGCTCGGGTGTTTTTGCATGAGCCTGTTCCTTATCCCAACTGGGCCAGTGCCTGGCGGAAGGCCGGAGGCAGGTTGTTGCCGAAATGCACCTTGCCGTCGGCCTGGGTGAAGATCCCGGTCCGCGCCAGCCATTGCTCGAATTCGGGCGCGGGCTTCAGGCCCAGGGTCTGGCGGGCGTAGAGGGCGTCGTGGAAGGACGTGGTCTGGTAGTTGAGCATGATGTCGTCGGACCCCGGGATGCCCATGATGAAGTTGATCCCGGCCACCCCCAACAGGGTCAGCAGGTTGTCCATGTCGTCCTGGTCGGCCTCGGCGTGGTTGGTGTAGCAGATGTCGCAACCCATGGGCACGCCCAGCAGCTTGCCGCAGAAATGATCCTCCAGGCCGGCGCGGATGATCTGCTTGCCGTTGTACAGGTACTCCGGCCCGATGAAGCCGACCACGGTGTTCACCAGGAACGGCTTGAAGTGCCGGGCCACGGCGTAGGCGCGGGTCTCGCAGGTCTGCTGGTCGACGCCGAAGTGGGCGTTGGCCGACAGCGCGCTGCCCTGGCCGGTCTCGAAGTACATCAGGTTCTGTCCCAAGGTGCCGCGGTTCAGGCTCAGCCCCGCTTCGTAGCCTTCCTTGAGGATGTTGAGGTTGATGCCGAAGCTGGCGTTGGCCGCCTCGGTACCGGCGATCGACTGGAACACCAGGTCCAGGGGCACGCCACGGTTGATCGCCTCGATGGAGGTGGTGACGTGGGTCAGCACGCAGGCCTGGGTGGGGATCTCGTAGCGCTGGATGATGGCATCGAGCATTTCCAGCATGGCGCAGATCGAGGCAATGCTGTCGGTGGCCGGGTTGATGCCGATCATGGCGTCACCGTTGCCGTACAGCAGGCCGTCGAGAATGCTCGCGGCGATACCGGCCGGCTCGTCGGTGGGGTGGTTGGGCTGCAGGCGGGTGGACAGGCGCCCACGCAGGCCCAGGGTGCCGCGGAACTTGGTCACCACGCGGATCTTCTGCGCCACCAGCACCAGGTCTTGCAGGCGCATGATCTTCGATACCGCGGCGGCCATTTCCGGGGTCAGGCCCGGGGCCAGGCCGCGCAGGCTCTGCTCGTCGGCAGCGTCACTGAGCAGCCAGTCGCGAAAACCACCGACGGTCAGGTGGCTGACCGGGGCGAAGGCCGCCTTGTCGTGGCTGTCGATGATCAACCGGGTAACTTCGTCGGATTCGTAGGGGATCAGCACCTCTTCGAGGAAGTGCTTGAGGGGGATGTCCGCCAGGGTCATCTGCGCGGCCACCCGCTCGCCGTCGTTGAGGGCGGCGACTCCGGCCAGGAAGTCCCCGGAGCGGGCCGGGCTGGCCTTGGCCATGACTTCCTTGAGGCTGTCGAAGCGATAGGTCTGAGTACCTACGCTGTGGGAAAATTGGGCCATCTCAGTCTCCGTTTCAACGATGTAGGGGCGTTGCCGAGTGCTGGCGGATCATCAGGATGCCACCTTCTTCAGCAGGTTTTCCAGACGGTTGCCGGCAGCCCGGTGCTGGAGGATGGCAAAGGCCTTTTCCGCCACCAGGCTGCCGCCTTCCAGCGGAGGCAGGCCACCGCTGTAGATGTTCGAGATCACGGTGTATTCGTAGCCGATATCCGGGTTGCCGCTGAACTGAGCGGCGGCGCGCCGGGCCTGGTCGTCCGGCAGGCGGTAGCCCAGGTAGGCGGACATGCTGCGCGAGGCCAGGGCATCGCCACCGGGGCGTTCGCCGATCAACACGATGATCAGCTGCGGTTGCAGCGCCTCACCCACCGACTCCGCCAGCTTGACCCGGCCGTAGGGCGCGAGGATCGGTTGGCCGATACGCAACTGGCGGCTGCGCAGGCCGTCCATCAGCACCGGGAGCAGCTCGGGAATGTTGTGATGGATGGCCTCGGCACTGAGGCCATCGGAAATCACGATCTGCACGTCGTTGTATTCCGGTTGCAGTTGGCGCAGTACCTCTTCGGTCAGGCGTGCCCCCAGTTCCGGGTCCTGCAGGTGGGCCAGCTTGTCCGGGGCGGCGGTGCGCAGCTCGCGCAGGGGAATCTCGCCGATCTCGGCCGGTCGCAGGTCGACGTAGATCGCCTCCCGGGCTACCGCCAGGTTGGCCCGAACGATGCGCGAGACAGTGTTGGCCGGGCGCGGCCCGGCGTTATCGAAGCCGTAGGTGGCCGGGGTGGACTCCAGCAGGCGCTGGAAGTCGATGTCCGACTCGCAGAAGATCCGCGGGTTGCCCCAGTTCGGCCCACGCTCGACGTTGCCATGGGCATCCTCCTGGAAGATCCCCTTGGCCAGGGCCCAGCGCAGGTACTCCGGTGCTGGGACCAGGTCGTGGACTTCGCGCAGGGTCTGGTTGTCGTGGGCGCTGGTATCGAAGTAGGCGAGCATGCGGTCGGTGCTCAGGTACACGTCCATGAAGAAGTTGGCGCCGGCCGCGGTCAGCAGCTCGGTGGCCATCTGCTGGCCTTCCAGGGTCACCTGGGAGTGCAGGGTGTAGCAGGGCGCCATGCCCATGGGCAGGCCCAGCAGCTTGCCCATGAACTGGTCCTGCAGGCAGGCGTAGGTCATCTCGAAGTTGTCGAGGTGGGTTTCCGGGCCGATGAACCCGGTGACGTTGTTGACCATGTACGGCCGATAGCGCCGGGCCAGGCCGTAGCACAGCGCCTCGCAGGTGGTCATGTCGATGCCTTCGTGCTTGCCGTAGGTCAGCTCGCTGCCCTGGCCGGTCTCGAAGTACATGAAGTTTTCCGCCACGTCCCTGAGCGGGCCCCGCTCGGCCATGGCCTGCCAGGCCTGGTCGAGCAGTTGCACGGTGACGTCGAACTCGTCGGTCAGGGTGCGCTCGGTGCCCGCCAGGCTCTGGAACATGATTTCCACCGGCGCGCCCTGGTCCAGGCAGGCCAGTTGGGTCTTGATGTGCGACAGCACGCAGATCTGCGTGGGGGCCCCGGTTTCCCGGCGCAGCTTGTCCAGGTGGCGCAGGGTGGCGCTGATGTTGTCCACGGTGTCGATGGCCGGGTTGAGGCCGATCAGCGCATCGCCCGAGCCCATGCTCAGCCCGGTGTACACCAGCAGGGTGATGCCGCTGAGGTTGTCGGTGGGGTGGTTGGGCTGCAAGCGTGACGACAGGGTGCCAGGCAGGCCCACCAGGGTCCGGGCCTTGGCGGCCGCACCGCTCTTGAGCTTCTTGGACAGCAGGATCAGCTCGTGCACGTCCAGGAGCTTGGCCAGGGCGGCGACCATCACCCCGGTCAGGCCCGTGCCGATGCGACGGATCTGCGTGCCGTGGCTGCGCAGCAGGCGGTCCTTGAGGGCGCCCAGGGTCAACCCGGATATCTCGGCGAACACCTGGTGGTCGATGTCGTAGTTGACCTGCATGACGCTGTCGATACGGCCATGGCGGTCGGTGAGAGGGTGCTCGAAGTAGTGGCCCAGGGTCAGCTCCGAGAGCACCTTGCGGGCCGCTTCGCGAGTGATTTCGTCGGCCGCCGCCAGGCCAGCCACGCGGTCCCCGGCCTTGCTGATGTCGGCGGCGCCGAGCACCGCCTTGAGGTTGGCGAAGTGGATCTCGCGATCCAGGACCCGGGTGCCGTAGCTGCGCTCGGCGGGCACCTCGGGCAGGCGGATGTGCTGGAGTTCGGTGAGTGGCATGGCAGGACTCTCCTTGGTTCGCATCGCCTCAGTGCACGCCGTAGAAGGCGACGGGCACGATGTGCTGATGGGGTTTTCCCAGGTTGATGAAGTGCGCCGAGCGCTCGCGTACCTCGTCGATGACGATCAGGTTGCAAGCACTGCGCCCCCAGTCCGTGGCGTAGTTGCCCAGGACCTTGCCGATGTTGCTTTCCAGCAGCAGCACCAGAGGCCACTGCGGCTGCGGCGCCGCCGCTTGCAGGGCCTGGGCCAGGCGCGTGCCCAGTTGGCGGACCTGCTCCAACCGGGGAACCTGGCCGCCATCGAGCAATTGCAGGCAGGCCCCGTCGCGGCTGCCCAGGGCCAGGCCCAGGGCGTCGCCCAGTTGGCGCTCGCTGGCATCGATGGGCAGGCGCGCGACGATGGGCAGGTCCTTGAGCGGCAGCGCCTGCGGTCGTGGCAAGAACAGGGTGCTGCCGGAAATCTCGGTGTTGTGCAGGGTCAGGCCATAGACCGTGGCTCGTCCGCGGTTTTCCGGCAGCAGTCGGTTGGCATCCCCCACCAGCCGGGGCTGGCGAGCGATGGCCAGGGCCAGGTCGATGCCCAAATCGCCATAGAAGGTGGTGCCGGGCAGCGTTTCGCCTTGCAGGTGGCGATAGAGCAGCTCGCCGACGCCGCCGGAAAAGGTCAGCGCGGCGCTTGCATGGCCTTGGGGCAAGAGCAACGGCAATTGCTCGACCAGCCGGCCCATCGCAGTGGCGAAGAACGCCCGGTCGCCCTCGGCGATCGCCAGCAACGCCGCGATGTACCAGGCGAGCACGGCGTCCCGCTCCAGGGGCATCAGCTCCTGGCCGGGCTCCCTGGCGATGCCCAGGTGCTGGAGCAGGGCCCGGCCGAACGCCGAGAGCTCCCTGAGCCGATAGCTACCGGGCTCGAATTGCAGGTGCCGGGCGCCGATGAAGTGGCAGCCAGTGGCCAGGACATTGCCATCCAGGCCCCAGGCGGCGTTGGTGGTACCGCCGCCAATGTCCAGGTTGAGCAGTGGCTGCTGGCGATGGAAACGGCTCAGGGCCGAGCAACTGCCCATGAAGGCCAGCCAGGATTCCAGGCCGCCGTCGTCGGCCCGGGTCACCAGGGCGTTGCCGAGCAGTTGCCCTACCTGGTGCGCCAGGGCCTGGGCATTGTGTCGCCGAGCGGCCAGGCCGGTGATGATCACCCCGCCGGAAAACAGCTGCTGCGGGCGGACTCCGGCCTGTTCCAGCCAGCCTTCGATCAAGTCGCCGATGGCCCCGGTGTCGATGATGTCGTCCTTGAACGGCGTGAACACCGGGTCGCCGCGAAACAGCACGCGGGGTTCATTGAGGGCCATGCGTCCGGTGACGCACTGGCTGCTGAGGCTGGCCTGGGCGATCAGCGCGCTGCTGGTGGTGGAACCGAAGTCCAGCCCCAGCAGCAATACCGGTGCGCCGCCCGTGATGGCTGGCATGCAGGCGTTCCTTGTCGTGCCGGGCTTAGGCTGTGGCCTTTTGCCCGGGCCCTACTGGCGCTTCCTGCACGCTATCGCCCAGGTACTCGCCCTCGGCGATGATCCCGGCCGCACGGTCCTGGGCTTCCAGTTGCAGGGCCTTGGGCACCGACAGCCAGTAGGCCAGGCCTACCGCGACGAAACCGGCGCTGAGCTTGCCGATCAGCACCGGCAGGATGATGGTCGGCTGGAAGTTGGCGGTGAAGGACAGGTGGTCGCCCAGCAGGAACGCCGCGCAGACGCCGAAGGCAATGTTGATCACCTTGTCCTTTGGCGGCATGTAGCGCACCAGGCGGAACATCGCCAGGATGTTGGCGATGGTGGCCAGCATGCCGGCGCTGCCCACGGCGCTCAGGCCGACCTTGCCACCCAGGCTCTCCAGGGGTTTGCCCAGGTATTTGCGCAGCAGGTAGACCATGGGGAAGGCCCCGGCCAGCATGATGCCGATGTAGCCGGCAGTCTCCAGCGCGCGGGTCTGGTCCTCGGCGTCGGCGATGATCGGGTGGAAGCCCCAGCTGCCGAAGACCGTGGTGAACACGCCGGTGAAGTGCTGGACGATCGAGGCCACCAGTACCAGCTTGATCACTGCGTCCAGGGTCCGGCCGAAGATGATGAAGCCCTTGATCATCAGGTCCGGCAGGAACCGCAGGCCCAGGGCCAGGGCCACGACGAAGATCAGGATCGGCAGCAGGTTGGCGAACAGGCCTCCCACGGCCAGGGCCAGTTGGTAGCTGGCCTCGGAGTTGGTGCTGACCAGTTCGCGGACCATCGGGTTGCTGAAGGCCAGGATCAGGCTGGCCACCATCACTCCGACCGGGATGGTCAGGATGCCGGACATGATCCCCAGGGCCATGTACTTGTGGTCGCGCTTGTCGAGCATCGCCAGGCCCATGGGGATCGAGAAGACGATGGTAGCGCCACCCATGAAGCCGGTGATCAACGCCATCACCAGCGCTTCCTTGCTGGCCGCCAGGGCCGATGCCAGGTGGTAGCCGCCCATGTCCGAGGCGATGATCATGGTCGCCGCCAGGGCCGGGTCGGCGCCCAGGGATTCGAAGAAGGGCCCGAAGACCGATTCGATCAATACGGTGAGATAGGGGATGGAAGCCATGATCCCCGCCGCCGGCACGAAGATGTAGCCCGTGGCGTGGATGCCTTCCATGAACTCCTTGCCCAGCCCGCGATCGCTGTCATAGATGGCAGCGAGGGCGCCGAGCACGGCACAGAGCATGATGAGGTAGAGCACGTAGTTGCCGATCTGGTCCATTGCTTTGCTCCCTTGTCTTATTGTTTTTCAAGGCTCTTGTTCGAGCCCGGGGCTGTGCGCGCGAGGTCGTTGACTCAGAACTTCCGACAGCAGCGTCCCGTCCGGCAAGCCAGTGGCGCCGGACCACGAAGGTATAGATGTGCGGCAGGGCCGCGAAAAAACTCCCGGCGACCCTGGGGCCGCCGGGAGGGTCGATCAGAAGAAGCCCAGCGGATTGATGTCGTAGCTCACCAGCAGGTTCTTGGTCTGCTGGTAGTGGTCGAGCATCATCTTGTGGGTCTCGCGGCCCACGCCGGATTTCTTGTAGCCACCGAACGCGGCGTGCGCCGGGTACAGGTGGTAGCAGTTGGTCCACACGCGACCGGCCTTGATCCCACGGCCCATGCGGTAGGCGCGGTTGATGTCGCGGGTCCAGACCCCGGCCCCCAGGCCGAACTCGGTGTCGTTGGCGATCGCCAGGGCCTCGGCTTCGTCCTTGAAGGTGGTGATGCTCACCACTGGGCCGAAGATTTCTTCCTGGAATACGCGCATCTTGTTGGTGCCTTTGAGCAGGGTCGGCTGGATGTAGTAGCCGGTTGCCAGGTCGCCTTCGAGTTTCTCCACCTTGCCGCCGGTGAGCAGCTGCGCACCTTCGTTCTTGGCGATGTCGAGGTAGGACAGGATCTTGTCGAACTGCTGTTCGGAAGCCTGGGCGCCGACCATGGTGTCGGTGTCCAGCGGGTCGCCACGCTTGATCTGCTCGATCTTCTTCATCACCGCCTGCATGAATTCGTCGTAGATCGACTCCTGCACCAGGGCGCGGGATGGGCAGGTGCAGACTTCACCCTGGTTGAAGAACGCCAGCACCAGGCCTTCGGCGGCCTTCTCGATGAACTTCGGCTCGGCCTGCATGATGTCTTCGAAGAAGATGTTCGGCGACTTGCCGCCCAGCTCCACGGTGGACGGGATGATGTTCTCGGCGGCGCATTTCATGATGTGCGAGCCCACCGGGGTCGAGCCGGTGAAGGCGATCTTGGCGATGCGCTTGCTGGTGGCCAGGGCCTCGCCGGCTTCGCGGCCGAAACCTTGCACCACGTTGAGCACGCCTTTTGGCAGCAGGTCGCCGATCACTTCCATGAGCACGGTGATGCCCAGCGGGGTCTGCTCGGCAGGCTTGAGCACCACGCAGTTGCCGGCGGCCAGGGCCGGGGCCAGCTTCCAGGCGGCCATCAGGATCGGGAAGTTCCACGGGATGATCTGGCCGACCACGCCCAGTGGCTCATGGATGTGGTAGGCCACGGTGTTGCCGTCGATCTCGGCGGCGCTGCCTTCCTGGGCCCGCAGGCAGCCAGCGAAGTAGCGGAAATGGTCGGCGGCCAGGGGGATGTCGGCGTTCAGGGTCTCGCGTACGGCCTTGCCGTTGTCCCAGGTTTCGGTGATGGCCAGCAGTTCGAGGTTCTGCTCGATGCGGTCGGCGATCTTCAGCAGGATCAGCGAGCGGGCCTGGACCGAGGTCGCGCCCCAGGCATCGGCGGCGGCATGGGCGGCGTCCAGGGCTTTTTCGATGTCTTCGGCAGTGGAGCGCGGGAATTCGGCAATCGGCTTGCCGTTCACCGGCGAGGTGTTGGTGAAGTACTGGCCTTTGATGGGCGCGACGAATTCGCCGTTGATGTAGTTACCGTACTTGCTCTTGAACGAAACGATAGCGCCTTCAGTACCGGGGTGTGCGTAACGCATGGGGTATCTCCTGGCTTTTATGCTTATGGGGGAGGACGCGCTGTAGCGCATGGCAAGCGTAGAGCAAAGCCCGGGCCAGCGTAGCGCGAGCCATGTGAATCAAGCGTTTGCGCAGGTAGCAGGGGCTGTCGGTCCCTGGCGTGTGACAAATCTGGCGCAGCATTGAGTGACAGTTTGTAACCTGGATGGCACAAGCTGTGGCTCAGGGGACAAGCTGGCGTTGCAATGCGACGACGCCTGGAGGATGCTGGCTCGAATGTCGAATCCTGTCGGACAAATCCGTCGGCCCATCGGTGTTTTCGTCGATGGACCCTGATCTCCAGACCTTCGGTGGCGCAGGATCGCGCCCGCGTGTGACAGCACAGCAGGAGAACAATAAGAAATGCACAGCAGTAATCATCTCACCCGCCATGCCCAGCAAGTGCTGACGGTCGCCCGGGGCAAGGCTCATCTGCAGGGGCCCGGCAGCGATCCTTCCATCGCCCGCTCCTGGTTGCGCTGCCTGGAGGACTATCACCTCGACCCGGCTCTTTCCATGGCCCCCACGGTGCTCGAGCACGGTCGCCTGCTGGAGAGCCGGGAGCGCTTGAAGGATGTCCTGCAGATCGCCGGCACCGAAATGGCCAACCTGCACCAGCAGTTGTCTGGCGCTGGCCATGCGGTACTGCTGACCGATGCCCGTGGGGTGATCCTCAACTGCATCACCGCTCCCAGCGAGCGCAAGATCTTCGAGCATGCCGGGTTGTGGCTGGGGGCTGACTGGAGCGAGGCCCGGGAGGGCACCAACGGTATCGGTACCTGCCTGGTCGAGCGCCAGTCGCTGACGATTCATCAGGGCGAGCATTTTCGTGGCCGGCACACCGGCCTGACCTGTTCGGCCAGTCCGGTGTTCGATCCCCATGGCGAGTTGCTGGCGGTGCTGGATGTGTCGTCGGCTCGCCAGGATGTTTCCCGCCAGAGCCAGTTCCACACCATGGCCATGGTCAACCTCTCGGCGAAGATGATCGAGAGTTGCTACTTCCTGCGTTACTTCGAGAACCAGTGGTTGCTGCGCTTTCATTTGCAGGCCGAATCGGTGGGCCTGTTCAGCGAGGGTCTGCTGGCCTTCGACGGCGAAGGACGGATCTGCGCGGTGAACCAGAGTGCGCTGAACCTGCTGGGGCATATCCGCGGCGGCCTGTTGGGCAAGCCGGTGGACAGTTTCTTCGAGTGCTCCCTGGACGAGCTGTTCGGGCGCGCCAGCCTGAACGCCAGTGCCAGTTGGCCATTACGCACCCGGGATGGGCGGCATTTGTTCGCCCTGCTGCGAGGCGCGCCACCTGCCGTTGTACAACCCATGCTGCGAGCCCCGGTGAATGTGGCGGTGCCTAAGGCTTCGGGCATCTGCCTTGGCGATGCTGGCCTGCAAGGCGATTTTCGCCGGGCATCGCGGGTCTTCGAGCGCGACGTGCCGCTGCTGATCAATGGTGAGACCGGCTCGGGCAAGGAGGCCTTCGCCAAGGCCGTGCACCAGGCCAGTGCCCGGGCGGACAAGGCCTTCGTCGCCCTCAACTGCGCGGCCATTCCGGAGAGCCTGATCGAGAGCGAACTGTTCGGTTATCGCGGTGGCAGTTTCACCGGGGCACGCAAGGAAGGCATGCGCGGCAAGTTGCAGCAGGCCGATGGCGGTACCTTGTTCCTCGATGAAATTGGTGACATGCCCCTGGCCTTGCAGACTCGTTTGCTGAGGGTGCTGGAGGATCGACTGGTGGTGCCGATTGGAGGCGAGCCGCAATCGGTCAATGTCCGGATCATCAGCGCCACCCACCGCAACCTGCTGGAGCGAGTCGGCGACGGTAGTTTTCGCGAAGACCTGTACTACCGGCTCAATGGCCTGGAGATTGCCCTGCCAGCCTTGCGCGAGCGCAGCGACAAGTCCCAGTTGCTGGATTTTCTCCTGGCCGAAGAGGCGGGCTCGCAACCGGTGGTGCTGGACGAGGCGGCGCGCCAGAACCTGCTGGCCTACTCCTGGCCGGGTAACGTGCGGCAATTGCGAAACGTACTGCGGACCTTGGCGGCGCTGTGCGAGGACGGTCGGATCGGTGTGCAGGACCTGCCACCGCTGATTCGCCAGGGCAACCGCCCGATAGCGCCCAGCGAACCCCTCGATGATCAGCCGGAGCGGCCTCTTGAGGATGCCGAACGGGTGGCCCTGCTGGCAGCGCTGGAGCAGCAGCGCTGGCACATGACCCACACCGCCGAGCAGTTGGGGATCAGCCGTAACACCCTGTATAGAAAGCTGCGCAAGCACAGTATCGCGCGCTGAGCCTTCGCTTGTTTCCGACCAGCCATGGCGTCAGGCCGTGGCTGGATCTCCCCGTCAGCTAAAGGGTGCGAATTGCAGCCCTCTAGGCTACCCTGCGCCGATGTTTTATGAGGTCGACTATGCACATCCATATTCTCGGTATCTGCGGCACTTTCATGGGGTCGATGGCGGTTCTGGCCAAAGAACTCGGCCACCACGTCACCGGCTCCGACGCCAACGTCTATCCGCCGATGAGCACCCAGCTGCAAGCCCAGGGCATCGAGCTGACCCAGGGTTATGATCCGGCCCAGCTGGACCCCGCACCGGACCTGGTGGTGATCGGCAACGCCATGTCCCGGGGCAACCCGGCGGTGGAATATGTGTTGAACAAGGGCTTGCCCTATGTGTCCGGCCCGCAATGGCTGGCGGACCATGTGCTGCAAGGGCGTTGGGTACTGGCGGTGGCCGGCACCCATGGCAAGACCACCACCAGCAGCATGCTGGCCTGGGTGCTGGAGCATGCCGGGATGAGCCCGGGCTTTTTGATCGGCGGCGTGCCGCAGAACTTCGCGGTCTCGGCCCGCCTGGGCGGCACGCCGTTCTTCGTGATCGAGGCCGACGAGTACGACAGCGCGTTCTTCGACAAGCGCTCGAAGTTCGTCCACTACCGTCCGCGCACCGCGATCCTCAACAACCTCGAATTCGACCATGCGGACATCTTCCCGGACCTGGCGGCCATCGAGCGGCAGTTCCACCACTTGGTGCGGACTATCCCCAGCGAAGGCCTGGTGATCCATCCCACCACCGAGCCCGCCTTGCAGCGGGTGATCGAGATGGGTTGCTGGACCCCGGTGCAGACCACCGGCGCCGGCGGCCAGTGGCAGGTCAAGCTGCACAGCGAAGACGGCTCGGCCTTCGAAGTGCTGTTCGAGGGTGTGAGCCAGGGCGTGGTCGAGTGGGAACTGACCGGCCAGCATAACGTCGCCAACGCCTTGGCGACCCTGGCCGCGGCCCGTCATGTGGGCGTGGTGCCGGCCATGGGCATCGCTGCGCTGAGCGCTTTCAAGAGTGTGAAGCGGCGCATGGAGAAAGTCGCCCAGGTGCATGGCGTGACCATCTACGATGACTTCGCCCACCACCCGACGGCCATCGCCACCACCCTGGATGGCTTGCGCAAGCGCGTCGGCGAGGCGCCGGTGATTGCCATCATCGAGCCGCGTTCCAACTCCATGAAGTTGGGCGCCCACCGTGATGGTCTGCCGGAAAGCGTCAACCAGGCCGACCAGGTGATCTGGTACGCGCCACCCAACCTGGGCTGGGACCTGGCGGCCACGGCGGCCCAGTGCACGGTGCCGTCGATCGTCAGCGATTCGCTGGACGGCATCATCGAACGAGTGAAGAGCCAGGCCAAGCCCGGGACCCAGGTGGTGATCATGAGCAATGGCGGCTTTGGCGGCCTGCACGGCAAGCTGGCCGAGGCGCTGCAATGAGCAACGGCCCGGAACGCATCACCCTGGCCATGACTGGCGCCTCTGGTGCCCAGTATGGCCTGCGCCTGCTCGACTGCCTGGTGCGCGAGGACCGGGAGGTGCATTTTCTGATCTCCAAGGCGGCGCAATTGGTGATGGCCACCGAGACCGATGTCACCCTACCGGCCAAGCCGCAGCTGATGCAGGCGTTCCTGACCGAGTACACCGGGGCGGCGGCGGGGCAGATCCGGGTCTACGGCAAGGAGGACTGGATGTCGCCGGTGGCTTCGGGCTCCGGCTCACCGGCCGCGATGGTGGTGGTGCCTTGCTCTACCGGCACCCTGTCGGCGATTGCCACCGGCGCCTGCAACAACCTGATCGAACGGGCTGCGGACGTTACGCTCAAGGAGCGCCGTCAGCTGATCCTGGTGCCGCGCGAGGCGCCGTACTCCAGTATTCACCTGGAGCACATGCTCAAGCTGTCGAACCTGGGCGTGACCATCCTGCCGGCCTCGCCGGGTTTCTATCACCAGCCCCAGACCATCGATGACCTGGTGGACTTCGTGGTGGCGCGAATTCTCAACCTGCTGAATATCCCCCAGGACATGCTGCCCCGTTGGGGCGAGCATCATTTGAGCAGCGATGAGTAAAGCCCTGCCTTTGCTGTTGGCGGCCCTGCAGTTGGGCGGCTGCGCCACGGCCCGGACCCTGGATGCGGCGAAGCCCGGGGCTGCGGTGGTGTACTCGGGGACGCGCCTGGATCTGTATGCCCTGCAGGGCGGATGTTGTCCCCTGGATCGCTTTGGTGCCGAGGCGCCGGGGTATCCGGGCCTGGACCTGCCGGCCAGCGCTGTGCTCGATACGTTGCTCTTGCCGCTGTCGGTGCTGACGGTGTTGGGCGTGGGGTTCAGGGCTACCGGCGGGTTGTAGGGAGAGTTGCCAGGCCGCCTCCTGCGGAGCTTGCCTGGCGCAGCCGATCATTTGCCCAGCTTGCGCAACTCGTCGGACTCCACCACCCGGGTGCCACTCTGTTCTTCCAGGGCCAGGCGCCACATGGCTCGAGCCAACTGGCAGGCTTCGATGCCGCGGTACTTGCCCGGGATCAGCCGCGATAGTGGACCGACCAACTGCTCGCCAAGACGCGGTTCGACCCGGTCTCCGAGCAATAGGGAAGGCCGGCAGATGGTCAATTGCGGCCAGCCCTGGCGCTTCAGCGCCTCTTCCATCTCGCCCTTGACCCGGTTGTAGAAAATCGACGACTTGGGGTCGGCGCCCAGGGCGCTGACCACAACCAGGTGTCGTGCACCCATTTCCAGGGCGCGCTTGGCGAAAGTCACGACCAGGTCCAGGTCCACGGCGCGAAAGGCGGCTTCGGAGCCGGCTTGCTTGATGGTGGTGCCCAGGCAGCAAAAGGCGATTTCCACCTTGCCGGTCAGCTGCGGCAGGACGGTTGCAGGGTCGCCGACCGGGTTTTCCAGTCGTGGGTGCTCGCTCAATGGGCGCCTGCTGGGGGCCAGGACCCGGCTGATGGTGGGCTCGTTGAGCAGGCGGTCGAGCAATTGCTCCCCGGTCAGGCCAGAGGCGCCGGCGAGCAGGATGTGCTGTGGCGTCAAGTACATAGTCATTCCCCCTTGATACTGTTCCAGCTTAGTTGCCTTGTGCTTCCTTGCTGCTGATAGAGACACTCTGCAGGGCTTTTCGTGCCTGCTGCTTGCGTAGTTGCTGCCAGTGGGCGATGACCCCCTTGGGGGCCCAGATCTGTGGCTCGGACGGGTCGAAGTTGTCCGCCTGCTCGCGCTCGGCCACGCTCGCCTTGGCCAGCATGAAGGCGTGCTCCAGGTCATCGGTCTGGTTCAGCGCCTGGGCGAACAGGGCGTCTCCGAAGTAGGTGAAGTCGGCTTCTTCCGAGCAGCCGAAGGATACCCGGTCCGCCTTTGAGGCAGTCATGACCAGGGTTCGTTCATCCTTGAGGGCCGGGATGAAACCGCCAGAGTAGCAAGCCGAGATGACCACGATCTTGTCGCGATTCTTCAAGGGCGCCAGGGCATTGGCCAGCTCGTCGGCGGGCAGGTCGGCCAGCTCCAGGCGTGGTTGGTCGAGCACCAGTTCATGTTCGCTGGTGCCGTGGCTGGTGAGGTAGATGAATACCAGGTCTTCGGGACCGCTGCGTTCGGCCAGGACCTGGGCCGCGCGGCGCAGGTTTTCCCGGGTGGCCATGGGGCGGTTCATCATGTGGTCGCGGTGGTTCACCAGGCGGATCTGGCCATAGGCGCCGAAACGGCTGGCGAGCATGTTGCTGACATAGTCGGCTTCACGCAGGAATACGCTCTGCTTGCCATCGCCGGCCAGGGTCAGGCTGTAGAGCTCGATGGCTCGGGTCGAGGCCGGCACGGCATCGAGGGCTTCCTTGAGTAGGCGGCCCTGGGTCAGCAGGGCCGTTTCCAGGGGGTCGGGGAGCAGCTTGCCATCGGCATCGCGAACCCGCAGGCCGTTGTTCCACACACCGCTTTGCACGCTGCCGTCGCGTAGCACCAGGACCCCGTGCCCCTGATAGTTGTCGCTGTCGAATCCACCGACATAGAAGCTGCCATCGCTGAGGTTCAGGCGCCCCTCGCCGCTGAAACGCCAGTCGCTGAAGGTGCCGAGGTAGTGGCTGCCATCGGCGCCGATCAACTCACCTTTACCGCCCAGGGCTCCGTCCTTGAACTGGCCGATCCATACATCGCCGTCGGAGTTTTCATAGCGGCCTTTGCCATTGAGCTGGTTGTGCTTGAAACCGCCGACGTAGATATCGCCTTCGGCACTGTTGAACGTGCCATTGCCTTCGAGTTGACCGTCGACGAAGTGGCCGCTGAACTGGTTGCCGCTGGAGTCGCTGCGCTGGCCTTCGCCATTGGGCTTGCCCTTGGCGAACTGGCCCTGGTACTGGCTGCCGTCGTCCAGTTCCAGGCGCCCCAGGCCCGAATACAGGTCGGCCTTGAACTCGCCCCGATAGGTCATGCCGTCTTCTTTGAGGGTGCCTTCTCCGTCACGGCGCCCGAGCTTGAAGCCGCCACTGTAGCTGCTGTTCTTGGTGGTCAGGGTGCCTTGCCCATGGAATAACCCTTGCTGGAACAGGCCTCGGTAGACTTCGCCGTTGCTACCGTGCCATTCCCCTTGCCCGTGCCATTGCCCCTTGTCGAACTGACCGGCATACCAGCTGCCATTGGGGTAGTCGATGCGGCCCTGGCCCTGCAACAGACCGTTGACCAGGTCGCCACGATAGCGTCCGCCATCCGGTAGGCGGGCATCGGGCGGCAACAGTGATTCGCCATCACCGCAAGCGCTGAGCAGGAGGGTCAAAACCAGGGGGACAAATGGGCGCATAACGGGTTCCGGATGATTAGGGGTCCGAGTATGCCGTAGCCGTGTGCCTTATATATAGAGAGCCTGAGCGAAACAGCGTGATGCGTTTCGCTCAGGGGTGCATCAGACGAAGCAGAGTGACAGGGGCTCAGCGATATAGGCCGGTTTTTCCTGGCCTTCGATTTCCAGGGTGACGCTGGCCTTGAGCAGCCATTGGCCGGGTTTCTTCTCGGTCGCGTCCACCAGGTCGACCTTGAGCCGCACCTTGGAGTCGACCTTCACCGGCTGGATGAAACGCACGCTGTCCAGGCCATAGTTGATCGCCATTTTCAGCCCCTGGGGCAGTACCAGGATGTCCTCCATCAGCTTCGGAATCAGCGACAGGGTCAGGAAACCGTGGGCGATGGTGCTGCCAAATGGCGTCTGTGCGGCCTTGGCCGGGTCGACGTGAATGAACTGGAAGTCACCGGTGGCTTCGGCAAACAGGTTGATACGCTCCTGGTCGATAGTGAGCCATGCGGAACGACCCAGTTCCTTTCCAACATAATCCTTGAGCTCTGCAACAGGAACATAGGGCATTGACACTCTCCTTGGTTCAACGATTTTGGGTGATCGATGCGGTGTTTCACGGTCCGAAACTTCCACTGTAGATCATCATGGTGATCCGGCTCGGTAAAGACCCATGCTTTTGGCGAATGCCGGTTCATCGCGCCTGCGTGCTTATAATGCGCGACGGGATCTGGCTGGAGAGGGCGGTATGTTGTTACGCGGTTTGACATGGCTGGTGCTGTTCCAACTGATCGGGACGGCGCTCAATCATCTGCTGTTGCCCGTATTGCCGGGGCCGATCATCGGCCTGCTATTGCTGCTGGTGTTCCTGGTCGTGCGCGGTGAAGTGGGCGAGCCGTTGAACCAGGCGGCCGGCAGTCTGTTGCGTTATCTACCACTGTTGCTGGTACCGCCTGCTGTCGGGGTGATGGTCTACGCCCGGGATATCGCTGCGGACTTCTGGGCCATCGCCGGGGCGCTGGTGCTGTCGCTGGTGCTTTCCATGGCCTTTGCCGGAGTGCTGATGCAGCGCCTGGTCAAGCGCCAGGCTCGCCGGGAGGAGCGCCCATGAGTTTCGATTGGCAGGGGGCCTGGGCCGCGGTCATCCACCATCCGCTGTTTGGCATCGGTATCACCCTCGGGGCCTATCAACTGGTGCTGGCGGCATTCGAAAAGACTCGCTGGATGTTCCTGCAGCCGGTGCTGGTATCGATGCTGCTGGTGATCGGGGTACTGCTCGGTTGTGGGTTGAGCTATGCCGAGTACCGCAAGAGCACCGAGATCCTGAGCATTCTCCTGGGGCCGGCTACAGTCGCCCTGGCGGTGCCGCTGTACCTCAACCTGCGACGTATCCGCCAGTTGTTCTGGCCGATATTTACTACGCTGGTGGTGGGTGGGGTTCTGGCCACTAGCCTGGGCGTGTTGCTTGGGTGGTGGTTCGGTGCCGAGCACATGATCCTCATGACCATGGCACCCAAGTCGGTTACCTCACCGATCGCCATGCTGGTGGCCGAGCAGATCGGCGGGGTAGCGGCACTGGCCGCGGTGTTCGTGCTGATCACGGGCGTGATTGGTGCGATTTTCGGCCCCGGCCTGCTCGATCGCCTGGGAGTCCGGGCACCCGAGGCCCGGGGCATGGCGCTGGGCATGACGGCACACGCCGTGGGCACGTCGGTGGCCCTGCAAGAAAGTGAGGAGTGCGGCGCCTTTGCCGCGCTGGCGATGAGTCTGATGGGCGTGGCCACGGCAGTCCTGCTGCCATTGGCGGTGTCGTTGCTGGTTTGAGGATGGATGTCATGAGTCTGCCGCTGTTCCCCTTGAATACCGTGCTGTTTCCCGACTGCATTCTGGACTTGCAGATCTTCGAAGCTCGCTACCTGGACATGATCGGCCGCTGCATGAAGCAGGGGAGCGGGTTCGGTGTGGTGTGCATCCTGGAGGGCGCGGAAACGGGTGTGGCTGCCCCAGGTTATGCCCAGGTAGGTTGCGAGGCACTGATTACCGACTTCCACCAGCAGGACAATGGCTTGCTGGGCATTCGGGTCAAGGGCGGGCGGCGCTTTCGTGTCCTTGGTAGCGAGGTGCAGAAGGATCAGTTGGTCGTGGCCCAGGTCCGCTGGCTGGATGAGGCGGCGGAGCAGCCATTGAAGGAAGACGACGCCGACCTGGTGGCGCTGCTCAAGGCCCTGGCCGAACATCCGATGGTCGAGGCCCTGGACATGGGCGTCGAGGCCGCAGGGCAACAGTCACTGGCCAATCAACTGGCGTACCTGTTGCCCTTTTCCGAGCTGGACAAGATCGATCTGCTGCAACTGGACGATCCACAGCAGCGTCTGGATGCCATTCAACTGCTATTGGATGAGTTGCAAGGTGAGCTCTTCGCCTGAGCCACACCCTCCCGGCGACTCAATAGGCGTAGCGCAGCAGCGCTTGCGGCAAATGTCGCATCGACATAAAGGCACACAGCAGCACCATCACTGGCAGCACCAGCCACCAGGCCTTGGCCGGCATCGGCTTGAGCGGGGCCTGCCACTGGACCAGGGTCAGGCTGGCGGTACAGACGCAGGCTGCGAGCATTGCCCCGGCAAAAATGTCGGTCGGCCAATGAGCTCCCAGATAAACCCGTGACAGGGCGATCGACATTGCCGGCAGGCAGCCCAGCAGCAGCCAGGTCAAGCGCATCCGCGGCGGTTGACCGCGGCCAGCCAGCACCGCGAGGGTCAGGAACAGGGCAAAGGATCCGGAGGCGTGACCGCTGGGCATGCTGAAGCTGGCCAGCGGCTCGCTCAGCACTTCCGGGCGTATCCGGGCGAAGAACCACTTGCCGGCGGTATTGGCCAGTGCAGTGCACAGCAGCGTGGCGCCGGCGAACAACGCATGGCGCCACTGGCGCAGCAGCACCAGCAACAGGGTCAGGGCCGCGCTGATGATGAACATGGCGCGAAACTCGCCGATCTGGGTGACCATCACCATGATCCTGTCCAGTGCCGGGTCGCGGTGTTCCTGCACCAGGGCTATCAGCCCCTGGTCGAACTGGGCCAGGTAGGGGTAACCGATGAACAGCCCCAGCAGTAGCGCCAGGCTCAGGCCGGACATCAACAGGGTCGCCCGGCGATGGCGACGCAGGCTGCTGTTGACGCTCAGGCCGATCAATACCGCGAGGCTGCCGATGACCACGCCGGCCTGGGGCCAGAACCCTTCGGGCAGAGGCAGGCGAATGGCCGCGCCGGTGGCCCAGCCGGGCAGCAGGTAGGCCACCGACCAGCCTGCCGCAGCCAGTAGGCTGACGGCGAAGAACCGCGGGAACGGCATGTCGAACATGCCCGCCACCATCGGCAGCATTGGGCGCAGGGGGCCGATGAAGCGTCCAACCAGCAGGCTGGCAATGCCATAGCGCTGGAAATAGGCTTCGGCGCCGGTGATCCATTCAGGGTGCTGGCGCAGCCCTGGCAAGCGGCGGATGCGCTGGTGGAAGCGACGTCCCAGCAGGTAGGACGTGACATCGCCCAGGATGCCGGCGGCGAAGCCCAGCAGCAGGGTCTCGCCCAACGACAAGGCGCCATTGCCTGCCAATACCGCGATAGCGAACAACAGTACGGTGCCGGGGACGATCAGGCCGGCGATGGCCAGGCACTCCACGAACGCGACGATAAATACCGCGGCTGCCAGCCACTGTGGGTTGCCGCTTAGCCAGGCGGTCACGCTGTCGAGCCATGGGCCCATAGATTCAACTCCATTGTCAGTATCGAGCGGTGATGGGGTCAGCCGAGGATGAGGTAGTCGCGGCCCTCGACCTGGCCCCGGCGCAACGGGTTCCGGGTGCAGTACGGCGCGTAGGCGGCGTCGACGAAACGGTACATCAGGTGTTCATCGCGGCCCTTGGGTATGCCCAGGCGGGTGCTTTGGATGATCTGCGATACGGCGGCACCGACATCCTCGACAAAGAGGGCTTCGTGATCGAAGCGTTTCGCATCCCATACTGGGACTTTCAGGCCGAGGGCCTTGCATAGCAGGGTCTGGCCGGCGCAAAGCTTCTGCCAGGGGCGCGGCTGGCCGCTGGCGTCCGGGTTGTTCAGTTGCATTTGCGCCAGGCTGGCAGGGCCGGAAATCTCGTCGACCCAGGGGTAGGCGGACTTGATCAGCACGGCGTTGCCCGGGCCTTGGGCGCTGAAGTTCAGTGAGTCGCCGCCCCGGGCGTAGTACATATAGATGTGGCCGCCATCCAGAAACAACGCCTTACGTTTTTCTGTGAAGCCGAGGGAGGCATGGCTGCCTTTTTCCTCGCAGTAATAGGCTTCAGTCTCGATAATGCGCACGGACAACCACAGGTCGCCGACTTTATGGCGGATGACCTTGCCCAGCAGCTCACGGGCCAGGAGCTGAGCATCACGGTCGAAAAAGCCATCAGGCAGGGCTTTGGGCAGTTTCGCAGAGGTCAGGATGGACATGGTGGTGATGAGATGTGGTCAGAAAAGTGCCGGGATGATAACAACTCCAGGCTTAATTCAGGCTGAACTGCGAGTATTTCGACCATCCGCCCGTGACCGCTGTCCGTGGGCGGGCGCGACAGCTATAATCAGCCGCTTTCCTCTTTGCCAAGACCACACCAGACCATGACTGAGTCCGTTCTTGACTATATGACCCGTTTGGGTCGCGCTGCCCGCCAAGCTTCCCGGGTCATCGCCCGTGCCACCACCGCGCAGAAGAACCGTGCGCTGCTGGCGGCTGCCGATGCGCTGGACGCCGCGCGACCGGAACTGGCCGCGGCCAATGAACAGGACCTGGCCAATGGTCGGGCCAATGGTCTGGAACCGGCCCTGCTGGACCGCCTGGCACTGACTCCCGCGCGCATCGACGAGATGATCGAAGGCTTGCGCCAGGTGGCCAAGCTGCCTGACCCCATCGGTGAAATCCGTGACATGCGCTACCTGCCTTCAGGGATCCAGGTGGGCAAGATGCGTGTGCCGTTGGGCGTGATCGGCATCATCTACGAATCGCGTCCCAACGTGACCATCGACGCGGCGGCCCTGTGCCTGAAGTCCGGCAACGCCACCATCCTGCGTGGTGGCTCCGAAGCCATTCATTCCAATCGCGCCATCGCCACCTGCATCCAGCAGGGGTTGGCGGCGGCCGAGCTGCCAGCCCATGTGGTGCAGGTGGTGGAAACCACCGACCGCGCAGCGGTCGGCGCGTTGATCACCATGCCCGAGTTCGTCGACGTGATCGTGCCTCGTGGCGGCAAGAGCCTGATCGAACGGGTCAGCCGCGATGCCAGGGTGCCGGTGATCAAGCATCTGGATGGGGTCTGCCACGTGTTCATCGATGTGGCAGCGGACCTGGACAAGGCCATTCGTATCGCCGACAACGCCAAGACCCAGCGCTACGCTCCGTGCAACACCATGGAGACGCTGCTGGTTCACGGGGCCATCGCCGAGCGCGTCCTGCCGCCTTTGGCCGCGATCTATCGCGACAAGGGGGTCGAGTTGCGAGGCTGCCAGCAGACCCGGTCGATCCTTGGGGCCGATGTACTGGAAGCCACCGAAGAGGACTGGCGTACCGAGTACACCGCGCCGATCCTCTCGATTCGTGTAGTGGATGGCCTGGAGCAGGCCATCGAGCACATCAATACCTATGGTTCGCACCATACCGACTCCATCGTCACCGAGAACTTCACCGATGCCCGGCGCTTCCTCAACGAGGTGGACTCCAGTTCGGTGATGGTCAATGCCTCGACGCGTTTCGCCGATGGTTTCGAGTATGGCCTGGGCGCGGAGATCGGCATTTCCACCGACAAGCTGCACGCCCGTGGTCCTGTGGGCCTGGAAGGCCTGACCAGCGAGAAGTATGTGGTGTTCGGCGACGGTCACGTGCGTACTTGATGGGCAAACGTATCGGCCTGCTGGGTGGCACCTTCGATCCAGTGCATATCGGCCACCTGCGTGGCGCACTGGAAGTGGCCGAATCCATGCGACTCGACGAGCTGCGCCTGGCACCCAGTGCCAGGCCGCCTCATCGGGATACACCGCAGGTGTCGGCGCTCGATCGTCTGGCGATGGTCGAGCGTGCGGTGGCGGGCGTCTCACCCCTGGTGGTGGACGACCGTGAGCTGAAACGGGACAAACCGTCCTACACCATAGACACACTGGAGCAGATGCGTGCCGAACTGGCTGCTGACGACCAGTTGTTCCTGCTGTTGGGCTGGGACGCATTTTGCGGCCTGCCCACCTGGCATCGCTGGGAGGAGTTGCTCCAGCATTGCCACATCCTGGTGCTGCAACGCCCGGATGCCGATAGCGAGCCGCCGGATGCCCTGCGCAACCTGTTGGCGGCCCGCTCGGTGAGCGATCCGCTGGCCCTGGCAGGGCCGGGGGGACATATTGCATTCGTCTGGCAGACACCGCTCGCGGTGTCTGCCACCCAGATCCGTCAACTGCTGGCCAGCGGTAAGTCGGTACGTTTCCTGGTGCCTGACGCGGTCCTGGCCTATATCGATGCTCACGGACTTTACCGTGCGCCGAACTGAAGGAATGCTGCCGGCCCAGGCCGTGCGGCGTTCCGTACATACGAGCTGAACGAGTTTTATATGACTAACCAAGTAATGAAAGGCGAAGATCTGGTCAAGGTGGCTGTTGCCGCGCTGGAAGACGTCAAGGCCCAGGACATCCTGGTGATCGATGTGCGCGACAAGCAGAGCATCACCGACTACATGGTGATCGCCACCGGTACCTCCAACCGCCAGATCGGCGCGATGCTGGAAAAGGTCCGCGAGATGGTCAAGGCCCAGGGCGTACGCCCGCTGGGTGAAGAAGGCAAGGGCGACAGCGACTGGGTCCTGCTGGACCTGGACGACGTGATCGTGCACATGATGACCGCCTCTGCCCGCCAGTTCTACGACCTGGAGCGCCTGTGGCAGGGCGCTGAGCAGAGTCGTGCGGCCGACGGCAAGCACCACAGCCCGGAAAACACCCATGAGCACTTCGCCAAGCTCAACAAAGACCAGCAATAAGGGACGGCTGTGCGCCTGCGTCTGATCGCTGTCGGTTCACGCATGCCCAAATGGGTGGAAGAGGGTTGGCATGAGTATGCCAAGCGTCTGCCGTCCGAGTTGGCGCTGGAACTGGTGGAAATACCGCTCAATACCCGAGGCAAGAATGCCGACGTGGCCCGCTTTATCCGTCAGGAAGGCGAGGCCATGCTGGCCAAGGTCGGGCATAACGAGCGCATCGTCACCCTCGAGGTGCACGGCAAGCCCTGGAGCACCGAGCAGTTGGCGGTGGAGCTGGATCGCTGGCGCCTCGACTCGCGTACTGTGAACTTCATGGTCGGTGGCCCGGAAGGGCTGGCACCGGAGGTCTGTGCGCGGGCCGACCAGCGTTGGTCGTTGTCGCCCCTGACCCTGCCGCACCCCCTGGTGCGGATTCTCATCGGCGAACAGCTGTATCGTGCCTGGACCGTGCTGTCTGGCCACCCCTACCACAAGTAGCCCACGCCCCTCATGTCTCAGCCGATCCGTATCAAGGACCATGAAAAAGACGCCCGCCTGGTGCGTAACCGGGTGGTGTTCGGCGCCATTCTGGTGGTCTGCCTGATCGGCGTGCTGATTGCCCGCCTGTACTACCTGCAGGTGATCCAGTACGAGATTCACTCGACCAAGTCGGAGAGCAACCGGGTTCATATGCTGTCTATTCCACCGAGTCGGGGTCTGATCTATGACCGCAACGGCGTGGTGGTGGCTGACAACCGGCCTAGCTTCAGCCTGAGCATGACGCGCGAGCGCTCCGGTGACTGGCGGCAGGTGCTCGATGTGGTCGTCGAAGTGCTGGAGCTGACGCCCGAAGACCGCGTGCTGTTCGAAAAACGCGTCAAGCAAGGGCGGCGGGCATTCGAGCCGGTGCCGATCCTGTTCGAGCTGACGGAAGAACAGATAGCCCGCATCGCAGTGAACCAGTTCCGCCTGCCAGGCGTGGAAGTGGTTGCCCAGTTGGTCCGGCATTACCCACAGGGAGCGCACTTCGCCCATTCCGTGGGCTATGTGGGACGGATCAGCGAAAAAGAACAGAAGACCCTGGACAAGGTGAACTACAGCGGCACGCACCATATCGGCAAGACCGGTATCGAGCGCTTCTACGAGGCGGAGCTGCACGGGCAGGTCGGTTACGAAGAGGTCGAGACCAATGCTCGAAATCGTGTGTTGCGCGTGCTCAAGCGTACCGACCCGATTCCAGGCAAGGACATTGTCCTGAGCCTGGATATCAAGTTGCAGGAAGCGGCGGAGGCGGCCCTGGGTGGTCGACGGGGCGCGGTGGTGGCATTGGACCCGAACACTGGTGAAGTCCTGGCGATGGTCAGCCAGCCAAGCTTCGACCCCAACCTGTTCGTGACCGGTATCAGCTTCAAGGCCTATGCCGAATTGCGCGACTCCATCGACCGGCCGCTGTTCAATCGGGTACTGCGCGGACTCTACCCGCCAGGCTCGACCATCAAGCCGGCGGTGGCGATTGCCGGACTGGATGCCGGGGTCGTCACGGCGGCGACCCGGGTTTATGACCCCGGCTACTACCAATTGCCCAACTACGATCACAAATACCGTAACTGGAACCGCACTGGCGACGGCTTCGTTGACCTGGATACGGCGATCATGCGGTCCAACGACACCTATTTCTACGACCTGGCCCACAAGCTGGGGATCGATCGGCTCTCGGCCTACATGGGCAAATTTGGCATCGGCCAGAAAGTTTCCCTGGATATGTTCGAGGAGTCGCCAGGGCTGATGCCTACCCGCGAGTGGAAGCGTGCGACCCGGCGCCAGGCCTGGTTCCCGGGGGAAACCCTGATCCTCGGAATCGGCCAGGGCTACATGCAGTCGACACCGCTGCAGCTGGCCCAGGCTACCGCCCTGGTGGCCAACAAGGGGCGCTGGAACCGGCCGCATCTGGCCAAGAGCATCGAGGGCGAAAAACCCGTGGATCACAATCCGATGCCGGATATCGTGCTGCGCGACCCGGCGGACTGGACGCGGGTCAACCATGGCATGCAACAGGTGATGCACGGTGCCCGGGGTACCGCACGCAAGGCTGCGGTCGGCTCGCCGTATCGCATCGCCGGCAAGAGTGGTACGGCCCAGGTGGTAGCGATCAAGCAGGGCGAGAAGTACGACCGCTCCAAGGTCCAGGAGCGCCACCGCGACCACGCCTTGTTCGTGGGGTTCGCGCCTGCCGAGAATCCGAAGATCGTGGTGTCGGTGATGGTGGAGAACGGTGAGTCGGGCTCCGGTGTCGCCGCACCTGTAGTGCGCCAGGTCATGGATGCCTGGCTCCTGGGCCCGGATGGCCAGCTCAAGCCAGAATTCGCCAGCCCTATCAGCACGGAGGCTACGGCCCGTGAAGAGTAATTTTGACCGCATTCTGTCCAGCGAGGATGTGATGCGGCGTCGGGCGACGCTATTGCAACGCCTGCATATCGATGGCCCTTTGTTGATCCTGCTGCTGACCCTGGCCGCCGGCAGCCTGTTCGTGCTGTATTCGGCCAGCGGCAAGAGCTGGGACCTGTTGGCCAAGCAAGCCACGTCCTTCGGTATCGGCCTGGTGTCGATGATTGTCATCGCCCAGTTCGAGCCGCGCTTCATGGCGCGCTGGGTACCGCTGGGCTATGTGTTCGGCGTGGTGCTGCTGGTGGTGGTGGACGTGATGGGGCATAACGCCATGGGGGCGACCCGTTGGATCAATGTCCCCGGGGTCATCCGCTTCCAGCCTTCGGAGTTCATGAAGATCATCATGCCGGCGACCATCGCCTGGTACCTGTCCAAGCGCACCTTGCCGCCGCACCTCAAGCACGTGGCGATCAGCCTCATCCTGATCGGCTTGCCGTTCATGCTGATCGTGCGCCAGCCCGACCTGGGTACGGCCTTGCTGATCCTGGCCGGGGGCACCTTCGTGCTGTTCATGGGCGGTTTGCGCTGGCGCTGGATCATCGGTGTGCTGGCGGCCGCGGTGCCGGTGGCGATTGCCATGTGGATGTTCATCATGCACGACTACCAGAAGCAGCGGATCCTGACCTTCCTCGACCCGGAAAGCGATCCTTTGGGTACCGGCTGGAACATCATCCAGTCCAAGGCGGCCATCGGCTCCGGCGGCGTGTTCGGCAAGGGCTGGTTGCTGGGCACCCAATCGCACCTGGACTTTTTGCCCGAGAGCCACACCGACTTTATTATCGCGGTCCTGGGCGAGGAGTTCGGCCTGGTGGGGATCTGCGCCTTGTTGCTGATCTACCTGCTGCTGATCGGGCGCGGCCTGGTGATCACGGCGCAGGCCCAGACACTGTTCGGCAAGTTGCTGGCAGGCAGCCTGACCATGACGTTTTTTGTTTACGTTTTCGTCAACATCGGTATGGTCAGTGGCTTGTTGCCGGTGGTGGGAGTTCCGTTGCCCTTCATTAGCTACGGAGGAACTTCGTTGGTGACGCTACTGTCAGCGTTTGGGGTTTTGATGTCGATCCATACCCATCGCAAGTGGATCGCACAGGTTTGATTAAGGTGAAGAATTCAATGCAAGTAATGCGTGGCTGGACCGCTCGGTATGCTCCATGGGTCGGTCTGGCGAGCATCCTGGGGGCCGTGGAACCTGCTTCGGCTGGTGCCTACGAAGGCTCGCCCCAGGTTGCCGAATTCGTCGGGGAAATGACCCGGGACTACGGTTTTGCCGGTGAGCAGCTCATGAGCGTGTTCCGCGAAGCCGAGCGCAAGCAAGCAATTCTTGATGCCATTTCGCGACCTGCCGAGCGGGTCAAGCAGTGGAAGGAATACCGCCCGATGTTCATCACCGACGCGCGCATTGCCCGCGGTGTGGACTTCTGGCGCCAGCACGAGGCGGTGTTGGCCCGGGCTGAACAGGAGTACGGAGTACCGGCCCAGGTCATCGTGTCGATCATCGGCGTCGAGACCTTTTTCGGGCGTAATACGGGCAATTATCGGGTGATCGATGCCTTGTCGACCCTGGGCTTCGATTATCCGCCGCGGGCTGAATTCTTCCGCAAGGAGCTGCGCGAGTTCCTGCTGTTGGCGCGCGAAGAACAACTGGATCCGCTGAGTCTCAAGGGCTCCTACGCCGGTGCCATGGGGCTGCCGCAGTTCATGCCGAGCAGCTTCCGGGCCTATGCCGTGGATTTCGATGGCGATGGGCACATCAATATCTGGACCAATCCGGACGATGCCATCGGCAGCGTGGCCAGCTACTTCAAGCGCCATGGTTGGGTCGCCGGCGAGCCGGTGGTCAGTCGCGCCGACGTGCGCGGCGATCGTGTAGATGAGGGCCTGACTACCGGGATCGAGCCGACGAAGACCGTCGGGGAGTTGCGAGCCCTGGGCTGGTCGAGTCATGATGCGCTGCGCGATGATATGCCGGTTACTGCTTTCCGTCTGGAGGGTGATAACGGTCCGGAATACTGGATGGGCCTGAAGAACTTCTACGCGATCACTCGCTATAATCGCAGCGTGATGTATGCCATGGCCGTACATCAGCTGTCTGAACAGCTGGTCCAAGCACGGGGCGTCAAGTAATGCTGGCAATGCCAATCTGCAAACCCCTGAAGCTGCTGGCTTTTGCCGCATTGTCGCTGTTGGTGGCCAGTTGCTCGACGAGCCGCGCGCCACAGCAGAAACCCACCAATACCGTGCGTTCGATGCCGGGCCTGGATATCAATCGCGCCCACAAGGATGGCGCGCCCTGGTGGGATGTCGATGTATCGCGCATTCCCGATGCCACCCCGACCCTGCATACCGGCCCGTACAAGGCCAACCCCTATACGGTGCTGGGCAAGACCTACTTCCCGATCCAGGAGTCCAAGAACTACGTGGCGTCGGGCACGGCTTCCTGGTACGGCACCAAGTTCCACGGCCAGAACACCGCCAATGGCGAGGTCTATGATTTGTACGGCATGAGTGCCGCGCACAAGACACTGCCATTGCCCAGCTATGTGCGGGTGACCAACCTGGACAACAACCGCAGCGTGATCCTGCGGGTCAACGACCGGGGGCCGTTCTATTCAGACCGGATTATCGACCTGTCTTATGCGGCGGCCAAGAAGCTCGGTTATGCCGAGACCGGGACTGCCCGAGTCAAGGTCGAGGGCATCGATCCTCAGCAATGGTGGGCCCAGCGTGGCCGTCCGGCGCCTTTGATGCTCAACGAGCCGCAAGTGGCGCAGAATAGCGCGCCGGTGATCACCAGTTCGGCCGGTACGGTCGAGCAGTGGACTCCGCCACCGCAGCAACATGCGGCCGCGGTGGTTCCTGTACAGGTCAAGAACGGTTCTGCGGCCGCTTCCGGCCAGTACCTGCAGGTAGGCGCCTTCGCCAATCCGGATGCGGCCGAGCTGTTGAGGTCGAAGTTGAGTTCAATGGTGAGCGCCCCGGTGTTCATCAGTTCGATCGTACGTAATCAGCAGACGCTGCACCGGGTACGCCTGGGGCCGTTCGGATCGCCGGGAGAAACCCAGCAAGCGCAGAATAGCGTGCGCCTGGCCAACCTGGGTCAGGCGAGCGTGGTCACTGCAGAGTAGGGACGCTGAGAAATGATGGTTCGCTTGCGGTACTGGGGGGCGATCCTGGTTGTTAGCTCGTCGTACAACAAAAGCCCGGCAAGGGTCAGTGAGTGAACAACGTTACACGCGACAGCCCTTTAGACGGTTGTCTGAAATAATTTTGCCCCTGGGGCAAGTTTCCATTAGCGACTTCGAGAGACGGATGAACATCACCACCTTTGCCAAACGCCTGTGCCTGCTTGTCCCGCTGATCATCACGCCCGCCGCCTGGGCGGTAGAGGCGATGCCGTCGCCACCGCAGCTGGCCGCCAAATCCTATGTGCTCATGGATGCCAGCAGCGGAAACGTGCTGGTGGAGAACAACGGTGACCAGCGCCTGCCGCCGGCCAGCTTGACCAAGCTGATGACCGCCTATATCGCCACCCTGGAAATCCGCCGTGGCCAGATCGGCGAGAACGATCCAGTGACCGTCAGTGAAAACGCCTGGCGTACCGGCGGTTCGCGGATGTTCATCAAGGTGGGTTCGCAAGTCTCCGTCAGCGACCTGCTGCACGGCATCATCATCCAGTCGGGCAACGACGCCAGCGTGGCGATTTCCGAGCATATCGCCGGTAGCGAAGACGCCTTCGCCGACATGATGAACAAGACTGCCGGCGACCTGGGCATGAGCAACAGCCACTTCATGAACCCGACCGGCCTGCCGAACCCCGAGCATTACTCGTCGGCCCATGACATGGCGTTGCTGGCCCGCGCGATCATCCATGAAGACCCGGCTCACTATGCGATCTACTCGCAGAAGGAGTTCTTCTGGAACGGTATCAAGCAGCCTAACCGCAACCTGTTGCTGTGGCGTGACAAGACCGTCGATGGCCTGAAGACCGGCCACACGGACGAAGCGGGCTATTGCATGGTGTCCTCGGCGGTACGTGATGGCATGCGCCTGATCGCCGTGGTATTCGGTACCAACAGCGAACAGGCCCGCGCAGCCGAGACCCAGAAGCTTCTGACCTACGGTTTCCGCTTCTTCGAAACCCAGACCTTCTACCAGAAGGGCACCGAACTGGCCCAGGCGCCGGTTTGGAAGGGCACGACCCATCAAGTCAAGGCCGGCCTGGCCGAAGACCTGACCATGACCATGCCCAAGGGCCAGCTGAAGAAGCTGGCAGCCAGCATGACCATGAACCCGCAGCTGGTCGCTCCGATCGCCAAGGGTGACGTGATCGGTAAGGTCGAAGTGAAACTGGACGATAAAGTGGTGCACAGCGCCGACCTGATCGCTCTGGACGCGGTCGAGGAAGGTGGTATCTTCCGTCGCATGTGGGATAGCATCCGTCTATTCTTCTACGGCTTGTTCAACTGATATTGTCGACCTGCATGGCCCTCGCTCCCTAGTGGTGCGGGGGCCATGTCCGTCGCCACGGCTTACGAGGCCGTTACTGCCATGACAGACACTGACGTTAAGTCGCACAAGATTGAATTCCCCGTCGATGACTATCCGATCAAGGTGATCGGTGACACGGTCGTCGGCTTCAAGGACACCGTGATCGAGATCCTTGCCAAGTACGCCACCCTGGACATCAAGTCCCTGGCCGAGCGCCAGAGCAGCAATGGCAAGTACACCACTGTACAACTGCACATCACCGCCACCGGTGAAGACCAACTGCGTGATATCAATAGTGCCCTGCGTGCTACCGGTGTCGTCCACATGGTGCTGTGATGTCGCAGACGCTGGGCTTTCGTGAGCTTGGCCTGATGGCCTATGAGCCGGTCTGGCAGGCCATGCAGCGCTTCACCAACCAACGCGGTACCGAGGCACCGGACGAAGTCTGGCTGGTGCAACATCCTCCGGTCTTTACCCAGGGGCAGGCCGGCAAGGCCGAGCATCTGCTGGTGCCGGGCGATATTCCCGTGGTGCAGGCTGATCGTGGTGGCCAGGTGACTTATCACGGGCCTGGCCAGTTGGTGGCTTATCTCTTGCTGGATGTGCGCAGACTGGGTTTCGGCGTACGTGAACTGGTCAGCCGCATGGAGCGTTGCCTGATCGATTTACTGGCCAGTTATGGCGTTTCGGCAGCGGCCAAGCCCGATGCGCCAGGCGTCTATGTAGACGGGGCGAAAATCGCCTCCCTGGGCTTGCGTATTCGCCACGGCTGCTCCTTCCATGGCCTGGCATTGAACGTGGACATGGACTTGCAGCCGTTCCGACGGATTAACCCCTGTGGTTACGCCGGGTTGGCAATGACCCAGCTGAGCGACCATGCAGGACCGATTGAATTTGCCGAGGTAAGTGCCCGGCTGCGTGCGCAGCTCGTCAAACACCTCGACTATGCTGAGCAGACGACCCTAACGGGCGGAATCGACTGATATGACTACTGCGCAACAAGACGCTGTTCAAACCCTGATCCCGACGCTGGATGTTTCCGAGCGGCCGGCCCGTGCGAAAGTTGAAACCGGCGTCAAGTTGCGCGGTGCAGAGAAGGTCGCGCGTATTCCGGTGAAGATCATCCCGACCACCGAGTTGCCGAAGAAGCCTGACTGGATTCGCGTGCGGATCCCGGTATCGCCAGAGGTCGATCGGATCAAGCAGTTGCTGCGCAAGCACAAGCTGCATAGCGTCTGCGAAGAGGCATCCTGCCCGAACCTGGGTGAGTGTTTCTCTGGTGGTACCGCGACGTTCATGATCATGGGCGATATCTGCACCCGCCGTTGCCCCTTCTGTGATGTTGGCCATGGTCGTCCAAAACCCCTGGATGTCGATGAGCCGGTGAACCTAGCCGTGGCCATCGCCGACCTGCGCCTGAAGTATGTGGTAATCACCTCCGTGGACCGCGACGACCTGCGCGACGGCGGTGCCCAGCACTTTGCCGACTGCATCCGCGAAATCCGCAAGCTGTCGCCAAATGTGCAATTGGAAACCCTGGTCCCCGACTATCGCGGCCGCATGGACATCGCCCTGGAAATTACCGCGGCCACTCCACCGGATGTGTTCAACCACAACCTGGAAACCGTACCGCGCCTGTACAAGGCCGCGCGCCCGGGTTCGGATTACCAGTGGTCGTTGACCCTGCTGCAGAAGTTCAAGCAGCTGGTGCCTCACGTGCCGACCAAGTCAGGCTTGATGCTGGGCCTGGGTGAGACCGACGACGAAGTCATCGAAGTGATGAAGCGCATGCGCGAGCATGACATCGACATGCTGACCCTTGGCCAGTACCTGCAGCCGTCGCGTAACCACCTGCCGGTGCAGCGTTTCGTGCACCCGGACACCTTCGCCTGGTTCGCCGAGGAAGGCTATCGGATGGGCTTCAAGAACGTGGCATCCGGCCCGCTGGTGCGTTCCTCGTACCACGCCGACGAACAAGCGAAGCTGGCCAAAGAAGGCCTGGTTTCCTGATTCGTTCCGCCCGCAAGAGCTGATTCTTGCGGGCGGTCTACCGATCCACCTCCTTTGTGTCTCTGGCGGGCGATTTCCCCTTCTGTTTCCTGGCATTCATGGCTACTGTGCTTGAGTGAACTCACACAGGGAGACTCTGCATGCCCACTCAACCGACTGCTGCTCTTCATGCCCATCTGCCAGTTCCGGCATTGGCAGCCGAAGGCGTCATCGGCCTTATCGCGCCGGCTGGCCCGGCGGCGCTGGATACTGAAAAAGCCCTTCAATGGATGCGCTCCAGAGGGTATGGGCTGCGAATCTTTCCCGGGGTAGGGCAGCAGGATGGCTATTTGGCCGGTAGTGATGAGGTGCGCCTGCACGACCTGCATGCGGCCTTCGCCGATACCGAAGTCGACGCGATCCTGTGCTTGCGTGGGGGGTATGGCAGCCCGCGACTGCTGGACAAGATCGATTTCGACCTGCTGCGCCGACACCCCAAGCCTTTCATCGGCTACAGCGATATCACGGCGCTGCATCTGGCGATAAATCGTTATGCGGGTTTTGTCAGTTTCCACGGGCCGATGCTCAATGCCGATCTGCTGGGCGGCAAGCAGCCACCGACCGAGGCGTCCCTCTTCAATCTGCTCAGGGGACAGGTCAGGGCGGGCAGTCCGCTGCCTCATCCGGTGGCCTTTGCGCTGACGACCATCGAGCCGGGCATCGCGCAGGGCCCGCTGCTGGGAGGCAACCTATCGATGATCGCCAGCACCCTGGGTACCCCTTACGAAATCGTTACCGATGGCACCATTCTGTTCATCGAGGATGTCAACGAACCGTTGTACCGCATTGACCGCTTGCTCAATCACCTGCGCCTGGCGGGCAAGCTCGACAAGCTACGAGGGGTGTTGGTGGGAGATGTGGCCGGAGTGGATTTCAGCGCGCTCTGCGGGCTGCTCAAGCAGACCTTCGAGCCATTTCGGATTCCCGTGCTGGCTGGGTGGCGCAGTGGTCATTGCGATCCTAACTTGACCTTGCCCATGGGCGCCCTGGTCAAGCTCGACGCAGGGGCCAGGACGTTGACCCTGGCCCAGGACGTGGTCTTCAAGTAGCCAAGGCCTGGCGCAGGGGCTGTCCCTGGCGCCAGGTTGCTGCTCAAGGATTGCGCAGGCTGTCCAGCAGCTTGCGGGTCGGATAGCCATCTGCGGGCCAGCCCAAGGCTTGCTGGGCACTGCGAATGGCCTTGCGGGTGTTGGCGCCGATGATGCCGTCAGGATTGCCAGCATCATAGTTCCTGGCGCTGAGCAGGGTTTGCAGGTCGATACGCTCGGAGCGACTCAATGGCAATTCGTCTTTGGGCCAGCTGCCACTGATCAGCCCGGTACCGTTGAAGCGTTCGGACAACAGGTTCACCGCCAAGGCATAGGACGATGAGTTGTTGTACTTGAGCACGGCGCGGAAGTTATCCAGGATCAGGAAGGCAGGTCCCCGATAGCCCGCGGGCAGCAGCAGTGAAGCCGATAGCTGTTCTGAGCCGTAGGGCAATGCCTGGCCATTGACTGGCCGCATCCCCAGGCGCATCCACTCGGCAACGCTCTTGCGTGTGGAGGCATCGGCCAGGGCATAGTCGAATCCACTGTTGAGCTTGACCTCCAGCCCCCAGGGTTGTCCCTTCTGCCAGCCTGAGCTTTGCAGGTAATGGGCGGTCGAAGCCAGGGCGTCGGCGGGGCTGTTCCAGATATCCCGGCGGCCATCGCCGTCGAAATCCACGGCATGGGTGTTATAGGTGGTGGGGATGAACTGCGTCTGGCCCATGGCGCCGGCCCAGGACCCCAGCATTTTCTCGGGTTGGATGTCGCCGTGCTGGATGATCTGCAGGGCGGCGATCAGCTGGCTATTGGCAAAGGCTGGACGCCGGCCTTCATAGGCCAGGGTGGCCAACGAGCGGATCACCGATTTGTTGCCCTGGAAGTCACCGAAGTTGCTTTCCATGCCCCAGACGGCCACGAGGGCCTGGCGGTCCACTCCATAGCGCTGTTCGATTCGTTGCAGGATGTCACTGTACTGGACCAGCAGTGCCTGGCCCTTGCGTACTCGTACTGCGGAGAGGGCTCCATCCAGGTATTCCCATACCGGGCGAGTGAACTCGGGTTGGCTGCGATCGGCCTTGATCACGCTCATGTCCGGGGTGATGCCAGTAAAGGCGCGGTCGAATACCTCGGCACGGATCCCGGCGTTCAAGGCCTCGATGCGAAAGGCTCTGAGCCATTCATCGAACGTCTGGGGGGGCTGGATATCCAGGTTGTCGACGCTCAGTGGCGCGACAGTGGCAGGTGCCGCAATGGGAGCTGCCTGGAGGGTGGGCAGCGGCTGGGCGTCGGCGGCGGTGGGTTTTTCCGCGCAGGCGACCAACAGAATCAGGCTGGAGGCAGCGATCAGTTGGCGCAAGTGCCAACGACGGGGAATACAAGAGGGCATGCACAGGTCCAGAGTGAATAACAATCAGGTGCAGACCTTATCATGCCAATGGGGTCCGGGGCTTCAAGCAGCCAGAAAGTAAGAAGCCTCCCAGCTTTTAGACTGGAAGGCTTCGCGGCGGTAGCTGCCTTTGCCCTTGGCCGGGCGTTCCTGGCGGCTGCGGAACAGTGGTTGGGCAATGATGGATTTGGCCTTGTTGGGACCATGCTTGGATGGCTTGCTCATGGAGAGCCTCGCTGGCTGGGTGGGTTGTGCGGCGCAGATCATCGGCCAGAGCGCTGTCGCTGTCCAGTGCTCTTTAGTTCGGGGCGAGGTCAACAGGCCTGGCTGGCCTGCTTACTCGGCAGGCAAGGCCAGGCGCTGGCCGGCCATCAGGAGCGACAGGCGGCTCAGGCTGCTCCAGGCAGAACCACTGGCCTGGCCCTTGATCTGGGCATCGATGCGCTGTGCATCGAGTAGCAACTGGCCCCAGCGCTGCGCAGAGTAGCGTTGCAGGGCTTTGCTCATCAGCGGCTTGCGCTTGTCCCAGACAGGAGGCCGGGCTTGGCTGAAAACCTTGTCCAACGGCACTCCCTGGCTGAATTGCAGCGCCAGGTTGGCCAGCGATCGCAACTCCCGGGACAAGGCCCAGAGAATCACTGGAGGTTCCACGCCTTCGCCCTTGAGTCCTTCGAGCATGCGCAAGGCATGAGCGGCTTCACCATTGAGGATCGCATCGACCAGGCCGAACACATCGAAGCGTGCGCTATCGGCCACGGCAGCCTGGACCGTTTCAACGGTGATCTGCCCGCCTTCGGCCATCAGCTTGAGTTTTTCTATTTCCTGGGCTGCGGCCAACAGGTTGCCTTCGACCCGGGCGGCAATCAGTTCCACTGCATCCTGGCTGGCCGATAACCCTGCTTGCGACAGGCGTTGGCGGATCCACTGTGGTAGCTGGTTGGCATCCACGGGCCAGATCTGGATGAACTGGGTCTGGTTTCCTTCGACCAGCGCTTTGCCCCACTTGGTTTTCTGTGCGCTACCGTCGAGCTTGGGCAGGCTGATCAACAGCACCGTGTCTTCGGCGGGGCGCGAGCAGTACTCGATCAGCGCGGCGGCGCCTTTGTCCCCGGGCTTGCCCGAAGGCAGGCGCAGTTCAAGCAGGCGTTTTTGCGCAAACAGCGACATGCTGGCACCGGCTTGCAGCAGGCTGCCCCAGTCGAAGTTGGCGTCGGCACTGAATACCTGGCGCTCATCGAAGCCCTGCTGGCGTACGGCAGAGCGAATGGCGTCGGCGGCTTCCTGGCACAGCAGCGGGTCGTCGCCACTGATCACATAGACCGGAGCGAGGGTGCCTTGCAGGTGTTTGCCGAGTTGGGCGGGAGCGAGTTTCATAGGCGTGGGTCGGTGGGGCGCCGAAGCGCCCCACAAGGCTTACTGGTTGGGCAGTTCCATTGGCGACTGTCGCGGGGTTTCCGCTTCAGCCTTGCGTGCTGCTTCCAGGGCCTGGGCTTCTGCCTTGGCTTTGGCTTCGGCGGTGGCCTGGAGCTTGGCCAGCTGATCAGGCGTCAGCAACTGCAGGCGGATCAGCATGCGCTGGACCAGGTCGCGGCGCATTTCCTGGTAGGTCTGGGAGGACTCCTGGCCTGAACCGGTGATGTTGTTGCCGTCATGAACGAAGACTTTCTGCACTTCCAGCTTGTCGCTCAGCATGGACAGGTTGTCGTGAGTCAGGATTTCGTAGCTCAGCTTGGTGCTGATTTCATACTCGGCAGAGTTGCCACCACCGCTATAGCTCAGGGTGCGTTGGGAGTTCTGTTCGTTCACCAGTACCAATTTGTAAGGTGCGCCGGCATGGACCTGGACGCCACTGTTTTCCAGTTGCTGTTGCAGCAATTTAACAGTCGGGCCGTAGGCGTCCCGAGCGCTCAGGTCGAGCTCCTTGATGGTCAGCTCCTGGGTTCCTGTACCACGCAGATGGAAGCCACAGGCGCTCAGCACCAGGGCCATGCCCATCACCAGAAGGTTACGTTTGATCATGTCTTGCTCCCCTTGAAACCATATGGGCCCGCCTGGCGGCCCGGAAGGTCTTGTTCGGCACCCGGTCCCGGACCGGGTGCCTGATCCAATTAGCTGGCGACGATATTGACCAGTTTGCCTGGCACCACGATGACCTTGCGGATGGTCAGTCCATCGGTGAAGCGCAGCACGTTCTCGTTGGCACGTGCAGCGGCCTCGACCTCTTCACGACTGGCGCTGGCCGGCATCTCGATCTGGCCGCGCAGCTTGCCGTTGACTTGAATCACCAGTTGCAGGCTGTCCTGGACCAGGGCGCTTTCGTCCACGGCTGGCCAACCGGCGTCGATGACCGCGCCGGCCTGACCCAGCTCGGTCCACAGTTCATGGCTGATGTGTGGCGTGATCGGAGCCAGCAGCAGGGTGACGGCTTCCAGGCCTTCCTGCAGCAGGGCGCGGTCCTGTTCAGTGGCTTGCGGGGCTTTCTCCAGCACATTCATCAACGTCATCACCTGGGCGATGGCGGTGTTGAACTTGTGGAACTGGCCTACATCGGTGCTGGCTTGCTTGATCGCAGCGTGGATAGCACGCCGGATGACCTTCTGTGCGTCGTCCAGTGCGGCGACATCCAGCTTGCCCGGCAGGCCCTGGCCAACATGGTTTTGTGCCAGACGCCAGACGCGACGCAGGAAGCGGCTTGCCCCCTCGACGCCGGAATCGGACCATTCCAGGCTCATGTCGGGCGGCGAGGCGAACATCATGAACAGGCGGCAGGTGTCGGCGCCGTACTGGTCGATCATCGCCTGAGGATCAACGCCGTTGTTCTTGGACTTGGACATCTTCTCGGTGCCACCGATCTCCACCGGCAAGCCGTCGGTCTTCAGGCGTGCGCCGATGATCTTGGCCTTGGCATCGCGCTCGATTTCGACGTCGGCCGGATTGAACCAGTCCTTGCCGCCATTGCTGGCCACGCGGTAGTAGGTCTCGGCGACCACCATGCCCTGGGTCAACAGGTTCTTGAAGGGCTCGTTGGAGGTAACCAGGCCCTCATCGCGCATCAGCTTATGGAAGAAGCGTGCGTACAACAGGTGCAGGATCGCGTGTTCGATACCGCCGATGTACTGGTCCACCGGCAGCCAGTGGTTGGCGGCTTTCGGATCGACCATGCCACCTTCGTAGTTCGGCGAGGCGTAGCGGGCGAAGTACCAGGACGACTCGACGAAGGTGTCCATGGTGTCGGTTTCGCGCTTGGCCGCAGTACCGCATTTCGGGCAGCTGCATTCGTAGAATTCGGGCATGCGCGCCAGCGGCGAGCCAGCGCCGTCGGGCACCACGTCTTCGGGCAGCTTGACCGGCAGTTGGTCTTCCGGCACCGGGACGTCGCCGCAGGATGGGCAATGGATGATCGGGATCGGGCAGCCCCAGTAGCGCTGGCGGCTGATGCCCCAGTCGCGCAGGCGGAACTGGGTGCGAGACTTGCCCAGCTCCTTGCGGATCAGCGCGGCCTCGATGGCGTCGAATGCGCCGGCGAAATCCAGGCCATCGAACTCGCCGGAGTTGATCAGTTGGCCGTGCTCGCCATAGGCGGCCTGCCACTCGCTGCCGACTTCATCACCAGCGCTGGTGCGCACCACGGCCTTGATCGGCAGCTGGTACTTCTGGGCGAACTCGAAATCACGCTCGTCGTGCGCCGGAACAGCCATCACCGCGCCGTCGCCGTAGTGCATCAACACGTAGTTGGCGACCCAGACCGGCAGTTTTTCACCGGTCAGCGGGTGCTCGACCAGCAGGGAAGTGGCCATGCCTTTCTTTTCCTGGGTGGCCATATCGGCTTCGGCAACGCTGCCGTTCTTGCATTCTTCGATGAACGCCTGCAATGCAGGGTTGCCCTGGGCTGCCTGGGTGGCCAGCGGGTGCTCCGCGGCCACGGCAACGTAGGTTGCACCCATCAGGGTGTCTGGGCGGGTGGTGAAGACTTTCAGTGTGCCTTCGTGACCGATGCTGGCCTGGTCATAGGGGAACTGCACTTCCATGCCGCGGGACTTGCCGATCCAGTTGCGCTGCATGGTCTTGACCTGCTCGGGCCAGCCGGGCAGGTCGTCGAGGCTTTGCAGCAGTTCTTCGGCATAGTCGGTGATGCGGAAGTAGTACATCGGGATTTCGCGCTTCTCGATCAGCGCGCCGGAGCGCCAGCCGCGGCCGTCGATGACTTGCTCGTTGGCCAGTACGGTCTGGTCGGCCGGGTCCCAGTTCACGGTCCCGTTCTTGCGGTAGATCACGCCCTTTTCGAACAGGCGCGTGAACAACCACTGCTCCCAGCGGTAGTAGTCCGGCTTGCAGGTAGTGACTTCCCGGGACCAGTCCACCGCCAGACCCAGGCTACGCAGCTGGCTCTTCATGTAGGCGATGTTTTCGTAGGTCCATTTGGCCGGAGCGACGTTGTTCTTCATCGCGGCGTTTTCCGCCGGCATGCCGAAAGCATCCCAACCCATGGGTTGCAGGACGTTCTTGCCGAGCATGCGCTGGTAGCGGGCGATCACGTCGCCGATGGTGTAGTTGCGCACGTGCCCCATGTGTAGCTTGCCGCTCGGGTACGGGAACATCGATAGGCAGTAGTAAGTCTCCTGGCCTGGCTGTTCGCTGACTTCAAACGACTTTTGCGCGTCCCAGAACGACTGGGCGGCGGCTTCGATTTCACGGGGTTGGTAATGTTCGTGCATGGCTACTTTATGTATTGGATAAGGGTGGCCTAATCCTCTTCAACGCAACGTCGGGTGATGAAGGCGCCGGGATAAGGCGTTTTTCACTGCCCGATTGAGCTGGAAGTGGAGTTACAGGAAGCGTCGTAGCATACATGACCGTGCTCTACCGAGGGAAACCCTGATTACGCAGGCGGGCCGTTGGTCGCGGCAGCGCGTTGCCTGCGGCTGCCCGACTAAGCTCAAAAAGGGGAGTGAGTCTTATCTTCAATGAGGTGAACGGATGCTTGAGTCGCAGCGCAAAGCAACAGATACGGAGGTGTACGAACGGCTGCTGAATCGATTGGCTCTGGCCCTGGACGCGGCAAGAACCGCGGATCGGTTGCGCGACGAGCGCGCCGTCGAGTTGGAATTGCGGGGCTTGAGCCCTGCGGAGCTCGAACTGATCAAGGCCTATCTGGCTCGCAGTCAACGTGACATGCAGATCAATGCTTTGGGCAGTCTGCAGCAACAGGGCGCGCCCCGTTCGGCCGAGATCATCTGGCTGAAGGACCAGGCGCCGGTACGGGATCCGCTGAAAGTCCGGTCCCGGCAGTTCAAGTAGGCCCCATGGGCCCTTCATTGGGCGATAAAGGTCGTTGTCGAGGACCTTGCAAGCGAAAGTGGTTGGTATTGGTTGTTGCCGGACAGGCATCCCCTATAGGCTTCGGGCATCTTTTGGAGATGCTCGATGCCTTTTCGCTATTTCATCAAACAGTTACTGCTGCCCCCCGGCATTCTCCTGCTTCTGCTTCTGCTCGCCTGGTTATTGCGCCGCTCCAGGCCGCGGCTGGCGCGCTGCTGCTTTGTCCTGGGGCTGGGTGGTTTCTGGCTGATGAGCCTGCCAGTGATGGTGGAGTGGGGGGCTCGTGCCCTGGAGCAATTGCCTGCGTTGCCACAGAGCCAGTGGGCCAGCCTGGCCGGGCAGGCGGATGCAATCGTGGTCCTGGGCTCCGGTCGCGAGCGCGGTGACCCGGCCTGGGGTAGCGACCAGCCTACCGGCGTGGGCCTGGAGCGTGAGCGTTATGCTGCGCGCCTGGCCAAGGCTTCAGGCCTGCCGGTGCTGACCAGTGGCGGCCTGCACTACGGCACGCCACCTACCGAAGCGGCACTCATGGCAGAGTCATTGCTCAATGATTTTGGGGTGACGGTACGCTGGCAAGAGGGGCGGAGCCGCACGACCTGGGAGAATGCCCAGTTCACTGCCGAAGTCTTGCAGCCCCTGGGGATCAAGCGCGTGGTGGTGGTGACCCAGGCCTGGCACATGCCGCGCTCGGCCTGGAGTTTCGAGCGTGCGGGGTTCGTGGTGGTGCCGGCGCCGGTGGGTTTCCTGGGAATGGACAATGCCCGGCCACTGGGCGGCTGGATGCCGGAGTTCAAGTCCATCTGGCAAAGTGGCCAGTTGCTCAATGAAGCGGCGGGCCAATTGGGTTACCGGCTTTTCTACCGTTGAGGGCCGGCTCCCCAGGAGCCGGCTGGATCAAAGGTATCAGACGGTCTTGGCGATGCGGCTGGCCAGCAGCGCCCAGCCAAACAGCAGGGCGCACAGCACGATCAGTGGCCACGAGCGCCAATGCAGGTAGGGCGTCAGGTTGTGCATGGGCACGACTTCGCCGTAGAGGATGCCGCGTTCGAACTGGGGGATCTGCACGGTGATCTTGCCGAATGGATCGATCAGGCCGGTAACGCCGTTATTGGTAGCGCGGATCATCCAGCGACCAGCCTCCAGGGCCCGCATCTGGGCCATTTGCAGATGTTGCAAGGGGCCGATGGAGGTGCCGAACCAAGTGTCGTTGCTGATGGTCAGCAACAGGTCGCTGCGAGCGGACAGGCCAGCGGCGAACTCGGGATAGACCACTTCGTAGCAGATGAATGGCGCAATCTGATAGCCCTTGGCCTGCAGCAATGGCTGGTCGGCTGGACCGCGGGCGAAGTCGGACATTGGCAGGTCGAAGAAGTCGATCAGCCCACGCAGCACCTCTTGTAGCGGTACGTACTCGCCGAAGGGCACCAGTTTTTGCTTGAGGTAGGTGCCATCACCTTCGCCGGTGACGGTGACGCCATTGAAAAAGCGTTTCTCATGGTGCACCAGCTGGCGTACCGGAACCCCGGTAATCAGCGCGGAGTGACGATCGGCGGCAAAGTTGCCCATCATCGCCAGGTAGCCTTCGGCGGACTCCTTGAGCACGGGCACGGCGGTTTCCGGCCAGACCAGCAGATCCACGCGCTTGCTGCTCATGCTCATGTCGCGGTACAGCGCCAGCTGGGCGTTGAGCTGCGCCGGGTCCCACTTCATGCTTTGCTCGATATTGCCCTGGATGGCCGCTACCGACAGCGGGTCTCCCGATGGGCTGGTCCAGGCATGGCCCTTGAGCGCCAGGCCGATTGCCCAGGGCGCTGCCAGCAGCACCAGGCCGGCGGCGATGAACCCCTTGCGTCCATTCCTGGCCAGGCGTGGCAGGTTATAGAGCAGCGCGGCAGTCAGGGCCAGGGCAAAGGAAATCAGCCAGATACCGCCCAGGGGCGCCAATCCAGCCAGCGGGCCGTCGAGCTGGCTGTAACCAGAGTAGAGCCAGGGGAAACCGGTGAGGAACCAGCCGCGGAAGGCTTCCTGCCCCACCCATAGGGCGGCGAATGCCAGGGCGTCGGCCAGAGGCGCTTCGTTGCGCCGTAGCCAGCGGGCCCAGAGCCAGGCGGGCAGGGCGAAGAACCAGGCAATGGCGGCGATGAACGCCAGCATCAGCAGGCCGGCAAGCAAGGCTGAAGCGCCACCGTAGGTATGAATGCTGACGTAGATCCAGCTGGTGCCGGCGCCGAACAGGCCGAAGCCGAAGCACCAGCCTCGACCCAGCGCCTGGCGCGGAGTCAGTTCCCGCAGGCCGGCGTAGAACAAGCCGACTGCCAGCAGTGCCAGCGGCCAGATATCGTAGGGGGCCAGGGCCAGGGTGGTAATCGCGCCAGCGACCATGGCCAGTAGGTTGCCGGGCCAGCCGGGGCGTGTCGAGCACTGCAAGAGGCGTTTCATCAGCTCTTTCCTGTTTCGCGTCGGGCATGGCGCGAGGAGTGGGTTCGGGTTGATTCGGATGAGCGTCGAGACACGCAGCACTCCACGACCGACCTGCCCCGCAAGATCAGCACCCCAAGGCCGGTTTTTCGGGCTTGGGGCGCTGGTCCATGCGGGGCAGGTCGGTGACCTCTGTTCCTCAGCGGGAAACGGGGGTCAGGCGCAGTAGATGGATCCGTCGGCTATCGGCATTGAGTACGCGGAAGCGATAGGCGCCGATTTCAGTGATTTCGTTGCGTTTTGGCAAGTGGCCGAAGGCACTCATTACCAGGCCGCCCACGGTATCGAACTCGTCATCGGAGAAGTCACTGTCGAAAAACTCGTTGAAGTTCTCGATCGGTGTCAGCGCCTTGATCAGGAAGTCGCCGCTGGGCAGGGGCTTGATGTAGCTGTCCTCCTCGACGTCATGCTCGTCCTCGATGTCGCCGACGATCTGCTCCAGCACGTCCTCGATGGTCACCAGGCCCGCCACGCCGCCGTATTCGTCGATGACGATGGCCATGTGGTTATGGTTGGCGCGGAACTCGCGCAGCAGCACGTTCAGGCGCTTGGACTCCGGCACGAAGGTGGCCGGGCGCAGCAGGTCCTTGATGTTGAAGCTGTCGCCGTTCTCCTTGAGGATCAACGGCAGCAGGTCCTTGGCCAGGAGGACGCCCATCACGTCGTCATGGCTTTCGCCGATCACCGGGTAGCGCGAGTGCGCAGAGTCGATGACCGCGGGCAGGAATTCCCGAGGGGTCTGGGTCGCCTTGATGCTGATCATCTGCGAGCGCGGGACCATGATGTCCCGGACTTGCAGGTCAGCCACCTGGATGGCGCCTTCGACGATGGCCAGCGCTTCGCTGTCCAGCAATTTGTTCTGATGGGCTTCGCGCAGCAGCTCCAGCAGCTCCTGGCGGTTTTTCGGCTCATGGGCAAAAGCCTGGGTCAGTTTGCCCAGCCATGACTTTTGCCCGTTGCTCGATCGATCTTCGCTCATAGCGATTGCTCTGAATCCTTAGGTTGTTACAAGTGGATGTTGATCAGTCTTCGTCATCGGCATAAGGGTCGGGATGACCCAATTCTGCAAGCAACGTTCGTTCCAGCGCTTCCATTTCCTCGGCTTCGTCGTCATCTATGTGGTCGTAGCCCAGCAGATGCAAGCAGCCGTGGATCACCAGGTGGGCCCAATGGGCCTCGAGTGCCTTGCCTTGCTCGGCCGCTTCACGCTCGACCACCGGAATGCAGATCACCAGGTCACCCAGCAGTGGGATATCCAGCAGTTCATCCGGCACTTCCGCGGGAAATGACAGCACATTGGTGGCGTAATCTTTATGACGCCAGGTGTGGTTCAGCTCGCGGCCTTCGGCTTCGTCCACCAGGCGGATGGTCAGTTCCGAATCGGCGGTGCGTTGGCGCAGGGCCAGCTCGCACCACTGGCGAAACTGTTCATCGCTGGGGGCCGGCTGTTGGCTGGCGCGCTGCAGGTCGAGCTCAAGCATCGTGGCGGTTGCCCCTGTCGGCAGCGGTCTTGGCGGCTTCGTCGGCGCTGAGCAGTTCAAAGCGCTCGTAGGCTTCGACGATGCGTTGCACCAGTGGATGGCGCACCACGTCCTTGGGCATGAAATGAGTGAAGCTGATTCCCGGTACGTCGCCAAGCACCTTGATCACATGGGCCAGGCCAGACTTGGTGCCCTTGGGCAGGTCGACCTGGGTGATGTCGCCGGTGATCACCGCGGTGGAGCCGAAGCCGATCCGGGTGAGGAACATCTTCATTTGTTCCACGGTGGTGTTCTGGCTTTCGTCGAGGATGATGAAGCTGTTGTTCAGGGTACGGCCGCGCATGTAGGCCAAGGGCGCGATCTCGATGACCTGGCGCTCGATCAGCTTGGCCACATGCTCGAAACCGAGCATTTCATACAGCGCGTCGTATAGGGGGCGCAGATACGGGTCGATCTTCTGTGCCAGGTCGCCCGGCAGAAAGCCCAGCTTCTCGCCAGCTTCCACCGCCGGGCGGACCAGCAGGATGCGGCGCACCTGCTCGCGCTCCAGGGCATCCACTGCACAGGCTACGGCCAGGTAGGTCTTGCCGGTGCCGGCCGGGCCGATGCCGAAGTTGATGTCGTTGGCCAGGATTTCCTTGACGTAGCGCTGCTGGTTCAGGCCACGGGGACGGATCATGCCCTTGCGAGTGCGCAGGGCCACCGCGGCATCGGCCACCGAAGGATTGTCCAGCTGTTCCACGGCCGACTCCTGGAGGAACAGGTGCACCAGGTCCGGCGACAGCTCGGTACCCTTGGTTTCCCGGTACAGGCGGCGCAGGAGGTTTTCCGCGGAGGTGGTGTGCTTGGGTTCGCCGATCAGTTCGAACTGGTTGCCGCGATTGCGGATCTCGATCGTCAGGCGCTGCTCGATCAAGCGCAAATGCTCGTCGAACTGCCCGCACAGATTGGCGAAGCGGCGAGCCTCGAAAGGCTCGAGGATGAAACGATGAGGTTCTATGGGTGCGTTCAAGGTCGTTTTTAGCCGCCCAACGGCAATTAAGATGAATTCAAGGATAACGCCAGCAGCCTGGGTGCGAAAGCTCTTATGCGCCGCGGTGGTTGCTGGCGTCTTTCTCCTGTGTTCGACCGATGGAGCCTGGTGCCTCGAAGAGTGCGTGCACTGGAGAGCCAGCTCCGTCCAGGGTCGGGGTCATGGTTTTACGATAGCAGCGAGCCACGCAGTGAGTGAGGCTGCGCCGAGTCGATGTGGACATCGGCGAACTGGCCGATCAGCTTGGGATCATCGCAGCGGAAGTTGACGATTCGATTGTTCTCGGTCCGCCCCTGCAGTTCACCCGGGTCCTTCTTCGAGTAGTCGGTTACCAGGATGCGCTGGGTCGAGCCGACCATCTGTCGGCTGATTTCAAACCCCTGCTGGTTCAGTCGGTGCTGCAAGGCATTGAGGCGCTCTTTCTTCAGTGCCTCGGGAGTATCGTCCGCCAGGTCGGCGGCCGGAGTCCCCGGGCGCTGGCTGTAGACGAAGGAGTAGGAAAAATCGAAGCCCACATCTTCGATGAGCTTCATGGTCTGCTGGAAGTCCTTCTCGGTCTCGCCGGGGAAGCCGACGATGAAGTCCGAGCTGATGCAGATCCCCGGTACCGCAGCGCGCAGCTTGCGCAACTTGGACTTGTACTCCAGGGCGGTATGGTTGCGTTTCATCGCCGCCAGGATACGGTCGGAGCCCGACTGGACCGGCAGGTGCAGGTGTTTCACCAGTTCCGGCACTTCGGCGTGGGCCTGGATCAGGCTGTCGGAGAACTCCAGGGGATGCGAGGTGGTGTAGCGGATCCGCTCGATGCCATCGACGGCGGCCACCACGCGGATCAGTTCGGCCAGGTCCGCCGTACGCCCTTCATGGGTCTGGCCGCGGTAGCCATTGACGTTCTGGCCCAGCAGGGTGACCTCGCGGACGCCGTTTTCCGCCAGGTGGATGATCTCGGCGATCACGTCGTCGAAGGGCCGGCTGACTTCCTCGCCACGGGTGTAGGGCACCACGCAGAAGGTGCAGTATTTGCTGCAACCTTCCATCACCGAGACATAGGCACTGGGGCCGTCGATCCGTGGCTCGGGCAAGTGGTCGAACTTCTCGATCTCAGGGAACGAGACATCCACCTGCGGTAGCTTGGTGACGCGGGCGATATCGATCATTTCCGGCAGGCGGTGCAGGGTCTGTGGGCCGAAGACCACGTCAACGTAGGGTGCCCGATCGCGAATGGCCGCGCCTTCCTGGCTGGCCACGCAGCCGCCCACGGCGATCACCATTTCCGGGTTGGCCAGTTTCAGCTCGCGCCAACGCCCCAGTTGGGAGTAGACCCGGTCCTGGGCGCGTTCGCGGATGGAGCAGGTGTTGAGCAGGATGACGTCCGCGTCTTCGGCACGAGCCGTGACTTCCAGGGCCTGGTGTTCACCCAGCAGATCCACCATGCGCGAGCTGTCGTACTCGTTCATCTGGCAACCGTGGGTTTCGATGTAAAGCTTCTTGGCCATGGACGGGTCATCACGTGATTCAAAGAACCGCGCATTATAGGGGCCATGCCTACAGGTTCCTAGGGTTGTGCATCGGGTAGCTATGCTATAGTTCGCGCCCCTTTTTTATCCCCCGATGTACTACCGGCCAACCATGACCAAACGCGAAGCTCCAATCTACAAGGTGATTTTCCTCAACCAGGGCCAGGTGTTCGAGATGTACGCCAAGCAGATCTATCAGAGCGATCTGTGGGGCTTCCTGGAGGTTGAGGAGTTCGTCTTTGGCGAGCGTACGCAGGTGGTGGTCGATCCCAGCGAAGAGAAGCTCAAGGCGCAGTTCGAAGGCGTGGTGCGCAGTTTCGTGCCGATGCATTCGATCGTGCGTATCGACGAAGTGGAGCGCCTGGGTACGCCAAAGATCAGTGAAGCCCGGGGCGTGAGCAACGTCATGCCATTCCCGATGCCGATGCCCGAGAAGTAACGTCGTTCGATAGCGCTTGCGCAAGCGCCTGTCTTTCTTTGCCGGCCAATGGCTGGCAAGGGTTGTCAGGGCAGGGGGGAGAAGGGCGAACGCCCATCGGCGCTCTGCAGTTCGAGCAGGTATTTGCGAAAGATCTGACCCAATACCTGGGTGGCGACTTCCAGCTCGTCGCGCTGCATGTGCTCGGCGACTTCATCGGCAGTATCCAGGGCATCCTCGGCGCCATTGACCGCCGCCATCTTCAAGACGATGTAGGCCTGGACGTTGTTGGCCGGTACGCCTTCGCCATGGAAGAACATGGTGCCCAGCTTGAACTGTGCCTGGGCATGGCCTTGCAGCGAGGCTTTCTCGAAGTAGCTCAGGGCCTGGTTGAGGTCGCGCGGCGTGGCTTTGCCTTCGTAGTAGAACTCGCCCAGCTCGTATTGCGCCTGTGCATCCCCTTCATCGGCGGCTTTCTGGCACGCAGCGAGCGCCTCGGCTTGTTCCTGGGCCTGGGGATCGAGAGTGCAGCGCCCCAGCGCAGGGATCAACAACGAGTTGCCGCCTGCTTGTGCGTGCGCGAGCAGGGGTTGAAGGAGCAACAGGCAGCCCAGTGTCAGGGCGCGGCCGGTGCGGTTCATGGGAATCGACTTACCTCTGAGGGGCGCGCGGCCCAGCGTGGGGCCCAATAAGCGCGCATTATGAAATAAGCAGGGCCCACCTTACAAAGTCTTTACTCGTTTTTCTGCTGCATGGGCGTGATATCTGCTGGTTTGTCCAGCATATCCCGGATTGACCGGGGCAATGCCTGTGTAAAGGCAGCGACGGGCACAGTCGATGGCTGCGCCCGCCGGCTAGCGCTTACTTGAGCGCGGCAAATGCGCGTTCCGCGGCATCCAGGGTCAGCTTCAGCTCGGTCTCGCCGTGGGCAATCGAGGTGAAGCCGGCTTCGAAGGCGCTTGGCGCCAGGTACACGCCACCTTCGAGCATCAGGTGGAAGAAACGCTTGAACAGATCGGCGTCGCTGGCCATCACATCGTCGAAGGTGACGATGTCGTCGGCGCCGCTGAAGTACAGGCCGAACATGCCGCCTGCCTGGGTGGTGACGAACGGGATGCCGGCGGCATCGGCGCGTTGTTGCAGGCCTTCGAGCAGGCGGCTGGTGTAGTCGCTCAGCTCGGCGTGGAAGCCCGGGCGGCTGATCAGTTTCAGCGTGGTCAGGCCGGCGGCCATGGCCAGTGGGTTACCCGACAGGGTGCCGGCCTGGTAGACCGGGCCCAGTGGGGCGATGCAACCCATGATCTCGCGCTTGCCACCGAAGCAGCCTACCGGCATGCCACCGCCGACGATCTTGCCGAAGGTCGACAGGTCGGGGGTGATGCCGTAGTGGCCCTGGGCGCCACCGAGCGCGACGCGAAAACCGGTCATCACTTCGTCGAAGATCAGCACCACGCCGTGTTTGTCGCACTGCTCGCGCAGGCCTTCGAGGAAGCCTGGCGCGGGAGGTACGCAGTTCATGTTGCCAGCCACCGGCTCGACGATGATGCAGGCCACGGTCTGGCCGACTTCGGCCAGGGTCTTCTCGACGGCGGCGATGTCGTTGAACGGCAGGGTCAGGGTGTGCTTGGCGAAGTCGGCCGGTACCCCGGCCGAGCTTGGCACGCCCTGGGTCAGCAGGCCGGAGCCGGCCTTGACCAACAGGCTGTCGGAGTGACCGTGGTAGCAGCCTTCGAACTTGATGATGGCGTCGCGGCCGGTGTAGCCACGGGCCAGGCGAATGGCGCTCATGGTGGCCTCGGTGCCCGAGCTGACCATGCGCACCATCTCCATGGACGGCACGATGGAGCACACCAGGTCGGCCATCTCGGTCTCCATGGCGGTCGGCGCGCCGTAGGACAGGCCGTGCTCCAGCTGCTTGCGTACGGCGTCCAGCACTTGCGGGTGGCTGTGGCCGAGGATCATCGGGCCCCAGGAGCCGACGTAGTCGACATAGCGCTTGTCATCTTCGTCGGTGACGTAGGCACCTTCGGCGTGCTTGAAGAACAGCGGGGTGCCACCCACGCTGCGAAAAGCGCGGACCGGCGAGTTGACGCCACCGGGGATGTGTTTCTGGGCGTTGGCGAACAATGTTTCGGAACGAGACATGGCAGGGCTCTCAAAAAGTTTCAAAGATCGAACAAGGCATTGAAGGCGCGGGCACGACGGGTCACCTGCTCGGCGCTGTCGGCGCCGAACAGCCCGTGGACCACCGCCAGCAGGTCGGCGCCATGGCTGACCAGCGGTGCGGCGTTATCCAGGGTGATGCCGCCGATCGCGCAGATCGGCAATTGCAGGCTGGCCCGGGCCTGGTCCAACAGCTCGAGGCTGGCAGCAGGTGCGCCGGGTTTGGTGGTGGAATTGAAGAAGCGGCCGAAGGCGACGTAACTGGCACCTTCGCGGGCCGCTTGCTCGGCCAGCTCCAACTGGCTGTGGCAGGTGGCGCCGATGATCGCCTGGCGTCCCAGCAGGGACCGCGCCGGGGTCAGCGGGCCGTCGGTCTGGCCCAGGTGCACGCCGGCACCGATGCGCGCGGCCAGCTCGGCGTCGTCGTTGATGATCAGGCGGGTCTTGTAGCGCTCGCAGAGGCCGAGCAGGGCCTCGGCCTCCCGCAGGCGTCGGGCTTGATCGGTACTCTTGTCGCGATACTGCAACAGGGTGACGCCACCCTCGAGCGCGGCCTCCACGTATTCCAGGAGCTTGCCAGCCATCAGCTGGCTGTCGGTGATGGCGTATAGACCACGTAGCTTCATTGGGCGGGCCTCAGGGCATTACGAGCAGAAATCCAATGGCAAGCGGCGCGGGACGAATTGACCGCGGCCCAGTTGTTCGGCGTCGCGCAAGGTACGCCAGGTGTAGTCCAGGGCTGTCTGTACCGCGCTGGCCAGATGCTCGCCCTGGGCCAGGCGGCCGGCGAGGGCGCTGGCCAGGGTACAACCGGAGCCGTGGTAGCTGCCGGGCAGGCGCTGGCAGGTATAGGTTTCGCGCAGGCCGTCGCGGCCGTACAGGCGGTTGTGCACTTCGTGTTCGTCGCCGTGGCCGCCGGTGATCAGCAGGTACTTGATGTAGGGCAGGAGTTTTTCGGCGCATTGGTCGGCGGTGCCTTCGGGCAGTTCCGCCAGGATCCGGGCTTCAGGGAGGTTGGGGGTGGCAACGGTCGCCAGGGGCAACAAGCGCTCGCGCATGGCGTAGCCCACTTCATCCTTGCCCAGGCGGCCACCGCCGCCGGCGCGCAACACCGGATCGCAGACCAGTGGCAGGTGCGGGTGCGCCTGGAGCAGTTCGACCACGGTGTCGACTATCTCCAGGGAACCGAGCATGCCCAGCTTGACCGCGGCGACGGTGGAGTCGTTGAGCACGGCATTGGCCTGGGCCAATACCCACTCGCGATCCAGGACGCGGAAATCGCTGACATTGACCGTGTCCTGCACGGTCAGGGCGGTGACAGCCGGAGCTGCGTGACAGCCCTGGGCCAGCAGGGCTTCGATATCTGCCTGCAAGCCGGCGCCGCCACTGGGGTCGTGGCCGGAGAGACAGAGGACAACGGGGCGGGAGCTGTAGATATTCATGGGCGGCGAGCTTACCACCAAACGCTTTGGAGCGCGGTGCTTGGCGTGGCGCTGGCGATATGGATCACGATCCTGACCGATGCAACAGCTCTAGCTCGCGCTATTGCGCTGAAACGCCCGTCCTAGAGCCTTTAACCTAAAATTTTCAATGGTGCTCAATGGCCATCAGCGGCTATGCTAGAGTGGATTCAAACCAATAACAGGTCATGCTGGTTGACGTCTACTCAAAGGGATATGGGGGACTTCCTGACACAACCGGACAAGCCACGCCGGGGCTTTAATGCGCTATTTGCTGATGTTGCTGTTGAGCTTGCCGATGCTGGCTGGTGCCGTCGAGTTCGACGAGTTCACTTCGCACCTGCCCCTGGGCCGAGTGATGCAAGTCCTGGAGGATGCCGGTGGCAAAGCCACGATCGCCGATGTCAGCTCAGGCCCCCTGGCCGCACTATTCAAGCCCCACGAAAAAGACACCCTCAATGCCGGCTATTCGCGTTCGGCGTTCTGGCTGAAGATCGATCTGGACTATCGCCCCGCGAACCCCGCAGCGCAACGCAGCTGGTTGCTGGAGCTGGCCTATCCGCCGCTGGATCGCCTGGACCTGTATCTTCCCGACGAAGCTGGCGGTTATCGCCTGGCCGGGCACACCGGCGATGCCTTGCCCTTCGACAGTCGGCAGATTCGCCAGAACAACTACCTGTTCCATCTGAATTTCTCGCCCCACGAACACAAGACCGTCTACCTGCGCCTGGCCAGTGAGGGGTCGATCCAGGCGCCGGTGAGCCTCTGGTCCAGCACCGCTTATCTCGAGGCACAGCCCATGCGGTTGTACGTGCTCGGGCTGATCTACGGGGTGTTGCTGGGCATGCTGGTATACAACCTGTTCATCTACCTCAGCGTCCGCGACACCAGCTACCTCTACTACATCGTCTATATCGCTTCTTTCGGTCTCTACCAGTTATCGGTCAATGGTGCTGCGGTGGAGTACTTCTGGCCCGACAACCCCTGGTGGGCCAACGCCGCGACACCTTTCTTCATCGGTTCTGCCGGCCTGTTCGGCAGCCAGTTCGCCCGTAGTTTCCTGCAAACGGCCCGGCATAGCCCCTGGGTCGATCGTGTCTTGCTGGCGCTGATGGCCTTCGGGGCCGTGGTCATGGCCCTGTCGCTGATGACCAGCTATGCCCTGGCGCTGCGCCTGGCCACGACCCTGGCCCTGGTCTTCACCGTGGTGATCTATGTGGCGGGAATCGTCGCCTGGTGCCGTGGCTTGCGAGTGGCGCGCTACTTCATCATCGCCTGGTCGGCCTTCCTGTTCGGAGGCGTGATCAACACACTGATGGTGCTGGGCTACCTGCCCAACGTATTCCTGACCATGTATGCCAGCCAGATCGGCTCGGCGATCGAGGTGGCACTGCTCTCCCTGGCCCTGGCCGACCGCATCAACTCGATGCGCGAGCAACAGGCCCAGACCCTGTTGGAGACCGGACAGAAACTGGAAGTGCTGAACCAGCAACTGGCCCACAGCAACCGGCTCAAGGATGAGTTCCTGGCCACCTTGACCCATGAACTGCGGACCCCGATGAACGGGGTCATCGGCTCCCTGGAGTTGATGCAGACCCTGGAGTTGGACCCGGAGCTTGAGCAATACCAGCAGACCGCCGCCGGCTCTGCACGGGACATGATGCGCATGGTCAATGGCATTCTGACCCTGACCGAGCTGCAGGCCGGCAAGCTCACGGCCCAACTCCAGCCATTCAGCCTGCGCTCGCTGTTGAGCACCCTGCAGACCCAGTTCGGTGCCAGTGCCGCCAACAAGTCCCTGTCTTTCCAGGTCGACCTGGGTGCGAACATGCCTGACCGCCTCCTGGGAGACCGCTGCAAGCTCAGTCATTGCCTGGAGTGCCTGCTGGAAAACGCGGTCAAGTTCACCCCTAGCGGTGGGGTGACCTTGCGAGTGATCAGCAGGCCTGCACGGGCAGGTCGAGTGAGCCTGATCTTCGAGGTGGTCGACAGCGGGATAGGTTTCGTCAATCTGGACGAGGCCACCTTGTACCAACGCTTCTTCCAGCTCGATGGCACCATGACCCGTGAATACGGTGGCCTGGGCATCGGCCTGGCGATCTGCCGGCAATTGGTGGAACTGCTGGGTGGGCAGTTGACCCATGAGTCCAGCCCTGGCCAGGGCAGTTGTTTCCGCCTGCATGTGGAGCTGGACTCCCAGGAGCCACTGGCTCGCGTCCCTGAGATTGCCCAGCGACGCCGCCCCCAGGATTGCACCGTGCTGCTGGTGGATGACAACGACGTCAATCAGTTGGTACTGCGAGGCATGCTGCTCAAGCTGGGGTACCGGGTGCGTACCGTTGCCGGGCCCACGGATGCCTTGCAGGCCCTGGGGCGCGAGGCTATCAGCGGGGTGCTGGTGGATGGCGATATCAGCACTGCCCAGCTGGGAGCATTTCGTCTTCAGGTCCAGGCGTTACCGGGTTATGCACACCTGCCGATTCTCTTGGCCTGTACGCCAGGCTCCGAGGGATGTGCCGCGGGTCTCGCCATCGATTACCTGGGCAAACCGGTGAAGTTCGAGGAGTTGCAGGCCGTGCTGGCCACATGCGTATTGCGCGTGGAACAGGGCGAAAGCGCCGACATTTAGGCGTATATGCCACTTTGTTCGGGCTGGGGTGGGTGCTTAACTGGGGCTTGGCACACCCTGAAGGAGCCCTGTGATGAACCTCCACCAGTTCGCTGAAACCCACGAAGTGACCAACCAGCCGCCTGCCCTGGATGGCGCCAATCTTTATCGGATCGACCTGCCGCTGCAACAATGGATGCGCCGGTTCGATGCCGGCTGGGCCGAGTCCCGGGTCGAGGCCTACGGGGCCCTGGCGGGCGGTCCGTTGATGGAAGCGGGGTTCCTGGCCAACCAGAACAAGCCGGTGTTCAACAGCCATGACCGCTTCGGCCACCGGGTCGACCTGGTGGAGTTCCACCCGGCCTACCATCAGCTGATGCAGGCGGCGATCGAGGGCGGCCTCACGTCCTTGCCCTGGACCCATCCCCAGCCTGGCGCCCACGTAGCGCGGGCCGCCATGACCTACCTGCACAGCCAGGCCGAGGCCGGCAGCGGCTGCCCGCTGACCATGACCTTCGCCTGTGTACCGGCCTTGAAGCTACAGCCGGATATCGCCGGGCAGTGGTTGCCGAAGATCCTCGCCACCGAGTACGACCCGCGCAACGTCGGCATGCAGCACAAGGCCGGGTTGACCATCGGCATGGCCATGACCGAGAAACAGGGCGGCACCGATGTGCGCGCCAACACCACCCGGGCCTACCCGGTAGGGGCCACGGGGCCGGGGCAGGCCTATGAGCTGGTCGGGCACAAGTGGTTCTGCTCGGCGCCGATGTGCGATGCCTTCCTAACCCTGGCCCAGACCGACAAGGGCCTGACCTGTTTCCTGCTGCCGCGCCATCGCCCGGATGACAGTCGCAACCAGTTCTATATCCAGCGCCTGAAGAACAAGCTGGGCAACCAATCCAATGCTTCCAGCGAAGTGGAGTTCCGTGGCGCCCTGGCTTGGATGGTGGGAGAGGAGGGTCGAGGGGTGCCGACCATCATCGAGATGGTGGCCATGACCCGCTTCGACTGCATGGTCGGTTCCAGCTCGCTGATGCGCCAGGCCCTGACCCAGGCCAGCCATCATTGTGCCCATCGCAGCGTCGGTGGCCGGGTGCTCGGCGAGCAGCCGCTGATGCAGAACGTGCTGGCCGACCTGGCCCTGGAGAGCGAGGCCGCCCTGGCCCTGAGCATGCGCATGGGCCGGGCCCTGGATCACCAGGACGATGCCCAGGAAGCGAAGTTCTCGCGCCTGGTGACGGCGGTGGGCAAGTACTGGATCTGCAAGCGGGCCCCGGCCATGATCAACGAAGCCGCCGAATGCATGGGCGGCGCCGGTTATGTCGAGGACAGCATCCTGCCGCGGCTGTACCGCGAGGCGCCGGTGAATTCCACCTGGGAAGGTTCCGGCAACGTCCAGTGCCTGGATGTGCTGCGGGCCCTGTCGAAGGAGCCAGGCGTGCTCGATGCGTTGTTCGCCGAGTTGGGCGATGGCCATGGCGACAAACACCTGGCCGCCCATATCGCCGGGTTGAAGGCGGGTTTCAAGGACACCGATGATATCCAGTACCGCGCTCGCCAGCTGACCGAGGACATTGCCCTGGGCCTGCAGGCCAAGCTACTGCTGGAGGCCGGCAATCAGGTGGTCGCCGATGCCTTCATCGCCAGTCGCCTGGGTGGCCAGTCCGGACGGGTCTACGGCACCCTGCCGCGTGGGCTGGACGTAGCCGCCATCGTTGCCCGCTCCACTCCACAGGGCTTCTGAGGCATGGCCGGGGTCGGTTCGCCGGCCCCGACTGTGATACCACTGTTCCCGTGGGACGAGGTTGCAGGCAAGATGGATGCCTGCAATATCAGAACACAGGGTGCTCATCGTGACCGAAGCTTTTATTGTCGTTCAATCCGCCGAACAAGCCGTGGACCGGCTGGCTGCTCTGCACGAGCGGGCCACCACGGCGCTGAGCCAGGCGCTCAAGCGTTACCTCAAGGACCGCGTCGAACCGGATGCCGAACAACGAGCGTTGTTCCGCTACCCCGAGCTGCGCCTGACCTACCACTGCCAGGGCGAAGTACCCCAGACCACCCGGGCCTATGCCAAGGTCCAGCTGCCGGGTACCTACAGTGTCACCGTCACTCACCCTGCGGCCTTTCGCAATTACCTGCTCGAGCAGCTGGTGCCGTTGATGCACGATTTCACCGTGACGGTGGAAGTGGGTGTCAGCGAGCAGAACATTCCCTATCCCTATGTCGTCGAGCAGGGCGATGAGCTGGCTGGCTCCGGTGTAACTGCCGCGGCCCTGGCCCGGGTCTTCCCGAGCACCGACCTGTCGGCCGCCACCGATGGCATCGCCGATGGCCTCTACGACTGGGAAAACACCGACCCGCTGCCCCTGGCGCTGTTCGATGCCGCGCGGGTGGATTTTTCCCTGCGTCGCCTGGTGCACTACACCGGCAGCGACTGGCGTCATGTGCAGCCGTGGATTCTGCTGACCAACTACCATCGCTATGTCGATCAGTTCATCGTCCATGGCCTGGAGCAGCTGCGCACCGACCCGCGTTTCGTGCGCATGGTCTTGCCGGGCAACGTGATCATCGAGAAGGGCATGGACCACGGCGAGGCCTCGGCCATTGCCGCCGGCGTGGTCTGGCACCGCTACCAGATGCCGGCCTACCACCTGCAGGCCAGCGATGGCCACGGCGTGACCCTGGTGAACATCGGGGTCGGTCCGTCCAATGCCAAGAACATCACCGACCACCTGGCGGTACTGCGTCCTCATTGCTGGCTGATGATTGGCCATTGCGGCGGCCTGCGGCAGTCCCAGACCATTGGCGACTACGTGCTGGCCCACGCCTACATGCGCCGCGACGGCATTCTCGATCGCGTGGTGCCGCCGAATATCCCGATTCCAGCCCTGGCCGAGGTCCAGCTGGCGCTGCAACAAGCGGCGGCCAATGTCACGGGGGAGAAGGGCGAGCAACTCAAGAAGCGCCTGCGCACCGGCACCGTGCTGACCTACGACGACCGCAACTGGGAATTGCGCTGGGCCGAGGAGCGGCCGCTGATCAACCTGTCCCGGGCCGTGGCGGTGGATATGGAGAGCGGCACCATCGCCGCCCAGGGCTATCGCCTGCGGGTGCCCTACGGCACCTTGCTGTGTGTCTCGGACAAGCCCCTGCACAGCGAGATCAAGCTGCCGGGATCGGCCAACGCTTTCTATGAGCGCGCAGTCAGCCAGCACCTGAAGATCGGCATCGAGGCCGTGGACCTGCTGCGCAGCGAGCTCAATTCCCTGCACTCGCGCAAACTGCGCAGCTTCGACGAGCCGCCGTTCCGCTGACACCTCGCCCCATGGTCATTTGGCGATCAGGCCACTAGCATGGTCGGTCCTGATCGCTGAATGTTCCCGTCTCTATGTCTCGTCCGCCTCGTCCTGCTTCCCGCCGCCCCGGCGCGAAGCCGTTTTCCGCATCCCCCGCCAAGCGCGTGGCCAAGGCGCCGCCCGCCGAGCCACGGTTGATCCTGTTCAACAAGCCGTTCGATGTGCTGACCCAGTTCAGCGACGGCGAAGGCCGGGCGACGCTCAAGGATTTCATCGCCATCCCCGGGGTCTATCCCGCCGGGCGCCTGGACCGCGACAGCGAGGGCCTGTTGCTGCTGACCAACGACGGCCAGTTGCAGGCGCGTATCGCCGATCCCAAGCACAAGCTGGCCAAGACCTATTGGGTGCAGGTGGAAGGCGAGCCCAGCGCCGAGCAGTTGCAGCGCTTGCGCGACGGCGTGGAGTTGAACGACGGCATGACCTTGCCAGCCCAGGCCCGGCAGTTGGAGGAGCCGCCGCTGTGGCCGCGCAATCCGCCGGTGCGTTTTCGCAAGAGCGTACCGACCAGCTGGCTGGAGCTGGTGATCCGCGAAGGGCGCAATCGCCAGGTACGGCGCATGACGGCGGCGGTGGGCTTGCCGACCTTGCGCCTGGTACGGGTGCGGATCGGTGACTGGACCCTGGATGGCCTCGATCAAGGCCAGTGGAAGGAAGTGCCGGCGCGGCTATAGGGCGCCGGTTTCGATCAGGCCGATCACCACGCTCTTGATGATGAACGCGGCCACGCCAAGACCCAGGACGAAGAACAGGATGAACGAGCCGAAACGTCCGGCCTTGGATTTCTTGGCCAGGTCCCAGACGATGAAACCCATGAAAATGATCAGGATGCTGACCAGGCCAGTCATCATCCATTCTTCGAATACTGCTGGATCCATCGATCATCTCCAGTGCAGGCAGGATAAAAAAGCCGGGCGAGTATACGCCAAGCGACCTGGGCCAGGCATTGATCTGCGTGCGTTACGTCGCCACAGCGACAATCGGGCGCAGAGCCTGGCCTAATCCGCCGGTGGTCGTCAGTTGCGCAGGTGGGTCAGGGGCAATTCGGTGCTATTGAGCACCTGGTTGAGCACGAAGCTGGAGCGGACGCTGGTGACCCCTTCGATGCGGGTGAGGTGGCCCAGCAGCAGCTTCTGGTAGTGATCCATGTCCGGTACCACGACCTTGAGCTGGTAGTCGGCGTCGATCCCGGTGACCAGGCTGCACTCGAGCACCTGGGGCAGGTTGCGGATCGCCGCTTCGAAATTCTCGAAGCGTTCCGGGGTGTGCCGGTCCATGCCGATCAGCACATAGGCCGTCAGGCTCAGGCCGAGCATCTTGCGGTCCAGGAGCGCGACTTGGCGCGAGATGTAGCCGTCGTCTTCCAGCTGCTTGACCCGGCGCGAGCAAGGCGAAGGCGACAGGCCGATGCGTTCGGCCAGTTCCTGGTTGGAGATGCGGGCGTCGCGTTGCAATTCCGCCAAAATGCTCAGGTCGTAGCGGTCGAGTTTGCTCATTGTTCAGGCCTTTGTCTTAACTATTGCGTCGAATTATCTGTCTTGGGTTAAAAATTGCGCAAGAGTTGTTTTTGAAAGCAATCTTCGCAATCCCCTGTCGCAGGCCCAAGCCTATGCTTATCACCAGAATCACTGCCCGGACATAGAGTCCACTGCGGCCCGCCGAATCAGGCCTGCCGCGGCCGCCAACCCCACAGGGTTGGGCAGGCCCCCGGGCTGCACCCTGTCCAGAAGACGGAGTGAGGTGAGCCGGTGCCACAAGCGCCGAGCACGGACAAAATCTCAAGGGGTGGCCGACGGGCCGCCCTTTTTTATTGCCTGCGAAATAAGTTTCGTGACTGATAATCTCTAGCAGAACCGCCCTGGGCTTTTGCCAGTCTTATGTTCAGGTCCCCCAATTCGCAGTGAGGAATAGCATGAAGTCGCGCATCTGGCGTATGGCAGGTGTTGGTGTGTTGTGCGTGAGCGTCAGCGCGCAGGTGTTCGCCGATGAGCGAGACGAGAGGCGCCCTCCCCAGCAGGGAGAGCAGGCCGGGGGCCAGCGCGAACATGCTCCTGAAGGCCGCAGGGAGAACAACCAGGGCCATCCGGCGTACCAGCAGCCCCCGCAGCAACCCCGTGTGCAGAACGAAATCATCCGTGGCGACAACAGCCGTCAGTTCGAGCGCAGCCCTCAACATCAGGAAGGGCAGTGGCAGGAACGCCCCCGCCATGAGGCCGAGCAGCAGGGGCGGCCAGCGCCACAACCGGCCCCGAACCTGCCGATCCAGCCGCGCCCGGATACTGTGCGCCAGACCCAGGAGCCACAACGTGGCTATTACCAGGACATCCCCCGGCGCAACGATTACAACCCGCATTGGCAGGCCGGCAATCCGGGTTGGCGCCCAGACAATCGCCACCCCAATGACAATCGCTGGCCGGGTCGTCCTGACGGTCGTGGCAACGGTTGGGGCCCGGGGCCGCAATACCGCCCGGGTTATGTGATCGACCGTTTTCCCGAGCGCAATTTTCGCGTGCCGTATCGTGGCCACGACTACTTCTTCTCGGGTGGCTACTGGTATCGCCCCCAGGGCACGCGCTATGTGGTGGTGACCCCGCCCTATGGCATCCGCGTGGGCTACCTGCCCGATTACGCGCGTGAAGTGTGGATCGGCAGCGCGCTGTTCTTCCTTGCCGCCGGTGCCTACTACACCTATGAGGCCAACACCCAGGAGTACGTGGTGGTGGAGCCGCCGGCAGGCGTCGCGCCACCTGCGCCGCAACCGGTTGGCAATGGCTATGACGTCATGGCCTATCCGGTCAACGGCCAGCCGCCGCAGCAGGTCGATCAGGACCGCTATGACTGTTATCGCTGGGCGGTGCAGCAGAGTGGTTTCGATCCGGCCAGTGTGACCTACCAGCCGGCGCCCGAAGTGGTCCAGGCCTATCGCCAGGCCCAGGGCAATTGCCTGAGCTCACGGGGCTACCAGGTGACCTACTGAGCCCTGGCGGCCTTGACCACTTCCTGCGGGTCGGCGTGCACCAGCACTTCGGCCCGTGGATAGGCGGCGTGGATTGCATCGGCGGCCTGGTCGCTGATGCCGTGGGCCACCCTCAGGGTCAGGTCGCCGGGTAGCTCCAGGTGCAGTTGGACGAACCAGCGGCTGCCGGAAATCCGCGTCCGCAAATCATGCGCGCCCAACACTCCAGGTACTGCGCAGGCCAGTTCCAGCATGCGCTGGCTGACCTCGGGAGGGAGTTCTTCGTCCATCAGCACCGAGAAGCTTTCCCGGGCGATCTGGATCGCGCTCCAGAGGATGTACACGGCGATCCCCAAGCCGAACCAGGCGTCCACCTGCTGCCAGCCGAAGGCCGCCAGGGCCAGGGCCAGGAGGATGCTGCCGTTGAGCATCAGGTCGGAGCGATAGTGCAGTGAGTCGGCCCGTACCGCGTTGGAGCCGGTGGCCCGGATCACCCGATGCTGCAACACCAGCAAGGCGCTGGTCAGCACCAGCGACAGGACGATCACCCCGATGCTCAGCCAGGGCGCCCCGACCGGTTCCGGGTGGTGCAGGCGCTCGACCGCCTGGAAGGCGATCAGCACCGCGCTGCCCGCGATGAACAGGGCCTGGGCCATGCCCGCCAGGGACTCGGCCTTGCCATGGCCATAGCGATGGTCATCGTCGGCCGGGCGCAGGGCGTAGTGCACGGCCAGCAGGTTGAGCAGCGAGGTGAAGCCGTCGAGCACCGAGTCGGTCAGGCCGGCGAGCATGCTCACCGAGCCGCTGAGCCACCAGGCCACGGCCTTGGTCAGGATCAGGATGCCGGCCACGGTGACCGAGGCGCGGGTGGCTAGGCGTAGGAGGCGAGCGTGTTCCGGGCTACCGATCATGGGGTTTCCTTGTGTGGCGCGTTCAAGCGGCCGGTTGCAGTCCGTACAGGGCCAGTTGTTGCACGCTGCCCTTGTGCTGGATCAGGCGTGGATCGTCCAGTGGGAAGTGGCCCCCCAGTTCCTGCTCGAGGATGGCCTGCAACTTGCGCTTGTCGACTGTACCGTCGGCGCCGATGGCCTGCTGGAGTTTCTCCGGTGCGACCTGTGCGGTCTTGCCCGGCTCCAGATAGATGGCGCCAGTGGCGAAATCGACACCGAAGGCGATCAGCCCCGGGATCACGTAGAACAGCAGGCCCACGGCATCCAGCGCCACGATCACCGGATCGATCTTGCCGTCGATCTGGCCGCGCCGATCAGGAAAGAAGATCGAGCCGCAGGCGGTGAGCTGGGTCAGCAGGGTGGTCACCAGGATGCCGCCGATGACACGGTGGGGAATACGCATGGATATCTCCTAACAGGCATGAAGGCCCGGACAAATGGTGCGGTGGGGCGAGTCTTGTCGATCAGCACTCAGACCATGATCAGCCCCGGGCAGTTCGCCGTTATACTCGCGCCTCTGTTTTGGAGCCAGCATGAAATCCTTGCCGATCGATGAAGTTTTGCCTGCACTGCGTGACGCCTTGGCGACACGCCACGAAGCGGTGCTCGAAGCCCCGCCCGGCGCCGGCAAGACCACCCGCGTGCCCCTGGCGTTGCTGGACCAGGATTGGCTGGCCGGGCAAACCATCCTCATGCTCGAACCCCGGCGCCTGGCCGCCCGTGCCGCCGCCGAGCGCCTGGCCAGCGAACTGGGGGAAAAGGTCGGGGAAACCGTGGGCTATCGCATCCGCCTGGACAGCAAGGTCGGTCCGCGTACCCGTATCGAAGTGGTCACCGAAGGCATTCTCACCCGGCGCCTGCAGGACGATCCGGCCCTGGAGGGTGTCGGCCTGCTGATCTTCGATGAGTTCCACGAGCGCAGCCTGGATGCCGACCTGGCCCTGGCCCTGAGCCTCAATGGCCGCGAACTGTTCCGTGACGAGCAACCGCTGAAGATCCTGCTGATGTCGGCGACCCTGGAGGGCGAGCGCTTGTCGGCGTTGCTGGACGCTGCGCCGATCCTGCGCAGCGAGGGGCGCATGTTCCCGGTGGCCCAGCGCTGGGGCCGGCCGTTCCAGCCCGGGGAGTTCATCGAGCCGCGGGTGGTGCAGGCGGTCCTGGAGGCGATCCATGATGAGAGCGGCAGCTTGCTGGTGTTCCTCCCGGGCCAGGCGGAGATTCGCCGGGTGCACCAGCAATTGAGCGAGGCCTTGGGCGAGCGGGACGAGATCCTGCTGTGCCCGCTGCATGGCGAGCTGGAGCTTGCCGCCCAGCGCGCCGCCATCGATCCGGCGCCACCGGGCAAGCGCAAGGTGGTGCTGGCCACCAACATCGCCGAGACCAGCCTGACCATTGACGGGGTGCGGGTGGTGGTGGATGCCGGGCTGGCGCGGGTGCCGCGCTTCGATCCCGGCAGCGGCATGACCCGCCTCGATACCCAACGCATCTCCCGGGCCAGCGCCACCCAGCGTGCCGGTCGCGCCGGGCGGCTGGAGCCAGGGGTGTGCTACCGGCTGTGGTCGGCGGACCAGCAAGAACAACTGGCCGCCCACGCCAGCCCGGAGATACTCCAGGCCGATCTGGCTGGCCTGGCGTTGCAACTGGCGCGCTGGGGCGTGGCGCCAGACCAGCTGGCCTGGCTGGATGCGCCGCCCAGCGCAGCCTACGCCCAGGCCCAGGACCTGTTGATGCGCCTGGGCGCGCTCGACGGGGAAGGCAACCTGACCCGTCACGGCCAGGCCATGGCCGAGTTGCCGGCCCACCCGCGGATCGCCCATCTGTTGCTGCGTGGCCAGTCCTTGGGGCTGGCGCCGATGGCTTGCGATGTCGCGGCCTTGCTTGGCGAGCGGGACATCCTGCGGGGCGCCGACGCCGACCTGCACAGCCGCCTGGTGCTGCTCTCGGGTGAGGCGCGGGCTGCCCGTGGCGCCCAGGGTGGCGTGCAGCGGGCCCGGCAACTGGCGCGCCAATACCGCGGCTACCTGCGCGGCCAAGCCGATGCGGCGGTAGCCGATCCCGAGCATCCACGCTGGCTCGGTGCCTTGCTGGCCCTGGCCTATCCCGACCGGGTGGCCCAGCAACGGCGCCCGGGTGGCGCCGAGTACCGCCTGGCCAATGGCCGTGCGGCCCTGTTCAGCGAGCCCGACAACCTGATGAAACAACCCTGGCTGGTGATCGCCGACCTGGGCAGCCGCCAGGGCCAGCGTGAGGAGCGGATCTACCTGGCTGCGGATTTCGATCCAGCGCTGTTCGAAACGGTGCTGGCCGAGCAGGTGCGTAACGTCGACCAGTTGGACTGGGACGAGCGTGAAGGCCTGTTGCGGGCAGAAAGGCAACGCAAGGTGGGCGAACTGGTGCTCAGCCGCGAGCCGCTGCCGGGCCTGGATGAAAGCGCCCGCTGCCTGGCCCTGGTCCAGCTGGTGCGGCGCAAGGGCCTGGAGCTGTTGCCCTGGACCGCCGAGCTGCGCCAGTGGCAGGCCCGGGTGGCCCTGTTGCGCCAGCTGGAACTGGCCGCCAAGGCTGAAAGCCAGTGGCCGGATGTCAGCGATGCGGCCTTGCTTGAGGGGCTGGAACACTGGTTGGCACCGTACCTGGGCAAGGTCTCGCGCCTGGCCCACTTCGCCAACCTGGACCTGGCCGGCATCCTGCTCGGCTTGCTGCCCTGGCCCTTGCCCCAGCGCCTGGACGAGCTGGCCCCGCAGCACCTGAAGGTGCCATCCGGCTCTTCGATCCGCCTGGACTACAGCGAGCAGCCGCCGATTCTCGCGGTGCGCCTGCAAGAGTTGTTCGGCCTGGCCGAAACCCCACGCATCGCCGACGGCCGCCAGGCGGTCAAGTTGCACTTGCTGTCCCCCGCCCGCCGCCCGGTGCAGGTGACCCAGGACCTGGCGAACTTCTGGCGCAGCACCTACGCCGAGGTCAAGAAGGACCTCAAGGGGCGCTACCCCAAGCACTACTGGCCGGATGATCCGCTGATCGCCGAAGCCACCGCCCGGGCCAAGCCCAGGGGGACCTGACAGGCCGCCCCGAAGCCTCCGCCGAACAGCGGGGGCATCGCAAGCCGTCCTGCCCAGCCATTTTTCGTCACTGCCTGGCCTCCTCCCGTCGACAGCGGGAGCGGTTCGTGCTGCCTGTTTTTTACCAATGCCTTTAAAGGTGATCGTTGCGCACGATTACCTGCGGCGGTGTTTCGCCTCGATATCCGCTGGGTCACCTGGAAAACATCCTGATTGTCCGCGGCTCACGGCTATCGACAAGGAGGATTTTGCTTGGAATTTAATGGATATTTCATGTTTATTTGCTTGTGAATAAATAACATTTAGGAATTTGTTTTAAGCTTTTTATGCGATTTTTGAACGTGGAAGGGTCAATTAATTTGATTTAAATCAATTGGATAAGTATTTGCCGTGATCCTGGTGGTTATCTTGAAAATATTTTTCGGTACTTTTACCGTGAATATTCAATTGACATTTCATGTAAAAAATCACGATTCTTGGCCATCGGCACCCATAACAAGAGAGACAGCCCATGCCGCCTTGCTCGATCCATGCCCCTGCGCACGCCTGGCGCTTGCCTTCGGCCAGCCCTGACATCTCTCCAGCGGTTTTCGCTGGTGCCCATCCTTGCTGCGCAAGCGGCGTTTTCCCTCCTGCCATCTAGTACTCAACCGCACCTGAGACGGAGAAAGTCCATGGATTCGCTTTGCCTGCATTCGGCGCCTGCTTCGGCGCTGGCCTCCGGACCGGCCTTCGAGGCCTTGCTTGAGACTATTCGTGATCGTGCCCGCCTGGGAGAGTTCGATCGTCAGCGCCATATCTCCCGAGACGTGATCGACGGCTTCAAGGCCCACGGTGTCTACCGTGCCCTAGTGCCCCGTCGATTCGGCGGGTTGGAATGCTCGCCCGGGGAGTTCTGCCAGATGATCGAGCGTATCTCCCACGCCGATGGTTCGGCGGGCTGGGTGGCCAGCTTCGGCATGAGCCCGGTGTACCTGGCGGCGCTGCCCCTGGCGACCATCGCCCGAATCTATGGCGACAACCCCGATACGGTATTTGCCGGAGGTATCTTTCCACCGCAACCGGCTGAAGTGGTGGCGGGCGGCTTCAGGGTTAACGGGCGCTGGAAGTATTCCAGCGGTTCGCTGGGCGCCGATATCGTCGGTGTCGGTATCGCTCCGTGCCACGGCGACAAGCTCGACCTGCCGCGCCTGGCCGTGCTGCCCAAAGCTCAGGCACGTATCGAGGAAACCTGGGACACCGTGGGCTTGCTGGGCACGGGCAGTCATGACCTGGTGGTGGAGGACGTGCGGGTGGACGAGGACTGGACATTCGTCCGTGGCGGCCTGCCCAACCTGGACGAGGCATTTTTTCGTTATCCATCGCTGGCCTTCGCCACACAGGTACTGTCGGTGGTCGGCCTGGGAGTCGCCCGTGCCGCCCTGGACGAGTTGTCGGCCATGGCCAGCGGGCGAATATCGGTGACTGGGGCCCCTGCGCTCGCCGACCGTCCGCTGGCCCAGGTAGACGTGGCCAAGGCCGAGGCGGCGCTGCGTTCGGCCCGGGCCTTCTTCTACGAATCCATCGAGCGCGCCTGGGACCATGTGCTGGCTGGTGATCCTGTGCCGCAGGAGGCCACCAACCTGCTGCGCCTGTCTTCTACCCATGCCACGCGCATCGCCGCTGAGGTGGCGCGCAACGCACAGATGCTCTCCGGTATGACCGGCATCTACCACGACAGCCCCCTGGCTCGCTGCGTCAACGACGCCCAGGTGGTCACCCAGCACGCCTTCATGGGCGATGTCACCTATCAGAACGCCGGAGCGATGTTCTTCGGCAAGCAGCCCCTGCCGGGCTACCTGTAACCCTCGAGGAGAAATCCCATGAGCAACCGGAAGACCTTGCGCGTGCTGTTCTGCATGGGCATCAACCAGAGCTTCTTCGATGCGCCGCGCGAAGAGCAGCTCCAGGTATGGGCGGCCTTCAGCGCGATGTGGAACGGTATCCACGATCTGCCTGGAGTGAAGGTACTGGGCAACATGGATGACGACCAGGGCATGGTCGGGCCGTCCGACGGTTATCCCTGGACCACCTACCTGTTGGCCGATGTCCCGGATATCGAGACCGTGCACGACGCCTGCAACCTGTTTCGCACCACCTCAGTGGGCCAGGGACCCTACAAGCTGTGGCGCTACGCCAAAGTCGAGGCGCGAATCGGTCGCGAGTTGGTGATCCAGCGTGCCTGAAGTCCCCCGAGCCCCTCTACAACGAGAATGCCCAGCCTTCGACGCTGGCAAGGAGTACGCCGTGAACAACCTGATTCCAGCCGTCAACCTGGCGCTCGATCCTGCCGGGTTGGTGCAGGACGACCGCGTCCATACCTCCATGTACACCGATCCGGCGTTGTTCGATGCCGAACTGGAAAAGATCTTCTACAGCACCTGGGTCTGGGTCGCCCATGAAAGTGAAATTCCGGACGCCGGCAGCTACAAGAGCACCTACATCGGCAAGCAGCCAGTGATCGTGGTGCGGGATCGCAAGCAGGCCATTCACGTCCTGCTCAATCGCTGCCGGCATCGCGGGGCCACGGTCTGTGAACACAAGAAGGGCAAGACCAACAGCTTCGTCTGCCCCTATCACGGCTGGGGTTATGCCCTTGATGGCTCGCTGCGGGGCATTCCTCAGCCAGAGAGCTATGGCGAATGCCTGGACAAGTCCGAACTACCGCTGGTCAGCCTACGGGTGGAGAGTTATGCCGGCATGGTCTTCGCCACTTTCAAGGATGGCATTGAGCCGCTGGAGGACTTCCTCGGTGCGGCGAAGAAATGGATGGACCTGTTCATGAAGCAAGGTGCCGGCTATGGCATCAAGGTACCCGGTGAGCATCGTTTCCGTTTTCCCGGCAACTGGAAAATCCAGCTGGAAAACACTACCGACGCCTATCACTTCCCCCTGGTGCACAAGAGTTTTTTGTCCTCGGTCGACGAGCAGACCCTGAAACTGTTCGACTTCGCCGAAGGTCCGGGCTACGTCGAGGACCTGGGCAACGGGCACAGCGTGATGGTGATGATTCCCGATTTGGTGGACCTGGAGGCCGACCTCGACAAACCCATCCCCGAGCGCTTCGCGGGCCTGGCCGCCGAGCTGCGTGACGAGGGCATCGACGAACCCCAGGTGCGCCGCATCGTTCGAGCCGTGGGCGGCTCGGGTTTCAACCTCAACCTGTTTCCCAACATCGCCTGCTCGATGGCTTTTTTCCGGGTGCTGCAGCCGATCTCGGTGACCGAGACCGAGATCCACCATGCCGTGATCACCATGGACGGTGGACCGGCCTCGGCCAACCGTTATCGCCTGCGCCTGCATGAGCACTTCCAGGGGCCGCTGGGCTTCGGCACTCCGGACGACTCCGAAGCCTGGGAGCGTGTGCAGAAGGGCGCCAGCGCCGGCGAAGACCTGTGGATCATGCTCAACCGTGGCCTGCCGGGCGAGAGACCCAGCGCCGATGGCCTGGTTTCGGACGTGAGCGCCGAGACCGGTATGCGCGCTGCCTACCGGCAATGGAAAAAACTGATGTCGGCCTGAACCTGGAGAACCCCATGAATCTGCAACTGCTGCAAGAAGTGAGCGCTTTCATCTGGCAGGAAGGCGACATGCTCGACCATGGCGAATACGAAGCCTGGCTGGCGCAATGGACGGAAAAAGGCACCTACATCATTCCGATCAGGCCCGGGGAAGGCGACTACGAGAACAGCCTCAACTATGCCTATGACGACCACCACATGCGCGGCCTGCGGGTGCAGCGCCTGGTCGGCGGCGAGTCGATCTCCACCAGCCCGCGGCCACGCACGGTGCGCACGCTTTCGCGCTTTCGGGTGCTTGACGATGACGGCGACCAGGTCACGGTGCGCTGTGCGCAGAACCTGCGGGAGTTCCGCAAGGACACGCTCAAGCACTACAGCGCCGACCTGACCTACACCCTGGTCAGGGCCGAGGGCGGATGGCGCATCCAGCGCAAGGTGATCAGCCTGATCAACAGCGACGATACCCTCGCCGGTATCGGCTACATCCTTTGAGGGGGCGGCCATGAACCAAGTCGCATTGGTAACCGGTGCAGGCCAGGGGCTGGGCCAGCGTACCTGCGCGCGCCTGTTGGCGGCGGGCTTCGATGTGGTGGTCAGCGACCGTGACCTGGAGCTCGCCAAGGCTAGCGTCGCACAGTTGCAAGGGGCGGGCGGACGGCTGCTGGCACTTGAGCTGGATGTCGGCAGCAAGGCCGACTTCCAGCGGGGCCTGGCCCGGGTGCTGGAGCATTTTGGCGCCTTGCAGGTGGTGGTCAACAACGCCGCCGTGACCAGGACCACACCACTGATGCAGATCAGCCCCGAGGAGTTCGATGCCGTGGTTGGGCTCAACCTGCGCAGCGTGTTCCTCGGTTGCCAGGTGTTCGGTGCGTACCTGGCCGAGGCCGGCTACGGCCGGATCATCAACATGGCTTCCCTGGCCGGGCAGAACGGCGGTACCGCCACGGGCGCGCATTACGCGGCTAGCAAGGGCGCGATCATTACCTTGACCAAGATCTTCGCCAAGGAATTCGCCGCCCGTGGGGTCACCGTCAACGCCATTGCCCCAGGGCCCATCGATTCGCCGGCGGTGCACGCGGCGATTCCGGCCGAACGCATCGCCGGCCTGCTGGCTGGTGTCCCGGTGCAGCGCCTGGGGGATGCGGACTTCGTCGGCGACCTGATCGCGCAGTTGGCGCGGCCCGAGGCCTACTTCACCACTGGCGCCACCTGGGACGTGAACGGCGGCCTGTTCATGCGTTGATTTTCCGGGGCGCCAGTTCGCCTTGTCGTGATGAGGAATGCGGTCATGAATGAACAGTTACTGAAGGTCGTCGTGCGCAAGCGCGAGCTCCAGGGGCACGATGTGGTCGTCCTCGACCTGGGGCATGTCGACGGCGCGACGCTGCCGGCATTCGAGGCGGGGGCCCATGTGGATATCCACATCGCTCCCGGCCTGGTGCGCCAATATTCGCTGTGTGGCGATCCGGCCGATGGCGCGGTATATCGCCTTGGGGTCCTGAAGGACCCGGCGTCACGGGGCGGTTCGCAAGGCGTGCATGAAAGCCTGCTCGAGGGACGCGAAGTGCAGATCAGCATGCCCCGCAACCTGTTCCCTCTGGCGCCGGGGGCCGGGCGCAGCATTCTGCTGGGAGGCGGGATCGGCATCACGCCGATGATCGCCATGGCCCATACCCTGCATCTGCGGGGAGCCGACTTTAAGCTGCACTATTGCGCTCGCTCGCGCAGCCGCAGTGCCTTTCTCGCGGAACTGGCCAGCGCGCCGTTCGCCGATCGCGTACAGACTCATTTCGATGACGAGAGCCTGGAGCAGCGCCTGGATCTGGCGCGGGTGCTGGGGCCTGGCGCGGTCGGCACCCACCTGTACACCTGCGGCCCGGCGGGCTTCATGGACTGGGTGATCGCCGGCGCCCGGGAGCGGGGTTACGCCGAGGACCATATCCACAAGGAATACTTCCAGGTGACGGTGGATACCCGCGGCGAAGACTTCGAGGTGGTCGCCGCCCGCAGCAACAGAAGCGTCCGGGTGGCCGCCGGCCAGAGCATCCTCGATGCCCTGGCCCAGGTGGGGATCAAGATCGAGATTTCCTGTGAGCAGGGGGTATGCGGAACCTGCGTGTGCGAGGTGCTCGAAGGCGAGCCCGATCACCGCGACGTGTACCTGACCGATGAAGAGAAGGCCGCCAACGACCAGATCCTGGTGTGCTGTTCGCGGGCTCGATCGAAAAAACTGGTGCTGGATATCTGAGGGCAACGAGCATGGTAGACGTAAACCAATTTCGCAACGCGATGGCCCTGCTCGGTGGCGCCGTGACGGTGATCACCACCGATGGTCCTGCCGGCCGCTTCGGTTTCACCGCCTCGGCGGTATGCAGCGTGACCGATGTGCCGCCCACCCTGCTGGTGTGCATGAACCGTTCTTCGTATTCCAACGCCCAGTTCAAGGCCAACGGCGCATTATGCGTGAACGTCCTGGCCGGTACCCACCAGGCGTTGTCGGGGGCTTTCGCCAACAAGGCATTGAGCATGGAGGAGCGCTTTGCCGCCACCGACTGGACGGTGCTGGAAAGCGGCGCGCCGGTAATGCAGGAGGCCCTGGTGAACTTCGATTGCCGTATCGCCCAGGTGCACGAGGTGGGGTCCCACAGCATCTTCTACTGCCAGATCCAGGGCATCCGCCACGGCGCTGGGGATGATGGGCTGGTGTACTTCAACCGGGCCTACCACCGGGTGTGCGAGGCCTCCAAGGCCTGTTGAGGCTCGGGAGCGTCGTGCGCCGATGGTAGCTACAGGCTTTCCAGATTGTGGAACACCACTTCCAGCATATGGTTCAGCCGCTGCACCTGGGCCTGGGTCAGGCCCTTGAAGCTGCGCTGGAACAGTTCATGGGTGATGTCCTGCATGCGTTCGACGGCGCGCTGGCCGGTCTCGGTGATGCGTACCTGGGTGACGCGGCCATCCTCAGGGCTGGGAGCGGTGTCCACCAGGCCATCGTCCTTCATGCGGTAGACGATCTTGGTGATGGTCGACAGCTTGGCGATGGCATGGGTGGAAATCTCGGAAATGCTCGATTCGCCGTTTTCCTTGAGGATCCACAACACGCGCCAGCGTGGCACGTCGAGATCGACCTTCTTGAGCAGGCGCTCCATGTTCTGGGTATAGCGGCCGTGGGTCCGGGCCAGCCAGTAGAACGGGAAGTCTTCCTTGCGAAAGTCGCTGCTGGCAGGGTCGTGGTGGGGCTGACCGGGGTTCTTCGAGTTGTTCATCGATTCACTGCTTGTCCGTGGAGGGCCGCGCCATCATAGCCAGTTCGAGGTTCTGTGCCATATGGCGCGAACAGCCTGGTATAGGGCTGGGGGAGTGCGACGATTTTACTGGAATATTCAGTTGATTGTTCAACTAGTCGTCAGGGGAGCCTGTGGCTAAGGAGCTGCAGGCCGATCCTGAAAAAAGGGGGGTGAAAATGACCATCATAGTTGAGTCACTGGACCTGGGCGGCAGCGGCCCCCGGGTCATGATCAAGGACACCATCGATGTCGCCGGCACCGCCACCCGTGCATCCAGCCGGGCCCTGGAGCAGGCGCCGCTGGCCGAGCGGCATGCCGAGGTGGTCGAGCGCCTGCTGGCCGCCGGTGCTCGCCTGACCGCCAAGGTGAGCCTGCACGAACTGGCGTTCGGCACCACCGGTATCAACCGTTACCTGGGCACGGCGGCCAATCCGCGGTTCCCGGGGCGCATCCCCGGTGGCTCTTCCAGCGGTTCGGCCGCCGCGGTGGCCGCCGGCCTGGCGGATTTCAGCCTGGGCACCGACACCGGGGGTTCGATCCGGGTCCCGGCCTGCTGCTGCGGGGTGTACGGTCTCAAGCCGACTTTCGACCGGATCAGCCGCCGGGGCGTGCTACCAGCGCGCAGCAGCCTGGATTGCGTCGGCCCCCTGGCGGCGAGCCTGCCCATGCTGATTCGCGCCATGGGCATGCTCGACCCGACCTTCAGCGTGGCCCAGGTGCCGTCCCAGGCCCGGGTCGGGGTGTTGCCGGTGCCCGCCGCGCCGGCGATTCTCGAAGTCGTCCAGCACACGCTGGCGGCCAGCGGCCTGACCTTGCTGGATGTCGAGCTCGAGCATTTTGCCGCGGCCTATGACGCGGGCCTGGTGGTCATCAATCGCGAGACCTTCGAAGGCTGCGGCCACCTGCTGGCCAGTGGCCTGGTGGGCGCGGACGTTGCCGACCGACTGGCGGCCGCCGGCCAGACCAGCGATCAGGCGCTCGCCGAGGCTGAAGAGGTGCGCCGGCGCTTTAGCGCCGAGGTCGACCGTGTGCTGGCCAGTTGCGATGTGCTGGCCTTGCCGACCATGCCCGACTTTCCCCTGCGCGTGGAGGAGGCCGCCGATACCCGGGCGGTGCTGGGCATGACCTCGCTGGTGCGACCGTTCAACCTGTCCGGGCACCCGGCGCTGAGCATTCCGTTGGGCAGCGCGCAAGGCTTGCCGGTGGGCTTGCAATTGGTGGCGGCCAAGGGCGCGGACGCCAAGCTGCTAGCGGTGGCGCAGCGCCTGTTGCTCGGCATCCATGACGCCAGTGGGCTTTGATCCTGCTGCGTTGCATTCCTGGTACTGATTACGAGGTCAACATGCCTGATATTTCCCAGTTGCAGGCCCGGCTGCAGTTCTTCGAAAACCAGCAGGCGATCAGGGCCTGCATCAATCGCTACATGACGTTGTGCGACAGCCTCGATGCCGATACCCCCCTGGATGAGCTGGCTGGCCTGTTCACCTGTGAGGCGGTCTGGGAAGGCAAGGGTGTCCGGTACGCCACAAGCTTCGGTGGTTACCGTGGTCGCGAGGCAATCCGCGCAATGTTCGCCACCTATATGAGGACCCCGGCGCACTTTGCCTTGAACGCACATTTCCTGGCCAGTGAGGTCATTGAGGTGGAGGGGGATGAGGGGCGTGGTAGCTGGATGATGTTGCAAGCCAGTACCTTCGCCGAGGGCGCCTCGCACTTGAATGCAGCCAGGTTGACGGTGTGCTTCGCCCTGGAGGAGGGGCATTGGCGGATCGCTCACTTCCAGACCGAGAACCTGTTCAGCCGGCCGACGACGGCCTGGAACAATGATGCGCCGCTGCCGGTTCCGGGGCAGGCTGGATAGCCTTTTTTCGGTAGCTCCATTTTCAGTTGCTATCCATGAGTCAGCCCAGGGGCGTGTCGATGCCAAGCATGGCGGCATGTCGGAAGTCCCTGGCGCTGCAACCGAAGCGTGCTTTGAACACTCGGCTGAAATAGGTCATGTCGGTGAAACCCGAGCGATAGGCCAACGTGCTGATCAAGACGCCTTGCTGAGAGTGGCTGCGTAGCTGGTCGGCACAGGCTTGCAGGCGGGTACTGAGCAGGAAGCGCCCGAACGAGGTCCGCTCATCCTGGAACAGGCTGTTGATGTAGCGCGACGTGACGCCGAAGGCACCAGCGACACCGGCCAGGGACAGATCGCTGTCCGCGAGGTTGGCCCTGACATGATTCTTGATGCGATAGAGCAGGGACGTACGTCGCGCGGAGGGCTGGACGATCCCCTTGCCGCGTTCGGCCAGGACCGTGGCCAGTAGGTCCAAGCCCTGATGGGTCAACCGGCGCCTGGTTTCGACGTCGATGCTGTCATCGATCCCGGCCAAACCGGTCAGGTAGTCGAAGGCCAATCGGGCCACTGGGTCTTTTCGTGACAGCGACAGGGCGGTCAATTGCTCGATGTTACTGATGCGCTCGCGCAGGACCTGATAGGGAATTTGCAATACGGTCTGGCGAAAGTCCCCGCAGAAACGCAGCTCATAAGGCTGGCGAGTGTCGTAGATCGCGAAGTCCCCTTGTTCCAGAAAGGCCTCGCGACCGTCCTGGATAACCTGTGAGTACCCCTCCTGCGCCAGGTTGATCAGCACATATTCATCCGGGCTGCGCGCAATGCAATGTTGATTGCGACGCACCTGCTGGCTGCTGGCGCGAATATCGACCACGGTCAGTCCATCCAGGTCATGGGCTTGCAACTGCCCATCGAAATCCACCCCCGCACCAATCTGGCACTCCAGCGGCACGAAGGTCGCGCACACCACTTCCTGCCAGAAGGCTTGGCGCTCATGGGGCTTGATATCGCCGGTATCGAATCGAGTGAGCATGGCTTGATGTCACGCGGTAAGGGAGAAGCTGGAGCTGGAATGCAATTCGAAGGCCAAAAATGGCAGTTCCCTCGCAGTCAAGCATCGCTTCCCTGAGGTCCTAATACTGCACTTGGGGCGGCGCTTAACCTCTGGCCATCACTCAATGGAGGTCAAGCCTCATGCAAGCGAAGATCAAGGTTGCCTGTGTCCAGGCGGCCCCGGTTTTTCTCGATCTGCAAGGTACGGTGGACAAGACCCTGGCGCTGATCGAGGAAGCGGCCAGCCAGGGTGCTCGGCTCATCGCCTTTCCAGAAACCTGGATCCCTGGCTATCCCTGGTTCCTGTGGTTGCAGGCGCCGGCCCACTACATGCCGCTGGTGCAGCGCTACCACCAGAACTCCCTGGTACTGGACAGCGAGCAGGCCAGACGGATCAGCGCGGCAGCGCGCCAGCACGCCATCCACGTGGTGCTGGGCTACAGCGAGCGTGATCACGGCTCGCTCTACATCGGCCAATGGTTGATCGATGATCAGGGACACACTCTCGGTATCCGGCGCAAGCTCAAGGCCACCCATGTGGAGCGGGTGCTGTTCGGGGAAAGCGATGGTTCCTCCCTGGCCACCTTCGACAGCCACCTGGGCAAGCTGGGGGCGTTGTGCTGCTGGGAGCACCTGCAACCACTCAGCCGTTATGCGATGTACGCCCAGCACGAGCAGATTCATGTCGCCGCCTGGCCGAGCTTTAGCCTCTATCGGCGTGGCACCGCGGCACTGGGGCCGGAGGTCAACCTGGCGGCTTCCCGGCTGTACGCCGCCGAAGGCCAGTGTTTCGTGCTGGCGTCCTGCGCCGTGGTGACCCCGGACATGCTCGACCTGCTCTGCGCCACCGACGAGCAGCGCGCGCTGCTGGAAGCGGGTGGTGGTCATGCACGGATCTTCGGCCCCGACGGTGCGGACCTGGCAAGTCCCCTGGGCGAGCATGAAGAAGGCATTTTGTATGCGACGCTGGATCCTGCCGCGCTCGTCGGCGCCAAGCTCGCGGCCGATCCGGTGGGGCATTATTCGCGGCCCGATGTGACCCGGCTGCTGTTCAACCGCAATGCCTATACCCCCGTGGTGGAGTGCGACGGCAGCACCCTTGGCGAGGTTCTGGGTCAGGCAGCGGAGGAAGTCTTGTGAGTATCGAATCGGCTATTCCCGAGCACCTGGTGTGTCCGCGCCTTGAACCGGTCAATACCCCGCGCGATTACCAGGCACCGTTTCCGGCCTGGACCGCTCGTTTCACCCCCCTGGTGAAGCAGGTGGTGATGGCCTGTTTTGGCGTCCAGGCTCCTACGGTCCTGGGGTTGGAGAGCCTGGCACCGTATACCAAGCGGTTCGCCCTGGCGGATGGACCGTTGTACTGGGACCCGGCGCAATGCCAGGACGCAACGGGCGCGTATAACCTGGTGGCCATCGCCTATTGGGCCGATGTGGCCGCTTTCGAGCGTTGGCGGAGCAACAGCGGATTCGATCAGTGGTGGCAGGCGCCGGAGCGGGACACCGAGGCCATTGGCCGCTTCGTCGAGATCGTGACACCGGGCCAGGAATGGTTCGAGACGCTGTTTTCTTCGCCAGATGGCGTCGAGGGTATTGCCCATCTCGCCAGTGGAATGAGTGGCGTGGTCCGTGAGCACGGCTATTGGGGCAGCGCCCGGGATCGGCTGCCTCGGGCCCAGGTGGACAAGTTGCTCGGGGAATGTGGCGAAGTGCCGTCAGCGGCCGAGGCCGGCGCTCGGGTTCGGGTGCCAGGACGAGAGAACCTGTGCCTGATCCGCTCCGGCCAGGATTGGTCGGCCACCTCGCAGCAGGAGCGGGAGCTCTATGTGAGCGAGATCCAGCCGGTGTTGCGTGCCGGGATGGATTTCCTGAGGGACGAGGGGCGTAGCATCGGCTGCCGCAGCTGTCGTCTGATGCAGGTGCTGGATGCCTGCTCCGGTACCCCGCTGGATAAGAGCTTCGGGCTTGTGCATTTCGAGGAGCTGGCCCAGCTCGAAACCTGGGCCAGGTCCCATCCGACCCACCTCGCCATCTTCGGGCGCTTCATGCGCTACACCCAGGCGCTCGATTTCCAGATCGCGTTGCGGCTGTACCACGAGGTGGCGATCATTCCTGCCAGTGCCCAGTGGTTCGAGTACATCAACTGCCATGGCCAGACAGGCCTGCTACGTGGCTGAACCTCAGGTGGGTGCGACCAATGAACAAGTCCAAGATGGCGTTGTGCTGCCTGCCGTTTGCCTTTGCCGAAACAGTCTGTGCCCAGGAAACCGCACCGGGCGACTACGAGCCGGTGCCAGCGGGCAAGACTGCGTTGTTGATGTACTACCAGCATGCCCGGAGCTCGTCGTTCTACCGTTCCGGCCACCAGATCTCGGACGATTTCCGCCTGCGCTCCGAGATGGGCCTGCTGCGCCTGGTGCAGTCGGTGCCGTTGAGCGACGGGCTCTATTGGGAGCCCCAGGCGATCCTGCCTTTCGGCCACTTGCGTACAGGGGGCGATGCCCGGGTACTGGGGAATGAGTCGGGGGTGGGGGACTTGAACCTGGGGTCGGTGGTCAAGATCCGCCTGCCCACCCGCCATGGCGACATGCTGGGCCTGGGGGTGTTTGTCCAGGCGCCCACCGGGAGCTACGACCGGGACGATGCCCTGAACCTGGGGGAAAATCGCTGGCGCCTGATGCTGCAAGGCGCCTACGTGCATCACTTCGATGAACGCTGGTCGCTGGATACGGTGGCCGATGTCAGCGGGTTCAGCCGCAATGATGACTTCGGTCCGAACGGCTCGACGCAGAGGCAGAAGGCCCGTTACGAATACCAGGCTTTCCTGCGCTACCAGTGGGCACCGGCCACCAGCCTGGGCATAGGCGGCGGATATGTCACGGGGGCGCGTAGCTCGGTGGCCGGTGACGACCAGGACGATGAACTCAGGACCTCCTATGCACGCCTGACCCTGACTCACTTTCTGGTGCCTGACGTGCAGGTCCAAGTGCAATTGGGTCGCGACATGGCGGTGGAGCAAGGCTTCAAGGAACGCGGGCGGCTGAATCTGCGGTTGGTGAAGCTGTTCTGATGCCGGGTGTCGCTTTGTCTGAAACCAGAAGAGTTATTTAAGGTTCGTCTTGTTTTCGGTGAAGAGGCGAAGGGGAAAACCGATACCGTCCTGAACAGGTTGCGCGTGTCTGGTGGCAATGGTTGCGATGTCGGCCTGCTTCTTCGCCAACCAGGCTTCTGCCGCCCTGGACCTTGATCCCTTGAGCAATGGCTAGAGCGGTTGTTCCTATATCGACAACGGCAATGGCCCCCGGGCTATAACTGTCACTATCGACCGGAAAGCGGCCAAGGGACACGACCTTTGATGTCTCCACCGACAAGACCGCCAAGGGCGGTATCTACAGCGACACGCTGACTTTCACCATCATCGCCAAGCCCCAGAGCGGCCATCTACTGGGCCGGCAACAGGAAGCGTGCGAGCACCGGCAGGTGGTCGGAGATGCGCAGGGTGTCGTCCTGGCGGACCCGGGACTCGACCCGTTTCAGGCGCGGGCTGTGGAACAGGTAGTCGACGGTACGATCCGGGCCGTCGAGAGTGGGATCGTTGGGGTAGTGGGTCAACCAGTGCGCGCGATCGATGCCACTGGCCTGGGGATTGCTGGGAATCATCGGGTATTTGTCCCACAGCAGGTGTAGCGGGCTGTCGGCGCTGTAGGGCGCGCGCTGGTTTTCATCCAGGCGCCGGTACTGGCCCAGGGGGAGCAGGTTGAAGTCGCCACCGATCAGCCACGGCGTGCCGCGGCCCTCCAGCTTGTCCAGTACCTTGGCAATGGCCGCGACCTGCCTTGGCTGGGTGTCGCCAGGGTGTTCGGCACGCTCCAGGTGCGTATTGAGCACGGCCATTTGCCCGCCGTCGCTCAGGGGGAGGTAGCTCAGCAGCATGGCATCCCTGGGTTGGAACTGGCGGCTGATGAAGTTGCTGGCCGGTAGCGGCAATTGCAGGCGCTCGGCGTGTTCGATCTGGTAGCGGCTGAGCGTTGCCAGCTTTCGGCCGACGCTGCCGAAGATGTGCGGGGAGGGGACGAAATCGGCCTTCCAGTCATAGGCCTGGGTGCTGCAGGGATAGAGGTCGGCGAGACGCTCCTGCAGGAGCTTGAGCTGGTCCTGGTAGGCACTGGCCTTGGCGTTGTCGTCCACTTCCTGGAGCAGGACCAGGTCCGGTTGTTCGTCGCGAATGACCCGGGCGACTTCATCCAGGCTGAAGGCCATGTCTTCCTGGGTCGGGCGCTCATCCTCGCCGTGGGCCTGGTCGTTCCAGAACACGTAGCGCTTGCCCGCCAGGTATTGCAGGTTCCAGGTCATCACCTTCAGCGCCTGCCCCGGTACCAGGGGCGCAGCCTTGGCGCTGCAGGATACCGCCAGGGTCTCCTTGGCCTCGGGACGCCAGGTCAGGCTGTAGATCAGGCTGGCCAGCACCAGGCTGATCAGCAGCAGGCTCAACAGGGTGATGCGCAATAGACGGGTCATCGGCTCGGCTTATGGCGTTGCAGGATGGGGTCCGAGCATAACCGAGTGCGCCGCCGTCCCCCAAGGGGTAGAGCGGCGCGCCGGGGCTTCAGTGTTTGTCCGGTTGCTGGCTGATCAGCATGAACAGGCGAAACAGCACCACGCTGGTGAATAGCTGGAGGAAGCTGTAGGCGCTGTCGAGCGTCAGCGATAGCAGCGGCGTCGGGTCTGGATAGGCGGCCTCGCTCATGCCCTTGAGCAACCAGAGCGGGGTCATCACGCACAGGATGCACACCAGGATGCGCAGGAAATGCCCGCGGCTCAGGCGAAAGCTCTCGGTGATGGCATTCAGCGGCGATGCCCCCTTGAGTACCAGCAGGTACTCGGCGAAGGCCAGGACCACCATCAACCACAGGCCCGGCAGGAAATACAGCGACAGCCCCAGCAGGATCAGCAGGGTGCTGACCGCCGTCAGCAGGGCGAAGCGTGGCCACAGGCTCAGGCTCATGGCCAGCAGGTCACGGATACGTGGCGATTCGCCACGGGTACGGGCATCGAGGAGCAGGATCAGCGCGCCGGTGTACAGCGGATACACCAGCAGGCCGACGATCACGCTGTATCCGGGAAAGGCATTCGGGCCCAGGATCTGTCCCACGCCTTGCTGCAACAAGGCCTCGAATATCACCAGGGGCAGGCACAACTGGGCAATGCGCCCCAGGTTGCGTCGAAAGAAATACAGGGAGTCACGCAGGACATCTAACGGATTCATCGATGGGGTCGCAGTGGCGAAGCGGTTGGACACTTTAACCGATCACGCCCCCTGCGGAGCAAACGTAAACCTTGCGTAAAGACCATTGAAAGTCTGCGCGCCAGCCCCATAACTGGTGCGTAACGCCGTCTCATCCGGCGGTAGAGCGGATTTTTACCGGCAATCTAAAGAGGTCGCCATGAATAACGAAGAGCAAACCCTGATCGATGGACTGTTTTCACGGTTGCAGCAAGCCGAAACGGATTCAGCCCCGCGTGATGCCCAGGCCGAGGCGCGGATCAAGGAGCATCTGACCCGCCAGCCTGCGGCCGGGTATTTCATGACCCAGGCGATCCTGGTGCAGGAGGCTGCCCTCAAGAGCCTCGATGAACAGAACAAGCAATTGACCCAGCAGGTACAGCAACTGCAGGCCGACTTGCAGCAGGCCAAGTCCCAGGCGGCTCCGGCTCCGGCCTCGAGTGGCGGGTTCTTGTCGAGCATCTTCGGTGGCTCCCGCGAAGCGCAACCTGCCCCGGCCCCGAGCTCGGCGCCATCTTCCGGTGGTGGCTGGCGTGAGCCGCCACGCCCGGGCTTTGGCACGCCACAGCAGAACTTCGGTGCCCCCCAGCAGGGGTTCGGCGCTGCGCCGCAACAGAACTACGCGCCGCAGCAGGCGCCAGCGGCTGGCAGCAGTTTCCTCGGGGGGGCGCTGAAAACCGCAGCGGGCGTCGCCGGCGGCGTGATGCTGGCCCAAGGTATCAGCAGCCTGTTCCACAGCAACCAGCAGCCTCAGGAAGTCGTCGAGGTCATCAAGGAAGAGCCGGCACCGGCCAGCGACAACAGCGGCTGGGGCAACGATGAGCAGCGTTATGCCAACAACGACTCCTGGGGTGGCAACGACCAGGGCGGCTTCAGCGACGCGGGCTACGACAACGACGACAGCTCGTTCTTCTCCGACGACGATTCCTTCGTCTGATCCATCATCGACCTGGGGCGCAGACCCGCCCCGGGCCGATAATTCGCGGAACAATCCCTGGCGCTGGCATACTGGGCCACTTTTGCGGCCCTGAGTGCCGATCGAGCTCCCACGCTGCTGTGCCATGAGGATTAGCGGTGAAAAAAATCGCTGTGTTCGCCGATGTCCAGAATCTCTACTACACCGTGCGCCAGGCTTATGGTTGCCACTTCAACTACGCCGCCCTGTGGGCGGATGTCAGCAAGCAGGGGCAGATCGTCCAGGCTTATGCCTATGCCATCGATCGTGGTGACAGCAAGCAGCAGCAGTTCCAGCAGATCCTGCGCAACCTGGGCTTCACGGTAAAACTCAAACCCTATATCCAGCGCAGCGACGGCTCGGCCAAGGGCGACTGGGACGTGGGCATCACCATCGACATCATGGACGCCGCTGCGCAGGTGGATGAAGTGGTGCTGGCTTCCGGTGATGGCGATTTCGACCTGTTGCTCGAGCGCATCATCCACAAGCACGGTGTCAGTGCGGTGGCCTATGGGGTGCCTGGATTGACGGCCAACTCGCTGATTCGTGCCGCCACGCGCTATGTGCCGATCGAAGGCACCTTGCTGCTCAAAAGCTGAAAACAGATTCATACGGAGCAAAACAGGTTTGGAACGCATTGCCGTCATCGACTTTGAAACCACCGGGATTTCCCCGAGCAGCAGTTGTCGGGCCACGGAGATCGCCGTGGTGATCCTCGAGCAGGGACGTATCGTCGAGCGTTACCAGAGCCTGATGAACGCGGGCGTACGGGTACCGGCCTTCATCGAGCAACTGACGGGCATCAGCAATGCCATGCTGCGTAGCGCACCACCGGCCGAGCAGGTGATGAACGAGGTCAACGAGTTCGTCGGCACCACGCCGCTGGTGGCGCACAACGCGGCCTTCGACCAGAAGTTCTGGGATTTCGAATTGGGGCGGATCCGGCGCACCCGGTTGCAGAACTTCGCCTGCTCCCTGCTGTTGGCCCGGCGCCTGATGCCCGCTGCGCCTAACCACAAGCTCGGCACCCTGACCACCTATGCCGGCCTGCCGCATACCGGCCAGGCTCACCGGGCCATGGCCGACGCCGAGATGGCGGCCAACCTGCTGGTGCACCTGGCGGGCGAACTGCGCGATACCCACGGCCTGCACCCGCTGTCCCACGATTTTTTGTGCAAGTTGCAGAAGGTTCCCGCGGCCAAGGTGCCCGAGCACTTGCGGCGCCATCGCTGACACGCCGCGGGCGCCATCGGACAGGGCCTGGGGAGTCTTCAAGCAAGGCCCCGTGGGTTTTCACGCAGCCGTTGGTGGATCAGCTGGACGGTTTACCGTTGCTGTCCAGGTGCCCCAGGGGCAGGCGTCGTTCGATGGCACTGGAGAGCACGATGGAGGTCTTGCTGAAGCCGAACTGGGCGACGCGGTTGATCAACTCTTCCAGCTCTGGCATCGAGCCCACGGCCGCCTGCATGATCACGCAGGGATCCCCCGTGACCCGATGGCATTCGGTGAGTTGTGGGATCTTGATCAGTTCTTCATAGCTTTTCTGGTTGCCGTGCTGGGCCAGGCGCAGCTCGATGACGCACTGGATCGGCAACCCCAGCTTGTTCATGTCGACCTTGGCCTGGTAGCCGGTGATCACGCCGCTGGCTTCAAGCTTGGCGACTCGCTCGGCCACGGCAGGTGCCGAGAGGTTGACCTTGCGCGCGAGCTCGGCATAACTCGCCCGGCCGTTTTCCAGCAGCTGGGCCAGGAGCATGCGGTCATACTTGTCCATGGAAGGCTCCAAAACAACCTGGCTTTCGAAAGCAAGGTATATAGGTAAAAACTCCACTTTATTGAAAGTGTACTGCTCTTAAAAACAGGTTTTGTAACTTAAGCTTGCCCCGTTCGACTTTCTACAATGGGCCTTCCCTGCCTGCCTCCTGAGTCGTACCCCATGCCTGGCCAAAGCCGCTTTCCTTTGCCGTTGATCGCCGCATTCTTTGCCCTCTACGTGATCTGGGGGTCGACCTACCTGGTGATCCGTATCGGTGTCGAATACTGGCCACCCTTGATGCTTGCCGGTATCCGCTTCGTGCTCGCCGGCAGCCTGATGTATGCCTTCCTGCGCTGGCGTGGGGTCCCGGCGCCCACCTGGGCACAATGGAAGGCCGCCGGGATCATCGGCATCCTGCTGCTGAGTTTCGGCAACGGTGCGGTGACGGTCGCCGAGCACCTGGGCGTGGCTTCCGGAGTCGCGGCCCTGGCGGTGGCCACGGTGCCGTTGTTCACCTTGCTCTGCGGTTACTTCTGGGGCACCCGCAACACCCGCCTGGAGTGGGCCGGCATCATCCTCGGGATGATCGGCATCGGCATGCTCAACCTGGGGTCCAACCTGCAATCGAGTCCCTTGGGCGCGGCCCTGCTGTTGTTCGCCGCAGCGGCCTGGGCCTTCGGTTCGGTCTGGAGCAAGCACTTGCCTCTGCCCCAGGGCGCCATGGCCAGCGCCGCGCAAATGCTCGTCGGTGGTGTGGTGCTGCTGCTGGGCAGCCTGCTGCGCGGCGAGCGCCTGGAAGCCATGCCGGCCCTGGAGGGCTGGCTGGCGCTGGCCTACCTGGCAGGCTTTGGTTCGATCATCGCCTTCAATGCCTATATGTACCTGCTCAAGCACGTACGCCCGGCGGCGGCCACCAGCTATGCCTACGTCAACCCCGCGGTGGCGGTGTTGCTGGGTATCGTCTTCGTCGGCGAGAGCATCGGCTTGGAAGAGGCGCTGGCGATGCTGGTGATCATCAGCGCCGTGGTGTTGATCGGCCTGCCGCAATGGCGCAAGCCTAAGGCTGTAGTCCAGAAAGAGGCTGCCTGATCAGCTTCCCGGTGCCTGGCTGGCCAGGTTGCGCTCGAGAAAACCGTCGATGACCTGGGCCGCTTGCTGGTGGATCGCTTCACGGCTGCGCTTGTCACCGTCCCGGCAGATGATTTCATCCTCGGGGTCATCCTCCCTGAGCAAGGCCGTGGCTCCTGGCTTGCAGAGTTGCATGAAGCTGAAATGGCTGGCATCGGCGATCACCAACAGGCTGGAGGTGGCCGGCGGCAGGTGGGCTTGCAGATAACCCGATTCCTGTTCCACCGGCATGCCGGCAATGTTCACCCCGGCGCCCAGGATCAAGGTCGGCGTTTGCACCGCTGCCAGGCTCTCTGGGGTAAATCCGCGGACCAGCCCCGGGTCCAGTGACACCACGGCCTTGATTCGCGGGTCTCGCAGATCGGCACTTAGCGGACCTTGGTTGTCCGTTGCGATGCCCAGTTCCGGAGCCAGCCCGCACAGGCGTGGGTTGGGATGCAGCCGGCACTGCTCGAGGAAGCGTTGCGGACTGTAGCGCCCGCCGGCCAGCGCGGTGACTGTCCAGCCACCCAGGGAATGGCCGATGGCGGCGATACGTTGTGGGTCGACCGTGCCCGCCAGGGACGGGTCTGCGCTCAGCGCATCTATGACCCGGCTTACATCGTGGGGACGCTCCCAGAGCTTCGCCGCTTCTGCCGGGCGTCGGTCGAAGGTCGTGGTGCCAGGGTGGTCAGGAGCTGCGACCACGTATCCCCGGCTGACCAGGCTCGGTACCAGCCAGCTGAGGTTGCGCCAGCTGCCCCGATAGCCGTGGGACAGGACCACCAATGGGTGGGCCGCGGCGGTAGGCGAGGCATCCTTGATGGCGGGCAGGCCCTGGAAGACCGGGTTCTCTGCGAATGTCAGCAGCGGAGCCGGTGTTTCGGTGGGGTACCAGAGGGCGACATGCAGGGGGCGTTGGCCGCTGGCATCCGCCACAGTGATTTCACGCAAAGCGGTGAGTTCGGCAGCACCGGCAAGGGGGAGGAACAGGGTCAGCGACAGGCCCGCGAGCATCCGTGCGGATAGGGCAATATTGCGCATTGGGATTCCATGGACAAAGAACGCCGGGCATTGCCCGGCGTAGTGGTTTCAGCGTGAGAGCATCACTCGAGGCCGATAAGCAGCGCTACTATCAAGAACACCGCCGCCAGGGCCAGGGCAAACAGCAGGCTGATTCCCGCCACGCGCCATAACGAAACGAAGGGCCCCCCGTTGGTCTTGTGTTCTATCACCTGGGGGCCGAACAGTTGGCGTGCGTAGGCGTTCATCCCATAGATCTGCGGCAGGATGAAGACCACGGCGGGAATGTTCTCTGGAAGGAAAAAACCTGCCAGGGTCATTGCCAGGAAGACGCCGATACCCATGCCCCAGACCTTCTTCACCTCGGCCTCGCGCCCCAGTGCCTTGAGGTTTTGGCTGATGAAATAGGCACCCGCCATGGAGGTGCCGATGAAGGTGCTCAGGCCGATGGCCGCGACACTGTAGAGGCGCAGGTTCTGATCGGCGGTCGGTGCGGTCCGCAGTTCGGCAGCGGGGGGCTGGAACGGATTTTCGTGGTCCATACGAGGTGAGACTCCTTGAGGGGGGAAGGCCGTGAAGATACCCGGTGCGGGGCGCACGGTGCATTCTTTTGGGCCAGCTGGGGGCGAGCATACACGCTCCCGGGCCGGCGGGCATGGTCCGTAAGTGGGGCTGTGAATTAGGGTAAACTGCCGCCCATTGCATTCCTGTGCTGACTTTTTCCTACGGTATCTCCATGACATTCGCCACTCTCGGCCTGATCGAACCCTTGCTGCGCGCCCTTGAACCCCTTGGCTACCAGACCCCGACCCCGGTGCAGGCCCAGGCGGTTCCGGCGGTGCTGGCCGGTCGCGACCTGATGGCCGCAGCCCAGACCGGCACCGGCAAGACCGCCGGTTTCGCCCTGCCGCTGTTGCAATTGCTGACCCTGGAAGGCCCGAAGGTCGACAGCAACTCGGTGCGGGCACTGATCCTGGTGCCGACCCGCGAGCTGGCCGAGCAGGTCCATGACAGCGTGCGCCAGTACGCCGAGCACCTGCCGCTGCGCACCTACGCGGTGTATGGCGGAGTCAGCATCAACCCGCAGATGATGAAGTTGCGCAAGGGTGTCGACCTGCTGGTGGCGACCCCTGGCCGCCTGCTGGACCTGTTCCGGCAGAACGCGGTGAAGTTCAGCCAGTTGCAGACACTGGTGCTGGATGAGGCCGATCGCATGCTCGACCTGGGGTTCTCCGAGGAGCTCAAGAGCATCTACGCCGCCCTGCCGAAAAAGCGCCAGACCTTGCTGTTTTCCGCAACCTTTTCCGATGCCATCCGCCTGTTGGCCGGGCAGATGCTCAACGACCCATTGAGCATCGAAGTCAGCCCGCGCAACGTCGCCGCCAGCACGGTCAAGCAATGGGTGGTGCCAGTGGACAAGAAGCGCAAGCCGGAGCTGTTCAGCCACCTGCTGCGCAAGAACCGCTGGAAGCAGGTGCTGGTGTTCGCCAAGACCCGCAACGGCGTGGATGCCCTGGTCGAGAAGCTCCAGGGCCAGGGCGTGAATGCCGACGGTATCCACGGCGACAAGCCCCAAGCCACGCGTCAGCGCGCCCTGGATCGGTTCAAGCTGGGCGAGGTCCAGATCCTGGTGGCCACTGACGTGGCGGCCCGCGGCCTGGACATCGAGGATCTGCCGCTGGTGGTCAACTTCGACCTGCCAATCGTGGCCGAGGACTATGTCCACCGCATCGGCCGCACCGGGCGTGCCGGTTCCACCGGCGAGGCGATTTCCCTGGTCTGCGCCGACGAGGTCAACCTGCTCTCGGCAATCGAAATGCTGACCCGCCAGACCCTCAAGCGCCATGAAGAGCAGGATTTCGAGCCCGAGCACCGGGTGCCCGAGACCGACGCCAGTGGCCAGGTGGTGAAGAAGCCGAAGAAACCGAAGAAGCCCAAGGCCGCCGGTGGCGCCGGCAAGCGCAACCTGGGACGTTGGGTCGATAGCGGGGAAGTGGCCGCAGAGCCTGCGGTGAAACCGGTGCGCAAGGTACCGGCCTTCAATACCGGGCCGCGCAAGCGCAAGCCATAAGCACCACGACACGTTGCGAGCGGCCGGTTCAACCTGGCCGCTCCTGGTATCCGGCCTAGGACTGGCGGCGTTCGGCGAGCCATTGGAGGATGCCGCGTCCGGCCCGGCGTCCGCTGGCGAAGCAGGCGGTGAGCAAGTAGCCACCGGTGGGCGCTTCCCAGTCGAGCATCTCTCCGGCACAGAACAGCCCCGGTCGCTGCTGGATCATCAGCCGCTCATCCAATGCCTCGAAGCACACGCCACCGGCGCTGCTGATGGCTTCGTCCAGTGGACGGGCCTTCACCAGCACCAGCGGCAGGGACTTGATCGCGGCGGCCAGGCGGGCCGGGTCGTCGAAGGCCTCGACGGGCGCCAGCTCTCGCAGCAGGGCAGCCTTTACGCCCTCGATGCCCAGTTGGCCCTGCAAGTGCTTGGCCATGGAGCGTGACCCGCGTGGCTTGGCCAGCGCCGCCTGGACCTTGTCCCGGGGCTTGCCGGGCAACAGGTCGATATGGATCGTGCCCTGGCCGTGCTGGTTGATCGCTTCGCGGATCGATGCCGAGAGGGCGTAGACCAGGCTGCCCTCGATGCCACTGGCGGTGATCACGCATTCCCCCAGCCGTGGTACGTCGTCGTCCAGGCCGATGGCTACGTTCTTCAATGGCGCACCGGCGAACTTGCTGCGCAGCAACTCGCTCCAGGCACTGACCTCGAAACCGCAATTGCTCGGCTGCAGGGGCGCTACCCGGACCCCGTGTTGTTCCAGTAGCGGCAACCAGGCGCCATCTGACCCCAGGCGTGCCCAACTGCCACCGCCCAGCGCCAGCAAGGTCGCGTCGGCCTGGACCGTACTTTCACCCGCCGGGTGCTGGATGCGCAGGCTGCCATCGGCATTCCAGCCCAGCCAGCGATGACGGGTGTGGATAACCACTCCAGCATCGCGCAGGCGCTTGAGCCAGGCACGCAGCAGTGGGGCGGCTTTCATATCCGTGGGGAAGACCCGGCCGGAGCTGCCGACAAAGGTGTCGATACCCAACCCGTGAATCCATTGGCACAGCGCCTCGGCGCCGAACTCGCGCAGCAGCGGGGCGATTTGCGGTGCCCGTTCCGCGTAGCGGGAGAGGAAGGCCGGATAGGCCTCGGAGTGGGTGATGTTCATGCCACCGACCCCGGCCAGGAGGAATTTTCGCCCCACTGATGGCATGCCATCGTACAGATCGACCCGCACGCCTGCCTGACTCAGGACCTCGGCGGCCATCAGGCCGGCAGGGCCACCGCCGATAATCGCGACGTGGTGGGGCGTGGGGGAGGTCGATGAGGTCATGGCAAGGATGGGCTGGAGGAATAGGCCGGGCATTCTACCCGAGGCGCGAGTGCCTTGCTGACCCGATGATGCCTGGTCAAAAACTGAGCATGGGGCTGCGGGCCTTATAAACCGTGGGCTGGATAGACTTTCGCGCAGGTTGTCCACAGGCGGCTCCACAGCGATTGGGGGTAAGCGACCCATGGGAAAATGACGCCATGATGAACCTGGTCAAAAAATGTCCGATTGTCTGGAGGCCTTTGACTGCAAGGGCTTCAGAGACTTTCACGCAGGTTGTCCACAGGCGGTTCCACAGCGATTGGGGGTAAACACCGGATCGCCGGCTGAGCGCTGGCGAATGCTGCTCAAAAAACAGGCATCGCGCTGTAGCCCTTTAAAATAAAGGGCTGTAGAGAGTTTCGCGCAGGTTATCCACAAGCCATTCCACAGCTATTGGGGGTAAGCGATCCACAGCAACATGACACCCCGATGTCACTGGTCAAAAAACAGACGATAGGCCGTAGCCCTCGTGGCACAAGGGCTGCAGAGGCTTTCTCCCAGGTTATCCACAAGCGGTTCCACAGTGGATGTGGGTAATCAGGCCAGGGGCTCAGTAGCAGCCGGACGACTCCCAGACTCGCTGGGCGCTGTGATGCAGGATGCCATGGCGCCGGGCCAGGGCCTGGCGGTCCTTGCTGTAGCCGCCACCGATCACGCCCATCACCGGAATGTCGCGACCCAGGCAATGGCGCATGACTCGCTCATCGCGCTCGGCGACGCCAGCATCGGTGAGCTTGAGGTAGCCCAGGGCATCGTCCTGATGCACGTCGACCCCGGCGTCATACAGCACCAGGTCGGGTTGGTAGAGCGGCAGCAGGTAGTTCAGGGCATCGTCCACCACCTCCAGGTACTCGGCATCGCCCATGCCCATGGCCAGGGGAATGTCCCAGTCGCTTTGGGCCTTGCGTACGGGGAAGTTTTTTTCGCAGTGCAGCGAGACCGTTACTGCATCGGTGGTATGCCGCAGGATCCGCGCGGTGCCGTCGCCCTGGTGGACGTCGCAGTCGAAAATCAGCACTCGGCCCACGCGTCCACTTTCCAGCAGGTAATGGCTGATCACCGCCAGGTCATTGAAGATGCAGAACCCTGCTGGATAGTCGTAGTGGGCGTGGTGGGTGCCGCCCGCCAGGTGGCAGGCCAGGCCATGTTCCAGCGCCTGCTCGGCAGCCAGCAGCGACCCGCCGACAGCGCGCACGGTGCGTCGGGCCAGGGCTTCGCTCCACGGCAGCCCCAGGCGGCGCTGGTCTTCCCGGGACAACTCGCCATTCATATAGCGTTCGATGTAGCCGCGGTCGTGGGCCAGGGCCAGCACCTCGGCCGGGCACAACTGCGGCCGTAGCAGATCGGCGTCGCGAGCCAGGCCGCTGTCCACCAGGTGGTCGCGCAGCAGACGGAACTTGTCCATGGGAAAGCGATGTTCTGGGGGAAATTCCGGGCTGTAGTCGTCGTGGTAGATCAGCGGCAGTGTCATGGCATTTTCTTAGAGGAACCCGTGAAGGATCCTACCAGCGATGTAGACTTGCACCCATGAAAACGGAGGGCACCGATGGAGCCGATACTGCAACTGGAAAGCGCGCGCCTGTTGCTGCGCCAATGGCGTGACGATGACTTGCAGGCTTTTGCGGCGATGTGTGCCGATCCCCAGGTCATGCGTTATTTTCCGGCGCCCTTGAGCCGCCTGGAAAGTGCCGCCCTGATCGGCCGCATACGTGGGCATTTTGCCGAGCATGGTTTTGGCACCTGGGCCCTGGAGCGCAAGGACAACGGCGCCTTCATCGGTTTTACCGGCCTGGGCGTGGTGGGTTTCGACGCGCCTTTCACTCCGGCGGTGGAGATCGGCTGGCGCCTGGCCCGTGAGCATTGGGGGCTGGGTTATGCCAGTGAGGCGGCCTGGACAGCCTTACGCTGCGCTTTCGAGCACCTGGCCCTGGACGAGGTGGTAGCCTTCACCACCCGGACCAACCTGCCGTCGCAGAAAGTGATGCAGGCCATCGGCATGCAGCACGCCGTCCAGGGGGATTTCGAACATCCCAAGCTCGCCGCCGATCACCCATTGCGCGAGCATGTGCTGTACCGCATCACCCGTGAACAATGGTTGGAAACCTTGCATGGATAGCAATCGTGCACGTTTAGAATGTGCCGATGAGGTTGCTTGCCCCCGATTGATTTGACCGCCGCAGCCGAGATTGCGCGGTTTTGCTCTGTGTGAGGAGAGTCTGAATGAGTCATGTGCTGGATGATCTGGTCGATCTTTTGACCCTGGAACCGATCGAGGAAAACCTGTTTCGCGGTCGTAGCCAGGACCTGGGTTTTCGCCAGCTGTTCGGTGGCCAGGTACTTGGCCAATCCTTGTCCGCCGCCAGCCAGACGGTAGAGGAGGCGCGCCACGTACATTCCATGCACGGCTACTTCCTGCGTCCGGGAGATGCTGCTCTGCCGGTGGTCTACCAGGTAGACCGGGTCCGCGATGGCGGCAGCTTCAGCACCCGGCGGGTGACGGCGATCCAGAAGGGCCATCCGATCTTCACCTGCAGCGCTTCGTTCCAGTACGACGAGCAGGGCTTCGAGCACCAGAGCAGCATGCCCCAGGTGGTCGGCCCGGAAAACCTGCCCTCGGAGCTGGAGATCGCCACCCAGCGCGCGCACCTGATTCCCGAGCACATGCGTGAAAAGCTGCTGTGCCCCAAGCCCATCGAAGTGCGCCCGGTGACCGAGAGGGACCCCTACAACCCACAGCCGATGGACCCGGTGAAGTACGTCTGGTTCCGCGCCGACGGCACCCTGGCCGACAACCCGGCGTTGCATAAATACCTGCTGGCCTATGCCTCGGACTTCGGCCTGCTGGTCACTTCGTTGCTGCCCCATGGCAAGTCGGTCTGGCAGAAGGACATGCAGGTGGCCAGCCTCGATCACGCCCTGTGGTTCCATGCCGACCTGCGGGCCGACGATTGGCTGCTGTACGCCATGGATAGCCCGTGGGCTGGCAACTCCCGGGGCTTTTCGCGCGGCAGCGTGTTCAACCGCGCCGGCCAGTTGGTCGCCTCGGTGACCCAGGAAGGGTTGATCCGGCATCGCAAGGACTGGGCATGAGCCTTTCGGATATCGAGCATTGGGTGTTCGACATGGACGGCACCCTGACCATTGCCGTGCATGACTTCGCGGCGATCCGCCAGGCGTTGTCGATCCCGGCAGACGCGGACATCCTCACGCATCTGGCAGCCCTGCCAGCGGATGAGTCCGCAGCCAAGCATGCCTGGCTGCTGGAGCATGAGCGGGAACTGGCCCTGGGCTCGCGTCCGGCGCCGGGCGCGGTGGAGCTGGTGCGGGACCTGGCCGGGCGTGGTTATCGCCTGGGCATTCTCACCCGCAATGCCCGGGAGCTGGCCCATGTGACGTTGCAGGCCATCGGCCTGGCCGACTGCTTTGCCGAGGCCGATGTGCTGGGTCGCGACGAAGCTGCGCCCAAACCCCATCCCGGTGGCTTGCTCAAGCTCGCCCAGGCCTGGAACGTGGCTCCGCAGTGCATGGTGATGGTCGGCGACTATCGTTTCGACCTGGACTGTGGGCGCGCAGCCGGTACCCGCACAGTGCTGGTGAACCTGCCGGACAACCCCTGGCCGGAACTGACCGACTGGCATGCACGCGATTGCGCGCACTTGCATCGCCTGCTCCAGCCCTGAACGCCTGGTGCCGCAGGCGGTAGCCGTTCTACCTGAACAGCGCCGCCTGGCCTTCGGCAGAGGTGAACATCTTGTCCCCGTCATGCCCGACCCCGGGCACTTCTACCAGGCGCTGGTGCAAGCCCTGGGGATGGCGCTTGCGCAGGTAGTCGAAGTAATTGTGCCCGCGCACCAGTCGATAGGCTCCCTGGGCCTGGGCGGCGCAACTCTTGTCCAGGGCCGGGTGCTGGGGATCGGTGTCCTGTTGCCCCAACAGATAGGTAATGTCGCGCCTGGCATAGCTGCGTTCCAACTGTTGCGATGATGGTCGGGCGGCGTAGGCGGGGCGCTGCTCCAGGCCATATTTCCAGCGATTGAAGCCCGGGCAGGTGGCGGGGTCGAAGGCAACCGGGCGCCAGGCATCGAAGTAGGCATAGGACGAAGGGTTGGCGATCACGAAGCGCAGTCCGACCCCTGCCTGTTGCAGTTCGGCATGTTTGCCTGAGGTCAGGGCATAGCGCTGTACGACTTGGGCACCGCCGGAATGACCGGCAACCACGATTTCCTTGAGTGCGGGAAAGCGCTGGCGCTCGCCCAGGCGCAGGAGGATGGCGTCCAGCGCGGCATAGGAGCTCAAGGCATGGGGACCGACGGCAGGTTCGCCCGCCATCCAGGCGTTGCCTTGCCAGCGCAGCAGGCTGTCGGGAAGGTGATGGCGGGCAATGTCATCCTGATTGAGGAACTGCGGCGCGATCACCAGCGTCGTGGTGTCTTTGCCGGCCTGCCTGGCGGCGGTCTCGCCACTGTGCAGATACGTCTGGGCGTTGCGCAGCCGGCCATGGACGATGATCAGCACCCGCTGCACTTGCGGCAGTGGCTGGCGCCAGTCCTGGCTCAGGCCCAGGGCCAGCTCACCGGCTGGCAGTTCCAGTCGTCCGGGGCTGATGACCTTGACCCCATGCTCGCCGGCCTGGGCGCCGAGGCTACCCAGGCACAGCAGTGCAGCGAGCAGGCGGCGCATCTACAGGCTCTTGGCGGCGAAGGTGTCGCACTGGCCGACCTGGCCCTGGCTGAAGCCAGTCTTGAACCAGCGCACTCGCTGGGCCGAGGTGCCGTGGGTGAAGGAATCCGGTACCACGCGGCCCTGGCCCTGCTGCTGCAGGCGGTCGTCGCCGATGGCGTTGGCGGCGTTCAGGGCTTCCTCCACGTCGCCGGGTTCCAGCCAGTTCAGGCGTTTCTGGGCGTGGTAGGCCCAGACCCCGGCCAGGCAGTCGGCCTGCAGTTCCTGGCGTACCAGCAGGCCGCCATCACCTTCCATCTGCCGACCCTGCTGGCGGGCCGCCTGCATCTTGGCCGAGACCCCGAGCAGCGTCTGTACGTGGTGGCCCACCTCATGGGCGATCACGTAGGCCTGGGCAAAGTCGCCCGCGGCGGAAAAACGCTGGGCCATCTCCCGGAAGAAGTCCATGTCCAGGTACACCTGGCGATCGGCAGGGCAGTAGAAGGGGCCGCTGGCGGAGGTCGCGGCGCCGCAGGCGGAGTTGACCCGGCCCCGGAACAGGATCAGCTTGGGCGCCTGGTACTGGCGGCCGGCCTGCTGGAAGATCTGGCCCCAGGTGTCTTCGGTGTCGCCGAGGATCGCACGGACGAACTCCGCCTGTTCGTCGTTGGCCGGTGGCGCCTTGCGTTGCTGGGTGGTGGCCGGCGCCGAGACCTGGCCACCGCCCTGGCTGAGCAGTTGCCCGAGGATCTGCATGGGGTCCTGGCCGGTGGCCCAGCCGATGCCGACGATCAGCACGATCGCCGTCAGGCTCAATCCCTTGCCACCACCGAAGCGCAAGCCACCGCCTCCACCGCCGCTGCTGTCATCTCGTACATCCACGACGTTGTCGCTGCGCCGGCCTTTTTTCCAAAGCATGGGGGAGTCCTCGTTCTTTCTGCTGGTCAGTGTTGCTGGTGGCTCGAGCCGGCGCCAGTCCGGTCGTCAGGGATTTTTGCCCACGCTACCATGGCCTGGTGCCGGACCGATTCGTTCCAGACACCATTTGGGGCTCCCTATTGAACATCGATACCCGCATCAAATTCCGTCACCTGGTGGGTTTTCTTGAAATGGCTCGCCAGGGCAGCCTGGCTCGGGCCGCCGATGTGCTGGCGGTGAGCCAGCCCGCGATGTCCAAGACCCTCAAGGAGTTGGAGGTGCTGCTGGACACCCAACTGTTTGTCCGCAGCAAGGCCGGGCTCAGCCTGACTGACGCCGGGAGGGCCTTCCTGCGGTACGCCGGGCCTTCGGTGCAGGCCTTGCGCGAAGGGGTGAGCAGCTTGCGCGGTGGCGAGCACGCAGCAAAGGTAGTGCGCATCGGGGTGCTGTCCACCGTGGAAAGCCTGCTGTTGCCTGAGGTGCTGCGCCGCCTGCACCAGCGGCATGCTGCATTGACGATCAGCGTAGTGACGGGCCCCAGCGCCTATCTGCTTTCGCAGTTGCGGGTCGGCGACCTGGACCTGGTGGTGGGGCGCATGACCGAGAGCCCGGAGATCCAGGGCCTGAGCTTCGAGCACCTATACAGTGAATCCATGACCCTGGTGGCCCGGCCCGGGCACCCCCTGGCGGCGAAGGCTCTGGATCGGGCCACGGTCAGCGCCTATCCCCTGGTCCTGCCGCTGGCTGGCACCAGCATCCGCAAGCACGCCGACAGCCTGTTCGTGCAGTGCGGCATCCGCCAGGCACAACAGCGCCTGGAGACTTTGTCGCTGGCCTTGAGCCGGCGCTACACCCTGTCCAGTGATGCCCTGTGGATCGCGCCGCTGGATGCCGTGCGCCTGGACCTGGCCAGCGGTGACTTGCTGGAACTGGACCTGGGACTGCGCGAACCCGGTGGCTCGGTGGGGATATCCAGCAATGCCAGCCTGGCCTTGCCCCTGGCGGCGCAATGGACGGTGGAGGTGCTGCGGGAAGTGGGGCAGGCCTATCGCGAGGGGCATTATCCTTAACCATATGGTTATGGATGTGGGGTGGTTTTTCAGTTTTCCATCCTCCTGGCCTGTTTGAAACTTCGTGGGCTGCGCTCCACACATTCAAACAACAGGAGACCGACATGTCCGAGGACAGCCGTCGCTTCGTGATTCGCGACCGTAACTGGCACCCCAAGGCCTTGACGCCCGACTACAAGACCTCGGTTGCCCGTTCGCCACGCCAGGCGCTGGTGAGCATTCCCCAATCGCTGAGTGAAACCACGGGGCCGGATTTCTCTCACCTGCGTATCGCTCGCCTGGACAACGACTTGCTGCGCAACTTCGACAACGGCGGCTTGCCGGTGGGGGAGCGGATCATCGTCGCCGGGCGGGTCTGCGACCAATACGGCCAGCCGGTGCCCCATACCCTGGTGGAAATGTGGCAGGCCAATGCCGGAGGCCGCTATCGGCACAAGAACGACCGCTACCTGGCGCCCCTGGACCCGAACTTCGGTGGCGTTGGGCGTACGCTCACCGACCGAGACGGCTACTACAGCTTTCGCACCATCAAGCCCGGCCCCTATCCATGGCGCAATGGTCCCAACGACTGGCGCCCGGCGCACATCCACTTTTCCATCAGCGGGCCGTCAATCGCCACGCGGCTGGTTACCCAACTGTATTTCGAGGGGGACCCGTTGATCCCGCTCTGCCCCATCGTCAAGTCCATCGCCGATCCGGCGGCTGTGCAGAGCCTGATCGCGCGCCTGGACATGGGCGCTGCCAACCCCATGGATTGCCTGGCCTATCGCTTCGACATCGTGTTGCGCGGCCAGCGCCGGACCCATTTCGAGAACTGCTGAGGAGCCTGCCATGCCTGTTCAACTGCTGCCTGAAACCCCTTCGCAAACCGCCGGTCCCTATGTGCATATCGGCCTGGCCCTGGCGGCTGCGGGCAATCCCGTACGGCCCGAGGAAATCAGCGAGCGGATGGCTCGGCCCGACGCCCCCGGTGAACACATCCTGCTGTTTGGTCGTGTCTACGATGGCAACGGGCACCTGGTACGCGATGCGTTCCTGGAGTTCTGGCAGGCCAACCACGAAGGCTTCTACGATTCGCTGGTGGATACGGAAAAACCCTTCAATTGCTTCGGTCGCTCTGCCACTGCCTTGGATACCGGGGAGTGGGCCGTGCACACGATCAAGCCTGGGGTGGTGAACAATGCCGCCGGCCTGCCCATGGCACCGCACATCAACCTGGCGCTGTTCGCCCGGGGGATCAATATCCATTTGCAGACCCGGCTGTACTTCGCCGATGAAGCGCAGGCCAACAGCCTGTGTCCGGTGCTGGGCCTGATCGAGCAGCCACAACGCCGGGAGACCCTGCTGGCCCAGCCCTGTGAGGTGGAGGGGGGGCGAGCCTATCGATTCGATATCCGTATCCAGGGCGAAGGCGAGACGGTGTTCTTCGATTTCTAGGCTGGCCTGATTGGCTGTTACCGCCACGGCCACGAGCCGCTCCCGGCGATCGATGAGAGCCCTTGGCAAGCCAGGTGCCCCAAGTTGTAGAAGATCTGTAACCGAGGGCACTAACGGCCTCCTCTGTGCTTTCTTCGCGACAGGCAGCGGCCCATAATCGGCCGCTTGTGAGTGACGGCCGTGAACCTAGAATGACAATAACCAATGAATGCTCAATCGCCCCTGGCGAACCTGTTTTCGAGCCACGCAAGAGTCGCAAGAACAACCCGGAAAAAACCCGCGAGAACATCCTGCAAGAGGCCATCGTCGAGTTCGTGCAGCAGGGATTGTCCGGAGCACGAGTAGACGCTATCGCCGAGCGTACCCACACCTCCAAACGCATGATCTATTACTACTTCGGCAGCAAGGAACAGCTGTATGTCGAGGTCCTGGAAAAAATCTACGGCGACATCCGCCACATCGAGAGTCGCTTGAACCTGGCAGAACTGGGCCCTCGGGAAGCTATTCGCCGCCTGGTGGAATTCACCTTCGATCATCTCGATCTCCACGGCGATTTCGTGCGGATCGTCAGCATCGAGAATATCCACAACGCCGAGTACGTGAAGCAGTCCGGCGTGATCAGGGCGATGAAAGACAACGTCCTCCACACCCTGGACGAGATCCTCGAGCGCGGTGTGAAACAGGGGCTGTTCCGCCCTGGCCTGGACTCCCTGGATGTCCACCTGTTGATCAGTTCGTTCTGTTTTTATCGGGTTTCGAATCGCCACACCTTTGGCGAGATCTTCCAGGTCGATCTGCCCGATGAAACCGTCAAGCAACGGCATCGGGAAATGATCTGCGAATCGGTGCTGCGCTACCTGCAAGCCTGACTCGGCAGCAGGGACTGGCAGGCCGATGGCAAGCCCCTTAAGATCGCCATCGCGAGCCGAATCCAACCGGCTCCTGCGACATTCTCCCTCGACAAGGAAGGCACCATGGGCAACCCCGTCCCAACGCTGAAAATCATCCTGATCCTGATGATCGTGGTCGACTCATTCTGGTTTGGCGAACGCCTGCTGTCCCTTGCCGGCGTGAGTCTGTTCGATTGGTTGCCGACCCAGGTGATCAACGTGATAGGCATTTTCGGCAGCCTGCTGATGATCCTCTTCAACGTATTGCTGATCGGCCTGCTGTCGCGTTTGCAACTCAAGGGCGAATGAGCCGGTAGCCGCTGTCGTCGCTCGTACCCTGGGTGCAGGGCGGCGACAACGCTCTTGTTAATTGAAAATCATTCTCGACTAGCCGTAAGATGCCCGGAAATTTCCTTCATGTTCCAGGGAGTCGGTTTGTCGGACGTGGATCTCAAGGGACTGTTCCTCAAGCATGCCGCCACCTTGCGTGGTTATCTGGCGCGTCGAGTACGGGACCCTCAGTTGGCGGCTGACCTGGTGCAGGAGAGCTTCCTGCGGCTGGCTGAGCAGACGCGTGGCGAACCCATCGACAACTCCCAGGGGTATCTCTACCGCACGGCGAACAATCTTCTGATCGACCATGTCCGGCAGGAGGCGCGGCGCAAGACCGAAACCGTACCTCATGAAATGCTGGCCGAGATCGAAGATGAAAGCCTCGGGCTGGAGGCTCAGGCGATGGCGCAGCAGCAGCGCAAGGCATTGAAACAGGCAGTGGCCGAATTGCCCGAACGCACTCGGGAAATCTTTCGCCTGAACCGCATGGAAGGCATGACCCACGCCGAGGTGGCCCGGCACCTGGATATTTCCGACAGCTCGGTGCAAAAGCACCTGTCCAAGGCCTTGGCCTATGTGATGCAGCGCCTGCAGGCCAATGACGAGCGGCCAGCCGACGAGTGAATTACCGTAAATCCCGGGGTCAGACGTCACTGCTTATACATAACGAGAAATCGAGATTCACACGTGAATAGCCAGGGTTCGCAAGAGCACAGTATTACCGAGGCCGCCGCCGACTGGGCCGTGCGTTTGCAGGCACGCGAGCTCAGCGCTGCCGAGCAGGTCGAGCTTGCCCGCTGGCAGGCCGCCGACCCTCGCCATCCCGAAGCCCTGGCGTTCGCCCAGCGCACGTGGGACGCCCTTGGAGCGTTGCACCTGGAGCCTGCGCCGACGGGCACCGCGCCATTGCTGCACCGGGCCAGGCAAGCGAAAGGCGCTGCACGGCGACCGCCGCGTCGTCGCAGAATCCTGAGGGCCGCCAGTGCCGCGATGCTGGTCATGGCGTTGGCCCTGGGCTGGCTACAAGGTCCCCAGGCCTTGCTGTACCTCGAGGCTGACTACCTGACTGGCAAAGGTGAGGTGCGTACGGTGCGATTGGCCGACGGCAGCCAGGTAGAACTGGACTCCACCAGTGCCATTCGGGTTGATTTCAGCACCAGCCAACGGCAAGTCGATCTGCTGGCAGGGTCTGCGATATTCGATGTCGCACCGATGGCTGGTGACGAGACACGTCCCTTTGTGGTGCGCAGTTCAGGTGGTCAGGCCCGGGCCCTGGGCACCCGCTTTGTGGTCGGTCGGGAAGGCCCGGGGCAGGCCTGGGTCGGCGTCTTGCAGCACAGTGTCGCGGTGAGCCTGGATGATCCCGCGCGGCAAGGGGCCCGCGAGCAGGTGCTGCAGGAGGGGCAGAGTGCTCGCTACGATTCGAACTCGGGAGTGGTGGCCCTGGACGGACTCGACCTGCAACGGGCTACCAGTTGGCGTCGTGGGGTCCTGGTATTCGACCGACAGCCCCTGGCGGTGGTGATCGAGCGCCTCAACCACTATCGTCCCGGGCGGGTGGTACTGGCCAACGATGCCCTGGCCCAGCGTCAGGTCAGCGGGGTATTCCACCTGGACATGTTGGATGCGGCCCTGACCAGCCTGACCCAGGAGCTGAAAATGCAGCGTTTGGATCTGCCTGGCGTCAGCCTGATTTACTAGGGCTGGCGGAGCTTTCCTGACATTTCTGAAATTTTTTGGAAAAAACCTTACTGAGTTTTCCTGCGTGGCACGTCTAGCTAACTGAGATGCATTCGCATCAATAAAAATAGCCAGCGCAGGAATGACGGACATGAGGGTAGGCAGTCGCACTGGAGTTCACGCCGCAAGTCGTTTGGCCCTGGCCATTCACCTGGGTGTGGCGGGACTGTTGGCGGGTAGCGGCGTGTTGCAGGCGGCGGAAGTCGTGGGCGCCGTTGCGCAGGGTACGCAGCGCCAGCACGGGCTGGATTTCGATATTCCCGCTCAGGCCCTCGGTACCGCCGTACTGGCCTTTGCCGAGCAGGCAGGGGTGCAAGTATTGTTCGACAGCCAGCGCCTGCATGGCTTGCAGAGTTCGTCGCTCAAGGGGCGCTACAGCGCCGAGGACGGTTTGGCGAGGTTGCTGGGCAGTGCGCCAGTAACGTATCGCTTCACCAGTGAGCGCCAGGTAACCCTGACCCGGGTCGAGACCTTGCAGGATGGCGCCCTGGCCCTGTCTCCCACGACGATCTCCGGCCACCTCGAAGGCCACCCGCGCGACTGGACCTATACCGCGCCACGCTCGGTGAGCCAGGTCACCCGCGAACAACTCGATCGCAACCCGCCCCGGCACGCGGCCGACATGCTGGAGGAGACCTCCGGGGTGTACTCGGCAGTCAGCCAGCAGGATCCGGGGTTGTCGGTGAACATCCGCGGGATCCAGGACTACGGCCGGGTCAACATGTCGGTGGACGGCATGCGCCAGAACTATCAGCAAAGCGGCCACCAGCAACGCAACGGCACCCTCTACATCGACCCTGAGCTGTTGTCCGAAGTCGTGGTGGAGAAGGGCGCCACTTCGACCATGGGCGGTGCCGGGGTGATCGGCGGGGTCGCCAACTTTCGCACCCTCGATGCCCGTGACCTGCTCAAGCCCGGCCAGGAAATCGGCGGTCGGATCCGTGTGACCAGCGGCCTGGGTGGACGCCGCAACGGTACTCACTTCATTGGCAGCTCGGCCTTCGCCATCGGCACGCAGGCCTGGGACATGCTGCTGGCGGCCAGCGAACGCCACCTGGGTGATTACGATCCTGGAACCAAGGGCGGTATCGGCGAGTTGCGCACCGGCGCCGCGAAGAACCCGGCGGTCAGCGAGCGGGTCAAGAACTCCCCGGTTGCCTACTCCGGCTCGGTGATGCGCTCGCGCCTGGCCAAGCTGGGACTCAACCTGCCCGAGGACCAGCGCCTGCAACTGAGCTACCTGAGCACCCAGGTCGACTACGACGATGCCAACATGATGAACGTCGAGAAAACCGGCCAGCTGTGGGAGAAGCTCGGCAGCAGCGACGTGCGCTCGCAGAACTTTGGCCTCGACTACAGCTACGCGCCGGACAACCCGCTGATCGACTTCAAGGCCAAGTTGTACTACGTCGATAATCGCAACGACCAGAGCACCTTGCAGCGCGGTATCAATCCTGGCTACTCGATCACCTACCAGACCGATACCTATGGCGCCCAGGCACAGAACACCTCGACCTTCGCCCTGAGCGAGCGCTCCACGGTCAAGGCCAACTACGGCCTGGAGTTCTTCTACGACAAGGTTCGCCCGGACTCCAGCCAGCCAGTCCCCAAGGGCTCGGCGGTCAGTGCCTCGCCCGCGGCCAGCATGACGCCCGAGGGCGACCGGGCCCTGGGCAGCCTGTTCACCCGCCTGGACTACGACTATGACGGTTGGCTGAACCTCAACGCGGGCTTGCGCTATGACCGTTATCGGTTGCGCGGTGAAACCGGGATCAATACCCGGACCTTCGTGATTGGCAAGACGCCGCAGCAAGTCTCGGTGCCCGTGGCCTACGACATCGACGACCAGGAAGGGCGGTTCTCGCCGACCTTCGGCCTGTCGGTCAAGCCAGGGGTGGAATGGCTGCAATTGTTCGCCAGTTACGGCAAGGGCTGGCGTCCGCCAGCGGTGACCGAAACCATGATCACCGGTCGCCCCCATGGCGGTGGCTCGGAAAGCATGTACCCCAATCCGTTCCTCAAGCCTGAGCGTTCCACCACCTGGGAGGCGGGGTTCAACATCTTCAAGGAAAACCTCTGGTTCGACGACGACCGCCTCGGGGTCAAGGTGGCCTACTTCGATACCCGGGTCGATGACTTCATCTACATGGCCATGGGCGTCCAGCCTCCGGGCTATGGCATGGCCGGTATCGGCAACAGCGCCTATGTCAACGACATGAGCGGCACCCGGTTCAAGGGCATCGAATACCAACTCGACTATGACACCGGCGGGGCCTATGGCCAGTTGAACTACACCCGCATGATCGGCGACAACGATTTCTGCATGAAGACCGCATGGCTGGGCGGCGTGACCCAGCCGGTGAAGAACGGTACCGGGCGCCGGGCGGTCGTTACCGGCATGCGCCCCGATGACGCCGCCAACAACGCCACCCAATGCAAGGCTGCCATCCTGGGTTCGGCCGAGCATATGCCCATGGATCGCGGCACCTTGACCCTGGGCGCGCGCTTTTTCGACCGCAGGCTGGATATCGGCGCCCGCGCCCGATACAGCGCCGGCTACTCGATCTCCGACTCGGCCAACATGACGGTCAGCCAGTCGGGCGTCTATCCGGCCGACTGGAAGCCCTACACCGTCTACGACCTCTATGGCAGCTACCGGGCCACCCAGGAGCTGACCTTGCGCCTGGCCATGGAGAACGTCACCGATCGCGCCTACCTGGTTCCCCTTGGCGATGTCCTGGCCTTCACCCTCGGCCGTGGCCGCACCCTGCAAGGCACCGTGGAATATCAGTTCTGACCGCTTTTGCCCAGTGACGGGCAAAACCGCAGCAGGCACAGGCGTGCTGCGGACATGACCCACCTATGTATTGGAGTTTTGCATGAGCATTTCGATCTCTTACAGCGCTACCTATGGCGGTAACACTGTCGCGCAATACCTGAACGACTGGTCGGCCTACTTCGGCGACGTCAACCATCGTCCGGGCCAGGTGGTGGACGGCACCAACACCGGAGGCTTCAACCCGGGGCCGTTCGACGGCACCCAATACGCCATCAAGAGCACGGCCAGCGATGCCGCCTTCGTGGCCGATGGCAACCTGCACTACACCCTGTTCAACAACCCGAGCCATACCCTGTGGGGCTCGCTGGATAAGGTCTCCCTGGGCGACACCCTCGCCGGTGGCTCGGGCAGCAACTACAGCCTGGTCAGCCAGGAAGTCAGCTTCGCCAACCTGGGCCTGAACAGCCTGCGCGAAGAGGGCCGTGCGGGTGAGGTGCACAAGGTGGTCTATGGCCTGATGAGTGGCGACAGCTCGGCACTGGCAGGCGAAATCGATGCGCTGCTCAAGGCGATCAACCCGAACCTGTCGGTGAACTCGACGTTCGACGACCTGGCAGCGGCCGGTGTTGCCCACGCCAATCCGCTACCTGCTGCCGCCGATATCGGCCTGGTGGGCGTACAGGATGTGGCCCACGACTGGGCGCTGGCGGCCTGAGTGCAGGCCTGAGGCAATAAAAAAGCGAATGCAGGATCGCTCCTCCATTCGCTGTTTCAACTCACCGTCGTCGCCCGAGTTTTCGAAGGCCAGGGCGACGGCGGTGGCAAATTCTGGGGAGCGCCGCGGTGCCTGTCAACGTACCGGGCGCGCCTCTTGCCGCTCCATCCTGTCGGGGTGGAGGGCCACCTCTCCTTTAACTTTCCACAGGACATCTGGATGAGCAGGCCGAACTCACTTGCCGCTTCCGAGACGCTGGCGGCCCTGGCGGCCTACAAGAGCGGCTTTTTCAACATTGGCCTGTTCTCGGCAGTGATCAACCTGCTGATGCTGGCGCCGGCCCTGTACATGCTGCAGGTCTATGACCGGGTATTGGCTTCGGGCAACCAGATGACCCTGCTGATGCTGACGCTGATGATCCTCGGCCTGTTCGGCTTGATGGGGGCGTTGGAGTGGGTGCGCAGCCAGGTGGTGATCCACCTCGGTACGCAGATGGACATGCGCTTGAACCAGCGGGTGTACGACGCGGCGTTCGAGGCCCAGCTCAAGGGCAGCCCGCAGGCGGCCGGGCAGGCGCTGAACGACCTGACGGCGCTGCGCCAATTCGCCACCGGCAACGCCTTGTTCGCCTTCTTCGATGCCCCGTGGTTCCCGGTGTACCTGCTGGTGATCTTCCTGTTTCATCCCTGGCTCGGGTTGCTGGCCCTGGGCGGCGCGCTGCTGCTGGTGGCGCTGGCCTGGATCAACCAGCGTATCTGCCAGGCACCGTTGGCCGAGGCCAGCCAGTTGTCCATCCTGACCAGCCAGCAGGCTTCGGCCAACCTGCGCAACGCCGATGCCATCGAGGCCATGGGGATGCTCGCGGCCTTGCGCGAGCGCTGGTTTGCCGGGCACCAGGCGTTTCTTGCCCAGCAGAACCTGGCCAGCGCCAAGACCGCGACCATCAGTGCCTGGTCCAAGGGCGTGCGCATGGCCTTGCAATCCCTGGTCCTGGGCCTGGGTGCCTGGCTGGCGGTGCAGGGGCAGATCACTCCGGGAATGATGATCGCCGGCTCGATCCTGATGGGGCGGGTGCTCAGCCCCATCGATCAGTTGATTGCGGTATGGAAGCAGTGGAGCTCGGCGCGCTTGGCCTACGAACGGCTGGCGCAGTTGCTGCAGGAAAATCCGCCGCGCCCCGTGCGCATGAGCCTGCCGGCACCCAAGGGGCAACTGGATATCGAACAGTTGAGCGCCTGTGCCCCGGGGCGACGGCGCCCGGCCCTGGCCAACCTCGGGTTCACCCTGGAGGCAGGCCAGGTCCTGGGGGTGATCGGCCCCTCTGGTTGCGGTAAATCCACGTTGGCCCGCTTGCTGGTCGGGGCCTGGACGCCGCTGACCGGCAAGGTGCGCCTGGATGGTGCGGACCTCGCTCAATGGGACAAGCGGCAACTGGGCCCGCATATCGGCTACCTGCCCCAGGACATCCAGCTCTTCGCCGGCAGCATTGCCGAAAATATCGCACGGTTTGCCCAGGTGGACTCGGACCAGGTACTGCAAGCGGCGCAGATGGCCGGGGTGCATGAACTGATCCTGCAGATGCCCCAGGGCTACGACACGCGTTTGGGTGAAGGGGGAGCCGGCCTGTCCGGGGGGCAGCGCCAGCGTATCGGCCTGGCCCGTGCCTTGTACGGCTTGCCGGCATTGATCGTGCTCGATGAGCCCAACTCCAATCTGGATGAGGCCGGCGAGCAGGCACTGTTGCAAGCCATCGCCCAGCTCAAGCAGTTGCGCCGGACCCTGGTGCTGATCACCCATAAACCCAATGTGCTGACCCTGACCGACCAGTTGATGATCCTGCGCGAGGGGCAGTTGCAAGCATTCGGCCCTACCGCCCGGGTGCTGGAAGCCAGCCACAAGGCCAAGGCCGCCCCACCGGCGTCACCTGTGAGCAATCCGGTGGCCAATCTGAACATGAGTTATCGCCTGGGCATGGCCGGCGGGGAAGGTAGAAAAGCATGAAGGCAGCGTTATCCACAGGCCATGCCAGCGCAGGCGAACCCTTGGTGGCCGGCAAGGTGCTGGTGCTGGACGACAGGAAATACTCCCGGCTGGGTTGGCTGTTGGTGCTGGCCGGTTTCATCGGTTTCCTCGGCTGGGCCGCACTGGCGCCCCTGGACAAGGGGGTGGCGGTGTCGGGCAAGGTCATGGTCTCGGGGCATCGCAAGACCGTACAGCACCAGAGCGGCGGGATCGTCGAGCGCATCGAGGTCAAGGAGGGGCAGCGGGTCGGTGCCGGGCAAGTCCTGCTGCGGCTCAACGAAACCCCGTTGCGTGCCCAGATGCAGTCCTTGCGCAGCCAGTACCTGGGGTCCCTGGCCAGCGAGGCGCGCCTCAACGCCGAGCGCGAGGGTACGCCCCAGATCACCTTCGACCCCCAGCTACTGGCCTTGGCGGGCGAGCCGGAAGTAGCCGCCAGCCTGACCCTGCAACGGCAGTTGTTCGACAGCCGGCGCCAGGCCCTGGCCATGGAGCAGCAGGGGATTGCCGAAACCATCGCCGGCTCCGAGGCGCAGCTGCGCGGTACCCGGGATTCCCAGGCCAGCAAGGTGCAGCAGCGCCAAGCCTTGAACGAGCAGCTGCAAGGTTTGCGCGAGCTGGCCCGGGATGGCTATATCCCGCGTAACCGGCTGCTGGACAGCGAGCGTTTGTATGCCCAGGTCGAGGGGGCGATCGCAGAAGACTTTGGTCGGATCGGTTTGCTGCAGCGCCAGATCCTCGAACTGCGCCTGCGCATCCGCCAGGTCGGCGAGGACTTCCAGAAAGACCTGCGCAGCCAGTTGGCCGATACCCGTATCCGCACCGAGGACTTGCGCAATCGGCTGGCCTCCGCGGAGTTCGACCTGGCCAACAGCCTGGTCCGGGCGCCGGCTGCTGGCGTAGTGGTGGGCCTTGAGGTGTATACCGAGGGCGGGGTGATCAAGCCGGGCCAGCCGTTGATGGACATCGTGCCCCAGGACGAACCGCTGCTGGTGGAGGCGCGGGTACCGGTGCAACTGATCGACAAGGTGCATCCGGGGCTGGCGGTGGAATTGATGTTCCCGGCGTTCAACCAGAGCACCACGCCAAGGGTGGCGGGGGAGGTGACTTTGGTCTCCGCCGATCGCCAGGTGGATGAGCGTACCGAGGAGCCTTACTACACCTTGCGCGCCACGGTCAGCAGCCAGGGCATGCAGCAGTTGCAAGGCCTGCAGGTTCGCCCGGGGATGCCGGTGGAAGCCTTTGTCCGTACCGGCGAACGCTCGATGCTCAACTACCTGTTCAAGCCCTTGCTGGACCGTAGCCACATGGCTCTGGTGGAAGAATGAGCCGCGCTGGACGATACCTGCTCCTGCTGGGGCTGCTGCTGGCGCCTGAGGTCCGGGCGCTGGGGCTGCTGGCAGCCTACGACCTGGCCTTGCGCAATGACCCGACCTTCCAGGCGGCGATCAAGGAGCGCGATGCCGGGGAGGAGAATCGCGCCATTGGGCGGGCCGGACTGCTGCCGAGCCTGTCCTGGAACTACAACAATTCGCGCAACCGCTCGCAGGTGACCCAGGAAACCCTGCGTGGTGATCTCACCAGCAACCGTGACTATCGCAGCTACGCATCGACGCTGACCTTGCAGCAACCCTTGCTGGACTACGAAGCCTATGCGCGCTTTCGTCAGGGCGCGGCCCAGGCACTGTTCGCCGACGAGCGCTTTCGTAGCAAGAGCCAGGAGTTGGCCGTACGCCTGCTGGGTGCCTATAGCCAGGCATTGCTGGCCCAGGAGCGTATCGAGTTGAGTGGCGCGCAGAAGCGCGCCTTTGCCGAGCGCTTGCAGCTCAACCAACGGTTGCTCAAGAGTGGTGAAGGTACCCGGACCGATGCGCTGGAAACCCAGGCCCGCCTGAGCCTGGCACTGGCCGAGGAAATCGAGGCGCGGGACCAGCAGGATGCCGCCCTGCGCGAGTTGCAGGCCATCGTTGGCGAGCCGTTGCAGATCGACGAGCTGGACCCACTGGTCCGCCAGTTCCAGATCCGGCCGTTGCTGCCCAACCGCTTCGAGACCTGGCGTGAGCTGGCCATGGCCAACAACCCGCAGCTGGCCTCCCAGCAGCAGGCCCTGCGGGCGGCCGAGTATGAGGTGGAGCGCAAGCGTGCCGGGCACCTGCCCAAGGTCAGCCTGTACGCCAGCAGCCGCCAGACCCGCTCCGACTCCGAGAGCTCCTACAACCAGCAGTACGACACCAACACGGTCGGTATCCAGGTCAGCCTGCCGCTGTTCGCCGGAGGCTCGGTGTCGGCCTCGACCCGCCAGGCGGCCAGCCAGCTGTCCCAGGCGCAGTACGAGCTGGATGCGCAAACGGCCACTACCCTTAACGAACTGCGCAAGCAGTTCAACCTCAATACCAGTGCCGCAGCGAGGGTCCAGGCCTATGAGATGGCGGTGGACTCGGCCCAGGCCCTGGTGGCCGCGACCCAGAAAAGCGTGCGCGGTGGTGAACGGGTCAACCTCGATGTGCTGGACGCCGAGCAGCATCTGTTCAGCGCCCGCCGCGACCTGGCCGATGCCCGGCATGCCTACCTGCTGGCGCGTATCCAGCTCAAGTGCCAGGCTGGCCTGCTCAACGAGCAGGACATGGTGCAACTGGCCGACTACTTCCACCCGACCCTGTAGCCGCTGTCGAGCCCGCGAGGCTGCGACAAGGCCCGCAGGGCCTTCAATGACGGCCGCTGACAGAATGAAAACGGCCGTCACGAGGACGGCCGTTGGTGGGGCTATGGATCAGCGGCGGGTCAGCAGGACCCCGGATTCCATGTGGTGGGTCCAGGGGAACTGGTCGAACAGCGCGCAGCGCTCGATCCGGTGGGTGTCGTGCAACTGGGCGATGTTGGCCGCCAGGGTTTCCGGGTTGCAGGAGATGTACAGGATGTTGTCGAAGCGCCGGGTCAGCTCGCAGGTGTCCGGGTCCATGCCGGCCCGTGGTGGGTCGACGAACACGCTGCCGAACGCGTAGCTCTTCAGGTCCACCCCTTGCAGGCGGCGGAACGGCCGCACTTCATTGAGGGCCTCGGTCAACTCCTCGGCGGACAGGCGCACCAGGGTGACGTTGTCCACGGCGTTTTCGCTGAGGTTGCTCAGGGCGGCGTTGACCGAGGTCTTGCTGATCTCGGTGGCCAGCACCTTGCGCACCCGGGTGGCCAGGGGCAGGGTGAAGTTGCCGTTGCCGCAGTACAGCTCCAGCAGGTCATCCTGGCGTTCGCCCAGGGCGGCATAGGCCCAGTCGAGCATCTTCTGGTTCACCGTGCCGTTGGGCTGGGTGAAGGCGCCTTCGGGCTGGCGGTAGCTGAAGCTGCGACCACCGACTTCCAGGCGTTCCACCACGTAGTCCTGGCCGATGACTTCACGCTTGCCCTTGGAGCGGCCGATCACGCTGACTTTCAGCTCGGCGGCCAGCTGGCTCGCGGCCTGGTGCCAGTGCTCGTCCAGCGGGCGGTGGTAGCACAGGGTGATCATCGCATCGCCGGCCAGGGTGGTGAGGAACTCCACCTGGAACAGCTTGTGGCTCAGGGCGTGGCTGGCTTGCCAGGCGGCCTTGAGCTGCGGCATCAACTGGTTGATGCGCTGGCTGGCGATGGGGAACTGCTCGATCAGGATCGGCGTGCGCTTGTCCTCCTGGGAGAACATCGCGTAGTGGCGCTCGCCCGCTTCGCGCCACAGGCGGAACTCGGCGCGCAGGCGGAAGTTCTGCAGCGGCGAGTCGAAGACCTGGGGCTCGGGCGCATCGAAGGGGGCCAGCAGGCCACGCAAGCGCGTGACCTTTTCCTGCAACTGGGTGTTGTAGCTTGCGGCGTCGAAAGTCATGCGGGGTAGCCCAGCTTGATCACGAACAGGATCGACAGGATCACCAGGGGCGCGTTCAGCTCACGGGCACGGCCCGACAGTAGCTTGATCACGGTCCAGGCAATGAAACCGAAGGCGATGCCATTGGCGATGGAATAGGTGAACGGCATGGCCAGGGCGGTGACCACCACGGGAGCGGCGACCGTGATGTCTTCCCAGTCGATTTCCGCCAGGCCCGAGGTCATCAGCACGGCGACGAACAGCAGTGCCGGTGCGGTGGCGAAGGCTGGAACGCTGGCCGCCAGTGGCGAGAAGAACAGTGCCAGCAGGAACATGATCGCCACCACGATGGCGGTCAGGCCGGTGCGGCCGCCAGCGCTCACGCCTGCTGCGGATTCGATGTAGCTGGTGGTGGTCGAGGTGCCCAGCAGGGAACCGGCCATGGCCGCGGTGCTGTCGGCGATCAGGGCCCGGCCCATTTTCGGCATGTGGCCGTCCTTGCCCATCAGGCCGGCGCGCTTGGCCACGCCGATCAGGGTGCCGGAGTTGTCGAACAGGTCGACGAACAGGAAGGCGAAGATCACGCTGATCAGGCCGATGTCCAGGGCGCCCTTGATGTCCAGTTGCAGGAAGGTCGGGGCCAGGGACGGAGGCATCGAGGTCACGCCACCGAATGGAGTAACGCCCAGCAGGATGGACACCACGGTCACCGCGAGGATGCCGATCAGCACCGCGCCACGCACTTTCAGGGCTTCCAGGGCGACGATCAGGGCAAAACCCAGGGCCGCGAGGATAGGGGCCGGTTTGCTCAGGTCGCCCAGGCCGACCAGGGTCGACTCGTTGCCCACCACGATCTGCGCGTTATGCAGGGCGATCAGCGCCAGGAACAGGCCGATACCGGCGGCAATCGCCGAGCGCAGGGGCAGGGGGATGCTGTTGATGATCCATTCGCGGATGCGGAAGATCGACAACAGGAAGAACAGCACCGCCGAGATGAACACCGCACCCAGCGCCACTTGCCAGGTATGGCCCATGTGCAGGACCACGGTGTAGGTGAAGAAGGCGTTCAGGCCCATGCCGGGTGCCAGGGCGATCGGGTAGTTGGCGATCACGCCCATGACGGTGGAGCCGATGGCCGCCGCCAGGCAGGTGGCAACGAACACCGCGCCTTTGTCCATGCCGGTCTCGCCGAGGATGCTCGGGTTGACGAAAAGAATGTAGGCCATGGCCAGGAAGGTGGTAACGCCCGCAAGTATCTCGGTGCGCACGTTGGTGTTGTGTGCCTTGAGTTGAAACAGCCTTTCCAGCATGTCTGCTCCCCGTGGCGCCGCCAGGCGCCGTGAATGTATCGACTCCAACAGCAAAGCACAGACTGCCTGATGCGCCTGTGGATTTGCCTTGGGTCGGGAAAAGCCGCGCATCATACCAGCAGCGTGGGCCAATGGCTGCGATCGTCGTCGATGTTTTGCCAGGCTGGCAAGTAGCGCATACTGCGGCCTGATTTCGCGGGGGGATTTATGCGCAGTACAGTGAAAATGACCGCCTTGGCGCTGCTGGGAGCCGCGGCCTGCGGGTTCGCCACCTCGGCCATGGCCCGCTCGGCTCCGCCCTTGAGCCAGGTGGAAATCCTCAAGGTGCTGTCGCCAGCCTGCGGGCTGGAGGATGTCTCCGACGGTCGCGAGCGGACCCAGTGCGAGCATCACGGGCCGGGCATCAAGGTCTACGTGCTGGAGATCGGCTACGGCCGCGAGCCCTACGTGACCCTGGACGGCCTGGAGGTCGACGGGACCCGGACCCCGGTGTGCGAAGACGGCTCCACCTATGTGCCCTGCGAGACCGGTGGGATCACCGCCGGCTACCTCTATATCTTCGACCTGGCCGGCAAGCAGGAAGGCACCTTCCGTTTCACCAACACCTCGCTCAATGCGCCGGGCAACACCATGAGTGCGCAGATCTACATCAAGTAGGTCGCAGCCGACGATGGGCTCGATGGTGGGCTCCAGGTATTGCAGCCGGCCTTGGCTGCCAACCCGATCCGGGCCTTGCCTGTTCCGGCGTACTCCAGCCGGGCAGGTTCAGACCGGCTGGCTCAGTCACCTAACCCGCCCGGGTGGGCTCCGTTTGCGGCTCGTGCATCCGGTCGCGCCTGGCCAGGGTCGGGAACAGCTTGATCCAGGTCCCGGTCACCACCAGCGTACCGACCCCGCCCAGCACCACCGCCGGCACGGTGCCGAACCAGTGGGCCGTTAGCCCGGACTCGAACTCCCCCAGCTGGTTCGAGGCGCCGATGAACAGGCCGTTCACCGCGCTGACCCGACCGCGCATTTCATCCGGGGTTTCCAGTTGTACGAAGGAGGCGCGGATCACCATGCTGATCATGTCCGCCGCGCCCAATACCACCAGCACTGCCAAAGAGAACCAGAACGAGGTGGACAGGCCGAAGGCGATGGTCGCCACGCCGAACACCCCGACGGCGGTGAACATCACCCGCCCGACCTTGCGCTCGACACTGAAGCGCGCCAGCCACAGCGACATCAGCAAGGCACCCACCGCCGGCGCCGAGCGCAGCAGGCCCAGGCCCCAGGGGCCAGTCAGCAGGATGTCCTTGGCGAACACCGGCAACAGCGCGGTGGCGCCACCGAGCAAGACGGCGAACAGGTCCAGGGAAATGGCCCCGAGGATATCCGGGCGGCTGCGGATGAAACGAATGCCTGCCAGCAGCGAGTCGAGGGTGGCCTTGCTTTTGTTCAGGGCGGCCTGGCGGGCAGGCAGGTTGAGCATCAACAGGCAGGCGATCACGTACAGGATCACGGTCGGGCCATAGACCCAGGCGCTGCCGAAGGCATAGAGCAAGCCGCCCAGGGCCGGGGCGACGATGGTGGCCGACTGTTGGGCGGATTGCGCGGCGGCCACTGCCCGGGGAAACAGCGCGGCGGGCACGATGCTTGGCAGCAGGGCCTGGGTGGTGGGCATCTCGAAGGAGCGCGCGCCCCCGAGCAGGAAGGCCAGGATGAAGATCATTTCCCGGGTGACGCTGTCGGTCAGGCTGCCGATGGCCAGGGACAGGGCGATCAAGGCTTGCAGCGACTGGCAGATGGCGGCCACGCGGCGCCGGTCGTAGCGGTCGGCCACGTGCCCGGTGTGCAGCATGAACAGCACCCGTGGGGCGAACTCCACCAGCCCCACCAGCCCCAGGTCGAGGACGTTCCCGGTCAGTTGGTAGAGATTCCAGCCAATGGCCACGGTGAGCATCTGGAAGCCACTGGCGGTGAAGATCCGGGCTATCCAGAAAGCGATGAACGGGCGGTGGTGACGGAGCAGCAAAGGTTCTGGGCTGGGCATCGGCAGGCAAATCTGAGCGGGGAGTGCAGCGAGGTTACCATCAAGATGTAACCAATAGTTGCGGTCTAGGGGAAATCGTTAGCCGCGCATCTATCTCGTTCCTGGCTCCTTTTTTCGATGAGAGTCCCTGTTGCCACGGCGCAGGTTCCGGCTGATCGGTTGGACGCCGAAGGTCCTGCGGACCTTGTCGCAGCTTCGCGGGCTCAGCAGCGGCTACAGGGATGATGTGTGCTGGAGAAGCGTCGGGAAACCCCGGTCTTGAGAGGGTGAGGCAAGCTGTCACGCGGCAAATAACCACACAGTTGCGCAGCGAATTTAGGACTACTCTTTTAACGTTGATTGATCCAGATCAAGGCCTTTTTCGAGGATTGGTGTGGCGGCCGCGAGGCCAGAATCCCTGCGTAGCGATGGTTTAAAAGAACGAATCCGAATTCGCCGCACTCCATATCCGTGGGGGCAGTGGGTGCAGGCCTCTGGCCGGCAGCCGGTATTACCTGACAGAGGAAAGCTTATGTTCGGTTTAGAGGCTCTTGATCTCGCCCGAATCCAGTTCGCGTTCACCATCTCGTTCCACATCCTGTTCCCGGCGATCACCATCGGCCTGGCGAGCTACCTAGCGGTGCTCGAGGGCTTGTGGCTCAAGACCCACGACGATACCTACCGCGATCTCTACCACTTCTGGTCGAAGATCTTCGCCGTCAACTTCGGCATGGGCGTGGTGTCCGGCCTGGTGATGGCCTACCAGTTCGGCACCAACTGGAGTCGATTCTCCGATTTTGCCGGGTCTGTCACCGGCCCCTTGCTCACCTACGAGGTGCTGACGGCGTTCTTCCTGGAGGCCGGCTTCCTTGGGGTGATGCTGTTCGGCTGGAACAAGGTCGGGCGCAAGCTGCACTTCTTCTCCACGGTCATGGTGGCTATCGGCACCCTGATCTCGACTTTCTGGATCCTCTCGTCCAACAGCTGGATGCAGACTCCACAGGGCTATGAAATCGTCAATGGCCAGGTGATCCCGGTGGATTGGCTGGCAGTGATCTTCAACCCGTCCTTCCCCTATCGCCTGGCGCACATGGCCGTTGCCGCGTTCGTGGCCACGGCGTTCTTCGTCGGCTCCTCGGCGGCCTGGCACCTGTTGCGCGGGCGGGACAACCCGGCGATCCGGCGCATGCTCTCCATGGCCATGTGGATGGCCCTGATCGTGGCTCCGGTACAGGCTGTGATCGGCGACTTCCATGGCCTCAACACCCTCAAGCACCAGCCGGCGAAGATTGCCGCCATCGAAGGCCACTGGGAAAACGTCGGCAATGAGCCGACCCCGCTGATTCTCTTCGGCTGGCCGGACATGAGGGCCGAGAAAACCAAGTTCGCCGTGGAAATCCCTTACCTGGGCAGCCTGATCCTCACCCACTCCCTGGACAAGCAGGTGCCGGCGCTCAAGGAGTTCCCGCCCGAGGACCGGCCCAACTCGACCATCGTCTTCTGGTCGTTCCGGATCATGGTCGGCCTGGGCATGCTGATGATCTTCACCGGCCTGTGGAGCCTCTGGCTGCGCAAGCGTGACAACCTCTACACCTCGCGGCCGTTCCTGTACCTGGCGTTGTGGATGGGACCGTCCGGCCTGATCGCGATCCTCGCGGGCTGGTTCACCACCGAGATCGGTCGCCAGCCCTGGGTGGTCTACGGCCTGATGCGCACCGCCGATGCATCTTCCGGGCATAGCCTGGTGCAGATGAGCATCACCCTGGCGTTGTTCGTGGTGGTGTATTTCGCGCTGTTCGGTGTGGGTATCGGCTACATGATGCGCCTGGTACGCAAGGGACCTGTGACCAACGAAGGCGCCGAGACCAGCCACGGTGGCCCTGGCCGCAAACGCACGCCGGCCCGTCCGCTCTCCGCGGCCGACGATGACGACCACAGCACCAGCCTGAACAAGGGGAATTGAGTCATGGGTATCGATCTTCCGCTGCTCTGGGCCGTGATTATCATCTTCGGCATCATGATGTACGTGGTCATGGACGGGTTCGACCTGGGGATCGGGATTCTCTTCCCGTTCGTCAAGGACAGCCGCGACCGTGACGTAATGATGAACACCGTCGCCCCGGTCTGGGACGGCAACGAGACCTGGCTGGTACTGGGCGGGGCGGCGCTGTTCGGCGCCTTCCCGCTGGCCTACTCGGTGGTGCTCTCGGCGCTGTACATGCCGCTGATCCTGATGCTGGTGGGGCTGATCTTCCGTGGCGTGGCTTTCGAGTTCCGCTTCAAGGCCAAGGAAGCCAAGCGCCATATCTGGGACAAGGCCTTTATCGGCGGCTCCGCGGCAGCCACCTTCTTCCAGGGCGTGGCCCTGGGGGCCTTCATCGATGGCCTGCCAGTGGTCAACCGCCAGTTCGCCGGCGGCTCGATGGACTGGCTGACGCCCTTCACCCTGTTCTGCGGCCTGGCGCTGGTGGTGGCCTATGCCTTGCTCGGTTGCACCTGGCTGATCATGAAGACCGAAGGCAAGCTGCAGCTGCAGATGCACGACCTGGCGCGGCCGTTGGCCTTCGTCCTGCTGGCGGTGATCGGCGTGGTCAGTATCTGGACGCCCCTGGCCCATGCCGAGATCGCCGCGCGCTGGTTCACCCTGCCGAACCTGTTCTGGTTCCTGCCGGTGCCGATCCTGGTGCTGGTGACCCTGTACGGGCTGCTCCGGGCTGTGGCGCGCAACGCTCACTACACGCCGTTCCTGCTGACCCTGGTACTGATCTTCCTCGGCTACAGCGGCCTGGGCATCAGCTTGTGGCCGAACATCGTGCCGCCGTCGATCTCCATCTGGGACGCCGCCGCACCGCCGCAGAGCCAGGGCTTCATGCTGGTGGGCACCTTGTTCATCATTCCGTTCATCCTGGGATACACCTTCTGGAGCTACTACGTGTTCCGCGGCAAGGTCACCCACGAGGACGGCTATCACTAGCCAGGCACCGCTCCTCGAGAGGAGCGAAGCTTGCTCGCGATGGCGCCCTTGCAGGCGCCATCGCCTCCCTTTTGAAAGGAGCATTCGACGATGGCTGGTAAACATTCATTGCAGGAAATTGAAGAAGCCGAGAAGAAGCCGCTCTGGCAGCGCCTGGGTTGGCTGGCCATGATCTGGGGCGGTAGCGTCCTGGCCCTGTTCCTGGTGGCCAGCCTGATGCGCATGTTCATGAACGCCGCGGGCCTGACCACGCACTGATTTTCATCACCGCTCATCCCATCCCGTGTCTTGCGGCGCGGTTTATAACCCTCCATTGGAGGGTTTTTTTTGACCTGGGCTTGCTGCGTCTTTTCTGTGCAGGAGCAGCCGCTCGGCTCGCGATGAGCGAGAACGCGGTGCTGCAGGCATTTCGCGGGGCTTCATCGCGAGCAAGCTTCGCCCCTACACGGGGAAGGGTGGGGTTACTTGCGGGCCTTGAGGATCACGAACTTGGGTGTGGCCGCCACCTGTTCAACACCGCGGAACAAGCGAGCCAGCTTGCTGTGATAGCCCAGGTGGCGGTTGCCGACGATGTACAGCGCACCGCCCACCACCAGGGCTTCCCGGGCTTGCTGGAACATACGCCAGGCAAGGAAGTCGCCCACCACCTGCTGCTGGTGGAACGGCGGGTTGCACAGCACCACGTCCAGGGATTGCGGCTCCTGGCCGGCCAGGCCGTCGCCGGGACGGATCACGGCTTCGCGCTCGCCAAGCAGCGCCTGCCAGTTCTCCCGGGCCGACTGCACGGCCATGAACGACTCATCCACCAGGGTGTAGCGGGCTTGTGGATTGTCCAGGGCGCTGGCGATGGCCAGTACGCCGTTACCGCAGCCCAGGTCGGCGACCCGGGCATTGCCCAGGTTCTGTGGCAGGTGCGGGAGGAAGGCGCGGGTACCGATATCCAGGCCGTCGCGGCAGAACACGTTGGCGTGGTTGAGCAGCTCGATGGCCGGCTTGTCCAGGCGATAGCGGGTTGGGTAGGGCGATGCCAGCGGCGTCCTGGCCTCAACGGTGGCGATCAGCAGGCGGGCTTTCTTCACTGCCAGCGACGCCTGGACCGGGCCGATGTAGCGCTCCAGCAGATCGCCGGCAGCCCGCGGCAGGTGCTTGATCATGGCTGCGGCGACCACCTGTGCCCCGGGGGCCAGTTGGCCTTGCAGGCGGATCAGTTGTTCTTCCAGCAGCGCCAGGGTCTTGGGCACGCGGATCAGGACCCGGTCGAAAGGACCACTCAGCGGCTCGTTGGCCGGTACCACGCGCAGGGCATCGAAGGACAGGCCGTTGCGTGCCAGGTTCTTCTCCAGTGCCAGGGCCCCGAGGTAGGAATCACCGCTGCTGGTGACCCGGACCTTGCCCAGCAGGCTCGCGGCCAGGGCCCCGAAGCTGTCGTTGAGCACCAGCACGCGGCTCTCCTCGGCCGGTTGCTGCTCGGCCAGGTGGTTGAGCAGGTATTCGTCTGCCGCGTCGAAGGCTTGCAGCGGCTCGTTCTGCTGTTCGGGCTGGCGGATCAGGTCGAGCTGGGCGAAGGGGCTGGCAAGCAGGGGCATGGGGCAAACTCTGGATAAGCGGTGAAAACCTGTCGGCGCGACATGGAGGCTGACAGGAGCCTTTGGACAGCGCTGTTGGGCAGCGCAGGCGGCTGTGTGAGGTGCGGCGATTTTACGGTTTTTCGCCGAGGATTGCCCGTGGTCTATGCCACTACAAACCGCCGGTGTTTCTGCAAGGCGCTTTGCGGGACACTAGGAGCATCGGTTTTGTGGAGTTCGTCATGACTGCCAGTGAAGAAAAGTACACCCGCCAGACCCTGCTCGATGTCCAGCCGTTGACCCCCAGCCTGTTCACCCTGCGCACCACCCGGGACCCGGGTTTTCGCTTCCGTTCCGGCCAGTTCGCCCGCCTCGGGGTGGCCAAGGCCGATGGCACTACGGTGTGGCGCGCCTACTCCATGGTGTCTTCGCCGTTCGATGAGTTTCTCGAGTTCTTTTCCATCGTGGTACCCGGTGGGGAGTTCACCAGTGAATTGAGTCGCCTGGAAGTGGGCGACAGCCTGATGGTGGATCGCCAGGCCTTCGGTTACCTGACCCTGGACCGTTTCGTCGATGGGCGTGACCTCTGGCTGTTATCCACAGGCACTGGTATTGCGCCATTCCTGTCGATCCTGCAGGACTTCGAAGTCTGGGAGAAATTCGAGCGGATCATCCTGGTCTACAGCGTGCGCGAGGCCAAGGAACTGGCCTACCAGCAACTGCTCGCCGAGTTGCCCCAGCGCGAGTACCTGGCTGAAGTTGCCCACAAGCTGCAGTTCATCAGCACCGTTACCCGCGAACAGCATCCGGGCAGCCTCAACGGGCGCATTACCCAGTTGATCGAGAACGGTGAGTTGGAGCGTGCGGCGGGTCTGGAACTGAGTCCTGAACACTCCCGGGTGATGCTCTGCGGCAACCCGCAGATGATCGACGACACCCGGGCCCTGCTCAAGCAACGGGGCCTGAACCTGAGCCTGAGCCGACGCCCGGGACAGGTGGCAGTGGAAACCTATTGGTAGGGGAAAAGCCCCGTGGCCGCTGCTTCGCGCGGCCACGGGTCGCTACGGCGTGCCTCAGGACTTGTTGTTGGCCTTGAGCAGGTCGCGGATCTCGGTCAGCAGGACCTCTTCCTGGGTCGGTACTGGCGGCTCTGCTGGTGCCACGGCTTCTTCGCGCTTCAGGCGGTTGATCACCTTCACGCCCATGAAGATGGCAAAGGCGATGATGATGAAGTCGATGATGCTCTGGATGAATTTGCCGTAGGCCAGAACGACCGCCGGTGCATCGCCTGCGGCCGCCTTGAGAGTGACGGCCAGGTCGGCGAAATTCACCCCACCGACCAGCAGCCCGATGGGTGGCATGACCACGTCACCGACAAAGGAGGAGACGATCTTGCCGAATGCGGCGCCGATGATGATACCGACGGCCATATCGACCACATTACCTTTGACCGCGAAGGCCTTGAACTCACTTAACACGCCCATAGGTTATTCCCTTGTTACGGATGAGATTGGTTACAGCAGTGTAAGTCAGCAAAAAGCATTTTGCCGACTCAACTTTCTACAGCTCGCGGGTATGACCCATATATCGGTCAAGAGTTTAATCAAAGTGCCATCATTTTTCGCGCGCGATATACCTCGTCATTGCCGCTATAACCACAACATTCTGTCAATCAAGCGCTTGCGGGCTTTCTATTTAGCTTTCAAATGTTTAGCCACTAGCCTCTAGCAGGCGTATCGAGATACGCCTTATATAACTAGAGGAATCCGACATGACTGTTTCCATTGGCCTAGGGAATCTTTCCCCGCGCGGCGTACTGGGCGTACTCGCCGCCAGTATGCTGTCCCTTTCCGTACAGGCCGCCACGCTGACCCGCGACAATGGCGCGGCGGTGGGCGACAACCAGAACTCGCAGACCGCAGGCGCCATTGGGCCGGTGCTGTTGCAGGATGTTCAGCTGATCCAGAAGCTCCAGCGCTTCGACCGCGAGCGTATTCCCGAGCGGGTGGTGCATGCTCGCGGTACCGGCGCCCATGGCACTTTCACCGTCACTGACAACCTCAGCGACCTGACCCGGGCCAAGGTGTTCGCCGCTGGCGAGGTGACTCCGGTGTTCGTGCGTTTCTCGGCGGTGGTGCATGGCAACCATTCACCGGAAACCCTGCGTGACCCACGGGGTTTTGCCACCAAGTTCTACACGGCGGACGGCAACTGGGACCTGGTGGGCAACAACTTCCCGACCTTCTTCATTCGTGATGCCATCAAGTTCCCGGACATGGTCCATGCATTCAAGCCTGATCCGCGTACCAACCTGGACGATGACTCGCGACGTTTCGATTTCTTCTCCCATGTTCCCGAAGCCACTCGCACTTTGACCGAGCTGTATTCAAATTCCGGGACCCCGGCCAGTTATCGAGAAATGGACGGTAATGGCGTGCATGCCTACAAGTTGGTCAATGCCAAGGGCGAAGTGCACTATGTGAAGTTTCATTGGAAGAGTCTGCAAGGGGTGAAGAATCTCGATCCTGAACAAGTGGTCGAGGTACAAGGGCGCGATTACAGTCATATGACCCATGACTTGGTATCCCACATTAATAAAGGGGACTTTCCCAAGTGGGACTTGTATGTCCAGGTAGTGAAACCCGAAGACTTGGCCAAGTTCGACTTCGACCCGCTTGATGCCACCAAGATCTGGCCCGGCATCGCCGAGCGCAAGGTCGGGCAGATGGTGCTCAATCGTAATCCGGCCAATGTCTTCCAGGAAACCGAGCAGGTCGCCATGGCTCCGGCCAACCTGGTGCCGGGTATCGAGCCTTCGGAAGATCGCCTGCTGCAAGGCCGGGTGTTCTCCTATGCCGATACCCAGATGTACCGGTTGGGAGCCAATGCCCTGCAACTGCCGATCAACGCACCGAAGGTTGCGGTGAACAATGGCAACCAGGACGGTGCCATGAACCTGGGGCACACCAGCAGTGGAGTCAACTACCAGCCCAGCCGCCTGCTGCCTCGTGAAGAGCCACAGGACGCGCGCTACAGCCAGCTAGCGCTGGCGGGCAGCACCCAGCAGGCGAAGATCCAGCGTGAGCAGAACTTCAAGCAGGCCGGCGACTTGTACCGTTCCTACAGCAAGAAGGAGCGCCAGGACCTGATCGAGAGCTTTGGCCAGTCCTTGGCCGACACCGACGACGAGAGCAAGCACATCATGCTGTCGTTCCTTTATAAGGCCGATCCGGAGTACGGCACTGGCGTGGCCAAGGTGGCCAAGGGCGATCTGGCCCGCGTCAAGGCCCTGGCCGCCAAACTGGTGGACTGACCTCGACCCGCGTCACGCCCCGGGCGTGACGCACCTTCTTTGTAGGTGTTTCTTGAAACAAAGGGAGTCGCACCATGCGCCTGTTCATTTCACTGCTGCTGGCCGCCTGCTCCCTGGGGGCTTATGCGGAACAACCGGGCCCCGCCGACCCGGTAGCGGTCAAGGTCCAGCTGGCCAACTACTATTTCGATGCCGCTCGCCGCGGCGATGTCGAGATCCTCGATACCTTCATCCAGGCCGGTTACTCCCTCGATACCCGTGACGAGAAGGGTTATACCGCGTTGATCCTGGCCGCCTATCACGGCCAGGGAGCGGCGGTGGAGCGCCTGCTGGCCGCCGGTGCCGACGCTTGCGCCCAGGACCTGCGTGGCAACACCGCCCTGATGGGGGCGATCTTCAAGGGTGAGGTGCGGATTGCCCGGCGCCTGATGGCAGCCGATTGCAGTCCCGACCAGCGTAACGCTGCGGGCCAGACGGCAGCCATGTATGCCGGCCTGTTCAAGCGCACCGAACTGCTCCAGGCCCTGGCGGCCAGGGGCGCCGATCTTGAGGCCGAGGATCCGCTGGGCAACAGCGCCACGCGCCTGGCCAGTGGGCAGATCCGCACGGCTACGCCGCGCTGATCGGCGTCAGCTGAGCTATCATCGCGGTTTTTGCCGGGGGTTCAGATGGCCAAGGCCAAGCGCATGTACGGCTGCACCGAGTGCGGTTCCACCTTTCCCAAATGGGCCGGGCAATGCGGTGAATGCGGTGCCTGGAACACCCTGACCGAGACCATGATCGAAAGCGGCGGTGCCGCGGCTCCCGCCGGGCGTACGGGCTGGGCCGGGCAGCAGGCGCAGATCAAGACCCTGGCCGAGGTCAGCGTCGAGGAAATCCCGCGTTTCTCCACGGCATCCGGCGAACTCGACCGGGTGCTCGGCGGCGGCCTGGTGGATGGCTCGGTGGTGCTGATCGGCGGTGATCCGGGGATCGGCAAGTCGACCATCCTCCTGCAGACCTTGTGCAACATCGCCATGCGCATGCCGGCGCTGTATGTCACTGGCGAGGAATCCCAGCAGCAGGTGGCGATGCGCGCCCGGCGCCTGGGCCTGCCCCAGGACCAGCTGCGGGTGATGACCGAAACCTGCATCGAGACCATCATTGCCACGGCCCGGGTAGAGAAGCCCAAGGTGATGGTGATCGACTCCATCCAGACCATCTTCACCGAACAGCTGCAATCGGCCCCGGGCGGTGTATCCCAGGTACGCGAGAGTGCTGCCTTGCTGGTGCGTTATGCCAAGCAGAGCGGCACGGCGATCTTCCTGGTCGGCCACGTGACCAAGGAAGGCGCCCTGGCCGGTCCGCGGGTGCTGGAGCACATGGTGGATACGGTGCTGTATTTCGAAGGCGAGTCCGATGGGCGCCTGCGCCTGTTGCGGGCGGTGAAGAACCGCTTCGGCGCGGTCAACGAGCTTGGCGTATTCGGCATGACCGATCGTGGCTTGAAGGAGGTCTCCAACCCGTCGGCGATCTTCCTCACCCGGGCCCAGGAGGAGGTGCCGGGCAGCGTGGTCATGGCCACTTGGGAAGGCACCCGGCCTATGCTGGTGGAGGTCCAGGCGCTAGTGGATGACAGCCACCTGGCCAACCCGCGCCGGGTGACCCTGGGCCTGGACCAGAACCGCTTGTCCATGCTGCTGGCAGTATTGCACCGCCACGGCGGTATCCCGACCCACGACCAGGATGTGTTCCTCAACGTGGTGGGCGGGGTCAAGGTCCTGGAGACCGCGTCCGACCTGGCGTTGATGGCGGCGGTGATGTCGAGCCTGCGCAACCGGCCGTTGCCCCATGACCTGCTGGTGTTCGGCGAGGTGGGCCTGTCCGGCGAGGTGCGTCCGGTGCCCAGTGGCCAGGAGCGCTTGAAGGAAGCGGCCAAGCACGGCTTCAAGCGGGCCATCGTGCCCAAGGGCAATGCGCCGAAGGAGCCGCCGGCAGGGCTGAAGATCATCGCCGTGACCCGCCTGGAGCAGGCATTGGATGCACTTTTCGAATAACTCGGGCTGTTACTGAAGGGACGCACGCGACATGGGCATGACACACATGAAGGACTGGTTGCTGGGGATCGGCTTGCTCTGTGGCTGCAGCCTGGCCCTGGCGCAGCAGGCCGAGGCGCCGCCAGGCTACTGGATCGCGCAACAACTGCCGGTGGGGGATGGCACGACGCTGCAGGTGCTGGAAGACCAACGCATCACCCAGGAGGTCCATGACGAAAACTGGGGCAGCGGCATGGACGCGGACAATCTCCCAGAGGCTGCGGACGGCCAGCCGGCGGAGCCGTTGGAAGCCCAGGCGCGCCTGGTTTCGGACAGCGGCCAGGTGCTGGCGCAGCGGGCCCTGGGTTATCCCCTGGCCAATGTGAAGAAGGCCCCGCTCAGCGGCCTGCCATCGCCGACCTTCTTTTTGTCCATCGACCAGACCGCCCCCCTGGGCAGCTACAGCGGTCCGCTCACCGAGGTGCTGGTGCCGGCGCAGAACCGCCTGGACCCGGTGCCATGCCAGGATGAGAGTGGCGAGAAGCGGCCGCTGATGTTCAGCCATACCGGCAAGGCGGCCTGGCAGATAGTGCCCGCCAGAGGCGGCGGGACCGAAACCATCCAGCAGGTCTCGTCGGCCTCGACCATGGTGGACGATGAGTTCATCACCACCTATCGCACCTTCCGTTATGTCGATGGACAGTGGACGGCGGTTTCCCGACAACAGCCGGGCTACTGGGACATGGAGCACGACTTCCCCGAGCCCGCGCTGTTTCCCTGATTTGGTGCGGCTGGTCAGATATCGATCAGCGCGCCCAGCTCGCGCTCCAGCTCCTCGGGGTCGCCCAGGTTCAGCTCGATCAGGCGCCGCAGGTGCTCGATGGATTCCAGGCCGATATGCAGGCAGACGAAGCCCAGCTGGCCATTGTTGTCATGGGCCAATTGCACATCCATGCGCACGTCGGCGTCCTGGCCCAGGTGGATGTCGGCCTCGAAAGGGCGCTTGGGGTCACCCATCCAGGGTGTGGGGCGTTCGATCAGCAAGCCCTTGAGGGACAGGTCCAGCAACTGGACTGGCCAGCGGTAGGTGCCTTGGCTGAGCTCGGTCCTGGCATCGAAGGCGATACGTTTGAAGCGTCGGCGGTCGTCGTGTTGCTCGCTCATGGGCTGGCCCTCTGCATGGTGCACTGACTATAGACCCCGCTGCATGACTGCCGCTACAGCCTGTGCCGCAGTTGCGAAGCAGTCGCCGCAACGCGGGCGCATGGCGGGCATGGGCAAATGGGGCGTGACGAGGGCAAGCACGCTCCTGGTTGCAGCCCGGGGCCACCTCGAGTCGCTAAAAGAAGGCTCTAGACCAACGTGGGGGCTGGTCTTTGGGTGCAGTAGCGCTAAACTCGAAACGCTATCTTTCTGTCCACCCTGGCTGGAATATAAAAATGAAAAACAATAATAGCCCGCTACGCCACCTACCCTGGTTGCTGTTGGCGATAGTCGGAGCCTGCGCCCTTGGCGTCGTTGCATTGCGTCGAGGCGAGGCGATCAACGCCCTGTGGATCGTGGTCGCCGCCGTAGCCATCTATCTGGTGGCCTACCGCTACTACAGCCTGTTCATCGCCAATAACGTGATGCAACTGGACGCGCGCCGGGCCACTCCCGCCGTACTCAATAATGACGGTCTGGACTACGTGCCGACCAACAAGCACATTCTTTTCGGTCACCATTTCGCAGCCATCGCCGGCGCAGGCCCCCTGGTGGGGCCCGTCCTGGCGGCACAGATGGGCTATTTGCCCGGAACCCTGTGGCTGATCGCCGGGGTGGTGCTGGCCGGTGCCGTGCAGGACTTCATGGTGCTGTTCCTGTCCACCCGGCGTAACGGTCGCTCCCTGGGCGACATGGTTCGCGAAGAGATGGGCCGGATCCCCGGCACTATCGCGCTGTTCGGCTGCTTCCTGATCATGATCATCATCCTCGCGGTGCTGGCGCTGATCGTGGTCAAGGCCCTGGCCGAGAGCCCCTGGGGCATCTTCACGGTAATGGCGACCATTCCGATCGCGGTGTTCATGGGCGTTTACATGCGCTACATCCGTCCGGGGCGCATCGGTGAGATCTCGCTGATCGGCGTGGTCCTGCTGCTCGGCTCCATCTGGCTGGGGGGCCAGGTGGCCGCCGACCCGGTCTGGGGCAAGATGTTCACCTTCACCGGCGTGCAGATCACCTGGATGCTGATCGGCTACGGATTCGTCGCGGCAGTGCTGCCGGTGTGGCTGATCCTGGCACCGCGCGACTACCTGTCGACCTTCCTCAAGATCGGCACCATCATCGCCCTGGCGATCGGCATCCTGATCACCATGCCCGAGCTGAAGATGCCGGCCCTGACCCAGTTCACCGATGGTACCGGCCCGGTCTGGAAGGGTGGCCTGTTCCCATTCCTGTTCATCACCATTGCCTGTGGCGCGGTGTCCGGCTTCCATGCGCTGATCTCCTCGGGCACCACGCCCAAGTTGCTGGATAACGAGACCAACGCCCGCTACATCGGCTACGGCGGCATGCTCATGGAATCCTTCGTGGCCATCATGGCCATGGTCGCCGCTTCGGTGATCGAGCCGGGCGTGTACTTCGCCATGAACAGCCCGGCGGCGATCGTCGGCGGTGATGTGGCATCCGTGGCCCAGACCGTCAGCAGCTGGGGGTTCGTCATCAGCCCTGAACAACTGCAGGCCGTGGCCAAGGACATCGGTGAGAACACTATCCTGGCCCGTGCCGGCGGTGCGCCGACCCTGGCGGTGGGGATCGCGCAGATCCTGCACCACGTACTGCCGGGCGAAAACACCATGGCGTTCTGGTACCACTTCGCGATCCTGTTCGAAGCCCTGTTCATCCTCACCGCAGTGGATGCCGGGACCCGTGCCGGGCGCTTCATGCTCCAGGATCTGTTGGGCTCCTTCGTCCCGGCGCTCAAGCGCACCGAGTCCTGGACTGCCAACCTGATCGCGACCGCCGGCTGCGTGGCACTCTGGGGCTACCTGCTGTACCAGGGCGTGATCGATCCGCTGGGGGGCATCAATACCTTGTGGCCGCTGTTCGGTATCTCCAACCAGATGCTGGCCGGTATTGCCCTGATGCTGGGCACCGTGGTCCTGATCAAGATGAAGCGCCAGCGCTACATCTGGGTCACCCTGCTGCCGGCTGTATGGTTGTTGATCTGCACCACTACCGCAGGCTTCATCAAGCTGTTCGACCCAAGCCCGGCGATTGGCTTCCTGTCGCTGGCCAAGAAGTACAACGATGCCCTGGCCGCCGGCCAGATCCTCGCTCCGGCCAAGGACATCACGCAGATGCAGCACGTGATCTTCAACGCCTACACCAATGCGACCCTGACGGCCTTGTTCCTGCTGGTGGTATTCAGCATCCTGTTCTATGCGCTCAAGGTCGGTGTCGCCGCCTGGGGCAACAAGGAACGCACGGACAAGGAATCGCCATACCAGGCGGTACCGGACGCGTAATAGAGGAATGCAGCGATGTTCAATGACTTGAGTCGCCTCGGTAAATACCTCGGTCAGGCCGCACGCCTGATGGTCGGCATGCCCGACTACGACAACTACGTCGAGCATATGCAGACCAAGCACCCGGACAAGCCGGTGATGTCCTACGAGGCGTTCTTTCGCGAACGCCAGGAGGCACGCTATGGCGGCAAGGGTGGTCCGAAGTGCTGTTGAAGCACGATGATTAGATAACACTCCATGCAAGAGCCGGCCCGCCGGCTCTTGCGCTTTCAGGCGTGGGAGATCCCGTTTTGCACAATCCCGTTCCCGTCACCGTCCTCAGCGGTTTTCTCGGTGCCGGCAAGACCACCTTGCTGCGTCACCTGCTCAAGGCCGAGCACGGCTTGAAGATCGCCGTGATCGAAAACGAATTCAGTGAGGCCGGTATCGATAGCCAGTTGTTGGGGGACGAACCGGTCCAAGTCATGACCCTGTCCAATGGTTGTGTCTGCTGCACCATCCACACCGACCTGAACAAGGCCCTGTACCTGTTGCTGGAGCGCCTGGACAGCGGTGAGATCGCCTTCGACCGGCTGGTGATCGAATGCACCGGCCTGGCCGACCCGGCACCCGTGGCGCAGACCTTTTTCATCGATGAAGAACTGCGCGAGCGTTATATCCTCGACGGCATCATCACCCTGGTGGATGCCAAGCACGCCGAGTTCCACCTGACCCAGACCATCGCCCAGGCCCAGGTCGGTTTTGCCGATCGATTGCTGGTAAGCAAGCGCGACCTGGTGGACCAGGACACCTTCGAGGCACTCTGCCAGCGCCTGACGCGGATCAACCGCCGGGCATCGATCCATGGGGTGGACCACGGCAATATCGAGCTTTCGCAGTTGCTCGATGTGCGCGGTTTCAACCTCAACGCCGACCTGGGCGGCGGCATCAGCCTGCGCCCGGTGAGCAAGGCACCGTCGGTGGACCGTATCGCCAGCCTGGTGCTGCGCACCGAACAGCCCCTGGACCTGGACCGCTTGAGCGAGTTCATGAACGAGTTGCTGGAAGACCATGGCAAGCAGCTGTTGCGTTACAAGGGGGTGCTGAACGTCATCGACGAGCCCCGGCGCATGGTGTTCCAGGGGGTACTCAAATTGTACGGCTTTGACTGGGACAGCCAGTGGGCCGAAGGCGAAACACGCGAGAGCGTGATGGTGTTCATCGCCGATGACCTTCCGGAGCAGAAGATTCGCGAGGGGTTTGCGCGGATGCTCGCCGGCTGAGTTTTCCCGGGGGCTGGGCAAGATTCTCCAGGCGCTCCTGCAAGCCATCCAGCAAGCGTTGCTGCAGATGTTCCAGGTGCTGCTGCATCAACTGCTCGGCCCGATTGGCATCGCCATCCTGCAAGGCTTCCACCAGCGCCGAATGTTCCTGCCAGGCGCAGTGGTGCCGGGCCCGCCCGGCGAACTGGGCGATAGCCAGGGACGTCAGGGGCACGAGGCTGCCAAGGAACTGGCCCAGCGGTGCGTTGCCGGCGATCTGCGCCAGCTGCAGGTGGAATTCTCCAGACAGGCGGATCGCCGCTCCATGCTGGTTGTGCTCGATGGCCTCCCGTTCCCGGGCCACCCACTGTCGTAGCGGTTGCAGGCGGCTGCGGGGCTGTTGGCAAGCCAGGAGCACCAGGGTGACTTCCACCAGGCGCCTGGCGTGCAGGATCTGCCGGGTGTGCTCCAGGTCCGGAGCGGCGACCTGTGGCCGACGATGGGGCTGCAGGATGATCACTTGCTGGTGTGAAAGGCGTGCCAGCACTTCGCGGATGATGCTGCGACTGACACCGAATGCCTGGCCCAGGCTGTCCTCGGTGAAGCGGCTGCCCGGAGCGATGCGCTGTTCGAGAATGGCATCGAATATCTGCGGATAAACATCGTCCACCAGCAGTTTTCTTTCGCTGCGCCGGCGCCGGGGCAGGTGGCTCACCGGGGTGAAGTGCGGGTTTTCCAGGGCGTGGCTGGCCATGGCCTGTCTCCAGTCCAGTTGCTCGAATGAAAGGGGATTACAAGAAGCGCTAACCCAGGTGGTCGTCCGGGATGTTCAGCTCGATGCCCATGCGTTGTCCCTCCTGGAGGATATGCCGGCGCATCTCGGCGCTGGCCTGGGCACTGTTGCGGTTGCGAATCGCCCGTACCACGGCCTCGTTCTCCTCCAGGCGCTCGGCCAGGTGTTCCGGCGAGTTACGCAGGATCTGTGTGCTTTGCTTGAGGGCGTTGCTGGTTTGTTGCACCACGTTCTGGAAGATCGGGTTGCTGGTCAGGGCGAACAGCTCCTCATGGAAGGCGATGTAGGCATTGGCGCCTGCCTCGGCGTCCCGGGCTTCGAGGGCCTCGCGCATGTCCATCAGGGTCAGGCGCAACTGGCCGATTTCCTTGCTGCTGATGGATTGCGCCACCAGGCCGACGATGAACGGCTCCAGGGTATAGCGCAGTTGCAGCAGGTCCTCCAGGCTGGCCCCGGCCACGCTGTTCTCGCCCTGGATCTCGTCTGGCGGAGTGTCGAGTACCAGCACGCCTTTGCCAGGCATCGAGCGCACCAGGCCCAGGGTCTCCAGGACGATGACCGCCTCGCGCAGGCTGGGGCGGCTGATGCCCATCTGCTCGGCCAGTTCGCGCTGCCCCGGCAGCATGTCGCCCGAGCGCCATTGGCCGCGGGCCAGGGCGGTGCGGAGTTTTTCTACCACTGAGTTCACAACCGTTGACGAGCTGATCACTGTCGACTCCATAAGCTATAGGTAGCGCGCTGTTGCGCGCTGATTGTTGTGCCAGTCGCCGGCTGGCACAAGATGCACTCAGAACTCCTGTTGCTGGGGGCTGGCCGTGGTCTTGCGTGCCTGGAAGGCATAGCCTTGCTGGCCGCTGAGTACCTTGTCGGCGCGCTGCAGGTCGATGTCCTGTTCCCAGCGGGCGATGGCGATGGTGGCCACGCAGTTGCCAATCAGGTTGGTCAGGGCTCGGCCGATCCCCATGAACCAGTCCACCGCCAGCACCAGCACCAGGCCGACCACCGGGATTGCCGGGATGGCGGTCAAGGTCGCCGCCAGGATCACCAGGGCCGACCCGGGAATACCGTGGGCACCCTTGGAGGTGATCAGCGACACCAGCAGGATGGTCAGCAAGTCCGCCATGGACAGCGGCGTGCCGGTGGCATTGGCGATGAAGACGATCGCCAGTGTCAGGTAGATGGAGAAGCCGTCGAGATTGAACGAGTAGCCAGTGGGAATCACCAGCCCCACCGTGGAGCTGCCCACTCCCAGGTGCTCCAGCTTGCGCATGATCTGCGGCAACACGGCGTCCGATGACGCGGTGCCCAGGACGATCAGGAGCTCCTCGCGCAGGTACTTGAGGAAAGGCAGCATGCGTAGCCCGGACAGGCGCATCACCAGGCCCAGGACCAACGCGACGAAAGCGATGCAGGTCAGGTAGAACAACCCCACCAGGCTACCCAGGTGCTGCAGTGAGTCCAGGCCGTACTTGCTGGTGGTGAAGGCAATGGCGCCGAACACCCCGATGGGGGCCAGTCGTACGATCATGCCCATGATGCGGAAGATCACGTGGCTCAGTTCGTTGATCAGGCGTGAGATGCCCGAGGCGGCCTCGCCCACCAGGTTCAGGGCGCTGCCGAACAGCACCGAAAACAGCAGGACCTGGAGGATGTTGTTCTCAGCGAAGGCGCCGATGACCGAAGAGGGGATCAGGCCCATGAGGAACTGCGCCGTGGTGTGCAGGTGCTGGCCACGTTCGGCGATATCGCCCATGTCTGCCTGGGATAGCTGCTCCAGGTGGATGTTGGCGCCTGTGCCGATGCCTGTGCCAAAGGCCATGACCAGGCCTATCACCAGGGCCAGGGTGGTGAGGATTTCGAAGTAGATCACCGACTTCAGGCCGATGCGCCCGACCTTCTTCAGGTCGCCGGCGCCGGAGATACCGCTGACGACTACGCAGAACACGATGAGCCCGATCAGCATCTTGATCAGTTTGATGAAGGCATCGCCCAGTGGTTTGAGTTGCGAGGAGTATTCGGGGAGGGTGAGGCCGCACACGATGCCGAGTATCAGCCCGAGCACTACCTGGAGAAAAATCGAACGCGAGCACCATCTGAGCATGGGAGGAGTCCTGGTCGGTGTCCTGCCTGCCGTGCGTTTGAGGGCGCAGCGGGTGGCGGACTTAATTATTGTGGTCTTACCGGTATGTCCAGTGCAGGCGCAGTCTACGCTCGGTTTTTTGGGGTTTACAAGAGGGCTCGGGCAAATTGGCTTGACCGGTCTGACCAGTGACCGTGTGTCACCGAACCGGACTTTTGGCTTGATGGCCGTTCGGGGGGCGTGCAAGTGCCGTTGCAGAGCCTTGGAGGATTTTGCAGGGGCGTCGCCGGCCTGCAGTAGCGGCTAGAGGAAGTTTTTGGGGGACATGAAAAAGCCCGGTACTAGGCCGGGCTTTTCTGTTGCGGTGCGGTGCTGATCAGGCGCCGTATACCGGCAGTTTCTTGCAGATGGCCTTGACCTTCTCACGTACGGCGTCGATCACCGCTTCGTTGTTCAGGTCAGCCAGGATGTCGCAGATCCAGCCGGCCAGTTCGCGGCACTCGGCTTCCTTGAAACCACGGGTGGTCACGGCTGGAGTACCGAAGCGCAGGCCCGAGGTGACGAACGGCGAGCGTGGGTCGTTTGGCACGGAGTTCTTGTTCACGGTGATGAAGGCCTTGCCCAGAGCGGCGTCGGCGTCCTTACCGGAGATGTCCTGCTTGATCAGCGACAGCAGGAACAGGTGGTTCTGGGTACCGCCGGAAACCACGTCGAAACCGCGCTCGATGAACACTTCGGCCATGGCCTGGGCGTTCTTCACCACTTGCTGCTGGTAGGCCTTGAACTCAGGTTGCAGGGCTTCCTTGAAGCAGATGGCCTTGGCGGCGATCACGTGCTCCAGCGGGCCGCCCTGGGCGCCAGGGAATACGGCGGAGTTCAGTTTCTTCTCGATGTCGGCGTTGGCGCGAGCCAGGATCAGGCCGCCACGTGGACCGCGCAGGGTCTTGTGGGTGGTGGTGGTCACCACGTCGGCGAATGGCACCGGGTTCGGGTAGACGCCAGCGGCGACCAGACCGGCCACGTGGGCCATGTCGACGAACAGGTAGGCACCGACCTTGTCGGCGATTTCGCGGAAACGTGGGAAGTCCAGGATCTGCGAGTAGGCGGAGAAACCGGCGACGATCATCTTCGGCTTGTGCTCGACGGCCAGGCGCTCGACTTCGTCGTAGTCGATCAGGCCATTGGCATCGATGCCGTACTGGACAGCGTTGTACAGCTTGCCGGAGGAGGAAACGGCCGCACCGTGGGTCAGGTGGCCGCCGTGGGCCAGGCTCATGCCCAGGATGGTGTCGCCGCCTTGCAGCAGGGCCAGGTAGACCGCGGCGTTGGCCTGGGAGCCGGCGTGGGGCTGGACGTTGGCGTAATCGGCGCCGAACAGCTCCTTGGCTCTGTCGATTGCAAGCTGCTCGACCACGTCGACGTATTCGCAACCGCCGTAGTAGCGCTTGCCTGGGTAGCCTTCGGCGTACTTGTTGGTCAGTACCGAGCCTTGAGCTTCCATCACCGCTGGGCTGGTGTAGTTTTCCGAAGCGATCAGCTCAATGTGCTCTTCCTGGCGCTGAGCTTCTTGCTCCATGGCGGCAAAGAGATCTGCGTCGTACTTGGCAATAGTCAAATCACGGCTGAACATGGCGGTCCTCAAGGATCGGGGGCAGAAAAGGCAGGCATTCTAACCCAATGGGTTTTGGATGGCATATGAAAGGACATCATGTCGCACGCAAAACAGCTTCAAGTGACGAGCTGCAAGCGGATCGCTTTTCTCTTGCAGCTTGTCGCTTGAAGCGTGCCGCTGCTTCTAGTCGAACATGAACAGGGCGTCGTTGCTGAATTGCGCCTCGAAGCGGTTGGCCGGCATCGGTCGGCCGAACAGGTAGCCCTGCACTTCGTCGCAGCCGTGCTCGCGCAGGAAGTCCAGCTGTTCGTGGGTTTCCACCCCTTCGGCGATCACCGCCAGGTTCAGGCTGTGGGCCATGGCGATGATGGCGCGGGCGATCTGCGCGTCCTGCTCGCCGGACGGCAGGCCGTCGACGAAGGTGCGGTCGATCTTCAGCACGTCGATGGGGAACTGCTTGAGATAGTTGAGCGACGAGTAGCCGGTACCGAAGTCGTCTACCGCAATGCTCAGGCCCAGGTTCTTCAGGCCATCGAGGATCTGCATGGCCTCGCTGACCTCGCGCATCAGGATGCTTTCGGTCAGTTCCAACTCCAGGCATGCCGGCGGCAGGCCGGTGTCCCGGAGAATGGTGGCAATGCGCATGCCCAACTGGCCGTCGGAGAACTGCCGGGCGGAAATGTTCACCGAGACCTTCGGCACCCGTACCTTGGCCATGTGCCAGGCCTTGAGCTGGCGACAGGCTTCGCTGATCACCCAGTCGCCGACGTCCACCACCAGGCCCAGTTCCTCCAGCACCGGGATGAAGTCTCCCGGCGGCACCAGCCCGCGACGTGGGTGGCGCCAGCGCAACAGCGCCTCGGCACCGGTCAGGCGCTTGCCATCGCCACTGAATTGCGGCTGGTAATAGAGCACGAATTCCTGCTGTTCCAGGGCGTGGCGCAGGTCGCTTTCCAGTTCCAGGCGCTCCAGGGCGCTGGCGTTCATGTCCGCCTGGTAGAACTGGAAGTTGTTCTTGCCACGCTCCTTGGCGTGGTACATCGCGGTGTCGGCGTTCTTCATCAGCTGGCTCAGTTCGTTGCCGTCCTGGGGGCTCAGGGCGATGCCGATACTGGCGGTGACGAAGAACTCCCGGCCTTCGAGAACGAAGGGTTTGACCAGGCTGGCAAGGATCTGCTCGGCAACATGGATCGCCCGGTTCAGGGCGATTTCCCGGCTCACGCGCGGTTGCAACAGCAGGGTGAACTCGTCGCCGCCCATGCGCGCCACGGTGTCGTCATCGTCGACGCACGCGAGCAGGCGGACGGCCATCTCCTTGAGCATGCGGTCGCCGGCGGCGTGGCCCAGGGAGTCGTTGATCGGCTTGAAGCGATCGAGATCGAGGAACATCAGCACCACCCAGGACTTCTGCCGCTCCGCCGATTGCAGGGCCGTGTGCAGGCGGTCCTGGAACAGCGTGCGGTTGGGCAGGTGGGTCAGGGCGTCGTAGTAGGCCAGGCGGTGGATCCGCTGTTCGCTGGCCTTGCGCTCGCTGATGTCGCTGAAGAAGCACACGTAGCTGGCCAGGTCGCCTTCATCGTCGAGCACCGCGGTGATCCCGACCCAGGCCGGATAGTGCTCGCCATCGCGGCGCTTGAGCCAGACCTCGCCTTCCCAGGTGCTGTGCTGGTTCAGCTGCTTGATCACGTAGCGCAGGTGGGCTTCCTGCTGCTCGTCGACGGTGAGCATGTTGGGCAACTGGTCCAGCACTTGGGATACCGCATAGCCGCTGACCCGGCTGAAAGCCTCGTTGGCCTGGACGATGTAGCCGGCCGGATCGGTGATGAGGATCGCCGAGGTCGAGTGCTCGAATACCGTGGCCGCCATGCGCAGGTCTTTTTCCGCACGACGTTGCTGGCTGATATCGCGGCCGACCCCGAGTACGCCTTCGAAGGCGCCGTGCTCGTCCCAGACCAGTACCAGGCGCAGCTCGATGGGAATCTTGCGGCCGTCGGCCCGCAGGCAGTCGAACAGGAACAACTGGGTCTGCACCTGGCTGCGCAGTTGTGCCAGTTGCTCGGGCTTGTCCAGGGCCTTGCTGACCCGGTCCATCAGGGCATAGATGCCGGTCAGCTGGTGCGGGTTGGCGATGGTCGACTGCCAGCCGTTCTGGAACACCCACTCCACGTCGTAGCCGAGCACCGATTGCACCGAGGGGCTGACGTAGTTCAGCGAAAGCTTGTTGTCGGTGGAGAAGATCACGTCGCTGATGCTTTCGGCGAGCATGCGGTAGCGCTGCTCGCTGTCGCGCAGGGATTCGCTGGCTTCGATCTGGTCGGTGATGTCCTTGGCCACGCCGATGATCCGCGTCACCTGGTCGTAGCGGTCCCTGGCCAGGGCCTGTTCACGGATTTCGAAGCGTCGCCACTGGCCGCTACGATGGCGGAAGCGCAGCTGGCATTGCAGCAGTTGGGCGTAGGCCGAGTGCCGTTGCTCCTGGCGCAGGCGGTGGTAGAGGTCGGCGTCCTCGGGGTTGAGCAGGATCTCCCAGAAGTATTCGCCCATCTGCTGCAGTTCGGCCTTGTTGTAGCCCAGGGTCTGCCCCAGATGGTGGTTGCTGAAGATCATCCGCTGGCTGATCACATCCTGCACGTACAGGTGGTCAGGCACGGTGCGCACCACGTCCGACCAGAAACCCTCGCGCTCGAGCAGTGACAACTCGATCAGCTTGCGGCTGGTGATATCGCTGATGCTGAGGATCACCGCGCCGTAGTCTTCGCTCTGCTCGGGCAGGCGCATGACCAGCCACAGGTGCTGGTCGTTGCCTTGGGCATCGCCGAGCTTGATCTCCAGCTCCAGCTGTTTCTGCTGGCTGACCAGGGCCTGCAGCAACTGGTTGCCGATGGCGCTGTTGCTGTTCGGGTGGCCTTCGATCAGCAGTTGCCAGGCCTGTTCGCTGGACTCGACGTTGAGCAGGCGCAGGGCGACCTGGTTGACCTCGGTGATCCGCAGTTCCTGGAGCAACTGGCGCCGCTGCTGGGGGTGTTCGCCCTGCCAGCGCTTGAGTTGATCGCTGTTGTGCACATGGTGTTTTTCCAGCAGCCCCGGAAGACCGGAGATATCCAGGACACAGAGGGCGACGCCGGTGCCTTCGAAAATATCCTGGTAACGGCGCCGGCCTTCATGCAACTGGCGCTGGCGCCGGCGCATGTTCAGCAGGGCGATCACCGGCAGCAGGGAAAAGGCCAGGCCCAGCAGGCACTTGCCGATGAAGGCCGGGAGCAGTTGTTCGATCACCGCTCGCTGGTCGAACAACCCGCGCAGTTGCCAGTCGCTGTTGTTCAGCGGCACCAGCAGCACGCTGCTGGCCATCTCGTCGGGGTCCAGCATGCCGGGCGTCGCGGTGCTGTGTTCGTCGCGGGTGATTACCTGGTGGCTCAGGCGATTCTCGATCACCCAGTTCGGCTTGTTGCCTTCTTCGCTCTGGCGGACCAGCGTCTGGAGGAAGCCTGGGGCCAGCCGCAGGATCCAGTAACCGCGGGTCGAGCCGCTGGCCTGGTGCAGCAGTACATGCACCACCGAGCCATCGGCCGGGTTGCTGTAGTAAAAGCGCTGGGAGCGGCTGCGTTGTATCAGGTCGGCGAGCCAGAGGGCATCCTGGCTGTCGGTGGCACTGTCGCTGATGATCTGCCCCCGGGTATCGAGCAGGGCGAAACTGCGCACATCTGGCAGGGAACGCTGGAGTTTTTGCAGCAATTGCTGTTGTTGCTGGCTGTCCTGGGGGGCTTCGACGATCGGAAGCAGATTGAGGGCGATCTGGGCATTGAGTGCCAGGTTCAGGCTCAAGTGGTCGGCCAGATCGGCGCTGTAGTCGATGGCATGCTGGCGTTGGTCCTGGCGGCTCTGTTGCAGTTGGTCGAGCAACTGCCAGAACAGCAAGGCCAGGAGAAGCAGCACCAGCGTCGCCAGTGCGCCTTTGAGTGTGCCTCGCAAAGGGTAAGCCGGCGCAGTGTTCTTAGCGCGCGCGGGCTGTGGCGAAGTGACGTTGGACAAGCTGTGATCCTGCGGTTTGGCTGGACTGGCGCGACGTGCACTATAAGCCGGACGCCCGAAGGGCGGCTAGCATGCCTTGAGTTGTGGCAAAGTGCCAGACCCGCCTGGCTGACTACAGCGCCAGGCCGCTATTGATCAGGGAATCCGCCAGTCGCGAGAGGATGGCCACCGCGAAGCAGCAGATGACCACCGAGGCCGTGCGGTTGATGGCGTGGGGCGTCAGCCAGGCATGGCCGCTGCGCTTGATCCGGGCGCCGAACAGCACCCAGGCACACCCCACCGGGATCACCACGGCGGTGAACTGCACGACAAAATGCAGGTAGAGGCCAGGGTCGGTGAAGGTCTGCACCGGAACGATGAACGAGACCACCAGCAAGCCCTTGGGATTGATCAGGGTCAGCAGGAAGAAGTGCAGCCTGGACACTCGGCCCTCCGCGGGGGGCGACAGTTTACCGTCGGGCTTGCGCCAGAGCAGGTACGACGTCTTGGCCAGGTAGCAGACCGAGGCGAACTGCACCAGCCTCAGGCACCAGGGCGCGTTGTCGCCGATATGGCCCAGCAGGTAGCCCCAGAATGAAATCTGCAGCAGGTAGGCCAGGCACTCCAGCAGGCTCAGCGGCCAGGCATGCCTGAACCCGCTGAGCACCCCCGAGCGCAACAGCAGTGTATTGGTCGGTCCCGGCATCAACAGCAACAATCCAAGTGCAGGCATGATGTTCAGCATGCAGGCGGTCTCCTGAAGCACGCCGGGCCACGATCAACGGGCGATGGCTAGTCCACTAGATAGATCTCGACGCGCTCCTTGTGCGCCCCGATGTTGTTGCGCTTGAGGCGAATCCGTCCGACTTCGCCGGTCTTGCGCAGGTGCGTGCCGCCGCAAGGCACCTGGGAGAACCCCTCGATGTGCCAGCAGCGGCGCAGGTGTTCGGCATCGGTGAAGCGGCTTTCGATCGGCAGGTCGGCGGCCACCAATCGTTCGACCTGCTCGAGGATCTCAGGGAAGTACTGGCTGACGTTGTCCTCCATTACAAAGTCGATGCGAGCCTTGCCCTGGCTGATGTGGGCGCCGACTTTCTCCAGCCCGGGGAATTTCTTGTAGAACAGTTCAAGGACGATCTCGGCGGCGAAGTGCAGGCGCATCAGGGCATAGCGCCGGGGCCAATCGATCTGCACGTTGACCAGGTCGCCCACGGCGAAGTCCGGCTCGGTCGCCAGGCGATAGACGATCCGGTCGTCGACCACCGTGGCTTGGGCAACCTCGATCCGGTTGATGGTGCCCCGGTCCGATTCCTGGCCACCGGATTCGGCGAAGAAGATCGTCGGGCTGATCGTGACGTCGGCACCTTCGATGCTCAGCACTCGGGCATCCAGGGTCGAAAGATACGGGGTATTCCAGAAGGCACGTTCCATAGGGCTTAGCTGTCTTGCTCTGTGAGGGTGGTCAGGAGGGTCGCGTAGAAGCGTTGGAAATCGTTTTCGAAGAAAAAATGCCCGCCGGGCAGGCACTGCCCCTGGTAGCGGATGCTGCTATAGCGCTGCCACTCGTCGAGGCGGTGGGTGTCGATCAACGGGTCGTCCAGGCCATTGAGGGTATACAGCGGTATGGGCAGGGGGCGGATGAACCTGTAGGTCAGCTGGGCATTGAGTTCAAGGTCGGCCTTGAGCTTGACCAGGGCTTGCCGGGCAAACCCGCAGGAGGCGTCCCGGGGCAGGGGGAGCGCGCTTTCGGCACAGACGTGCTGCCATAGTTGCTCGTCGTCCATGGCGCCCAGTAGCGGTGAATACCCGGTGTGGGGAGGCATGCGCCCGGACAGCACCAGCCGTGTTGGAGGCTGGCAGCCACGTTCGACCAGGGCGTGGGCAACATCCAGGGCCAGGCCCGCGCCAAAGCTGTGGCCATAGAAGGCCAATGGCCGGGTGAATGCCTGCAGCGCCTCGACGATGGCATCGATAAGCCCGTGGATGCAGGTGGCCGCGGGCTCCTGGATCCGCTCCTCGCGTCCGGGCAACTTGACCACCCAGGGCGTGATGCCGGCGTAGCGTAGTGCCTCCAGGCCATGGAAGGCCGAGCTGCCGCCGCCGCCATAGGGAAAGCACAGCAGTATGTCCTGACCCTCCCGGCAGGGGGCTGTGGACAGTGGGGCGAGCCAGCGCGGCTGGGTGATCGAGGCTGTGGCCATGGGGGTTTCCTATCCGGTGATCTCGAACAGGCCCACCGCCGGATGGAACATGTGCGAGGTGGTCAGCGAGCGATGCTCCTCGGTCGCGGGGTAGGGAATGGTCATGGCGTTGGTCACCGTCACGCCCCCGATTCCGGCTAGCGAGGCCTGGGTCGCCGCCAGGTCGTCGACCCTGAAGGCAGCGTGATAGATGCAGGCCTCGACGTTGACCAGCAAGCGGCTGACCACGCTGTCGGGGCGAAAGGGCTCGACGACCTCGACGATCTCCCCGGTCGGCGAGCGCAGCTTGGTGATGAGCACGCCGAACTTGTCGATCGGTTGGCGATGGAACAGCACTTCGAACCCCAGGGCCGTGAAGAATGCGGCTGTCTTCTGCGTGGATCGCGTGGCGTACGCGATATGGTCGATCCCCAGGTAGGAGTGCTGTTCCATGGTCGTTCCTCAGCTGCAGGCCAGGGGCTTGAGGTCCAGGCCGCTAAGGCTCTGGCTCGCCACCCGATTCTGTTGGTCGGTGCGAGTACCGGCCACCTGCACCACGCCGAACTTGTCCAGGCGATATTCACCACCGAACTCTTTCACGTAGTCGGTGCCGGGATAGACCTTCACCCTCCCGGGCACGTAGCGCGCCACATAGCCGAGGCGGGTCTTGTCCGATGTCGAGTTGGGCAGCGAGGAGTGCATCAGCATCGAGCGGAAGATCACGAACTGCCCGGCCTTCATCACGATCGGCACCGCAGCGGCTTCATCCGGCCGCCAGGACTTGTCCTTTTGCAGGGTGCTGTAGTCATAGCCGTTGAAACCACGTGCGTACTGGCCCTTGACCACGTCCTTGTTGGCGACCGGGTCGAACGTCATGCCGATGGATTCGTCGTAGTTCATCTTCTTGTGGGTGCCGGGGATGAACAGCATGCAGCCGTTTTCCTGGGTGGCATCGGTGAAGCCGGTCCAGACGTTGATGGCGCCACCGAATGCCTCGTCCTGGGGCCATACCAGCTGGGGTTGTCCCGAGGCATGGCCGAACGTGTCGGCCTGGTGCCAGTCGGTGCCTTCATTGCCGGGGTACTTGGGAATGAACTCGCTGCGCCAGCAAATCACGTCCGGGCCGAGGATGCTCCGCAGCCGATGGACGATCTCCTTGCGAAACACATGGCGGGTCAGCAGTTCGACATCCAGGTGGCGATCGTAGTTGGTGATCGCCACGTCCAGGGGCGCGTCATAGGGCGCATGGGTCCGGTTGAACAGTTGCGCCCGGACGGTCTTGTGCATCTGCATCATTTCTTCAGGCTCGTAGAGCGTGAAGGGGCCGATGAAGCCGTCCCGGTCGAATTGCTGGAGTTCCTGTTCCGTCAACGAAAAGTCAGTGATGTCCATGTCGGCTCCTACGAGAGGTTACTGAGGTTTTCATGCGTTACGTAGTACTGCACCCACTCCTGCAAGGTGTTCAACCGGGCGACTTCATCGAATGGGGTTTTCTTGCCAAGACTCTGGTTGATCCGGGTATGGGCCATGACGACGCTCAAGGATGAGGCGCCGTAGGCATAGATCGAGTGCTCCAATTGCAGGTCGCGGGTGCCGAGGATGCCTGACCAGGCTTCCAGGACGGCCGAACCGGCAGGTGGTGACGACCTGTGGGCCTTGGGTTGCTCGCCTGCCAGGGAGTGCAGGGTGCGTTTGTCCAGCTTGCCATTGGCCGTGACCGGTAATTCGAACAACCGGTGGATACGGGCGGGCAGCATGTAGTGGGGCAGTCGAGCCGACAGCAGGCTCAATAGCTTGCCTTCGTCGATGTCCGGCCAGCCATGCTGGAACACCACGAAGGCATGCAGGCAGTTTTCCAGGGCATTCATGGGGCGCGCCAGTACGACGGCCTGGGCAATGCCGGGCAACTGCCCCAATGCCTGTTCGACCTCGGTGATTTCAACGCGGTAGCCCTGGATCTTCACTTGTTCGTCCAGGCGTCCCTGGTAGAAGAACACCCCCTGTTCGTTTTCCACCACCAGGTCGCCAGTGCGGTAGTAGAGCCCCTCGGCCTGGTGCAGGAAGCGCGTGCGGGTCAGTTCTTCGTCCAGGTAACCGAGGCTCAGGTTGCGCCCGCCGAGCAACAGCTCGCCAGGAGCCCCGGGCTCCACTTCCTGCAACCGGGCATCGACGACCTTGGCGTGCACGTGGTTGAGCAGGCGGCCGATGGGGATCGCATCGCCGACGATGTCCTTGGGGGAACTCATGCTGTGCCAGCTGGAAAACACCGTGTTTTCGGTCGGGCCGTAGCCGTTGACCAGCGTGATCTCACGGTTGGCGGCCAAGAGTGCCCTGGCGTATGCGGGCTTGAGCACTTCGCCGCCGACATACAGCACGCGGACGCCATCGAGCATTTGCAGGCGATGTTGGGCCACCAGGTGGAACAGTGAAGTGGTCAGCAACAGCACATCGCAGTGGCTCGCCCCTACACAGTCGGCCAGGCTCTCGATGTTGAACGCCGGGGCGTGGAGGGTGACGCAGGCGCCCGTCAGCAGTGGCACCCAGACTTCGAACAAGGCGGCATCGAAGCTGATGGAGGAGTGATGAACATAGTTGTGGGCCTTGCCCTGGACCTGTCCTTGCACGTTTTCCACCAGGTTCAGCAGGCCGGCATGGCACACCCGGACCCCTTTGGGCACCCCAGTGGTCCCTGAGGTGAACATCACGGTGAGGCTGTCGGCGTCGGCAGGGCGCCGCTGACTGGTGCGGCGCAGGGTCGGGCCCCGGCTGCGCAGGCGGCCCTTGGCGTCCAGGTGCAGGTAGGTGAGGCGTGGGTCGATCTCCAGGTCCTCGGCCTGGCCGATCAGCAGCAGGTGCTGGCAGTCGAGCTGTTCGAGTTGCGCGAGGATGCGTTGGGCTGGCGTGCTCGGATCGATGGATACGTAGGCGATCCCCAGCTTGCAGCAGGCCAGTAGCGTGACCAGGTAGGGCAGGCAACGACTGGCAACCAGCGGCAGGCATGAACTGTCGGCCAGGCCCTGGCGGACCAGTTGCTGGGACAAGCCCAGTACCTGCTCGTGCAGTTGCTGGTAGGTGAGCGTATTGCCGTTGTCGACCACTGCCAGGGCATGGGGCGTCACCGTGCAGATCGACTGGAACTTGCGAAAGACCCTGGTCGGTGACGAGGTGTGCGCATTCATCGGGCAGCCCTCGGTTGATGGCGGGTGAGGAAATGCGTCATCGCCTGGTACAGCCGTTCGTGGCCATCGACGAAGTCATGGTGGTGCCCGGCCGGGTCTTCGACCAGCTCGCCGTTGGGCAGCCATCTGGCAACGTATCGGGAGGATGCGGTGTCGGTGTAGCTGTCGTTGCCGCCGCACCAGACCAGGGTCGGGGCCTCGACGGCCTGGGCGGTGGCGGCTACTTCCAGGGTCGCCAGGTGGTTGAGGAAGGTCAGGTACTGATGAAAGGCCTGTCGCTCGCGCAAGGGCCGGATCTGCTGGTAGCGATAGTCGCTGGGGGCCAGGCCGCTGTTGTCGTGCAACAGGCTGACCGCCTCGTACACCTGGGCCCAGTTGCCCTGGGGAATCGACTGCATCATGCGTTCTACATCGCGCTCGTACTGGCTCTTGGCGATGTCGTCGCCCTTGAGAAAGTAAGCGCCGTTGAGCAACAGCAGTTTGCTGCACACCCCTTGGGCGGCGGCCAGAAGCGCCAGGGGGGCCGAAGAGCAGTAGCCCACCACGGCGTCCACGCTGACGGCTTCGGGCAGGGCGGCGTGCAGTTGCCTGACGAAGTCGGCGACGCCCTCGCTGGGCGCCAACCCGGCTGCCGCGGCGTAGGACAACAGGGCGTCGCTTTCCAGAATGACCAGGTTGAAGTGGCTGATGAGGAACAGCGCCGCATTCTTCATGTAGAAGCACTGGGTACCCACTGGCGCCAGCAGCAACAGGGTTTCGCGGGTAGGATCAAAAGGCAGGCTCCGCACACAGATCACCTTGCCGGCACGCTGCAAATCCAAGGTCGATGTGAACAGACTGTGCATGGAGCACCTCTTCAGGCGTAGCGCGCTGTCGCGGCAGCGGGCAACTGGTCCAGGATGGTTTGCTTGCAGGGGCTGAGGAAGAACTGCTCCATGTTGATGTTTGCGCCGAACGTCTCGTTCACCTGGCTGACCAGCTGGATGGCCGTGAGCGAGTTGGCGCCCAGTTCGAAGATGTCCTGGTCATTGGCGACCGGGCGGCGGAAGACGTCTTCGAAGAGTTTGTCGAGCTTTTCGCTACTCATGATTGACCTGCCTCGTTGTCGGGAAGAGGGCCGGTTGCCCGGCCCGGGAAGGGGTCAGGCTGCAGCGCGGTCACCCTCGGCCTGCAACAGGGTCGAGTCCAGCAGGTCCCACAGGGCTTCCAGGTTATCGAGGAAGTCGTCGGCGCCCTGGACGATGGCGGCGCTGTTCTGCGGGTTGAGTACCGAGCCGACCGCCTCGATGGCGTTCTGCTCGTGCTGGCATTCGGCTCCGGTTTCGCCGTAGTGCTCCAGCAGGTAGTGCATGGCCGGCTCGTCGAAGCTGGCGCGGTATAGGCCGCTGTCCACCAGGCAGGCCTTTTCCCCGGGGATCAGTTGGCGATTGGAGATGATCTCCAGGGCCAGTGCGGTCCCCAGGCTCTTGTAGACATCCTGGGCGGCTGTCGACTTGCGGGCCTCGAAGGTGTGGATAGCCCTTTTGGTCTGGGGCATCAGGCCGGTGGCGAAGTCATAGCCGGGGAGTTGGCCCAGCAATTCATCGGAGCAGCGCTTGAGCATGGATTCGATATGAATCTGGTCGCTCAAGTCGTCGAAGATCGCCTTGCCGGGGACCGAGCGGTTGATGATGTGCCCGGCCATCATCGCCAGTTCAGGGCCATGGTTTTCCTCGCTGTCGACGATCTCCTGCAACAGGTGGCTTTCCGTGGACAGGCCGATTTCCTTCAGCCCCTGGGGCAGGTTCCAGCCTGGGCGGGTGGCATCGCAAAAGCTGCGGATGTGGTGGAACAGGGCGCCGATGGCTTCGGTGCCGGGATTGACCCGGGCCCAGTTGTGAAAAATCGGATGGCTATAGCAGCGATGGTTCTTGACACGCTCTACAAGGGTTTCCACGCGCATGATCGATCTCCCGATGAGTGGCGGCTACATAGGATTCCTTACTGCTCGGAGTTGGGTGTTGCTCTAGTGACCGACGATCAGGCGACTGCCGGAAAGGCCGGGTTTAGAGAGGGTCACGTCCATGAACCCGGCCTTTTCGAGCAAGGCCTTCCAGCCTTCCTCCGAAGGGAACTTGCGGTCCATGAAGTGGGTGTGCAGGAACGTGAAGGCCAATGAATAGGCGTTGTTTTCCCAGGGGGCATCGTCGGGTATGGCATCGGCGATGACCAGCTTGGCCCGGGGCGAGGCGGCCTTGATGGTGGCCAGCAGGCTCGGCAGGACCTGGCTTTGGGTGGGGTCCAGATCGTGGAAGACGAATCCGGCATGGACGACATCGACATCCTTGAGCAGGGTCGGATCGTCGATCAGGCTTTGCACCGGTGCATGAATCACCTGGAGCCTGTGGCTCAAGCCTTTTGCCTCGATGATTTCCCGGGCCTTCTGGCAGGCGCTGGCGCTCAGGTCGATGCCGATCCCGGTGGCCTGGGGCAGGCGCTCCAGCAGTCGGATCAGCAAACCGCAGGTGCCTGAACCGAAGTCGATGATCTTCTTCGGATTGGCCTGGAGGATTTCTTGTTCGGCATGGGGGTAGAAGTCGGTGGCTCCCATCCACTTGGAGGTGCGTGCCACATGTTCGCCGTTGCGCACATAGGTGTTGATGGCGTCCGGCATGTTGTTGGCGAACTGCACCGGATGCTCGATCAAGGGCGCGCAGGACTGTAGGGCCCAGAGCAGGTAGCCACAGTTGTTGACGGCCACCGGCAGGGCAGGCGTGCCGCTGTAGCGGTCGGGACGAGCCTCCTGGGTCGCCAGCCCCAGTTTGCACAAGGCGGCCAGGTAGGACACGACGAAGTGCCGGTTGGCACCGCTGATGCGCACTACCTGCTCGACATCGAAAGGCTCGCCTTGCATGAGCAGGTCGATGACCCCGAGGCGTGCGCCCATCTCCAGGAAAATCGATTTGCCTGCCAGGTTCTGTGCAGAGTCGATTGCTGATGCCGACATGACTTGGGCCATGGTCCACCTCCTTGTGTGATGAGCGTACGTTCAGGTCTTGCGGTCGAAAAAGTCTTCCAGGGCCTTGGCGGCCTTTATCAAATGGTTGCGTACCAGGGCTTCGGCCCGGTCCAGGTCCTGCTCGGTAGCGGCTTCGATCATCGCCAGGTGTTCATCCTGGGACATGTGTTCACGGCCCATGGCCGATAAGTGAAAGCGCAAGTAGCGGTCCTCTACGGACAACTGCTTCTCCACCAACTGCAGTAATTTCAGGTGGGGCGTTTTCCCGTAGAGACACATGTGGAAGCGCTTGTTCAGGTCCCCTAGCTGGTCCATCTCGGTTTCTTCATTCATCTGCTGCATCAGGTCCTTGGCCTGCTGCAGGTCGGCACTGGTCAAGTGTGGAATCGAATACCGGATGGCCGCAGGTTCCAGGGCCAGCCGGATGGCGTAGTTGTCCAGGCCGTCGGCCTTGGATATCTGCGTCACGATCGCGCCCTTGTAGGGAACGAAGTCCACCAGTGCCTGTGCTTCCAGTTTCTTCAGTGCTTCGCGAACCGGCATTCGGCTGACATTGAAGGTTTGCGCCAGCTCCTCCTGGCGCAGGACCTCGCCGGGGGGAAGGCGCCCCTCAAGGATCGCCTGCTTTAACACCTGTTCAATCTGTTCACTTGCTGTTTTGTGTTGGATCTCACCGAGGTTGCTTAGTCGTTTGCTTTTCAAGTCTTTCTCATTACTATTAATTTGCGTATCCAATATCCAATGGATATTGGTTGTAGCACCAGCTTTTAGGGAATGCAAGGCGGCTTGGCTCTTTCGCCGCAGATTCTGTGAACGGGGTGGCAACATGGGTGCTTTGAGCAGGGCGGGAGTGTCGGGTGGCGGCTGGTCCGGTGAGTGGTGGAGTCTTATCAGCACCGGGGCCAGTGCTGCGCTGATCGGTTTCATCAGCACGTTCTTCATCGTGTTGCAGGGTTTCTACAACGTTGGGGCCTCGGCCAGCCAGGCGGTGAGTGCGCTGGCAATGTTGTGCCTGTTCCAGGGGCTGATGGGCATCGGGTTCTCCCTGGCTACCCGCAAGCCCTATGCCTTCGCCTGGTCGACGCCGGGATCGGCGATCCTGCTTGGCTATAGCCAGCCCCTGGGGGGCTTCGACGAAGCGGTCGGGGCGTTCTGCATGTCCGGCATGCTGATGCTGGCACTGGCCATGGTGCCGAGGATCGCCCGGTACATCGAGAAGATCCCCGCCAGCCTTTCGTCGGCGATGCTGGCGGGAGTCCTGCTGTCATTGGCCAAGTCCTTCGTGCCGGCCTTCGAGCAGTATCCGCTGATCGTTGGAGCGGTAATGCTGGTCTGGTTGCTGTTGTTCATCTTCAAGCCGCTGTTTGCCCTGCCGACCTCCCTGGCAGTGCTGTTCGTCTATTTCCTGTTCAAGCAACCAGCGGGATATGCCATCGAACTGTCGACCTATCGTTTCGAGTGGGTGGTTCCGGTCTTCACGCTTTCGTCCTTCATCAACCTGTCCATCCCGCTGTTCGTGGTCACCCTGTTTTCCCAGAACATCCCTGGCTACCTGATCATGCGCAACAATGGCTACACGACGCATTTCCCGGGCACGCTGTTCGTCACCGGCCTGGCCACCTCGTGTGCCTCGCTACTGGGCTGCCATAACCTCAACCTGGCGGCGCTGACGGCGGCGATGTGTGCAGGCCCGCTGGCGTCCAGCGACAAGTCCCTGAGGTACATCGCCAGTTGTGCCGCAGGTGTCAGTTACCTGGTCATGGCGCTCTTTGCCGCCAGCCTGGTGAGCCTGTTGTCGCTGATCCCCTCGCCGGTGATCCTGGCGCTCGCGGCCCTGGCGTTGTTCAGCACCCTGGCCGATGCCCTGCGGGATTCGCTCAGGCACGACCTTTATTACCCGGCGGTGGCCACCTTGATGATCACGGTGTACTTCCCGAGTTTCTTCCATGTGTCCTCGTCATTCTGGGGATTGTTGCTGGGCACCTTGTTCTACGTGGTCTACAGCAAGAAAAAGCTGGGTTGAAAGCACCCGGCAGTCTGCCCGCCGTCGCTCAGTTAGGTTAACCTTGAAGGTTGGGAGTGCTGTGTACCGCACCATGAGGCTTAGCTGGCCTGTTCTCACCTTCTTCACGAGGTCCATATTTTGGCTCAATACGTTTTCACCATGCATCGGCTGGGCAAGGTTGTTCCGCCGAAGCGGGAAATCCTGAAAAACATCTCCCTGTCATTCTTCCCCGGGGCCAAGATTGGCGTACTGGGCCTCAACGGCTCGGGTAAGTCCACGCTGCTGAAAATCATGGCCGGCGTCGACACCGAGTTCGAGGGCGAAGCCCGCCCGATGCCGGAGCTGAACATCGGCTACCTGCCCCAGGAACCACAGCTGGACCCGGCCAAGACCGTGCGTGAAGTGGTCGAGGAGGCGGTCAGCGTAATCAAGGACGCCCAGGCGCGTCTGGACGAGGTCTACGCTGCCTACGCCGATCCGGATGCCGACTTCGACAAGCTGGCCGCCGAGCAGGCCAAGCTCGAAGCCATCCTGCAGGCCAGCGATGGCCATAACCTGGAGCGCCAGCTGGAAGTCGCCGCCGATGCCCTGCGCCTGCCAGCCTGGGACGCCAAGGTCGAGCACCTGTCCGGTGGTGAAAAGCGTCGTGTGGCCCTGTGCCGTCTGCTGCTGTCGGCCCCCGACATGCTGCTGCTCGACGAACCGACCAACCACCTGGATGCCGATTCCGTGGCCTGGCTGGAGCACTTCCTGCACGACTTCCCGGGCACCGTGGTTGCGATCACGCACGACCGTTACTTCCTCGACAACGTCGCCGGCTGGATCCTGGAACTGGACCGCGGCGCCGGCATCCCGTACGAAGGCAACTACTCCGGCTGGCTGGAAGCCAAGTCGGCGCGCCTGGCCCAGGAGTCCAAGCAGCAGTCGGCCCACGAAAAGGCCATGAAGGAAGAGCTGGAGTGGGTGCGCAAAGGCGCCAAGGCCCGCCAGTCCAAGTCCAAGGCTCGTCTGCAGCGTTTCGAGGAAATGCAGTCCCAGGAATTCCAGAAGCGCAGCGAGACCAACGAGATCTACATCCCGGCCGGTCCGCGCCTGGGCGACAAGGTCATCGAGTTCAAGAACGTCACCAAGGGTTATGGCGATCGCGTGCTGATCGACAACCTGTCGTTCTCCATGCCCAAGGGCGCCATCGTTGGCGTGATCGGCGGCAACGGCGCCGGTAAGTCGACCCTGTTCCGCATGTTGATGGGCAAGGAGACTCCTGACTCGGGCAGCATCGAGATCGGTGAAACCGTGCAGCTGGCCTGCGTGGACCAGAGCCGCGAGGACCTGGACGGCAGCAAGACCGTGTTCCAGCAGATCTCCGACGGTTCCGACCAGATTCGCATCGGCAACTACGAGATCCCGTCGCGCACCTATGTCGGTCGTTTCAACTTCAAGGGCGGCGACCAGCAGAAGTTCGTCAAGGACCTGTCCGGTGGTGAGCGTGGCCGCCTGCACCTGGCCCTGACCCTGAAGGAGGGCGGCAACGTCCTGCTGCTCGACGAACCGTCCAACGACCTCGACGTCGAAACCCTGCGTTCCCTGGAGGAAGCCCTGCTGGACTTCCCGGGCGCCGCCATCGTGATTTCCCACGACCGGTGGTTCCTGGACCGTGTGGCGACCCACATCCTGGCCTATGAGGACGACTCCCAGGCGGTGTTCTTCGAAGGCAACTACACCGAGTACGAAGCCGATCGCAAGAAGCGCCTGGGTGAAGCCGCGGCGCAACCGCACCGGGTACGGCACAAGAAGCTGGCTTGATCGAGCCGCTGCTGGAACAGAACGGAGCCTTCGGGCTCCGTTTTTTTATGCCCGGAACGATGTTTTCCGGTAAATCCAGTGGGGCGAATGACGTTCAAAGTGAGTGCAAACCTGCGACTTTTTGTCACCAATTCAGTGCGCTCAAGCCCAGTAAAATCAACAAATTTATATTAAATGCACCATTTAAATTCATATCTGCGACATTTTGCGCTGTCGCGGTGCGGGTTGAGTTGATACAGTCCTTGGCAAATCTCCCCCTTAACGACAATAAATCTGCTGAGACTTTCCATGATCGAATCCGTCGAAGACTTCCTCGCCCGCCTGAAAAAGCGCGATCCGGACCAGCCCGAATTCCACCAGGCGGTGGAAGAGGTATTGCGTAGCCTGTGGCCGTTTCTCGAGGCCAACCCGCATTACCTGGACTCCGGTGTTCTCGAACGGATCTGCGAGCCGGAGCGCGCCGTGGTATTTCGCGTGTCCTGGGTCGACGATCAGGGCAAGGTCCGGGTCAACCGCGGCTTCCGTATCCAGATGAACAGCGCCATCGGCCCGTACAAGGGCGGCCTGCGTTTCCACCCGTCGGTGAACATGGGCGTGCTGAAATTCCTCGCCTTCGAGCAGACGTTCAAGAACTCCCTCACCTCCCTGCCCATGGGCGGCGGCAAGGGCGGCTCGGACTTCAACCCCAAGGGCAAGAGCGACGCCGAGGTCATGCGTTTCTGCCAGGCCTTCATGAGCGAGCTGTACCGGCATATCGGCGCGGACGTGGACGTACCGGCCGGGGACATCGGTGTCGGTGCCCGGGAAATCGGCTTCCTCTTTGGCCAGTACAAGCGCCTGAGCAACCAGTTCACCTCGGTACTGACCGGCAAGGGCATCAGCTACGGCGGCAGCCTGATCCGCCCGGAAGCCACGGGTTTTGGTTGCGTGTACTTCGCCGAGGAAATGCTCAAGCGTCGGGGCGATCGGGTCGAAGGCAAGCGCGTGGCGATCTCCGGCTCCGGCAACGTCGCGCAGTATGCCGCCCGCAAGGTCATGGACCTGGGGGGCAAGGTGATCTCGTTGTCGGACTCCGAAGGCACCCTGTACTGCGAGTCCGGGCTGAGCGAAGAACAATGGCAAGCGGTGCTGGAACTCAAGAACGTCCAGCGCGGGCGCATTAGCGAGCTGGCTGGTCGCTTCGGCCTGGAGTTCCGGGCTGGCAAGACGCCTTGGGACCTGCCTTGCGAGATTGCCCTGCCGTGTGCGACCCAGAACGAGCTGGACGCCGAGGCCGCCCGGACCCTGCTGCGCAACGGCTGCACTTGTGTTGCCGAGGGGGCCAACATGCCCACCACCTTGGAGGCTGTGGATATCTTCATCGACGCCGGCATCCTGTTTGCCCCGGGCAAGGCTTCCAACGCCGGTGGCGTAGCGGTGAGTGGCCTGGAGATGTCGCAGAACGCCATGCGCCTGTTGTGGACCGCCGGCGAGGTGGACAGCAAGCTGCACGCCATCATGCAGTCGATCCACCACGCCTGCGTCCACTACGGCGAACAAAACGGTCGGGTCAACTACGTCAAGGGCGCGAATATCGCGGGCTTCGTCAAAGTCGCCGATGCCATGCTGGCCCAGGGCGTGGTCTGAGGCGACTCAGGCCGGTTCGATACGGATGATTTCGATCAGCCGGTCCCCGGCCGGTCGCTGCCACAGAACTTCGTCCCCAGGTTGCGCGCCCAATAGTGCCCGACCCAGGGGCGAGGCCCAATTGACCAGGCCGCGGGCGGCATCGGCCTGGTCTTCGCCGACCAACTGCACGCTGTGCTGGTCGTCCTGTTCATCGACATAGGTCACCCGACTGCCGATCTGTACTTTGTCGGTGGCGGTGGCTGTCACTACCTGGGCACTGCGCAAGCGCTGGGAGAAGTAACGCAGGTCTCGCTCCAGGTCGGCCAGGCGCTGCGGATCGGCGCTATCGCGCAAGTCACTTTGTTGCTGATGCTGGAGTTGCAGCTGCAGCTGAGCGACTTTCTCCTGAAGCTCCACCAGGCCCTGGGGCGTGACATAGTTGGGGTGCGGGCTGACCTGGCGCTCGATCGGTTGCTCGGCCTGGGCGGCCGCCTGGTCCTCGTTGACGAAAGCGCGGCTCATGGTGTGCTCCTTGGCTGGAGGGTCGAGCCATGGTTGCAGGCTTTTACCCCCTGCAGTTAGCTGAAAACGACCTATTGCGAGCGATAGGCCCGCGCGGCATCGCGATCCTTTTCCTGTTGCCAGGCCCGTTCCCGTTCATCCCAATGCCGTTCGCGATACTGTTCGCGGTCCTGGTTTTCCAGCATGGCCTGGCACTGACGGAAGCCATCATCCCAGCCTTCGGCATACTGCCGGTCCTTGAGGTAGCGGGGTACATCCTTGCGAAACTCTCCGCTCATGGACCCCGCCGCCTGGCGCCCGCTGACGCAGCCGGCATCGAAACCGTCGGCAAATGCTGGCGGATAGCCCTGCGCGAGCAGATGCTCGTGGGTTGATTCACAGCCACCGATCAGGGCCAGTGCCAGCAATGCCCAAGCGTAACGCCACATCGAGGAACTCCCAGACTTCACATGAGTGAAGTCTAGAAGGGCATTTGTTGGCGACGCGTGAAAACCTTGTCGCTAGCAGCTTGACGCTCGCAGCTGCCGTTAATAGTGGTACCACTTGAGTTCGAGCATGACTTCGTTGGCCGGGCTGGCCAGTTGGCTGAGCTCCCGCTGTGCGCTCAGGCGCAGGCCCAGGTTGCGCGACAGCTCCCATTGCTGGTTGAGGCTCAGGCTGCGGCGGACTTCACCATTGGTGAAGTAGTCGCCCTTGGCTTCCAGGCTGAAGTTGCCCAGTGGATTCTTCCATAGCAGGCCGGAGTTGAAGCCTGCCGCCGGAGCGATGAAACCGGCGAAATCGGCGTTGTGCTCGATCCGTACCGTGCCCAGCGCAAAGCCCAGGGTGTCCTCGCCCAATTGCCAGGTGCCGCCGGCACCGCCATTGACGTGGCTGACCAAGGTTTCGTCGTCGTGCTTGCCCGGTACCCGCTCCAGGCCGCCGGTGACTTGCCAGGACCAGGGTTGCAGCAACTGCGTACGTGGGGTCAGGGAGCGGATGGTGGCCAGGTCGAGCTGCTGCAATTGCCAGTGGTTGCCTTCGTACTGGCGCAGCTTCATCTGCAGGATCTCGATCTGGGCGCCCATTGGGAAGCCTTCGGCGTTGTCATTGAGGTCGTGATAGGCCATGCGCAGGCCGTACTCGGCAAAGGCCTTGTCGTCGCGTGTGCCGACCCCGAGTTGCCAGGTGCGGGACTGGTGGCCGTCTTCCGGCAGGCCTGGCCGCTGGATCTGCAACTCTGGAGCGGGGTTCTGGTTGATGGCCCTGAGCAGCTCGAAACTGCGCTGGGAGCGTTCGGCATCACGCTCCTGGCCGTTGGCTCGATAACGTTCCAGGCGATAGGCCGCGTCCACGACCAGGGCTTGTCGGTCCCGGGGCAGGGCCTTGAAATCGCGGTCCTGCAGTTGTTTCTGGTCGGCGCTGACCTTGAGTACCCATTGTTGCTCTTCAGGGTTCAAGGGCTGGGCGCGGCTGAGCAACTCGCGCTCCCTGGATGGGCGATAGTCGATTCGTTCCACCAATCCGGCGTCCTTGACCGCCTTGACGGTGTCGGTAGGGATCGCGGTGAGTGGGAACTGGCCGGTCAGGCGCAGGCTGGGGCGGGCGACCTGCAGCAGTTCCAGCAGGCGGTAGGAGCAGTTCTCGTCGAAGAAGAAGTAGTCGAACTTGATCTGCTTCAGTTCCCACACATGTTCCACCATGCGCTCGGTTTCCACCTGGGTGAGGTTCAGCCGGTACTCCCACAGGTCGCGGTTCTCCAGGCTGCGGTACTCCGCCAGTTTTTCCTGGTAGGGCACCAGGGCGAACAGTCCGGGATACCCCCCCATCAAGCCCTTCCAGGCATAGAGGATGCTGTTGTCGGAGCCTTCGATGTAGGCGCCGAAGTTGATGGCATAACTGAGCAGGGCGGTGTGATTGTTTTGCACGTCGGCCTGGTCGATACGCAGCAGGGTGTGGCCAAACATCGACGATGGACTGTTGAGATAGGCGGCCGGAAAGATCATTACCGTGCTGTGGGGCGCGACGTCCTTGAACCACTGGGTGAACTCGGCGCATTCGACCTTGGGCAGGTCGTCCAGCTTCAGCTGTGCCTTGAGCCAGCGGGTACGGGCTGGATAGACGCACTGGGCATGTCGCTCCCCGGCACTGGCGGGCGCGTAGAGGGCGTCCAGGGTCGCCTGCAGCTCGGCATCGGGGTGATGGGCGCCGTCGGCGGCCAGGAAGAACTTCGGGTCGCTGACATAGCTGCGCCAGCCTCCCAGCTTGGCGGTTTCGTAGTGGCCCAGGGAGATCCAGAAGGGGTCGTTGGCCAGTTGCTGCAAACGTTGATGGTCGATGTGAGGCGCGGCGTACAGCGGGGCGCAGGCACAGAGCGCCAGGTAGGCAAGGCGTTTGAGCATATCGGGCAACTTAAGTCGGAAATACAAAGACCCAAGGTGGGGCAAGGTCGATAAAAAAAGCCCGCTCCCAAGGGGAGCGGGCGAGCCGGACTTAAACCGGGGTGGCGTACTTGGCCAGGCGCGAATCGCCCTTCAGGACGGCCAGGGTGTTGGTATGCACGTCTTCGGCCGTTACGTCGGCCTTGTTGAAGATCTGCTGGAAGTGTTCGTGGGTGACCGCTGCGAAGTGCGCGCGGTCTTCGGGAGCCACGCCCAGGACTACGGCGTAGGTGGTCAGGGCTTCGCCCTGGCCCTTGGCCATGTCTTCGGAGAGCTCATTCATCATCCCGTTCATGGCGAACCAGGACTTACCGCCGTAGGTCAGTGCCGCGTTGGTGGAGCAACCGTTGGTGCCGGAAGTCATGCCGAAGGTCGCGTTACCCGAGGTGCCGTTGGTGGTCGACGCCAGGAAGTGCGCCGGCGTGCCGCGCTGGCCCTTGAACAGCATGTTGCCCCAGCCGCAATCCGGGCCGCCTGGGGCCTGGGCCATGGCGTTGAGGGATACGACGGTGAAAAGAGTACCGAGAAGGATCCGTTTCATAGCGTTGTTCTCTTTGTGTGCATACCAATGGACAGGGGGACTGGTCCGTACCGGCACCAGGGGGCCGGTTATCACCCAGCCGCACAGGTTGGAGTTTAGGCAGATTCCTTGGGTTCCGTAACAATTTACAAAACAATGCCTGGGGCCGGGGGTGCACGGCATGGGGGGACAGTCCCTGTGCGGCCTGAACCTTACCGCCAGGCGTGCCTTGCCAGCCGGGCATACCCGGCGCCAGAATGCCGTCATCCGCCCCGCCTGATGTAAGGAAGCCCGATGCCTGATCCTGTTGCTGCCAGCTTGCGTCTAGCGCCTGAAGCGCTGACCCGCCCCTTTTCTGCTGAACAGTTCAGCTTCTCTACCACCAATGATCTGGAACCCTTTCGCGGCGTGCTTGGCCAGGAACGTGCTGTAGAGGCCTTGCAGTTTGGCGTGGCCATGCCGCGCCCTGGCTATAACGTGTTTGTCATGGGCGAGCCGGGCACCGGCCGCTTTTCGTTCGTCAAGCGCTACCTCAAGGCCGAAGGCAAGCGCCTGCAGACGCCGTCGGACTGGGTCTATGTCAATAACTTCGATGAGCCGCGCGAGCCGCGGGCCCTGGAGTTACCGGCCGGTGCGGCGGGCAGCTTCATCGCCGATATCAATGTCCTGATCGATAACTTGCTGGCGACTTTCCCTGCGGTATTCGAGCATCCGTCCTACCAGCAGAAAAAGAGTGCCATCGACCGGGCCTTCAACCAGCGCTATGACCGTGCCCTGGACGTGATCGAGCGCCTGGCCCTGGAGAAGGACGTGGCGCTGTACCGCGATAGCAGCAATATCGCCTTCACGCCGATGTACGAGGGCAAGGCTCTGGACGAAGCTGAATTCGCCCAGTTGCCGGAAGCCGACCGCGAGCGCTTCCATGAAGATATCTCCGCCCTGGAGGAGCGCCTCAACGAAGAGCTGGCAAGCCTGCCACAGTGGAAGCGCGAATCGAGCAACCAGCTGCGCCAGCTCAACGAGGAGACCATCACCCTGGCCCTGCAACCGTTGCTGTCGCCGCTGTCGGAGAAGTACGCGGAGAATGCAGCGGTCTGCGGCTACCTGCAGGCCATGCAGGTGTATCTGCTCAAGACCGTGGTCGAGCAACTGGTGGACGACAGCAAGACCGACGCCGTGGCGCGCAAGCTGCTGGAAGAACAATACTGCCCGAGCCTGGTGGTGGGGCATCCGGCCAGCGGCGGTGCTCCAGTGGTGTTCGAGCCCCATCCGACCTATGACAACCTGTTCGGGCGGATCGAGTACAGCACCGACCAGGGCGCGCTCTACACCACCTATCGACAGTTGCGCCCTGGGGCACTGCATCGGGCCAACGGCGGCTTCCTGATCCTGGAAGCCGAGAAGATGCTCAGCGAGCCCTTTGTCTGGGATGCCCTCAAGCGTGCCTTGCAGTCGCGCAAGCTGAAGATGGAGTCGCCCCTGGGGGAGATGGGCCGCCTGGCCACGGTGACCCTGACGCCGCAGATGATCCCGTTGCAGGTCAAGGTGATCATCATCGGTGCCCGCCAGCTGTACTACACGCTGCAGGACCTGGACCCGGACTTCCAGGAGATGTTCCGGGTGCTGGTGGATTTCGATGAAGACATCCCGATGGTGGACGAAAGCCTGGAACAGTTTGCCCAACTGCTCAAGACCCGTACCTCCGAAGAGGGCATGGCTCCCCTGACCGCTGATGCGGTGGCGCGCCTGGCCACCTACAGTGCCCGCCTTGCCGAGCACCAGGGACGCTTGTCGGCGCGAATCGGTGATTTGTTCCAACTGGTCAGCGAGGCCGACTTCATCCGCCACCTGGCCTCGGACGAAATGACCGATGCCGGGCATATCGAGCGTGCGCTCAAGGCCAAGGCGACTCGTACCGGGCGCGTCTCGGCGCGGATTCTCGACGACATGCTGGCCGGCATCATCCTCATCGACACCGACGGGGCTGCCGTGGGCAAGTGCAACGGCCTGACCGTACTTGAGGTGGGGGACTCGGCTTTCGGGGTGCCGGCGCGGATTTCCGCCACGGTCTACCCTGGCGGCAGCGGCATCGTCGATATCGAGCGCGAGGTCAACCTTGGCCAGCCGATTCACTCCAAGGGGGTGATGATCCTGACCGGGTACCTGGGTAGTCGCTATGCCCAGGAGTTCCCCCTGGCGATTTCCGCGAGCATCGCCCTGGAGCAGTCCTACGGTTACGTGGATGGCGATAGTGCTTCGCTGGGCGAGGCCTGCACGCTGATCTCGGCGTTGTCGAGGACGCCGCTCAAGCAGTGTTTTGCCATTACCGGCTCGATCAACCAGTTTGGCGAAGTACAAGCGGTTGGCGGGGTCAACGAGAAGATCGAAGGCTTCTTCCGCCTATGCGAGGCCCGTGGCCTGACGGGTGAGCAGGGGGCGATCATTCCCCAGGCCAACGTTGCCACCCTGATGCTCGACGAGAAGGTCCTGCAGGCCGTGCGCAATGGGCAGTTCCACGTCTATGCGGTGCGCCAGGCCGATGAGGCGCTGAGCCTGCTGGTGGGCGAGCCTGCCGGTGAGCCGGATGCCGATGGGCAGTTTCCCGAGGGCAGCGTCAATGCCCGAGTGGTGGAGCGCCTGCGGGTCATCGCCGAGATGATCAGCGAGGAAGACCTGAAGGAGGCGGAGAAGGAGTCGGCGCAAGAGGCGCTGTCCGAGGCCAAGCCGGCCTGAGGATAGTGGATGGCGGGGGCCTGTGCCCTCGCCATTGGCGTCGATGCGCTGACGCCAATTTTTCAAAATAGACCATTCGGCGCCTGTTGGATGGGGCAACTTTGTTTATCGCTCTTTTCTTCTATCCTCAGGGCAAGGAGAACGACAATCGTCGCTGGATCGAAACAGTCTTCGGCTGAAGGCTGAATAGTGGATCTACCGAGGGTCGCCGCCATGTCGCGCAACCTTTGCCTCACTCGCCAATGCCTTGGCCTGGTTACCCGTATCGAATGCAGTGTCCGCCCTCTGGCTGGTGACAACGGTATGTGGACCCTTCTCTTCGCGGCCGGAATGGCTGGTGAACAACCTTCGGCAATCAAGTCCCAGGGACCGTTCTGTGGCCCGGTGCTCGCCGAGTCCATCCTCGACTCCATCGTCGAAAGCCTGACGACCCATGGCTACCAGTTGGCCGACGATCCACAGATCTGGTGCCTGCACTTGCAGGCCCAGTTGCGGCAGATGAACGGGGACCGGGGACGTAGTGGCGGTGACTTCCAGTTTCACCCCGAGCACTGAAGGACAGGTCCCGTCGCTTGGCTAGGGCGCGGGAGGTCCTGACTCGACTTTGTCGAGCTTGACCTCGAAACCGTATTCCACGGTGTTCAGGTCACTGCGGTTGTAGGTTTCCAGTTGGCTTGGCTGGCCGTAGAAGTAGTGCACGTCATACAGCGCTGGACCGGCATTCGGAGCGCTGTGGGAGACCGCCAGGATCTCCTTGAGGTACTGGCCGCTTGCATCCTTGGCATAGAAGCGCCAGGCGTCCGAAGGAAAGAGCTTCTGGTCGACGATCAGGGCATTGCCCTTGAGTTCGAGCCCCTTGGGCAATTGTTCGGCGCCGATGCTCTTTTTCTCGATACTGGCCAGAAACAGTGGAACCGAGCCGACGGCGTAGGCTGGCGTTTCCGGGAACAGGTTCAGGTCGTAGGTGATGACTCCGCGCATGGCGTCGATCTCGATGGCCTCGTCCGGCAGTTCGATGGGGTCGCCACGTTCGCCCTTGTCGTTCTGGGTGAAGAACGTCAGCGGCGTGTCCCCAGTGTTGAACTGTGAGCCCAGTAGCTCATCGTTGAAGGTGCGAGGGTGGTTGAATTCGATGCGAGCCGCACTGGCATCCTCCACCGATTGGCTGATGCTGACTGATTTTTTCAGTGATTCCTCGTCCAGTTGCGCGCCCTTGAGGTAGCTGGCTGCCTGGTCGTCATAGACCACCACCGGCATTGGCAATGGTTGGATGAGCTTGTCCGTGGTGTTGCTCTCGAAACGATGCACGGGCAGGTCCAGGTCCTTGCGCGTGACCTGGGCCTGGGCGAAGTCGAGAACGGCGACCTCCAGTTTGTCCACCAGGCCGTTGAAGTAGACCTTGGCATAGTGCCGGGTGTGCTTTCGGTCGAAGGCTTGCTGTTCGTCTTCCAGTTGTTTTTCGAAGGCATCGCTCCAGGCCTTCTGTTGTTGCATCTCGGCCAGTTGCTGTCGATAAAAGGCAATTTGCTCGGCATCTTCATTGATCGAGCCGGAGCGTGAGAGAACCTGCCCAGTGCTATCGCGGGCCTGGGCCAGCAACGGAGTGGCGGAGGCATCGCTGAGTTCTTCGGGAAGCGCTGTGCTGTTGTCCACGACGATCTCGGCGACGTTTTTCTCCAGGGCCAGCAGGGTCAGGGTGATGTTTCCATCCTTGCGAGGCTTGCCGACGTCGGCCTTGGTCAGTTCGAGATTCAACACCCGTCCCGGTGCGATCACTTCCAGCTTGCCTTGCAGGGAGACAGGTTGCGGTTGGCTCTTGTTGTCGATCTCCAGCCCTTCGACAAAGGGGTAGGCCACGGTCAGGTCGTCCGGGTTGGTCATGTTGGCGCTGGAGGGGCTCAACTGGATTCCCGAGTCGGTTTCCGACCATTCTGGTTGGAAGGCAACCACCTTCTTGTTGCTCAAGGTTACCGATTGCCATTGCAGATCATGGGGGAAGGGGAACTGCCCCGGGATGTTGAAGCTGAACGGGAAGACCGGTTGCAGGTCGGTCAGGTAGTCCGAGTTCGATTGTTTGCGCAGTACGAACAGACCGTTGACGTAGGTATCCACTAACGCTTGGGGAGACGGGTAGTGCTTGAGCAAGGCCAGCGCGTCATCAGCGTATTCGGTCTCGATCGGCTTGTTGGCGAGCTTGAGCTGGGCGCGTTCCAGAAGCAGCAATGAGCCACCGAGGTCGGCGAACGCGTCCTTGAGCTTGGGGTCCTGGATAGCCGCCAGGGACTTTTCCAGCTGGGCGGCCTCGTCCTTGAGATTGGCCTCTTTCTTTTCTTCGCTGGGCGAACAGCCGCTGCTGCTCAGTACGGCCAGGCACAAGCCAAGGCTTGCCAAAGGCAATCGCAAATCCATTTTCCAGTCGTCCTGTCCAATGTCGGTGAGTGCTAGGAATGGTTCCGACACTAGCAGAAAAACGGCCCGGAAAAACCGATAGGGCCATGGTTTATGGGCTTTTTGAGCGCTGATATACTCGGCGCCGCTTTCACATCAGGTACGAGATTTCAATGGAACGTTTTATCGAAAATACAATGTATGCCTCACGCTGGCTGCTGGCGCCGATCTACTTCGGCCTGTCCCTGGGCCTGCTGGCGCTGGCATTGAAGTTCTTCCAGGAAGTCTTCCACGTCATTCCCAATGTGTTTTCCATGGCCGAGTCCGACCTGATCCTGGTGCTGCTGTCGTTGATCGACATGGCGCTGGTGGGCGGCTTGCTGGTGATGGTGATGATTTCCGGCTACGAGAACTTCGTGTCGCAGTTGGACATCGATGAAAACAAGGAGAAGCTCAGCTGGCTGGGCAAGATGGACTCCTCGTCGCTGAAGATGAAGGTGGCTGCGTCCATCGTGGCGATTTCCTCGATCCATCTGCTGCGAGTGTTCATGGATGCCAAGAACATTCCTACCGAATACCTGCTGTGGTACGTGGTTATCCACATGACTTTTGTTGTCTCCGCATTTGCCATGGGTTACCTGGACAAGCTGACCAAGCACTAAGGGCTCCTGTGAGCGGGATGAATACCGCCCGTCCGTTGTGAAACGGACGGGCGGTGTCGTTTGTGGCTTGTGCTTTTCCTGGCCGGGGCATATCCCTGTACAGGTCACGGGAGTGGATTGCACGAGGTGCGCTCATGAACCTGCAGGAAATGAATGCCTACGCTCTTGCCGGAAAAGTCGACGAGTTGAACCTGATCTCCCTGGAGGGGGGAATCTACCTGCTTGAGGCTCGAATGCATGGGATGGCCTTTCCACTGATCGATGCCCAGGGCCAGACATTCCACTTGCGTTCGGTAGAACATGCCCGTGAGGTGCTGCAGGCCTTTCCTGATTTACCATTCAACCTGATCCATACCCTGGTGCACGACGAGATGTGCGGGCTGGCTGCCGGGACTGATGATCGCTTGAAAGTTCCCATCACCCTGCATGCCGGGGGCTGAGCTCCCGGCGGCGATGATCCGCGCTGGCCTTCTGTGCTAGTCTGCTCGCCCTTTTGGTTCCGGGCGCTCCGGAGGAACGTGCTTTCGCACGGTGCTTCGCGAGCCGTCCGCACAGCGGAGCAGCGTCATGTCCGAAGTAAACCTGTCTACCGACGAAACCCGCGTCAGCTACGGTATTGGCCGTCAGTTGGGCGACCAACTGCGTGATAACCCACCGCCGGGCGTGAGCCTGGAGGCGATCCTGGCAGGCCTGACCGATGCTTTTGATGGTAAGCCAAGCCGCGTTGGCCAGGACGAAATGTCCGCCAGCTTCAAGGTGATTCGCGAAATCATGCAGGCTGAGGCCGCTGCCAAGGCTGAGGCCGCAGCAGGTGCGGGCCTGGCATTCCTGGCTGAAAATGCCAAGCGTGAAGGCATCACCACTCTGGCTTCCGGCTTGCAGTTCGAAGTGCTGACCCAGGGCGAAGGCGCCAAGCCGACCCGTGAAGACAGCGTGCGTACTCATTACCACGGTACCCTGATCGACGGCACCGTATTCGACAGCTCCTACGAGCGTGGCCAGCCTGCTGAGTTCCCGGTAGGCGGCGTGATCGCGGGCTGGACCGAAGCCCTGCAACTGATGAATGCCGGTAGCAAATGGCGCCTGTATGTACCGAGCGAGCTGGCTTACGGTGCGCAAGGTGTTGGCAGCATTCCTCCGCACAGCGTTCTGGTATTCGACGTCGAGTTGCTGGACGTTCTGTAATCGGTAGAGGAGCCTGCCCGTTGGCGATGAAACTGTCGTCATCGCCTGCGAGCAGGCTCCTTGATCGGCAGCGGGGTCATAGGCGGATTCTTGCGCTCAGGCTCTGGCTGTCGGTGCCGGTCGGCCGCAAGGCTCTGGCGTAGCAGAACAAAAACAGGTTGCGCACCAACTCCTTGAGAACCAGTGGTTCGCTGGAGCTCAAGCCGTTCAGGTCCAGATCACCCTGGTCCTGCAGCTCGTTCAGGGCTTCTTCTTCCAACACCGCACAGACTTCCCCGGTTTCCCGATGCAGGATTCGCAGGTAGGGGTGTGGGCGATCCAGCCAGGCATCAATCAAATAAGTCATGGTTCTCATCTCCTTGAATGGGGTTCAATGAGAATAATTCTTATTCAATGAATAGCAAGTGCCTATTGGCGGTTTCTGCTTTTTTCTGCGCAGAAATTGCTTTCGCTCAAAGCGAATGGCTTTTGGCTAGCAGGGGAGTGCTTGAGGATGGGGAGGCCTCTCGCGCTGGGCGCGAGAGGCGTGGCTTCAAACCTTGCGGACGAACTCGGACTTGAGTTTCATCGGGCCGATGCCATCGATCTTGCAGTCGATATCGTGGTCGCCATCGCACAGGCGGATGTTCTTGACCTTGGTACCGACCTTGACTACCAGGGAAGTGCCCTTGACCTTGAGGTCCTTGATCACGGTGATGGTATCGCCGTCCTGCAGTACGTTGCCCACCGAATCCTTTTTCACTGCTTCATCGGAAGCGGCTTCGGCTTCGCCACTGGCGGACCATTCATGGGCGCACTCGGGGCAGATCAGCTGGGTACCGTCTTCGTAGGTGTATTCGGAATTGCATTTTGGGCAGGGTGGCAAAGTGCTCACTTAGGCTCCTCAAAGTCAGGATGGCTAAAAAGCGCACATTATATAGGGTTTTGCCGGGAAGCGGGGGCGCAGGGCCTGGAGGTAGGACCGGCTACTGCCACTGGCAGGAGCCGGGGTGCATCTTAGTGAGTGCGGGCCACCGCGAATTCGCTCAGCTCCACCAGGGCATCGCGGTATTCGCTGGCTGGCAGGGCTTCAAGGCAGGCAATGGCACGAGCGACGTAATCACGAGCCAGTTGCGCGGTGTAGTCCAGGGAGCCAGAGGCTTCGACCGCATTGCGGATGCTTTCAAGATCTTCGATCCCGCCTTTCTGGATCGCTTGGCGAACCAGGGCCGCTTGTTCCGGGGTGCCTTCACGCATGGTGTAGATCAATGGCAATGTCGGCTTGCCTTCTGCCAGGTCGTCACCGACGTTCTTGCCCAGCGTGTCTGCATCGCCGCGATAATCCAGCAGGTCGTCGACCAGTTGGAAGGCTACGCCGAGATGGTCGCCAAAGGTGCGCAGCGCCTCGGCCTGTTCCTGCGTCGCACCGGCCAGGGCCGCGGCACTGTGGGTCGAGGCCTCGAAGAGCATCGCGGTCTTGCCGCGGATGACTTCCATATAGGTTTCTTCGGTGGTGCTGGCGTCGCGTACCTTGGACAGTTGCAGCACTTCGCCTTCGGCAATGATGCGTGTGGCATGGGACAGGATGCGCATGACGGGCATCGAGCCCAGTTCGACCATCATTTCGAACGAGCGCGAGTACAGGAAGTCGCCCACTAGCACGCTTGGGGCGTTGCCCCACATCGCGTTGGCGGTCGAGCGTCCACGCCGCATGCCGGACATGTCGACTACATCGTCATGCAGCAAGGTGGCGGTATGCAGGAACTCGATGGTGGCGGCCAGCATGCGCAGATCGTCGCCCTCGCGACCCAGGGCCTTGCCGCACAGCAGCACCAATAGAGGACGCAGGCGTTTACCGCCGGCCGAGGTAATGTAGTCGCCGATTTTCGAAACCAGCGGTACTCGGGACGTCAATTGTTTCTTGATGATGCCGTCGACGGCGTTAAAATCTTCCGCCACCGCGCGGTAGAAAGCTTGGGGTTGCATCAGTGACAGGTGCTCCAGAAGGGATGCGCGGCATGCTAGGACCCACGTCCGCAGGTGTCAAGGCGCGTTCCCGAGAGGGTAAAGCCCCGGTATGCCGTAATTTGCCAAGGTAAAATACTAGGTTAATGCTCTTGTTTTGCCATTGAAGCCTGATGGCATGCTTTCTTTTCTTTTGGCACAAGGGCTTGACAGCATCTTTCGCGCTCCTGAGCGGCACTTGCATCGTTATTGTGCCTTGCGTACAATCGCGCACCCTGAACTTCCTGGGCAGCACCTGCCTTACGCAATTGCACTTGGGCCGTTCCAGCCCCATGCAGCCATGCCAGCCAATACCTCTTCTTATTAAGAGCTGGGTGAGCAGGATTATCGGAGAAATACCATGTACGCAGTAATCGTTACCGGCGGTAAGCAATACAAGGTCGCTGAAGGTGAATACCTGAAGATCGAAAAACTGGAAGTCGCCACTGGCGAATCCGTGACTTTTGACCGCGTTCTGTTGGTCGCCAATGGCGATGACGTGAACATCGGCGCACCTGTTGTTGCTGGCGCAACCGTCAAGGCTGAAGTGATCGCCCAAGGTCGTCACGATAAAGTCCGCATCATCAAGTTCCGTCGCCGTAAGCACCACATGAAGCGTATGGGCCACCGCCAGTGGTTCACCGAGATCAAAATCACCGGTATTCAGGCTTAATTTCAGCCTAATTCCTCACTAGGAGAATTGAACTCATGGCACACAAAAAAGCTGGTGGTAGTACCCGTAACGGTCGCGACTCAGAAGCCAAACGCCTTGGCGTGAAGATGTATGGCGGCCAAGTCATCAAGGCCGGCAACATCATCGTGCGTCAGCGCGGCACCCAATTCCACGCTGGCTACGGCGTTGGCATGGGCAAGGATCACACCCTGTTCGCGAAAATCGAAGGCGTGATCAAGTTTGAAGTAAAAGGCGCCTTCGGTCGTCGTTACGTGAGCGTCGTCGCAGCTTAATTGCGCGATCGCTGGAAAAGCCCTGTCTCGCGACGGGGCTTTTTCGTTTGTGGGATGAGTCTCTTGCAAAGCTGTTTGTACGGGCTGCCAGCGTTGGAATTTTCGGTCGTTGATTGAGGCCGCTGCGCTCATTTTTGCAAGAGTCTTATGTCTTGGTTTTTTCAGCTCGCCCGTGCGGCGAGAGGCGTTTGATCATGAAGTTTGTTGATGAAGTTTCGATCCGAGTAAAAGCTGGCGACGGCGGCAATGGTTGCATGAGTTTCCGTCGGGAAAAGTTCATCGAGAACGGTGGTCCCAACGGTGGTGATGGCGGTGATGGCGGCTCGATCTTCATGGTCGCCGACGAAAACCTCAATACCCTGGTGGACTACCGCTATACCCGCCATTTTGACGCCGAGCGTGGCTCCAATGGCGGTAGCACCGACTGCACCGGCAAGAAGGGCGAGGACCTGGAGTTGCGGGTTCCGGTTGGTACCACGGTGATCGATGCTGGCACCCAGGAGGTCATCGGTGACCTGACCAGGGCGGGCCAGCGCCTGATGGTGGTGCAGGGTGGCTGGCACGGCCTGGGTAACACCCGCTTCAAGTCCAGTACCAATCGTGCGCCACGCCAGACCACGCCGGGCAAGCCGGGCGAGCAGCGTGACCTCAAGTTGGAGTTGAAGGTGTTGGCGGACGTTGGTTTGCTGGGCTTGCCGAATGCCGGCAAGAGTACCTTCATTCGTTCGGTTTCCGCGGCCAAGCCGAAAGTCGCCGACTATCCGTTCACGACCCTGGTGCCGAACCTGGGCGTGGTCAGCGTCGATCGCTGGAAGAGCTTCGTGATCGCGGATATTCCGGGGTTGATCGAGGGGGCTTCCGATGGCGCTGGCCTGGGGATTCGCTTCCTCAAGCACCTGGCGCGTACGCGCATCCTGTTGCACCTGGTGGACATGGCGCCGCTGGATGAGAGCAGTCCTGCCGATGCTGCCGAGGTGATTGTCAACGAGCTGATGAAGTTCAGCCCGTCCCTGGCTGAGCGTGAGCGCTGGCTGGTGCTGAACAAGAGCGACATGCTTCTTGAGGAAGAGCAGGAGGAGCGCGTCAAGGAGGTTGTCGAGCGCCTGGAGTGGACCGGTCCTGTGTATGTGATCTCGGCTATCTCCAAGGAGGGCACCGAGCGCCTGAGCCGTGACATCATGCGGTACCTGGAAGATCGTGCCGATCGTCTGGCGGCCGACCCGGCCTTTGCCGATGAGCTGGCCGAGCTGGATCAGCGTATCGAGGATGAGGCGCGTGCCCAGCTGCAGGCCCTGGATGACCAGCGGGCCCTGCGCCGCACTGGCGTGAAGAGCGTCCATGATATCGGCGACGATGACTGGGATGAGGAGGATGTGGATGACGAGGATGGCCCGGAAATCATCTACGTCCGCGACTGATTCATCGTTGGCGGGCTTGCCCGCGAAGACGGTTTATCTGGCTTGGCGCGGTGTTATCATCGCTGCCGGGCCAGCTTTCAATGCGCCGCTCATCTGAGCGGCGTTTTGGTGTCTGCGCGGCGTACATACGAATAACCCCATGAGTGGCGCTCGGTCGCGTCGCTCGCTGGCAAAGGTTGAATGAGATGCGGAGCAAGGTGACGGGTGCACAGCGCTGGGTCGTGAAGATCGGCAGTGCGCTGCTGACGGCGGACGGCAAGGGGCTGGATCGCGCAGCGATGGGTGTGTGGGTTGAGCAGATGGTGGCCTTGCATGAGGCTGGTGTCGAGCTGGTGCTGGTCTCTTCCGGCGCTGTCGCTGCTGGCATGAGTCGCCTGGGCTGGACCGCACGACCGAGTGCGATGCATGAGTTGCAGGCTGCCGCGGCCATTGGCCAGATGGGGCTGGTGCAGGCTTGGGAATCGAGCTTCGCCGAGCATGGTCGGCATACCGCGCAGATCCTCCTGACCCATGACGACTTGTCGGATCGCAAGCGTTACCTCAATGCGCGCAGCACCTTGCGCGCATTGGTCGAGCTCAAGGTGATCCCGGTGATCAACGAGAACGATACCGTGGTCACCGATGAGATCCGTTTTGGTGATAACGATACCCTGGCGGCACTGGTGGCCAACCTGGTGGAGGCGGATTTGCTGGTGATCCTGACTGATCGCGATGGCATGTTCGATGCTGACCCGCGCAGTAATCCAGACGCCCAGCTGATCTATGAGGCGCGAGCCGATGATCCAGCCCTGGATGCGGTGGCTGGCGGTACTGGCGGTGCTCTGGGGCGTGGCGGTATGCAGACCAAGCTGCGCGCTGCGCGGTTGGCGGCGCGTTCCGGGGCGCACACGATCATTGTGGGTGGGCGGCTGGAGCGGGTCCTGGATCGGTTGAAGGCGGGCGAGCGGATCGGCACCTTGCTGTCGCCGGAGCGCGGCATGCTGGCTGCGCGCAAGCAGTGGTTGGCTGGGCATCTGCAGACTCGCGGTACCCTGGTGCTCGATGAGGGGGCAGTGTCTGCGTTGGCCCAGGGCCGCAAGAGTTTGCTGCCGGTTGGTGTCAAGCAGGTCCAGGGTGGCTTCCGGCGTGGTGAGATGGTGGTCTGCGTGGCGCCTGATGGGCGCGAGATCGCTCGTGGGTTGGCTAACTACAGTGCGCAAGAGGCGCAGAAGATCATTGGCCAGCCTTCCGATGCGATTGTCGGTGTGCTGGGCTACATGGCCGAGCCGGAGCTGGTTCATCGCGACAATCTGATTCTGGTTTGAGTGGCATAAGGAAAAATCGAATGCGCATGGCAAAGGGATTGTTGGGTTTGTTCTTGGCGATGCCGCTCATGGCGTCGGCCGAGGAGATTGGCCAGGTGTCCACGGTCTTCAAGTTCGTCGGGCCGAATGATCGGATCGTCGTCGAGGCGTTCGATGATCCCAAGGTTGATGGCGTGACCTGCTATCTGTCGCGGGCCAAGACGGGTGGTCTCAAGGGTGGCCTGGGTTTGGCCGAGGATCGAGCCGAGGCCTCCATTGCCTGTCGCCAGGTGGGGCCGATTGCCTTCAAGGGTGACCTGAAGGATGGCGAGGAGGTATTCAAGGAGCGCACGTCGTTGGTGTTCAAGACCATGCAGGTGGTGCGCTTCCTCGACAAGAAGCGCAATACCCTGGTGTACCTGGTCTATAGCGATCGGTTGATCGAGGGTAGTCCGCAGAATGCGGTGACGGCGATTCCGATCCTGCCTTGGTCGCATCAGTGATCTGATCGCTGGCGAGTCGGCCCTGTGGGTGTTGGGCTGGCTAGTCGGGCGGGTTGAATTACAGGCAATAAAAAACCGACCCTTGGGTCGGTTTTTCAACAAGCGTATCGCTTAGGCTGCAGCAGCGAGCTTCAGAGCCTTGATGTGGCCATTCAGGCGGCCTTTATGGCGAGCAGCTTTGTTCTTGTGGATGATGCCTTTATCGGCCATGCGGTCGATAACTGGCACGGCCAGAACGTAAGCAGCTTGCGCTTTTTCGGCGTCTTTTGCGTCGATGGCTTTAACTACATTCTTGATGTAGGTACGAACCATGGAACGCAGGCTGGCGTTGTGGCTGCGACGCTTCTCAGCCTGTTTTGCACGTTTTTTGGCGGAAGGTGAGTTGGCCACCGTCGAGCTCCTCGAAAGACTTTTTGGGAAATAGCAAACAAAATAGGCCGCGAATCATGCCGATGAGTTGGTGTGTTGTCAAGGGCAGCTGATGCGTTCCGCTGAGTGGTCGATCTGAAGAGGCGGGATATTTATTTCCGGCGCTTGACCTGTAAACTCGCGAGCTTTGGCTCTGTGCTGTTGCGGCGCGGAGTATCGCACAAGTGGGCATCCTTTCGCCTGCTGTTTATCTACTAAGGCACAAAGCTTTTCATGAACCTGCTCAAGTCGTTGGCCGCCGTCAGCTCTATCACGATGCTTTCCCGAGTGCTGGGGTTTGTGCGTGACACCATCATCGCGCGTACCTTCGGTGCCGGGATGGCCACGGATGCCTTCTTCATTGCCTTCAAGTTGCCCAACCTGTTGCGGCGGATCTTTGCCGAGGGAGCGTTTTCCCAGGCCTTCGTACCGATCCTCGCGGAGTACAAGAGCCAGCAAGGCGAAGAGGCGACGCGTACTTTCATCGCTTACGTGTCCGGCTTGTTGACCCTGGTGCTGGCAGTGGTCACGGCCCTGGGAATGATCGCAGCGCCCTGGGTCATCTGGGCCACGGCGCCGGGTTTCGTCGATTCCCCGGAAAAGTTCGCCCTGACCTCCGACCTGTTGCGGGTGACCTTTCCTTATATATTGCTGATCTCCCTCTCATCCCTGGCCGGGGCGATCCTCAATACTTGGAATCGCTTCTCGGTGCCGGCCTTCGTACCGACCCTGCTCAATGTCAGCATGATCATCTTCGCGGTGTTCCTCACGCCGTACTTCGATCCCCCCGTGATGGCTCTGGGGTGGGCGGTGCTGGCTGGGGGGCTGGCGCAGTTGCTCTACCAGCTGCCGCATCTGAAGAAGATCGGCATGCTCGTGCTGCCGCGCCTGAGTCTGCGTGATACTGGGGTGTGGCGGGTGCTGAAGCAGATGCTGCCAGCGATCCTCGGGGTGTCGGTGAGCCAGATTTCGTTGATCATCAACACCATCTTCGCTTCGTTCCTGGTGGCCGGCTCGGTGTCGTGGATGTATTACGCCGATCGCCTCATGGAGTTGCCTTCGGGTGTGTTGGGCGTGGCGCTCGGGACCATCCTGCTGCCAACGCTCGCCAAGACCTACGCCAATAAGGATCGTCACGAATATTCACGGATCCTCGACTGGGGGTTGCGCCTGTGTTTCATCCTGGTGCTACCTTGCTCCCTGGCGCTGGGAATCCTGGCAGAGCCCTTGACGGTGTCCCTGTTCCAGTACGGTGAGTTCAGTGCCTTCGATGCCGCCATGACTCAGCGCGCTCTGGTGGCTTATGCCGTCGGTTTGTTGGGAATCATCGTGATCAAGGTGTTGGCGCCGGGTTTCTATGCCCAGCAGAACATCCGCACGCCGGTGAAAATCGCCATTTTTACCCTGGTTGTCACTCAGTTGCTCAACCTCATGCTGATCGGTCCCTTCAAGCATGCGGGCCTGGCCTTGGCCATCAGCGGCGGTGCCTGTATCAATGCGGGCCTGCTGTTCTACCAGTTGCGCAAGCAGCAGATGTTCCTGCCTCAGCCGGGGTGGGGCGTCTTCACCCTGAAGCTGATCGTCGCGGTAGCGGTGATGTCGGGCGTGTTGCTGGGGGCGATGTATTTCATGCCGGCCTGGGATCAGGGGCATATGCTCGAGCGCTTTCTGCGCCTGGGAGCCTTGGTGGCAGCCGGTGTAGTGGCTTATTTCGGTATGTTGGCGTTACTGGGCTTTCGCCTGCGGGACTTCAATCGCAAGGCTCTGAACTGACGACGGTTTAGTTGTTGGGGCGGGGTTGACACAGGTTTTGTCGGTTCGATCACTTTGGGGTGTGGTGCTGCCTGTCGTCAGCCGCCCGGTGTGGTTATAATCGGCCACTTTATGAGCAAGAAGCGCGTTATGCAGCTGGTTCGAGGCCTTCACAATCTGCGCCCCCAGCATCGGGGCTGCGTCGCCACTATTGGCAACTTCGACGGTGTTCACCTTGGTCACCAGGCTATCCTGGGTCGACTGCGTGAGCGTGCGCTTGAACTGGGCGTGCCCAGCTGTGTGGTCATTTTCGAGCCACAGCCGCGAGAGTTCTTCGCTCCCGAGTCTGCACCTGCACGCCTGGCACGCTTGCGCGACAAGTTGCAGTTGCTGGCTCAGGCAGGGGTCGACCGGGTCCTGTGCCTGGCGTTCAACCAGCGCCTGAGCAAGCTCAGTGCCAGCGAGTTCGTCGAGCGGATCCTGGTGGATGGCCTGGGGGTACAGCACCTGGAGGTCGGCGACGACTTCCGTTTTGGTTGTGATCGGGCGGGCGACTTCGAGTTCCTGCAGCAGGCGGGCGTGACCCACGGGTTTACCGTCGAGGCGGCCCAGACTGTTGAACTCGATGGCTTGCGTATCAGCAGTACCCAGGTCCGCAATGCACTGGCTGCCGCTGATTTCGAGCTGGCCGAACGCTTGCTCGGTCGCCCGTACCGGATTGCCGGTCGGGTCCTGCATGGCCAGAAACTGGCGCGCCAGTTGGGTACGCCCACGGCCAACGTGCAATTGAAGCGTCGTCGTGTACCGCTCTCCGGGGTCTACCTGGTCAGTGTCGACATCGATGGCAAGGCCTGGCCGGGAGTTGCCAATATCGGCGTCCGCCCCACGGTCGCAGGTGATGGCAAGGCCCACCTGGAAGTTCATCTTTTAGATTTTGCCGGCGATCTGTATGACCGGCGTTTGACGGTGGTTTTCCACCATAAGCTGCGTGAAGAGCAGCGTTTCGCCTCCCTGGAGGCGTTGAAGACGGCGATCAATGCGGATGTTGCCGCCGCCCGTGCCCAAGTGGCACGTATCCATAGCGCCAATCGCTAATGAAGAGCCTTAAATGACCGACTATAAAGCCACGTTAAACCTTCCGGACACCGCCTTCCCAATGAAGGCCGGCCTGCCTCAGCGCGAACCACAGATTCTGCAGCGTTGGGACAGCATTGGCCTGTACGGAAAGTTGCGCGAGATTGGCAAGGACCGTCCAAAGTTCGTTCTGCACGATGGTCCTCCCTACGCCAATGGCAAGATCCACATCGGTCATGCGCTGAACAAGATCCTCAAGGACATGATCATCCGTTCCAAGACCCTGTCGGGCTTCGACGCTCCGTACGTGCCGGGCTGGGATTGCCATGGCCTGCCGATCGAGCACAAGGTCGAGGTGACCCACGGCAAGAACCTGTCCTCGGACCAGACCCGCGAGTTGTGCCGCGCCTACGCCTCCGAGCAGATCGAGGGCCAGAAGGTCGAGTTCATCCGCCTGGGCGTGCTGGGCGACTGGGACAACCCCTACAAGACCATGAACTTTGCCAACGAGGCCGGTGAAATCCGTGCCCTGGCCCAGATGGTCAAGGGTGGCTTCGTGTTCAAGGGCCTCAAGCCGGTGAACTGGTGCTTCGATTGCGGTTCGGCCCTGGCCGAGGCGGAAGTCGAGTACCAGGACAAGAAGTCCGCCACCATCGACGTGGCCTTCCCGGTCGCCGACGAGGACAAACTGGCCGCTGCCTTCGGCCTGGCCAAGCTGGCCAAGCCCGCGGCCATCGTGATCTGGACCACCACCCCGTGGACCATCCCGGCCAACCAGGCTCTGAACATCCACCCGGAGTTCAACTACGCCCTGGTGGATACCGGTGAGCGCCTGTTGGTCCTGGCCGAGGAGCTGGTGGAGTCCTGCCTGGCCCGTTACGGCCTGGAAGGTTCGGTGATCGCGACTGCCCCGGGTTCGGCCCTGGAGCTGATCAATTTCCGTCATCCGTTCTACGACCGCCTGTCGCCGGTATACCTGGCCGACTACGTAGAGCTGGGCGCCGGTACCGGCGTGGTCCACTCCGCGCCGGCCTACGGTGAAGACGACTTCGTGACCTGCAAGCGCTACGGCATGGTCAACGACGACATCCTCAACCCGGTCCAGAGCAATGGCGTCTATGCGCCTTCCCTGGAGTTCTTCGGCGGCCAGTTCATCTGGAAGGCCAACCCGGCCATCGTCGACAAACTGAGCGAAGTCGGTGCGTTGCTGCACACCGAGACCATCAGCCACAGCTACATGCATTGCTGGCGTCACAAGACCCCGCTGATCTATCGCGCGACTGCGCAATGGTTCGTCGGCATGGACAAGCAGCCGGTTGCTGGCGATACCTTGCGCCAACGTGCCCTGCAGGCTATCGAGAACACCCAGTTCGTGCCGGCCTGGGGCCAGGCGCGCCTGCATTCGATGATCGCCAACCGTCCGGACTGGTGCATTTCCCGCCAGCGCAATTGGGGCGTGCCGATTCCGTTCTTCCTGCACAAGGAAAGCGGCGAGTTGCACCCGCGCACCGTCGAGCTGATGGAAGAAGTGGCCAAGCGCGTCGAGAAGGAAGGCATCGAGGCCTGGTTCAAGATGGACGCCGCCGAGCTGCTCGGCGATGAAGCCGGCCAGTACGACAAGATCGCCGACACCCTGGATGTCTGGTTCGACTCCGGCACCACTCACTGGCACGTGCTGCGCGGCTCCCACGATATCGGTCACGCCACAGGTCCGCGCGCCGACCTGTACCTGGAGGGTTCCGACCAGCACCGCGGTTGGTTCCATTCCTCCTTGCTGACCGGCTGCGCCATCGACGGCCATGCGCCGTACCGCGAACTGCTGACCCATGGTTTCACCGTGGACGAAAGCGGGCGCAAGATGTCCAAGTCGCTGGGCAATACCATCGAGCCGGAGAAGGTCAACAACACCCTGGGCGCCGACATCATGCGCCTGTGGGTCTCGGCGACCGACTACTCTGGCGAGATGGCAGTATCCGACCAGATCCTGCAGCGTAGTGCCGACGCCTACCGGCGGATCCGCAACACCGCGCGTTTCCTGCTTTCCAACCTGAGCGGTTTCAATCCGGCCACCGACCTGCTGCCAGCCGAAGACATGCTGGCCCTGGACCGCTGGGCCGTGGACCGTACCTTGCTGCTGCAGCGTGAGCTGGAGCTGCACTACGGCGAATACCGCTTCTGGAACGTCTACTCCAAGGTGCACAACTTCTGCGTGCAGGAGCTGGGCGGTTTCTACCTGGACATCATCAAGGACCGCCAATACACCACCGGCGCCGACAGCAAGGCCCGTCGCTCCTGCCAGACCGCGCTGTTCCACATCAGCGAGGCGCTGGTGCGCTGGATCGCGCCGATCCTGGCTTTCACCGCCGACGAGCTGTGGCAGTACCTGCCGGGCGAGCGCAACGAGTCGGTGATGCTCAATACCTGGTACGAAGGACTGAGCGAGCTGCCGGAAGGCTTCGAACTGGACCGTGCCTACTGGGAGCGGATCATGGCGGTCAAGGTCGCGGTCAACAAGGAACTGGAGAACCAGCGTGCTGCGAAAGCGGTAGGCGGCAACCTGCAGGCCGAAGTGACACTGTATGCCGAAGACGCACTGTCGGCCGACCTGGCCAAGTTGAGCAACGAACTGCGCTTCGTGCTGATCACCTCCACCGCCAGTGTCGCGCCTCTTGCGCAGGCGCCGGCGGACGCAGTGGCCACTGAGGTCAGCGGTCTCAAGTTGAAAGTGGTCAAGTCGAGCTTCGCCAAGTGCGCCCGTTGCTGGCACTGCCGTGAAGATGTCGGTGTCCACCCTGAGCATCCGGAAATCTGCGGTCGCTGCGTAGATAACATCAGCGGTGAAGGCGAGGTCCGTCACTATGCCTAATGCCGCAGGCCGTTTCGGTCGTCTGGGCTGGCTGTTGCTGAGCGTGCTGGTCCTGGTCATTGACCAGGTCAGCAAGCTGCACTTCGAAAACTCGCTGACCATGTACCAGCAGATCGTGGTGATTCCCGACTACTTCAGCTGGACCCTGGCCTACAACACCGGTGCCGCCTTCAGCTTCCTGGCCGATGGTTCGGGCTGGCAGCGCTGGCTGTTCGCCCTGATCGCCATCGTGGTCAGTGCGGTGCTGGTGGTCTGGCTCAAGCGCCTGGGCCGGGGTGAGACCTGGCTGGCCATCGCCCTGGCCCTGGTGCTGGGTGGTGCCCTGGGCAACCTGTATGACCGCATCGTCCTGGGTCATGTGATCGATTTCATCCTGGTGCACTGGCAGAACCGCTGGTACTTCCCGGCATTCAACTTCGCCGACAGCGCTATTACCGTCGGTGCCGTGATGCTGGCCCTGGATATGTTCAAGAGCAAGAAAACCGGAGAAACCGTTCATGACTGAACAGGCATTGGCTGGGCAACGCATCGGCCAGAACACCGAAGTCACTCTGCACTTCGCATTGCGCCTGGAGAACGGCGATACGGTGGACAGCACCTTCGACAAGGCTCCTGCGACCTTCAAGGTGGGCGATGGCAACCTGCTCCCGGGGTTCGAGGCGGCGCTGTTCGGCTTCAAGGCTGGCGACAAGCGTAACCTGACCATCGAGCCGGAAAGCGCCTTTGGCCAGCCCAACCCGCAGAACGTACAAGTCATTCCACGTTCGCAGTTCCAGGATATGGAGCTGTCGGAGGGGTTGCTGGTGATCTTCAACGACGCGGCGAACACTGAGTTGCCCGGCGTGGTCAAAAGCTTCGATGAAGCCCAGGTCACCGTTGATTTCAACCACCCGCTGGCTGGCAAGACCTTGACCTTTGATGTCGAGATTATCGACGTCAAAGCGCTTTAAAGCATCGCCGGCAGGTCGTCTCCTATTCTTAAGGAGCCGGCTTGCCGGCGATCCGCTGTCTACAACGATCTAACTTCTTGCGCGCAAGACACGAGGCACAGCATGCAAATCAAACTCGCCAATCCCCGTGGCTTCTGCGCCGGCGTGGACCGGGCGATCGAAATCGTCAATCGCGCCCTGGAAGTCTTCGGGCCGCCGATCTACGTCCGGCATGAAGTGGTGCACAACAAATTTGTCGTCGAAGACCTGCGCAATCGTGGAGCGATCTTCGTCGAAGAGCTGGATCAGGTGCCGGATGACGTCATTGTTATCTTCAGCGCCCACGGCGTATCCCAGGCCGTGCGCAGCGAAGCTGCCGGCCGCGGCCTCAAGGTGTTCGACGCCACCTGTCCGTTGGTGACCAAGGTGCATATCGAAGTGGCGCGCTACAGTCGCGATGGTCGAGAGTGCATTCTTATCGGCCACGCTGGCCACCCTGAGGTCGAGGGCACCATGGGGCAGTACGACTCCAGCAACGGTGGCGCCATCTACCTGGTGGAGGATGAGAAGGATGTGGCCGAGCTGCAGGTGCAGAACCCCGATCGCCTGGCTTTCGTGACCCAGACCACCTTGTCCATGGACGACACCAGCCGCGTGATCGATGCCTTGCGGGCGCGTTTCCCAGCCATCGGCGGGCCGCGCAAGGATGATATCTGCTATGCCACGCAGAACCGGCAAGATGCGGTCAAGCAGCTGGCCGACGAGTGTGACGTCGTGTTGGTGGTGGGTAGCCCCAACAGTTCCAACTCCAACCGCCTGCGCGAGTTGGCCGAGCGCATGGCGACTCCGGCCTACCTCATCGATGGTGCCGAGGATCTGCAGCGCAACTGGTTCGAGGGTGTCGAGCGCATTGGCATCACCGCAGGGGCATCGGCTCCGGAGGTCCTGGTGCGTGGTGTAATCCAGCAGCTCCAGGCTTGGGGGGCGACGGGCGCCGACGAGCTCGCCGGTCGCGAAGAGAACATCACGTTCTCCATGCCCAAAGAACTGCGGGTCCGTTCTCTGCTCTGATCAGCCAGGGGATGTGCATGAAGCCTGTTCGATGATTTCATCGCGCAGGCTGATCCTGCCACTGCGCGATAACACTACCTGATAGAGGCTGCCTTCCCGGGCCCTCTGGCAGATATGCAACGTGCCAGCCTGAAAGGCTCCCGTTGGTAGCAGTGGGCTGCCCATGGCGCTGAAGCGCACGAAATCCTGCACCGGGCGGTTGCCCTCTATTGCGATTCCTCTTGTGCCCCGGCGCTCCATGATCAGTGGGTTCTCCGGATCTTTTGCCCCTTTGCCGCTGATGTCCAGGATGACTCTCCAGCCTTGGCTCCAGCCTCCGCCCATGGCATGGACCAGTGTCGTGTGGCGATGCTGAATCGCTGCGGCCCTGGCGTTGCGCAGATCGCTGGCCAGGGTTCGTGCAGCATCCTGTTGCCGGTTCGAAGACAGCAGTTCACTGAACGTGGTGCTGGAAAGCGGTAGCAGTAACACCAGCAGCGCCAGTGCGGTCAGTAGCTCGATCAAGCTGAAACCTCTCTCGTGCACAGTATTCTCCTCCCTGGAAGTGGCGGCTCTGCGAAATCCACAGGCAGGTTTTCACATAGCTGCCTGGACTTATGGCTGGTTATAGCCGCGCTGCGCCTTGAGCTCCCTCATGAATCCCTACAAAGGGTTTCATCGTTCGCTACCCGCTCTTGCACCGCCTGCTCTGGGACGCACTTGTCGAGTTGGCTGCATTGTATTGCCGGTTGTTCCAGATGCCGCTCCAGCGATGACTCCGGGACTAACCTCAGGCAATGACGATATTGGTCGTGGCTGTGTCGATGAGCGGAGGGGCAATGGGGCAACGATATGCACAGGCCGGCACGAGCCTGGTGGAGGTGTTGGTGGCGCTCTCGATCCTGGCCTTGGGCTTGTTGGGAGCGGCGTTGGTCCAACTCAAGGCTTTGCAGTACACCGACAGTGCCCGGATGAGCACCCAGGCCAGCTTCATCGCCTATGACATGCTCGACCGGATCAGGGCCAATGCTGGAGCGGATTACACGGTGGCTAGCCGCGGCGATGAGCATAGAGACAATATTCGGGACCAGGACCTGAATGACTTTGCCAGCAACGTTGCAAGCTTTGGCGGGCCGGGTGCCAAGGGCAGCATCAATCTTGAACGCGGCGTCCATAGCGTCCGTATCTCCTGGGATGACTCACGTGCCGCCGGGGCTTCGGGCACCCAGCGCAGCCTACTGCTGGGCAGCAAGTTGTCGGCAGAAGCGGGAGGTGCCCAATGAGTCATCCAAGCCCGGGATTTGGTCTGGTGGAGATGATGCTGGCGCTGCTCTTGAGCCTGGTTCTGGTACTGGGGGCCGTCCAGGTGTTCATTGCAGCCAAGAGCACCTACATGAGCCAGGGGGCGTCGGCGTACCAGCAGGAGGAGGCGCGTTTTGTCCTGGGCAAGATGCTGCAAGAGATTCGCATGGTGGGGTTTTCCGGCTGCTTGCGAACCATTGAGGATGCCAGTACCGGCGGTTCGTTCTCCCGGCATATGTCGGCGCCGATCCAGTGGAGCCGTGCCGAGCAGAAATTGAGCCTGGTGACCGTCGATATCGGGGAGGTGGGCAGCGCACCGACCTGGAGCCTGGTGACTGATTGTCGGACGAGTGCGGTGGCCTATTCAGGAGTACACAAAGGCGCTGAAGGGCAGCAGGTATTTGCCCTGCGTCGATTGTTCTACCGGTTCAAGAGCCATCAACTGCTACTGGGCAGCGGACTGGGCCAGCAGCAAGTGGTGTTGCTGGATAATGTCGAGGCCTTCGATGTGAGTTTTGGCCTGGCCCATTCGGCCACTGCACGCTTGGCGTCTTACTACAGTCGTAATCCGCAGGATCCGGCGCGTATACGCAGCGTCAGGTTGAGCCTGACGCTGGGTGCTCCTGGCGCGGCTGTCCGTGCGCAGCGTTTCACGGTGGTGGCGGCCCTACGTAACAGACTGCCGTGATGACTGCCGTTGTCTGTACAAGTGCCAAGGAGCGCGGCATGGCGCTTTTGACCAGCCTGGTATTCCTGTCATTGCTGACGATGATTGGCCTTTCAGCCATGCACAATGCCCTGCTGCAGGAGAAGATGGCTGCCAGCCTGGCCCTGTACAATCGCGCCTTCCAGTCTGCCGAAACGGCCTTGAGGGAGGGGGAAGGCGCAGTGCGGCGAGGCGGTCATGTCCTGGCGCCATGTGGCAACTTCCTGCAATGCGCGCCTCCAGAGATCATGGGGGGTGGAGGGCAGTGGATAGCGACGAAAGAGGGTTACTACCGCGTGCAGAACCTGGGGGTAGCCCGGGAGCCGGTAGTCGAGCTTCTTGTGAGCCGCCCAGTGCTCCTGTTTCGAGTGACCGCTGTCGGATTTTCCGGGCCTTTGCGAAGTGTCCTGGAGAGCATTTATGCACATGTGCCGGACGTGGATCGTGGGAAATTGACCGAGGTGGACGTGTTCAGCGGTAAGATGCTCGGCGCTGCGGCAACGGGGAGTAGCGATGCCGGTGAGGGTGGACCAGCGGGCCGGGCTTTTAGCAAGGCCGAGCCGGAACCGGACACCCATGAGACCCGTAGCAGATTCCCTGAGAGCGTCGGTAATGCGGTAGGAAACCTACCGATGGATGGGCGTCGTATCCTGTGGCGACAAATTCAGTAAGCGAGATTCTTGACCATGCGCAGATCCAACCAGGGTCTTACCCTGATCGAAGTCATGATCGTGATTGCGATCATTGGCCTGGTGCTCACCCTGAGCCTTCCCAGCATCACCGAATACATGAAGAAACCGCACCGCAGTGAAATTGCTGTGCTGCTGAGCGAGCAGGCGCAACAGCTCGAACGCTATCACTCCAAGTCCGGGGTCTATAGCAATGCTCCAGACCTTAGCCTGGGAAATGATTACTACAGCATTGCTGCAACCTTGACCGACACGACTTTTTCGCTGGTTGCGCAACCCAAGGCCGATGGCCTGATGGCCGCAGACAAATGTGGCAGCTTCACCATCGACCAGGCCGGTGCCATTGGCCTCAGCAATCAGGCTGAAGGCCTGACCACGAAGGATTGCTGGGGACGCTGAGCAACCCTCCAGAGATCTGGGATCTTTGTTGTCTTTCTCATGATTGGATCGAACTATGGCTAAGCAGCAAGTGCTGGTGGTGGGGGGAGGAGTCATTGGCTTGCTCACTGCCTTCAATCTGGCTTCCGAGGGTCAGCAGGTGAGGCTTCTGGAGCGCTCGGACCTGGGGCGAGAGTCGTCCTGGGCCGGTGGTGGAATCGTTTCGCCGCTCTATCCCTGGCGCTACAGCCCGGCAGTCACCGCCCTGGCCCACTGGTCCCAGGATTTTTATCCACAGTTGGCGCGGCAATTGTTCGGCGCTACTGGTATCGATCCGGAAGTGCATACCACCGGACTCTACTGGCTGGACCTGGAGGATCAGGCCCAGGCCCTGGAGTGGGCCCAGCACGAAGGTCGTCCGTTGAGCCGGGTGGATACCTCGGCGGTACATGATGCCGTACCGGTGCTGGGCAAGGGCTACCAGCAGGCGATCTACATGGCCAACGTAGCCAATGTGCGCAATCCACGGTTGGTCAAGTCCCTCAAGGCTGCCTTGCAAGCCCTGCCTAATGTGCATATCGATGAGCACTGCACTGTTACGGGTTTTATTCGTGACGAACAACGTGTGGTGGGGGTGCATAGCTCTCTGGGTGAAGTGACGGCGGACCAGGTGGTGCTGTGTGCCGGGGCCTGGAGCGGTGAGTTGCTGGCCGGTCTCGGCCTGGAGCTGCCGGTGGAGCCGGTCAAGGGGCAGATGATCCTGTACAAATGCGCATCCGACTTCCTGTCCAGCATGGTCCTGGCCAAGGGGCGTTATGCCATTCCACGGCGTGACGGGCACATTCTCGTGGGGAGCACCCTGGAGCATGAGGGGTTCGACAAGACTCCGACGGCTTCGGCCCTGGAGAGCCTCAAGAGCTCGGCTGTCGAGTTGGTCCCGGCCCTGGTGGATGCCGAGGTGGTTGGGCACTGGGCTGGACTGCGTCCAGGGTCTCCCGAAGGGATTCCCTTCATCGGCCCGGTGCCCGGGGTCCAGGGGCTATGGCTCAACTGCGGGCACTACCGCAACGGTTTGGTCCTGGCCCCGGCTTCCTGCCAGCTGTTCTGCGATTTGTTGCTGGGCAATCCACCGATCATCGATCCGGCGCCGTACGACCCCGCAGGTCGAATCTAGTCAGCGGGCTCTACTCCAATCCTAGTTTCTTCATGCGGTATCGCATCGAGCGGAACGACAGGCCCAGACGCTGGGCGGCGGCGGTGCGGTTCCAGCGGGTTTTCTCCAGGGCCTGGAGCAATAGATGGCGTTCGACCTGGAGCAGATGCTGCACCAGGTCGTAGGTCGCCAGAGGTTGCTCGGAGGATCCTCTGACGCTTTCGGTGATGGGCAAGTGCAAGTCCGCCAGCTCTATTCGTGGGCCTTCACAAAGGGTATGGGCCCGCTCCAGCAGGTTCTCCAGTTCGCGCACGTTGCCAGGAAAGTCATATTGTTCAAGAGCTTGTAGCGCTTGTGGATGCAGCTCGAGTATCGGTTGACCGCTACCGGCGGCCAGGCGCTGGAGGATCTGGCGTGCCAGTAGGGCAATATCGCCACGGCGCTCGCGCAAGGCCGGGACCTGTAGCTGGATGACGTTCAGGCGGTAGTAGAGATCCTGGCGAAACTGGCCACGTTCTACCAGGACCTTCAGGTCCTGATGGGTGGCACATAGAATCCGCACGTCGACCGCTCGTTCCGTATGGCTGCCAACAGGGCGCACGGACTTTTCCTGTAGGGCCCGTAACAGTTTTACCTGCATGGCTAGAGGAAGCTCAGCGATCTCGTCGAGGAACAAGGTGCCACCGTTGGCCGCCTGGAATAAACCGGGATAGTCGGCCAAGGCGCCGCTGAAGCTGCCTTTACAGTGCCCAAAAAGCTCGCTCTCCACCAGGTCGGCAGGAATGGCGCCGCAGTTCAGGGCAATGAACGGTTGTCGGGCCCTGGGGCCCAGTTGGTGGATCAGGCGGGCTACCCGCTCTTTGCCGCTACCGGACTCTCCATTGATGTAGACCGCTGCCAAGCTGAAGGCCAGCTTGGCGATCTGGCGGTTCAAGCCGGCTAGGGCCGATGACTCTCCTGTCAACAGGTCTGAGTGGGAGGGAGCCCTGGCTGCATCGGCCACCAGCACCGTTTGCCGTGAGTTCATGACAGTTGCGATTTCATCCATGAAAAGAAGCGGGAGGCGACGATGCCGGTAGCCCGAGAGTTGAAGTCTAGGCCCCGTGGGGCAGGAGCGGGGAGATCGGGATACGTTGGGCGAGGCCTGTAACCGTCCGGAGGCGTTGTAAGCCCGGGCGCTGAAGCCTGCCGTCGAAGGGGCTGGGGGGGGAGAGTTTTTTGTCGCCAATTGTTCTGGCGTGGGAGGGCGATGGCCCTGCACCGGTAGGGCAGGGCCGGTAGAGTCAGCGGTCTTGGCTGCCTGGCCCCTGTTCCAGGTGTGCCTGGCTGCAGTACCACTGTTGCGACAGGCTCAACGCCCGATCCTGTGGCAGGTGTACGCCGCAATGGGCGCAACGCACCATGGGCGTGGTAGTGGGTTCACTTGATGCACGAGGGGCCGAATCGGGCCGCTTGAATTTGCGCCAGAACCATACCGCAGCAGCAATCAGAGCTATCCAGAACAGTAGACGAACCATGGTGACCAGCTTAGTAGGGGAAGATACGGCAGTTTAGCCAAGCGCTTGCCGGGCGCACAGGCCTATGAAACTCGGGACATGAAAAAGGGAGACTTCAAGTCTCCCTTTATTTGGACTGCGCCAGTGTCAGCAATCAGTCGAACACGCCTAAGGTCATGTAGCTGAACCAGGAGCGGTCGCTGTTGTTGCCTTCGGCTTCGTGGTTTTCTTCCTCGATAGCATCGCTATTGCCATTCTTGGACTTGAGTTCTGCGGGAATCGCGTCCTTGGCATCCTGGTACTGCTTCATGATGTCCTGGTTGGCGCGGGTTTCTCCCGGTGGCAGCGGTGGGCGGGACTCGATCAGGCCCAGGGTGGCCTTGCTCAGCCAGGAGCGGTTGTCAGCTTCGGCTACCCGCGGTACGAACTGGCCATCCACCAGGCTTGGGTGGTTCGGGTAGTTGAGCTTCAGGGTTTCCAGGCTGGTGGCTGCCAGTTCATCCAGGTGCAGGCGCTGATAGGCCTCGGTCATGACCGCCAGGCCATCGCCTACCGAAGGGGTCTCCTGGAAGTTCTCGACGACGTAGCGGCCACGGTTGGCTGCGGCAACGTACGCCTGGCGGGTCAGGTAGTAGTCGGCTACGTGGATTTCATAGGAGGCCAGCAGGTTGCGCAGGTAGATCATGCGCTGCTTGGCATCCGGTGCGTAGCGGCTATTGGGAAAGCGGCTGGTGAGTTGGGCGAACTCGTTGTAGGAGTCGCGAGCGGCACCCGGGTCGCGCTTGGTCATGTCCAACGGCAGGAAGCGCGCCAGCAGGCCCACGTCCTGGTCGAACGAAGTCAGGCCCTTGAGGTAGTAGGCGTAATCCACGTTCGGATGTTGGGGATGCAGGCGAATGAAGCGCTCGGCAGCCGACTTGGCGGCTTCTGGCTCGGCATTCTTGTAGTTGGCGTAGATCAGCTCGAGCTGTGCCTGATCGGCATAGCGACCGAAGGGATAGCGCGACTCCAGGGCCTTGAGCTTGGAGGTGGCACTGGTGTAGCTATGGTTGTCCAGGTCGGTCTGCGCCTGCTGGTACAGTTCGACTTCGCTCAGGTTTTCGTCAACGACTTCCTTCGATGAGCAAGCAGCAGTCAGTGCGAGGATGGCGATCAGCAGCAGGTGTTTCACTTGCATAGCGGCTTGCGTCCCTATGACGGCCGCTGTCTTGGGCGGGGCCGTCCTGTTATGATGAGCGCCCCGTTGAAAGCCTCGGGGCAAAAGACGCCGTATTTAACCACAAGCGCGCAGCCGAAACCAAAGGCTGTGCCGACCCCCAGTCCGAGCATGTCCGATAAAATTGAACTTCGCGCAGAGGTGCCGTCCGAACTGGGCGGTCAACGCCTCGATCAAGTCGCCGCCCAACTATTCGCCGAACATTCGCGTTCGCGCCTTTCCGCCTGGATCAAAGACGGTCGACTGACCGTGGATGGGGCGGTACTTCGCCCGCGGGATATCGTGCACGGCGGTGCCGTCCTTGAGTTGACTGCCGAGCAGGAAGCCCAGGGTGAATGGGTCGCTCAGGACATCGAGCTGGACATCGTCTATGAAGACGACGACATCCTGGTGATCAACAAACCTGCCGGCCTGGTGGTGCACCCGGCTGCTGGCCATGCTGATGGCACCTTGCTCAATGCCCTGCTGCATCACATCCCCGACATCATCAATGTGCCACGGGCCGGTATTGTCCATCGCCTGGACAAGGACACCACCGGGCTGATGGTCGTGGCCAAGACCATTCAGGCCCAGACGCAGTTGGTCGCCCAACTGCAGAGCCGTACCGTCAGCCGCATCTATGAGTGCATCGTGATCGGTGTCGTGACCGCCGGTGGCAAGATCAATGCCCCGATCGGGCGCCATGGCCAGCAACGTCAACGCATGGCGGTGATGGAAGGCGGCAAGCCTGCCGTCAGTCACTACCGAGTGCTGGAGCGTTTCCGTTCCCACACTCATGTGCGGGTCAAGCTGGAAACCGGTCGTACCCACCAGATCCGGGTGCATATGTCCCATATCAACTTCCCGTTGGTGGGGGACCCGGCATATGGCGGCCGCTTCCGCATTCCTCCGGCAGCCAGCCCGACCATGGTCGAGTCATTGAAGAACTTCCCGCGCCAGGCGCTGCATGCACGTTTCCTGGAACTGGACCACCCGACCACCGGTAAGCGCATGAGCTGGGAGTCGCCGTTGCCGGAAGACTTCGTCTGGCTGCTGTCGCTGCTCAAGCAAGACCGCGAGGCGTTCATCGGATGAATGACTGGCTGATTCCCGACTGGCCAGCGCCGGCTGGAGTCAAAGCCTGTGTTACCACCCGTGAGGGCGGCGTCAGCCTGGCGCCGTTCGACAGTCTCAATCTGGGTGATCACGTTGACGATCATCCTGAAGCGGTAGCCGAAAACCGTCGTCGCCTCACTGAACGCTTCGCCATGGCCCCGGCCTGGCTGCAGCAGGTGCACGGTGTCGCGGTGGCCCACGCCGATCCGGCCGTGGTTGCAACCGCCGATGCCAGCTGGTCCGCGACCCCAGGTATTGCCTGTACGGTGATGACCGCCGACTGCCTGCCGGCGCTTTTCTGCAATCGCGCCGGAACCCGGGTCGGGGCCGCTCATGCCGGCTGGCGTGGGCTGGCTGCCGGGGTGCTGGAAGCCACGCTCGATCATTTGGACGTGCCAGCTTCTGAGGTCCTGGTATGGTTGGGGCCGGCCATCGGTCCGCAGCGTTTTGAAGTGGGCGCCGAAGTGCGTGAAGTGTTCGTCGCCCAGCTGGCCGAGGCCGAGCAGGCCTTCGTGCCGAGCATCAATGCCGGGCGCTTCATGGCCGATATCTACCAACTGGCCCGCCTGCGCCTGGCGGCCCGTGGCGTCACGGCTGTTTATGGCGGTGGTTATTGCACCGTCAGCGACCCGCGCTTCTTCTCCTATCGGCGCAGTTCGCGTACCGGGCGTTTTGCTTCCCTCGTCTGGCTCGAGCGCTAGACTAATCTGACTTGCGTCAAGCAACTGGCGCTTGAATCTCCCAGAATCGACCGCATCTAGAGAATCATCTGGCAGGTTTCTCTATTTAGGTGTGTCCATCGCTCCGGCCTGCTCAAAAGGAAGGTGACTAATGCGTATAGACCGATTAACCAGCAAGCTACAGCTGGCCTTATCCGATTCTCAATCCCTGGCGGTTGGCCTCGACCACCCAGCCATCGAGCCGGCGCACCTGATGCAGGCTCTGCTTGAACAACAGGGCGGTTCCATCAAGCCTTTGTTGATGCAGGTGGGCTTCGACGTCAACAGCCTGCGCAAGGAACTGAGCAAAGAGCTCGACCAACTGCCGAAGATCCAGAACCCCACTGGCGACGTGAACATGTCCCAGGACCTGGCGCGCTTGCTCAACCAGGCCGATCGCCTGGCCCAGCAGAAAGGCGATCAGTTCATTTCCAGCGAGTTGGTGCTGCTGGCGGCCATGGATGAGAACAGCAAGCTTGGCAAGTTGCTGCTGGGCCAGGGCGTGAGCAAGAAAGCCCTGGAGAATGCCATCAACAACCTGCGCGGTGGCGAGGCGGTGAATGACGCCAACGTCGAAGAGTCGCGCCAGGCGCTGGACAAGTACACCGTCGACCTGACCAAGCGTGCCGAAGACGGCAAGCTCGATCCTGTGATCGGTCGTGACGATGAAATTCGCCGTACGATCCAGGTGCTGCAGCGCCGGACCAAGAACAATCCGGTGCTGATCGGCGAGCCAGGCGTGGGTAAAACGGCCATTGCCGAGGGGCTGGCCCAACGGATCATCAACGGTGAAGTGCCGGATGGCCTGAAAGGCAAGCGTCTGCTGTCCCTGGATATGGGGGCGTTGATTGCTGGTGCCAAATATCGCGGTGAGTTCGAGGAGCGCCTCAAGGCATTGCTTAACGAACTGTCGAAGCAGGAGGGGCAGGTCATCCTGTTCATCGACGAACTGCACACCATGGTCGGTGCTGGCAAGGGCGAGGGCTCGATGGATGCAGGCAATATGCTCAAGCCTGCCCTGGCCCGGGGGGAGTTGCACTGCGTCGGTGCCACTACTCTCAACGAGTACCGTCAATATATAGAGAAGGATGCGGCTCTTGAGCGGCGCTTCCAGAAAGTGCTGGTGGACGAGCCTAGCGAGGAAGACACCATCGCGATCCTCCGTGGCTTGAAAGAGCGTTATGAAGTGCATCACAAGGTGGCCATCACCGACGGTGCGATCATCGCGGCTGCCAAGCTCAGCCATCGTTACATTACCGATCGGCAGTTGCCGGACAAGGCCATCGACCTGATCGATGAGGCGGCCAGCCGTATTCGCATGGAGATCGATTCCAAGCCGGAGGTGCTGGACCGCTTGGAGCGACGCTTGATTCAACTGAAGGTCGAATCCCAGGCCCTCAAGAAGGAAGACGATGAGGCCGCGATCAAGCGGTTGGAGAAGCTGCAGGAAGAAATCATTCGCCTGGAGCGTGAATATGCCGATCTTGAAGAGGTCTGGACTTCAGAGAAAGCTGAAGTACAAGGCTCTGCCCAGATTCAGCAGAAGATCGAGCAATCGCGTCAGGAGCTGGAAGCCGCTCGTCGCAAGGGCGATCTGAACCGCATGGCCGAGTTGCAGTACGGGGTGATCCCGGATCTGGAGCGCAGCCTGCAGATGGTCGACCAGCATGGCCACAGCGAAAACCAACTACTGCGCAGCAAGGTCACCGAGGAAGAAATCGCCGAAGTGGTGTCCAAGTGGACAGGCATTCCGGTATCGAAAATGCTCGAAGGCGAGCGTGACAAGCTGCTCAAGATGGAAAGCCTGTTGCACCAGCGGGTCATCGGCCAGAACGAGGCTGTCGTGGCGGTAGCCAACGCAGTACGGCGCTCTCGTGCAGGATTGTCCGACCCGAACCGGCCAAGCGGCTCGTTCATGTTCCTTGGCCCGACCGGGGTCGGTAAGACGGAGTTGTGCAAGGCTCTGGCGGAGTTTCTTTTCGATACTGAAGAGGCCATGGTGCGGATCGATATGTCCGAGTTCATGGAGAAACACTCCGTTGCGCGCTTGATTGGTGCACCTCCGGGCTATGTCGGTTACGAGGAGGGTGGCTATCTGACCGAAGCTGTGCGTCGTAAGCCGTATTCGGTGATCCTGCTGGATGAGGTGGAGAAGGCGCATCCGGATGTGTTCAACATCCTGCTGCAGGTTCTGGAAGATGGCCGGCTGACGGATAGCCACGGACGCACGGTCGATTTCCGTAATACGGTGATCGTCATGACCTCCAACCTGGGCTCTGCCCAGATCCAGGAACTGGTGGGGGATCGTGAGGCACAACGCGCAGCCGTGATGGACGCGGTCTCTACGCACTTCCGTCCGGAGTTCATCAATCGGGTGGACGAAGTGGTGATTTTCGAACCTTTGGCACGGGACCAGATCGCCGGTATCACCCAGATCCAACTGGGCCGCCTGCGTAGCCGTCTGGCGGAGCGTGAGTTGAGTCTGGTGCTGAGCGACGAGGCCTTGGACAAGCTGATCGCGGTTGGTTACGACCCCGTGTATGGTGCCCGGCCGCTGAAACGGGCGATCCAGCGTTGGATCGAGAACCCGTTGGCGCAGTTGATCCTCTCCGGGGGCTTCTTGCCTGGGGGAACGATTACGGCCTCGGTGCAGGAGGACGAAATCGTCTTCAACTGATCATCAGATCGCCTGTAGATAAAAAGCCTCGCATTGCGAGGCTTTTTTTTCACTAGGGCGTTGAACTATAAGGAAAAGGCTTGTAAAGTGCGCCCCGCAGTCAGTCACCCCTCAGGTTTTTTCTGCTGAAGAAGAAACCGGCAATGAACTCGCAAATCATTGTCTTAAAAGCAATTTAGGGGGTTGACAGGGGTTTTAAAGATTGTAAAATGGCGCGCCTCAGAGACATGAACGTAGCGATACGAAGAAAGTCGAAGAGGATGAAGCAACACGTTGTAGCTTGAAGTGCTTAGTTCCGTGATAGCTCAGTCGGTAGAGCAAATGACTGTTAATCATTGGGTCCCAGGTTCGAGTCCTGGTCACGGAGCCAACTTCAAACCGGGGTATAGCGCAGTCCGGTAGCGCGCCTGCTTTGGGAGCAGGATGTCAGGAGTTCGAATCCCCTTACCCCGACCATATTTGGGTCGTTAGCTCAGTTGGTAGAGCAGTTGGCTTTTAACCAATTGGTCGCAGGTTCGAATCCTGCACGACCCACCATTTTTGAAACCAGTTCGCTGGAATCGAATCTTAAGAGCAGGAGCCAAAAGCACTGTTCGAAGAAGGCGCCTCTTGAAGGTGCCTTTTTTTTACCGGGGTATAGCGCAGTCCGGTAGCGCGCCTGCTTTGGGAGCAGGATGTCAGGAGTTCGAATCCCCTTACCCCGACCATATTCACGAAAAGGGCACCTCTAGAGGTGCCCTTTTTCGTTTGTCTGCTCGTAAGGTTCCAAGGATATATTGAGCGTTGCTCGGCTGAAGCGAACAACGCTTAAAGACCAGTAGCCGCTGCCCTTTCAGCGCTCTAGTGATTCTTCCCGGCTCTTGTATTCTCCAAGCAAGCCCAGTTCTAGAGTCATGATCGCCTGCTTCACCTGTTCGACACGTTCGGTGATTACCGCCAAGGATAGGTCGGGGCTGAGGCAGGCATCCTCCAGTTGACGACAGCTTTCTACCAGCTGTGCACCTTTTACCACTCGCGCTGCGCCTTTAATACGATGCGCCAGTTCCGCCAGTTCAGTGATCGCCTGGTCCCGCAAGCACGTTGTCAGTGCCTGTAGGTCTTTACGATTGCTGCTCAGCAGCTCGTTCAAGAGTTGATGCAGCATTGCCGCTTCGCCTCCCACCAGGGTATGCAGGGACTCGAGGTCGAATACCCGGGGTGGTTGAGTAAGGTCTTGTGGAGGCGCGGAGGTCGGCCCCTGTTCACTCTCATCGACCTCGCCCAACGTCAGCAGGCGCTCCTCCAGTTCGTCGAGGCTGATGGGCTTGACCAGGCAATCATTCATTCCGGCCTGGACACAACGGTCTGTCTCTTCAGGTTGCGCGTCTGCAGTCAAGCCAACGATGGTCACGGGCTCGCAAGCATTGTCACGTTCATCCTGACGGATAGCCCGGGCCAATTCAGCGCCATTCATGATGGGCATGTGATAGTCGGTGATGATGATGTCGAAAGCGTGCTCGCGCCAGATATTCAAGGCATCCAGGCCGTTCTCTGCCTCGACTACATCATGTCCGAGGAAGCACAGCTGTTGTTGCAGAACCTGGCGGTTCACTGAGTGATCGTCCACCACGAGAACTTGCAGGCGGCGCATCTGGCGAGCCTTGGGCAAGGCGGGGCGTTCGCTGGTGGCGACCCGTTCCAGGGCCTGCAGGCGCAACTCCACATTCACCCGAGTGCCATGGCCCAACGAACTGTTCAGGGAAATCTGGCCCCCCATCATTTCGCACAGGGAGCGACAAATCACCAGGCCCAGGCCCGTACCTGCTGCGTTCGGTACGTTGCGCTCCACCTGCGAGAACGGCCGGAACAGGCGTTGTTGGCTGGCCGGGGATATTCCGATCCCTGAGTCTTCGACGCAGAGGTTGATCCGCAGCAAGGCGTTTTCCAGCAAGTCCGCCGTTATGGTCACCTTGATGAAGCCAGCCTCGGTGAACTTGATAGCGTTGCTCACCAGGTTGGAAAGGATCTGTTTGAAGCGCATCCCATCTACCAGGACATCGCCGTTGATGCTGGAGTCGATCTCGAGGATCAGGCTCAGGCCTTTCTGCCGTGCCAACCCCTCGAATACCCTGGCGACCGACTCCACCAGCTCGCGCAAATTGGAACGCTTGGGCGAGAGGCTCAGGCGTCCGGATTCGATGCGGGCAATATCGAGGATATCGCCGATCAGTTCCAGCAGGCTTTTGGCCGAGTTATAGGCGATATCGATACTGGAGCGTTCGATCCTGTCGTTGTTGGCACGCTTGAGTTCCAGCTCCAGGATGCTGATGACTGCATTCATTGGGGTGCGTATTTCATGGCTCATGGTCGCCAGGAACGTCGTCTTGGCCCGGCTGGCCTCATCTGCAAGGTTTTTCGCTTCCTTGAGCTCCTGGACCAGGTATCGGTGCTTGGTAATGTCCAGCCAGCCACAGATCACGCCTTTGGTAACGCCATTGGCGTCCTGGAAGGGCTGGATCCAGTGTTCTATCCAGACCTCCTTGCCCTGCAGTTGTATGGCATAGATGGACGTGACCGTCTGCCCATCATTGATCGCTTGCAGATAGCTCTGGTGCAGATCGGGTTCCGCAGAGAAGTGCTCGCTGGGCAGTTGCTGCACGGTCTTGTTCAGGACCTGCTCGGCGCTCAGCCCGACACTACGCAAATAGCTGCGATTACAGGACAGCATATTGCCCTCCAGGTCTCGTATGTAGAGCACCGGGGGCATGTTTTCGGTCAGCGTTTCGATGAAGCGCAGTTGATCATTGAGTGTCTTCTCGGCCTTTATGCGGCGCTGCAGATAGAAGCCCCAGATCAAGGACAGCAGGAGCAGTAATGCCGCTCCGGTAATGATTTCCGCGATTACGATGCTGTAGTCGCGCCAGGTTTCGCTGCTCATGCCTGGCGGTGAGCGCCAGTGATTGGCCATGGCATTGAGATCGTCGGCGGGGAGGCTGAGCAAAACCTTGTCGAGGATCGATTGCAGCTCCGCATCGCCCCGACGTACGGCAAAGCTGGCGGTTTTCTGGCTGCTGTGGATCAGGCCGGCAACGGCCAGGCGATTCTGGAACAGGCGGACGATGTAGTAGCGCGATGTGGGCAGGGCGACCACCGCTGCGTCAGCACTGCCTGAGTAGACCTGGCTCATGCTATCCAGCGAGGTTTGTGTCTCTATCACCTGGGTCTTGGGATACAGCTCGCGTACCTGTTGCAATGCCACATGCCCGGCGGGTATGGCCAGGCGCTTGCCAATCAGGTTGTCTGGTACTTGTGCCCAGGCTGTCCTGTCCGTCTGGGTGATGAGTACAAAGGGGCTGTTCAGGAACGGGCGAGTAAAGCGCAGGCTCTCCTCTCGCTGCGCACTGGCGGTCATGATGGCCAGGTCCGCCTCGGAGCGTTGCAGGGCTTCAATCTGTTGCGGGTAGCCACCGTTGCGGGCGGTTACTTCGAATCGCAGGCCTGTGCGCTGGCTAATCACTTCCAGCAGTTCAGCCGCAACACCGGAAAAAACGCCTTTGGCATCGTAAAAGGCCACAGGTGCCAGGTCATCGTTGATCACTAGGCGCACGACTGGGTTACGTGCGATCCAGCGTGATTCCTCTGCGGTCAAGGGGACTCGTTCATCTGATGGCAAGAAACCGCTTCCCACCCAGCGTTGGGTCAGGCTGGTGAGTTTTTCCTGGCCGATGCTGCTGATGCTCTGGTCGAGGATCTTCTGCAGGCGCTGGTTGTTACTGCGTACAGCAAAACCATAGCCGGCGCTGGATGGGCCTATGAAGCGCTCGAACTTGAGAAAGCCATAGTAGGCACGATTGATATGGAAGTAGGCGCTGAGTAGGTCGTCGACGTAGATCTCTGCATCACCGAATGCTGCGGCAGCTATCGCTTCTTCGTGGGATGGATAGATCAGCAGATGGGCCAATGGAAAGCGTGACCGCAGTTCTGGGCTGTGTTCCTTGGTCACGGCAATCCGCCGCCCGGCGAGATCGGTTGAGGCGTTGCGCGGGTCATTGTTGCGTTTGAACAGGGCCAGGCGGCCTTCGGCGAACGACTGGGTGAAGCTGAGGCTGTGCTCGCTTCGTTCGGAGCTGTGACTGCTCAGCAAATCGATGTTGGCTGTTTTCAGGGCCTCTATGGCTTCCTCCCGGGTGGCAAAGGGAACGATTTTTATGCTGACTCCGAGCATCTGGCCGATCAGTGCGCTGATATCTGCATTGAGCCCCTCATAGCGATTATCGTTGTAGCTGACGCTAAACGGTGGCGATTCCGCGGCAATGGCGCCGATCTTCAGTTCCTGCTTGCTCCGTAGCCAGCGCCAGTCTTCTTCCTCCAGCATGAGTTCGTGAGGGTCCAGGCGTGCAGTGCTGTACAGGGTCGTAGGTAGCACCTGGGCCATTGCCAGTTGGGCTCCCATTATCGTCAAGCAGCTAAGAAGCCAGTTAAGTGGTAAATGCATGATCGCTTCTGGAATCAGGAGGTCAGGAGGGAATGGTCAGCAGACAATGCGGTGATGAGCATTGGCTGGTGGCGGCAGGATATGGATTGTCATCTGTCAGTGAGCCATCGAGGTGATGGACTAGCGTGTGCAATAGGCTGTGAAGTGCTTTTCAGGCATCGGGCGAGCGAAGAGAAATCCCTGGGCGGCGTGACAACCCAGTTCTTGCAGGCGCCTGCGTTGCTCGGGAGTTTCGACGCCCTCGATGATCAGGGACATACCCAGGGAGCGGGCAAGGGTCACTGTGTAACTAATGATTGCGCTGCTTCTGGGGTGGTGCTTCATTTTGCGTACGAAGCTGCCATTCAGCTTGATCTGGCTGAAGGGTATCTCGCAAAGGCGCTCCAAGGATGCGTAGCCGGCTCCGAAATCATCCATGGCCAGGCCGCACCCCATCACGCGCAGGCGCACCAGATTCTCCAGGCTGATGGCAGGGACGCTTGCCATGCCGGTTTCGTTGATTTCAAAGGTGAGGCTGCTGGAGGGCACCTTGAATAGCGCAGCCATCGACGCGATGGAGTCGGTCAGGTTCAGGGATGCGAGCTGCAATGGATGCAGGTTGAATGAAAAGTTCAGGGGCTTGCCTTGTTGAGCCAGGGTGTGGCGTAGAGCCAGGCCGAGCTCGAAGGATGGCCAGAACAGCCGGTCCAGCAGGCTGTTCTGTTCCATGACATGCAGGAAGTACGAGGGCGGGAGCACACCCAGTTGCGGGTGATTCCAACGGACCAGGGCTTCCACGCCCAGCAGCGAGGTATCGGCGAGCGCCACCGTGGGCTGGTAGTAGGGTTCGAATTCGCCATTGTCCAACCCGCGAACGATGTCGGACAGCGTTGGCAACTCGAATCTGGTCAAGAGCGTGAATGGGTTTTGGCGCCACCTCTGATGACGCGCCAGCAGCGTGATAAGGCGCTCGAGGCTGAAAGGCTTTCCCAGATCGCCGAGGAAATTCAAGCCCAGGCGCTTGATCATTGTAATGGCGGCTTGTCGCAGGATTGGTTCAAGCTGGCTGCACAGGATAACGGAGTGCAGCTTGCCGTTTTGGCTGGCCTGGCGCAGGAACGCCAGACCGTCCATCTCTGACATCTTCAGGTCGCATATGGCAATGTCCATTTTCTCGCTGGCGTTCAACAGGTCCAGGGCCTCATTGCCGTTGCCCGCTTCATGGACGTGTCCAGGCATGACTTTCCTCAATGCCAGGGTGATGACCAGGCGCTGCAAGGGGTCGTCCTCCAGAACCAGAATGTTCAGATTTTGCATGACCGGCTCGAGTTATTAATTGATGCCTATCTTGCTTAAGGTCATGGAGTTGAAGCTATTGGGCATATTCCTAGGTGTTGTATGAATTTTCCTGGAGAGCAATCGGACCTCCCAGATTCCTCCTGCGGGCCGCATTTGCCACTTGTGTCAGCGATGGTTTACCCGGAACCTGAGTTTGCGCAGTAGCGTGGCTGTGTGGTTTGTGAATTTCATCCAGTTTGGTTGGCGAGATGATTATCGCGTTTTCATGTGCGCTGCACTCATGAAGTCGATACCGCATGTGGCGGTAAAAGTTGCATCTTGTCTGGGTGCGATAAAGTATATTTTCCGAGCGGTCATGGCTGGCCGAAAGTCGAGTTCTTAAGGTGAAGTGAAAATATGCATAGCGTATTGATAGTTGATGACCACCCTGTTGTTCGGCTTGCTGTCAAGGTGTTGTTGGAAAAGAACAACATGCAGGTGGTCGCCGAAACAGATAATGGCTTGGATGCTTTGGAGTTGGTTCGCGAGCATGTACCGGATGTGGTGATTCTCGATATCGGCATTCCCAAGCTGGATGGTCTCAAGGTGCTTTCACGTATCAAGGCTCTCGGTTTGCCTACCGAGGTGCTGGTACTCACTTCGCAATCCGTTGAGAGCTTCTGCAGGCGCTGTATCCAACTGGGCGCTAGGGGGTTTGTCAACAAGGAAGAAGACCTGGGCAATCTAGTCGTGGCCCTGAACGCAGTCCTGGCTGGATACACCTTTTATCCATCCCTGGCCCAGGATGTTTCAGCCTCTACGACAGAGCAGCGTACTGAGTCCGAACAGATCGGCTCGCTGACTGACAGGGAGATGATTGTGTTGCAGCACCTGGCCAAGGGGTATTCGAACAAGGCCATTGGTGAGAAGCTGTTTTTGAGCAACAAGACTGTCAGTACCTACAAGACTCGCCTTTTGCAGAAGCTGGGTTTGGGCTCACAAGTAAGCTTGGCGGAATTCGCCAAGCGTAACGCACTGATTCCCTGAATTGATTGTTCGCGGTTAGTCATTTCCAATGGCTGGCCGCTGTTTGTTCGAGTTGCCAGTTTCTATTTTTGAAACTTCTGGATTCATTTGAGCCGAACCCTGAAGGACTATCGGTCATTGAACCGTTGGATCGAAATTTTCTCCCGTATTTACGATGGTGAGGGGTATGGGAGCGATATTGAAACTTTGCAGCATTCTGGCAGTTGGAGGCACGTCGTTATTCGAGGTGGCTTGCGTGTAATACAGCTGCAAGTGTGATTAGTTTGATTTTCAACTGCCAACTCAGTTGGAGGGGAATAGGCGGTGTTGCCAGATTCGGCACGGCAGCGTCTGCGCTAACGTTTCCCCTGAAGTTGTCTTGAGATTTCCCGCGATTTTTGTGGTTGGTTATCGCTTGCTGCCACTGCCTGATCGAAAATGGGTGTCTGGCAACCGTAGGGCAGATGTTGTTGCGTAACCAAACACCCTACTACCTGAGGTAGTGGGTGTTTGGCGGGTCGCGTGTTTAGTGCAACTTCAAACGTGGGTCCGTACTACGCCCGATTCGACTACCGAGCATCATCATCGCTGTACGAAATACTCCGTAGAGCGCCGCCTGGTGCATGCGATAGAGCGAGATGTAGAACATCCGCGCCAACCAGCCTTCAAGCATCACACTACCGGTGAGGTTACCCATCAGGTTGCCTACTGCGGAGAATCGCGACAGGGAGATCAGTGAGCCGTAGTCGGTGTACTTGTAGGTTGGCAGTTCCTTGCCTTCGATATGCAGCTTCAATGACTTGGCCAGTAACGATGCCTGCTGATGCGCGGCTTGCGCCCTTGGCGGTACGTTGCGGTCGCTACCTGGCTGTGGGCAGGCGGCGCAATCGCCGAAGGCAAAGATGTTCGTGTCGCGTGTGGTCTGCAAGGTCGGCAGTACTTGAAGCTGATTGATACGATTGGTTTCCAGGCCATCAATATCCTTGAGGAAGCCAGGCGCACGGATACCCGCAGCCCAAACCTTGAGGCTGGCGGGAATGACCTGGTTGTCCGCGGTGATCAGGTTTTCGGCCGTCACCTCACTGACTGAGGCGTTGGTCATGACGCGTACCCCGAGTTTTTCCAGGGTCTTGTGCACGGGGCCGCTGATGCGTTCTGGCAATGCTGGTAGTACCCGCGGCCCGGCTTCGATCACAGTGATGTGCATGTTTTCCGGGCGGATACGGTCCAGCCCATAGGCTGCCAGTTCGTGGGCTGCATTGTGCAGCTCCGCCGCCAGTTCGACACCGGTAGCTCCGGCACCGACGATCGCCACGCTGATCTGCTCCAACTCCTGGGTCTGCCCAGCATGGGCTCGCAGATAGTGGTTGAGCAGTTGCTGGTGAAAACGCTCGGCCTGTTTACGGGTGTCGAGAAACAGGCAGTGCTGGGCAGCACCTTGGGTTCCAAAGTCGTTGGTGGTACTGCCAACGGCCAGGACCAGGGTGTCATAGTCGAGTTCGCGAGCAGGCAACAGCTCCGCACCTTCTTCGTCGTAGGTGGCGGCCAACTGGATCTTTTTCTGTTGACGATCAAGTCCGCTCATGCGCCCCAGCTGGAACTCGAAGTGGTTCCATTTTGCTTGGGCAACATAGTTGAGCTCGTCTACGGAGGAGTTCAGCGAACCGGCTGCCACTTCGTGAAGCAGTGGTTTCCAGATGTGGGTCAGATTGGCGTCCACCAGGGTCACACTGGCGGTGCCGCGCTTGCCCAGGGTCTTACCCAGGCGGGTCGCCAACTCCAGGCCGCCGGCGCCGCCGCCAACGATGACAATACGATGAGTCATGGGGATATCTCGCAAGGCTAAAAGAAATCGGGACAGTCGACCGAGCGAGCGCGATGCAGCTCATAGCGTCAGGTAACTGATAAGACGGCTCAACAGACCGAGGGCCACGGTCACCACGACTACCACCACAAGGAGCATCCACGGCCGGAAGGGCCGGCGCTCGACTCGGTGCTGGGGTAGTTGCAGATAATCTTCGACATGGCGTTGGTCGTCGGGGTTCAGGCGGCTGCTCATAAAAGGCCTCGTCAGGTAGACGTCGCAACATGCGGGAACGTTACAGCTCAGTGTAATCCGACATAAACAGGAGCATTACCGCTGTTGCGTCGGGTTTTAAGGGAAAACCCGGCGCGGGCAGGCATGAGCGCTTTTTTACCATCGCCGTGAGGATTACGCCATGCCCACCGAAGGCGGATTGACGAGTCTCATAAACTGATACCAACGTCGAAAACGATGCTGCGTCCCAGGTTGCTGCGCAGGAACTCAGGAGCATCCGGATGAGCGAACAGAACTCGGGCAAAGGTCGGTCCCACCAGGGACAGGGAGCGCCAGCCCTGGCGCAGGTACTCGGTGGGTGGTGGAAAATGGCTGTTGAGATCCAGCACCTCACGCTTGAGGGCGGCAAAGGCAATGATATCCAGCTCTCCCAGGTTCATTCCGCGTTCCTGGTAGTTGTGGGCCTTCTTGCGCAGCGTTGGCGCCAGGCGTAGCAACAACTCGTTGGCAGGGATGCGCTTGGGCTTGGCCTCGCGCCTTACCAACTGGCTCAGGGAAAAAGCGCTGCGTCGGCGTTGCAGTTCGTCACGCCATTCATCATTGAGCCGGCGCCCCTCATCAAGGACGAAGAACACTTCGAAGCTGGCCTCGCGAAACAGCACATCCGGTGGTTCCTGTCCGGCAGCGCTGAACTCGTCATTGCGATAGGGAATGTTCAGGCCTTGCAACAGGCGCTGGCAGACCCAACGCTCACGCTCCCATTTGCGGGCATTGGACAGGAACGCATTGGCTTGCTCGGCCTGGATGGTAAGCAGGCGCAAGAAATCTGAGTCATCCATCACCCAAGCTTAGCGCCCAATTGTGACCTTAAGAACCAGGGCACAGGAAAAAGCTCAGCCTGACATTGCCAGCTGTTCGCAGGCTTTGGCTGGAGCCTGCCCAGGGGCGGTGTAGACTGTTTTGCGTCTAATCGATCAATAAGGAGTGTGCAGTGAAACGCTGGTCAATTCTGTTGCTGAGCCTGTTGCCGTTATGGGCCAACGCCCTGGAAGTGGGAGAGCGGTTGGCGCCCTGGACCCTGTTGGATCAGTTCGATGAGGCCTATAGCCTAGACTCCCAGGCTCGTGTGTTGCTGGTGGCGCGCAGCATGGAGGCGGCCAAGCTGGTGAATGCCGCACTCAAGGATAAACCCAAGGATTATCTGCAGGAGCGCCAAGGTGTTTTCGTCGCGGATATCCAGCGCATGCCGGCATTGATTGCCAAGATGTTCGCGGTTCCGGCCATGCGTGACTATCCCTACCGGGTGATGCTCGATCGCGACGGGCGAGTAGCCCCGCGCTATGTCGCAGCCGAAGACAAGGTGTTGTGGCTGCAATTGCAGGACGGACGCTTGGTGGCACGCCAGGAGTACGCCACTGCCGAGCAACTGGCTGCGGCGCTGGAACAAGCCAGGCCATGATCAGTTCGGCACTGTTGGCGCCGCAGACGCTGATGCTGGGTTGGCTGCTGTATGTGCCGCTGCTGGCCTGGGCGGTATGGCGTGCGCCCTGGGTCGAATTGTTTAGCGACAGTCGCCGCCAGCACTTGTTATTCGGCACTGTGTTCGCCTTGTTCCTGCTATGGCTGGTTCGGCGGGATTTCGATACCGGGGTGTCCTATCACTTCATTGGCATGACAGCGGTGACCCTGCTGCTGGACTGGCCGTTGGCGGTAGTCGGTGGCTTGATCGCGCAACTGGGATTGCTGGTCTTGGGACGCCAGGACCTGCCAGCCCTGGGAGTCAATGGTGCGCTGTTGATCTTGCTGCCGGTGGCGGTGACTGAAACCTGCGCCTGGCTGGTGGAGAGGGCGCAGCCACGTAATCTTTTCGTCTATATCTTCTGTTCCGGTTTTTTTGCTGCGGCGCTGTCAGCGCTGCTATGCCTGCTTTGCGCATTGGGCATCCTCTGGTTCGACGAACGCTTCGCCATGCCCGAATGGCTTGAGGATTTCATTGGTTACCTGTGGTTGATCATCTTTCCGGAGGCATTCATCAACGGCATGGTGGTCAGCGCCCTGGTGGTGTTCTGCCCCGAATGGCTGGAGACGTTCAACCGTACTCGCTACCTCTCGGCACCCTGGAAGGACGAGGACCCGCGCCCTTGATCCATATCAATTCCGGGCTTCGGGCCGCGCTGCATGCTCGACAAAAATTCCAGGAGTGCGGTCATGAGTGTCTATCAGTGGGCCCGGCAGGAAGTGCGCGACAGTCTGCAAAATGCCTTGCAGGAAGGGTTCGAGCCGGGTTTGAGCCTGCGGGCCCTGCTTAGCGCGGTGGTGCAGCAGAGCAAGAATGTGCGCAGTATCGAGGACCTGGCGGATGAGTTGCAGTTCCTCGCGGAAAACCTCGACGACGATCAGGACTACAGCTTCATGCGGCCCTGATCGATCTATCGGCGGACTCAGTGGGCCCGGGGCGGCAGTTCCTCGGAGAACAGCTCGTCCTCGGCGTCCGGGCTCACCGGGATCTTGTGTTCCTCGGCCGCCCACGCGCCCAGGTCGATCAATTTGCAACGGTCGGAGCAGAACGGCCGGTTGACGTTGGCCGCGGTCCATTCCACGGGGGCGCCACAGGTTGGGCATTCGACGGTCAGGGGTTGGCTCATGGCTGGCCTCCACGCAAAGTTAAGTAAAAGTGATGCAGGCGTTCGACCTCGCTGTTCAACCAGGCCCGGTCGCGGTCGTTGACCAGTACATCATCGGCATGCCGTAGCCGTTCTTCACGGCTGGCCTGGGCCTTCAGGATCGCCTGGACCTGCTGTTCGCTGACCTGGTCACGCAGCAGGGTACGTTCGACCTGTAATTGCTGTGGTGCATCGATCACCAGGATGCGCTGGGTCATCCGGGCCTGACCGGACTCCACCAGTAAAGGCGATACCAGGATCGCGTAGGGTGATTCGGCACGGGCCAGGTGGCTGGCGATCTCCTCGGCGATCAGCGGGTGCAGCAGGGCCTCTAGCCAGCGGCGCTGTTCCGGCTCTTCGAAGATCAGCTTGCGCAGGGCCGCGCGGTCCAACTGGCCGTCGGCTTGCAATACGCCGTCACCAAAGTGCTGGGCGATCTGGCCCAGGGCAGGGCGTCCAGGCTCCACCACCCAGCGGGCGGCGTGATCGGCGTCGATCACATGGGTGCCCAGGTCGATGAAGTGCTGGGCGGCGGCGCTCTTGCCGCTACCGATACCGCCGGTAAGGCCAAGGGTCCAGGGGGTGTTCACGGAGCGAGTCATTGGAAACCGACAAACTGCAAATAGAAGTCGGTTATTTGACCACCCCAGAGCAAGGCAATCCAGCCGGCAATCGCCAGAAATGGGCCAAAGGGGATAGGCGTCGAGCCTTTGGCCTGGCGCAAGCGCAATATGAGGGTGCCCAGCAGCGCCCCGGTCAGGGAGGCCAGAAGCAGGGTCAGCGGCAGGATCTGCCAACCGCCCCAGGCACCCAGCAGCGCCAGCAGCTTGAAATCCCCATGGCCCAGGCCATCCTTGCCGGTCAGCAGCTTGAACAGCCAGAACACCGACCACAGGAACAAGTAGCCGATCGCCGCGCCCCACAGGGCATTCTCAAGGTCTGTGAAGATACCGAAGCTGTTGACGATCAGTCCCAGCCACAGCAACGGCAGTACCAGTACATCCGGTAGCAACTGATGGTCGGCGTCGATCAGGCTCATGGCCAGCAGGCCCCAGCTCAGAAGCAGCATCAAGCCGGCTTGCCAGCCAAAACCGAAATGCCAGGCTACGAACGCCGAGAGCAGGCCGCAAGCCAGTTCGGTCAGGGGATAGCGCAGGCTGATGCTGGCTTGGCAATGGGCGCAGCGGCCACGCAGCCACAGATAGCTGATCAGCGGAACATTCTGCCAGGGGCGGATAGGTGTTCCGCAGCTGGGGCAATGGGAATGGGGCAACAGCAGGTTATAGGGAGCGGTTTCAGGCTCCGCAGGTAGCCCCAGGATTTCATGGGCTTGGGCCCGCCAGTCACGCTCGAGCATCTGTGGCAGACGCCAGACCAGTACATTGAGAAAACTGCCGACGATCAGCCCCAGCAGTAGGCCGGTCATTACGAATACCAGGGGATAAAGGCTAAGGACTTCAGGCAAGGACATGTTCAGATCGCTGTACCGAGTTGAAAAATGGGCAAGTACATCGCCAGTACCAAGGCTGCGACGATACTGCCCAGGATCACCATGATCAAAGGCTCCATGAGGCTGGTCAGGCTGTCCACCAGGTTATCCACCTCAGCTTCATAATGCGCCGCTACCTTTTCCAATAAATGATCCAGGGTTCCGGATTCTTCACCGATGGCGGTCATCTGGATCGCCATGTCAGGGAAAACACCGCTGGCACGCATGGCGAAATTCAGTTGCATGCCACCTTCGACCTGGAGGCGGATACGCTCCATCGCGCGTCGATGAATATGGTTGCCGCTGGCACCAGCGACGGACTCCAGGGCTTGAACCAGGGGGACTCCCGCAGCGAAGGTGGTGGCCAGGGTACGGGCCATGCGCGCCACGGCAGACTTGTGCAGCAAGGCGCCGCCCAGTGGCAAGCGCAACAACCCTGCATCCAGATGATCGCGTAGACGTGCAGAACGACGATAGAGCAGGCGTCCACCTAGCCCGAGCCCCAGGCAGGCTGCCAGCGAGGTTCCACCGTGTTGCTGCAGGAAATATGAAAGACCGATGACCTTCTGGGTCAGCCAGGGCAGTTCGGCATTGAAGCCGGCGAACAGACTCTGGAATTGCGGAACCACTTTGAGCAGCAGGATGCTGCTGACTATGAGCGCGACGCCGATCACTGCCAGGGGGTAGACCATGGCCTTCTTCAGGCGGGCCTTGAGACGCTCGCTTTTTTCCTGGTAGGTGGCGATCCGCTCCAGCAGTGTATCCAGGGCCCCTGCCTGCTCGCCGGCCTCCACCAGGTTGCAGTACAACGGGTCGAAGTGTTGTGGGTGTTTGCGCAGCGCGTTGGCCAGGTTGGAGCCGGCCTCGATATCGTGCTTGAGTTGTCCCAGGAGCTGGCGGATCAACGGTTGGCCGAAGCTATCGGCAATGATTTCCAGGGACTGCAGCAGTGGTACGCCAGCCTGGAACAGCGTTGCCAATTGGCGGGTGAGCAAAGCGATGTCCCGTGATTTTACCCGCGGTCCCAAACGCAGCCCGTACCGAGGTTTGCGGCGGACCCTGGTTGGGATGATGCCCTGCTTGCGTAGGCGAGCCCCAACCAGGGCCGGGTTCGCGGCACTCAGTTCGCCGCTCATGACATGACCCCGGCTATCGGTACCTTGCCAGAGGTACACGCTGGTCCTGGAAGCTTTTACCGCCATGGTTCGATCCCTGATAAGACGGTGGATTTCGTTGCGAACTACCGCACAGGCAGATGCCTTCCTGCCCTTTCAAGCCTAGCTCCCGGAGCCCTGACGGATAACGGCAGAGGCTGACGAATTTTGTCAGTTAGTGCGACTTCTTGCAGCGAAGGCCATGGACCTCTGCCCTGTAGAGCCTGGATTGCGGGGTGAGGCACCTGGCACAGGGCGTGCTTTGGGTCTGGTGGCCCTTGCGGCTTTTCTTGCAATTTCTGTTCATGCCAGGAGGCAATCCATGAAACGACAGTCCGGCTTTACCCTGATCGAATTGCTAGTGGTGGTCGCCATTATCGGCATCCTTGCGATGGTGGCGATGCCGCTTTACGCCAAGTACCAGGCCAGGGCCAAGGTAGTCGCTGCGTTGGCAGAGGCCTCGGCGCTGAAAGCGGGCGTCGAGGACCTGCTTGCGCAGGGCACCGATCCGACCTTGGCGCTGGCCGGTGGTATTGCACAGACATCCAATTGCCGGATGAGCGCTGCGGGCACGGCAGCCACTGGAGAAGGGAGCATCGGCTGCACGATCCTCAATGCCCCGGGGCCAGTGCTGGACAAGAGCCTGACCCTGAGGCGTTCGGCGGCAACCGGTTGGAGCTGCGTCACCACGGTGGAGGCGGACTATGCTCCCAAAGGCTGTAGTGCGGATGAGGCCTGAATGGCTGGCTGCTGGCCGCCAGGAACTCGCAACTTGCATGCAGAGGTGCGCGTCATCATGCATTTTGCATGAGTCCGATTTTTTGTGTTTTTTATAAGATATTGATTTATATGGATATTTTGCTTGGTTGGGAGTTGGCACAGCGCCTGCAATATCCCTGATACCCTGTTGCCAGGACACGGCGCAGGCTTCCCAGAAGAACAGGAGTTACTCGTATGAAGAAGTTCGCTATCGCTGCTGCAACCGCTACCGCTCTGACCCTGACTATGGCCAACGCAGCTTTTGCACAGCCCACCCAAAGCACCCAGTCGCCCATGGTCGTGGCTGCCGGTGAAGTGACCAAGGCCAAAGAGGCCACCTCCGACACCTGGATCACCACCAAGGTGAAAAGCGATCTGGTCACCGAGAAAGGCATTCCTGGCACTGATATCAAGGTCGAAACCAACAAGGGCGTCGTGTCCCTGTCGTCCACCGTGGCCATCACCGAGTCGCAAAAGGCCACAGCGGTGGCGATCACCAAGAAGATCAAAGGCGTGAAGGCGGTCTCCGCCGATGGCTTGAAGGCTGAATAAGCCGACAGGTTCTCGCCTGGACAGGGAGAGGTAGCGGCAGGCTGGTGCCTGCCACTACTTTCAAGGGTTCATGCGAAGATCACAGGGATGTGATCATTACAGGCCCCGGCACTTGGTGTCGGGGCCTGTTCTATTGAGTGGTGGATATCAACGCTTGATGAGCAAGGGTGCCGGTCAGAGGGGACAGCTCCGCCCCAGGATCATTCGCTGTCCAGATGCATAGGGGTAATCACATTGCCGTTGCTTTCTGCCTGGCCCAGGTTGGCGTCGATGAAGTAGACCCGGTCGTCAGCCAACTGGCCCTTTTCCACCAGGAAGTCCTTGATGCTGCTGGCTCGTTCCTGGCCCAGCTGACGCAACAGCACCTCGCTGGCGCCCCAGTACTTGATCAAGCCTTCACGCAGCTTGGCGCTACGCTCGTCACGACTGAGCTGATTCCATTCCGCAGGTGGCTGTTGTTTCAGGCGGGTGCGATAGATGCCCTCGAGCAATGGGGCTTTCTCGCCTTCGGGCACCTGCAGCAGCGAGGCTTGGGCAGGGACCTTGTCACCGCGACGCTGGAGGATCTTGTAGTAGTTGTACTGGTATTCGCGCTCCAGGCGTTGTTCGGCAATCAACGGGCCGTCGCTGCTCTGGGCGCTGGTACCTTCGATCTCCAGGCGCAGGGTCGGGCGCTCCTGGAGCGCCTTGGCCAGATTGGTCAGTGACGATTCGGATTCCTTGCTCAGTTCGCTGGAGCCTGGGGTGAAACTCACGCTACCCAGGTCTTCCGACCCTCCACCACTGATCAGGCCTCCAATGAACTTGAACGGTGCCTGGGCCGCGCGCAGCACCAGGTTGCGCAAGGTTTGCCAGACAATCGGCATGACGCTGAACTGCGGGTTGTTCAGGTCGCCCGAGATCGGCAGCTCGATGGAGATCTTGCCGTCGGTGTCCTTGAGCAGGGCCACCGCCAGGCGAATTGGCAGGTCCACGGCGTCCGGACTGTCGACCTTTTCCCCCAACTGCAGTTGTTCGACCACCAGTTTGTTCTCGGCCTTGAGCTGGCCCTTGGTGATCATGTAGTGCAGGTCGAGGTTGAGCCGTCCCTTGCGAATGCGAAAGCCTGCAAACTTGCCGGAATAGGGCGTCAGGGTCGTCAGTTCCACCCGCTTGAAGCTGGTGGCGATATCCAGGGCCGACATCGGATCGAAAGGGTTGACGCTGCCTTTGATGGTCACTGGCGCATAGCGATCGACCTTGCCCTTGACGTCCACATCCGCAGGCTTGGCCTGGCGACTGTCGATGGTACCGATCCGGCCGTTGAGCTGCTGGATGGCTGTGGCGAAGTTGGGCGTCAGGGTCAGGTCGGCGAAGTTGGCCGAGCCGTCGTTGATGGCGATTTCACCGATGTGGATGCCCAGGGGCTTGCTCGAGCTGGCCGCTGGTTTGGCCGAGGATTTGCTGGCGCTGCCCGCCGGTTGAGGGATCAGCAGGTCGTCGACGTTGGTGGTGCGGTCATCGTTGATGATGAAGCGCGCATAGGGCTGCATCAGGTTGATGCGGCTGATGCTCAGGCTGTCGTCATGCTGGTAGTTCAGGCCTTCCACCACCACCTGCTTCCACTTCACGAAGTCGCGGGTCTTGAGAGTGTCCAGAGTGTGCAGTTGATCCACGTTGGCCCGGCCGGTGATGCTGAAGGCCAGCGGTTCGACCTTCTTCAGGTCGACCGCCAGATCACTGCCGAGCATCCCGCTACGCAGCTCCAGGCGAATGAATGGGCTGATGTAGGACTGGGCGACGCGCAGGTCGATGTCCTTGGTCTGTACCTTGAGTTTGGCGCTGATGGGGTTGAGGTTGACCTCGCCGTTGGCATCGATCCGACCCTGTTTGCCCAGGCCGGTATCGAGCTTGAGGGTGAAGGGCGACTGGTTGAGGCTGTCAAAGTTCTTCAGGTCCAGGTTCAGCGGTCCCACTTCCAGGGCGACTGCCGGCTTGACCTGGCGGTCGGCCAGGTGCACCTGGTAGTTGCGCAATTGCACGTCCTTGAGCAGGACCTGCCAGGGCTTGCTCGGCGCCGTTGGCTCCTTGGGCGCTTCGGCGGTGGCGGGCTCATGCTTGGGGGCCGGTTTGGCGGGCTGGCTGGCGAACAGCTTTTGCCAATCCAGTTGGCCGTCGGCTTCGCGGGCGGCCCAGGTTTCCAGTTTCTGGCTGCTGATCTTGCCGACGATGACTTGCTGCTTGGCCAGGTCCACCGTGGTCTCGCTGACGTCCAGGCGTTCCAGTCGCGCCAGGGGACGGCCATCCGGCGCCTTGATGGCAAAGGGCGCGATGCTGACCGATACCTTGTCCAGCAACAGCTCGGTGCCTTTGTCCAGGCTGAATTTGTAATGGGTGTCGAGGCTCACCTGGCCTTCTTCCAGCACCAGCGGTACGGCATCGCGAACGTAAGGCCACCAGGCTTTCATCTTGCCGTCAGTGACTTTCAAGGTGCCTTCGGACGCCAATGGGGTCACGCTGAAGTTACCGCTCCAGTCGATCTGCCCGCCATCAGGACCGGTCGCCACCAGGGTCATGTCGGCGCTGTCGTCAGGCAGGGTGCTGAGGTTCTTCAGCTCGAAGTCGAGCTTGTTGTAGAGGAACTCGATGGGCTCGCTGGGGCGCAAATCCTGAAAATGCACGTAGCCACCGGCCAGCTTGATGCGCTCGATACGGACGGGAAAGGGCTTGGCCTCAGGATCGCTGGGCGTGGGTTCGCTGGCCGGGAGCTTGAACAGGCCCAGGAGGTTGAGCTTGCCCTCCTTGTCGAAAAGGATCTCGGTCTTGGGCTGGTCCAGCTCCACATCCGCCAGGTGCAGGGCGCGAGTCCACAGGCTGTCCAGTTGCAGGTTGGCGTAGAGGCGCTCGAAGGCCACTTGCTCTTTGCCCGGCTCGCCAATGCCCAGGCCCCAGACCGTCAGTTCAAGGCTGAAAGGGTTGAGTTCGATGCGTTGGATATGCGCAGGGGTCGTGGCGTAGTTGGCCAATTGTTGGTTGGCCACGCGCAGGGCGATACCCGGCAAAATGAAAAAGCCCAGCAGACTGTAAAGGGCGAGAGCGGTCAACAAGGCGCAGGTAGCGCGAATCAATCCTTTGGTCATGCGAGGCTTCATCTTTTGAATCAAATGTGCCTTGGAGTATGGCACGCGTTTACGGTTCCGAAACCAGTCCATTTTTCAGGATTGTTCAGATTTATGACATCGCTTCAGAGTTGCAGGACCAGGGTTTTCAACGGTGGATGGCCATCCAGGGAGGGGAAGTCCGAGGCGGGTGGCAGGACCTGGCAATCCCGCACCGGGCGCCCGGCTTTCTCGGCGCAGCGCAGAACCTGTTCGCGCCAGTCCTGCATCGAGACCTTGGCCAGGTTGTTACAGCAGATCAGTACGCCATCCTCGGCGGTGGCCAATAGCGCGGGTTTGAGCAGGCTTTGATAATCGCGCAGCAGGTCGACGGTGCCAAAGGCGCTCTTGGCCCAGGCTGGGGGGTCCAGCAGCACCAGGTCGTACTGGCGTTGTTCCAGGCGTGGGTAGCTGGGCAGTTTCTGCCCACGTCGCTGGCTGATGGGCAGGCCTGCCAACTGGCGGATCGCCGGGAAGTAATCTGACTGCACGAACTCCATCGATGGCAACTGTGGATTGAGCTGGGCGTTCTCCCGACCGACCGCCAGATTGCCTTCGGCGAAGTCCAGGTTGCAGACCTCGCGAGCGCCACCTGCGGCAGCGCAGAGCCCGACACCGCAGGTATAGGCAAAGAGGTTGAGCACGCTCTTGCCGGCACTGTGGCGCTTGACCCAGCCCCGGGCATTGCGCAGGTCGAGGAATAGCAAGGGGTCCTGTCCGGTATGACGCCCGCGAACCCGATAGTTCAGGCCCCACTCATGGCCGACGAGATCTTCCAGCGCGGCGTCTTCGGCGCGGTACACCGAGTCTTCACGGGCGATACGCGAATTGCTCCGGGAGCGGTCGTTGTAGACCAGCAGGCTAGACAGTTCCAGGCGCTGGTCGACGATCTCATGCAGTTGTAGCAGGGCATCGCGTTCCAGTGGCTGGTGAAAGCTCTGGACCAGCAGTTGCGGGCCATATCGGTCGATGGTCAGGCCGCCGGCGCCTTCCTGGCTACCATGGAACAGGCGATAGCAATCGGTGCCTTGCTGGTGCAGCTCGGCGAGCAGGTCTTGGCGATGATCGAGGGCGGCGCGCAGCGCCTGGTTCAAGGAAGACATGCGGGCGCCTTGCGAATGATTGGGCGGGGCAGTTTACCAGCTTCGTTTAGTGCTTGTAGGCGGTGCGCGCGGTGGTGGGCTTCTGTTGTCTGTAGGAGCGAGGCTTGCCTGCGATAAATCTTCAACGAACACGCGCTGTGCCTGATGCACGGCGGTGTCATGACGTTTGCCTCGCGGGCAAGCCTCGCTCCTACGGATGTACGGGGTTAGCGCTCGATGGCCAGGCCTTTCCTGGCATCGCGCTAGAGCATTTCATGCAGCGGGGTCACTAATATCGGCAGCCCGAGGCGCCGATCGGGTAGGCGATGGCGCCGTCATTGACCTTGGCCGGTCGGTTTCTACAGGCCCATGCGCCGTCTAGCCCGGTGCGCCGAGCTGTCGCGTACTGCCCAGCGCAGCATCGGTGCACTGCGTTTGATACTGGCGCGGATCAGCTGGCGCTGCAGGGGGTTCTGGTTGACGCCGAGCAGGGCACTGGCCCAGTCGGGCAACAGGTCGATTCCGGCCTGCATCATCAATGAGCCAAAGGGCTTGGCCAGCCGGCTGGGGGCTGGAGCGGCCAGCAGCAAGCGCAATACTTCGCGACTGCGCTCGTCGCACGATAGTTGCGCACGCATGGCTTGCAGGTAGTCGGCCACGGCCCTGCGCGAGCGAGGCACATTCCGGGCGCCAAGACGTTCGGCAATCAGGGCGACTTCATCGTAGTAGCGATCCTGGTCCGTTCCTGACAGATGCGGGTTGAGATAGCGCAGGTGGGCGGCGAGAAAGCTGCTGACTTCGGCAACGTGCACCCAGGTCAGCAGGTCCGGATCGCTGGCGGCATAAGCTCGCCCATCGGGTGCGGTGCCGGTGATGTGCAAGTGGATACCGCGGACTTTATCGATCAACCATTCGGCGTCCTGGCGTGAGCCGAAGGTGGTTCCGGAAATGAACTGCCCGGTACGCCGCAGGCGACCGATCAGGTCCTGGCGGAAGTTCGAATGGTCCCAGACCCCGGCCAGGGCCAAGGGATGCAACGCCTGCATCAGCAAGGCGCTGATACCGCCAATCAACATGCTGCTGAAGTCGGCGTGTACTTGCCAGCAGACCGCGCCCGGGCCGAACAGGCCAGGGTCGCCCTTGGGGTTTTCCAGGTCGAGCTGGCCCAGGGATAGGCCGGAGAGGCTCATGACCTGGCTTTCGATACGGCTGCGAATGAATTCCATGGCGACTCGCTGCGGATAATGAAAAAGGCGGCGCGGCCGGGGCCGCTCCGGTTTCAGTTGTTCAGGCGTTTGTCGATCAGCCCATTCACCACGCCAGGGTCTGCCAGGGTTGAGGTATCGCCCAGGCTGTCCAGTTCGTTGCAGGCGATCTTGCGCAAGATACGTCGCATGATCTTGCCCGAGCGGGTCTTGGGCAATGCCGGTGCCCACTGGATCAGATCGGGCTTGGCAAAACTGCCGATTTCTCGACTGACCAGGGCGAGCAATTCCTGCTTCAACTGCTCGCCAGGCTCGACGCCTTGCATCGGGGTGACAAAGGCATAGATCCCCTGGCCCTTGAGGTCGTGGGGGTAACCTACCACCGCGGCTTCGGCAATGTCGTCGTGGAGTACCAGGGCGCTTTCCACTTCCGCGGTACCGATACGGTGTCCGGAGACGTTGATTACGTCATCGATGCGCCCGGTGATCCAGTAGCTGCCGTCTTCGTCGCGACGGGCGCCATCGCCGGTGAAGTAGTAGCCCGGATAGGGCGCGAAGTAAGTCTCGATCATGCGTTGCGGGTCGCCATAGACGGTACGGATCTGCCCCGGCCAACTGCCCTTGAGCACCATAATGCCGCTGCCGGCGCCCTGGATCTCCTGGCCTTGGTCGTCCAGTAACACCGGCTGCACGCCGAACATCGGTGCCATGGCACAGCCAGGCTTTATCAGCCGGGTGCTGGCCAGCGGGCTGAGCATGATGCCGCCGGTCTCGGTCTGCCACCAGGTATCGACGATCGGGCAGCGTTGTTCGCCCACGGCGTTGAAATACCATTCCCAGGCTTCAGGATTGATCGGTTCACCGACGCTGCCGAGCAGGCGCAGGCTGGCGCGCGAGCTGTTGCGCAACGGGCCGCTGCCTTCGCGCATCAACGCGCGCAAGGCGGTGGGCGCGGTGTAGAAGATGTTCACCCGATGCTTGTCCACCACCTCCCAGAAGCGCGAAGTGCTGGGGTGGTTGGGTACCCCTTCGAAAATCAGCGTGGTGGCGCCGTTGGCCAGTGGGCCGTAGAGAATGTAGCTGTGGCCGGTGACCCAGCCGACATCGGCGGTGCACCAGAAGACCTCGCCGTCGCGGTAGTCCATGACGTACTTGAAGGTCATGGCCACCTGCAGCAGGTAGCCGCCGGTGGTGTGCAGCACCCCCTTGGGTTTGCCGGTGCTGCCGGAGGTGTAGAGGATGAACAGCGGGTCCTCGGCGTCCATCGGCTCGGGCGCGCACTGGTCGCTGCTGGCGGCCATGGCCTGCTCATAATGGATGTCGCGGCCGTCGACCCAACTCACTGCAGCGCCGGTGCGCTGCACCATGATCACGCTGCTGACGTCCGGACAGCTGAGCAGGGCCTTGTCGACATTGCTTTTAAGCGGCACCAGCTTGCCGCCGCGCAGGCCTTCGTCGGCGGTGATCAGGGTGTGGCAATCGGCGTTGAGGATCCGGTCGCGCAGGGCCTCCGGGGAGAAACCGCCGAACACCACCGAATGCACGGCACCGATGCGGGTGCAGGCGAGCATGGCGTAGGCGGCCTCGGGGATCATCGGCATGTAGATGCACACCCGGTCGCCTTTCTTCACGCCGCGGCTCTTGAGCAGGTTGGCCAGGCGGCAGACCTGTTGGTGCAAGGTGCGGTAGGTGATGCGCAGGGATTCGGCAGGGTCGTCGCCTTCCCAGATGATCGCGGCCTGGTCGCCGCGTGTCTCCAGGTGGCGATCAATGCAGTTGTAGCTGACATTGAGCTGGCCGCCGCGGAACCAGCTGGCCTGGCCAGTGTGGCTGTCATAGCGATGCACCTCGGCCCAGGGCTGGCTCCAGTGCAGGAAACGTTTGGCTTGCCCGGCCCAGAACAGTTCTGGCTGCTCAATGGACTGGCTATAGAGGTGGAGGTAGTCGTCCTGGCTCAGTTGGGCTGCCTGGCGGACGGCATCGGCTTTCGGAAAAATGCTGATATCGAACATGACGGCTCCTTGTGCTTGTTTGGCGACAAGGTCCAAGGGTGCGCGCATGTGGGGGCAAGGTTCAAGGGCCAGGGCCCGAATGGGAGCCGGCAAGCCGGCCCCCATGGATGCAGGCGATCAGCCGCGGTGGCGACCACGGAAGTAGTTGATCAGGCCTTGGGTCGAGGCATCCTCGGCCAGGGTTTCGTCGCTGCCCACCAGGCGGCTGTAGACGCCCTTGCCCAGTTCCTTGCCCAGCTCCACGCCCCATTGGTCGAAGGCGTTGATGCCCCAGATCACGCTCTGCACGAATACCTTGTGTTCGTACAACGCTACCAGTGCGCCAAGGCGCCGTGGGCTGATGCGCTCCACTACCAAGGTGTTGCTCGGGCGATTGCCTGGGATCACTTTGTGCGGTGCCAGCCGTTGCACTTCGGCCTCGCTCAGGCCTTTGTCCCGCAGCTCGCTCTCGGCTTCGGCGCGGGTCTTGCCCAGCATCAGGGCCTGGCTCTGGGACAGGCAGTTGGCGTACAGCCATTGATGATGGTCGGCCACTGGGTTGAAGCTGACGATCGGCACGATGAAGTCGGCAGGGATCAACTGGGTACCCTGGTGCAGCAGCTGATGGTAGGCATGTTGCCCGTTGCAGCCGACGCCACCCCAGATTACCGGGCCGGTATCGGTATTCACCGGGCTTCCGTCCTGGCGCACGCTCTTGCCGTTGGACTCCATGTCCAGTTGTTGAAGGTGCTTGGTGATGTTGCGCAGGTAGTGGTCGTACGGCAGGATCGCGTGGCTTTGCGCGCCCCAGAAGTTGCCGTACCACACACCCAGCAGGGCCAGCAGCACCGGCATGTTCTGTTCGAACGGGGCGTTCTGGAAGTGCTGGTCCATGGTGTAGGCACCGGACAGCAGTTCCTTGAAGTTGGACATGCCGATGGCCAGGGCGATCGGCAGGCCGATGGCTGACCACAGCGAATAGCGCCCACCAACCCAGTCCCACATCGGGAAGATGTTCTCTTCACGGATACCGAAGGCTACCGCGGCCGCATTGTTGCTCGACACTGCGATGAAATGGCGATGCAACTCCGCCTCGGAGCCACCCTGGGCCAGGTACCAGGCCCGTGCAGCCTGGGCGTTCTTCAGGGTTTCGAGGGTGTTGAACGATTTGGAGGAAACGATGAACAGCGTGGTTTCAGCACGAATCTTCGCTGAAAGCTCGTGGAACTCACTGCCATCGATATTGGCCAGGTAGTGGCAGCGCACGCCCTTGTGGGTATACGACAGCAGGGCTTCGGAGACCAGTTCCGGGCCGAGGAAGGAGCCGCCGATGCCGATGTTCACCACATCGGTGATGGGCTTCTCGGTATAGCCGCGCCACAGGCCGTCGTGGATACGGCCCACCAGTTCGGTGATCTGGTTCAGCACCTTGTGTACTTCCGGCATCACGTTGACACCGTTCACCGACAGCTTGTCGCCAACTGGGCGGCGCAGGGCCGTATGCAGTGCCGGGCGAGCTTCGGAAGCATTGACCAGCTCGCCAGTCATCATGGACTTGATCGCATCGGCCAGGCCGACTTCTTGCGCCAGGCTAACCAGCAGGTCGCGGGTCTGGCTGTTGATCAGGTTCTTGGAGTAGTCGAGAAACAGGCCGCAGCTGCTCAGAGTGAATTGGCTGAAGCGCTGCGGGTCGGCATTGAACGCCTCGCGCATGCTGAAGTCCTGCATGGCTTGGCGGTGGTCTTTCAACGCCTGCCAGGCGGGCAGAGCGGTAACGTCGTGAGGAGTGCGGTAGTACGCCATCGCTGCGGTTTTCCTTTTGCTTGAACTGCCTTTTGGACACTGAAAAGCCCCAGAAGTCCGATATGGCCCAAGGACTTTCATTTGCTCCGTCCGGTGCTGATTCGATTAATCATCCGGGAGGGCAACAGTAACTCCGGCGTGCTGTTCTGTCTTGGTTTTGTCCGACTTGCGGTCGGCACAATTTTCGTACAGGCCGGGTCGAGCAGGCAGCATGCAGGCTTTGAGTGTTAAGAAACGGGATTGGGGCTGGTCGATCTGGATCAGGGCTATACGGTTGGCATGACCTGGATATTGGCTGGGCCAGAATCTCGATCGGGGCCTGTAAATTGTCTACAGGCCCCGGCCGGCGGCAGTTTGCCCGAAGCTTGGGGTTCGAGCAATCGAACGCTCAGGCTGGCGCGTCGAGATTCAGGTGCAGGTTGTCGATCAGTCGGGTCGAGCCCAGGTAGGCCGCGACCAGGATCACCAGGTCACGGTCTCCGAATGTGGCGGGGCGCAGGTTCTGGGCCTGGCGGATCTCCAGGTAGTCCTGGCGCAGTCCTGCCGCCTCCAGTTGGCGTTGCTGTTCGGCCAGCAGCTTTGGGTAGTCGCGCTCACCCTCCCTGATCGCCTGGGCAATCTGGCTCAGGCTGCGATACAGCACCGGAGCGATAGCCCGATGTTCTTCGCTCAGGTAGCCGTTGCGCGAGGACAGTGCCAGGCCGTCGGCGGCACGTACCGTCGGCTCACCGATGATCTGGATCGGCATGTTCAGGTCATGCACCAGGGCGCGGATGACCGCCAGTTGCTGGTAGTCCTTCTGGCCGAACACGGCAAGGTCGGGCTGCACCATGTTGAACAGCTTGCTGACCACTGTGGCCACGCCTTCGAAATGTCCTGGGCGACTGGCACCGCACAGGCCGTCCGAGAGCTGGGGAACGCTGACCCGGGTCTGCCCGGCCATGCCGTCGGGGTACATTTCCTCGACGCTTGGGGCGAACAGCAGGTGGCAGCCGGCCTGGAGCAGTTTCTCCTGGTCGGCTGCCAGGGTGCGCGGGTACTTGTCCAGGTCTTCGCCGGCGCCGAACTGCAACGGGTTGACGAAGATACTGGCGACCACGAAATCGACACGCTGGGCCGCTTTGGCCACCAGGGCGGCATGGCCGCTATGCAGGTTGCCCATGGTCGGCACGAAGCCGATGCGCTTGCCTTCGCTACGCGCGCGCGCCACGGCTGCGCGTAGTTCACGGACTGTCTTGACAGTGTTCATGCGGAGAATCCGTGTTCGGCGCCAGGGAAGGTGACGGCTTTGACTTCTTGCACATAGGCGCTCAGTGCAGCCTGGATACTGTCCTTGCCTGCCATGAAGTTCTTGACGAATTTGGGCGAGCGGCCGGTGAGGGACAGGCCCAGCATATCGTGGAGTACCAGCACCTGGCCGTCGGTGGCGCTACCGGCACCGATACCGATGACCGGGATCTTCACGGCCTGGGTGATTTCCGCTGCCAGCTCGCTGGGTACGCACTCCAGCAGCAGCATCGCCGCGCCGGCTTGTTCCAGGGCGATGGCATCGGCGCGCATTTGTCGGGCCTGGTTCTCGTTGCGTCCCTGGACTTTGTAACCACCTAGTACGTTCACTGTTTGTGGGGTCAACCCCATGTGAACGCAAACCGGAACACCGCGTTCGTTCAGCAGGCGGACCGAGTCGGCCAGCCAGGCTGCACCTTCGATCTTGACCATGTGCGCACCGGCCTGCATCAACTGGGCCGAGCTGTGCAGTGCCTGTTCGGTGGTGGCGTAGGACATGAAAGGCAGGTCGGCGAGGATCAGTGCCCCGCTGTTGCCGCGCTTCACCGCTGCGACGTGATAGGCCATGTCGGCATTGGTGACCGGTAGCGTGCTGTCGTGCCCTTGCAGGACCATACCCAGGGAGTCGCCGACCAGCAGGACTTCGACGCCGGCTTCGCAGCAGGTATGGGCGAAGGTCGCGTCGTAGCAGGTCAACATGGTGATCTTTTCACCTTTCTGCTTGAGGCTTTGCAGGGTGGTCAACGTGATATCTGGCATGAAAAGGGGTCCTCATTCAGGCGCTTTGGAAACTACTGCGAGTAACGCGCGTGATTCTTCGTTGTTCAGGCGCACGGTCTTTTGTCGTGCTTATACAGCCTGGTTCCAAGCGATGTGAAAGCGGTCCCGGGATTCACCTGTGGAGCATGAGCACAGCATGCTGTGCGTGGAAGAGGGCGGCTGGCAGCGGTTGATCCGCCGTTGCATAACTGCCTCTGCCTGGCGTTTCCTGAGGGTGCCGCGAACAAGCCTCACTTGAATTGCGCCCTTTAGCGCCTTGATGGCGGCAACGGGACGCCTATAGTCGTGAGGAGAACCCTGGAAGTCAATTAGATGTGTTACCGCATTGTTACGCCGCTGGTGTTACCCGCGTTACTGATGCGTTTCAGCGGTCAGGCCAGACGCTCCAGGCCGACAAATGGGCAGGCCGCGAGCAGTTCCTGCAAGGTTCGGCCATCGGCCAATTGCAGGTCGGCAGGAGCCAACTCGGCCAAGGGATAAAGGACAAAGGGGCGTGCCTGCATATGGTAGTGGGGGACTTTCAGGCGCGGCTCATCGATCAGTCGATCACCGAACAGCAGGATGTCCAGGTCCAGGGTCCGGGGGCCCCAGCGCTCATTGCGCTCGCGACCTTGCTGGTTTTCGATGGCTTGCAAGGCATCGAGCAGGGTCAGAGGGGGCAGAGTGCTGTCCAGCGCTGCCACGGCATTGGTGTAGCGAGGTTGCCCAGGCAATAGGGAGTCGCTCTGGTAGAACGCCGATACACCGTATAGCCGGCTTTGCGGTAACTGCGCCAGCGCTTCGACGGCGCTGCGCAGTTGTTCTTCAGGGGCAGCCAGATTGCTGCCCATGCCGATGTAGATCCGCTCCATCACTAGGCGTCCGAAGAACCAGTGCGCTTGCGCTTGGCGCCGCCACTGCGCCGACGCTTGCGTGGGGCGCCGGCTGTATCGTCCTTGCCGCTCAAGTCGCGGATCATGTCACGGCGTTCGGAGTCGTTGGCGTCCTGGTAGTCGGTCCACCATTCGCCCAGGCCTTCTGTCTGTTCGCCTGCGCTTTCTCGCAGCAGCAGGAAGTCGTAGCCGGCGCGAAAGCGTGGGTTATCCAGTAACTGGTCGGCCCGCTTGCCGCTGCGCCGTGGCAGGCGCTCCTGCATGTCCCAGATTTCGCGGATCGGCATGGTGAAGCGCTTGGGAATGGCTATGCGCTGGCACTGTTCGGCGATCAGTTCGTGGGCGGCTTCCTGCATGGCCGGGATTGGCGGCATGCCGCGCTCTTGCAGGTGCAGCACTCGAGCGGGCAGGGCGGGCCAGAGCAAGGCGGCGAACAGGAAGGCAGGGGTCACCGGCTTGTTCTGCTTGATCCGCAGGTCGGTGTTGATCAGGGCTTCGCTGATCAGCGTATGGGTATAGGTCGGGTTGTATTCCAGGGCCTCGGCGCTAGCCGGGAACAAAGGATCGAACAGCTGCAGGTCCACCAGCATTTCGAAGGTGTCGGCAGCGTGGCCGGAAAGGAACAGCTTGAGCACTTCTTCGAACAGGCGTGCCGAAGGAATTTCCCGCAGCATGGGGGCCAGTTCGCGGATCGGCGCGGCAGTGTGTTTCTCGATACCGAAGTTCAGCTTTGCCGCGAAGCGCACGGCACGCAACATGCGTACCGGGTCTTCCTGGTAGCGCTTGCGTGGGTCGCCGATCAGGCGCACGAGGTTGTTGCGGATGTCGTGGACGCCATTGGCGTAATCGAGGATCCGCTCGCTGACCGGATCGTAGTACAGGGCATTGATGGTGAAGTCGCGGCGTTGCGCGTCTTCTTCCAGGGTGCCATAGACATTGTCCCGCAGGATCCGCCCGCTTTCGTTACGCGAGGACTGGTTGTTGTCCTCTTCGTCTTCGTTTTGCGGATGGTTTGCGCGAAAGGTCGCGACCTCGATGATCTCGCGTCCGAAGTGGATATGCACCAGCTTGAAGCGACGACCGATGATCCGCGCATTGCGAAACTCGGCCCTGACTTGCTCCGGTGTGGCACTGGTGGCGACGTCGAAGTCCTTGGGAGTGATATTGAGCAGCATGTCGCGCACGCAGCCACCCACCAGGTAGGCCTGGTAACCGGCGTTCTGCAAGCGCTCGACGATACTCACCGCATACCGGCTGAATTGAGCACGTTGTAGCGAGTGCTGGCTGCTATTGAGCACTTCAGGGGTGCTGCGTTTGTGTTGCGTACGACGTACGGGAGAACGGAATGACTGGAACAGCTTCTTCAGCATGGGATGCACTGTTTGAAGGAATGTTCGGCCAAAAACGAAGAATGACCGCATGATGGGCGGTGATTCTAGCATTTAGTCGAAGGATGGTGTAGGAAGCTGCCGCGACTTGTGCACAAGACTATTGGTTTGTGCCACCAGGAGAGCCAGAGCGAATTCCAGAAACCACAAGGGGAGCCGAAGCTCCCCCAGAATAGTTGCGTGCTCTGTTTTTATTATTCGATTTCGGGCTTCTTGTTTTTGTTTAACGCCCTCGTCACCTGGTTTGTCCAGAGTGACCCTCCCAATCGGGAGCCAAGAGCAAACGGATTGCTTTGATCGCTGAGTTGCAATGATCTTTCGATCCAACCAGTTCAGGCTCTGCTTTAGGGCAGTTTTTGTTGTTCTCAGCCTGGTTGTGGGGCACGCCCCAAATACAACGCCTCTTCAAAAGAATCAGTTAGCTGCGCCTCCGCCGTGTTGTTTTTGTTATGCGTGAGTCGATTCGTCTTATTTTTATTGTCTTGTGCATTGCTTGTTATTGTTCTTGTACCAAACATATAGCAGGTGCCGTGCCAACTTTTACAAACCCCAATAAAACAAGGGGTTAGACGGGTCGAGCAGGTTTTTTCAAGGCAAAAAAAACCGGGGCTTCGTTACCTTTAGCCCCGGCTTTTGTTACGTCCCCTTACAGGGGTAACAGTTTTTTTCACAAACCCGGCGTTACCTCATCCAGGTTGTGCAGGTATCAGCTTTCGCTGGTCGCGCCACTCTTGCGTCGTGGAATGCCCAGGCGCTGACGTCGCTCCCACAGGCATTTGCGGCTGACGCCCAGCTTGCGGGCCAATTCGGTCTCGGTCATGTGGTCCTGGTGTTCCAGGACAAAGTGCTGGAAGTAATCTTCCAGTGACAGATCTTCGGTCGGCTCGTGGCTGGTAGCCCCTGGCTGGGGTGCCAGGCTGACGAAGTCGTCGTCCTCCAGATCACTCAATTCGATATCGATACCCAGTAGGTCCGCGGAAATCTCTGGGCTTTCGCACAGGATCACTGCGCGCTCCACCGCGTTTTCCAGTTCACGCACGTTACCCGGCCATGAGTAATGTCGAATCGCCTGTTCGGCATCGGCGGAGAATTTCAGGTCCGTGCGGCCGATACGTGCACTCTGGCGGGCCAGGAAAGCGTTGGCGATTTCATTCACATCCGCGCCGCGCTCGCGCAAGGCCGGTAGCTTCAAGGCGATTACGTGCAGGCGATAGTACAAGTCCTCTCGGAACTGGCCGATCTTCGACAGGCTCTTCAGATCCCTGTGGGTCGCGGCGATGAGGCGTACGTCAACCTTCTGCGACTGTACCGAGCCGACGCGGCGAATTTCACCTTCCTGCAGTACGCGCAGCAGGCGCGCCTGGGCTTCTAGAGGCAGTTCGCCAATTTCGTCGAGGAACAAGGTGCCGCCATCGGCTGCTTCCACCAGGCCGGCCCGACCAGCGCTGGCGCCGGTGAATGCGCCTTTCTCGTGGCCGAACAGCTCGGATTCGATCAGGGTCTCCGGAATGGCGGCACAGTTCACCGAGATCATGGGGGCCTTGGCCCGCTTGGACAGGTTGTGCAGTGCCCGCGCTACCAGCTCCTTGCCGGTCCCGGACTCGCCCTGGATCAAGACGTTGGAGTCGGTGGGCGCGACCTTGCGGATCTTGCCGTACAGATCCTGCATCGGTGCGCAGGAGCCGATGATGCCGATCTCGCCGTTCGCGTTCCCGGCCTTTTCGGTCCCAGTGCCGGTCTTGCCTGCCGGGCGTTCGGCCGGCATCTGCTCGACGTTTTGCCGATCTCGCAGGATCCGCGCCACGGCCTGGAGCATTTCATCGTGGTCGAAAGGCTTGGCGATATAGTCCACCGCGCCCATTTTCATCGAGTCCACGGCCGAGCGCAGGCTGGCGTAGCTGGTCATGATCAGTACCGGTTTGCCCTGGCCGAGCTTGATCAGCTCGGTACCCGGGGCACCAGGCAAGCGCAGGTCACTGACGATCAGATCGAACGTGGGGATACTGAAGCGTTCCTGTGCTTCCTGCACTGAGCCGGCTTCGCTGACCTGATACTGGTTGCGTTCCAGCAGGCGTCGCAGGGCGGAGCGGATGATGGTTTCGTCTTCGACGATCAGAATATGCGGCATTGATTCAATTCTCTCGACGGTCTCAGTTCACAGCGGACGTCGCTTCGACATGGCGCGGTAAGGTCACTCGGATACGGGTGCCGCGCTGGCTCTGTGGATCGGCCGGGCTGTCGATGGTGATTTGTCCATAATGCTCTTCAACGATGGAATAGACCAGTGCAAGGCCCAGTCCGGTGCCTTCCCCTGGGTCCTTGGTGGTGAAAAACGGTTCGAACAATCGGTCCATGATGTTCTTCGGAATGCCACTGCCTTCGTCCTCCACGATCAGGTCGACCGTGTGCTCGAAAGCCTCGCTCTTGACGCGTACGGCGCTACCGGGAGGAGAGGCGTCACGGGCGTTCGACAGCAGGTTGATCAGGACCTGGGCCAGGCGCTGGGGATCGCCATCGACCCAGTGGTCGGGATCGCATAAATTGAAGAACTGCACCTCGAAATTGCGTCGGTTCAATGCCAGCAGGCCAATGGCGTCCTGGGCCACTTCCGCCAGGCACACCGCTTCGTCGTTGTGCTGGTGGCTACCGGCGTGGGCAAAGCTCATCAAGGATTGGACGATGCGCGAGATGCGCTTGGTCTGTTCGAGGATCTGCCCACTGATTTCCGTCAGCTCGCCGTCTTCTTCACGCTCTTCACGCAGGTTCTGCGCCAGGCAGGCGATGCCGGTGACCGGGTTGCCGATCTCATGGGCCACCCCGGCGGCCAGGCGCCCGATGCTGGCCAGTCGTTCTGAATGCACCAGCTTGTCTTCCAGGGTCTGGGTCTCGGTCAGGTCTTCCACCAGCAGCACCAGCCCACTATTGCCTGGAGCCAAGGGCTCGTCGATCGCGGCCTTGTGCAGGTTCAACCAACGCGTCTGGCCGTCCAGGGCCAGGTGCTGCTTGTGCAAGTGCTCGTCCGGCAGGTCGATGAAGCCTTGCAGCAGGTCTTTCCAGGGGTTGGCGATGGTGCCCAGGCGCGATCCCACCACGTGCTGGGCAGGGATCCCGGTGAGTTCCTCCATGGCCTTGTTCCACATCAGGATTTCCTGGTCCTTGGCCAGGGAGCAAACACCCATCGGCAGTTCTTGCAAGGTTTGCCGGTGATAGCGCCGCAGGGCGTCGAGCTCGGCAGCCAGGCCGGTCAGGCGCGAGTGGTAGTCCTCGAGCCGGCTTTCAATGAAGTGAATGTCCTCGGTCACGTAATTCTCGCCGCCAGCCTTGTAGGGCAGGAAGGTTTCCACCATGTCCTGTGCAACGCTGGGGCCCATCAGGCCTGAGAGGTTGGCTTCGATCCGGTCGCGCAGGCGCCGCAGGGCATAGGGTCGGCGCTCATCGAAAGGCAGGTAGAGATCGCGCAAGGCTTGTTCCACTTCCTTCTGTGCAGCCTTGGCACCCAGGGGCTTGGCCAGCTGGGTGGCGAACTCCTGGGGCGATGCCGCGTGCAGTTCCCGACGCTGAGGGCGGCGTACGTTATCCACTGCGCAGGCTTCCGCGGCGCTGGCCTCCTCGGAACTGGCATTGGTGAACAACGAGACCAGGGTGAACATCAGGACGTTGGCTGCCAACGAGGCAATGGCTGCCATGTGCCAACTGGTGTCGTCGAGGACGTAGATCATGTTCAGCAGCGGGATGTAGAACCCTTGCAGGTTGCCGATCAGCGGCAGCAGCATGGTCACCATCCACACCAGGATCCCGGCCAGCAAACCGGCGATGAAGCCCCGGCGATTGGCGGTCGGCCAGTACAGGACCGAGAGCACTCCAGGCAGGAATTGCAGGGTCGCGACGAACGCCACGATCCCCAGGTTGGCCAGGTCCTGCTCGGCCCCCAGCAGCAGGTAGAAGGCATAGCCGGCCATGATGATGGCGACGATCAGGGCCCGGCGGGTCCACTTCAGCCAGCGGTAGATATTGCCTTCCGCTGGTGGTTGGTACAGCGGCAGTACCAGGTGGTTCAGGGCCATCCCCGAGAGGGCCAGCGTGGTGACGATGATCAGGCCACTGGCCGCCGAGAGCCCACCGATATAGGCCATCAGTGCCAGGGCCGGGCTATTGGCGGCAATGCCGATACCCAGGGTGAAGTATTCCGGGTTGGTGGTGGCGCCAAGCTTGAGTCCGGCCCAGAGGATCAGCGGTACTGCCAGGCTCATCAGCAACAGGAACAGCGGCAGGCCCCAACTGGCGCTGACTAGGGCGCGGGGGTTGAGGTTTTCGGTGAAGGTCATGTGGTACATGTGCGGCATGACGATCGCCGAGGCGAAGAACACCAGCAGCAGTGTGCGCCATGGGCCTTCTTGCAGGGGGGTATGCAACGCCGCGAGGGCGGTCTGGTTTTGCAGCAGCCAGAGCTCCAGCTGTTGCGGCCCGTCGAACACCCCGTACAACGCGTACAGGCCGACACTGCCGATGGCGATCAGCTTGATCACCGACTCGAAGGCGATGGCGAACACCAGGCCTTCGTGTTTTTCCCGGGTGGCGATGTGCCGTGAGCCGAAGAAGATAGTGAACAGTGTGATGAGTGCGCAGAAGCTCAGGGCCACCCGATGTTGCACCGGTTCATGGGTCAGGATGCCGATGGAGTCGGCCACCGCCTGGATCTGCAGGGCCAGTAGCGGCAATACCCCCACCAGCATGAAGATAGTGGTCAGCGCGCCGGCCCAGGTGCTGCGGAAACGGAAGGCGAACAGGTCCGCCAGGGATGACAGTTGGTAGGTGCGGGTGATCTTGAGGATCGGATACAACAGTACGGGCGCCAGCAGGAAGGCCCCCGATACTCCCAGGTAGCTGGAAAGGAAGCCGTAGCCGTACTGGTAGGCCAGGCCCACGGTGCCGTAGAAGGCCCAGGCGCTGGCATAGACTCCCAGCGACAGGGTGTAGGTCAGCGGGTGGCGAATGATCGAGCGCGGGATCATGCCGCGCTCGCTGATCCAGGCCACCCCGAACAGCACCAGTAGATAGGCGGCGCTGGCCAGGATCATCTGGGTCAGGCTAAAGCTCATCGGCATCTTTTTGACTCTGCAGGATGAAGGTCACGACGATCAGAATCAGCCAGAGCAGATACGGGCGATACCAGGCGCCAGTAGCATCGATCCACCAATCCATGATGGCGGGGGAGAACAGATAGATCCCCACTACCAGGAGCAGGACCAAGCGATAGATGTACATCTCGGCCTCTCTTTATTGTGTGCGTGCCCGAAAACGTGCGGCGATGGTAACGGATGGGCGCCAACCTGCAAGTGGCGTCAGTTCAATTGCGCTTCCGGCACGTTCAGTGTGCGCGGAATCAGCGACGCGTCCCAGTGATGGATTCCCCACTTCATGATTTCCGCCACGCTGGCGTCGGCCAGGTCGGCTGGTGGTTTCTGGCCCAGGGCCCTTAGGGCGCGCAGTAACAGCGGCGGGGCCTGGTCTTCCGTCAGCGGCGGCGAACGATAGGATTTGCCGAGCTTGTGGCCATCTGGCTGGGTGATCAGCGGCACATGCAGGTAGCGTGGCTGGGGCAGGCCCAGTAGTTCCTGCAGATAGAGCTGGCGCGGGGTGGAGTCCAGCAGGTCGGCGCCGCGCACGATATCGGTGATCCCCTGCCAGGCATCGTCGAGCACCACGGCCAGTTGGTAGGCATAGAGCCCGTCGCGACGGCGAATCACGAAGTCTCCCACCTCCCGCCCCAGGTGCTGGCGGAACTGGCCCTGGACCCGGTCGATGAAGTGATACTCGAGCTCAGGTACCCGCAAGCGTATTGCCGCGTCATCCTGGGCATGTCCGAGGTTGCGGCACAGCCCTGGGTAGATGCCCTGGTAGGGCTCCAGTTGCTTGCGCGAACAGGTGCAAGCGTAGGCCAGCCCTTGGTTGAACAGGCGATCCAGGACCTGGGCATAGGCATCGTGGCGTTCGCTCTGGCGGATCATTTCGCCATCCCATTCGAAGCCATAGCTTTCCAGGGCCTTGAGGATCGCCGACTGGGCCCCGGGTTCTTCGCGGGGTGGGTCCAGGTCTTCCATGCGCAGCAGCCAGCGGCCATCGACGGCGCGGGCATCCAGGTAGGAGGCCAGGGCGGCGACCAATGAGCCGAAGTGCAGGTAGCCACTGGGAGTGGGGGCGAAGCGCCCGATATAGGAAGAGGCAGTCATGGCGCGGATGTTACTTGCTCTGGTCCCCTGGTGGCGATGGCGTTGGTAGCTACTGCCATTGGCGAGCAGGATCGTTCATGCGGGGGAGGCGAAAAGGAGGAGGCAGAAACAAAAACGGAGCGTTTTTACGCTCCGTTTCTGGTCCAGGCCGGCGCTTACTTGCCGACCTGTTTTTCCTTGATTTCTGCCAAGGTCTTGCAGTCTACGCACATGTCGGCGGTAGGGCGGGCTTCGAGGCGCCGGATACCGATCTCGACACCGCAGGACTCGCACCAGCCGTACTCTTCGTCTTCGATCAGTTGCAGGGTCTTGTCGATTTTCTTGATCAGCTTGCGCTCACGGTCACGGGCGCGCAGTTCGAGGCTGAATTCTTCTTCCTGGCTGGCACGGTCGGCCGGATCGGGGAAGTTGGCAGCCTCGTCCTTCATGTGATCAACAGTGCGGTCGACTTCCTGCATCAAGTCCTGTTTCCACTTGTTCAGGATCTTGGTGAAGTGCTCGCGCATGGGCTTGCCCATGTACTCTTCGCCCGCAGTCTCAACATAAGGTTCAAAACCGCTGATCGATTGAATCTGTTGCTTTGCTTGGGTGGGCATGAATGGACCGCCTCTACTCTTGTAATCCATTGCGCAGGATTGCTCCATCTCCGACAGTTGCCGGCCCTGCGACTGCAAGCGGGCGAACTTACCAGATCAAACCTGAGCGCGCTACTCCCGGTTGTCGAGCCTTTGTCCTGCCTGGCTTATGGGCGGAGAAAAGTCTGACATGGCTTTATGACCGCTTCATTCAATCATTGATTTTAGCCAACGCTGCAGGTTCCGTTTAATTCGATTGGACCTGGGCCAAAGAGCACCGGAATACTCCCGGGTTCTCCCTAATCCTGCGAGCACGGGTAGAATCGAATTTTTGCTCCCCTTGGATGAAGGAAGGCTAATGGCTCTGCCCTACAGTGCGCGCAGTCGCGCTATCGAACCTTTCCATGTCATGGCTTTGCTGGCCCGGGCCAACGAGCTGCAGGCCGCTGGGCATGATGTGATTCACCTGGAGATCGGCGAACCGGACTTCACCACCGCCGAACCCATCATCAAGGCTGGCCAGGCCGCGTTGAGCGCCGGCAAGACTCGCTATACAGCGGCCCGTGGCATCCCCGAGCTGCGCAAGGCGATCTCTGGCTTCTACCAGCAGCGCTACGGCCTGGATATCGATCCCGAGCGGATCATGATCACCCCTGGCGGTTCCGGTGCCCTGTTGCTGGCCAGCAGCTTGCTGGTGGACCCCGGCAAGCACTGGTTGCTGGCCGACCCGGGCTATCCTTGCAACCGGCATTTCCTGCGCTTGGTGGAAGGGGCGGCGCAACTGGTTCCGGTCGGTCCGGATGTGCGCTACCAACTGACCCCGGACCTGGTAGAGCGCTACTGGGACCAGGACAGCGTCGGTGCCCTGGTGGCCTCTCCGGCAAACCCCACCGGCACGCTCCTCAGTCGTGACGAGCTGGCTGGCTTGTCTTCGGCGGTCAAGGCGCACAACGGCCACCTGGTGGTGGACGAGATCTACCATGGCCTGACCTACGGCACCGATGCGGCCAGCGTCCTGGAAGTGGATGACAGTGCCTTCGTCCTGAATAGTTTTTCCAAGTATTTCGGCATGACCGGCTGGCGCCTGGGTTGGCTGGTGGCGCCCGAAGCCGCGATCGGCGAACTGGAGAAGCTCGCGCAAAACCTCTACATCAGCGCCCCGAGCATAGCCCAGCATGCCGCCCTGGCCTGTTTCGAACCCGCGACCATCGACATCCTGGAAGAACGGCGCGCCGAGTTCGGACGTCGTCGTGACTTCCTGCTGCCGGCCCTGCGCGAGTTGGGCTTCGGTATCGCCGTGGAGCCTGAAGGGGCCTTCTACCTGTATGCCGATATCAGCGCCTTTGGTGGCGATGCCTTTGCCTTCTGCCGGCATTTCCTGGAAACCGAGCACCTGGCTTTCACGCCAGGTCTGGATTTCGGTCGCCACCAGGCGGGACATCATGTGCGGTTCGCTTATACCCAGAGCCTGGAGCGCTTGCAGGAAGCGGTGGAGCGAGTTGCCCGCGGCCTGCAGAGCTGGCAAGGCTGATGCGTTTCGATCCTCCCCTGGAAGAGGGGCGCCTGTTACGTCGCTACAAGCGTTTTCTGGCCGATATCGAAACCCTCCATGGTGAGCAACTGACCATCCACTGCCCCAATACCGGCTCCATGTTCAACTGCATGGTGGAGGGGGGGCAGGTGTGGTTCAGTCGCTCGAACGATCCCAAGCGCAAATTGCCAGGGACCTGGGAAATCAGCGAAACCCCGCAGGGCCGGCTGGCTTGCGTGAATACCGGGCGGGCCAACCGTTTGGTGGAAGAAGCATTGCACGCCGGGGTGATCAGCGAGTTGCGTGGTTTTACCGGACTCAAGCGCGAGGTGGCGTATGGGCAGGAAAACAGCCGTGTGGATTTTCGTCTCGACTTTCCAGAGGGGCCGGCATTCGTTGAGGTCAAAAGTGTCACCCTGGGCTTCGATGGTTCGACGGTCGCTGCATTTCCCGATGCGGTGACCCAGCGTGGGGCCAAACACATGCGCGAATTGGCGAGCCTGGCCCGCGAGGGGATCAGGGCAGTGCAGCTGTATTGCGTCAATCTATCGGGCATCGATGCGGTACGCCCGGCGGAGGAAATCGACCCGGGTTACGCTGCGGCGCTGCGCGAGGCGGTGGCGGCTGGCGTCGAGGTACTGGCCTATGGCGTGCGCCTGACGGCCCAAGAGGTCTGTATCGACCGACGTCTTGAGGTACGGCTCTAGAGCTCGACCCAGATCCCCTGGCTGTCCTCGTGGCAGTCGATGCTTTGCAGGGACTGGCCGGCGCAAGGGCCGGCCACGCACTCGCCGCTTTCGATCAGGAACAGTGCGCCATGGGTGGCGCACTGGATCAGGCTGGCGCTGGGGTCGAGGAACTGATCGGATTGCCACTCCAGCGCGACGCCCCGGTGTGGGCAACGGTTGCTGTAGACATAAGCCCGCTGCTCACGGCGCACGGCGAAGAGCTTTACGCCATCGAGCAGAAAACCCCGGCTGCCGGCTTCGGGCAGGTCGCTGCCAGCGCAAAGAAATTTCATGACTATCCTTTTGGTCCGTAAGCCTTGGTTGAGCCTGCCACGGATTTCTCCTGGCCGCAGGGTGAAACATGTCGATGCTTGACGGTCAAATGCAAACAATTATCAAATGGCCGCTTCGCTCGTTGAGGAGCGCTCGATCATTTCGATGCCTGGCCAGCCTGGCATGTCACATGGACAGCAGCTTCGAGGGCCTCACTTCTATAAAGGAAATGTTCATATGCGCCTGACCGCCAGCGCGTTTGCGTTCTGTGCCGGATTGCTGGTGAGCCACTGGGCCACTGCCGAGGAGTTGCCACAGCGTTGGGTCAGTGCCGGCGGAGCCTTGTCCGAGTGGGTGAGTGCCCTGGGGGCGGAGTCGAATCTGGTGGGGGTCGACACCACCAGTCAACACCCGGCGTCGCTCAAGGCGTTGCCCAGCATTGGCTATCAGCGCCAGTTGTCATCTGAAGGTGTACTGAGCCTGCGTCCACAATTGTTGATTGGAACCGAGGAGATGGGGCCGCCGCCGGTGATCTCGCAGATTCGCAGTGCCGGGGTGAAGGTCGAATTGTTTTCTGCCGAGGCTGACCTGGCCACTTTGCAGCAAACCTTGCAGCATCTGGGGCAACTCCTGGGACGCGAGGAGCAGGCCGGGCAGCTGTTCCAAGGCTATCGGCAGCAACTGGAGCAGCAACAAGCCTGGATCGCCAAGGCACAAGAACATCAGTCGGCGCCGGGAGTGCTACTGGTCCTGGGGCATGCCGGGGGCAAGCCACTGATCGCCGGCAAGGACACCGCCGCTGACTGGCTACTGCAACGGGCCGGTGGGCGTAACCTGGCGACTCATACCGGGTACAAGCCGTTCTCGGTGGAGTCTTTGGCAGGTCTTAGTCCTGATGTCCTGGTGTTCTCCGACCGCAGCTTGACTGGGGATGCGGCCCGCGCCGCCTTGTTCAAGGAAAATCCGGCATTGGCGGCGACCCGGGCGGTCAAGAACGGGCGGGTGGTCGAGCTGGATCCGACCTTGTTGGTCGGGGGCCTAGGGCCGCGCCTGCCTGAAAGCCTGAAACAACTATCGACGGTCTTTTATCCACAGGCCAAGCCAGGCCAATGAGTCGTCTGGTCAAACCCCGTACGCTGTTTCTGGGGCTCGGAGCCTTATGTCTCCTGGCGACCTGGCTGTCCTTGGCTCTGGGGCCGGTCAGCTTGCCATTGCTGGATACCTTGCGCGCCGCCTTGCGGATGCTGGGCATGCCGATTGATGGACAAGGGTTGGAGCAGGCCGAATTGATCCTCGGTCAGATTCGCCTGCCCCGAACCCTGCTCGGCCTGGCCGTGGGTGGTGTGTTGGCCCTGTCTGGCGTGGCCATGCAGGGGCTGTTTCGCAACCCGCTCGCCGATCCCGGTTTGGTGGGGGTATCCAGTGGTGCTGCGCTGGGAGCGGCGATCGCCATCGTAGGGGGGGCGATGTTCGGTGGCTTGCCGGAAGCCATCGGTCCTTATCTGCTTTCGCTTTGCGCATTTCTGGGTGGGCTGGGTGTGACGGCGCTGGTCTATCGACTGGGACGACGCAATGGCCAGACCCATGTGGCGACAATGCTGTTGGCGGGTATTGCCCTGACGGCCCTGGCCGGTTCTGCCGTGGGCCTGTTCACCTACCTGGCCGACGATGCCACCTTGCGTACCCTGACCTTCTGGAATCTGGGGAGCCTGAACGGTGCCAGCTATCAGCGCCTGTGGCCTCTGCTGCTGGTGACGCTCGCGGTGGCGCTGTGGCTGCCACGTCGGGCCAAGGCCCTGAATGCGTTGTTATTGGGCGAGTCGGAGGCCAAGCATTTGGGCGTCGATGTCGAGAGGCTCAAGCGCGAACTGGTGTTCTGCACTGCCCTTGGCGTCGGGGCGGCGGTCGCCGCCGCTGGGATGATCGGTTTCGTCGGTCTGGTGGTGCCTCATCTGGTCCGCCTTTTGGCTGGGCCTGATCATCGCACTTTGCTGCCAGCATCGATCCTGGCCGGGGCCAGCCTGCTGCTGTTGGCCGACCTGGTGGCGCGTCTGGCGCTGGCGCCGGCCGAATTGCCCATCGGCATCGTCACGGCCTTTCTCGGGGCTCCTTTCTTTTTGTACCTGCTGTTGCGAGGGCGTGCCTGATGTTGCAAGCAGAGGACCTGCACATCCGCCGTGGGGCAAAGCAGGTGCTGGCAGGGATCGACCTGCAACTCAAGCCCGGTGAAGTGCTGGGGGTGCTGGGCCCCAATGGAGCAGGTAAGAGCAGCCTGCTGGGAGCCTTGAGCGGCGAATTGTCCGCACATCAGGGGCGGGTGCTGCTGGATCAGCGGGAGCTGGCGCAGTGGGAAGGGATGCAACGGGCCCAGCGCCTGGCCGTGCTGCCCCAGGCGTCGAGCCTGGATTTTGCCTTTCGGGTCGAGGAAGTGGTGGGGCTGGGGCGCTTACCCCACCAGACCGGTCGTATCCGTGACGCGCAGATAGTCAGTGCCGCCCTTGCGGCGGCCGATGTCGGGCACCTTCGGGAGCGCAGCTATCTGGCCCTGTCGGGAGGCGAGCGCCAGCGGGTGCACCTGGCCAGGGTCCTGGCTCAACTATGGCCGGGGCAAGAGGGGCAGAGCCTGTTGCTCGACGAGCCCACTTCGGCCCTCGACCCGTTGCACCAGCATGTCACTTTGCAAGCCATCCGGGCTTTTGCCGAGCAGGGCGTGGCGGTGTTGGTGATCCTCCATGACCTTAACCTGGCGGCGCGCTACTGTGATCGGGTGCTACTGCTTGAGGGCGGCCGCGCTCATTCTCTGGGGACACCGGCGTGCGTGCTGCGGGCCGAACCCTTGAAGGCAGTGTTCGGCCTTGAGGTGTTGGTGCAGGAGCATCCTGAGCGCGGGCATCCGCTGATCATTGCTCGTTGACTCGAAAGTTGGAGGGCGTGATGCGTTCCTTGTGGTGTGTGCTGGTGGTATTGCTGGCGGGGTGCCAGAGCGCACCTTCGATCTTGCCGCCGGTGGTGGTACGGCCGGGGGATATTGTCGACTTGCATAGTGGCCAGGTACTCAGTCCTGATGAGCTGGTGGCGCATTTGGTGCCAGCACCACGAGTGATCGTTGGTGAGCGCCATGACAATCCTGACCACCATGCCTTGCAGCTATGGCTCTTGCGTTCGATGGCTGCCAAGCGTTCTCAAGGCAGCCTGTTGTTGGAGATGCTCAATCCGGACCAACAGGCCAGGGTCGATGGCGTCAAGCGTTCGGCTGGTACGGGACGCCTTCCTGATGACTTGCCAGGATTGTTGGCTTGGCAATCGGGATGGGATTGGAGTCTCTATGGGCCTTTGGTCGGTTATGCGCTCAAACAACCCTATCCGCTGCTGGCAGCCAACCTGGACCGCCAAGAGGTGCGTGGAATCTATGCCAAGGTCCCTTCCGTGCCAGGAGTGAGTGCCAATGCCCGAGCGGTGGTTGATGCCTTGTCCCGGCAGATCCGCGAGTCTCATTGTGGCCTGCTGCCTGATAGTCAGGTGCCAGCCATGCTGGCGGTACAGCAGCAACGGGATCGGCGCATGGCCGAGCGGTTGTTGGCGGCTCCGGCTCCAGCGGTTCTTCTTGCTGGTGCCTTTCATGCTCGCAAGGATCTTGGCGTGCCATTGCATATGGCTGACCTGGCCCCCGGGCGCGAGGCCGTGGTGTTATTGCTGGCCGAACAGGGAAGCCAGGTAGGAGCATCGAGCGCCGATTTTGTCTGGTATACGCCAGCGCAACCTGAGCAGGACTATTGCGCACGGCTGAAACAGTGATCATGTTTTTGCAGGCAAAAAAAGACCCGGCAAGAGCCGGGTCAAATAACCGTGATTAGCCTGATGAGGAGATAATCTGAGAGTCCGAACCACTGGTCTTCCAGGTTATCGGCTGATCTCGCGACCAGTTGTGATAATCATAACGATTCTCATTTAGATGTCAACGAAGTGATTCCAGGTTTTTGCATATTTCGCTAAACGCTTGTTTGAATAGTTACCGGCCACTGGTTTTATTCCTTGCTGCCTTGGGTCCTGAGCCGGATGACTTCCCTGTTCAGTTGGTTGATGCGCCGCGCCATGCTTTCGATCAGGCTATGGGCCACGCGGGGATTGCTCTGGGTCAGGCTCAGAAATTGTTCCTTGGGAATCAGCATGATGGTGCTCGGCTCGCTGGCGATGACACTGGCGCTGCGTTTTTCTCCGGTGAATACCGACATGGCACCGAAGATCTCGTCCTTGGGCACATCGCCAACCTTGTGAGCGTCGACAAAGGCTTCGGCATGACCTTCGACGATCACGAAGACATGATCGGCCTCATCCCCCTGGGCAATCAGCACTTCACCGGCTTGTACTCGCTTGAAGCCATTGCTGCTTCGCAGCTCCGGAGGCTTGAGGCGGGCGACGGCATCCGAAAGCAGGGCGGTCTGGCCGATCAGGTACTGCACCAGTAACTCGGATCGTTGTTCATCGGCATATATGTGCCGGAACACCTCGGCCCTCTGGTAGGGGATCAGGGTCAACGGCGCGTCGCAACTCAAGTGCCATTGGGGGTGTTCGATACCGCGACGTAACCCGACCAGGTCTCCCTCATGCAGGTAGAACAGCGGCCGCTCCTCCACGCTGGCCTGGATCACGCCACTTTCCAGCAAGAACAGTTGCTGGCCGGGCAGTACATTGGCCAGGTCTGTCGTAGCGGGCAGCTCTAATGCCGGGCCATCGGGGGGTAAACCATCCAGCAGCTGCGGTGGAATGCCCTGCAGGCGATTGATCAGGGCGTCGGCGTAGGCCGGTTGCTCTCCCAGGAGATACATAAGGACCTGCCAGTCAATTTTTGTGGCGAGCGGAAATGGCGTCCAGCTGTTTGTTCAAGGCTTCTTTGCGTTCGGCGGGGAGGTCGTTCCAGTGCATGTCCATCAACGCACCCTCAATGGCATAGAGCAGGACCTTGGAGGCGCGAAAACCACGGGTACGCACGGCCCGGTATGCGTCCACCGCTCCCAGGCGGCGCAGGTCCGAAGCGCTATGGATGCCCACTGCATGCAGCCATTGTGCGGATGTCTTGCCAAGGTTCTTCAGGTGTTGCAATTCATCATTCATCAAGCCTCCTGGCGATGGCCGAATGGTGAGTGGGCAGCTCCAAAAGAGTGTAGCGCTCAGTAGAAATCGCGCTGTTCTTTGGTCGGGTTTGGCGCAAATGCTTCTAAGGCAGGGGATTCACAGCCAGGAGGGATAGATGTGCAAATGGCCTCTTGGGGAGCGAGGCGCTGGGCAAGCGCAGTCCGGCGCAAGGACTGGCGCCGGACTGAGTGCAGGGAGAGTCAGCGGGTACGGTAGCGCAGGCGAGTACCGAAGTTGACTGACATGAGAATCTCGTCGGCAGTGAGTTCTACCGGGAAATAAGCGCCGGATATCTGGGCATGGGCAAGGCTAGCGCCCTCCATGCTGGCATTCCTGAGGTCGAGTCCACGCAGGTCGGCGGAGCGGAAATAAGCGTCGGTGAAGTCGATACCTTCCGCGTTCAGTTCTCGCAGGTCCAGGCCTCGAAAGTCTCCGCCGCGCATATCGATGGGCTGATCTTTCGGGCGCTCACGGTTGAATCCCGTGATGTCGTCCTTGTGCAGTAGTGCGTAGAGCGGGGTATCGAGTAGTTTGGGGTGGCTCATGGCGACATCACCAGTGCTGGATTTATGACGCCAGTATAGTGCCACTATTTTTCAGCCGTGAAGTCTTTGCTACTTCACGGCTGAAATACTCGCTTAGAGGCCCGGCAGGCGTTGGCGAATGTTGGCCACCAGGGTATCCAGGCTGCCACTTTCGTTGGTTTCCACCCGCTTGCTGCGCAGCAGTTCTTCTTCAGTCAGGGCTTCGCGAGTGGCTCGTTGGATGGCGATCACCTCGAGGGTGGCGTCGGACGGGTCTTCCTGATCGGCCTGGCGCTGGGCCAGCCAACTGGCAACAACGGCCTCAGGCGCGTTGCAGTCGATGATCAGGCAGGGAGTGCCGGTCGCTTCGGCCACCTTCGCGGCGGCATCGCGCTGGGCTCGCTTGAGATACGTGGCATCGATGACCGCCGGGAAGCCGGCGCGCAGGATGATCTCGGCGATTTCATGCAGTCGTGCATAGGTCGTGTCGCTGGCTTCGCTGCTATAGATGCCGGCATTGAGATCGTTGGATCCCTGCTGCTCGCCGAACAAACGCTTGCGTTCGACGTCGGAGCGCAAGCGAATGGCGCCCAGGGCTTCTACCAGGCGCATCGCTACATGGCTCTTGCCGACGGCGGAGATACCGGAGGTGATGGCCAGGAAGCGTGAAGGAATGGTGCTGTAGCTCTCGGCCAGGTTGGCATAGTTACGGTACTGGCGCAGGGTGGTTGCGCGCTGTACCGGGGTGGCGTCGGCCGGCATGCTGAACAGGCTGACTTTGGCGCGTACCAGGGCGCGGTAGGCTTTGTAGAAGTTGAGCAGTTCCAACCCCTGGTAGTCGCCGGTCAGCTCCAGGTACTGGCTGATGAAGCGGCGTGCCAGGCTCTTCAGGCCACGGTCTTCCAGGTCCATGGCCAGGAAGCCGATATCGGCATACACGTCGGTGAAGCGGAAGGGTTCGTTGAACTCGATGCAGTCGAAGATCACCACCTTGCCCTCGATGAGGGTGGCATTGCCCAGGTGGATGTCGCCATGGCACTCGCGGATGAAGCCGTCGTTCTTGCGCTGGCCCAGCAATGGCTTGAGGCGTTCGAAGCTGGCCTCGGCCCAGGCCTCCAGGGCCTCGAGTTGTTGCAGGTCGGCCTTGTCGCTGAGGAACGGACGAATCTGCTCGAAGTTCTGGCGTACCGGCGCCATCACGCTTTGTGGCGTTCCGGCCTCGTGGCTGGCAGGGACTTGAGGGGCACTGAGGTGGAACTGGGCGATCTGCTTGGCCATCTCGTCGATGTGCGCGGCGGTCAGCTCGCTGTTGGCCTGCAAGGTGCTGAGCAACTGGCTTTGCGGGAACTGGCGCATTTTCAGCACATAGTCGATCACTGGGCCGCTACCGGCCAGTTCCGGGGTCTCGGCGCTGCCGGTAATGGGCAGGACTTCCAGGTACAGGTCTTGGGTCAGGCGCTGGTTCAGGCGCAGTTCTTCACCACAGAAGTGCTCGCGCGCCTCCAGGCTGGTGAAGTCCAGGAAACCGAAATTGACGGGTTTCTTCACTTTATAGGCAAAGGGACCGGTGAGGATTACCCAGGAAATGTGGGTTTCTATGACCTGGAACCCATCTACGGGATGTGGGTACAGCGCTGGGTTTTGCAGGGCGGCAATCAGTGACTGGCTCACAGGCGGTCCTTCAGAGTCGGTAAAAAACGAGGGCGTTATTATGGCTGCTGGAGGCACTAAGGCAAACCTCGGGTGGTGCATGTTGGTGATGAATCAAAGTGCGTATAATCCGCCGCCATGACTCGTACCCGATCCCCTCGTTCTGCAAAAAAAACTCCATCCGGCGGCCTGCGCCCCTGGCTGGGCTGGGCGCTCAAGCTTGGCCTGGTCGGTTTGGTGGTACTCGCCGGCTTTGCGGTTTATCTCGATGCCGTGGTCCAGGAGAAGTTCTCCGGCAAGCGCTGGACCATTCCGGCCAAGGTTTATGCGCGTCCGCTGGAGCTGTTCGTCGGACAAAAGCTCAGCAAGGATGACTTCCTGACGGAACTCGATGCCCTGGGCTATCGCCGCGAAAGCATCGCCAATGGCCCTGGCGCGGCGTCGGTCAACGGCAATACCGTTGAGTTGAACACGCGTGGATTCCAGTTCTACGAAGGCCTGGAGCAGGCGCAACCAGTGCGGGTGCGCTTCTCCGGCGACTTTGTTGCCGAGCTTTCCGGCAGCAAGGGCGCGAAACTGGCGGTGGTGCGCCTGGAGCCACTGTTGATTGGCGGCCTGTATCCCAAGAACCTCGAAGACCGGATCCTGATCAAGATCGACCAGGTCCCGCCGTACCTGTTGGAAACCCTGGTGGCGGTGGAAGACCGGGATTTCTATTCGCACTTCGGGGTTTCGCCGAAGTCGATCGCCCGGGCCGTTTGGGTCAATACATCCTCGGGCCAGATGCGCCAGGGCGGCAGTACCCTGACCCAGCAGTTGGTGAAGAACTTCTTCCTGACCAACGAACGCAGCCTGTCGCGCAAGCTCACCGAAGCGATGATGGCCCTGTTGCTGGAGTTGCACTACGACAAGCGCGAGATCCTCGAGGCGTATCTCAACGAAGTGTTCATCGGCCAGGACGGTCAGCGTGCGGTGCACGGTTTTGGCCTGGCCAGCCAGTTCTTCTTCAGCCAGCCATTGTCGGAACTCAAGCTGCATCAGGTGGCGTTGTTGGTGGGCATGGTCAAGGGGCCGTCCTACTACAACCCACGACGGTATCCGGAGCGTGCACTGGAACGTCGGAACCTGGTGCTCGATCTGCTGGCGCAGCAGGGTGTTGCCACCCCCGAGCAAGTCGAAGCCGCGAAGAAGATGCCGCTGGGCGTGACCAAGCGCGGCAGCCTGGCGGATAGCTCGTTCCCTGGCTTCCTCGACCTGGTGAAGCGCCAACTGCGCGAGGATTATCGTGACGAAGACTTGACCGAGGAAGGGCTGCGTATTTTCACCAGCTTCGACCCGATCTTGCAGATGAAGGCCGAGGCATCGGTCAACGATACCTTCAAGCGCCTGGCAGGACGCAAAGGGGCCGAGGATGTCGAGGCCGCAATGGTGGTGACCAACCCCGAAACCGGCGAAGTGCAGGCGATGATCGGTAGTCGCCAAGCCAGCTTTGCCGGGTTCAACCGCGCCCTGGATGCCGTGCGTCCGATCGGCTCGCTGATCAAGCCGGCGGTCTACCTGACTGCCCTGGAAAAGCCCAGCCAGTACACGCTGACCAGTTGGCTCTCGGACGAGGCCTTCTCGGTCAAGGGGGCCGATGGCCAGGTATGGAAGCCGCAGAACTATGACCGGCGCTCCCACGGGACAGTGTTCCTGTACCAGGGGTTGGCCCACTCCTACAACCTTTCCACGGCCAGGCTTGGCCTGGAAGTGGGCGTGCCCAATGTCTTGAAGACCCTTGGGCGCCTGGGCGTCACCCGCGAGTTCCCGGCGTTTCCTTCCATGTTGCTGGGCGCCGGGGGAATGAGCCCCATTGAAGTGGCCACCATGTACCAGACCCTGGCCAACGGTGGCTTCAATACGCCCATGCGTGGCATCCGTAGCGTGCTGACCGCTGAGGGCGAGCCACTCAAGCGCTATCCGTTCCAGATACAGCAGCGTTTCGATGCTGGTTCGATCTACCTGATCCAGAGCGCTATGCAGCGAGTGATGCGCGAAGGTACGGGGCGCTCGGTCTATAACGTGCTGCCCGGTAGCCTGACACTCGCTGGCAAGACGGGCACCAGTAACGATTCCAGGGATAGCTGGTTCGCAGGTTTCAGCCAGGACTTGCTGGCAGTGGTCTGGCTGGGGCGCGACGACAACGGCAAGACGCCGTTCACCGGGGCTACCGGTGCCTTGCAGGTTTGGACCAGTTTCATGCGCAAGGCCGATCCGATGCCGTTGGACATGCCGCAGCCGGATAACGTGGTTCAGGCCTGGGTGGATTCGCGTACCGGGCAGGGCTCCGATGCCAACTGTCCGGGCGCTGTGCAGATGCCGTATATTCGCGGCAGCGAACCGCCTCCCGGCGCCTCTTGCGGTGGTGAAGCCCCGGCAGGCGGCGAGTCGGTGATGGATTGGGTCAAGGGCTGGATGAACTAAGCGATGAGGATTTGACGTGAACAAGTGGTGGGTTCCAGCTATTACAGCTCTGGCGTTGCTCAACGGTTGCGCCAGCGTGCAACGTGGCTCCATTCCCGTCGTGGACTCCGGTACTACGGTGTCGAACAACGAGCGGATTTCCGCTACCGGAGGTTTTCGCCAGACGACCATCAAGCGTCCGGCGCAAACCCAGGCACGAGCCATTCCCGAGGATTCGGGCGTGGTGGTCATGGTGCCAGGTGGCGGTGCGGCCACTTCGGCGCCGATCAGCAGTTCGCCGATCGTTCCCGGGCCGTCGAGCTCCGGTCCCATTACTCCCGGCCCGGTAGAGGGTTCGGGTTATCAGCCGGTTCCGAGCACTTCGGGGACCTACACCATGCCGCCGGCATCAGGCAGCATCCCTTCGGCACGTGCTGGTGGCTTGTCGGCAGACGAGCAACTGGACGGTCCGGTACTGGCCCTCTTGACCACCGCTCAGCAGCAGCAGTCCAGTGGTGACCTGAATGGAGCGTCTTCCAGCCTGGAGCGCGCCCAGCGTGTGGCACCGCGGGAGCCTCAGGTGTTGTATCGCCTGGCCCAGGTGCGCATGGCCCAGGGCGATGCTCCGCAGGCAGAACAGTTTGCCCGCCGCGGCCTGAGCTTTGCCAACGGCCGGCCCGACTTGCAGGCCAGTCTCTGGGAGCTGATCGCCCAGGCGCGGGAGAAGCAGGGGGATGCCGCAGGCGCCGCCCAGGCGCGGCAGAAAGCCCGGGTCTCGCTATGATGGATTCGCGCTTCCCGAGAATTGCCGAGCAGTTGTTGCTGATCGAGCGCGAGTTGCGGCTCCAGGGGCTGTGGGACGATACGGTTCCCAGCAGCGAGGCTCTGGCCAGCACCCAGCCCTTTGCCGTGGATACGCTGGAATTCGAGCAATGGTTGCAGTGGATCTTCCTCCCGCGCATGAAGCAGATCCTGGAGCAGGATCTGCCCTTGCCCAATGCCTCCGGCATCCAGGAAATGGCCGAGATGGTATTCGCTAACCGTGCCATGCAGGGGCGGGACCAGCAGTTGCAAGTACTGCTCAAAGAGTTCGACCAACTCATCGTCGCTACCCGTTGAATCGGCACTGCCAGGCTTGCCTGGCAGTGTTTCTTTGCCTCTCCTTTCTCATGCTCTTCTGTGGGTTTGCAGCCTGCATCGCTCCTGCGTGCCTGTTTTATCTTCTGATGCCGCAGAGCTTTTGTGGGGGCGAGGCTCGTTCGCAGGTTTTTGGCCAAAGTCAAGGTTCGTGTTTATGATTTGGTTGTGATGAATTGAGCAATCGAAACGCAAATTTAGTTTGGTTTTGAGGTTTTTCTTGCGTTCTCATGCGATTAGTTCGAATTAGTCATATAGACAGCTTGACTTGGTGAGGACGAAACAGAAGAATCCAAAGTCCGCTGTAGAGGGACTGCCAGAAGCAGACCCACTCAGCAGATCATGAGGTGCACATCCGCACCGAAGTGCTACACCCGCAACGCGTTACCTCGCGCTGGGTGGGAAAACCCCGCAACACTTTGGGGCGTTCCCAATGCTTGCTCAGTCAGTGCTGACGTAGTCGGCGACCACCGTCGCTCATGCTCTGCTGAGAAGTAAACCTATTAAGACCCGCTCCCTTTTGAGGGCGGTATTCTGGCGTTTTAGAGGTGAACAACGTGGAGCTTTTATCTGGCGGTGAGATGCTCGTCCGCTTCTTGCGTGACGAAGGCGTCAAATATATCTACGGGTACCCGGGCGGTGCTCTCCTTCATGTTTACGATGCCCTGTTCAAAGAACCGGAAGTGACCCACATCCTGGTTCGTCATGAGCAAGCGGCTACCCATATGGCTGACGGTTATGCCCGTGCCACCGGCAAGGCCGGCGTGGTGCTGGTGACTTCCGGCCCGGGCGCGACCAATGCCATCACCGGCATTGCTACTGCCTATATGGACTCGATCCCGATGGTGATCATTTCTGGCCAGGTGCCTAGCACCATGGTCGGTACCGATGCGTTCCAGGAAACCGACATGATCGGTATTTCCCGGCCGATCGTGAAGCACAGCTTCATGATCAAGCACGCTTCGGAAATCCCGGAGGTCATGAAGAAGGCGTTCTACCTGGCGCAATCGGGTCGTCCTGGCCCGGTAGTGGTCGATATCCCCAAGGACATGACCAACCCGGCTGAAAAGTTCGAATACGTTTTTCCCAAGAAAGCCAAGCTGCGCTCCTATAGCCCGGCTGTCCGCGGTCACTCCGGGCAAATCCGCAAGGCGGCGGAGATGCTGCTGTCGGCCAAGCGTCCGGTGCTGTATTCCGGCGGCGGCGTGATCCTCGGTGGCGGCTCTGCGGCGCTGACCGAGTTGGCCAAGATGCTCAACCTGCCTGTGACCAATACCTTGATGGGCCTGGGTGCCTATCCGGGAACCGATCGGCAGTTCGTCGGTATGCTCGGCATGCACGGTAGCTATACCGCAAACCTGACCATGCACCATGCCGATGTGATCCTGGCTGTTGGCGCACGCTTCGACGACCGTGTCATCAATGGTGCGCCGAAGTTCTGCCCGAACGCCAAGATCATTCATGTGGATATCGACCCGGCGTCCATCTCCAAGACCATCAAGGCCGATGTGCCGATCGTGGGTCCGGTGGAGAGCGTCCTGACCGAAATGGTCGCGGCTCTCAAGGAGATCGGCGAGACCCCGAACAAGGATACGGTCGCCAGTTGGTGGAAGCAGATCGACGAGTGGCGCGGTGATCGCGGCCTGTTCCCTTATGACAAGGGCGACGGCAGCATCATCAAGCCACAAACTGTGATCGAGACCCTGTGCGAAGTGACCAAGGGTGATGCCTTCGTGACTTCCGATGTAGGGCAGCACCAGATGTTTGCGGCGCAGTACTACAAGTTCAACAAACCCAATCGCTGGATCAACTCCGGTGGCCTGGGCACCATGGGCTTCGGTTTCCCGGCGGCCATGGGGGTCAAGTTGAACTTCCCTGATAATGATGTCGCCTGCGTCACGGGTGAAGGCAGTATCCAGATGAACATCCAGGAGCTGTCCACCTGCCTGCAGTACGACCTGCCAGTCAAGATCATCAACCTGAACAACGGCGTGCTGGGTATGGTTCGCCAATGGCAGGACATGAGCTATGGCAGCCGTCATTCGCATTCCTACATGGAATCGCTGCCTGATTTCGTCCGGTTGGTGGAGGCCTATGGTCATGTGGGCATTCGCATCACCGACCTGAAGGACCTGAAGCCGAAGATGGAAGAGGCGTTTGCCATGAAGGATCGCCTGGTGTTCCTCGATATCCAGGTCGACACCAGCGAGCACGTCTATCCGATGCAGATCAAAGACGGCTCCATGCGCGATATGTGGCTGAGCAAGACGGAGCGTACTTAATATGCGGCACATCATCTCCTTGCTTCTGGAAAACGAACCGGGCGCCTTGTCTCGCGTTGTTGGCCTGTTCTCGCAGCGCAACTACAACATCGAAAGCCTGACCGTGGCACCGACTGAAGACCCGACCCTGTCGCGTCTGACCCTCACCACTGTCGGCCATGATGAGATCATCGAGCAGATCACCAAGAACCTGAACAAGCTGGTCGAGGTGGTCAAGCTGGTGGATCTGTCGGAGAGCGCGCATATCGAGCGCGAGCTGATGCTGGTCAAGATCAAGGCAACTGGCGCCCAGCGCGCCGAGGTCAAGCGTACTACCGATATTTATCGTGGGCAGATCGTTGATGTCAGCGCTAGCGTGTATACCGTTCAATTGACTGGTACCAGCGACAAGCTCGACAGCTTCATTCAATCGATCGGCACCGCATCGATTCTGGAAACCGTACGCAGTGGCGTCACCGGGATTGCCCGTGGCGACAAAGTACTGAGCATCTAATTCAAATTAGCGAATGGCCGGAACGGCCTGACATAGGGGAAGTTCATGAAAGTTTTCTACGATAAAGACTGTGACCTGTCGATCATCCAGGGCAAGAAAGTTGCCATCATCGGCTACGGTTCCCAGGGTCACGCTCAAGCCTGCAACCTGAAAGACTCCGGTGTCGATGTGACTGTTGGCCTGCGCAAAGGCTCGGCCACTGTTGCCAAGGCTGAAGCCCATGGCTTGAAAGTGGCTGATGTGGCTAGCGCTGTTGCCGCTGCCGACCTGGTCATGATCCTGACTCCCGACGAGTTCCAGGGCGCCCTGTACAAGAACGAAATCGAACCGAACATCAAGAAAGGCGCCACCCTGGCCTTCTCCCATGGTTTCTCGATCCACTACAACCAGGTAGTACCGCGTGCTGACCTCGACGTGATCATGATCGCGCCGAAGGCCCCAGGCCACACCGTGCGTTCCGAATTCGTCAAGGGCGGTGGTATTCCTGACCTGATCGCGATCTACCAGGACGCTTCCGGCAATGCCAAGAACGTTGCCTTGTCCTACGCGGCAGGCGTGGGTGGCGGTCGTACCGGCATCATCGAAACCACCTTCAAGGACGAGACTGAAACCGACCTGTTCGGTGAGCAGGCTGTTCTGTGCGGTGGTACCGTCGAGCTGGTCAAGGCCGGTTTCGAAACCCTGGTCGAAGCTGGCTACGCGCCGGAGATGGCCTACTTCGAATGCCTGCACGAGCTGAAGTTGATCGTTGACCTCATGTACGAAGGCGGTATCGCCAACATGAACTACTCGATCTCCAACAACGCCGAGTATGGCGAATACGTGACGGGTCCAGAGGTTATCAACGCCGAATCCCGCCAGGCCATGCGCAACGCCCTGAAGCGCATCCAGGACGGCGAGTACGCGAAGATGTTCATCTGCGAGGGCGCCACCGGCTACCCATCGATGACTGCCAAGCGTCGTAACAACGCCGCTCACGGTATCGAGATCATCGGCGAGCAACTGCGTTCGATGATGCCGTGGATCTCTGCGAACAAGATCGTCGACAAAACCAAGAACTAAGTTCGAGTCTTGTCAGGGAAAACGCGGCCTAGGCCGCGTTTTTTCGTTTGCGGGGATAGGTTCTGGTATAAAGCAGGCTCCTTTGCGGCCGAACCCCGGCCCAGGGTATCTGTCGAAACTTTTCACACCGTTGCAAGGTAATGTCCATGAGCGAACGTCCCGAAGAGCCAAACCAGGCCTCTGACGCCGAAAGCCTGCTACCGATCGATGAGCATGTCGAAGAAGGGCATGACGCTGAAGGCCGTAAAGTCCGGCATCGTGGTATCTATCTTCTGCCTAATCTGTTCACCACTGCGAACCTGTTCGCGGGGTTCTATTCCATCATCAGTTCCATGAGTGCCCAGAGTGCCTTGAGTGCCGGTGATGCTGCGGGCGCAAGCAAGTATTTTGCTTTTGCGGCTATCGCGATTTTTGTCGCCATGGTGCTCGACGGCCTGGACGGCCGTGTGGCCCGCATGACCAACACCCAGAGTGCATTCGGCGCTGAGTACGACTCCTTGTCGGACATGGTGGCGTTTGGCGTTGCGCCGGCATTGCTGGCCTTTGGCTGGGCCTTGGGTGACATGGGCAAGGTCGGCTGGATGGTCGCCTTCATCTATGTAGCCGGTGCCGCGTTACGCTTGGCACGTTTCAATACCCAAGTGGGAACGGCCGACAAGCGTTACTTCATTGGCCTGGCCAGCCCGGCAGCGGCGGGTGTGGTGGCGGGTATCGTCTGGGCCTTCAGTGATTACGGCATCCAGGGTTCGAAGATGTCGTTCCTGGTGGCTTTGCTGGTGGCCGCCGCCGGTATGCTGATGGTCAGCAATATCAAGTACAACAGCTTCAAGGACCTGGATCTGAAGGGGCGCGTGCCGTTCGTTGCGATCCTTGCCGTGGTGCTGGTATTTGCCGTGGTATTCAGTGATCCGCCACGTATCCTGCTGCTGGTGTTCCTGGCCTATGCCGCATCGGGCCCCATCCAGTACCTGTTGCACCTTCGTCGTCGCAATCACGTCGAGTGATGTAATTTCCCCCATACTCCGCAGTCTATTGGTGTATCTGTCATCCAATACTGCGGAGTTGCCATGCTGCTCAAGTTCCCCAAGTCCTCTGACTGCAAAGCAGCGGATATCACCCCTGAGTCCTTTTATCTTTCTCGACGCGCATTACTCGGTGGTGCTGTTGCGGGTATTGCTGCGGCCGCGTTACCCCGCTGGGGGAGGGCGGAGGACGCGGGGCGTTATGCCGACGTCGATCCTGGGCGGGCACCGGCGTGGTTTACGCAGAAGCTGCCGGATACTCGTTGGCAGGCGGTAGTTGCCAACGGGGAGGCCATCACCCCCTTCAAAGACGCGACCCACTACAACAATTTCTACGAGTTCGGCACTGATAAAGGTGACCCGGCCGCCAACGCGGGAGGGCTGAAGACCGAGCCGTGGAGCGTTGTAGTGGATGGTGAGGTGGCCAAGCCGGGCCGTTATGCGCTCGAGGATTTCATCAAGCCTTATCAGTTGGAGGAGCGTATCTATCGACTACGTTGCGTCGAAGCCTGGTCGATGGTGATCCCCTGGATCGGCTTTCCCATTTCAGCGCTGCTCAAGCAGGTCGAACCCACCAGCAAGGCCAAGTTCATTCGCTTTGAAACCTTGCGCGACCCCGAGCACATGCCGGGGCAGCGCTCCGGGTTCGCCTTGATCGATTGGCCTTATGTCGAAGGATTGCGACTCGATGAGGCGATGAACCCGCTGGCGATCCTGGCAGTTGGCATGTATGGACGGGAGTTGCCGAACCAAAACGGAGCGCCGCTACGGTTGGTGGTGCCCTGGAAGTATGGTTTCAAGAGCGTGAAGTCCATTGTGCGCATCAGTTTGGTCAGTGAGCAGCCCAAGACGACTTGGCAGAGTATCGCTGCCAATGAATACGGCTTTTATGCAAATGTGAATCCTACGGTCGATCATCCCCGTTGGACCCAGGCACGGGAGCGGCGCCTTCCCAGTGGGTTGTTCAGTCCGAATGTCCGCGAGACCCAGATGTTCAATGGCTATGGGGAAGAGGTCGCCTCTTTATATAGAGGGATGGATCTGAGGAAGGACTACTGATGCGTTATTCGTTCTGGCGCGTCGGTGTCTTCATTGCTGGCGCGATATGGCCCTTGTATTGGTTGTATGAGGCTTGGGCTTCGTTGCTGGGGCCCGACCCGGGCAAGGTCCTGGTCGACCGGCTGGGTTTGGGAGCTCTGGTGTTTGTGTTACTCACGCTCAGTATGACGCCATTGCAGAAGTTGACAGGCTGGTCGGGTTGGATCGCTGTGCGACGGCAGCTGGGGTTATGGTGCTTTGCTTATGTGGTACTGCATCTGAGTGCCTACGGCGTTTTCATCCTGGGATTGGACTGGTCGCAACTTGGCGTGGAGTTGCGTAAGCGGCCTTATATCCTTGTCGGTAGTTTGGGGTTCATCCTTCTGTTGTCGTTGGCGGTAACATCCAATCGCTATAGCCAGCGACGGTTGGGGGCTCGCTGGAAGAAGTTGCATCGCTTGGTCTATCTCATTCTTGGGCTCGGCTTGCTGCATATGTTGTGGATCGTCCGAGCCGACCTGAAGGAGTGGGCCGTTTATGCGTCTTTGGGCGTAGTATTGATGGTGTTGCGCCTGCCTTCCGTAGCTCGGCGTATTCCTCGGCTTATGATTGGAAAAGCGTCTTCTGCAAGAAAAACGTAATTAGTGCTTGACGGCAGATTCTACAGGTCTATAATTCGCCCCACTTCCGGCGCAGTCGAAACGGAAAACTCCTTGAGATTCAACGAGTTACGAAGATTTCGATAGCGGTCACGCTTCAGTTCATCGAAGCCCGAAAGGAGCTGATAAGGCAGCGAAAGTAGCCTTGTTAGCGTTTCGATCCTCTCGATCGAAAGCGGTTAAAAAGAGGTGTTGACAGCAGCGTGTAACGCTGTAGAATTCGCCTCCCGCTAACGAGAGATCGAAAGCGCAAGTGGTTGAAGTTACAAAGGAAACTTTGAAAGCTTCTTGGAAAAATCACTTGACAGCAAATGAGGCTGCTGTAGAATGCGCGCCTCGGTTGAGACGAAAGATCTTAACCAACCGCTCTTTAACAACTGAATCAAGCAATTCGTGTGGGTGCTTGTGTAGTTAGACTGATAGTCAAAAAGATTGTCAGCATCACAAGTGACCATTCGAGAAATCAAATAGTCATTTGAGATTGCTGAGCCAAGTTTAGGGTTTCTTAAAAACCCAAGCAGTATTGAACTGAAGAGTTTGATCATGGCTCAGATTGAACGCTGGCGGCAGGCCTAACACATGCAAGTCGAGCGGATGAAGTGAGCTTGCTCACGGATTCAGCGGCGGACGGGTGAGTAATGCCTAGGAATCTGCCTGGTAGTGGGGGATAACGTTTCGAAAGGAGCGCTAATACCGCATACGTCCTACGGGAGAAAGCAGGGGACCTTCGGGCCTTGCGCTATCAGATGAGCCTAGGTCGGATTAGCTAGTTGGTGAGGTAATGGCTCACCAAGGCGACGATCCGTAACTGGTCTGAGAGGATGATCAGTCACACTGGAACTGAGACACGGTCCAGACTCCTACGGGAGGCAGCAGTGGGGAATATTGGACAATGGGCGAAAGCCTGATCCAGCCATGCCGCGTGTGTGAAGAAGGTCTTCGGATTGTAAAGCACTTTAAGTTGGGAGGAAGGGCAGTAAGCTAATATCTTGCTGTTTTGACGTTACCGACAGAATAAGCACCGGCTAACTCTGTGCCAGCAGCCGCGGTAATACAGAGGGTGCAAGCGTTAATCGGAATTACTGGGCGTAAAGCGCGCGTAGGTGGTTTGTTAAGTTGGATGTGAAAGCCCCGGGCTCAACCTGGGAACTGCATCCAAAACTGGCAAGCTAGAGTATGGTAGAGGGTGGTGGAATTTCCTGTGTAGCGGTGAAATGCGTAGATATAGGAAGGAACACCAGTGGCGAAGGCGACCACCTGGACTGATACTGACACTGAGGTGCGAAAGCGTGGGGAGCAAACAGGATTAGATACCCTGGTAGTCCACGCCGTAAACGATGTCAACTAGCCGTTGGGGTCCTTGAGACTTTAGTGGCGCAGCTAACGCATTAAGTTGACCGCCTGGGGAGTACGGCCGCAAGGTTAAAACTCAAATGAATTGACGGGGGCCCGCACAAGCGGTGGAGCATGTGGTTTAATTCGAAGCAACGCGAAGAACCTTACCAGGCCTTGACATGCAGAGAACTTTCCAGAGATGGATTGGTGCCTTCGGGAACTCTGACACAGGTGCTGCATGGCTGTCGTCAGCTCGTGTCGTGAGATGTTGGGTTAAGTCCCGTAACGAGCGCAACCCTTGTCCTTAGTTACCAGCACGTTATGGTGGGCACTCTAAGGAGACTGCCGGTGACAAACCGGAGGAAGGTGGGGATGACGTCAAGTCATCATGGCCCTTACGGCCTGGGCTACACACGTGCTACAATGGTCGGTACAGAGGGTTGCCAAGCCGCGAGGTGGAGCTAATCCCACAAAACCGATCGTAGTCCGGATCGCAGTCTGCAACTCGACTGCGTGAAGTCGGAATCGCTAGTAATCGCGAATCAGAATGTCGCGGTGAATACGTTCCCGGGCCTTGTACACACCGCCCGTCACACCATGGGAGTGGGTTGCACCAGAAGTAGCTAGTCTAACCTTCGGGAGGACGGTTACCACGGTGTGATTCATGACTGGGGTGAAGTCGTAACAAGGTAGCCGTAGGGGAACCTGCGGCTGGATCACCTCCTTAATCGACGACATCAGCTGCTTCATAAGCTCCCACACGAATTGCTTGATTCATTGAAGAAGACGATAGAAGCAGCTTTAAGCTCCAAGCTGATAGCTCCAAGCTAACAGTTACAAGCTCGAAATTGGGTCTGTAGCTCAGTTGGTTAGAGCGCACCCCTGATAAGGGTGAGGTCGGCAGTTCGAATCTGCCCAGACCCACCAATTTTGTTATGGGGCCATAGCTCAGCTGGGAGAGCGCCTGCCTTGCACGCAGGAGGTCAGCGGTTCGATCCCGCTTGGCTCCACCATAAACTGCTTCTGAAAGCTTAGAAATGAGCATTCAAATCGAATGTTGATTTCTAGTCTTTTGATTAGATCGTTCTTTAAAAATTTGGGTATGTGATAGAAAGATAGACTGAACACTACTTTCACTGGTAGTGGATCAGGCTAAGGTAAAGTTTGTAAATATTGCAAACTTTCGGCGAATGTCGTCTTCACAGTATAACCAGATTGCTTGGGGTTATATGGTCAAGTGAAGAAGCGCATACGGTGGATGCCTTGGCAGTCAGAGGCGATGAAAGACGTGGTAGCCTGCGATAAGCTTCGGGGAGTCGGCAAACAGACTTTGATCCGGAGATCTCTGAATGGGGGAACCCAGCCATCATAAGATGGTTATCTTACACTGAATACATAGGTGTAAGAGGCGAACCAGGGGAACTGAAACATCTAAGTACCCTGAGGAAAAGAAATCAACCGAGATTCCCTTAGTAGTGGCGAGCGAACGGGGACTAGCCCTTAAGCTTCTTTGATTTTAGCGGAACGCTCTGGAAAGTGCGGCCATAGTGGGTGATAGCCCTGTACGCGAAAGGATCTTAGAAGTGAAATCGAGTAGGACGGGGCACGAGAAACCTTGTCTGAATATGGGGGGACCATCCTCCAAGGCTAAATACTACTGACTGACCGATAGTGAACTAGTACCGTGAGGGAAAGGCGAAAAGAACCCCGGAGAGGGGAGTGAAATAGATCCTGAAACCGTATGCGTACAAGCAGTGGGAGCAGACTTTGTTCTGTGACTGCGTACCTTTTGTATAATGGGTCAGCGACTTATATTCAGTGGCAAGCTTAACCGAATAGGGGAGGCGTAGCGAAAGCGAGTCTTAATAGGGCGTTTAGTCGCTGGGTATAGACCCGAAACCGGGCGATCTATCCATGGGCAGGTTGAAGGTTAGGTAACACTGACTGGAGGACCGAACCGACTACCGTTGAAAAGTTAGCGGATGACCTGTGGATCGGAGTGAAAGGCTAATCAAGCTCGGAGATAGCTGGTTCTCCTCGAAAGCTATTTAGGTAGCGCCTCATGTATCACTGTAGGGGGTAGAGCACTGTTTCGGCTAGGGGGTCATCCCGACTTACCAAACCGATGCAAACTCCGAATACCTACAAGTGCCGAGCATGGGAGACACACGGCGGGTGCTAACGTCCGTCGTGAAAAGGGAAACAACCCAGACCGTCAGCTAAGGTCCCAAAGTTATGGTTAAGTGGGAAACGATGTGGGAAGGCTTAGACAGCTAGGAGGTTGGCTTAGAAGCAGCCACCCTTTAAAGAAAGCGTAATAGCTCACTAGTCGAGTCGGCCTGCGCGGAAGATGTAACGGGGCTCAAACCATACACCGAAGCTACGGGTATCACGTAAGTGATGCGGTAGAGGAGCGTTCTGTAAGCCTGTGAAGGTGAGTTGAGAAGCTTGCTGGAGGTATCAGAAGTGCGAATGCTGACATGAGTAACGACAATGCGAGTGAAAAACTCGCACGCCGAAAGACCAAGGTTTCCTGCGCAACGTTAATCGACGCAGGGTTAGTCGGTCCCTAAGGCGAGGCTGAAAAGCGTAGTCGATGGAAAACAGGTTAATATTCCTGTACTTCTAGTTATTGCGATGGAGGGACGGAGAAGGCTAGGCCAGCTTGGCGTTGGTTGTCCAAGTTTAAGGTGGTAGGCTGAGATCTTAGGTAAATCCGGGATCTTAAGGCCGAGAGCTGATGACGAGTTACCTTTTAGGTGACGAAGTGGTTGATGCCATGCTTCCAAGAAAAGCTTCTAAGCTTCAGATAACTAGGAACCGTACCCCAAACCGACACAGGTGGTTGGGTAGAGAATACCAAGGCGCTTGAGAGAACTCGGGTGAAGGAACTAGGCAAAATGGCACCGTAACTTCGGGAGAAGGTGCGCCGGTGAGGGTGAAGGACTTGCTCCGTAAGCCCATGCCGGTCGAAGATACCAGGCCGCTGCGACTGTTTATTAAAAACACAGCACTCTGCAAACACGAAAGTGGACGTATAGGGTGTGACGCCTGCCCGGTGCCGGAAGGTTAATTGATGGGGTTAGCGCAAGCGAAGCTCTTGATCGAAGCCCCGGTAAACGGCGGCCGTAACTATAACGGTCCTAAGGTAGCGAAATTCCTTGTCGGGTAAGTTCCGACCTGCACGAATGGCGTAACGATGGCGGCGCTGTCTCCACCCGAGACTCAGTGAAATTGAAATCGCTGTGAAGATGCAGTGTATCCGCGGCTAGACGGAAAGACCCCGTGAACCTTTACTATAGCTTTGCACTGGACTTTGAATTTGCTTGTGTAGGATAGGTGGGAGGCTTTGAAGCGTGGACGCCAGTCTGCGTGGAGCCATCCTTGAAATACCACCCTGGCAACTTTGAGGTTCTAACTCAGGTCCGTTATCCGGATCGAGGACAGTGTATGGTGGGTAGTTTGACTGGGGCGGTCTCCTCCTAAAGAGTAACGGAGGAGTACGAAGGTGCGCTCAGACCGGTCGGAAATCGGTCGCAGAGTATAAAGGCAAAAGCGCGCTTGACTGCGAGACAAACACGTCGAGCAGGTACGAAAGTAGGTCTTAGTGATCCGGTGGTTCTGTATGGAAGGGCCATCGCTCAACGGATAAAAGGTACTCCGGGGATAACAGGCTGATACCGCCCAAGAGTTCATATCGACGGCGGTGTTTGGCACCTCGATGTCGGCTCATCACATCCTGGGGCTGAAGCCGGTCCCAAGGGTATGGCTGTTCGCCATTTAAAGTGGTACGCGAGCTGGGTTTAGAACGTCGTGAGACAGTTCGGTCCCTATCTGCCGTGGACGTTTGAGATTTGAGAGGGGCTGCTCCTAGTACGAGAGGACCGGAGTGGACGAACCTCTGGTGTTCCGGTTGTCACGCCAGTGGCATTGCCGGGTAGCTATGTTCGGAAAAGATAACCGCTGAAAGCATCTAAGCGGGAAACTTGCCTCAAGATGAGATCTCACTGGGATCTTGAATCCCCTAAAGGGCCGTCGAAGACTACGACGTTGATAGGTTGGGTGTGTAAGCGCTGTGAGGCGTTGAGCTAACCAATACTAATTGCCCGTGAGGCTTGACCATATAACACCCAAGCAATTTGCTTAAGAGCGAGTTGCGGTGTGTGAAGACGCACGAACCGAAAGTTTGCAGCACACAAACCTATTGCATACCCATTCGCTGGAACGTTGCCCAAACAACGGCTCAGCTACAGAATTTCTTGACGACCATAGAGCATTGGAACCACCTGATCCCATCCCGAACTCAGAAGTGAAACGATGCATCGCCGATGGTAGTGTGGGGTTTCCCCATGTGAGAGTAGGTCATCGTCAAGATTAAATTCCGAAACCCCAATTGCGAAAGCAGTTGGGGTTTTGTCTTTGCGCGAACGAAAACACTCTTGTTCGAATGAAAAATTGCGCAGTTATTTTCAGGTCAGAACACTAGAATAGTGGCCGTTCCCCTTATCCTTGAGCCCTCTATGCTGGATCCGGTTGACCCTCCCGGGGTGTCAGAACTACCGCTGAGCGAGTTGGTCGCTTGCCATGAGTGTGACTTGCTGATGCGCAAGCCAGTGCTGGCCCATGGAGAAAAGGCCCAATGCCCCCGCTGTGGCTACGAGCTGTACGCCCATCGCCAAGCGGTTGTATCGCGTAGCCTGGCCTTGGTGATCGCCGCCTTGTTGCTCTACGTCCCGGCCAATTTCCTTCCCATCATGCAACTCAACCTGCTAGGCCAGTCTTCTAAGGACACGGTCTGGAGCGGTGTGTTGGGACTGTTCGACACCGGCATGCAAGGCGTGGCTGTAGTGGTATTCCTGTGCAGCATGGGGATCCCCTTGCTCAAGTTGATCTGCCAACTACTAGTGTTACTCAGCATCCGTTGGAATATCGGCCGAAGTTATGGCTTGCTGCTCTACCGTATCTATCACCACCTGCGGGACTGGGGCATGCTCGAGGTCTATCTCATGGGGGTGCTGGTCGCCATCGTCAAACTGGCCGATATGGCGTCCATTACCCTAGGCCTCGGCCTGGTGTGTTTTATCTCTTTGTTGCTGATACAGGTCTGGTTGGAAGTGGTGATGTCGCCTCACCAGGTTTGGCAGGCACTTTCTGGAGAGGATGCACATGCGGGCGATTGATGCAGGCATTCTGATTTGTATCGAATGCCATGAGTTGAACCGGCAACAAGCCAACAGCGAGGGACAAACCTGTACCCGTTGCGGAGCCATGATCCACCCTCGTCGCCCTAACAGCATCCTGCGCACCTGGGCATTGCTGCTGACTGCCGCCATTCTCTATATCCCGGCCAATGTCCTGCCAATCATGACGGTCAGTGCCCTGGGGCAGGGTAGCCCCAGCACCATCATGTCGGGTGTCATCCAGTTGGTGCAGCACGGCATGATCCCTATTGCCATCGTGGTGTTCGTCGCCAGTATCCTGGTACCTACCTTCAAGCTGGTGGGAATCGCCCTGCTATTGTTTTCGGTGCAGCGCCACCAACCGTTGTCTGCTCGGCAGCGAATCATCATGTACCGCTTCATCGAGTTCATCGGTCGTTGGTCGATGCTGGATATCTTCGTCATCGCCATCCTGGTGGCGGTGGTCAACTTTGGGCGGCTGGCCAGCATCGAGGCCAATCTCGGAGCGGTCGCCTTCGCCAGCGTCGTAATCCTCACCATGCTGGCTGCAATAACCTTCGATCCCCGACTGATCTGGGACAACACGGAGTCGGACGACGACCATGAGTGATTTGCCTACCGCCAAAACCCGCCCGGCCTCCAACTGGTCGGCCATCTGGGTGTTACCTCTCATTGCCTTGATTATTGGCGGTTGGCTGGGATGGCGAGCCTACAGTGAGACAGGAATCGAGATCCAACTGCGTTTTGAAAGCGGGGAAGGAGTCCAGGCCAACAAGACCGAGGTGTTCTACAAGGGCATGCCCGTCGGCAAGGTCAAGGCGCTCGCTCTGGACGATGAAGGCAATTCGAGGGGCGTGATCGCTACCGTCGAGATGAACAAGGACGTCGAGCAGTACCTGAGGACCAACACGCGCTTCTGGCTGGTCAAGCCCAGCGTCAGCCTGGCCGGCATCACTGGCCTGGAAACCCTGGTCTCCGGCAACTATATCGCCGTCAGTCCGGGAGAAGGCGGAGACCCCACACGCAAATTCACCGCGCTGGTCGAAGAGCCACCCCTGTCCGACGCCAAGCCCGGTCTGCACCTGACCATCAAGGCCGACCGCCTGGGCTCACTGACCCGCGGCAGCCCGGTGTTCTATAAACAGATCCAGGTCGGCCAGATCAAGAGCTACCTACTCTCCGAAGACCAGAGCACTGTCGAGCTCAAGGTCTACATCGAGCCAACCTACGCCAGCCTGGTGCGCAAGCACACGCGCTTCTGGAACGCCAGCGGGATCAGTGTCGATGCCAACCTGAGCGGGCTGAAGATTCGCAGTGAATCCCTGGCCAGTATCGTGGCCGGCGGTATTGCCTTCGCCACTCCGGAAAACCGCAAGGACAGCCCGCCAACCGATCCGAGCCTGCCGTTTCGCCTCTACGAAGACTTCGACGCCGCCCAGGCCGGTATCCGGGTCAAGGTCAAGCTCAGCGATTTCGAAGGCTTGCAGGCCGGGCATACCCCAGTCATGTACAAAGGCATTCAGGTCGGCAGCCTGAAAGCCCTGAAAGTCGATTCCGACCTGACCAGCGCCACCGCCGAACTGACCCTCGACCCACTGGCCGAAGATTACCTGGTGCAGGGCACCCAGTTCTGGACCGTCAAGCCATCCATCACTCTGGCGGGCATCACCGGCCTGGAGGCCCTACTCAAGGGCAACTACATCGCCGTTCGCCCGGGCGACAAGGGCGCCGCGCCGCAGCGTGAATTCGAGGCTCGGGCCAAGGCGCCACCGCTGGACCTGCGCACACCGGGCCTGCACATGGTGCTGTTCACCGACAATCTCGGCTCCCTGGAGGTCGGCAGCCCGATCCTCTACAAACAGGTCAAGGTCGGGGCCGTACAGAGCTACCAGTTTTCCCACACCCGCAAACAGTTGGTGATCGGCGTCCATATCGAGAAGGAGTACGAGAAGCTGGTCAACGGCTCGACTCGTTTCTGGAATGTCAGCGGCATCACCCTCACGGGTGGCTTGACCGGTGGCATCCAGATCAAGAGCGAGTCGTTGCAAAGCTTGATGGCCGGCGGCATCGCTTTCGATACGCCAATACCCGATGTACCGCTGAAAAAGCGCATCCCGAGGTTCCGCCTGTTCGCCAACCAGGAAGAGGCAGCGCAGCGCGGCATTGTGGTGCAGATCAAGGTCGATCGCGCCGATGGCCTGCGTGCCGGCACCCCGGTGCGCTTCAAGGGCCTGGATGTGGGCAAGCTCGAGCAAGTCACCCTCAGCCCCGATATGCAGTCGGTGATGCTCAAGGCGCGCATCACCGAGGTACCCGAGCGTATTGCGCGGGTCGGTAGCCAGTTCTGGGTGGTCAAGCCCGAGTTGGGTTTGATGAAGACCTCGAACCTGGAGACCCTGGTCACCGGCCAGTACATCGAGGTCCAGCCACCGGAGAAAAACCTCGGCGGGCAAACCAGCTTCGTGGCCCTGCCACAGCCACCACAGGCCAGTGTCCAGGAGCCCGGCCTGAGCCTGGTGCTGAGCGCTGCCCGGCGTGGTTCGCTGAAGATCGGCGTACCTGTGACCTACCGCGAGATAACGGTGGGCAAGGTCACCGGCTATGAGTTGGGGCAAACGGCCGATCGGGTCCTGATCCATATCCTTATCGAGCCCAAGTACGCGCCATTGGTACGCGGTGGCACGCGCTTCTGGAACAGCAGCGGCTTTGGCGTGGATTTCGGCTTGTTCAAGGGCGCGACCGTGCGTACTGAATCCCTGGAGACCCTGATCCAGGGCGGCATCGCCTTCGCCACCCCGGATGGCGAGCGCATGGGCAACCCGGCGCGGCCCGAGCAGACGTTCCCGCTGTTCGACCAGTTCGAGGATGAATGGCTGACCTGGGCACCGAAGATTCCCCTCGGCAAGCAACCGGCCGCCCCGGTAACACGCTAGCGCCAACCCAATAAAAAAGGCCGCCCTTGCAAGAGGGCGGCCTTTGTATTTCAGCGCAGGGAAATCAGGCTTCGTCCAACTCCGTCTGTGCTTCATCCTCGGCGTGTTCGTTCATCACCGCCTTGACCTGGTCGTGGCGCCGGATGAACTTCCAGTCCGCTTCATCGATATAGATGCCGTTCGGGCCGCTACCGCCTTCCAGGTCGATGGCCACCTGGGCCGAGACCTGCGGCTTCACACTGGCCAGGATCGGCACGAAGCCCAGTTGCAGGCTGGTTTCAAGCAGCGCCGCCTGGTTACGTTCGTCGATGTCCGCCGCCTCGTCGAGGTAGTAGGGCAGGCGGATACGCCCGGCCTGGTCGCGGTCCATCAAGTGCAGCAACAAGTACATGTTGGTCAGCGCCTTGATGGTCATGGTGGTGCCGTTGGACGCCGCGCCATCGATGTCGGTATGGATCACCGGCTGGCCGTTGACCTTGGTGATCTCGAACGCCAGTTCGAACAGGTCCTTCAGGCCCAGCTGGTTGTGGTTGGCCGCCACCAGCCGCGCCAGGTACTCCTTGGCCTCTTCGTTCTTGTTGTCCTGCTCGGCACTCTGGCTCAGGTCGAACACCGACAGGGTCTCGCCTTCCTCGTACTGGCCGGCGCTGTGGATGATCTGGTCGATGTGCTTGAGCGCCTCTTTGTTCGGCGCCAGGACGATACGGAAGCTCTGCAGGTTGGAAACCTGGCGCTTGTTGATCTCGCGGTTGAACAGCGCCAGCTGGTGTTCCAGGCTGTCGTAGTCGCTGCGGATGTTGCGCAGGGTCCGGGCGATGTCGGTGACCGCCGCACGGCGCGCCTTGCCCAGGGTCAGGGCTTCCTCGGTGCGGTGCGAATAGGCGTTGATCAACAGCTGCAGACGACGCTCGACATCATCCTCGCTGTCGAACTTGGCCACGCCTTTGAGGCGCACCTGGGCATACAGCGCCTCGATCTGGCCATCGACTCGCTGCAGGCCCTGCCAGCTGTCCTGGTAGTCGTTGAGCAGCGGCAGCAGGTTGTCCATGGAGTCGTCCACCGGCTCCATGAACGGTGTGCCAAACGGCAGGTCCGCCGGCAGCAACTGGCGACGGCGCAGGGCGTCGTCGAGGGTGCGCTGCTTGGCTTCCATGTCGCTGATCTGGCGGCCTACCAATTGCAGCTTGGCCGACAGTTGCTGGACGCGCTCGGTGAAGGCGTCGCTGGAGCGCTTGAGTTCGTCCTGGGCAGCTTCCATCTGTGCCAGCTGCTCCAGCTTCTCGCCTTCCTCGGCGCTCAGGGTCTGGGTCCGGCGGAAGTCTTCCAGGGCTTTCTGCGCATCCAGTACCTGCTGGTACAGGGCTTCGGTCTGGGTCTTGCTCGCGGCGCGGTCGGCGGCCACGGCGGCCTGGGTCTTGAGCTGCTTGAGCTCCTTCTCCAGGCGCTCCTTCTGGTCGCGCAGGGCCGCGCGGTCGGCCAGCGCCTGCAACGCCGGTGGTTCGATATGGGAGATGTCGATGGTCAGGCCGGGCACTTCGAAGCGCTCGCCCTTGAAGCCGTCGAGGATCAGCTCCACGGATTTCACCCACTCGCCATTGTCGTCCAAGGCGATGCCGTGCTCGCCCAGGGGCAGGCTGAACAGCGCACTGTTGAACAGGCGCATCAGGCGTTCCACATCCTGCTGGGAGAACTCCTCGCGCAGGCGGGCGTAGCTGTTGTTGTCGGCGTGGTCGAGCTGCTGTTTCACCGACTTCAGGCGTTTTTCCAGGTCGCGCAGGCGCTCTTCCAGGTCTTCGGCGGAGAACTGCCGGGACTGGGCCAGGGCGCCGGCCAGTTCGTCGTGGGCATCCTTGGCCGCCAGCAGTTGCTGCTCCAGGACCTTGACGTCATCCACCAGGGCGAAGCGGTGCTTGAGCACCGACAGCTCGCCCAGCCAGCGCTGGGTGCCGGTGATTTCCCGTTCCAGGCGCATCATTTCCTGGGTGCTGCTGCGCTGGTCGTTCTGCAGGGCGTCCTGCTCGTTGCGGTAGTGCTCGGCCTGGATGGTCAGCTCTTCCTTGCGCGCACTGGCGTAGTCCGACCAAGTGCCCAGCAGCGAGTCCAGCAGCGGCGACAGGCGATGCAGCTTGCCACGCAGGATGTCCCGTTGCTTCACGCCGTTGGCCAGGGCCTCCACCAGCGGGCCTGCGGCCACCAGCGAGTTGTAGTCCTGCTCCATGCGTCGCACATCGCGGAACGCCTCGTCGCAGGCGGCGATGTAGTCGACGCTGCCCGAGCGCAGGCTGTGTTCGAAGGCATCGAGGAACAGCTGCTTGAGCTTGGCCGCGGTGATTTCGCGCATGTGCAGCAGGTTGATGAACAGCGCGCGGAAGGTCTTCAGGCTCTGTTCGCTGGTGGAACGCAGCGGAATCAGGGTCAGGTCCAGGGGAATCGAGGTGTGGCCACCGACCAGCAGGCGCCGCAGTTCATCGGGCTTGAGCTCGTAGGCCTTCAGGCCATGGCGCTCCAGGTTGGTGAACAGCTCTTTCTGCCGCAGGCAGGTGTCGTCCTTCTGGTAGTGGGCCAGGTCCAGTTGCCCGGCGTAGGCGAAGAACTGGTGGCCGAAGCCGCCGCCTGGGCCGCGTCCCGACACGCCGATCACGTGGGGGCCGTGGGGCAGCGAGACTTCCACCAGGATGTAGCTGGTGTCGGAGGCGAAGTAGAAGCGCCGCGACTGCTCCAGGCTGTACTTGCCGAAGCTCATGTCCGACATGCGCGCCAGGATCGGGAATTGCAGGGCGTTGATCGATGCCGACTTGCCCAGGTTGTTCGCACCGTAGACCGACAGCGGCTCTTCCAGGGGGAACAGGCCCAGGCTGTAGCCAGCGGTGTTCAAAAGGGCAAAGCGGCGGATGCCGTAGCGTTCCTTGCTCATGCGTCGAGCTCCTGTTCTTCGGCGATGGCCCGGGCCAGCGCGTCTTCTTCACTTTCCTCGGACTCGTCGAATTCGCTCAGGTCCAGCGGGTCATCGGTTTGCAGCAGTTTCTCGTCGCTGTCCTCGTCCACCAGCACTGGGGTCGGCAATGGCAGCACGCTGTGCAGGCTGGCCGCCAGGTCGCGGTCTTGCTGTACCGACAGGCAGACGTCGAGGAAGCGGTGCATCGGCGGCAGGAAGCGGTAGATCCCCGGTTCCTCCAGGGCGAAGCCCAGCTGGGTCATGCGGCGCATGATCTTTTCTTCCAGCTCTTCCTGGGTCTGCACCTCGGCCTGGATGAACAGGTCGCGGTACTTGTCCAGCAGCGAGGGCAGCTCGTCGCGGCCCAGGCTGCCGCCGTCGAGCACGGCGATCGGGTCGCGGCCCTGGTCGGCCAGGTGCTCCACCAGGATGAAGGTGAACAGCGCCAGGCGTTGGGCGGTCTTGTTCACCTGCGCGGCGGCGTTGTCCGGCACGAAGTAATAGAAGCCGCGGGTATCGCACACCAGCTCGAAGCCCAGGGCCTTGAACAGGGTGCGGTACTGGTCCTGGAAGTTCGACAGTTGCGCGTACAGCTCCGGATCGCGGCGGCTGACGTGGTAGCCCTTGAACAGCTCGCGGAAGATCGGCGCCAGCTGGGACAGTTCGGAAAGATCAAGATGCATTGGCATTACTCGCAGTTTGCTCGGGCTGGTCGTCGCGAGCCGAGAGCAGGGCGAAGGAGCGCAGGCTGACCTGGTGCTCCTGGGTGTGGTATTCGCGGCGTTCGAGACGCTCGCGCTTGAAGCGTTTTTCCCGGGACAAGCGGGAGAACCAGTACAGCAGCTCGTCGGTGGCGCCGTCCGGTTCCTGGTCCAGCAGCCAGCTCATCAGGTCCGGCATCGGCAGCGCGTTCTCGCAACGCTCGAGCATTTCCCGGACCGTGCGTGGCGCCTTGGGGGCCAGGCCCTTGTGGGTCTTGTGGGCCTTGGGGAAGCGCGCCGGCTTGGGCTCGAAGCGGGCCAGGGCGTAGACATAGGCCTCCACCTGGCCGGAGCTGCCGAGGAAGGTACTCTGCGGGCGGGTGAACATCGGCATCGCCGCCTGGGGCACCGCGTCGATGCCCTTGCGCCGGATGACCGACAGGGCCAGGGCGGCGCCACGGGTCACGGCATTGTGCCGGCGGGCCTCTTCGCGCAGCGGCAGCAGCAGTTCCCGGGCATGGCGCAGGGTCAGCTGGGCGCTGGTCTGCATCTCCAGGATCCGCGCGTGGGTGCGCAGCAGCATGTCGTCGTCCACCAGGTGGCCCAGGCGCTGCTGTTCGGTGAGCATGCGCAGCAGCACGTTCTCCACCTTGCGCACGCCCTGCTCGAACGCGCCGTCGGCGTTCACCAGCTGGATCATCGGCTCGACGTATTCGTCCCAGGTGGCCAGCACCTCGGCGTAGCGCTGGCGCAGGGGGATCTGCCGGTCGCTGGTCTTGGCCCGTTCGGCCACAGCCACCAGGGCCTGTTCGTCGTTGGCGAGTTTCTTCAGGACATCGCGTACCCGCATGTCCAGCAGGCGCAGCTGGCGCGCCAGGTCGTGGCCGTCGCGGATCTCGAAGGCGTCCTGGATGTAGCCTGCCAGGCGCTCCAGGTGGCGCAGGTAGGCTTCGATCTCCAGGCACAGGCCCAGGCGGTGTTCACGCCGCAGGTAGGCGAGGAAGTCGTGGATCTGCGCGTTGAGCTCGAAGCGGTTCGGGCTTTTCGCCACCGGGACCAGGATGTCCAGGCGTATCCATACGTCCAGCAGGTTGGTGATGTCCTGGGGCGTACTGTCCAGTTGCTGGGTGGCCAGTTGTGAGCGCAGTTCGGCAAGACTCAGGGTGCCTTGGTCGAAGTGCTCGCACAGTGGCTCCAGAAGTGCCCAGTGTTCGGCGAGGGCGCGCAACACGCGCTTGGGTTCGATCATCGGAATGGCCGGCTGGTTGGCAATGAAAAGCGGCGATTGTACTGCATCAGGGGGCTGACAATTCACCCCCGGGCCCAGCTAAGAGACGGACTGTCGCTTTTGGGCCTCATCAACTGCGGGCGATCTTCGGCGAAGGACGGTAGAATCCCCCACCTCAGTTATCCACAAGTGGCCGACCCTTGCTTATCGAGTCCCGTCGTCGCGCTTATCTGTCCGCCATGCAGGTGGTCAGTTGGTTGCCGCGCAGCGAATTGCCCTTTGCCGCCCCCTCGCGCCCCGAACTGCTGGTTTTGCCGGAGCCGGTGGTGGAGGCGCCGCCTGCGCCCGTCGCCGAGGCCCGGGCCGCAGCGGCCCCGGTGGTGCGCAGTGTCGAGCGGCCGAAGATCGAAGTGCCGCGCCCGGCTGCGGCCTCTGCCCGCCCGGCCGCCAAGCCCGTGGTCGAGGACGAGGAAGCCGCCCCGGTGGTCAAGGCGCCGGTGGTGCCACCGCCGCGCTTCGCCCTGCAACTGCTGCGGGCCGGACGTTGCCTGTTGCTGGTGGAATTGCCCACCGGCGAGGCGTTCCAGAGCCGCGACCCAGCCTACCTGCTGCTCAAGGACATGCTGCGCGCCGCCGGCCTGCCGGACAGCCCGCAAATCCTCGCCGAGCCGGTGAGCTGGCCGCGCCTGACCCGGGGCAACCTGGACCAGGGCCCCGAGGCCGCACGAGATTTCGTCCAGGCCTTTGTCGGCATGCGGATCGAAGAACAACCCTGTGCCTGCCTGTGGCTGGTAGGCCTGCCGGCCATACGTTTTGCCGGCGAGGCCGATGCCCAGGCCTACAACCGCGAACTGGAGGTCGAAGGCCTGGGTTCGGCCTGGGCCTTGCCCGGGCTGGAGTTGTTGATGGAAGAGCCACAGCGCAAGGCCGATGTCTGGCAAGCCATGCGCCGGTTGATGGCGCGCTGGAAAAGCAATGATGAGTAAGAGTAGCGATGAGTGACGCGTTGACCTTCCGCCTGGCCACCGAGGCGGACCTGGATGCCATCCTGAAGATCGAATATGCCGCGTTCAGCCACCCCTGGACCCGCGGCATCTTCATGGATGCCTTCAAATCCTATGAAGTCTGGCTGATGTTCGAAGGCAGCCAGCAAGTGGGGCACGGGGTGATCCAGGTGATCATCGACGAGGCCCACCTGCTGAACATCACCGTCAAGCCGGAAAACCAGGGCCGTGGCCTGGGCCTGCACCTGCTGGAGGCACTGATGAAGCGCGCCTACCAGAAGGACGCCCGGGAATGCTTCCTGGAAGTGCGCTCCAGTAACCAGACCGCCTATCGGCTCTATGAACGTTATGGCTTCAATGAAGTCGGGCGTCGCCGCGACTACTACCCCGCGGTAGGTGGGCGCGAAGACGCCCTGGTCATGGCCTGCACCCTGGTGGACTGAGTCCCGGTCGGCTGGCGGCAGGCCATGTTCGATTCAGGACTTGCCGTCCAGTGGCGTGCGCCTGGCCAGTTCGGCTTCATCCAGACCGACGCCACCCCCGATATCCCTTTCATCGACGATACTCAGGTCCCAGTCGGCCGGTTTGTTGGCTCCCTGTTCCCAAGCGGAACGGGCGCCATCCTCGGGGATCAGGATCTCCGGGCTGAGGTCGTCATCGGTAGAGCCGTCTTCGGTAATGGTGTGGCCACGGCCGCTGCCGGGAGCCAGGTTATTGAAGTGCAGTTCCTCCATGGAGCCCATGCGGTCCTGGTCATCATCGATGGGAGCGGGCTGTACAGCCCTGTAGGGGCGTCGTGATTCAGTCATGGCGACTACTCATGCTCAGGGGCGGACAAGGCGGTAGACCCGGCCCCATCGGTGAAGATTCCCCCTCCTGGGATGAACGGTATCTGAGTCTCCCGCGTGACCCCGACCGATGGTCGTCTGTCAAACCTGCGCATCATTCCTGAGGCTTCACAGCATGAACGAACTACAAGACCTGATTGATAACAACGAGCGTTGGGCCGAAGCGATCAAGCAGCAGGATCCGGATTTCTTCTCCAAGCTCGCTCGCCAGCAGACGCCGGAGTACCTGTGGATCGGCTGTTCGGACGCGCGAGTGCCTGCCAACGAGATCGTCGGCATGTTGCCAGGCGACCTGTTCGTACACCGCAATGTGGCCAACGTGGTACTGCACACCGACCTCAATTGCCTGTCGGTGATCCAGTACGCGGTAGACGTTCTCAAGGTCAAGCACATCCTGGTCACCGGCCACTACGGTTGCGGTGGCGTGCGGGCTTCGATGCAGGATCGCCAGCTGGGCCTGATCGATGGCTGGCTGCGGTCGATCCGCGACCTGTACTACGAGCATCGCGAGGCGCTGGGACAACTGGCCACGGAGGAGGAGCGGGTCGATCGCCTGTGTGAATTGAACGTGATCCAGCAAGTGGCCAACGTCGGCCACACCAGCATCGTGCAGAACGCCTGGCACCGCGGTCAGAGCCTGTCGATCCACGGCTGCATCTATGGCATCAAGGATGGTCGCTGGAAGAGCCTGAACACCACCATCAGTGGCTCCGAGCAGTTGCCGCCGCAGTACCGCCTGCGCCCGGTGGGCGCAGTCTAGGCCCTCCACCGTGTAGCGCTGCAGGCGATAGCCGCTGCAGCGCTACAGAGGCTTTACAGGTGTGGCACCTCGGTGCTCGGCGCCGGCGCCGGGGCCTTGAGCTGGTCGAGCTGGAGCTTGACCGGCGCGCTGCTGCATTTGGCCGCGGCCTGCTGCTCGTCCAGCTTGCGCACCGAGGTGTAGAACATCTCGCAAGTCTGCACCTTCTGCGTGACTTGCCAGGTCTGGGTGCAGCGGTCGAGCAGTACCTTGGCGTCGCTCCCGGGCTTGCTGCCCATGCCAGCCTGCCAGCAGGCCGCACTCAAATCCTGCCCCATGACCTTCAAGCCGGCGGCATCGGCCTTGGCCTGGTCATTGTCGTAGTTGGCCGGGTCCGCCGCGTACCAGATGTAGCTGGGGTGGTTGGAGCCCAGCACCGGCACCTTGAGGCCCTCGCTGGGGCTGATCTGTGCCAGGCCCAGCACATTGACCGTGACCCCGTACTGTTGCTTGAGCCAGCTGCGTACCGGCGCGCCGAAGGCCACCATCGGCAAGGCCACGCCTTTGGCACCCTGGCTGACCTGCTTGACCATGGTGGTCTGGTAGCTGTTGAAGTAGCTGTAGACGCCTTCCAGGTCCTTGCCTGCGTTGGATGGAGCGGCGATCGGTGCGATGTCGACGATGGTCTGGTAGGCCGGGGTCTGCGTACTGGCGATGCCATTGGCGGTGAGCAGGGTGGCCCAGCGATCGGTCGTGGCCGACTCCAGGTAGTCCTGGTAGCGGGTCAGCGAATAGTCCGGTGGGAAATGCAGCAGCTCTACGCTCTTGCGATTCTCCAGGGCCATGCCCAGGGGCAGGAACAGATACCAGCTGTAGTTCCAGTGACCATCGCTGTTGAGCTGGCTGGCGCCCTTGTACGCCAGGTCCCCGGCATCCAGCAGGGCGCTCAGGGGTTTGTCATAGCCGGCCGGAACGCCGGTGATGGAGGCCAGCACCTTGTCGCCCTCGGTCTTGACGCTGACCTTGGCGCCGGCATACCCGTCGCGCTGCACGCTTTGGGTCAGGTAGTGGGCCACCGTCTGCTCCAGGCTCCAGTTGCGATAGCAGATGACGTTGCAGTTGTTGGGGTAGGCGAACAGCCGAGTGACTCGCTGGGGGCTGCCCAGGTCGACTGTGACATCGGCCTGGGCCGTGGCGCAGAGGGCGGTAGTGGCCAGGGCGAGGGCCAGTCCTGCAGTCTTGAACATGCTCAGATCCTTTTCAGCGTGAACCCCCAAAAGGGGCAAAACAGGTTGCAGAGGTCGCGAAGTTCCCTGCCTTCAAGCGCAGCCGATCGCTCAGGGCGGATACAGCGAGGTCAGCGGAAAGCCAGGATAGTACAAATGGCAAAACACGCAGAGCAGGACCATCAGCGGCAGGAAGACCATCTGCAGCGGGCTCCAGTGCGCCCAATGCAAGGCCGTCAGCCATGGATGGCTGGCGCTCAGTTGCGGGTCGATACGGCCCACTCGCTGGGACTGCAGCAGATTGAGCAGGATCATGCCCAGGTAGGTGAGTAGGCCCAGCGTGCCCTGGATCGCACCGAACAGGGCAAGGAGCGCCAGTTGGGGAAGGCCGTGACGCAGCACCAGCCACTTGCCCTCGGGGTCTAAGGCCTTTGGAATCCAGCGCTCGCTGAGCCACAGGTCCTGCACGATCACATGGGGAGCCAGGCGTATCCAGCGGCTCATGAACAGCAAGCCGATCCAGACCGGAACCCAGCCCAGCGCCGCCGCGAGCATGATGCTAAAGCCCGGCGAGTAATGGTTCTGCCCGAGGAAATACAAGGCCAGTGCCAAGCTGGTGCCGGCCCAGAGCCTGGTCCATGACTGCTCGGCGACGGGGCGTTGCAGGTAGCGCAGCCAGTAGTACACGTCCGGTTGCGGCAGCCGTTCGAGCAGCGCCGGGTAGCGCAGCGAGAGCATTTGCGCGAGGCGGTGGAAGGCTTGCCAATGATGCTGGTCGGTGTTGCGCAAGAGCTGTTGTTGCTGCCTGGCGCTCATGGGCTTGAGCAGCAGGTGGGCCGCGAGGATATCGGGCTCCCAGATTCGTTCATCTTCGCTCTTGAGCTGCTGGAGCCGATAGAAATTCTCCTGCTGGCGGCGCTGCATCAGGCTTTCCCAGGCTTCGGCGGGTTCCGGATGCACGCCGTTCTTGTCGTCCCAGTGCAACAGTTGGCATACCTGTTCCAGTAGCGCCAGGCTCCACGAGTGGTCGTTGAGCAATTGCAGTACCTGGCTTTGCCACCTCTGGCGCTGATCGAACACCTGCAGCCAGGGTTCTTTGTCATAGGCGGCCAGTTGCTGGAGGAAGGCCCGGTCGTCCTCGACCTCCAGGTGGGCTTGCAGGCTCTTGCAGTAGTGCTGCAGCAGGGTCTGCGCCAGGGTTTGCTGTTGCCCGGCGCTCATCGGTACCTGCTGCCAGGGTGTCAGCCATTGCAGGTGTTCCACGGCCCACGAGGCGATGGCGACACGGACCTGGGGGCGCTCGAAGCAATGCTGCAACAGGTCGGCCTCGAAGCCTGGCGCACAATCTGAACGCCGGGCTTGCTGCCAGCGCTGCGTGAGGTTCTCCGGCGTCAGGCCCTGCAGCAGCCGGCGCTGGGGCTGATCGACTGTCCTGGCTTCGGGAGCTGGGGAGTCGATGTCCAGCAGCCGTGACCATTCCCGCAGGTTCTGCGGTTCGGCCTGGACGGCCAGCAATGGCGAAGGCGCCTGTATGCCAGCGGCTGGCTCCTGGCGCTGGCGAGCGTGGGAGCGGGCTTGTTCGTAGGCTTCACGCAGGCGCTGGAAGCCCTCGGCATCCTCCTCCGGGCGCAGGGTCTTGAGACACCGGGCATAGCTGCGCTTGATCGTGCGCTCATCGGCGTCTTCCGGCAGTTGCAGTAGCGACCAACAGTCCATGTCGCGGCTCCCTCAGTGCCAGTGGCCGTGTTCCAGGCGTTGCAATTGTTCGTTGAGCTGGCTGCGCACCTCACGAATCCGGCGTTCATCCTGGGTCTCCAGCACTTGCTGGAACTGCCCGGCCCAGTAACCGATCTGCTCGCGCAGATCCCCCAGGCTTTCCTGGTAGAGGCGTTCCAGGCGGGCACTGAGCAGGGTGTTGACCTGTTGATCCCGGGGATGGATTTTCAATTGCGCCAGGGCCTGCAAGCGCTCCTGGATTTCTTCCGGGCTCAGCACCCCGGGGTTGTTCTCGATCACCAGGCAATGACTTTCCCCGGTCAGGGGAATGGTGACCTGGGCCTCCAGCAAGCCGTTGATGTCATAGGTGAAGCGTACGTCCAGCGACACTTCCCCCGCCGGGCGCTTGGGCACATTCATTTCCAGCTGGCCCAGGGCGACGTTGTCGCGGACCAGGCGGCTTTCGCCCTGGAAGATCTTCAGCAGCACCTGTTCCTGGTTGTCGTGCAGGGTATGCACGGTCTTGACCCGGCTGACCGGCACCACGCTGTTGCGCTCGATGATCGGCAAGTAGTGCCCGGTCTCGATCTGCTTGCCGTATTGCTGGGAGGTCTCGATGCCCAGGGTGTAGGAGCAGACGTCGGTCAGCACCACTTCTTCGAGCGCCGCTGCACGCGCCTTGAGCGCAGCCTGCACCGCGGCGCCCTGGGCGACGACCTGGTCCGGGTCGAGGGTGATCGAGGGAAAGCGGCCGAATAGCCCGGCGGCCAGCTTGCGCACCAGCGGCATGCGGGTCGCGCCGCCCACCAGCAGGATCTCATCCAGGTCGCTGACGCGGATCCGGGCATCGCGCAGGGCCCGCTCGATAGGCGCTCGCAGGCGTTCCAGCAGCGGTGCATAGAGTTGCGCCAACTGCGCCTGGGTGATGACCTGGCTCCACTCTCGACCATCCAGGCGCAAGGTGAATTCGGCGCTGCTGTCCTGGCCCAGGGCGCGGCGGACTCGCTCAGCCTCGCGACGCAAGGGCTGGAGTACCTCGTGGCGTTCGGGAAAGCCCGGGGCCTGGGCGTGCTGTTCGAGAAAATGCTCCAGCAGCAGGCTGTCGAAATCTTCGCCGCCAAGGAAGTTGTCCCCGGCGCTGGCGCGCACTTCCATGACGCCATCGAACAGCTCCAGGATCGAAACGTCGAACGTGCCGCCGCCCAGGTCGAAGACCAGGAACGAGGTTTCCTTGTCACGCTGGTGCAGGCCGTAGGCCAGGGCGGCGGCGGTGGGTTCGTTGATCAGTTTCTCCACCTTTAGCCCTGCCAGTTCGCCAGCGATTCGCGTGGCCTTGCGCTGGGCATCGCTGAAGTAGGCCGGAACGCTGATCACGGCTTCGACCACTGGCTCGCCATAGGCGCGTTCGACATCCTCCTTGAGGCTCTTGAGGACCAGCGCAGACAGTTCTTCCGGCCGCCATGAGCGCTCGCCCAGGCGCACTTCGGTGGCGCTACCCATGTAGCGCTTGAACAGGGCCGTGGTCAGGTGCGGGTGGGTATGCAGGCGTTCCCTGGCGGCTTGTCCCACCAGGACCCGGCCTTCGTCGTCCAGGCCGACCACGCTGGGTGTCAGTAACTGGCCCAGGGCGTTGGGCACCAGCTCGCTGGATGTTTCGCGCCAGACCGCGACCAGGCTGTTGGTGGTTCCCAGGTCGATGCCTACGATCATGACGACGCACTCCCTTGTTGGCGCAAAACGTGTGAAACAGATAAGTGGCGCGCAGGATATTACCCGGCAGGGGAAGGGGTAAAGCGAATGATGTCACATGGCTATTATTGGCGCTAAAGGTCGGCGCTAAAGACTGTCGAGTCCGCCAGGTTGTGCAGGGCGCACAACCTGGGGGCTCCAGGCTGGCGCTTCCGAGCGGAGCGCCAGCCTGGCCTGGTCAGGCCTTGAAGTGCAGGGCGTTGGTCAGGTCGCCCATGGGCTTCTGGCCACGGGCGATCATGGCGTCGTCACGTTCCTTGATGCCATCCAGGGTTTCCAGCTGGAAGACCCGGGTGATCAGGCGCAGGATCGAGGCGGTGTCGTAGACCGTGTGGTCCACTGTGCCCTTGCGGGCGAACGGCGATACCACCAGCGCCGGAATCCGGGTACCCGGGCCCCAGCGGTCGCCCTGGGGCGGTGCCACGTGGTCCCACCAGCCGCCGTTCTCGTCGACGGTGACGATCACCACCATGTTTTTCCACTGCGGGCTCCCGCGCAGCACTTTCAGCGCCCGGTCGATATGTCGGTCGCCGGCGGCGACATCGGCATAACCGGCGTGCAGGTTGAGGTTGCCCTGGGGTTTGTAGAAGGTCACTGCCGGCAGCTTGCCGGCCTCGGCGTCGGCGAAGAACTTGTTGGTGCTCGCCTCATCGCCCAGGCCACCGTCACGCAGGCGCTTGGCCCGTTCGCCGGGGTTCTCCGGCCCCTGGCGCAGGAAGTAGTTGAACGGCTGGTGGTGGTACTGGAAGTTGGGGATCTTGGGAATCCCGCTGGAGTCCTTGAACTGGTCGATGGTGGCCTGCCAGGCGCCGCCGTACCAGGCCCAGTCGACATTCTTCTTCGACAGCTTGTCGCCGATATGCTCGTGGGTCTGGGGTACCAGCACGCTGGGCAGGTCGGGCTTGGCGTAGTCCGGGCGTTCAGGGTCGCGGATCCAGGTCGGCCAGTAGGGTGGGGCCATGGTATTGACCGCGTAGCCATCCGGAGTGAGTGCGCTGGGTCCGAATTGCGGCGCACCGTCCATGGCACTGGCCGGGGATTTCTCCAGGGGCTTGAGGCGAGTGCCCTTGGGGTCATCGCCTTGTACGGAGGCAATCTGCGACTTGGCCACCGAATTGGCAGCGTCCGGGTAGAACGGCACCTTGGCGCTGATCAGGTACTGGTGGTTGAGGAACGAGCCGCCAAAGGCGCCCTGGAAGAAGTTGTCGCAGAGCACGAATTCCCGGGCCACGTCCCACAGGCGCAGGGAGTAGCGAGTCTGGGCATAGTGGCCCATGGTCAGGGCCCCGGAATCGGCCCAGGCCACGAAACCATCGTTCTTGCCACCGTTGATCTGCATCTGGTTCTGGTAGAACACGTGCCACAGGTCGCGAGTCACCAGGCCCAGGGGCAGGTCTTCGCCATTGGGGCCCTTGAGGGCGAACGGCGCGTTGGGCAGGTTTTCCTGGAACTGGGTTTCCACCGGGTAGGTAACGCCATCCACTGTTTGCGGACCCACCTGCAAGATACCGCCCCAGATCGGCGGCAATTTACTCAGCAGGCTGCCATCACGGTCACGTTGCTGGTAGGCCTCGGGCTTGAGCGCCGACAGCGGTTGTTCCACACCCGGGAAGTTGGCGAACAGGTTATTGAAGCTGCGGTTCTCGGCGAAGACCACTACCACGTTCTTCACTTGCTCGCGCAGGGCCTTGTCCAGCTCAACGGGAGACAGTGGGCGCTCGTCCGGTTTGTTCCCGGGCTCGCCGGCCTTGCCGCAGGCACTCAGGGTGGCACCGACCCCCAGAACCGCGACGCCGCCTAGGAAGCGGCGGCGGCTGGTGTCTGTGGGTTGGTCGGTGGCAGGCTCTGGCGTGTCACGCAGGTCGGTATCGTCGCTCATGGAGGCTCCTTGCTCGTCTCTCTTAGAAATAGTTACAAAGTATTTCGGTCGCACGGTAACAACCGAATGTGACGCAAAGACTACAGGAATACTTTCCTGGAACAGCATGGCCAGCCGAGAAAAGTCTCAAGCCCGGGCCTTAGCGCAGGTTATCCACAGGCCGCCACTGCAAGCGGCGCCCCGTGGACAACTGGGCCTGTGCCTCAGGGCGTCATCGGTGGCAGATAGGCCAGGGTGCTGCCCAGGGCCCAGAGCAGTACCAGCACCAGGGGGGCATGCACCAGCAACTGGACGAAGGAAAAACCGATCAGGTCCCGTGCCTTCAAGCCCAGGACTCCCAGCAGCGGCAGCATGTAGAAGGGGTTGATCAGGTTCGGCAGGGCCTCGGCGGCGTTGTAGATCTGCACCGCCCAGCCCAGGTGGTATTGCAGGTCATTGGCCACTTGCATCACGTAGGGCGCCTCGATGATCCACTTGCCGCCGCCGGAGGGGATGAAGAAGCCCAGTACCGCCGAGTACAGGCCCATCAGCAGGGCATAGGTATCGTGGGAGGCGATCTGCACGAAGAAGGTCGAGATATGGTGGGCCAGGGTCTGGCCGTCCACGCCCTTGACCACGGTCATCAGGGCTGCGATGGAACCGTACAGCGGGAACTGGATCAGCACTCCGGTGGTGGTCGGCACGGCCCGGGCCACGGCGTCCAGGAAGCTGCGCGGGCGCCAGTGCAACAGGGCCCCGGCCATCAGGAACAGGAAATTGTAGGTGTTGAGCCCGGAAATGGCCGTGATCGCAGGTTTGGTGGCGAACTCGTGATACAGCCAGCCGGCAGCCAGCAGCGCCAGGACAATGGTCAGCAACGGGCTGTACTCCAGCCACTCGCCTGGTCGGCTGCGGGGCTGTGGCTTGGGCATGCTGAAGCCCGGATCGACGCCACAGGCCTGGGCATCCCGGGCACTGTTGGGGCCCGGGGCAGTGGCGTAGGCAACCACCAGCGAGACCACGATCAGGGCCAGCAGCAAGACTCCCGACTGCCAGAGAAAGATGGTCTGGGTGAAGGGAATCACGCCCGTGATGGCCAGGATCGAGGGGGGCAGGCTGCCAGGGTTGGCTTGCAATTGCGCCGCCGAGGACGACAGGCCCAGAGCCCAGACCGCACCCAGGCCCAGGTAGGCGGCCGCTCCGGCGGCGCGGTAGTCCATGCGCAGTTCGGTGCGCCTTGCCAGGGCCCGGACCAGCAGGCCGCCGAACACCAGCGACAGGCCCCAGTTGAGCAGCGACGCCAGCATCGAGATCAGCGCTACCCAGGCCACTGCGGAGCGCCCGTTGCCTGGAACATGCGCCAGCTTGTCGATCAGCTTCACCGCCGGTGGCGAGCTGGCTACCACATAACCGCCAATGACCACGAAGGCCATTTGCATGGTGAAGGGAATCAGGCTCCAGAAGCCATCGCCGAAGGCCATGGCGGTATCGGTGGGCTTGGCGCCCATGGCCAGGGTGGCCAGGGCGACGATGATCACCGCCAGCGCGGCGAACACCCAGGAATCGGGAAACCAGCGTTCGGCCCAGTTGGAGCAGCCCAGGGCGAAGCGGGCAGAGCGGCTATCTTGAATATCGGCGGCCACGAAAGTACCTCGGATTTCTTATGTTTATAAGGAGGTCGGCCGCCCCGGACAGGAGCGGTCGAGAACTGTGCAAGAATGCGGCAATTGCCACGGACTGCAAAGGACTGAACCGCTATGTCATTTTCCCCTGAAGAACGCGCTGCACTGCTCAAGGTCAAGGGTGTCGGGCCTACCGTCGTCGGTCGGCTGGAGCAGTTGGGCATCGTTTCCCTGGCGCAACTGGCTGCTGCCGATGCCCTGGACATTGTCACCCAGGCCTCGGCCCTGGTGGGGTCGAGCTGCTGGAAGAACAGCCCCCAGGCCCGTGCGGCCATCCAGGCCGCCATCGCCATGGCGAAGGGCGGTTGAGCCGGCCAAAGGGCCCGGGAGGGGAACGGGTTGTTCCGCGGATCTTTTGCGTAGACCATGGGCGCCTTTGTCTTGCCCTGCCAGCTGAGTTGCCCCTATGACCCTTGCCACCGAATCGTCGCCGGCCCGTTTCTCCCGCGCGGACTACAAGACCCTGGGCCTGGCCGCCCTGGGCGGTGCCCTGGAAATCTACGACTTCATCATCTTCGTATTTTTCGCCCTGACCCTGAGCCAACTGTTCTTTCCTCCGGAAATGCCCGAGTGGCTGCGCCTGTTGCAGAGCTTCGGCATCTTTGTCACCGGTTACCTGGCCCGCCCCCTGGGCGGCATCCTCATGGCCCATTTCGCCGACCGGCTGGGGCGCAAGAGGGTGTTCAGCCTGAGCATCCTGATGATGGCGCTGCCCTGCCTGCTGATTGGCAGCATGCCCACCTATGCCCAGATCGGTTACTTCGCGCCCTTGCTGCTCTTGGCCCTGCGGGTGTTGCAGGGCGCAGCCGTGGGGGGCGAGGTGCCCAGCGCCTGGGTGTTCGTGGCCGAGCACGCCCCCCGCGCTCATCGCGGTTATGCCCTGGGCTTTCTCCAGGCCGGGCTGACCTTCGGCTACCTGCTGGGTGCCTTGACTGCCACCTTGCTGGCGCAGGTCTTCAGCCCCGAGGAAATCCTCGATCACGCCTGGCGCTATCCGTTCCTGCTGGGTGGGGTCTTCGGCGTGATCGGTGTCTGGTTGCGTCGCTGGCTGAGCGAGACCCCGGTGTTCATGGCCCTGCAGCAGCAACGTGAAAGCGCCGGCGAGCTGCCGCTGCGCACCGTGTTGCGCGACCATCGGCTGGCGATCCTGCCGGCGCTGATCCTCACCTGCGTGCTGACCTCGGCGGTGGTGGTGTTCGTGGTCATTACCCCAACCATGATGCAAAAGAGCTTTGGCATGAGTGCCGGCCATACCTTCGCCCTGAGCAGCCTGGGTATTGTTTTCCTCAACCTGGGCTGTGTCCTGGCCGGGCTACTGGTCGACCGCCTGGGCGCCTGGCGTACGGTGATGCTCTACAGCCTGCTGCTGCCCATGGGCATTGCCGTGCTCTATGGCTGCCTGATCAGTGGCGGCGACTGGGTCGGCCTGGCCTATGCCGTCGCCGGGCTGGGCTGCGGGGTGGTCGGTGCGGTGCCGTCGGTGATGGTCGGGTTGTTTCCGGCGCGGATCCGGGTATCGGGGATTTCCTTCACCTACAACATCGCCTATGCCCTCTGGGCCAGCACCACGCCGTTGCTGCTGATCGCCCTGATGCCCTGGAGCCCCTGGATCTGCGTGATGTTCTGTGCGGCGATGGGGGTGATCGGGGCCGCCAGTGCCGGGTATTTCGGTACCCGGGTCGGGGAGGCCCGTCGGTCCCAGGTCCAGGAAGCCGGCTGCTGTTGAGGTGGCGGCCTGGCCTCAGTCGACCAGCAACTGGTCCAGGTAGTGGCTGCGCTCGTTGCTCAGGCGGGTCACGCAGCGGTTGATCAAGGTGGCGTGGGCCGGTTTGCCCGGCTCCACGTCGACCGCCTCCAGCACGCAGGTGCTGTCGCGGTACTTGATCCAGGCGCGCTGGGCGTTCTTCAGCTTGCCCAGGTACTCCTGCTCCTGGAGCAGGTTGCCGGGATAGCTCTGGTGCGCCCGCTCCAGCAGCGCCTGGTAGCTCTGGTTGAGGGCGCTGTCGGCCCGCTCCTTGTCTTGCTGGGCACAGCGATCGACCTGCTGGCTGTATTCGATGTGCGCGCAGTCCAACGCGGCGGCTTGCGCTGGCAGCCAAGCGCTGCCGGCACCGAGCAGCAGGGCGGTGGCCAGAGCGAAGATCCGGGGCTGGCGAAGCATGGCGATCCCTTGGACGAAGAATGAAGCGGGCATTCTACAGGGCCGCGGCCGGCACAAAAGCGACATGAGCGCGCGGGCCGCAAGTGGCTCCAGGGCACGCTGGATAACCGGCAGATAACAGCCCGATGACAATTCGCCCGGGTGAGCCTGCCCGGCGCTCAACCGGACTATCATCAGGCCGAGGTTTTCCACTACAGCGCAGGAGGCTCCATGGGCGCAGGACACAGTCACGGGCAGGTACGGGCCGGACACGAACGCAAATTGTGGATGGCCCTGGGGCTGACCGGCAGTTTCATGATCGCCGAGGTCATCGGTGCCTTCGTCACCGGCAGCCTGGCGCTGTTGTCGGATGCTGCGCACATGCTCACCGATACCCTGGCCCTGGCGATTTCCCTGGTGGCGATCCAGGTCGCCAAGCGTCCGGCGGATCGCAAGCGCACCTTCGGCTATGCCCGTTTCGAGATCCTTGCCGCGGCATTCAATGCCCTGCTGCTGTTCGTGGTGGCCTTCTACATCCTGTTCGAGGCCTGGCAACGCCTGCAGGCGCCCCCGGAGATCCAGTCCACGGGAATGCTGGTGATCGCGGTGCTGGGCTTGATCGTCAACCTGATCTCCATGGGCCTCCTGGCTTCCGGCAGCAGCGAGAGCCTCAACGTCAAGGGGGCCTACCTGGAGGTGTGGAGCGACATGCTCGGCTCGCTCGGGGTGATCCTCGCGGCGTTGGTGATCATGTTCACCGGCTGGGGTTGGGTCGATTCACTGGTGGCGGCGGCCATTGGCCTGTGGGTGCTGCCACGGACCTGGACCCTGCTCAAGGAGAGTACCAACGTACTGCTGCAGGGCGTGCCGGACGGAGTCGATATCGACCAGGTGGAGCAGGGCATCCGTGGCGTGCCAGGGGTCAGCGAGGTGCATGACCTGCACATCTGGGCCCTGACCAGTGGCAAGAATGTACTCAGTGCCCATCTCGTAGCGCAGCTGGACAGCTGCGATGAGCAGGTGATCCTGGCCCAGGTCACCGAGCTGGTACAGGAGCGCTTCGCAATTGCCCACGTTACCTTGCAGGTGGAACAGGCCGGATTCCATGAACAGGAACACGATCACTGAGCACCGGTGGGCTGTTGTTCAGTCACGCTCCTCGAGCACGTAGCCGACCCCGCGCAAGGTATGGATCAGCTTGCGCTCGAAGGGATCGTCGATCTTGGCCCGCAAGCGGCGGATCGACACTTCCACCACATTGGTGTCGCAGTCGAAGTTCATGTCCCAGACAAAGGAAATGATCTGGGTCCGTGACAGCACCACGCCGCTCTGGCGCATCAGCAGGTGCAGCAGGGCGAATTCCTTGGTGGTCAGGTCGATGCGCTGCTTGCCGCGAAAGGCCCGGTGCCGGCCCTGGTCCAGCTCCAGGTCGGCGACCCGCAGCACATCTGGCACTGGCGACTGCTCGCTGCGGCGCATCAGGGTCCGGACCCTGGCCAGCAACTCGGGAAAAGCGAACGGTTTGACCAGGTAGTCGTCGGCCCCCAGGTCCAGCCCCCTGATCTTGTCTGCCAGCCGGCCTTGGGCCGTGAGCATCATGACTCGGGTATTGCTGTATTGGCGGATCTGGCCGAGCACGCCCCAGCCATCGATCTGCGGCAGGTTGACGTCGAGGATCACCAGGTCGTAGGCATGTTGGCGACTCAGGTACAGCCCATCGGCGCCACTGTTGGCGCAATCCACCACATAACCACTTTCCGTCAATCCCTGTTGCAGATAGTCGGCAGTCTTGAGTTCGTCTTCGATAACCAGGATACGCATGTTGAGGAAGTTCTCTGCAATTGAAATTGGTAGTCGACAAACACTGGAAAGTTATTGTTTAAGTTATGGGTAAGTTGTCGTTGGTAAGTTGTTAAATTGTTTTTGAAGCATCTCTTTTTGAGCGTGAAAGCGCCGTGGGCCTTGGCTTTGTTGTTGGGATATTAATACAGAAGCCCGGGCCGTAAACCTTGATTACAGATTTGTAATTTTTGCGCCACCCTGCTGATAAGGACCGAAAGTTAAAGTTTGCCGATCTTGAATATTTCCCTGTCGACAAGTACAGCGGTGTAATTCATATCGGTCGAATAACCCTTTTATATGTACCGGTATATGCCGCCGTGCCTGCGCCAAGACTTCGTTTCAGCAAGGGTCGGAACCTGATATGCCGAATTTCCCGAGAATCTGCGCCCGGGCCGCAAGGAGCTGCTGCACGGTTTTATTAATGGTCCTGGCGGGGCAAGCCGCGAATGCCGCCGGGCAATCGGCGTTGAGCCTCGACAGCGCCATGGCCAGGGCGTTCGCCAACAACCCAGAGCTGGCCGCCGCTGGTTGGGAAATCGATATTGCCCAGGGCGCCCGCCAGCAGGCCGGGCTGATCCCCAACCCGGTGCTGTCTACGGATATCGAGAACACCAAGCGCGGGCAAGGCACCACGTCGGTCAAGCTCAGCCAGACCCTGGAACTGGGCGGCAAGCGCGGTGCGCGGGTGGAGGTGGCCAGCCAGGGGCAGAGGCTGGCGGAACTGGAACTGGATCGGCGGCGCAACCAACTGCGGGCCGATGTGCTGGAAGCCTATTACGCAGCGCTGCGAGCCCAGGAGCGTACGCAACTGGCCGGACGCTCCCTGGCCCTGGCCGAGCGCGGCCTTACCGTGGCCCAAGGGCGGGTCGGTGCCGGCAAGGCATCGCCGGTGGAGGCTACCCGGGCCCAGGTGCAACTGGCGGAGATCCGCCTGGAACTCAACCGTGGCCAGTTGGAGCAGGACAACGCCTATCGGCAGTTGGCCAGGGTCACCGGGAGCGGTAGCGCGGATTTTTCTGCCGTACAGGAACAAGCCGGGATCGTCACCGTGCCGCCTGCGTCGGCGCAGCTGCTGAACCGCTTGGCCCAGACCGCGGAACTGCGCCTGGCGGAGCAGGAGATCGTCCAGCGCGAAGCCTTCCTGGACCTGGAAAAGGCCCAGCGCATTCCCGACCTGGACATCAGCATCGGCAGCCAGTACGACGCCAGCCGGAACGAAGACGGCAGCAAGAAGGACCGGATCAACCTGGTGGGGCTGTCGATGCCGCTGCCGTTGTTCAACCGCAACCAGGGCAACGTGCTGTCCGCCGCGCGCCGCGCCGACCAGGCCCGGGACCTGCGCAACGCCACTGAATTGCGCTTGCGTACCGAGACTCGCCAGGCCCTGGAGCAATGGGAGACGGCCCGACGCGAAGTGCAGTCGTTCAACCAGACCATCCTGCCCGCTGCCCAGAGCGCGGTAGACAGCGCCACCCGTGGCTTCGAGATGGGCAAGTTCAGCTTCCTCGAGGTGCTCGACGCCCAGCGCACATTGATCGGCGCCCGTAACCAGTACCTGGTGGCGGTAGCGCAAAGCACGGATGCCTGGGTGCGGATCGAACGTATCTACGGCGACCTCAGCCGCTGGTGAAACCCTGGCTGCGGGGCCTTGCGTACTTCGCCCTGTTGCTGCTCAGCGACTGCGGCCGGGTGCCTCCGGCCAGCAGCGACGAGCCCCCCCGGCACTGGTGCGTGCACGAACTGCACCGGGCCCTGGGGAAGTTTTTCTTTCCGTCCACTTCGTAAGGCCGCGCCTGCGCCGCCGACCCTCGACATTTTCAGGAGCATCCATGGACAAAAAACGCAGCCTTGTTGTGGCCATAGTGGCGGTGGCCGGCCTGGGGCTGGCGGCCTCGTTGCTGCCTGGCCTGGTCAATCGAGAGCCTCCGGCCACGGACCAGCCTTCAGCGTCCACGGCGCCCGCCGGGCATGGCGAGCCAGGGCATACCGAGCAAGGGCAGGGCGAAGAGGGCCATGGAAAAGAGGGGAATGAGGGCCTGGTGGAGCTCAATGCCCAGCAGATCGCGGCGGCCGGGATCGAGCTGGCCGAGGCCGGCCCGCGGCGTCTGGATCGCCTGCTCAGCCTGCCGGGGGAAATCCGCTTCGACGAGGACCGCACCTCGCATATCGTGCCGCGTGCCGCCGGGGTGGTGGAGTCGGTGCAGGCCAACCTCGGCCAGTCGGTCAAGCGTGGCGACCTGCTGGCGGTGATTGCCAGCCAGCAGGTTTCCGACCAGCGCAGCGAGCTGGCGGCGGCCGGCCGGCGGGTGGAACTGGCCCGCACTACTTTCGAGCGTGAGCGCCAGTTGTGGGTCGACCAGATCTCCGCCGAGCAGGACTACCTGCTGGCGCGGCAGGTGCTGCAAGAGGCCGAGATCGCCCTGGGCAACGCCCGGCAGAAGATGGCGGCGCTCAGCGGCAGTGCCCAGCTGGCGGGGGGCAACCGTTATGAAATGCGCGCGCCGTTCGATGGCGTGGTGGTGGAGAAGCACCTCAGTGTCGGCGAAGTGGTGGGCGAGACCACGGCGGCCTTCACCCTGTCCGACCTGTCCCGGGTCTGGGCGACCTTCGGTGTATTTCCCAAGGACCTGGACAAGGTCCGGGTCGGCCAGTCGGTGAATGTCAGCTCGAGCGAGCTGGGCACCCAGGTCCGCGGGCAGGTGGCTTATGTCGGCAATTTGCTGGGAGAGCAGACCCGTACCGCCACGGTTCGGGTGACCCTGGCCAACCCCAAGGAGAGCTGGCGTCCGGGGCTGTTCGTGGCGGTCGAGGTGGCCACCGCGGCCGTCGAGGTGCCGGTCAGCGTGCCCCGGGAGGCGATCCAGACCGTAGAAGACCGGCCTTCGGTGTTCGTGCGTGTGGCCGAGGGTTTCCAGGCTACGCCTGTGGTGCTTGGGGGCAGCCAGGATGGCTTCGTGGAAGTCCGCGAAGGCCTGTCCGCCGGCGCCCAGGTCGCCACGCGCGGCAGCTTCACCCTCAAGTCCGAACTGGGCAAGGGTTCGGCCGAGCACAGCCACTGAACAGGCCCCAGCGGAGAGTGACTATCCATGTTTGAACGCATCATTCAATTCGCCATCGAGCAGCGCATTATCGTCCTGCTGGGGGTACTGCTGATGGCCGGTATCGGCATCGCCAGCTACCAGAAGCTGCCGATCGACGCCGTCCCCGACATCACCAACGTCCAGGTGCAGATCAACTCCGCGGCGCCGGGCTTCTCGCCACTGGAGACCGAGCAGCGCATCACCTTTCCCATCGAGACTGCCATGGCCGGCTTGCCCGGCTTGCAGCAAACCCGCTCGCTGTCGCGTTCGGGCCTGTCCCAGGTAACGGTGATCTTCAAGGACGGCACCGATATCTTCTTCGCCCGGCAACTGGTCAACGAGCGTTTGCAGGTGGCTCGCGAGCAACTGCCCGAAGGGGTGGAGGCGCAGATGGGGCCGATTTCCACCGGGCTGGGAGAAATCTTCCTGTGGACCGTGGAGACCGAGGAGGGGGCACGCAAGGAAGATGGCACGCCCTATACCCCCACCGACCTGCGGGTGATCCAGGACTGGATCATCAAGCCGCAGTTGCGCAACGTTCCCGGGGTGGCCGAGATCAACACCATCGGTGGCTTCGCCAAGGAGTACCAGATCGCTCCGGACCCCAAGCGCCTGGCGGCCCACCGCCTGACCCTCACTGACCTGGTGACGGCCCTGGAGCGCAACAATGCCAACGTCGGTGCCGGCTATATCGAGCGCAGCGGCGAACAGTTGCTGATCCGTGCCCCGGGGCAACTGGCCTCCATCGACGACATCGCCAACATCGTCATCAGCAGCAGCGATGGCACGCCGATCCGCGTGCGCAACGTGGCCCAGGTGGAAATCGGCCGTGAGCTGCGCACTGGCGCGGCCACCGAAAATGGCCGTGAAGTGGTGCTGGGCACGGTGTTCATGCTGATCGGCGAAAACAGCCGCGCGGTGTCCCAGGCGGTGGCCAAGCGGCTTGAAGAGATCAACCGCACACTGCCCGAGGGCGTGGTGGCGGTCACTGTGTACGACCGCACCAACCTGGTGGAGAAAGCCATCGCCACGGTGAAGAAGAACCTCTTCGAGGGCGCACTGCTGGTGATCGTCATCCTGTTCCTGTTCCTGGGGAACATCCGCGCGGCGTTGATCACCGCCCTGGTGATCCCGCTGTCGATGTTGTTCACCTTCACCGGCATGTTCAGCAACAAGGTCAGTGCCAACCTGATGAGCCTTGGCGCCCTGGACTTCGGGATCATCGTCGACGGGGCGGTGGTGATCGTCGAGAACGCCATCCGCCGGTTGGCCCATGCCCAGCAGAGCCACGGGCGCATGCTGACCCGCTCGGAGCGCCTGCATGAAGTCTTTGCCGCAGCCAAGGAAGCCCGGCGCCCACTGATCTACGGCCAGCTGATCATCATGGTGGTCTACCTGCCGATCTTCGCCCTCACCGGCGTGTCCGGGAAGATGTTCCACCCCATGGCGTTTACCGTGGTCATGGCCCTCCTGGGGGCGATGATCCTCTCGGTGACCTTCGTCCCGGCGGCCATTGCGCTGTTCGTCACCGGCAAGGTCCAGGAGAAGGAGAACCTGGTGATGCGCAACGCCAAGCGTGGTTATGCACCGGTGCTGGACTGGGTGATGCAACGGCGCGGGCTGACCTTCGCCCTGGCCGGCGCGGTCCTGGTGGGCAGCGGCCTGCTGGCCAGCCGCATGGGCAGCGAGTTCATCCCCAGCCTCAGCGAGGGCGACCTGGCCCTGCAGGCCCTGCGGGTGCCGGGTACCAGCCTCTCGCAATCGGTGGACATGCAGCAGCGCCTGGAAAAGACCCTGCTGGCCCAGGTGCCAGAGGTGGAGCGGGTGTTCGCCCGCACCGGCACCGCGGAGATCGCTTCGGACCCGATGCCGCCGAACATTTCCGACAGCTACGTGATGCTCAAGCCCAAGGCCCAGTGGCCAGACCCGGGCAAGTCCCGGGAAGCGCTGATCGCCGATATCCAGCGCGCCAGCGCCATGGTGCCGGGCAATGCCTATGAGTTGTCGCAGCCGATCCAGTTGCGTTTCAACGAACTGATTTCCGGGGTGCGCAGCGATGTAGCAGTCAAGGTCTTCGGCGACGACATGACGGTGCTGAACAAGACCGCCAATGAGATCGCCAGCGCCTTGCAGGGCCTGGCGGGCGCCTCGGAGGTCAAGGTGGAACAGACCACCGGGCTGCCGGTGCTGACCATCAATATCGACCGTGACAAAGCCGCGCGCTATGGCCTCAACGTCGGTGATGTGCAAGACACCATCGCGGTGGCCGTGGGCGGGCGCCAGGCCGGAATCCTGTATGAGGGCGATCGGCGCTTCGACATGGTGGTGCGCCTGTCCGATCAGCTGCGTACTGACATCGATGGGTTGTCGCGGTTGTTGGTCCCAATCCCCGCGACGGCAGGCAGCGTCAATGGGCAGATCGGTTTCATCGCGCTGTCGGAAGTGGCCAGCCTGGACCTGGTCCTGGGCCCCAACCAGGTCAGCCGGGAAAACGGCAAGCGCCTGGTGATCGTCAGCGCCAACGTGCGGGGTCGCGACATTGGCTCCTTCGTCGAGGAGGCCACGACCCTGATAGCCGACAAGGTGAAAGTCCCGGCGGGTTACTGGACCACCTGGGGCGGCCAGTTCGAACAGTTGCAGGAGGCGTCCCAGCGCCTGCGGGTGGTGGTGCCGGTGGCCCTGCTGCTGGTGTTCGGCCTGCTGTTCATGATGTTCAACAACCTCAAGGATGGGCTGCTGGTGTTCACCGGCATTCCCTTCGCCCTGACGGGCGGGATCATGGCCTTGTGGCTGCGGGACATTCCGCTGTCGATCTCGGCGGGGGTCGGTTTCATCGCCTTGTCGGGGGTGGCGGTGCTCAATGGGCTGGTGATGATTGCTTTCATCCGCAACCTGCGGGAGGAGGGGCGGTCGTTGCCCATGGCCATCTGCGAGGGTGCCCTGACTCGCTTGCGCCCGGTACTGATGACGGCGCTGGTGGCGTCCCTGGGCTTCGTGCCCATGGCCCTGGCCACCGGTACTGGAGCCGAGGTGCAACGGCCCCTGGCTACGGTGGTGATCGGCGGCATCCTGTCCTCCACCATCCTTACCCTGCTGGTATTGCCCGCGCTGTACCAATGGGCCCACCGCCGGGAGGAGTGATGCCTGTGTAATCGCCCCCGGGACCGGCTGCGTGAAGCCGCTGCCGCAGATTGCGCACGGACGCGCAGCGGCCGCGACATGAGAATGCCCGGTCGATTGTTGAAGGCCCAGCGGGCTGCGGCTAAAGGTCAGAGCCAAGCCGCATCCCAAAGGGAGTAGTCGCCTACACGCTGGACCAAGCCGGCGCGGACCGGGTTACAGATGATGTAACGGGCAATTGTCTTGAGGTTTTCCTCCCGGCGCACGGCCCGTTGGTAATACCCCTTCTGCCAAAGTCGGCCAAGGTTGTTCAGGCGCAGGTTGATAATGCGTCCGCTCCTGGACTTGAGACGGCACAACGCCTCCTCCAGAGAGCATTTCTGCAGCTGAAACAGCCAATGCAAGTGGTCGGGCGTCACTACCTAGGCAAGGGTCCGAGTCAGGCTTGCCTCGTGCTGACCCTTGAGTTGCTCGACCACCAGACGGCCGAGCTGGAAGTCGTCGAATATTCTGCGCCGGTGCTCGGTGACAACCGTCACGGAATAGATCCTGCCAATCTCCGAACGCCGTCCCTTGAACAGACGGTAACCATCAGGCCGGTCCCTCATTCCCTTGCGCTCCATCAGGTTGAACGATTGGTCTCAACCTAGCCCTGACCCGGCTTTGGCAGATGTATCCGGTTTTCCTTGTAGGCGCTGCCGAGCAACGCGAGGCTGCGACAAGGCCCGTAGGGCCTTCGGCGATCGACCGATCGACCTCATGTTGCGGCCGCTATGCGCCCGGGCGCATAGCGGCAGTGGCTACAGGTTTGCGGGGGTTGCGATCGGTGGTGTTGTCATGAGGGCGGGCGAGAGGAAGGCAAAAAAAAGCGCCCCGAGGGGCGCTGAAAATTCATCTCTTTCCAAAGGAGCATCATGAAAACGCTTCAAGAGATGAATGTGCTCTGTGGACCAGCGCCGTCAAATATCTTCGCCAGCCTCGCTGGGCGTAGAAGGGGCGTCGGTGGTGGCGGTCTCCGTTTCCCGGCCGGATTCGCCGTGTATCTGTTCCTGGCTGGCCAGGAAAGCTGTGCGGGCTTGTTGCGAACGTTCGCTGCCATCGGCGGCCCACACGGTGGAGCAGGTGACAGCCAGAAGGCCGGTCAGTAATAGCTGGGTTGGGCGCATGTTCTCTCTCCTGGCAGGCCGGTCGCTGGTAGGAACACAGCGGATCCAAGTATGTCCGGGAGTATATGGAGACCAACCTAACGAGAAGGTGAGGCCGATATTACAGTTCTGAAAGCCAAGCGTCTGTGAAGAAGTTTTAACACCGGGCAGGCAGCAACCTGCCCGGCCAGAGCCTTTAGAGCAGTGCCAGGGGGTATTCGACGATCAGGCGGAATTCCTCCAGGTCCGACTCGAACCGGCTGGAGCGGACGGTGGCCTGGCGGATACGCAGCGACAGGTCCTTGAGCTGCCCGCTCTGGAATACGTACTTGGCCTCGATGTCTCGTTCCCAGCGACGTTGGCCGGTCAACGGAGCGCCTGCCGAATCGCGTTGCATGTACTGGGCATTGGCGTGGCTGTAGTCGGCCCCCCTGCCTCGTCCGTAACGGGCCATGAACGTCAGCCCGGGGATGCCCAGGGTTTGCATGTCGAGGTCGTAGCGCACCATCCACGAGCGCTCCTTGGGCGCGTTGAAGTCGCTGTACTGGATCGAGTTGTCGAGGAATATCGAATCCGACTGGCGCAGGTAGTCGAAGGGGTTGTTGCCGTTGTTGCGTTGATGGGACAAGGCCAGGGTGTGGGCACCGAGCGTGGCACCGACCTTGGCGCTCCAGATGTTGTTGTTCAACTCGCCCAGTTCCTTACGGCCTTCGTCCACCACGTTGTAGTAGTTGAAGCCACTGAACAGCGTGAGCTGGTTGGACACCGGATACTTGGCCGAGGCGCCGAAGTAGCGCTGGTCCCACACCTCCTTGAGGCGGCTGCCGTAGAGACTGAAACCGAGGTTGGGATTGATCTGGTAGTCGCCACCGAAGTAGCTGACCCAGGGCGAGTCCACCGGGCCCTTGTAGAAAGTGACGAAACTATCGCGCAGGCTGCTCTGGTTCATCGAGCCCACACCATGCATGCGTCCGGCTTGCAGTTTCAGGTCGTTGAGGCTGGTGTTCTCCAGGGTAAAACCGCGAAAGCTCTGGGGCAGTGCCCGCGAATCGCCGTACTGCAGTACAGGGGTTGTAGGGAAGACGTCGCCGACCTTGACCACGGTATCCAGGGCCCGCAGTTTCACGGCACCCCCCGCCTTGCCATAGCTGTCGGCCGGCTCGTTCCTGCCGTTCACCGGCAGCATGCCGAACGATCCCTTGCCGCCGCTACGCCCTGTGCCCGAGTCGAGCTTGAAGGCGTGCATGACAAAAGCATCGAGGCCGAAACCCACGGTGCCCTGGGTGAAGCCTGACTCGAACTTGCCGATCAGGCTCTGGGTCCAGGCTTCGGAGTAGCCGTTGCCGGTGGGGCTGGACTGGCCCTTGCGATCGTCGCGATTGAAATAGAAGTTGCGCAGCAGCAGGTTGAGCTGGCTGCCTTCGATAAAGCCTTCGGGACGTTCCTCGGCAGTTACCGCCGCCATAGGACCGAGCCCCAGTGCCGCAGTGAGTGCGGACAGGGACAGTAGAGGGTTGATACGCATGGGAGGGCGCTCCTGAGTGTGCAGCTATCGGTTTTTATATCGCTGCAGGCGTTCTTATTGGTTTGGCCGCCGGGGCATCGCCGCGCCCGGAACCGCTGTCGATAGTTGCAAACCGCAGATAACGACGGGGTGACCCGACCATTACAATTGCGCAAGAAAGGAGGGGGCGAGGGATCGCCCGGATGAGCTGTAGCCCTTGTGGGCCGGGCGTTGCCTGAGACTGGCCGGAGGCCGGAGAGGCGCCTTACAGATAAGTAATGCGCACGCGATCATTCTGACAGGGTCGGTTTTTTATCCTCGTAGCTGTCAACCGAACGAGGAGATTGTCATGAAACCACTTAACTTGAGCATCGCCGCGATGCTGTTTGCCATCTCTTCCCTGGCGTTGGCCGAAGGTGGCGGCGATCGCACTTTTGCCCGGGCCATGGAGCAAAACGAGAAGGCCATGGAGCGCTATGCGGCGAAGCAGGGCAAGGCCGCGCCAGTGGTACAGAGCTATCGCTATGGCATGAAGCTGGACATCGCCAAGGTGGTCAGCATCACCCCGCCGATCAAGTCCTGCGAGGTGGTGCCTTCGCGCATGACCTATGAGGACTCCACGGGCCAGCTCATGACCATCGAGTACCAGATCATGGGCCTGTGCCGTAACAATGGCAGTTGATCCATGGATGGCCACTGCCCGCCTGCCGCTGCGCTGGCCGGGTCCGAAGTGGTTGCCCGGCCAGCGTGCTGCCCTTCAGTCCTGGTGCGATCCGGGATGCAGGGCGACGATCATGTCGACCTCCACCGAGGCGTTTTTCGGCAACTGGTAGACCCCTATCGAGGTCCTTGTATGTACGCCGGCCTCGGCAAATACCGAGTACAGGATTTCCGATGCACCGTCGGCCACTTCGCTCTGCTGGGTGAAGTCCGCCGCGCTCTGGACGTAGACGTTGATCCGCAGGATGCGCTTGATCCGCTGCAGATCGCCGAGCATCTGCTCGAGGATCGCCAGGGCCCGCAAGGTGCAGATCTGCGCGCCATGCCGCGCCTGTTCCAGGGAGGTCTCGGCGCCCACCCGGCCCACGACCATCACGGTGTTGTCGATGCGGGGAATCTGGCCGCTGACGTAGACCTCATCGTCATTGCGTACGGCCGGTACATAGTTGCCGCCAATGCGCATTTCCCCTTCGAAACAGTGTCCGACTCGTGCCGCGGCCTGCTGGAAAAGTGCCTTGCGTGATGCGTCCATGGTCCAACTCCGTCAATCGTCATTGATTTTCCAAAGTTTGGACTATACGCGCTCTTCGAGAGCTCGAACCATTGGCCAAAGCCCTGTTTCAACGGGGGTTGCGGGGCGTTGAATTATTTTCGTCGGACAGCTTCCAACGGCTATTAAGAAATGTATTTCAGGGCCGATGTTAGGCCCAAAGCAGCTTATTTTTTCAGTCCCCCGGTACATCCCCATGTTCAATAAACGCTTGAAGCAAGAGCTGTCGACTCTTCGTGAAGAACTTTCGAGCCTTCAGCAAGTGAAGGAAAGCCTTGAAAGCGAGATGCTCGTGATCAATTTGAGCGCCGATGGAAGGATTCAATCGGTCAACCACAACTTCGCCCAGGAGATGCTCTACAAGAGCGGCGACCTGGTGGGACGTCCTCTGGAGGACATCGTCCCGGCGCACGTCAAGCACGATGAATTCCATCTGCGCTTCAAGAACACCCTGACCCGCGGCGAACACTTTGCCGGGGCGGTGCGCCTGTTGCGCGGTAATGGCCAGGAAGCCTGGTTGCGTTCGATCTCCCAGCCAGTGCGCGATTCCGAGGGACGGATCAAGTACTTCGCGATTTTCTCCAGCGACCTGACCCGTACCATCGAGGCATCCCGCGAGCACGAGAACCTGATCGGCGCCCTGGTGCGTTCCACCGCAGTGATCGAGTTCGACCTCAACGGCAACGTCCTCAGCGCCAACGAGCGTTTCCTGTCGAGCATGGGCTACAGCCTGGCGCAGATCCAAGGCAAGCATCACCGCATCTTCTGCGAGCCGGAGGAGTACAACAGCCCGGCTTACCAAGAGTTCTGGCGGCGCCTGAACGCCGGCGAGTTCATCGCCGAGCGCTTCAAGCGCGTCGATGCCCATGGCCGGGTGGTCTGGCTGGAGGCCTCGTACAACCCGGTGCTGGACGCCAACAACAAGCTCTACAAGGTGGTGAAGTTCGCCACGGTGATCACCGACCAGGTGAACCAGGAGCTGGCGGTGGCCGAAGCCGCCAGCATCGCCTACAACACCTCGCTGCAGACCGACACCTGCGCCCAGCGCGGCACTACTGTGGTGACCGAAGCGGTGACCGTGATGCAGGACTTGGCCAGGCACATGCAGGATGCGGGCGACGGTATCGAAGCCTTGAGCGCGCAATCTCTGGTGATCGCCAGTATCGTCAAGACCATCAGCGGGATCGCCGAACAGACCAACCTGCTGGCGCTCAATGCTGCCATCGAGGCAGCCCGGGCCGGCGAGCAAGGGCGTGGTTTCGCGGTGGTGGCCGACGAGGTGCGGCAACTGGCCTCGCGTACCAGCAGCGCGACCGACGAGATCGTCGGCGTGGTGCGCCAGAACCAGGACATGGCGCGTACGGCGGTGGAGCTGATGGCCGAAGGCAAGCAACGCGCCGAGCAGGGCCTGGCCCTGGCGGCGGAAGCCGGTACGGTGATCGTCGAGATCCAGGACGGGGCGCAGAAAGTGGTCAGTGCGGTAGGGCAGTTCGCCAACCAGTTGTCGACCTGAGTCGCCTGTCGCCAGGGGCGCTCGTCTGCGTGGCGGGCGCTCGCCAGGTCAGCTCAGCAACGGTGAGTGACATTCGTAGTGCAAGCGATCGAACCACTGCCCGTGCAACTGGAAGCTGCGGCGTGAATGGCCATAGCGGGAAAAGCCGGAAGCTTCGAGTACGCGTACCGAACCGATGTTCTCAGGCCGGGCATTGGCCTCGATACGGCTCAGGCGCAACTCCCCGAATGCCCGTTGCAGCACCTGGGTCACCGCGTTCTTGGCGATCCCGCGACCGGTGAAGCGGGCACCGACCCGGTAGCCCAGTTCGGCGCAGTTGAAATACGGGCGCTGGACCCGATGCAGATTGATTCGTCCCACCAGCAAGCCACTTTCCCGGATCAGGAATTGATAGCCCCGGTCAGCCTCGGCGTCCTGTTGCGCCTGGACAATGGCCTGGGCGACGCCTTCGCTGGAGTAGTAGCTGGGGGGCCGAGCGTTGATCGAGGCTTCGAAGAAGGCGCGATTCTCTTCTTCGAACGCCAACAGGTCATTCAGGTCGTCAAGCTGTGGGGCGACGATCAGCAGGTGCGCCATGGTCCGTGTGCCTCAGTCCGTTGGGGGCGCCTTCATCTCATGACTCGCTGCCCTTGGGCAAGCCCGTCGCTCATGGTTCCAGGTGTGGCCGGACCAGTTCGGCAAACCATTCGATGAATACATTGAGCCGCCGCGAGCGATGGCGCCGGTCGGGGTACAGCGCGCAGATGTCCATCGGTGCCACTGGCAGCCCGTGCAGAACTTGCACCAGCTCGCCACGGTCCAGCAGGTGCTGCACATCGAAGCGCGGCACCTGGATCAGCCCCAGTCCCTGGCGGCAGCAGGCGATGTAGTTTTCCACGTTGTTGACGATCACCCGGCTGGGCAGGCTGAGCAGGTGCTCGCGCCCTTCGAGCTGGTATTCCCAGGGTTGCTCGCGGCCGGTGTCGGGAGAGGCGTAGCCGATCATCCACTGGCCGTTCTGCAGGTCCTGGGGAGTGTGGGGTTCGCCATGGGCGGCGAGGTAGCCAGGGCTGGCGCAATTGATCAAGGCCAGTTGCCCCAGGGGGCGGGCCACCAGGCTGCTGTCGGCCAGGCTACCGACACGGATCGCGCAGTCCACGCCTTCCTGGACCAGGTCGATACTGCGATCGCACGCCCCCAGGGCCAGTTGCAGGCCGGGGTACTGCGCCAGCCACTGGGGCAGCGCTGGAACCACCAGGCGCCGGGCGATACGGCTGGGGACGTCGATGTTCAAGCGACCGCTGACATCCACTTGGCGATGCTGGAACAGCAGGTTGAGTTCTGCCGCGTCGGCCAGCAGGCGGCGGGCCCGTTCCAGGAGAATGGCACCGTCGGCGGTCAGTTGTACGTGGCGAGTGGTGCGGTGCAACAGGCGGGTACCCAGGCCGGTCTCCAACTGCTGTACTGCCGATGACACCGTGGCCCTGGGCAATTCCAGGACATGGGCGGCCTTGATGAAGCTGCCCATGTCGGCCACCTGGATGAATACCCGGTACTGCTCAAGTTTATCCATCGTCACAACTGTCCTGGTTCGGGGAATGCCGGTTGACTTCAGCCTGGGGCTACGTGCAGCCCGGCAGGCCAATTTACCCCTTGAGCGCCAGGATTACTTGGTGGTGTAGCCGCCGTTGATCAGTAAGGTCTGCCCGGTGATCCACCAGCCTTCAGTCACCAGATGGCGGATGAAAGGCACCACGTCCTCGATATCGGTAAGGCCGGTCTTGCTCGAGGGTGACAGCGCCGCAGCGCTCTTGTGGTAGGCCACGGCATCGGCACCTTCGGCCGGGTAGAAGAATGGCGTGTCCATCGGCCCCGGTCCCACCGCGGTCACCGAGATACCACGGGCACCGAACTCCTTGGCCGCTGCCCGGGTGAAATGCTCCACCGGAGCCTTGGAACCCCCGTAGGCGGCATAGAAAGGGGTGAAGGCGCCCAGCAACGAAGTCACCAGGGTCACCAGCTTGCCGTTGTCTTCCAGGTGCTTGCCGGCCTCCTTGATGAAGAAGAAAGCGCTCTTGGCGTTGACCGCGAACATCTGGTCGTACTCGTCTTCGCTGATCTCGACGATGGGTTTCTTCAGGACCTTGCCCACGGTGTTGATGGCGATATCGATCTTGCCGAAGCGCGCCTTGGCTTCGCTGAACAGGCGCTCCACAGCACTGGCACTGGTCAGGTCGGCCTGCCAGGCATGGGCCTGGACTCCCAGCTCCTGGAGGGCGGCCAGGGTGGCTTGGGCATCGTTCTGGCTGGCATCGCTGTTGTAGTGCACGGCCACGGCCCGGGCGCCGTGGCGGGCGAGGTCGCGGGCAATCAGGCCGCCGAGGTTTTTCACCCCTCCGGCGATCAGCACCACTTTGTCGTTCAGGGAATGGTCGGCCATGGTGCGCATCCTTCAACTGTTGAAATGAAGGTTGAGTCTAGTGTCTGGGGCGCTGTGGATAAGCCGCCGGGCGCTGGACGGATAATCCAGGAAATCCATCCAATCGACCCATCTGCACCGCCAGGGAGTGGCGCTACAATCGCTTTTTTTCAGGAGCCTGCCATGCCCGCATTTCGTCGTTCGGTCCCTCTGGACAAGGCCTATCGTCTGCTCAACCACGGTCCCACCGTCCTGGTCAGCGCCGCCCATGAAGGGCAGCGCAACATCATGGCCGCCGCCTGGGCCATGCCCCTGGATTTCCAACCGCCGAAGGTCGCGGTGGTGCTCGACAAGAGCACCTGGACCCGGCAACTGCTGGAGGCGTCCGGCAGCTTCGTGCTCAACGTGCCTTGTGTGGAACAGGTCGATATCACCCAGAGCCTGGGCAACAGCTCAGGGTTGGAGATGAGCCGGGCCGGTCGCGACAAATTCAGCGCCTACGGCCTGGCCACCTTCGCCGGCCAAGCCTGTGCCGCGCCGTTGCTGGAAGGTTGCGTGGCCTGGCTGGAGTGTCGATTGCTACCCGAGCCCCACAACCACCAGCAATACGATTTGTTCCTCGGCGAAGTGATTGCCGCCCAGGCCGACTCGCGAGTGTTCAGCGAGGGGCGTTGGCACTTCGACGGCCATGATCGGCTGCGCACCCTGCACCATGTGGCCGGCGGGCATTTCCTGGCTATTGGCGACAGCCTTGACGGGCGCCAGCTACCGTTGGCTGGCGATGTGTGAACCAGGGACTGGGCGTAGCCGCGCAGGCGTTGCCGTCTAGGATCGTCCATGCCGGTGCGCTTGTAGCTGCGCGGTGCTGGCCAGCGCCCCTGGCGGGTGTTTGAATCGGCGCCGGGCATTTCTAACAAGGGATTTTTATGCACGATGTTTTTCAGCGCCTGGTGCAACTGTTGGACAGTCACCAGGCCCGTTACCGGGTGATCGAACATCCGGCCGAAGGGCAGTCGGCGCGGGTCGCCGAGATTCGCGGCACCGAGCCGGGCCAGGGGGCCAAGGCCATGCTGTGCGGCCTCAAGGGCGGTGGCGATGCCTACGCCCTGGTGATCCTGTCCGGGGACCAGAAGCTGGACATGAAGAAAGTCGGCGCGGCCCTGGGAGGCAAGAAAGCCCAGCTCGTAGCGCCGGAGCTGGCCCGGGAGCTGACGGGCTGCGTGATCGGAGCCATCCCACCGCTGAGCTTCGATCCACGGATCTTGCTGATCGTCGATCCGCAGCTGACTTCGCGCTATGAACAAATCGCCTTCAATGCCGGGCGCCTGGATGCATCCATGGTGCTGTCCACCGAGGACTACCTGCGGATCGCCCAGCCGCGCCTGCTCAGTGTGACCCAGGATGCGCCGCAAGAGGGCTGACGTGCCTTACCAGCTCACCTGGCCCAGGGCCGCGGCGAATGTGGTGAGTTTTGCCGAGCACTGGCGCGAGGGCGGGTAGACCAGCGACAGCTCGCGGCTGCGCCCGTCGTATGCCTGGAGAATGGGCCGCAGGCGCCCGTCGTCCAGGGCCTCGCGCACGGCGAACTCCATCAGTTGGGCGATGCCGAAACCACCCAGCACGGCGTCCACCAGGGCGTCGCCGATATCGAAGATCAAACGCCCCGTGACCGCCAGGTCCAGGGGCTTGCCCTGGTCCATGAATTGCCATTCCACCAGCCGGCCGCTGCGTAGGTTGCGCACGGCCAGGCAGTTGTGGCGTTGCAGCTCGGCCAGGTCCCGAGGCGTGCCGTGGCGTTCCAGGTAGGCCGGCGCCGCCACCGTGACCCAGCGCAGCGGCGCCAGGGGGCGGGCGATCAGGCGCTGGTCCTGGATGGTTCCGGTACGCAGCACGGCATCGAAACCTTCGTCGACGATATCCACGATCCGGTCGGTCATCACCGCCTCGATGCTCAAGGCCGGATAACGCTCGGTCAGGCCGCCGATCACCGGCATCACCACCTTGCGTCCGAACAGTGAGGGTGTGCTGATCTTCAGCACGCCGGTGGGCGAGTCGCGGCGTTCCAACAGCAGGCTCTCGGTCTGGACCAGTTCCGCCAGCAGCGGCCCGGCACGCTCCACCAGCATCTGGCCGTCCGGGGTCAGGCTGACGCTGCGGGTGTTGCGTTGCAGCAGGCGCACGCCCAACTGCTGTTCCAGGCGCGAGATGGCCCGGGACAGGCCGGACTGGGTCAGCCCCAGGTCCCCGGCGGCGCGGGTGAAGCTGCGGGTTTCGGCCACTCGGACCAGCAGGCGCAGGGCGTTCAGATCCATGATTAAAGTCATTACTGAAAGAAGGGAGGGCTTGTTTATCATTTAAAGCGCATCGATGAAACTGGCCGCCGTCATTTCATCCGAGGAGTCCCGCGATGTCCGCGAACCCACTAGCCAAGCCGTCGGGCTGGATGCTGCTGTTGCTGGCCACGGCCCAGCTGATCATTGCCCTGGACGCCACCATCGTCTTCGTTGCCCTGCCGGAGATCGGCCAGCACCTGGGTTTTTCCGCCCAGCAGCTGCAATGGGTGGTCAGTGCCTACAGCGTGACCTTCGGCGGCTTCCTGCTGCTGGGCGGCCGGGCGGCGGACCTGTTGGGCAAGCGGCGTTTCTACATCGTCGGCCAGGGGCTCTATGCCCTGGCGTCGCTGGCAGGCGGCCTGGGGGGCAGCGCCTTGTGGCTGGTGCTGGCGCGAGCGGTGCAGGGCGTGGGAGGGGCGATGCTGTTCCCTGCGACCCTGGCCCTGATCAATACCTACTACGCCGAAGGCCCGGCGCGTAACCGTGCCTTCGCGGTGTGGAGCGCAGCGTCGGCGGCCGGGCTGGCCCTGGGGGCGCTGCTGGGGGGCGTGCTGACCCAGTACTGGGGCTGGGCGGCGGTGTTCCTGGTCAACGTGCCCCTGGCCGGTGCGTGTGCATGGCTGGCCCGGCGCTGGATTCCCTCCGATCCGCCGCGCCAGCGCGGGCGCCAGTTCGACCTGCCGGGCGCCTTGAGCGTGACCCTGGGCGGCACCTTGCTGGTGTTCGCCATCGTCCAGGGGCCGGAATGGGGCTGGGCCGCCCCGGCGACCCTGGCCTGCCTGCTGCTGGCGCTGGCCTTGCTCGGGTTGTTCCTGCGTATCGAGCGCCTGGGGCGCGACCCGTTGATGCCCCTGCGCCTGCTGGGTTATCCACAGCTGCGCATGGCGATGCTGATCACCGCGTTGTTCATGAGCAGCTTCGGCGTGCAGTACTACTTCCTCAGCCTGTACTTCCAGCAGGTCTACCAGTTCAGTGTGTTGCACAGTGGCCTGGCCTTCCTGCCCTCGACGGTGCTCTGCACCCTGGGCATCTGGCTGGGCGAGCGGGCGCTGCGGCGCGCCAGCCTGCGGGCAGTCCTGGTCTGCGGCTTGCTGGCCGGGGCCCTGGGCATCGGCATGATCTACCTGGCGCTACCGGGCAGCCGGGGTTTTGTCGGCCTGTTACCCGGGATCGTGATCATGAGCATCGGCCAGGGCATGACCTGGAACACCATGTGGATCTCGGCGGGGCAGGGCATTGCCGCGACCGAGCAGGGCGTGGCGGCGGGCGTGGCCTCCACCAGCCAGCAGATCGGCGGCGCCCTGGGCCTGGCCTTGCTGGTGTCCTTGGCCAACACCCTGGGCCCGGTGGGCAACCAGGCCTATGGCATCGAACTGGCCACCGCCGCCAGTGCCCTGTTGGCGTTATTGGGCGCCTTGCTGGCCCTGCGCCTGCCCCGCTCCCCGGTGGCGCTTCCGGGTTGTTCTGCGGCCTCGGGTTGAGGCCCTTAGTGAGCCTGGGGCAGGTGCCGACGCACCGCCCAGAGCACGCCGGCCAGCAACAACAACGCCGCGCTGGCTTGCAGCAAGCTCGGCAGGTGCTGCAGGCAGATGAAGCCGTAGAGCAGGGCGAACAGGGTCTCGAACACGATCAACTGGCCGCTCAGGGTCAGTGGCAGGCGCCGGGTCGAGGCATTCCACATACGATTGCCGAACCACGAGCCGAGCACCGCGCTGCACAGGCTCAGGCCCCAGAACAGCATCCAGCGCTGGTCGCTGGCCTCGCTCCGCGTGCCCGGCCACTCCAGGCCCTGGGCCAGCAGCCAGACCACGGCGCTCATCAGGCCGGTGGTGATGCCCCACAGGCTCGACCACTGGCCGCTGTCGAAGCGGCTGCTCTTGAGGTAGCGGGCGTTGTCCTTGGCGAACCAGGTCCAGCACAGCAGCGCGCCGAAGGCACACAGCAGGCCCAGGGCCCGCTGGCCCAGCTCCGGCGAATCGCCCTGGGCGGTGAGCAGGGTGTCGAGGTTGATGCAGCAGATCCCACCGAACACCAGCAGCAGCGGCCAGCGCAGGCGCCGCAACGGCACCGCGTCGGCATCCCCGCGCCCGGCCAGGGTGATGGTCAGGGGCAAGAGGCCGACGATCAGCGCGGTACTGGCCACGCCGGCCCACTGAATGGCGCTGGCCAGCAGCATGAAATAGATCAGGTTGCCGGTCAGTGCCAGCTTCACCAGCAGCAGCGCGTCGTTCCAGGTCAGGCGTTGCAGCAGCTCGCGAGCCTGGGACGCAGCCAGGAGCAGGGAGAATGCGCCATACAGGGTGAAGCGGGCGCAGCTGAGCATCAGCGGGCTGAACTCCGGCAACAGGCTGGGCACCACAATGGCCAGGCCCCAGACCGCACCGGCCAGGACCGCATAAGCAACTCCGCGTTTCATGCACACACTCGCAGCGATTCTTCAAGGTGCGCAGGCTAGTCATTGCTGACCGGATGGACAAAGGATATATAGGCACCTACCTATTCTCCTGGGGAATGCCTAATGAGTCGCTTCGCCCGGCACTTGCCGCCACTGGAAACCCTGGTGACCTTCGAAGCGGTGGGCCGCAACGCCAGCTTCACCCGGGCCGCCACCGAGCTGTGCCTGACCCAGAGCGCGGTGAGCAAGCAGATCCGCACCCTGGAGCTGTCGCTCAAGACCGAGCTGTTCGAGCGCCAGGCCCGGGGGGTGAAGCTCACTGCCAGCGGCGCGGCGCTGTTCGCCCAGGTCAGCACCCAACTCGAAGCCTTGCTGCGCAGCGTCACGCGGTTACGGGCCGGGCGCGATGCCAACACCATCACCGTGCAATGCACCCATGCGGTGGCGCAGTTCTGGCTGTTCCCGCGCTTGTTGGCATTCAACAAGCAGCACCCGGAGATCACCGTGAGCATCCACGCCAACAACGACATGGACGAGTCCAGCGTGGCCGAGCATGATTTCGGCATTCTCTACGGGCCGGGGCACTGGTCGTCCCTGGCGGCCACGCCGCTGTTTGCCGAGATCGTCTACCCCATCGCCAGCCGGCGCCTGGAGTTGCCGGTGGTCAGCGAGCTTGGGCAGTTGGCGGCCTTGCCGCTGATCCAGCTGGACGCCTCGGCCTGGAACTGCATCGACTGGCGGGACTGGTTCCGTCACTTCGGCCTGGACTACAGCGCGCCGCCGGGAGCCCTGGGCTTCAATCAGCTGACCTTGATGTTCAGCGCCGTGCAGCAGGGGCTGGGGGTGGGCCTGGGCTGGGATTTCATGGCCCGCGACGGGGTGGCCCAGGGCGAGTTGCTACGGGTTGGCGACTGGGCGTTCCACACCGGCCAGGCGGATTTCCTGGTGCACCTGCGCAACCGGCGCCTGTCGGCCAGCGGCCAGTTGTTCCATGACTGGCTGGTGGCCCACGGCGCCGAATGAGGGTCAGGCCCGGGGCACGCTGAAGCGGAATTCGCTGCCCTTGCCCACCTCGCTGTAGGCCTGGATCGTGCCACCGTGGGCCTGGACGATGCCCTGGGTGATGTACAGCCCCAGGCCGGTGCCGTTGGGGTTGCCTTCCTTCATGGTCCAGTAGCGGTCGAAGATGAACGGCAGCTGGTCGGCGGGGATGCCTTCCCCGGAATCGCGGACGCTGAACACGATCTGCTCGCCGTCGGACATCGCCACCACCCCGACCTTGCCTTGCTTGGGGGTGAACTTGATGGCGTTGCCCACCAGGTTCGACAGCACCTGGAACAGCCGCTCGGGGTCGGCGTGGATGGTCAGGTCCGGCTCGGCGTGGAAACTGATATCGATGGACTTGTCCAGGGCCAGGGGCGCCAGCAGCGAATAGGCTTCCTCGAAGATCTGCGCGACATCCAGCGGCTGGGGGGCGATGCGGTAGCGCCCGGCCTCGATCTTCGAGGTGTCCAGCAGATCCTCCAGCAGGATGTTCATGCGGCTGGCGGCCTGCTGCATGGTGTCGATGGCCGAGGAGATGCGCCGCGAGGTGTGGGGGCCGTCGGAGCTGAAGGCTTTCTGCATCATGCCGCAGAGCATGGAGATCACGGTCATGGGGTTGCGCAGGTCGTGGGACACCACCGCCACCAGCTCGTCCCGGGCGCGCACTGCCTGTTGTTCGCGCAGCACCTGGCGCGCCAGGTCGTGCTCCAGGGCCGAGCGGCGCAGGTCGTTGGCGGCGAAGCGGTCGCCGTGGCTCCACTTGTTGGAGATCCCGGCCATTTCCACTTTCCAGATCTCGAACGAGGTACGCGGTCGCAGGCGCAGGCCGGCGTCGGAGTTCTCCAGGTCCAGGGGCTTTTGCGGGTTGCCACTCCAGTTGATGTTTTCCTTCACCTCGGGCCGGAACCACAGCACGCCGTTATCCACAGGCTTGGGCAGGCTCATGGCCAGGACACCGCTGGCCACCTGTTGATAACTGGCCGCCGGCGGGTAGACGCTGGCCAGGTGGTGAGTGGCGAACACCGGTTGCCCGGACGCTTGCAACCAGCGGTGCAAGGCACGGATTTCAGCCTCCGGCGGGCAGTTGCCGAAGCAGTGCAGCTGGCGATCCTCGATGATCGCCACGCCGCCGGCCCGGGTCAGCTCCAGCAACTGCCCGGGCTCCTGGGCCAGGCTGGCGAACACGCTGCCGCTGGCCTGCGCCATGGCCTGGTTGAGGCTGGCCAGGGTGGCGAGCTTTTCCTCGCGCTGGCGGCTGACTTCCAGGGCTTCCATGGCGCTGATCTGCAGCGACAGCACCTGGCCGATGGTCTGGCAGGCGATGCGCAACTCGTGGGGCACCAGCAGTGGCTGGCGGTTGCCGCAGCTGATCAGGCCCCAGAGCTGGTCGTCCTTGAGCAAGGAGATGCTCATGGACGACAGCACACCCATGTTCTTCATGTACTGGCAGTGGATCGGCGACACGCTGCGCAAGGTGGCGAAGCTCAGGTCCAGGGCCTGTCCGGTGTCCGGGCGCAAGGTCGGCACCAGCGGCACCGGCTGGTAGTCGGCATCGGGAATGATCCGCAGCCAGTTGCTGCGGTACAGCTCGCGGGCCTGCTGGGGAATGTCCGAGGCGGGGAAGAATAGGCCGTTGAACACTTCCATGGTCGGCCGCGTGGCCTCGGCGATCACCTGGCCGTGGCCTTCGTCTTCGAAGCGATAGATCAGCACCCGGTCGTAGCCGGTCATGGCCTGGATCTCGCTGACGCTGATGGCGTACAGCTCTTGCAGGGTCTTGGCGGTCTGCAGGCGACGCAGCAGGCGCCCGAGGTTGTCGGTGCGCTGCTTGAGCTCCGGGGCCTGGTGCTGTTCGAGCTGGTGCTCCAGTTCCAGGATCAGTACGTCTTGGTGCCGGTGCAGCAAGGCTTCGAAGCGCCTGCCATGGAGCTCCAGGTACAGCGGCGGGGCATCGAGCAAGTGTTGCAGTTGCAGCCGTTGGCGAATGCTCTGGGTGTGTTCGGTGCCCAGGAGGCTGTCCAGGGGCTGCTCGACGACTTGCTCGGCGCATTGGCCCAGCAGGGTCTCGACGTTGGCGCTGACCTGTCGGATGCGCAACCCTGGCTCGTCCAGGGTCAGCAGGACGCCGTGGGGCTGGATTGCGCCCGGGGAGCGGATGGGTTCGTTGGCGCAGTTGGCCAGCAACTGCTCGAAGGCCTGGGAATCCTGGGGGGTCATAGCAGCACCTCGCGGCTGTCGAGCCAGCGCTCGAAACAGGCAAATGTGGATTGTGCGGCGTCCACTACTTGCTGGCGTGCGCTGGTGTGGCTGGGCATGCGGCCCAGGTAGTCGAGGAAATCCTTCCAGCGCCGGCCGGTAAGGGCGCCGTAGACGTCGAGGAAGGCTCCGCCGTTGCCGGCATCCAGCGCCAGGCGCCGGGCCATTTCGCGGCGCAGGATCTGCCCGCCCAGGGTCGCGCCTTCCAGCACGTAGAGGGTGCCCAGGCAGGCGCCCGGAGTGTCCAGCCGGGGCAGCTGCGGGCAGCGTGGCAGGTGGTCGATTTCGGTCTGGTTCAGGCCCAGGGCCAGCAAGTCGCCGTGCAGCGCTGGAGTCTTGCGCCGCAGTTGCGGCTCGTACCCGGCCGGAATCAGCCCGCTTTGATCCAGGGCCGCCTCCAGGGGCTGGTAGAACCCGTAGTAGGCCTGGACCAGGCGCTGGTACCAGGCAGCGTCGAGCTGCTCGGAGAAAAATGGCAGGCGTTGTTCCAGGGCCACATGCAGGGTCGCGGTGCCGGCGCGCAGGTCCTGGAGCAGGAAGGAAGCGGCAGTGTCTTGATGCGGTTGGGGCATTCAGGGATCCGGGAGTCGCTGCGGTAGGTGGATGCGCCATGGGCGTCATCGAGCACCGGGACCAGGCAGTGGTCCCTGCAATGGAGCCATCGCACGGAAAAGAACAGGAACGTCACTTTACCTGTGGTTTGCCGGAGCGGCGCAGATTTTTCATCGCTCCGGCAAACGGTCATGGGTAGTCGATCGACGGCCTACCGCAGCTCTGACTCCGACAGCACGGCATTAATTCCCCTGGCCGGCTGTCGGGCGGGGTCAGATCCAGACGTCGTTCAAGGCGGTACGTTCGCCGCCCTGGTCTCCGGTATTGAGCACGCCACGGGGTTCGATCAGCAGCAGCTTGACCTCCTCTTCGGACCAGGGCTTGTGCTCCACCCCCCGGGGCACGACGAACATCTCGCCGCTGGCGATGGACACCCGGCCGTCGCGGAAGTCGATGTGCAGCAGGCCGTCGAGGACGATGAAGGTTTCGTCGGTCTCGGCATGGGCATGCCAGACGAACTCGCCTTGCAGCCTGGAGATCTTGAACTGGTAGTCGTTCATCTCGGCGATCACCTTGGGCGTCCACTGTTCGCTGAACAGGCCGAGCTTCTGGGCGAAGTTGATGCTCTGGTATGGGCGTTGCGCGGTGCTGGCGGGATTGTTCATGGGGGCTCCATATCGCTGGTGAATGAGCGCCCAGGGTAGGTCATGACCGGCGGTGGATTCTTGAACGATTGTGCGTGGCTCAGCGGCCGAGCATCTTCAGCCAGCGTGCCGGTGGCAGTCCATAGGCCTGGCGGAACTGGCGGGTCATGTGGCTCTGGTCGGCGAAGCCGGCAGCCAGCGCGGCGTGGGCCAGGGGCTGGCCCTGCACCAGCAGCGCCCGGACCAGGTCCAGGCGGCGCATGCTCAGGTAGCGGTAGGGGCTGGTGCCGAACAGCAGGCGAAAATCCCGGGACAGGCTCCAGCGATCGCGCTGGCTGTGGGCGGCCAGCTCATCGAGGGTCAGGGTGCGGTCCAGGGCACTGTGGATGTATTCCCGGGCACGTTCGGCGGCCTGGTAGTCGAAGCGCTGGCGCGGCGCCGCGACCCCGGATACCCGGTTGAGCGCGTGGGCCAGGTCGAACAGGGCATCTTGCTGCTCCAGCGGGTCCATCGTGTGTTCGACACTGCGCAATAGCGCGTCGGTGGCGGCGAACAGGCGTGGGTCGGCGGACAGCCCACCAGCGATGAAGGGCAGGGGTTGGTCACCGAGGATCTGCTGGATCAGCGCGGGTTCGACATACAGCATGCGGTAGTGAAAGCCATCCTGGGTGCCGGCTTCTCCATCGTGGGCTTCGTCGGGGTGCAGGACCATGGTTCCGCCCGGCAGGCTATGGCGCCAGCCGCCGCGGTACTGGAAGCTCTGTACCCCGCGCAGGGTGCGGCCGATGGCGTAGGTGTCGTGGCGATGCATGTCGTAGCCGTGCCCGGCGAAGTACGCTTCGATGCGCTCCAGGCCCTGGGCGGGTGGTGCGCGGTGAACCCAGTCGGTGGGGGTGGCAGGTCTGGCCATGGAACAGTCCTGATGGGGAAACCAAGGCGGGCACGTTAACTTAAGGGGGCGCTGGCTGTCTTGCTGGGCGCATCAGGTGCCATCGGCTGCGCCTGCTTGCCCAGGTACCCGAACTCGATGGGCGTCTTGATGTAGAACAGCGAGAAATCCTAGGTCGCCAGGCGCTCGAACAGGCGTTCGGCCTCGGCCATCGTCATTGCCAGGCGGATCTCCAGGGGCTGGTCGGCCTGGTCGAAGAAGTGCACCGAATGCAGGTGCCGGGATTGACCGAGGCCTTCGATGGCGCTGGACAGGGTGGCACCGTGCAGGCCCATGCCGCGGGCCAGATCGACGATCCAGTCACCCAGCATCCGGCCCTGGTGGCGACGGTTCTGCTGGGTGAAGAAAATGACCAGGTAGCCTTTCATGATCGCCCTCCGACAGCGTGGTGGCTGCTTCCTTGAGCATAGTTCGCGGGGCGTTCGGCTGTTGCCTGCCCGGAGCGACTGGAGTAGCGTCCATCCCCTCGCGACAGGCTCATGCGGCAAGTTTTGGGGCCCGTGATGCGAACCCCGACCAGGACGCTACTTCCGCGCAGGAGACCGAATATGACAGTGACCTTCCGCCCGGCGGCAGATGCCGATATCCCGCGCATCTGCAGCTTTGTACGCAACGCCCAGGAGCTGTTCTTCTTTTTTCCCGCCGCCACCTGGCCCTTGACCCCTGAGCAGTTACGCGACTCCATCGCCCAGCGCAGCGATTCCACGGTGCTCGAGCGGGACGGGCAGGTGGTAGGGTTCGCCAATTTCTATCGCTGGGAGCAGGGCGGCACCTGCACCATCGGCAACGTGATCGTCGATCCGCAGGTGCGCAGCGTCGGGTTGGGTGCGCAGTTGATCGGGCAGATGATCTATCTCGCCCGCAGCCGGCACCAGGCTCGCGATGTGACCCTGTCCTGCTTCAACAGCAATGTGGCGGGGCTGTTGTTCTACCCGAAGCTGGGGTTCGTGCCCTTCGCCATCGAGGAACGCAAGGACAAGCAACAGGAGCGGGTGGCGCTGATCCACCTGCGCTACAACCCGAGCTGAGGCCGGGAACTTTTTTCAAGACGGAAACCATTCATGAGCAAGCTGCGGGTCGGGATTATCTTTGGTGGCCGTTCGGCCGAGCATGAAGTGTCGCTGCAATCGGCACGTAACGTCGTCGACGCCCTGGATCGCACACGTTTCGAACCGGTGTTGATCGGTATCGACAAGCAGGGCCACTGGCACCTCAACGACACCTCGAACTTCCTGATCAACCAGGAGAACCCGGCGCTGATCGCCCTCAACCAGTCCAACCGTGAACTGGCGGTGGTGCCGGGCAAGGCCAGCGGGCAACTGGTGGAGACCTCCAGCCAGGAGATGTTGGGGCACGTCGATGTGATCTTCCCCATCGTCCACGGCACCCTGGGCGAAGACGGTTGCCTGCAGGGCCTGCTGCGCATGGCCGACTTGCCCTTCGTCGGCTCCGACGTGCTGGGCTCGGCGGTGTGCATGGACAAGGACATCAGCAAGCGCCTGCTGCGCGATGCCGGCCTTGCGGTAACGCCCTTCGTCACCCTGACCCGCGCCAACCGGGCGCGCCATGACTTTGCCCAGGTCCAGGCGGCGCTTGGCCTGCCGCTGTTCGTCAAACCGGCCAACCAGGGCTCGTCGGTGGGGGTGAGCAAGGTCGAAGATGAGGCCCAGTACCAGGCCGCGGTAGAGCTGGCCCTGGGGTTCGACCACAAGGTGCTGGTGGAGTCGGCGGTGCATGGCCGGGAGATCGAGTGCGCGGTACTGGGCAACGACCAGCCCATCGCCAGTGGCTGTGGCGAGATCGTGGTCGGCAGCGGTTTCTATTCCTATGACAGCAAGTACATCGACGAGCAGGCGGCCCAGGTGGTCGTGCCGGCGGCCATCGGCCATGAAGCCAGCGAGCGGATTCGTGCCCTGGCCATCGAGGCCTTCCAGGTGCTGGGTTGTTCCGGGCTGGCGCGGGTCGATGTGTTTCTCACTGACAGTGGCCAGGTATTGATCAACGAGGTCAACACCTTGCCGGGGTTCACGCGCATCAGCATGTACCCCAAGTTGTGGCAGGCCGCGGGCATGACCTACAGCGAGCTGGTCAGCCGGCTGATCGAGCTGGCGCTGGAGCGGCACGGCGAGCGGCAGGCATTGAAAATCACCCGCTGAAGCGGATCACAACCTTGATTGGGACACTACGGATGAGTGCGGCAACTCCAGCATCGGTTTATCTTTTTTCCTACGGGACCCTGCAGGACAAGGCGGTGCAACTGGCCAACTTCGGCCGCGAACTGGAGGGTAGCCATGACGCCATGCTCGGCTACGAACAGCACTGGGTGGAAATCACCGACCCGCAAGTGCTGGCCAGTAGCGGCAAGACCCATCACCCGATCCTGCGTCCGGGGTCGGCGGACAGCGCACCGATCCCCGGCATGGTGTTTCGCATCACTGCCGAGGAACTGGCGGCGGCCGACCGCTATGAAGTCTCGGACTACAAGCGAGTCAGCGTGACCTTGTCTTCCGGCCTCCAGGCCTGGGTCTACGTCAGCGCCTGAATTCAGCGTGCCATGACCATCATCCCCAGGCACACCACGACCAGCAGCGCCGTCCCGAGCACCATGAACAGGTAGTTGATCGGTGTGAAGCGGGCGTTGCTCTGGCCATGCAGGTCGCCAGCCGCAGCGTTCAAGCCGCGCTGGCCCAGCCAGGTGATCCAGGCCAGCACAGGCAGCATCAGCAGGTTGGCGATATCCACCTGCGGAAAACCGACGTTGTTGCGCGCCAAGCTGTCCAGGACGTTGCGGACAATCGATGCCACCACGAACAACGTTGCCAGTTCACCCGGTTCCCACTTGAAAGCCAGGCCATTGTGCTTGAGCCGGGCATCGGCCTCGCGGTACAGCGCGTGGGTGAAGAAGATGGCAAAGATCGCCCGGGCCACCGGCCACATTTCCTCACCGCTATCCTGCTTGAACTGCTTCCAGTTCTTGTAGGCCCAGTACAGCCGGTAAAGACCGAAAGTGAGGATGAACAGGGTGAGGAACTTGCCCCGGGATACCACGTAGAACGGCGGCTGCTTCGCCTCCGGCAGGGAGGTGGCCAGGTCCGCCTGGGGCGGGGCATAGAGATTGTCAGACACGAGCGCTCCTTGGGTTGGGCCTGAAAAAGGCGGCCACGTTACCCCAGCTGGCCTGGCAAACCTATCTTGATGCTGCGGTCAGCCGGCGAGCGTGCGGCCGATCCAGGAGTACTGGAAGGTCTTTTCCTCGCCCCGATGGCCTCGGCGCCGGTAGCTGGCCAGGCTTGGGGTGGAGCAGTAGGTGCAGAGCGGGCTGATTTCGACCTGCTGATCGGTGACACCGGCGGCATGTAGCAAATGCACGGCGTAGCGGCTCAGGTCGAACCACAGGGAGCCTTGCTGGCTGGCTGCGGGCGGGGGGATTTGCGATGGCAGCAGCGGCGTGGGTTGCTCGTGGCTCCAGGGGGCCTGGGTGGCCGGCCAGGGGCGCTGCGGATCTGCCGAGAGGGGGGTAATGAAGTCGGCGCTGACCTCATAGCAGCAAGGCTTGATCGAGGGGCCGATGGCGACCCGCACTTGGTGCGGTTCCACACCCTTGGTCGCCAGGTGTTGCAGCACATTGGCGATGATTCCGCCGTGCAGGCCCTTCCAGCCGCCATGCACCGCCGCGACCCAGGCGCCGTCGTCGCTGCTGATCAGGATCGGCAGGCAGTCGGCGGTGACCACCGCGATCGGTCGGGTGGAGCGGGTCAGTACTGCATCGCCACGGATGATCCCGCTGGGCAGGGTCGTGCTGGCCTCGATGACATCGCCGCTGTGTACCTGGGAGCAGAAGAACAGGCTGGCCGGTAGCGTCGCGCCGATGGTGGAGAACTCATGGCGGATACCTGCGATCTGCTTCAACACATTTGCCTGGAAACTCATCGGGCCTGCGCTCGGTTACCTCGGGGATGGGGGCAGAGCATAGCGGTATCCGATGCATTTTTGCTGACCGGCAAGCCGTGGGGCGAAGGGGGTGACCAGCGGTCGCCCCGATTCCAGAGCCTCAGGCACCGAGCGGGATATACAACTCCACCACGCTGTCGGGGTGCATCGGGCCGAGGAAGCGTTCACCGCTGTACTCGAACTCCACCGCATCCACGGGCACCAGCCCGGCGGCGGGCAGCCATTCGCTGTAGGCGGCGCGGAAGGTTTCCGGCAGGGTTTGCACGGTGCCGTGGTGCTCCACCCGGGCGTAATGGCGGGCGGGGATCTCCAGCTCCACCATGCCCGGCACCAGGGGCGCGTCGGCGGCCACCGGCAGGCCGGCTATGTAGCGCCATTGGCTGTCGTCCAGGGGCTGGCAGACGCCGTAGGTGCCCATCGGCTCGGCCAGGCGCTGGATTTCCTGTTCGCGGGGTTCGAAGCGTTGCCACAACTCGGGAATGGAGCCCGCATCACCCTGCTGCCAAGCCATGCCGATGATCCGCTGCGCGCTGAGAAATACCCGTTCCGGCAGTTGGGCCTTGGGGAGCTGACGTGGAGGTTGGGCCAGGTAGCGTTGCAGGTGGCCCAGCACCTTCTGGCCGCGAGCGATGTCGCTTTCCAGTTGCCGCGCCTGCCCTTGCAGCGCCTGCTCCATGGCCAGTGGGCTGTCCAGGCCACCCTGGTCGGCCAGGGTGCGGATGTCCTCCAGGGACATGCCCAACTGGCGCAGCCAGACGATCCGGCCGAGGGTGGCGATCTGCTGCGGGCTGTAGTAGCGGTAGCCGTTGTCGCGCCCGGTGAGTGTGGGGGCGAACAGGCCGATGCTGTCGTAGTGGCGCAGGGTCTTGGTGGTGAGGCCGTGGCAGCGGGCCATTTGTCCGATGGTGAGCATGGAGCGTCCTGGGTGTTGTTGGGCTTGCCGGCATCTTGGGCCTTTACCTAAGGGCAAGCTCAAGCCCGGCCGTGGTGCTCAGGATGACTTTATGGGCTTGATCAGGCTCTGGGCGGGAATGCCGAACAATTGGTGCAGTTTCCAGATCATGGGCAAGGTGAGCGCGCGCTTGCCGTTGAGCACTTCATAGACGCGGTTGGTACGGCCGATGGCGGGGACCAGGTCGGCGGCTGACAGCCCGGATTGTTCCATGCGGAACTTGATCGCCTCGATCGGGTTGGGCAGGTCGATGGGGAACTGCCTGGCTTCGTACGCTTCGATCAGGGTGATCATCACATCGAAGTAATCGCCTTCAGGGGTTCCCGGTTGTGGTTCGTTGTCGAACATCGGCGAGACGCTTTTCAGCGCTGCGCGATAGTCCCGGTCGGTGTGGATGGGGCGGATGTTCATGCGGGTTACTCCCTGTCTACGCTGTCAGCGTCGATGGCATCGCATTGTTGGTGCGTACCTACGAATCTGATGTAGAGCGCGTCGAAACGATAGGCCACGGCAACGATCAGTCGGTACTCGTTGCCCTTGATGCTGAAGACCACCCTGCGGCTTTTGAGAATGCTGGCGTTGCGGTACTGGTCCTTGATCTGCGCAGGGTTGGACCACTGTGCATTCCTTGCTTCATCGATCCAGGCCAGCAGGGGCTGTTCTGCGTCCGGGTAGCGCTCCCAGAAGGCCTTCAACCGGCTGACTGCTGTAATTCTCATGGCGCGATCCTAGTCCCGCCCTGGGACTTGAACAAGTCGCTGAGTGAGTCGAGCGACGTACGGGCAGATCAATGGATCGGCCCGCAGACGCTACCTGGGCTCAGTGACGATAAGGTCATGCGCAGAGCGTGGCGTGCACGTCGTCCATCGGTGCCTTGCCCATCTTTGCCAGGAAAGTGTGCCGCTCCAGCATAGCGGTCGCACCGGGGCTCCATGGCTGTCTCCAGGGTGAATTGCTTTGCCAGATGCAACAGGGTCGAGGCGTGCTCCAGGGCATCGCTGATCGGCACATCGGCCTTCACGCGAAACAGCGGATGCAGGTGTTCGCCGCACAGGGAAAGCGGATTGCACCGGGAGTGGTCAGGGCGTGGTTACGCGAAAGGTTGCAGGGGCTTGGCCATTTCGCTGGTGGCGGCCCAGCCCAGGCCCTGGTAGAGGGGTTGGCCGGAGCGAGTGGCATGCAGGATGGCGAAACCCAGGCCGCGTTGCTGGAACTCGGCGTCCGCCAGTTGCATCAGCGCCGTGGCCAGGCCCCGGCGGCGGTGGCTGGGCTCGACGTAGACGTTGAGCACGTAGCCGCGTTGATCCTGGGTCGGGTGAGCCGGGTGGGGCGGCCAGTCGATGTTCATCAGGCCGATGCTGGCCACGGGCTGCTCGGCTTCGAGCAGCACGAAGCCGTAGTAACGACCGTCCACCAGGCGTTGATGCAGCCAGGGACGAAAGTGTTCGGTCATGACCTGCAAGGTGGCCGGTGGATGGCCGGCGTCGAGGAACATCGCCTGGCGGTGGGTGCACACCAGTTCCAGGTCCTGGAGGCCCAGGCGACGCACATTCAGGCCTGGGACGGTGATATCGGCGGGGATCGGCTGCATCGTCTGTTCCTCGTTGGCAAGCGCTGATGCTAGGGCAGAACAGCCTGCCCGATCAGATACAGAGCGCTGCAAAAAACAGCATACAGGCCCACAAAAAAGGGCCGGCCTCACGGCCAGCCCTCGGGCGCAGCGCAGAACCTTCAGTCCCCCAGTGCTTCGCCTTCACGCCGTGGATCGGCGCCACCGGCCCAGGACGCTTTGCCCTTCGCATCACGCACGCGAACGATGGCCTGGGTGCCGCTGGTCATGTCGATTTCATTCACCTGGTGCCCCTGGGCCTGCAACGCCTGTTTCAGCGCCGGGCTGAACTGGCCCTGCTCCAGCTCGGTGGGGCCATTGCGGCTGCCGAAGTTGGGCAGGCCGACGGCGGCTTGCGGGTCGAGGTTCCAGTCGAGCATGCCGATCACCGACTTGGCCACGTACTCGATGATCTGCGAGCCGCCGGGGGAGCCGACGCTGGCCAGCAGCTCGCCGCTGGCACGATCGAAGACCAGGGTCGGCGCCATGGACGAGCGCGGGCGCTTGCCCGGCTGCACGCGGTTGGCCACGGGCTGGCCGTTCTCTTCGGGAATGAAGGAGAAATCGGTCATCTGGTTGTTGAGCATGAAGCCCTGGACCATCAGGTGCGAGCCGAACGCCGCTTCCACCGTGGTGGTCATGGACACCGCGCCGCCCTGGTCATCCACCGCCACGACCTGGGAAGTGGAGATGCGCATCGGCGAACGGTCCGGCGCATAGGCCACCTGGATGCCCCGCGGTTTGCCCGGCTCGGCCTGGCCCATGCTGCGCTCGCCGATCAGGGCGGCACGACTGGCCAGGTAGTCTGGGGCGATCAGGCCGGCCACCGGCACTGGCACGAAGTCGCTGTCGGCCACGTACAGGCCGCGGTCGGCATAGGCCAGGCGCTCGGCTTCGGCGATCAGGTGTACCGCTTGTGGCGCCGGTTCCAGGCCGGCCGGCTGTTGGGTTTTCTGCGGCTTGAGGTTGGCCAGGGCGTAGCGTGGATCACGCTGCTCCAGGGCTTGCAGGGTGCCGAGGATCTGCGCCACGGCCACGCCACCGGAGGAGGGCGGCGGCATGCCGCAGACCTGCCAGCGCTTGTAGTCGCTGCACAGTGGCGCGCGTTCCTTGGCGCGGTAGTTCTGCAGGTCGGCGAGCGACAGGCTGCCGGGGTTGGCGTGGCCCTGGACCTTGGCCACGATCTCGGCGGCGATCGGCCCCTTGTACAGCGCGTCCGGGCCTTCCTGGGCGATGCGCTTGAGCACCGCGGCCAGTGGCGGGTTCTTCAGCAGGGTGCCGACGGCCTTGGGCGTGCCATCGGCGTTGAGGAAGTAGGCGGCCATGTCCGGCGAGCGCGGCAGGGCGCTGTCGCTGCTGATCATGGTGTGCAGCCGTGGCGAGATGGCGAAGCCTTGTTCGGCCAGGCGGATCGCCGGTTCGAACAGTTGCGCCCAGGGCAGGCGACCGTGTTGCTTGTGGGCCATCTCCAGGGCACGCAAGACCCCGGGAGTGCCCACCGAGCGTCCGCCGATCTGCGCCTGGGGGAAGGGCATGGGCTTGCCGTCGGCCTGCAGGAACAGCTTCTCGGTGGCGCCCGCCGGGGCGGTTTCGCGGCCGTCATAGGTACGCACGGCCTTGCCATCCCAAAGCACGATCATCGCCCCGCCGCCGATCCCCGAGGATTGTGGTTCCACCAGGGTCAGCACGGCCTGCATGGCGATCGCCGCATCGATGGCCGAGCCGCCTTTGCGCAGCATTTCGCGCCCGGCCTCGGCGGCCAGCGGGTTGGCGGCAGCGGCCATGTGCTTGGCGGCGTGCCCGGTCTGCATGTCGGTGCGGTAGCCCGAGGCGACTTCCGGAGCGGGTGGCAGGGCGGTGGAGGCCGGTGGATTGTGGCAGGCGGCAAGGCCCAGGGCGGCGGCGATCAGGCCGATGCCGGCCAATTGGCGATAACGGGAGGGGAGGGTCGAGAACACGCGTTGAGCTCCGTTCGCAAGGGAATTGAAGTGTCTTCCGTGGGGGCAATGTACAGCACTAGAAAGCATCGTTGGGCTTCACCGGCCGGCAACCCCTGGTCTTGCGCGACCGCCCGGGCGCCTCAACCTGCACCGATTGACCTGTATCAGGGCACCTGCCAGCCGTTGGGCACATGGTTGGTGGCAAACCATAAAGCCTGATGAGAGGACGCCATGTACACGAGTAAGTGGTTGCTTGTTTTCGGATTGCTGTGGGGGAGCCAGGCGTGGGGAGCGACGCCCAGCGAACCGATCCAGCCGGTGCAGCCGGCGAAGATCACGGATGTCGACAAGGTGGAGCTGGGCAAGCAATTGTTCTTCGACCCGCGCTTGTCCAAGTCCGGTTTCATCTCCTGCAACTCCTGTCACAACCTGAGCATGGGTGGCAGCGACAACCTGCCCACCTCCATCGGCCACAACTGGCACCAGGGGCCGATCAACTCGCCCACGGTGCTCAACTCGGGCCTGAGTTTTGCGCAGTATTGGGACGGCCGCGCCGCCACGCTCCAGGAGCAAGCAGGTGGCCCCATCGCCAACCCGGGGGAGATGGGTTTCACCCATGACCTGGCGGTGGACGTGCTGCGCTCCATCCCGCAGTACCGTGCTTCCTTCAAGCGGGTCTACGGTGACGATGGCATCAAGTTCGATGACGTGACCAACGCCATCGCGGCCTTCGAAGACACCCTGGTGACTCCCAACGCGCCCTTCGACCGCTGGCTGCAAGGCGACCAGGCGGCCATCAGCCCCACCGCGCTCAAGGGCTACCAGTTGTTCAAGTCCATCGGCTGCGTGGCCTGTCACAACGGCGAGGCAGTGGGCGGCACTTCGTTCCAGAAGATGGGCATGATCGAGCCCTACGTGACCAAGAACCCGGCCCAGGGTGTTGCCGGGCTGACCGGCAAGGACGCCGACCGGATGCGTTTCAAGGTCCCGACCTTGCGCAACGTGGCGCTGACCTATCCCTACTTCCACGACGGTGCCTACTGGACCCTGGACGAGGCGGTGGACGTCATGGCCCGCCTGCAACTGGGACGCAAGCTGGACACCTCGCAGGTCGGCCAGATCGTCGCATTCCTGGAAACCCTGACCGGCGACCAGCCGGACTTCAAGTTGCCGATGCTGCCACCTTCCTCGGCGCAGACTTTGCGGCCACAGCCGTTCAACTGACCATGAAAAAACCGCAGCTGGCTGCGGTTTTTTTTTGCGTTGCGCTCCTGTTGATGGATGGCCGACCTACATCGGCCGAGGGTTGATCAACGCGGTCAGCACATGGTCGGCCCATTCACCGTTGATCTTCAGGTAGGCGCGGGCCCGGCCCTCTTGTTCGAAGCCCAGGCGCGCAAGCAGTTGGGCACTGCGCAGGTTCTCGGGGCGGTGGTTGGCCATGATCCGATGCAGTTGCAGTTCATCGAAGGCATGGCCGATGGCCGCTTGCAGGGCTTCGTGCATCAGGCCCCGGCCCTGGGCGTGTCGGGCCAGGGCGAAACCCAGGTGGCAGGCCTGGAACGCACCTCGCACGATGTTGGTGAAGTTGCAGGCGCCCAATACGCGCTGCTCGTCGCGATCGAACAGCAACCAGTGTCGTGCCTCTTGTGCGGCGACTTTGCCTGCCATGTCCCGTAGTCGCTGGGCCACCGCCGCAAGCTGGAAGTACTCCTCGTCGCGCAGCGGCTCCCAGGGCGCGAGGTGCTCGCGGTTATCCAGGAGGTAACGCTGCAGGGCCGGGGCTTGGGCTTGATCGGCACTGCGCAGGACCAGGCGTTCGGTATGCAGGGGCGTCGGTATCTGCTTTCTATGCATCGTCAGTACTGGTTTTGGGGAGGGCTGAGAGCCGACGTTTTTATCCCAGCGTGTGGGGCTATTCAATATGCAAGAAGAGACGGGCGTGACATGACGGGATATTTTTATTCGGCGACAGAAGCGGCTTGCCGCTAGGCAAGCCGTTATCTGCTGCTTTGAGCTGGTTGGTCAACAATCTGGGCATTGGATGGCGGTCATTGCACCGACTGACTCAACATAACGGCTTTTTTACGGTAGACCGTCCAGTACACCGCCGCCAGGTACAGTAGCCACAACGCACCTGCGATCACCCCAAGGCGAGTGTCTTCCACGTAAGCCATGATCCCCAGTACCAGCAGCATGAAGGTCAGCGCGGCATAGCTGGTCAGTGGCCAGCCGGGCATGGGGAAGCCGCCGGCAGCGAGCTGTTCCTGACTGACTGTACGGCGAAAGCGGATCTGCGCCAGCAGGATCAGGATCCAGGTGGTGATGTTGCCAGTGGCGGCCACCGCGGTGAGCCAGATGAATACCTTGGCCGGTGCCAAGTAATTGAGCAGTACGCCGATGAACATGATCAGCAGGCTGAGCATGAGTGCACGGCGGGGTACGCCCTGGGGCGTGGTTTTGCCGAAGAAGCGCGGCGCCTGGTGCTGGTCGGTAAGGTTTAGCAGCATGCGCCCGGTGCTGTAGATACCGCCGTTGCAGGATGATAACGCTGCGGTGATCACCACGAAATTGATTAGCCCCGCTGCGGATTTGATGCCCAGGGCCTCGAAGGTGCTGACGAAGGGGCTTCCCTGGCCATCGGCGTTCCAGGGGTAGATGGACAGGATCACGAAGATCGCACCCACGTAGAACAACAGGATCCGCCAAGGTACCGAACGGATAGCTTGGGGAATGGTAACTCGCGGGTTTTTCGCCTCGCCGGCAGTGAGGCCGATGATCTCGATGCCACCGTAGGCGAAGGTGACCATCTGGAAGGCCATCAACACCCCCAGTACGCCGTTGGGCATGAAGCCGCCATGGGCCCACAGGTTGGAGATACCGATCGGCTGGCCGCCATTGCCTAGGCCGAACAGGATCATTCCCAGCCCGGCGATGATCAGTCCTACGATGGTGATCACCTTTATCAGTGAGAACCAGAATTCGAATTCGCCGAAGGTCTTCACCGACAGTAGGTTGATCGCGACCATCATCAGCAGCGAGGACATGGCCCAGATCCAGGGTGCGACTTCGGGAAACCATAGCCCCATGTAGATGGCGACGGCGGTGACTTCCGCCAGGCAGGTCACGATCCACAGGAACCAATAGTTCCAGCCGCTGATGAAACCGGCCATCGGCCCCAGGTAGTCGTGGGCGTAGCGGCTGAACGAGCCGGCTACCGGGTTATGGACGCACATTTCACCCAATGCGCGCATCACGACGTAGATGAACAGGCCGGCGATCAGGTACGCCAGCATGACTGCCGGCCCCGCCAACTTGATCGCCGCCGAGGAACCCAGGAACAAGCCGACACCGATGCAGGTGCCTAGCCCGATCAAGCGGATATGTCGTTCCTTGAGGTCTCGATGCAGACCTGTTTTCGCTGAATCAGTCATGTGCAACCCCTGTTATTGGACTTGTTTTCAGGTTGTCCGGGAATCCACCGCGGGGCATTCGACAGGTTGTTATGGTCTGGTGTGGGCCTGTCGAACCTCATGCCCGGCGAATCGTTGCTGGTTCCGGAGACGTTCGGGCGCAGTATGAGAGGGGACGAAAAAGTGGATCAATATCGGTAATTTCATTTTTCGTTGCTTTTTTCGCAACATTTCGCTGCCTACCTATGAGTCATTCCTTGAAGGCGCTCATGTCCTGCAACAGCATGCTCAACAGACGATTGGCACCGACGCTGAGCTGACGTCCGAGCCGGGTGATCAATTGCGCTTCCGGATTGCTGAATACTTCCCCGTGCAAGGGCAGGGCCACCAACTCGGCCTTGCGCAATTCATCCTCCACGACGAAGGACGGCAGTAAAGTGACGCCACCTTGCATGGCGAAGCGCTTGAGCATGGCGATGTTGTTACAGGTCAGGGTGGGCACCAGGCTGATCCCAAGTTGGTGCTCGGCCAGGCTCAGGATCTGCCGGATACCGAACGAGACGCCGGGCAAGGCCAAGCGATGACGGTCCAGGCCGCGCAAGGTTATCGGGCCCTTCTCGCCGGCCAGCGGATGGTCCTGGGCCACTACTACCCGCAGCGGCTGCCGACGGCGTACATGGGTGCGAATCTTCGGGTCGGCTGCCGGGTTGAAGACCAAGCCAATATGGGATTCGTCCTCCACCACCTGGCGAATCACTTCGTTGCCGCCGCACACATTCACTTGCAGGTCGATCTTGGGATAGAGCGTGGAAAAGCGCGTCAGCGAAGCGCTGAGTCCGTCGATGAATCCTTCGCCCACCGATAGCACCACCGAACCGCTCTGCAAGCCGCGCAGGGCCTGGAGAGAGTCGAGCAGAACTTCCTGCTGGGCCAGGCGCTGGCGGTAGTAATCCAGTACCCGTTCACCGGCTTCCGTGGGCTTCACACCGCGCCGATGGCGTTCCATCAATGGAGCACTGAGTTCCTGTTCCAACTGGGCAATGTGCCGGCTCACCGCTGAAGGCGCGACGTCCAGGGCATCGGCGGCAGCTCGTACGCTGCCCAGACGCACGGCTTCGAAGAAATAGAGAATGCGGCGGTCTTGTATCAGGCTCATAGATTTCCTGTGTTGCATTTATCGCAACGAAATTAAGATTTTTTGAATATTGCTGCCAGTTTTGCGAGGTGTCCATACTCGGCCCAACCGGAACAGGAGCAGGCAATGAATTCTCTTTGGCAGCGGTTATGTGAGCAGGCTCGTCAGTTAGGCGAGCGCAACCCGACCATCCGTGGATACATCGAGCAGCGTGTGCACTCGCACTCATCATTCGAAGAGGCCTTGGCTTCCAACCTCGCCCACGGCCTGTTGCATCAAGGCGGTCCCGGGCTGGAACAATGGTTCGCGTCGTTGATCCGTGCAGTACCGGCCATTGCCGAGGGTGCCGCTGCCGATATTGAACACACGGTGCGGGTCAATCCCGCATGCCCGGATCAGCTCACGGCGTTCCTGAGCTTTCGGGGTATCCAGGCCGTCCAGGCCTACCGTATTGCCCATGCCCTATGGAGCGCAGGTGATGAGCAAAGCGCAGTGCTGCTACAGAACTGGGCGGCCAATGCCTGGAGTATCGATATCCACCCGGCTGCGCGGCTGGGGCAGTCATTGTTCGTGGACCACGGTATCGGCCTGGTCATTGGCCAGACCGCAGTGGTCGAGGACCATGCCGGTTTGTGGCACGGAGTGACCCTGGGCAGCACCCTCAACGAACAGGGTGAGCGCCATCCGAAGATCCGCCGTGGCGCATTGATCTGCGCCGGGGCCAGTGTGCTGGGCAATATCGAGGTGGGCGCCGGGGCCATCGTCGCCGCCAATTCCGTGGTGTTGCAGGCCGTGGCTCCGGGCACCGTGGTTGCGGGCTCGCCTGCCCGCCAAGTGGGGTTGGCGCCCTCGGCCCTAGCGACCCTGGCCACAAAAAACAACGACTAACCGCTAGCAGAGGAGAGCCCAACATGGCAGCTGTCGATCAATATCCCCTAGGCATCGATCATCCGCTGGTTACGGTCCGCGATCATGCAGGGGCATTGGAGCAGTATCGCAAGATGGGCTTCGTGCCTTCGCCGGTCAGCTACCACCCCTGGGGTAGCGTCACCTCGCTGGTGATGTTTCCCGGCAATTTCATCGAGCTGATCGGGATCGATGATCCTGCCAAGTTCGGCACCCATTCGGTCAATGGCTTTTGCTTTGGCCGGCAGTTGGGGCAGTTCCTGGATCGTGGCGAGGAGGGTATATCGCTGGTGGCCTTGCACAGCAAGAACGCCGATGACGACCATGCTCGATTGGTGGCGGCCGGCCTGCCTAGCCAGGGACGCATCGATTTTCGGCGCAGCATGACCTTGCCCGATGGTCGCGACGATGAGGCTGTAGTGTCCCTGGCGCTGTTCATCGACCCACAGTTACCCGACGCTTCGAATTTCATTTGCCACCAGCATCGTCCCGAGCTGATCTGGGTCAAGGACTGGCAGCGGCATCCTAACGGGGTCGAGGGCATCCTGGCCGTCACCTACCTAGCCGAGCCGGAGGTGCTGCTGGCGCGCTGGAAAGCCTTGTATGGCGATGCAGTGCGCTACAACGGCGCGGTGTTGGAGGCCGATACCCGCTGCGGGATCTTGCGGGCGATGGATAGCGCTACAGCCATCCAGGCATATCCCGGCATCGCTCTACCCAAGGTGGTCCAGGAGCGCCCTCATGCCATCGCCCTGCAAGTGGGCACCCGCAGCCTCGACGATGTGCGCTCGATCCTGGGGCGCAATGGGGTTGCCCATGTCGATCTGCCGGAGCGGGTGGTGGTCCAGCCACAGGCGGCGGGCAACGTCATTATCGAATTCGTCCAAACCCTTTAAGCGAGGTAGAACACATGTCCTTGAAAGTGGGAGTGATCGGCCTGGGCCATATGGGGAGCGGCATGGCCGCGACCCTGGCCGGCAAAGGTTTTGATGTCAGCGGTTTCGACCTTTCCCCGGTCGCGCTTGAGCAGGCGGCTGGCCGAGGCGTCAAGCCGGTGGCCGGGCTCGATCAACTGATCAAGCAGTCCGATGTGCTGATCTTGTCTCTACCCAAGGCTGAGCACGTTGAGGCGGTGTGCCTGGGGCCGGGCGGTATCTTGGAGTGCGGTGGCGAAGGGCTGGTAGTTATCGACACCACCACATCGACACCTGAGGCCAGCCGCAACGCTGCCCGGATTCTCGGCACCCTGGGTATTGCCTTTATCGACGCGCCAGTCTCGGGAGGTCCCAAGGGAGCCGCGACTGGCACCCTGGTCATGGTGATCGGTGCCGAGGACGATGACTTGGTCCGGGCCATGCCGGTACTCGAAGGCATCAGTGAAGTACGAGTGCACGTGGGCAAGTCGGGGGCCGGCAACATAGCCAAGATCGCCAACAATCTATTGTGCGCCGCCCACCTGATCACTACTGCCGAAGCCGTAGCCATGGCCGTCAGGGCCGGGGTCGCGGCTGGGAAACTTCTGGAAGGCATCAATGCCGGTTCCGGACGTAGCGCTGCCTCACAGGCGATGTTTCCCAACTGGGTGCTGAGCAAGGCCTACGACTCGGGTTTCAGCATCGGCTTGATGCGTAAGGATGTCGGTCTGGCCACTGCCCTGATGGACAGGCTGGATCTCGATTTACCGCTGTCGCGCAGCGTGGCGCAGTTATGGCAGGCCAGCAGCGAGACCCTGGCTGACCAGGAGGATTTTTGCGCCATCGTGCAGCGCACCGATGCCCAATTCTATGGCCGTGGGGAATGATTGATGAGTGTCCAGCAGCTAGTGGAACTGATGCGCCCGTATTGGGGCGATCGCAGTGTGGTGGCCAGTTATGTGGGTGGCGAGTTCGTCGAGGGACAGGGTGTACCGGTGGAAGTACGCAATGCCCATGACGCCAGCCTCTTGCTGAGCTTCCCCGACGCCGACGCGAGCCTGGTGGGCCTGCTGGACCAGGCCACCAGGCGAGCCCGGGCTCAATGGTGGGCCCTGACTGCTCAGGCTCGTGGGCAGATTGTCTACCGGGTGGGTGCATTGGTGCGTGAGCAGGCCGAACAACTGGCACAGATTGAGTCGATCAGCGCCAGCAAGCCGATTCGCGATGCCCGGGTGGAAGTGGCGAAGGTCGCCGAGATGTTCGAGTACTACGCCGGTTGGGCGGACAAGCTACATGGCGAAGTGATCCCGGTGCCCACCTCGCATCTGAACTATGTAACCCATGAGCCTTTGGGCACGGTGCTGCAGATTACCCCATGGAACGCTCCGATCTTCACTGCCGGTTGGCAGATCGCCCCAGCCATCACCGCCGGTAACGCGGTCATTCTCAAACCATCGGAGCTCACGGTGCCCAGCTCGTTGGCGCTGGCTGTATTGATCGAGCGGGCCGGGGCTCCCAAGGGCCTGGTCAATGTGGTGGCTGGATATGGGCACAGCATCGGCCAGGAGATCATCGCCAGAGCGGATATCCGCAAGGTGATATTCGTCGGCTCGCCTGCCACGGGCAGGCATGTGGCCGTGGCAGCGGCCCAGCGCTGCATCCCGGCGGTGCTGGAACTGGGTGGCAAGTCGGCCAATATTGTTTTTGCCGATGCCGATCTGGAAGTGGCCTTGCGTGGTGCCCAGGCGGCGATCTTCTCAGGGGCTGGACAGAGTTGCGTATCTGGTTCGCGTCTTTTGGTGCAGGCCTCTATCTACGACAAGTTCACCGCGGCCCTGGCCGAGGCAGCGAAGCAGTTCAAGGTCGGTGATCCGGCTGATCCACAAACTCAGGTCGGCCCGATCAACAACGCCAGGCAGTTCGTCCATGTACAAAACATGCTCGAAGGCGCGCTCAAGGAGGGGGCCAGGGTGCTGGGAGGCGATACTGAGCCGGTCCCCGGCAAGGGCGGCTACTATGTCAATCCCACGGTGCTGGCAGGTGCCAACCACTTGCATTGCGCTCAGGAGGAAATCTTCGGCCCAGTGGTGGTGGCCATTGCTTTTGAAGATGAGGATGAGGCGATTCGCATCGCCAACGATAGTCGTTTCGGACTGGCGGGGGCGATCTGGACCCGGGATGTCGGTCGGGCCCACCGAGTGGCCCGGCAGGTGCGGGCCGGTACTTTCTGGATCAACGGCTACAAGACGATCCACGTCAGCTCGCCTTTCGGGGGGTATGGCGATAGCGGTTACGGTCGCTCCTCGGGGCTCGAGGCATTGCGCGAGTACAGCGAAGTGAAAAGCGTCTGGGTGGAAACCGCTGCCAAGCCCGCCGCCAGTTTTGGCTATGGCGCTAGCCTGGAGTGATGCCCATGACGATTGCGCCATCCTTGATCGAGCGGGCCAAACTGTGGCGCCGGGCCCTGCATGCCGCTCCCGAACTTGGCTTCCAGGAAGTACGTACAGCGGACAAGGTCGCCGGGCTGTTGCAGGAATTCGGTATCGATGTCCATCGGGGCCTGGGCGGCACTGGGGTAGTAGGCACGTTGCGCCATGGCCAGGGCCCGAGCATCGGCATTCGCGCGGACATGGATGCGTTGCCGATCCAGGAGCTTGGTACACCCGCCCACCAATCGGCGCATTCCGGTTGCATGCATGCCTGTGGTCATGATGGCCATACCGCCATCCTATTGGCGACCGCCTGCCAGCTGGCCCGGACCCGACGATTCAACGGTACTGTGCACTTTGTCTTCCAACCCGCGGAGGAGGGATTGGGGGGAGCCAGGCGAATGATCGACGATGGTCTGTTCCAGCTCTTCCCCATGGAGGCGATCTACGGTCTGCACAACTGGCCAGGACTGCCTGCCGGCACTGTGGCGATCAACCCAGGACCGATGATGGCCTCCATGGATACCTTCCAGATCCGACTGGTTGGCCAGGGTTGCCATGCGGCGATGCCCGAACGCGGTGCCGATCCCATCCTGGCGGGGGCTGAACTGGTGGTGGCTTTGCAGAGCATCCCGGCTCGACGGCTGTCGCCATTGGACTCGGCAGTGATCAGCGTCACTCAGTTCAACGCTGGCGAGGCGGTCAATGTCATTGCCAACACCGCCCAACTCAAGGGGACGGTGCGCTGTTTGCAGCCGTTGGTGCGTGAACGCGTCCAGACCCTGATCCGCGAGTTCGTAGAACAACTGCCGAGTGTGTTCGGTGTACGTGGAGAGCTCTGCTACGAGCCCGGTTATCCCGTGACCGAAAACCATCCGAAGCATGCGGACCTGGTACGTCAGGCAGCTATTGAAGTGCTGGGGGAGCAGCAAGTTGTCTGGGGCTGCCGGCCATCAATGGCTTCCGAGGATTTTGCCTACCTGCTCGATGCCTGCCCCGGCGCCTACTTGTGGTTGGGAGTGGACGGCGAAGCGCCTTCGCAGGTGCTGCATAACCCTTATTACGATTTCAACGACCAGGTCATACAGCCGGGGGTTGCCTTGTGGGTTGCGTTGGTAGAGCGCTCTTTGCTCATGGCCGATTGAAAGGTCGTTGGTTGGAGCGAGGGAAGCGCCATGGCCCGGGCGAGCCATGGTGGATGGGCTGGGAGCCTAAGGCTTGGCGGCCTTTTCCTGCCAGGCATTCGCTCCGGCGGCCGCCTTGAACTTCGCGCGGTTCTCCGGGGTGGCCGGCGGTTCGGAGTCGCCGAAGATCGCCTTCAGCCAATGGCCGTCGGTGGGGTTGGGGAAGAGGATGAACTTGCGCCCGAACTGTTCGCGGTCTTCGCTCATCAGCTGGCTGCGCTGCTGGACGTCGGCCACGTAGTACTTGCGTTTGAAATCGTTGAGGTTGTCGCCGAGCATCACCACCACGTTATGGTCCTTGGCGATTTCCTGCTGGCGCGGTTCCTTGTTGGAGCTGTCGCGGTACACCGTCAGGTGCTGCTCGTCGGCGAACGGCAGCTGGTTGTGGCGCAGGTTGGCCAGGGCGTATTCATAGGTCTTCTCGCCCTGGTCGCGGCTGGTGACGTAGAACACTTCGACGCCCTTGGACTGGGCGTACTTGAGGAACTCCACCGCCCCCGGGGTGGCGACCGGGCCGTTGTCGGCGACCCACTGGTCCCAGGCGGCGTCGTCGAAGAACTCCTTGTCCGAGTTGATCAGGTAGCCCCAGTAGCTGTTGCTGCTGAGCACGGTGTCGTCGATATCGCTGATGATCGCCAGCGGGCGGTCGCCGGCCTTGCGTTGTTGCAGGGCCTGGTCCAGTTGCATCCTGGCGACGTTGAAGCCCTGGTAGTACAGCGCCTGGAACTCGGCGGCGGTCTGTCGCCAGGCCACGGCGGCGGTCAGCAGGTTGGAAGATGGCGCGCTGGCCTGGTCGGCGAAGGCCGGGGCACAGGTCATGGCCAGAAGCGAGAACAGCCAGGGGGCGAGGGAAGTCCCGGTGGTTTTTATTGTCATGGTCGAGCCCTAGAAGTGAGGATTGCGCAGCTCTCACGAACACTGCCCGGGTGTTCTATCCCAGGCTGCGCCGGCGCTCAATGCGGGTGTCGCGATTGTGGATCAATGAGGCGTAATCCCGGGTACTTTTTCGCAGGCATAAAAAAACGGCCTACCTTGCGGTAAGCCGTTTTTCGGTACTTGGTGGCTACACAGGGACTTGAACCCCGGACCCCAGCATTATGAATGCTATGCTCTAACCAACTGAGCTATGTAGCCAAGTGGCGCGCATTATTCGCTCGGAACGATCATGCGTCAAGCATTTTTTTCAAAAAAATATCTACGCTATCAACCGCTTATCAAAATCCCCCCTTTGCTGGCATTGCCGAGTCGCCACTTGTGCCTCCAGAGGCAGCGATGTATTGCGAAGGGAACGGGTCGTTAGCAAGCTAAGGGGATGGCGTGAGGGCCGGCAAAAGTGGCACATTGACGCACCTTGCCCCTGTGCACCCACCCGTTGTACGGAAACAATTCTATGGCTATCAGCAATGCCCAGCCTGTCGCAACGACGGCTTCTCCTGCCTCCCAAGGCAGCCCGCTGGTCCTGCGCATCATTGGCGCGGTGGCGCTCGCGCACCTGATCAACGACCTGATCCAGGCGGTGATGCCGGCGATCTACCCGATGCTCAAGGCCAACTATGGCCTGACCTTCACACAGGTGGGCCTGATTACCCTGACCTTCCAGCTCACGGCGTCGCTGCTGCAGCCCTGGGTGGGCTACTACACCGACCGACGTCCCCAGCCGTTCCTGTTGCCGGCGGGCATGGTCTGTACCCTGGTCGGTATCCTGATGATGTCCCAGGTGAGCAGCTTCGGCTTGATCCTGCTGGCTTCCGGATTGATCGGCATCGGTTCCTCGACCTTTCACCCGGAGGCTTCGCGGGTGGCGCGCCTGGCATCCGGCGGTCGCTATGGCCTGGCGCAGTCGAGCTTCCAGGTGGGCGGCAACGCTGGCACCGCGTTCGGCCCACTGCTGGCAGCGGCGATCATCATTCCTTATGGGCAGGGCAACGTGGCCTGGTTCGGCCTGTTCGCATTGTTGGCCCTGGTGGTGCTGTATGCCATCAGTCGCTGGTACGCCAATCATCTGCGCCTGCATCAGCTCAAGCAGGGCCAGGCGGCCACCCACGGGTTGTCCAGGGGGCGGGTGATCAGTGCCCTGGTGGTGCTGGGGCTGTTGGTGTTCTCCAAGTATTTCTACATGGCCAGCTTCACCAGCTACTTCACCTTCTACCTGATCGAGAAGTTCGACTTGTCGGTGGCCAGTTCGCAGTTGCACCTGTTCCTGTTCTTGGGGGCGGTGGCGGCGGGGACCTTCTTCGGTGGCCCCATTGGCGACAAGATCGGGCGCAAGGCGGTGATCTGGTTCTCGATCCTCGGGGTGGCGCCGTTCACCCTGCTGCTCCCTCATGTGGACCTGTTCTGGAGCAGCGTCCTGAGCGTGGTGATCGGCTTCATCCTGGCCTCGGCGTTCTCGGCCATCGTGGTTTATGCCCAGGAGCTGGTGCCGGGCAACGTGGGCATGATCGCCGGGGTGTTTTTCGGCCTGATGTTCGGTTTTGGCGGGATCGGTGCCGCGCTGCTGGGGCACCTGGCGGACCTGCACGGTATCGAGCATGTGTATTTCCTGTGCTCGTTCCTGCCGCTGTTCGGCGTATTGGCGATCTTCCTGCCCCGGACCCGCAAGGCCTGAGGCCAAACGCTGTCGAACACGCCCGGGCCATGCCCGGGCGTTTTGTTTTTGGGCCTAGCCATGGTTTTGGCGTTGGCGTGCACAATCTTGTCGGAAGGCATTGGGCGACTGGCCGCAAAGGCGCTTGAAGAACCGCGAGAAGTAGGTGGGATCGCTGAAACCTAGCTGATCCGCTAGCTGGCTGATACCGATGTTGCTGTACACCAGGCTGCGCTTGGCCTCCAGCATCAGGCGCTGGTGGATGATCTGCAGGGCGGTCTGCCCGGCCAGTTCCCGGCACAGGGTATTGAGGTACACGCTGGACAGGCCGATGCGGTGGGCCAGGGATTCCACTGTAGGGTGTTCTCGGTAGTGCTGTTCCACCAGCCTGATGAAATGTCCCAGCATCTGCTGGTGACGCTCGTTGCGGTTGCCGGGCATGGCGTTGCGCTGGCCGCGGCGGGCGATCCAGATCATCAGCACGTTGACCAGTGATTGCAGCAGCAGATCCCGGGCCGAGGCGCTACCTTCGTACTCATGCAGCAGCGTCTTGAACAGGGTGTCGAGACTGCGCCGGTCGGGCCCCACCGAGTAACAGCCAGAAGATGCCAGCACTGCCAGTGGAGCGCCCAACTGCGTTTCCAGCTGGGCGACCAGGGGGGCCGCCAGGGTCAGCACGTAGCCCTGGATATCGGCGCTGAACTGGAAGCCATGGACCATCAGCGGCGGTATGACCTGGACCGCCGTCTCCTGTACTTCTCGGCGCTGGCCTTCGACTTCTACCACGGCCTGGCCACGCTGCACGTACAGCAACTGGTAGAGGTCTGCGTGGCGATGGGGCTTGATCTCCCAGTGGTGCAGGCTGCTGCGTTCGGGGATGGATTCGCAGTGCAGCAGGTCCGGGGTCGGCCAGGCCTGATTCTCGCCATAGAGCTTGAAGACCGGGATGCTGGAAAGGCTGGCTTTCATGGGCTCTGGACCTTTACGAGGAGAGGGATGGGCTGCTCGATAATCGAACGCTGTTTGCAAAAGTACATTTTTGTAGCGGTTTATCATCATTTTTTGCGTTTTTTGTCAGCAAAAATGCAGGGTAGAACAATAACCATAAATTCCGGTCGAGGCCTGTGGCCCGCATCGGAACACCCTGTGAGACGACAATGAAGACTCAGGTTGCGATTATCGGTGCCGGCCCATCCGGACTGCTGTTGGGCCAATTGCTGCACCAGGCTGGTATCGACACGGTGATCCTCGAGCGCCAGGCCCCGGACTACGTCCTGGGTCGCATCCGTGCCGGGGTGTTGGAGCAAGGCACGGTGGAGTTGCTGCGCGAGGCGGGTGTGGCCCGGCGCATGGACGCCGAGGGCCTGGTCCATGAAGGGGTGGAACTGCTGCTGGGCGGGCGGCGGGTACGTATCGATCTCAAGGCCCTTACCGGTGGCAAGACCGTGATGGTCTACGGCCAGACCGAAGTCACCCGCGACCTGATGCAGGCCCGCGCAGCCTGCGGCGCGCCAATTTTCTATTCGGTCAATGATGTGCAGCTCCATGACCTGCAGGGTGCATCCCCCTATGTCACCTATGAACAGGACGGCCGGCAGCAGCGCATCGACTGCGACTACATCGCCGGCTGCGACGGCTTTCATGGCGTGGCGCGCCAAAGCATTCCCCAGGACGTGCTCAAGCACTATGAACGCGAATATCCCTTCGGCTGGCTGGGCCTGCTGGCCGATACCCCGCCAGTGAGTCATGAGTTGATCTATGCCCAGCACGACCACGGTTTTGTCCTGTGCAGCCAGCGCTCGCTGACTCGCAGCCGCTACTACCTGCAAGTGCCGCTGCAAGAGCAGGTCGAGGACTGGTCCGACCAGCGTTTCTGGCAGGAGCTCAAGGTGCGCCTGCCGCAGGAGCTGGCTCAGCGCCTGGTGACCGGCCCATCGCTGGAAAAGAGCATCGCACCCCTGCGCAGTTATGTGGTGGAGCCGATGCAGCACGGCAAGCTGTTCCTGGTAGGGGACGCGGCTCACATCGTCCCACCCACCGGGGCCAAGGGGCTGAATCTGGCGGCGTCCGATGTGCACTACCTGTACCGCATCCTGGTCAAGGTCTACCGGCAGGGACGGATCGATCTGCTGTCCAGGTATTCCGAACTGGCCCTGCGCCGGGTTTGGAAAGGCGAACGGTTCAGCTGGTTCATGACCAATCTCATGCATGATTTCGGCGAGCATCAGGATGCCTGGGCACACAAGATGCAACAGGCCGACCGCGAGTATTTCCTCAACTCCCACGCGGGTCTGGTGAGCATTGCCGAGAACTATGTGGGCCTGCCTTATGAGGAAGTGGGCTGAATCATCGGCACCGCAGCCATCACGTTTTGCTTGCAGGGATGGCCACTTGGGCGACCACGTTTGAGACACGCCCGAATATGTCAGTTCTGTAACTTTCTCGTATCTAAATGATAATCATTAGTATTACACTCCGATCCCCCCATCCCTTAGCGCACCGTTAAGGTGCATTGGTTCGACAAGGATTGCGTGTAATGAAACTCAGCTCCTGCTTGTTCAACTCCCTTCTATTGAGTGCTGGCGTTGGCCTGCTTGGCCCGCTGGCACAGGCCGCCGAGACCGGTGAAGACTCCAAGCCGACTTCGCTGGAATTGGATACCGCCTTCGTCACGGCCAGTGGTGGCGCCACGGACCTCAAGGATGCGCCGGCCAGTGTCAGCGTCATCACCCGTGAGGAAATCGAACGCCAGCCGGTCTATGACCTCAACACCCTGTTGCGCCGGGTACCGGGTGTAACGGGCGGTTTCGGCCCGGTGGGCGAGCAGTCGAAGATCAAGCTGCGGGGGCTGGACGACAAGTACACGCTGATCCTGGTGGACGGCAAGCGGGTCGGTAGCTCCGGGGATATCAGCTACCGCCGCGACCTGGCGCGCCAGGACCTGAACTGGATCTCGCCGAACATGATCGAGCGCATCGAGATCGTCCGTGGGCCGATGTCCTCGCTTTATGGCTCGGATGCCATGGGTGGGGTGATCAACATCATCACCCGCAAGGTGTCGCGGACCTGGAGCGGTTCGGCCAGCACCCATATCACCGTGCCCAAGGATTCCGACCGTGGCCAGACCACCCAGTACAGTGCCAACCTGGCCGGCCCGTTGACCGAATCCCTGGGGCTGCGCCTGGGAGCCAACGTGACTCGGCGGGCGGCGGACGAGGTCGAGGCCCGTCGTGATTCGATGGGCGAATTCATGTATGGCGACGGGGCTGGAGGCTCCAAGGACCAGAGCCTGAACGCCTTGCTGGACTGGCAGATCAACGATGAGCAGAGCTTGTCTTTCGAGGCTGTGCATGGGGTAGAGCGTGCCTGGTCCTCGAAGAAGACCTTCGGTGATTGGGGGGACACTATTGGAGGAGGCTTTGGTCCCAGCCGCCTGATCCGCGACAGCTACATCCTGTCCCATGTCGGGGAGTGGAGCTTCGGTACCTCTAAACTCGATGCCTACCTGAACAAGTACCGCAACGATATCGACTGGGGCAAGGCCAGCTCCGAGGAGAAGATCGTCGAGGGCAGCCTGAACATGCCGTTCGAGTTGCTGGTGGACCAGCGCCTGACCGTCGGTGGGCAATGGAAGCGTGAAGAGCTGACCAACACCGACACCCTGGGCACGGTGCCGGTGGACTACAAGGGGGCGCCAGTCAGTGGCTCGACCCTGAAGGGCGATTATTCGGCGGCATTCATCGAGGATGAACTGTTCCTCCTGGACAACCTGTCCCTGACCCTGGGCAACCGCTTCGACCACAGCGACAAATATGGCAACCACAACAGCCCGCGGGCCTATGTGGTCTACCATCCGCATGCGGATTGGACGGTGCGGGGCGGGGTGTCCAAGGGCTTTCGTGCGCCGAGCCTGAAGGAGGGTAGCGCCGGGGCGGCGACCGAATCCGGTGGCCGTGGCTGTGGCTCGCTCAAGCCCCTGGGGTATGTCCAGGGCAGCTGCTGGATGGCCGGCAACCCGGACCTTGCGCCAGAGACCAGCACCAACAAAGAGATCGGCGTGTCCTTCAACCATGATGATTGGGAACTGGGCCTGACCTACTTCCATACCGATTTCACCGACAAGATCGAGTATGGCCCCCTGGGGCAGTTCCAGGGCCGTTGGTGGACCATGCTGGAGAACGTCGACAAGGCCCGGACCCGCGGCTGGGAAGGCACCACCCGGATTCCGTTGGGCGACTCGGTGAACTGGCGCACCAATGCCACCTACATGCTGGAAAGCCGCAACCTGTCCACCGGCGAAGACCTGATCAGTACACCCAAGCTCTCGCTGTTCAGTGCACTGGACTGGCAGGTCAACGATCGCTTGAGTACCGAACTGTCGGCGCAGCATGTGGGCAAGCAGCGGGGCCTGGGCAATGACTTCGTGCAGTCCTACACCACCTACGACCTGACGGCCAACCTGGCCCTGACCAAGTGGCTGACCTTGAATGGCGGGGTGCAAAACCTGCTGGACAAGGACCTGCGGGATGGCTCGACCAACTTCTATGTGCCCGGTCGGGCGTTCTTCGCGGGGGCGACCACCTACTTCTGAGGCTGCAGCTCGACCGCCCCGTTGCCTGGCAATGGGGCGGTCCTGGTGTTGTGGGCCTGTCTAGAACACGTACTGCATGCGCATCACCAGGCCCTGGCCGGAGTCGTCACCGACGGCATTGCTGATGTTGTCGGTATTGGCCCTGATGTAGTTGGCGCTGAGCTTCAGGGCCTCGTTGGCGTACCAGTTGACCCCCAGGGTGTGGCTCTTGCCCTGGGCATCGCCCACCTGTCGTATGGCGGTGCTGGCGACCACGTTGTCATCCTCGACCTTCATGGCGTCATAGCGATAGAACAGCTCCCAGGCACCGAGCGCTTTGTTCTGCGGCTTGATGGTGTCGAACCTGGCGCCATCGAGCTTGTAGATCCGCGGCTCGCCAGTGAGGGTATAGGCCAGTTGCGTGTAGTAACCCGAGGCCTTGATGTCGCTGGCGGCCGTGTCGGCCTTGAGCGTACGTCGCAGGTACTCTGCCTGGATCGAAAAGGCTTGCAGCGCCCAGGCTCCTTCGAGCCCCCAGACCGAATCGCCTTTCCATAATCCTGATTGGGCGGTGGTCCCGCCGAACACCGCGCGATTGCCGTTGCTGCCGGCGCTGTTGCCACCGTTGGTATCGACGCCACGCACGCCCATGCGCGAACGAATGCGGGTATCGACGGCGCTGTCCTTGAGATCCCGGTAGGCGTATTGCAGGCCCAGGTGCAGGACGTTGCCCGGTTCATGCCAAGGCGCGAAGACCCCGCGCAAGTTGTAGCGCTTGACGCTGTCACCATCGGTGTCGTTGTTGTTCTCGCTGAACAGGCTGCCGGACAGGTAGGCGACCTTGCCCACCACGCTGTTGGCCTGGATACCTGTGCCGCTGTTGTCGTTCACCCATTCGGCGGCGTCGTAGGAAAGGTTGCGCTCCAGGGCCGTGACCCACTTGGAGCTGGTGGCTTTCTCCAGGCCGAAATCGGTGTAGAAGCGCCCGATCTTCAGGTTCAGTGGGTCGAAGCCTATGTAGGTCACGGTAGCCTCATCGAAGTAACCGGTACTGTCGTTGCCGACGTTGCGCGACAGGTCATAGTTGATCTGGTATTTCCAGTCGCGGTAGGCGGTGCCGCCGATTTCCAGGTAGGCGCGGCGGAAGTAGGCCGCATCCGCGGTATTGCCATTGCGGGTGTAGTAGCCGTCGAAGCGGCCATAATCCGCCTGCAAGCGTCCGCCCAACTTGAAGCTGAACTCCTTGTCGGTGGTAGCCACTTCCAGGCCGCCTTTGGTTTTCACCACGATATCGGCGCCGTCGGTGGTGACCGTGCCCGCATGAGTGGTGAGGGTGATTGCCATGCCCAACAGGCCGATGACTGCTGCACAGCCTGTTGGGGTTCCGGTGGTTCTGACCGACATACTGCTCTCCCGTCCATTGCTCTTTTGCCTTGAGTAGCCATGCCTGTAGGGCTGGCTGGGCGGATAGTTGTCAGCGTGAATGAAGCTTTTTGTTGGTTTTCGTGACGTTTTTGTTTCGATCAGGCGGGACCATCCCACGGTCCAGGAGTTTCAAGGGCCGCGGCGTGGTGGGGCAGGGTGAACCAAGGTCTTGGAATATGTCAGGAACATGACGGGTAAAAGTCATGGGCCGGATCGAGGGTGCGAGGAGGGTGGCTGCAGCGCCAGTTCACGGCAAAAAAAGAGCGCCATCGGGAGGCGGATAAGAGCCTCGGGATAGGGTGTTTTTGTTATCGGGGAGCGACGGGTTCAAGCGTCTGCGGGGGTAAACCACTCGCGGCGCTTGGTGAAGGCCTGTTGAATCAGCTCCACCAGGACCCTCACCTCAGGGCGTGCTGCGGCGTGGGCGTGGGTGCAGAGCCAGGCGTATTGCTGGAGGGGGGAGTCGAACAACTGCGGCAAAGCAATGAGGGCCTTGTCCACTTGAGCGATGTAGTCGGGCAGCAGGCCAACGCAGGCGCTGTTCCTGATCAGCTCCAGGGCCAGGTGTGGGTCGCCGGTCTGCGCGATGCCGCTGGCGCGACGGCGTATCAGGCGGTTCCAGGGTTCCAGGGCAGGCACGCAGTAGTGGCTACTGAGCTGGACCAGCATGTAGTCATCCAACTGCTCCGGGCGCCTGGGCAGGGCCGACTTGGGCACATAACGCTTGGCAACGTGGGCCGAATACTGGATTGGCGCCAGGCAGATGGGCAGGGTAGTGGCGAAGCCGGGGTCAGGTCGCGGGCTTCCCGGATCGGCCAGCCATAGCAGGATGTCGGCCTTGGCCGAAGGTGTTCCGTGCAATGGGATCAACTCTATCCGAGAGGTGGCATTACGACGCAGGAAGGCGATCAGGTCCCTTGCAAGAATATCTCGCAGCAATATATCCGCCACGGCAATGACTACACCGGCCTGGCGGGTAGAGTCGACCTTGGCCGGCAACGAATGCTCCTGGCGCTTGGAGAGGTTTCTTTGCAGGCGTTTACCTATCAGGGTCAGGCTCAATTTGTTGTCCTGGTAAAGGAACAACGGCGTGCCAATGAGTTGTTCGAGTACCAAAAGCTTCTTGCGCAGCGCCGCCGCACTGATGTTCAGGCTACGTGCTGCTTGCTTGAACGATGCGCAGCGTGCACTGATGAGAAAGCATTGAGCCGAGAGAGCATCGATCGACTGCATGTCGACTTGGGGTATTTCAGCTGGCATGCACAGACCCTAGCCGTCTTGGTACTGGTGGTAGGTCGTGCTTATCGGCGGCTTCATGGCCGGCTCCTCGCAGGTGTTCGTACGAGGATACGTAACGCTGCCTTTCAGCAGCATCGCGGGAAAATTACTTATCTGTCATGTCGTGCCGGGAGGGGCTGTACGGTTGTAGGAAAGTGTCGGAGCAGTGTTTTCCTGACTGACCATTCATGACGGGGCATTAGCATGTTTGCCCGGCATCATTGACCTTCATCATTAAGCTGCGAAGAACAATGCGGACAAGCCTGCAAAGCGCCTGGAAGCCGAGGGGGTTCATGGAGCTGGATCGATGCCACCTGGCATAATTGGCAAGCGCAGATATCAAGGCTGTTCGGACCTGTTTTCGTCGCAAATAAATAACATGACCTTAGAGAGTGGTTTGTATCTAATACAAACCAAACCACCATAAGAAAAATACAAACCGTATTAGCATAGTGAAGGACTATCACAATGCACATGTTCATAGATATTGTTGGGGCCTGTAATTTAAGTTGCCCTTCATGCCCCATGGGAAACTCCGAGAACAATAACTTCAAAAAGTCCATGCCCATGGAGATGTTTAATGAAATAGTTAAAAAGGCTAAGTCAGAGGGTGTCAGTTCAATTCACCTCTACAACTGGACCGAGCCCTTGGTTCACCCGCGCATTGGTGAGTTCATTGAAATAATAAACTCAGCAGGGATAAGCAGTGGGATTAGCACCAATTTAAATATTTCAAAGAATATGGAGCAGGCATTAAAAGCCGAACCTTCATTCTTTCGCATTTCATTATCTGGTTTTTACCAAGAAACTTACGAGCTTGGGCATGTTGGTGGCAATATTGAAGTTGTCAAGGAAAACATGCTGAAGCTGCATGAAATCAAAAAGCAGTACAATCTTAATACGCTAATCGAAGTCTACTATCATCGCTATCTAGACAACCTGGAAGAAGAAGCGTTGATGCGTGAGTTCAGTGAGCGCCTGGGTTTCACATTCAGTACGGGTTATTCGGTGATGATGCCACTGGAGAAAACCCTCGCGATCATTGAACGCGACTCATCTGTCACCGATGCAGATCGTGAAACCCTTAAAAGACTGGCATTACCGCCATACGATGATCTAGTTAACCTGGTTAAACACTATCCCAAGCATGCGTGCTCTCTAAAAGACAACATGCTGGTGCTGGACTGCAATGGAAATACCGTCCTATGCTGCTCAGTATTTAACCAGTCCGAGTACTCCGTTGGTAAGTACCTGGAGCTTCCTCTGGAGCAGTTGAGCGGTCTTAAGTCCACTCAAGCCAACTGTGCAGACATGTGCAACCGTTGCACAAAAAATGGTCTGCACTCTTACGCTACCGGGGCCAACCAAGGACCGATGGAGCGGCATGCCATCAATCGAATCATCAACTTCCAGCGCCTTAATGTTCTAGGTCTTCCGATTGATAGTGAGGAGCTTGGGCGACAGGAAAACGAGGTTAGTGCAGAGAATTTCAATGAGCTCCAGTACCTGCAATGTAACCATGATGTGAATGCCGCAATCGCCAAAGGAGTTTTCTCTAGCGGCTATCAGCACTACATCCTTTACGGTCGATTTGAGAATAGGACTGGGGCAAGCTGATATTTGGTAAAAAGTATCTGTTCTCTTGAGGCCCTAAGGCACGAATGATGCAGTCGTGCCCTAGGGCTTTTTTGATCGATATTATTTTTAAAGGAGGCGTGGAGGTATTTTATAGTCGCAGGAGGTGGGTAGTAAAAATGCTCAAGCGCTGTATCTTTACCTTGAAAAATACCCGATGCACAAAAGGGCCGATAAATATTAACTGGATGGGGCCCACAGAATGAAAAAACCCCTTGGGGCATATCTCCTCAAGGGGTTTGTTTGGCATCTATCAGGATCCTTGAGGATCCATCTTCATGCTTAAACGTTGAAGCGGAAGTGCATCACGTCACCGTCCTTGACGATGTACTCCTTGCCTTCCAGGCGCCATTTACCGGCTTCCTTGGCACCGCCTTCACCCTTGAACTGGATGAAGTCGTCATAGGCCACCACTTCGGCGCGGATAAAGCCCTTTTCGAAGTCGGTGTGGATCACGCCCGCCGCTTGCGGTGCAGTGGCGCCGACGCGAACGGTCCAGGCCCGCACTTCCTGCACGCCGGCCGTGAAGTAGGTCTGCAGGTTCAGCAGTTCGTAGCCTGCGCGGATTACGCGATTCAGGCCAGGCTCTTCCAGGCCCAGGGCCTCGAGGAACATGTCCTTTTCTTCGCCTTCTTCCAGTTCGGCGATCTCGGCTTCGATCTTGTTGCAGACCGGCACTACGACCGCGCCTTCTTCCTCGGCGATGGCCTTGACCACGTCCAGGTGCGGGTTGTTCTCGAAGCCATCCTCGGCCACGTTGGCGATGTACATCACCGGCTTGCTAGTGAGCAGGTGGAAGCCACGAATCACGGCTTTTTCGTCGTCAGCCATGTTTTTCATCAGGCTGCGAGCCGGCTTGCCTTCGGTGAAGTGCGGGATCAGCTTTTCGAGGATGGCTTTCTGCGCCAGGGCGTCCTTGTCGCCACCCTTGGCGTTGCGTGCAACTTTCTGCAGTTGCTTCTCGCAGCTGTCGAGGTCAGCGAAGATCAGTTCCAGGTCGATGATCTCGATGTCGCGCTTGGGGTCGACGCTGTTGGAAACGTGGATCACGTTCTCGTCTTCGAAGCAGCGCACCACGTGGGCGATGGCATCGGTCTCGCGGATGTTGGCGAGGAATTTGTTGCCCAGGCCTTCACCCTTGGATGCACCGGCTACCAGGCCGGCGATGTCGACGAACTCCATGGTGGTCGGCAGTACGCGGTTCGGCTTGACGATCTCGGCCAGGGCGTCGAGGCGCTGGTCGGGCATCGGCACGATGCCACTGTTGGGCTCGATGGTGCAGAAGGGGAAGTTCTCTGCCGCGATACCGGACTTGGTCAGGGCGTTGAACAGGGTGGACTTGCCGACGTTGGGCAGGCCGACGATGCCGCAATTGAATCCCATGGTGTTTCCCCTCGGATAAGAGTCAGGCCTTCTGGCTGTGCAGGTTTTTCATCGCACGGTTCCATTCACCGGCGAAGATATCCGGCAGCACGCCGAGGGCAAAATCGATGCTGGCGTCGAGCTTTTCCTGTTCGGCACGTGGCGCACGACCCAGGACAAAGTTCGAAACCATGCTGGCGACGCCCGGGTGGCCGATGCCGAGCCGCAGGCGGTGAAAGGTATTCTGGTTGCCGAGCTGCGCGATGATGTCTCGCAGTCCGTTGTGCCCGCCGTGTCCGCCGCCGGTCTTGAGTTTGGCGACGCCGGGAGGCAAGTCTAGCTCGTCGTGGGCCACCAGGATTTCTTCGGGCTTGATGCGGAAGAAACCTGCAAGCGCCGCCACGGCCTGGCCGCTACGGTTCATGTAGGTGGTGGGAATCAACAGACGAATGTCCTGACCCTGATGACTGAAGCGTCCGGTCAGGCCGAAATATTTGCGATCGGCCACAAGGCTCACACCTTGTTTGTCGGCGATGCGCTCAACAAAAAGGGCCCCTGCGTTATGCCGGGTCTGTTCGTATTCGGCGCCTGGATTACCCAGGCCAACGATCAGTTTGATGGCAGTCACGATAGGGGCCCTTCTCTGGAGTGGTGGATAACATCGCCGCGCAGCTTGGCAGCGGCGAAAGTGGACGACAACAGCTCATTTACCATGATGCGTAAACTTCGCGTTCTCGCCCGCTTTCTCGCTACGTCACTGTCCGCGATGTTTCCGCTACTCCGGCGTCAGAGTGAAATTACTCTGCAGCGCCTTCAGCAGCTTCTGGAGCAACACGTGGAGCGTGGACGTTGGCTACTGCCAGGTCGTTACCGTGTGCCAGGGCCACGAACTCAACGCCTTTAGGGGCCTTGATGTTGGACAGGTGAACGATGGTGCCGATTTCAGCGTCAGCCAGGTCGACTTCGATGAACTCAGGCAGATCTTTCGGCAGGCAGGAAACTTCGATTTCCGACACTACGTGGGAGATCTCGCCGCCTTTCTTAACAGGTGCAGCTTCGTTGATGAAGTGCACTGGAACGATGGCGGTCAGTTTCTGGCCAGCAACTACGCGAACGAAGTCGGCGTGCATTACGTGGCCTTTGGCTGGGTGACGTTGCAGGGCCTTGATCACGACGTTCTGCTTGGTGCCACCGACGTTCAGTTCGATGATGTGGCTGTAGGCAGCTTCGTTTTCCAGCAGTTTGGCAATTTCCTTGGCCAGCATGCTGATGGATTCAGGGGCTTTGTCGCCACCGTAAACAACAGCTGGAACCAGGCTGGCGAGACGACGCAGGCGGCGGCTCGCACCTTTCCCCAGGTCGGAACGCACTTCAGCATTCAGGGTAAAATCGTTCATTTTGTATCTCCAAAATAACCTCGTTCGCCTTGGCGTTTGCGACCAGCGCCAAGGGCGATACGGGCAAAAAAGCCCCGTCCCAACCAAGGTTGGGACGGGGCGCTTTTCGTCATCGAGATGTTCTGCCTGGGATTAACCCTTAGCGGAACATCGCGCTGATCGATTCTTCATTGCTGATGCGGCGAACCGCCTCGGCAACTACCGGTGCGATATCCAGTTGGCGGATACGTGCACAGGCTTGTGCTGCTGCGGACAGCGGAATGGTGTTGGTCACCACCAGCTCGTCCAGCACGGAATTTTCGATGTTCTCGATGGCCCGGCCCGACAGCACAGGGTGTGTGCAGTAGGCGAAGACCTTGGCTGCGCCATGCTCTTTCAAGGCCTTGGCCGCGTGGCACAGGGTGCCGGCGGTATCGACCATGTCGTCGACCAGAATGCAGGTGCGTCCTTCGACGTCGCCGATGATATGCATCACTTCGGAGTGATTGGCTTTCTCACGACGCTTGTCGATGATCCCGAGATCCACACCCAGGGACTTGGCCACGGCACGTGCACGCACGACGCCGCCGATGTCCGGGGAGACGATCATCAGGTTTTCGAAACGCTGGTCTTCGATGTCATCCACCAGGACAGGGGAGCCGTAGATGTTATCTACCGGAATATCGAAGAAACCCTGAATCTGGTCAGCATGCAGGTCAACCGTGAGAACACGGTCGATGCCGACTACGGTGAGCATGTCAGCCACGACTTTCGCGCTGATAGCCACACGTGCGGAACGCGGACGGCGATCCTGACGGGCATAACCAAAATAAGGAATAACAGCAGTGATACGAGTAGCCGAGGAACGACGGAAGGCATCAGCCATCACGACGAGTTCCATCAGGTTATCGTTGGTCGGAGCGCAAGTCGGCTGGATAATGAAGACGTCTTTACCGCGGACATTTTCATTGATCTCGGCAGTAATTTCGCCGTCGGAAAATTTTCCAACAGAGATGTCACCGAGAGGGATATGCAGCTGACGTACGACACGCCGAGCCAGATCGGGGTTGGCGTTCCCCGTAAAGACCATCATCTTGGACACGCGCAGTACCTGAAGGCTGAGGGTATACCTGGATGAGTATAAGGAAAATGGCAGGGGCGGCTGGATTCGAACCAACGCATGGCAGGATCAAAACCTGCTGCCTTACCGCTTGGCGACGCCCCTGTATCTGTTGCTTCGAGTGCCTGGCACTCGTTTCCGTTAGAGCAGCGTTTGAAGCTTGCGATGCAACATCGAAACGTTGCTTCCTTTTGCTACAAACCCTGTAAGGGTCTCTGTAAGAAGGGCCGAGACTTTATCAGCTTCAGCTTTGCTTGGGAAGCCCCCAAACACACAACTTCCAGTTCCAGTCAGTTTTGCTTCGGTAAATTTACCTAGCAAATTCAATGCGTTACGTACTTCTGGATAACGCCTTGCGACTACCGGAAGGCAGTCGTTTCTGCTGTTTCCCTTGGGAACGGGGCGCACTTTAATGGGCGCGGTGTCACGTGTCAACTGCGGATCGGAAAAAATTTCTGCTGTACTTACAGAGACTTGCGGGACCAGTACCAGATACCAGGGTTCTTCTGGGTATTCGGGGCTGAGTCTTTCCCCTACGCCTTCGGCAAATGCCGCGTGCCCACGAACGAAAACCGGTACGTCGGCGCCCAGGGTCAAGCCCAGTGCTGCCAGGCGATCTTCGTCCCAGCCCAGTTGCCAGAGATGGTTGAGGCCCAGCAGGGTGGTGGCAGCATTGGAGCTGCCGCCACCGATGCCGCCGCCCATGGGCAGGATCTTGTCGATCCAGATATCGATTCCCAGGGAGCAGCCGGACTGTTCCTGAAGTTTTTTTGCGGCCTTGACGATCAGGTTGCTGTCGTGGGGCACGCCTTCGAACTCGGTATGCAGGCGGATCAGGCCATCATCGCGCACGGCGAAGGTGATCTCGTCGCCGTAGTCGAGGAATTGGAACAGGGTCTGCAGCTCGTGATAGCCGTCATCGCGACGTCCCAGGATATGCAGCATCAAGTTGAGCTTGGCCGGGGAGGGCAGGGTCAGCGTTTGCGCGGTCATGTCATTGCCCCAGCTTGCGTGGTTGCCATTCCTTGATCACCAGGGTGACATCAAGGTCGTTGCCATGCAGCTTGATGCGCTCGGGCAGCCAGTAGCCGTTCTGCTGTGAATAGCTGCTGTACTCCACTTGCCAGCCATCCTGCTCCAGGCTTGCCATGTGGCTGTCGCCATCCAGGGTCAGGCGGCTCTTGCTGTTCGGGGCGGGTAGCCCACGAACCCACCAGCCCAAGTGGGATACCGGCAGTTTCCAGCCCAACTGTTCTTCCAGCAACGACTCTGGGCTGCTGGCTTCATAGCGGCCCTGGTTGGCCACTTCCAGGCTGACCTGGCCCGGGCGGCCAGTAAGGCGGGCGGCGCCGCGGCCCAGTGGGCCGGACAGGCGGATGTCGTAGTAGTCCTGGCGTTGTAGCCAGAACAGCGTACCGCTGCCGGAGTCCTTGGGTGCGCGAATGCCGATCTTGCCGTTGATCTGCCAGCCGTCGAGGCTGCTCAGTTGGTCCTTGTGCTGGCGCCATTGCGCCGGGTTGCCCTGGCCCTGGACTGCCTCGCGGGCACCGAAGCCGGCACAACCGGCCAGTAGGGCGATGAAGCTGAAAACGATGAAATGGCGCAAAAGCATGGTCTTAAAGAGTCTCTGATCCGGTCAGGCGTTTGATGGTTTCGCGCAGCACGGGGCTGTCGGGCTGTTCCTTGATGAACTTGCCCCAGGTCTGCCGGGCCTCGCGCTGCTTGCCGTTGTGCCACAGCACTTCACCCAGGTGCGCGGCGACTTCCGGGTCGGGGAAGCGCTCCAGCGCCTGGCGCAACAGGCGCTCGGCTTCGTCCAGGTTGCCCATGCGAAAGTTCACCCAGCCCAGGCTATCGAGTACCGCCGGATCATCCGGCGTCAGCTGGTGGGCTTGTTCGATCAGGGCCTTGGCCTCGGCATAGCGGGTTGTCCGGTCGGACAAGGTGTAGCCCAAGGCGTTCAATGCCATGGCGTTGTCTGGTTCACGCTGGATGATCAGGCGCAGGTCCTTTTCCAACTGGGCCAGGTCATTGCGTTTTTCCGCTTGCATGGCTCGGGTATAGAGCAGGTTGACGTCATCGGGATACTGCTGCAGGGCCTGTTGGATCATCTTCCAGGCGCTGTCCCCGCGGTTGTTGGTCGACAGCGTCTCGACTTCGATCAGGTACAGCTGGATGGCGTAGTCAGGTTGCGTGTCCCGGGCGGCTGCCAGGCGCTTCTGCGCTTCGTCGGTGCGGCCATTGTTCATCAGGATGTCGGCTTGGCGCAGTTGTGCTGGCAGGTAGTCGTTACCCGGGCCGACCTGTCCGTACTCGATCAACGCTCCTTGCGGGTCATTGCGCTCTTCGGCGATGCGCCCCAGGTTCAGGTGTGCAGAATCCTCGTGGCTTTCCCGGGCGATCAGGTCTTCAAGGTAACCCTTGGCCTCATCCCAGGCCTTGGCTTCCAGGCATACCAGGGCCAGGGAGTAGCGCAGTTCGTCATCTTCCGGGTACTGCTGGACCAGGCTCGAGAACTGGGTCTTGGCATCCTCCATGCGGTCCTGTTCCACCAGCATGCGGGCGTAGGTCAGGCGCAGGCGCTTGTCATCCGGGTACTTGCGAATGCTCTTTTCCAGCAGGGGCAGGGCTTCCTTGCTGCGGTTCAAGCCTTGCAGAAGGCGCGCGCGCAGCAGCAACGGCGCGATCTCGCCGTCTTCTGGCGGATTCTGCTCCAGGAGGGCCAGGGCCTCCTTGTCGTCGCCATTCTGTTGCATCAGCAAGGCCTTGCCGAAAATCAGCTGGCTGTTGTGCGGGTGTTTCTGTAGCAGGCGGTCGAACCCCTTCATCAGGCCGTCGCGGGTTTCCTGATCGGTATCGGCGGCCGACAGGGCCAGGAAGTCGAAGTGGGTGTCGCCTTTGCCTTGCAGGACTTTCTCCATATAGAGCATGGAGTCGTCGTAACGCCCGGCGCGGGCCAGCTGGATAGCGGCCGCGCGTTGTGCCTCGAGGTCGTCGGGGGCGTTCTTGGCCCAGATCAGCGAGGTATCCAGGGCTGCCTGGTCGGCTCCCAGGTATTCGGCAATGCGAAATGCCCGTTCAGAGATGCCCGGGTCCTGGGTGTTGATGGCCTGGGTCACGTAGTTGTCCAGGGCAATGTCGAAGCGATTGCGCTGGCCTGCCAGTTCAGCGCTCAACAGGCTGAAGATGGTGTCTTCACTGAACGAGGAGTAAACCTTGGGCTTTTCAGGGGCTGGAGTGCTGTCTTCCACCGGCGATGTAGCATCCGATGAGACGGGGCCCAGGGCATGGCACCCACTGAGGAAGACAAGGGCGAGGAGCAACGCGGAAGATCTATTCATATAGGAAGAGGGCGACTAACCTGCGGTCGGATCATCATGACACAAGCCTTCGGCCAAACATAACCGAGACTCAACGGGATGCCAGAACAGAGGCAGTCTATTAGGACAATAGCCGGCGGTAGTTGTTCTGAGTCTGTCGAAGTAGGACAATTGCCGGCTTCTCGACATCATCAGCGACCTTGAATGGCCTTCCTTGCACTTGGTATTAACCACAAGACTGCTTCCGTAGACGTCCGCGAGCGCGTGGCCTTTACTCCTGAGCAGTTGGTTGAGGCCTTGCAGCAGCTCTGCCGACTCACCGACAGCCGCGAAGCTGCGATCCTCTCCACCTGCAACCGCAGCGAGTTGTATATAGAACAGGATCATCTTTCGGCGGATGTCGTGTTGCGCTGGCTGGCGGAATATCACCAGCTGAGCCTAGACGAACTACGCGCCAGTGCTTATGTGCATGAGGATGATGCGGCAGTTCGTCACATGATGCGCGTGGCTTCGGGCCTGGACTCACTGGTGCTGGGCGAGCCGCAGATTCTCGGCCAGATGAAGTCGGCCTATGCCGTGGCCCGCGAGGCCGGGACTGTCGGACCGTTGTTGGGCCGCTTGTTCCAGGCGACCTTCAGCGCCGCCAAGCAGGTGCGTACCGACACGGCCATCGGCGAGAACCCGGTGTCCGTGGCCTTTGCCGCCGTCAGCCTGGCCAAGCAGATCTTCAGCGACCTGCAGCGCAGCCAGGCCCTGCTGATCGGTGCCGGCGAGACCATCACGCTGGTGGCTCGTCACTTGCACGAGCTGGGCGTCAAGCGAATCGTGGTAGCCAACCGGACCCTTGAACGCGCCAGCCAATTGGCGGAACAGTTCGGCGCCCACGCGGTGCTGCTCTCGGACATTCCCCAGGAACTGGTGCACAGCGATATCGTCATCAGTTCCACCGCCAGCCAATTGCCGATTCTTGGCAAGGGCGCGGTGGAAAGCGCCTTGAAGCTGCGCAAGCACAAGCCCATCTTCATGGTGGACATCGCCGTTCCTCGTGACATCGAGCCAGAAGTCGGCGAGTTGGACGACGTTTACCTCTATACCGTCGATGATCTCCACGAAGTCGTCGCCGAAAACCTCAAGAGCCGCCAGGGTGCGGCACTGGCTGCCGAAGAGCTGGTGAACATCGGCGCCGAGGATTTCATGGTGCGCCTGCGCGAGCTGGCGGCGGTGGACGTGCTCAAGGCCTATCGTCAACAGAGCGAGCGCCTGCGCGACGAAGAACTGCAAAAGGCCCTGCGCATGCTGAACAATGGCAGCAGCGCCGAGGACGTGTTGGCCCAGCTAGCCCGCGGCCTGACCAATAAACTGCTGCACGCGCCGAGCGTGCAGTTGAAAAAGCTATCTGCCGAAGGCCGCCTCGATGCGCTGGCCATGGCCCAAGAACTGTTTGCCCTCGGTGAGGGCTCTTCGGATAAAACCCCGTAATGAAAGCGTCACTGCTCAGTAAGCTGGATATTCTCCAGGACCGTTTCGAGGAACTGACCGCCCTGCTTGGCGATGCCGAGGTCATTTCCGATCAGGCCAAGTTCCGTGCCTACTCCAAGGAGTATGCGGAGGTCGAGCCGATCGTGGCCGCCTACAAACAGGTGCTCAAGGTCCAGGCCGACCTGGAGGGCGCCCAGGCGCTGCTCAAGGACAACGATCCGGACCTGCGGGAGATGGCCGTCGAGGAAGTCCGCGAGGCCAAGGACCAACTGGTCGAACTGGAGAGCAACCTGCAACGCATGTTGCTGCCCAAGGACCCCAACGATGGGCGCAACGTGTTCCTGGAAATTCGCGCCGGTACCGGTGGCGACGAAGCCGCGATCTTTTCCGGCGACTTGTTCCGCATGTATTCGCGTTATGCCGAGCGGCGTGGCTGGCGCCTGGAGATTCTCTCGGAAAACGAAGGCGAGCATGGCGGCTACAAGGAAATCATCGCTCGGGTCGAGGGTGAGAATGTCTACGGCAAGTTGAAATTCGAGTCTGGAGCGCATCGCGTGCAGCGAGTGCCCGCCACCGAATCCCAGGGCCGCATCCATACCTCCGCCTGCACCGTGGCCGTGCTGCCGGAGCCGGATGAACAGGAAGCCATCGAAATCAATCCGGCCGACCTGCGCATCGATACCTATCGCTCCTCCGGCGCGGGTGGCCAGCACGTGAACAAGACCGACTCGGCCATCCGTATTACCCACATTCCATCGGGGATCGTGGTGGAGTGCCAGGAAGAGCGCTCCCAGCACAAGAACCGCGCGCGCGCCCTGGCCTGGCTGTCGGCCAAGCTCAACGACCAGCAGGCCAGTGCTGCGGCCAGTGCCATTGCCAGCGAGCGCAAGCTGCTGGTGGGTTCGGGCGACCGCTCCGAGCGTATCCGTACCTACAACTTCCCACAGGGCCGTGTTACCGACCACCGGGTCAACCTGACCCTGTACTCCCTGGATGAAATCATCGCCGGGGGGGTGGAGGCGGTGATCGAGCCGTTGCTGGCCGAGTACCAGGCCGATCAACTCGCGGCGTTGGGTGAGTAAATGACCATCATCGCCAGCTTGCTGCGCGCCGCGCAATTGCCGGATTCACCCACGTCGCGACTGGATGCCGAACTGCTCCTGGCCGCGGCCCTGGGCAAGTCCCGCAGCTTTCTTCACACCTGGCCCGAACGCATCGTGCCCAGCGAAGCCGCCCTGCTGTTCGCCGAGTACCTGCAGCGGCGCCGCTCCGGTGAGCCCGTGGCCTATATTCTTGGCCAGCAGGGTTTCTGGAACCTCGACCTGGAAGTCGCGCCCCATACCCTGATCCCACGTCCTGATACCGAACTGTTGGTGGAAACCGCATTGCAACTGCTGCCGGCAAGCCCGGCCCGGGTCCTGGACCTGGGGACCGGCAGCGGTGCCATTGCCCTGGCCCTGGCCAGCGAGCGCCCGGCCTGGAAGGTCACGGCCGTGGATCGAGTGCTGGAGGCCGTAGCCCTGGCCGAACGCAATCGCCAGCGCCTGCACCTGAACAATGTGACGGTGCTCAGCAGCCACTGGTTCGACTCCATCGATGGGCAGCGTTTCGAGCTGATTGTCAGCAACCCTCCGTATATTGCCGAGGCAGACCCGCACCTGATCGCTGGCGATGTGCGTTTCGAGCCGGAGAGTGCCCTGGTGGCGGGCAAGGATGGCCTGGACGATCTGCGCCTGATCGTGGCCCAGGCTCCCGAGCACCTGGTGGCCGGCGGCCGGCTGGTGCTCGAGCATGGCTACGACCAGGCGCCGGCGGTGCGTGAGTTGCTCGGCGCCCGAGGGTTCATCGACGTTCACAGCCGGGTCGACCTGGGTGGCCATGAGCGCATCAGCCTGGGATGCCTGCCGTGCTGACCGACCAGGAGCTGTTGCGCTATAGCCGCCAGATCCTGTTGCAGCAGGTGGATATCGACGGTCAGTTGCGTCTCAAGCAAAGCCGCGTATTGATCGTCGGTCTCGGTGGCCTGGGGGCTCCAGTGGCGCTCTACCTGGCAGCGGCGGGCGTTGGCGAGTTGCATCTGGCGGATTTCGATACCGTGGACATGACCAACTTGCAGCGCCAGATCATTCACGACAGCACCACTGTCGGAGCGCTCAAGGTGGATTCGGCCATCAGCCGTCTCACGGCCCTCAACCCGGACATTCGCCTGGTACGTCACCCGTTGGCGCTGGATGAGGACACCCTGGCTGCGGCAGTGGCCGATGTTGACCTGGTACTGGACTGCTGTGACAACTTCAGCACCCGTGAAGCCGTGAATGCCGCTTGCGTGGCGGCCGGCAAGCCCCTGGTCAGTGGCGCGGCGATTCGCCTGGAAGGGCAATTGTCGGTGTTCGACCCGCGGCGTCCGGAGAGTCCTTGCTACCACTGCCTGTATGGGCACGGCAGTGAGGCCGAGCTGACCTGTAGCGAGGCCGGGGTCCTGGGGCCGCTGGTGGGGCTGGTGGGCAGCCTGCAAGCGCTGGAAGCCTTGAAGTTGCTGGCTGGTTTTGGCGAGCCACTGGTGGGGCGGCTGCTGCTGATCGACGCACTGGGCACACGCTTTCGCGAGCTGCGGGTCAAGCGCGATCCAGGCTGCAAGGTGTGCGGTGGCCTGCATGAGTGAGGCGCCGGTTGCGGTCTTCGATTCCGGCGTGGGTGGCCTCTCCGTCCTGGCGGAGATCCAGCGCCTGCTGCCCAATGAATCTCTGCTGTATTTAGGCGACTGTGGGTACATCCCCTACGGCGAGAAAACCCCCGAGTTCATCCGCCAGCGTTGCACGCTGATGGCGCGCTTCTTCCGCGAGCAGGGTGCCAAGGCCCTGGTGCTGGCCTGCAATACCGCCACCGTGGCGGCGGTAGCCGAGTTGCGCCGGGATTTTCCCGACTGGCCCATCGTCGGCATGGAGCCTGCAGTCAAGCCCGCTGCGGCGGCAACCCGCAGTGGCGTGGTCGGGGTCCTGGCAACTACCGGGACTTTGCAAAGTGCCAAGTTCGCCGCCTTGCTCGATCGTTTTGCCGCCGATGTAAAAGTCGTCACTCAACCTTGCCCAGGGTTGGTGGAGATGATCGAGAATGGGGACCTGCACAGCGATGCCCTGTGCCAGTTGTTGCAGGGGTATGTCGAGCCGCTGCTAGCGGCCGGTTGCGACACCATCATCCTGGGGTGCACCCACTATCCCTTTCTCAAGCCGGTGCTGGTGCGGATGCTGGGGCAACACATCAGCCTGATCGATACCGGGGCCGCGGTAGCGCGTCAGCTCCAGCGCCTGCTGGACGAAGCGGGCCTGCGCGCGCAAGGGCCAGCCGGCGAAACCCGGTTCTGGACGAGCGGCAATGTGCCGCACTTTGCCCAAGTGCTGCCCATCCTGTGGCAAAAATCCGTTAGTGTGCATCCTTTCGATTTGTGAAAAAAACGTGAAACCCTATCGTTTGCGCTGAACTTCTGGCTCGGCGCGGACTTCTATAGCCTGTCTACACAGGTTGTATAAAAACGTTCAAAATCATTCAAAAAGGATGTTCCTGATGAAGCGAGTGTTTTGTCTGGCCGCGCTTGCGGCTGCGTTGTTGGGGCAAAGTGTTTCCGCACAGGCGGCGGGGGTCGAATTCTCCGTAGGACAGACCGGGGACTCGACGCAAACCTATCGGCTAGGCATGCAATTGGATTGGGACAAGAGCTGGCTGCAAAGCGATGTCGGTCGCCTGACCGGCTACTGGAGCGGCGCCTACACCTATTGGAATGGTGACAAGAAGTCGAGCAACCATAGCCTGTCGTTCTCCCCGGTGCTGGTCTACGAGTTCGCAGCAGGCAGCGTCAAACCCTACGTCGAGGCGGGAATTGGCATAGCGGCCTTCGCTCATACCCAAGTGGAAGACAACAAGCTGGGCTCGGCCTTCCAGTTCGAGGATCGCATCGGCTTTGGCCTGCGCTTTGCCGGGGGCCATGAGGTCGGCATTCGCGCCACGCATTACTCCAACGCTGGCTTGCGCTCCCCCAACGACGGGGTCGAGAGCTACGCCCTGCACTACACCATGCCGCTCTGACCAAGGCTCAGCGATACGCCGTGGCGATACCCCGGCGTTCGCTCAGGCAATCGGCCTCGCCCAATTCGAATTCGCGGCAGATCAGCGGGCGCAGCTCATAGATCGTGCAACGCATGCTGTCGCGATCCAGCGCCGCGCACCAGCCATCATCCAGGCGGCGCATCACCTCGCCTCCCCAGTCGTCGGTATCGATAAAGCGCTCGGGCACCCCGGTATCGGTGATCAGCATCACTTCCAGCTGGCAGCAGCAGGCGGCGCAGGTCGAGCAACTGATGGCGGGTTCGGCGATGGGGGTAACGGGGATGGTGGTCATAGGCGCGCAGTGTAAGGCAGTGGGGCCTGGCTGTGTGAAAGCCCTGACCAACGCTCAGCCTTCGGTGGCCAGTGGTGGAGCCTCGGGGGTCGCTCGTGCCAACACGTGCAGCAGTGGCAGCAGCAGGGCCCAGAGCACTCCCAGCCCGACCAGGGTTGGCCCTGTTCCGTAGGGAAAACTCACGCCGGCCAGGCGCCCCCCTGAGTAGTAGGACAGCGGACCTGCCAGCGCTCCCAGCAGGCAGGCCCGCCACCAGGGGCGGGCACTCCAGGCCAGGCCGTGGCGCAAGGTGCTGGCCAGAAGGACCCAGAGCAGCATCAGCCAGAAGGGAATCAATAGACTGACTTGCTGGAACTGAAACACCCCCAGCCAATTCAGGAAGCTGTCCAGGGTGATGCCGATCAGGGCAATGCCGAGCATCATCGAGCCTTCGTCGCCCCAGCGGCCGACCCAGCGAAAGTGCGCCAGTACGATCACCACTCCAAGCAATAGCCACAGGCTGTCGCCACTGAGCACGCAGGTGAACCAGCCCAGCTGGAACAACAGGGCATTGAGCAGTTGCCTAGGCATCGAGGCGCCCTAGCAGGGGTTGTGGCGCCGCAGCGGGTTTGGCCAGCAGCAGTTGCGCGGTGCCGATGGCGCGTTCCAGGAAGCCGCCTTCGCAGTAGCACAGGTAGAACTCCCAGAGCCGCAGGAAATAGGGGTCGTAGCCCAGTTCGCCCAGGCGGCCGTGGGCGCGGCGGAAGTTCTCGTGCCACAGGCGCAGGGTCCGGGCGTAGTGCAGGCCGAAGTCTTCCATGTGCAGCAGGTTCATGTCGGTGTCGCGACTGACCACCTCGAGCATTTTCTGCACGCAGGGCAGGGCGCCGCCGGGGAAGATGTAGCGCTGGATGAAGTCCACGCCGTTCTTCGCCTGCTCGTAGCGCTGGTCGCGAATGGTGATGGCCTGCAGCAGCATCAGGCCGTTGCTCTTGAGCAAGCGTGCGCATTGCTTGAAGTAAGTGGGCAGGAAGCGGTGGCCCACGGCTTCGATCATTTCGATCGACACCAGCTTGTCGTACTGGCCGCGCAGGTCGCGGTAATCCTCCAGCAGCAGGGTCACCCGGTCCTGCAAGCCGGCGGCGTCGATCCGCTGCCGGGTGTAGGCGAACTGTTCCCTGGACAGGGTCGTGGTGGTGACCCGGCAGCCATAGTGCTGCGCGGCATACAGGGCCATGCTGCCCCAGCCGGTGCCGATTTCCAGCAGGTGGTCCTCGGGAGTGAGCGCCAGCTTCTGGCAGATGCGCTGCAGCTTGTTCAACTGGGCCTGCTCCAGGCTGTCCTCGGCACTGCGAAACTGCGCGGCGGAATACATCATGGTGGGATCGAGGAACTGCTCGAACAGCTCATTGCCCAGGTCGTAGTGGGCGGCGATGTTTTTCTGCGAACCCTTGCGGGTGTTGCGGTTGAGCCAGTGCAGGCCGCGAACCAGCGGCCGGCCGAGCCTGGCCAGGCCGCCTTCCATGGCGTCCAGCACTTCCAGGTTGCTGACGAACACGCGGATGACCGCTGTCAGGTCCGGGGTGCTCCAGTAGCCATGGATGAAGGCTTCGCCGGCACCGATGGAGCCGCTGCTGGCCACCAAGCCCCAGACGCTGCTGTCATGGACGTGGATTTCTCCCTGCAGGGCGCCTCCGCTGCTGCCGAACACCCGTCGCTCGCCATCTTCGTAGACCACCAACTGGCCGTGCCGAAGTTGCGCCAGTTGCCGCAGCACGCCACGGCGCAACAGGTTGGCGGTGAGGCCGTGAGTGCCGAACAGAGTGGTTTTGGCCGAGACGCTAGAGGATTTCATGGCGGCGATCCTTGGGGGGTACGGTGGCTGTGCGAAAGGCGCCAACGGCGGCCTGATGGGGAAAAAAGCGCAGGCCCTTGGCAGCCAGGAGCAAGGCCTGCCAGTAGATCGCCAGGCAAGTCTTGGCGGTCATCCACGGAAAGCGCCGCAGATATTGGTGCAGGCTGCGGCGATCCAGGGCCTGGCGTTGCAGGTTGAGCGTGGCGTCGAACAACTTGAGCTCACCCTGCCAGTCGGCCATGTGCACGCCGAGACGCTCGGCCGGAGGACTGAAACTCATGCGGTACTCCAGATCCCGGGGCAGGAATGGCGACACGTGAAAGGCCTTGGCCACGGCGAAATGCTGGTACTCCGGGGACTGTGCGTTGGGCGGGCTGGCCGGCAGCACATAGTGATAGCGCTCGCGCCAGGGGGTGTTGCTGACCTCGCAGAGAATCGCCGCCAGTTGCCCATCGGCCTCGTAGCAGTAGAAGAAGCTCACCGGGTTGAAGGCCAGGCCCCAGCTGCGCACCTGGGTCAGCAGGCATATTTTGCCGCTCGGTGCATGGCCGGTGGCCGCGGCCACCTGCTGGCGTACGGCGTCTATCAGGTCCATGCCCCGGCTGGTGAAGGCCGGTAGGTAGTCGCCTTGACGAAAGGCAAAGGGCGCGAAGCGGCTCCGGCCAGCCAGGGGCGAGAGGCCCAGCACCGCGTCCTGTTCCTCCAGGTCCAGGTACAGCAAGCCGATCCGGTAGCGGAAGGCGTGGCACTTAGGGGCGAAGCGCCGGTGGCTGATCCAGCCGCTGTACAGGGCGCTGTTCACAGTTGCTCCCCGAAGGCCTGGGCCACCCGCAGGGCACTGACCACGCCATCCTCATGGAAACCGTTGGCCCAGTAGGCACCGCAGTAGAAGCTGTGGCGGGCGCCTTGCAGTTCGCTCCAGCGCGCTTGCGCGGCCACCGCCCCCAGGCTGTATTGCGGATGGGCATAGGTGTAGCGGGCGAGAACTTTCGATGGATCGATGGCCGCGCTCTGGTTGAGGCTGACGCAGAAGGTGGTACTGCTCTGCAGGCCCTGGAGAATGTTCATGTCGTAGGTCACGGCGGCGGCCTTCTCGGCGCTGGCGTCGAGGCGATAGTTCCAACTGGCCCAGGCCAGGCGGCGGCGCGGCAGCAGTCGGGTATCGGTGTGCAGCACCACGTCGTTGTCGGCGAAGGGCAGCGCCTGGAGGATGTCCTGTTCGGCGCGGCTCGGGCTGGCCAGCAGCCGCAGGGCCTGGTCGCTGTGGCAGGCGAACACCACCTTGTCGAAGCGCTCGCTGCCAGCGGCACTGTGGATCACCACGCCGAGTTCGTCGCGCTCGACCCTTTGCACCGGGCAGCCCAGGCGGATGCGCTCGTGAAACGAGGCCGTCAGTGGTTCGATGTAGCGGCTTGAGCCGCCTTCGATCACGTACCACTGGGGGCGGTTGTTCACCGACAGCAAGCCGTGGTTCTTGAAGAAACGAACAAAGAACTGCAGGGGGAAATCGAGCATCTGCCCCTGTGACATCGACCAGATCGCCGAGCCCATGGGCACGATGTAGTGCTGGATGAAGCGCTCGCCGTAGCCCTGGCTCTTCAGGTAGTCACCGAGGGTGGTCGAGGCCGTGATCCGCTGGTTTTGCAGGTCGAGCAGTGCGTGTTGGTTGAAGCGCAGGATGTCCCGCAGCATGCCCCAGAACCCCGGCGACAGCAGGTTGCGCCGCTGGGCGAACAGACTGTTGAGGTTGTTGCCGTTGTACTCCAGGCCCGTGGCCGGATCGCACACCGAGAAGCTCATTTCGGTGGCTTTGAATTTGACGCCGATCTGCCCCAGCAGCCGGATGAAATGGGGGTAGGTCCAGTCGTTGAAGACGATGAAACCGGTGTCCACGGCTTGGGTCTCGCCGTTGAGGCTGACCTGCACGGTATGGGTGTGACCGCCGATCCAGCTGCCAGCCTCGTAGACCTGGAGGTCATGACGACGGTTCAGGAGGTAGGCGCAGGTCAGGCCGGCGATGCCGCTGCCGATGATGGCGATTTTCATGGGGCATTCCCCGCGCGGGCCAGGCGTTTGGCGAGGGCCAGTTGCAGGCGGCCGGGCAGCCAGGAAAGCAGCTTGAGCGCGAAGATGAACGGGGCGGGGAACGCAATCTCCAGATCCCGGCGGGGCAGGCGCTTGTGGATATGCCGAGCGGCCTTCCGGGCGCTCCAGCGCATGGGCATGGTGAAATCGTTGCGTGCGGTCAGCGGCGTGTCGACAAAGCCCGGGCTGACCAGGGTCACGTCGATGCCTTCGGCAGCCAGGTCGATGCGCAGGGACTGCAGCAGATAGCGCAGCGCCGCCTTGGAGGCGCCGTAGGCACCGGCCCGGGGCAGCGCCAGATAGGTCACCGAGCTGGCCACACCCACCAGGTGCGGGTGATTGCCGGCGCGCAACAACGGCAGTGCGGCTTCGATGCAGTAGCCGGCGGCCAGCAGGTTGGTATTCAGTACCCGCTCGATCAGCGCTGAGTCGAATTGCTGCACCTCGATGTACTCGCAGGTCCCGGCATTGAGGATCACGCTGTCCAGGGCACCCCAGGCCTGGGCGATGCGCTTGCCGATTTCGCGCACCTGCAAGGCGTCGCCAAGGTCGCCCGGCACCACCAGCACCCGGCCCGGGTAGCGCTGGGCCAGGGCCTCCAGCGGCTCGCGCGAGCGGGCGCTGAGCGCCACCTGGGCACCGGCTCCGAGCAGCTCTTCGGCCAGCGCTGCGCCGATGCCGCTGCTGGCGCCGGTGAGCCAGATCCGCCTTGGCATGGCCGGGTTCATCCGAGCCTCCTTTTCAACCAGGCGATCACTGTCCCGATCAGTGGCAGGTGTTCGTAGAGCAGGGCTCCCGCGTCGAAATAGTCGCGGTGGCGATAGACCCGGGCGTCACGCCATTGCAGGTGTGAACAGCCGGCCACCTGGATCAGGCCGCCGCCATTGAGGCGCGGGTGGTGGTAGCTCATGGTCCAGCGCAGGTAGCCCTGGCCTTCGGCGCACTGGTCGCTGCCGTGGAAGTCGAAGCGCAGTTCGCGGGCGTTGGCGTACAGCTGGGCGAAGTAGTCGCGCAAAGGGGCCAGTCCATGAACCTCGTGCAGAGGGTCGGTGAACTGGATGTCATCGCTGTAGAGCTGGCCCAGGCGATCGAGGTTGTGGGCGTCCAGGGTGGCGAATTCCCGGGCGAAGTGGTCGAGGAAGTCACTCATGGCCTGCATCCAGCCGCGAGGGCAGTGCCTTGAACGCCGCCAGGGCCCGTTCCCGGGACCGTGACAGATCTACCATCGGCGCCGGGTAGTCGGCGACGCCGAACAGCCCGCCCAGGGTCGCCGGGTTGTGGATATCTTTTTTGTTCAGCCCGGCCAGTTGTGGCAGCCAGTGCTTGATGAAGCGCCCCTCGCTGTCGAATTTCTGCGATTGGCTCACCGGGTTGAAGATGCGGAAGTAGGGTGCGGCATCGGTGCCGGTGGAGGCGCTCCACTGCCAGCCGCCGTTGTTGGCCGCCAGGTCGCCGTCGATCAGGTGCCGCATGAAGAAACGCTCGCCTTCGCGCCAATCGATCAACAAGTTCTTGGTCAGGAACATCGCCACCACCATGCGCAGGCGGTTGTGCATCCAGCCGGTCTCCAGCAACTGGCGCATGGCGGCATCGATGATCGGCAGGCCGGTGCGGGCTTCTTGCCAGGCCGCCAGTTCCTCGGGAGCGTCGCGCCATTTCACGGCTTCGGTTTCCGGTCGGAAGGCGCGGTGCCGGGACACCCGTGGGTAGCCCGCCAGGATGTGCTTGTAGAAGTCGCGCCACAGCAGCTCGTTGATCCAGGTGACGGCCCCGGGGTTGCCGCTTTCGAACTCGCCCTGGTTGCTGAGCAAGGCGGCGTGCAGGCATTGGCGGGGCGAGATCACGCCGGCGGCGAGGTAGGGCGACAGCTGGCTGGTGCCGGGCTTGGCCGGAAAGTCGCGCTCGCCCTGGTAATAGTGGATCTGTTCATCGGCGAACCGCTCCAGTCGCGCTTGCGCCTCGTCTTCGCCGGCTGGCCACAGTTCGCGCAAGCTCGGGCCCGGGGTGGGGAAGCCGTCGACCTGATCTGGCAGCGGATCGGCATTGATCGGCAGCGGTATCTGCGCCCTGGGCGCGCTCACCAGCGCGGGCAGCGCGGTGTGCAGGCGGTGGTAGCAGACTTTGCGGAACTGGCTGAAGACCTGGAAGTAGCCGCCGCTCTTGGTCAACACGCTGCCGGGTTTGAACAGCAGTTGATCGAAGTGGCCTTGGACGCTGATACCGGCCTTCTCCAGAACCCTTGTCACCGCTTCATCGCGACGGTTTTCGTGGACGCCGTATTCCTGGTTGAAGTGCAGCATGCGTATCTGCAGTTGCCGGCACAGATCCAGCAGGACCTGGGGCGCCTGGTCCCAGGTGGCGGCGCTGCGAACCAGCAGGGGGATGTTCAGCTGGCCCAGGGCGGTACTCAGCGATTGCAGGTTGCGCAGCCAGAAATCGATCTTGCAGGGCGCATCATCATGGGCCTGCCACTGCTCCGGGCTCAAAAGGTACACCGCCACGGTCGGGCCCCGCTGGGCGGCGGCGCTCAGGGCGGTGTTGTCGTGTAGGCGCAGGTCGCTGCGCAGCCAGATCAATTGCATGTCGGTTTCCGGATCAGAAAAGTCCTCGCTCGAGCAGTGCCTGGCAGGCCGCGATCGGGTCTTGGGCCAGGTGCAGATCGGCGATTTCAGTGATACATACGGACCACTCGGCGGGGTGGATGCACACCGCGGGTCCGGCGATGAATTTTTTGCAGGCAATGCCATTCAGCAGCCGTGGCAGTTGGGCGGGGTTGAGCGCCTTGCTGGAGTACAGCAGCAGGCCCCGGGCCTGCAGGCGCTCGGTGGCCAGGGCCAGTTCGCCACCTGGCAGGGGCCAGTCGAAGACCTCTACCGGGCAATCGGCGCTGCTGGCCAGCCAGGCAGTGAGCCACAGATGGGGTTCCAGGGGCCGGTCCGACTGGTTGACCAGCAACAGCGGCGCGCCCTGCACCTGGCGGTTGTTGTGGTAGATCCGTGCGCCGAGCTTGCTGCGCAGCCAGGTGTAGAAGAACACCTGTTCCATCTGGCTGCCGAACTGGCCCTGCCAGCGCTGCTCCAGTTCCGCCAGCAGCGGCATCAGCAGGTGCTCGCACAGGGTCCGCGGCGGATACAGCGCCATGGCCTGGTTGAAGGTGTCGTCCACCTTGCGTTCCGCCAGTTGGCTTATAGCCTGGACCAGGGTCTGGCGCAGGCGCTGCCAGTCATTCTCCACCGCCGAGCTGGAGCTGGCGGTGTTGGTCAGCAGGTGCTTGACCTGGCTCACCGCAACCCCGCGATTGAGCCAAGTCAGGATGTTCAGGATCTGCTGCACCTGTTCCTGGGAGTACAGGCGATGGCCCTTGGGCGTGCGTCGGGGCACGATCAGCCCGTAGCGCCGCTCCCAGGCTCGCAGGGTGACGGCGTTGACCCCGGTCTGGCGCGCTACTTCGCGGATCGGCAGCCAGCGTTCCTCCAGAGGGTCCTGGTACGGGGCGCTGTTTTCGTCAGCCGCTAGGGTGAGGTCTTTCATGGCTCAGATCGCATTGCGCAGGCTGAGGTCTTCGGGGTGCGGCTGCAGGTACAACTGTCGGGCAATGTAGGGATCGGGGTTCTGGCGCAAGTGGTGCTTGAGCAGGGTCAGGGGCACCACCAGCGGGACGATGCCCAGGCGGTACTGACCGATGACGTGCTGCATTTCCTGTTTGTCTTCGGCGCTGATGGCTCGCTTGAAGTAACCGCTGATGTGCTGCAGCACATTGCTGTGGGTTCCGCGGGTGGCGCAGCGGCTCAGCGCGGTCATCAGCTGGCTGAAGTAACGCGGGCCGATCAGTGCCGGGTCGCCCTGGCCCATGTTGCCCAGCAGGTTGCCCAGGGCCTTGTACTGGACCGGGTGATGGGCCATCAGCAGGTATTTGCAGCGCGCGTGAAAGTCGGTGAGGGCGCGCCGGGTCAGGCCTTGCTTGAGCAGTACCTGCCAGTCGCGATAGACGTAGACCCGGGTCAGGAAGTTCTCCCGCAGCACCGGATCGTTGAGGCGTCCGGCTTCTTCCACCGGCAGGTCCGGGTGCCGGGCGCAGAAGGCCTGGGCATAGACGCCGCGGCCGCCGTGGCGATGGGGAATGCCGTTGGCCTGGTACACCTTGACCCGCTCCAGCCCGCAGGACGGAGAGCTCTGCATGAAGATGTAGCCGCAGATATCGTCCAGCTGCACGGCCATGCGTTCGGCGTATTCCACCAGGGCCTGGGTGGCATCCCGGCTGCTGTCCCGCGTGCCCACGGCCCGTGGCTGTGCGGGGTCGCCCACCAGGCGGATCGGTTCCCGTGGGGTGCCCAGGCCAATGGCAACTTCTGGGCACAGGGGCAGGAAATCGAAGTAGTCCTTGAGTACCTGGCTGCACAGTCGGGACTCCTTGTGGCCACCGTTGTAGCGGACCTCGGCACCCATCAGGCAGGCGCTGATGGCGATTTTCGGCTGGGTGGACATGGTTCGACCTCCGGGGGAACATTCCTGTACAAAACCATTAATCTTGTACAACTTGTCTCAATCATAGGATTGAAGTTGTACAAGTCAAATTGTTTGTATAGGTATTGCCCCCGGGCCGAGTGCGCCCGGTTATTGCCAGCCCATTCGCCAGTCGCGGTCGTCCTGCAGGGTTTGCCAGCTCAGGCGCTGGCTGCGTCGGGTAAGCACCGCCTGCAGCTCGATATCCAGCACGGTGCCTTCTTCATCGCAGAACAGTTCGGTGACCAGGAAGTGTTTCTCGCGGTGTTGCGGGTGGGCTGCTGTCCACTTCGACAGCAGCAGTTTGCGCGGGTTGAGGCGATTCACTGCAAGCTCTCGTGGAGTCGGCGTGCGGCCTCCTGGCCACTCAGCCAGGCGCCTTCGACCCGGCCGGACAGGCACCAGTCGCCACACACGTACAGGCCCAGGTCGGCATCGGCCAGGGCGCCCCATTCATGGCTGGTGGCCGGGCGGGCGTAAAGCCAGCGGTGGGCCAGGCTGAAGGTGGGGGCGGGCATGACGCTGTGCAGCAGCTCGGCGAAGGCACCGTGCAATTGCTCGGTCACGGCTTCTTTCGAGAGGTCGATGTGCTGCCGGCTCCAGGAGCTGGTGGCGTGCAGGACCCAGGTATCGAGGTGGCTGTCGCGTCCGGGCTTGCTGCGGTTACGGGCCAGCCAGTCCAGCGGACTGTCCTGCACGAAGCAGCCTTCCATCGAGGTTTCCAGAGGGGTGTCGAAGGCCAGGGCGACCGCCCAGGTGGGGTCCATTTTCACTCCGGCGGCGACCCCCGCGAGCTTCGGCGCGGCGGCTAGCAGGGCCGTGGCCTGCGGGGCCGGGGTGGCGATCACGACATGGCTGAAAGGGCCATGGGTGAAGCCTTCCGCATCCTGCAGGTGCCAATGCTGTTCGCCGCGGAAGACTTCGGTGATGCGGCAGGCGAAATGGGCTTCGAGGTCGCCGATCAGGGCACGGGTGATGGCGCTCATGCGCGGGGTGCCGACCCAGCGGGTCTGCTCATCCGGCGAGGGACTGAGCTGGCCGCCGTGGGAGTTGTAGAGCTGCGGTGTCCACTCGGCGACCCAGCCCTTGGCTTGCCAGCGCTGGACTTCGGTGACGAAACGCCGGTCGCGGGCGGTGAAGTACTGGGCTCCCAGATCCAGGCTGCCGGCATCGCTGCGCTTGCTCGACATGCGCCCGCCGCTGCCGCGGCTTTTGTCGAAGAGGTGGACGATATGCCCGGCATCTCGTAGTGCCTGGGCGGCGGAGAGTCCGGCGATGCCGGTACCAATGATTGCGATGGGTACTGTCATAGGGGCCTCGTTTACCTTGCTGTACAGACTACGCCGCCGCCAAAACCTGTACAATATTGTTTTTTGGTATAGCTTTCGGCGCGATCGGTTGTGCAGGTTGTCTATCGTTAAAATGCAGCCTGCCCGATTGAAAAGATCCCTGCTTATAAAAATAGACTAGTGATTCGGGTAAAACGCCACGCGAGGAAGATGTCATGCATATATTGCTGACCGGCGGTACTGGTTTGATCGGGCAGGCGCTGTGTCGCCATTGGCTGGCCCAGGGTCATCAGTTGAGTGTATGGACTCGCCAGCCCGATAAAGTGGCCGCTTTGTGCGGTCCTCAAGTAAGGGCAGTCAAGGAATTGCAAGAGCTGGACCAGCTCCCCGTGGATGCGGTGATCAACCTGGCCGGCGCGCCCATAGCCGATCGTCCCTGGACTCACAAGCGCAAGGCGCTGTTGTGGGCCAGCCGCATTGCCCTTACCGAAACCCTGCTGGCCTGGCTCGACAGCCGTGAGCACAAGCCCCGTGTACTGCTTTCAGGGTCGGCGGTGGGGTGGTACGGCGATGGCGGCGAGCGTGAGCTGGATGAAGAGTCGCCGCCAGTCAGCGAAGATTTTGCCAGTCAACTGTGTATCGCCTGGGAGGAAACGGCGCAACGTGCCGAGTCCATGGGAGTGCGCGTAGTGCTGGTGCGCACCGGCCTGGTGCTGTCTGCGCAGGGCGGCTTTTTGTCACGCCTGTTGCTGCCATTCAAGCTGGGCCTGGGTGGCCCGATCGGCAATGGCCGGCAGTGGATGCCGTGGATTCATATCGATGATCAAATTGCCCTGATTGATTTTCTTATGCATCAGGATGCGGCACGGGGTCCTTATAATGCCTGCGTGCCGAAGCCTGCACGCAACCGTGAGTTCGCCAAGGCCCTGGGGCGGGTCCTGCACCGGCCTGCGTTGTTGCCGCTACCGGCCTTTGTGTTGCGCCTGCTGCTGGGCGAGTTGTCGCTGTTGCTACTAGGCGGCCAGCGCGCCGTGCCAGCGCGCTTGCTGGAGGCAGGGTTCACTTTCCAGTTCACTGATTTACCCGCGGCCCTGGATGACGTATCCCGCCGCCATTGAAATAGGACATTGCATGACCGATCACGCGTTGCTCCTGGTCAACCTCGGTTCGCCGGCTTCCACCTCCGTGGCGGATGTGCGCAGCTACCTCAATCAGTTCCTCATGGACCCCTATGTGATCGACCTGCCCTGGCCGGTACGACGCTTGCTGGTGTCGCTGATCCTGATCAAGCGCCCGGCCCAGTCGGCCCACGCCTACCAATCCATCTGGTGGGAAGAGGGTTCGCCGTTGGTGGTGCTCAGCCGACGCCTGCAGCGAGCGATGAGCGAGCAATGGAAGCAGGGGCCCGTGGAGTTGGCGATGCGCTACGGCGAGCCTTCGATCGAATCTGCGCTGCTCAAGCTGGCGGCCCAGGGCCAGCGCAGGATTACCCTGGCTCCGCTGTACCCACAATTCGCCGACAGTACTGTGACCACTGTGGTCGAGGAAGCCCGGCGCGTGGTGCGCGAGCATCAGCTGGATGTGCAGTTCAGCGTGCTGCAGCCGTTCTACGACCAGCCTGAATACATCGACGCCCTGGTGACCAGCGTCAAGCCACATCTGCAACAGCCATTCGACCACGTGCTGCTGAGTTTCCACGGCTTGCCGGAGCGACACTTGCAGAAGCTCAACCCAGGACACCGCCTGGATGGCCTGGGGGATTGCTGCCGGGACGCCTCGCCGCAGGTGCTCGGCAATTGTTATCGCGGGCAGTGCTTTCGTACCGCGCAGGCCTTTGCCCAGCAAATGGGCCTGGCCGATGGGCAATGGTCGGTGTCGTTCCAGTCGCGCTTGGGACGTGCCAAGTGGATCGAGCCTTATACCGAAGCCCGGTTGGATGAGTTGGCCCAGCAGGGTGTGAAGAAGCTGCTGGTGATGTGCCCAGCCTTTGTCGCCGATTGCATCGAGACGCTGGAGGAGATCGGGGATCGCGGACGTGAACAGTTCCGTGAGGCCGGAGGAGAGGATCTGCTGCTGATCCCGTGCTTGAACGATGACCCGCAATGGGTGCAGGCGTTGGCCAATTTGTGCGCCCGGGCACCGCTGGCCTTATAGAGACTGGCGTCGGTCACCGGCTCCTGAGCTACTGCGGGAGCCGGTGACTGGGCTTCAGATGATGGGCCCGTCGGACTTGTTGTTTTTCCAGCTATCGTTGCCTGGCAAGACCAGGTTCAAGGCAATGGCGACGATGGCGCACAGGGCAATGCCCTTGAGGCCGACGTCATTCTGGCCGGTACCTGTACCTACCAGCATTCCTCCGATACCGAACACCAGGGTCACGGAGACGATCACCAGGTTGCGTGCCTCGCCAAGATCGATCTTGTGGCGGATCAGGGTGTTCATGCCCACGGCGGCGATCGAGCCGAACAACAGGCAGAGGATCCCGCCCATCACCGGCACCGGGATGCTTTGCAGCAGTGCACCGAACTTGCCGATGAAGGCCAGGGTGATGGCGAACACCGCAGCCCAGGTCATGATCTTCGGGTTGTAGTTCTTGGTCAGCATCACCGCGCCGGTCACTTCGGCGTAGGTGGTGTTGGGCGGACCGCCGAACAGGCCGGCAGCGGTGGTGGCGACGCCGTCGCCGAACAGGGTGCGGTGCAGGCCGGGTTTCTTCAGGTAGTCGCGACCGGTCACGCTACCTACGGCGATCACTCCACCGATGTGTTCGATGGCTGGCGCCAGGGCTACCGGAACAATGAACAGGATCGCCTGCCAGTTGAACTCCGGTGCAGTGAAGTGCGGCAGGGCCAGCCAAGGCGCAGCAGCGATCTTGGCGGTGTCCACCACGCCGAAGTAGAACGACAGGGCAAAACCCACCAGTACCCCGGAAATGATCGGCACCAGGCGGAAGATTCCCTTGCCGAACACCGCCACCACCAGGGTGGTGAGCAGCGCCGGCATGGAGATCATCATGGCGGTCTGGTAGTGGATCAGCTCGCTGCCGTCGCCGGCCTTGCCCATGGCCATGTTGGCGGCGATGGGAGCCATGGCCAGGCCGATGGAGATGATCACCGGGCCGATGACCACGGGTGGCAGCAGGCGGTCGATGAAACCCGTACCCTTGATCTTCACCGCCAGCCCGAGAAAGGTGTAGACGAAACCTGCCGCCATGACGCCGCCCATGGTCGCGGCCAGGCCGAACTTGTCCTTGGCGAGAATGATCGGGGTAATGAAGGCGAAGCTCGAAGCCAGGAACACCGGCACCTGGCGGCCAGTGACCAGTTGGAACAACAGAGTCCCAAGACCCGCCGTGAACAGCGCCACGTTGGGATCAAGACCGGTAATCAGCGGCATCAACACCAGGGCGCCAAAGGCCACGAAAAGCATCTGGGCGCCAGACAGCACCTGGCGCCAGAGCGGATCGTTGAACTCATCCTGCATGATCAGGAATCCTTCTGCTTGGTGCCGAAGATCTTGTCGCCGGCATCACCCAGCCCAGGAATGATGTAGCCATGCTCGTTGAGTTTCTGGTCGATGGAGGCGGTGTAGATCGTCACATCCGGATGAGCCTGCTCGACCGTAGCGATACCTTCGGGAGCTGCCACCAGGACCATGGCACGGATATCCCGGCAACCGGCTTTTTTCAGCAGGTCGATGGTGGCGACCATGGAGCTGCCGGTGGCCAGCATGGGGTCGATGATCATCGCCAGGCGCTCATCGATCTCCGGTACCAGTTTTTCCAGGTAGGTATGGGCTTGCAGGGTTTCCTCGTTGCGGGCCACGCCGACGGCGCTGACCTTGGCGCCTGGGATCAGGCTCAGCACGCCTTCGAGCATGCCGATGCCGGCGCGCAGGATGGGAACCACGGTAATCTTCTTGCCAGCGATCTTCTCGACCTGGACAGGGCCGCACCAGCCTGGAATCTCATAACTTTCCAGGGGCAGGTCTTTGGTGGCTTCGTATGTCAGTAGGGCACCGACTTCCTGAGCGAGCTCGCGAAAGTTCTTGGTGCTGATGTCTGCGCGGCGCATAAGGCCAAGTTTATGACGGATCAGCGGGTGGCGGATCTCATGGGTAGGCATAGGGAAAGGCTCCGGCGGCGGGCAAAAAAAACGGCCTAGATTAATCTATCCGGGGTTGTTGTCCTATAGACATAAAGTACGTTAGTCCAGAAACGCTTGATCTGACCGGGCCGGATGCGTACCTTTGCCCGCTTTTCCGAAACTGCCACCCCTTGGAGAGCGCCATGTCCGCTGATCTCGAGCATATCCGTCAAATCATGCGCGAGGCTGACTGCCTGTACACCGAAGCTGAAGTCGAGGCGACCATCGCCCGGATCGGTGCACAAATCACTGAAGACCTGGCTGAGCGCAATCCGGTGGTGTTCTGCGTGATGAACGGCGGCCTGATCTTCGCAGGCAAGTTGCTGACCCACTTGCGCTTTCCCCTGGAAGCCTCCTACCTGCATGCAACTCGTTATCGCAACGAAACCAGCGGTGGCGAGCTGTTCTGGAAATCCAAGCCAGAAGTTTCCTTTATTGACCGCGACGTGCTGATCATCGACGACATTCTTGATGAAGGGCACACCTTGAGCGCGATCATCGACTTCTGCCGTCACGCCGGTGCCCGTGCCGTGCATACCGCGGTACTGATCGACAAGGATCACGATCGCAAGGCCCGTCCGGACCTCAAGGCCGACTACATGGGCCTGACCTGCGTCGACCGTTATGTCTTTGGTTATGGCATGGACTACAAGGGCTATTGGCGTAACGCCGCGGGCATCTACGCCGTGAAGGGGATGTAAGACATGTCTGGCCCGAGCTTTCTCGATCAAACGTTGTTCTGCGACCTGACCCAGAAGGCCGCGGCCAATCCTCGTGGGCGCCAGCATCACAACTTCCATGCCATGGAAGAGCCTTGTCATCGCTTGGCGGTAGGCCTGCAACCTTCGACCTACATCCCGCCCCATCGGCACTTGAGCGCTGACAAGGCCGAGACACTGCTAGTGCTCAAGGGGCGCCTGGGCGTGCTGATCTTCGATGAGGCAGGCCAGATCCGGGAAAAGCGTGTCCTGGAGGCTGGTGGCGACTGCGTAGGGGTGGACCTGCCTGCTGGAGTGTTCCATGGCCTTGTGGCACTGGCGCCCGATAGCCTGATGTTCGAATGCAAGGCCGGGCCTTATCGCCCGTTGAGCGAGAGCGAACACGCCAGTTGGGCGCCTCGTGAAGGTGAGCAAGGCGTGGCCGAGTACCACGCCTGGATGCTCGCCCAGTTCGACTGAGCTCTGTGCTGTGGGCCTGTCGTAGAGCTGGCGTGGGGTGGGTGTAGAGGCGCAGAACCCGTGCTAGAGTGCTCGGCCCTTGTCTGGAGCCTGTCATGAGCCTGTTGATCCGCAGTTGCGCGGCCCTTCTCCTGAGCTTGAGCCTGCCGCTCGCAGCCGCTCCGGCCCCCATGCACGGGCAGTTCCTGCCACCTGACGACCTGACCCTGCGTGATGCTGTCCCCGAGCAACAACAATTGTTGCAAGTCACCGAATACTCGGTGGTGATCGGTAGCCAGCGCCAATCCAACCAGCAACCGATTCCCGTGACCTCGCCGGTGTGGCTTCGGCTCAAGGGCAAGCCCTTGAACAAGGGCGCTACCATCAGCCAGGTGCTGGTGAGTTTCGACGGCGAAAGCAAGAGCCTGAAAAAGCCGCAATACGATGCCAAGAGCAAGACGCTGACCCTGTACTACCCCATGGCACAGTACCGGGCAGTGATGGACCTGTTGCGTAACGACACCGTGTATTGCCAGTTCCTCAGCTATGCCAATGGCCATATCTGGGCCGACCTGCACACTGGCAGCGTGCGTCCGCGTTGAGGCTGGATGCGGGCTGGGGGTAAACTGCCCGCCCCGTGAAATGTCTGCGAGCTGGAGTCGGCAATGCGTAAAGATAAGAAGCAAGTGATTGGTGACGAGATCGGTGACGAGCAGATCAAGTTGTTCCTCGATTTTGAGCCGGTCGACGCGACCTCGCCGTCCCTGCATAAGCTGATCAAGGCCTATCGTGGCTTGCGCATCGACGATTTCGAGCGTTTCCTGGGCTTTTTCGTCGAGGCAGGTCTCGATCTGGATGGCAAGGACGAGCAGGGCAAGACCTTCGTCGAGTTGATCCGGGACCAACGCAATGCCGCTGACTACATTGAGCTGATCGCCCAGGCCCGCGGCTGATCCTAGCGTTTGGCAGGATGCCGGTTTTTTAGGACCGGGAATAAAAAACGCCCCGTTCCTTGCAGGACGGGGCGTTTTTCATGGCTGCTGGATCAGGCGCAGCTTTCGGTTTCCTTGCTTGGCGCGACCAGCTCCAGGCTCAGGTTGTTCTCGCTGTTGATCTTGCGATACAGGGCCGCGTCGCTTTCCAGGGCTTTTTCCCGGGCCGGGAAAATTTCCTTGAGCTTGGCAGCCCATTCACCACTGGCTTTGGCCGGGAAGCAGCGCTCGATCAGGTCGAGCATGATCGAAACGGTGACCGACGCGCCAGGGGAGGCGCCCAGCAGGGCGGCCAGGGAACCGTCCTTGGCTGCGACCAGCTCGGTGCCGAACTGCAGCACACCGCCTTTTTTCGGGTCTTTCTTGATGATCTGCACCCGTTGTCCCGCGACTTCCAGGCGCCAGTCCTCGGCCTTGGCCTCGGGGTAGAAGCGGCGCAGGGATTCCAGGCGTTGTTCCATGGACTGCATGACTTCGCTGACCAGGTACTTGGTCAGGTCCATGTTGTCCCGGGCTACGGCCAGCATCGGGCCGATGTTGCCGGCGCGTACCGACATCGGCAGGTCCAGGAACGAGCCGTGCTTGAGGAACTTGGTGGTGAAGCCGGCGTAAGGCCCGAACAACAGGGATTTCTTGCCGTCGACCACGCGGGTGTCCAGGTGCGGCACCGACATCGGTGGCGAACCAACGGCGGCCTGGCTATAGACCTTGGCCTGGTGCTGCTTGACCACTTCCGGGTTATCGCAACGCAGCCATTGGCCACTGACCGGGAAACCACCGAAGCCCTTGCTTTCCTCGATACCCGACGCTTGCAGCAGCGGCAGTGCCGCGCCACCGGCGCCGAGGAATACGAACTTGGCGTCGACTTCGCGGGTGTTGCCGCTGTTGACGTCCTTGATGCTCACGGTCCAGCCGTTGGCCTTGTTGCGCTTGAGGCCGGTCACGCGCTTGCAGTACTTGACCTGGGTGTCCGGAGCGCTGGTCAGGTGCTTGAGCAACTGGTTGGTCAGGGCGCCGAAGTTGACGTCCGTACCGTTGGTCACGCGGGTGGCGGCGATGGTTTCGTCCGCGGCGCGGCCCGGCATCATCAGCGGCATCCACTCGGCCATCTTGGCCTTGTCCTCGGTGTATTCCATGTCGGCGAAGGCATGGTGCTGGCTCAGCACTTCAAAGCGCTTCTTGAGGAAGGAAACGCCCTTGTCGCCCTGGACGAAGCTCAGGTGTGGCACCGGGCTGATGAAGGACTTGGACGAGCCGAACGTGCCTTGTTTGGTCAGGTAGGACCAGAACTGCTTCGACACCTCGAACTGGGTGTTGATATGCACGGCCTTCTTGATGTCGATGCTGCCATCGGCGGCCTGTGGCGTGTAGTTCAGCTCACAAAGGCCAGCGTGACCGGTACCGGCGTTGTTCCATGGGTTGGAACTCTCCGCGGCACCCGAGTCCATCAGCTCGACGACTTCCAACTTGATTGCGGGGTCGAGCTCTTTGAGCAGTACGGCGAGGGTGGCACTCATGATGCCGGCCCCGACCAATACGACGTCTACTGCTTCGTTATGCGCCATTAACGCGTCTCCAAAATCTGCAGCACCAAATTGACGGCATGGCTGCCAGGAGTGATGGGGCGATTCACGTGGTGCCCCAGGTTACCCATGGCCAGGATTGCCATGTCCGAGTCTTCGCAATTCTTTGCAACTTCTGCGGACGCTACCAACCGGGCCTCAAGGTGCATATGAACGCATCTTGGGGAGCCTCGGGGCAATTCGACTTATGGTCGAGACATCCGTTAGTGCAACCAAATCCGTCAGCGGACAGGCATCAAGCGCAAGTATCTGAGGAGGGCTCGGTCCTGTGTAATCGGGCTGTTGTAGAGGCCAATGGTGCCAGTTCAGACGCAAAACTATTCATTTGCTCGCCACACTCTTGTGAAGTTGTGAAAACCCGTTTTTTCACGCTCTTTTGAAGACGTGAACCTCAAAAAAGGGCTGCCTCGGCCTGGCACCTGGCCCGAGCGGTGATGCCTGCATTCAAGGGATGCGGGCACGACGGGCAAAACTTCAGTGTCCTTGCAAGGGCAGCTCTGCAGATTCGTGAAAAGTGGAGGTTTGCAAGATGGGACAGCAAGCACGCCAGCTTCACTCGATCTGTGTGGGCGGCTCTCTGTGGGCAGTATGGGGCGCCAAGGCAATGCGTTGGCAGTGTTGCGAGGCCCGATCAGGAGACGTCCTTATAATCGGGGGGAGATTGTAACGAAGAAATGCGCAGAAATGACCCTATTTTGCGACTTTTATTCGGCTTTTGGTCAGGTGGCCAGTATCGGTTGCACCCTGGCTGTCGTGGCACGCGTGCTGAGGTAGGCACTGGCTGGCAACGGCTGGTGTAACCAGTTCAGGCGGATTTCTTCTATTTCCACCCAGCCATCGCCCACCGGGGGCACGCGGCTCTGGCGCAAAGCCTGGCAGCGCCCCTGGTAATCCAGCAGCGCGAAGTTGCGAAACGCTTGACGTGGCGCGAACAGCGAGCGGAGGAGTTTCATGGCCAAGCACCTAGTGTGTCGTTGACGACAAGAATGTCGTTTAGTAGTTACATCATCATGTAATGCCGGTTAACGCTAGGTTACAGGAACCCCCTTGTACAGAACCTGTCTGAGACTTGCTTTAAGTCCCGCCAGATGCTGGTTTGCCGCTGTTGTGCACCGCTATACTGCGGGCCTGTTTGTGCCTGATTCCTGGAGAGATGAGCATGTTGCAACGCCTGTTGTTCGGTTTGATCACTGTGGCCAGCCTGTCGCTGGTCGGCTGCGCCCACAGCCCGCAACAACTCAGCCCGGAGCCGAAGCTCACCTCTCAGCTGGCGCCTGTCGGCCGTGGCCAGCCGGTGGTGGTGAGAGTCGTCGACGGCCGCCCATCGCCAACCCTGGGGACCCGTGGCGGCCTGTACCCGGAAACCAGTGCCATCACCGTACAAAGCGCGCAGATTCTGCCGAAGTTGCAGGCCCAGGCCGAAGCTGCAGTGCGTTTGCTGGGCTTCACGCCTACCACTGGTGGTAGCAATGCTCCCCAACTGACCGTGACCCTGGCCGAGCTCAAGTACCAGTCGCCCAAAGAAGGCCTTTACGTAACCGAGGCGACCATCGGCGCGACTTTCCGCTCCGACGTCCAGAACGCCAACCGCCGCTACAGCGGCCGTTATGGCGCATCCCTGGACCAGCGCTTTGGCATGGCGCCAAACCAGGACACCAATACCAAGCTGGTGGGCGATGTGCTCAGCGATGCCTTGACCCGCCTGTTCAAGGACCCGACCGTCGGTCAGATCCTCGGCGAGTGATGGGCCCCCTGGCGCTGTGATCGAAGGACCTTGCCTGACGGCCTTGGCCCAGGCGATGAAAAAGCCCGGCTCCATTGGAGTCGGGCTTTTTCATGGGCATTGGTGCCAGTGCTCACGCGGCTTCGACGTAGAAGTCCAGCACACTCACGCCCGTCAGCAGGTCGGTCTCTGGCAGGTCCGCGTGCTGATGTCCGCCCAGGGCGCAATACACCAGCCAATGACGGTCCTGGACATTGAAGGCCAGGGCTCCGACCAGCGCTTGCTGTTCTTCGCTGGGGGCGATCAGGTAGAGGCGGTCCTGGTTTTCTGCGTGCAGCATGACAAGCTCCGTGGGTCATCGAGGGGCGACAGACTGGCTTGTTTAGATGACGAAAAGATGACGTTTTAAATTAAATGACGGATGCCTCGTTATTGGTCGGAAAGGCGCTTGGGAGCATTTGGGGATTGAGTAGAATCCGCGCCGCGGGTGCTCCCGATAGCCCGAACACAGGTCCCATTCCGAGGTTCATGATGTCGCTGCATTTGATCTGGTCCACGTTCAACGCCCATCCTGGCAAGCTGATCAACCTCTTCGCCCTGTTGTTCGCCTGTCCGGGAAGTTGGCTGCTGCATGCCACTCGCCGCCGTGAATTGCGTGCCCTGGCCAACCTTGCCAGCCAGAGTGAACAGCGGGCGGTGGACCAGCCCATGCTGATGCTCGACCCGGCCACTTTGCGCATCAACCGCTTCTTCTATCGCTTCGGCTTTGCCTGCCTGGCGCTGGCCCTGCTGGTGTCCTGGGTCAGCACCCACTTCTGATGGTCTTTGCGGATACAACAACGGCGCCTAAAGGCGCCGTTGTGCTTGTCCGTGGCACTACTGCAGTGCCAGGCCTGCCTTGACCCGGTACTGGTTGCGTACCGGGGTCGCGTATTGCAATACCAGGTAGGGGCGATGCTCTGGCGGGCAGGCTTCGAGCCGGCGTTGCCATTCTTCTTTTGCCTTGGTCAGCTCCTGGGCCGGGAACACCTCGGCGGCGTTGGGCACTTGCAACGCCGGGTCGGCGTCCTGCCACTGGGCGTAGGCCAGGTAGTGCACCGGGAACAGCCGGTAGCCGCCGAGAATCTGCCGGTCCATTTCCATGGCCAACTGCTTGGTGTCCTCGAACAGGGCGCGGATCGGCGTGGCGAAGTTCACGTGGACCCGGCCCTTGTAGCCAGTGATGCCCTTGGCGATGCTGACGTCGTCCTCTCCCGGGGCCTTGGTATAGCTGCCGGTGGTGGCGCGGATGTACAGCTCCCGGGCCTTGGCCTGGTCGCAAGGGTCATATTCGTAGCTGATGGATACCGGCGTCAGGTTCAGCGACTGGATCACTTCGCCGAACGGCTCGTCCTTGCGGCTCATGTGGAACATCTTGAGGATCGCCGACTCGGTACGATCGTCGCCATCCTTGGCCCGGCCCTCGGCCTGGGCGATCCAGATCGACTGGCCGTCGTTGCGGATCGAGTGGTTGATGTAGGCAGAGAGCAATTGGTAAGCCGCGAGCTTTTCCCTACGGCCGCTGAGGGAGCGATGCACGATGAAGCTCTTGTTCAGGCGCATCAGGTCGCTGACGAACGGCTTTTGCAGCAGGTTGTCGCCAATGGCGATACGAGGTGTCGGCAGGCCGGCATGGTAGACCGCGTAATTGACGAAGGCCGGGTCCATGACTATATCGCGATGATTGGCCAGGAATAGGTAGGCCGTACCGGACTTGAACTGCTCGACGCCGGTATAGGTCACGCCGTCGGTGGCGCGTTCGATGGTGTGGTCGACGTAGAACTCGACCTTGTCCTGCAAGGTGGCCACCGAGGTGACGCCGGCGAACTCACGGCGCAGGCGGTGGGCGATCAGGGGTTTGAGCAGCCAGCCGAACGTATTGGCAAAACGCGGGAAGCGAAAGTGGGTGAGGATATCTAGGAATGCCTTGTCGCTGATCAGCCGAGCCAGCACCGCTGGTACTTCGCTGTCGTGGTAAGGTCGGATGGCATCGAATTCGCCCATCATGCTCTCTTGTTAGAAACGGCTAGGGTAAGAAGTAGGTTTGGATCAAAAAAGCCGGGCACGGTCTGAAAACTCAGCTCAAGCATAAAAAGCCCTGCAAATAGACCGGCGATTATACGCATAAGTCACTCGGGAGACCGCGATGCTGGAAACCGACCATTATCAATGTCCTTATTGCGGCGAACAGGCGGAGGCGGTGCTGGATCTCTCAGCCGGCGACCAGACCTATATAGAGGACTGCCCGGTTTGCTGCCGGCCCATCGTGTTCACGCTGCAGACCGATGGTCAGGAATGGATGCTCGATGTGCACACTGAAAACGACTGAGCCTGGGGACGGTTTCCATGCAGCGTATCTATGAGCCGGAGAATCTGATGGAAGGTGAGCTGCTCCGGGGCATGTTGGCCAGCGAGGGTATCGAGGCCCATCTGCACGGCGGGGACCTGTTGGGGGGTGTAGGAGAGTTGCCGGTGTTCGGCTTGTTGGCGCTGTCGGTGGAAAATCACCAGGTGCAACGGGCACGGGAGTTGATCACTGCGTACAATGCCGCCTTGCCTTTGCCCTGCGAAGAGCCGGACAGTTTTGCCGGGGTATTGGTCTGTTAGGCCGTGTCCCGATTTACCGAGAGTCGTATACCCCATGTGTGGACGTTATGCCCTGTTTCGCTGGAATCCCGCGTTTGCCGCTTTGCCGGGGTTTCCCGCAGATCAGCGGGCCCAGTGGAACATCTCGCCCCATGACTCGGTGCTGATCCAGCGTGCTGAGAATGGTCAGCGTACCCTGGCCCGCGCCCGCTGGGGGCTGACGCCACCCTGGCTGACCGATCTGTCGCGCACTCCGGCCCATGCCCGGGCGGAGACCCTGGCCGAGCAGCCGATGTTTCGCCAGGCATTTCGCGAGCGCCGTTGCCTGTTGCCGGCCAATGGTTTCTACGAGTGGCGGGGGGGCAGCCGCAAGCGTCCTTACTGGCTGACGCCAGGGGAGGGCTCGTCGATTTTCTTTGCCGCGATCTGGGAAGCCTACCCGGTGCAAGAGCACGTCTGGCTGAGTACTGCGGTGGTGACCCAGGCCGCTTCCACTCTGCGCCGCCCGCTGATTCTCGATGCTGCAGGCCAAGAGGCCTGGCTCGACCCCGAGACGCCCTTGCATGCCCTGCACGCCTTGCTGGCCAGTCCTCCCGCTGCCCTGCGTGAGCGAGTGCTAGCCAACCTGATCAACGATCCCAAGCTCAATGGCCCCGAGTGCCTGACCCCTGCTTGATCGCTCCAGCGTCATGGGCCCGGCAGCAGCCGGGCCCATGGTGACTCACACCTTGAATTGATTGATCAGGCGTCGCTGCTGCTCGGCCAGCTTGGTCAGGCCGGCACTGGCGGCGCTGGACTCGTCGGCGCCTCCGGCAACTTCATTGGCGACCTGGCCGATATTGATCACGTTGCGGTTGATGTCCTCGGCCACTGCGCTCTGTTCCTCGGCAGCACTGGCGATCTGGGTGTTCATGTCGTTGATCACCGAAACGGCCTGGGTGATGGTCTCCAGGGCCTGGGCTGCCTTGGCCGCATGTTCCACGCTCTGGTCGGTCTTGTGCTGGCTGTCCTCCATGACCCGCACCACTTCCCGGGTGCCTTGCTGCAACTGCTGGATCATCGACTGGATTTCCTCGGTGGCCTGCTGGGTCTTCTGCGCCAGGTTGCGCACCTCGTCGGCGACCACGGCAAAGCCACGTCCCTGCTCGCCGGCCCGGGCGGCCTCGATCGCGGCGTTGAGCGCCAGCAGGTTGGTCTGCTCGGCAATACCCCGGATGGCAATGAGGATGGCATTGATGTTTTCACTGTCCTTGGCCAGGGTCTGTACCACGGTGACCGCACGACCGATTTCCTCGGCCAGGGCGCCGATGGCACTGGAGGTATCGCGCACGATCTGCATGCCCTGGCTGGCGGCCTGGTCGGCGTGACCGGCGGCTTGTGCCGCCTGGGTCGCGTTGCGCGCCACGTCCTGGGCGGTCGCGGTCATCTCGTGCACGGCAGTGGCCACCTGGTCGATTTCCACCATCTGTTTGTGTACGCCCTGGTTGGTGCGGATGGCGATGTCGGCGGTGTGCTCCGAGGAGTCACTGACACTCTGCACCGAAGTCACCACTTGGCTGATCATCGCTTGCAGCTTGGCCAGGAAGGTGTTGAAGCCCTTGGCGATGGAGCCCAGTTCATCGGCGCGGTCGCTGCTCAGCCGGCGAGTCAGGTCGCCTTCACCCTGGGCAATGTCATCGAGCATCGCCACCATCTGCCGCAGTGGTCGGGCAATGCCATGGCCCACCAACCAGATCACCACCAGGCCGAGCCCGGCGATCACCAGTCCGACCATCGCCATGCCGAAGGTGTCTGCCTTGCGCTGTTCGGCCAGATCGGCCTGCAGCTTGTCCAGGTCAGCCATCACCGCAGCCAGGGGCAGTTGCAGCATCAGGGTCCAGTGCGCATCGGTCTGGCCGATGCCGAAGGGCAGGTACAGGGCGATATGGCCGTTGGCCTGGTCGACGCTGTAGGTCACCTCGCCACGCTTGAGGCCGGAGAGCTTGGTAACCGTGTCGCTGGTGAGCACATCGCTGACTTTTTCGCCGAACTTGCTTGGGTCCTTGGTGTAGGCCACCAGGCGGGTGTTGCCGCCGATCAGGGCCATTTCGCCAGCGCCGTTGTAGAGCTTCTGGTTGGCGGCCACCAGCATGTCCTGGATGAAGTTCACTGACAGGTCGGCGCCGACGATGCCCTGGAACTTGCCGTCGAGCAGGATGGGCTGGATGAAGGAGGCGAGCATCACCACCTTGTCGCCGACCTTGTAGGGGGCAGGGTCGATCACGCAGGGTTTCAGGCTTTCCTTGGAGCACAGGTAGTACTCGCTGGCCCGAACCCCGGTGGACAGTACGGTCCGATCGTTGACGTCAGCCAGCTTGTCCAGGCCCAGGCTGGAGTCCTGGTTGCGGAACCACCAGGGCAGGAAGCGACCGGTGGCGGCATCGATGCCGACCACGCTGGTGCCGACATAGGCCCCGTCGTTGTGGTCGATGGCGTTGGCTTCCCAGCCTATATAGGCGCCGAGGATCTTCGGGTTCTGGGCGACGTTTTCCTTGATCAGGGCAATCATCTGCTCGCGGCTCAGGTTCAATTGCGCCTGGCCCTGGGCATCCCGGCTCCCCATCAGGGCGTTGACGCGCACCAGGCCCCCGGCAATCAGCAGCGGCGCCTCCAGCTCCCGCTGGATCTGGCTGACCTGGGTCTGCGCCAGGCCACTCAGGCGTTGCTCGATGACTTGTTCGAACTGGGCCTGGGTCCTTTCCTGCACCATTTGCTGAGTCCTGGCGCCGGAGAACAGGGCATACAGCACCAGGGCTGCAACCACGCTGAGGACGATGGCTCCGGCCAGTGCGGCCACCGAAAACTGGATCGACTTGAACTTCATAGAGGCTCCGGGCGCAGGAATTGAGGTCTGCCGTGCTGTATCGGCCGCAGCCCCGCTGGCCATTAGCGGCAATTGCACAAATGACGGTTTGGGAGCTGATCGTGTCGTTAATGGCAAGGTGCCAGCTCGACGTTGCCGTGTCGTTGGCCCTGCATGAATTTTTTTCTGCAGTGCCGGGCTGTCTCTCAATTGCGACCAAAAGCGTGTTTTACATCTGGCGCTGATACAAGCGCGCCCTTAGGATACGCGCCATGTTTTCAGGGAGCGTTTTTCATGAAGAAATCATTGGTTGTATGTGCACTGGGCGCCGCTGTGCTGCTCAGTGGTTGTGAAACGGTCAACACCACCAACGCCGGCGTGGTGGGCGTGGATCGCAAGCAGTCCATGTTCAGCATGGTGTCCAGCGCCGAGGTCAACCAGTCGTACGCCCAGTCGTACCAGGAGACCCTGAGCGAGGCCAGCAACCAGGGCGCGCTGGACAAGAACAGCGCCAACGCCAAGCGCCTGCAGGTCATCGCCAACCGCCTGATTGCCCAGGCCCCGAACTTCCGTCCGGATTGCGCGCAGTGGAAGTGGGAAGTCAACCTGATCAAGAGCGACGAACTCAACGCCAACTGCGGTCCTGGCGGCAAGATCATTTTCTATTCCGGCCTGATCGAGAAGCTGAAGCTGACCGACGATGAAATCGCCGCGGTGATGGGGCATGAAATCGCCCACGCCCTACGTGAGCATGGTCGCGAGGCGATGTCCAAGCAGTACGCGCTGGGTGCCGGCAAGCAGATCGCTACCCTGTTCGGGGTTTCCCAGCAGGCAGTTGCCCTGGGCGACAACGGCGTCAACCTGCTGATGACCCTACCTAACAGTCGCGAGAATGAAAACGAAGCCGACCTGATCGGCCTGGAGCTGGCAGCTCGCGCCGGCTACAACCCGAACGCGGCCATTACCCTGTGGAACAAGATGGGCCAGGCCGCCGGCGGTTCTGCGCCACCGGAATTCATGAGCACCCACCCGGCGTCCACCAGCCGTATCGCTTCGTTGCAGGCGGCGATTCCCAAGGTGATGCCGCTGTACCAGCAGGCCAAGAAGTCCTGATCCCTCGGCGTCATCCTGGATGACGCCTGCGCCGGCAAGGCCGCTCCTGCAGCAGGGGTTGCCTGGCCGGCGCTTTCATTTATACCCAGCCGCTGCTCTGCATGGCCTTGTACACCGCCACTGCGGCGAGGATGAAGAACGCCGACGCCGCCAGGCGACGGATCAGGGTCAGGGGCAGTTTGTCCGCGGCGAAGTTGCCCGCCAGTACCACCGGCACGTTGGCGATCAGCATGCCCAGGGTGGTGCCGATGATCACCAGCCACAACTCTGGATACTGAGCAGCCAGCATGACCGTGGCGACTTGGGTCTTGTCGCCGATCTCGGCCAGGAAGAAGGCGATCAGGGTGGTGAGGAACGGGCCGAACTTGCGTGCCGTAGTGGCTTCATCGTCGTCCATCTTGTCCGGCACCAGTGTCCACAGCGCAGTGGCAGCGAAGCTGGCCGCAAGAATCCAGTGCAGGGTCGTGTCCGAGAAGAAACTGCCGAACCAGGCGCCTACCGCCCCGGCAGCCGCATGGTTGGCCAGGGTCGCGGCGACAATGCCGGCGATGATCGGCCAGGGTTTGCGAAAGCGTGCAGCGAGAATCAAGGCGAGCAGTTGCGTCTTGTCGCCGATTTCGGCCAAGGCAACGATTGCGGTGGGAACGAGCAGAGAATCCAGCATCAGGGCTTTCCTAAGGGGCGGGTCGACACGGCTATGACACGTACAGCCTTCCCGCCCCGGGTAAGGTGTGCGTGTCATAGGTCTTGTCAAACCCTGCGGTCCGTCTGTGCGGACTCTTGGGTCGCATGCGCCATGGTCTTCGGACCAAGTATGTTGACGCATGCCGGACGAGCGTGGCGCTCGTGGGAGACTACTCCCCTAGGACGGAGCGGATTCTGCCTAGGCAAAATCCTTTCGGCAAGCCTTGTGTGCGAAAAAAACGCTCAGCCGCGCTTGGCCCGGTAAATGCGGAAACCATCGCCTTCGGCCTTGATCGCGCAAGGTCCCAGATGCTCCTCGATCAGTGGTTGGTAGCGCAGGAAGCTGTTGGCAACTACTCGAAGTTCGCCACCTTTTCTAAGATGTTGCCTGGCTTTTCGCAGCAGATTTTCCGTGGCCTGGTAGTCGGTATGGACCCCGGTATGGAACGGCGGATTGGTCAGGATGCCGTCCAGCTCCCCGGGGGCAGCATCGATGCCGTCACCGGTCAGGACTTCGGCCTCCAGGCCATTGGCAGCCAGGGTCAGGCGACTGCTGGCGGCGGCGAAGGCGTCCACGTCCAGCAGGGTCACCTGGTTGTCCGGGTAGCGGCGCTTGACCGTGGCTCCCAGTACGCCAGCGCCGCAGCCGAAGTCCAGCAGGTGCCCTGGGGGCAGATGGTCCAGGTGCTGCAACAGCAGGGCAGTGCCCCGATCCAGGCGCCCGTGGCTGAACACCCCGGGCAGGCTGATGACTGTCAACGGGCCCTCGGCCAGTGGCAGTTGGTATTCCTGGGCCAGGCTTTCCAGCGCCACGGGTTCGGGGGCATTGCTGACCGTGACTTGCCACAACTGGCAATGCCGGGCGCTGTCGAGCTTGCGTGGCTTGCCGAAGGCCGCAAGCTGCTTGGCGACGCTTTCCACACCGCTGCGTTTTTCCCCAACCAGGTACAGCTCGCGCCCGGCCAGGTGCGAAGCCAGGGCATTGAGCAGGTATTGGGCCAGGTCCTTGGACTTGGGCAGGAACAGCACCGCGCTGTCGAACGCGTCGTCTGGCGCGGTCACGCCGAAGTGGCTGCGTCCCGGGAAGCGCGCCTGCAGCGCGGCCTGGTCCCCGGCATGCCAGCACCAGCCCCGGGCTGCGGGTAGGCGGCCGAGCAGATCATCGGCACTCAGGCCGGCCAGCAACAGTGAGCCCTGGAACAACTCAGTCTGGCGTAGGAGTATTTCACTGCGTATGTCCATCGTCCGCACCTGGGCAAAAAGTGGCGCAGTTTATCAATTCACGACCCGCAGCGGTTCACCGTTGAAGAAGGCCCGGGCATTTTCCAGCACTTGGCCGACGATGCGCTGGCGTGCCTCGCGGCTGCCCCAGGCATTGTGGGGCGTAACGATCAGGCGCGGGATATCGGCTTCCAGCAAGGGGTTGCCGTTGACCGGTGGCTCGACGCTCAGGACGTCCGTAGCGGCTCCTCCCAGGTGACCGCTGCGCAGTGCGTCGGCCAGGGCCTGTTCATCGATCAGCCCGCCTCGGGCGGTGTTGACCACCAGGGCCCCGGGCTTGAGCAGGGCCAGTTCCCGGGCGCCGATGAAGTGGCGGGTGTGTTCGTTCAGCGGGCAATGCAGGGTCAGGGCATCCACCTGGGGCAGCAGTTCATCCAGGGGCAGGCGGTCGGCGCGGGCCGGGCGTCCCGGAATCTGTCCCAGGACCACCCGCATGCCGAAGGCCTCGGCCAGGCGAGCGACGGCGCCACCCAATTCGCCGTGGCCCAGCAGGCCCAGGGTCTTGCCCGCCAGTTCCATGATCGGGAAGTCCAGCAGGCAGAACTGCTTGGCTTGCTGCCAGCGCCCGGCGGCCACGGCCTGTTGATAGTCGGCGACCCGGGTCGCCAGGTTGAGCAGCAGCATCAGGGTGTGCTGGGCCACCGATGGCGTGCCATAGCCCTGGCAATTGCTGACGGTGATGCCTTGGCGCAGTGCCGCCTCCAGGTCGACATTGTTGGTGCCTGTCGCCGTCACCAGGATCAACCGCAGGTCAGGGCAGGCGGCGAGGGTCTGGGCAGTGAGGGCGACCTTGTTGCTGATGGCGACCTGGGCACCCTGCAAGCGCTCGGCTACCTGCTCCGGGAGCGTGTAGGCATGCAATTGCAGGGGGCTGAAACTGTCGTGCAGCGCTCCCAGGTCCAGGTCGCCCAGGTCCAGCGAGCGGTGATCGAGAAATACGGCGCGGCGATTGTCGGTCATGAACTGTACCTTTCGTACGAGGAAACCAAGGCGTAATCTGCGAGCCTATCAGATGAAATAATTAGACATAACAGGAGCCTGCATGTACCTCACCGAGTTCTTGACCGTTGCCCTCATCCACCTGCTGGCGGTGGCCAGCCCCGGCCCGGACTTTGCCGTGGTGGTGCGTGAGAGCGTGACCCATGGCCGCCGCGCCGGCACCTGGACCGCCCTGGGAGTGGGTTCGGCGATCTTCCTGCATGTGGGGTATTCGTTGCTGGGGATCGGCCTGATCGTTTCCCAGTCCATCGTGCTGTTCAACGCCTTGAAATGGCTGGCCGCCGCCTACCTGCTGTACATCGGCTACAAGGCCCTGCGTGCCCAGCCAGCCAAGCCGGCGGCGGATGACCTGCACAAGGAAGCCGGCGTGCGCACGGCCCGTGGGGCCTTCACCTCAGGCTTCGTCACCAATGGCCTGAATCCCAAGGCGACGCTGTTTTTCCTCTCGCTGTTCACCGTGGTGATCAACCCTCATACACCACTGGCGATCCAGGCCGGCTATGGGGTCTACCTGGCGGCTGCCACGGCCCTGTGGTTCTGCCTGGTGGCCATGCTGTTCAGCCAGCAGCGGGTCCGGGCCGGTTTTGCCCGCATGGGCCACTGGTTCGACCGCACCATGGGTGCGGTGCTGATCGCCATCGGCGTCAAGCTGGCCTTCACCGAGATGCATTGAGGGCACTGAGCTGGTTCAGGGACGCCACGTAGTGCCGTGGCGTATCCCCGAGCAAGCGCTGGAACATGGCGCTGAAGGCCCGGGTACTGCCATATCCCAGTGAGTCGGCCACGCTGTGCACGCTTTCCCCGGCGAGCAGGCGTGGCAGGGCTTCCATCAGGCGCAATTGTTGGCGCCAGGCATTGAAATTCATCTGCACCTGCTGCTGGAACAGCCGCGCCAGGGTCCGTGAGCTGGCGCCCACCTGCTGCGCCCAATCTTCCAGGGTGTAGGAATGGTCGGGGGTGCGCAGCAGGGCCAGGCAGATGGCTTGCAGGCGCCGGTCCTGGGGCATCGGGACGTGTAGCGGGAGGTTCTCCAGGCTGGCGATTTCCTCGAGCATCAGTTGCTGGATCAGCGGATTTTGCGCCTGCTGCGGGCCCTGTACCGCCCGCAGGATCAGTTCTCGCAACAAGGGTGTGACCGCCAGCACGCAACATTGCTGCAAGGAGGCGGGACAACGCTCGGCGGCGATGAACAGGGTCCGCATGCGCACCTCCCCGGCCATGAAAATCTCATGCTCCACCAAGGGCGGAATCCACACCGCGCGGGTCGGCGGGATGACCCAGGCGCCATGGGCGGTCACCAGGCGCATGGTGCCGCAAGCGGCGTAGAGGAACTGGGCCTCGTCATGGCAGTGCAATGGCTGGTGCGCGGCGTCGGCATAGTCACGGGAGTAGGCGCTGACCGGGCCCTGCTGGAAGTGGCTGATTAACATGTCTGCTCCGATGACTTTATTGTCCAGAATGCTGTTTGTCGCCAACCTAGCATAGGCGTCACCTTCACTACCTGCAGCGTGCCGCCATGAACCAAGCCCGAAATGTCATCCGCTACGTCAATGCCGCCCATGTCATCGACCATATGTTCATGCTGATCTTCCCGGCGGCGGTACTGGGCATGACCCAGGCCTTCGCCATGGACTACGCCGCGCTGATCGGCTTGTCCCTGGGTGGTTTCATCGCCTTTGGCGCCTGTTCGCTGCCGGCTGGTTGGCTGGGGGACCACTGGAGCCGACGACGGATGATGCTGCTGTTTTTCTTTGGCATTGGAGGGGCCTCGATCCTCACCGGGCTGAGCGACAGCCCGACCATGCTGGTGATTGGCTTGACCCTGATGGGGGTGTTCGCGGCCATTTATCATCCGGTGGGAACGGCGATGCTGGTGGCCTATGCCCGCAATCGCGGGCAGGAAATTGGCATCAATGGCATGTGGGGCAACCTGGGCGTGGCCTTCTCGGCCTTGCTCACCGGTTTCCTGGTGGCTCACTTCGGCTGGCGTTCGGCATTTATCCTGCCGGGTGTCGTGGCCATCGTGCTGGGCATTGGCTTTGCCTTGCAGGTGCGCGAGGAGCCTATTCCCGCGCGTCCTCATGGGGCGATGAAAGGGCAGGGTGGACAGCAGATCTCGATGTTCCTGGTATTCGCTGTCCTGGCCCTGGCCACCGCCACCGGCGGCGTGGTGTTCAACGCCACCACCATGACGTACCCGAAACTGTTCCAGGAGCGCCTGCAAGATGTCTTCACGTCTGCGCAGACCCTGGGCGTGGTGGTCAGCCTGGCCTATGCCTTCGGCGCGGTGGCGCAATTGACCATGGGCCGGTTGTTGCATCGCTTCAGCCTGAAATGGCCGTTCATTGTCATGACCCTGTTCCAGGCTCCGTTGCTGCTTGGGTTGGCTCACGCCGATGGCTGGGCGGTGATCGCGCTGGGGGCGGCGTTCATGTTCGTGGTGTTCGGCCAGGTCACGGTCAATGACGCCATGGTGGCCAACTTTGTTGCGCCACAGTGGCAGGCCAGGGTCTTCGCCCTGCGCTATTGCTTGTCGTTCGGCGCCAGTGCCACGGCGATTCCGTTGATCGCCCTGGTGGAGCCGCGCCAGGGGCTTGGCGGGTTGTACCTGATCCTGGCCGGTGTTGCCGCGCTGACGTTCGTCGCGGCCCTGGCCTTTCCCCGGACGCCGGCGGAGGCCGCCTTGGGGCAACAGGCCTGAGCCGATGCGGAGCCGTTGCGATACTGGCCTGGCGCTAGTATTTGTACGGCTCTGCAAATCATCCCTTTGGCTGATTTAGCTGGCGCGCGGGCACTCTAGAGTGGGTATTCTCCAGCTACGACCGAGCCGTCAGAAAAGGGATTGTTATGTTGCAGACTCGTGTTATCCCACCCGCCGAAGGCGCTTACCAATATCCGCTCTTGATCAAGCGGTTGCTGATGTCCGGCAGCCGTTACGAGAAAACCCGCGAGATCATCTATCGCGACCAGTTGCGCTACACCTACCCCACCCTGATCGAGCGCGTGGCCCGCCTGGCCAATGTATTGACCGCCGCCGGAGTCAAGGCCGGCGATACCGTGGCGGTGATGGACTGGGACAGTCATCGTTACTTGGAGTGCATGTTCGCCATCCCGATGATTGGCGCGGTGATCCATACCATCAACGTGCGCCTGTCGCCGGAGCAGATCCTCTACACCATGAACCACGCCGAGGACCGCTTCGTGCTGGTCAACAGCGAGTTCGTCGGGTTGTACCAGGCCATCGCCGGGCAGTTGACCACGGTGGAGAAGACCCTGCTGCTCACCGATGGCGAGCAGAAGAGCGCCGATCTGCCGAACCTGGTGGGCGAATACGAGAGCCTGTTGGCCGCGTCCAGTACGCACTACACGTTCGAGGACTTCGACGAGAACTCGGTGGCCACCACCTTCTACACCACCGGCACCACCGGCAATCCCAAGGGCGTGTACTTCACCCACCGCCAACTGGTGCTGCACACCATGGGCGTGTCGACCATCATGGGCGCCATCGACAGCGTGCGCCTGCTGGGTACCAACGATGTGTACATGCCCATCACCCCGATGTTCCACGTGCATGCCTGGGGCCTGCCCTACGTGGCCACCATGCTGGGCCTCAAGCAGGTCTATCCCGGGCGCTATGATCCAGAGTACCTGGTGGAGCTGTGGCGCCGGGAGAAGGTCACCTTCTCCCACTGCGTACCGACCATTCTGCAGATGGTGCTCAACGCCAAGGCGGCCCAGGGTACGGACTTCGGTGGCTGGAAGATCGTCATTGGCGGCAGTGCCCTGAACCGTGCCTTGTACGAGGCCGCCAAGGCCAAGGGCGTGCAATTGACTGCCGCCTATGGCATGTCGGAGACCGGTCCGCTGGTGTCATGCGCGCACCTCAATGACGAGCTGATGGCTGGCAGCGAGGACGAGCGCATTACCTACCGGATCAAGGCCGGGGTGCCCGGGCCGCTGGTCGAGGCGGCGATCGTCGATGCCGAGGGCAACTTCCTGCCGGCGGACGGCGAATCCCAGGGCGAGCTGGTGCTGCGTGCACCCTGGCTGACCGAGGGCTATTTCAACGAGCCGCAAAAGGGCGCCGAGCTCTGGGAGGGCGGCTGGCTGCATACCGGCGACGTAGCGACCCTGGACGGCATGGGCGTGATCGATATCCGCGATCGGATCAAGGATGTGATCAAGACCGGTGGCGAGTGGATTTCCTCCCTGGACCTGGAGGACCTCATCAGTCGTCATGCAGCGGTACGCGAAGTAGCAGTGGTCGGGGTCGCCGATCCGCAATGGGGTGAGCGCCCCTTTGCCTTGCTGGTGATTCGCGAAGGCTATGAGATCGGCGCCCGCGAGCTCAAGGAGCACCTCAAGCCTTTCGTCGAGCTGGGGCACTTGAGCAAATGGGCCATTCCTTCTCAAATCGCCCTTGTTACTGAAATTCCCAAGACCAGCGTCGGCAAGCTCGACAAGAAGCGCATTCGCGTCAACATCAGCGAATGGCAGGCCACCAACAGCGCTTTTCTCTCCACACTCTGATGTTCTCCTGCCGTGCCCTCGGGGGCACGGCATCCCCATCCTGCAAGCCTTTGCCTTGTACTCGTGGATTTTTCCGTCATTCTTACCGGTCGTTTTTCAATGGTTATGGCCAAGGTCGGCTCCAGCATGGGTGTCAGGCTGCAAATCACACTTTAGAGGGATCAAGCAGTACCCCTTGCTGGCTATAGTCCATCCAGAGTCTTTTCGAGGGACGGGGCATTGCGCGGTGTCGTCATCACGCAACCTTGAAGCCTGGCCGGTGTGCCGGCGAGGTATTCGAGGCGGTCTCGGAAGTACTTATTGCCATAACAATAATGCACATGGAGTAGCGTCGATGACATCAGCAAACCAGTTCTGGCGCCGGGCGAAACTGCCCCTGGCCGTCGGTCTCGCCTCCACGCTCGCCGGGCCTGCATTCGGCGTCAGTTTCAATATCGGTGAAATCGAAGGCAGCTTCGATTCGTCCCTTTCCCTGGGGGCCAGTTGGTCGACCGCCAACCCCAACAAGGACCTGATCGGGGTCAACAACGGCGGCAAGGGCTTGTCCCAGACCTCCGATGATGGCCACCTGAACTTCAAGAAGGGCCAGACCTTCTCGAAGATCTTCAAGGGTATCCATGACCTGGAACTGAAGTATGGCGATACCGGTGTGTTCGTTCGTGGCAAGTACTGGTACGACTTCAAGCTCAAGGACGAAGACCTTGAGTTCAAGAACATCAGCGATCACAACCGCAAGGAAGGCGCCAAGTCCTCCGGTGGGCAGATCCTCGATGCTTTCGTCTATCACAACTATTCCATTGGCGATGAGCCAGGTTCGGTGCGTTTCGGCAAGCAAGTGGTGAGCTGGGGCGAGAGTACCTTCATTGGCGGCGGCATCAACTCGATCAACCCGATCGATGTATCGGCGTTTCGCCGCCCAGGCGCCGAGATCAAGGAAGGCCTGATCCCGGTCAACATGTTCTACATCTCGCAGAACCTGACCGAGAACCTGTCGACCGAGGCCTTCTACCAGTTGGAGTGGGACCAGACGGTGACCGACAACTGCGGGACCTTCTTCTCGCAGCCAGACATCATTTCCGATGGTTGCGACAACAACCTGCGAGTGCTGAACAAGCGCTCGACGGTACCGGCGGCGGCCAACCCATTCCTGAATGCCAACAAGGTGGATATCAACCAGGAGGGGGTACTGGTGCGCCGTGGCCCCGACCGGGATGCTCGTGATAGCGGTCAGTTTGGCGTGGCGTTCCGTTACAACTATGAGCCGCTGGACACCGAATTCGGTGCCTACTTCATGAACTATCACAGCCGGGCCCCGATCTTCAGCGCCCAGGGGGCACCTGCCTCGGTCTATGCCCAGTTCCGTAACCCTGCATTGCCGGCTGCCCTGCGTCAGTTGGCGCCGCTGGTGGTCGCGGGTAACTCCAACTACTTCGTGGAGTATCCAGAAGATATTCGCCTGTATGGCCTGAGTTTCTCCACCACGCTGCCTACAGGGACGGCATGGAGCGGCGAGTTGAGCTACCGCCCCAATGCTCCGGTGCAACTCAACTCCACCGATATCCTGTTTGCCGGCGTGCGCCCACTCGGTGGACCGGTACTGGGTAATGCTTCGTTGTTGAGCGGTGTACCCGGCCAGGATCTGCATGGCTATCGCCGTAAGGAAATCACTCAGTTCCAGACAACCTTCACGCACTTCTTCGATCAGGTCATGGGGGCTAGCCGCCTGACGCTGGTGGGTGAGGCTGGTGTTACCTATGTGGGTGGTCTGGAAAGCAAATCCAAGGTCCGTTATGGCCGAGATCCCGTGCAGGGGTCTGGCAAGTTGCCGGGCGGGGTTTGTGAGGCTCTGGCCAGTTCCGCATCACAAGGTGCCGGTCTGGGCGGCAGCATCAGTGGCTTGAACACCAACTGCAACAACGATGGCTTTACCACGGCGACCTCCTGGGGCTACCGCGGCCGGGCCATCTGGGAATACCCGGATGTGTTCGCCGGTGTGAACCTCAAGCCCAACGTGGCCTGGTCCCATGACGTCAAGGGCTACTCGCCGGGCCCTGGCGGCAACTTCGAGGAAGGCCGCAAGGCCATCAGCCTGGGGCTGGATGCCGAATACCAGAACACCTACACCGCGAGCCTGGCCTATACCAACTTCTTTGGTGGCGACTTCAGCACCGTGGATGACCGGGACTTCCTCGCCTTGAGCGTTGGCGTGAACTTTTAAGCACACTGCATTTTCAGGAAGAACAACAATATGAAAATCACCAAGAGTCTGTTGCACGTCGGTGTGTTGGGACTGTCGCTGCTGGCTACTGGCGTCATGGCTGCGGTTTCGGCCGATGAGGCCGCCAAGCTCGGCACCAGCCTGACACCGATGGGCGCAGAGATGGCCGGCAACGCCGCCGGCACCATTCCGGCCTGGAAGCCGCTGGCCACTAACGCCGGCACCGTGGACAGCAAGGGTTTCCTGTCCAACCCCTATAGCAGTGAGCAACCGCAGTTCACCATCACTGCGCAGAACGTCGAGCAGTACAAGGACAAGCTGGCGCCCGGGCAATATGCGATGTTCAAGCGCTACCCGGACACCTACAAGATGCCCGTGTATCCCTCCCACCGTGGCGCCACCGTTCCAGCCGATGTCTTTGCCGCCATCAAGCGCAATGCCACCAAGACAAACCTGGTCTCCGGCGGCAACGGCCTGGAGAACTTCGAGACCGCGATTCCGTTCCCGATTCCGAAAAGCGGGGTCGAGGTGATCTGGAACCACATCACCCGTTATCGCGGCGGCAGCGTGACTCGCCTGGTCACCCAGGCCACGCCCCAGGCCAACGGCTCCTACAGCCTGGTGTACTTCCAGGATCAGTTCGTGTTCCGCGACAAGATGAAGGACTACGACCCGAAAAACCCGGGCAACATCCTGTTCTACTTCAAGCAGAAGGTCACCGCGCCGGCGCGCCTGGCCGGTGGTGTGTTGCTGGTCCACGAAACCCTCGACCAGGTTAAGGAGCCGCGTTCGGCGTGGGTCTACAACGCCGGCCAGCGCCGTGTGCGCCGTGCCCCGCAAGTTTCCTATGACGGCCCGGGGACCGCTGCCGACGGCCTGCGGACCTCCGATAACCTGGACATGTACAACGGTGCCCCGGATCGCTACGACTGGAAGCTGGAAGGCAAGAAGGAGATGTACATTGCCTCCAACAGCTACAAGATCGACTCGCCGGCCCTCAAGTACGCCGACATCATCAAGGCCGGGCATATCAACCAGGACCTGGCTCGCTACGAGCTGCGCCGGGTCTGGCACGTGGTCGCGACCTTGAAGGAAGGCCAGCGTCATATCTACGCCAAGCGCGACTTCTATATCGATGAAGACACCTGGCAGGCCGCCGTGATCGATCACTACGACGGTCGTGGCCAGCTGTGGCGCGTAGCCGAGGCCCATGCCGAGGAGTACTACGACAAGCAGGTTCCCTGGTATGCCCTGGAAACCCTCTACGACCTGCAGTCCGGGCGCTACCTGGCGCTGGGCATGAAGAACGAAGAGAAACAGGCGTATGACTTCGGTTTCACCGCCACCACCAGTGACTTCACTCCGGCGGCCCTGCGCCAGGACGGGGTTCGCTGATCGGTAGCAGCAAGTAGAGGCCGCATCCTCGAAAATTGCCCCGGCTGGTTCGGGGCTTTTTTTTGGTTCTTCACGGATTACCGGGAAAGACACTCTTGATCTTCATGAAAAAGAATTCGCTGTCCCGGTAGCCGTAGGCCATCCGTTTGATGACCTTAATCCGATTATTGATCCCCTCCAGTTGCCCGGTATGCATCGGCCAGCACACCCGGCTAACGATGCCGCGCCAGTAGCCCTTCAAACGTTTGGCAAATTGCTTCAGAGCGGGTATCGCGCTTTCATCGGCCAGACACAGCCACTGTTTCCACGCTGATCGCCAGCCCCAAGCAGTGGTGGGCGACCACAGCGCTTTGAGCTCTGCCTTCATCAGATAAACCGTCATCAACGACTGGTTGGCAGCCAGCAGATCCTGTAAATGCACCTGTTGATCTGCACTCTGGAGATTCTCCGGGTTCCGCAACAGCAGCCATCGCGCTTGCTTGATGACCTTGCGTGCAGTCTTGTCATGACGCAGGCGGTTGGCTTCATCGACCCGTACTCGATCAATCACTTCTCGCCCATATTTGGCCACCACATGAAACAGGTCGTAGACCACCCGTGCCTGGGGACAATGCTGGCGTACCTCCAAGTCAAACGCGGTATTCATGTCCATCGCGACCGCTTCAATCCGTGCACAACCCTCAAGCCCCAACTCCTCGAAGAAAGGCCTGATTGCGGCGCGACTGCGTCCCTCGCCAATCCAGAGCACCCGACGGGTATCGGCATCCAGCACGACGCTGGCGTAGCGATGCCCTTTGAACAGGGCAAACTCGTCCATGACCAAGCGCCTGGGGCGGGCTGCAGGCAGCGCATCCAGTTCCATCTGTAGAGCCCGTCGCTCCAGTAGTCGCACGCTATCCCAGTGCAATCCGAATAGCTGAGCCACATGCAAGGTAGGCAGTCGTCGACAGGTCTGGATGACGGTTTCAGCCAAGCGGCGTGTCATCCGGGAGTAGCGGTCAAGCCAGCTGACCCCCTCCATTCGTTTGCCGCAGGCGGCACATTCAACTCGCCTGAGCTCGACGTTCAGCCGCACCGGTTGTCCAAGGATGGGCAGGTCTCGGATGAAGCGCTGACAGTATTCATGGGTGATTGTGCTGGGCTCGTTGCAGCCGCTGCAGATGGGAAAGCGAGTGCTCAGAGGGACGAGATCGATCTGTAAAGCGCCACCCTCAGGTTTGATGGCGACCACAGAAAAACCCTCCCAAAACGGAAGGAACGTATTAACATCGCGCATAAGAACGCCGGTTTTTTAGATGTGTTTGTTCGCACTAACATCATCTATCAAATCGGCGTTCTTGTTTCTGTTTCCCGGGATTCCGTGAAGAACCTTTTTTTTGCCTGCCAGACGGACAAGGCCGCCTGATGTAGAAATCAGCGCCAATGTGTCTATCTTTCTTGGACTGAATGGTTCCTGATCCTAATAAGCAAAGGAAATATCATCCAATCATTCAGTTTTATCTGACCAATTTGGTCATAGTCTTTTTCGCGCAAATGGTCGCAAAAACCTTCAACAGGTGGCCTTTTACCGCTAGTCTGCGGGCATCTGCTACGCCGACAACCGTACACCAATAAGAGTTGGCCATGACTGATCTGTTCTCCCTTCAAGGGTCCGACAATGCGGTGATTCCTGCGCTGGAAGGGCGTTTTTATCGACCGCCGTTGCCTGATGGGTACGTCAAGCGACCGCGTCTTTGCGAGCGTTTGCAGAGCGGATTGAAGGGGCGGTTGTTATTGGTTTGCGCCCCGGCCGGGTTTGGCAAGAGTTCGCTGGCGGTGGAGTTTTGCCAGGGCTTGCCGCAGCACTGGCAGAGCCTGTGGCTGGGGCTGAGCCGCCGGGACAGCGACCCCGGGCGTTTTCTCGAGCGCCTGCTGGCCGGTTTGCAGCAGTATTTTCCGCAACTGGGCCGGCAGTCCCTGGGCTTGTTGAAAATGCGCCAGCGTCACCAGCCATTTGCCTTTGAAGAATGGCTGGACGGTTTGCTGGATGAACTGGCCGAGCAGTTGTCCACGGCCACGCCGCTGGTCTTGGTGCTGGATGACTATCACCTGGCCCAGGGACCGGTCCTGGATCGTTGCTTGCAGTTTTTCCTCAACCATCTACCCGATGGCCTGCTGGTGCTGGTGACCAGCCGCCAGCGCCCGGACTGGCACTTGGCGCGGCTGCGCCTGTCGCGGCAATTGCTGGAGCTGCATGAACAGGACCTGCGCCTGACCCATGAAGAATCCCTGAGCCTGCTGGATCGGCACAGTAACGCATTGCGCGGTGAAGCCCTGGAAAGCCTGATCCAGCGCAGCGAAGGCTGGGTCGCGGGCTTGCGCTTCTGGCTGCTGGCGGTGTCCGAAGCGGGGGGCGTGGGCGCCTTGCCCCAGGGGTTGCATGGTGGCGAGGGGCTCATTCGCGACTATCTGTTGGAAGAAGTCATCGACTGCCTGCCCAGCGAAGTCCAGGCATTTCTCTACGATACGGCCCTGCAGGAACGCTTTTGCGCCGAGCTTTGCGATGCCCTGCGCGAAGCCCATGACAGTGCCGAGATCCTGCGCTTCCTCCAGGCCCACCAAGTGTTCCTGGTACCGCTGGACGAACATGGGCGCTGGTATCGCTATCACCATCTGTTTTCCGATCTTTTGCGCAGCCGGCCGACGGCCAATGCCCTGATACCGGCTGCCAGCCTGCACCTGCGGGCGTGCCGCTGGTTCAACGCCCAGGGGCTGCTGGACGAGGCGGTGGAGCAGGCGCTGCGTGCCGGGCACCTGGATGTGGCTGCCAATCTGGTGCAGAACCTTTCAGAGGAGCAACTGCTGGCCGAGCAGAACGTCGGCATGCTGCTGCGCTGGAAAATGGACCTGCCCGACAGCCTGCTGGTCAGCACCCCGCGCCTGATCGTGCTCTATAGCTGGGCCCTGGGCCTGGCCTGCCAGTTGGATGCAGCACAGGAACTGGCGGCTCACCTGAGTCGTTTCCTGCCGGCACCTTCGGCCACTGCGCAGAAGTCGATGCTGGCGCAATGGCTGGCCTTGAGCGGGATCATCGCCCGTGGTCGTGGCCAGCGGGAGCAGACCCTGGCCTATTGCGGCGAGGCCCTGGAAAGCTTGCCTCACAAGCGCTACGGGCAACGGTTGATGTGCCTGTCCACCCTGTCCAGCCTGGCCATTACCGATGCCGACCTGTGGCGTGCCCGCAGCCTCAATCGCGAGTCCCTGGAGCTGGCGCAGCGGGTCGGCAATCCGTTGTTCGAAGCCTTGGCCCATTACGATCGCGCGCGAGTGTTGCAGGCCCGCGGCGAGGTATTGCGGGCCCAGGAGGAAGTGCATCAAGGCTTATGCCGTTTGCAGGGTTTGTCGGCCCAACGGCTGTACGCGGTGCGGGCACGGCTGACGTTGTATGAAGGTTATCTGTTGACCCTGCGCTTGCAGCCCGAAGCCGGCCAGGCCCGACTGCAGGCCGGGCTGGTAGAGGCCCGGGCTTGTCGTGATATCAGCGTGTTGATCGGGCACTGCGTGATCGCCAAGCAGGAGGGCCAGCGCGGTGAGTTCGCCCGGGCCTTTGCCGAACTGGCCGAAGCCGAGCGCCTGATGCATATCTGGGATGTACCGCCGATCTACTACCTGGCGATGATTACCCTGGTGAAGTGCGAGTTGTGGCTGGCCCAGGGGCGCACTGACCTTGCCGAGGCCTGGCTGGCTCGCTTGGGGCAGACCTACACGGGCGAGCAGGCCGCGGCGCCGCCGGAGTTCCATCCTCAATTACCCCTGCATATCGAATTGCAGCAAGCCCGGCTGGACGGTATCAAGGGCCAGGGAGCCAGGGCCATTCAGCGCCTGGAACGTCTGGTGGAGCATGGTCGGCACAGTGGCCGGCAATTGCTGTGCGTCATGGCCCTGACCCAGAAAACCGCATGGCTGCTGGCGGCGGGGCAGGGGCCGGAGGCGCGCCGGGATTTTGCCCTGGCCCTGGAGGCGGCAGTGGGGGGCGTATTGCAGCCTTTCGAGGCGCTGCTGCTCGATTATCCTGCCTGGACGCGCGAGCAGCTCGAGTCGTGTGCCAGCACTGGGCTGACCCAGGCCTTGCTCGAGCGCTTGCCTTCGACGCCCCGTGACTCGCCGGAGCCAGCGGCTCCCAGTGAGTGCCTGAGTTCCCGGGAGCTCTCTGTGCTGCAACTGATTGCCCGGGGATGCTCCAACCAGGAGATCAGCGAGCGCCTGTTCATTTCGCTGCACACGGTGAAAACCCATGCCAGCCACATCAACAGCAAACTGGGAGTGGAGCGCCGGACCCAGGCGGTGGCCCGGGCCCAGGAATTGGGGTTGCTGGGGTAGGCGCCTTTGCCGTTCAGGAGGCCAGGTGCTGCTTGCAGTAATCGGCGAACAGACGGGCCGGTTTGGTCAGTTGCCCACGCTTGAGCCAGGCCGCTACCAGGCCGGAGCCGGTCACGTCCTCGACGATATCCACGCACACCACCGGCTTGCCGTCGTAGGAGCACTGGCAATGGGGGCGAGTCACCAGGATCGAAAAGCCGAATCCCTGCCCGACCATGCCCCGCACCATCTCGATGGAGGGTGAGCTGAAAGCAATCTGGGGTGTCAGGCCCAGCTCTTCGAACAGGCTGACGAAATAGGTGCGGCTGGGTTGTACATCCAGCAGGATCATGGGCTCCAGGCACAGGTCCCGCAGCGAGACCTGGGCTTGCTGGGCGTAGCGGTGATCGGCAGGCAGCAGGGCATAGGGGCGCTGGGGCGGCATCAGCGGCTCGGTCTCGATGGTGCCGTCCAGCTCGTGCTCATACAGGATCACCAGGTCGTAGGCGCCACCGGTCAGGCCTTGCACCAGCTCTTGTTGCTCACCGTCGCGAATGCGGATTTCCACCCCGGGATACAACGCGCTGAAGCCGGCAATCAGTTGCGGCAGGTACAGGGGCGCCACGGTTTCAAAGCAGCCGATATCGATCTGCCCGGACACCACGTCGTTGTCTGCCAGGGCGTTCTGTTCGAACTCCTTGGCCATGCGCAACAGTTCCTGGGCCTTGCGGTAGAAGCGTGCGCCGCTGGGGGTGAGGGAGACGCCGAGCGCGTGATGGCGGATCAGCAACTGGACGCCGAAGCTGTCTTCCAGGCCCTTGATGGCGGTAGAGATCGAAGGTTGGGCGATGTACAGCTTGCGTGATGCTTCGGCGACACTGCCGCACTCGACGGTGGTGATGAAGTACTTGAGTTGACGCAGATTGTAGGTGGCCACGGCGAACCTCGTTCTTTGCCTTGGCCCGGGGAAAGGATCGTGATGATCCGGGCATGATTGCACCGGACCGAAGCGCACCGCATCGATCAGCGCAACCACGCGACGCAGCGGCATGCCCCGAGCGCGATTCTTGTCCGCCCACAATACCTATAAGCAGAGGGTTGCAGGGGAGGGCGGAACCAGCTTTTTCATCGCTTGCCAGTACATTTTTCCTCGCTCGGTGCTACTGGCGCAGGCTATGACGGCAGGTCGGCTGGGTTGTCCGCCTCAGGTTGCGGCTCTTGTGGGGGGTCTGTGTTCTCGAACGCCAGGGTCACGGTGTAGCACTGTTCTTCCACTGTGACTTCGATATGCCAGCCCAGGCGGGCGGATAGCTGGCGCATCAGTTCCAGGCCCAGGCCATAACCGAAGTCGGCGGAGGCCTCGCTTTGCTGGGTTTCGCGAATCCGGTTGACCAGGCGCAGCTGTGGATAAGCGAAATTGATCTCCACGACCCCGTCATCGGCGTACTGCAGGGCATTGCGCAGGAAGTTGCCGACCACGATGCGGCATGCGGTGAACGGCAGGCGGCAGGGTTCGCTGCTGATGTCGAGGATCAGCTCGATATCCCGAGTGCCGATCAGGTAGCGGTGCTCTTCGATCAGATCGTTGACCAGGCCGCTCATGTCGATGGCCTCTTCCGGCAAGGGCTCGGGCAGCTCGCGGCTCATCCACAGCAGTGTTTCGGCGATGCGCTGCATGTTCAGTACCGAGCGCTCGATACGTTGCAGGGGCGGCGGCAGGACACCTCCGGACTGCAGGGCCAGCAGTTCGATGTTGGCCTTGAGCACCGCCAGCGGAGTGCGCAGTTCGTGACTGGTGTAGCGCAACAGGCGACCTTCGCGCAGGCTGGCGGCCTGCACCTGTTGCACGCTTTGAGCCAGGGCGTCGGCCAGCATGTTGAACTCCTTGAAACCGAAGTGCGGGCGTTGTCCGGATACTGCCTCCGGGTCTTTGAGGGTGGTGGACCATTGGGCCAGCCGCCCCAGGGGCCTGACCAGCCACCAGACCAGCAAGGCGATGATGATCAGGGCTGGAATGAACACGGCCAGGCTGATGAAGATGACGCCACGCAATTCATGGTCGAGGTAGGCATCGGAGCGTGGGGTTTCCACCTCTCCACCTTCTTCCTGGTCATGATCGATGTCGTACATGTACAGCGTCTTGCCGTCGCTCAGGGGCTGGGCCAGGACGGCGCGGCCTTCATCCTCGTCTTCGGAGTCCAGGTCGCCGAATACCTGGACCGCGCCGAAGGACATGCTGGGCGGGGTATCGAGCATGTGGCGGATTTTCTCCGGCAAGGCCTCCTTGCCGATGACGCTGGTGTAGAAATAGTTGTGCGGTGGTGGTGTGTTCGGGTTCTTCGCGTAGTGCCGGGAAAAGTACTGGGCTTCCTCCTCCATCATTGCACTGGCGGTGTAGAGCAGGCCGCGTACGCTGTATTCCGGCAGCAGCAGGCTGTAGATCAGCAACACGATGGCGATCAGCAACAGGAAGCTGCTGCTGATCACCCACTTCAAAGCCAGACTCTTAGGCATGGGACCTCAACTGTATGCCGATACCGGGCAGGGTATGGATCAGCGGTTGGTCGAAACACTTGTCCACGGTCTTGCGTAGTCGGTGCATATGGACCTTGAGGGTATTGCTGTCCGGCGGCTCGTCGCCCCAGATCGTCGCCTCCAGGCGTTCACGAGTGACCGGTTCGGGGCTGGCGCGCATCAGGCATTCCAGCAGGGTCCAGCAGATGGGTGACAGGTGCAGTTCCTGTCCGGCCCGGCTGACCTTGCGAGTGGACAGCTCCATTACCAGGTCGGCTACTTGCAGGCGGCTGGCCTGGCCGCTGCGGCGTACGCTGAGGGCACGGATCCTGGCCACCAGCTCGGCCAGCTCGAAGGGCTTGACCAGGTAGTCGTCGGCACCGGCGGCGAAGCTGGCGAGCTTGTCCGGCAGGGCATCGAGGGAGGTGAGCATCAGGATCGGCGTCTGGCTGCCGTGCTGGCGCAATTGGGCGCAAAGCTGCTGGCCGTCCAGGCGCGGCAGCATGATATCCAGGAGGATGACGTCATAGTGTTGGCTCAGGGCCAGGTTAAGGCCTGCCTGGCCATTGCTGGCGTGATCGCAGACGATACCGCTGATCTCCAGGTACTCAATGACGGTATTGGCCAGGTCAAGGTTGTCCTCGACCAGCAGCAAGTTGATGTGCACGGGAATATCCCTCAGGGCCTGTGTCGCTCGATGGAGCGAAGGATAGCGGAGTCCGATGAGTGTCCGCCGATGTTTACCTGCCGTTAACCCACCCCTCGCTAGTCTGGAATCCTACTTTCATAGAGCGTGGCGCAGCCATGAACCTGTCTTCAGTCATCAAAGGCATCTTGCTGGTTTCGATTCTCCTGGGCCTGATGGCCTGTGTCCTGCCTTCCAGGGCGCCGTTGGTGCGCTTGGGCGAGGGTGGACCCCTTAGCTGGTTCCTGATTGGGCAGAGCGCTGAACGGGCAGGGCAGGACTATGTCGCCAGTGCATTCTGATGAGGGCAACTACACCGACCAGTTGGTGTTGTGCCTGGTACTGATTCTGTGTGTATCGCTGTCCCTGGGGGCCTACATCATGCGCTTCAATGCGCAGATCGATAAGCAGCGGGAGTTGTCCCCAGTGCATTTGCTCGAGTGCGGCCAGGGACGCGGGGCTTTTATCGTCGACCCTCACGGGCGGCGTAGCAGCAGTGACAATTGCTACCTGATCGAAGAGGATGATTAGTTCGGGGGCAAGGGTTCTCCGTCGAATTCGAACGCAAGAAACGTAGTTCTGGCGCTTGAATCTCGATTTACAGTGAAGGCGTACAAGGCAAGCTCCATGGGAGCTGTGCCCCATACCCTTGGCGGAATGAAGGAGAGCTGACATGTCCTGTGTATTCAAGATCATCCCGTCCCCGGTGGGACAGCTGACCCTGGTGGCCAGGGGTGCGAAGCTTGCCGCGATCCTCTGGGAACAGGAGCGGGAAAACCGGGTGCGCCTGGGGCCGCTCGAGGAGGCCGGCGATCATCCCGCGTTGCTTGAGGCCCAGAAACAGTTGGCGCAGTACTTTGCTGGTACCCGCAAGCGTTTCGACCTGGAGCTGGACTTCGTCGGCACCGAGTTCCAGTGCAAGGTCTGGCAGGCCCTGCTGACCATTCCCTTCGGTGAAACCCGCAGCTACAGCCAGATTGCGCAGCAGATCGGCAGCCCTAAGGCCGTACGCGCAGTGGGGGCGGCTAACGGTCGGAATCCGATCTCGATCGTCACGCCTTGTCATCGGGTGATAGGTGCTTCGGGCAGCCTCACCGGGTTTGCCGGAGGGCTCGAGGCCAAGCAGTTCCTCCTGGCATTGGAAGGCGGGGAGACCATGCCGCTGGCGTTCTAAGTGAGCCATGGCGGCAGCTGTGCCAGAATGTTCTTTCGTTTTTCTGGAACATTCCCATGGACGCCGCCAAACCCAGCCTTATTCGCGAAACCTTCCCCGTCGGCCCGTTGCAGTGCAACTGCACCATCATCGGCGACCCTCTGACCGGAAAAGCCATCGTCGTCGATCCGGGTGGCAACCCGGACCTGATCATGGCGCGCCTTGATGCCTTGGGCCTGAAGGTGGTGAGCATCATCCACACCCATGCCCACCTGGATCACTTCCTGGCCTCTGGGCAGATGAAGGAAAAGACCGGCGCGACCTTGCATCTGCACAAGGATGACCAGTTCCTCTGGGACAACCTGGAGATGCAGTGCAGCATGTTCGGTGTGCCTTATACCCCGGTTCCTGCTCCGGATCGCTGGTTGGGCGATGACGAGGAGCTGGCCTGCGGTTGTGGCGTGGCCCTGCATACTCCGGGACATACCCCAGGTTCCATGAGCTTTTGGTTTTCCGAGGCTAAGCTTCTTATTGCCGGCGATACGCTGTTCAAGCGCGGGGTCGGGCGCACGGATCTGTGGGGCGGCGACCAGGCCACCCTGGTGCGCTCGATCAAGCAGCGTCTGTATACCCTCGACGAAGACGCCACAGTGGTCGCCGGGCACGGTCCGGACACTCGGCTGGGTGATGAAATGCGCCAGAATCCGTTCGTGAGAGCCTGATTTTTTGCTCGGCCTCCCACGGAATTTTTGCTGTTCTGTGTGTTCCAACGCCGGCACAGGTCCGTTGCCAACGTCCTCTGCATTACAGAATGCATATGTAGGAGCTTTCCATGTTCACCTCGCGTCGTTTGATTGTTGTCGCTACTGCTGTGGCCTTGTTATCCGGCTGCGCTTCGCCTAACCCCTATGACAACCAGGGGCAGGCTGACGGCGGTTCGTCGGGCATGAGCAAAACTGCGAAATATGGTGGCCTGGGTGCCTTGGCCGGTGCGCTGGCCGGTGCTGCAATCGACCACAACAACCGTGGCAAGGGCGCGCTGATCGGTGCTGCCGTGGTGGGCGCCTCCGCCGCCGGTTATGGCTACTACGCCGACCAGCAAGAGAAGAAGCTGCGCGCGAGCATGGCCAATACCGGGGTCGAAGTGCAGCGCCAGGGTGACCAGATCAAGTTGATCATGCCCGGCAATATCACCTTCGCCACCGACTCGGCGAATATCGCGCCAAGCTTCTATCAACCGCTGAACAACCTGGCCAACTCCCTGCGCGAGTTCAACCAGAACCAGATCGAGATCGTCGGTTATACCGACAGCACCGGCAGCCGCCAACACAACATGGACCTGTCCCAGCGTCGTGCGCAAAGTGTGGCCACTTACCTGACTTCCCAGGGCGTGAGCAGTGCCAACCTGTCCTCGCGCGGTGCTGGCCCGGACAATCCGATCGCCAGCAACGCCGACGTCAATGGCCGGGCCCAGAACCGTCGGGTAGAGGTCAACCTCAAGGCGATCCCCGGCCAGCAATATCAACAGCCAACCCAGCAGTACCAGCAGCCTCCCCAGCAGCAGTATCAACAGCCCTACCAGCAGGGTTACTGATCGAACCGGCTTGAGCCGGGGGTACAAAAAAGCCCGCCCGATGAAAATCGGGCGGGCTTTTTGTTGGCAGGCAGAAGCTGGTTATTTCTTCAGGCCATATTGCTCGTCGAGCATGCCGGGGGCGTTAGGGGTCTTTGGCGCGTAGTCCCGTGGTGGCTCCTGATCCCGTGGTGGCGTCAGGCGTTCACGTGGTGCCTGTACCGATTCGGAGTGCAGGGCGGCCAGCAGGCGCTGGCGGGTCAGTTCGTCCAGGGCCAGGCGATTGGCACCCTCGGCCAGATGATCCTGTACTTCCTGGTAGCTCTGGATGAGCTTCTTCACCAGGGTGGCGGTGCTGTTGAAGTGAGTCACCACTTCATTCTGGTAATTGTCGAAACGTTCCTGGATATCGTCCAGCTGACGCTGCGTGCGGTTAGGCGCGGCGTTGGGCAGCAGGCGAGCGACCAGGAATCCAATGGCGACACCCGCGACCAGGGCAAGAGTCGGCAACAACCAAACTAAGAGCGAGTGTTCCACGAGTCCTTCCTCTATAAACGGCTTTGCTTTACGTTAACGGCTCGAACCTGCGCTGTATACCGCGATTCACTCGCAATAGATTGGCACAGACCATTTGCTAGACGAGTCGACCCCCTTCGAGGTCACGGAGTTCCTTCCTTGCTAATGCGTGAAACCCCTGTAGTGATTGCCGGCCCTGTAGGCCAACTGGAAGCCTTGTATCTGGAGGTGCCCGACGCCCGCGGCGTGGCGCTGATCTGCCACCCGAACCCGGTACAGGGCGGCACCATGCTCAACAAGGTGGTGTCCACTTTGCAGCGCACTGCACGAGATGCCGGGCTGATCACCCTGCGCTTCAACTACCGTGGCGTCGGTGCCAGCGAGGGCAGCCACGACATGGGTACGGGCGAAGTCGACGATGCCGAGGCGGCGGCCCATTGGCTGCGGGCCAAGCACCCGCAGTTGCCGTTGACGCTGCTGGGGTTTTCCTTTGGCGGCTTCGTCGCGGCGAGCCTTGGTGGGCGCCTCGAAGCCCAGGGCGTGCAACTCAAGCACCTGTTCATGGTGGCCGCAGCGGTGACCCGCTTGCGCGATACCGACACCCTGGCGCAGGACTGTCCACTGACCTTGATCCAGCCGGAAACCGATGAGGTCATCGATCCACAGGCTGTCTATGACTGGTCTGGTGCGCTTGTTCGTCCCCATGAGCTGCTGAAAGTGGCAGAATGCGGACACTTCTTTCACGGCAAGCTCACCGATCTGAAGGATCTGGTGCTGCCGCGACTCACGAATTGATAGCAGTCTGATAAGCGATTACCCATGACTACTCGTACGCGTATCCTCACCGGCATTACTACCACCGGCACGCCGCACCTGGGCAACTATGCCGGGGCGATTCGCCCGGCGATCCTGGCCAGCCGCGACAGCAATGCCGATTCCTTCTACTTCCTGGCCGACTATCACGCCCTGATCAAGTGTGATGATCCGCTGCGTATCCAGCGCTCGCGCCTGGAGATCGCCGCTACCTGGCTGGCTGGTGGCCTGGATGTGGACCGCGTGACCTTCTATCGCCAGTCCGATATCCCGGAAATCCCGCAACTGACCTGGCTCTTGACCTGCGTCGCCGCCAAGGGCCTGCTCAACCGTGCCCATGCCTACAAGGCTTCGGTGGACAAGAACGTCGAGGCCGGCGAAGACCCGGATGCCGGCGTCACCATGGGCCTGTACAGCTATCCGGTGCTGATGGCCGCGGACATCCTGATGTTCAACGCGCATAAAGTGCCGGTGGGGCGTGACCAGATCCAGCACGTGGAGATGGCCCGGGATATCGGCCAGCGTTTCAACCACCTGTTCGGCCAGGGCAAGGAATTCTTCGCCATGCCCGAAGCGCTGATCGAGGAAAGCGTTGCCACCTTGCCAGGCCTGGACGGTCGCAAGATGTCCAAGAGCTACGACAATACTATCCCGCTGTTCACCAGTGCCAAGGACATGAAGGATGCGATCTCGCGGATCGTCACCGACTCCAAGGCGCCAGGCGAAGCCAAGGATCCGGACAACTCCCACCTGTTCACCCTGTTCCAGGCATTCTCCACTGCCGAGCAGGCCGCCGAATTCCGTAGCGAACTGCTGCAGGGCCTGGGCTGGGGCGAAGCCAAGAGCCGCCTGTTCCAGTTGCTGGATGGTGAGTTGGGCGAGGCTCGCGAGCGTTATCACCAGTTGATCGCGCGCCCGGCGGATCTGGAGGACATCCTCCTGGCTGGCGCGGCCAAGGCCCGTAGCGTGGCGACGCCGTTCCTGGCCGAGCTGCGCGAAGCGGTTGGCCTGCGCTCCTTCGAAAACCAGGTTCAGGTGGCGGCCACCACCAAGAAGAAGGCGGCCAAGGCTGCGCGTGTCGTCAGCTTCCGCGAGGACGATGGCAGCTTCCGTTTCCGCCTGCTGTCCGCCGATGGCGAGCAACTGCTGCTGTCGCGCAACTTTGCCGATGGCAAGGCCGCCGGTGCCGCGAGCAAGCAGTTGCAGTCGGGTCAGGAATTGGACCTGCGTACCGAGGCCAATGGCTTCGGTATCTGGCTGGACGGTGCCTGTGTGGCTGACAGCCCGACCTTTGCCGATGCTGCTGCCCGCGATGCGGCCATCGAAGAAGTAAGGATTGCCCTGGCTCCAGCCCAGGACTGAGCGGAATCTTCCCGACCAAGGGCTGATTGCCATTCCCCGGGGCCGTCGCTAAAGTGACGGCCCGTTTTTGTTGCCTTGCTAACGAATTATGACGCCCCTAGAACGATACCAAGCAGATCTGAAACGCCCGGATTTCTTCCATGACGCTGCACAGGAAACCGCTGTGCGTCATCTGCAGCGCCTGTATGACGATCTGATCGCGGCCGAGCACAACAAGCCGGGCCTGCTCGGCAAGCTCTTTGGCAAGAAGGACCAGGGGCCGGTCAAGGGGTTGTACTTCTGGGGCGGCGTGGGGCGTGGCAAGACCTACCTGGTCGATACGTTCTTCGAGGCCTTGCCATTCAAGGAAAAGGTTCGTACGCACTTCCACCGCTTCATGAAGCGCGTCCACGAGGAAATGAAGACCCTGGGTGGCGAGAAGAACCCGCTGACCATTATCGCCAAGCGTTTCTCGCAAGAGGCGCGGGTGATCTGCTTCGATGAATTCTTCGTGTCCGACATTACCGACGCGATGATTCTCGGCACGCTGATGGAAGAGCTGTTCAAGAACGGCGTGACCCTGGTCGCCACCTCGAACATCGTGCCGGACGGCCTGTACAAGGACGGTCTGCAACGCGCCCGTTTCCTGCCGGCCATTGCCCTGATCAAGCAGAACACCGAAATCGTCAACGTCGACAGTGGTGTCGACTATCGCTTGCGTCACCTGGAGCAGGCCGAGCTGTTCCACTATCCATTGAATGAGGCCGCCCACGAAAGCTTGCGCAAGAGCTTCCGGGCGCTGACGCCGGAGTGCACCCAGGCCGTGGAAAACGACGTACTGATCGTCGAGAACCGCGAGATCCGCGCATTGCGCACCTGTGACGATGTGGCCTGGTTCGACTTCCGCGAGCTGTGCGACGGCCCGCGTAGCCAGAACGACTACATCGAGCTGGGCAAGATCTTCCACGCGGTGCTGCTCAGCGGTGTGGAGCAGATGGGCGTTGCTACCGATGACATCGCCCGGCGCTTCATCAATATGGTCGACGAGTTCTATGACCGTAACGTCAAGCTGATCATCTCCGCCGAAGTGGAGCTCAAGGATCTCTACACCGGTGGCCGGCTGACGTTCGAGTTCCAGCGGACCCTCAGTCGTTTGCTGGAGATGCAGTCCCACGAGTTCCTCTCGCGGGCGCACAAGCCGTAATCGCGACTCGATGGAAAAAGGGGCCTGCTATGCAGGCCCCTTTTTTTTCATGCCGCCAGTTGCTGGAACTGCTGGCGGTACTGGTTGGGTGAAAGCTCGGTGTGCTGGCGGAACAGCCGGGCGAAGAAGCTGGCATCGTCGTAGCCGACTTCGTAGCTGATGGTCTTGATGCTCTTGCGTGTTCCTGACAGCAGGCCTTTGGCGGTTTCGATCCGCAGGCGCTGCAGGTAGTGCAGGGGCTTGTCGCCGGTGGCGGTCTGGAAGCGCCGCATGAAGTTGCGAATGCTCATGCCGTGCTCGCGCGCTACGTCCTCGAAGCGGAACTTGTCGGCGAAGTGTTCTTCGAGCCAGTGCTGGATCTGCAGGATGATCACGTCCTGATGCAGCTTCTGGCCACCGAAGCCAATGCGTCCCGGGGCGTAGCTGCGCTGGACCTCATAGAGGATGTCCCGGGCCACGGCCTGGGCCACGCTGGCACCGCAGAAGCGCTCGATCAGGTAGATATAGAGGTCGCAGGCCGAGGTCGTGCCGCCGGCACAATAGAGGTTGTCGGCATCGGTCAGGTGCTTGTCCTGGTTGAGCTGGACCTTGGGAAAGCGCTCGCTGAAGGTGCTGAAGAAGCGCCAGTAGGTGGTGGCCTCCTTGCCATCGAGCAGGCCGGCCTCGGCCAGCCAGAAGACCCCGGTGGCTTCGCCGCAAAGCACGGCGCCACGGGCGTGTTGGGCGCGTAGCCAGGGCAGGATCTGTGGATAACGTTGGCACAGTGAGTCGAAGTCGTCCCAGAAGGCGGGGAGGATGATCACGTCGCTATCTTCCAGTGGGCCATCCACTGGCATGATCACGTTGCTGAAGCTGCAGACCGGCTGGCCGTCGGGGCTGACCAGGCGAGTCTCGAAGGCCGGCGTCAGGCCATGACCTAGCTGCTTGCCGTAGCGCAGGCTGGCCAGGTGGAAGAAATCCTTGGCTTGCATGAGGGTGGAAGCGAAAACCCGGTCGATAGCCAGGATGCTGACGCGCCGCAAGGGCGTGGAAGTTTGGTTAGACATGATTCGATTGTTCTTATAGGGGAAAGTGGTCACCAGACGGCTGGATCGTCTTATTTTTTGTCGGATGTGTCCAGTGTCCCGTGCCGGTGGCTGGGCTTAGGCTCTGGCAGCCAGACCCGATAAATGACAACCACAGGTGGCTGCATGATCCCCAGAACCTTGTTCAGTTCCGAGCACGAACTCTTCCGTGACAGCGTGCGTACCTTCCTTGAAAAAGAAGCGGTGCCTTTCCATGGCGAATGGGAAAAGCAGGGCTACATCGACCGCAAGTTGTGGAGCAAGGCCGGTGAGGCGGGGATGCTGTGCTCGCACATCCCCGAGGAGTACGGCGGGCTGGGGGCGGACTTCCTGTATAGCACGGTGGTGATCGAGGAGGTCAGCCGCCTGGGCTTGAGCGGCATTGGCTTCTCCCTGCACTCGGATATCGTCGCGCCCTACCTCCTGCATTACGGCAGTGAGGCGCTGAAGCAGAAATACCTGCCGCGGATGGTCTCGGGCGAGCTGGTCACGGCGATCGCCATGACCGAGCCCGGAACCGGGTCCGACTTGCAGGGCGTGAAGACCACGGCAGTGCTCGACGGCGATGAGTATGTGCTCAACGGTTCCAAGACCTTCATCACCAACGGTTACTTGGCGGAGTTGGTGATCGTGGTGGCCAAGACCGATCCCAAGGCTGGGGCTAAGGGCACCAGCCTGTTCCTGGTTGAAGCCGATTCGCCGGGCTTCACCAAGGGCAAGCGCCTGGAAAAGGTCGGTATGAAGGCCCAGGACACCTCGGAACTGTTCTTCCAGGATGTACGAGTGCCCAAGGAGAACCTCCTGGGCCAGGCCGGGATGGGTTTCGTCTACCTGATGCAGGAACTGCCCCAGGAGCGCCTGAGCGTGGCCATCGGTGGCCTGGCCAGTGCCGAGGCGGCGTTGAAATGGACCCTGGACTACACCCGCGAGCGCAAGGCCTTCGGCAAGGCGATCGCCGACTTCCAGAACAGCCGGTTCAAGCTGGCGGAGATGGCTACGGAAATCCAGATTGGCCGGGTGTTCGTCGATCGCTGCCTGGAGCTGCACCTGAAGGGCAAGCTCGACGTACCGACGGCGGCCATGGCCAAGTACTGGGGAACCGACCTGCAGTGCAAGGTCCTGGATGAGTGCGTGCAGCTGCATGGCGGCTACGGCTTCATGTGGGAGTACCCGATCGCCCGGGCCTGGGCCGACTCCCGGGTGCAGCGAATCTATGCCGGGACCAACGAGATCATGAAGGAAATCATCGCTCGTTCTTTATAAGGAGGGCGCGAGCGCTGCCGGCGAACAGGTGGTTGCCTGTTGGCCGGCCAGTGGCGCAAGGCGTGGCTTACGGGGCGGGGTTGGGCTGGTCCTTGTGGATGGCTTCGATCCCGGCCAGGACTTCTTCCGATAACTTCAGTTCGGCGCTGGCGATGTTGCTGTCCAGTTGTTCCAGGGTGGTGGCGCCGATGATGTTGCTGGTTACGAAAGGTTGCTGGGTCACGAAGGCCAGGGCCATTTGTGCCGGGTTCAGGCCATGCTCGCGAGCCAACGCCACGTAACGGCTGCAGGCGGCTTCCGACTGGGGATTGAAATAGCGGCTGAAACGGCTGTAGAGACTCAGGCGTGCCTTGGCGGGACGGGCGCCGCCTTCGTATTTGCCGGACAGGAAACCGAAGGCCAGGGGCGAGTAGGCGAGCAAGCCGCATTGTTCGCGGATGGCAATTTCCGCCAGGCCCACTTCAAAGCTGCGGTTGAGCAGATTGTAGGGGTTCTGGATCGATACCGCTCGCGGCCAGCCACGACTTTCGGCCAGGGCCAGGAACTTCATGGTGCCCCATGGGGTTTCGTTGGATAGGCCGATGTGGCGGATCTTCCCGGCCCTGACCTGCTCGTCCAGCGCCTCGAGGGTTTCCTCCAGCGGGGTGAAGTCTTCGTCGGCCTTGTGCTGGTAGCCGAGCTGGCCGAAGAAGTTGGTGCTGCGTTCCGGCCAGTGCAACTGGTAGAGGTCGATCCAGTCGGTTTGCAGGCGCTTGAGGCTGGCATCCACGGCTTCGACGATATGCTTGCGGTTGTGCTTGAGGTGCTTGTCGCGGATGTAGTCGATGGTGTTGCCCGGGCCTGCGATCTTGCTGGCCAGGATCCAGTCGGCGCGGTCGCCGCGTTGCTTGAACCAGTTGCCGATGTAGCGTTCGGTGGTGGCGTAGGTCTCGGCCTTGGGTGGCACCGGATACATCTCGGCGGTATCGATGAAGTTGATCCCGGCCTGCTTGGCTCGCTCGATCTGGGCGAAGGCTTCGGCCTCGCTGTTCTGCTCGCCCCAGGTCATGGTACCCAGGCAGATGGTGCTCACTTTCAGGTCGGTCCGGCCCAGTTGGCGGTAGTCCATGGGTACTTCCTCGGCAAAACAATCATAAAAGCAGGTTGAATTTTGTTTCGCAATCTGGATAATTCTGCAGCTCTTTCTGCGGTGGAAGTGATGCCCCGCCTGCCGAAGATTCTTGCCGCATGTCAGACGCGCTGACCCGAGCCCCCGAAAGCGTCTGTATTCGGCTGCCTTTGACCTTGTCAAAGTAAGCACTATTCAGTAAGATCCGCCGTCTATTTTGCTGGGCGGCCCCTGAGGCTATAAAGAATGAAAACTTTTACTGCTAAACCGGAAACAGTAAAGCGCGATTGGTTCGTCATCGACGCCGCTGGCCAGACCCTGGGTCGTCTGGCTACCGAAATCGCGAGCCGTCTGCGTGGCAAGCACAAGCCTGAGTACACTCCTCACGTTGACACTGGCGACTACATCGTCGTGATCAATGCCGAGCAGGTACGTGTTACTGGTGCTAAAACCACTGACAAAATGTACTACTCCCACTCCGGTTTCCCGGGCGGCATTAAGTCGATCAACTTCGAGAAGCTGATCGCTAAAGCCCCTGAGCGCGTGATCGAGACCGCGGTAAAAGGCATGCTGCCTAAGAACCCGCTGGGTCGCGACATGTACCGTAAGCTGAAAGTGTATGCGGGCGCTGCTCACCCTCATACTGCTCAGCAGCCCCAAGAACTGAAGATTTAACGGAATAGTTCATTATGTCGGCGACTCAAAATTACGGCACTGGCCGTCGCAAGACTGCAACCGCACGCGTGTTCCTGCGTCCGGGCACTGGCAACATCTCCATCAACAACCGTTCCCTGGATAGCTTCTTCGGTCGCGAAACTGCCCGCATGGTAGTTCGTCAGCCGCTGGAACTGACCGAGACCGTTGAGAAGTTCGATATCTACGTTACCGTTATCGGCGGTGGTGTAAGTGGCCAGGCTGGCGCAATCCGCCACGGCATCACTCGCGCCCTGATGGATTACGACGAGACTCTGCGCAGCGCCCTGCGTAAAGCTGGTTTCGTAACCCGTGACGCACGTGAAGTTGAGCGTAAGAAAGTGGGTCTGCGTAAAGCGCGTAAGCGTCCGCAATACTCCAAGCGTTAATTCGCTACTGCGTTCAAAAACGCCCAGTCTCCTCGCGGAGCTGGGCGTTTTTTATTGTCTGAAATTTGCCGTGTGACAACTTGCCACATCCGTGGAGGCCCTATACTACAAGGCCTGGCGCAGGGCCGGCTTGGTAATTACCTTGTCAGAATAGGGGCTTTTCATTACCATTCGGCAAAATTTTTATAAGTTCAGATTGTTACTTAGTAGATGCCTGATTTAACAGGCCACAAAGCTGATGGGAGAGGACTGAATGAGCAATGACGGCGTGAATGCAGGCCGGCGTCGCTTCTTGGTAGCAGCCACATCCGTGGTGGGTGCTGCCGGAGCGGTGGGGGCTGCGGTCCCGTTCGTGGGGTCATGGTTTCCCAGTGCCAAGGCGAAAGCCGCAGGTGCACCGGTGAAGGTGAATATCAGCAAGATCGATCCAGGTCAGCAGATGGTTGCTGAGTGGCGTGGTCAGCCAGTGTTCATCGTCCGCCGTACAGAGGAAATCCTGGGGAATCTTAAAAAGATCGAGGGCCAGTTGTCTGACCCTAACTCCAAGAACTCGGTACAACCAACCTACGTCGACCCGGAAGTGCGTTCGATCAAGCCAGAGATTCTTCTGCTGATCGGTATCTGCACCCACTTGGGCTGTTCTCCAACCTTCCGTCCTGAAGTGGCGCCCGCGGATCTGGGCAAGGACTGGGTAGGTGGCTATTTCTGCCCTTGCCACGGCTCCCACTACGATCTGGCCGGTCGTGTCTACAAGTCGCAGCCTGCGCCGTTGAACCTGCCAGTACCCCCGCATTCCTATGAGTCGGATGACATCATCGTCATTGGCGTCGACACGGAGAAAGCGTGATGAGCAAGTTCATGGATTGGGTAGATGCACGCTTCCCCGCCACCAAGATGTGGGAAGACCATCTGAGCAAGTATTACGCTCCGAAGAACTTCAACTTCTTCTATTTCTTTGGTTCCCTGGCACTGCTGGTTCTGGTCAACCAGATCGTTACCGGTGTCTGGCTGACCATGAGCTACACCCCTTCGGCAGAAGAAGCCTTTGCTTCCGTCGAATACATCATGCGCGACGTCGAGTACGGCGCGATCCTGCGTCTGCTGCACTCCACTGGCGCCTCGGCGTTCTTCATCGTGGTCTACCTGCATATGTTCCGTGGCCTGCTCTACGGTTCCTATCAGAAGCCGCGCGAGCTGGTCTGGCTGTTCGGCATGCTGATCTACCTGGCGCTGATGGCCGAGGCCTTCATGGGCTACCTGCTGCCTTGGGGGCAAATGTCCTACTGGGGCGCCCAGGTGATCATCTCGCTGTTCGGTGCGATCCCGGTTATCGGTGACGACCTGACCCAGTGGATTCGTGGTGACTACCTGATCTCCGGTATTACCCTCAACCGCTTCTTCGCCCTGCACGTCGTGGCCCTGCCTATCGTGATCCTGGGCCTGGTAGTGCTGCATATCCTGGCACTGCACGAAGTGGGTTCGAACAACCCGGATGGCGTCGATATCAAGAAGCACAAGGACGAAAACGGCGTGCCGCTGGATGGCATTGCGTTCCATCCTTACTACACCGTGAAAGATATCGTTGGCGTAGTGGTGTTCCTGTTCATCTTCTGCTCGATCGTGTTCTTCTTCCCGGAAATGGGTGGGTATTTCCTCGAGAAGCCGAACTTCGAACAAGCCAACCCATTCAAGACGCCTGAGCATATTGCCCCGGTTTGGTACTTCACTCCGTTCTACGCGATTCTGCGTGCGGTGCCGGACAAGCTCATGGGTGTTATTGCCATGGGTGCTGCGATTGCCGTGCTGTTCGTATTGCCCTGGCTTGACCGCAGTCCAGTCAAGTCCATGCGCTACAAAGGCTGGCTGAGCAAGATCTGGCTGCTGGTGTTCTGCATCTCGTTCGTGATCCTGGGCGTGCTGGGCGTACTGGCGCCAACTCCAGGCCGTACGTTGCTGTCGCAGGTATGTACCTTCCTGTACTTCGCCTACTTCATTCTGATGCCGTTCTACACCAGGCTCGAGAAGACCAAACCGGTTCCGGAAAGGGTGACTGGCTGATGAAAAAGTTATTTGCTGCACTGATTCTTGTTGCTATGCCTGTATTGTCTTTCGCTGCCGAACACGGCGGTCCCGAGTTGGAAAAGGTCGACATCGACCTGAGCGACAAGGCGGCCATGCAGGATGGCGCTCGTACCTTTGCCAACTATTGCATGGGTTGCCACAGCGCCAAGTTCCAGCGTTACGAGCGAGTGGCCGACGACCTGGGCATCCCGCACGACCTGATGATGAGCAAGCTGGTCTTTACCGGTGCGAAGATCGGCGACCACATGAACATCGGCATGCAGCCGGCGGATGCCAAGACCTGGTTCGGTGCTGCTCCGCCCGACCTGACCCTGGTGGCTCGCGTTCGTGGTACCGATTGGCTGTATGGCTACCTGAAGTCCTTCTACGAGGATCCGGCACGTCCTTGGGGTGTGAACAACAAGGTGTTCCCGAACGTAGGTATGCCTAACGTCCTGGTTGGCCTGCAAGGACGCCAGGTGGTCGGTTGCAAGCAGGTGCAGATTGTCGAAGACGGCAAGAAGCAATATGACCCGCTGACCGGCACTCCGCTGACTCACGAAGCTTGTGATCAGCTGACCGTCAAGGAAAACACCGGTACCCTCAATGAGGCGCAGTTCGACGAGAAGGTCAAGAACCTGGTGACCTTCCTGGCCTACTCGGCCAACCCGGTCAAGCTGCAGCACCAGCGTATCGGCACCTACGTGCTGCTGTACCTGGCCTTCTTCTTCGTATTCGCCTACCTGCTCAAGCGCGAATACTGGAAGGATGTGCATTGATAGCGTTCTAAGCATCAGTTGTTGAGCCTGCGCGCCCAAGGGCGTCTCTGAAACTGTAACAACCCTGTATCATCCGGGGGTTACCAGAGGCGTCCTGAGGGCGCGCTCGTTTTTCTGCTTTCGATAAATTCAACACGCGAGGAGGATCGCCATGGGCGTGACCAATCGGTTGGCCTGTTACTCCGACCCCGCCGACCACTATTCCCACCGGGTGCGCATCGTACTTGCGGAGAAGGGTGTCAGCGCCGAGATCATCAGTGTGGAGGCGGGGCGTCAGCTGCCGAAACTGATCGAAGTGAATCCCTACGGGAGCTTGCCTACGCTGGTTGATCGTGACTTGGCGTTGTGGGAGTCGACGGTGGTGATGGAGTATCTGGATGAGCGTTATCCGCATCCTCCATTGTTGCCGGTCTATCCTGTGGCTCGAGCCAATAGCCGGCTGCTGATGCACCGTATCCAGCGAGATTGGTGCGGGCACGTGGATCTGATTCTTGATCCGCGAACCAAGGAGGCGGCGCGGGTCCAGGCTCGCAAGGAGTTGCGAGAAAGCCTGACGGGTGTTTCCCCGCTGTTTGCCGATAAGCCATTTTTCCTCAGTGAGGAACAAAGCCTGGTGGACTGCTGCCTACTGCCCATACTCTGGAGATTGCCAGTCTTGGGTATCGAACTGCCGCGGCAGGCCAAGCCGCTGCTTGATTACATGGAACGCCAATTTGCGCGTGAGGCTTTCCAGGCAAGTCTGTCTGGTGTCGAACGTGATATGCGCTGAGGCTTAAGGAGCCGCTATGAACTCCAGTCGACCTTATCTGGTCCGCGCGCTTTATGAGTGGATTGTGGACAACGACTGCACCCCGCACATGCTGGTCAACTCTGATTACCCGGCGGTGCAGGTGCCCCAGGGCTTTGCCAGTGATGGGCAGATCGTCCTGAATATCTCCCCCAGTGCCGTGCGTCATTTGCACATGGATAACGATGTGGTGACCTTCGAGGGGCGCTTTGGTGGCGTGCCTCATAGCCTGCATGTACCCGTTGGTGCGATTCTTGGGATCTATGCCCGTGAAAATGGCCAGGGCATGGTCTTTGATCTGGAGTCTCCCCTTGATGATGGGGCCGATCTTGAGCCGGATGATGACCTGCCGCCAGATGATGAGCCTCCGCGCCCGAGTGGCAGGCCAAGCCTGAAAGTGGTCAAGTAATAAAAAAGGCGATCCGGTTGGATCGCCTTTTTTACGCCTGCTGGAATCTCAGTCGATGTATTCGAACAGCTTGACGATCTTTTGGACGCCAGAGACGCCCTGTACCAGGTTTGTCGCCTGGGCGGCTTCCTGCTTGGTCAGCAATCCAAGCATATAGACGATGCCGTTTTCGGTCACCACCTTGATGCGTGAAGCTGGAACGCTGGCATCGGTCAGCATCTGGGTCTTGATCTTGGTGGTCAGCCAGCTGTCGTTCTGCCGTGCAAGGAACCCGGAGGGCGGCAGTACCTGAAGTTCATTGTGTACTTTCTTGACTCGCTGTACTTCGCTGGCGGCTTGCTCGGCCGTGGCCTTGAGGTCCTGGCGGGGTGTCTGGCCTGCCAGTAGCACGATGCCGTTGAAGCTGGTCACGACGATATGCGAGTTGTTTTCCAGGTCCGGGCTGGCTTTGGCGACATTGACCGCAACTTTGGTTTCGATCAGGGAATCATCGATCTTGCTGCCAAAGGTGCGAGTGCCGCGATCGTCATCGATGGGTTTGTCGCGGGTGGCGGTAATCACCGAGCTGCAACCAGTGATGCTCAGGCACAGGGTCAAGGCTAGGAGGCCAAGGCGATTAGGGGTCATTCTTCACTCCCGAACAATTGGCTGTCGATCAGATCGCAGAGGCAATGGATCGCCAGCAGGTGGACTTCTTGGATACGTGCGGTAACGGTGGCCGGTACGCGAATCTCGACATCTTCCGGTAGCAGCAGCGATGCCATGCCGCCACCGTCACGGCCGGTCAATGCTACGACAATCATTTCACGATCATGTGCGGCCTGGATGGCCTGAATAATGTTTGCAGAGTTGCCGCTGGTAGAGATGGCCAGCAGTACGTCGCCGGGTTGGCCCAGGGCGCGGATCTGCTTGGAGAAGACTTCGTTGTAGCTGTAGTCGTTGGCAATCGAGGTGATGGTCGAGCTGTCGGTGGTCAGGGCGATGGCCGGCAAGCTGGGGCGTTCACGTTCGAAGCGGTTGAGCAGTTCGGAAGAAAAGTGCTGGGCGTCGCCAGCTGAGCCGCCGTTGCCACAGGAGAGCATCTTCCCTTCATTGAGCAGGGCGTTGACCATTACTTGGCTGGCTTGCTCGATGTGCGGTGCAAGTACGTCCATCGCCTGTTGCTTGGTGTCGATGCTGGCCTGGAAAAGCTGGCGAATTCGGGATTGCATGTCCATCTGTGTGACCTTAAGTAGCGCGGCTTGGTGGCACGTGAATGTGCAGCCCGCAAAGCAAAGAGCAAAGAAATTGGGTGGAGGTAGGCGCGGCCCTGTGATGTCTATCAGCCGTCAAAGGCATTGCGTAGCCAGTTCAGTTGGGCTTTTGAATCCGGGGTGCCGTCAATGGCGACTACATCGAAACGACAGGGGTGATTGGACCAGCGTGATTCGCTCTGCAGGAAAAGCTGCGCGGCTAGGATCAGTTTCTGGCGCTTGTGCCCATCGATGCTGCCCAGGGCGCCACCCCATTGTGTGTGTTGTCTGTAGCGGACTTCGACGAATACTACTGTATCGCCGTCAAGCATGACCAGATCAAGCTCGCCGCGCTTGCATAGCCAGTTCTGTGTCAGCAGGCGCAGCCCTTGCTGTTGGAGATGCCTGAGCGCAAGGCCTTCGGCATCTCGTCCGCGTTGTTGGCGTGATCTTTGGAGCATTAGCGCAACGTATCGGGCAGGCGGGTGACCTGACCGTTGATGAACTTGGCCCAGGGCAGCTGGCGTTCGATTCGTTGGCCGGCGGCTATGCCCAGGCTTCCGGATTCGCCTTCGATCCGGCTGTCGGGCAATGCCTTGAGCTGGCCCAGGCGTGGGGCCAGGCTGTAGGCGTCGGCGCCCATGGCGTACAGGCGGCCGAGGCTGCCTCCTGCCTGGGGCCACTGGGCTGTGACTTGACGGCGCAGTGGGCCGTTGGCATCCAGCAACCATGGCGTTTCGCAAAACATGATGCCGTTCATGTCGTTGTACTGGTTCTGGTCACCGCTGGCGCTGAATACGGTGGAGGTGGCGTAGACAGGTACATCGCCGGCGTACTGGAAGTTCAGTGTCGGTTTGATCTGTTGTGCCTGCTGTGGAGTGGAGGCGAGGAAAATGAACTCGATGTCCTGGCGGCGCGATGGCTGGGCGGCCACTTGGCTGCCTACGGTGCTCTGCAGGCTCTTGGCCCGACCTTCGCTCTGGCGTAGCTGGAACAGGTTGGCGATCTGCTGGGCCAGTGCGACGGGTTGGTCGACGCGTTCGATACCGATCACGCTGCCGCCATTTGCTTCCCAGTCCTGGCGGAAGGCCTTGAGTACACGATCTCCCCACTCGCCTTTCGGCACCAGGACCGCAGCACGATGCAGGCCATCGGCCCGGGCGCGACGAGAGGCTTCGCGGGCCTCATCTTCTGCGGCCAGCCCGAACTGGAACAGTTGCGCAGGGCCTTGCTCGCCCTCGCCGTAGTTCAGGGCCAGGGTAGTGATTGGCAGTTGTGGGCGCGCGGCCAGCTGTTTGACCAGTGGTTTTTCCAGCGGGCCTACTACCAATTGCACGCCATCTGCCTGGGCCTTGCGATAGAACTCGTCCAGCGAGCTGATGCGCGAGCTGTCATAGAACTCGATGCTTGGTGGTTTCTGGCCAGCTTGCTGGGCGCGATAGTGGGCAGCCATGAAGCCTTCGCGCAGGGCCTTGGAGTACGAGGCCAGCGGGCCATCCTGGGGTAGCAGCAAGGCAATTTTCGACAGTGGCTGGCTGGCCAGCTCCTTGAGCTTGATCAGGGGGAGCGGTAGCTGAATGGCTGCGGGGTGCTTTGGATTCTGTGCTCGCCAGTTATCGATGGCGGTCTGTTGTTGTTCCAGCGTGCCTGCGGTCTTTACCGTCAAGGCCAGGCTCAGCCAGCCGCTGAGGTCATCGTTCCCGGCCGGTTGCAGTTGATCGGTGGGCAGGGCGGCGACCAGGGCCCAGATGGCCTCATGGTTCTTCGCTGCGGCGTCATCTTTAAGCAGGGGGGCAAGCGCTACGCGTTCCTTGGCGGCAGCCAGAGTCTGGCCATCGGCCTCGAGGGCGCGGGCGTGGATGCTGAGGGTGCGCACCTGTTGGGTTGCTGGCAGTTCGCTCAAGTGTTGCAGGCTGGGGTGGCCCAAGGCGGTCAGGGCAGCTTTGGGCTGGTTACGGGCCATGGCCAGTTCAGCTGCCAGCGTGCTGGCGAAAATCTGCTGGGCAGGTTTGAGCTGGTCCAGTTGCACTTGTTGCAGGATCTGTCCGGCGCGTCCGGCATTACCTTGGCGATAAGCCAGGTCGGCGGCGCTCAGGCGCAATAGGGCAGCCTTGTCCGGGTTCTTGCTGGAGGCTGCCTCTTCGAGCAATTGCTCGATGCTGGCATCCGGTGTCCGTGGAAGTTCGCCAAGGCTGGAGGAGGGCGAGCTGGCGCAAGCCACCAAAAGGGTAGCCAGGCAGAGGGCAGTAAACAGCCGCAGGCAAGCGATCATGTAAGTGTTCCTGAATACTCGATCAAATTAACGTTGAATTGTACCCAAGCGCTGGCCGGGGCGCGATGTTACTGGTGATAAACCGTCGATTTAGCGCGTGCAGATGTTGCTGTATAGCATGGGGTCATTCGGGGGCAAGGTAATCGCCGAGCGGCTTGATGGGGCTTCAACGCGCTACAATGGATTCTTTTCCCGACCGCGAGGTGTGCGCTTTGACTGTTCCAGGTTCTATGAATTCCGTTGCTGGCTCGCTTTATGTGGTGGCGACGCCCATCGGCAACCTGGACGATATCAGTGCCCGGGCCTTGAAGTTGTTGCGAGAGGTATCGCTGATTGCCGCCGAAGATACCCGGCATTCTCAACGGTTGATGCAACACTTCGGTATCACCACGCCGTTGGCGGCTTGTCATGAGCACAACGAGCGAGATGAAGGTAGTCGCTTCATCTCGCGCCTCTTGGCGGGCGAGGATGTTGCACTCATTTCCGATGCCGGGACGCCATTGATCTCCGATCCTGGCTATCACCTGGTGCGCCAGGCTCGAGCGGCCGGGGTGACCGTGGTGCCGGTGCCGGGAGCCTGTGCATTGATTGCGGCGTTGTCTGCTGCAGGGCTGCCATCCGATCGTTTTATCTTCGAAGGGTTTCTGCCAGCCAAGGCTGCTGGGCGCCGGGCGCGCCTGGAGCAGGTTCGCGAAGAGCCCCGCACGCTGATTTTCTACGAGGCCCCTCATCGGATTCTTGAGTGCCTGGAGGATATGGAAGCGGTATTTGGTGCGCAGCGGCCTGCATTGCTGGCCCGTGAATTGACCAAGACTTTCGAGACCCTCAAGGGCTTGCCGCTTTCCGAGCTGCGCCAGTTCGTGGCATCCGACGCCAATCAGCAGCGAGGGGAGTGCGTAGTGCTGGTGGCGGGGTGGACTGCCCCGCAAGGTGAGGATGCGATCAATGCCGAAACGATGCGTATCCTGGACCTGCTGCTCAAGGAAATGCCACTCAAGCGGGCGGCTGCGCTAGCGGCTGAAATTACCGGCGAGCGCAAGAATGTGCTCTATCAGGTCGCCCTGGAGAAACAGAAGGCGCAATAAATTGCGTAGCAGAGTGGCCAAAGGCTTTTATTGCTTGTCCTTGGGCGGCTCTGCCGTTAACCTGCGCGGCGGAGAGTCGATTGGACAGTCGCTGCCCTCTATGAAAATTAGAGGGGGGAGGAAAGTCCGGGCTCCATAGGGCGGAGTGCCAGGTAATGCCTGGGGGGCGTGAGCCTACGGAAAGTGCCACAGAAAATAACCGCCTAAGCACTTCGGTGCCGGTAAGGGTGAAAAGGTGCGGTAAGAGCGCACCGCACGTCTGGTAACAGTTCGTGGCTAGGTAAACCCCACTCGGAGCAAGACCAAATAGGGTTCCAAGGCGTGGCCCGCGCTGGAACCGGGTAGGTTGCTAAAGATGTCCAGTGATGGCCATCGTAGAGGAATGACTGTCCTCGACAGAACCCGGCTTACAGATCGACTCTCCACCTTTTCCTTCCCTGCTTGATTCAATAGCAGAAGCGTTCCTGTAATACCGAAAAATTCTTACTCTTAATAAATTACTTTAACTTTGAGCGACAGCTTCTTGAGTTGTCTGAAGTTAATGCTTTGAAATGCCCTTCGAATTCGCGTTACCCCTCCTCTAAGTCTCCTAAATCTCCGTTCTATAAGGGTTTTCCGTCGCCGCGTGCCTTGACGGTGGTGTGGGCGCATTCCTATAGTGTGCGCAAGTGGCGGAAAGTGGCATGAAGTGGGTTTTTTGAGCGAAAAACGCTAAAATTTGGAGAAACGCTGACGTGTTTCGCGGAGCTAACGCTATCAGTCTCGATGCCAAAGGCCGGCTAGCCATGCCCAGCCGGTACCGTGACGAGCTCGTTTCGCGAAGTTCCGGGCAGTTAATCGTCACCATTGATGCCGTTGATCCTTGCTTGTGTGTCTATCCACTCGATGAGTGGGAGCTGATTGAAACCAAGCTGCGTGCACTGCCTTCGCTTCGCGAAGAAAACCGTCGCCTGCAGCGTTTGCTGATTGGTAATGCCGTCGATCTCGAACTCGATGGCAGTGGTCGTTTTCTGGTGCCACCACGCCTGCGTGAATATGCCCATTTGGATAAGCGCGCGATGTTGGTGGGCCAACTGAACAAGTTCCAACTATGGGACGAGGATGCCTGGAATGCTGTTTCTGCAGCGGACCTGGCGGCTATTCAACAACCGGGCGCGATGCCTGATGAACTGCGTGATTTGATCCTGTGACTATTGATAGCGGCTTTAACCACATCACCGTACTGCTTGACGAAGCCGTCGAGGCTCTCGCGGTACGTCCTGATGGCTGCTATTTGGATGGCACGTTCGGTCGTGGCGGACATAGCCGCTTGATTCTCAGCAAGCTTGGTCCGGGAGGGCGGCTCCTCGGATTTGACAAAGATCCCCAAGCGATTGCCACCGGGCAAGCGCTAGCGGCCGAAGACGGCCGCTTTGTCGTTGTGCAGCGCAGTTTTGCCGAGCTGGGTTCCGAGGTTGCCAGTCGTGGCCTGGATGGCAAGGTCAGCGGCGTTCTGCTGGACCTGGGCGTGTCTTCGCCGCAGTTGGACGACCCTGAGCGCGGTTTCAGTTTTCTCAATGACGGTCCGCTGGACATGCGCATGGATCCGACCCGGGGTATCAGCGCTGCCGAGTTCATCGCGACCGCCCCGGTAGAAGAGATTGCCCGCGTATTCAAGGAATATGGCGAGGAGCGTTTTTCCGGGCGCATGGCCCGGGCCGTGGTCGAGCGTCGCGAGGTCCAGCCTTTTGAGCGCACTGCCGACCTGGCTGAAGTGCTCAAGGTGGCCAACCCGGCTTGGGAAAAGGGCAAGAATCCGGCGACCCGTGCGTTCCAGGGCCTGCGTATCCACGTGAACAACGAACTGGGCGACCTCGAGACCGGCCTGGAAGCTGCGCTGGAGTCCCTGGAAGTAGGTGGGCGCCTGGTGGTGATCAGTTTCCATTCCCTGGAGGATCGCATCGTCAAGCTTTTCATGCGTCGCCTGGTCAAGGGCGAGGCTGACAACTTGCCACGCAACCTGCCGGTGCGCTTCGAAGCCTTCCAGCCAAAAATCAAGATTCATGGCAAAGCGCAGTTCGCGTCCGAGGCCGAACTCAAAGCCAATCCCCGTGCCCGTAGCGCCGTCATGCGTGTCGCGGAGAAGCTGCGGTGAGCAAGCTTTTTGCCAAGCCACTCCCCGGCGGAAGCTTTTTCATGCTCCTGCTATTCATAGGCGTTCTGGTCTCCGCGATTGCGGTGTCCTACAGCGCCCACTGGAACCGCCAGTTGCTCAATACGCTGTACGGCGAGCTGAGTGTGCGCGACAAGGCGCAGGCCGAGTGGGGCCGGCTGATCCTGGAGCAAAGCACCTGGACCGCCCATAGCCGGATCGAAGTGCTGGCTACCGAACAACTGAAGATGCATATCCCCGGCGCAGCCGAAGTTCGAATGGTGGCGCCATGAAGCTCGAAGGTGCGCTCTATCCCTGGCGTTTTCGCGTGGTGCTGGGCTTGCTCGCGGTCATGGTGTCGGCGATCGCCTGGCGCATCATCGACCTGCAGGTGATCGATCGCGATTTCCTCAAAGGCCAGGGCGATGCCCGTAGCGTGCGGCATATTCCCATCCCTGCGCACCGTGGCCTGATCACCGATCGTAATGGCGAACCCCTGGCGGTAAGTACGCCGGTGACCACCCTGTGGGCCAATGCCAAGGAAATGCAATTGGCCAAGGACCGCTGGCCTGCCCTGGCCATGGCCCTGGGCCAGGACCCGAAGGCGTTGACCGAGCGTCTTGAAGCCCAGGCCAACAAGGAATTCATCTACCTGGTCCGGGGCTTGACTCCGGAGCAGGGCCAGGCCGTGCTCGACCTCAAGGTCCCGGGGGTCTATGGCATAGAGGAGTTCCGGCGTTTCTACCCGGCCGGTGAAGTGACTGCACATATGGTGGGCTTCACCGACATCGACGATCGTGGCCGCGAAGGCGTCGAGCTGGCCTATGACGAATGGCTGGCCGGAGTGCCTGGCAAGCGCCAGGTGATCAAGGACCGGCGTGGCCGGCTGATCAAGGACGTGCAGGTGACCAAGAACGCCAAGGCCGGCAAGCCCTTGGCGTTGTCGATCGACCTGCGCTTGCAATACCTGGCCAACCGCGAGCTGCGCAATGCCATCGTCGAGAACGGCGCCAAGGCCGGTAGCCTGGTGATCATGGACGTCAAGACCGGCGAGATCCTGGCCATGGTCAACCAGCCGACCTACAACCCGAACAATCGCCGTAACCTGCAGCCGGCGATGATGCGCAACCGGGCGATGATCGATGTGTTCGAGCCCGGCTCGACCATGAAGGCCATCTCCATGAGCGCCGCGCTGGAAACCGGGCGCTGGAAACCCAGCGATACCGTCGAGGTCTACCCGGGCACCCTGCAACTGGGCAAGTACACCATCCGCGACGTATCCAAGACCGAAGGCCCGATCCTCGACCTGACCGGCATCCTGATCAACTCCAGTAACGTGGGCATGAGCAAGATCGCCTTCGATATCGGTGGCGAAACCATTTTCCGCCTGGCGCAGAAGATTGGCCTGGGCCAGGACACCGGCCTGGGCTTTCCGGGCGAGCGCGTTGGCAATCTCCCCAACTATCGCGAGTGGCGCAAGGCCGAGACCGCCACGCTGTCTTATGGCTATGGCATCTCGGTGACAGCGATCCAGCTGGTGCACGCGTTTTCCGCGCTGGCCAACAACGGGCGTATCGCTCCGCTGACATTGATCAAGTCCGACAAGGCGCCACAAACCGCCCAGGTGATCCCGGAGAAAGTCGCCAAGACTATGCAGGGCATGCTCCAGCAAGTGATCGAGGCCCCTCGCGGGGTGTTCCGCGCCCAGGTTCCGGCCTATCACGTAGCAGGCAAGAGTGGTACGGCGCGCAAGACTTCGGTGGGTACCAAGGGCTACGCCGAGAACTCCTACCGCTCGCTGTTTGCAGGCTTCGGCCCCATGAGCGATCCGCGCTACGCCATCGTCGTGGTCATCGACGAGCCGAGCAAGGCCGGTTACTTCGGTGGCCTGGTATCGGCTCCGGTGTTCAGCAAAGTAATGTCCGGCACCCTGCGCCTGATGAACATCACTCCGGATAACCTGCCGACCACGCAGCAAGCCAACGCCACCGGTACCCCGGTGCGAGCCAATGGAGGGCGCGGCTGATGTCCCTTAGCCTGAACAAGATTTTTGCCCACGCCGGTCGCGATCTGCTGATTCGCGAGCTGACCCTGGACAGTCGCAATGTCCGTGCCGGTGACCTGTTCCTGGCTGTGCCTGGCGCCAAGTTCGATGGTCGCGCGCATATCGCAGACGCCTTGCAGCGTGGTGCGGCCGCCGTGGCTTATGAAGTGGACGGTGCCACTGTCCTGCCCCTGACCGATGTGCCGTTGATTCCGGTCAAGGGCCTGGCGGCACAGTTGTCGGACATCGCCGGACGTTTTTATGGTGAACCCAGCCGGCAGTTGAACCTGGTGGGCGTGACCGGTACCAATGGCAAGACCAGTGTCACCCAGTTGGTTGCCCAGGCCTTGGACCTGCTCGGTCAGCGTTGTGGCCTGGTTGGCACCCTGGGTACAGGTTTCTATGGCGCGTTGGAAAGTGGCCTGCATACCACGCCCAATCCTATCGCCGTCCAGGCAACCCTGGCTGACTTGAAGAATGCCGGGGCCAAAGCCGTGGCCATGGAAGTCTCTTCCCATGGCCTGGATCAGGGACGCGTGGCAGCCCTGGCCTTCGATGTGGCGGTGCTCACCAACCTGTCCCGCGATCACCTGGACTATCACGGCACCATGGAGGCTTATGGTGCCGCCAAGGCCAAGTTGTTCAATTGGACCGACCTGCGTTGCCGGGTGCTTAACCTCGATGACGACTTCGGCCGGCAATTGGCCCTCGAGCCACATGAGTCGAGGCTGATCACTTACAGCCTCGAGGATCCTGCCGCCCACCTGTATTGCCGCGAAGCCCGCTTTGATGACGACGGGGTGCGTGCCACGTTGGTGACGCCACAAGGTGAGCATCATCTGCGCAGCAGCCTGCTGGGTCGTTTCAACCTGAGCAATGTGCTGGCTGCGGTGGGTGCGCTGCTTGGCCTTGAATATGCCCTGGATGAAATCCTTGCGGTGCTGCCCAAGCTGGAAGGACCTGCCGGGCGCATGCAGCGCTTGGGCGGTGGTAGCCAGCCGTTGGTGGTAGTCGACTACGCCCACACCCCGGATGCCCTGGAAAAGGTATTGCTGGCCCTGCGTCCACATGCCAAGGGTCGCCTGCTGTGCCTGTTTGGTTGTGGTGGCGATCGCGACCGTGGCAAGCGTCCATTGATGGCCGAAGTGGTCGAGCGCCTGGCCGATGGCGTGCTGGTCACCGATGACAACCCGCGTAGCGAAGACCCCATGCAGATCTTCAAAGATATTCGCGCCGGCTTCGCTGCTGCCGAGCAGGTGGAGTTCCTTGCCGGTCGCGGGCCGGCGATTGCTCACCTGATCGCCTCCGCATCTGCTGATGACGTCGTGGTCCTGGCAGGCAAGGGGCACGAGGACTATCAGGAAATCAATGGCCAGCGCCACGCTTTTTCCGATCTCGTCGAGGCGGGTAAAGCCCTGAGTGCATGGGAGGTGGCGGATGCTTAAGGCCCTGTCGCTCAGCGAAATTTCTGCGCCATTGGACGCCCGCCTGATTGCGGGCGATGCCCGTTTTAGCGGGGTGAGCATCGATAGCCGGGCGATCCAGGGCGGGCAATTGTTCGTTGCCCTGACCGGTCCACGATTCGATGGTCACGATTATCTGAATGAAGTTGCCGGCAAAGGCGCCGTGGCGGCATTGGTCGAGCGCGAGATTCCCGATAGCACGCTGCCGCAGTTGTTGGTCAAGGATACTCGCCTGGCCCTGGGGCAGTTGGGGGCGCTCAATCGTGCGGCTTTCGCCAATCCCGTGGCGGCCGTTACCGGTTCCAGTGGCAAGACCACGGTCAAGGAAATGCTTGCGAGCATCCTGCGTACCCGTGGTCCGGTGCTGGCAACCCGCGGCAACCTGAATAATGACCTGGGGGCGCCCCTGACCCTGCTGGAACTGGCTGCGGAACATACCGCCGCAGTCATTGAGCTGGGCGCCTCGCGCATAGGTGAAATCGCCTACACCGTGGCCATGACCCGCCCTCACGTGGCGATTCTCAACAATGCCGGCACCGCCCACGTTGGCGAGTTCGGCGGTCCGGAGAAGATCGTCGAGGCCAAGGGCGAGATTATCGAGGGGCTCGATGCTTCCGGCATTGCCGTATTGAACCTGGATGACAAGGCATTTTCGATCTGGAAGGCCCGCGCTGCCGGGCGCCAAGTCCTGAGTTTCGCCATGACCAACAGGGCAGCGGATTTCTACGCCTCGGATATAGGTCGCGATGCCCGTGGTTGCCCGTTCTTTACCCTGCATGGGCCCGCAGGCCGCGAGCAGATCCAATTGAATCTGCTGGGGAGCCATAACGTCGCCAATGCCCTGGCCGCTGCAGCGGCTGCCCACGCCATGGGCGTGTCGTTGTTCGGCATCGCTACCGGCCTGAACGCAGTGCAACCGGTCAAGGGTCGTACTGTCGCCCAGTTGGCCAGGAACGGCATGCGGGTGATCGATGACACTTACAACGCAAACCCCACCTCAATGTGCGCTGCCGTTGATATACTCGCCGGCTTTTCCGGCCGCACCGTCCTGGTGCTCGGAGATATCGGCGAGTTGGGCGAGTGGGCGGAGCAGGGGCACCGCGAAGTAGGTGCATATGCCGCAGGCAAGGTTTCGGCCCTCTATGCCGTAGGCCCGATGATGGCGCATGCCGTTGCCGCCTTTGGCGAACATGCGCGCCATTTCACCAGCCAGGCTGACCTGATCGCAGCCCTGGGCGGCGAACAAGATCCAAACACCACCATTTTGATCAAGGGATCGCGTAGCGCGGCGATGGAAAACATCGTTGCGGCCCTGTGTGGTTCCCATCTTCAAGAAAAAGACGGAGTGAAACATTAATGCTGCTGCTGCTAGCGGAGTACCTGCAACAGTTCTACAAAGGCTTCGCGGTCTTCCAGTACCTGACCCTGCGCGGGATCCTCGGGGTACTGACCGCATTGTCTTTGTCACTGTGCCTGGGTCCGTGGATGATCCGTACCCTGCAGAACCGGCAGATTGGCCAGGCCGTACGCAACGACGGCCCGCAGTCTCACCTGTCCAAGTCCGGCACGCCAACCATGGGCGGCGCGCTGATTCTTTCGGCCATCGGTGTCAGCACCCTGCTGTGGGCCGACCTGCGTAACCACTATGTCTGGGTGGTCCTGCTGGTGACCCTGTCCTTCGGTGCCATCGGTTGGGTCGATGACTATCGCAAGGTGATCGAGAAGAACTCTCGCGGGCTGCCTAGCCGCTGGAAGTATTTCTGGCAGTCGGTGTTCGGCCTGGCGGCAGCGATCTTCCTTTATATGACGGCGCAGAGCCCGATGGAAACCACGCTGCTGATCCCGATGCTCAAGGATGTGAGCATTCCCCTGGGTGTTGGCTTCGTGGTCCTGACCTATTTCGTCATCGTCGGCTCGAGCAACGCGGTCAACCTGACCGACGGTCTCGATGGCCTGGCGATCATGCCGACGGTAATGGTCGGCGGCGCCCTGGGTATCTTCTGCTACCTGTCGGGTAACGTGAAATTCGCTGAATACCTGTTGATTCCCTACGTGCCAGGGGCGGGTGAGCTGATTGTCTTCTGTGGCGCGCTGATCGGTGCGGGCCTGGGCTTCCTCTGGTTCAACACCTATCCGGCGCAGGTCTTCATGGGCGACGTCGGTGCGCTGGCCCTGGGCGCGGCCCTGGGCACCATCGCAGTGATCGTGCGCCAGGAAATCGTGCTGTTCATCATGGGCGGCGTGTTCGTGATGGAAACCCTGTCCGTGGTGATCCAGGTGGCTTCGTTCAAGCTGACCGGCAAACGCGTGTTCCGCATGGCGCCGATCCATCACCACTTTGAACTCAAGGGCTGGCCCGAGCCACGTGTGATCGTCCGTTTCTGGATTATCACCGTGATCCTGGTGCTGATCGGCCTTGCCACCCTGAAACTGAGGTAGAAACGAGTGTCCCTGATCGCTTCTGACCACTTCCGCATCGTCGTCGGCCTCGGCAAGAGCGGCATGTCCCTGGTTCGCTTCCTGGCGAGCCGGGGCGTTGCTTTTGCAGTGGCCGACACGCGGGAAAATCCACCTGAGCTCGCCACGCTGCGCCGTGACTACCCGCAGGTGGAAGTGCGTTGTGGCGAGCTGGATGTCGATTTCCTGTGCCGTGCCGACGAACTTTACGTCAGTCCCGGCCTGGCCCTGGCAACTCCGGCCCTGCAGGCCGCCGCTGCCCGTGGCGTGAAGCTCTCCGGCGATATCGAACTGTTCGCGCGTAACGCGAAAGCCCCGATCGTCGCCATCAGCGGTTCCAATGCCAAGAGCACGGTGACCACCCTGGTAGGTGAAATGGCCGCCGCTGCAGGCAAGCGTGTGGCTGTGGGCGGTAACCTCGGCACACCCGCCCTGGATCTGCTCGACGACGACATCGAGTTGTATGTCATGGAGTTGTCCAGCTTCCAGTTGGAGACCACTGACCAGCTCGGTGCCGAAGTAGCCACCGTGCTGAACATCAGCGAAGACCACATGGACCGCTACAGTGGCCTGCCCGCGTATCACCTGGCCAAGCACCGGATCTTCCGTGGTGCCCGGCAAGTGGTGTTCAACCGCCAGGACGCCCTGACCCGGCCGTTGGTGGGTGAGGGCCTGCCGTGCTGGAGCTTTGGCCTGGGAGCGCCCGACTTCAAGGCCTTTGGCCTGCGCGAGGAGAATGGCGAGAAGTACCTGGCTTTCGAGTTCCAGAACCTGATGCCGGTGCGCGAGCTGAAGATCCGCGGCGCCCATAACCAGTCCAACGCCCTGGCGGCACTGGCCCTGGGGCATGCGGTGGGCCTGCCGTTCGATGCCATGCTGGCGGCCTTGCGCACCTTTGCCGGCCTCGAGCACCGTTGCCAATGGGTTCGGGACCTGGATGGCGTGGGCTACTACAACGACTCCAAGGCTACCAATGTGGGGGCTGCCCTGGCGGCCATCGAAGGCCTGGGTGCGGATATCGATGGAAACATCGTGCTGATCGCCGGTGGCGATGGCAAGGGCGCCGACTTCAAGGACCTGCGTGACCCTGTGGCGGCCAACTGCCGCGCAGTGATCCTGATGGGGCGTGACTCGGAGCAGATAGGCGAGGCCATCGGTGAGGGCGTGCCGCTGATTCGCGTCGGCTCGCTGCTCGAAGCCGTGCAGCAGTGCCGTTCGACCGCACGACCAGGGGACGTGGTGCTGCTGTCGCCCGCGTGCGCCAGTTTCGACATGTTCAAGAACTATGAGGACCGTGGTCACCAGTTCGTCCACATCGTGGAGGCGCTGGCATGAACCTGAGGAACATCATCAAGCCGTATCCATCGCCGATTATCACGGGACGTGGCGTCGACCTCGATTTCCCGATGCTCGCCGGTTGCCTGACGCTGCTCGGCCTGGGGCTGATCATGATCGCTTCGGCATCCACCGAAGTGGCGGCGGCCCAGTCCGGCAGCGCGCTGTACTACATGATCCGGCACCTGATCTACATCCTGCTGGGCCTGGGGGCGTGCATCGTCACCATGATGATCCCGATCGCCACCTGGCAGCGCCTGGGGTGGATGATGCTGATCGGTGCATTCGGCCTGTTGGTGATGGTGATCATCCCGGGCATCGGCCGTGAAGTGAACGGTTCGATGCGCTGGATCGGCTTCAGTTTCTTCAACGTCCAGCCATCGGAGATCGCCAAGGTCTTCGTGGTGATCTACCTCGCCGGCTATCTGGTGCGCCGGCAGAAGGAAGTACGCGAAAGCTGGATGGGCTTCTTCAAGCCATTCATCGTGCTGTTGCCAATGGCCGGCCTGCTGCTGATGGAACCGGACTTCGGCGCCACCGTGGTAATGATGGGGGCCGCGGCCGCGATGCTGTTCCTTGGCGGCGTCGGGCTGTTCCGGTTCTCCTTGATGGTGGTGCTGGCGGTGGCGGCGGTGGTGCTGTTGATCCAGATGCAGCCCTACCGGATGGCGCGTTTGACCAACTTCGCCGACCCGTGGGCCGACCAGTTCGGCGCCGGCTACCAGCTGTCCCAGGCGTTGATCGCCTTTGGACGGGGCGAGTGGCTGGGCGTAGGCCTGGGCAACAGCGTGCAGAAACAGTTCTACCTGCCTGAGGCACATACCGACTTCGTATTCTCGGTGCTGGCCGAGGAGCTGGGTGCCGTGGGGTCGCTGTGCACCGTGGCCCTGTTCGGTTTCGTCTGTATCCGTGGCATGTACATCGGCCTGTGGGCGGAGAAGGCCCGGCAGTTCTTTGCTGCCTATGTCGCCTATGGTCTGTCGTTCCTGTGGATCGGCCAGTTCCTGATCAACATCGGGGTGAACGTCGGCCTGTTGCCGACCAAGGGGCTGACCTTGCCGTTCCTCAGTTATGGCGGCAGCTCCCTGGTGATCTGCTGCGCCTGCCTTGGCTTGTTACTGCGTATCGAATGGGAGAGCAGGACCCATCTGGGCAGCGAAGAGATGGAGTTCAACGAAAGTGACTTTGCCGAGGAGCCGAACCATGGGCGCTAACGTGCTGATCATGGCGGGCGGCACCGGTGGCCACGTGTTCCCGGCGCTGGCCTGTGCCCGCGAGTTCCAGGCGCGCGGCTACACCGTGCACTGGCTGGGCACGCCCCGGGGTATCGAGAACGAGCTGGTTCCAGCAGCAGGCCTGCCGTTGCACTTGATCAACGTCACCGGGCTGCGCGGCAAGGGCAAGTTGTCGTTGCTCAAGGCACCTTTCGTGTTGTTGAAGGCGGTGCTCCAGGCGCGGCGCATCATTCGCCAGCTCAAGCCGGTCTGCGTACTGGGTTTTGGTGGTTATGTGACCGGGCCTGGCGGTGTCGCCGCCAGATTGTCCTCGGTGCCCGTCGTCGTTCACGAGCAGAACGCGGTTGCCGGTACCGCCAATCGGCTGCTGGTGCCGTTGGCCGCCCGAGTCTGCGAAGCTTTCCCGGACACCTTCGGGGCCTCCGGTAGCCGCCGCACCACGGGCAATCCGGTACGCACCGAGCTGTTCCTCGATACACCGCGCGAGGCCCTGGCCGGACGCAAGGCGCGTTTGCTGATCCTGGGCGGAAGCCTGGGCGCAGAGCCGTTGAACAAGCTGTTGCCGGAAGCCCTGGCACAGGTCGCCTCCGAGCTACGCCCGGAGGTGTTCCACCAGGCTGGCAAAAACCACGATGAAGTCACTGCAGAGCGTTATCGCGCCGTTGGCGTCGAGGCTCAGGTGCAGCCCTTTATCAAAGACATGGCCCAAGCCTATGGCTGGGCCGACCTGGTGGTCTGTCGCGCAGGTGCGTTGACCGTCAGCGAACTGGCTGCTGCCGGTCTGCCCTCGATGTTGGTGCCTCTGCCCCATGCGATCGACGATCACCAGACTCGCAATGCCGAATATTTGGCTCGTGAAGGCGCTGCTTTCCTGATGCCGCAAAGAACGACTGGTGCAGCGGACCTTGCCGCTCGCCTGACAGAGGTTTTGATGCAACCAGAACGACTCGACAACATGGCCCGGGCCGCGCGCCGCCTGGCCAAACCCGAAGCGACCCAGGACGTGGTGAAGATCTGCCTGGAGGTGGCCCATGGTTGAGAATCAAAAAGCCATGCCGCAACCGGAGATGCGCCGTATCCGCCGTATCCACTTCGTCGGTATTGGCGGCGTGGGCATGTGCGGGATCGCCGAGGTGTTGATGAACCTCGGCTATCAGGTCTCCGGCTCCGACCTCAAATCGTCGGCCGTTACCGAGCGCCTGGAGTCCTTCGGTGCCCAGATCTTTATCGGCCACCGTGCCGAGAATGCCGCCAATGCCGACGTACTGGTGGTGTCCAGCGCGGTCAATACCTCGAACCCTGAGGTCGCCACGGCCCTGGAGCGGCGTATTCCGGTGGTGCCACGGGCAGAAATGCTCGCTGAGCTGATGCGTTACCGCCACGGTGTAGCCGTGGCCGGTACCCATGGCAAGACCACCACCACCAGCCTGCTGGCCTCGGTATTCGCCGCAGGTGGCCTGGACCCGACCTTCGTCATCGGTGGCCGGCTCAATGCCGCAGGTACCAATGCGCAGCTGGGCACCAGCCGCTACCTGATCGCTGAAGCCGACGAAAGCGATGCCAGTTTCCTGCACCTGCAGCCGCTGGTGGCCGTGGTGACCAACATCGACGCCGACCACATGGCGACCTATGACGGCGACTTCAACAAGCTGAAGAAGACTTTCGTCGACTTCCTGCACAACCTGCCGTTCTACGGGCTGGCGGTGATGTGCCTGGACGATCCGGTGGTCCGCGAGATCCTGCCGCAGGTCAAGCGTCCTACCGTGACCTACGGCTTCAACGAAGAAGCCGACGTGCGGGCGATCAATGTTCGCCAGCAAGGCATGCAGACGTTCTTTACCGTGCTGCGCCGCGACCGCGAGCCGTTGGACGTGTCGGTGAACATGCCGGGCAACCACAACGTCCTCAACTCCCTGGCGACCATCGCCATTGCCACCGATGAAGGCATCAGCGATGAAGCCATCGTCCAGGGCCTGTCGGGCTTCCAGGGTGTGGGTCGACGCTTCCAGGTGTACGGCGAGCTGCCGGTGGAAGGTGGCAACGTGATGCTGGTGGACGACTATGGGCACCACCCGACCGAGGTCGCCGCGGTGATCAAGGCCGTCCGTGGTGGTTGGCCGGAGCGCCGCCTGGTGATGGTCTACCAGCCGCACCGTTTCAGCCGTACCCGTGACCTGTATGACGACTTCGTGCAGGTCCTGGCCGATGCCAACGTGTTGCTGTTGATGGAGGTCTATCCGGCCGGCGAAGAGCCGATCCCCGGTGCCGACAGCCGCCAGCTGTGCCATAGCATCCGCCAGCGTGGCCAACTGGACCCGATCTACATCGAGCGTGGCGTCGACCTGGCGCCGGTGGTCAAGCCGCTGCTGCGTGCTGGCGATATCCTGCTGTGCCAAGGGGCCGGCGATATCGGCGGCCTGGCGCCCAAGCTGCTCGCCAGCCCGTTGTTCGAAGGTGCTGTGGCGGCTGGCAAGGGGGCATTGAAATGACTGCTGCCTACGCCAACCTGTTCTCCACCGTAGCGCCGGCCGATTTTGGTCGCGTGGCCGTGCTGTATGGCGGCAAGAGCGCCGAACGCGAGGTTTCGCTGAAGTCCGGCAAGGCCGTGCTCGAAGCCCTGCAAAGCGGCGGCGTGGATGCGTTCGGCATCGACGTCGGCGACGACCTGCTGCAGCGCTTGCTGAACGAGAAGATCGATCGCGCCTTCATCATCCTCCACGGTCGTGGTGGTGAGGACGGCAGCATGCAGGGCCTGCTGGAGTGCCTGGGGATTCCCTACACCGGCAGTGGCATCCTCGCCTCGGCCCTGGCCATGGACAAGCTGCGGACCAAGCAGGTCTGGCACAGCCTGGGCATTCCGACTCCACGCCATGCGGTGCTGAGCTCTGAAAGCGACTGTATTTGCGCAGTGGCGGAACTGGGCATGCCTTTGATCGTCAAACCGGCCCATGAAGGCTCCAGTATCGGTATGGCCAAGGTGACCACCAGCTCCGAATTGATCGAGGCATGGAAGGCGGCCAGTACCTATGATTCGCAAGTGTTGGTCGAGCAATGGATCCAGGGTCCGGAGTTCACCATCGCGACCCTGCGTGGCCAGGTCCTGCCCCCTATTGCCCTGGGTACTCCCCATACTTTCTACGACTACGACGCCAAGTACCTGGCATCCGATACCCAGTACCGGATCCCTTGTGGCCTGGATGCCGACAAAGAGCAGGAACTGATGGAGCTCACGGCCAAGGCCTGCGAGGCACTCGGTATCGCCGGTTGGGCACGGGCCGATGTGATGCAGGATGCCCAGGGGCAGTTCTGGTTCCTGGAAGTGAATACCGCTCCAGGCATGACCGATCACAGTCTGGTGCCGATGGCCGCCCGCGCGGCCGGTCTGGATTTCCAGCAGCTGGTATTGGCCATCCTGGCAGCCAGTCTTGAGGCGCGAGGTTAAGTCCATGCAAGGCGCATCGCTTCGTCATCAGCAACCTGCAGCACCCGGCCGCAAGCCGGTGCCGCGGGGTGCCAGCCGGATGGTGGCCAAAGAGCCGATGTCGGTGCGTCTGCCGAAGGCCAATTTCGGCTTTCTGAAAGGTTTGTTCTGGCCGGTGCTGTTGGTGGCCCTGGGGTTCGGCACCTATGAAGGTGCCCAGCGCCTGTTGCCTTATGCCGATCGCCCGATCACCAAGATCGCGGTGCAAGGGGACTTGAGCTACATCAGCCAACAAGCGGTGCAGCAGCGGATCGCGCCTTACGTCGCGGCGAGCTTCTTCACCATCGACCTGGCAAGCATGCGCACCGAGCTGGAGCAGATGCCCTGGATCGCTCATGCCGAGGTACGTCGGGTGTGGCCGGACCAAGTGGTGATTCGCCTGGAAGAACAACTGCCTGTGGCCCGTTGGGGCGATGAGGCACTGTTGAACAACCAGGGCCAGGCCTTCACCCCGCGTGAGCTGGCGAACTATGAACACTTGCCGCAGTTGTTCGGGCCGCAGCGGGCCCAGCAGCAAGTGATGCAGCAGTATCAGGTGTTGAGCCAGATGCTGCGACCGCTGGGCTTTTCGATCGCCCGTCTGGAGCTGCGTGAGCGTGGCAGTTGGTTCCTGACCACCGGTGCCGGCAGTGCCGGCCCGGGTATCGAGTTGCTGCTGGGTCGCGATCATCTGGTGGAGAAGATGCGCCGCTTCATTGCCATTTATGAAAAAACGCTGAAAGAACAGATCACGAACATCGCGCGCATCGATCTGCGCTATGCCAACGGCCTGGCCGTCGGCTGGCGCGATTCGGCGGCACCCACGACGGCGCGGCCCGCTGTCGCGAAGAATTAAGAAGAGGCAGGACCATGGCAAATGTGCAAAGCGGCAAAATGATCGTCGGCCTGGATATCGGCACCTCCAAGGTGGTGGCGCTGGTAGGCGAAGTCGCGGCCGATGGCTCGCTGGAAATCGTCGGTATCGGCACCCATCCATCTCGCGGCCTGAAGAAGGGCGTGGTGGTGAATATCGAGTCCACCGTGCAGTCGATCCAGCGCGCAGTGGAAGAGGCGCAACTGATGGCGGGCTGCCGTATCCACTCGGCGTTCGTCGGCGTGGCGGGTAACCACATCCGCAGCCTGAACTCCCACGGCATCGTGGCGATCCGTGATCGCGAGGTCAGCTCGGCGGATCTTGAGCGGGTACTCGACGCTGCCCAGGCCGTGGCGATTCCAGCGGACCAGCGTGTCCTGCACACCCTGCCGCAGGACTACGTGATCGATAACCAGGAGGGCGTTCGCGAGCCCCTGGGCATGTCCGGCGTGCGCCTGGAAGCCAAGGTCCACGTGGTGACCTGTGCGGTGAACGCGGCGCAGAACATCGAGAAGTGCGTGCGCCGTTGCGGCCTGGAGATCGACGACATCATCCTCGAGCAGTTGGCCTCGGCCTACGCGGTGCTCACCGACGATGAGAAGGAACTGGGCGTGTGCCTGGTGGATATCGGCGGCGGTACCACCGATATGGCGATCTTCACCGAGGGCGCGATCCGCCACACGGCGGTGATCCCGATTGCCGGCGACCAGGTGACCAACGATATCGCCATGGCCCTGCGGACTCCGACCCAGTACGCCGAAGAGATCAAGATCCGCTACGCCTGTGCCCTGGCCAAGCTGGCCGGTGCCGGCGAGACCATCAAGGTGCCGAGCGTCGGCGATCGTCCGCCACGCGAGTTGTCGCGCCAGGCCCTGGCCGAAGTGGTCGAGCCACGCTACGACGAGCTGTTCACCCTGATCCAGGCAGAACTGCGTCGCAGCGGCTACGAAGACCTGATCCCGGCGGGCATCGTGCTCACCGGCGGCACCTCGAAGATGGAAGGTGCGGTGGAACTGGCCGAAGAGATCTTCCACATGCCAGTCCGCCTGGGCGTACCCCACAGTGTCAAGGGCCTGTCCGACGTAGTGCGCAACCCGATCTATTCCACCGGTGTCGGCCTGTTGCAATACGGTTTGCAGAAGCAGTCCGACGGCATCCAGTTCTCCGGTATCGGCAACCGCGACAGTTACAGCAGCGACGAGCCCAAGGCCGCCTTGATCGATCGAATCAAGAGCTGGGTACAGGGCAACTTCTGATAAGCAGTTTCACGCGACACGTTTCAAGCAGTACGCAGTAAAAGCAGTAGGCAGTAGGCGAAAAACTAGAGAAATGAAAGGAGAGGGAAAATGTTCGAACTCGTAGACAACATCCCGCAAAGTCCGGTAATCAAGGTTATCGGCGTAGGCGGTGGCGGCGGCAACGCGGTCAATCACATGGTCAAGAGCAACATCGAAGGCGTCGAGTTCATCTGCGCCAACACCGATGCTCAAGCGCTGAAGAACATCGGCGCGCGGACCATCCTGCAGCTGGGTACCGGCGTGACCAAGGGCCTGGGTGCGGGTGCCAATCCGGAAGTCGGCCGCCAAGCCGCTCTGGAGGACCGCGAGCGTATCGCTGAAGTACTGGCGGGCACCAACATGGTGTTCATCACCACGGGCATGGGCGGCGGTACCGGTACCGGTGCGGCGCCGATCATCGCCGAAGTGGCCAAGGAAATGGGCATCCTCACCGTTGCGGTGGTGACTCGTCCGTTCCCGTTCGAAGGCCGCAAGCGCATGCAGATCGCCGATGAGGGCATCCGCGCGCTGAGCGAAAGCGTCGACTCGTTGATCACCATCCCCAACGAGAAGTTGCTGACCATCCTGGGTAAAGACGCCAGCCTGCTGTCGGCTTTCGCCAAGGCGGACGATGTATTGGCCGGTGCCGTTCGCGGTATCTCCGACATCATCAAGCGTCCAGGCATGATCAACGTCGACTTCGCCGACGTTCGTACCGTCATGAGCGAAATGGGCATGGCGATGATGGGTACCGGCTGCGCCAGCGGTCCGAACCGTGCACGCGAAGCCACCGAGGCGGCGATCCGCAACCCGCTGCTGGAAGACGTGAACCTGGAAGGCGCTCGCGGCATCCTGGTGAACATCACCGCAGGTCCTGACCTGTCCCTGGGCGAGTACTCCGACGTGGGTAGCATCATCGAGGCCTTCGCGTCCGAGCACGCCATGGTCAAGGTCGGTACCGTTATCGATCCGGACATGCGCGACGAGTTGCACGTGACCGTGGTAGCAACCGGCCTGGGTGCGAAGATCGAGAAGCCTGTGAAGGTCATCGACAACACCGTTCAGACCTCCATGTCGTCCGCGCAGTCGCAAGCGCCAGCCCCTGCTCGCCAGGAGTTGCCGTCGGTGAACTACCGCGACCTGGATCGTCCGACCGTGATGCGTAATCAGGCGCAATCGAACGCGGCGACCGCAGCGAAGTTGAATCCGCAAGATGATCTGGACTACCTGGACATCCCGGCATTCCTGCGTCGTCAGGCCGATTGATGGAATGTATCAGGGGTATTAGGGTGATTGGTGTTCAGCAAAGGCATGGTCTGCTATTATCGCCAGCCTTTGTTGATACCAGTTCGCAATTTGCGCTGAAGCGGCCCAAGCCATGATTAAACAACGCACCCTGAAGAATATTATCCGTGCCACAGGTGTAGGCCTGCATTCCGGGGAGAAGGTATACCTGACCCTCAAGCCTGCGCCTGTCGACACCGGCATTGTGTTTTGTCGTGCCGACCTGGACCCTGTGGTGCAGATCCCTGCTCGCGCGGAAAATGTTGGCGAAACCACTATGTCGACGACACTGGTCAACGGTGACGTCAAGGTGGACACGGTGGAGCACTTGCTCTCGGCCATGGCTGGCCTGGGCATCGATAACGCCTACGTCGAGCTCTCCGCGTCCGAAGTCCCGATCATGGATGGTAGCGCCGGACCCTTCGTATTCCTGATTCAATCTGCCGGCCTCGAAGAACAGGACGCAGCTAAGAAGTTCATCCGCATCCTTCGTGAAGTGACAGTGGAAGACGGCGACAAGCGCGCCACTTTCGTACCTTTCGATGGTTTCAAAGTGAGCTTCGAGATCGATTTCGATCACCCGGTTTTCCGTGACCGCACCCAGAGTGCAAGCGTGGATTTCTCCAGTACTTCGTTCGTAAAAGAAGTCAGCCGCGCCCGTACCTTTGGTTTCATGAGTGATATCGAGTACCTGCGCAAGCACAACCTCGCACTCGGCGGCAGCGTCGAAAACGCCATTGTGGTCGATTCGGATGGCGTGCTGAACGAAGACGGTCTTCGCTACGAAGACGAGTTCGTCAAGCACAAGATCCTGGATGCAATTGGTGACCTCTACCTGCTGGGCAACAGCCTGATAGGTGAGTTCAAAGGCTTCAAGTCGGGCCACGCACTGAACAACCAGCTACTGCGCAAGTTGATTGAGCAGAAAGATGCCTGGGAAGTGGTGACCTTCGAAGATGCCAGCACTGCACCGATCTCTTACATGCGTCCAGTCGCGGCCGTGTAAGTAACACTCTCTTTCCTTTTATTTTGAAGGCCATCCCCCCGGATGGCCTTTTTTTATGCCCGGGTTTCAGGCGCTGCGCCTGGAACAGCCCTGGGACATATTGGAAACCACTCGGTTGCGTCCGCTGGACTTGGCCTGGTACAGCGCCTTGTCGGCGTTACCTATCCAGTCTTCCTGATGGGTGTCGGCATCGCCTGACCAGGTATTGATGCCGATGCTCACGGTCAAGGGCACGGCGTGCTCGGCCACGGCCGGCAGCGCCTCGATGCTGGAACGGATCTTCTCGGCCATGAGCGACGCCCCGGCACTATCGGTGCCGGGCAGGATCACCGTGAACTCCTCGCCGCCATAACGTGCCGCCAGATCCGTCGGGCGGCCCACGCAGGCGGCGATGTTCTGGGCCACCAGGCGCAAGGCCTCATCCCCCAGCGGGTGGCCGAAACGATCGTTGAAGGACTTGAAGTGATCGACATCGATCATCAGCAGCGACAGTGGCTGGAGCGAGCGCTGAGCCCGGGCCCATTCGTTTTTCAGGGCCAGGTCCAGGCAGCGGCGATTGGCCAGGCCAGTGAGGGGATCGATGGTGGCCAGGCGCAACAGCTCCTGTTCGGCGCGGTGGCGCCCCCGCAGTTCGCGACACAGCAGGCAAGTCAGCCATAGCAGGGCAATGCACAGTACTCCCGTGGCACCGCTGACCAGCAGCGCGGTACGGCGCCAGGAGCTGAAGACCTCATCGATGGACAGCGCGACAATCACGATCAGCGGCAGGTCGCCCACCTGGGAAAAGGTATACAGCCGGTGCGTCTGATCCACGCTGGACACCCCGCTGAAGCTGCCATTGCCTTCGTGGAGGATGCGCACGAAGTTGGGGCGATTGCTGAAACTCTTGCCGATCAGGTCGTCGGCCAGGGGTGGTTGCTGGGCGAGCAGAAAGCCATCGCGGCTGATCAGGTTGATCGTGCCGTTGCGGCCGATGTCCAGATTCTTGAACAGTTCATTGAAGTAGCTCAGGCGCATGGCCGCTTCGGCTACACCGATGAACTCGCCATTCTCGTTGCTCAGTCGACGACTGAAGCTGATCCGCCAGTCATGCTCGGCGGTGCGGGCGCGGAACGGAGGGCTGATCATCATCCTCGGGTCCGGGTTGTCGATATGTGGGCGAAAGTATTCGCGATCGGCGAAATTGCCCCTGCGAGGCACGACCGAAGCCGAGTCGGCAAGCACATCGCCGTGCTTGTCCAGCAACAGGATATCGCCCTTATACGGCGCGGCGGTGGCCCGGTCGAAGAGCGCCAGATGACGAATGGGCGCCGAAACGTTCTTCAGGTCGTTGCGTTGCGCTGCACTGATCAGCCCCTTGAGGGACAAGTCGTAGAGTTCGACGTTGCGCAATACGTCGGCGTCGATCAGTTGCACGATATTGTTGGCGGCACGGGTGGCGGCCTGTTCGGCAGCACCGTGCTCACGGATCAAAAGGGAGGTGACGATACCGAGAATGGCCACAACGGTCAGTGAACTGATCAGGATCAGCAGACGTTCAGGATTTGACGCGATTTTCCCTGTGCGGGGTGTCGCACTGCTCACGTTCATGATTTTGACTTCTGCTACGTCGACGGATTTAAGTCTAGTGTGGACGTGGGCTAAAGAAATCGGTCACGTCTGCGCGCTATATAAATCCCGCCTGAATAAAAGGCCAGCAAAACCTGCTGGCCTTCTATTTATAGCGTCTTAGAAGACATTGATCGGGTAGTCGACGATCACACGGTATTCGTCGGTGTCGTTATCCACGACGCGGTAACCATTGCCACCCCGGTTGGTTGCCCATTGCAGGCGCACCGCCAGGTCCTTGGCCTTGCCGCCCTGAACCACGTACTTGATATCCAGGTCGCGTTCCCAATGCTTGGCGTTCTTGCCATCGGCGCTGTACCAGTTGGAGTAACCAGGGCTGTTCGGATTGACCTTGGTCAGGTCCAGCTCGCCGCGCGAATAGGACAGCGCCGAGGTCAGGCCAGGCAGGCCGATGCCAGCGAAGTCATAGGCGTACTTGAGCTTCCACGAGCGTTCGTTGGGGCCGTTGAAGTCCGAGTACTGCTGGGCGTTGTCCAGGTAGATGCTGTCACCCTGGGTGATGTAGTCGAACGGTGTATTGCCGTTGACCCGCTGGTAGGCGGCGGTGACGCTGTGGCTACCTACGCCGACGGTGAAGTGCAGGCTGTAGGTGTTGTTGTCGATGTTGCCCAGCAGGGCCTTGCCGGTGTCCTGGGTGTGGTAGTAGTGCAGGCCGGGGTTGAGGCTGACCAGGTCATTGACCGCGTAGGTGTAGTCCAGGTCGTAGTAGTACTGGTTCCAGATGTCCTTGAGCTCGGAGGCATAGAGGCTGCTGGTCAGTCCCGGCACGCCGCTCCAGGCCACCCCGGCCCAGTTCAGGTGACGGCTTTCATCATTGCTGGGCAAGGTGCCGTAGGCGGTGCCGATGCGCTTGTGACCGCTCTGGTTGTAGAGCTTGGTGAAGCTGGCTTGGCCGCCTTCGATCAACCAGCCGTCGAAGCTGTGGTTGGTCAGGCTCACGCCACGGAAAGTCTGCGGCAGCATGCGGCTCATGCCCCCGGCGATCACCGGGTTGTTGAGAAACAGGTCACCGGCTTTCAGTTCGGTGTCGAAGGCGCGCATCTTCAGGGTCGCGCCGGCGGTGGAGAAGGAGCCCGGGGCCTTGCCGCCGTCCTTGCCGCTGCGGCTGATCGGCAGGATGCTCGAGCCATCGGTGCCGCCACCGCCATCGAGCTTGAGGCCGAGCATGGCATTGGCATCCACGCCGAAACCAACGGTGCCCTCGGTATAGCCGGACTGGAAAACCCCCAGGAAGCCTTGGCCCCACTCGATGTTGTCATCGTTGTGCTGCTGGCGGTTGCGGTGCATGTAGTAGTTGCGAGCGTTGAGCTTGAGGCTCGAACCGGCGACGAAACCCTCGGTCGCGCTGTCCTCGGCGGCTTGTGCGAGGCTTGGGATAGTTGCAGCGATTGCAATGAATAGTGGGCTGACCTTCAGCGAAGTCCTAAACAACGTGTTGCTCCTTTGGTGGGTGAAGATAGTTTTTTATTTTGAATTCGGTGTGTTCTTGTTCTGTACATGACGAACGTGCCGGGGATTTCTCCACGACAAAAAAAAGCCGCTGGATTCAGCGGCTTTAAGACAACTTACTCGGCATTGAAAACAGAGAAGTTGTCGAGGGAAACGAGTCGTCGGCTTGGATCAACTGTCCTTTTGGGCATCAGCCTTGCTGTGCTCGGCAGTGATCTTCTGGGCTTGCTGACTGTTCTGCTGCTGGGCCGCCTGGGCGATCTGTGCTTGTTCGAACGCGGCGGCGCGTGCGGCATTGCGTGCGATGAAAGCCTGGGACTCTTCGGCCATGGCGGCTGGCGCCACGAACAGGGAAGACAAGACGAACGCGCTGGCAATACCCATGCTGTTGGACATTTCTGAAGACCTTCTTGCTGAGCAAGTTCAATTCGGTGCGACAAAAATATAACCACGATGAGGCTGGAAAAAGAGCCGAACAGGATAAGGACTGTTACCAAAAAAACAACAGTCAAGAGCGTGATGGTTGCAGGATTTTGCCGCCTCTTGTCCCAGGTCAGGTGTTGGCGGCGGTTTCAGCGGGGCAGGTAGAGACCGAAGGTATTGATGCCTCGATCGCTGCGCACGAAGACGTCGCCGCCGTGCATCAGGGCGATGGCCTTGACGATGGCCAGGCCCAATCCATGGTTGGCGCCGCTGTTGCTGCGCGAGGCGTCCACCCGGTAGAAACGCTCGAACAAGCGCGGCAGGTGCTCGCTGGCGATGCCCTGTCCCGGATTGCTGACGGCGATCGCCACTTGTTGTTCCTGAACCTCGATCCGGACCCGGATCACTTCGCCAGCGGCGGTGTGCTGCACGGCGTTGCTCAGCAGGTTGATCAGCGCCCGGCGCAGGTGGGCGATCTCGATGCGGACCTGGGCGTCGCCCTGGACCTCGACCCTGACCTGGGCGTCTTCGAGGATGAAATCCAGGTAGTCCAGGGTGGTCGCCACCTCCGTGGCCAGGGAGGCGCTGGTGAGCTTGGTGGCCTTGCTGCCCTGGTCGGCGCTGGCCAGGAACAGCATGTCGTTGACGATCGAGCGCAACCGTTCCAGTTCTTCGAGATTCGATTGCAACACCTCGAAGTAGTGCTCCGCGGAGCGCCCCCGGGTCAGGGCCACCTGGGTCTGGCCGATCAGGTTGGTCAGTGGCGAGCGCAGCTCATGGGCCACGTCGGCGTTGAACGACTCCAGGCGCGAGTAAGCCAGTTCGACCCGTTCCAGGGTGGAGTTGAACGAGTTGACGAACTGGCTCAGCTCCGGTGGCAGCGGTGACAGCTGCAGGCGCCCGGAGAGCCTGGGCGGGGCCAGGCGCTGGGCTTCCTGGGACAGCTTGATCAGCGGCTTGAGGCCGATCCGCGCCACCCAATAGCCCAGGGCCGAGGCCAGCAGAACGCCGACGATGGCCAGGCCGATCAAGGCGATCAGTAACTGGTGCTGGGTCTGGTGGAAGGCCTCGGTGTCGATGGCAATCAAAAAGCGCAGGGGCGGGCGCTGTTCCTTGGCCGGCAACTGGCTGACCAGCACCCGCAACGGATAGGGATGCTCGTCCAGGCTCAAGTCGCGCATGCCCAACGGGCCCTGGGCAAAGGCGCGGAGCCGCGCATCGGGATTGCCGTATTCATAGTCCGGGTCGCCGCTGATGGCCCAGAAGCGGATGCGCTTGTCCTCCTCGCTGAGCAGCTTGAGCTTGGCGCTGATCTTGCCCCAGTGTTCGGGGTTGCCATAGCGGGTCAAGGCTGACTCCAGCACGCTGTAGCGCGCATCCAGCTCGGCCTCCGGCAACAGGCCCAGGCCCTTGTCCACCTGTTGATAGAGCGCCCCGCCGATCAGCAGGAAGATCAGCAGCGCCACCAGGGTGAACAAGCCGCTCAGGCGCAGGGCGATGGAGTTACTCGGCACTGCGGTTCTCCAGTACGTAGCCCATGCCGCGGATGGTATGCAGCAACTTGTGTTCGAAAGGCCCGTCGAGCTTGGCCCGCAGGCGCTTGATCGCCACCTCCACCACATTGGCGTCGCTGTCGAAATTGATGTCCCAGACCATCTCGGCAATGGCGGTCTTGGAGAGGATCTCACCCTGGCGCCGGGCCAGCACGCTGAGCAGTGAGAACTCCTTGGCGGTCAGGTCCAGGCGAGTACCGGCGCGGCTGGCCTTGCGACTGATCAGGTCGATCCACAGGTCGGCGATGCTGATTTGCACCGGTTCGTGGCCGCCACTGCGCCGGGTCAGGGCCTGCAATCGAGCCACCAGTTCGAGAAAGGAAAACGGCTTGCCCAGGTAGTCGTCGGCGCCATCGCGCAGGCCCCTGATCCGGTCTTCCACCCGTTCTCGGGCGGTGAGCATGATCACCGGGGTCTGCTTGCGCGCGCGCAGGGCCCGCAGCACGCCGAAGCCGTCCAGGCCCGGCAGCATGACATCGAGCACGATCACGCCATAGTCGGCTTCCAGGGCCAGGTGCAGGCCCTCGATGCCATCCCGGGCCAGGTCCACGGTATAACCTTGCTCGGTCAATCCGCGGTGCAGGTAGTCCGCGGTTTTTTCTTCGTCTTCGATAATCAGAACGCGCATGACCCGCCTCAGGTATTGGTTGCCGGCAACAGGGCCGGCCGGGGCCGGTGGAACAGCCGCTCGAGCCACAAGTATATGACCGGCGTGGTGAACAGCGTCAGCGCCTGGCTCACCAGCAGGCCACCGACCACGGCGATGCCCAGGGGCTGGCGCAGTTCGGCGCCAGTGCCATAGCCGAGCATCAGGGGCAAGGCGCCGAGCAGGGCGGCCAGGGTGGTCATGATGATGGGGCGCAAGCGAGTGAGGCAGGCCTGGTAGATCGCTTCCTGAGGCGCCAGGCCGCCTTGGCGCTGGGCTTCAAGGGCGAAGTCGATCATCAGGATGCCGTTTTTCTTGACGATGCCGATCAGCAGTACCAGGCCGATCAGCGCCATGATCGAGAAGTCCTGGCCACACAGCCAGAGCATCAGCAAGGCGCCCAGGCCCGCCGAGGGCAGGGTGGAAATGATGGTCAAAGGATGCACGAAGCTTTCGTACAGCACCCCGAGGATGATGTAGACCGCCACCAGCGCGGCGAGGATCAGGTAGGGCTGGCTGGCCAGGGAGCTCTGGAACGCCTGGGCTGCCCCCTGGAAGTTGCCGCTGATGGAGGCTGGCATGCCGATCTGGCTCTTGGCCTGGTCCAGCAGGATCACCGCGTCGCCCAGGGCCACGCCGGGGGCCAGGTTGAACGACAGGTTGGCCGCCGGGAACATGCCGTCGTGGGCGATCGACAACGGCCCCACGGTGGGTGGATCGAAGCGCGCCAGGGCCGAGAGCGGGACCATTTCCCCGGTCAGCGGCGAGCGCAGATAGAAGTAGCTGAGGCTCTCGGCCTTGCCCCGTTGCCGGGTGTCGAGTTCGAGGATCACGTTGTACTGGTTGACCTGGGTCTGGAATTCGTTGATCTGGCGCTGGCCGAAGGCGTCGTACAACGCCTCGTCGACATCGCTGGCCGTCAGGCCGAAGCGGCTTGCAGCGACCCGGTCGATCTCTATGTGGGTGATGCTGCCGCCCAGTTGCAGGTCGTTGGAAATATCGCGAAAGGCCGGGTTGCCACGCAGTTTCTCGGTCAGGCGCTGGGTCCAGGTGCTCAGGGTCGCACCGTCGTTGCTCTTGAGCACGTACTGGTACTGGGCACGGCTCGGACCGGAGCTGAGGTTGATGTCTTGGCCGGCCCGCAGATAGAGGGTGATTCCCGGCACCTTCATCAATTGCGGGCGGATGCGATCGATGAAGGCGCTGGCGGAGACGTCTCGCTCGCCGCGTTTTTTCAGCGAGATCCAGAACCGGCCGTTGGCGATGGTCTGGTTGCTGCCCGATACCCCCACCGAATGGGAGAACGCCTGCACCGCGGGATCGGCGGCGACGATTTCGGCCAGGGCCTGGTGTTTTTTCACCATGTCCGGGTAGGAAATATCCGCCGCAGCCTCGGTGGTACCAAGGACGAAACCGGTGTCCTGCACCGGGAAGAACCCCTTGGGAATCAGGACGTAGCCCGCGATCGCCATGGCCAGGGTCAGGCCGAAGATGCCCAGCATCAGTTTCTGGTGCGCCAGGGCCTTGCGCAGGCCACGCTCGTACAGGGCCAGCAGGCGCTCGTCGAAGCCCGGCTTGCTATGGGGCGGATGTACCGGAGCGCGCATGAACAGCGCTGCCAGGGTCGGAGCCAGGGTCAGCGAGACCACCACCGAGATCATGATGGTCGAGGTGGCGGTCAGGGCGAACTCCTTGAACAGCCGCCCCACCACGCCGCCCATGAACAGCAACGGAATGAATGCCGCCACCAGGGAGAAACTGATGGACACCACGGTAAAGCCGATCTCCCCGGTGCCCTTGATCGCCGCCTCGCGCATGCCGTCGCCGGCTTCCAGGTGGCGGTGGATGTTTTCCACCACCACGATGGCGTCGTCCACCACGAAACCCACGGCGATGACGATGGCCACCAGGGTCAGGTTGTTCAGGCTGAAGCCCATCACGTACATCAGCGCGCAACTGGCGGTCAGGGACACACCCAGCACCGCCGAGACGATCAGGGTCGCCGACCACTGGCGCAGGAACAGCGCCATCACCGCCACTACCAGCAGCACGGCGATCAGCAGGGTGACCTCCACCTCATGCAGCGAGGCGCGGATGGTCTGGGTGCGGTCCACCAGCACCTTGACCTGCACCGAGGCCGGCAGCATCGCCTCCAGGCCAGGCAGGGCCGCCTGGATGCGGTCCACGGTCTCGACGATATTGGCGCCTGGCTGGCGCGAGATCACCAGGTTGACCCCGGGCTGGTCGCCGGACCAGGCCTGGACATAGGCGTCTTCCGGGCCGTTGACCACCCGGGCCACATCCTGCAGGCGTACCGGTGCGCCATTCTTGTAGGAAACGATCAGCTGGCCGTATTCCTCGGGATGGAACAACTGATCGTTGGTGGACAGGGTGGAAATGTTCGACTCGCCGTACAGCGCGCCCTTGGCCAGGTTGAGGCTGGTCTGCTGGATCGCCAGGCGGATGTCGGCCAGGGTCAGGCCGATGGCTGCCAGCTTGTCCGCCGAGGCCTGGACCCGGATGGCCGGACGTTGCTGGCCGGTGATGTTGATCTGGCCGACCCCGTCGATCTGGCTGAGTTGCCGGGCCAGCAAGGTCTCGGCGTAGTCGCTCAGTTCGGTCCCGGGTATTTGCGTGGAGCTGATGCTGAGGATAAGCACCGGGCTGTCGGCGGGATTGACCTTCTTCCAGGTCGGCAGGGTGGGCATGTCCTTGGGCAGTTTGCCGGCCGCGGTGTTGATCGCCGCCTGCACTTCTTGCGCCGCGGTATCGATGCTTTTGTCCAGGGTGAACTGCAAGGTCAGCAGGGACGTGCCCAGGGCGCTGCTGGAGGTCATCTGGGTCATGCCGGGAATGGCGCTGAATTGCACTTCCAGCGGCGTGGCCACCGAGGAGGCCATGGTGTCCGGGCTGGCCCCGGGCAGGGCGGCGGAAACCTGGAGGGTGGGGAACTCGGCCTCCGGCAGTGGCGCCACCGGCAGCCGTGGGAAGGCGATCAGGCCCAGCAATACCAGGGCAAAGGTCAGCAGGACGGTGGCGACCGGATGATCGATGCACCAGGCGGAGATCGAGCCTTGGCCCTTCATGGCTTGGACTCCGCGGCCTGGGCTACTTGGGGCGGATCGCTCAGTACCTGGACCTGGGAGCCGGGCTTGAGTCGCGACTGGCCGTCACTGACCAGCAGGTCGCTGGCCTGGACACCGGAAATGATGTTCAGGGCGCTGTCCTGGTACAGCACTTGTACGGGGACGGCCTCTACCTGCTGGCCCTTGAGCCGGTACACGAAGTGTTGCTCCAGGCCGCGCTGGACCACCGTCGGTGGCACGGTCAGCGCGCCCTGGTCCAGGGCCGTCTGGATCTTCACCGTCACCAGTTGCCCGGGCCAGAGCACCTGCTGGGCATTGTCGAACTCGGCCTTGGCGCGGATGGTGCCGGTGCCGCTGTCGACCTGGTTGTCGATCAGGGTCAGGTGGCCGTTGCCCAGTAATGCTCCGGGGCTGTCGCTGTCCGCGCCCTGGTAGACCCTGACTGCCGCAGGGTCCTGGGCCCGGAGCAGGCGTTGCAAGGTCGGCAGCATTTGCTGGGGCAGGGAGAACTCCACGGCGATGGGGTCGATCTGGGTCACTGAGAACAGGCCCTGGCTGTCCGTCATGCGCAGGAAGTTGCCTTCATCCACGGTGCGAATGCCGACCCGGCCGGAAACGGGGGAGCGAATCTGCGTATAGGACAGTTGGACCTGGGCAGCATCGATGGCTGCCTGGTTGCCCTGGACCGTGGCGTTGAGCTGGTTGACCAGGGCGACCTGCTGGTCATACGTCTGCTTGGATACACCGTCGTCCACCGACAGCAGCTTGTAGCGCTTGAGGTTGACCTGGGCCACCTGCAACTGTGCCTGGTTCTGCGCCAGTTGCGCCCGCGCCTGGTCCAGGGCAGCACGGATCGAACGGTCGTCGATGCTGGCCAGCAGGTCGCCGGCCTTGACCAGCTGCCCCTCCTTGGCCAGCAACTTGGTGAGAATGCCATCCACCTGTGGCCGGATGACCACGCTGTGCAGTGACAACACCGAGCCGATACCGCTGCTGTAGCGCGGTACATCCTGGCGGGTCACCTGCACCACCCGCACCGGAATCGCCGTGGGAGTGGCTAGCCTGGTGGTCACCGGCTTGTTCAGGAACCACGCAGCACCCGCGGCCAGGGCCACGAGCAGGACGGCGCAGACGACGGATTTCTTGGTAGTGGGCATGGGAGTAGGGCGCCGGGAGCGATGATGTCGGAAGGATGGCCATGATCTGTGCACAGTTATAGCCCGGTGATCGGGTCAGCACGGTGACGGCTGGCTGTCAGCGCTGTCAGAAAAGTCCTTCATGGGGGCTGGCGGCTCGCTCAAAGTGCTGCGCTGCACAGGTATACTGCCGCTCCCCTGGCCTGTTCCTGGGCCGGCCTGCCCTATCTCCCCGGAGTTTCCATGACATCCCCCGTACAGCCCGATCCCCATGAGGCTTCGCACACCGAGCCTGCGGCTGAGCCGGTCGCCAGCGACAGCGACGGCAAGACTGCGATCCCGGCGTTCAAGTTTCCTTTCAAGCCATCGCAGTTCATGGCAGCCAAGAATGCCCGCCAGACCGGGTATCAGGGGGGTGCTGGCGACTATCACGCCAAGACCCCCGGTGTAGCGCCTCCGGGCACTCGACGCTCCATGGGAAAACGCTGAGATCGCCGACAATCGCGGATAAAGCAGCGATTTATGCTTTTCAAGCACGATGATGGCTAATTGCTTTAAACCTGAGCTGGATCAGTATTTGTGCTTTCAGTGCGCTTAGAGTCAGCAGCCCTGCTGACTCCACCCAACAATTACGAGCGCACTATCCATGAAGATCAACCTTCCGGTTACTGGGCGAAACGTGGACTTTGCCCCTGATGCGAACATCCTCTCGACCACCGATCTGACTAGCGCGATCACCTACGCCAACCCTGATTTCATCAAGATCAGTGGTTACAGCCGTGAAGAATTGTTGGGCTCTGCCCATCACCTGTTGCGTCATCCGGACATGCCGTCGGCGGCCTTTGCCCATATGTGGCGGACCCTCAAGCGTGGCCGCTCCTGGATGGGCATGGTGAAGAACCGTTGCAAGAACGGTGATCATTATTGGGTCAGCGCCTACGTAACGCCGGTCACCCGCGATGGCCAGGCGGTGGAGTATCAATCGGTACGGACCAAGCCCAGTGCGCAGCAGGTGGAGGCCGCGGAGCGGGCTTATCGGCGCCTGAACACCCCAGGCCCGTCCTGGTGGAACCTGCTGCCGGTGATGAGCCTGCGCCTGCGTCTGTGGGCCTGGATCAGCGCCAGCTTCATCGGCACTTTCGGGGTCTCGGTGTGGTTATTGCCGCAATCGTGGATGTACCAGGGAGTGGCCGTGGCCCTGGGCTGCTGCCTGGGGGCTACCGGCATTGGTTGGCAGTTGCGGCCGCTGCAGCGGCTCACCGAACGGGCCCGGCAGATTGGCGACAACCCCTTGAGCCAGGGCATCTATACCGGGCGCGCCGATGAGTTCGGGCGTATCGAGTTCGCCCTGCAGATGCTCGAGGCCCAAGTGGGCGCAGTGGTGGGGCGGATCGGCGATGCTTCCCAGCGCCTGGCCGGGCATGCGGCGGAACTGGTGGAACACCTGCACAGCAGCCACAACAGCACCCTGGAGCAGCAGGCGGAAACCGACCAGGTGGCGGCGGCCATCCACCAGATGGCGGCCAGCGTGGCGGAGGTGGCGACCCATGCCCAGCAGGCTTCGGTGGCTGCCGACCAGGCTGAGAGCGAAACCCGTGAAGGCCACCAGTTGGTGGGGGAAAGCCGCAGCGCGGTGTTGCGCCTGGCCAGCGAGCTGGAGCGAGCCACCGAGGTCATCCATCAGTTGGAAAGCCACAGTACGGATATCTCCGGGGTGCTGGAGGTCATCCGCAGCATCGCCGAGCAGACCAACCTGCTGGCCCTGAATGCGGCGATCGAGGCCGCGCGAGCCGGGGAGCAGGGCCGTGGTTTTGCCGTGGTGGCCGACGAAGTGCGCGGTCTGGCCCAGCGTACCCAGGATTCCACCAACGAGATCCAGCGCATGATCAGCACCCTGCAAAACGGCGCGCGCAATGCTGTGGAGGCCATGCAGCACAGCAGCCAGCATGTGGAGAGCAGCGTCGATCAGGCCCAGCGCGCGGCGGTGGCCCTGGACGGCATCAGCCAGCGGGTGAACCAGATCACCGAGATGAGCCTGCAGATTGCCGCGGCGGTGGAAGAGCAGAGCGCGGTGAGCGAGGACATCAACCGCAACATCATCGGCATTCGCAGTGCCTGCGAAGCCACGGTCAACGCCGGCCAGCTCAGCCACGTCAATTCCGGGGATGTGGCCGGGTTGGCGGGAGATTTGCGGCAGCTGGCGCTGGAGTTCTGGCACAAGCGCGGTTGAAGCCCGCGCCGGTGCTCGAAGTCGCAGGCTTCAGGCTGCCCGCAGCGGGATGAAGGCGTAGTCCAGGGGCGTGTCGCTGACCACCTGGGCACCGCTGGCCGCCACCTGTGTGGCCACTTGCTCGCCGGACAGGTGGAAGCGCCAGGTTTGTTCCGCCTGCGCCGAAGGTTCGGCCTGGATCTGGTCGATGGCATTGGCCAGGGCGCCCATGTCCGGCAGGTAGGCGGTAAAACCATCGCCCTTGAGCGCCGTGGTACGAATGCCCAGGCGGGCGCAAATGGCCTGCTTGAGCTGGATGTCATCACGGTCGGCCTGGCGCGAGCGCTGGATCAGCCCGGCCAGTTCCTCATCCACCAGTTGCCCGCCGAGGATCAACTGCGGGCCCTGTTCCCAGGATTCCGGCGGGCAATCCTTGGCCGTGGGGGCCAGAGGAATGTGTGGGTTGATCTCCATGGGGTAGATGCGGCACACCAACGGCCGACGTTCATAGATGCGGCACAGTTGGTCTTCGTCAAGATTCCGGCAGGGGCCGACGTTATAGGCCGCGAAGGTGATCGCTACATAGGCATCGGTGGTGCCGCTGGGCACACGACAGGAACGGCGCTGGGCATGTTCTCGCTGTTGCTCCGGCAAACCCAGGCCATTGCCCAGGAAGGCCTCCACTAGCACGATCACCTGGCCGCCATCGGCCGCCCAGGCGCGGGCTTCGGTGAGAGTCAGGGGGACATGGTGGTCGTGGCAGCACTTGCCACAGCCTACGCAGGAAAACCGAGTGTTCATGGCACGAGCAACCAGAGTGGATCGATAGGGCGCGTCGTTTTTCTGTTGCCCGACGCCGTGGAAACCCCTGGCGAAGCAAGTTATGCGCCAGTCAGCGGGCCTTGAGCGCCGGGCGGATGGCGTCCCACTCACTGACCACCGCCTTGCGGCTTGACCGGTGGTACAGGCATAGCTCGATGCCGCTGCGACCCTGCATGTGCTTCTGTGGATACTGGCCCTGGAGCAAGAGGGCGCTATAGCCGACCTGGTCGTCGAACTGCGCACTGTTGCCCAGCAGCTTGGGGTTTTTCAAGCCGCTGGCCTGGATGCAGGCGCGCTGCATGGCCTGCTCCAGCTCGGCCCAGGCCTGGTCGCTGGAAGCATGGGCTGTGCCGCAAATGGCGCCGAGGCAAAGCAGGGCCAGGGTCTTGTGGTTCATGGGGCGAGATCTCAAGGCGTGATACCCAGGTGGACCCCGGCGACGGCCTGTGGTTCGCTGCCGCCGCAGGTTTGTGCTTTGTATAGCTGCTGCCGCAGGCTGCGCTCGGCGACAGGAGGGGAGGGCGAAGGTCTTGCGGGTCTGGTCGCGGCCTCGCAGGCTCAGCAGTGGCTACAGGCCGTGCGTGTCGGCGTAAGTTTGCCTATGGCACCAGCTCGCGGCGGACCACTTGCATGCCGGCACTGTCGTACAGGCGGCGGGCGCGCAGGTTGTCTTCCAGCACCTTGAGATCGAGCCGCTCTTCCCGGCGTTCGGCGAACATCACGAACACCTGTTGCAGCAGGGCCCGGCCCAGGCCTCGGCCACGGGCGTCGGCATGCACCACCAGGTCCTTGAGGTAGGCGCTGGTCCAGCACTGGGCAACGCCTATCACGTGCCCGGCCTCCAGGAGCACCAGGCACAGATCGGGATCGTATTCGGCATCGGTCTCGAAGGCCTTGCGCCAGGTATCGAGGTCCGGGACGCGACCGCCACCATCCAGGTAGCCCAATTGCATCAAGTGATGCACCTGGGGCGCCAGTTCCAGGCTGTAGGACTGCAGGCTGACCCCGGCCGGCCATTGGGGAGCGAGTTGCGGGCCGGTCAGGTCACGGCGCATCAACAGGCAGTAGCGTTCCTCCAAGACTCAACCTCCCTGGGCGGCGATCGCCTTGGCTGCATCGATCAGGCAACGGGTCAGCTCCGGCGAGGAGAACTTGGTCAGCACCGCATTGGCCCCGGCCTGGCGCGCTTTCTCACTGTTCATCGCGCTGTCCAGGGAGGTGTGCAGCAGCACATACAGGTGGGCGAAATCCGGGGTCTCGCGCAGGGTCCGGGTCAGGGCGTAACCGTCCATCTCGGACATTTCGATATCCGAGACGATCAGGTTGATCTCGTTGGCTGTGCCTTGCAGTTCCAGCAGGCAGTCGATGGCTTCCTTGGCGCTGCGGGCGGTGTGGCATTGCAGGCCGAGATTGCGCAGTGTGTGCACCGACTGCTGCAGCGCCACCTGGCTGTCGTCCACCACCAGGATGCGCGCGTTGCCCAGGACCTCGGCGTCTTCCATGCTCAGCTCGGTGGGGGCCATTTCGATCTGGGTCGGGGCGATGCCGTGGATCACTTTCTCGATATCCAGCACCTGGACCAGGGTCCCGTCGACCTGGGTTACGCCGGTGATGTAGGACCTGACGCCGCCCGAGCCGTAGGGCGGCGGACGAATATCGGTAGTCAGGCAATGCACGATCTTGCTCACGGCCTGCACATGCAGGCCCTGCTTGGAACGGCTGACGTCGGTGACGATCAGGCAACCGGCATCCGGATCAGCCAGGGGACGCTCGCCGATGGCCCGGCTGAGATCGATCACCGACAACGAGTTGCCGCGCAAGGTGGCGATGCCTTTCACATGGGGGTGGGATTCCGGCAGCTTGGTCAGCGGCGGGCAGGGAATGATTTCACTGACTTTAAGCAGGTTGATTGCCATCAGCTTGCCGCTGCGCAAGGTAAACAGCAGAAGCGAAAGCGAATCTGCGCGGGCTTTGTTGGAGGACATAAAAACCTTCTTCTTGAAAAATTGGCGCGTGGTTCGAACCACGGACAACCATTGATAACGGGTTATCGACGCTTTCAGGGCAGGCTTTAGTCGGATTACCCGCTCACTTGAGTCAGTGTCACGGCCTGTACGTGCCTGTGCTGCCGGCCCAGCGATGACCTGGGCCGGGAGTCATTTCAGGCCCAGGCGCTTGGCCAGGCGGTTGAGATTGGCCCTGTCCAAGCCTAGCTCACGGGCGGCCGCGGCCCAGTTGTGCTGGTGTCGTTCAAGGCAGGTTTCGATCAGTTGGCGCTGGTAGTGCTCGGTAGCCAGGCGCAGGTCGCCATGGGGGGCTGGCGCAGGCAATGCTTCGCAGACGAGGTCAGGGGAAATGGCCGCTCTTTCGTTGGCCAGGGGCAGGTCCAGGTCCTGGGCATCCAGGCTGAGAATCCGCGGTCTCTCACGGCAGTTGCCCAGGGCCTTGAGGGCGCTGCGGCCGATCAGGTGCTCCAGTTCGCGGACGTTGCCCGGCCAGTTGTAGGCCAGCAAGGCTGCCTGGGCCTCGGCGTTGAGGCGCAGGCTGCCCAGGCCCATGCGTGAGCGGTTCTGTTCCAGGAAGTAGCCGCTGAGCAGCAAGACGTCGCGTCCTCGTTCGCGCAGGGATGGTACCCGTAGCGGGTACACGCTGAGGCGGTGGTAGAAGTCGGCACGATAGCGACCGTTGCGTACCTCTTGTGCCAAGTCGCGGTTGGTGGCGGCGATCAGGCGCACATCCACCCGATGCTCCTTGTCCGAGCCCAGGCGCTGCAACTGGCCGCTTTGCAGCACGCGCAGCAGCTTGGCCTGTACGGTCAGTGACAACTCACCCACTTCATCGAGGAACAGGGTGCCGCCATTGGCCAGTTCGAACTTGCCCCGGCGATCCTGGGTGGCCCCGGTGAACGCCCCCCGGACATGGCCGAACAGCTCGCTTTCCACCAGGGTGTCGGGCAGTGCCGCGCAATTGAGGCTGATCAGCGGCTGCTCGGCGCGCAGCGAGGCGGCATGGATAGCCTGGGCCACCAACTCCTTGCCAACCCCGGTTTCACCGGTGATCAGCACCGTTAGGTCGCTGCTGCCCACCAGGGCGATTTCTTCCATCAGGTGCTTGTGGGCCTTGCTCTGGCCGATCATTTCCCGGTGTTGGCCGCTGGCCTGGCGATAGACCTCCGCGCGCTGGTGCTCGTTCTCGGCGCGCAGGGCCAGGCGCTCGATGCGTTCGGCGGCGCTGACCGTGGCCGCAGCCAGGCTGGCGAAGGCCTGCAGGGCATCCAGTTCGATGGGTTCGAAGCGTTGCGGGTCCAGTGCATCGAGGGTCAGCAGGCCCCATGGGCGTTCGTCGACGAACAGTGGGCAGCCCATGCAGTCGTGGATTTCCAGGTGCTCATCGAGCCCTTCCACCAAGCCGTCGTAAGGGTCGGGTAGCTGGCTGTCGCTGGCGAAGCGGGTTGGCCCCGGGCTGGCCAGCAACGCGGCGAAACGTGGGTGCTCGCTGACCTTGAAGCGCCGGCCCAGGGTGTCGGTGCTCAGGCCGTCGACGGCTAGCGGTACCAGCCACTCGCCATCCAGGCGCAACAGCGCGGCGGCATCGCAAGGCAAGAGCACGCGCAGGGCCTCCAGCAGGCGTCGATAGCGTTCGCCTTCCGGCAATTCCCGTGACAGGTCGGTGACCAGGGGTAGCAGGGTGGTGAGCAGGGCTTTTGCAGTCATAATGACTCCTTGTAGTCGATGCGACTATAAATCTATTGAAGTCTTTATGACTACTATGTTCATAAGATATTGAATTTAAATAATTTTTATCTTGGCACGAATACTGATTGGACAAGGGGAACCTGCAAGCAGTCATAAGTCCAGGAGTTGTCCCATGCTAAGCGTCCAAGATCGCGCCATCATCAAATCCACCGTCCCGCTGTTGGAAAGCGGTGGTGAGGCCCTGATCACCCATTTCTACCGGATGATGCTCTCGGAGTATCCAGAAGTCCGCCCGCTGTTCAACCAAGCCCACCAGGCCAGCGGCGACCAGCCCCGGGCCCTGGCCAATGGCGTGCTGATGTACGCCCGGCACATCGACCAGCTCGACCAACTGGGAGACCTGGTCGCCAAGATCATCAACAAGCACGTTGCCTTGCAGATCTTGCCCGAGCACTACCCGATCGTCGGGACCTGCCTGTTGCGGGCGATCTCGGAAGTGCTGGGCAGCGAGATCGCCACCCAGGAGGTGATCGACGCCTGGGCAGCAGCCTACAACCAACTGGCGGATATCCTGATTGGCGGCGAGGGTGCCATCTATGACCAGAAAGCCCAGGCGCCGGGTGGCTGGCGTGGGGCCCGGGAGTTCAAGCTGGTGCGCAAGGTGCAAGAAAGTGCGGAAATCACCTCTTTGTATTTCGAGCCGGCAGACCAGGGGGCGATCCTCGCCGCCGAGCCGGGCCAGTACATCGGCCTGCAGCTGTTCATCGATGGCCAGGAAATTCGCCGCAATTACTCGCTGTCGGCATTGTCCGACCAGGGCCAGTACCGCATCAGCGTCAAGCGCGAGGCCGGTGGCGTGGCGTCCAACTACCTGCATGACCAATGTCCGGTGGGCAGTAGCATCATGCTGTTCCCGCCTGCCGGGGAGTTCACCCTCCAGGCCAGCGACAAGCCGTTGGTGCTGATCAGTGGGGGCGTCGGCATCACCCCGACCCTGCCGATGCTGGAGGCAGCCCTGGCCACCGAGCGCCCGGTGCACTTTATCCACTGCGCGCGCAATGGCCAGGTGCATGCCTTCCGCCAGTGGGTCGATACCCTGGCCGCGCGTTATCCACAGCTCAAGCGCTTCTATTGCTATGCCGAGGATGATGGCGTCAGCCCGGCGGCCGACACCCTGGGCCTGTTGACCCAGGACCAGCTGGCACAGTGGCTGCCCGAGCAGCGCGACCTGGATGCCTACTTCCTCGGGCCCAAGGGCTTCATGGCCGCGATCAAGCGCCACCTGAAGGCCCTGGGCATTCCTGAGCAGCAGAGCCGCTACGAGTTCTTCGGCCCGGCCGCGGCCCTGGAATAACCCTCCCACCTGCCGTAATGCCGATCAGTCAAGGAAGGTGATTCCCTGTAGGAGCGAGGCTTGCTCGCGATGGTGGTTAACGCTAGCGCGTGTTCACTGGATAAACCCAGCGCTCTGAAGTCCATCGCGGGCAAGTCTCGCTCCTACAGCATTACCCGCCTACCTGCTCCTGTCCTCCAGGAGCCTTGGGGCATCGGCAATTTCCCCAGCCATTGGCCAACCTTGAAAGGGTGGCTGGCGCGTTAATCCCGACTTAACCTGCCTGTCGTTAATTTCCTGCGATATCGTCCGGGACGCGATGGCCAGGGCGATCCGTTCGATTCCGTCGCTCGCCCGGCAGGCCTTGGCTTGCAGCGGGCAAGCCGTGCATTCAAAGGTCATGTTCAGCGTGTAGACTTCCGGGCACTGCGACGGCGAACCGGCCATTTGGCAATTTCACAGCGCGCCGCCGCGATTAGAGGCGGGCGGGCCGCTGCAACACACAGAAAAAGGAATAGGGATGAGTGACGACAGACTGCGTTTGGGACGTGAACGGCGCTTCCTGGTGCTGCTGGGGGTTATCTGCCTGGCACTGATCGGCGGTGCCCTGTACATTCAGGTGGTATTGGGCGAGGCGCCTTGCCCGCTGTGTATCCTGCAACGCTATGCCTTGTTGCTGATCGCGATCTTCGCCTTCATCGGCGCGGCCCTCAGCTCGCGGCGGGGGGTCACCATCATGGAGACCCTGGTGGTCATCTGCGCCATCGCCGGCGCCGGAGTGGCCGGGCACCATGTGTATACCCAGTTCTACCCGGCGGTGAGTTGCGGCATCGATGTGCTGCAGCCGATCGTCGATAGCCTGCCGCTGGCGAGCATCTTTCCCCTGGGCTTCCAGGTCGACGGTTTCTGCTCCACGCCGTACCCGCCGATCCTGGGCTTGTCCCTGGCCCAGTGGGCGTTGCTGGCGTTCGTGCTGACGGTGATCCTGGTGCCGCTGGGCGTGGTGCGCAACCGCAAGCAAAGCTACTGATCCCTTCGAAAAGCCCCGGCCCCTCCACAGGGGCCGGGGCTTTTTTGTCGGACACGAGGTGACCGGCAAGGTGGTGATTTGTGACAAGCGTGGGCGCAACAAAAGTGCGACATGTTGTCACACTGCCGCTGTCGCAGAGGGGCGGGGGAATGGTTTCAAGAGACTGCAAATTACCTGACTGGTTCAATCTGTGCCTGTCAGTTTGTGCACGTCGACAGGACCGCAAAAAACCATAGCCTGCTATCTATACAATTCTTCACAGACCCCGTTTTATAAGGGCTGAGGCATATGGATGGCGGCTTTCAGCGGTTTTTAAGACCCCCGGGGTAGGGGGGCATGAGGGGCTTTTTTGGGGTTTTTGTTGCGAATGAAAATCGATATGATTCGGCGGCTTCGTAACAATCATGTGGGATTGTTGCGGTCAGCGATAAAAATTATTTCGGGATAAGACATGGTTTATAAAACGCGACATATCTACAATCGCCCGCACTGAATTTCCGACGCTGCTCACCCCTGAGCACACGAGGATGGTCGAGGAGTGGATTGAGCGCTCCATGCGACTGCAGGTGTCGGCGCCTTCCTAACTTCCGCACCAAATGGAATTGGTCTGTAACAAGGCCTTTGACCACGAGATCGAATAAGAACCACTGCTAGCCCGGGATGTGTCGTTGAGCGTTTCACGCAACGGGCAGGCCCTTATTCAATTGAAGAAAAATGCCAACCCTTGGCAGGGTGAAGTGTTGGCGATCAAAACCCAACTGCATTGCGCAAGCTGCTTTAGAGGTCGTGAGATGAGTAAAAACAGGTACCCCAGATTACTAGGCTTATTGCCGCTGCTCAGCATGTTGATGCTGGGAGGCTGCAAATGGACCTTGCTTGATCCCAAGGGTCAGGTTGGTCTGGATGAACGAAACCTGATCATCACTGCAACCATTCTGATGCTGCTGGTGGTGGTACCGGTCATTATCATGACCTTCGCCTTCGCCTGGAAATATCGCGCTTCCAACAAGGACGCGACCTACGCACCGAAGTGGTCCCACTCCACCAAGATCGAAGTGGCCGTATGGGCCGTGCCGATCATGATCATCATTGCCCTGGGCTATGTGACCTACAAGTCGACCCACGCCCTGGATCCGTATCGTCCACTGGAGTCCGACGTCAAGCCGGTGACCATCGAAGTGGTCGCGATGGACTGGAAGTGGCTGTTCATCTATCCCGATCAAGGGATCGCCACCGTCAACAAGATCGTGTTCCCGGCCCATACCCCGGTCAACTTCCGCGTGACCTCCGACACCGTGATGAACTCGTTCTTCATCCCGGGCCTGGGCGGCCAGATCTACGCGATGGCGGGCATGACCACCAAGCTGCACCTGATTGCCAACCAGAACACCGAACTTGAAGGTATCTCCGCCAACTACAGCGGCGCGGGTTTCACCGGCATGAAGTTCAAAGCGATCGCAACCAGCCAGGAAGAGTTCGACGCCTGGGTAAACGAAGTCAAGAAGGCACCTAAACAGCTGGACACAGCTGAATACGCGGCCCTTTCCAAGCCAAGCCAGAACAACCCTGTGGAGCTCTACTCCTCGTACGCGCCAAACCTGTTCCAGACCATCGTCGACAAGTATGAAGGTATGACTCCAGGCAAGCCGCTCAAGCACGAGAAGAAAGAGAAAGAAGTGGCCACTTCGCAGGGAATGGACATGAGCTCGCATTCAGCTGCCGGGGCAGAGGAGTAAACGATGTTTGGTAAATTAAGTCTGGACGCGATACCGTTCCACGAGCCGATTGTCATGGTCACCATTGCCATGATCGCGCTGGGTGGTCTGGCGGTCGTCGCGGGTATCACCTATTTCAAGAAATGGACCTACCTGTGGTCCGAGTGGCTGACTTCGGTCGATCACAAGAAAATCGGCGTGATGTACATCATCGTCGCCATGGTCATGCTGCTGCGTGGTTTTGCCGACGCCATCATGATGCGTTCCCAGCTGGCCCTGGCCACCGAGGGTTCGCCTGGTTACCTGCCACCTGAACACTATGACCAGATCTTCACCGCCCACGGTGTGATCATGATCATCTTCATGGCGATGCCATTCTTCACCGGCCTGATGAACCTCGTCGTGCCGCTGCAGATCGGCGCTCGCGACGTGGCCTATCCATTCCTCAACTCCCTGAGCTTCTGGCTGCTGGTTTCCGGCGTCGTGCTGATCAACCTGTCCCTGGGTGTTGGCGAATTCGCCAAGACCGGCTGGGTTGCCTATCCGCCGCTGTCGGGCCTGCAATACAGTCCTGGCGTGGGTATGGACTACTACATCTGGGCGCTACAGCTTTCAGGTCTAGGGACAACGCTGACGGGGGTCAACTTCCTGGCCACCGTACTGAAGATGCGTACCCCGGGCATGAAGATCATGGACATGCCGATCTTCACCTGGACCTGCACCTGGGCCAACGTGCTGATCGTGGCTTCGTTCCCGATCCTGACCGCTACCCTGGCGCTGCTGACGCTTGACCGCTACATGGATTTCCACATTTTCACCAATGAACTTGGTGGCAATCCAATGATGTACGTGAACCTGTTCTGGGCCTGGGGTCACCCCGAGGTGTACATCCTGATCCTGCCGGCGTTCGGTATCTTCTCTGAAGTCATCTCGACCTTCTCCGGCAAGCGCCTGTTCGGCCACCATTCGATGATCTACGCTTCCGGCGCGATCTCGATCCTGGGCTTCATGGTTTGGCTGCACCACTTCTTCACCATGGGGTCGGGTGCCAGCGTCAACGCCTTCTTCGGCCTGGCGACGATGCTGATTTCGATCCCGACGGGGGTGAAGCTGTTCAACTGGCTGTTCACCATCTACCACGGCCGCTTGCGCATCACCAGCCAGGTTCTGTGGACCCTGGGCTTCATGGTGACCTTCGCCATCGGCGGCATGACCGGCGTACTGCTGGCCATCCCGGGTGCCGACTTCGTTCTGCACAACAGCCTGTTCGTGATCGCGCACTTCCACAACGTGATCATCGGCGGTGCGGTATTCGGTTACATCGCCGGCTTCGGCTTCTACTTCCCGAAAGCCTTCGGCTTCAAGCTGCATGAAGGTTGGGGCAAGGCTGCCTTCTGGTTCTGGATCTCGGGCTTCTTCGTCGCGTTCATGCCGCTCTATGCACTGGGCTTCATGGGTATGACCCGTCGTCTGAACGCCACCACCAACCCAGAGTGGGTGCCGTACCTGTACGTCGCCATGGTGGGTGCAGTCTTGATCGCTGTGGGTATCGCCTGCCAGTTGATCCAGCTGTACGTCAGCGTGCGTGATCGCAAGCAGAACATGTGTGTATCGGGCGACCCGTGGAATGCCCACACCCTGGAATGGTCGACCTCGTCGCCACCTCCGTTCTACAACTTCGCGGTACTGCCGAAAGCCGAAGGTATCGATCCGTTCACCGAAGCCAAGGAAAACGGCACTGCCTACGAGCAGCCTGGCCGCTACCAGCCGATCCACATGCCCAACAACACCGCTACCGGTTTGGTCATGGGGGCTCTGCTGACCGTGTTCGGTTTCGCCATGATCTGGCACATCTGGTGGATGGCCATCGCGAGCCTGGCCGGCACCGTGATCTATTTCGCGATCCACGCTGCCCGTGATGATCAAGGCTACATGGTGCCGGTCGAGACGATCGAGCGCATCGAAGCCGAGCAGCACAAGCGTCTGGTATCGGAGAAGAAGATCCCGGCTACCCGTGTTGAAACCTCGTTGGAACAGGCTTAATCCATGTCGAACTTAGTGACCAATGCTGGACACGCCCATGGTCATGACCATGGGCACGATGACCATCACCACGACTCGGGCGAGATGACCGTATTCGGTTTCTGGCTCTACTTGATGACCGACTGCATTCTGTTTGCGTCGATCTTCGCGGTATACGCGGTACTGGTTAACAACGTAGCGGGTGGCCCGTCGGGCCACGACATCTTCGAACTGCCTTATGTACTGGGCGAAACCGCTCTTCTGCTGTTCAGTTCGATCACCTACGGCTTCGCCATGCTGGCGTTCTTCCGGGGCAACAAGAAGCAGGTTCTGGGCTGGCTGGCCATGACCTTCCTGTTCGGCCTGGGCTTCATCGGCATGGAGATCAACGAGTTCCACCTGCTGATCTCCGAAGGCTACGGCCCTAGCCGTTCCGGCTTCCTGTCCGGGTTCTTCACCCTGGTCGGTACCCACGGTCTGCACGTGACCAGCGGTCTGATCTGGATGGCAATCATGATGTACCAGGTGCAGAAAAAAGGCCTGACGGCGACCAACAAGACCCGTCTGAGCTGCCTGAGCCTGTTCTGGCACTTCCTGGACGTGGTGTGGATCTGCGTATTCACCGTTGTTTACCTGATGGGGACTATGTAAATGGCCAACGCACACTCCCACGACGAAGCCGGTCACGGCAGCGTCAAGTCCTACGCCATCGGCTTCATCCTGTCGGTCATCCTGACACTGATCCCGTTCGGCCTGGTGATGTACCCGTCGCTGCCTAAAGACGTGACCCTGTGGATCGTCCTGGCGTTCGCGGTGATCCAGGTGCTGGTGCACCTGGTGTACTTCCTGCACCTGGACCGTTCCGCGGCACAGCGCAACAACGTGGTGGCGTTCATCTTCGCCGCGTTGGTCATTGTCCTGCTGGTTGGTCTGTCGTTGTGGATCATGTTCAGCATCCACACCGTCATGATGGCGAAGTGAGGTAGACCCGATGTCGCTCAAGCACTTTATCCAAATCACCAAACCGGGGATCATTTTCGGTAACGTGCTTTCGGTGGCAGGCGGGTTCTTCCTGGCCTCGAAGGGGCATGTCGATCTAGCCATTTTCCTGGCCGCCATGATCGGCACCTCGCTGGTGGTAGCGTCCGGTTGCGTGTTCAACAACTGCATCGACCGTGACATCGACCTGAAGATGGAGCGCACCAAGAACCGCGTGCTGGTCCAGGGCCTGATCTCCCTGGAAGTGGCCCTGGTCTATGCCTCCCTCCTCGGTGTCGCCGGCGTCGCCTTGCTGTACTACGTGGCCAACCCGTTGGCCGCATTGTTCGCGGTAATCGGCTTTGTCATCTACGTTGGCTTCTACAGCCTGTACCTCAAGCGCAAGTCGGTTCACGGCACGCTGGTGGGCAGCCTGTCCGGGGCCATGCCGCCGGTGATTGGTTACGTGGCCGTGAGCAACAGCTTCGACATGGCCGCGTTGACCCTGCTGGTGATGTTCAGCCTGTGGCAGATGCCGCATTCCTATGCCATCGCGATCTTCCGCTTCAACGACTACCTGGCCGCATCGATCCCGGTGCTGCCGGTCAAGCGCGGTATTCGCGTGGCCAAGAAGCACATCCTGTACTACATCCTGGCGTTCCTGGTGGCGACCCTGATGCTGACCTTCAGCGGGTATGCCGGCATGAGCTACATGGCGGTAGCGGCGGCGATGGGCATGTACTGGCTGTACATGGCCTGGACCGGCTACAAGGCGGTGGATGACACCGTGTGGGCCCGCAAGCTCTTCGTGTTCTCGATCTTCACCATCACCGCGTTGAGCGTGATGATGTCGGTGGATTTCAAGGCCCCGGCCGAGCTCTTGCTGACCTACGCCCACTGAGCCTGACGATGTTCGAAAAAGCCCTGCCTTGCGCAGGGCTTTTTTGTGCTTGTCGGTAAGTGCGGCGATTGTCTGGACAAGTAGCCCCCGGGCATGATTCATTCAGCGCTCGTTCAACAGTAGGAGGTTGGACGAGCCGGTTTCTGGCGGTGGCGATTCACTCCAGGCGCTTCGGATCGAAGGCCGTCGTGGCAGCGGGTTCAAAAGATCCGGTTGTCTTTATGTTGACCAGGGATGAGGCACATGCGAAGCGACAATCTATCCAATAACCCCACGTCTTTGGCCGCGCTGGATCGGCGCGAGCAATTGGACAGCGAACTGGCCAACCTCGGGTTGGGCCTGTTCGAGGTCTATCAATGCGGGCCGACGCTGGACGAAGCGGAAACCATCACCAACCACCCCGAAGTCCTGCAACCGCCCAAGGTTGACGAGGGCTACCAGCGCGAGCAACTGCTGTCGCTGTCCAAGCGGCGCATCAAGCCGTTTTTCTGGAGCGACGAAAACCTGCTGGTCAACGCCGACGAAGAAGGCCATGCACCGCCGGTAGCCGAAGGTGCGAGTTTTATCGTCCATGGTAACCAGGGGTTCTATTCGATCCTCAACTTGTGCAGCCTGGGTGAGAGCCATCGCTTCCGGGAAACGGTGCAAGCGCACAAGAGCGATATCCAGATGCTCTTGGTCTCGGTCTACGACGAGTCCCTGGAGAGCAGTGCCCCTATTCCCGAACTGCCGACAAGTATCCTGACTCCCCGGGAAACCGAAGTGCTGTCATGGACCAGTATTGGCAAGACGTATAACGAAATTTCGTTGTTGGCCAATATGAGTCCGCGCACCGTGAAGTTTCATATGAAGAATATCTTCAATAAACTCGAGGTGAATAACGGTAAGTCGGCTATTCGCAAAGCGCTGCAACTTGGATATATAAAAGAGCCTGAGTAACGTCTCCTCGAGTTCGCCGGTTAAAAAACCTCTTACACCTTACTGGACTGCGCACGAGCCTGATCGTGCGCAGTCTTGTGCCGGTTCTTCAAATGACTCCCGACCATGTCCCCGACGCCGTGCCTCACCAGGCTCGCCCAGCGCTCTCCCGTGCGCGTCTTGAGCCTGTTTGGATGAACTTTTCCTGGGCCAGGTCCAGGAAATACAGGCCCTGGCAGCGACCCTGTCTAAAAGGGCAGCTTGTTGCCAAGGTGGCGCTGCTTTAGTTTTTTTCCTGCGATAAAGCCTGGTCCAGGCAATAAAAAATTAGCCGCAATGTTCGCCAGCCTTGTGTTCCGAATCGGGAATCAAGCAGCGCGTGATCAAATTGAGCGTGATTGAAGTTGATTCCCTTCTGCTAAGGAAGTGAACGTTGTTGCGTACCGCTTAATTATGGAGTGATTATGCAGGTCGATAAGAATAAAGAGCCTACTGGTGAATTGGCCGCGGGGATTACACGTGAAACTTTCGGGATGTTGAAACATCTTTGCAAGAAAGATAATTACCACTGGATGATTGCCCTCGGCAAAGACTACGCCATCATTGCCTTCGCCATTTATCTGTCCCTTGGAATCAGCTACTGGTTCTATCCGCTGTCGCTGTTCCTGATTGGCACCACCCAACGCGCCTTGGCCAACATCCTTCATGAGTCGGCCCACAAGATGCTGGCCGAGAACCGGGCGATCAACTGGTTTGCCGGGACCTTTCTTTCCGGCTACCTGATTTTTCACCTGCACCAGTCCTATGTGGTGTCGCACATCAAGAACCACCATGTGCACCTGGGGCACCCGGAAAAAGACCCGGACTATGCCTTCCACCTCAAGTGCGGCCTGTATGACGTCAATCAATCCGAGCGTGAGTTCTTCCTGAAGAACGTGCTGATGGCACTCTCCGGGTTCCGCACCCTGCAATACATCAAGTACATCGTCAACGACCGGGTCAAGCCCCAGGGCCAGGATCGCAAGTTCACCATCGAACGCTGGTTGCTGTGGGGCTACTGGCTGGCCATTTTCGCGGTGGCCGGCTACTTCGGGGTGATCGGCCAGTTGCTGCTGTTCTGGCTGGTACCGCTGTTCACCATGGCGGTGGCGGTGGGCTGGATCATCGAGCTGGCGGAGCACTATCCATTGCCGGCGGCCGAAAAGGAAAAACTCCTGCTGACCCGTAACCGCAAGGGTTCGGCCCTGGAAAACTTCTTCTTCGGCCGGCATGACGACAACTACCACCTGGTGCACCACCTGCATCCAGCCATTCCCCACTGGAACATGAAGAAAGCCCATGCGCTGCTGATGACTCACCCCGAGTACGCCCGTTGGGACAACCTTTGGGCCGGCATCTTCACTCGCGACCGCAAGGGCCGGCACAAGGAGACGATGCTCAGCTACGCCGCCAAGTACCGCGCCCATCGCCTGAGCAATCGTGACGACACCAGCAGTTTCGCCCAGCAGATCCTTACTCAAGCTTCCGGGGTTTGAACCATGACCGATATGCCATCCAGCCTCATCGCAACCCTGGCCCTGAAAAGGCTCGCAGCCACCCCGGCCTATCGCGAAATGTTCCTGGCCTGCGCTGCCCTGCGTGATTTCCTGCGTCCTGCGGCCTTGCGCTACATCATTTCCGAGGACCGTGCGCAGATGTTGGACAAACTCGCAGCCCTGCAACTCAAGGGCTACCGCACCGGGTTGGAATATGTGGGTGAGGAGGCCAATACCCTGGCCGAAGTCCAGCAGGCCACCGAGGAATACCTGCGGTTGATCGACGCGATGTCCAGCCATGACGGATTGCAGGAGCCGACCCAGTTGGGCTTCGACCTGTCCAACGTGGGCAGCCTGATTTCCCGTGAGCTGGCACTGGAGAACTGCAACCGCATCCTGGCCCGGGCCGCCGAACGCTCGGTCGGAGTGATCATCAGCATGGAACGGTCGCAATGGACCGATTCGATCCTGGATATCTTCCTGGCATTGAGCCGCCAGCATTCGCACCTGGGCATCACCCTGCAGGCTCAGCTGAACCGCACCGCCGATGACCTGGAAGACGTACTCAAGACCGGTTGCAAGGTGCGCCTGGTCAAGGGGGTCTACAGCGAGCCTGCGGCCGTCGCCCTGCCTCGGGGCGAAGCCCTGGACCAGCGATATCTGGGTTTGTTGGAGCGCATCCGTGGTGCCGGTATCGCCTATGCCTTCGCCACCCAGGACCCAAGCCTGGTGCAAACCATCTGTGCCAGCGGGCTGGCCGATGGCGGGGAACTGGAGATGCTCCATGGTGTGCGCCCGCAACTGATCAAGTCGGTCAAGGACCTGGGCCGGGTCAAGACCCGGGTCTCGGCGGTCTACGGCACCAACTGGTACCTGCACTTGCTGCATCGCATCGCCGAGTTTCCCGAGAACATTTTCCTGGCACTGGATGACGTGGCGAGCAAGCGCCAGTCGACAACCGCTGCCTCCTACTGATTGGGCCTTCTCATGAAAAAATATGTCGCGTTGGTCGATGTCTACTCCAGCGGTAACTTCCTGCCGCAATACTTCAAGGACGCCGGGATCGGCCTGCTGCATGTGCAGAGCACCAAGGAGCTGATGCCGAGCATGCTCGGCCCGAACCTGGACGAGTTCGAGCACAACCTGGCGTTCGACGACAATGCCCAGGATATCGTCGCACGCTTGCGCGAATTCCCGCTGGTGGCGGTCATCGCCGGCCAGGAGCCAGGCGTGCCGTTCGCCGACTACCTGAGCGAGCAACTGCAGTTGCCGAGCAATGGCAGTGCCGGTTCGCTGGCCCGGCGCAACAAGTTCGAGATGATCAACAAGGTGGCGGCCGCCGGCCTGCTCACTGCACGCCAGGTCAAGTCCAGCAGTGCCGCGCAACTGCTGGAGTGGGTCGAGGCCGGCAATGTGCTGCCCTGCGTGATCAAGCCGCTGAGTTCGGCATCGACCGATGGCGTATCGATTTGCCATGACCTGGCGGATGTCGAACGAGCCTGCCAGGAGGTGCTGGCCAACCAGGACATCTTCGGCCTGGCCAACACCGAGATCCTTTGCCAGTCCTACCTCAAGGGCAACGAGTACATCGTCGACACCGTCAGTCGCGATGGCCAGACCTATGTCTGCGGTATCTGGCGCTACGTCAAGCGCGAGATCGGCCATGGCAAGAACATCTACGACCGCGACGTGCTGATCGCCCCGGACAGCGACGTTGCCAATGCGCTGGTGGACTACATCCTCCAGGTCCTCAAGGCCTTGGGTATCGACAACGGGCCTGCGCATTCGGAAGTCATCATGACCGAGCAGGGACCGGCGCTGGTGGAGGTGGGGGCGCGGCTGAACGGCAACATGGAGCCGCGCTTCCACGACATCAGCCTGGACGGCAACCAGGCGCAACTGACCTACCTGGCCTATTGCGAGCCCGAGCGCTTCAAGGCGCAGTACGCTGGCAAGCGCTACAAGAAGCTCAAGGAGGCTTGCGTGATCAACACCGATACCACCCTGAGTGGCGAGGTCACCGGTTTCGATCCACAGGCCATCCAGAGCATCGAGAACCTGGCGACGGTGCATAAGCTCAGCGTCAAGTACAAGGTGGGCAAGCAGATGAAACCCACCGTGGACCTGCTCAGCAGCCCGTTGCGAGTGTTCCTGTACGCCGACGAGCAGCAGCGGATCGACCAGGACTACGAGCAGATCCGCGCCTACAAAGATCGCGTGTACTGCGTACGATGATGGGCACCTATCACGCCCTGCGCGGGCTCAACCGGCGCTTGCAGGCACTGTTCGTGGTGACCCTGGTGTTTCGCATGGGCACCATGGCGTTCCCGTTCTACGCCGCCTACCTGATCCACCAGCATGCAGTCTCGGCGAGTATCGCCGGGCTGCTGGTGGGCACTTATGGCGTGGGTGCGCTGTTCGTCGACCTGATCGTCGGGGCGCTGATCAAGCGCTTCTCCTCGGGGAGGGTGATCCTGGGTTCGCTGCTGACCAACGCCCTGCTGTTGCTGATCATCCCCTCGATCGACAGCATCGCGGCGTTGTTCGTGCTGTCGTTCCTCTGGGGGGGCTGCTACGAGGCCTTCACTCCGGCGACCTTCTCGGAGACGGTCAAGCACAGCGACCTGCAAACCCGCAAGGTGGCGTTTTCCTGCAATCGCCTGGCGATCAATATCGGCATGGCCATCGGTCCACTGCTGGGCAGCCTGGTGTTCCTCAGTTCGGCCAGCGCGGTGTTCTACATCAATGCCGGGCTATCGCTGTTGTCGTTCGTCGTCTGCCTGCGCTTTGCCGGCCATGCCTTCACGCAGGCCGCGGGCATGGCGGCGAACCAGGGGCGTGGCAACGGCTTGCCCGACAGCGTGCCGTTCGAGCGCTCGCGCTTGCTGGTGATCCTGTTGACCTCATTGCCGGTGCACATTGCCTATGCCCTGCCGCCGACGTTTCTCTCGGCCTACATCATCAACTACACCGATCTTCCGACCTACTTCGTCGGGATCATCTTCTTCATCAATGCACTGCTGGTGATCCTGTTCGAAGTGCCGATCAACCAGCGCATGTCCCATCTCTCCAGCAGCTACTCGCTGGTTGCGGGCTTTGTGTTGGCCGGGATCGGTTTCTTCCTCATGGGCTTCAGCGAGATCGGCTGGCTGCTGTTGCTGGCGACCGTGCTGTGGAGCCTGGGGGAGATGATCGTCTTTCCCAGCATCACGCACTACGTCAGCAGCATCTCCAGCCAGCACACGGTGGATCGCAACCTGGGCTACTACTCGGCTGGCGTGAACATCGGGGTGATGATCACGCCCTCCCTGGCCTTCATGCTGGTGACCCAGCCGGCGTTGCTTTCGCCCTGGCTGGTCGCGGGGATCGTGTTGCTGTTGTTCGGCATCGGTGTGTCATTGATGAAACGTTCGGCCACTCTCTGGAACAAGGAAGCCTGAGCCATGAGTCTCGTGCATTTGAATACCGCCGGGGCAGGCCTGATGTCTGCCGCCACCGTAGAGGCGATGCGTGGCTTCATCGATGGCGAGGCCGGCCAGGGCAGCTACGAAACCGAGCTGCAATACGCCGACCTGCTCGGGCACGGCCTGTATGAGCGAGCGGCGCAGATGCTCAATGCCCCGCGCGCGAACATCGGGCTGTTCAGCAGTGCCACCGAGGCCTGGGCCGGCATCCTCTCCAAGCTGGAGTTTCCCCTGGGGTGCCGGGTCTGGGTGTCGAGTTCCGAATACGCCGCCAACCTGATCTTCTTCAACTTCCTCAAGCAGAGTCGGGGCGTGCGGGTCGAGGTCATACCGCGTACAGCACAAAGCCCGCTGGATTTGGATTGGGTACGACGCCACCTGGGTGGCGATGTGTTCCTGGTCAGTGTCTCGCACATTCCTTCGTGCTGCGGCGTGGTCAATCCGGTCGAGGCCCTGGGGGCGATCCTGCGCGAGCATCCGGCCTATTACGTGGTCGATGCCTGCCAATCCATGGGCCAACTGGCACTGGATGTCCGGGACATGCACTGCGACCTGTTGACCGGGGCAGGCCGTAAGTTCCTCTGTGGGCCGCGGGGCAGTGGCATCGCCTATGTCTCGAACCGGCTGCTGGGTGACTTGACGCTGAACTTCGCCGACTTGCATACCGCCCGCACCAACGGGCAGGTCAACCGTATCGATGTGCTGGATGCACGAGTGCTGGAGATCGCAGAAAAGAGTTTCAGTGCCCTGGTCGGGCTTCACCAGGCGCTGGGCGAATACCTGGCTGATCGCGAGCGTCTGGCCAATGAGGCCTACACCTTGCTCAGTAGTGAATTGGCCCGGTTACCGGGATTGCGGCTGCTGTGTGCCGAGTATCGGCAAAGCGGCATCGTTTCGTTCGTGCCGGAGCGTGGCACGGCCCAGGAGTTCGTTGCCAGGGCCCGGGAGGCGGGGGTCAACCTGTGGGCCGGAACCGCTGCCCACACACCATTGCTGCTGGCGGACCTGCCCGCCAGCCACTTCGTCCGGGCTTCGGTCGGGCGTCGGGTGAGCGTGGCGCAGGTAGAGCTGGCGCTGGAACGAATTCGTCCACTGTTGTGAGTTGGTGCTCCTTGAACGCCCTGTCTTCCTCGGAATTCAGGGCGTCTTTTTATCTATCGACCTGGCGGGATCAGAGCTGCTGTTGCGCGCTGTAGCCGGGGAACGCGGTCTGCTGCTGGATCGCGGTGACGATGTTCTTGCGGGTCGCCGGTTGCTCGGCACCGTTGTTGTCGACGAATACCTCGCTTTGCAGCTCGGCTTCTTCGCCTTCACCGACAAAGCTGAAGCCCAGGAACTCGAAGGCTTCGCGGTCGGCATTGGCCTTGGAGCGCGGGCGCATCGCCAGGGTGACGCTGAGGCCATCCTTGCTGATGACGAACACTTCCATTTCCTTCTTGGGCCGCGATGCCTTGCTCTTGCCGCTTGGGTTGCTGATGGCCTGGTGGGTCTGGTTCAGCACCTTGAGCGCCAGGCCATAGACCAGTTCCTGGAAGTCCGGGTCGTCCTTGTAGCTGGAGAGAATCCGGCTGATGGGGAATTTCTTGCTCAGGTCCTCCAGGGCGGCGAGGTCCGCCGCTTCGGCGTCCTTGAGTTGCTTGAGCTGGCCCATGAGTTCATAGGCGGTATCGTCGTCAAAACGGTCGTGGGCCTGGCGGATGGCTGCGCGCAGCTCGCGAATCTGGTCACTTTCTTTCGAGGTGTGGAAGGCGTCGAGCACCATCTCGCTGATGGTCTTGGCCTGGGACACATGCTGGGAAAGATGCATGGCGTTTTCGTACTCGGTCTTGTTCGACAAGGCGATCACGGATTCTTCGGTGTTGGAATCAGGCATTGAACATCCACTACTTGGTTTGACAGGTTTGAGGCGCGAAAACCCCGGGGGGATTTTCGGGGGCGCCTAATCTATTGGAGCGCACGGCCGTTGTCACGGACCAAGCGTCCGGAGGCGCTGGCCGTCCCTACAGACCGGTCTAGCCAGGGAAGATTCCCCGGCCCCTGTCATCCGCTGGATTCAGTGCCTGGCCTGCAGGATTCGCAAGTGGCGGTACAACTTGAGTGCCCGGCCCCAGAACAGCCCTACGGTGAAGCCGACGGCCGCGCCACCGATACTGAGCATCTGCACGCTGGCGGCCTGTTCGGGATGAACGGCCTTTTGATACCCAAGCCAGTACTTCACGACGAAGAACAGCAGTGAGATCCCGAGGATCTTCAAGGTTCCGGGAACCAGGAGCGCCTCGCCGCCCGAATCCAGTACCGCGCCGAACGTGGAGAACAGCAGCATGGCCATCAGGCCGCCCAGCACCGCACCAGCGGTCCAGGCTCCCAGGGCCAACAGGGGATGCTCGCCCAGGCTCATCGACCACAACGACCAGACCAGCAGGATCAAGGGCGCAATCAATAGCGAGCCCAGGCTTTCACGGCTGCCGGAGCGAGCGCGCAGGCCGTAGTAGAGGATCATGGCGAAGACCGCATACACCCAGAGAGGCGTGCCCTGGAGAATGTTGATCATTTTCAGCGTCCTTGCTTCTTGGCGGGGAGGTGCGGCCATATTGCGCCTTGCCGAACAGGCCGTGAAGCCTCCCGGGATCAGGCCACCTGAGTGGCGCTGATCCCGGCTTCCAGCTCCTGGCGCAGGCCACTGCCGCGGCGGGCGATGAACACCAGTTGCGCGGCATGTTCGGCGGCTTGCCCGGTGGCCAGGGTGAACTGGCTGCGGCTGCCCACATGCTGCAACCAGTAGGGCTGCTCGTTGCCGTCCAGGCGTACCAGCCCCTTGAGGCGCAGCAGGTCGGCCGGCAACTGCGCCAGCCAGTCACGCAGGGCCTTGGCCTGCAAGGGCCGGGGGCTGTTCCATACCCAGCTTTCGAACAACTGGTCGTGGGCCTGGGGCAAGGCTTTGAACAGCACCTCGCTGGAGCGTACCGGCGGTGCCAGCAACAGTTCGTCCGGCAGTTCGGCCTGTACGGTTTCGAACACCGGGGCGCGGCAGGTGAGGCTGCTACGGATCGCCTGCAACTGCTCGGGCGTGACCAGGTCGACCTTGTTCAGCAGCACCCAGTCGGCGCAGGCCACCTGGGCCCGGGACAGGCGCGCCATGTCGCCCTCAAGGGCCTGGAAACCGCTGGCATCCACCAGGGTCACCACCGCATCCAGGTGCAGGCGGTCGCGCAGTTGCGGGTAGCCGATGGTCTGCACGATGCGTTGCGGGTCGGAGACGCCGCTGCACTCGATGACGATCCGCTCCAGGGCCGGGCGCAGCTTGGACAGGCTCACCAGTTGCGCCAGCAGGTCTTCCTGTACGGTGCAGCAGATACAGCCGTTCTGCAGGCTGTACACCGCGTCGGTGACCTCGGCGATGATCGCCGCATCGATGTTCAGCTCGCCGAAATCGTTGACGATCACCGCCAGCCGGCCGCTGTCGGCGCGTTGCACCAGGCGGTTGAGCAGGGTGGTCTTGCCGGCCCCGAGAAAACCCGAGACCACCGTGACCGGAATGCTCGGCAGCTTGTTCATGGCTCCTGGCCCTCGATCACCGGTGGCAGGCCTTCCCACACTGCCTGCAGCGGCGTGTCGCTGAAGGTGCCCAGTCGGTCGTAGACCAACTGGCCCTCGACGAAGGTCAACTGCACCTGGGTGTGGTGGATGTAGTTGCGGGCCGGTTGGGCGAACAGGTCGCGGTCGAGCACGATCAGGTCCGCCGACTTGCCGACCTGCAGGCTGCCGGTGAGGTGTTCCAGGCCCATGGCATGGGCGCCGTTGAGGGTCGCCACTTGCAGCGCCTGCTCCAGGCTGATGGGGTCGCCGAAGGTGTCGGGCTCCTGGTTCCAGGGGTTCTGCCGGGTGACCATGGTTTCCAGCGCCAGCCACGGGTCGATGGATGCCACCGGCCAGTCGGTGCCGAACACCGCGATGCCACCGGCGGCCAGCACGCCCTTGAAATCGTAGATGCGCTTGAGGCGTTCCTGGCCATAGCCTGAGCGCGCGCCGCTGGCGAACGGGGTCGGGTACCAGGCCGCCGGGGAGAACTCGGCGATCACATCCAGGCTCTGGAAGCGCTTGAGGTTGCCCGGGTGCAGCAAGGTGCTGTGGGCACACTGGTGGCGTACGCCGCTGTGGCCGTTGCGGCGCCGGGCCTCGGCCACGGCATCGAGGAACACGTCGGAGGCGCCGTCGCCGGTGCAGTGGGCGATCACCCGCAGGCCACGGCGGTCCATGTCCACCACCATGTCGGTGATGTGTTCCGGGGTCAGGTTGAGCTTGCCGCGCCAGCTCGACTCCTCGGGCCAGGGGGTCAGCAGGTACGAGGACTTCGGCTCCACGGTGCCGTCGAAATGGAACTTCACCGCATTGGCGCTCAACCGCGAGCTGCGATAGAAGTGCCGCTCGCCGCTGAGCAGCTCCCAGCGCCGGCGTACCGGGAAGATATCGTCCTGCCAGCTGATGGCGGCTTCCACCCGCAGGGTCAGCTCGCCGGCGTCGTCCAGCTCCTTGAGTGCCTGCAAGCGGTTCTCGCAGACGTGCACGTACTTGGTGGCGGTGACCCCGCGAGAGGTCTGGAAGTGCACGCCATCGCGATAGGCCCGGCGCAGTACCGAGACCGGCGTCGCCGGCATGGCCGCGTGGATCAGCGCGTAGGCGCCGTCGATCAGCAGTCCGTTGGGCTCGCCGGTGAGCGAGTCGCGCTCCAGGTAGCCGTTGCGCGGGTCGCTGGTATGGCGATCGATACCGGCCAGTTCCAGGGCCTTGGAGTTGACCATCATGGTGCCCCACATGCGGTCCAGCAGGGCCACCGGGCGGTCCGGCATGATGCTGTCCAGCCACTCGCGGCCCGGCGTCAGGCCGGCCTCGCGAAAGGTGTAGCGCACCCAGTATTGGCCGTAGATCCAGCCGTCGCCCGGATGGCTGTCGGCATAGGCGTGGATCGCCGCCGCCAGTTGCTCCGGGGTCGGATCCTCGATGCCCACGTCCAGGTCGTCGGCGTAGCGGGGTGCCAGGGCCAGGTCCGGATGGGTGTGCATGTCGTGCAGGCCGGGCATGCAGAACGCCCCGTCCAGGTCGTGCTGGCGGGTATTGGGGCCGACCAGCGAGCTCAAGGAGGCGAGGCTGCCCACTGCGATCAGCTTGCCTTGGCGAATGGCCACGGCATCGGCCCAGGGCTGCGCCGGGTCGAGGGTGTAGATCCGGCCGTTGTGCAGCACCAGTTCGGCGTACTGGTCGACGGCGCTATGGGTGGAGTTGAATTGGTCGGAAGCGGTCACGGGTCAACCTCTCAAGCAGGGCCCTTCAACAGTGGGCAAAAAAATGGGCGACAGGCGCAGTGGCAAAGCAGTGGTTCATGGGCGCCGCTATGGCGAGGGAGCAAGCCGCCTCGCCAGCGTCGATCCCTGGGTCAGCGTTGTGCGCCCAGGGCCTCGACGAACCCGGCGATGCGTTGGCATGCGTCCTTGAGCACCTCGTCGGCCACGGTGAAGGAAATGCGCACGAAACCCTCGGCGCTGGCGCCAAAGGCCTGGGCATCGAGGACCGAGACCCCGGTGGCGCGAAACAGCTGCCAGGCGAAGTCCATGCTCGACAGGCCGGTACGGCGCACGTCCACCAGCATGAACATCCCGGCCTCTGGCTCGCGGCAGTCCAGCAGGGGCACCTGGCGCAGGCCTGCCATCACCAGGTCGCGACGGCGGCGGTAGACCTCGCGAGCGCTGTCGACCACCTCGTCATCCAGCTCCAGGGCCTTGAGCGCAGCTTCCTGGATGAACCCCGGCAGGCCGTAGAGCATGCACAGCAGCAGGTTGTCCAGGTGCCCCACCAGCTCCTCGGGGCCCACCACCCAGCCCACGCGCCAGCCGGTCATGGCGTGGGTCTTGGACAGGCTGTTGAGGATCACCGTGCGTCCGGCCATGCCTGGCAGGGCCGCGATGCTCAGGTGCTGGCGGTCGTAGGTCAGTTGCCCGTAGACCTCATCGGAAATCACCCACAGGTCGTGCTTGCGTGCGACCTCGGCCACCGCTTCCAGCTCTTCGCGGCTGTAGACGTTGCCGGTGGGGTTGCACGGCGTGGCCAGGGCGATGCCCCGGGTCTTGTCGGTCAGGGCCGCTTCCAGGGCCGCGGCGGTCAGGCGAAAACCGTTGGCCGCCGGTTGCTCCACCGCCACCAGGCTGGCGCCCGAGGCATGGATGCAAGCCTCGTAGGTCAGGTACATGGGTTCGGGCACCAGCACTTCATCGCCACTGCCGAACAGGCACAGCGATGCGGCGAACAGGCCGTTCTGCGCCCCGGCCACCAGGGCCACGTTGGCCGCCTCGACCTCGATGCCCAGCAGGCGCCGCTGCTTGGCGGCAATCGCCTCGCGCAGGGCCGGGCGCCCAAGCACATGGGTGTAGTGGGTATCGCCTTGTTCCAGCGCGGCGCCGGCGGCGGCGCTGATGCGCGGGTCGGTGGCGAAGTCCGGATCACCGACGCTGAGCACGATCACGTCCTCGCCACGGCCACGGGCCTCGATGGCGGCGTAGTGGATGTCCCAGGCACTGACGGATTCGCCGCTGATGCGCTGGACGAAAGGGGAATAACGCATGTGGTGCTCCTCACGGGCGCGTTGCCCGCGTAATGAATGGGGTCAGGCCTGGCGCTGGGGCGCCTGCTTGTTGGGGGTGGCGCCCAGGCGGCCGCACAGGTGTTCGATGACGAAGGCCAGCACGATGTAGATCAACGCCACCGCCAGCAGCGGCTCGTAGACCTTCAGGGTCTGGGCCCGCACCAGGTTGGCGGCGCCCAGCAGGTCGGTGACCGCTACTGTGGAGGCCAGGGCCGTGGCCTTGAGCAGCAGCACGCATTCGCCCACCAGGGTCGGGCGTACCAGCTCCAGGGCCCGGGGCAGCCAGACCCGGCGCAAGGTCAGCCAGTAGCCCATGCCATAGGCCCGGGCCGCTTCCAGTTCGCCCCGGGGCACTGCCCGCAGGCCGCCGCGCAGGACCTCGCCGACATAGGCGCCGACGCTCAGGGTCAGCGCCAGGGCCACGTACCAGAAGCCTTCGCGCAGGTAGGGCCAGAGGAAGCTGCCGCGGATCGGCGGGTAGGCGGCGAACAGGCTGCCGACGCCGTAGTAGAGGATGTAGATCTGCACCAGCAGCGGCGTACCGCGGAACACGCTGATGTAGAAGCGCATGGGCGCGCTGACCAGGGGGTTGCGTGACACTCGGCCCAGGCCCACCAGCACCGCCAGGACGAAACCGCAAGCTGCGCTCAGGGCCAGCAGCTTGAGGGTGATGCCCAGGCCGCGTACCAGCTCGGTGGAAAAACCATTGATCCAGGAAAAATCCATCACAGCCTCCTAGTGCTGGGGCAGCCAGCGGTGGGTGCGTCGTTCGAGCACGCGGAACACGCTGCCGGACACCAGGGTGATGACGAAGTAGAACGCCGCGACGGCGAGGTAGAACACCAGGTAGTGCTTGGTGGAGCCGGCGGCCTGCTTGCCCACCGAGAGCAGTTCGCTGTAGCCGACGATGCTGATCAGCGCGCTGTCCTTGACCAGCACCAGCCACAGGTTCGACAACCCGGCCATGGCGAAGGGCAGCATGCTCGGCAGCAGGATGCGCCGTACCAGCAGCCAGCGTTCGATGCCGTAGGCCCGCGCCGCCTCGATCTGGCCATGGGGAATGGCCAGGATCGCGCCGCGGATGATCTCCGCCGAATAAGCGCCCTGGACGATACCCAGCACCAGCACGGCGGCGATGAAGCCGTTGACCGTGACGCTTGGGCGGTCCATGGCCGCCATGGCCATGTTCAGCAGGTCGGTGCCGGCGTAGTACAGCAGCAGGATCAGCAGCAGCTCGGGCATGGCCCGGTACAGGGTGGTGTAGAGGTTGGCCAGCTTCACCAGCCAGCGTGGCCCGCGCAGCTTGATCATCGCCACCAGCAGGCCGATGCCCAGGCCGAGGACGAAGGCCCCGGCGGAAATCTGCAGGGACACCAGCGCGCCCTGGGCCAGGGCGCCGAGCCAGCCGTCGGCGACGAACAGTTGGGAAAGGTCGGACAGAGAAATCATGACGTATCCAGTCAACGCCGGCGGCCTACCGCAGCAGGCCGCCGGGCGGCTTAGTTGGCAGAGATGTCGACGCTGAAGTAGCGGCTGCGGATCTTGTCGTAGGTGCCGTCGGCCTTGAGTGCCGCCAGGGCCTTGTCGATCCGCTGCTGCAGGGCGCTGTCGCCCTTGCGCAGGCCGACGCCGATGCCGGAGCCGAACAGCGGGTCCCGGGGCGCCAGGCCCTTGTTGGCCAGGCCCGCGCCAGCCGCCGACTGCAGGACCGGCTCGATGGTCAGGGCGTCGGCCAGCATCACATCGATGCGCCCGCTCTGCAGGTCGGAGAGCATGTCGTCCTGGGTGGTGTAGTAGCGCAGGGTCGAGGTCTTGCCGTAGTAGGCCTTGGCGAAGGTGGCGTTGGAGGTCGAGCCCTGCACGCCGATCAGCTTGCCCTTGAGCCCTTCGGGGGTGGGGGTGAGCTCCAGGGACTGGTCGGCGACCCACATGGCCGGAGTCTGGTAGTAGGGCGCGGAGAAATCGATGACTTGCTGGCGTTCCTCGGTGATGCTCAGGGAGTTGAGGATGGCGTCGATCTGGCTCGATTGCAGGGCCGGGATCAGCCCGTCCCAGGCCACTTCCTTGAGCGGGCACTGGGCCTGCATGCGTTCGCACAGGGCCTTGATCAGCTCCGGTTCGAAACCGCTCCAGTCGCCGGCGCCGCTTTTCATCGAGAACGGCGGGTAGGGTTCCAGGGCGATGCCGAAGACGATCTTGTCGGCGGCCAGGGCATGGCTGGACAGGGCACTGAACAGGCAACCGGTGGCGAGCACCTTGAGCAGGTTTTTCATGGCTTGACCCTTTATCTAAGTTGTTGTTTTCAAGGATTGCAGCGGGACGTCAGACGCGGTTTTCCTGGGCCATGACGAATTGCCGGCAGCGCTCGCTGGCCGGGTTGAAGAATATTTGCTGCGGCGCACCTTCCTCCTCCACCAGGCCCTGGTGGAGGAACATCACCTTGCTCGACACATCGCGGGCGAAGGCCATCTCGTGGGTCACCAGGATCATCGTCCGGCCTTCCTCGGCGATGCCCTGGATGACCTTGAGCACCTCGCCCACCAGTTCCGGGTCCAGGGCCGAGGTCGGCTCGTCCATCAGCAGTACCTTGGGGCGCATGGCCAGGGCCCGGGCGATGGCCACCCGTTGTTGCTGGCCACCGGAGAGAAAGGACGGGAAGGTGTCGCGCTTGTGGGCCAGGCCGACTTTCTCCAGCAGGTGCTCGGCGTGGGCGATGGCCTCCTTGCGGTCTTCGCCCAGGACATACACCGGTGCCTCGATGACGTTCTCCAGCACGGTGCGGTGGGGCCACAGGTTGAAGCCCTGGAACACCATGCTCAGCTGGGTGCGCAGGCGTGCCACCTGGGCCGGGTCGGCGACCTGGGGATTGCCGGCGCGGTCGGTCTTCAGGCGCACCTGTTCGCCATTGATGCGCAAGCTGCCGCTGCAGGGAATCTCCAGCAGGTTGATGCAGCGCAGCAGGGTGCTTTTGCCCGAACCGCTGGAGCCGATCAGCGATACCACTTCGCCTTCGTTGGCGCGCAGGGCGATGCCCTTGAGAACGTGGTGATCGGCGTAGCTCTTGTGCAGATCGTCGATCGCCACCACGGGCTGGGTGGAGTTGGGCTGCGATTGCAAGGGTCGACCCTCTTGTTATTGTGCGATGGCCGGGCATTCCCCGGCACAGGGTAGGACCTGAGAATTAGCCATCGGCGGCATAGGGTCAATCGAGCTTTTTTAGCCGGACACGGAAATTTTTTTCAGTAATTGGTGATTTTTTTGGCGACGGACAAGGCTATTGCCGCACGCCGATTATCGCTATGGTGCTGCCACTCGTTTTCTTGCAGTCGAGGCACGATCGGTATGCGTTATCCCTCCATGACGGCGCTGCGGGCCCTGGATGCGGTGGCCCGCCTGGGCAGTGTCGCCGAAGCCGCCAGCGAGCTGAACCTGACCCCCAGCGCCATCAGCCACCAGATCAAGAGCCTGGAGCAGACCCTGGGGTTCGCCCTGACCGAACGCCAGGGCCGCAGCATCCGCATCACCTACCAGGGCGAGCGCTACGCCCGGGACATCCACCTGTTGCTGGCCAATATTCTGGAGGCCGGGCAGCGCTCGGACGGCCAGCAGGTCAGCGGGCGCCTGTGCATCAGCAGCCCGCCGGGGTTCGCCACCTACTGGCTGTGCACCCATATCGCCGAGTTCCAGGCGCTGTATCCCCAGGTCGAACTGCACCTGGTATCGCCGCGTACCCCGGGCGATACCAGCGACAGCAACGTCGACCTGTTCGTCGCCTACGGCATGGGCGACTGGCCCAACCAGCATGTGCAGAAGATCGTCTCTTTGCGCTATTTCCCGGTGTGCAGCCCGAGCCTGGTGAACGCCATGGGCGGGCTCAAGAGCCTGGATGCGCTGGACCACGCCCTGTTGCTGCACATGATCGACTACTCCGACTGGCGGATCTGGCTGGCGGCGGCCGGGGCGCCGAACGTCGATGTGCGCCGGGGCATCGTGTTCGCCGATGCGCACTTCGTGCAGTCGGCCTGCATCGCCGGCCAGGGCATCGCCATGGGTGACAACCTGATCAGCGGCGAGGCCCTGGCCAAGGGTTTGCTGGTGCAGCCGTTCGACACCGAGATCGAATCCAACCGCGGCTACTACCTGGTGGCCGACCAGCTCAAGGCCGAGCGCCCGGTGGTGCTGGCCTTCAGCGAGTGGGTCAAGTCGCAGTTGCACGGCATCACCCGCCTGCACCCGGAACCGCGACGGGCTGGCAAAACGTGAATTTTATTGATCAATCGTGAGGATTTTTTTCGATTGTTGCTCCTCGGTGGCTGCGACTAATGTCCCTCGACATCAGCCGGGCGCAGGGTGTCGCCCGCCATAAGAACAAGAGGAGTAGTCGATGACCACCTGTGCGCAGTCGCTGGTTCGTTTGCTGGAAGGTTATGGCGTGGACACGGTGTTCGGGATTCCCGGGGTGCACACGGTGGAGCTGTATCGCGGCCTGCATGGCAGCCGCCTGCGCCATGTCAGCCCGCGCCACGAACAGGGCGCGGGGTTCATGGCCGACGGCTACGCCCGGGCCAGCGGCAAGCCCGGGGTGTGCTTCATCATCACCGGCCCGGGCATGACCAACATTCTCACCGCCATGGGCCAGGCCTACGCCGACTCGGTGCCCATGCTGGTGATCTCCACGGTCAACCGGCGCGAGCACCTGCGCCTGGGGCACGGCCACCTGCACGAGCTGCCGGACCAGCGGGCGATGGTGGCCGGGGTCTGCGCCTTCAGCCATACCCTGCAGTCGCCGGCGGAGTTGCCGGAGATCCTGGCCCGGGCCTTTGCCCTGTTCAAATGCGCGCGCCCACGGCCGGTGCATATCGAGATTCCCCTGGACGTGCTGGAGATGCCGGCCGCCGACCTCAACCTGATGCCGCGCAGCCTGCCCGGCGCGCCGGCTCCGGCCGGGGACTCGTTGGCCGCGGCGCTGGCCCTGCTCGATGCTGCCCACCGGCCGCTGATCCTCGCCGGTGGCGGGGCCCGGGGTTGTGCCCAGGTGCTGCAGCAACTGGCCGAGCGCCTGCAAGCCCCGGTGGCACTGACCACCAACGCCCGGGGCTTGCTGCCCCAGGCCCACCCGCTGTTGCTCGATGGGGTGCAGTCGGCGGCCCATGGCCGGGCACTGATCGACGAGGCGGACGTGGTGTTGGCTGTGGGTACCGAACTGGGCGAGACCGACTACGACTTCTTTGGCCTGGGGCCGCTGCGCTTCAAGGGCTCGCTGATCCGCCTGGATATCGACCCGTTGCAGGTCATGGGGGTGCAACGGGCCCATGTCGGCCTGTTGGGCGATGCCCGGCAGGGCTTGCAGGCGCTGCTGGAGCAGGTCGCCCCGCAGAGCACTCGTCGGCGCTGGGCGGTGGACAGCGTGCAACGGGTGAACCAGGCCGAACGCGCCAGCTGGAGCCCCAGGCAGCGAGGGCTGCAAGGTTTGCTGGACCTGCTGCGCGATAACCTCGACGCCCCCATCCTGGTGGGCGACTCGACCCAGCCGGTGTACCAGGGCGCGTGCGGCTACCAGGCCCCCGCTCCAGCCAGCTGGTTCAACGCCGGGAGCGGCTACGGCACCCTGGGCTATGGCCTGCCGGCGGCCATGGGCGCCAAGCTGGCTCAACCCGAGCGACCGGTGGTGGCCCTGGTGGGCGATGGCGGCCTGCAATTCACCAGCGGCGAACTGATCGCGGCCTGTGAAGCACAGATCGGCGTGATCCTGCTGGTGTGGAACAACCAGTGCTATGGCGAGATCCGTGACTACATGCATGCCCGCGACATTCAACCGTTGGGGGTGGACATCCTCACTCCGGATTTCCAGGCCCTGGCTCGCAGTTGCCATGTGGCTCACTACCAGGCCGACAGCCCCGAGCAGTTGCAAGAGCTGTTGGCGAATCTTGCGGGCACTCGCCAACCGGTGATGATCGAAGTCGACGCCGGGGCCTATCTGGCGCTGGACTGAACCTGGGCGCCAGGGCAAGGCGCCGCAAGAAATGCACAGACAGGGACAAGCTGGGTTACATTCAGGCTTTCGCCGGGATGCCCCTTGTCACTTGAGGATTCATGGATGAACTGCATTTTCTGCCAGATTGTCGCTGCAACCCTGCCCGCGGCCGTGGTCTACCGCGATGAGCATTGCCTGGCCTTCATGGACGTGCACCCCCTGGGGCAGGGCCATGTGCTGCTGATTCCCCAGTCCCATGTGGAAAAGCTCGACCAGTTGCCCGGTTTCGTCCGCCAGCACCTGTACCAGGTGTTCGATGGCCTGGTGGCCGCGCAGCGTCGTGCCGGCTTCGGCGTGGAGGGCACGCACCTGTTGGTCAACGATGGCCGGGCCACCAACCAGCATATTCCCCATGCCCACATGCACCTGATCCCCCGGCGCAGCGGCGATGGCCTCGGGTTCGCCGGTCGCCTGCTGCTGCACTTCACGGGATTGTTCGGGCGCAAGGCCAGCCTCGCGAGCCTGCAGGAACAGGCTGCGCGTATCGCTGAAGAAGTACGGGTGCCCTGGGTCAGTGAAACACCGGCAGGCGGCCGCTGATATGGATCGCGCGCGCGCGTTGGCGCTGGAATATGCAGAAAACCAATACCTGCGGACCCGGGTCGAGGGGCTGGCGAACTTGCCGGGCAACCCCTATCGGGCAAGCTTGCAGGGCGACTCGACGTGTGGGGCGTTCGTCGTCGCCAGCAACCCCAGCCCGATGCTGAATCGGGTGCACGGTGACCAGGAGCGAGATGCCGGGAAGCTGGCCAGCCTGTTGCAGGCTTGCAACACCTGTAACCCGGCGATCGCACTGATCGCCGCATCGGCCAGGATCGCACCCACCCTGGAGCTGCAAGGGCAACTGCTGCAACGTCTGAAAGGCTGGACCCATGGGCAATTCTTTGCGCCCGTGGAGGCGATCCCGGCCTCGCCGGCGTGTTCGGATATCGAGTCAGTGGATCTGTCCACCCTGGAAAGCTTCTGTGTGCTGCACCGCGAGGCATTCAACACACCCGCGGCTGCCCGGCCGGTTACCCAAGCGGCTTTCGGCGCCTTGCTCGACGATGCTCGCGGGCACTTGTACCTGATACGCGAACAGGGTGTCGCGGTGGCCGGTGCGGCGTTGTTCCTCGCCGACAACGGCGTGGCCTACCTGGGCACCGCCTTTACCACCAAGGCTGCGCGGGGCCAGGGTTATCACCGGGCCCTGATCGCCCACAGGTTGCACAGGGCCGTCGCCCTCGGCGCTCGGAGTGTGGCGGCCACGGCGTTGGTGAACTCGCAAAGCCGGCGCAACCTGGAGCACGGCGGCTTGCGCCTTTCCCACCTGCAAACCCTGTATCGGGCCGCGCCTTAGCAGCGCTGAAGCCCTCGCCCTGAACGGGGGGCGAGCCCCTGGACAAGATGGGCAGCCCGGCTGCTTTGCGACAGGCAGCGGGCGAGGCTTGGCCTTGTGCAACCGGTCGAAGCGATGAGTTTCGGAATCAGTGCTATTGGCTTGTCCGCGATTGCCTGGCCCATTCCTCGGCGGTCCTTGCCTGGACCGGCAGGGCGAAGCAGAAGGTCGCGCCACGCCCGGGCAGGTCCTCCAGGCGGATGCTGCTGCCATGCAGTTGCAGGATGCGATGCACGATGCGCAAGCCCAGGCCGCCGTCGCGGCGGGCGCCACCAATGGTGAAGGGACGCAGGAACAGGCCTTCGCGCAGGTGCTCGGCAATGCCGGGACCACTGTCGCTGACTCGTACCTGCACCTCTGGGCCGTCGGCGCGCAGGCCGATCTCGATCTCGCCACTGCCGGGGGTGTGGCGCAGGGCATTGTCCACCAGGTTGGTCAGCACCCGCTCGATCAGCCCCAGGTCGGCACAGACGCCCCAGGCGCCTGGGGCGAAGTCGGCCTTGAGCTGCACCTGGCGCGCCTCGGCGGCCAGTTCGAACTTCTGGAATATGTCTTGCAGCAGGTCGGTCAGGGAAAAGCTCTCGAGCACCGGCTGGACGAAACCGTGTTCCAGGCGCACCAGTTCCAGCAGTGCCTGGGCCAGGCCGCCGACCTTGCGGCTCTGATCCAGGGCGATGCCCAGGTAGCGCCGACGTTCCTCGGGGCTCAGGCTGGCGTCCTTGAGCGACAGGGTTTCCAGGTAGCCATGCAGGGACGACAGTGGCGTGCGCAGGTCGTGGGAAATGTTCGCCACCAGCTCACGACGCTCCTGATCCTGGCGGGTCAGGGTGCGCCACTGTTCGTTGAGCCGGGTTTGCATCTGGCGGAACGTGGCATCGAGTATGGCGATTTCATCCAGGCTACCGTTCTTGGGTTGAGCTGGTGGCGTGGGCTCCAGTGGCGGCGAAGCACCCTCGATGTCGAAGTGGCCGACCCGTTCGGTCAGGGTGCGCAATGGCCGGGTGATCAGGGCGAAGGCCGTGAGGCCGGCGATCAGGCATAACAGCGCCACCAGGGCGATCGACCACAAGGCGATGTTCAAGGCCGCACCCGTGGCGCCGCGTTCGGCCAGGCGGTCGTGTTCCTCGCTGAGCAGCACCACGTACAGATAACCCGCCTGCTTGCCGGCAACCATCAACGGCGCTGCGCTGAACACCTTGCGTCCGTCCGGGCTGCGCGGGTCGTCGCCAAGGATCGGCAGTGGGTCGCCAGCCAGCAGGCGCCGGATTGGCGCCAGGTCCACCTGTTCGCGGCGCAGGCGACCGGCAGGGGCGGCGTTGCCCATCACGCGTCCCTGGGTGTCCAGCAGGTACACCTCGACACTGGGGTTGACCAGCATCAGCTGGCCGAACAGCGTACGCAGGGCGTTGGGCATCAGGCCGTTGGCATCCATCAGCTGGGTGTCCTGGGCGATATGCCCGGCCAGGTCCCGCGACAGGCCCTGGACCACTTCCAGTTCATGCATGCGGCTGGAGCGCACCTGCAGCCAGGCCGAGGTGGAGCAGCACACCAGCAGCAACAGGGCGAACACCACGGACAGGCGCTGGGTCAGGGTCAGCCTCATGTCGGCTCCTGGGTGGCGAACTTGTAGCCGCGGCCCCAGACCGTGAGGATCCGCGCGGGCTGTGCCGGGTCGCTTTCGATCTTGGCCCGCAAGCGATTGATATGGGTGTTGACGGTGTGCTCGTAGCCTTCGTGGTTGTAGCCCCAGACGGCATTGAGCAGGTCCATGCGCGAGAACACCTTGCCCGGCTGGCGGGCGAAGAAATACAGGAGGTCGAACTCCCGCGGCGTGAGGTCCAGGCGCCGCCCGTCCAGGTTGGCGTCGCGGGTCAGCGGATCGATGGCCAGGCCGTCGAGGGCGAGGCTGCCGCTGTCCAGCTTGAGGTTGCGTGCCAGCGCATCGACCCGGCGCAGCAGCGCCTTGACCCGGGCCACCAGCTCGAGCACCGAGAACGGCTTGGCCAGGTAGTCGTCGGCGCCCAGTTCCAGGCCAAGGATGCGATGCATCTCGCTGGAGCGGGCACTGGTGATGATGATCGGCGTGTAGCGGGTCATGGCCCGGGCGCGGCGACAGATCTCCAGGCCATCGACCCCGGGCAGCATCAGGTCCAGGATCAGCGCGTCCCAGCCACCCTGTTCCAGCAGGCGCAGGCCCTCGGTGCCGTCGGCGCTGTGCACCACTTGCAGGTGTTCGTCGCGCAAATGCAGCGCAATCAGCTCGGCAATGTGCTGGTCATCCTCGACCACCAGCACGCGTTTGGCTTGTTCCATCGACACTCGGGCCTCGCGGGGGCAATGGGCGCATTGTGCGGTGTTTCGCCTCGGCCAGTTATCACGAATTGTTTAACTGTGCGTGAGGATTTGGCGATCAGCCCAAGCATAGGCTCTGCCCAAGGTTCAGAGGCCGATTACGGGAGAGACCCATGTTCACACGGCGACAATTGCTGGCGGCAGGTGCAGGTCTTGGGGTGGCCACCCTGGCCCTGAAGGTGCTGCCCTGGCAGGGCGGTGAAGGCCGCCTGTTGGGAGCGGCCCAAGCCGATGAGGCGTTTGAGGTCAGCCACACCGACAACCAGTGGCGCACCTTGCTCAGCCCCGAGCAGTACCGGGTACTGCGCCAGGAGGGTACCGAACGGGCCTACAGCAGTGCGCTCAACGACGAGCACCGCGCGGGCACCTTCGCCTGTGCCGGCTGCGCCCTGGCGCTGTTTTCCTCGACCACCAAATTCGACAGTCATACCGGCTGGCCAAGCTTCTGGGCCCCGCTGGAGCAGGCAGTGGCGCAGCGCAGCGATCGTTCTTTGGGCATGCAGCGCACCGAAGTGCACTGCCGGCGCTGTGGCGGCCACCTGGGGCATGTATTCGATGATGGCCCGGCCCCTACCGGCCTGCGCTACTGCATGAACGGGCTGGCCATGAACTTCACCGTGCAAGCGGCCTGATGCTGTTTCTCACCGATAGAAGGATGACCTCATGTGGCTACTGCTTCTCGCTTATCTCGGTGGTGTGCTGACCATTGTCAGCCCCTGCATTCTGCCGGTATTGCCCTTTGTCTTCGCTCGCACCGGGCAGCCGTTCTTGCGCAGTGGCTTGCCGCTGTTGCTGGGCATGGCCCTGACCTTCGCCGTGGTCGCGAGCCTGGCGGCGGTCGGCGGCGCCTGGGTGGTGCAAGCCAATCAGTACGGTCGCTGGCTCGCGTTGCTGTGCGTAGCACTGTTCGGGCTGACGCTGCTGCTGCCGCGGTTGGCCGAGCGCCTGACCCGGCCGCTGGTGGCGATGGGCGGGCGGCTGTCGGAGGCTGCCGGCCACGACCCACGGCCGCGGCCCGGCGCTTCATTGTTGATCGGCGTTGCCACCGGCCTGCTCTGGGCGCCGTGCGCCGGGCCGATTCTCGGGCTGTTGCTGACCGGTGCGGCATTGCAGGGCGCCAACCTCGCGACCAGCCTGCTGTTGCTGGCCTACGCGGGCGGTGCTGCGACCTCGCTGGCCGTGGCGCTGTTGCTCGGTGGCAAGGTGTTCGCCGCCATGAAGCGCTCCCTGGGCGCCGGTGAATGGCTGCGCAAGGGCCTGGGGGCAGCGATGCTCGCCGGGGTCGCGGCGATTGCCATGGGCTGGGACACCGGGATTCTGGCGCGTCTTTCCACGGCCTCCACCGCCGGCCTGGAGCAGGTCCTGGTGGGACGGCTGGCGGGTGGGGCGGCCACACCGGAGGGGGCGATGCAGGCGCAGGACCACCCCGGCGGCGCAATGATGGCTGCCGCTGGCGCCATGTCCGCGCCGGCCTTGCCGGTGCAGGGCCAGTTGCCGCCACTGAGTGGCGCCGTGCAGTGGCTCAACTCGCCCCCCCTGAGTGCCGAGGCGCTGAAGGGCAAGGTGGTACTGGTGGATTTCTGGACCTACTCCTGCATCAACTGCCTGCGCAGCCTGCCCTATGTCAAAGCCTGGGCCGAGAAGTACCGCGACCAGGGGCTGGTGGTGATCGGTGTACACGCCCCGGAGTTCGCCTTCGAACGGGACGTGGGCAATGTCACCAAGGCCGTGAAGGACTTGGGCATCGACTACCCCGTGGCCATCGATAACGACTACCGGATCTGGCGTGCCTTCGACAACCAGTATTGGCCGGCGCACTACTTCGCCGATGCCCAGGGGCGCATTCGCTACCACCACTTCGGCGAGGGTGAGTACGCCGAGTCGGAGCGAGTGATCCAGCAACTGCTGCGCGAGGCCGGCAATGCCCAGGTCACCGGTGGCTTGATCCAGGCCGAGGCCCAGGGGGTGCAGCAAGCGGCGGACATGAACGAGGTGCGCTCGCCGGAAACCTACGTCGGCTACCAGCGCTCGGAGAATTTCGTGCCCCAGGCCAGCCTGGCGCCGGACACCGTCGCGGCCTATGACGTGCCAGCGCAGTTGGCGCTGAACGACTGGGGCCTGCGCGGGCAGTGGAAGGTCGGGGCCGAAAGTGCTCGATCCACTGCGCCAGGCGGGGCGCTGGTGTACCGCTTTCACGCCCGTGACCTGCACCTGGTACTGGGTCCGGGGGTGGATGGCAAGCCGGTGCGCTTCAAGGTGCTGATCGACGGCCAGGCACCGGGGGCGGACCACGGCGTGGATGTGGCGCCCGACGGCAGCGGCCAGGTGACCGACCAACGCCTGTACCAGTTGGTGCGTCAGGCCGGCGATGTGGCGGAGCACACCTTCAGCATCGAGTTTCTCGAACCAGGGGTGCGGGCCTATGCCTTCACCTTTGGTTGAGAGGTGGGGGCACGACAGTCGGTTGGCCTGGATCGTGGAAAGGTCGCGCGGGGCCTTGCAGGTTCACTCATGGCAAGAGAGGCAGGTATGAAGAACATTCTGTGTGCAGTGCTGGCAATGACCGTGCTGGGGCTGGCGGGGCAGTGCTCGGCCTTTTCCCTTGGCGGTACCGGTGACGCGGTGGTGATCGCACCGCCAGCGCTGGATGAACGCAATCCGGCCCCTAGCGAGACGGCGGTATTTGCCGGTGGTTGCTTCTGGGGTGTGCAGGGCGTGTTCGCCCATGTCAAAGGGGTGCAGCGCGCGGTGTCCGGTTATGCCGGGGGCGCGGCGCAGACGGCGGACTATCAGCGGGTCAGCGAAGGTGACACCGGGCATGCCGAGTCGGTGCAGGTGACCTTCGATCCGGCCCAGGTCAGCTACGGCAGCTTGCTGCAGATCTACTTCTCGGTGGCCCACGACCCTACCGAACTCAATCGCCAGGGGCCGGACAGCGGCACCCAGTACCGCTCGGCGCTGTTCCCGCAGACACCCGAGCAACAACGGGTGGCCCAGGCCTACATCGCCCAGCTCGATGCAGGGCAGGCGTTCGCCAAGCCCATTGCCACCCGCCTGGAACCGGACCAGACCTTTTACCCGGCGGAGGCCTATCACCAGGATTTTCTTGCCGAGCACCCTGGCTATCCCTACATCGTGATCAATGACCTGCCCAAGGTGGCGCACCTCAAGCAGCTGTTTCCCGAGCGTTACCAGGAACAGCCGATACGGGTGAAGACTGGCGGCTGATGACCGGCCTTGAGGGCGGGGAGGTCAGTAGCGCCACTTGCGTAGCAGATCCTCGCCATAGCGCTGGCTGATCAGCGCTTCGACGCCGTCATCGTCGTCATGTACCTCGGCCAGGCACAGCAGCATCAGCGCATCCAGGTAGTCCTGCGGCGAATCGAAGAAAGGCGTCAGGGCCATGCCGCTATCGTGGTCGAAGTAGTAGACCGCGCCGGTGTCACGCTCGAAGCAGAACAGGTTGCCGTTGCCCAGGTAGTCGCCGAAGGCCACCAGCCTTTGCGCCAGTGCCAGGTCCAGGTATTGCTCGTCGATCTCGACGATGCCGGGGTAGGCCTCCAGCAGAGGCTGGATCGAGATGTCGCCGGGCTCGACGCTGCACAGGGTCTCGGCCAGGGACAGCACCCCCAGCTGGCGGTGATAGTCACGCAGCGCCGGTGGCAGCGGGCAGCCCAGGCGCTGTTCCAGGGCTTGCAAGGCGTCTTCGCTGACGGGCGTCAGCTCGGGTTCGTTGATGTGTCCTTCCCATAAAGCGCCGTAGGCGCCAATCGCCGCCCGGTACCAGGCCAGGCGCGTGGCCTGATCGGGCAGGTCCGGCCAGGCCAGGGGCGGGCAGCCGGCCGGTGGCCAGTCGGCATTGGTGTCGTGTTGTTCTGACATGAGGATTCCTTGGGTGAGCAGCAGGTGAAGGGCGATCAGGCGCTATGGCGCTTGCGCTCCATGGTGATGTCCGAGGGCTCGAAGCCCAGTGTGCTGAAAAATTCCGCTGCCCCGGGACGACCGGCGCGCAGGACCCAGGTGATCTGCGGGTTGTCGCCCATCACCCAGTGCACCAGGGCCCGGCCTGTACCTTGCCGCCGATAGTGCTGGGCAACCACCACCATGGACAGGTAGCCGTTGGAGAGCCCATCGCTGAGGCCGCGGGCAAAACCGATGATGCTGTTGTCGTGCAGGGCCACCGCCGTGCGCTGGGAGTTGGCCAGCAATTGGCTGAAGTACTCGCGGGTACCAATGCGATGGCGCCAGCCGTTGTCCGCGAGAAATTGCCACAGGGCTTCGCTGTCTTCAGCGCAGGCGTCTCGAATCAGCATGGGGAAATCTCCAGGGGGCAGGTTGCGTTCCATCGGCCTGTCAGCCGTCCAGCGAGGCTGGGCGCTTAGGTCAAGCGGGTCGAGCACTGTGAACATTGTTGCCGCCAGAGCCCGGGCGTAGCGTGTCGGTTCGACCTTGAGCAGCCTGGAGGATACAAGCATGACCGTGAAACTGGGAGCCATCGATGCCTGGGCGCAGCCCGCCAACGGCCGCGCGCGGGCGCTGTTGCCGGAAGTCGCCCGGCTGTTCGAGAAGTCCGGCTCGGCGCACCTGCTTGACCAGCCGGTGAGTATCGAGCAGACCGTGGCGCTGATGGATCAGGCCGGGGTGGAAAAACTCATGCTCAGCGCCTGGTGCCGGCCCGAGGGCTGGGTGTTCAGCAACGATGAAGTGGCGGCCTATACCCGGGCCTTTCCCGAGCGTTTCGTCGGCGTGGCCACGGTAGACTTGAGTCGGCCCATGGCCGCCCTGGCCGAGCTCGATCGGGCGGTGGGCGAGCTGGGTTGCAAGGCCCTGCGCATCGTGCCCTGGCTATGGAAGCTGCCGCCCAACCACCGCCTGTACTACCCGCTGTACGCCAAGTGCATCGAGCTGGGGATTCCCTTCTGTACCCAGGTCGGCCATACCGGACCGCTGATGCCATCGGAGACCGGGCGGCCGGTGCCCTACCTGGACGAGGTGGCCCTGGACTTTCCCGAGCTGGTGATCGTCGGCGGGCACATCGGCCATCCCTGGACCGATGAGATGATCGGCCTGGCCTGGAAGCACGACAATATCCACATCGATACCTCGGCCTACCTGCCGGCCTACTACCCGCCGCAACTGCTGCATTTCATCCGCACCTACGGCCAGGACAAGGTCTTGTTCGGCAGCAACTTCCCCCAGCTGTCGCTGAAAAAATGCCTGGAGCAGGTCCAGGCCCTGGAACTTCCGCCGCCAATCGCGGACAAATTCCTCCAGGGCAATGCCCGTCGGGTTTTTCGCTTGTAGGTGCCGCGCAACCGGCGCCCGCCGACGCGAACCGGGCGCCTGAACGCCGATGCCGTGTGATGCTTGCACTGCGGCAACGGTTTTTTTAGCTGGGGGTTTCTTGCTATCTTGGCCACCCCCATTCACGGACGAATATCGAGACAGCCCATGGCTAACTCCACCCCGTCACGCCTCGGTAAAATCTTCCAGGGCCTGCTGTTTGCCCTGATCGGCGTCGGCCTGCTGGTCATCGCCGCCAATCTCACCCTCGAACGCCGCGAGTTCCTCGCCAGTGCCCAGAGCGCCGACGGCATCGTCAGCGACTTGAATGCCGGTGGCTCGCACCCCGAGATCGCCTTCACCACCGCGAGTGGAGAAAGGATTTCCTACCCCCAGGGCGGTTTCATCTTCGGTTACCAGAAAGACCAGCCGGTCCGGGTCTACTACCAGCCCGACCGCGCGGCCAACAGTGCGGTCATCGACGATCCGGCGGCCCTCTGGGCCACTCCAGGCGTGCTGGGCCTGATCGGCCTGGTGTTCGTCATTGCCGGCCTTGTCGGCATCAGCAGTCAGCGCGGGCGTCGCGCCGCGCATCCATTAAAAGGACTTTGAACCCATGAGCTACAACATCCCGATCCCGGTCAACGAAAGTCGCTGGCAGTACCAGACCGCCAGCGGTGGCGGCCTGACCGTGGCCCTGCTGGCAGGCAGCGGTGCGTCCCTGGTACTGCGCTCGCCCCAGGGCGAGGATGTGCACTACCACTATGGCGGCCTTGGGGTGGGGGTAGGGTTCGGCGCCCGCCTGCCGCGTTTCGGCAAGGTCAATATCCGGATCAAGGGCAAGACCGTCGGCGGCGCCGGTGCGGCCGAAGCCTTCCCTAGTACCGGCAAGGTGTTCGTTTCCGATGCCCTGGCCAGCCGTGACCTGACCAGCGACGACATTACCGGCCCTTGCCTGTACACCGAAGTCGGTGCCGGGTTGGGAGTGGGTGGCTCGGCCACGGCCTTGCTGTTCGGCCTGGACCCCAAGCTGCTGGCGTTGGCGGTAGCGGTGAACTCCACCGCCGCCTCGATTTTCGCGGCCAACACCATCAACCGCCAACTGCTGCAGTCGGCCAAGGGCGCGGTGGTGATGGCCGGGATGAACGCCGGCTTGCAGGCCGGCGGTGGCGCTGCGGTCTACATGGGCTATCTGTTCTAGCCCAGCCTGCCTGGCATGCCTGGACTTACAGGCGCGCCAGGCACTGCTGGAGAATATCCAGCCCCTCTTCGAAGATCGAAGGTTCCGTGGTCAAGGGTGCCAGCAGGCGCACGATATGCCGTGACTTGCCACTGGGCATCAGCAGCAGGCCGGCTTCCCGGGCACTGGCCAGCAGATTGTTCAACGGCTGCGACGCTGGCGCGCCATGCTCATCCAGCAGCTCGATGCCGCACATGGCGCCCACGCCGGTCAAGCGCCCCAGGTAGCGGCACAGGCCACTGGCTTTCCAATGCTGGTAACGCTCGACAATCGCTCGCTCCTGGTGCGTGCCCCAGGTGTGCAGATGCTCGTCGGTCATTTCGTCCAGGGTCGCCAGGGCTGCGGCACAAGCGATCGGATTGCCCGAATAGGTGCCGCCCAGACCGCCCCGGGGCAGGCTGTCCAGCAGGTCCTTGCGGCCGACTACCGCGCCCAGGGGCAGCCCACCGCCGATGCTCTTGCCCAGGAGGATCAGGTCCGGTTCGATGCCCAGCCGGGAAAAACCGAAACGCTGGCCGGTGCGGCCGAAGCCGGACTGGATTTCGTCGGCCACCAGGAGGATCCGCTGTTCGTCGCACAAGCGGCGCAGGGCTTGGGCGAACCCAGGGTCCAGCGCGAGGAAGCCGCCTTCGCCCTGCACTGGCTCGAGGATGAAGCAGGCCACTTCGCCGACATCGATCTCCACGCTGAACAACCGTTGCATGGCCTTCAAGGCTTCTTCGGCACTCACGCCGTTGTCGGCGCTGGGGTAGGGCAGGTGATACACCGGGCCTGGTAACACGCCGACCTTCTGTTTGTAGGGCGCGACCTTGCCGTTGAGGTTGAGGGTGGCCAGGGTGCGGCCATGGAAGCCGCCGTCGAAGGCAATCACCGCGCTGCGCCCGGTGGCGGCGCGGATGATCTTCAAGGCGTTTTCCGCCGCTTCGGCACCACTGTTGGTGAGCATGCCGCTGACCGGGTAGCTCACCGGGATGAAGCGGGCCAGGCGCTCCATGAAATCAAGGTAGGGCGTGTGGGCCGCGGCGTTGAAGGCGTAGTGGGTGAGGCGGCTGGCCTGGGCCTGGATGGCCGCGACGATGCGCGGATGACAGTGCCCGAGGTTGAGCACGCCAATGCCGCCGACGAAGTCGATGTAGCGCTTGCCCTGGGTGTCCCAGACTTCGGCGTTGCGCCCGTGGCTGAGCTGGATCGGGTGGACGGTGGCGATCGAACGGCTGATATTTTCGTAGCTCATGGGACGGGCTCTGCATGCCGGAAACGAGCGGTTATCTAAGCCGGCCTCGGCCGCCTGGGACAAACGAAATAAAGTCGCCGGGTCAGTATGAAAATTCCCGATCCAGGGTTTGCGCCCGCTTCAAGAGGTTTTCGTCTTGCGTCGGTTGCGCAGGTGCCGTACCAGCGCGGCGAGTCCCAGCAGGGCCACCACGCCGAGGAAGATCGGCAGGCGATAGGGTTTCAAGTCGCCGAAAAAATGCTGCAAGGCCTCGCCGGCCCAATAGCCAGCCCCGACGAACAACATGGCCCAGACCGCGGCCCCGAGCACATTGAGCAAGGCAAAGCGCCAGGGAGCCAGGCCGCTGGCACCGATGACCATCGGGCCTACCAGGCGCATGCCATAGAGAAAGCGCACGGCGAACACCGAGGTCAGGGGGTAGCGTTCGATCAGGCCCTTGACCCGCTCGATGGCGGCCTGATGGCGCTTGAGCCTGGGCAGTACCCGGGCGCCGGAGTAGCGACCGGTCCAGAACAGCAACTGGTCGCCGAGGATGCCGCCGAGGGTGGCCACGCCGAGCACCTGGGGCCACTCCAGGTTGCCCTGGTGCGCCGCCATGCCACCGAGGATCAACACCGTCTCGCCCTCCAGCAGGCAACCGACGAAGATCACCCAGTAGCCGTAGGTGGCGATCAGGGCGTTGAGGTCCAGGTGTTCGAGCATGGCTATCCCTTGTGTACGTTCGAGGTGGGTCATGGCTTCGATCCGCCATCCTGCTTCGAGTGCTACCGGGTTGAAGCGTTCGGTCGGCGATGGCTGGGCGTAAGGGATATACCTTTGACATATCCCTTTGCTTCACTAGACTTGAGGCACCTTTGGCTCATGCAGCAGGTGATTCGATGGAAACCGGTTCCGTATTCAAAAGCAATCGCAGCCAGGCTATTCGCATGCCCAAGGCCGTGGCGTTACCGGACGATGTCACACGGGTGGACATCGTCGCGATCGGCCGCACCCGCATCATCACTCCGGCGGGCGAGTCCTGGGACAGTTGGTTTGATGAGCAGGACAGCGTGAGCGCCGACTTCATGACTGAACGGGAGCAGCCTGCCGAACAGGTACGTGAGGAGTTCTGATGTTCAAGTACATGCTCGATACCAATATCTGCATCTTTACCATCAAGAACAAACCCCAGCAGGTTCGCGAAGCGTTCAGCCGTAATCAGGGACGTTTGTGCATCAGTTCCATCACGTTGATGGAACTGATCTATGGTGCGGAAAAATCTGCCGTGCCGGAGAAAAACCTGGGGCGTGTTGAAAGCTTCGTGGCACGCCTGCAAGTGCTGGATTATGACGATAACGCCGCGATCCATAGTGGCCAGCTACAGGCCGAACTCGCCCAGAAGGGCAGACGGATAGGTCCCTACGATCAACTCATAGCGGGACATGCCAGGTCATTGGGGCTGACCCTGGTCACCAACAATCTTCGTGAGTTCGAGCGTGTGCCCGGGTTGCGCGTCGAGGATTGGGTCTAGGGTCTGTTGCCGTTTCGGCGCAAACCGCGTTGCCGCGTCAAATGGCGCCAGGCTAGGCGTAGGACGCAGGCAATGGTCGTTCCCTTGTCAAGTCCTGCAACGACGCATGGCGCCATTTGTCGCGCAACCCGAAGGGACGGGCCGGTTTTAGCGCGGCGCGTCGTTACTCGACGGCTCATTTGGACGGCCAAACTTCGCGTCTCGTGCCTAGCTCCGCGCTAAAACTGGCTCCGGCGCGGTCGCGGCGAAATGGCAACAGACCCTAGATAAGTCCGGCATCCCTTACTGTCCCATCACCCAGGCCCAGGTCATGGCCGAACCGTACAAGCCCAGGCCGAACACCGAGTGGCCGACCAGGCTGCGCAGCCGGGCCACGTTTGGCTTGGGCGTCTTGCTGGCCGCGACTCCGGCGCCCATGCACGGCTGCATCAGGAAGAACGGCGCGGCCACCGTCAGCACGCCGACGATCAGCGCCGGGGCCAGGGTCGGTTGCAACGGCCATTGCGGGGCCTGGGTCAGCAGCAACAGTACCGCGAAAGCGATCCCGATCAGGTAGTGGGCCAACCAGCCCAACGCTTGTTCACCAGCGACTGGTGCGGCCTGGGCAATGTTCTGGTGCACGAACCGGCCCTTGGGGAAGTGGCCGATCCAGCGTCCGACCATGGCCCAGTTGGGGCCAGGCATGTTCAGGAACCGGGCCAGGAACAGGTTCCAGAGATCCAGGACCACGGTTGCGCCGACACCGATCGCCAGTGCCGGTAAGATCAACGCCATGAGTGCATGCATAAGGACTCCTTCAGATACGGGAGCCTGGCAGTACAGTGCCAGGTATTCCGTGGTAAGATTTCATTCAATTTAATGATTGAATGATCAATAAAGCAGCAGGAACTGTCAATGATCGATTCGCTTTCCCCACAGCAGCCACTGGCCGACATGGCCGAGCTGGCGCGCATCCTCGGGCATCACCATCGCCTGATCCTGCTGGAGCACATCGCTCGCGGCGAGCAGCCGGTGGAGCGCCTGGTGGAGGCCTCGGGCCTTTCGGTAGCCAATACTTCCCAGCACCTGCAGCAGCTGCGTCGCGGCGGTTTCGTGCAGACCCGGCGTGATGGCAAGCGCGTGCTCTACAGCCTGGCCCAGGGCCCGGTGGCGGGCTTGCTCGATGCCTTGCGCCGGTATGTGGACTACAACCATGGGCAGATCCGCGAGCTGCTCAGCGATAGCGTCCAGCAACCGGCGCGCTTGGAAGGGATCTCCCGGGACGAGTTGCGCCAGCGCCTGCAAGAGGGCGGCATGACCTTGCTGGATGTGCGTTCGCCGGAGGAATTTGCCCAGGGGCACCTGCCGGGGGCCATCAATATCCCGGTGGAGGAGCTGGAACTGCGCCTGGCGGAGCTACCGTCGGAACAAGAATTGGTGGCCTACTGCCGCGGCCCTTATTGCGTGCTCTCGCACAACGCAGCGGCGTTGTTGCGGGCCAGGGGCTTCAAGGTGCGGCGCCTGGACGAGGGGTTCACCGACTGGCAGGCCGCTGGACTGGGCGTGGAAACGACTGAGTAAAAACGTCGTACAAGGGGGCGTTTAGGCCATTGCCTACAGGTGCATGATCCATATCAACAGGGTTTTCAGAGAAATCCGCTACAAGGGACTCAGGCTCGGACCCACAAGGTACCGGGCCCCGGGCCTACCTCCCAAGGGCCCGAGATAACCAATAAAAACCTTTGCGGATATCGGCCGAGGGGATCACCCCAGGCGGGTTTTAAAGGAATAACCTGATGGCTTTTTCTCTGTCACGCTTGTGCCTCCTGGGCGCTGCGTTGCTCTGCGTACATTCTGCCCACGGTAGCGAGCCTGCTCCGGCAGCTACCCCCACCCCCGATGCCGAAACGATCCAGCGTGGCCAGTATGTGGCCCAGCTCGGCGACTGTATCGCTTGCCATACCGCCCGTGGCGGCGCCGTCATGGCCGGCGGCCTGGAGCTGAAGACGCCCATGGGCACCATCTACTCCAGCAACATCACCCCGGACAAGGCAACTGGCATCGGCGCCTACAGCTTCGAACAGTTCGACCGCGCCATGCGCGAAGGCGTGACCCCTGACGGCAGCCATTTGTACCCGGCCATGCCGTACCCGTCCTACGCGAAGATGACCGAAGAGGACATGCGAGCGCTCTTTGCCTACCTGATGAATGGCGTGGAGCCGGTGGCCCAGGGCAACCTGGAGGCCGACATGGGCTTCCCCTTCAACCAGCGCTGGGGCCTGTGGTTCTGGAACTTCGCCTTCGTCGACAAACAGCCCTTCAAGCCCGATCCCCAGCGTGACGAACAGCTCAACCGTGGCGCTTACCTGGTCCAGGGCCTGGGCCATTGCGGTTCCTGCCACACCCCACGGGGCATCGCCTTCCAGGAGAAGGCCATGAGCGACACCGAATCCGGTGGCCAGCATTACCTGGCCGGGGAAACGGTAGAAGAGTGGCGTGCCCTGAGCCTGCGCAACCTGTGGACCGTGGAAGACACCGTGCAACTGCTCAAGACCGGGCAGAACCGCTTCGCCACGGTCTCGGGCAACATGGCCGATGTGATCCACCACAGTACCCAGCACTTCACCGATGCCGACCTGACCGCCATTGCGGCCTATCTCAAGTCGCTGCCGGCGGGCAAGGATGACCTGCCGATGCCGTCCGAGGTCCAGGCCCCGGCAGCACCGCCGAGCAACCTGTTCACCTCTCGTGGTGGCCTGGGTTATGCGCAGTTCTGCTCCGACTGCCACCGCCAGGATGGCGCCGGCGTACCGCAGATGTTCCCGTCCCTGGCGGGCAACCCGAGCGTGGCATCGAGCAACCCGACGTCCTTGCTGCACATCACCCTGACCGGCTGGAAGACCGCCCAGACCGCGGCCCATCCACGGGTCTACACCATGCCGGGCTTTGCCCAACTGGCCGATGAGGAAATCGCCGAGATCCTGACTTTCGTCCGCAGCAGCTGGGGCAACCAGGGTTCTGCCATCGACGCCAACCAGGTCAAGAAAATGCGTGCCCAACTGAGCCCGCAAGTGGAGAGCACGCCGTTTGAAACCCCACGCCTGGCCAACCTGCTGGCGGCGCCGAACGCCGAGCAACTGGTGCGCGGCATGCGCCTGCACCTGGAGACCAAGGCCCTGCTGCCGGACAACGTCGGCAACTCGCTGAACTGCACCAGCTGCCACCTCAACGCTGGCACCGTGGCCGATGGTTCGCCTTTTGTCGGTGTCTCGGCATTCTTCCCCGGCTACGCGCCACGGGCGGGCAAGACCATCACCCTGGAAGAGCGCATCAACGGTTGCTTCCGCCGCTCCATGCACGGCAAGCCGCTGCCGGTGGCTGGCCCGGACATGCAAGCCATGGTGGCCTACTTCGAGTGGATGAAGATGAACACCCGTCCCGAGGACAAGGTGGCCGGGCGTGGCGTGGGCAAGATCGATCCCGCCCTCAAGCCCAACGCCGAGAATGGCAAGCAGGTGTACGCCAAGCAGTGCGCGGTATGCCATGGCGTTGATGGCGAAGGCCTGAAGCGTGCCGACGGCAGCCTGATCTTCCCGCCGCTGTGGGGCGACGAGTCGTTCAACATCGGCGCCGGCATGGCCCGTACCTACACCGCCGCGGCCTTCGTCAAGCGCAACATGCCGATCGGCTTCCACGAGAAGTTCCCCCTGGGCCAGGGTGGCCTCTCGGACCAGGAAGCCCTGGATGTGGCCGAGTACTTCTCCCATCAACCGCGTCCGGACTTCCCGGACAAGGTCAAGGATTGGCCGAACGGTGGCCGGCCGGCGGACGCTCGCTACTGACCCTAGCCATGGCGGCTACTTCGGTAGCCGCCATGACTGGTTTGAGCAGCCCGTAGCCGCGGTTTTCGAGCGGCGAAAAACCTGTGGCAGGCCGATCACGCCGAGTTAAGATCGCCATCCTTTTGCGGCCACCGATGGTCGCTCCCCCCAAGGATGAATCATGCGGTTTCCCTCTGTGGTGTTGCTCGGCCTGACCCTGGGCCTGGGCGGTTGCACCTTCGTCTCGACCCTCAAGGCCACTACCGTCAGTTATCGCGTTCCGGCGGATGCCGGTGACACTGCATTGATCCGCATCGTGTCTCAGGGCTCGGTCCGTGGCGTGCCATACAGCGATTGCATCGACTGGCGCAAACCGGGCTCGGGCGTGATGGTCAAGCCGCATCGCGGCATTGCCAATCCCAAGTTCCGCAGCCTGGGCATTCCCATGAGCGCCGAGACCGACCGTATGCGGCGCCAGGAAGGGTTTGGCGCCAATGAACTCAAGCTCCCGGCCAATCGTCCCTTCGCCCTGATGTTCTACAACAGCGAACCCGGGCAGCTGGAGAATTTCCGCGCCGTCTGTGAGCAGAGCGTGAGCTTCGTGCCTGAGGCTGGCGCGACCTACCAGCTGGTGTTCCTGCAGGACCAGCAATGCACCGCGCTGCTGCGCAAGATCGATGAGCAGGGGCGGATGCAGGCCGAGCCTGTAGGGCTGCACTCCAGCGACTACTGCAGCCCCGATGCTCGGATAAGAGATCGCTGATAGGGGTTTCAGCCTGGGTAGTGCTGGCAGATTTCATTCCAGATATAGCCACCGCTGTAGCGGATCCAGCGGATATACAGATGATCGACAAAGGCTTGCCAGCGGCTGTTGCGGCGTCGCTGCAGGCTTTCTTCGATATCCGCCAGGAGCGAGGTGCGCTCGAAGCCCATCCAGATTTCCGGGATCACCGCCATCAGGTTGACGTAGCACACTGGCGCCACCTCGCAGTAGAGGATGCGCTCGATCTCGGCCCGCTCGTAGGCCTGGGTCTGCCGGGCGATGTAGGCATAGTCCACCTGGTTGTCGACGAAGGCATCCGACAGCACATAGCGGATCTCGTCCAACTGTTCCTGGGTGATGGGGTTGCTAGGCATGGTCGAATGGACTCAGGAGCGCTGGTAGGGCAAGCCGAAGGGGACCCCGTTCAGGGTGTGGGTACAGCAGGGGCAGTCGGGGCTCATGTGCGCTGCGCGCAGTTGCGGATCGACCATTTGCAGCAACCCCTGGGCGTCGACGTACAAGCCGCTGAAGAAACTGAAGTGGCCGATGCGCACGTAGTCCTCGCGTTCGTGTTCATGCCGGGCCACCAGCCAGAACACCGGGTCTTCGCGGTCCAGGCGGCTCTTGGCCTCACTGAACACCGCATCCCAGGGGTCGCCCACTCGGCTGAGCAAGAAGCGGAACAGCGGCGTGTAGTCCAGCCCCAGGCGCAGCCCGGAATGCATGCTGCCGCGCTGCTGCTCCTTGGCGGCCAGGGCCTTGCTGTGGCGCTGCTGGGCATAGGCCGGATGGATCTTGTGGTGCACGCCGTGGGTCCGCGTGTTGACCTTGCGATACAGCGGTTGTTTTTCCATCGGGCGGGTCCTTCCTGGTTGCCGGCGAATGGCGATTCTATCTTGGTGCGATCATCCGTGTCGGCTCGCGGCCGTTGGCATTGTGCTGGTAGATGGCCGTGGGCTGGCCCTGGTCGTCGAAGAACACCTGGCCCAGCCCGGAAGAGTTCCACAACCGTTCACCGGCCTTGGCATGCTCGGGCACATGGGGGATGACCTTCATGCGCCGGCGCCTGGTGAACCAGTTCAACGGCGAGCGTGGCGAGTAGAGCCAGCGGTTGAGGCGGTCGAACCAGTCCAGCAGGGTTGCGGGGAATTCATTCTTGATGCCGCTGCTGGTGACCTGCCAGATCCGCGGGCCGCCCTGGCGATGGCGGATCAGCACTTCGTAGACGAAGGAGTAGTGCACGTCGCCGGAGAGGATCACGTAGCTGCCCGGGGTGCGTGAGTGGCGGAAGATATTGAGGATCACTTGGGCCGAACCGCGATGGGCCATCCAGTTTTCCGCGTCCACCAGCAGCGGGTAGCCACACCAGCTGAAGACCTTCTGCACGGTTTCGATCAGCTTGACGCCGAAGATCGGCGCCGGCGAAACGATGATCGCCGAAGGGTGGTCCAGCAGTTCGTGTTGCAGTTCGCTCAAGGCTTCCCAGTCCAGTAGGCCGGAAGGCTGGCCCAGGCTGAACTCGCTGCGCCAGCGCCGGGTACGGGTGTCCAGCACCACCAGGGCCGGGGTGCTGGGCAGTACGTACTGCCACTGGGCAAAGCGCAGCAGTTGCTCGAGCAACGGGTCGTGCAGTCGCCGGTCCAGTTGCCGATTACCTTGCGCGCTGGCGCTCAGGGCCTGGGTCTGCTCCAGCAATGCCGGGAAGGCGTCGGGGTTATTGCCCCAGCCCTGGCACAGCATGTAGGCCAGCAGGGCATTGCCGATGATGCGTTTGGAGAAGGGATGGCCGTAGGCGGTTTCTTCCCATTGGGCGCTGAGGTTCCAGTCGTCGGTGATGTCGTGGTCGTCGAAGATCATCAGGCACGACAGGTGGGCGAAGACTCGCGCCGCGCCGTCCAGGCCGGCGACGAAGGTCTCGATATGCCGCTGCTCCCTGGCATAGCGCGCCTGGTGCTGCGGGCTCAGTTGCGGCATCTGGGGCGCGATCAGGCTCCAGGGCACCGGCGACCAGGCCAGCAAGTACATGGCCAGCACCTCGGCGAAGGTCACCAGGTGATTGTCGGCGCTGCTGCTGGTGAAGATCGGCTTCTTCACTCCGCCGAAGAACCGCTCGCGCAGGGTCTCGTTGCTCTTGAGCGCGGGGAGCAACTCGGCTCGCTGGTAGTAGCTGGCGTGGTGGCAGTAGAGCGCCTGGCTGTCTTCCACCACGGCGCCTTCGAGCTGTTCGTCGAACAGGCCCAGGCGTTCGATCAGGGCATGGATGGCCCGCAGCATGGGGCCGGCCACATCGTCGGCGTAGATCTGGTCGCCGGTCATCAGCAGCAATGCGGGGCGGTCTTGGGTCGCCGGTTTTTGCGCCAACAGGCGGTCGGCGCATAGCAGGCCGTCGGGGGCCGGGTGATGGGGTTTGCGGCAGGAGCCGTGGAGCAGGTTGTCGATGCGGCTGTGGAGCACGAACTCGGCCCGCTGCGCATTACCATAGAGCAAGTGGGGCGCCCAATCGGCCATGCCCTGGAGGCCGTGCTGTACATCGCTGATCAGCAGGTCATAGGCGATCGGCAGATCCTCGGGCAGGGTCGCGTCCAGGCTCACGTCGATCAGGTGGATATAGGCTTCTTGGCCCACGGCGATGACCTGGCACTGGTATTCATCCAGGGCCAGTTCCTGCATGGCCGCACCTTCGGCCTGCAGTTGCAGGGTCAGGGACAAAGGCTGCGAGCCCACCAGCCACAACACCAGCCGGCCCGGTTCCAGGCGGCGCAACAGCGGGCCGGCGAGTACGGGAGGCAGGGTGTCGAGGGTGTGGGGCAAGGGCATGCGCGCGGGTGCTCGGGGCCAGAAAAGGGGCGCCATGGTAGCGTAGCCAATGTCACAGAAACGTTGCCTGGCGCCGCCGTCCCCAGGCATTTGTATCCAGTTATTTAATGGCCGTGGCCATCATCACCCCGCAGCCCAAGAAGGTGATCCCCGACAGCCTGGCGGCGATCCGTGCCTAGTGCCGGCCCAGTCATGACCCAGGGAGTTGGACAGGGCCAGCACGACCCCGGGCCCGAAGCTGAGGATGGACAGGGTCGCCAGCAGCAGGAACATTCCGTAACTCGCCATGGGGCACTCCGGGCTTGGACGATGAAATAGCGCCGCTGAGCCGGGATCAGGCACATGGGTGATTGGCCTGGCCGCTTCCGTGGTCGTCCTGGCGCGCCGGCAGCTGTGACAGGTTGAGCGCGGCGTCCTGCTGGATCTGGGCCTGCATCCAGTTGATGAACACCTGGGCCTCGGGTGCGGCGTCGCAGGCCAAGGCGTAGTAATAGTGGGTCAGGGGCTGGCGTAATTGTGGCAGCGGGCAGACCAGCCGGCCGCTGGCCAGGTCCTTGGCCAGCAGCGAGGCGGGGCACAGGCTCAAGCCGAGGCCGTCGACGCAGGCCTGGAGCACGAAGTGCATATGGTCAAAATGCAGGGTTGGCGGGTTGCGCAGCGGCTTGAGCCGGCAGTGCTCGAGCCATTTCGACCAATCGCTGAGCCGGGTGCGGCTGACCAGCAGGGTATGGCGTGCCAGGTCCTTGGGGCTGTGCAAGGGGGTGTCGTGCAAGAGCGCGGGGGCGGCCACCACCAGGATTTCGTCGTCCAGCAGGCGTTGCGGTTGCAGCGCTGCCGCCCACCCCGAGCGCCCACGGCGGATTACCAGGTCGAAGGTTTCCCGGGCCGGGTCGGGGGGCAGGGTGCTGGTCACCACTTCCGGATGGATCTGCGGGTACTGCGCCATGAACTGCGGCAGGCGCGGAATCAGCCAACGCACGGCGAAGGACGGTCGCACATTGATGGTCACCTTGCGCAGCGCCGCACCCTGGCGCAGGGCGGTGGCGGCCTGGGCGATCTGGGTCAGGGCCACGCTGACCTGCTCATAGAAAGCCTGTCCGGCCGGGGTGAGGACCGACTGGCGGATGCGACGCTCGAACAGCAGCACGCCCAGGTGTTCCTCCAGCAATTTGATATGCCGGCTGATGGCGCTGTGGCTCACGTGCAACTCATCCGCCGCGCGGCTGAAGCTTTCGTGGCGGGCGGCCGCGGCAAAGGCGCGGACCGCGTTCAGAGGGGGCAGGTCGCTGATCATGTGTCTAATTTAGTTACCTATACGGCGCAAATAAAGCGTTTGTCAGCGCGGGCCACGGGCGGCACGCTGCATCGGGTTCACGATCTGCCGGTTTGCCTGACATGCCCGATACTTCGCTTCGCCGTACCGATCAAGACTCTGCCCGTTGCGCCAGCATCCTCGGCCTGTGCTTACCTGGTGATGTCCTGCTGTACCTGTTGCTGCCCATGCAGCACGAAGCCTTCGGCGTGACCCTGGCCGAGGCCGGCTTGCTGCTGGCCGCCAACCGCCTGGTGCGGATCTTCGGCTACGGCCAGGTGATGCGCTTCTATGCCCGGCACGGCGACCGCCCGGTGTGCGTGCTGGCCGCTGCGACCGCCGCGTTGTGCGCCCTGGGCTACGCCACGCTATCGGGCTTCTGGTGGTTGTTGCTGCTGCGCCTGGGTTGGGGCCTGAGTTACGCCGCCCTCAACCTCTCGACCCAGGTCATGGCCACTGCCGAGCCCACGGGCGCCGCCCGCCGCACCGGCCGCTCCCGCGCGCTGATCGCCACCGGGCCGATGCTGGCCTTGCCCATCGGTGCACTGGTCAGCGTCGAATACGGCCCGCGGGTGATCTTCGGGCTCATGGCCCTGACCTCGCTGCTCGCCATGCTGCTGGCCTTCGGCCTGCCTGGCAGGCCTCATCCACTGGCCCATTCCGGCCGGCGCTTGCAGCGTCCCGACAGCGTGGCGCTGTGGTCCTTCATCGAAGGCCTGGTGCTGGACGGGCTGTTCATCATTGGCCTGTCGTTGCAGGCCGAACAACTAATGGCCGGCAACGCGTTGCTGGTGGCGGGTGCGCTGTTGGCCCTGCGCTACGTCTCGGAAATGCTCCTCAGCCCCCTGGGCGGCATCGCCGCGCAACGCTTTGGCGCGACGCGGATGCTGATCGTCTTTTCGCTGCTGACCTGCGTGGCCCTGGTGGGGTTCGGTTGCCACTGGCTGATCGTCGGCGGCGCCCTGGTATTGATACTGCGGGCCCTGCAACTGCCGCTAGTCGTGACAGTGGTGGCCCAGCGGCACCCGGGCGCGGGACGAGTGCGAGCCCTGGCGGCCAATGCGGTATGGCGGGATATCGGCGCCGGGCTCGGCCCGCTGATCGCCGGCATGTTACTGCCGGTGGCCTCCACGGCGTGGGTGTATTCGCTGGCGGCAGTGTGCCTGGCACTGAGTGCGTTGGCGTGCCGGAAGCCCGATGCAAACAGCGGAATCTAAACTCCAAGCTCCAAGCTCCAAGCTTTAATCTTGAAGCTTGCCGCTGTCTTTACGCCTGTCGGTCGTCGCCGCGTTCGACGCTTTGGGGCTGGCCCTGTTCGATGACCCAGCGCAGCAGGTCGGTGACCGAGACCCGATGCTTGCGCTCCACCCATTCCATGCCTTGGGGGCTGTAGTGCTCGCTGTAGCGGGTCAGCACCAGGTGGTTCTGATCGTCCGACAGGCGCAGGCTGACCTCGCGGCAATGCAGGCTGGCGTCGTCGAGCTTGGTCACCCGTTGCAGCAGCGTCAGGGCCGGTTGGGTGAGGCAGGGTTCGGGCAGTTCTTCGCGAATGGCTGGGGCGGGCGCCGAGGTGTTCTTGATCAGGTGCATGGTCGGCTGTTCTCCAGTAGTGGGAGGCCGATGCTGACAGCCGAACCTTGCGCAAAGATGTCTGCTTTATTGCAGCGTTGCAGGTTTGTTACCGGGTTGAAATATATGACGTGACGCGGCGAATGGTTTTAGATAACGCTCCTTTCCAGTTGAAGTGATCCCCGCCGGTGAGCCGTCTCTTGATCGTGGACGACGACGTCGAAGTCCTCGCCCTGCTGAAGAAATTCTTTGTCCAACAGGGCTACCAAGTCAGCGTGGCCACCGATGGCGTTGGGTTGTGGGCGGCCCTGGAACGGGAGGTGCCGGACCTGATCATCCTCGACCTGATGCTCCCCGGCGATAACGGCCTGACCCTGTGCCAGCGCCTGCGGCTGCAGCATGCCACGCCGGTGATCATGCTCACCGCCATGGGCGAGTTGAGCGACCGGGTGGTGGGCCTGGAGATGGGCGCCGACGATTACCTGGGCAAACCCTTCGATGCTCGCGAGCTGCTGGCGCGGGTGCGCGCGGTGTTGCGCCGCTCCGGCGAGAGCCGGCCGCTGGCCAGCGAAGTTCCACGGCCGTTGATCCGCTTCGCCGATTGGCAACTGGACCTGACCCGGCGCGAACTGCGTTCGCCGGACCAGGTGATGATCCCGCTGTCGGCGGGGGAGTTCGACTTGCTTCTGGTGTTCGTCGAGCACCCGCAGCGCATCCTCCCCCGCGAGCAATTGCTCGACCTGGCCCGGGGCCAGGCCCATGACGCCTTCGACCGCAGCATCGATGTCCAGGTCAGCCGCTTGCGGCGCAAGCTGGAGTTCGATACCAAGCGCCCGGCGATGATCCGCACGGTACGCAATGGCGGCTACCTGTTCACCCCCAGCGTGACCCGCCAGTGAAGGCCCTCAAGTCGCTGTGGCGCTATCGGTTGCGCGATACGGTGGCGCGCTGGATCGCCCTGACCATCATCATGGCCATGCTCACGGCCCTGGCCTTCAATACGCTGTTCGTGCAGTTGGCCGGGGTCTGGGCCTATCCGTCCCTGGAAGAGTCGGGAATTTTGGAGAACTCGGCGTCCATCGTGCTGATGATCGAGGCCTCGGAGCCGGGCCAGCGTGCACGGCTGGCGGCAGCGGTCAGCCATGAGTATTCCAGCGTGGTCTGGCAGCCGACTCGCGAGGCTTTCAATCTGCCGGTCGTCGAGGACTCTGAGTACGTGGGAGAGGGCATCCGCCAGGCGCTGGAACCGCCTACGCGGCGCATGGAGGCCTACATGCCCAGCGACTGGCCGGGGCCCAATGGCCGCTACGCGCTATTGGTGCAGTTGACCGACCAATCCTGGCTGATGTTTTCCTCGGCATCCCGCAGCTGGGGGCTGGATGTGAGTACCCGCAACCTGATCGTCATCGCCCTGGTGCTGGTGTCCACCGGCCTGGTGGCGTTGATCGCCACCCGCCGCCTGGCCAGGCCGTTGCAGCAGTTTGCCCTGGGTGCACGACGCTTTGCCCTGGACTTTCACGCGCCACCCATCGAGCCGGTGGGCCCCCACGAGATCCGCCAGGCGATCCTGGCGTTCAACGCCATGCAGGCGCAGTTGCAGCACTTCATCAAGGACCGTACGCAGATGCTCGCGGCCATTTCCCATGACCTGCGCACGCCCTTGACTCGCATGCGTCTGCGCGGCGAGTTCATCGAGGATGCCGACCAGCAGCAACGGCTGTTCCGCGATGTGGACGAGATGCAGGCCATGATCAACTCGGCCCTGGAGTTCTTTCGCGACGATGCACGCCTGGAACAGGCGACCCAGTTCGACCTGGCGGAACTGCTGCAAACCCTGGTGGACGATTATCGCGACCAGGGCCTGGAAATCACCTTCAGCGGCCCGCCGCGCCTGGTGTATGGCGGCAGGCCCCTGGGGCTCAAGCGGGTGATGACCAACCTGCTGGACAACGCCCTCAAGTACGGCGTCGAACCGGCCATCGTGCTCGAGCAGGGTGTTGAGCAGGTGCGGGTGCGGGTGCTGGATCGTGGCCCGGGCATTGCACCCGAGGCGTTGGAGCAGGTGTTCGAGCCGTTCTTCCGCCTGGAGACGTCACGCAACAAGAGCACCGGCGGCGTTGGCCTGGGCCTGTCGGCGGCCCGGGCCATCGTGCGTGAGCATGGCGGCAGCTTGCGCCTGTTCAACCGCGAGGGCGGCGGGCTCGAGGCCCGGGTGGAACTGCCGCTCTAACCCTTGTACCTGGGTGCTTCTTGTCGCCGCTGCCGAGCCTGCGTACGGGCGCGTAGCGGCCGTCCTGGTTGAAGGCCCTGCGGACCTTGTCGCAGCCTCGCGTCGCTCGATAGCGGCTACAGGTGTCGCGGGTCAGGACCAGTCGAAGCAGAACAGCACCAGGCCTTCAACCGGCTCGTAGAACATCACGATCAGGTCGGCGCCGCGGATGCCGTAGTTGTAGGCCGGTACCCCCAGGACGTGCTGGAAGCGGCGGCCTGCCGGGCTCAGGGGCCAGACGTCGATGTCGCCGCTGTCATCCTCGGCCTCGACCACGTCCATGGGGAATTCCACGGTTTCCACCCAGTTGCCATAACCCTCGGCCACGCCACCGACTTCCTCGATGAAGTTGAGCTTTTGCCCGTTGTCCCGGGGCCAGGTCAGGTGGCCGAGTTCCTGGTAGCGCTGGCGTGCGGCCTGGTAGGCGGCGCGTTGTTCGGTGTAGTGCTGTTCCAGGTCGGCGCGGGCGTTGTGCTCGGGGTCGGCCAGGTGGGCGTTGTCCGGGTGCAGGAAGAAATAGCGCGGATCACCGCACAGGCGATAGCGACCGTCCTCGATCTTGAAACCGATCCAGTTGGTTTTCAGCAAGTCGCTGCCAAAGCCCTGGCCCTCGGTGAACATGCCGACCAGGCCGCCGCTGGGTTCGATGGGGTTGAGCAGGTGCAGGCGAGCGGACCACTCTGGGTTGATCAGGCTGGCATCGAAGGACAGCAGCGGCAGCAGGTGTTCGGCCAGCTCTTGCTGGTCGGCGACGAACAGGTCACGGGCTTCGGGGTAGGCCACGGCGCCAGCCGGCAGCTGGTTGAATTCCGGGGTTGGGATAGTGGGCATGGAGCATCCTTGGTATCGGGCGATTAACGTGCGCAAGCCACTGCGCGATTCAGGAAGAACACATGGCAAGCGCTCGAGCAGCAGGGCTGACGCTTGCCGGGTGAGCGGGTGCGACGCAGGTTCCGGGCGCTGGTGGCCGGAAGCAGTCGGGTGGTCGCGAGTAGCCTGCCGCACACAAGGTTTGCGGGGCGGGCGAAACAGCGGGCGCCAGGGGGGCGCGGGTATCGGAGGGCGTTGCTGGGCATCCATGTCCAAGTCCGGTCTGTGCAATATGCGGTCATTGCCGGGCCGGCAATTTAACACCTGACGAGGGCCTGGACCAGGCGCGCGGCGACACAGGCCCTAAGGCCCGAGTGCCGCGGGCGAGGGTGGTCTTAGAACGACAGTGCGGGGCCTGTGGTGTCGATGTCCGCTACCAACTGGCCGGGGCGCTCATCTTCTTCCAGCCCTCGCGAGGCACGACCCACCAGCAGCGGATCGGGAGCATGGGCGACCTTGGGGTCCTTGCCCGGGTAGTCCAGCTCGTGCAGGAAGTGGCGGATGCAGTTGATCCGGGCGCGTTTCTTGTCGTCGGACTTGATCACCGTCCATGGTGCGTCGGCGGTGTCGGTGTGGAAGAACATCGCCTGCTTGGCGCCGGTGTATTCGTCCCATTTGTCCAGGGACTTGATATCGATGGGCGAGAGTTTCCAGTGCTTGAGCGGGTCGTCACGGCGCGAGATGAAGCGCCGCAGTTGCTCTTCGCGATTGACCGAGAACCAGAACTTGAACAGCAGGATGCCGCTGTTGCACAGCATGCGCTCCAGTTCTGGAGTCTGGCGCATGAACTCCAGGTATTGCAGGGGCGAGCAGAATTCCATGACTCGCTCGACGCCGGCGCGGTTGTACCAGGAGCGGTCGAAGAAGACCATTTCCCCCGCCGTCGGCAGGTGCTGGATATAGCGCTGGAAGTACCACTGGCCCTTTTCCTGCTCGGAGGGTTTTTCCAGGGCAACGATCCGCGCGCCGCGGGGGTTCAGGTGTTCCATGAAGCGCTTGATGGTGCCGCCCTTGCCCGCGGCATCGCGGCCTTCGAACAGCACCACGATGCGTTGCCCGGTTTCCTTGACCCAGCTTTGCACCTTGAGCAATTCGATCTGCAACTCGTGCTTGGCCTTCTCGTATTCGGCGCGGCGCATGCGGTTGCGATAGGGATAGTTGCCCGGGAGCTTGGCCGAGACGCTGTCTTCGTTGGAGCCGCGAGGTGCGCTGGCGATCTGCAGGGCCATGGGGTTCTGCTCGAGATCGACCTTGATGGCCTTCACTGCCGCAGCCTTGGCGGGCGTGCTGCGCGGGCGGCGGGTGCGGGGTGCGGCGCTCTTGCGGGCTGGAGTCTTGGCGGGGCTGGTTGCGCTGGTCTTGGGCAGCACTTCGGGGAGGGGAAGCGCGTGGGAATCTTCACTCATGGACGGGGCCTGCGGATCTTGTTCAAAGGGGTACCGACCAGTGTAGGGAGCGCAAAGCGCTGCTCGTTGACCTCCATCAAGGTTGTGTTCGGGAGATGGCGCTAGGCGTTGGAAGGGGATACAGCGAGGGAGTGCCTTGCCCGGGGAGGGCAAGGCAGTGTGCCGCGTCAGACCTTGGCGGGGTTCTTTTTCTCCGGATCGATGCCGTACAGGGCGATGGCCTCGGCGACCTTCTCCCGTGGCAGGCTGCCTTCGTCGGCCAAAGCCTTGAGGGCGGCCACGGCGATGAAGTGACGGTCGACCTCGAAGAACCGGCGCAGGGACTCACGGGTATCCGACTGACCGAAACCGTCGGTGCCCAGGGCGACGAAACGGCGCTGGGGAACGAAGGGACGGATCTGGTCGGCGAAGATCTTCATGTAGTCGGTAGCGACCACCACCGGGCCTTCCTTGTCTTGCAGGCAGCTTTCCACGTAGCTCACGCGAGGCTCCTGCTGGGGATGCAGCAGGCTCCAGCGCTCGGCTTCCTGGCCGTCGCGACGCAGCTCGGTCAGGCTGGTGACGCTCCAGACCTCGCTGCTGACGCCGAAGTCGGCCTCCAGCAGTTTGGCGGCGGCGTTGACTTCTTGCAGGATCGAGCCGCAACCCATCAGCTGCACGTGCTTGCCCTTGTGCTGCTTGGTCGGGGCCGAGAAGCGGTACATGCCCTTGAGGATGCCTTGCTCGACGCCTTCGGGCATGTCCGGGTGGGCGTAGTTCTCGTTGAGCAGGGTGATGTAGTAGTAGATGTCCTCGTTCTCGACATACATGCGGCGCATGCCGTCCTGGATGATCACCGCCAGCTCGTAGGCATAGGTCGGGTCGTAGGAGACGCAGCACGGGATGGTGGACGACACCACATGGCTGTGGCCGTCATCGTGCTGCAAGCCTTCGCCCATCAGGGTGGTGCGCCCGGAGGTGGCGCCGAGCAGGAAGCCGCGGGCCCGGGCATCGCCGGCGGCCCAGGCCAGGTCGCCGACTCGCTGGAAGCCGAACATCGAGTAGAAGATGTAGAACGGGACGGTCATCACCCCGTGGTTGCTGTAGGAGGTACTGGCGGCGATCCACGACGAGATGGCCCCGGATTCGTTGAGCCCCTCCTGCATGATCTGGCCGTCCTTGCTCTCCTTGTAGTAGCTGAGCTGGCCGGCGTCTTGCGGGGTGTACAACTGGCCCACGTGGGAGTGGATGCCGATCTGGCGGAACAGGCTTTCCATGCCGAAGGTACGAGACTCGTCGGGCACGATCGGCACGATGAGCTTGCCGATGTTCGGGTCCTTGAGCAGCGTGCCGAGGATGCGCACGAAGGCCATAGTGGTGGAGATCGCCCGTTCGCCGGTGCCCTTGAGTTGCGTCTCCAGGGCCGACAGCGGCGGGATCTGCAGGGACTGGACAGCGCTGAAGCGCGCCGGGATATGGCCACCGAGCTTACCGCGCGCGGCCTTCAGGTAGTTGGCCTCGACGCTGTCCGGCGCCGGCTTGAGGTATGGCATGTCGCCCAGCTGCTCATCGCTGAGCTCCAGGCCGAAACGGTCGCGGAAGGCCTTGACCGCCTGGTCCCCCATCTTCTTGAGCTGGTGGTTGATGTTCTGGCCTTCGCCGGCCTCACCCATGCCGAAGCCCTTGACGGTCTTGGCCAGGATCACGGTCGGGCCGCCGGTGTGGCGCATGGCCGCGGCGTAGGCGTTGTAGACCTTTTCCGGATCGTGGCCGCCACGGGAGAGTTTCCAGATCTGCTCGTCGGTCATGTCGCTGACCAGTTCCAGCAGTTCGGGGTACTTGCCGAAGAAATGCTCGCGCACGTAGGCGCCGTTTTGCGACTTGTAGTTCTGGTAGTCGCCGTCCACGCATTCCATCATGCGTCGGCGCAGCAGGCCGCTCTTGTCCTTGTCCAGCAGGGCATCCCAGCCGCTGCCCCAGATCACCTTGATCACGTTCCAGCCTGCGGCGCGATACAGGCTTTCGAATTCCTGGACCACCTTGCTGTTGCCGCGTACCGGGCCGTCGAGGCGCTGCAGGTTGCAGTTGACCACGAAGATGATGTTGTCGAGTTTCTCCCGGCCGGCCAGGGAGATCGCCGCCAGGGATTCGGGCTGGTCCATCTCGCCATCGCCGAGGAAGGCCCAGACCTTGCGGCCCTGGTGTTCCTTGAGGCCACGGTTCTCCAGGTAGCGCATGAAGCGCGCCTGGTAGGCGGCGGTGATCGGGCCCAGGCCCATGGACACGGTGGGGAACTGCCAGAAGTCGGGCATCAGCCGGGGGTGGGGGTAGGACGAGATGCCATCGCGGTCGGTTTCGCGACGGAAGTTGTCCAGTTGCTCTTCGCTCAGGCGGCCCTCGAGGAAGGCGCGACCATAGATGCCTGGGGAGGAGTGGCCCTGGATGTAGACCATGTCGCCGGCGAACTGCTCGGTGCGACCACGGAAGAAGTGGTCGAAGCCTACGTCGTAGAGCACTGCCGCCGAGGCGTAGGAGGCGATGTGCCCGCCGACGTTGGAATGCTTGCCGGCACGCAGCACCATGGCCAGGGCGTTCCAGCGGATGTAGGCGTTGATCCGCTTCTCGACGGCGAGGTCGCCAGGGTAGGGCTGCTGGCGGCTGACCGCGATGGTGTTGACGTAGGGCGTGGTCACGCGTCCGTAGAAGTCGCCATGTTGGGCAACGTCGAAATCCAGCAGTTGGTCGATCAGGTAATGCGCCCGGGGGCGGCCTTCGACATGCAGAACCGATTCAATGGATTCGAGCCATTCACGAGTCTCTTGTGGGTCCTCGTCGAGAAACACGGATTGTTGTGCCATCGTCGTCTCCTGGGCAGTGGGGCGGGGAGCACCGGGTTGTCCAGTGCCATCGCGAAGGGCGTCGGCGAGGCCGACCCTGTTCGGAATTTAATTCATTGCAATTGCAATTAGATTCAGGAATTTATCCTTCTCGGCGTTACAATTGCAACTAAATCGATTTTTGAAAAAGGTGATGCATGTCTTCCAGCGATCCGGATACCTGGTTCAGATTCGTCCGGGCCCACCGTTGCCTGATCCGTGAAGTCGAGCGGCGCCTGGCGGCTGCCGGGCTTCCGTCCTATGCCTGGTACGACGCACTTTGGGGGCTGGAAAGCGGTTCCGGCGGTACTCGGCGAATGAACGAACTGGCCGATGTCATGGCCATCGAGCGCTACAACCTGACGCGCCTGGTGGATCGCCTGGAGGCCGAGGGCCTGGTCGAGCGCAGTCGTGCCAGCGAAGACGGTCGTGGGGCCTGTGCCTCGATCACCGAGGCAGGCAGGGAATTACGCAAGAAAATGTGGCGTATCTACGAAGCGGCGGTCGACGAGCTGTTCCTGGCGCAGTTCGATGATCAGCAGCAGCGCATTTTCAGCGACGCCCTGGAACGTGCGGCCAGCGCCGCGCGGACGAGTGGGCGGCAGGCCTAGGCTCATTGCCGCAGGTAGCGTTGCATGGCTTGCTTGACGTACTTGGCTGGCACCTTTCCCTCCTGGGCCAGGGCGCGCAGGGCCAGGGCAGCGATCCAGTATTTATCCAGGCAATGGTTGGCGTTTGGCCCTGGCGACAGGGAGTCGATGGAGTCGGCACCCAGTGCCACGAAGCGGGTGTTCACATGGGCGCCGATCTGTTCGGCCACATGCTGGAAGTAGCCGGTTACAGCGATCACGGGAGAGTCATCGCCTGCCAGGCAATCGCGTAGATGAGAGGAGCGCCTGGGATGCTGTGGGTGCATGCGGTTCCAGCGTTGCGCGCTGTCAGCGTCCCGGGCCAGGCGGGTATAGCTGGGGCAACTCCACAGCTGGCAGCTTACGCCCCAGTCCTCATGCAATAGCCGTGCGCCAGCCACCACGGTACGCAGGCTCAAGCCCGCGCCCAGCAGGCGAACCCGTGGCCCTTGGGGCGCGCCTTGCAGTTCGCCCAGCTGATACATGCCTTGCATGGCATGGTTGGCACGGTGCTCGTCCATGGGTTCGACGAAGTCATTGGGCTCATCGTGCAGCGCCATGTAGTAGAAGCCATCGCGACCCTCTACATAAAGACTCTTCAGGGCCGCGAGGGCAATCGCCTGGGCCTCGGCGCCATTGGCCGGGTCGAAGGGCAGGCAATGCGGGTTGCTCGACAACCAGAGAGGTACCCAGGGATGGGCGCCCTTGGGCCAGGGTGAGGGCAGGGTCTCGATGTCGTTGCAGAGGATGCCGCGCTGGCAGGATTCGCTCGACAGGGCGCAGAGTTGGGCCGAGGTCGAGGAACTGGTCAGGTACAGCAGAGGTTTCTCGCTGGCCAGGGTCCGGGGGCTCAAGCGCAAGGGCCAGGCGCTGATACGAGTGTGAGCCTGGGCGGTATCGGGACGCTGGTTGGAGCGCACGACCCAGATGTTCTTCGCCGTGCCCGGGTCCCGTTCCAGGCGATTGGCGATATCGATCATGGTGTAGAGGGGGGAAGACATCCCTGCGTTCACCTGGTCGCTGAGCGCCTGGATCTTGTCGATGCAGGCCTGGGCTGCCAGGCCGGTATCCTGCGAAGTCCTGAAACTGGAAAAACCCATCATCACTTCAAAGCTCTCCGTGCGTACCTTCGGTGTTGCACCATACTGCACGTCTCAATATCATTGCAAATGCAATCATGTGCGATGCAGTGGCATCCGAAGCAGTCAATGGAGGACTCATGAACACGGCAAACTCCCTCACTTTCTATACAGCCGATACGCCCAACGGGCAGAAGATCAGCATCTTCCTGAAGGAGGCGGGCATCGACTGTGAGCGAGTGAAATTCAACTTGGCCGAAGGGCGCCAGCATTTGCCGGAGTTCTTGCAGATCAACCCCAACGGCAAGATCCCGGCCATCGTCGATCACGAGGCGGGGGTATCGGTATTCGAATCGGCGGCGATCCTTGGTTATCTATCGCAAAAGTACGGCTGCCTGCAGGCCCGTTCTCCGAAAGAGCAACTGACGATCCAGCAGTGGCTGTTTTTCCAGGTCGGGTCCATCGGACCTATGCTTGGCCAACTCTGGTGGTTCCTCCATGGCAGCAAGACTTACAACCAGGAGGCCATCGCGCGCTATCGCAAGGAGTCATTGCGGATCTATGGCGTGGTCGATGGGCAGTTGGCCAGGAGTGTCTACCTGGCGTCGGACCATTACTCCATTGCTGACATCGCCGCCTTTCCCTGGTTGCGAACCCATGAGGAGTTGAACCTGGATATCAGCGACTTCCGTCATGTCCTGCGCTGGTTGGAGAGCATCGAAGCGCGGCCCGCGGTAAAGGCCGGCCTGGCAGATTCCCGAGAGGCCTCGGTAGCTTGAGGAGTCGCTGAAATCGCTAGGGACTGTGCCCCTCGATGGCCTGGGGCACTTTTCTGCAGGCGAAAAAAAAGACCTTGATATTCAAGGTCTTTTTCGATTTTGGTGCCCCGAGGGAGACTCGAACTCCCACTTCTTGCGAAAACGGATTTTGAATCCGCCGCGTCTACCAATTCCGCCATCAGGGCTCAATGGCGGCGAAGTATAGAGAGACGATTACCGTTGGTCAATCGGCTTTCGTGGTCAATTTTTGCTTATTCCGCTAAACTTTCCGGCCCTGCTAGACGAACCCCATCATGCGCGTTGCTGACTTTACTTTCGAGCTTCCCGATTCGCTGATCGCCCGCCACCCATTGGCTGAGCGTCGCGGTAGCCGCCTGTTGACCCTGGATGGGCCAACTGGCGCCCTGGCCCACCGTCAATTCACTGATTTGCTTGAGCATTTGCGCCCGGGCGATCTGATGGTGTTCAACAATACCCGGGTGATTCCGGCTCGCCTGTTCGGCCAGAAGGCCTCGGGCGGCAAACTGGAGATCCTGGTCGAGCGGGTGCTGGACAGCCACCGCGTGCTGGCCCATGTGCGCTCCAGCAAGTCGCCCAAGCCGGGGTCGAAGATCCTGATCGAGGGCGGTGGCGAGGCCCAGATGCTGGCCCGCCACGATGCGTTGTTCGAGTTGGGGTTCGCCGAGGAAGTGCTGCCACTGCTGGATCGGGTCGGGCATATGCCCTTGCCTCCTTATATAGATCGTCCGGACGAGGGCGCCGATCGCGAGCGCTACCAGACGGTTTATGCCCAGCGCCTGGGGGCGGTGGCCGCGCCGACGGCAGGGCTGCATTTCGACCAGCCGTTGCTCGAGGCGATTGCCGCCAAGGGCGTGGAGACGGCGTTCGTGACCCTGCACGTGGGGGCCGGAACCTTCCAGCCAGTACGGGTGGAGCGTATTGAGGATCACCATATGCATCACGAATGGCTGGAAGTCGGCCAGGACGTGGTGGATGCGGTGGCCGCGTGCCGGGCCCGTGGTGGTCGCGTAGTGGCGGTGGGCACCACCAGTGTGCGCTCCCTGGAGAGCGCCGCCCGCGATGGCGTGCTCAAGCCCTTCAGTGGCGACACCGATATCTTCATCTACCCGGGCCGCCCGTTCCATGTGGTCGATGCCCTGGTGACCAATTTCCATCTGCCGGAATCCACGTTGTTGATGCTGGTTTCGGCATTCGCCGGTTATCCCGAGACCATGGCCGCCTATCGTGCGGCGGTCGAGCATGGATACCGCTTCTTCAGCTACGGTGATGCGATGTTCATCACCCGTAATCCTGCGCCAACCGCTCCCAAGGACCTGGCCCCCGAGGAAACTGTATGAGTCGCACCTGTCGTATGTCCTTCGAGCTCCTGGCCACTGATGGCAAGGCTCGTCGCGGTCGCCTGACCTTCCCCCGCGGTACGGTGGAAACCCCGGCGTTCATGCCGGTGGGTACCTATGGCACGGTCAAGGGCATGCTGCCGCGGGATATCGAGGCCATCGGCGCCGAGATTATCCTGGGCAATACCTTCCACCTGTGGCTGCGTCCGGGCACCGAAGTGATCAAGGCCCACGGTGACCTGCATGATTTCATGCAGTGGAAGGGGCCGATTCTCACGGACTCCGGTGGCTTCCAGGTGTTCAGCCTGGGCGCCATGCGCAAGATCAAGGAGGAGGGCGTGACCTTCGCCTCGCCGGTGGATGGCGCCAAGGTGTTCATGGGGCCGGAAGAGTCGATGCAGGTGCAGCGCGACCTGGGCTCGGACATCGTGATGATCTTCGACGAATGCACGCCGTACCCGGCCGATGAAGATGTGGCGCGGATCTCCATGGAGTTGTCCCTGCGTTGGGCCCAGCGTTCCAAGAACGCCCATGGCGATAACACGGCTGCCTTGTTCGGCATCGTCCAGGGCGGCATGCACCAGGATCTGCGCATGCGCTCCCTGGAAGGCCTGGACAAGATCGGCTTCGACGGCCTGGCCATCGGCGGCTTGTCAGTAGGCGAGCCCAAGCATGAAATGATCAAGGTCCTGGACTACCTGCCAGGCCAGATGCCTGCCGACAAACCTCGTTACCTTATGGGAGTTGGCAAGCCGGAGGATCTGGTTGAGGGTGTGCGCCGCGGTGTGGACATGTTCGATTGCGTGATGCCAACCCGTAATGCCCGCAATGGGCATCTGTTCATCGATACAGGCGTGCTGAAGATCCGTAACGCGTTCCATCGCCATGATGATTCGCCGCTGGATCCAACTTGTGATTGCTATACCTGCCAGAACTTCTCCCGTGCTTATCTGCACCACTTGGACAAGTGCGGGGAAATGCTCGGAAGTATGCTCAATACCATCCATAATTTGCGCCATTACCAGCGTCTTATGGCTGGTTTGCGCGAGGCTATTCAACAAGGTACATTGGCCGCCTTTGTCGATTCCTTCTATGCCAAGCGCGGTTTACCCGTGCCGCCTTTGGATTGAGTTCCAAAAGCGTCAGATACTAATTTTGCAACTATCGGAGTGCTAAATGAGCTTTTTGATCCCTGCCGCTTATGCGGATGCCGCTGCTCCTGCTGCTGCCGGTCCTGCGGGCACTGGTTTCGAGTGGATTTTCCTGGTGGGCTTCCTGGTCATCTTCTATCTGATGATCTGGCGTCCACAGGCCAAGCGCGCCAAGGAGCAGAAGAACCTGCTGGGCAGCCTGCAGAAAGGCGACGAAGTTGTGACCACTGGCGGTATCGCCGGCAAGATCAACAAAGTGACCGACGACTTCGTGGTTCTGGAAGTATCGGACTCGGTTGAACTGAAGTTCCAGAAAGGCGCAATCGCTGCCACTCTGCCAAAAGGCACGCTGAAAGCGATCTAAGTTTCATCTTTTACCAATCGACGGGGCGCGCAAGGCGCCCCGCGTCATAAACGGGCGGCGTGATGCTGAACAAATATCCTCTGTGGAAGTACCTACTGATCCTGGCGGTGCTGGCGATCGGTTTTATTTATTCCGCTCCCAATCTATACCCTGATGATCCGGCCATTCAGGTCAGCGGTGCGAGCACTGCGTTGCAGGTCACTCAGGCGGACCTGGATCGTGCGAGCAAGGCGCTCACCGACGCCGGCATCAACGTCAAGGCTTCCTCCATTGCCGCCAATGGCAAGGGTGGCCTGCTGCGCTTGATCAACAAGGAAGACCAACTTCCGGCCAAGGATGTAGTGCGCAAGGCGCTGGGCGATGACTATGTGGTGGCGTTGAACCTGGCGCAAACCACTCCGCAATGGCTGCGTAACCTTGGTGCGCATCCGATGAAACTGGGCCTGGACCTGTCCGGTGGCGTGCACTTCCTGCTGGAAGTGGACATGGATAAAGCCCTCGATGCGCGCCTGAAAGTCTATGAAGGCGACGTCAAGAGCCTGCTGCGCAAAGAGCGTCTGCGCTATCGCAGCCTGCCGCAGCTCAATGGTGCGATCCAACTGGGCTTCAGCGACGAAGACAGCCGTGAACAGGCTCGTGCGCTGATCCGCAAGAATTTCAATGATTTTGACATCGTGCCGGCCGACCTCAATGGCCAACCGGTGCTGCGTCTGGCGATGACCCCGGCCAAGCTGGCGGAAATCCGTGAATACTCCATCAAGCAGAACTTGACCACGGTACGTAACCGGGTCAACGAGCTGGGCGTGGCCGAGCCTCTGGTCCAGCGCCAGGGTGCCAACCGGATCGTGGTTGAGCTGCCGGGCGTGCAGGACACGGCCGAAGCCAAGCGGATCCTGGGCAAGACCGCCAACCTGGAATTCCGCCTGGCCGCCGAGCCGGGGGCTTCCAAGGCCACTTCCGAGTCCTTCGAGTTCCGCGAGGGCAATCGTCCTCCTGCGCTGATCGAGCGTGGCCTGATCATCACCGGTGACCAGGTGACCGATGCCCAGGCCAGCTATGACGAGCACGGCCGTCCACAGGTGAACATCAAGCTCGATGGTCACGGTGGCGAGCTGATGAACCGTTCGACTCGCAATAACGTCGGTCGCGGCATGGCGGTGATCTTCATCGAGCAGAAGCCGGTCACCACCTACACCAAGCAAGTGGTGGACGGTGTCGAGAAAGACGTGCCGGTGCAGGGTTTCAAGGAAGAGAAGAAAATCATCAGCCTGGCAACCATCCAGTCGCCACTGGGCAGCCAGTTCCGCATCACCGGCTTGAACGGCCAGGGTGAGTCCTCGGAGTTGGCGCTGTTGCTGCGCGCCGGTGGTCTGGCGGCACCGATGTACTTCGCTGAAGAGCGCACAATCGGTCCTAGCCTGGGTGCCGACAACATCACCAAGGGTATCGATGCGTCGTTGTGGGGCATGCTGTTCGTGTCGCTGTTCATCATCGCCATCTACCGCTTCTTCGGCCTGATTGCCACCGTGGCGCTGGCGTTGAACATGGTGCTGCTGCTGGCCCTGATGTCCCTGCTGGGGGCAACGCTGACCCTGCCGGGTATCGCCGGTATCGTGTTGACCATGGGTATGGCGGTGGACGCCAACGTGCTGATCTTCTCGCGGATCCGTGAGGAGATCGCAGCCGGCATGACCGTACAGCGGGCGATCAACGAAGGCTTTGGCCGGGCATTCACGGCGATCCTGGACTCCAACCTGACCACATTGCTGGTGGGTGGCATCCTCTTCGCCATGGGTACCGGTCCGGTCAAGGGCTTTGCGGTGACCATGTCCCTCGGGATCTTTACCTCGATGTTCACGGCCATCTGGCTGACCCGCGCGATGGTCAACCTGATCTTCGGCGGTCGTGACTTCAAGAAGTTGTGGATTTAAGGGGCTGCCATGTTACGTACTATCAACTTCATGGGCGTGCGCAACGTTGCGTTCGGCCTCACTGTGCTCCTGACCGTTCTGGCGTTGTTCAGCTGGTTCCACAAGGGTTTGAACTACGGCCTGGACTTCACTGGCGGTACGCTCATCGAGCTGACCTATGAGCGTCCGGCGGATGTGATGAAGGTTCGTTCGCAGCTGAACGAAGCCGGTTATCACGAAGCCATCGTGCAGAGCTTTGGTGCGACCACCGACCTGCTGGTGCGGATGCCGGGTGAAGACCCGCAACTGGGCCACCAGGTGGCAGCCGCACTGCAGAAAGTCGGCGGCGACAACCCGGCGCAGGTCAAGCGAGTCGAGTTCGTTGGCCCGCAGGTGGGTGAAGAGCTGCGTGACCAGGGTGGCCTCGGCATGCTCATGGCACTGGGCGGCATCCTCATCTACCTGGCCTTCCGCTTTCAGTGGAAGTTCGCGGTCGGTGCGATCGTGTCGCTGATCCACGACGTGGTGGTGACCGTGGGTATCCTGTCGTTCTTCCAGATCACCTTCGACCTGACGGTGCTGGCCGCGGTACTGGCGATCATCGGCTACTCGCTCAACGACACCATCGTGGTGTTCGACCGGGTGCGTGAGAACTTCCGCGTACTGCGCAAGGCCAGCCTGATCGAGAACATCAATATCTCGACCACCCAGACCCTGCTGCGGACCATGGCGACCTCGATCTCCACCTTGCTGGCGATCATTGCGTTGCTGTTCTTCGGTGGCGATAACCTGCACGGTTTCTCCATCGCCCTGTTCGTCGGTGTCCTGGCGGGTACCTACTCGTCGATCTACATCGCCAACGTGGTGCTGATCTGGCTGAAGCTGAGCAGCGAAGACTTGATTCCTCCGGCCAACACCGAGAAGGAAGTGGACGATCGTCCATGATCGACTGAGCCTGTTCCGGCGGTCAGCAAAAAAGGCGCGAGTGTTGAACTCGCGCCTTTTTTTTTGCTCCAAGGCTGGGAGAAGCGCGGGTTATGACCCGTATGTATGGTCAGGAGGTTCACGTGAACAAGTCGTTGCTGGTTGGTGCGGTATTGGGTGCTGTCGGTGTCACCGCCGGGGGTGCTGTGGCTACCTACAGCCTGGTTAAAAGCGGCCCTGAGTATGCGCAAGTGCTGGCTGTGCAGCCGGTCAAGCAACAGATCAAGACTCCTCGTGAAGTGTGCAAGGATGTCGCGGTGACTCGTCAGCGCCCGGTCAAGGATGAGCATCAGATCCTCGGGACCGTGGCCGGTGCTGTGGGTGGCGGGTTGTTGGGCAGCATGATCGGCAATGGCAATGGTCGCAAGCTGGCTACGGTGGCCGGTGCCGTGGGTGGCGGTTATGCAGGTAACAAGGTGCAGGAGGGCATGCAGGAGCGTGATACCTACACCACGACGCAGACTCGTTGCAATACGGTCAATGACATCAGCGAGAAGGTCGTGGGTTATGACGTGAAGTACGACCTGGGTGGCAAGCAGGGTCAGGTCCGGATGGATCGTGATCCGGGCAATCAGATCCCGGTGGACAAGGATGGGCGCCTGATCCTGGGGCAAAACCAGAATCAGCCCGGCCAATAGTCTGCTCGTCGGCGACGGCGGCCAAAGTTCCCTTTTCGCTGGCAGTTCGACTCCTGTAGGAGCGGATTTTCAGGCGTAAAAAAAGCACCCGATGGGTGCTTTTTTTTGTATTGCTGTTTAGCGCTTCATCGAGGCCGGCAGGTGCGGCTGGATGGCGGTCAGTACCGCCTTGAAGCACTTGGTGTTGCCTGCGACCACGTGACCTTTTTCCAGGAAGTCGTGACCACCGGTGAAGTCGCTCACCAGGCCGCCGGCTTCCTGGATCAGCAGGGCGCCTGCTGCCATGTCCCACTCGGACAGGCCCGACTCCCAGAAGGCATCGAAACGACCGGCAGCAACATAGGCCAGGTCCAGGCTGGCGGCGCCGGCGCGGCGGATGCCGGCGGTCTGGCCGACCAGGGAGCGGAACATGCCCAGGTAGTTGTCCAGATTGTCCATTTGATCATCGCGGAACGGGAAGCCGGTACCCAGCAGGGCGCCGTCGAGGCTGGTGCGGCCGCTGACTCGCAGGCGACGGCCGTTCAGCTGTGCGCCACGACCGCGGCTGGCGGTGAATTCTTCCTGGCGAACCGGGTCCAGGACCACGGCGTGCTCCAGGCGACCACGGTATTTGCAGGCGATGCTCACGGCGAAGTGGGGGATGCCACGCAGGAAGTTGGTGGTGCCGTCCAGTGGGTCGATGATCCACAGGTATTCTTCGCCTTCGATCCCGGTGCCGGCATGCAGGCCGGTCTCTTCGCCCATGATCGAGTGATTTGGGTAGGCCTTGCGCAGCGCATCGATGATCTTCTGCTCGGCGGCGCGATCCACCTCGGACACGTAGTCCTTGGCGTCTTTTTCATCGACCTTGATGGTATCCAGGCGCTCGATGGAGCGGAAAATCAGTTCACTGGCGCTGCGGGCGGCGCGCAGCGCGATATTCAGCATTGGCTGCATGGATAGGTCACCTAAGGTTGTTAAAGAAAGCCGAGCATTGTAGCAGAAAACTTTTGCAGATGAAGTTCGTCGTTCGCTTTGATCGTATTGCTCCGCCGTATGGTATCTAAGAAAAGGGGCAGCCTGGTTCGAGTCCAGAAGTAGCGAGCTGGTTATTTTTAAGGCGGGAGTACGGGCTGTTCTGTAAGATTTATTCCCCTTTTCCCTGTCCGAGAGCACTTCCCTTGCTGCAGAACATTCGTGTCGTCCTGGTCAATACCAGTCATCCCGGCAACATCGGTGGGGCTGCGCGCGCCATGAAGAACATGGGGTTGTCGCGCCTGGTGCTGGTGGACCCTCGGGTGTTTCCATCTCACGAGGCGGATGCGCGAGCCTCCGGTGCCACGGATATCCTGCAGGGGGCCCAGGTGGTCGCCACACTTGAAGAGGCTTTGGTCGGTTGCACCCTGGTGTTCGGCACCAGTGCTCGCGAGCGGAGCATTCCGTGGCCGCTGCTCGATCCTCGCGAGTCCGGGGGCAAGGTGGTGGAGGAGGCGGGCAAGGGCGCCCAGATTGCCCTGGTGTTCGGTCGTGAGGATTCCGGCCTGACCAACGACGAGTTGCAGCGATGTCATTTCCATGTGCATATCCCGTCGGACCCGGCGTTCAGCTCGCTGAACCTGGCGACGGCGGTACAGGTGCTGACCTATGAGGTGCGCATGTCCTGGCTGGCGATACAGGGCCGGTCGGGCGGGGTGGGCAAGGATGAGACGGTCGCTCCCAGTGATGAGCTGGCGACCATGGATGAGCTTGAGCGATTCTACGAGCACCTGCAGCAAGCGCTGGTGGAAATCGATTTCCTCGATCCGCAGAAGCCCCGGCACCTGATGGCGCGCTTGCGCCGGCTGTTTGGTCGCAGCTCGGTCACCCGGGCGGAAATGAATATATTGCGCGGCATCCTCACGGAGACCCAGAAAGCGGCGCGTGGGGAGCTGCTGAAACGGAAGGATCAGTGATGTTCGAGCGTCTGCGTGAAGATATCCAGAGCGTATTCCATCGAGACCCGGCGGCGCGCAATGCCTTCGAGGTGCTGACCTGCTATCCGGGCATGCACGCGATCTGGATCCATCGTTTGTCCGGCGCCTTGTGGGGCATGGGGTGGAAGTGGCTGGCACGCCTGGTGTCGAACTTCGGGCGTTGGCTGACTGGGATCGAGATTCATCCAGGGGCCAAGGTCGGGCGTCGTTTCTTCATCGATCACGGCATGGGGATCGTCATTGGTGAAACCGCCGAGATTGGTGATGACGTCACTCTCTATCAGGGAGTGACCCTGGGCGGCACAAGCTGGAACAAGGGCAAGCGTCATCCGACATTGGAGGATGGCGTCGTGGTCGGGGCGGGCGCCAAGGTGCTTGGGCCTTTCACTGTCGGTGCCGGGGCCAAGGTCGGCTCCAATGCGGTGGTGACCAAGGCGGTGCCCGCGGGTGCGACGGTGGTCGGCATACCGGGGCGGATCATCATGAAGTCCAGTGATGAGCAGCACGCCAAGCGCAAGGCCATGGCGGAAAAGCTCGGGTTCGATGCTTATGGCGTCAGCGAAGACATGCCGGATCCGGTGGCGCGCGCCATTGGCCAATTGCTCGATCACCTGCAGGCCGTCGATGTGCGCTTGGAGGGTATGTGCGGAGCACTGAAGGATCTGGGAAGTGAGTACTGTGCCAAGGATCTGCCGGCGCTGCGGGAAGAAGACTTCGCCGAGGTCAAGGAAAAGGGCGGTAGTCAGGTCGGTTGATTGCCTCGGGCATGGCTTTCCTGTGCCGGTCGGATCACTGCTGAAGGGCTGATCCGACCGGCGAATGACCCGTAGGTCAGCTGCTGCCATCCTGCTGTGCCATTACGTCGCAGGCTTTGCTATGATTCGCGCGCTCTTTTACGGGTAAATCCGACTAAAGTAGTTGGTCTTATAGTTGACTCGATTACTCGGGTATTGCATACTCGCCTCCATTCCGAAACTCCGTGGTACTTGTCCATGCGACTGACTACTAAAGGCCGATATGCGGTGACCGCCATGCTTGATCTGGCGTTGCACGCGCAACATGGCCCGGTCTCCCTGGCCGATATCTCTGAGCGCCAAGGCATCTCCCTGTCCTATCTCGAACAGCTTTTCGCCAAGCTGCGCCGCAGTAACCTGGTTTCCAGTGTTCGTGGTCCTGGTGGCGGTTATCAGCTATCGCGTGACATGCAGGGAATCCAGGTGGCTCAGGTGATCGATGCGGTGAACGAATCGGTCGATGCAACCAAATGCCAAGGATTGGGCGATTGTCATGCCGGTGACACCTGTCTTACTCATCACCTGTGGTGCGATCTAAGCCTGCAGATTCACGAATTTCTGAGCGGTATCAGCTTGGCTGACCTTGTCACCCGCCGTGAGGTGCAAGAAGTAGCCCAGCGTCAGGACCAGCGCCGTTGTAATGGCAAGGCGCCGCGCCTGGACAAGATTGAAGCGTCCGCCGTCGAATGACAGCCAAAGAGCTAGCGGCACGCCAGCCAGCCTGATTTAGGAGAGAGTCCATGAAATTGCCGATTTACCTTGATTACTCAGCAACCACTCCGGTCGATCCGCGTGTTGCGCAAAAAATGAGTGAGTGCCTGCTGGTCGACGGGAACTTCGGTAACCCGGCGTCCCGCTCCCACGTGTTTGGCTGGAAGGCCGAGGAGTCGGTGGAGAACGCCCGTCGCCAAGTGGCTGACCTGGTCAACGCCGATCCGCGTGAAATCGTCTGGACTTCCGGTGCCACCGAGTCCGACAACCTGGCCATCAAGGGCGTCGCGCATTTCTATCACACCAAGGGCAAGCACCTGATCACCTCGAAGATCGAGCACAAGGCTGTCCTGGACACCATGCGCCAACTCGAACGCGAAGGCTTCGAAGTGACCTACATCGAGCCGGGTGAAGACGGCCTGATCACTCCGGCCATGGTGGAAGCTGCTCTGCGTGACGACACCATCCTGGTTTCGATCATGCACGTGAACAACGAAATCGGCACCGTCAACGACATCGCCGCCATTGGCGAGCTGACCCGCTCCAAGGGCATCCTGTTCCATGTCGATGGTGCCCAGTCCACCGGCAAGGTCGAAATCGACCTGCAAGCGCTGAAAGTCGACCTGATGTCGTTCTCTGCCCACAAGACCTACGGCCCCAAAGGCATCGGCGCACTGTACGTGAGTCGCAAGCCTCGTGTGCGCCTGGAGGCCACCATGCACGGCGGCGGTCACGAGCGCGGCATGCGTTCCGGGACCCTGGCTACCCACCAGATCGTCGGCATGGGCGAGGCCTTCCGCGTTGCCAAGGAAGACATGGCAACCGAGAACGCCCGCATCAAGGCCCTGAGCGATCGTTTCTACAAGCAGGTCGAGCACCTGGAAGAGCTGTACGTCAACGGCAGCATGACTGCTCGTGTGCCGCACAACTTGAACCTGAGCTTCAACTACGTCGAAGGCGAGTCGTTGATCATGGCGCTCAAGGACCTGGCGGTGTCTTCCGGTTCGGCCTGTACTTCGGCCTCCCTGGAGCCTTCGTACGTGCTGCGTGCCCTGGGCCGTAACGACGAACTGGCGCACAGCTCGATCCGCTTCACCTTCGGCCGTTTCACCACCGAAGAGGAAATCGACTACGCGGCCCAGAAGGTCTGCGAGGCCGTTACCAAGCTGCGCGCCCTGTCGCCGCTGTGGGACATGTACAAAGACGGTGTCGATATCTCGAAGATCGAGTGGGCGGCACACTGAATTTAAGTCGCCGCACGGGGTTCTGCAGGACGTATCGACTAAGCGGTTTGCAGGACCCAAGAGCGACTCTCTGATGAGTGAGGATTAAGAATCATGGCTTACAGCGAAAAGGTCATCGACCACTACGAGAACCCGCGTAACGTCGGCAAGATGAACGCGGAAGATCCGGATGTCGGCACCGGCATGGTCGGTGCTCCTGCCTGTGGCGACGTGATGCGCCTGCAGATCAAGGTCAACGAGCAGGGCATCATTGAAGACGCCAAGTTCAAGACCTACGGCTGTGGCTCGGCCATTGCCTCCAGCTCCCTGGCCACCGAGTGGATGAAGGGCAAGACCCTGGATGAAGCCGAGACCATCAAGAACACCCAGCTGGCCGAAGAACTGGCCTTGCCGCCAGTGAAGATCCACTGCTCGGTGCTCGCCGAAGACGCTATCAAGGCGGCTGTCCGCGACTACAAGCAGAAGAAAGGCCTGATCTGACCGATCGGCTTTCACAGATTTGGCGACAAGTAAGGAGTGACGATGGCTATCAGCATGACAGAAGCGGCTGCTCAACACGTGCGACGCTCCCTCAATGGGCGCGGCAAGGGTGATGGGATTCGCCTGGGTGTTCGCACCACAGGCTGTTCCGGCCTTGCCTATGTGCTGGAGTTCGTCGATGAGATCGGCGAGGACGATCAGGTGTTCGAAAGTCACGGCGAGAAAGTGATCATCGACCCGAAAAGCCTGACCTATCTGGATGGCACCGAGCTTGACTTCGTCAAGGAGGGGTTGAACGAGGGTTTCAAGTTCAACAATCCCAACGTGCGCGGTGAATGTGGCTGCGGCGAAAGCTTCAACATCTGAGGCGGCTCGTGGGTACTCCTTGTCATTTCGCTTTATTCGAGTTGCAGCCTGGTTTCCGCCTGGATCTCGAACAGTTGGCCGCGCGTTATCGAGAGTTGGCGCGCGGAGTTCATCCTGACCGTTTTGCCGATGCTCCCGAGCGTGAGCAACGGCTGGCGCTGGAGCGCTCGGCGAGCCTCAATGAGGCTTACCAGACCCTCAAGAGCCCTCCCAAGCGTGCTCGCTATCTCCTTGCCCTCAAGGGGGGCGAGCTGCCGTTGGAAGTCACGGTGCACGACCCTGAGTTCCTGTTGCAGCAGATGCAATGGCGCGAGGAGCTCGAGGACCTGCAGGACAGTGCTGACCTGGCAGGGGTGGCGGCCTTCAAGCGGCGCCTGAAGGTTGCCCAGGATGAACTGAACGAAGGCTTCGCAGCCTGTTGGGATGATGCAGCGCAACGCGAACAGGCCGAGCGCCTGATGCGGCGCATGCAGTTCCTCGACAAGCTCACCTACGAAGTGCGCCAGTTAGAAGAGCGCCTCGACGATTAACCTAGTGCCGCTCCGGTCGCACGCCTGATATACAGATAAGTCCAGATAGACATGGCCCTACTGCAGATCGCTGAACCCGGCCAAAGTCCTCAACCGCACCAGCGTCGCCTGGCTGTGGGGATCGACTTGGGTACTACCAATTCGCTGGTCGCTGCCTTGCGCAGCGGTCTTTCCGAGCCGCTGGCCGATGCGCAGGGGCAGGTGATCCTGCCGTCTGCCGTGCGTTATCACGCCGACAGCGTTGAGGTGGGCGAGTCCGCCCGCCTGGCTGCCCCCTCCGATCCGCTCAATACCGTGCTCTCGGTCAAGCGCCTGATGGGTCGAGGCCTGTCCGACGTCAAGCAATTGGGTGAGCAGCTCCCCTATCGCTTCGTCGATGGCGAATCGCACATGCCGTTCATCGAAACGGTCCAGGGCCCCAAGAGTCCTGTCGAGGTTTCTGCCGAGGTACTGAAGGTTCTGCGTCAGCGCGCCGAGGCAACCTTGGGTGGGGAGCTGGTGGGGGCTGTGATCACCGTGCCTGCCTATTTCGACGATGCTCAGCGCCAAGCCACCAAGGATGCAGCCAAGCTGGCGGGCTTGAACGTGCTGCGCCTGCTCAATGAGCCGACTGCCGCAGCCGTAGCCTATGGGCTGGACCAGCATGCCGAAGGCGTGGTGGCGATTTACGACCTGGGTGGCGGCACGTTCGATATTTCCATCCTGCGCCTGACGGGCGGTGTCTTCGAAGTGCTGGCCACCGGCGGTGATACCGCACTGGGTGGCGATGACTTCGATCACGCTATCGCGGGCTGGATCATTCAAGGGGCAGGGTTGTCTGCCGACCTTGACCCGGGGGTCCAGCGTAACCTGCTGCAAACCGCTCGTACTGCCAAGGAAACCCTGACCGCAGCGGCCTCTGTGGAGGTCCGGTACGGTGACTGGTGTTCTGTGCTGACCCGTGAAGCCTTCGATGGGCTGATCGAGCCCATGGTCGCTCGCAGTCTCAAGGCGTGTCGTCGTGCTGTTCGTGACTCCGGTGTCGAACTCGATGAGGTTCAGGCCGTGGTCATGGTGGGCGGCTCGACTCGCGTGCCGCGGGTGCGCGAGGCCGTTGCCGAGATGTTCGGTCGCCAGCCGTTGACCGAAATCGACCCTGACCAGGTCGTGGCCATTGGGGCGGCCATTCAGGCCGACACCCTGGCTGGCAACAAGCGCGATGGTGGCGAACTGCTGCTTCTGGACGTGATTCCGTTGTCCCTGGGCCTGGAAACCATGGGCGGGCTGATGGAAAAGGTGATTCCGCGCAATACCACCATTCCCGTTGCCCGTGCCCAGGATTTCACGACCTACAAGGATGGCCAGACGGCCATGATGATCCATGTGCTGCAGGGCGAGCGCGAGCTGATCAGCGACTGCCGCTCCCTGGCGCGTTTCGAGTTGCGTGGTATCCCACCGATGGTGGCCGGTGCCGCGAAGATCCGTGTGACCTTCCAGGTTGACGCCGATGGCCTGCTCAGTGTGTCTGCCCGTGAGCTGGGCTCGGGCGTGGAGGCCAGCATCCAGGTCAAGCCTTCCTATGGCCTGACCGACGGCGAGATCGCCAGGATGCTCAAGGACTCCTTCCAGTATGCCGGCGACGACAAGGTCGCCCGCGTGCTGCGTGAGCAGCAGGTCGATGCTCAGCGCCTGATCGAGGCGGTGCAGGGTGCCCTGGAGGCTGATGGCGATCGCCTGCTGGATGCCGAGGAGCGCATGGTCATTGAGCTGCAAATGCAGGAACTTAACGAATTGATGCTCGGTACCGATGGTTATGCCATCGAGCAACAGACCAAGCGCCTGTCGCAAGTGACCGACGCCTTTGCGGCCCGCCGCCTGGATTCGACGGTGAAAGCTGCCCTGGCGGGGCGCAACCTGAATGAGATTGAGGAATAACTGATGCCGCAGATCATTTTTCTGCCACATGCCGTGTTCTGCCCGGAAGGCTTGGTCGTCGACGTCGAGCCAGGGGTTTCGCTGCTTGAGGTTGCCCATGACAACCACATCGAGATCGAGAGTGCCTGTGGCGGTGTCTGTGCCTGCACTACTTGCCATTGCATCGTGCGCGAAGGGTTCGACTCGCTGAACGAAGCCGATGAGCTGGAAGAGGATCTGCTGGACAAGGCCTGGGGCCTGGAAGCCCAGTCGCGCCTGTCGTGCCAGGCTATCGTTGGCGATGAAGACCTGACCGTTGAAATTCCCAAGTACTCGCTCAACCACGCGGCCGAAGCGCCGCACTGATTCAAGGAGCCATCATGAGTCTGAAGTGGGTTGATGTACTGGAAATCGCGATCCAGCTGGCTGATTCGAAGCCGGATGTGGACCCGCGTTATGTGAACTTTGTCGATCTGCACAAGTGGGTTCTGGCGTTGCCGGAGTTCAGTGACGATCCAGCTCGCGGAGGCGAGAAGGTTCTTGAAGCAATTCAGGCTGCCTGGATCGACGAAACTGACTGAATCCGCGGGCTACGCAGTTAGGCAATCCCTTTAAACCCGCGTATAATTCGCGGGTTTAATTTTTCGCTTTAATCACCGTTTCTGGAGTTACACCATGGCTGTTCAACGTACTTTCTCCATCATCAAGCCTGACGCTGTTGCAAAAAACGTTATCGGCAAGATCGTTTCCCGTTTCGAAGAAGCCGGCCTGCGCGTTGTAGCTTCGAAAATGAAGCAACTGTCCAAGGCCGAAGCCGAAGGTTTCTACGCTGAGCACAGCGAGCGTGGCTTCTTCGGCGAACTGGTTGCCTTCATGACTTCCGGTCCGGTTGTCGTTCAGGTTCTGGAAGGTGAAAACGCTATCGTTCGCAACCGCGAGCTGATGGGCGCTACCAACCCTAAAGAAGCTGCTGCCGGTACCATCCGTGCTGATTTCGCTGAGTCCATCGACGCCAACGCCGTTCACGGTTCGGACTCCGAAGCTGCCGCTGCTCGCGAAATCGCTTACTTCTTCGCAGCTACCGAGGTGACCACTCGCTAAGCCATTGGGCCAGTGAGTGAAAGGTGAAACCATGACTACATCGATCGGCAAAACTAACCTGTTGGGGCTGACTCAACCGGAAATGGAGAAATTCTTCGACTCAATCGGGGAGAAGCGTTTCCGTGCCGGTCAGGTAATGAAATGGATTCACCACTTTGGCGTCGATGATTTCGATGCCATGACGAATGTCGGCAAGGCCTTGCGCGAGAAGCTCAAGGCCGTTGCCGAGATTCGCGGTCCGGAAGTGGTCAGCGAGGACATCTCCAGCGACGGTACCCGTAAATGGGTGGTGCGCGTGGCGTCCGGCAGCTGTGTCGAGACCGTTTACATTCCCCAGGGCAAGCGCGGTACCTTGTGCGTTTCGTCCCAGGCAGGCTGTGCCCTGGATTGCAGTTTCTGCTCCACCGGCAAGCAAGGCTTCAATAGCAACCTCACTGCCGCCGAAGTCATCGGCCAGGTGTGGATTGCCAACAAATCCTTTGGCAGCGTTCCCGCGACCATCGACCGTGCCATCACCAATGTGGTGATGATGGGCATGGGCGAACCGCTGCTGAACTTCGACAACGTCATCGCGGCCATGCACCTGATGATGGACGACCTGGGCTACGGCATCTCCAAGCGCCGCGTGACCCTGTCGACCTCCGGCGTGGTACCGATGATCGATGAGCTGGCCAAGCACATCGATGTCTCCCTGGCGTTGTCCCTGCACGCTCCCAACGATGCGCTGCGCAACCAGTTGGTACCGATCAACAAGAAGTATCCGTTGAAGATGCTGCTCGAGTCGTGCCAGCGCTACATGTCGGCCCTGGGCGAAAAGCGCGTGCTGACCATTGAGTACACCCTGCTCAAGGACGTCAACGACAAGCCGGAACATGCGACGCAGATGATCGAGTTGCTCAAGGATATTCCTTGCAAGATCAACCTGATCCCGTTCAACCCGTTCCCGCATTCCGGTTACGAGCGTCCGAGCAACAACGCCATCCGGCGCTTCCAGGACCAGCTGCACCACGCTGGCTTCAATGTCACTGTGCGCACCACCCGCGGCGAAGACATCGATGCCGCCTGTGGTCAGTTGGTAGGCCAGGTGCTGGATCGCACCCGTCGTAGTGAACGCTATATCGCCGTGCGCGAGCTGAGTGCCGACGCCGATATGCCGCAAAGCGCCGCGGCCCGTACCTGAGAGAGGATCTCCATGGCCTTGCGCTTAGCGCTGCTCCTGCTTGTTGCCAGCTTGTGCGCTGGCTGTGTCCTGTCGGGCGATACCAGCCCGATGGGCACCAGCAAGGGACGTGATGAGGCGCGCCAGGCTTATGTTCAGCTCGGCCTTGGGTATCTGCAACAAGGCATGGGCGAACGGGCCAAGGTTCCCCTGAAGAAGGCCCTGGAGCTCAGCCCTGCCGATGCCGATGCCAACGCGGCCCTGGCGTTGGTGTTCCAAGCCGAAATGGAGCCTGCACTTGCCGATGCGCAATTTCGCAAGGCTCTGGAGGCAAGTCCGAAAAATGCCCGGATCCTCAATAACTACGGCAGCTTCCTGTTCGAAGAAAAACGTTATGAAGAGGCCTATCAGCGCTTCGAGCAAGCGGCGGCCGATACCCTGTACCCTGAGCGCTCCCGGGTTTTCGAGAATCTTGGGGTAGCCGCTTCGAAGCTGGGGCAGCGTGGACTGGCCCGGTTGCAGTTGTCGAAAGCCCTGCGTTTGAACCAGCAACAACCTCGCGCATTACTGGAAATGGCTGAGTTGTCTTACGAAGACAGGCATTATGTGCCCGCGCGTGATTATTACGATCGTTTTAGCCTGCTTGGCGAGCAAAATGCACGTAGTCTATTGCTCGGCACCCGGCTGGCTGTGGTGTTCGACGATCATGACAAGGCCTCCAGTTACGGTCTGCAACTAAAACGACTTTATCCCGGTACGCCGGAATATCAGCAATACCTGTCGGAGCAATGATGAAAGTGGCGCAACCCGAAGTTCAAGCAACGACTCGCGTCAATCCCGGTGAAACCTTGCGCCAGGCCCGTGAAAGCAATGGCTGGTCGCTGGCTGAGGTGGCCCACAAGCTCAATCTCACCGTGAGCTCCCTGAGCAACCTGGAAGCCGGAGCCTTCGACAAGCTCCCAGGCCACACCTTTGCCCGTGGATACATTCGTGCCTATGCCAAGTTGCTGGGCCTGGACCAGGCGGTCCTGGTCCAGGCATTCGATCAATATACCGGCACCGACTCTCAGGGCAGCGCCGTCCACGCCCTGGGCCGTATCGAAGAACCCGTGCGGGTCTCCCATACCATCCTGCGGATTGTCAGCTTGCTGTTGTTGGTGGCCGTGGTCGGTGGCGGTTTCGTCTGGTGGCAGGACCAGACCGCCCAGCGTGGTAAGGAACAGGTTGCCCTGAATCCTGAGCATGTCGAAGTGGAGGGCGCCGACGGCAAGACCCAGATCCACCCTCTGGACGAGCCGGAAGACCAGGCCGTTGCCGAAGCCAAGAGCGAAGCCGACGCCAATGCCGCGCAATATGCCAATCCGCTCGCTGAGGCTCCAGCCAGCCCCGCAGCTCCAGTGGCGCCCGTTCCCGTTGCACCTGTAGCGCCCACCCATGCTGCACCGGCACAAACCGTTGCACCGGTGGCGACCGTGCCAGCGGCGCCGCTTCCGGCCCCGACGGCTCCTGCCCCGACCACTCCTGTTGCGCCAGTCGCCGCGACCAATGCTCCGGTTCCCACTACCGCGGCTGCCGGTTCGGCCCAGGTGCAGATCCAGTTCAGCGCCGACTGCTGGACCCAGGTTAGCGACGGCAATGGCAAGATCCTGCTCAGTGCGCTCAAGCGCAAGGGTGAAGTCGTCGATGTCAGCGGCAAGCCGCCTTTCGCTGTCCGCCTGGGTTATGCCCGCGGTGCTCAAATCAGCTACAACGGTCAGGCGGTGGATATCGCCCCGTTCATCACTGGCGAGACTGCTCGCCTGAAGTTAGGTCAATAAGTCATGCACGGCGAATCTCCAATCAAACGTCGCGAGTCCCGCAAGATCTGGGTTGGCTCGGTACCGGTAGGGGGCGATGCCCCGATCGCGGTGCAGAGCATGACCAACAGCGACACCAACGACGTGGCCGCAACCGTGGCCCAGATCAACCGCCTGGAAGCCGCCGGTGTCGATATCGTGCGGGTTTCGGTCCCGGATATGGATGCCGCCGAGGCGTTCGGCCGGATCAAGCAACTGGTCAAGGTCCCACTGGTGGCCGATATTCACTTCGACTATCGGATCGCCCTGCGCGTGGCTGAGCTGGGCGTCGATTGCCTGCGTATCAACCCCGGCAACATCGGTCGAGAGGATCGAGTTCGGGCGGTGGTCGATGCGGCTCGCGACCGCGGTATCCCGATTCGTATCGGGGTCAATGCCGGTTCGCTGGAAAAGGACCTGCAAAAGAAATATGGCGAACCGACCCCCGCCGCACTGGTCGAGTCGGCACTGCGTCATGTCGAGCATCTGGAACGGCTGAATTTCCAGGACTTCAAGGTCAGTGTGAAAGCTTCCGACGTGTTCATGGCCGTCGAAGCCTACCGCTTGCTGGCCAAGGAAATCGTCCAGCCCCTGCACCTGGGCATCACCGAAGCCGGTGGATTGCGTTCAGGCACGGTGAAATCCGCCGTCGGCCTCGGTATGCTGCTGGCCGAAGGGATTGGCGATACCATTCGCATCTCGTTGGCGGCCGATCCGGTCGAGGAAGTGAAGGTCGGCTACGACATCCTCAAGTCCCTGCACCTGCGTTCCCGTGGCATCAACTTCATCGCCTGCCCGAGCTGCTCGCGGCAGAATTTCGATGTGGTCAAGACCATGAACGAACTTGAAGGGCGCCTCGAGGACTTGCTGGTACCCATGGATGTCGCGGTGATCGGTTGTGTAGTCAACGGCCCGGGCGAAGCCAAGGAAGCCCATGTGGGGCTGACCGGTGGTACGCCGAACCTGATTTACATCGATGGCAAGCCATCGCAGAAACTGACCAATGACAACCTGGTGGATGAGCTCGAAAAGCTGATCCGGCAGAAGGCGGCCGAGAAGGTCGAAGCCGACGCAGCGCTGATCGCTCGTGGCTAACCGAACGTATTAAGGATTTTTTGTGAGCAAGTCTCTGCAAGCCATTCGTGGCATGAATGACATCCTGCCCGAGCAGACGCCCCTGTGGCGCTACTTCGAGGGTACCGTGGCGCGTTTGCTGGATAACTACGGTTACAAGCAGATCCGCATGCCTATCGTCGAATTCACCGAGCTGTTCAAGCGCTCCATCGGTGAAGTGACCGATATCGTCGAAAAAGAAATGTACACCTTCGAGGACCGCAACGGCGATTCGCTGACCCTGCGCCCGGAAGGCACCGCGGCCTGCGTGCGTGCGGCCCTGGAGCATGGCCTGACCGGCGCTGGCCAGGTGCAGAAACTCTGGTACATCGGCCCGATGTTCCGTCACGAGCGCCCACAAAAAGGTCGTTATCGCCAGTTCCACCAGATCGGCCTGGAAGTGTTCAACCTGGACGGTCCGGATATCGACGCCGAACTGATCGTGTTGACCTGGCGCCTGTGGGGCGAGCTGGGTATCCGTGATGCGGTGAAGCTCGAACTCAACAGCCTGGGTACCTCCGAGGCCCGTGCACGCTATCGCGATGCGCTGGTGGAGTTCCTTTCGGCTCGCCACGACCAGTTGGACGAAGACAGCCAGCGTCGCCTGAAGACCAACCCACTGCGGGTCCTGGATACCAAGGACCCGGGCACCCAGGCGGTGCTGGTGGATGCGCCGAAGCTGGCCGACTACCTGGATGAAGAGTCTCGGGTGCACTTCGAAGGTCTCAAGGCCCGCCTGGAAGCCGCTGGCATCCCCTACGTGATCAATCCGAAGCTGGTACGTGGCCTGGATTACTACAGCAAGACCGTCTTCGAATGGGTGACCGACAAGCTCGGTGCCCAGGGCACTGTCTGCGCAGGCGGCCGCTACGACGGCCTGGTCGAGCAGATGGGTGGCAAGCCGACCCCGGGCGTGGGTTTCGCCATGGGTATCGAGCGCCTGGTGCTGATGCTGGAGACCCTGGAGCGGGTACCGGAAGAAATTGCTCGCCAGGTGGATGTCTACCTTTGCGCCTTTGGCGAGGCAGCCGAATTGGCAGGCCTGGCCCTGAGCGAGCGGGTACGCGATCAACTGCCGAACCTGCGCCTGCAGGTCAACGCCGGCGGTGGCAGCTTCAAGAGCCAGTTCAAGAAGGCCGACAAGAGCGGTGCGTTGTATGCGCTGATCCTCGGTGACGACGAAATGGCCCAGCAAGTGGTAGGTTTCAAGCCCCTGCGTGGCCAGGGCGAACAACAAAGCATTGCCTGGGATGCACTCGCTGCGCACCTGGCCACCTGCGTCGTGCAGGGTTGAAGCTGTCAAACAGCCGATTTAGCGAATAAGGAGTATTGGGGTGTCGAGTACCGAAGATGAACAGCTGGCGGAATTGAAGGACTGGTGGCAGCGTAACGGCAAACCCCTGGTGACCGGTGGCCTGCTGGCTCTGGTCATCGTGTTCGGCTGGCAGGCCTGGCATAAATACCAAGGCAACCAGTCCCAGGGGGCTTCGGTGCTCTACCAGCAATTGCTGGAAACCACCCTGACACCTGATGGCAAGCCTGACGCAGCCCGTGTTACCGACTTGGCCGGCAAGCTCAACAGCGAGTTCGGCGGTACCGCCTACGCGCAGTACGGCAGCCTGTTCGTGGCCAAGGTCGCAGTGGATACCGGCAAGCTGGACGATGCGGTTGCCCAGCTCAAGGCCGTGGCGGACAAGCCGGCGAACGCGACCCTGGGCGAAGTGGCTCGTCAACGTCTGGCCCAGGTGCTGGCGGCGCAGAACAAGGTTGATGAGGCGCTGAAACTGCTCGACGGTGACACCGACAAGGCTTTCCTGGCCACCCGTGAAGAACTCAAGGGCGATTTGCTGGTCCAGTTGGGCCGCGTCGATGAAGCCCATGCCGCATACCAAAAAGCCAAGGCGGCGCTGTCGGATGAAGCGGCTGTCGGTGGCCTACAAATCAAGCTCGACGACCTGGCCAAAGGGGATGCGTGACGTGATCCGGTGGAAACATGCAGCATTGCTGGCCCTGGCCTTGTTGGCTGTGGGTTGCAGCAGCAACAGCAAGAAAGAACTGCCACCTGCGGAGCTGGTCAGCTTCAAGGAAGAGGTCGTCCTGCAGAAGCAGTGGAGCCGTTCCATTGGTGACGGCCAGGGCGATACCTACAACATGCTGGTTCCGGCCATTGATGGCAGCACTATCTACGCCTCCGATGTCACTGGCGTAGTGGTCGCCATGGATCGCATGAACGGCGACGTCAAATGGAAGAAGGACCTCGAGCTGCCTGTGTCCGGCGCTGTGGGCGTGGGTTATGGCCTGGTCATGATCGGCACCCTGAAAGGCGAAGTGGTGGCCCTGGATACTTCCAGCGGTGAAGAGAAATGGCGTGCCCGCGTCACCAGCGAGGTGCTGGCGCCGCCAGCCACCAATGGTGACGTGGTGGTAGTCCAGACCCAGGATGACCGGGTGATTGGCCTGGATGCCAGTACTGGCCACCAGCTCTGGCTCTATGACAGCACTCCAGCGGTACTGACCTTGCGGGGTACCAGTGCACCATTGGCTACCAATCGCCTGGCGCTTGCCGGCCTCTCCACCGGCAAGGTAGTGGCGCTGGACATCCGCAACGGCGTGCCGGTCTGGGAGCAGCGCGTAGCGATCCCCCAAGGCCGTTCCGAACTGGACCGGGTAGTGGATATCGACGGTGGCCTGCTGTTGTCTGGCGGTACCTTGTATGTCGCCAGCTACCAGGGGCGTGTCGTGGCCCTGGACCTGGAGAGCGGTCGTCCGCTCTGGCAGCGTGATGCTTCCAGCTATGCAGGTGTTGCCCAGGGTTTCGGTAGCGTCTACGTCAGCCTGTCCTCGGGCACCGTGGAAGGTATCGACGAGCGCTCGACCACTGCCCTGTGGAGCAATGATTCCCTGGCCCGTCGTCAATTGTCGGCCCCGGAAGTCTTCTCCAGCTACGTGGCTGTGGGTGACCTGGAAGGTTACCTGCACCTGCTGAGCCAGGTCGATGGTCGTTTCGTCGGTCGTGAGCGTATCGACAGCGATGGCCTGCGGGCCCGGCCGCTGGTGGTGGGCGACATGATCTACGTGTATGGCAACAGCGGCAAACTGGAAGCCCTGACCATCAAGTAATGGTTTGACTATGCTTGGGGTTGATTCCCCAAGCGGCCTTGTCTGGACAAGGTTCGCAGCACTTCAAGGTGCTGCCCCGAGCACCAGCCGCTGCCTCGCAGCGGCTTTTGTATTTTCGCAATTAACGCAGTGGAGAGCCGCATGGTTCCCGTAATCGCCCTGGTGGGCCGACCCAACGTCGGCAAGTCCACCTTGTTCAACCGCCTGACTCGGACTCGCGACGCCATCGTTGGCGACTTGTCCGGTCTGACCCGTGATCGCCAATACGGTGAGGCCAAGTGGCAAGGGCGTACCTATATTCTCATCGACACCGGTGGTATCTCCGGTGACGAACATGGCATGGATGAAAAGATGGCCGAGCAGTCGCTGCTGGCCATTGAAGAAGCCGATGTAGTCTTGTTCCTGGTGGACGCCAAGGCCGGGTTTACCGCAGCCGACCAGATGATCGGCGAACACCTGCGCAAACGTAACAAGACCTCCTACGTGATTGCCAACAAGGTCGACAACATCGACCCGGACATGGCTCGCGCCGAATTCGCGCCACTGGGCATGGGCGACGCGATCCCGATCGCCGGTGCCCATGGCCGCGGTATCAGCCAGATGTTGGAAATCACCCTGCGTGAATTCCCCAAGGATGACGCCGACGAGCCTGAAGAGGGTGAGGAAGAGGTCGTTGCCGAGGGCGAGGAAGCCAAGCGTATTCCTGGTCCGAGCGAGAAGGACGGGATCAAGATCGCCATTATCGGTCGTCCCAACGTCGGCAAGTCGACCCTGGTCAACCGTATGCTCGGCGAGGATCGGGTGATCGTCTACGACCAGCCCGGTACTACCCGCGACAGTATCTACATCCCGTTCGAGCGTAACGAAGAGAAGTACACGCTGATCGACACCGCCGGTGTGCGCAAGCGCGGCAAGATCCACGAGGAAGTCGAGAAGTTCTCGGTGGTCAAGACGCTGCAGGCGATCAAGGACGCCAACGTCGTGATCTTCGTCATGGACGCCCGCGAAGGTGTGGTGGACCACGACCTGAACCTGCTGGGCTTTGCCCTGGAAGCGGGGCGTGCGCTGGTGATTGCCCTGAACAAGTGGGACGGCATGCAACCCAGCGAGCGCGATTACGTGAAGACCGAGCTGGAACGCCGGCTGTTCTTCGTCGACTTCGCCGACATCCACTTCATCTCGGCATTGCACGGCACGGGTGTGGGCAACCTCTACCAGTCGGTGCAGAACTCCTTCAAGTCGGCGGTGACCCGCTGGCCGACCAGCCGCCTGACCCAGATCCTGGAAGACGCCGTGAGCGAGCACGCTCCACCGATGGTCAACAGCCGTCGGATCAAGTTGCGTTATGCCCACCTGGGTGGTGCCAACCCACCGTTGATCGTGATCCACGGCAACCAGGTGGAGAAGGTGCCCAAGTCCTATGTGCGCTACCTGGAGAACACCTACCGTCGCGTGCTGAAGCTGGTGGGCACGCCGATTCGTATCGAGTTCAAAGGCAGTGATAACCCGTACGAAGGCAACAAGAACACGCTTACCGACCGCCAGGTCAACAAGAAGCGGCGCTTGATGTCGCACCACAAGAAGGCCGATAAGAAGCGCCGGGACAAGCGTTGAGACCGTGCTTCGAGTTGCAAGCTACAAGCTGCCAGTAAAAAGCGGCAAGGGCTTGCAGCTTATGGCTTGCAGCTTGTAGCTGCGATTAAAAAGGGTCCTTGAGGGACCCTTTTTTAATCGCCGTCCTTTGGGCTATCCTCGGGACCTCCCGCGCCTTCGTAGAGCCGGGTGTTCAGCAGGGAACCCTCATGATCACCAGCAAGCTGCCGAATGTCGGCACCACCATCTTTACGCAAATGTCCCAGCTCGCGGTCGAGACCGGAGCGCTCAACCTGTCCCAGGGTTTCCCTGATTTCGACGGTCCGCAAGCGTTGCGCGATGCGCTTGCCCGACACGTCGCCAATGGCCATAACCAGTACGCTCCGATGACCGGCCTACCACTCCTGCGCCAGCAGGTAGCGGCGAAAATCGCTCGGGCTTATGGCGTCAAGGTCGATTCCGATTCTGAAGTGACCATCACCCCAGGGGCGACCCAGGCGATCTTCTGTGCAATCCAGGCGGTGATCCGCCAGGGTGATGAGGTCATCGTCTTCGATCCCAGCTATGACAGCTACGAGCCCTCTGTGGAGCTGGCAGGCGGCCGCTGTGTGCATGTGCCATTGCAACTGGGAGACTTCGCCATCGACTGGCAGAAGTTCGAGGCGGCCCTGAGTCCCCGCACGCGGATGATCATCATCAATAGCCCGCACAACCCCAGTGGGGCCCTGATCAGTCGTGCCGAGCTGGACCGGTTGGCCGAGTCGATTCGTGAACGTGATATCTACCTGGTCAGTGACGAGGTCTATGAGCACCTGGTGTTCGATGCCGTGGCTCATGCCAGTGTGTTGGCTCATGAGGAGTTGTACCAGCGGGCCTTCGTGGTCAGCTCCTTTGGCAAGACCTATCATGTAACTGGCTGGAAGACCGGTTACGTTGTGGCGCCACCGGCCTTGAGTACCGAGCTGCGCAAGGTGCATCAATATGTCAGCTTCTGTGGCGTGACACCTTTGCAGTACGCTCTTGCCGACTTCATGGCCGAGCACCCGGAACATGTCGAGGAGTTGCCTGGTTTCTACCAGGCCAAGCGTGACTTGTTCTGCGACTTGCTGAGTTCTTCTCGTTTTTCCTTCACCCGGGTGGCCGGCACTTATTTTCAACTGGTGGACTATTCACAGATTCGTCCGGACCTGAGCGATGTCGACATGGCGGTCTGGATGACTCGTGAGCATGGCGTCGCGGCCATCCCGGTGTCGGTGTTCTATCAGCAGCCGCCACAGGGGCAGCGTCTGGTACGCCTGTGTTTTGCCAAGCGCGAGGAGACGCTGCGTCAGGCAGCAGAGAAACTATGCGTGATCTGAGTACGTTACCCGACCTCAACCTGGCCCTGGTCCAGACCACTCTGGCCTGGCACGATCGCCAGGCCAACCTGGAGCATTTCGAGCAACTGCTGGAGCAGGTTCGCGGTGCCGACCTGATCATCCTTCCTGAAATGTTCACCACCGGCTTCTCCATGGATTCGGCGACCCTCGCGGAAGCGGAAAACGGGCCTACCAGCAAGTGGCTGCGTTGCCAGGCGAAAAAGCTCGATGCGGTGATCACCGGTAGCGTGATCATCCAGGCCGCGGACGGCAGCCACCGCAACCGCCTGTTGTGGGCGCGTCCCGATGGTGAAGTCTGGCACTACGACAAGCGCCACCTGTTTCGCATGGCCGGTGAACATGACCATTTCACTCCCGGTGAGCGCCAGGTGCAGTTCGAACTCAAGGGATGGCGCATTCGTCCGTTGATCTGCTACGACCTGCGTTTCCCGGTCTGGAGCCGTGACGCCCAGGACACCGACCTGTTGTTGTATACCGCCAACTGGCCGGGTGCGCGGCGTTTGCACTGGAATCGCTTGTTGCCAGCCCGGGCCATTGAAAACCTGTGTTATGTCGCGGCTGTGAATCGAGTGGGTACCGATGGCAAAGGCTTCGCCTATACCGGCGACAGCCAGGTGCTGGACTTCCAGGGCGAGACCCTGCTTAGCGCCGGAGAGGCCGACGGCGTGTTCCAGGTCTGCCTGAGTACTACGGAATTGGCGGCCTACCGTGCCCGTTTCCCGGCTAACCTCGACGCCGATAGCTTCAGGTTTACCTAGTGGCCGGTGCCGAGAAGGGGTAGGCCTGCGAGGAACAAAAGGCTCAGCAGGTGATGGAGATCCTGGCGCAGACCGCCGTGACCAGCAGCACGCTGCAGGTCCTGCAGGCGGCTCTGCTGCAGGCCATGCTCAGTGTCGACGTGCATGCCTGAGCCGAGCGGCAGCCGTGAATGAATCCTGCCGGCTAAACAAAACGGCCCCGGAGAGGAGACTCTCCGGGGCCGTTTTACCAAGAGTGGCTTTTAAGCTGCCTTGGCCTGTTGCTCGCTCAACGAGCGGTTCAGGGCGCTGAACAAGGCCTTGAAGCTGGCGGTGGTGATGTTCTCGTCAATGCCCACGCCATGCACTGCCCGCTCGCCATTGACTCGCAGCTCGATATAAGCGGCGGCCTTGGCGTTGGTGCCTGCGCCAATGGCGTGTTCGTTGTAGTCCATGATCTCCACTGCAACCGGCAAGCCGGCCACCAGGGCTTCCAGGGCACCGTTGCCCTTGCCGCGCCAGTGCAGGTTGTTTTCGCCATGGCCCTTGCCCGAAACCTCAACTTCTACCGAGCTGTGGCCGTTTTCTTCCTGCAGGCGATGGCTGACCAGCGCGTAAGGCGTATTGGCCTGCAAGTACTCGCTGTGCAGCAACGCATGGATCTGCTGGGCCGTCATCTCCAGGCCAAGGCGGTCGGTTTCCCGCTGGACGACCTGGCTGAACTCGATCTGCATGCGGCGCGGCAAGCTGATGCCGTATTCCTGCTCCAGCAGGTAGGCGATACCGCCCTTGCCCGACTGGCTGTTGACGCGGATCACGGCTTCATAGCTGCGGCCGATGTCGGCCGGGTCGATCGGCAGGTACGGTACTTCCCAGACGCCATCGGCTTGCTGCTGGGCGAAGCCCTTGCGGATTGCATCCTGGTGGGAGCCGGAGAAGGCGGTGTGGACCAGGTCGCCCACATAGGGGTGGCGCGGATGCACGGGAATCTGGTTGCACTCTTCCACCACCTTGCGCACGCCGTCGATGTCGGAGAAGTCCAACTCGGGGTCCACGCCCTGGGTGTAGAGGTTGAGCGCTACGGTGACCAGGTCGACGTTGCCGGTGCGTTCGCCGTTACCGAACAGGCAGCCCTCGACACGGTCGGCGCCGGCCATCAGGCCCAACTCGGTGGCGGCCACGCCGGTACCACGGTCGTTATGGGTATGCAGGCTGATGATCACGCTGTCACGGCGGTTGATATGGCGGCAGAACCACTCGATCTGGTCGGCGTAGATATTCGGCGTTGCCACCTCGACAGTGGCTGGCAGGTTGAGGATCACCTTGTTGGTGGGGGTCGCGTTCCAGACTTCGACCACGGCGTCGCAGACTTCCTTGGCGAACTCCAGTTCAGTGGCGCTGAAGGTTTCCGGGGAGTATTCGAACTGCCATTGGGTTTCCGGTTGCTGAGCGGCGTATTTGACGAAAAGCTTGGCCGCATTCACCGCGATTTCCTTCACCCCGGCCTTGTCCTGGTTGAAGACAATGCGGCGGAACGATGGGCTGGTGGCGTTGTACAGGTGGACGATGGCCTTCTTCGCGCCGCGCAAGGATTCGAAGGTACGGGCGATCAGGTCTTCACGGGCCTGGGTCAGCACCTGGATGGTGGTGTCGTCGGGAATATGCTTGTCTTCGATCAGGGTCCGCACGAAGTCGAAGTCGGTTTGCGAAGCGGCAGGGAACGAAGCTTCGATTTCCTTCACACCGACAGCCACCAGGGTCTTCCAGAAACGCAGTTTCTTGACCGCATCCATCGGTTCGATCAGCGACTGGTTGCCATCACGCAGGTCGGAACTGCACCAGATCGGCGCGCTGGTGATGGTCTTCGACGGCCAGGTGCGGTCCGGCAAATTGATGGTCGGGAACGCGCGGTACTTGGAAGACGGGTCTTTGAGCATGGTCATGGCGAAATCCTTATGTTCCGGGCCGAAGAGAGGCGGCCTGCCGGTGAGTCAAGAATGCAAATGTTGACGCAGGGGGATGAGGCACCGCGGTTCAGCCTGGCAGTCGTGCGCTGACGAGGCAGAGGCTCCGGTGTTGACGACGCTGAATGAGGGTGTGAGAGGTTTTCATGTGCTCAACCCTAACCACTGGGTTCGGAGATGGCAAGCAATGGGAAAAAATTGAGAGGAATACTCGTAATTTGGTTATTTGCGGGATTTTATTCTTTAGAACGTGCTTTGTCTTTTCAGGTATTGCGCAGCCATGGCTGGCTGCGCAATCTGTCGGTTTGGGTGTTTTGCCGGTGCGGCTGCAGGAAACCGCTGTGGGGGAGGGCGTTTCAGGGTTGGAACGCGCCGATGAAGATCGCCGGATCGACCCGGGCGTCGTTCAGGCTGATGTTCCAATGCATGTGCGGTCCGGTGGCTCGGCCAGTGGAGCCGACCTTGCCCACGACTGCCCCGCGAGCCAGGGATTGGCCGACCTTCACATCGATCTTCGACATATGACAGAACATGCTGATGAAACCCTGGCCATGGTCGACGAACACGGTATTGCCATTGAAGAAGTAATTACCGGTGAGGATTACCTTGCCTGCGGCCGGCGTCTTGATTGGTGTACCAGCTCCAACGGCGAAGTCCAGGCCCGAGTGCGGGTTGCGTTCTTCGCCGTTGAAGAAGCGACGTACGCCAAACTTGCTCGACAGCGGCCCGTTCACGGGCTTGTCCAGCAGCAGGTTGCTTGGGGTATTGGGGCTAAAGCTGCGATAGGCGCGCAGTTGTTCGGCCAGCTCGGCGTCGATGCGCTTCAGGTCCGCGGGGTTGGGATTCACCTGGCGCTGGTTCTTCAGGGTGATGTGCTGCTCCGGGTACTTCTTGCTGCCGACCACGAAGCTCAGGCTACGGCCGGCGCTGGTGATCTGCTGGTTGCCAGGCTTGGCCGTCAGCGCAATACCGACGATCGCCAACCAGTTGGCCTGTTCCTTCACCACCAGCACCGGCTTGCCCTGGTAGCTGGCCTTGGGCGCCTGGGTGGCTTGGCCCAGGTCGATCACTGCCACGCCGCCGGGCACGGGTTTGTTCAACAGGCGGGTGATATAGCTGTCGGCGTGGGCGTTGAAAGCCAGGCACAGCAACAGTAGGGAGCAAATAAAGCGCGGCATGGATCAGTCCAGTAAAGAAAGGGTGACAGGCGTCAGGTGGTTGTCTTCGACCCGCACTTGCAGTTCGCCTTCGCCCAGGCGGGCCGTGAGGCGTTGGCCATTACGGGTTTGCGTGGCGCTGCGGATAGCCTGCCCACGCTCATCCAGGAGAATGCTGTAGCCACGGCCCAATGTGGCCAGGGGGCTGACTACATGCAAAGTCTGCATCTGGCTCTGCAGTTGCAGGCGGCGGGCCTTCAGGCCTTCGCCCATGGCCCGGGGCAGGCGTTCGGCCAGGCTATCCAGGCGTTGGCGCAACAGCGCCAGGTTGCGTCCGGGATGTTGGGCGCCGAGGCGGGTTTCCAGGCGGGCCAGGCGTTCGCGGCGAGTATTCAGGCTGCGCTCGAAAGCCCGGCGCAGGCGCATGTCCAGGTCGTCCAGGCGCTGTGCCTGCTGGCGCAACCGCTCGCCCGGATGGCGCAGGCGCCGGGCCAGGCCATCCAGGCGCAGGCGCTCGCGCAGCAAGCGGTCGCGCATGCGCATCATCAGGCGGCGGTGCAGGCTGTCGACCCGCCGTTGCAGGTCGCTGGAATCCGGGGCCAGCAACTCGGCGGCGGCCGAGGGCGTGGGCGCGCGGACATCGGCTACGAAATCGCTGATGGACACGTCGGTTTCATGGCCGACGGCGCTGACGATCGGTGTCACGCAGTTGGCTACGGCCCGAGCTACCGGCTCCTCGTTGAAGCACCAGAGGTCTTCCAGGGAGCCGCCGCCACGGGCCAGGATCAAGGCGTCGAAGCCTCGGGCATCGGCCAGTTGCAGGGCCCGGACGATCTGCGCCGTGGCTTCGCGGCCTTGTACTGCGGTAGGGATCAAGGTCAGCGAGACTTGAGGCGCGCGGCGGCGGAAGACGCTGATGATGTCGCGAATCACCGCTCCGGTGGGCGAACTGATGATGCCAATCCGCTGGGGATGGGCCGGCAGCGGACGCTTGCGCTCGGCACTGAACAGGCCCTCGGCACTGAGCTTGTCCTTCAAGGCCTCGAAGGCCAGGCGCAAGGCACCGTCGCCGGCCGGCTCCACGGTATCGAGGATCAGCTGGTAGTCGCCGCGTCCCTCGAACAGCGAGACTTTGCCCCGGACCTTGACCGCCAGGCCGTCCTTGAGTGCCTGGCGCACCCGCGCGGCGTTCTGCCGGAACAGCGCGCAGCGCACCTGGGCGCCACTGTCCTTGAGGGTGAAGTACACGTGGCCGGAAGCCGGACGGGCGAGGTTGGAGATCTCGCCCTCGACCCAGATATTGCTGAACACGTCCTCGAGCAGCACCCGGGCGCGGCCGTTGAGCTGGGTGACGGTGAGGACCTCGCGGTCCAGTCCGAGTCGTGCAAAGGGATCTTTAATCATGGGGCGCAGTTTAAAGGGCTGTTTCCCAATGGGCCAAGGCAAATTGCTTACAGGTAGTCGCGAAAATACTTAACGAATTGTGCCACCAATGGTGTCGGTTCCTGACGGCAGGCGAGGGCGATGACGCTCTGGCAATCGCCATCGGCCAGGGGCAGGAAATGAATGTTGGCCGGAGCGATGTCCTGCATCGACTCAGGGAGCAGGGCGATGCCGAAACCGGCCTGGATCAGCTGCAACTGGGTGGTCTTGCGCGACATCACCCGCGCCGCCTTGGGAAAGAAGCCCTGGCGCATGCATAACTCGGCCGACAGGTAGCTCAAGCCGCCCCGCTGGGGATGGGGGATGGAGATAAAGGCTTCGTCGCGCAGCTGCGCCAGGTCGACCCCCTTGGCCGGTGGGTCGAGCGCCAGTGGGTGCGCCGGAGGCAATGCCACCAGCAAGGGTTCGCTGAACAACGGGATGACCTGTACGCCTTCGCGTTGGCGCAACACTGGCAGGCGCAACAGGCCGACGTCCAGGCGGCCCTCGGCCAGTTCCTCCAACTGCGCTTCGGAGGACAGCTTGACGATGTCCATCGAGGCTCCGGGGCATTGCTGTAGATAGTGGCTGATCCCCCGTAGCAGGCGCCCGCTCATGGGCACGGTGCTGGAATGGCTCAGGCGCAGGGTCCCCAGTTGCCCCTGGCCGACCTGGGTCGCCATCTCGCCGGCCTTGTGCAGTTCGGTCAGCAGGTTGCGGGCCTTGGGGAAGAACGCTTCACCGGCGGCCGTCAGGCGCGGCAGGCGTGCGGTGCGCTCGAACAGCGGGGTTTGCAGCAGGCCTTCCAGTTCCTTGATCTGCCGGCTCAGGGCCGACTGGGCGACGAACAGGCGTTCTGCCGCAGCGCTGAAGCTGCCGCATTCGGCGATTTCCACGAAGTAACGCAGTTGACGGGTTGAAATCACAAGTCATGCCTTTTTGCGATGAGTGGGCGGCTTCGACGATATTAGTCGCAAGGCTCGCCTATGGCTAAAGTCGTGGGATACAAGGTCGAGGATGTGGCAGTAATGAGTCTTTTCGTTGAAGGATTGAACCAGTGGGCATTCGGGCCAGGTGCCTGGCTGGCGATCGGCTTGGGCATTGCCCTGGCCTACATCGTGTTCGGTATCGCCGGTTTCGGCACGGCCCTGGTGGCCGGGCCGATCCTGATCCTGTTCATGCCCCTGTCGAAGATCGTGCCGTTGCTGGTGCTGCTGGATTTCATCGCCGCCTTCGGCAACCTCTTGCCCTCGCGCAAGGACGTGGCCAAACCCGAATTGCTGCGCCTGCTGCCGTGCATGGCCGTGGGTTGCACCCTGGGGGTGATCTTCCTGCTCAACCTCAAGTCCGATGTGTTGTTGCTGCTGATGGGGATTTTTATTTGTGCCTATGCCATCTACACCCTCTGGGTGAAAGCCCGTCCGGCGCAGATGGCGGCCGGCTGGTCGGTGCCGATGGGTATCGTGGGCGGCCTGTTCGGTGCCTTGTTCGGCAGTGGCGGCTTCCTTTATGCGATCTACCTGAACAGCCGGTTGCCCAAGGACCCGGCCCGGGCGACCCAGAGCGCGCTGATCAGTTGCAGCACGGTGGTACGCCTGAGCCTGTTCGCCCTGGCCGGGGTCTACGCCGAACTGCCGCTGCTGTTGCTGGCACTGTGCTTGTTGCCGGCCATGGCGTTGGGGTTGTGGATTGGCCGGCGCTTGGCGATGAAACTGTCCCGGGAAACCTTCGTGCGCCTGGTGACCTGGCTGGTATTGGCCAGTGGCATTGCCCTGATCGGCCGTTACTTGAGCGCTTGACCTGCAAGGATCAGGGATTAAGCTGCCGGCCCTCGGCGCTGCTCGTCGCCGAACCGGCTTCTACACTTGGGTGATGGGGCCGGCTCGCCGGCGCTGCGTTTTCCCTGTCCCTCGACGCTCCAGGCTGGACCATGAACTCCCAAAGCATCCTCGTCCCGAAAATCTCCACGCTACCGGTGCATGAGCCCCGGGCCCGCGCCATCGTGCGTTGGCTGGTACGCAAGAATATCGTCGAGGAAACCCTGACCACTTGCGGGCGCACCGGTAACCGCATGGGGCATGCCATCGCGCCAGGTGCCCGGGACGTGGTGTTGCACCCTGAGGCGCTGCCGTTCGGTGAGCCGGTCAATGGCCTGGAGATCATCACCAAGCGCTGCATCTATACCCCGACCAAGGGGTTTCTCGAGGAGGCTGGCTGCGCCGAGTGTCGCCAGGAAGTCGGCGAGGCCTTGTTCGAAAGCCTGGAAGACTGGATGCCCGGGCGCACCGACAACTTCACCTGTCCCGAATGCGGCCATGAAGACGACATCAACGGCTTCCTGTTCCTCCAGCCGTGCGGGTTCTCCAACCTGGGCTTCATCTTCAACAACTGGACCGAGGCGGGCTTCAAGCAGAGCTTCATCGATGAGTTCGCCGACTGGCTGGACCAGCCGATGAGCTGGATCAAGGTCCAGTTGTAGATTCTTGGCGAGGGCGCCTGGTTGGCCGGGTGGGCTCTGGCCAGCAGGGCAGGCGCTCTCCATCCATCACTCCAACGATATTAGATCGAGTTTTACATTGAGCCCGGCAGGCTGTCTGAGTATAATGGCGCGCTTCCATTTTCCCGCCCGGGAGCCCCCGCGATGCTGCGTATCAGCCAAGAAGCCCTCACCTTCGACGACATCCTCTTAGTGCCCGGTTATTCCGAAGTACTGCCGAACGAAGTCAGTCTAAAGACCCGTTTGACCCGTGGCATCGAGCTGAATATTCCACTGGTTTCCGCTGCCATGGACACCGTCACTGAAGCCCGTCTGGCGATCGCCATGGCTCAGGAAGGCGGCATCGGCATCATCCACAAGAACATGACCATCGAGCAGCAGGCTGCCGAAGTGCGCAAGGTCAAGCGTTTCGAGGCCGGTGTGGTCAAGGACCCCATCACCATCGAAGCCGACGCCACCGTGCGCGACCTGCTCGACCTGACCAAGACCCACAACATCTCCGGCGTGCCGGTGCTGCACAACGGCGACCTGGTGGGCATCGTGACTTCCCGCGACGTGCGTTTTGAAAGCCGCCTGGAAGTCAGCGTCCGCGAAGTGATGACGCCTAAAGAGCGCCTGGTCACCGTCAAGGATGGGGCTGTCGCCGACAAGTCCGCCGTTCGCGAGCTGCTGCACAAGCACCGCATCGAGCGCGTGCTGATCGTCGATGACGCCTTCGTCCTCAAGGGCATGATGACCGTCAACGACATCGAGAAGGCCAAGGCCTACCCGCTGGCCAGCAAGGACGACCAGGGTCGCCTGCGCGTCGGCGCCGCCGTCGGTACCGGCAAGGACACCGGCGAGCGTGTTGCTGCCCTGGTGGCTGCTGGTGTTGACGTGGTGGTAGTGGATACCGCCCACGGCCATTCCAAGGGCGTGATCGATCGCGTTCGCTGGGTGAAAGAGAACTACCCGCAAGTGCAGGTGATCGGTGGCAACATCGCCACCGGTGCCGCCGCCAAGGCCCTGGCCGACGCTGGCGCCGATGCGGTCAAGGTCGGTATTGGCCCAGGCTCGATCTGCACCACCCGTATCGTTGCCGGTGTCGGCGTGCCGCAGATCAGCGCCATCGCCAACGTGGCAGCGGCACTGGAAGGCACTGGCGTGCCACTGATCGCCGACGGCGGTATCCGCTTCTCCGGCGACCTGTCCAAGGCCATCGTCGCCGGTGCTTCCTGCGTGATGATGGGTTCGATGTTCGCCGGTACCGAAGAGGCTCCTGGTGAGGTCGAACTGTTCCAGGGCCGTTCCTACAAGGCCTACCGCGGCATGGGCTCGCTGGGTGCCATGGCACAGGCGCAAGGCTCTTCGGACCGCTACTTCCAGGACTCCTCGGCCGGTGCCGAGAAGCTGGTTCCGGAAGGTATCGAAGGCCGCGTTCCCTACAAGGGCGCACTGGCCGCGATCATCCACCAGCTGATGGGCGGCCTGCGGTCCTCCATGGGCTACACCGGCAGCGCGACCATCGACGAGATGCGCACCAAGCCGGAGTTCGTACGCATCACCGGTGCCGGCATGGCTGAATCCCACGTCCATGACGTGCAGATCACCAAGGAAGCACCTAACTATCGCGTAGGTTGATAGTGATCGCCTTCAGGTCCAGGCCTGCAGGCGATCGACGAATCTAGTAACCGGGGCTGTGTTTTTCAGCCCCGTGTCGTTTCTGAAATTAGACGAGACTGACCATGGCCCTCGACATTCATGCTCACCGCATCCTGATCCTCGACTTCGGTTCCCAGTACACCCAACTGATCGCCCGCCGCGTGCGCGAGATCGGCGTGTACTGCGAACTGCACCCGTTCGACATGGACGATGAAGCGATCCGCGAATTCAACCCGCGCGGCATCATCCTGGCCGGTGGCCCGGAGTCGGTCCACGAAGCCAACAGCCCGCGTGCACCGCAGGCAGTATTCGACCTGAAGGTCCCGCTGCTGGGCATCTGCTACGGCATGCAGACCATGGCCGAGCAAATGGGCGGCAAGGTCGAAGGTTCCGAACTGCGCGAATTCGGTTATGCCCGCGTTGACGTGGTCGGCAAGAGCCGCCTGCTGGACGGCATCGAAGACCACGTCGACGACGACGGCGTACTGGGCCTGGACGTGTGGATGAGCCACGGCGACAAGGTCACCCAGATGCCGGGCAACTTCAACATCCTGGCCAGCACCCCGAGCTGCCCGATCGCCGGCATGTTCGACGACGCCCTGGGCTACTACGGCGTGCAGTTCCACCCGGAAGTGACCCACACCAAGCAAGGCGGTCGCATCCTCTCGCGCTTCGTCCGGGACATCTGCGGCTGCGAGGCCCTGTGGACGGCATCGAACATCGTCGAGGACGCCATTGCCCAGGTCCGTGCACAAGTGGGCTCGGCCAACGTCCTGCTGGGCCTGTCCGGCGGTGTCGACTCCTCGGTGGTTGCCGCGCTGCTGCACCACGCCATCGGCGACCAGCTGACCTGCGTATTCGTCGACAACGGCCTGCTGCGCCTGCACGAAGGCGACCAGGTGATGGCCATGTTCAAGGAGAACATGGGCGTCAGGGTGATCCGTGCCGACGCCGAGAAGCAGTTCCTGGACAACCTGGCCGGTGAAGCCGATCCGGAGAAGAAGCGCAAGATCATCGGTCGCACCTTCATCGACGTGTTCGATGCCCAGGCCAGCAAGCTGGAAAACATCCAGTTCCTCGCCCAGGGCACCATCTACCCCGACGTGATCGAATCGGCTGGCGCCAAGAGCGGCAAGGCCCACGTGATCAAGTCGCACCACAACGTCGGTGGCCTGCCGGAGGAAATGAACCTCAAGCTGGTCGAGCCGCTGCGCGAACTGTTCAAGGACGAAGTGCGCAAGATCGGTCTGGAGCTGGGCCTGCCGTACGACATGGTCTATCGCCACCCGTTCCCGGGCCCGGGCCTGGGCGTGCGTATCCTCGGCGAAGTGAAGAAGGAGTACGCCGACATCCTGCGTCGCGCCGACCACATCTTCATCGAAGAACTGCGCAAGGCCGACTGGTACCACAAGACCAGCCAGGCATTCGTGGTGTTCCAGCCGGTGAAGTCGGTGGGCGTCGTGGGTGACGGTCGTCGCTACGCCTGGGTCGTGGCCCTGCGCGCGGTAGAGACCGTGGACTTCATGACCGCTCGTTGGGCGCACCTGCCGTACGAGCTGCTGGAGACCGTCAGCGGCCGGATCATCAACGAGATCGAAGGCATCTCCCGCGTCACCTACGACGTGTCGAGCAAGCCGCCAGCCACCATCGAGTGGGAATGATCGGCGCCAAGTGATCGGCACTTGATCCATTCGCGGTAAACAATGGCGATCGGAACCTTTGGGGGCCGATCGCCATTTTCGTTCAAGGGCACGTGCATGTGGCGCTATCGGCATTTGTGTTGCGAGTTTTTTGCAAACTAGGCTTTGCAGCCGTCCGGCAATATCACGCAAGACATGTTTGGCGCGTTGTCCCGAGCTTTTCTCTACTCTGAGTCTTCCCCCGCTGTTTCTGTCGCGGTTTATCCGTTGAGCGGGTTTGTTCGGAATTCTCTTGGTTGTCAATTGACAACCTTGTATTCCTGGCGATACTGGAGGCTACGGATGGCACGTGCAATTCATCCCAATAAGGACGTTGAAATGGCCCTGCGCTACGCCGAATGGCAGGGCTGGCGCATTGAGGTCGGCGGTGGCCATGCCTGGGGCCGAATCTACTGCCCGTACAACAACGAGGTGTGTCGTTGTGGCGAGTTCTGCATCACCAGCGTGTGGAGCACCCCTAAGAATCCGACCCTGCATGCCCGGGCTCTTTGCCGGGTGATCGACAACTGCACCTTGAACCAGCTGCGTGGGGGCAAGCCCCCAGCACCTCGACAGGAGTAAGGACCATGGAGTACCTATTTACCCTCAATTATCTGCTGCCGGCCGAAGATTGCGACCTCCTGCAACTGGTGGAGCGCCTTGGCGCAGCGGACTGCACCGATGTCCTGGTAGGCACCGGGTTGGCCGGGCGGCTGGCCTTGGAGTTCAGTCGCGAGGCCGAGAGTGCCGAAGCGGCACTGCTCAGTGCCCTGGGGGATATCAAGCGGATCATTCCCGAAGCCCGCTTGGTGGAAGCCAGCCCGGATTTCGTCGGCCTCAGCGAGATCGCGGAGATTGTCGGTGTGTCCCGGCAGAACATGCGCAAGTTGATGCTGGGCCATGCCGAGAGTTTTCCCTTGGCGATTCATGAGGGCAGCGCCTCGTTGTGGCATCTGGCGGAGGTCCTGAGCTGGCTGGACAGCAGAGGCGGTTATTCTCTCGAGCATCCGGTGATCGAAGTGGCGCGGGTGGCCCAGCAAGTGAACGTCGCCAAGGAGTCGCTGCGTATTGGGCCATCGAGTGGTGAACTGATCGCTTTACTAGGCTGAATGGCTTCGATAGAGGCCTTGGTCAGTTTTTTGCCAGATGCGGGCGGGGGCTTTGCAGCCGCTGTGTCACGCATCGATCTGGAACAGGCTGCCTGTATCGACATAGCGTGGATTCTTGAGGATCTTGAGTTTTATCAGGTGTACTTCATTTTGCCCGGGAGCGTATTCGCTCGCTTCTTCCGGGCTCAAGACTCGTGGTTTGGACGTTATCTGGAATGTTGTTCCGCAGCCCAGGAGATATTCGCTTTCACTGATTCCAGGGAAAAAGTCGAGGGGAGCGAGCGCAGTGCCCGGTGGGCACTCGATCTCCAGAACCAGCGGAGCAGCAGATGGCGGGATAAACCTGCGCAACACCTGTTTATCGCTCGTAGTCGACATAAAGGCCTGGTACGTGAAATGACCTTCGAGTGCCTGGAGTAATGGCACTGAAAACTCGAAGCCGGATGTCATTCGAAACAAGGTGAGAGTGCTGGTGGGGGTAGCGCAGATGAGTTTCTGCAGGTGCGGCAGGTCATCGATGAACTTATCGATTGGCAGGCCTGCCTTCAGACGGCCATTGAGTTCAAAGGCATAACAGTTGTCGGCGGTCTTGTAGCTTCTGCATACCCGTAGAAGTTCAGCGCAGTCCGGGAGACTGCCCAGGTGTGCCTTGAACGCTTCGTGATGGTTCATGAATATCCTTGATGGATGCCCGCAAATGCTTGAGCACAAGATTCATGGGCGCTGATTACCTGCCCTTGCAGGAGCGGTACCGCGAGTTCGACTGCATTGCCAAACGAACACCGAGCCCACGGTGCTGCTACCTATTGCCGCTTGGCTAAGAGCGACAAGTTCGGTTTTCAGTTTGCCATTGAATCCATTGAAGGTTGTGGAGGGCACTCGATCGCCCGCGTCAGGAAACGCTACGGACCAGTCGTCAAATGTGAGGTGGCCATCAGGCTGTCTCAAGTCTCGCGAGAACAGGTCAGTAAAGGCCTGCCGACGAGTTTCCCGGTTGCTTGCATTCGGATGAGGTGTGTCGAACAGCTTGGTGATATCGCCGGCCCCACCCCCTAATACAAGAAACTTGGCTCCTATTCCCTGGGTGGTGATGAACGCCAGGCGCATTGCATCCTGGACAATGTTCTGGCGGATTTGATGCGTATCGGTGGTGGATCGTGGCCATTTGACTTCGATTGCGCCGTACCAGACAACGGCTCCGGACGAGCGCCCCAACAGGGCAATGTCTACCCGTTTCTTGGTTGTTCCCCAATTGGCCGGTAACTGGCTGGTAGCCGGAAGAAACTGCCCCTGTGCGTTGATAATCTGGGCAACGACGGACCGGGCGGTGTCTTCTCCGGAAAGGTCGTTGAGGTTCTGGGCGGTTTGAAGCTGGTGCCACCCGGCCAGGCCTGAGGTGATCTTTGCAGCCAGAGACGGTCGTTTCATCGCTGTTCCTTGCAATGTTTGCTGAGTTGAGTCTACGGCGCCGGCGCCATTGTGCCGTGTTGGCTCGATTGGCCTTTGGCCGGGCTCCTGGCGCTACGCTCGCCGGCTCAGCGCCGCGCAATATCGGAGAAGTAGAACTTGTCCAGGGTATGGCGTGATTCGGTGTACTCGAACTGCCGGCCGTCCTGGAGAAAGGTCTGGTTGCTGACCACGATCACATGGCTCTGGCCGTCCAGGTCGAGCAACTGCTGGTCGTCCTTGCTGCGCGGGCTGGCCTCGATGGTGCGTTGGGCGTAGCTGATGTTCAGTTGCAGGGTCTGTTCGATATAGGCGTAGATCGAATGTTCGGCGATTTGCCGGTCCAGCCCGGGAATCAGCTCCGCGACGAAGTGGTTGATGTCGAGGATCACCCGCTTGCCGTCGATTCGCCGTACCCGCTTGATCCGGGTGACCAGGCTGCCTTCTTCTGCCAGCAGGTGCGCCCGCAGCGATCCTTCGAGAGGAAACTGGCTGAACTCCACCACCTCGGTGCTGACGTCGTCCCCCAGCCGTGGATAGGTTTCCTGGAAACTGACGATGCCACCCAGCTGGAACTCGATGGGAGCGGACGAGAGCACGAAGGTGCCCTTGCCATGGACTTTCTGCGCGAAACCGCGTTCCTGCAGCAGTTCGATGGCCTTGCGTACAGTGCCGCGGCTGGCCTGGTAGCTGTCCATCAGTTCGGTTTCCGAGGGCAGGCGGGCGCCGCGTTCCAGGCGTTCGGTGGTGATGCTGGCAAGCAGATCGCTATAGATCCGGTTGTATTTGCTCATGGGATGGCTCTGTGCCGGACGGTGCTCAAGGCAGGCACCTTAAGGGCTGGGCGGGGCATTTGTCCATGCGCCTGACGCAGGCTCTAGCGAGCCTGGAAGGCGGATCTGGTGGGGAGACCCGAAGAAAAAACAAACTCGTCTGTACGAGTTGTTGATTTAACTCGTACAGACGAGTAGCTTTCCTCTCCGGCGTGCTGCCAATAACAAGAATCTCAGGTGGAAGAACGAGCATGAGCCACGACTATTCAACGATCGCCAGCGAGTTGCTGCACAGCCTCGGTGGCGCCGACAACCTCGAGCAGGCGGCCCATTGCGTGACGCGCCTGCGCCTGGCCCTGAAGGACCCAAGCCGGGTCGACAGCGCCACGCTCAACCAGATCGACCTGGTCAAGGGCTCGTTCTTCACCGGTGGCCTGTTCCAGGTCGTGATCGGCCCCGGCGAGGTGGAAAAGGTCTACGCGGCGTTGCGCGAGCAGACCGGCCTTGCCGTCTCGACCATTGCCGATGTGAAGCACAAGGGCGCGCAGAAGGCCCACGCCATGCAGCGCCTGGTGCGGGTCTTCTCCGACGTGTTCATGCCGATCCTGCCGGCCCTGATCATCGCCGGGCTGTTGATGGGGGTGAACAACCTGCTGGCTGCCAAGGGCATGTTCATCGAAGGCAAGACCTTGCTTGAGGCCCATCCGGACCTGGACGGGTTGTGGAGCCTGATCAACCTGATGGCCAACACCTCCTTCGTGTTCCTGCCGGCCCTGGTGGGCTGGTCGGCGGCCAAGCGCTTTGGCGGCAGCGAGATTCTCGGCATCGTCCTGGGCCTGATGCTGGTCCACCCGGACCTGCTCAACGCCTGGAACTACGGCAAGGCCGTGGCCGGCCTGGATGGCCAGAGCCTGCCGTACTTCGACATCCTTGGCCTGTTCCAGATCGAGAAGGTCGGCTACCAGGGGCAGATCCTGCCGATCCTGCTGGCCGCCTACGTGATGAGCGTGATCGAGAAGTGGCTGCGGGCGAGGGTGCCCAACGCCATTACCTTGCTGGTGGTACCCATCACCACCATCGTGGTCACTGGGGTGCTGGCCCTGGCGATCATTGGCCCGGTGACCCGCCACCTGGGGATCCTGATCACCGAGGGCGTGGTCACGCTGTTCGAGCTGGCGCCGATGGTGGGCGGGGCGATCTTCGGCCTGCTCTATGCGCCACTGGTGATCACCGGTATGCACCACATGTTCCTGGCGGTCGACCTGCAACTGATCTCTACCCAGGGCGGCACCTTCATCTGGCCGATGATCGTCATGTCCAACCTGGCCCAGGGCAGTGCCGCCCTGGCGGTATTCACCATGAGCCGTAACGCCCGGGACCGCAGCATGGCCTCGACCTCGGCGATCTCGTCTTATTTCGGCATCACCGAACCGGCGATGTTCGGGGTCAACCTGCGCTACAAGTTTCCGTTCTACGCCGCGCTGACCGGTTCGGCCCTGGGCAGCGTCTTTCTTTCGCTGAACAAGGTCCAGGCCTCGGCCATCGGCGTCGGTGGGTTGCCGGGGTTCATCTCGATCATTCCCCAATACATCCCGATGTTCGTCGTGGGCATGGTCGTGGCGCTGGTAGTGCCCTTCGTCCTCACTTGCGGCCTGAGCCTGAAGATCATCCGTCCCGGTTACCGAGTGGCCTGACCGGCCCAACAGGGGGCGGTGAATGCTTGTGCACTTTCCAAAGGAATTTCCCATGCAAGACTGGCAGCGCTCGGTGATCTACCAGATCTACCCGAAAAGTTTTCACAGCCACTCAGGACAGGCCACCGGTGACCTGCTGGGCGTGGTAGACAAGCTCGACTACCTGCACTGGCTGGGGGTCGACTGCCTGTGGCTGACCCCGTTCCTGCGCTCGCCGCAGCGCGACAACGGCTATGACATCAGCGACTACTACGCCATCGATCCCAGCTACGGCAGCATGGCCGACTGCGAACTGTTGATCGAGCAGGCCGGCAAGCGCGGCATCAAGTTGATGCTCGACATCGTGGTCAACCACACCTCCATCGAGCACAGCTGGTTCCAGCAGGCCCGCAGCAGCCTGGACAACCCCTACCGGGACTTCTACATCTGGCGCGACAAGCCCAACAACTGGGAGTCCAAGTTCGGCGGCTCGGCCTGGGAGTACGAGGCGCAGACCGGCCAGTACTACCTGCACCTGTTCGATCACACCCAGGCCGATCTGAACTGGGACAACCCCCAGGTGCGCGCCGAAGTCTTCAAGATGATGCGCTTCTGGCGGGACAAGGGGGTCGGCGGCTTTCGCCTGGATGTGATCAACCTGATCTCCAAGCCGGCGGATTTTCCCGAAGACCAGAGCGACGGCCGACGTTTCTATACCGATGGCCCGAACGTCCATGAGTACCTGCAGGAGATGCATCGGGAGGTGTTCGCCGGCCACGACCTGGTGAATGTCGGCGAGATGTCCTCCACCCGCCTGGAGCACTGCATCCGCTACTCGAGCCCGGAGTCGAAGGAGCTGTCGATGACCTTCAACTTCCATCACCTGAAGGTGGACTACCCCAACCAGCAGAAGTGGTTGCGGGCCGATTTCGACTTCCTCGAGCTCAAGCGCATTCTTTCCGATTGGCAATGCGGCATGCAGGCTGGTGGCGGTTGGAACGCGTTGTTCTGGTGCAATCACGACCAGCCTCGGGTGGTATCGCGGTTCGGCGATGACGGCGAGCATCGGGCGGTGTCGGCGAAGATGCTGGCCACCGCCTTGCACCTGCTGCAGGGCACGCCCTTCGTCTACCAGGGCGAAGAGCTGGGCATGACCAATCCGCATTTCCAGCGCATCGAGCAATACCGCGACGTCGAGACCCTGAACATCTACCGCCTCAAGCGCGAGGCTGGTGAAGACCCGCAACAGATCATGGCGGCGATCCAGCAGAAGTCCCGGGACAACGGGCGTACACCCATGCAATGGAATACCGGGGCCAATGCCGGCTTCAGCAGCGCCGAGCCCTGGATCGAGGTCGCGGCCAATGCCGACCGGATCAATGTCGAGGCGCAGCAAGAGGACCCGCAGTCGGTGTTGCACCACTATCGTCGGCTGATCGCCTTGCGTCGGGAACAGGCGTTGATCCAGCACGGCATCTACCGCCAATTGCTGCCCGACCACCCACAGCTCTGGATCTACGTGCGCGAAGGGCAGGGCGAGCGCCTGCTGGTGGTGAACAACTTCTATGGCGCGCCGTGCGAGGTCCAATTGCCGCCGCAGATTATCGCGCCGGGCATGCAACAGCGGCAGCTGATCAGCAACTACCTGGGCGATGCCGTGCGTAGCCGGCAGTTGCTGTTGCGGCCCTATGAGTCCTTCGTCCTGTACCTGGCCGACACCTAGTAGCCAGGTGGCTTTTGCCGTTTGCCAGGCCTGCGCTGTACCGGAGCCCGCGCAGGGCCTCGCACCGGCCTGCCGGCGCCTGCGGATATCACAATAAAAATAATGGGGTGGCTTATGAAAACAACGATCAATCGCGGTTTGGCGGCGTCCTGCCTGTGCCTGGCCTTGCCTTATCCGGCCCAGGCCCTGGAGTTTGCCGGCTACCTGCGCAGTGGCCTCGGCACGTCGGTCAACAGTGGCGGGCAATCGTGCTTCCAGCTTCCCGGCGCGCCATCCAAATACCGCCTGGGCAACGAGTGCGAGCAGTACGCCGAGCTGGAGCTGCGCCAGGACCTGTACACCCTCGAGGACGGTTCGGTGCTCAGCATCGATGGCATGGCCTCGCTCAACAACCGCTACGACCGCAACCTGACCTTCCAGGGGGAGAACGGCTCGGCGCGCATGCCGCAGATGTATGCCCAGTGGTCGAAGCTGCCCAGCCTCAATGGCGGTTCGCTGTGGGCCGGGCGTCGTTACTACAAGCGTAACGACATCCATATTTCCGACTTCTACTACTGGAACCAGAGCGCCACCGGCGGTGGGGTCGAGGACGTGCGCATCGGCGATCTGAAATACAGCTATGCCTTTTCCCGCAAGGACAACCTCTACCAGAAACAGGCGGTGACCCGTCATGACTTCAACGTCGCCGGCTTCCAGAGCAATCCCGGCGGCGAGTTGGAGCTGGGCCTGAGCTACCTGGAAAAGCCCGACCGCCGTGGTGCTCACAACGGTTGGGCGATCACCACCCAGCATGTGCAACAGGATTTTCTGGGCGGCAAGAACAAGCTCGCCCTGCAATACGGCGAGGGCCCGGGCACCGGCCTGGGCTATACCGGCAACTCCTACCTGGATGACAGCAACAAGAGCTATCGCCTGGTGGAGTTTTTCGACTGGCAACTGACCCCGCGCTTTGGCGGTCAGTTTGAGGCGGTCTATCAGAAGGACATTCGCCCCGACGGCCAGGACCAGAGCTGGATCTCCCTTGGCGTGCGTCCGGCCTATGCCATCACCGAGCAGTTCAAGCTGGTGGCCGAGTTCGGCCACGATCAGGTGGAGGCCCCCGGGGGCACGCGCAAGCTCAGCAAGTTCACCTTCGCGCCGACCTGGTCGCCCAAGGGACCGGAGTTCTGGGCCCGTCCCGAGGTGCGCCTGTATTACACCTATGCCAGCTGGAACGAGGCGGCCCAGCGTGCGGCCAACCAACTGGCGGCCGGCTCCGCGCTGTCCGACAGCGGTGCGTTCGGCAGCGCCCGACATGGGGCGAACGTCGGTTTGCAGGTCGAGTACTGGTGGAAATAAGCGATGCTGTCGGGGCTCGCGCTCCATCGGCACTTCAAGGAATCAACAGCAGGTGACGTCATGGCCATAACCCAACCCTTGCAATTGCTCGCGCCCCTGTCCGGGGTGCTGCTGCCCCTGGAGCAGGTGCCGGACCCGGTGTTCTCCAGCCGGGTGATCGGCGACGGCGTGTGCATCGACCCAACCTCCCAGACCCTTTGCGCGCCCCTGTCCGGGGTGGTCAGCAACCTGCAGCACAGTGGCCATGCGGTGAGCATTACCGGCGAGCAGGGCCAGCAGGTATTGATGCACATCGGGCTGGACACGGTGAACCTGGCGGGCAAGGGATTCACCTGCCTGGTCCATGAAGGCCAGCAGGTGGTGGCGGGACAGGCGCTGATCGAGTTCGACGCCGACTACCTGGCCCTGCATGCCCGCAGCCTGCTGACCCTGATGCTGGTGGTCAGCGGCGAGCCGGTGACCACGCTGGTGGACGATCGCCGGCTGGTGGAGCAGGGCCAGCCGCTGCTGCAGCTCGCTCCAGCGGCCCTGGGCGCTGCCGAGGACGCTGAGGCCGAGGGTGAGGCGCTGTTTTCCAAGCCGCTGATCCTGGGCAACCCCCAGGGCCTGCATGCGCGCCCGGCGGCCTTGCTGGCCCAGGCTGCCAAGGGTTTTGCCGCGAACATCTGCCTGCACCGGCGCACCGACTCGGCCAACGCCAAGTCCCTGGTATCGATCATGGCGTTGCAGACGGTCCAGGGCGATGCCTTGCAGGTCAGTGCCGTGGGCGCGGATGCCGAGCAGGCGATCCAGGCCCTGGTGGCGCTGCTGGCCTCCGGCTGTGGGGAGCAGGTCGCTGCGCTGCCCAAAGCCGTATCCCCAGCTGTATCGGATGCTGCACCCGGGGCCATCCTGCGTGGGGTCTGTGCTTCACCGGGCTCGGCCTTCGGCCAGGTACTGCAGGTGGTGCCGCAGCGTTTGCAGATCATTGAACAGGCAGACAACCCGCAGCAGGAGCGCCAAGTCCTGGCGCGGGCCCTGCGCCAGGCCGCCAGTGCCCTGCAACAGCTGCGGGACGATGCCCCGGGTGAAGCGCAACAGAACATCTTCCGCGCGCACCAGGAGCTGCTGGACGACCCGAGCCTGCTGGAGCAGGCCGAGTCGCTGATTGCCAGCGGCAAGAGTGCCGCCTTTGCCTGGAACCGCGCCATCGAGGTCACCGCCCAGCTGTTCCAAAGCCTGGGCAGCAGCCTCTTGGCCGAGCGTGCGGTGGATCTGGCGGATGTTGGCCAGCGGGTATTGGAGCTGATTCTTGGCGTGCAGGAACAGGCCCTGGACCTGCCGGACCAGGCCATCCTGGTGGCCGAGCAATTGACCCCTTCGCAAACCGCGAGCCTGGATACCACCAGGGTGCTGGGTTTTGTCACCGTGGGCGGCGGCGCCACCAGCCATGTGGCGATCCTGGCCCGAGCCCTGGGGCTGCCGGCGCTCTGTGGCCTGTCGCCCCAGGTACTGTCACTGGCCGACGGTACGCCGGTACTGCTGGATGCCGACCGTGGCGAACTGCACCGGGACCCGGAGCCGCAGTTGCTGCGGCAATTGGCTACCCAGCGCGAACAACAACGCCAGCGCCAGCACCGGGACCTGGCCCAGGCGGCGCTGCCGGCGGTAACCCTCGATGGTCATCACCTTGAGGTCACGGCCAACATTGCCTGCCTGGCGGAGGCCGAGCAGGCCGTCAGCCTGGGGGGCGATGGTGTCGGCCTGTTGCGTTCGGAGTTTCTCTACCAGGACCGTACCCAGGCGCCGAGCCCGCAGGAACAGGCAGCTACTTATCAGGCCATCGCCCAGGCCCTGGGGCCCGAACGCAACCTGGTGGTGCGGACCCTGGATGTGGGCGGCGACAAACCCCTGGCCTATGTACCGATGGACAGCGAGGCCAACCCCTTTCTCGGCCTGCGCGGCATTCGCCTGTGCCTGGCGCGTCCGGAGCTGTTGCAGGAGCAATTCCGGGCGATCCTGGCCAGTGCCGGGCAGGCCCGCTTGCACATCATGTTGCCGATGGTCAGCCAGCTCGCGGAGCTGCGCCAGGCGCGCCAGTTGCTGGAGCAGGAGGTCCAGGCCCTGGGGCTCGCGCAATCGCCCAAGCTGGGAATCATGATCGAGGTACCGTCGGCGGCGTTGCTGGCGGATCGCTTTGCCCCGGAGGTGGATTTCTTCTCCATCGGTACCAACGACCTGACCCAGTACACCCTGGCCATGGACCGCGATCACCCGCGCCTGGCCAGCCAGGCCGACAGCTTCCACCCGGCGGTGCTGCGCCTGATCGCCACCACGGTCCGGGCTGCCCATGCCCACGGCAAGTGGGTCGGTGTGTGCGGTGCGCTGGCTTCTGAAACCCTTGCGGTGCCGCTGTTGCTGGGCCTGGGGGTGGATGAGTTGTCGGTGAGCGTGCCGCTGATCCCGGCCATCAAGGCCCGGGTGCGGGAGCTGGACCTGGTCCAGTGCCAGGCGCTGGCCGCGCGTATCGTCGATCTGGAGGATGCTGCCCAGGTGCGTGAATGCCTGCACCGCCAGCCGCTTGCTGCTCACTCACCGGTCCTGGAGAACTGAAGATGTTCGAGAAACTACAGCGGGCGTTCTGGAAAGCCCTGACCCCGGACCTGGTGCCCGACCAGCCGAAAGCGCCCAAGGCTGGAGGTCATGCCCTGGATGAACCGACGCTGGCGGCATTGGGCGGACATGCCAATATCAAGAGCCAGCAATGGCTGGCCCTGACCCGGTTGCGCCTGGAGCTGCATGACCCGCAATTGCTCGACAGCACTGCCCTGCAAAGGGCAGGGGTGCCGGCGGTGATGCCCCTGGCGGGCGGCGTGGTGCACCTGTTGTTGGGGTTGCGCGACTGAGCGCAGCCACGGCCCTGCATCTGCGTCCCGTCGCCGCGCCGGCCTTACTGTTTCTCAACTGCGGGTGTATCGTATTCGCCTTTTTGCGGGCCCGGGTCCGCGGCAGATACGTGAGGTAGTTGAGTCCATGTCCTTTACCCGTCGACAAATACTCGGTGGTCTGGCCGGTCTGGTGGTGGTTGGCGTGGGCGCCGGCGGTGCGTCGCGATACTGGCTGGGCAAGGTTGCGGACGACAATGCCGGGCACGACTACGAGCTGATCGCCGCTCCGTTGGATGTCGAACTGGTAGCGGGTTTCAAGACCCAGGCCTGGGCTTTCGGGCCGTCGGCGCCGGGCACAGAATTGCGGGTTCGCCAGGGCACCTGGTTGCGGGTGCGTTTCATCAACCACCTGCCGGTAGAAACCACCATTCATTGGCACGGCATCCGCCTGCCGCTGGAAATGGACGGCGTGCCCTACGTCTCGCAACTGCCGGTCAAGCCGGGCGAATTCTTCGACTACAAATTCCGCGTGCCGGATGCCGGCAGCTACTGGTACCACCCCCACGTCAGCAGCTCCGAAGAGCTGGGGCGGGGGCTGGTGGGCCCGCTGATCGTCGAGGAGCGCGAGCCGACCGGCTTCAAGCATGAGCGCACCCTGAGCCTGAAGACCTGGCACGTGGACGAGCAGGGCGCCTGGATGCCCTTCAGCGTACCGCGCGAGGCCGCGCGCAATGGCACCGCGGGGCGCCTGATCACCATCAACGGCCAGGCCGAGGCGGTGACCGAGCTGCCGGCCGGGCAGGTGGTGCGGGTGCGCCTGCTGAACCTGGACAACACCTGGACCTATCGCCTGAACCTCAAGGGCAACTGCGAGGCGATGATCTACGCCCTCGACGGCAACCCGATCACCCCGCGCCCGCTGGACGACGATTATTGGCTGGGACCGGGCATGCGCATCTGCCTGGCCATTCGCATTCCCGAGGCGGGCGAGGAGATTTCCCTGCGCGATGGTTTCGTGCGCCTGGGCACTCTGCGCTCGGTAGCCAGCAGCGAAGCCCCGGGCGACTGGCCCAAGGCGCTGCCGGCCAACCCCATCGCCGAACCTGACCTGGAAAAGGCCGAGAAGCTCAACTTCAATTTCGAGTGGGCCGGCAAGGTCTCGGTGAATACCGAGAATGGCAAGCCGCCGAGCCTGTGGCAGATCAACGGCCAGGCCTGGGATATCACCGACAAGACCTGCGCCGATCGCCCGATCGCCACCTTGAAGAAGGGCAAGAGCTACATCTTCGAACTCAAGAACATGACCCAGTACCAGCACCCGATCCACCTGCACGGCATGAGCTTCAAGGTGATCGCTTCCAATCGCCGCAAGATCGTCGAGCCCTGGTTCACCGACACCTACCTGCTGGGCAAGAACGAACGCGCCCAGGTGGCGCTGGTGGCCGATAACCCGGGCACCTGGATGTTCCATTGCCATGTGATCGACCACATGGAAACCGGCCTGATGGCCGCGATCGAGGTGGTGTGATGCGCCAGATTCGCCCGGCGTCGATCATCGATCGCAGCCGCGACCAGGAGTTCATGCGCGAGGCCCTGGCCCTGGCTACCCAGGGGGCCGCCCTCGGGGAGGTTCCCGTGGGTGCGGTGCTGGTGCTCGATGGGCAGGTCATCGGTCGCGGCTACAACTGCCCGATCAGCGGTAGCGACCCCAGCGCCCATGCCGAGATGGTGGCCATTCGCGCCGCGGCCCAGGCAGTGAGCAACTACCGCCTGCCGGGCAGTACCCTGTACGTCACCCTGGAGCCCTGCAGCATGTGTGCCGGGCTGATCGTCCATTCGCGCATCGCGCGGGTGGTCTACGGTGCTTTGGAGCCCAAGGCGGGCATCGTGCAGAGCCAGGGACAGTTCTTCACCCAGGGGTTTCTCAACCACCGGGTGCTGTACGAGGGCGGGGTACTGGCCGAGGAGTGCGGCACGGTGCTCAGCGAGTTCTTCAAGGCGCGGCGGGCCAGCCGCGACTGAACACCACTCCTGCAGGAGCGAAGCTTGCTCGCGATGACATCAGCCCGGGCATGCTCACCTTGAATCGGGCTTGATGTTCGATATCGCTATCGCGGGCCAGTCTCGCATCCTATGGATACGGGGGATTCATTTCCTGGCGACGATCACGGCGCGCATCGGCGCCGGCAGGCCTTCGATGGTCTTGCTGTGGTCGTCGGGGTCGAGGAAGTCGCTCAGGGACTGGTACTTCATCCACTCGGTGGCCCGCTGTTCCTGCACGCTGGTCAGGCTGACATCCACGCAGCGCACGTCGCTGAACCCGGCGCGCCGCAGCCACAGCTCCAGGGCCGGTACCGACGGCAGGAACCACACGTTGCGCATCTGTGCGTAGCGGTCTTCCGGCACCAGTACCTGCTGCTGGTCGCCTTCGACCACCAGGGTCTCCAGCACCAGTTCGCCCCCCTTGACCAGGCAGTCCTTGAGCGCCAGCAGGTGCTCGATGGGCGAGCGGCGGTGGTAGAACACCCCCATGGAGAACACGGTGTCGAACCCTTCGAGATTCGACGGCAGGTCCTCGAAGGGGAACGGCAGGTGCCAGGCCTTGGGTTGTTCCAGGTAGCGCTGCACCGCCTGGAACTGGCAGAAGAACAGCCAATTCGGATCGACGCCGATCACGCTGTCGGCGCCAGCGCCGAGCATGCGCCACATGTAGTAGCCATTGCCGCAACCGACATCGAGGATGCGCTTGCCTTGCAGGTCAAGGTGCGGCGCGACCCGCGACCACTTCCAGTCCGAGCGCCATTCGGTATCCACATGCACGCCGAACAGGTCGAACGGGCCCTTGCGCCAAGGGCTCAGGCCCATCAGGGCAGTGCGCATCCGCTCGCGGGTCGCGGTGTCGCAATCAGTGTCCAGGACCAGGCCGTTGAGCAAGTCGATTTTACTGGGGCGCACGTCCGGCAGGGCGTCCAGGGCACTTTGCCAGCGGGCCAGGTCGCCATGGCCCTTTTCCATCTTGGCATCGAGTTGCGCTTGCAGGCCCTGGGCCCAGACGGCCAGGGGAGTGCCCACCAGATGGCGGGCCAGGGGGGATAGATCGATCATGGCAGGGCAATCAACGAAGCAAAGTTAAGACATTGGAACCACGGCACGACTTTCGAGAAACCGGCGGCCAGCAGGCGCTCGCGGTGTTCCTCGAGGCTGTCGGGCTTCATGACATTCTCGATGGCACTGCGTTTCTGGGCGATCTCCAACTCGCTGTAGCCGTTGGCGCGCTTGAAGGCGACGTGCAGGTCGGTGAGCAGCTCATGCTCCTGGGCGTCGTTGAAGCGCAGCTTTTCCGAGAGGATCAGGGCGCCGCCGGGCAGCAGTGCCTGACGGATGCGCGTCAGCAGTGCCTGGCGCTGTTCAGGGGCGATGAACTGCAAGGTGAAGTTCATCGCCACCACCGAGGCCGGCTGGAAGTCCAGGGCCAGGATGTCACCCTCGATCACCTGCACGGGCAGCAACTCCTGGAACATCGAGTCCTGGCCGTTGAGGTACTCCCGGCAGCGCTCGACCATGGCCGCCGAGTTGTCCACGGCGATCACCCGGCAGCCGTCGCTGCGCACATGGCGACGCAGGGCCTGGGTCACCGCTCCGAGGGAGGCGCCGAGGTCGTAGAGCACGCTGTTGGGCTGGGCGAACTGCGCCGCCAGGACCCCGAGGTTCTCGACGATGGTCGGGTAGCCGGGTACCGAGCGCTTGATCATGTCCGGGAAGACTCGCACCACATCTTCGTTGAAGGCGAAGTCGGGCACTTGGGCCAGAGGCTGGGCGAATAGGCGATCGGGTTCTTTGCTCACGGCGGTTCCGGTGCTGGCGATAAAAAAGAGGGGCGGCATTGTAGCCGCTGCGGCCCGTTGCGATAAGGCCTGGGGGACCGGGGGCGACACCGGGTGTCGCCCCTGCGCGGCTAGCGCGGCTTCTGGCTGAAGGCCGAAGCGGCGATGCCCCACTGGCCCAGCCAGTAGAAAATGATGATCAGGTAGGGCGCGGCGGCGAAGGCCCCGACGAAGCGGCTCAGGCCGATCAGGCTATCGGAGAAGGCGAAGCTCAAGGCGCCGAGTGCGGCCAGGGCCGCCGAACGCTTGGGTACTGCTGTGCCCAGCCGTGCCAGGGCCCGCCAGAGCATGGCGCTGATGGTCAGGGCATAGACGATCACCGGCACCAGCAATGGACCCAGGCCATGGGAAATCAGGATGCCCAACAGGGTCGCGCCGATGGCCAGCGCCAGCAGCAGTGGCAGCAGCGCTGGGCGCCGGCAATCACTGAGGTAGGCCTTGAGGTAAGCCAAGTGGGCCACCAGGAAGGCGCCCAGGCCGAACACGAACAGGTCCATGGGCCAGGCCAGCAGGATATCGCCCAGGACCGAGAACAGCAGGCCAATGATGATCCAGCGCCGGTAGTCGCCAGGCGGCGCATCATGCAGCCAGCCCAGCAGGGCCAGCACCGGCAGGGGCTTGACCAGCAGGCACAGCAGGGTGGCATGTATAGCGGTGCCGTAGATGAAGGTCGCGGCGCCCATCAGCGCAAGGATTAGCCAGCCCATGTCAATTGACCGTGATCGAGCAGTCGAAGGCCTTGACCGGCGCTTCCTCCGGTGCCCAAGGCTGCTGGTAGGTCAGCAGCAGGCGGCCCGTGCCTTTGGCGAAGGCCTGGAAGCGCCAGGTCGAGAAGCCGCCACTGCCGACCAGGCCGGTGTCTTCCGGATTGCTGTAGACCTCGGGGCTGACCTTGCGCAGGATGCCGCCGGCCGAGTCCTGGATCGCCCAGCGGTAACCCGTGGTGGGGTTGCTCGGCAGAGTGACGGTCAGGTTCTGCCCCTCGTGCAGTTGCAGCGGGCATTCGCTCTGCTTCTCCACGGTGACGTTTTGCTTGGGTTGGCTGGCGCAGGCGGCCAACAGGGCAAAGCTGAGCAGGGCGAGCAAGCGAGTGGTGGGCATGGGTCAGGAAGCTCCGATCGTTCATGACGAACGGCGAGCATAACTGAAGATGGAGCAATGTGTGGCAGGCCGTTGCAGGAGCGAAGCTGGCTCGCGATGAACGATGGCGCAGTACGCCAGGTACTACGCATTGTGTCCATCGCGGGCAAGCCCGGCTCCTACTGATCCCGGGTTAGAACAGCACCTTGGCGACGTCAGAGAAGCGTTTGGCGAAATGCACGGTGATGCCTTCCTTGAGGTAGTCCGGCAACTCTTCGAAGTGCCCGCGGTTGGGCTCCGGCAGGATCAGTTCGTGGATCTTCTGCCGGCGTGCGGCGATTACCTTCTCGCGCACCCCGCCAATGGGCAGCACGTGGCCGGTGAGGGTCAGCTCGCCGGTCATGGCCACGCCTTTCTTCGGCGGCTGGTTACGTGCCAGGGACAGCAACGCGCTGGCCATGGTCACCCCGGCGCTGGGGCCGTCCTTGGGCGTGGCGCCCTCGGGTACGTGCAGGTGGACGAAGGCTTCGTCGAAGAACTTGCTGTCGCCGCCGAACTGCTTCAGGTGCGAGCTGACGTAGCTGTAGGCGATCTCCGCCGACTCCTTCATCACATCGCCCAACTGGCCGGTGAGCTTGAAGCCGCGGTTGTGGGTGTGGATGCGCGTGGCCTCGATGGGCAAGGTGGCGCCGCCCATGCTGGTCCAGGCCAGGCCGGTGATGACCCCGACCCCGCTCAGCACCTGCTCGTTGCGGAACACCGGCATGCCCAGGGAGGCTTCCAGGTCCTTGGGGCCGATCTTGATCCGCGCCTCGGGTTCGTCCAGCAGCCGCACCACGGCCTTGCGCACCAGCTTGCCCAGTTGTTTCTCCAGCTGGCGCACCCCGGCCTCGCGGGCGTAGCCGTCGATCACCGTGCGCAGGGCGTTGTCGCTGATGCTCAGGCTGGACTTGGCGACGCCGGCCTTGTGCAATTGCTTGGGCCACAGGTGGCGCTTGGCGATGGCGAGTTTTTCCTCGGTGATGTAGCCCGACAGGCGAATCACTTCCATGCGGTCCAGCAGCGGTCCGGGGATGGCGTCCAGGGTGTTGGCGGTGCACACGAACAGGACCTTGGACAGGTCCATGCGCAGGTCCAGGTAATGGTCGAGGAAGTCGACGTTCTGCTCCGGGTCGAGGGTCTCCAGCAGTGCCGAAGCCGGGTCGCCCTGGTAGCTCTGGCCCATCTTGTCGATCTCGTCGAGCATGATCACCGGGTTCATCACCTCCACTTCCTTGAGGGCCTGCACCAGCTTGCCCGGCTGGGCGCCGATGTAGGTGCGGCGGTGGCCCTTGATCTCGGCCTCATCGCGCATGCCGCCAACGCTGAAGCGGAAGAACGGCCGGCCCAGGGATTCGGCGATGGATTTGCCGACGCTGGTCTTGCCGACGCCGGGCGGGCCCACCAACAGCACGATGGAGCCGCTGATCTCGCCCTTGTAGGCACCCACGGCGAGGAACTCGAGAATGCGGTTCTTGATGTCGTCCAGGCCGGCGTGGTGCTGGTCCAGTACCTTGCGCGCGTGCTTGAGGTCGAGCTTGTCCTCGCCATAGATGCCCCAGGGCACGGCGGTGGCCCACTCCAGGTAGTTGCGGGTGACCGCATATTCCGGCGAGCCGGTCTCGAGGATCGACAGCTTGTTCATTTCCTCGGTGATGCGTTTCTGTGCCTGGGGCGGCAGGACCTTGCCCTGCAGGCGCTGCTCGAACTGTTCCAGGTCGGCGCTGCGATCGTCCTTGGTCAGCCCCAGTTCCTGCTGGATCACCTTGAGCTGTTCCTTGAGGAAGAACTCGCGCTGGTGCTCGCCGATCTTGCGGTTGACCTCGGCGGAAATCTCTTTCTGCAGGCGCGCGACTTCCACTTCCTTGCGCAGCATCGGCAGGACTTTCTCCATGCGCTTGAGCATGGGCACGCAGTCGAGTACTTCCTGCAACTCGTTGCCGGTGGCGGAGGTCAGGGCGGCGGCGAAGTCGGTCAGGGGCGATGGGTCGTTGGGGCTGAAGCGATTGAGGTAGTTCTTCAGCTCTTCGCTGTACAGCGGGTTGAGCGGCAGCAGCTCCTTGATCGCGTTGATCAGGGCCATGCCGTAGGCCTTGACCTCGTCGGTGGGCTCGGCCGGTTGGCGCGGGTACTCCACTTCCACCAGGTAGGGCGGGCGATGGTGCTTGAGCCAGGTGCGCACGCGCACCCGGGTCAGGCCCTGGGCGACGAATTGCAGCTTGCCGTTCTCGCGGCTGGCGTGGTGGACCTTGACCAGGGTGCCGTACTCCGGCAGTGCCGAAGTGTCGAAATGCCGTGGATCTTCCTGGGGGGTGTCCATGAAGAACAGGGCAAGGGAGTGATGTTCGGATTTGCTCACCAGCTCCAGGGTCTCGGCCCAGGGCTCTTCATTGACGATGACTGGCAAGACCTGGGCCGGGAAGAACGGCCGGTTGTGGATCGGGATGATGTAGACCTTGTCCGGGAGGGCCTGCCCTGGCAGGGCCAGGCCGGTGCCATGGGCGGCCGACTGTTCGGTGTCTTCCGGATCGACGTAGTCGCGTGGATCCTCGGGAAATTCTTGCTGGTCGCTCATGGAGACTCCTGCACGATGGGCTATGCAGGTTAGATGGGGCAGGTCATGACGGGTTTCAATGGGGGCACGGCGAACAGGGTCGCAGCTGCCCGGTTCTTTGGCCTGGCCTTTTTCAGCCGGCCTGGACAACCGGCATCGTCAAGGGTGCAGCATTTTCCCGGTATTGGTTGTCAATAAAATGACTGCAAGATCACCAGTTATACTGCGCGATCTTCTATGATCGGCAGATAAATCTGAGTATCCGCAACGACGGAATAAAGATGCCATTTTTTTGACTTTTGCCTCCAGCGCTTCAGAGGGATGGGTATGAAGAACGGATTTCTCCGCTCCCAACGGCTGTCGCCCGTAACGCCGTGCTCAAGGGGGAGCTTGCAAGCGGAACGGTCGAGAGTGGCGATATGAGGTGGCGCCGAACCTTCCAGGCAAGAATTGTCGGGGTCTTGGCGCTGTTACTGCTGGTGCTGGTCGCTGCGGTGTATTTTGCCGTCAAGACCGCGACTACCCAGGCGGTGGAACGACAGGCACAACTGCAATTGAAGACCGGTACCCGGGTCTTCGAGCGCTTGCTGGACCTGCGGGGCCGCACCCTGCAATACGGTGTCGATTGGCTGGTGGTGGACTCGGAGTTCCGCCGTGCTGTGGTCAGTGGCAAACCCGTGGACATTCTCGCTGCCCTGGCCCGGCATCGCGGTGGTATCCGTTCCAGCGAGATGTTCGTGCTCAGCCCCGAGGGCCAGGTCGTCGCCAGCACGCTGCCGGCCATCTCCCGGGACCAACCCTTTCCCTACGACCAGGCCTTGCGCCGGGCCCTGCGGCACGACATCCACATGCTCTTGGTGTCGATCCAGGGCCGTCCCTATCTCCTGGTGCAAGGCGAGGTGCTGGAGTCGCTGCCGATCGCCCGGGTGGTGATGGGGTTTCCCATGGATGAAAACTTCGCTCTGGAACTGCGCTCGATGAGCAACCTGGAGGTGTCGTTCCTGGCGGTCGATGGGCAGAACGCCGGAGAGTTGTTCAGTACCCAGCCGGAGTCCTTGTGGTCGGCGATCATCAACATCCTGCGTGACTCGTTGTGGCAGCCGCTGCCGCAACTGAGTGAAATCCATGGTCAGCGCTTTCTCAACCAGGCGCTGCAACTGGCCAACACTGGCGGTGAAGACGACCCGCGGGTCATGGCCCTGCTGCAAAGCCCCATGGAGCAGGCCCTGGAGGCCTTCGCCCCGTTGGACAAGGAGTTCTTGTGGATTGCCGTGGTGGCGCTGGCGGGGTCCCTGGTCGGCGCATTGCTGATGGCGCGTTGGGTGGCCCGGCCCCTGGAGGACCTGGCCCTGGCTGCCCGGCGCATTGGCGCGGGCAACTACCAGGCACCGGTGGCGATCAAGCGCAGCGACGAGTTCGGAGTGCTCACCGATGCCTTCAACGCCATGCAGAGTGCGATCGCTACCCGCGAGCGACAGTTGGCCCACAACGCCCTGCATGACCCCCAGACCGGCTTGCCCAACCGGGCGCTGGCCATCGAGCGCCTGAGCAAGGCCATTGCCGAACGGCGAAACGTGGTGTTGCTGTACCTGGGGGTGGATAACTACCGGGCGATCAACGAGGGCTTCGGGACCGAAGGCCTGGAGCAGATGATGGGCGAGCTCAGCTGGCGGCTGCGGGAGGTGCTGTCCCAGGGGGATACCGCTGCGCGTATTACCTCCAGCGAGTTTCTCCTGTTGCTGGAGAACACCGAGCTCAACGGCGCCATTGCCATGGCCGACCGGCTGCATGCCCTGCTGAGCCGGCCGCAGTTGATCCAGGGCGATGAGGTTCGCCTGCAGATCTGCGTAGGCGTGGCGGTGTATCCGGCCGACGGTCAATCGGCCGAGGAACTGATCAGCCGCGCGGCCATCGCCCGGCATGATGCTTCGCTAAAGCCTGGCTACTTGCAGGTCTATCAACAGGATCGCGACCTGGCCCACCAACGGCAGATCAGCCTGATTCGCGATTTACGCCGTGCCGCGGCCGAGGGCGAGCTGTTTCTGCACTACCAGCCCAAGCTGGACCTGCGCCGGGACTACCTGCACCAGGCCGAGGCCCTGTTGCGCTGGCAGCACCCCGTGTTTGGCGTGGTATCGCCGGCCGAGTTCATCCCCCTGGCCGAGCGCACCGGCAGCATGCACAGCCTGACCTCCTGGGTGATCGAGGCTTGTATCCAGCAGTTGGCGCAGTGGAATCGCCGGGCCTTGCCGGTACGCCTGTCATTGAACATTTCTGCCAGGGACCTGGAGGACGATGGCCTGGAGGACCGGGTCAGCCAGTGCCTGGAGCGCCACCAGGTCGCGGCCGAGCAATTGGTGTTCGAGATTACCGAGAGCACCATCATGCGCCATCCGGAGCAGGCGTTGGCGGTGCTCCAGCGCTTGCGTGGTTGCGGTATCAGCTTGTCGGTGGATGATTTCGGCACCGGCTATTCGTCCCTGGCGCAATTGCAACGCTTGCCGGTACAGGAGCTGAAGATCGACCAGTCGTTCATTCGCAACCTGGACGAAACCAGCGGCGATGCGGTGATCGTGCGTTCGACCATCGAAATGAGCCACAAGCTGGGGCTCAAGGTCGTGGCCGAAGGCGTGGAGTTCGAACACTGCCTGAAACTGCTGGAAAGCTGGGGGTGCGATACGGTGCAGGGCTACCTGATCAGTCGCCCCTTGTCGACCGAGGCTTTCGAGCACTGGCTGCTCAAATCCAGGGTCCCGGGCTGAGGGCGATGGTCGATCCGGGAAGCTCGCGACCGGGGGTCAGCAGGTTGCGGCTTGAGCCTTGGCCAGCAGCCTGTGCAGTTCGGGCTCGATCTGGTCTTCGGCGAGGCCGTCCATGACTTGCTGGATGCAGGGTGCATAGCGGCGCTCGATCGTTGTTTCCGCCCAGTCCAGTTCATAGATCGCCAGGATTCGTACATCCAGGTAGGTCGAATCAGCCAGCAGGCGCTTGAGCAAGTCGATGGCCACCGGGCTGCGCAGTTCACCCAGGGAGACAGTACAGCGTTGCTGCCAGTATTCGGGCTGGGACAGGAGAATGGCCTCCAGTCGCTGCCATTGTTCAGGAGTAAAGACCCGTAGCACGCCCCTGCCTACCTGTTCGGTGATGTATTCGTTCCAGTTGCTGGCTTGCGAGTCGCCGATCCAGTATTGCAACTGTTCGAACGGATCCTGGGGTACATCGCGATTCATGTGCGGTTCCTGTGGAGCGGGTTGCGGTGTGGAGAGTGAGTAGCGGATGCCATGGGCAATGCTCCCCGGCGGGGCTACCAGTTTCCGGCGAACTTCACTGCCGCCGCGGCCCGGGATGGCACTTTCAGGGTGTGCAACAGGGACGAGACATGGATACGCACGGTGAACGGCGAGATATCCAGCTCGCGAGCGATCTCCTTGTTGGTCTTGCCCTGGGCAATCAGGCGTAGCACCTCCTGTTGGCGAGTGGTCAGCGAGCTGATCTCGGAGCAGACATCCAGGGGCAGCAGCAGGCCTGCGGGGGCGTACTTGACCACGACTTCCCCCTGGCGGATATCCAGGATCGCCTGGGCGATTTCCTCCGGGCAGATGTTCTTGCCGATGAATCCGTCGGCTCCCGCGGCCATCACTTCGCTGATCAGGTCCTGATTGTCGATCATCGACACCACGATGATCGAGGTCCGGGGCAGTTGCAGGCGCAAATCGGTGATCATGCCGATCGAGGTCAGCCCGGGAAAACGCAGGTCGAGGATCAATGAATCCGGCTCCTCGCCGGTCTGGGCGAGGGCGAGTACCGCTGCCAGGTCACCGGCTTCTTCGAGCACGGCTTCGGGTAGCAGGCGTTGGATGGTACTGCGCATCCCCTCGCGGAACAGTGGGTGGTCGTCAGCGACGATGATCCGGCATGTCATGTCTTGAAACTCCTTGAAACATACAGTCCTGGGGGCATGCTACCTTGGCGGTCCGGCACTGTACCTGCCCACTGGTCGTGTCCGGTACCCCATGTCTTCAGGTAGGACCACGCAAACCGGCGGATTGCACAAGGAGGTGATTGGATGAAAGCAGAGAAGGACAGCGAACTCGACCAGGCCACGCTACGCATCATCGTGGCCAGTTGCGCGCTGGTCTATGTCACCGTGACCAGTTGCCTGCCGGGGCAGGATTTCTACATCTACTTGCCGGTGATCATCTACATCATCGTCTTCACCCTGGTTTCCATCGGCCTGCGCCTGGCCATTGCCCGCTGGCCCGGCCATTACCCGATCCGGCGGGTTTTTGGGATGGTCTATGACTACACCGGCACCTGCTTCGGCCTGGTGATGGGCGGCGAGGGCGCGCTGCCCATCTATGCGGTGATGGTCTGGGTCAACCTGGGCAACGGCATGCGTTTCGGCTCGCGCTACCTGGCCATCGCCACGGTACTGGCGTTGTTCGCGCTGTTCATGGTCTACCTGCTGACCCCGTACTGGCAAAGCCAGCCCTACATGGTGCTGATGCTGATGGTCACCAGTACGGTGATCCCGGTCTATGCCCATATCCTGCTCAAGCGCACCCGGCTGGCCTCCGAGCAAGCCATTGCCGCCAACCTGGAAAAATCGCGTTTTTTGGCCCAGGCCAGCCATGACCTGCGCCAGCCGATCCACTCCATCGGCCTGTTCACCGCCTGCCTGCGCGAGGCCGACCTGGGCCAGGAGGAGCGGCGGCTGGTGGACAACATCGACCGTTCGCTGCTCAACGTGTCGCAGTTGTTCCGCTCGATCCTCGACCTCTACACCCTGGACAACGGGCGCGTGCAGCCCAAGTACGAAACCGTGCACCTGGGGCAGTTGCTGCGCGACCTGGTACGCCAGAACGCCGAAGCGGCGCGCTGGGCCGGGGTCGAGCTGCGGCTTCGGCCCTGCAACCATTGGGTGCGCATCGACCCAGGGCTGCTGGCCACCATGGTGCAGAACGTCTTGTCCAATTGCTTCAAGTACGCACCGCAGGGGCCCGTGCTGATTGGTGTGCGCCGCCGTGGCCAGGGCCTGGCCATCGAGATCCATGACCGTGGGCGCGGTATCGCCGAAGAGCACCTGCCGCGGATCTTCGAAGAGTTCTACCGGGTCCGCCAATTGCGCGACAAGGATGTCGAGGGCGTGGGCCTGGGGTTGTCCATCGTCAAGCGCCTGGGGCAACTGGTGGACCTGGAGGTACGCTTGCGCTCGCGGGTCGACCACGGCACCAGCGTGACCCTGTCGGGCCTGCAACCGGCCGCGCCGCAGCAATTGCGCCGCCCTGACGAGGCGCTGCAGAACGGCCTGCTGAGCGGGTTGCGGGTTTGCCTGGTGGAAGATGACCGCAACGTGCTGCTGGCGACCTCGGCGCTATTGGAGCGTTGGGGGTGTGTGGTCCAGGCCGAGGCGTCGGCCGAGGACCTGGTGACCGATTGCGACATCATCGTCGCCGACTATGACCTGGGCACCCGGCTCTCGGGCATCGAGTGCATCGACAACATCCGCCATCAGCGGGGCTGGGAAGTGCCGGCGCTGATCATCACCGGCCACGATATCGAGAAGATCCACGCCGCGCTGCATGATCGCAACATCGCCATCCTGTCCAAGCCAGTGCGGCCGGTGGAACTGCGCGCCACCTTGCGCGCCCTGCGCGAGACGCCGATGGCGTCCCCTCAAAAGAGCGCGGTGGCAGGAGCCGCTACCAGGTCCGGCACGGGATGAGCAGGGGGTAGTTGGTCATGGTCAGCTTCTTGTTCTCGCCACTGGCGAGTTCGACGAAGTCATCCAGCATGCCCGAGTACGAAGAGATCGAGCTGCGCTCGGTGTAGTAGTGAGTGGTCACCGGCCCATAGTTGGTGTTGCTCTGGCCAGTGCCCACGTACTCGTTCCAGCGGCTGGTGCCGTACACCATGTCCTGGCCCTGGACGAAGTACCGGCCCGGTTGCAGGCCGGTGAACTGGAAGATGCCGTCGTCGTTGGTCCGGGTTACCCGGTGCACGGCCACGGCCTCGGGGACCATGCTCACCGGTGCGCCTTCGGGTTGGGACGCGCGCAACTTGTGCCAGGCCTGCAGGTGCGGGGTGACCGGGTAGAGATAGATCTTGACGTCGCGGCTGTCCTCGATGCCGTCGTTGCCGACGATGCAGAACTTGCCAGTGAGGGTGGCCGTGCCCGGTTGCAGGGCCGCGCGTGCGGCCTGGGTGTCGAAGGGGACGTCGGGGTATTGCACGGTGGGGATCTTCACCGATGGGTATTCGTCCAGGGTTCGTCCCTGGCGCGGGGCGCAGGCGCTCAGGGCACAGGCGAGCAGCACCGTACCGGTGACCATGATTAGGCGGGATGTCATGACGGCGGGACCTTTGCAGGGAGTCGTGCGTTCGCGCGGCATAGCCCTGTGTCGGGGCTCGTCGCGAGTTTCCGGGGTGGCCGCTTTATTCCTTGTTGCACTCGGCGGGCATCGAAACCAGGCCACCCATGCTGGCAAAGGCAATCATGCCGCCGGAGGGCAGTACGCAGTTGTAGCCACCGGCGCTGGTGTTGGCGGTGAAGTAGGTCTGGGTATTGTCGTTGCGCACGTTCGAGACGCTGGTCACGTTCTTGCCAATGGTGAGTTGGGCACGGTTTCTCAGGTCGTCGTTGCTGGGCTTGGCAACGGCGCAACCGGCGAGGGCCAGCACCAGTCCGCTGAGCAGGGTGATGGAGCGGATGTTGGAATGGAGTTTCATGATGACGCTTCCTTGGTGTTGTAGTTTCTTTCCACGGCGCAGCCGTCCCCCGCACCGCAGGATGGCAGTGTTGGTGGGAACGAGGTGGTTGGCCGCAACTATAGCGCCGGGGTCGGGGAGGGTCGATTAGCACAGATGGGCTAATGTCCCTTTGCAATTACCCGAGTTGGTAGGGTCATTCGGCCAGTTGTTCCTGCAGGCGGCGGCCCAGCACATCCAGCAGGTCGCAGCCATCACGCAAGGGAATGATGCACAGTTGGGCGAAGTCCTGGAGTAATTGCGGATTGCCACCGAGATGGTCCTGGCTGGCAATGCTTTCCAGCAGTTGGGTCGCGGCACGGATACGGTGGATGGCCGCTTCGTGCAGGGCATCCAGCGGAGCCTGGGTATCCACCAGCAGGGCGGGGATGTCGTAGTCGTTGCCAGTGAGGGGCATGAAGCGCCTTGAGGAGTGTGCGGTGTCGTCGTCCATTGCCTGGGGCCTGCCCGGTGATTCTGCCGACCTTAAAGGCAGGCGGCCGCAGGGAACAAGGTGATGCTGTTCTCTGTGAGCTGTAGGACTTTTCAACACCCATGGCTGTAGCCGCTGCCGAGCCTGCGAGGCTGCGCCAAGGCCCGTAGGGGCTTCCTGGGTCTGCGGCCCTACGCAGCCGCGAGCGGCTACGCGAAGCAGCTCTGACTCTGCGGCAGCCGTTACACGAAGGCATGTGAGGGCGGGCACAAAAAAGGCGGCTACCCGTAGGTAGCCGCCTTTTCAGTTACTGTCAGGGCTTATTCCGACAGTTTGTAGGCAATGATGTAGTCGCCCATCTTGGTGCCCAGGGAGCCGTGGCCACCCACGACCACCAGCACGTACTGCTTGCCGTCCTGGCCGGTGTAGCTCATCGGCGTGGCCTGGCCGCCGGCCGGCAGGCGGGACTTCCACAGTTCCTTGCCGTTCTTCACGTCATAACCGCGGATGTACTGGTCCAGGGTACCGCTGAGGAAGCCCACGCCACCGGCGGTGACCATGGAGCCGCCCATGCTCGGCACGCCCATCGGCAGGCCGATCGGGATCGGCGAGCTGTCACGGCTGGTGCCGTTCTTGTGCTTCCACACCACCTTGTTGGTGGTCAGGTCGATACCGGCGACGTAGCCCCAGGCCGGCGCCTGGCAGGGCACGCCGAGCGGCGACATGAACGGATGCATGATCACCGCATAGGGAGCGCCGGTGTTGGGTTGCACGCCCGAGGTCTCGCTTTCGCGCTTGCTGTCGGCGGCCACTTCGGCGCGCGGTACCAGCTTGGACACGAAGGCCATGTAGTTCGGGCTGGTGAACAGCAGCTGGCGTACCGGATCCAGCGATACGCTGCCCCAGTTGAACACGCCGACGTTACCCGGATAGATCAGGCTGCCCTGCACCGATGGTGGGGTGTACTGGCCGTCGTAGCGCAGCTCCTTGAACTGGATGCGGCACAGCATCTGGTCGAATGGAGTGGCGCCCCACATGGCTTTTTCGTCCAGAGGCGGGTTCAGCAGGTTCAGGTCCGAACGGGCCTGGGTCGGTGCGGTGTGGTCGCCTTCCACGGCTCCGGTCGGGGCTGGGATCTCGCGGATCGGCACGATCGGGGTACCGTCGCGACGGTCCAGCACATACAGGCTGCCTTGCTTGGTCGGTTGGATCAGCGCCGGCTTGATGCCATCCGCAGTCTTCATGTCCAGCAGGGTTGGCTGGCTGCCTACGTCCATGTCCCACAGGTCGTGGTGGGTGAACTGGTAGTTCCAGCGCAGCTTGCCGGTGTCGATATCCAGGGCCACGGTGCCGGCGCTGAATTTCTCGGCACCTGCGGTGCGGTTGCCGCCCCATTGGTCGGGCATCTGGTTGCCCAGTGGCAGGTAGACCAGGCCCAGTTTCTCGTCGACGCTGGCCAGGGACCACATGTTCGGCGAGTTGCGGGTGTAGGTCTTGCCTTCAGGCAGCGGCGTGGTTTCGTCGGGGTTGCCCGAGTCCCAGTTCCAGACCAGGTGGCCGTCATGCACGTCGAAGGCGCGGATCACCCCGGACGGCTCGTTGGTCGATTCGTTATCGGTCACGTGACCGCCGATGATCACCAGGTTGCGGGTAATGGCCGCCGGCGAGGTGGAGTAGTAGCCACCGGGAGTGAACGAGCCGATACCGGCCTTGAGGTCCACGGCACCCTTGTTGCCGAAGTCTTCGCAGACCTTGCCGGTGTCGGCGTTGATGGCGATCAGGCGCGCATCGGCGGTCGGCAGGAACAGGCGGCGTGGGCAGCTGGTGGCGATGGCCTGGCCGGCAGGGGACAGGGTCGCCGGACGGCTGATGGCGTCGGAGTTCTGGTAGTTGGCTTCGTCGTAGTACGACACGCCACGGCAGGTCATGTGGGCCCAGCCACGGAAGTCGTCACCATTGGGGCCTTGGATCTGTGGGTCGAAGCGCCAGATTTCCTTGCCGGTATCCGGGTCCAGTGCCAGCACCTTGCTGTGGGCGGTGCAGGCATAGAGCTTGCCGTTGACCTTCAGCGGGGTGTTCTGGTTGGTGATCTCCACCGGGTCCTTGGCGGTCGGCATGTCGCCGGTGCGGATGCGCCAGGCTTCCTGCAGCTTGCCGATGTTGGCCGGAGTGATCTGCTTGAGCGGCGAGTAACGATCACCGAATTCGGTACGGCCGTAGGCCTGCCAGTCGCCATCCGGTATGGCCGGTGCGGTGCTGGCCATGTCCGCGCTGTCGCGGCCCAGGTCGCCGGAGATTTCCCCCGGGTTGGTGAACTGGCTGCCGATGGCGGCGCCACCAGCCAGGACCACGGCCACGCTCAGGGCCGCAGTGCCCATCGGTGCCGGGCCATCGCGCAGCAGTGGGCGACGGAACCAGGGCAGCAGCAGGACCACGCCCAGGGCGAACCACAACGACAGGCGCGGTACCAGTTGCCACCAGTCCAGGCCGATTTCCCACAGCGACCAGATGGTACTGGCGAACAGCACCAGAGCGTACAGGCCCAGTGCCGCGCGTTTTCCGGCCAGCAACAGCAGGCCGGTCAGCGTCAGGCCGATACCGGCCAGGACGTAGTACAGCGAGCCGCCGAGCATGCTCAGCTTGATCCCCCCGGCCAGTAAGGCCAGGCCCATTAGCAGCAGCAAGATCCCGAGCAGCCTTGGTGGCAAGCGGCTCGGGCTCGAAGCGCCCTCTGTGCTCATAGTGTGGTTCTCCGTGACGTTAAGAATGTACCCGCGCATGTTCACTGTAGATGACGTTCAGGCGCGGGCTTGGTTCAGCTGGAAAGTGTTTGCCGAAGGCTTTTTTTTGCCGGCGGGCCTCAGAACGAACTCTGGATCTTGATGCCGCCAATCAATGCATCATCCACTTGGCTCACGCCTCCTGGATGGCGGATGTACTGCAGGTTGGGACGTACCGTCAGCCAGTTGGCCAGGTGTACGCCGTAGTACAGCTCGGCGCTGTACTCGGTGTCCTGGGGCGGCAGGTAGCCTGGGGTGTCGTAGTCGTACAGCGCGCGGGCCTGGTTGCTGGCCTGGGCGTTCTTGCGGTAGGCCGGGTTGACGTGGACCCGAGCCAGGGCGAAGCCGATATCGTCCTTGGCCCGGGCATCGAATGGCCCCTTGTAGACCAGCCCCGCCTGGACGTAGTTGTCGATGGCGTTGGTCTTCTTGTCATGGGCGGTGACGTTGGCGAACAGGCTCAGGCCCCGGGACTGGTCGCTGGCCAGGCTGGTGACCTGCTGTTGCACGCCCAGCCACAGGCCATGCTTGCTCGAACTGCTGCGGTAGGCCTCACCGGTCAGCGCGGCGGGCTGGCCATTGCGATCTTTATAGACGTCGGTGGCCTTGGCGCTGCTGTAGTAATAGCCGGCGCGGTATTCCCCGGGCAGGCCATTGAGCCGTGGAGTCCAGACCAGCTCCACCGGCAGCAGGGTGCCCTGGGTGCCGCTGCCGCTGAGCTTGAAGCCGTTGTCGCGGTCCAGGTTCGAAGGGTTTTGCTCATAGGCGCCAACCTGGGCATAGAGCTCGGGGGACAGGTGGTACTTGATGCGCAGGGCCCACTGGCTGACTGGCCAGTTGTACCAGACGCTGCCAGCCCAGTTGCCCACTTGCGAGCCGCAGAACGCCAGGTTCTGGAAGTCGCAGGGGAAGCTGTTGAAGTCTTCGCCCTGGCCGAAGCGACCGGCCTTGATGTCCAGCTTCTGGTCGAAGAACTTCTGCTGGTACCACATCTGGGTCAGGCGCCAGGTCTGGCCGCGACCCCAGACTTCCTGGGCCGAGGTGAAGCCGCCGACCCGCGGGTCGTTGATCCGGTCGTTGCTGATGTTGTCGCCGTTGCGCTTGGTCACGGTCAGCTGGAACTCGGCATCGTGCCAGCCAAGGATCTTTTGCAGGTCCAGGTGGCTGCCGAAGGCGAACTGGTCGCTGTAGCGTGCGGTGCGATCGTGGTCATAACCGCCGCGCAGGTTGGCGCCCATCTCGCCGACGTAGTCGATCTTGAAGTCGTAGCCCTTATCGGCCAGTTCCTTGCGGCTGCCGTTCCAGTCGCCGAGCATCCAGGGCGAGTCGCTGTCGAAGGCCGGCGTGGCTTGGGCGCAAGCGGCAAAACCCAGGGCGCCGAGGAGGGCGACTGGCGTCAGGACAGCGCTGTCTTTTGCGCGCTGAGAAAGAGGCATAGGCATTCGGATAAGGTCTTTTTCTAGGAATAGGCGAAACAAGGGCAGGGCACGAGACCTGGACCGCTGTCGGTCGAGGCGCCAGGCCGCTGTTTTCAAAAGGAAAGATGAAGCGTTTCAGCTTCGGGTGCGAAGAATAAAGCGCCCTCTCGGCAAGAGAAAGCGCTTTTATCGACATGAACCGTTTCGGAATCGGTAACAGTCGTTCGGGCTTTACTCCTCAGCGTGATGGGGTCGCCTGCGCCAGGGCGGGCGTGCGTCGGGTATGGCCCAGGACGAAGTACGCCACCAAGCCGAAAATCAAGCCCCAGAAGGCCGCGGCCAGGCCCAGGAAGCTCATGCCCGAGGCGGTGACCAGGAAGGTGATCAGCGCTGCTTCACGCTGCTGGTCGTCGGCCATGGCACCGCTCAAACCGCTGCTGATGGCGCCGAACAGGGCGAGTCCGGCCAGGGCGGCGATCAACTCCCTGGGCAGGGCGGCGAAGACCGAGGCCAGGGTGGCGCCGAACACGCCCATGAGCAGGTAGAACAAGCCGCAGGCGATTCCGGCGATGTAGCGCTTGTTGGGTTCTTCATGGGCTTCGCGGCCGGTGCAAATCGCTGCGGTGATAGCCGCCAGGTTGATGCCGTGGGCGCCGAAGGGGGCCAGCAGCGCCGAGGTGATGGCGGTCCAGGACACGATCGAGCGGGCCGGGGTGGCGTAGCCTGCGCTGCGCATGACCGCCATGCCGGGTACGTACTGTCCGGTCAGGGTGACCAGGGCCAGGGGCAGGCCGATATTGACGATGGCCTGCCAGTCCCACTGCGGGGCGATGAAGATCGGCTCGGCCACGGCCAGGGTGATGGCCCCCAGGTTGAATTCGCCCAGGGCTGCGGCCACGCAGCAGCCCACCAGCAACACGGCGGGGATGGCGTAGCGCGGCGACCAGCGCTTGCCCAGCAGGTAGGTGGCGAGCATCGCCAGCACCAGTACCGGTTGCAGGCTGAGCGAGGTGAACAGGCCTGCGCCGAAGCGGAACAGGATGCCCGCCAGCATCGCGGCGGCGATGGCCTTGGGTAGGCGCGCCATGAGCTTGTCGAAGGCACCGCTGAGGCCGAGCACGGCGATGATCAGCGCGGCGACGATGTAGGCGCCAATGGCCTGGGGCAGCGACACCGTCGGTAGCATCGAGACCAGCAGCGCGGCACCGGGGGTGGACCAGGCGGTGATCACCGGCACCTTCAGGCGCCAACTGAGCAGCAGGCCGGTCAGGCCGCTACCGATGGATATGGCCCAGATCCAGGAGGACACCTGGTCGTCGGGCATATGGGCTTCGCGGGCGGCCTGGAACACGATGATCAGGGGGCCGGCGTAGGAAATGATCACGGCGATCAAGCCGGCGACCACGGCGGAGAGGGACAGGTCCTTGCTGAGGTTGTGCATGGCATCTCGACTGGCGGGTGGTGGATGATTGAGTCGATCGATATAAGCGTGTTTCAGTGTATTTCAGAAAATTGAATCGATTCAATTGTCTTGATGCAATCAATGCTTTGATGAAGAGAATGGCTGTAGATTTTTTCTTATAAATAATTGTTTATTAACGTTTTTATTGATTGAGAATACTTTTGATGAAAATTCATTTGGAAGGGATCGAACCTGGTAATTGAATCAATTTGCCGATTGAGTCGATATACGGGTGGGCGGCGGCCCTGTGCTATGCTGCGCCGCATTTCAATGCAGCCGATGGTCACCAGCCTCCATGTGGGTTCCCCAGTTAAGCGACTTCAACCAGCCGGTCTACCTGTCCATCGCCGATGCGCTGCAGCGGGATATCGGCAGTGGCCTGCTCAAGGATGGTGAGCGCCTGCCGACCCTGCGCGAGCTGGCGGTGACGCTGAACGTTACTCCCGGCACCATCAATCGGGCCTACGGCGAAGCCCAGCGCCGCGGCCTGGTGCAGGGCGAGGTGGGGCGTGGCACCTATGTGCTGGGGCGCGCGCCGTTGGCGCTGGTGGAAGGTGCAGCCGGGCCGTCGTTGTCCCTGGGCCAGTCCGAGGCCCTGGACCTGTCGCTGATCAAGCCCTACAGCGAAACCCTGGAGTACTGGTTGCGCGGCGCCCTGGTGGACATGGCCCGCAGCAGCGATTTCGGCCGGGCCCTGGACTACGCTCCCGACGGCGGCCATCCCGCCCACCGCGAGGCCGGGGCGCAGTGGCTGCGGCATTCGCTGCCCGAGGCCCAGTGGCAGCAAGTGGTGATCACCTCCGGCGCCCAGCACGGGCTGATGGTTGCCATCAGCGCCTTGAGCAATGCCGGTGACCTGGTGCTCTGCGAGTCCCTGGCATACCCGGGCATCCTCTCGGTAGCCCATGGCCTGGAGCGACGCTTGCAGGGCGTGGCCATGGATGAGGAGGGAATACTGCCCGAAGCCCTGCGCGAGCAGTGCCTGCGGGAGAAGCCGGCGTTGCTGGTGTGTGTCGCCAGTTGCCAGAACCCCACCACGGCGATCATGTCGCCGGGGCGCCGGGCCCAGATCGCGGCACTGGCCGAAGAGTTCGATTTTTTGCTGGTCGACGATGATATCTACGGTTTTCTCGCCACCGATCCGCAGATCAAGCCGCTCTCGGCCTATGCGCCGGAGCGTTCGGTGTACCTCACCAGCCTGTCCAAGGCGATCATGCCGGCCCTGCGGGTCGGCTACTTGTACAGCCCGCCCAAGCTGCTGTCGCGCTTGAGCGCGATGGTCCGCAGCAGCGTGTGGATGCCCTCGCCGCTGACCGCGCAACTGGCCAGCAATGTGCTGGTCGAGGGGCTGGACCGCAAGCTGGTAGAGACCCAGCGCAGCGAGGCGGCGGCGCGCCAGGCGATTGCCCGGGAAGTGTTCGCCGGTTTCGAGTTCCGGACCCAGCCCCACAGCTACCACCTGTGGTTGACCTTGCCGCAGCCCTGGACCGCCGATGAATTCGCCACCCTGGCCCGGGCCAATGGCGTGCTGGTGATGAGCGGCACGCAGTTCCAGGTGGAGCGCGATGCCAACTGCCGTCACGTGCGGGTGGTGTTGATGTCGCCCACCACCCGCGACGAACTGCGCTTTGCCCTGACCCAGCTGGCCAGCCTGATCGGCACCGACCCGCGGCGTTATCGCTGAGCCGCGGGCAGGTCGCTGGCTGGCCTGGACTTAGAAGGTAGTGCGCAAGCCCACTTCCACACTGCGCCCGGCCGCGGGTGCGATATCCCGCAGGATCGAGCTGGCGTAGCGCACGGTCTGGTTGGTCAGGTTCTCGCCCTTGACGAAGGCCAGCCACTGGCTGCTGCCGATGTCGAAGCGGTACCCGGCGCTGGCTCCCAGGGTGGTGTAGCCATCGGTGCCGCTCTCGTTGTCCGGTACCCGGCCTTGGCTGGCGGCGTGTTGCACGTCCAGCCGGGCCTGCCAGCGGTCCAGTTCCCAAAGCAGGCCGCTGTTCAGGCGCAGGGGGGCGATGCGCGGCAGGTCCTGGCCATTGTCCAGGTTCTTGGCCCGGGTGTAGTCGCCGGACAGCTCCAGGGCGAACTTGCCGTAAGCGTTTTCCCCCAGGGTCCAGCGATCCTGGGCTTCGATCCCGGTGAAGCGGGCTCGTACTCCGCTGTAGGTATATTCCGGATGACCTGACAGATCTTCTTCGCCTTCATCGTTGAGGGTACGCCCCGTGCCCAATAGGCCGATGTAGTTGGAGAAGTGGCTGTAGAACACCCCGACGCTGCCTTTATGCACGCCGTTGTCGAAACGCAGGGCCAGGTCGCTGGAGACGGCCTTTTCCTTGGACAGCTTGGCATTGCCCACTTCGTAGGTGCCGGTGGCGACGTGGGCGCCGTTGGCATACAGCTCGTAGAAGGTCGGCGCACGTTCGGTGTAGCCCAGGGTGGCGGCCAGGGACCAGACCGGAGTCAGGGTGTAGACCGCGCCCGAGGACAGGCTGCCGGCGGTGAAGCTGCTGGACTTGTCGGCCTGGGCGAAGCGTTCGTTGCCCTTGCCATCCGGGTCCACGACCGTGTGTTCCAGGCGTCCACCAAGGCTGAGCTTCAGGCGGTCCGTGGCTTGCAGCTCTTCGAGGATGAACAGCGCGCCGCTGTTGGTATCGGTTTTCGGGACGAAGGCTTCCTCGCCCAGGGCCGAGAATTCGTTGCGATTGAACTGGGCCCCGACCACCCCTTCGAGCGGGCCGATGGGCAGGTGCCGGGCCTCGACCCGGGCTTCATAACCCTTGTTCTTGAAGGTGGTGCCGGTTTCGCCGCCTTCGATCTCGCGGTGTTCGTAGTCGGTATAGCCGGCATTGAACTTCAGCGAACTGAAGGGGCCTTGCAGGTTGCGCAGTTCCGAAGCGAAGGCGTAGTGGTCCTGCTTCATGCGGATGCGCACGTCCTGCTCGGCGGGGGAGCCGTAGTTGGAGTCGTAGTTGCTGTAGGACAGGCCGGCGTAGCCGTCGTCCCAGGTGTAGGACCCACCGATGGCACCACCGTCCTGGCGGCCGTCGCTGTTGCCCAGGCGGCCTTTCTTGCCGTTGCCGTCTTCGCTTTCCGGAGCATGGCGGCTACGGGCGTAACCCGGGATCTTCAGATCGTTGAACTGCCGTGAGTTGGCGTCCAGGTGCAGGGCGAAGGTGCCGTTGCCGGCTTCCAGCTTGCCGGCGCTGCTGCGGGTGGTGTCGGCACCGCCGTAGCGCAACTCGCCGGTACCGTGGATGCCCTCGATGGCTTCGGTGGGGATGCGGTTATCGAAGCTGTTGATCACCCCGCCGATGGCGTTGCCGCCATAGAGCAGGGCTGCCGGGCCACGGACGATCTCGATGCGCTCAACGTTGACCGGGTCCAGAGGCACGGCGTGGTCATAGGACAGCGACGAGGCGTCCAGGGCACCGACGCCGTTGCGCAGGATGCGGATGCGATCGCCGTCCAGGCCGCGGATCACCGGGCGGCTGGCGCCGGGGCCGAAGTAGGACGAAGACACACCAGGTTGGTTGTTCAGGGTTTCGCCGAGGCTGCCCTTCTGCGCCAGGGTCAGCGAGTCGCCTTCGACCACCGTGGTGGGGGCGGCCAGTTCGGTACTACCCAGGGGATTGGCGGTGATGACCTGCTGTGGCAGCTCCACGGCGTGGGCCTGGGTGGCGATCAGCAAGGCAGCGGACAGCGGCGACAGGCGCCACAGTAGCGAGCGAGAAGGGTGGTGGGCTGAAAGGGACATCGGTCGTTCCTTGGCAAGCTTTGCGCGGCGCGCATAGGGTCGAAAAACAGGCGGGGCACGGGGCGGCCCGGTGTGCGAGAGAATTGTCTTGTGTTGATACAATATAACATCTCATTTATTTGTAAAAGCCGGGAACTTTTCATCGGCTTGCAAAAACCGGCCTGGGGCGGGGGGCAGAAGTCTCGCTGTAGCCGCTGCCGCAGGCTGCGACCGGGCGTGCAGAGGCCGCTGGAGCAAGGGAGAGCGGGTCGATCGCTAAGGGGGCGGACCTTGGCAGCGCCTCGGCAGCGGCTTGTATCTCGACTATCGCGTCTACACACGCGATAGTTCTCGACTGATCATCGAGGAAGAGGAATGAAGCCGGGCAGCGGCTAAGGCCTTGAGCCTGCACTGTAGATTGAGCTCCTCCTCTTCAACCTCACTCGCTAAGTCCGAACGGTATCCTGAGCCCTGCATCGCACGGTAGCTCGCATCAACAAGGCTGAGACCGAGTGATGGATGATCCTCAACCCGCGCATACGAGGAAGAGAATATGTCTAACGTCATCGGGATCGATATCGCCAAGAACACATTCGATGTCGCCACGCCTCTGCCCAACGGCAAGTACCGCACACGCGGCAAGATTCCCAACAATGCCGAGGGCTTCGCCCAGCTCGACCAGTGGCTCAAGTTGCATGCGCAGCCCGACGCCAGGGTCGTCATGGAAGCCACCAGCGTTTATCACGAAGCCCTGGCAGAGCACCTGTACCACCAGGGTTACGAAGTCATCGTGGTCAACCCAGCCCGGGTCCATTACTTCAAGAAAAGCGAAGGAATCAACTACAAGACCGACAAGGTGGACGCCAAGTTGCTGGCCGCCTTTGCCCAGGCCAAGCACGAGTCACCCTTGACGCCCTGGGCGCCGGAGCCTGTGGCGATCCGCCGGCTACGGGTCCTGCTGCGACGCCTGGACGACCTGCAGGAGATGCTGCAGATGGAACGTAATCGCCAGGAAGTGGCGGATACGGTGGTTCAGGAATCGATCCAGTCGCACATCAGCCACATCGAAAAAGACATCGTCCAGACCCGCCAGATGATCAAGCAGCATGTCGACGATGATCCCGACTTGCGGGGCAAACGGGATCTGCTGTTGAGCATCGACGGTATCGGCGAGAAGACCGCGTCAGTGATCCTGGCCGAACTGGGCGATCTCAAGGAGTTTCGTAGCGCCCGGGCCGTAGTCTCGTTTGCGGGGTTGAATCCGCAGTTGGCCGAATCCGGCAAATTCAAGGGCCGCACGCTGATCAGCAAGGCTGGTTCGGGGCGTATCCGCCGAGCGTTGTACCTACCCAGCATCACCGCCATGAACATGAGTGAGCCCCTCATGGCGATGAAAGAGCGGCTGCGCGCCAAGGGTAAAGCGGGCAAACAGATCGTCTGTGCGGTGATGCGCAAGATGCTGCACATCGTATTTGGCGTGCTCAAGTCGGGTCATCCTTATGACCCGAAATTGGCGCTTGCCCGGTAACGGGCAAGACGGTATCTACAGTTAATTCAGCGCACTGGCGTGGGCGCGGGCCCTCGGCTAAGGTGCGCGGCTTCTTTTCTTTCTGCGCTCGAAGGCCTGGCATGACCGTTACCCACACCGACCCGCTGCATGGCGTGACCCTGGAACAGATCCTCAAGGCCCTGGTTGAGCACTACGAATGGTCGGGGCTGGCGCAGCGCATCGATATCCGCTGCTTCAAGGCTGATCCGAGCATCAAGTCGAGCCTGACATTCCTGCGCAAGACGCCTTGGGCCCGGGAAAAGGTCGAACGGCTCTACGTGAAGTTGCAACGCACCAAGCGCCCGCTCTGAGGTACGGCATGAGGCCCGGATCGCAGCTGGAGTCGCCCGGCCGGCGTGGCCTGATCGCGGTGGCGGCATTCCTTGGCTGGTTTGGCCTGACGGTACAGCTGTACCTGATCCTGCTGCTGCGCTGGGACGCCGGAGCCAGCTTGTTGGGCGGCCTGGTGAACTTCTTCAGTTTCTTCACCGTGCTGAGCAATACCCTGGTGGCCAGTGTGCTGACCTGCGCCCTGAACCTGCGTGTTTCCCGCGGGCAGGCCTTCATGCTCCAACCCTGGGTCAGTGGTGCGGTAGCCGCCAGCATCGTATTGGTGGGCCTGGCCTACAACCTGTTGCTGCGGCACCTGTGGCATCCCCTGGGGTGGCAATGGCTGGCGGACGAGTTGCTGCACGATGTGATGCCGCTGCTGTTCCTGGCCTATTGGTGGTGTTGCGTACCCAAGGGCCAGTTGCGCGTGCGCCATGTGGCTTGGTGGACTCTCTACCCGACTTTGTACTTCGCCTACCTGTTATGGCGTGGGCACTTGCTTGGGTTGTATCCCTATCCCTTCATTGCCGTGGATCGGCTGGGTTACCCCCGGGCGGTGCTCAATGCCCTGGGACTGCTGGCGACGTTCGTCCTGGTATCGCTGGTGCTGCTGGGGTTGGACCGCTGGCTCGGTCGCCGGCATTGCGCGGGCCAGCAATGATTCGCCGATGCAGGTGGCAAGCACCTGCGTCGGCGCAAAGTCGCGGGTGAGGGTTACTCTTCTTCGCTGGTATCCAGGCGCCAGTAGCCGACGGCCTTGACGAATTCATCGTCGAGCCGATGCTCATCGAGCAGAATCCGGCGCAGTTGCCGCGAGACTTTGCTCTCGGTGGCGATCCAGGCATAGAGCCGGCCTTCTGGCACTTGCAGCCCGCGTACGCAACCGAGCAGATCCTGCTGGCCGCTATCACGTTCGACCCAGATCACCTCCACTTCGGCGGCGCTGTGCAGCGCCTGGCGTTCGGCACGATCCTGGATTTCGATCACCGCCAGGCCCCGGCGGCCGGCGGGCAGCTCCTCCAGGCGCCGGGCGATGGCCGGCAGGGCGGTTTCATCGCCGATCAGCAGGTAGCTGTCGAAGATGTCCGGGACTACCATCGAGCCTCGTGGCCCGGCGATGTGCAGCTCCTGGCCGGGCTGGACCTGTTCGGCCCAGGTCGACGCGGGGCCGTCGCCGTGCAAGACGAAGTCGATGTCCAACTCGCCCAGCTGCGGGTCGTAGCGGCGCGGGGTGTAGTCGCGCATGGCGGGCATCGGCCCGTTGTCCTTGCCCGGGCCCACGACCAGGGTTTGCAGGGCGGCTTGCTGCTCGGCGTTCTGCGGGAACAGCAACTTCACATGGTCGTCGCTGCCCAGGCTGAGGAACCCGGCCAGTTCCGGGCCGCCCAGGGTGACCCGGCGCATGCGCGGGGTCACGTCGACCACGCGCAGGACCTGCAGGCGCCGGCGCTTGATCTCGTGCATGACCCGGTGAATGGACAATTCGGGAGTGGCAGTCATTCGGCTTTCTCCTGGCTGGAAGGGGTTGGAGGACCATCGACAATGGCCTTGGCAGTGTTGTTCAGCAGATCGCGGACCCGCAGGATTTCCTCGGGGCTCCAGCGACCGTTATGCATTTGCAGGGCATGGCGCAGGTTGTGCACCGCCTCGTGGATTTCTGCCGGGCGATCATGCCCGCGCAGCGAGCGCTTGCTGACTTCGATGCGCATGCGCACGCCATCCAGGGCAACGGCCTGCTCCTTGAGGAACAGACGACCGGTGTCGGTGGCGCTGTAGCGTTTTTTCCCGCCTTCGGCATCGCCCTGGATCATTTCGCTTTCTTCCAGGAAGGTCAGGGTCGGGTAGATCACGCCCGGGCTCGGGCTGTAGACGCCATCGAACATGGTTTCGATCTGGCGGATCAGGTCGTAGCCATGGCAGGGCTCGTCGGCGATCAACGCCAACAGCAGCAGCTTCAGGTCGCCGGGGGCGAATACCCGTGGGCCACGGCCGCCGCGCTCACGGCCGCCGCGGCGCTCGAAGCCATCGGGGCCGTCGCCATGTCCGCGGTGATGATGGGGAGGGTGGTGCTCTCTCATTTTCGTGCTCTCCGTTTTGGTTAAGACATAACTTAAGATATATCTTAAGAATGACGCAAGGGGTTCCGCACGACCCGGGGCCACCGTTCGTCGCAGCTGCTGATTGGCAAAGAGAGCGAGAAATGCCGCGCAGCCAGCCCCGGGGCTGGCCGCCGTGTGGGGCGTCAGCGTTGGGCCAGGCTGCCCTGGCACTGGGTGCCGCTACCCGGTTGCAGATAGGGCATGAGGATCGGCGCCATGCCCTTGAGCACCTGCACCGGCAAGGCCGAGGTGAACTTGAAGGCTTGGGCGGAGGCACCGGGAACATAGGCGGTGAGAGTGCCGAAGTGGTGATCGCCGATGTAGAACACGAAGGTCGCGGTGCGGTTGATGGATTTGGAGCTCAGCACCCGGCCTCCGGCGCCGATGGCCTCGATGCGGTTGTCGCCGGTGCCGGTCTTGCCGCCCATGGCCAGGGGCGTACCGTCGGCCAGCTTGAAGCTGCCGGATACCCGCTTTGCGGTGCCGGCATCCACCACCTGGGACAGGGCTCCACGCAGCGCCGTGGCCACCTGCGAAGGCATCACCCGCTTGCCCTTGTCCGGGTCGTTGAGCAGGCGGGTTTCGTAGGGCGTGTTGGCGGCGAAGTGCAGGCTGTCGATGCGCAGGGTCGGCAGGCGCACACCGTCATTGAGGATGGTGCCCACCAGCTCGGCCAGGGCCGCTGGCCGGTCGCCGGAGCTGCCGATGGCGGTGGCCAGGGACGGCACCAGGTGGTCGAACGGGTACCCCACGGCTTGCCAGCGCTGGTGGATGTCGAGGAACGCCTCGATCTCCAGCATGGTGCGGATGCGGCTGTCCCGGGCGCTGCGATGACGGCTCTTGAACAACCAGCTGTAGACCTCCTGGCGTTCGAACTCGCTGGCCTTGACCACCTGGCTGAAGTTGGCGTCGGGATTGTGCATCAGGTAACCGAGCAGCCACAGGTCCAACGGGTGGACCTTGGCGATGTAGCCCTGGTCCGGCAGGTCGTAGGCGCCCGGTCCGTAGCTGGCGTAGAGCTTGTCCAGGCGCTCGTCGGTGAGTTTCTCGCTGACCTTGGCGGTCTTCATGTGGGCTCGCACGAAGCGGTTGAAGCTGTCCTGGCTGGCGTCCGGCAGCAGGTAGCGATGCACGGCGGCCAGGCGGATCGCGGTGGGATGCATACCGTCGAGGAAGGTTTCCAGGCGCGACTGGGTGTCCTTGTTGCGATATTTCTTCCAGAAGCGCAGGAGGAACGAGGTGCCTTCGCGGTCGGCGAAGCGCGCCAGGTATTCCTGGCGCCGCGGATTGTCATCGTCCTTGAGCAACTCGGCGCTGGCGCTGTCGCCGCCATAGGTGCTGTAGCGCACCAGATCGCGCATCAGGCGGATGAACGGCAGGTTGATGGATTCGCGCAAGGCATCGCGCAAGCTCGGGCTGCGGCCGTTGTCCTCGTTGCGAAAGTTGTGGAAGTGGTGCACGCCACCACCGGTAAAGAAGGCCTCGCCGGGGCTGGCGGAGTAGGTGCGGTCCAGGGCGGCGTCGAGCATCTTCGGCAGGCTCTGGTCGCTGTTCTGCGCCAGGTAATCCAGGGCCCAGCGGCTCAGGCGGTCCTGGTCGTTCACCGCGACCTTCTTCAATTGCGCCGGGCTCTGTCCGGCGTACTTGTCGTGCAGTTCGGCGATGATCTGCAGGTAGGTGGTCAGCACCCGCAGCTTGGCGGTGGAGCCCAGCTCCAGCTTGCTGCCTTCGTTGATGTCGAAGGGCTGGTCGGTGCTGTCGGTCTGCACCCGCACTCGGGAGCCGTCGGGGGTGAGTTCGAACAGGGTGAAGCTGTAGCGCACTTGCGTGGTGCTGGTGGGGGTGAGCAGGCGCTCGCCAAGCAGGCCCACCTGCGCGGCGAAGGCCGGGTCGGCCAGATGCTTGAGGTATTCGGTGGCCTGGCGCTGCAGGTCGCTCTGCAAGGTGCTGGTGGCCGAGAGGTCGAGGCGGTCCAGGTCGTACAGCGGCCGGTTGAGCAGGGCCGCCAGGCGGCTGCGGGCCACGCTGATGCCCTTGTTGGTCTCGATCGGCTGGATCGTCGGCTGTTGCTGCCAATCCCGATAGGTCACCTTGCTGGCCAGGGCGGCGCTGCTCAGCGCCGGGTCGATGACATTGTTCTGCGCTAGCAGGCGGATGTGGCTGTCGGTCAAGTCCGCCAACTCTGTGCGGCCCTTGGCCAGGTAATGGGAGGGGCGGCGCTGGGCAATCATCAGCGACAGCACCTCGCGCAGGGCCAGGCCTCGCTGGGCCAGGCTGTGGGCATCCGTTGCCGTACCGGCCAGGGCCTGGTTGACCTGGTTGAAGTCGGCGCCGTACCAGACCCGCAGCCCTTCGGCCATGCCATGGACCTCGCCATGACCGGGAACGGCTGACAGCGGGACGCTGTTGAGGTAATCGCGCACGATGCGTTTACGGGCTTCCAGGGTCTGCGGGCCGTCCTGATAGGCGCGCACACTGGCCGAAACCATCTGCCGGATCTTTTCGCCGCCGGATGCCGTCAGGCCGTCGGGAGAGTGACGGTATTTTTCCAACTGCGTGGCCAGGGTACTGCCCCCGGCACTCTGGCCCGGCAGGTGCAGCAACCGGGCCACCTGGGACCAGGCGGCCTTGGCGAAGCGTGGCCAGTCCACCGCCGGGTTGGCCTGGGCCAGTCCCGGGTCCAGCAGGTCACGGTTCTCGATGAACAGCAGGCTGTGCACCACCAGCGGCGGGATACTGGCGAAATTCGCATACAGCTGTTGCGGATACTTGAACTGGTACAACGGTGCGGCCCGGCAGTCGGTGATGGACAACCCGGCCTGGATCTTTTCGGCGTAGGGCACGAAAAAGCCGCTTTTGCTGTAGTCCATCAAGGCTGGGGAGAACCGGGTCTGGGCCTCGATCAGGTAGCCGCGCTTGAGCAGGCGCGGCAGGAACTCGCCCAGGGCGCTATAGCCCAAGCGACGGTCGAAGGGGCCGCTGCCGGGATAGAACACCGCGTCGCTGGGGCCAGGCTGCAAGGAGTAGCTCAGGTCATTGGCCAGCCTGCTGAACTCCCGGGCCTGAAGCTTTGAGGTGCGCATTTCCCGGGAGGCGGCCACTCCCAGGGCAATCAGGGTGATCAGCAACAACAGCCAGAACAGGCGCCAGAGATAGCGGCGGGGCCTGGGGCGTTTGGGCAAAGGCGCTTCGGCGTCGCTGTGGCTTGGCACTGCGGTGTTACGCGAATCGGTGTGCCACAAAGCGCCCATAGTCGATTGATCCATCCACGCAGATTGATCGGACTTGTCTGAAGCTTAGTCCGTGGTGGCCAACGGTGAGGAAATTGTCAAAACAGGTGTTTAGCCTGCGCCGCGGCGAGAGCCCGCTGTTGGTGCGATCAAGCGTTGATCGTCAGGCTGTTCGCGGCGTGGTGGCAGGTAAGGAGAGTGTGCGGTGAAAAAACCGGAAAGTGCAGGAATAGAGCCTTTACCAAGGTAAATACGCCCTAGGTAGGGGCATGACGACACCCCGGGGCTGTGCAATACTCGCGACCCTTTCCGAGTGAGGTCTGCAGGCAAAAAGCAGGGAATGCTTCTCCGTGAAACCGGATATTGCCGAGATTTCTCTCTGAATTTAGCTATTTATAGAGTGAAAAGCCCTGTCAGGAGCTTTTTATACTGCGCACCCCGCTGATCTGGCAGGTCTTGTCCTACAGACGCGCCGTCCCACAAGGGCGGTCCGGTCAAGCAGGCTAGGGTTACCCGCCTTTGCCTGGAAGACTCGGTGGTTCATATCCAATAACAAAATGAGGTTGTATCTCTATGCCAGTTGGCAACCAACTGCCCCACGGCGAAACCGCTCAGGGCGGCCCGCTGAAACGCGAACTCGGCGAACGGCATATTCGCTTGATGGCCCTGGGCGCCTGTATCGGCGTCGGCCTGTTCCTCGGCTCGGCCAAGGCCATCCAAATGGCCGGTCCGGCCATCATGCTGTCCTACATCATCGGCGGCCTGGCGATCCTGGTGATTATGCGCGCCCTCGGCGAGATGGCAGTGCACAACCCGGTCGCCGGCTCTTTCAGCCGCTATGCACAAGACTACCTGGGGCCGCTGGCAGGCTTCCTCACCGGCTGGAACTACTGGTTCCTGTGGCTGGTGACCTGTGTCGCGGAAATCACCGCCGTGGCGGTGTACATGGGCATCTGGTTCCCCGATGTGCCGCGCTGGATCTGGGCCCTGGCGGCCCTGGTGAGCATGGGCTCGATCAACCTGATCGCGGTCAAGGCCTTCGGTGAGTTCGAGTTCTGGTTCGCCCTGATCAAGATCGTCACTATCATCGCCATGGTCATTGGCGGTGTCGGCATCATCGCCTTCGGCTTCGGCAACGATGGCGTGGCCCTGGGGATCTCCAACCTGTGGACCCACGGCGGCTTCATGCCCAACGGCGTGACCGGTGTGTTGATGTCCCTGCAAATGGTGATGTTCGCCTATCTGGGCGTAGAGATGATCGGCCTGACCGCCGGTGAAGCTCGCAACCCGCAAAAGACCATTCCCAACGCCATCGGCTCGGTGTTCTGGCGCATCCTGCTGTTCTACGTGGGCGCGCTGTTCGTGATCCTGTCGATCTACCCATGGAGCGAAATCGGCACCCAGGGCAGTCCCTTCGTGATGACTTTCGAGCGCCTGGGGATCAAGACCGCCGCCGGCATCATCAACTTCGTGGTGATCACCGCGGCCTTGTCGTCCTGCAACGGCGGTATCTTCAGTACCGGCCGCATGCTCTACAGCCTGGCGCAGAACGGCCAGGCGCCGGCCAGCTTCGCCAAGACCTCGGAAAGCGGCGTGCCGCGTCGCGCCTTGCTGCTGTCGATCTTCGCCTTGCTGCTGGGCGTGCTGCTCAACTACCTGGTGCCGGAGAAGGTGTTCGTCTGGGTGACCTCCATCGCCACCTTCGGCGCGATCTGGACTTGGGTGATGATCCTCCTGGCCCAGCTCAAGTTCCGCAAAGGCCTGACTCCAGCCGAGCGCGCTGGCTTGAAGTACCGCATGTGGCTGTACCCGATCAGCTCGTACCTGGCGCTGGCGTTCCTGGTACTGGTGGTGGGGCTGATGGCCTACTTCCCGGATACCCGTGTGGCGCTGTATGTCGGCCCAGCGTTCCTGGTCCTGTTGACCGCGTTGTTCTACATGCTCAACCTGCATCCGACCAACACCCAGCAGCAGGCCCGTTCGGCTTCCTGAGTAGCGGCTCGGGGCTGCTCCCTACGTGAGCAGCCTGGCCTGATGGCCAAGCAATGAAAAATCCGGCGTCCCGTGAGGGGCGCCGGATTTTTTTGGGCCGGGCTCAACCGCCCAGGGTGCCGCTGGTGTCGGCATCGAACACCGCCTTGGCTTGCTTGGCGGCCGGTACCAGCAGGCCGAACAGCGCAGTCTCGCTGTAGAGCTGCCGGGGCGCCAGGTGGGTGGGCGTGGGTTCGATGGGAATCAGCACTTGCTCGGCGTCGCCGTGCAGCCAGATCAGCGTTGCTTGCAGGGCCGGGACGAACAGCAAGCGCAGTTCATAGGACTTGCCTTGCAGCTGTGGGGCTTGATCGGCCAGGTTCAGGGCGCTGATGGTCGAGGCCGCCAGGGCACCGTGGTTCAGTGCACAGAACTCCAGCTGGCCGGTGGTTTCGGTCAGTTGGGCGTCGGCGATCGAAACGCCACCGGCGAACACCAGGTAATGCCAATCGCCCGGCGTGGCCTGGGTCAGGTCCTGGCCGTTGGCCAGGTCTTCCAGGCCCAGGGTATAGCCACGAAAGGCCTGGGACAGGTTCAAGGTGCCCGGACGGGCATTGGCGAAGGCACGATTGATACCGAAGCCCTGGGTCTGCAGGGCCGATTGCAGGACCGGACGCAGTTGCTGGACGCCACCGGCGGGCGCCTTGGGGTAAGTCAGTTGCATGCTGCCTCCTCAGTAGTTTTTCCGGGTGAAGTAGGTGTGGGTCCAGTTGCCGCCGCCGTTGTAGGTGCCGGGGAAGCTGTTCAGGGCGCGGGTCGAGTAGCCGAAGATCGAGTCGGCCACCAGGACATAGCCGCCATCGGTGCCATAGATCGTCAGGAAGTGCGCGCCGCCGCCATACCAGGCACAACGCAGGCCGACGGGGCGGCCCATGCCGATCTGGTTCTCGATGGCGGCCATCTGCATGCGGTCTTCACGCATGCCGCCATAGCTGCCAGTGGTGCGCAAGGCCGAGTCCAACTGGCCGTATACGTTGCACGGCCCAGGCTGGCTGCAGCAGTAGTTGCGGCCCAGTTCGGCGTTGGCCACCCCGCATTGGGTCCAGGAACCGGTGCCGTAGTAGTTGCCGACCGAGGCCGACAGGGCGGCCCAGCACCAGTTGGTCTGGGTCTGTTGCTGGATGCTGAAGTTCAGGCGGGCGCCGGCCAGGGGCGCGGCTTCGGCCTCTTGCGTGATTTCGTCCAGTTCCGGATCGAGCAGGGTGCCGGCCAGGCAGCGGGGCATGACCTGTGGGTTGCCGATAGGGGGCAGGGTAGTGCTTAGCATGTTCATCCTCCGTGAGTGAAAACCAGCCTCCGGCTGGTATTCGTCGCCGCACGTGAGCGGGCGGCGTACCGGACCCGGATGCCAGGCATCGCGCCGGGCCAGCCTCGATGGCAGGCGCTGTCGGGTCTGCACTCAACCTTAGATGAATTATGCGTCAGTGCAATTTATATATGCATAAATGCAAGAGTTCTGGCAAAGACGTCCCCGCTAAGGGGGGCGTCCGTGGCAGGCCTCGGGTTATTTTTCGTCGAGGAAATGTTCGAGGGCAGCATTGAAGAAGCCCGGGTCCTGGAGAAAGGCAAAGTGACTGACATTGGGCAGGATCAGCAGCCCAGCCCCGGGAATGGCCGCCGCCATGTACTCGGTGTGTTCGCGCTTGATGGCTTCGTCGCGATCGCCGTCGACGATCAGTACCGGTGCCTTGATCTTCGAAAGGTCGGCGTCGCTCCAGTTGGGTTGGCTGGCCCACATGTGGCTGATTTGCTCGACGAAGGCCTGGTACTCCCCGGGTGTCGGTGACAGTTTTGCGTATTCCTTGCCGGCGCGCTCGATGTAGGCGGCGAAGGTCGGATTGTTCTCCACCCCTTCCTTGACGCCGGAGGTGCGAGTGTTGGCGGCATAGGCGAAGACCTTGCCCACCCGTTGCGGGTAGCGCATGGCCAGGTCCAGGCCGAGGATCGCGCCATCGCTCCAGCCGACGAAATCGGCCCGGGGGATTTTCAGTTGATCGAGCAGGGCGATCACATCGTCGGCCATCAGGTCGTAGCCGTAGGGGCGGGCATCGCGAGTGCTGCGGCCATGGCCACGGCTGTCGACGCTGATCACCGTGTGCCGGGCGGCCAGGGCCTTGACCTGATGGCCCCAGTAGTCGGCATTGCCCAGGCCGCCGTGCAGCAGCACCACCGGCGAGCCATGGCCGATCTTGCTGTAGTAGAGGCGTATGCCATTGACCTGGGCGTAGTCGGACCGGGCCTCGGCCAGTGGAGCCGGGGTCGGGGGCAGGGTCTGCCAACGCTCGGCAGCGATGGCGGTGTCGAGCGATATCAACAAGGCGAGCATTGCAAGCAAGCGACGAGACATGGGTTTCTCCATTCCAATGGGGCCAGTGGGTCCTCTGCGGGCAGTGGTGCGTCATGCGCCCGCACGCGCGAAGCCTAGACGTCGATGATCACCAGGGTGCCATGGCTGCCGGGCAACACGCTGTGGGCCTGGCCGGCCTGGACCAGGTACATCTGCCCGGGCAGCACCTCCACGGTGTTTCCTTCGATGCCCAGGCGCAGGCAGCCAGCGGTGACCAGCAAGCCTTCGTTGTAGTCGTGGATTTCTTCGGCATAGGGGCGGCGGTCCATGCGCAGCACCTTGATGCGTGCCGGGCCGACCTGGCCAACCTGCTTGGATTGCCAGGGTTCGGGCAGTTGACGGGACAGCAGCTCGAATGACAGCAGTGACATGGTGGATCTCCCAAAAGTAGGTCGTGTCGGGGCTGCTTTCGGTGGTCCGGTCAAGCATCGTGCAGGGTGTTTTCTAGAACGAGTCCATTAACAGCACGCGGCATTCGCGGGCCTGGAATGCATTGATCTGCGGGACCAGGCGGGTGAAGTGCTCGCTGCGGCAGTGAGCATCGAGGGCGGCCTGGTCGGGCCATAGTTCGATGAAGATGAAATGCCCGGGGTCCTTCTGGTCGACGAACAGATCGTAGGCGATGCACAGCGGTTCCTGGCGGGTCTTCTCCACCAGTTCGGCGTACCACGGGCGTACGGTCTCCAGGTGTTCGGGGAGGATGAAGTCTTCGGCAATGACCTTGAGCATGATGATCTTCCTTGTGGGTTGGCCAGGCTCCCTTGGCATCAGGGGAGCCTGGACGGCGGGTCTCAGGCCGCGGCTGGGGTATTGGGTTCGAAACTGTCGGCGCGTGCCAGTTGCCACATGCGCGAGTAGAACTCGCCGCTGACCTGGCCGGTGAGCAGTTCGCCGGGCTTGAGGAATACATGCAGTTGGGAGAACAGCTTGATCTCGGTGGCTGACATGCGGCGCACCAGGTGCTTGGCTTCGAGCTGCGAAGGATGTTGCAGGCCGGCGGCCGCGAGCATTTCCGCCAGGGCCTTGAGGGTGTTGTGGTGGAAGCTGTATACCCGCTGGGCCTTGTCCGGGACCACCAGTGCCCGCTGGCGCAGATTGTCCTGGGTGGCCACGCCGGTCGGGCACTTGTTGGTGTGGCAGCTTTGCGACTGGATGCAGCCGATGGCGAACATGAAACCCCGTGCCGAGTTGGCCCAGTCGGCGCCGATGGCCAGGACGCTGGCGATATCGAAGGCGCTGACGATCTTGCCACTGGCACCGAGCTTGATCTTGTCCCGCAGGTTCAGGCCCACCAGGGTGTTGTGCACGAACAGCAGGCCTTCGCGCATCGGTGCGCCGATGTGGTCGGTGAACTCGACCGGCGCTGCACCGGTACCGCCTTCCTTGCCGTCGACCACGATGAAGTCCGGGAGAATGCCGGTTTCCAGCATGGCCTTGGCGATGCCCATGAACTCCCAGGGATGGCCAAGGCAGAACTTGAAGCCCACCGGCTTGCCACCGGACAGCTCACGCAGTTGCTGGATGAAATGCATCATTTCGATCGGGGTGGAGAAGGCACTGTGGCTCGAGGGCGAGATGCAATCCTCGCCCATGCGGATACCACGGGTCTGGGCGATCTCCTGGGTCACCTTGTGCTTGGGCAGGATGCCGCCGTGCCCCGGCTTGGCGCCCTGGCTCATCTTGATCTCGATCATCCGCACTTGTGGGTCCTGGGCCTGGGCGGCAAAGCGCTCGGGATCGAAGCGTCCATCGCTGGTGCGGCAGCCGAAGTAGCCGCTACCCAGTTCCCAGGTCAGGTCGCCACCGTGTTCGCGGTGGTAGGGGCTGATGCTGCCTTCCCCGGTGTCATGGGCGAAATTGCCGAGCTTGGCACCCTGGTTCAGGGCGCGGATGGCATTGGCGCTCAGGGAGCCGAAGCTCATGGCCGAGATGTTGAAAACCGATGCCGAGTACGGCTGGGTGCACTGCGGGCCGCCGACGGTGACCCGGAAGGTGTTGGGATCGCTCAGCGGGGCCGGACGCATGGAGTGGCCGATGAATTCGAAACCCGACTGGTAGACATCGACCAGGGTGCCGAAGGGTTTGTCAGCGCTTTGGTTCTTGGCCCGGGAGTACACCAGGGAACGCTGGGCCCGGGAGAATGGCAGGGCGTCGCTGTCGGACTCCAGCAGGTACTGGCGGATCTCCGGGCGGATGCCTTCGACCAGGTAGCGGATGTTGCCCAGGATCGGGTAGTTGCGGCGAACGGCATGGGGGCTTTGCAGCAGATCGAAGATCCCCAGCAGGCTCAAAAGGCCGGTGACCAGGGTAAAGGGCCAGACCCAGTCATATTCGACGAAAGGCAGGCTGGCGAGGGTGAATATCACGCAGGCGGCAAAGAAGGCGTAGCGGCTCAGGAGTGACAGGCTCATACGGGTTCCTTGGTTTGGACTCATTAAGATCGTTTGTCGGTACTCATCGTTGTTGGAGCGCTGGTTCTTATTGTTATGGCCGGGGCCGGCAACACGTCACGGGGCCTTCCGGGCACCAGGTGCCTGGAAAGAGATCGGGCACAGCTCGGGCAGGGATTGAGGCCCTGCGTGCCGTAGATATGTTTTTTTAATGGGCTTTCACGGTCTCGGCGGAGATTTCCAGCTTACGGGCGATCTCCCGGTCGGGGCAACCGTTGAACGGCGGACGTCCGGAATCCAAGGGCAAGGGTGCGGTCTGGCGCGGTTGTCGCGGCGAATGGCTTGTTGCAATCGGTTCTCGTTTGGAGTGAATTGATATGTTATTGTATAACTTTTAATCGTTCGCCAAATGCCCTGGAGGCTCCATGAAACCTGGTATCCACCCCACCTATCGCACTGTGCTGTTCCACGACACTGCTGCGGACGTGTATTTCCTCATCGGTTCCACCGTCGACACCGACCGCACCCAGCAGTACAGCGATGGCCAGACCTATCCCTACGTGGCCCTCGACGTTTCCAGTGCCTCGCACCCGGTGTACACCGGCCAGCAGCGCAAGACCCAGTCCGAAGGTCGTATCGCAGGCTTCAACAAGCGCTTCTCTGCCTTTGGTTCCAGCGCCAAGGGTGCCAAGTAAGGACGTTGGCCGCACCGTTGCCGCGGGCAATGGTGCGATCATGGCTTGCGGGGCGATCAATGGTATTAAAAGGCCATCATCACAAGTGGAAATTCTTCTACGCTTGAATCAGGCAACGAGAATCATTGTTGCCAGTACACGCAATGAAGGATGCGTGCATCAACGTTGAACCGAGGTGGCCCATGGGTGATCCGGACGTTGTCACTGCTTCACTCCTGCCCGGGGTTCTGTTGGTCGATGCCCAGGCGCAGATCCTGCAACGCTTGCAGCAGTTGCTCGAGCCTCATCCCTACCGGCTGCATTTCGCCCGGGACCCTGCCCAGGCCCTGCACGTCATGGCCAGTTGCGAGGTGGACCTGGTGATCAGTTCCGCCCACCTGCCGCAGATGGATGGGCCGACCCTGCTGGCGCAGATCCACCAACAGTATCCGCTCACGACGCGAATCCTATTGACCGGTGATCCTGACCTGCAACTGATTACCAAGGCCATCAACGAGGGAGAGATCTATCGCTACCTGAACAAGCCCTGGAATGACCAGGAGCTGCTGCAGGCCGTGCACCAGGCATTGGAACACCAGCATTGCGAGCGTGAACGCCAACGCCTGGAGGCCCTGGCCCGGCAACAGAACAGCGAACTCAAGCTCCTCAACGCCCAACTGGAAAAGCACGTTGCAGCGCGCACCGCCGAGTTGCAGCAGACCGCCGACATGCTCGACCTCGCCTATGAGGAACTCAAGCACAGCTATGCCACGGGGGCCGAGCTGTTTTCGCTCCTGGTGAACCAGCGTTTGCCTGTCGGCAAGCAGACCAACCGGCGGGTCATCGAACTGGTGCGTGCCTACTGCACGATCCAGGGACTTGGGGATGTGCTCCAGCGCGACCTGGCCATGGCGGCTGCGCTGCACAACATCGGCAAGTTGAGCTGGAGTGACAGCATGATGGTTACCCCGGCTGACCAATTGCACCCTCACCAGCGCGAACGCTACCGGGCCTACCCGCAGCAGAGTGAGTCGCTGCTGATGACCCTGGAACCGGTGCAGGATGCCGCCAGGCTGATCCGGCATCACCAGGAACACTGGGACGGCACGGGCTTTCCCGATCACCTCAAGGGCCCGGCGATTCCCCTGGGGGCGCGGCTGCTCAAGCTGGCGGTGGACTTCATCGAATTGCAGTGCGGCCTGATCCTGGAACGGCGGATGAACAGCGACGAGGCCCTGGTGTTCATTCGCAAGTACGCCGGTCGGCTGTACGACCCGGACCTGGTGGAGGGGTTTATCCAGGTGTGCTCGGTGTACCTGTGCGATGTCACTCTGGGAGACCCTGCGGTACGGGTCATGGGTACTCGGGAACTGGTAGCGGGAATGATCCTGGCGCGCAACCTCAATGCCGACAACGGCATGCTGTTGCTCAATGCTGGCAAGGTGCTCAGCCTGCCCCTGGTGGACAAGCTGATTGCCTTTGAAACCATGGAGGGCGCTCGCTACAGCGTATTCGTCAAGCTGCCCCGAGAGGAACGGGTGAGCGCCTGAGCCAGGTAGAAAGACCATGGGTGGATGGCGCCAGGCAGGTACTCATGTGATCCTTGCGCCTTCGTTTCCAAGGTCTTCGTATTCCCATGCCTGCATCCTCCTCTGCTGCTCCCTCCCTTATTCGCATCGCTGCGGCACTGCTGATCGGCGCCGACGGCCACACCCTGCTGGTGCGCAAGCGCGGTACCCAGGCCTTCATGCAACCTGGTGGCAAGATCGAGGCTGGCGAGCAGCCGGTTCATGCCCTGGCTCGTGAGTTGGAAGAGGAGCTGGGCTTGCGTATCGACCCGGCCCAGGCCCGCTACCTGCAACAATTCTCGGCACCGGCGGCCAATGAGCCGGGGTTCGTGGTGCAGGCCGAGGTATTCCTGATCCATATCGACACCCCGGTGACCCCTGCAGCCGAGATCGAGGAGGTGCGCTGGATCGATCCGGCCGGCGATGGTGGTTTGTTCCTGGCCCCATTGACAAGGGATCTGATCTTGCCGTTCTATCGCCAGGCCCAGGCATCTCCAGCCTGAGGCCCCATAGCCAAGGACTGCCATGATTCCACTGCACGACTACCTGATTTTCGTCGCCGCCTCCCTGCTGATGGTGCTGACTCCAGGGCCGAACATGATCTACCTGATTTCCCGTTCGATCTGCCAGGGCCGCAAGGCCGGGGTTACATCGTTGCTGGGGGTGGTGGCTGGGTTCTTCGTCCACCTGATGGCCGCGTCCCTGGGGCTCACCGCCGTGTTCATGGCGGTGCCCATGGCTTATGAAGTCCTCAAGTGGGCAGGTGCCCTGTACTTGCTATGGCTGGCCTGGCAGGCGCTCAAGCCCGGTGCCCGGTCGCCCTTCGAGGCCCAGCAACTGCCGGCCGATTCGCCGCGCAAGCTGATGACCATGGGCTTTCTGACCAGTGCCCTGAATCCCAAGATCGCCGTGTTCTACCTGTCGATCTTCCCGCAGTTCATCCATCCCGAATACGGTTCGGTATTCACCCAGAGCATCATCCTCGGTCTGACCCAGATCAGCGTGAGTTTCTCGGTGAACCTGCTGATCGCCCTGTTCGCCGCCGGTATCGCCTCCTGGTTCGCCAGCAATCCGACCTGGTTGTCGGCCCAGCGTTATTTCATGGGTTTCGTGCTGGCAGGATTGGCGGTGCGCTTGATGTTCGAACAACGTCGTGCCAACTGAACACTGGAGTAGTGCCATGACAGAGTTTTCCAGCCCCGAGACCGTGGTCGAGGAGCAACTGCAAGCCTATAACCGCAAGGACCTGGAGGCCTGGCTGGCGACCTATGCCAGGGATGCCCGGCAATACGAGCATCCGGCGACCTTGCTGGCCCGTGGTCATGAAGAGATCCGGGCTCGGGCGCAACTGCGCTTCCAGGAGCCCAACCTGCACGCCCGGCTGCTCCAGCGCTCAGTGATGGGCAATGTGGTCATCGATCATGAACTGATCAGCCGTACCTTCAGCGATGGCACCGGAACCCTGGAAACCGTAGCCATCTATGAAGTGCAGGATGGCAAGATAAAGTCCGCCTCATTCATTACCGGACAAAAGACCCTCGATTGAACATGCAGATCCAGCGCCTGACCCCCGATGATGTCGAGCAATACCGGGCCTTGATGCTCGAAGCCTATGAGCGCCATCCGCAGGCGTTCACCTCCAGCGTCCGCGAACGGGAAAAGCTGCCCCTGGCCTGGTGGGCCGCTCGCCTGGATGGTGAGCTGGACGTGCTCCTGGGGGCGTTCTGCGAAGGGCGGCTGCTGGGGATCGTCGGCCTGGCCTTCGAACTTCGCGAGAAGGCCAGGCACAAGGCGACCCTCTTTGGCCTGTATGTCACCGCTGGACAGCGCAATAGCGGCCTGGGCTACCGATTGGTCCAGGACCTGCTGGCCGAGGCTGGGGAGTACGAAGGACTGCGCCTGGTACAACTGACCGTGACCGCAGGCAATGACGCTGCATTGTCCTTGTACGAGCGTTGTGGCTTTGTCCAATACGGCCTTGAGCCCCAGGCCGTTCGGGTCGGTGACGACTACTTCGACAAGATCCACATGTGGCGCGAGCTGTCGCTCGAGTCCTGAGGCCTCGGCGCCAGCCAAGTCGGCTCAACGGACGGCACTGACGCCATCGAGGGTGGAGAACGAGGTGTCCTTGGCGGTCAACAGGAAATCCCGCATGTAGGGCGCGTCCAGCATGTCGCTGCGAACCGCCGCATACAGGGTGGCGAACAGGCCCTTTTCCCCCAGTCGCTTGGCCTTCACGTAGCCTCTTGAGCTGTACTCATGCAAGGCCCAATGAGGCATGCCGCACACCCCTCGGCCGCTGGCCACCAGCTGCATCATCATCACTGTCAATTCCGAGGTGCGTACCTGCGCCGGTTCGATGTCGGCCGGTTCCAGGAAGCGGGTGAAGATGTCCAGGCGATCCCGTTCCACCGGGTAGGTGATCAGGGTTTCACTTTGCAGGTCCTGCGGGACTATGTAGGGCTTGCTGGCCAGCGCGTGCTGGTTGGCCACCGCGAGCATGGCCTCGTAGGTGAACAGCGGCACATAGGTGATGCCGGCCAGGTCCACGGGATCGGACGTCACCACCAGGTCCAGGTCGCCACGGGCCAGGGCCGGCAATGGGGCAAAGGAAAAGCCTGAGGCCAGGTCCAGCTCTACCTCGGGCCAGGCGTCGCGGAACTGGTCGATGGTCGGCATCAGCCACTGGAAGCAGCTATGACACTCGATCGCCATGTGCAGGCGGCCGGCGGTGCCGCCTGCCAGCCGCGAAAGGTCGCGCTCGGCGCCCCGCAGCAGTGGCAGGGTGGCGTCTGCCAGTTGCAGCAGGCGCAGCCCGGCGCTGGTAAAGCGCACGGGCTTGGTCTTGCGCACGAACAGTGGCATGCCCAGGCGTTCCTCCAGCTCCTTGAACTGGTGCGAGAGGGCGGATTGGGTCAGGTGCAGGCGTTCGGCGGCTTCTACCAGGCTGTCGGCTTCGCGCAAGGCGTGCAGGGTCTTCAGGTGACGGATCTCGAGCACCAGGAACTCCATGAATAAATTTTGTGATCGTGGGCAAAAGGTTGAGTTTGTCTCATGCAGGAACAGCTGTCGACCAGGGGCCTGGCCTCGCCCGGGGATTTTTCCCTCATGGGCGGCTGACGGACCGGAGAGGGCATGACCGCTGGGCAATCTTCATCAAACTGTCACGCAACTGTGGCAGCGCGAATCATCGAAGTTCATCAGACTCGCGCTCTACTGGGGTTCTGCGTTTCGGTGTTTTCCATGCGGGCAAGATTTCTCTCGATTATTTTCTTGCTGGCCGGGCTATTGCCCGGCCAGTTTTCTTTTGCGGCCTCGCGTTGCGATGTCGATGTACCGACCCAGCGGGTCGAGCTGCCACAGGTAAGCCTGGCCTACCAGAGCATCGGTCGTGCCTCCGATCCGGCGTTGCTCTTGGTCATGGGGCTGGGTGGGCAGTTGATCCATTGGCCGGACGAGGTGGTCGTCGCCCTGTGCCAGCAGGGTTTCCGGGTGATTCGCTATGACAATCGCGATGTCGGCTTGTCCACCTGGCGCCAGGCACCGGCCAGCGCCAACCTGACGCTCGAGGTGCTGCGCTACAAGCTCGGCCTGCCGGTGGCTGCGCCCTATACCCTGAGCAACATGGCCGAGGATGCCCTGGGGCTGATGGATGCCCTGCATGTGGAGCAGTTCCATGTGCTGGGGGCAAGCATGGGCGGGATGATTGCCCAGCACTTGGCGGCGATGGCCCCGCAACGGATCGAAAGCCTGACCCTGGTGATGACCAGCTCCGGTGCCGAGGGCCTGCCGGCGCCGAATGCCGCCCTGGTGCAATTGCTGTCGCGGCGCAATGCACCCAACCGGGAGGCGGCCCTGGAGCAGCAGGCCGATCTCTTGGCCGCCCTGGGTAGCCCGAACGTGAAGGATGACCGGCAGGTCTTGCTGCACCAGGCTGCGCTGGCCTATGACCGGGCATTCAACCCCGAGGGGGTCAAGCGCCAGATCATGGCGATCCTTGCCGAGCCGAGCCGGGTGGCCATGCTCAAGCAACTGCGGGTGCCGACCCTGGTGGTCCACGGTACCGCCGATCCACTGTTGCCGGTGATGCACGGAGTGCACTTGGCGGCGCATATCCAAGGCAGCCAGTTGAAGCTGATCCCGGGGCTGGCCCATCGTTTCCAGGAAGCCTTCAAGGCTCCGTTGCTGGCGGCGGTGCTGCCGTACCTGCAGAGCCATCGCGAAGATACTTCGCACTGGGCGCAGATCGAGCCGCTGGACGTGGGGCGCATGCTCTGAGCCAAGCCTCAAGCGGATAGATTTTCGCTTGCAGCTTGCAGCTTGTCGCTGTTCGCGTCAGCGAACGATCTTGTCCACCTGGATGCCCAGCTTTTTCAGGCGATACCAGAAGCTGCGCTCGGAAATGCCGATCATCTGGGCGGCTGCGGCCTGGACGCCATTGCTCTGGTGCAGGGCGGCGAGAATGTAGGCTTTCTCCACTTCCGCCAGGGCGGCATCCAGGTCGCTGGGCACTTGCGGGCCGACGCTGATGGCGGCACTGCCTTCGGCGTCCTGGGGACGTGTATCGAACAGGTAGCCGGGCAGGTCGCTTTCCTCGATGGTGTGGCCGGTGGCAACGATCGTGGCGCGCTCCACGCAGTTTTGCAGTTCACGGATATTGCCTGGCCAGGCATAGCTGGCCATGGCTTGCAGGGCCTGGGGACTGAAACCGTTGATACGCTTGCCAGCGGTGGCCCCCAGGCTGTGGGCGAAGTGCCTGGCCAGCAGGGCGATGTCCTCGACCCGCTCGCGCAGCGCCGGCAATGGGATGGGGAACACATTGAGGCGATAGTAGAGGTCCTCGCGAAACTCCTTGTTGGCCACGGCCTCCAGCAGGTTCTTGTTGGTGGCGGCAATTACCCGCACATCGACCTTGCGTTCCCGGGGATCGCCTACCGGCTCGATCACCCGTTCTTGCAGGGCTCGCAGGATCTTGGCTTGCAGGGCCAGGGGCATGTCGCCCACTTCATCGAGAAACAGCGTGCCCTTGTCGGCCTGCTGGAAACGCCCGACCCGGTCGGCCACGGCGCCGGTGAACGCGCCCTTGCGATGGCCGAACATCTCGCTCTCCAGCAAGCCTTCTGGAATGGCGGCGCAATTGACCGCGACGAAGGGCTTGTTGGCGCGATTGCCATGCTTGTGGATGGCCCGGGCGACCATTTCCTTGCCGGTCCCGCTCTCGCCGGTGAGGAGAATGGTGGCGTTGCTCTCGCGCACCGAGTCCACCGCTTGCAGGACCCGGCGGAAGGCAGGGCTATCGCCCACCAGGCTGTCGATCTGCTGGTGTTCTTCAAGCTCGGCGCGCATGCGCTGGTTGTCTTTGAGGATGTCGCGAAACTGCAGGGCCTTGCTGACGGTGATATCCAGCTCGTCGATGTCGAAGGGCTTGGCGATGTAGTCGTAGGCGCCGTTGCGCATGGACTGCACGGCATTCTTCACCGTGCTGTAGGCGGTCATCACGATCACCGGCAATTGCGGGTAGCGCTGCTTGATCTCCCCCAACAACTGCGGGCCGTCCATGCCGGGCATGCGCCAGTCGCTGATCACCAGGTCGATCTCTTCCTGTTCCAGCACCTTGAGGGCATGCAGGCCGTTGCTTGCGGTGAATACCTGGATGCCGTTCTGGCCCAGGGCCGAGGACAAGAGGTCACAGAGCTTGGGTTCGTCGTCGACCACCAACAGGTTATGCGTCATCGCTGTCCTCGTCGTCCTCGTCTTCTTCACCGTTGGCCGGAATGTACAGGCTGAAGGTGGCTCCGGCATCCTTTTCGCTGACGCACTCGATACGCCCGTCATGGCTTTCCATGATAGAGAAGACCTTGGCCAGGCCCAGGCCGGTACCCGAGGCCTTGGTGGTGACGAACGGGGTGAAGATACGTTCCAGCATGTCCGGTTCGATGCCCTGGCCAGTATCGCTGACGCTGATGACGGTTTCATCATCCTCCTGGGCGATGCCCAGGGTCAGGCGGCCGCCTTCGGGCATGGCGTCGATGGCGTTGAGGATCAGGTTCAGGCAGGCCTGCTTGAGCTGCCGGGCATCGGCGTGGATCGTTGCCCCGGGGGCCTGGTCCTCGATCCGGGCATCGATATTGTGGGTGGCCAGTTCCGGGCCGCAGAAACCCAGGAGCTCCTCCACCAGGGCCCGTGCCGGCTGGGTTGCACGAATCGGCGTGCTGGGCTTGGCGAAATCGAGGAACTCGGTGATCAGGTCGTTGATCCGGCTGACTTCGCTGATCACGTACTCCAGGTGACGCTTGTCGTTCTCCGGCAGGTCGACCCGGCGGTGCAGCAGTTGGGTCGCGGTCTTGATGATGCCCAGCGGGTTGCGAATCTCATGGGCCAGGCCCATGGCCACCTCGCCCAGGGCGTGCAGGCGGTCGCGGCGACGCAGTTGTGACTCCAGGTGTTGCAGTTCACCCAGGCGCTCGGTCATGTGGTTGAAAGTACTGCTCAGTTCGGCCAGTTCGTCGCCACCGATGACTGGAACCCGCTGCCGATAGTCGCCGGCAATCACGGCCCGTACCCCGGTGGACAGGCCCCGCAGCGGGCGAGTCAGGCGTTGCGACACCAGCCAGCCGACGCACAACGAGGCCGCCGAGCTGAGGAGGAAGATCAGGATGAACAGGTTGCTCTGGTTGACCAGGCCCACCAGGCTGCTGTGGCGCAGCAGGCCGCTGAAGATCACCCCGACCAGGTCGCCGCTGTCGTTGAAGATCGGCCGGTACAGTCCGCTGTAGCGATTGGTGAACTGTTCGGTGGGCTGGCGGGTGGTGCGCAGGATGTCCTCGATCTTGTGCGGCACCCGCGGCGGGTGGTCCTCGAAGCGCTGGGTGGCGAAGATTTCCGAGAAGTCGTCGGCCTTGGCCAGGTACAGGCGCAGGTCCAGGGAGTGCACGTCGGCCACGCTGGTGAGGAAGCTGGCATCCAGGTAGGTGGCGATCAACAGCTGATAGTCGACGCCATCGAGGTTGGTCTGGAAGGTCGAGACCACGGCCCCGGTGGCGGCCCCGCCGACCTGGATCGTCTGCAGGACGGCATTGGAGGCAGTGCTGATCTGGCCAACCACATCGTCGGCGGCAGTGGTGAACATGACCTTGTGGTCGCTCTTGCGAATCAGTGCCACCACGTCGATGCCCATGGAGTTGGCAATGTCGGCGGTGAGCTTGTCGTGCTTGTTGGCGTTACGTTCCCCTGGGGGCCGGGTATAGCGCAGGAACAGTTGGGCAATCCTGGCGTTGTCACGCAGGATTTCAGTGATCTCGTCCTCGACGATCTTGGTGGATTCCTGCAGCCAGATACGCACGTTGCTGTCGAAAATCTCCGACAACGTGGTGGCCGCCAGCTCGGCGGCGATCATGGTGGGGATCACGCTGACCAGCCAGAACGCCAACACCAGCTTGCGCTGCAGGCTCCAGCGGGAGATGGCGAAGGGGCGGGGAGGACGACGATCTTTTCTGGTCATGTACTTTCGCTTATTGCAGCGGCCATGGCGGGGTCGGAGCGATCCGGACGGACAAAGCGTTTTATCACTTTGAGCAGTGCATTGAGCATCGGATTGCGGTGGCGGAAGAACAGCATGTTACCGGTGAAGCGACAGCCCAGGCGAAGCTTGCTGGCATAACCGGCCTGGCCGCACTCATACAGGGCGATCCGCTGCTGGATGCAGTAGTCGACATTGGCCAGCCAGCTACGAAAGTACAGGTTGTGCTCCCGGGTGACATTGAGGTCATGGGCGAAGAACTTGTCGATCAAGCGGTTCTGGTCGACCAGCACCAGGTTGAAAGCCACCAGTTGATCGCCGACCCAGTACAAGACACAGGCGGCCCGCTCTCCCAACTGTTCGAGGATGCCGGTGAAGTATTCCGCCGGCAGGCGCTCGAACTGCAGGTCGCTGCGGTTCAGGGTCGCTTCGTATAAACGCATGATGTCCGGCAACACGTCATCGATCTGCTGGCGCCACTCGATGCGTGGCCCCGGCGCCCGGAGCTTGCGGCGCAAGTCCTTGCGGGTGGACTTGCCGAGGGTGCCCAGGTAGGCATCGACCGAGGCGAAGGGGATCGGCAGCAGTGCCGAAGGCAGGCTCGGCATGGCCTGCAGGCCTGCGGCCAGGCAACTGGCGGCCCATTGCTGATCGCTGTTGGGGGCATCCTTGACCGCCATCAGGCCGATACCGAAGCTGTCGGCATCGGCCCGGGCCAGTTTCAGCAGCTCCTCCAGCAGGGCTTGGCGGCGTTCGCTGGGAACATGGCTGGCGGTGCCGGCGTTGCACTGTTCGGCCACCGGCGAACCGATGGCGTACAGGCGCAGTTGCAAGACACCCGGCCAATGCCGTTCAAGGCGTTCGGTCATGCGCTTGGCCAGGCCGGAGACCGTGGTGTCCAGTCGATACTGGGTGGTGAAGGCCGGAGCCACGGCCACCAGGGTCGAACCTTCATAGACCGCCAGGTAGCGCCAATTGAAATCGACGATGGCGGCTTTTTCCACGGCCAGGTAATAGTCCCAATCCTCCAGGGCCCCTGGAAAACAGTCATTCCAGGCACTGCGATCGATGGCCTGTATGGTTGAGAAGGCTTGGGCGGTAATCACGTCTCTTCCTTAAGTCACGCCAGCTGTCGGTAGTCTTCGCGTACGGCGGGGGCGACCACTCGCTGCTGGATGAAGTCCACGCTCAGTTCGATCACGCGCTGGTATTGCAGGTCCACGGTGATCATGTGATAGCAGTTGTCGAGGAGGATCTTGGTCACCGGGCCGCCGAGCTTGCGTTCCACGTAGTCGGCATTCCAGGTGCTGGTGATGTCGTCTTCGCTGGAGTGCAGTACCAGCGCGGGCGTCATGATCGACGGCATGCGTTTCTTGACCACGGCGTTCATCCGGTGCAGTTCGCGCACGGTCACGCCCTCCATGGTCAGGAGCCCGGCATCGCTGCTGGCGCCGGCCTTCATCTGCTTCTCGACGATGGCCCGCAGGCGCTCGTTCTTGATGCCATAGGGCGGCTTTTCTTCGAAACGGCAGATATGCACGCCGAACGGGATCTTCATCAGCAATGGGGTAAGGAATGCCAGTTTGTTGATGCTCCAGCCGTCGTACTTGAGGGTGGTGGAATACATCAGCAAGCCACTGATCCGCCCTGGGTGCTCGGATGCCAGGTACATCGACATCACCGCGCCCATGGACAGGCCGCCGACGAACACCTGCTCGTGGCGCTGTTGCATGGCGGCAAAGGTCTTGCGCACGCCTTCGTACCAGTCCTGCCAGCCTGTGGCCTGCAGGTCGCTGTTGTCCCCGCAGTGCCCGGGCAGGGTCGGTACGTACACGGTGCACGTACCATCCTTGGCCAGGCCCTGGGCCACCCGACGGAGTTCCGTCGGGGTGCCGGTCAGGCCGTGGATCAACAAGATCCCGACCTGACCCGTGCCGAGAACGAAGCCGGCGTCGCCTTCGCCCAGATCGATCTCAGCCATGCTCATCGCTTCATGGCCCGATCCAGCAGGCGGTCCAGCAGGGCGATACCCAGGTCGATTTCCGCGTAGCTGATTTCCAGCGATGGTGCCAGGGTGATCACGTTCTTGTAGTAGCCGCCCACGTCGAGGATCAGGCCCAGGCGCTGGCCGTCGATCTCGATGTCGCCCTTCATGCCTTCCTCGACCATGTAGTCCAGGGTCGCCTTGTCCGGGGTGAAGCCGTCGGTGGTGCAGATCTCGCAGCGCAGGGCCAGGCCCAGGCCGTCGACGTCGCCGATGATCGGGTAGCGCTTCTGCAGGTCCTTGAGGCCTTCGAGGAAGTACTTGCCCTTCTCCATGACCATCGCGCCGTAGTCGATCTCGCTGGTCATCTTGAACATTTCCAGGCCCACGGCGGTGCCCAGTGGGTTGGAGGCGAAGGTGGAGTGGGTCGAACCTGGCGGGAACACGCCTGGGTTGATCAGCTCCTCGCGAGCCCAGATACCGCCCAGCGGGTTCAGGCCGTTGGTCAGTGCCTTGCCGAACACGATCACGTCAGGCTGGACGTCGAAGTGCTCGATCGACCACAGCTTGCCGGTACGGTAGAAGCCCATCTGGATTTCGTCGACCACCAGCAGGATGCCGTGCTGATCCAGCACTTGCTTGAGCTCGCGGTAGAAGTTCATCGGCGGGATCACGTAGCCGCCGGTGCCCTGGATCGGCTCGGCGTAGAAGGCGGCGTATTCGCTCTGGCCGACTTTCGGGTCCCAGACACCGTTGTATTCGGTTTCGAACAGGCGGGCGAACTGCTTCACGCAGTGGCTGCCGTACTCTTCCTTGGTCATGCCTTTCGGGCCACGGAAGTGGTACGGGAATGGAATGAACTGCGCGCGCTCGCCGAAGTGGCCGTAGCGGCGACGGTAGCGGTAGCTGGAAGTGATGGACGAAGCGCCCAGGGTACGACCGTGGTAGCCGCCTTCGAAGGCGAACATCAGGCTCTTGCCGTTGCTGGCGTTACGCACGACTTTCAGCGAGTCCTCGACGGACTGCGAACCGCCGACGTTGAAGTGCACGCGACCGTCGAGGCCGAACTTCTTCTTGGCGTCGACCGCGATCATTTCCGACAGCTCGATCTTGCCTTTGTGCAGGTACTGGCTGGCGATCTGCGGCAGGGTGTCGATCTGCTGCTTCAGGGCGTTGTTCAGGCGCGGGTTGGCGTAGCCGAAGTTCACCGCCGAGTACCACATCTGCAGGTCGAGGTAGGCCTGGTCTTCGGTATCCCAGACGTAGGAGCCTTCGCAGCGGCTGAAGATGCGCGGGGGTTCGATGTAGTGAACGGTATCGCCGTAGGAGCAGTACTTGGCTTCTTTTTCCAGAAGAATCTGGTCTTCTGCGGTAGCGATGCGGATATCAGACATGGTGGAAGAGTTCCTGGGTTTCAATAGAGAAATTAGTGGCGTTGGCCGCGTTGCGTGGCAGTTTGGCCAGCAGTGCCGGCAGTTCGGCAAAGGAGTCGAACCGCGCGTAGGGAATGGCGTTGCGCTCGCAGTACTCGGCCAGGCGGCCCTTGGCGAAGACGAAGTCGGCAGTGGAGGCCACGCACATGTCCGACTGGCCATCGCCAATCACCAGCACACGCTTGCCGCGCGGGGTGGATTTGCATTTGCAGTTGCCGGAGGCGGCACGGCAGGCGTCGCTGGCATAAGGGAAATCGATGCGCCAGCTGTTGTGATCGACCTGGCGCAGGCGATTGGCGAGGATCGGCAGCAGGGTCACGTAGTTGCGTGCCAGGATGCGGGCGATGCCTTGCTCGATGCCATCGCTGACCACTTCGATGGAGGCGCCCAGGCCGATCACGTGATCGACGAAGTCAGGGAAGTCGGGGTCGATTTCGACACTGTCGAAGTAGCCCAGCAGTTCGGCGGGCGAGGCCTTGACCAGGGCCAGTTGGCGGCTGAGGCATTCTCGGGATCCAATGTGCCCGTCCAGCCACTCCTGCTCGATGCTCTCCCAGCTGGGGTCGGCGAAGCGTTGGAGGACGTTATCGATCACGTCGGCGCGGGAGATGGTCCCGTCGAAGTCACATACGATATGCCAGTGCATCATCTGTTGTTACCTGTTGAATAGAGCGCTGTTTACGCTTGCGGCAGGGGTACAGCAGGGACTGTGCCAAGTACGGAAAACCCAGCAGGGCTGGGGCTCTAACCAAGGGGGGAGGTGTTTTGTAGCTTTCTAGCTACAATTTTTGTAGCTCCCTACAAACAACATCAGTGCTTGCGCCCGAGGGGGGCTCTGGTGATTGATGCGCGCATGTTCAGACAAGGAAACTCATTCATGCCAAGGCTATTCCCTTCATCCCTGCTCGCCGGACTGCTGTCGCTGGGCCTGGCCTGCAGCGCCTGGGGCGACTCCGGCATCACCGGCGAACTGGGATTGGGTATCGGCTACCAGCCCCATGACCCCACGGGCAGCCGCTATGACACCACCCCATTGCCGTACCTGGACCTGGATTGGGGGGATGTCAGCCTGAGCGGTGACGATGGCCTGACCTGGGATGCCTTCAAGAGCAATGGCGTGAGCATGGGCCCCTACATCAATTACCTGCAGGGGCGTAACGCCGACGGCTCGCTGCGTGGCTTGCGGGACGTGCCCGACATGGCCGACGTGGGTGGCTTCATCCAATATGCCCCGGACGATTTCTGGCGGGTGTTCGCTTCGGTGGGTCAGGCCGTCGGGGGGGGCGGTGGCCAAGGCGGCATGCTGGGCAAGATCGGTGGCGAGATCGGCTACCCGTTGGGCATGGGGATCATCGGTAGCAACAACCTGACCCTGCATTTTGCCGACGCCCGGCAGAACCAGACCTTCTTCGGTGTCAGCACCAAGGAGTTCCTGGCTTCCGGCATCGAGCGCTATCACGCCGGTGGCGGCCTGCAGAACTTCACACTGACCCAGAACATCCAGGTGCCCCTGGGCAACAACTGGTCGCTGGTGGCCAGTGCCAGCTGGATCCGCCTGGTCAACTCGGCGGCCAACAGCACCATCGTGCGTGACAAGGGCGAGGTCAACCAGGGGCAGGTGCAGACCGCCATCAGCTACAAGTTCTGACGTCCTTTCGAACCGCTGCCGCGGAGCCTGGCAGGCCTTGAGGGGTTCTGTCGCGGCAGCGATCGGGGACATTACCGATAACGAGGGGTAAAACTGGTCTGGCCTTTGCAGTAACTGCCGCGAACTCAATTTCTCAGGAAGTTCTTCATGGCCCGACCTGCCTACCGTTTACTCGCCTATTCCCTCTGGGACCTGATTCCGATCGTCATGGCCCTGGCGCATTTCGCCTTTGTCCTGTGGCTGACCCTGGATTTCCATGCCTTGTCCTGGTGGGTCATCATCCCGTCGGCGCTGCTGTATGCGGTCAGCCTGTCGTGGAGCATCAACAGTATTTCCCATAACCAGATCCACAACGCCTACTTCACTCCGGCCTGGATGAACCGGGCCTTCGACCTGTTGTTGTCGGTCACCATCGGCTTCTCCCAGACCCTGTATCGCGATATTCACAATCGCCATCACCGGGGCAATTCCGACCTGCCAGACGCCCATGGCAAGACCATCGATCCGCTGTCGATCTACCTGCATGGCAAGGATGGCCAGCCGGACAACCCCTGGGCCTACACCTTCCTGAGCTTCTTTCGCGACGACCCCAAGGAGATCTACCAGGAAATGCAGCGCAAGCGCCCGGACGATGCGCGCTGGGTGAAAGTGGAGATCGCCGTGACGGTCGCGTTCTACCTGGCGCTGGCGTTCTTCGACTGGCACGCGGTGCTGGTGCTGCTGCCGTTCTGGTACCTGGGCCAGTCGCTGTCGTCCCTCAACGGCTACTACGAGCACCTGGGCGGTAACCCGGACCTGCCGATTGCCTGGGGCGTGAGCTCCTATAGCCCGCTGTACAACCTGATCTGGATGAACAACGGCTACCACGCCGAGCACCACTACCGGCCGAAAATGCACTGGACCAAGGTCAAGGCCTTCCATCGCCAGATTCGCGAGGAACAGCGTGCGGCGGGGGTGAAAGTGATCCCGGTGTCCCACGGGCTGGGCTTTTTGGTGTCCCACCGTCGGTAACCTGTAGATACCGTCTTGCCCGTTACCGGGCAAGCGCCAATTTCGGGTCATAAGGATGACCCGACTTGAGCACGCCAAATACGATGTGCAGCATCTTGCGCATCACCGCACAGACGATCTGTTTGCCCGCTTTACCCTTGGCGCGCAGCCGCTCTTTCATCGCCATGAGGGGCTCACTCATGTTCATGGCGGTGATGCTGGGTAGGTACAACGCTCGGCGGATACGCCCCGAACCAGCCTTGCTGATCAGCGTGCGGCCCTTGAATTTGCCGGATTCGGCCAACTGCGGATTCAACCCCGCAAACGAGACTACGGCCCGGGCGCTACGAAACTCCTTGAGATCGCCCAGTTCGGCCAGGATCACTGACGCGGTCTTCTCGCCGATACCGTCGATGCTCAACAGCAGATCCCGTTTGCCCCGCAAGTCGGGATCATCGTCGACATGCTGCTTGATCATCTGGCGGGTCTGGACGATGTCTTTTTCGATGTGGCTGATGTGCGACTGGATCGACTCCTGAACCACCGTATCCGCCACTTCCTGGCGATTACGCTCCATCTGCAGCATCTCCTGCAGGTCGTCCAGGCGTCGCAGCAGGACCCGTAGCCGGCGGATCGCCACAGGCTCCGGCGCCCAGGGCGTCAAGGGTGACTCGTGCTTGGCCTGGGCAAAGGCGGCCAGCAACTTGGCGTCCACCTTGTCGGTCTTGTAGTTGATTCCTTCGCTTTTCTTGAAGTAATGGACCCGGGCCGGGTTGACCACGATGACTTCGTAACCCTGGTGGTAGAGGTGCTCTGCCAGGGCTTCGTGATAAACGCTGGTGGCTTCCATAACGACCCTGGCGTCGGGCTGCGCATGCAACTTGAGCCACTGGTCGAGCTGGGCGAAGCCCTCGGCATTGTTGGGAATCTTGCCGCGTGTGCGGTACTTGCCGTTGGGCAGAGGCGTGGCGACATCGAATGTGTTCTTGGCGATATCGATCCCGATGACGTTAGACATATTCTCTTCCTCGGATGCGCGGGTTAAGGATCATCCGTCACTCGGTCTCAGCCTTGTTGATGCGAGCTACCGTGCGATGCAGGGCTCAGGATACCGTTCGGACTTAGCGAGTGAGGTTGAAGAGGAGGAGCTCAATCTACAGTGCAGGCTCAAGGCCTTAGCCGCTGCCCGGCTTCATTCCTCTTCCTCGATGATCAGTCGAGAACTATCGCGTGTGTAAACGCGATAGTCGAGATACAAGCTGCTGCCCAAGGCTGAAGTTGCCGAAGATCCTGTCTTCAGGCCGCTTCGCCTTCGCCCTCGGCCAGCAGGGCGATCCCGCCCATGATCACGAAGACCCCGAGCCAGTGCAGCGGGTTGATCTGCTCGTTCAGCACCAGCCACGATCCCAGCAGGACCACCACGTACACCAGTGCGCTCAGGGGAAAGGCCAGGGACAGGCTGCTGCGCCGCAGGATCAACATCCAGACGAAGAACGCGCCGATATAGCAGGCAATCGCGGTCAGCACTCCGGGGTTGGCCACCACGGCTGCCAGCCATTGCAGGCTGAAGTCCATCTGGCCCAGTTGGTCGCCGCCGACCTTGGTGGCGATCTGGCCGGCGCCCTCGAAACTGATCAACAGGAACCAGAGCACCAGGGTACCCAGGCGCCCATGCAACCAGTCATTAGCGTGGTTCGAACTCATGAAGCGTTTCCTTGTATGCGTTGATGGGAGGCTCAGGTGCTGGCGATGCAAACCAGCATCACGCCAGCGGTGATGACCAGGGTGCCGAGCCAGCGCCGACGACTGACGGTTTCTCCCAGTACCAGCTTGCCCGCCAGTACCACTCCGCAGTAGCCCAGGGCCGCGGCCGGGAACAGCAGGCTCAGCGGGGCCCGGGACAGAGCCTCCAGCCAGACGAAGAATTCCACGGCATAGGCGCCTACCCCGCACCACAACAGCGGGGCGTTGAATACCTGGCCCCAGAAGGCGTTCAGGCGGAAACCTCCCTCCAGCTCCGGCAGGCGGTCCAGGCCCAGTTTGAAACACAGTTGGCCGATCACATCCAGGAGGATGGAAAAGGCCACCAGCAGCACAACGACAAATGTCATGGGAACAGCTCCTCGAACAGCGAAATCAAGGCTTCATTGGTCACTGAATTGCGTAGCAGGTCTTCCTGGCTCCAGCGTTCGGCCGGTGGTTGGTCGGACTTGGCTTCCCAGCGCTTGAAGGCGTTGCTGAAGGCTGGCTTGGCGAATTCGCCACAAACGTCGATGCCCAGGATCCGCTTGCGTGCCGCCAGGGTCCGTATCGCCTGCAGCAGGTGGGTCAGGCGCATGCCACCCTGGTCCCAGTTGGTGGCGGCGTCCTCGCTGGCCAGCACGTCCTTGTCGATGGTGATCCAGACCGCCTCGGTGGGCAGGCTGTCGATCAGCCCTTGAAGAAACGCCGGCCAGTCCACCTGTGCCAGGTTTTGCCAGTGCAGGTGCTTGTCCTGTTGCTGGTGCCCGGCACCGTCGCCGACCTGGCCCCAGACCCTGGAGGGTTCGTGTTGCCAGGGAAACAATTGCAGCTTGCCGTGCTTCAGGGCGCCGAGGTTGCCACCGCGCAGCTGTGGATTGTGCAGGTCTTCGCTGCAGGGGCCGAGGGTGACGATACGTTGGATGTTCGCCAGCTTCAGTGCCCGGTTGACCCAGGAGCCGCAATGCCGGCGCGGGGCGAAGCGCACCCAGTCCGGATGGTTGTCGAAATGGATCAGGCTCACCGGCTCCGCCAGGTTGCCGAGAAAGGCCGGAGTCAGGTGGTGGTAGTCACCGGAGCCGACGAAGAAGATTTCCGGTTTGGAACCGCTGTGCCGTGGCCGTTGGCCCAGGCGCTCGGTGAAGTGGCGATAGGTTCGCTCGGTGGACCAGAGCCGCAACTTGGGGCCCAGGTCCAGCAGGTCGATGCGCCGGGCCTGGCCGCTGTTCAGGCGCCGGATGATCGGCTCCTGGGCGGTCAGGCTGTGGTCGAGATCTAGAATGTTCAAGGTGCAATTTACCCATGGCAGCGCCCCCCAGAAAACTGCGCAATCAAGCTGGAGCGCAGGCTGGGCGGGCTTTGCCGGGTAAATGCAAGGGTCGGGCCAGGCTTGTCTGGCCGAGCCGGGCGGCGGCTGGGTCTTCGGCCAGGGAGGCCTCAGGCGTGGAGCCGGACCCAGACGCTGACCAGGATGCTGGCGGCGATCAACCAGGCCACGGCGGCGACGGCCAGTGAGGCCTCCAGGCGCAAGCGGTCGACCATGACATACAGGGTCGCCAGGTAGACGAAATAGGGAATGATCGACCACATGCCGAACAGGATGGTGGTCTTCAGGTCGTCGATCGAACGGCCCTTGCCGACGATGTAGTGGGCAATCAGGGCGAAGGTCGGGAACAGCGGCACCAGGCCGGCGATGTAGTAGTTCCGGGTCTTGGCCAGGGCTGCCAGGATCACCACTACCGCCGCCCCGAGGGCGGCCTTCAACAATAGATCCATGTGTTTGTGCGCCTTGGGTCAGTGGCTCAGGCCGTACTTCTTGACCTTGTCGAACAGCGTGGTCTTGGCCATGCCCAGCTCCTGGCTGGCCTGGCTGAGGTTACCGCCGCTGCGTTGCAAGGCATCGTTCAACAGGTTGCGTTCAAAGGCTTCCACGGCCTCGGCAAAGCCCAGCCCCTGGCCGCTGTTGCCGCCAGCCTTCTTGAAGGCCGGCAGGCCCAGGGCGAAGCGCTCGGCGACATTGCGCAGCTCCCGCACGTTGCCCGGCCAGTCATGGCTCATCAGGCTCGACAGGGTCTGGTTGTCCAGCTCCGGTGGCGCTCGGTCGAAACGCAGGGACGATTGCTGCAGGAAGTGTTCGAACAATTGCAGGATATCCTCGCGCCGCTCGCGCAGGGGAGGCAGCTCCAGGGTTACCACGTTGAGGCGGTAGTAGAGGTCGCTGCGAAACTCCTTGGCCCGGCTCAGTTCGTCCAGGTCCGACTTGGTGGCCGCGATGACCCGGCAGTCCACGGCGACGCTCTGGTTCGAGCCCAGGCGCTCCAGGGTGCGTTCCTGCAAGACCCGCAGCAGCTTGATCTGCAGGTTGATGGGCATGCTTTCCACTTCATCGAGGAACAGGGTGCCCTGGTGCGCATGCTCGATCTTGCCGATCCGTCGCTTGCCGGCGCCGGTGAAGGCATTGGCCTCATGCCCGAAGATTTCGCTCTCGAAGAGGTTTTCCGGCAAGCCGCCGCAGTTCAGGGCGACGAATTGCTGCTGCTGGCGCCGGCTGAAGTCGTGCAGGCAACGCGCAACCAGCTCCTTGCCGGTACCCGTCTCGCCCTCGATCAGCACGTTGGCCGAGGTATCGGCGACATTGGCGATCAGCTCCCGCAAATTCTGCATGGCTGGCGAGCGACCGATGATCCGGCCCTCCAGGGAGTTGCGCTCGGCCAGCTGGCGCCGCAGCGAGCTCACCTCCCGGGCCAGGCCCCGTTGCTCCAGGGCGCGGCGGGCCACGTCCACCAGGCGCTCGGGGGAAAAGGGCTTCTCCATGAAGTCGTAGGCGCCTTTCTGCATCGCGCCGACGGCCATGGAAATATCGCCGTGGCCGGTGATCAGGACCACCGGCAGGCTGCGGTCACGGGCCTTGAGGCGGGTCAGCAGTTCCAGGCCGTCGATGCCTGGAAGGCGGATATCGCTGATCACGATACCGGGGAAGTTTTCACCGACCTGGACCAGGGCGTCTTCGGCACTGCCCACGCCGATGCAGGGGATATCTTCCAGTGCCAGGGCCTGTTGGCAACCCAGCAGGACATGGGGGTCGTCTTCGACGATCAGCACGGTCAGCTCGTTGTTCATATCGGCTCGGCTTGAGTGGGGCTTGCCAGGGGCAAGCTGAGGACAAAGGCGGTGCCGCCGCTTGCCGGGTGTTCCACCCCCAGGCTGCCGCCCGTGGCGGCGGCGAGGCTGGCGGACAGGGTCAGGCCCAGTCCCAGCCCTTGTTCGCCGGGCTTGGTGGTGAAGAAGGGTTCGAACAGGTGCTTGCGCGTTTCAGGGTCGATGCCGTGGCCGTTATCCCGCACCCGCAGGCGGTATTTGCCGTCGCTGGCCTCGCCCTCCAGCCAGAGCTGGGGCGCCGGCTGCGCCTGCATGGCATCCAGGGCATTGCCCATGAGGTTGACCAGGATCTGTTCCAGGCGGGTCTGGTCGATTTGCAGGGTCTGTTCGCTGAAGTCGCGGTGCAGCTGTAGCGGCAGCGGTTCGATACGCGCGCCGAGGACCTGCAGGGCGGCGTCCACGGCCTTGCCCAGGCTGGCCTGGCCCTGGTCGTCGCCACGGCGGGCGAAGGAGCGCAGGCTGGCAGTGATGCGGCCCATGCGGTCGATCAGTTCGTTGATGGTCTTGAGGTTGGCGCTGGCGGTGTCCAGGGCGCCGCGTTCGAGGAAGCGCACGGTGTTGCCGGACAGGGTACGTAGCGCCGCCAGGGGCTGGTTGAGTTCGTGGGCGATGCTGGTGGACATCTGGCCGATGGCCGCCAGCTTGCCGGCCTGGACCAGCTCGTCCTGGGCCCGGCGCAGGGTTTCCTCGGCCTGGCGGCGCTCACGGATCTGCGCCTTGAGCCGCTCGTTACTGGCCCGCAGGTCGGCAGTGCGTTCGGTGATCTTGCGTTCCAGTTGGCTATTGGCTTCTTGCAGGGCCTCGCGAGCGGCGAGACGAGTGGCGATGGCTTTGCGCCGCTCGTTCCAGGCGATCAGTAGAAAAGCCACCAGGCCGAAGGCCACGGCTACCAGGATGCCCTGGTTGATGGCCTCGCGGCGCAGGTCCTGCAGGGGCGTGAGGAGGGTGAAGTTCCAGGGTGTATCGCTCAAGGGGCGCGTCTGGGACAGGTAGCTGATGGGCTTGTCATCGGAGGCCAGTTCGGTGTTGGCCGGGAAGCTCAGTTTTTCCATGCCTTCGGCCAGGCGCTCCCGGGCCAGGGGCTCCAGCTCGTTGAGGGGAAACCAGTAGTACTGCAGGCTGCGAGCCAGGCGTTCCTTGGTGTCGTCGCTCAGGGGACGTACCGACTTGAGGCGTCGCGAGGGATCGCTGGAGAGAATGATGATGCCGTTCTCGTCGCTGACGAACGCTTCCAGGCGCGCTCTTTGCCAGCGTTCTTCCAGGGCCTCCAGGCGTACCTTGACCACCGCCACGCCAATGATCTTGCCCTGTTCCTCCAGGCCGTGGGCCAGGTAGTAGCCGGGTTCGCCGTTGGTGCTGCCAATCCCGTAGAAACGCCCGGGGTAGCCGCGTACGGCATTCTGGTAATAGGCCCGGAACGACAGGTCTTCGCCCAGGTAGCTGTCGACATCGCGCCAGTTGCTGGTGGCCAGCACCCGGCCGGTGGTGTCCATGACATAGATGGCCCGGCTGCGGCTGCGGCGGTTCAGGCCTTCAAGGTATTGGTTGACGGCTTGCCGGTGTTCCGGCGAAGGATCGGCCAGCAGCGTCGAGACGCTGGATTCCAGTTCCAGCAGGCTGGGCAGGTAGGTGTACTTGCTGATCTCGCTCTCTACGGCCCGGGCATGCAGCTCCAGCTGGCGTGCGCCATTTTCACTGAGGGTGCGAATGCCGTTGTGCTCGCTGATCCAGAAGCCGGCATAGCCCAGGGCGGTCATCAGCACGATGATCAGCGGCGGTAGGAACAGGTGGCGGATCAGACGGGGTTTCACGGCAAGTGATGGCGGCGTAGCGCGATAGAGAGTGGGGTCGCATTTCATCACAGATGCCTTGGGTCAACCACTGTGCAATGCCCGCAGGAGCTGGCGAACCAGCTCCTGCGGGAACACAGGTTTTAGTGCTGCAGGATTTTCTCGAGGAAGTGCTGCGCACGTTCGGAGCGGGCGTTGATGTCGCCGAAGAACTCTTCTTTCTGGCAGTCCTCGATGATCTGCCCCTTGTCCATGAAGATCACCCGGTTCGCCACCTTGCGGGCAAAGCCCATTTCGTGGGTCACGCACATCATGGTCATGCCTTCGTTGGCCAGTTGCACCATCACATCCAGCACCTCGTTGACCATTTCCGGGTCCAGGGCCGAGGTCGGTTCGTCGAACAGCATGACGATCGGGTCCATGGCCAGGGCGCGGGCGATGGCCACACGTTGTTGCTGGCCGCCGGAAAGCTGGCCCGGATGCTTGTGGGCATGGGCGGCCAGGCCGACTCGCTCGAGCAATTGCAGGCCTTTCTTGGTGGCCTCTTCCTTGCTGCGGCCCAGGACCTTGACCTGGGCGATGGTCAGGTTCTCGGTGATGCTCAGGTGCGGGAACAGTTCGAAGTGCTGGAACACCATGCCGACCCGCGAGCGCAGCTTGGGCAGGTCGGTCTTGGGGTCGGCAATGGACGTACCGTCGACCACGATGTCGCCTTTCTGGAACGGCTCCAGGGCATTGACGCACTTGATCAGGGTCGACTTGCCCGAACCGGACGGCCCGCAGACCACCACCACCTCACCTTTCTTGACCTCGGTGCTGCAGTCGGTCAGTACCTGGAAGTCCCCATACCACTTGTTGACGTTTTTGATAGAGATCATACGGCGAACCTTTTTTGCAGACGCTTGACCAGCAGCGAGGCGGCGAAGCTGATTGTGAAATACACCAGACCGGCGAAGATCAGGAATTCATTGGAGCGGCCGATGATGTCGCCGCTGGAGCGCGAGGCATTGAGGAAGTCCACCAGGCCCACGGTGTATACCAGGGAGGTGTCCTGGAACAGGATGATGCTCTGCTGCAGCAGCAGTGGGGTCATCTTGCGAAAGGCCTGGGGCAGGATGATCAGGCGCATGGTCTGGCCGTAGGTCATGCCCAGGGCCTGGGCGGCGCCCATCTGGCCCTTGGGGATCGACTGCACGCCGGCCCGGACGATTTCGCAGAAGTACGCTGCTTCGAACATCATGAAGGCCACGATGCACGAGGTGAACGCGCCGATCGGGGTGTCTTCGCCGGTGATCCAGCGCAGCACGAAAGGCACCGCCAGGTAGAACCAGGTGATCACCAGCAGCAGCGGGATCGAGCGGAAGTAGTTGACGTAGGCGCCGGCGATGTTCGCCAGCAGCTTGTTGTGGGACAGGCGCATCAGGGCCAGCAGGGTGCCGAGGATGATCCCCCCGACTACGCCCAGAACCATCAGCTTGAGGGTCATCAGCATGCCGTTCCACAGGCCGGGAATGGCCGGGACGATGCCCGAGAAGTCGAATTCCATTATTTACCTCCCACGGAGATCAAGCCGGGGACCGAGACTTTCTTCTCCACCAGGCGCATCAGCAGCATCAGGCTCATGTTCAGGGTGAAGTAGATCAGGGTGGCCAGGGTGAAGGCTTCGAACAGGTTGGCCGAGAACTCGGCGGTCTGCTTGGTCTGGGCCAACAGCTCCATCAGGCCGATCAAGGACGCCACGGAGGAGTTCTTGAAGACGTTGAGAAACTCCGAGGTGAGCGGCGGAATGATGATCCGATAGGCCTGGGGCAGCAGCACGTTCCAGTAGATCTGCGGCAGCTTGAAACCCAGGGCGCGGGCGGCGGCTTCCTGGCCGCGGGGGAGGGCCTGGATACCGGTGCGCACTTGTTCGCAGACCCGGGCGGCGGTGAACAGGCCCAGGCAGACGACGACGCTCAGGTAGGCCGAGGTGGTCGGGTTGAGATCCTGCTTGTACCAGTCCTGCAGGTTCTGCGGCAGCAGGTCGGGCACCAGGAAGTACCAGATGAACAGCTGCACCAACAGGGGCACGTTGCGGAAGATCTCCACGTAGACGGTGGCGATGCCCGACACCAGGCGGTTCGGCACGGTACGCATGACCCCCAGGATCGATCCCAGTATCAATGCGATGATCCAGGCCACCACGGCGATGGCGATGGTCCAGCCTAGCCCCGAGATGAACCAGTCGAGATAGGTCTCGCTGCCCACGCCGGTGGACTTGAAGAACACGCCCCAGTCCCAGTTGTAATTCATTGGGGTTACCCCTCAGATCGTTCGATGTACTACAAGCACCCGCCTGGGGAGATCCGTTCCCGTCTGGCCAGGACGGCCAGGCACGCGCGATCGGCTCGACAACCACCGGTGCGAGTGTTTCCAGAATGTGCCAGCAGGTAGTGACAGGCTCCTGAAGAGGCCAGGGCCCCTTCAGGAGTAAGGTTAGTCAGGAATCAGGACTTTTTGTCGTCAGCCGCTTTGTCGGTCGGATTGGCGATCAGGGCCTTGAGCTCGTCGCTCATCGGGAACATCAGGTTCAGGCCTTTTGGCGGGATCGGCGATTGGAACCACTTGTCGTAGATCTTGTTGATCTCGCCCGACTTGTAGGTAGCGACGATGGCGTCGTCCACGGCTTTCTTGAAGGGAGCATCACCCTTGCGGACCATGCAGCCGTAGATTTCGTAGGACTGAGGGGTACCGGTCACGGCCCAGTCGGTAGGCTTCTTGGCCTTGGCCATCTCACCGGCCAGCAGGGCGTCGTCCATCATGAAGGCGACAGCGCGGCCCGATTCGAGCATCTGGAACGACTCGCCGTGGTCCTTGGCGGAGATCACGTTCATGCCCATTTGCTTGTCGGCGTTCATGGCCTTGAGGATGCGCTCGGAAGTGGTACCGGCGGTGGTCACCACGTTCTTGCCCTTCAGGTCAGCGAAGTCCTTGTAGGTGGAGTCCTTCTTGGACAGCAGGCGGGTACCGATCTCGAAGATACCGACCGAGAAGTCGACCTGCTGCTGGCGCTCGACGTTGTTGGTGGTGGAGCCGCACTCGACGTCCACGGTGCCGTTCTGCACCAGCGGGATACGGGTCTGGGAGGTGACCAGGTTGTACTTGACCTTGAGGTCAGGCATGTCGAGGTCTTTCTTGATGGCTTCGACGATCTTCAGCTGGATGTCGTGGGAGTAGCCCACTGGCACACCCGAAGCATCGGCGATATAGGAAAACGGAATGGAAGCGTCGCGATGTCCGAGGGTGATGGTGCCGGACTCTTTGATTTTCTTCAGTGTGCCGGTGAGTTCGGCTGCGAAAACTGGAGTGCTAATCAGAGCGGCAGCGATAGCTGCGCCCAACAGATGGGGAACGATGCGCATCAGTATTTCCTCGACATTTGTTTTTTTTATACAGCCGATTGGACGGCTCTTTTATACAGCGAATGCCTCGACGGCTCCTGTTGTGTTGGCACGACAGGCATTCGTCGGACAGTGTAGAGCATGAGTCGTGCCAGGCCAGTTGATCATGGTCAAAGCCTTGATTTCAAAGGCTATTAAATATTCATGGCAGAGGTTGTGGGACGGGTTCATCCGGTTTACCGAATCCCTGGCGGGGTTGCGTTCGGAAATCCGAACGATAATGACGGCGCTTCGGCGTCGCGAAATGGCGAGGGGTTCATGTTCAGTCCATGAAAAAGCCCCTGGACCTCACGGTGCAGGGGCTTTTTCATGGCAGTGGAACTCAGGCGGCCTTGATCTTGCCGCGATTGAGTTCGATCTTCTGCAGGTAGGCCTGCAACTGCTGTTGCTCTTCCGGGGTGGTGAACAACCCCAGTTTGCTTCGGCGCCAGAGGATGTCCTGGGCCTTGACTGCCCACTCCTCGCTGCACAGGTAGTCCACTTCGCGGCTGTAGAGACCGCCCCCCAGATGCTCGCCCATGTCGCTCAGGCTGTGCACTCCCTCCAGCAGGCGCCAGGTACGGCTGCCGTAGGTCGTCGCCCAGCGGCGGGCGATCTGGCTGGGCAGCCAGTCGAATTTGCTGCGGATGGCGTCGGCCAGGGCCTGTGGCGTGGTCATGTCCTCGCCACCGGGCAGGCTGGCGCGGGCAGTCCAGCTCGGCTTGGCGTGCTTGAAGTAAGGCACCAACTGGGCCATGGCCGACTCGGCCAACTTGCGATAGGTGGTGAGCTTGCCGCCGAACACCGAGAGCAATGGAGCTTCGTCGCCATTGCCGGACAGCGCCAGGGTGTAGTCACGGGTCACTGCCGAAGGGTTGTCGGATTCATCGTTGCACAGCGGGCGAACACCGGAGTAGGTGTGCAGGATATCGCTGCGGCTCAGTTGTTTCTTGAAGTGGGCGTTGACCACCTGCAGCAGGTAGTCGGTTTCCCCTTCGGTGATCGCTACCTTGGCTGGATCACCGGTGTATTCACGGTCGGTGGTGCCGATCAGGGTGAACTGGTCGAGGTAGGGGATGGTGAAGACGATGCGCTGGTCTTCGTTCTGCAGGATATGAGCGTGCTCACCTTCGTATAGCTTGGGCACGATCAGGTGGCTGCCCTGGATCAGGCGGATGCCGTAGGGCGATTCCAGCTTCAGGTCGTCCTTGATGAACTTGGCGACCCAAGGTCCGGCAGCGTTCACCAGGGCCTTGGCAGTGATGGAGAACAGGCTGCCATCGGCGCGTTCCAGGTCCAGTTGCCACAGACCCTTGCTGCGACGAGCACTGACGCAGCGAGTCTGGGTGTGTACGTGGGCGCCATGTTCACGGGCAGCCATGGCATTGAGTACCACCAGGCGTGCGTCATCGACCCAGCAGTCAGAGTATTCGAAACCCTTGGTGATCTGCGCTTGCAGCGCGCTGTCGGCGCCGAACTTCAGGCTGCGCGAGCCGCCGAGTTTTTCCCGCTTGCCCAGGTGATCGTAGAGAAACAGGCCGGCACGGATCATCCAGGCCGGACGCAGGTGAGGACGGTGCGGCAACACGAAGCGCATGGGCTTGACGATATGTGGCGCCTTGGCCAGCAGCACTTCGCGTTCGGCCAGGGCTTCACGTACCAGGCGGAACTCGTAGTGCTCCAGGTAACGCAGGCCACCGTGGATCAGCTTGCTGCTGGCCGATGAGGTGTGGCTGGCCAAGTCGTCCTTTTCACAAAGGAACACGGACAGGCCGCGACCCGCCGCATCTGCGGCAATTCCAACACCGTTGATCCCACCGCCAATGACGGCGATATCGTAAACCTCGGAAAGAGGGCGCGCGGACAAGGTAGAAGTGGGCATCGACTGGCCTCGTGTTGCTTTGATATTTGAATTCGAACATTAATGTTCATTTCCGAAAATACTAGCGTATAAACAAGGCGGTATCCAGCGCGCTTCGATTGAAAAAACTGATCGAAGGGCCCCGAAAAGTCGGTTTGCGAACATTGTCAGGCGATTATTGCAGTCGTGGGTGTGCAGGCAGGAGGCGGGCAGGAGCGTTGCCGCAACGGCCGGGCAAGGAGGACTGCCCGGTCGCGGGTGAAGGGGGCGTCAGACGACTTCGAGGCGGATCTTGTGCTGGTTGAGCAGTTGGGTCAGGGCTGGTACTGGTTGCTGGTCGGTGACCAGGCAATCGATCAGGCTGATGGGGCCCAGGCGGATCATGGCATTGCGTCCGAACTTGCTGGAGTCGGCGGCCAGGATCACCTGCCGGGCATTGGCGATGATCGCCTGGGAGACCCGCACCTCCTGGTAGTCGAAATCCAGCAGGCTGCCGTCTTCGTCGATGCCGCTGATACCCACCAGGGCGAAATCCACCTTGAACTGGTTGATGAAGTCGACGCTGGCCTGGCCCACTACGCCACCATCGCGGCGGACGTTGCCGCCGGTCAGCAGCACATCGAAATCATCCTTGGCACTGAGCATCGAGGCCACGTGCAGGTTGTTGGTGATGATCTTCAGGTGGCTGTGGTTGAGCAGGGCGCGGGCGATGGATTCGGTCGTGGTACCGATATTGATGAACAGCGAGGCGTGATCGGGGATCTGCGCGGCGACGGCTTCGCCGATACGCTGCTTTTCATCGCGCATCTGGTCGGCGCGCATGGCGTAGGCGGTGTTTTCTACGCTGGAGTCATAGGCCGCGCCACCGTGGTAGCGACGCAACAGGTTGGCTTCTGCCAACTGGTTGATATCGCGGCGGATGGTCTGCGGGGTGACGACGAACAGCTGGGCCAATTCCTCGATGCTGACATAGCCGCGTTCGCGGACCAGGTCGAGGATTTGCTGCTGACGGGGAGGCAGATTCATGGGGCTTCCTTTGGGCTGCCGTGCAAATTTGCCCATGATGCCGCAGGAATCCGCTCCCTACCAGTTGCCAGGCTGGGTGACGGCGAGTGCCGTGCCTTAAAAACCGGCCCGCACACCTTGCCTGTGGCAGGTGTGGATGCGGCTATGCCGGTTCGTTGCGCAGCCCCGCAGGCCATGCGGGGCTGCCCAGGTCGCCTGGAGATGGAATCCAGGATTTGGCTTACTTGGCCTCGTCGTGGGGTTCCCAGTCGCGGGTGCGGCTGACGGCTTTCTTCCAGCCTGCATACAGCGCTTCTTTTTCGGTTTCGGCCAGTTGTGGTTCGAACTCACGCTCGATCACCGCCTTGCCGCGCAGTTCTTCCAGGCTGCCCCAGAAACCGCAAGCCAGGCCTGCCAGGTAGGCGGCGCCCAGGGCGGTGGTTTCACGCATTTGCGGGCGTTCTACCTGGGTGCCGAGGATGTCGGCCTGGAACTGCATGAGGAAGTTATTGGCCACGGCTCCGCCGTCGACACGCAGGGCCTTGAGGCGCTCGCCGGAGTCCTGTTGCATGGCGTCGAGCACATCGCGAGTCTGGTAGGCGATGGATTCCAGGGCGGCGCGGATGATGTGGTCCACGCGCACGCCGCGGGTCAGGCCGAACAGCGCGCCACGGGCGTAGGGGTCCCAGTAGGGGGCACCCAGGCCGGTGAAGGCCGGTACCAGGTACACGCCGTTGCTGTCCTTGACCTTGCCAGCGAAGTATTCGGTGTCGTGGGCGTCGTTGATGATCTTCAGCTCGTCACGCAACCACTGCACGGTGGAGCCGCCGTTGAACACAGCACCTTCCAGGGCATAGGCCACTTCGCCGCGTGGGCCGCAGGCGATGGTGGTGAGCATGCCGTGCTGGGACTTCACCGCCTTGTCGCCGGTGTTCATCAGCAAAAAGCAACCGGTGCCGTAGGTGTTCTTGGCCTGGCCTGGCTCGACGCACATCTGGCCGAACAGCGCCGCTTGCTGGTCGCCGGCGATACCGCCGATGGCGATGCCGCTCTTGGTGCGGCCGTAGATTTCCGAGGAGGACTTCACTTCCGGCAGCATCTCGCGCGGGATGTCCAGCACTTCCAGCATCTTCGCATCCCATTCCAGGGTATGGATGTTGAAGAGCATGGTGCGCGAGGCGTTGGTGTAGTCGGTGACGTGGGTCTTGCCGCCGGTGAATTTCCAGATCAGCCAGCTATCGATGGTGCCGAACAGCAGTTCGCCGTTGCGGGCGCGTTCGCGGCTGCCTTCGACGTTGTCGAGGATCCACTTGAGCTTGGTGCCGGAGAAATACGGATCGGTGACCAGGCCGGTGGTCTCGCGGATGTAGTCTTCCAGGCCGTCGCGCTTGAGCTGCTGGCAGATCTCGGTGCTGCGCCGGCACTGCCAGACGATGGCGTTGTAGACCGGGCGACCGGTGTTCTTGTCCCAGACCACGGTGGTTTCACGCTGGTTGGTGATACCGATGGCGGCTACCTGGTCATGGTGCAGGCCGGCTTGTGCCAGGGCCTCGACCATCACCGCGCTCTGGGTGGCGAAGATTTCCATGGGGTCGTGCTCGACCCAGCCGGCTTGCGGGTAGTGCTGGGCGAACTCGCGCTGGGCGGTGCAGACCACGTTGGCGTCGCGGTCGAAAATGATGGCTCGGGAGCTGGTCGTACCCTGATCGAGGGCAATGATGTAGTTCTTATTCTGAATGTCGGTCATGTCGATTGCCTTGGACGAAATAAGGGAGTGGAAACAGGCGCGGGATCGATTTGGGCAGGATCACGCGCCGCTGGATTCAGGAAGCTTTTACTTTGCCATCTGCGGCCTGCTCGGCCTCTGGAGACGGCGCGCTGCTGGGCAGGTGGCGGGCGATCAGGCTGCGATAGGCAACTGCACCGAGGCAGGCGCCCAGGATCGGAGCGAAGATTGGCACCAGGAAATACGGAATGTCACGGCCGCCGGTGAAGGAAATCTCACCCCAGCCGGTGAAGAACGTCATCAGTTTAGGGCCAAAGTCCCGCGCCGGGTTCATCGCAAAACCGGTCAGCGGGCCCATGGCACTGCCGATCACGGCAATCAGCAGGCCAATCAGCAGCGGGGCCATGGGGCCGCGGGGCAGGCCGTTGTTGTCATCGGTCAGGGACATGATCACGCCCATCAGGATCGCAGTGATCACCACTTCCACCAGGAACGCCTGGGCGGTGCTCAGGGACGGATTAGGGAAGGTGGAGAATACCGAGGCCAGTTCCAGGCTGGCCTGGGAGCCACGGACCATCTGGTGGGCTTGTTCGAAATCGAAGAACAGATTGCTGTACAGCGTGTAAACCAACAGGGCGGCGCAGAAGGCGCCAGCCACCTGGGCCAGGATGTAGAACGGCAACTTGCGCTTCTCGAAATCAGCGAACAGGCACAAGGCGATGCTCACGGCAGGGTTCAGGTGCGCGCCGGAAACGCCGGCGGTCAGGTAGATCGCCATGCTGACGCCGATCCCCCAGATGACGCTGATTTCCCATAGGCCGAAGCTGGCCCCCGCGACCTTGAGCGCGGCGACGCATCCTGTGCCGAAAAAGATCAACAGTGCGGTGCCCAGGAACTCGGCCATGCATTGGCCAGATAGCGACGGTTGTTGCAGAGCAGTTGTCATTGTGAACCTCGATTTTTGTTGTTGTCTGGCGCTGCTGCAAAAGGCATGGAGCGCGACTTCCAACGAAGGCGGAATCCCCATTCCGGCCTCGTCTTGTTACTGGGTAGCAGCTTGCATTTACCGCATGATATTCAGAAACGAAAAAATATAGACAAGAAACACCGCTGTCAAAGGTCGAAAGTGAACGACTGGTCATTTTATAGATATCAGTCAAATGAATGATCGGCGGCGCTCTGCCCAGGAGTGACAGCAAGGCCGGCGTTGCCGGGGGAGGAGGCTGGTTTTCAAGGCTCGGATTAGAGCCTTTTGTCGATCAATGGCCTAAAATCCGCAAGCTTTGTTTTGCCTTTTATCCCTGCCCTGGAGCTGCCATGACCCCTGCACTGGACCTGCTGAAAAAAGTTCGCGCCGAACATCGCATTCACAGTTACGAACATGATCCCAAGGCAGCTTCCTATGGGCTCGAAGCGGCCGAGAAGCTCAACCTTGATCCGGCACGGGTGTTCAAGACCCTGTTGGCCAGCAGTGAGAAGGGGGAATTGTTGGTGGCGGTGGTGCCGGTGGCCGGCAGTCTGGACCTCAAGGCCCTGGCCCATGCCGCTGGGGTGAAGAAAGCCGAGATGGCCGACCCTGCCGCCGCCCAGCGTGCCACTGGCTACCTGCTGGGAGGAATCAGCCCGTTGGGGCAGAAGAAGCGCTTGCGGACATTTATCGATAGTACTGCGCAGCCCTTGTCCAGCATCTTCGTTAGCGCCGGTCGTCGAGGCTTGGAGGTGGAGTTGGCGGCGGCGGTTCTGGCCGAACATACCCAGGCCGGGTTTGCCGATATCGGACGTCCCTGAGTCTCGGCAGTCGGTGCCTGGGGCATGGTGCGACAGCCGGCTCCGGTACCGCACCGGAGCCGAGGTGTCGTTTCAGTGGGCGCTGTTGTAGCGCCGTACACCGGAGTCGTTTGCCGGGATCTGTGCCGCCGTGCTGCCGCTGGCCTGGAACAGCACCAGGTGCTCGGCGGCCACGCGAATGCCTACGTCTTCTCCCACCCGATGGTCGGCATGGCTGGGAAAGATCGATTCCAGCTGGCTGCCGGTGGGCAATTGCAGGCGATAGAGAATCGAGGCTCCGAGGAAGGTTTTGCCGACCACCCGAGCTTTGAGTGCGCTGTCGGGGGCATGGACGATGTCGTCCGGGCGCAGTAGCACGTCAACCGCACCACCGGTTGGCCAGGTATAGGCTCGGTTGCCTTGCAGCATGCCCAGTTCGGTATGGACCGATTCGGGGCTGCTCAACTGGCCACGAATGAAGTAGCCCTGGCCAATGAAGCTGGCGACGTAGGGGGTCTGCGGTTCGTGGTAGAGGTTGTAGGGGGTGTCCCATTGCTCCAGGCGACCTTCCTTGAAGACTCCGACCTGGTCGCTTACCGCAAAGGCTTCTTCCTGGTCGTGGGTGACCAGGATCGCACTGGTTCCCCGGCTCTTGAGGATGTCGCGCACCTCATGGCTGAGCTTGCGACGCAGTTCGCCGTCCAGGTTGGAGAACGGCTCGTCGAGCAATAGCAGTTGGGGCTCGGGTGCCAGGGCGCGGGCCAGGGCCACGCGTTGTTGCTGGCCTCCGGAGAGTTCATGGGGAAAACGCTGGCCCAACTGCTTGAGGTTGACCAGTTCCAGCAGCTCGGCGACCACCCGGTCCTTCTCAGGGTGCTTGCGGATGCCGAAGGCGATGTTGTCTGCCACGGATAAGTGGGGGAACAGCGCATAGTCCTGGAACACCATGCCGATCCGGCGTTTTTCCGGGGCCAGGGTGAAGCCGGCACTGGAGATGGTTTCGCCAGCCAGCTGGATTTCACCCTCATGCACCGGTTCGAAACCGGCGATGGCCCGCAAGGTGGTGGTCTTGCCGCAACCGGAGGAGCCTAGCAGGCATCCGATATCCCCGGCGTTGAGGTGCAGGTTGAGGTTCTGCACCACTCGTTGGTCCTGGTAGCCGCAAGCCAGGTTGCGCAGGTTCAGTAGCAATGGCTGGCTCATGCGTGGTGGTACGCCGGCTCGACGAGGAACTCGAGCAGGGCCTTTTGTGCATGAAGGCGATTTTCTGCCTGGTCCCAGGCAACCGAGCGTGGGTCGTCCAGCAGGTCGAGGCTGATTTCCTCGCCGCGGTGGGCGGGCAGGCAGTGCATGAACAGTACGTCCGCTGCTGCCAGGTCGAGAAGGGCACGGTTGACCTGGAAGGGGGCAAACAACTCCAGGCGCTTGGCGGTTTCTTCTTCCTGGCCCATGGAGGTCCAGACATCAGTGCTGACCAGGTGGGCGTCGCGCACGGCTTCCCGTGGGTCGCGGACGATGGTCACCCGGTCCCCAGCCTGGGCGACGAATTGTGGGTTGGGTTCATAGCCTTCAGGGCAGGCGATGCGCAGTTGGAAGTCGAACTGGATGGCCGCTTCTATATAACTGTTGCACATATTATTGCCGTCGCCGATCCAGGCCACGGTCTTGCCCTGGATCGAGCCGCGGTGTTCGAGGAAGGTCTGCATGTCGGCCAGCAACTGGCACGGGTGCAGGTCATCGGACAGGCCGTTGATCACCGGCACGCGGGAGTTGGCCGCGAACTCGGTCAAGGTGCTGTGGGCGAAGGTGCGGATCATTACGGCGTCGAGCATGCGCGACATGACGATGGCGCAGTCGCCGATAGGCTCGCCGCGTCCCAGTTGGGTGTCCCGTGGCGAAAGGAAGATGGCTTGGCCGCCCAGCTGGATCATGCCGGCTTCGAAGGAGAGTCGGGTACGAGTCGACGATTTTTCGAAAATCATGCCCAGCACACGATTTTTCAAGGGCTCGAAGAGTACACCGCGGTTACGCAGGTCCTTCAGCTCGATGCCTCGACGGATCACACTGACCAGCTCTTCGGGCGTGCAATCCATCAGGGAGAGAAAGTGCCTTGCGCTCATCATTAACTACCTTATTTGCAACGGACCGCAGATTCTCAAAGCCTTGTTTTGTCGAACAACGGGCTGGACCTGCGGCGGAAGCCGCACGGGGCGACGAAATAGGGGAAGGCGCGATCTTATAATTAAATGTCGCGTCTTACCAATAGTGCTACGACGATTATGGGCATTCAGGGAGGCCAGGGTGCGAATGCGCTGGCACTTCAGGGACCAGTTTCCAGACAGCAGCCAGGCATTTGTACACTGCCCCGGCACGGCTTGGCAATTGAGTGGGGCGCTGCCGGTGCCGGTGCGGTCGTTTTCTGACCCATGGGCCGAAGATTCGTGATGGGGGCGTTTGTGGGGGCCCAGCCTGAAACATTTCCTAATGCAAAGTGCTGGGGTTATAAAGGCGAATCAGTAGCAGGGATGCATGTGCGATGGAGTCCAAGGAGCAACAATTGATGACGCTGCTGGGGCTCACGGCCCGGGCGCTCACCGACATGACCGCCTCGGTGACGGCGTTTTCATTCGAGCTGTTGCGCAGCGAGGACCAGGTGACCCGGGCTGCTGCGCGCAAGATGATCGACCGGATGATGAGCATCAGCGCCGGTCTCGACGAGCATTGGCGATTGCTCGCCGAATTGTCGGCCGATTACCCGGGGCAAGGCCCTGTGGATACCACGGCCCAGATACCTTCCGAGGGCTTGCCCAGGCTGCCGCCCAATTGAGCGTGGCAATCATGGCCTGGGTTGATAGCCATGAATTCATATGACGAACGTCCCTGGTGTCCTTGCGTGGCTGCGGCCATAGTTTTTGCCTTCGGTGCCTGAACGCAGGTACTTCAAATAATAGAGGCTGGCCATGACCAAGACTCTGCATCACCGTGCTTGCCATCTGTGTGAAGCTATTTGCGGCTTGACCCTGGAAGTGACGCAGGAAGAGGAGGGCGGCCCACGCATTACCTCGATCAAGGGCGATCATCAAGACAGTTTCAGTCGTGGCCATATCTGTCCCAAGGCCGTGGCCCTGCAAGATATCCAGAATGATCCTGATCGCTTGCGCCAGCCGGTACGTCGCATCGGCAAGCAATGGCAGCCTATCGGCTGGGACGAGGCTTTTGCCCTGGTGGCCGAGCGCCTGGTGGATATCCAGCAGCACCATGGCAATGATGCGGTCGCCACCTACCAGGGTAATCCCAGCGTCCATAACTATGGATTGATGACCCATAGCGGCTATTTCCTCAACCAGCTCAAGACTCGCAATCGGTTTTCGGCGACCTCTGTCGATCAGCTACCCCACCATCTGGTCAGTTACTTCATGTACGGCCATGGTTTGCTGTTGCCGATCCCCGATATCGATCACACCGACTTCATGCTGATCCTTGGCGGCAACCCCTTGGCGTCCAATGGCAGCATCATGACCGTGCCGGACGTGGAAAAGCGCCTGAAGGCCATCCAGGCTCGGGGAGGCAAGGTGGTGGTGGTCGATCCTCGACGCAGCGAGACGGCGGCGATGGCCGACCAGCACCTGTTCATTCGCCCGGGTGCAGACGTGGCCTTGCTACTGGGCATGTTGAACAGCATCTTCGAGGAGGGGCCGACCCGCGACAGCCATTTGCAGGTGGATGGGGTGGCCGAGGTGCGCCAGGCGGTTTCCCGTTTCACCGCCGAGGCCATGAGCCCACTGTGTGCGATTCCGGCTCTCCTGATTCGTCAGCTGGCCCGGGACTTTGCCAGTGCGGACAAGGCCGTCTGCTACGGACGCATGGGGATCTCCACCCAGGCGTTCGGTACCTTGTGTCATTGGCTGGTGCAATTGCTGAACCTGATCACGGGTAATCTCGATCGGGTTGGCGGCGCCTTGTGTACCGAGCCGGCGGTGGATTTGGTGGCGGCGACCTCCGGCGGGCATTTCAATGCCTGGCAGAGTCGGGTGTCCGGGCTTCCCGAGTACGGTGGCGAACTGCCCGTTTCAGCCCTGGCTGAAGAAATGCTCACTCCGGGGGAGGGGCAGGTACGAGCCCTGGTCACGGTGGCGGGCAACCCGGTGCTGTCCACCCCCAATGGCCGGCGCCTGGAGGAGGCCCTGGACGGCCTGGATTTCATGGTCAGCATCGATCTGTACATCAATGAGACCACTCGCTATGCAGATTTGATCCTGCCTTCTACCTCAGCGCTGGAGAACGATCACTACGACACCACCTTCAATCTGTTTGCTGTGCGTAATGTCAGCCGTTTCAATCGAGCGATCCTGCCCAAGCCCGAGGGGGCCCTGCACGATTGGGAGATATTCGTCGGCTTGGCCAAGGCGTTCGCGGCAAGGACTGGAAACCCGCTCAAGCCGACCATGGCCCCTGCGCAGATGATCGACATGGGCCTCAGAGCCGGGCGTTATGGCGATGGCTCACCGTTTGGCTTGTCCTTGCAGACCCTCGAACAGCACCCGCATGGCATCGACCTGGGGCCTCTGCAGCCAAACCTGGCGCAGCGCCTGAGGACCGATAACCGCAGGGTCCAGGCCGCACCGCCGGCGATCATGGCGGACCTGCAGCGCTTTGCCGAGCAGGGGGCGCCGGCAGTGGAGGAGTTACTGCTGATCGGACGCCGGCATGTGCGCAGCAATAATTCCTGGATGCATAACTATCATCGCCTGGTGAAGGGCAAGCCTCGCCATCAGTTGCTGATGCATCCCCAGGACCTGGCCCGGCGGGGCCTGAGCGATGGCCAGAGGGTGCGTATCAGTTCCCGGGTCGGTGCGGTGGAAGTCGAAGTGCTGGCCAGTGAGGAGATGATGCCCGGAGTCGTGAGCCTGCCCCATGGCTGGGGGCACGGGCGCTCGGGAGTGCAGATGAACATTGCCACGCAGCAGCCGGGCTGCAGCGTCAATGACCTGACCGATGAGCGCCACTTGGATGCATTGTCGGGAAACGCTGCATTGAATGGGGTACCGGTAAAGGTTGAGGCCGCCTGAGAAGTCTGTCGGAGAGGCCAAGCAGTACGCTCAGGATTCCGTTACAATGCGCCACCGTGCCGACAACAGAGTCGGAAAGTTCAGCCGAGGTGTTCCATGGATATCATCGAAACTATTAAAGAGCAGATTGCCAACAACACCATTCTGCTTTACATGAAAGGCTCGCCGAATGCCCCACAGTGTGGCTTCTCCGCGAAAGCCGCTCAGGCCGTGATGGGGTGTGGCGAGAAGTTCGCTTACGTGGACATCCTGCAGAACCCGGAAATTCGCGCCAACCTGCCAAAATACGCCAACTGGCCAACCTTCCCGCAACTGTGGGTAGACGGTGAGTTGGTTGGCGGTAGTGACATCATGGCTGAAATGTTCGCCAACGGTGAACTGCAGACCCTGATCAAAGCCGCTGCCGAGAAAGCAGCCGCAGCCAAGACCGAAGCCTGATCCAGGCTGTCTTGCAGGAGCGAGAGCACTCGCTCCTGCGCATTACGCGAATATATTCGCGTAATGCAAAAAAGCCCCGCTTCTGGAAAGAGGCGGGGCTTTTTATTGTCGGGGGATATAACGAGCTAAGTTACTCGTCACCCATTTGCGATTGCAGATAGTTCTCGATACCAACTTTATCGATCAGGCCCAGTTGGGTTTCCAGCCAATCGATATGTTCTTCTTCGGATTCGAGAATATCTTCCAGCAGTTCACGGCTGCCGAAGTCGCCGGCCGATTCACAGTAGGCGATCGCTGCCTTGAGGTCTGCATGACCGGTACGCTCGATGCGCAGGTCGCACTCGAGCATTTCCTTGGTATGTTCACCGATGTGCAGCTTGCCCAAGTCCTGGACGTTGGGCAGGCCTTCGAGGAAAAGAATGCGCTTGATCAGCTTGTCCGCATGCTTCATTTCGTCGATGGACTCGTGGTACTCGTGCTTGCCCAGCTTGTTCAGGCCCCAATCTTCATACATGCGGGCATGCAGGAAGTACTGATTGATCGCGACCAGTTCATTGGCAAGGATTTTATTGAGATGCTGGATGACTGTGATGTCGCCTTTCATGATGGGGTCCTGCCCTGTAATTAGTGGAACATGGGCAGAGTTTGAGCCGCATAAAGATTACTGTCAAACCTAAGTTATTGAATAATATATGAAAATTAATCGGAATAAGAATGTTTGTGTTCCGCGTTTTACCTCTAAGCAATTGAATTACAGGCATAAAAAAACCGGACACTAGGTCCGGTTGTTTGAATCTGGGTGATTAAATCAAGCGACATTGAATTCCACTGGATAGGGAATTGCCGCCTGGGCACTCTGCAATTCGCTCAAAGTCTCACGAACCACTTGCTTGGCAAGGCACGCACATTTGCCGCATTGGCTGGCAACGCCAGTGGCCTGACGTACTTCGCGGTAGCTGCAGCAGCCTTCGTAGATCGCTTCGCGGATTTGACCGTCGGTGACACCGGTGCAGAGGCAGACATACATAGGATGAGAACCGTCGCTGGTTGGGGGCTCAATTGCGATGGATCTTAATGTTAACGAGAATGATTGTCAAAGTGGTTTCGACAGCCTTTATGGTCTTTTCCTGCCGGAGTGACGAATGGCTTTTGCTCCCGGTAATGACAGATTAATGGCATTTCCAGCCTTGCAGGCCTGCTTGGAGAAAAACCACTAAGGACAGCTCAAAACGCCGTGTATCATGGGCGGTTCTTGCGGAGCGGGGCCAGGTCATGGAGTTGTCGCATCAGCGTGGCAGACTCAGGACCCATCCCCTTCTTCCATTACTACGTCCACACCAGGAGATATCCAATGAGCGTACTCGTAGGCAAACAAGCCCCTGACTTCACCGTCCCAGCCGTTCTGGGCAATGGCGAAATCGTCGACAGCTTCACCCTGTCCTCGGCCATCAAAGGCAAATACGGCCTGGTGTTCTTCTACCCACTGGACTTCACCTTCGTCTGCCCGTCCGAGCTGATCGCCCTGGACCACCGCATGGCTGACTTCAAGGCCCGCAACGTAGAAGTGATCGCCGTGTCGATCGACTCGCACTTCACCCACAACGCCTGGCGCAACACCCCGATCAATGCCGGCGGCATCGGTCAGGTTCAATACATCATGGCTGCCGACATGAAGCACGAAATCGCCAAGGCCTACGACGTAGAGTCCGAAGGCGGCGTGGCTTTCCGTGGCGCGTTCCTGATCGACGACAAGGGTGTGGTTCGTTCGCAGATCGTCAACGACCTGCCGCTGGGCCGTAACATGGAAGAGCTGATCCGTCTGGTCGACGCTCTGCAATTCCACGAAGAGCACGGCGAAGTTTGCCCAGCCAACTGGAAAAAAGGCGACAAGGGCATGACCGCTTCGCCAGAAGGCGTTGCCGCTTACCTGACCGAGAACGCTGGCAAGCTGTAAGGCCAGGCCTCTCGCATAAAAAAACCGGCCTTAAGGGCCGGTTTTTTTATGCAGGCGATATTCAGTCGTCGAAGTCTTGCCAGCCGCCCATTTCCTTCCAGCGGTTGACGATGCCGCAGAACAGCTCGGCAGTCTTCTCGGTGTCATAGCGCGCCGAGTGGGCCTCGCGGCCGTCGAAGTCGATGTCCGCGCTCTGGCAGGCCTTGGCCAGTACCGTCTGGCCGTATGCCAGACCCGCGAGTGTAGCGGTGTCGAAGCTGGAGAACGGATGGAACGGGTTGCGCTTCATGTCCAGACGCGCCACGGCGGCATTGAGGAAGCCCAGGTCGAAGCTGCTGTTGTGACCGACCAGGATCGCGCGCTTGCAACCGTTGGCCTTCAGGGCCTTGCGCACCCCGCGGAAAATATCCGTGAGGGCGGTCTCCTCGCTGACAGCCATGCGCAGGGGGTGATCGAGTTTGATCCCGGTGAACTCCAGGGCCGCAGGCTCGATGTTCGCGCCTTCGAAAGGCTCGACTCGGAAGAAATAGGTGTGTTCGGGGAACACGAAGCCTTTTTCGTCCATGCCGATGGTGGTGGCGGCGATTTCCAGCAGTGCGTCGGTAGCTGAGTTGAAACCACCGGTTTCAACGTCGACGACGACTGGCAGGTAGCCGCGAAAACGTGCCGCCATGGGGTGGCGAGAACCACCGCTGTTACCTTCTTGCTCGTCGTCGAAATGGTCGTCACTCACGAGTGATCCTCCAGCAGGCGCCAGCGCAGTTTTTCTCCGGCGCGCAGCGGAATGACGGTCAACTCGCCGAATGGCAGGTTGGCGGGGGCGGTCCATTCTTCACGAACCAGGGTGATGCGATCGGTGTTGGCCGGCAGGCCATAGAAGCGTGGGCCGTTGAGGCTGGCGAAGGCTTCCAGTTTGTCCAGCGCATTGCGCTGTTCGAAGGCTTCGGCATACAGCTCGATGGCCGCGAAAGCGGTGTAGCAACCGGCGCAACCGCAGGCGGCTTCCTTGGCATGCTGGGCATGGGGCGCCGAGTCGGTACCGAGGAAGAACTTCTCGTTGCCGCTGGTGGCCGCATCCAGCAGGGCATGCTGGTGGATGTTGCGCTTGAGGATCGGCAGGCAATAGAAGTGCGGGCGAATCCCGCCGACCAACATGTGGTTACGGTTGTACAGCAGGTGGTGTGCAGTGATGGTGGCGCCGACGTTGGCCGGAGCCTCCTTGACGAACTGCACGGCATCGGCGGTAGTGATGTGCTCGAACACCACCTTGAGGGTCGGGAAGCGCTCGACCACTCGCCGCATGTGTTCATCGATGAAGATCTTCTCGCGATCGAAGACATCGATATCACCATGGGTCACTTCGCCATGGACCAGCAGCGGCAAGCCGACTTCAGCCATGGCTTCCAGGACTGGGAAGATCTTGTCGATGCTGGTCACGCCCGAGTCCGAGTTGGTAGTGGCGCCGGCCGGGTACAGCTTGGCGGCGTGCACGAAGCCACTGGCCTTGGCTTCACGGATTTCGTCCGGTTGGGTGCGGTCGGTGAGGTAGAGCACCATCAGCGGTTCGAAGCTGCTGCCGGCTGGGCGAGCAGCCAGGATACGCTGGCGGTAGGCATCGGCCTGTTCGGCGTTGCGTACCGGAGGTACCAGGTTGGGCATGATGATGGCGCGGCCAAAGGTGCGCGCGACATCTGCGACTGTATTGGGCAACACGGCCCCATCGCGAAGATGGATGTGCCAGTCGTCGGGACGCAGTAGGGTCAGGCGGTCGGACATGGGAGGTTCCAGGCGGGTAAAACTAGGGGGGAATGCTACCGGAAAAGACTCTTGCAGGCACTCGCTATCAAGTTTTGCTCAGAGCAACCGATATCCCGAAGGTATGGCGTATTCACGCCTGTCGATTTTTCTGTTGTACACGTCAGTGGAGCCTCCCGTGCGCCAGCGTTATCTAGCCTTGCTCAGTGTGTTTGCCAGCCTGCCCGCGATGGCTCTCACTTTCCAGACCCGCCTGGAGAGCATTGAGTGGACGGTCGAAGGCGACAAGTTCGAGTGCCGCTTGATCCAGCCCGTTACCGATTTTGGTTCCGGTGAGTTCGTTCGCCGGGCTGGCGAGCAGGCGATTTTCCGTCTCAAGAGCTTCAACCCGATGCAGGCAGGGGGCTCTGCCACCCTGCTCGCTGCGGCCGCACCGTGGCAGCCGGGACGTGGCGACATCAACCTAGGGGCCGTCAAGGCCGGTTCCGATGGGGTTCTGTTCAACAGTAACCAGATGCAGGCTGGGCGCCTGATCATCGGCTTGCTGGAAGGGCGCAGCCCGGTGGTGCGTCATTACTCCCGTGAAGGGGGCGTGTCCGAGGTGCGACTGCTGCCGGTGAAATTCAGCAAGGCTTACAGCGACTATCAAGTCTGCATGACCAAACTGCTGCCGATGAACTATGAGCAGGTCAAGCAGGCCGAGATTGGCTTTCCTGGAGGCGGTATCGAGCTGGACGCCCGGGCCAAGGCCAAGCTGCAGGTGATGGTGGACTTCATCAAGGCCGATCCTACGGTCAATCATGTCGAGCTTGACGGCCATTCGGACAATAGCGGCAATCGCCTGACCAACCGTGACCTGTCGCGCCGTCGGGCGCTGGCGGTGATGGAGTTCTTCAAGGCCAACGGTTTGGCGGAAAACCAGATCGTCGTGCGCTTCCATGGCGAGCGCTATCCCCTGGCTCCCAACACCAATGCCGCCAATCGGGCGAAAAACCGTCGGGTCAACGTGCATCTGGAGCGTGTTCCTGCACCCGAGAAGCCGGCTCCAGCTCCCCAGGCTGCCTCAGGGGCCAACGCTGCAGCGACTTCCTGATACGGCTGTCGTCGTCGCTCGCTCGACATAATCTGTCGCTTGGTCGTCATAAGCTGTCGCCCCTCTGTAAATTATCCGCGTTGATCGGTAGACTTGACGGCTTTCCGTACAACCCCGTGGAGTGATGGCATGGCGGACGTTAACAAGGTCGTTCTCGCGTATTCGGGCGGCCTGGACACTTCGGTGATCCTCAAGTGGCTGCAGGATACTTACAACTGTGAAGTAGTGACTTTCACTGCTGACCTGGGCCAGGGCGAAGAGGTCGAACCGGCCCGCGCCAAGGCACAAGCCATGGGTGTCAAAGAGATCTATATCGACGATCTGCGCGAAGAGTTCGTGCGTGATTTCGTCTTCCCGATGTTCCGCGCCAATACCGTCTACGAAGGTGAGTACCTGCTGGGTACTTCCATCGCTCGTCCGTTGATCGCCAAGCGCCTGATCGAAATTGCCAACGAAACCGGCGCCGATGCCATTTCCCATGGCGCCACCGGCAAAGGTAACGACCAAGTGCGTTTCGAGCTGGGTGCCTACGCGCTCAAGCCGGGCGTAAAGGTGATCGCACCTTGGCGTGAGTGGGACCTGCTGTCGCGTGAAAAACTGATGGACTATGCCGAAAAGCACGCCATCCCGATCGAACGCCACGGCAAGAAGAAGTCCCCCTATTCCATGGATGCCAACCTGCTGCACATCTCCTATGAAGGCGGCGTGCTGGAAGACACCTGGACCGAGCACGAAGAAGACATGTGGCGCTGGACCGTCTCCCCGGAGAACGCCCCCAACACCCCGACCTACATCGAGCTGACCTATCGTAACGGCGACATCGTGGCCATCGATGGCGTGGACATGAGCCCGGCCACCGTACTGGCGACCCTGAACCGCATTGGCGGCGAGAACGGCATCGGTCGCCTGGACATCGTCGAGAACCGCTACGTGGGCATGAAGTCCCGGGGCTGCTACGAGACCCCAGGCGGCACCATCATGCTGCGTGCGCACCGCGCCATCGAGTCCATCACCCTGGATCGTGAAGTGGCTCACCTCAAGGATGAGTTGATGCCCAAGTACGCCAGCCTGATCTACACCGGCTACTGGTGGAGTCCTGAGCGCCTGATGTTGCAGCAGATGATCGATGCCTCCCAGGTCAACGTGAATGGCGTAGTGCGCCTGAAACTGTACAAGGGCAATGTCGTCGTCACTGGGCGTAAGTCCGATGATTCGCTGTTCGATGCCAACATCGCGACCTTCGAAGAAGATGGCGGTGCCTACAACCAGGCAGATGCCGCAGGCTTCATCAAGCTCAACGCATTGCGCATGCGGATTGCCGCTAACAAGGGCCGGACCTTGCTCTGAGTTTCTGGGCGGTCATGAACCGCCACGATCGATACACCTATAGCGCCGCTTGCCCATCGAGGCAGGCGGCGTTTTTTTTGGGGGAAAGCATCGCCCCGCTGCATCACGGTTGGAAAGATTTCGCCATGGCGTCCGCCGCCCCGGTGGGAATAAGGTCCGCTACAGCCCCATCCACGATGACCAGGAAGTCGTCGGAGCTTGGTGGGGCTGTAAACGATGGGGCAAGACCTTGTTCATCGTCATATGAAATCAAGTTCCAATTGGGAGGACGCCAATGAAAACACGCCAATCCTGCTTGCTGGCACTGGTAGCAGCGCTGTGCCTGGGCATTGTGTCCAGTAATTCGATGGCAGCGGTGTATGTCTGCAGCGACGATGCTTGCAATAAATGGGCGGCCATTACCGAAGAGCAGCTTGAGTTGAAGTCGACTGATGGAGAAGACACCAGTATTCGTCAAACCCTCAGTGAATCAGCGAGCGAATCCATCACCAACGGCTACAACAATCTGTATGACACTGACCTCTATCTGAAAAAGGATTTGTGGCACATAGGAGGTATTGATCCTTTCAAGGGTAAGGAACATGTGACTGTTTATATTTATAAATCGACGGACCCCGATAGACGCCTCAAGACTTGCCATGCTTTTTCGTTCAAGAATCCAAAAGGGCGTTACCACTCGACTTGTAGTTGAGTGTGAGGGTGCCCAGTTAAATTGCCTTGAAGATATCCGGAGCGTTAAGAAGCTCCGGATTTTTATGCATGAGTTTTTTCGAAAATTTCTGGATGTGGTCGGTTTTTGTTTTTCTGAGTCTGGGCTTTTTATGTTCTTGCATACCCTTGGTTGAATAAGGCTTTCGTTGCCTTGGGTTTTAACGTCTGGTAATTTTTATAAGTTGCAGTATTAATACGTTGGGTTGCGTGTATGGAGATTAATCCTATACGTGATTTTATATTTTCTTTTGTTGAGTTGGTTGTTTTGTAAGGCAATTCTCTATTGTTTGTAAGGAACGTCCTCGTACGGCCGTAGCCCCTAGGGGGTCGGTGTCAGAGTCAAATCTCTGGGGTATGGTGCTGGATCTAAAAAACTCAGGACTTAGATATCCCTATGAAAAGAGTCTTGATCGTGGATGATCACCCTGTTACCCGTTTGGCCGTGCGTATGTTGATGGAGCGTCATGGCTTCGAAGTTGTAGCTGAAGCGGAGAACGGCATGGATGCCTTGAAGTTGGCCGTAGAATATATTCCCGATATTGTGATTCTTGATATCGGGATTCCAAAAGTTGATGGTCTTGAAGTTATCAATCGTTTGATGTCCCGCTCCATGCTCACCAAGATCCTGGTGTTCACCTTAAAGACACCTGGGCCATTTTCCATGCGTTGCATGCAGGCTGGGGCTGCTGGTTATGTATGCAAGCAACAGGGCATTACCGAGCTGATCAGTGCGGTGCGGGCAGTACTGGCTGGTTATAGTTATTTTCCCAATGAGGCGCTTCACTCTTTTCGTTCAAGCCAGAACGTCAGTAGTGAGGAGGAAATGATCGAATTACTTTCCAGAAGAGAGTTGGTCGTACTGCAACAACTTACCAGTGGCATGAGTAACAAGGAGATTGCCGAAGGCCTGTGCCTGAGTAATAAGACCATCAGCACCTACAAGCGGCGCTTGCTGACCAAGCTCAATGCTCGTTCATTGGTCGATTTGATCGAATTCGCCCAGCGTCATCGATTGGCCTGAGTGTTCAGTATTTTAGTGGTTCAGCGCGAGCTGGGAGCAGCGTTGGGATGAGCCTGCGGTCGGTCGAGGAAACCGGCCGCAGGAGTTACAGCACAGAGATACAAAAAAACCTCCGGCTGGAGGTTTTTTTGTTATTAGAGGTCATAGTCGTAATCGGCCAATTGCTTTTGCAAGCGCCGCTCTTCGAGGAGATTGTCGATTGTGCGACGTTTGCTCAGATTGGTTTTCGCAACCTCTACTACGGGCTCGGCATCATCTGTTTCTGCCGCGTTGAAGTCGTCTTCTACTTCCAATTGTTCTTTGCCAGTACTCATAAGGTCAACTCCAGGCTAGGACTGCCATTGGCGCTCCTTATATCGATATTCTCCTGGCGGGTAAAAAAGATTTTTTCAATCGACTCATCAGGAAAATCAATGCCTGGTCAATCATCGGAAGTCTTCTGCTTGTACTCGCACAGGTCCTCGATTCGACAGCTACCGCAGCGCGGCTTGCGGGCCAGGCATACATAGCGCCCATGGAGGATCAACCAGTGGTGGGAATCGAGCAGAAACTCCTTGGGTACGAATTTCATCAGCTTCTTTTCCACTTCCACCACATTCTTCCCCGGTGCCAGCCCCGTACGATTGCTGACCCTGAAAATGTGCGTGTCGACGGCCATGGTCAGTTGGCGGAAGGCCGTATTGAGGACCACGTTGGCGGTCTTGCGGCCAACACCAGGCAGGGCCTCCAGCTCTTCGCGGGTTTGTGGTACCTCGCTGTTGTGGCGTTCTACCAGTAAACGACAGGTTTCGATGACGTTCTTGGCCTTGCTGTTGTACAGGCCGATGGTCTTGATGTACTCGGACAATCCATCGACGCCCAGGGCATGGATGGCGGCCGGGGTGTTGGCCACGGGAAACAGCTTGGCGGTGGCTTTGTTGACACCGACGTCGGTCGATTGCGCCGAAAGAATCACCGCGATCAAGAGTTCGAACGGTGAAGAGTAGGCCAGTTCGGTCTTGGGTTCGGGGTTGTCTTCATGGAGCCGGCGAAATATTTCCAGGTGTTTGGCTGCATTCATGGGTGATTCATTTCCTCGAAGGCGATCGGTTGAGGAGCCAGGCCCGTTTGGCGGCCAGCAACAGCCCCAGCAGGATAAAACCCCCGGGTGCAAGAGTCAGCAAGCGCAGGCCTCCATCAGGTAGCAGCACCCAACCACGGTCCTCACCGGCCAGGCCGGCAAGCCAGCTCAAGTGGCTTCCCAGGGCCCCGCTGCCAAGCACTTCGCGCAAGGCTCCCAACATGATCAAGGTGCTACAGAGTCCTGTGGCCAGGCGTATCCGGTCTGTGCGTTGAAAAAAACCGGCATGCTCCAAGGCCAGGCATTGCAAGGGCAGTAGCGCCAGGTAAAGGCCGAGCTGTTGGTGTAGTTCATAGCTCCAGGCTTGCACCGCCAACCATAGGCAACTGCCCAGGGTTGCTGCCAACAACAGGCTAGCCAGGTCTTGGCGGTTGGCCGGCAGATGGGGGCGTAGCAGCTGCATGCCGCTGCCAAAGGCTGTCATCAGCAATGCCCCGGACAGGACGATGCCCAGTGCCTTGACCCAGCTATCCGTGGCTCCGAGCAACGTTGGCAGCATGAGCAGCCCTGGTAGCGACATCGACTTATCCATGGGGCACCTGGGGCAGCAATGACTGGCGATGTTCATCGAAATAGCGCAGGGCATTGTGCAAGGCACTGATCACGGCGCGGGAGGTGATGGTGGCTCCAGCGATCTGATCGAACTGGCCATGGTCCTTTTTCAGGGCCCAGGCACTATCGTCCGGATCGCCGCGGGACTTGCCGGTAAAACCCGCCAGCCAGGGGTTGGGGTGTTCGGCGATAAGCCCGCCAAGGCCTGGGGTTTCATCCTGCTTCAGAGTCTTGCTGCCCAGCAGGCGACCTTGGCTGTCGATGGCGATCAGCAATTCGATAGGGCCTGCGTAGCCAGTGGTCCTGCTACGCAGCAGCAGGGCACTGGGCTGGCCATTGCGGGTGGCCAGGTAACCCTCCAACAGAAGGCTGTTGTCCAATTGCACTTCGGTCAAGGGAAGTGGCTGGTCCAGGGGCTGGTTGTCGTAGCTGCCCGATGGCAGCAGGTCCAGCAGCTTGCGTGCCTGCAGCGACCGTTGCTCGGCTTCGATGCGTGGGGCGGTGGTGTGTTGTAGCCACAGGGTACCGGTGATGCCCAGGATGCCGAGCATGACCAGCAGTAACAGGCTGCGCCAGGTCTTCATGATGAGACCCTGGCTTGTCGTGCGGTGCAGTAGCGTTCCAGCGCCGGTACTGCAAGGTTCATCAGGAGCACGGCGAACGCCACGCCGTCTGGATAGCTGCCCCAGGTCCGGATCAGGTAGGTCAGCAGGCCGACCCCGATGCCAAACAACAAACGGGCCCGGGCCGTCTTTGGGCCTGATACCGGTTCGGTGACGATAAAGAAGGCACCGAGCATGCTGGCGCCGGTGAGCAGATGGAACAGCGGCGAACCATGGGAGTCGGAGCCCGTGCCGTTCCAGCACACCAGGCTGATGAGCAACAGACTGGCGAGCATACCCACAGGCGCATGCCAACTGATGACGCGCTGCTGCAGCAGGAACAGGCCGCCGGCGAGAAACCCCAGGTTGACCCACTCGACGCCGCGCCCACCGAAATGACCGAAGGCTGGGTGAGCGGCAAAGAGTTCATCGACCGTCAGGCTCTTGTTGATGCGCAGGCTGTCCAGGGCCGTGGCTTGGGCCCAGGCATCCGGGCGCAGGCTGTCCAGGTCGAAAACCCGCTGCAAGCCCTCCAGCAGGCCCATGGCGTGGGGGGCAGGCCAATGGGTCATGGACTGCGGGAAACACAGCAGGGCCAGGGCATACCCCAGCATGGCGGGGTTGAAGGGGTTCTGTCCTACACCGCCATACAGGTGCTTGCCCAGGAGCAGGGCGCTGGCAGCCGCACTGGGTGCCAGCCACCAGGGACAGTAAGCCGGCAGGGCCAGTGCTAGCAGGGTCGCGCTGACCAGGGCGCTGCCATCGCTGAGAGACGGCAGCAGTGGGCGCTTGCGCAAGAACAGCACCAGGGCCTCCATGGCCAGTGCGCCGCTGGCAGCCAGTACCAGGTTCAGCAACACTCCCCAGCCGTACAGCCACAGCAATGCCAGCGCCCCCGGCAACGTGGCCAGCAGCACTCGCCCCATGGCCTGGCGCAGGCGCGGGTCGGCGCCTTCAACCAGCAGCATGGGCATCCACCTGCCGCTCGATTTCGTTCAGGCGTGTCCGGGCCTGTGCCAGTTGCTCATCACTGGCCGCCTGGCGTTGTAGTTTGTGCAACTCGGCGCGGGCATAGGCCAGTTCGGTTTTCAGCCGGCGCAGTTGCGGATCGATGGGGCGTTTCTCGGTACGAGTGAGCACCGGTGCCGGTTTGGCGCTGGCATCCTCGGCAGCGTGCAGGTCCTGTTCGGCCGCCGCCAGGGCGGCACTCAGGGCTTCCAGCTCGGCCTGCGGGGCACCTGCGGCCTCGGCCTTCTTCAGTTCGGCGCGACGGGTGGCCAACTGGATCTTGGCACGCTTGAGATTGGCATCCTTGGGGGGCGCCGCTGCCGGAACGCTCGGGGCTTGGGCCTCCAGGTGGGCCAAGGCTTGCTCGGCGGCTTCGAACTGCTGTTGCAGGACGACCAGTTGCGATTGTTGTTCGAAGGTTGGCGGATGCCCGAAGGCCTTGAGCGATTTGTTCAATTGGGCCCGGCTCATGGCCAGTTCGATCTTGGCTTTCTTCAGCGCGGCGTCGGCCGCCGCGGCCTTTTGCGCGCGGACCCGCTCGATCGCCGCCTGGACCGGATTGTCGCCGCTCGTGGCAGGCTGGGCGGCTTTTTGAGCCCGGGCCTGGCGTTCGGCCAGGCGTCGGGCTTCTTCGCGTTGCAGGCGTTGATTGCGCTGTTCGAAGCGGCGCCTGGCGTGCTCGCGCTTGCTGCTGCGGGCCTGCAGTTGCTCGGGGCTGCTGGCCAGGCCGCCGACAATCGGTATCACCTGGCCCGGGGGCAGGGGCAGCATGTCGATGCAGTCCACGGGACAAGGGGCGACGCACAGGTCGCAACCGGTGCATTCGTCGACCAGCACGGTGTGCATCAGCTTGGCTGCGCCGACGATAGCGTCCACCGGGCAGGCCTGGATGCACTTGGTGCAGCCGATGCACTCGGCTTCGCGGATGTAGGCCACCTGGGCCGGGGCTTCGCCGCGGCTGCGATCCAGTTCGATGATCGGCAGTTGCAGCAGCCGAGCCAGGCCGGCGATGGTTTCCTCGCCACCGGGCGGGCATTTGTTGATGGCCTCGCCGTTGGCGATGCCCTCGGCGTAGGGTTTGCATCCGCCATGGCCACACTTGCCACATTGGGTCTGGGGCAAGAGGGCGTCGATGCGTTGAATCAGGCTCATGGTTTGACCAGTCCGTTGAAGCCCAGGAACGCCACCGCCAGCAGGCCGGCACCGATCAGGTCCAGCGGCAGGCCTCGCCAGGGCAGGGGAATATCATTGTTGCAGACGCGTTGGCGCAGGTCATGGAACAGGCCGAGCACCAGCCAGAAACCGAGGCCGGCACCCAGGCTCATGGCACCCATGGAGACCAGCCCAAGGTTGCCCTGGCTCCCAATGAACAGCAGGCCGAGCACGCCGGCATTACCCAGCAACAGGGGCCAGAGGCCGTCGAATGGCAGGGCTGGCAAGATCCGTGGCAGCAGGCGCAACAGTGGCTTGATCAGCAGTACGTTCAGGGGCAGCCAGACGAACATCTGCAAAGACTCCAGCCCCCAGGGGGCCAGCAGTACACGATAGAGGAGCAATCCCAGCACGCAGCTGACCAGCATCAAGAGCGTGGTTGCCAGGCCCAGGGCGTGCAGGCGCCGTCGATCGCTGCCCTGGACTTGAAGCAGCGGGTCGGCGCCCAGAGGCCAATGCAACACGAAGTTGTTGACCAGGGCGGTGCTGACAAGAGCGAGCAGGAAGTGGGTCATGGTCGATGCCGATGCAAGCAGGCGGTACCTCAAGAGTAGGCAAACTCGCGTGTGCGATTGTCCAGATATGCAAATCCCCCCGTTGCGCCCAGGGGCAACGGGGGGATGGGGTCCCGCAGGCAGGCCTACTTGATCCGCTGGCCGGGCTTGGCGCCGCTGTCGGGGCTCAGCAGGTAGATTTCTTCACCGCCAGGACCGGCCGCCATCACCATGCCCTCGGAAATACCGAACTTCATTTTCCGCGGCTTGAGGTTGGCGATCATCATGGTCAGGCGACCGTCGAGCTTGGACGGGTCCGGGTAGGCACTCTTGATCCCGGAAAACACGTTGCGTTGCTCATCACCGATATCCAGGGTCAGGCGCAGCAGCTTGTCGGCGCCTTCCACGGCTTCGGCCTTGACGATCAGCGCAACGCGCAGGTCAACGGCCGCGAAGGTGTCGAAGTCGATTTCCGGCGACAGTGGGTCCTTGGCAAGCTCGCCATTGCCCTTGGGCGCCCCGGTGTCGGTCTGGGTGGCCGCCAGGTCTTCTTTCGAGGCGTCGGTCATGGCTTGGACTTTCACTGGATCGATCCGGGTCATCAGCGGCTTGAATTCGTTGAGCTGATGGTTGGCCAGCAGTTGCTGGTGGTCGTTCCAGGTCAGCGCCGGGACGTTGAGGAAGGCCTCGGCGTCGGCGGCCAGGCCTGGCAGCACCGGCTTGAGGAAGATCACCAGCTGGCGGAACAGGTTGATGCCGGTGGCGCAGATGGCCTGGACTTCATCCTGCTTGCCTTCCTGCTTGTTCAACGACCAGGGCGCCTTGTCGGCGATCCAGGCGTTGGCACGGTCGGCCAGGGCCATGATCTCGCGCATGGCGCGGGCGAAGTCGCGGGCCTCATAGGCCTCGGCGATGCTCGGTGTGGCGGCCAGGAAGGCCTCGGTCAGTTCCGGAGCGGCATTGGTATCGACCATCACCCCGGCATTGCCCTTGTGGATGAAGCCGGCGCAACGGCTGGCGATGTTCACCACCTTGCCCACCAGGTCGGAGTTGACCTTCTGCACGAAGTCTTCGAGGTTCAGGTCCAGGTCGTCGACGCCACGGCTCAGCTTGGAGGCGTAGTAGTAGCGCAGATACTCGGGCGACAGATGATCCAGGTAGGTACGGGCCTTGATGAAGGTGCCGCGGGACTTGGACATCTTCTGGCCGTTGACGGTCAGGTAGCCATGGACGTTGATGCCGGTCGGCTTGCGATAGCCTGCACCGTCGAGCATGGCCGGCCAGAACAGGGCGTGGAAGTTGACGATGTCCTTGCCGATGAAGTGATACAGCTCGGCGCTGGAATCCTTGTTCCAGAAGGCATCGAAGTCCAGCTCCGGGCGACGGGCGCAGAGGTTCTTGAAGCTGGCCATGTAGCCGATGGGTGCGTCCAGCCAGACATAGAAATACTTGCCCGGCTCATCGGGGATCTCGAAGCCGAAGTACGGCGCATCGCGGGAGATATCCCACTGTTGCAGGCCGGCGTCCAGCCACTCGGCGATCTTGTTGGCCACGGCGTCCTGCAAGGTGCCGCTACGGGTCCAGGTTTGCAGCATCTGCTGGAAGTCCGGCAGCTTGAAGAAGAAGTGCTGGGACTCCTTGAGCACCGGAGTGGCGCCGGAGATCGCCGACTTCGGATCCTTCAGGTCGGTGGGCGCGTAGGTGGCGCCGCATTTTTCGCAGTTATCGCCGTACTGGTCCTCGGTGCCGCATTTCGGGCAGGTGCCCTTGATGAAGCGGTCGGCCAGGAACATTTTCTTGTCCGGGTCGAAGTATTGGGTGATGGAGCGAGTGGCAATGTGCCCGGCGTCCCGCAGCTTGAGGTAGATCTGACTCGACAGCTCGCGGTTCTCTTCGGCATGGGTCGAGTGGAAATTGTCGAAGTCCACCAGGAAGTCGGCAAAGTCGGCGCTGTGTTCAGCCTGCACGTTGGCGATCAGTTGTTCCGGGGTGATGCCTTCTTTTTCCGCGCGCAACATGATGGCCGAGCCGTGTGCGTCGTCGGCGCAGACATAGATGCATTGGTTGCCGCGGTGCTTCTGGAAGCGCACCCACATGTCGGTCTGGATGTACTCGAGCATGTGGCCAAGGTGGATGGAACCATTGGCATAGGGCAGGGCGCTGGTGACGAGAATCTTGCGTGGCTCGGACATGGGGCTCGGCTACTTGATGAAACGAAGGTCGGCCACTATAAAGCGCCGGCACGGATTTTTCACCCTTCCAGGCGTCCTTGTGGCTGGTTGGCCACGTCCTGCGCGAGGAGGCTCCCTCGCCACAATGATGGCGGCGGCGTAGGATAGCCGGCTGATTTTCCTGTCTTGTTATCGGAGTTGCCCATGAGCGCCGTCAATCGCGCAGCGGTGGAAGCCGTTCTTCGCCAATACACCGACCCCTACCTTAACCAGGACCCGGTCAGCGCCGGTTGCGTACGGGACATCGACGTCCAGGGCGACCGGGTCACCGTCCGCTTGGAGCTGGGTTATGCCGCCGGCCTGTTCAAGAGCGGCTGGGCGCAGATGTTGCAGCTGGCCATCGAAGGCCTGGATGGCGTCAGCGGGGCCAAGGTCGAGATCAACAGCGTGATCGCCGCGCACAAGGCCCAGGCCCAGGTACCGGGCCTGGCCAACGTCAAGAACGTGGTGGCGGTCGCTTCGGGCAAGGGCGGCGTGGGCAAGTCCACCACGGCGGCCAACCTGGCCCTGGCCCTGGCGCGCGAAGGCGCGCGCGTGGGTATCCTCGACGCTGATATCTATGGTCCGAGCCAGGGCATCATGTTCGGCATCGCCGAGGGCACCCGGCCGAAGATCAAGGACCAGAAGTGGTTCGTGCCGATCCAGGCCCATGGCGTGGAGGTCATGTCCATGGCCTTCCTGACCGACGACAACACGCCGATGGTCTGGCGCGGTCCCATGGCTTCCGGAGCCTTGCAGCAACTGGTGACCCAGACCGACTGGGGCAACCTGGATTACCTGGTGATCGACATGCCGCCGGGCACCGGCGACATCCAGCTGACCCTGGCGCAAAAGGTCCCGGTGGCAGGGGCGGTGATCGTCACTACTCCCCAGGACCTGGCCTTGCTGGATGCGCGCAAGGGTGTCGAGATGTTCCACAAGGTCAACATCCCGGTGTTGGGCGTGGTGGAAAACATGGCGGTGCACATCTGCTCCAACTGCGGCCATGCTGAACACCTGTTCGGCGAGGGCGGCGGCGAGAAACTGGCCAACCAGTATGGCGTTGAACTGCTGGCTTCGCTGCCGTTGTCGATGCTGATCCGCGAGCAAGCCGACGGAGGCAAGCCAACGGTGATCGCCGAGCCGGACAGCCAGATCGCCATGGTCTACCAGGAACTGGCTCGGCACGTGGGCGCGCGTATCGTGTTGCAGGAAAAGGCGACGCCGGCCATGCCGAGCATCACCATCAGCGAAGACTGAAAGGGGGAGGGCGCCGCTGCCGCGGTGCCGTGGCGAGCCCCAGTCGCAATGGCTGGGGCTCGCAGGCTGAACAGCTTAGAGGCGCAAGCCACCGTCCATTTCCAGGATACGCCCGGTGTAGTAGTCGTTTTCGAAGATATAGGCCGCCGAATGGGCGATCTCCTCGGGCTTGCCCATGCGCTTGAGGGGAATGCCAGCGGTCATCTTCTCCAGGGCCTCGGGTTTCATGCCCAGGGTCATCTCGGTCTCGATGAAACCTGGGGCGATTCCCGCTACGCGAATGCCATAGCGTGCCAATTCCTTGGCCCAGGTCACGGTCGCTGCGGCCACCCCGGCCTTGGCTGCGGAATAGTTGGTCTGGCCGATGTTGCCGGCACGGGAAATCGACGAGATGTTGATGATCGTGCCGCTGTTCTTGAGCTCCACCATCTTGGCTGCAACTTCCCGGGTGCACAGGAATACACCGGTGAGATTGACATCGATCACGGCCTGCCACTGGGCCAGGCTCATCTTGGTCATTTCACCGTCCTTGACCTTGAGCAGCAGGCCATCGCGCAGGATCCCGGCATTGTTGATCAAGCCGTGGATGGCTCCGAAGTCCTCGGCAACCTGATTCACCATGTGCTCGACCTGTTCTTCGTTGGCCACGTTGCACAGGTATGAGCGAGCTTCTACGCCGTGTGCCTTGCAGGCCGCGACGGCCTGGTCGAGTTTTTCCTGGTTCAGGTCCACCAGCGCCAGCCTGGCTCCACGGCTGGCAAAATACTCGCCCATGGAGCGGCCCAGGCCTTGGCAACCGCCAGTGATAATGATTACTTTGTCAGTGAGTTGCATTCGCATGTCCTGCCAGCTGTCGTGAGAGGGTGTCCTTGTTCCAGGGCCCTGCTCGACAGCCGGACCAGGCCTGGCTGCAGACGAGTATTGCCCCGTAGGCGTAGTTGGACCATGGTCCATTCGCCCGTCCGTTTTCGACGGATTCTATTGAAGGAGTCATAAAGTGAGCGTTGAAGCTGCCAAGAATGCACGAGAACTGCTGCTCAAGGAATACCGTGGCGTGCTGTCGACGCATTCCAAGTCCATGCCGGGTTTTCCCTTCGGTTCCGTAGTGCCTTACTGCCTCGATGCCGAAGGCCGTCCGCTGATTCTTATCAGCCGCATCGCCCAGCACACCCATAACCTGCAGAAGGACCCCAAGTGTTCACTGCTGGTTGGCGAGCGTGATGCCGACGACATACAGGCCGTGGGGCGCCTGACTTACCTGGCCGAAGCCGAGAAACTGACCGACGAGGCAGCGATCGAGGCGGCCGCCGAGCGCTACTACCGCTACTTTCCCGAATCGCAGAACTACCACCAGGCCCACGATTTTGATTTCTGGGTCCTCAAGCCGGTACGCCATCGCTACATCGGTGGTTTCGGCGCCATCCATTGGGTCGACCAGCTGACCCTGGCCAATCCGTTCGCCGGCAAGGCCGAGTTGAGCATGGTGGAGCACATGAACAGCGATCATGCCAATGCCATCGCTCACTACGTCGAGCTGACCGGCTTGCCTGACAAGGTGCCGGCGCAGATGGCCGGGATCGACACCGAGGGCATGCACTTGCGTATTGGCCAGGCGCTGTATTGGTTGCCATTCCAAGCCCCTTGCAACACGCCGACACAAGTGCGCGAGGCCTTGGTTTTTCTGGCTCGCGCCGATCAATGGCCGAAAAATCAGACCGTGGATGCTTGAATTCACGAATTGGCGACGTCATCTACGGTCTACTGGAAGGCATTCTTCCGCAGAGGAAACCATTTGATGCGCCCTTTTCTGTTGCTCTTTCTGCTGTTCCCAGTGTTGGAGCTGTTCGTCTTCGTCAAGGTCAGCGCGGCGATCGGGTTTTTCCCGGCCCTGCTGCTGATCATTCTCGGTTCGCTGCTTGGCGTGATGGTGTTGCGTGTGGCCGGGCTGGCCACGGCCCTGCGCGCTCGTGAAAGTCTCAATCGCGGCGAGTTGCCGGCCCAGCAAATGCTCGAGGGCCTGATGCTGGCCCTGGGCGGTGGCTTGTTGATCCTGCCCGGTTTCATCAGCGATGTGTTCGGCCTGCTGATGCTGCTGCCGTTCACTCGCCGCCTGCTGGCCAACAAGATGCGTGAGCGCGCCGAGGAGCAGGCCCTGCGCCAACGTGCCTTTGCCGACGACATGCGTTCGGCCCGTGGTGGCCCTGCGCCGCAGCAACCCCTGGGGCGCGAGCCCAATGTCATCGAAGGTGAGTTCGAGCACCGCGATTGATGTTTCCAGCCTCAAGCACACGGCACCTTCGGGTGCCGTGTTCGTTGTTGCGCAGGCGATTTAAAAAATTTCACCCACCAGCCCTTGTAATAGCTTTGTGCGCCCTTATGTAACGGTCACCGCAAGGTTTCTGGTGCTGATACCAGACAGACTTCCGCGTCTCGCTCGTCGAGCCGCAACCGGCCACGCCGGATTTGTTAACCCGCCGGTATCGACACCGGCCGCTGAAAACCACAATTAGGAGAGATCGACAATGAAGCTTCGTCCTCTGCATGACCGCGTCGTCATCCGTCGCAGCGAAGAAGAATCGAAAACTGCCGGCGGTATCGTTCTGCCTGGTTCGGCCGCTGAAAAACCTAACCGTGGCGAAGTCGTCGCTGTAGGTACCGGCCGTGTGCTGGACAACGGTGAAGTACGTGCGCTGGCCGTGAAAGTGGGTGACAAAGTGGTGTTTGGCCCGTACTCCGGCAGCAACACCGTGAAAGTCGATGGCGAAGATCTGCTGGTAATGGCCGAGAACGAGATTCTCGCTGTTATCGAAGGCTGATTCCCCGCGTATTTTCCCACTACTACACAGTATTTAAGGAATATCGATCATGGCTGCTAAAGAAGTTAAATTCGGCGACTCCGCCCGCAAGAAAATGCTCACCGGCGTCAACGTCCTGGCTGACGCGGTAAAAGCTACCCTGGGCCCGAAAGGCCGTAACGTGATCCTGGAAAAGAGCTTCGGCGCTCCAACCATCACCAAGGATGGCGTTTCCGTAGCCAAGGAAATCGAGCTGGAAGACCGTTTCGAGAACATGGGCGCGCAGCTGGTCAAAGACGTTGCCTCCCGTGCCAACGATGACGCTGGCGACGGCACCACCACCGCCACCGTTCTGGCTCAGTCGATCGTCAACGAAGGCCTGAAGGCCGTTGCTGCCGGCATGAACCCGATGGACCTCAAGCGCGGCATCGACAAGGCGACCATCGCCATCGTCAAGGAGCTCAAGGCTCTGTCCAAGCCATGCGCCGACACCAAGGCCATCGCCCAGGTAGGCACCATCTCCGCCAACTCCGACAACTCCATCGGCGACATCATTGCCGAAGCCATGGAGAAAGTGGGTAAAGAAGGCGTGATCACCGTCGAAGAAGGCACTGGCCTGGAAAACGAACTGTCGGTCGTTGAAGGCATGCAGTTCGACCGTGGCTACCTGTCTCCTTACTTCGTCAACAAGCCAGACACCATGGTCGCCGAGCTGGACAGCCCGCTGATCCTGCTGGTGGACAAGAAGATCTCCAACATCCGCGAAATGCTGCCAGTGCTGGAAGCCGTTGCCAAAGCCGGCCGCCCACTGCTGATCGTGGCCGAGGACGTCGAAGGCGAAGCCCTGGCGACTCTGGTTGTGAACAACATGCGCGGTATCGTCAAAGTCGCGGCCGTCAAGGCTCCAGGCTTCGGCGATCGTCGCAAGGCCATGCTGCAGGACATCGCCGTCCTGACCGGCGGTACCGTGATCTCCGAAGAAATCGGTCTGAGCCTGGAAAGCACCACCCTGGAGCACCTGGGTAGCGCCAAGCGCGTGACCCTGTCCAAGGAAAACACCACCGTTGTCGACGGTGCTGGCAACCAGGCCGACATCGAAGCCCGTATCGCTCAGATCCGTGCCCAAGTGGCCGAGACTTCCTCGGACTACGACCGTGAAAAACTGCAAGAGCGCCTGGCCAAGCTGTCCGGCGGCGTTGCAGTGATCAAGGTTGGCGCTGGCTCCGAAGTTGAAATGAAAGAGAAGAAAGCCCGCGTTGAAGACGCCCTGCACGCTACCCGTGCAGCCGTTGAAGAAGGCGTGGTGCCTGGCGGTGGCGTAGCCCTGATCCGTGCCCTGCAAGCGATCGTCGACCTCAAGGGCGACAACGCTGACCAGGACGTGGGTATCGCGGTTCTGCGTCGCGCCGTTGAAGCTCCGCTGCGCCAGATCTCCGCTAACAGCGGCGACGAGCCAAGCGTTGTCGTCAACGAAGTGAAGAACGGCAAAGGTAACTTCGGTTACAACGCCGCTTCCGGCGAATACGGCGACATGATCGAAATGGGCATCCTGGACCCAACCAAGGTGACCCGTTCGGCTCTGCAAGCTGCAGCTTCCATCGGCGGTCTGATCCTGACCACCGAGGCCGCCGTTGCCGACGCGCCGAAGAAAGACGCTCCAGCTGGCGGCGGCATGCCAGACATGGGCGGCATGGGTGGCATGGGCGGCATGATGTAAGCCAGCCTTACCCCTGTACTGAAAAGCCCCGCCGGTGCAAGCCGGCGGGGCTTTTTCGTTTCCGTTGTCCTGGGGCGAATCCAGGGCAAATGGCTGCCATTGTGTCGCCCTGGCCGTCGTCGGGCCGTGAGCCTTGGGTGAAAAAAATGTCAAGTCATGGCGACACTGGAAACAGCCACCCGAGCCGCCCGACAAGGGTGGCGGTGAGCCGGACTTGGCCTTAAGCTGCGCGAGCCAAGACGGCCGTAACTGTATACGGAGAGAGTGCCGATGCGAATCCTACTGGTTGAAGACAACCGCGATATTCTCGCCAACCTGGCTGACTACCTGGGGCTCAAGGGCTATACCGTCGACTGTGCCCAGGATGGCCTGTCGGGTTTGCACCTGGCCGCCACCGAGCACTATGACCTGATCGTGCTCGACATCATGTTGCCGGGGATCGATGGCTATACCCTGTGCAAGCGCCTGCGCGAAGACGCCCGGCGTGACACGCCAGTGATCATGCTCACCGCTCGCGACCAGCTCGATGATCGCCTCCAGGGCTTCAAGTCCGGGGCCGATGACTACCTGCTCAAGCCGTTCGCGTTGTCGGAGCTGGCCGCACGGATCGAGGCCGTGATGCGTCGTAGCCAGGGCGGTGGCCGGCGTGCCTTGCAGGTTGGCGATTTGAACTACGACCTCGACACCCTCGAGGTCACCCGTGAAGGGCGCCTGCTCAAACTCAACCCGGTCGGCTTGAAGCTGCTGGCGGTGCTGATGCAGAAGAGCCCGCATGTGCTGCGTCGGGAGATCCTCGAGGAGGCCCTGTGGGGCGATGACTGCCCCGATAGCGACAGCCTGCGCAGCCATGTCCATCAACTGCGCCAAGTGATCGACAAACCATTCGCCAAGCCACTGCTGCACACCGTGCATGGTGTCGGCTACCGCCTGGCCGAGGGGCGCGATGGAGTTTAAGCAGAGCCTTGCCCAGCGCATCATCATCGCGTTTGCGCTGATGAGCGCGCTGGTGGCAGGAGCCTTTGCCATGGGCATCGTGGCGACGGTGCACCTGGTGGAAGAGAAGCTCATCTCCGCCGGCCTCGGTGGTGACCTGCAGCGCCTGTTGCTGATGGATAACGTCGCCGACTGGAACCATCGTCCCGAGCCGGACCAATTGTTCTACTACAGCGGCGGTCGCGGCGACTTCGAGCTCCCCAAGGACCTGCGTCACCTGGACCCGGGGTTCCACGAGGTGTTTCGCGAGCAACTGTCCTATCACGCCATGGTCGAGGTCGTGGATGGGCGGCGCTATGTGCTGCTGCAGGACCAGAGCGATTTCGAGGAGCGCGAGCGCATATTGTTCGCGGTGGTATTGGTGGGGTTTGTCCTCAGCCTGGCGCTGGCGGTGTTCCTGGGCTGGGTCCTGGCGCGTCGGGTAATGGCGCCGGTGGTGCGTCTTTCACGCCAGGTACGGCATCGTGATCAGTTGCTGGGGCTGGCACCGCCATTGGCACCGGACTATGCCGCGGACGAAGTGGGGGAGCTGGCCATCGCCTTCGACGCCACCTTGGGCCGCTTGCGCCAGGCGCTGAATCGCGAGCGCCTGTTCACCAGCGACGTCAGCCACGAATTGCGTACACCGTTGATGGTGTTGGCCACCTCTTGTGAACTATTGCTGGAGAACCCTGCCCTGGATCAGCGCGAGCGAGCCCAGGTCGAACGTATTGCCCGGGCCAGCGAAGAAATGCGCGAGCTGGTACAGACCTTCCTGATGCTGGCGCGAGCCCAGCGCGAAGATGCCAGCATGTCGCCGCGGCTGACGCTGGAGCAGGCCGCCAGGGACCTGATCGGGATCTGGAGCGAGGCCATCAGGACCAAGGGCATCGAGCTGATTTTCGATCCTGGCCAGCCTGGCGATACTCGCTACAACGCTACCTTCCTGCATGCGGTGATGGGCAACCTTCTGCGCAATGCCTTGCACTACACCGAGCAGGGCTTCATTCGCCTGAGCCTCGTGCCCGACGGCTTCGTGGTGGAAGACAGCGGAGTGGGGATTCCCGAGGAAAAGCGCGAGGCGATGTTCGAGCCTTTTGTGCGTGGCGATGAGAAGCGTGGTGAAGGATTGGGCTTGGGACTTTCCTTGGTCCAGCGCATCTGTGAGAACCAGGGGTGGAGCGTCAGCCTCAGCACCATGACGCCCAATGGCTGTCGTTTTCACGTCCAGTTGCAATCGGCCAAGGCCTGATTGTCCATGTCTGGCCCTGTTATTCAGGGCCTGTCACTTGTCGATTTTTGTGCAGAAGTGGCCCCAGGCTACTGTTAGTGCGTTGTAAAACCCGGCAATATTTCTCCATTGAACGGCATGAAGTTTTCACAAAGGGACGACCTGTCGCTGACATGCAGCTGCCTAAGGTAGCGCCATCAGTGCAGGAGACCTTGATGATGGCTATACCGATCAAGCTGGATTTTTCCGAAAAATACGATGCTCAACACGCCCAGGAGTATCTGCTCAAGCACCAGGATGGCCTGGCGCGCCAACTGTCCCACAAGCGTGACGAGCAGTTGGCCCGTACCGCCCTGTCCTTGGTGGGAGATCCAGGCCTGGTTTTGGACTTGCCCTGTGGTGCCGGTCGTTTCTGGCCGTTGCTGGCCGAAAAGGCCAACCGGGTCATTGTCGGAGCCGACAATTCGGCGGCCATGTTGAACACCGCTACGGTGGCGCAAGCGGCTGAAGTCGTAAGACGTGTACGAACCTTGCAAACGTCCGCGTTTGATATCGAATTACCGGACAACGCGGTGGATTGCATTTTTTCCATGCGCTTGCTGCACCACATCGGTGAAGCCGAACACCGGATGGCGTTGCTGCGCGAGTTTCAGCGGGTAACCCGTGACAGCGTGATCATCTCGCTGTGGGTCGATGGTAATTTCAAGGCCTGGAAGCGCAAGCGGATGGAGCGCAAGCGGCTATCCGAAGTTGGGCAGACGGGTTATCAGAATCGTTTTGTGTTACCGGCGGCCACGGTCGAAGAAGAATTCAGGCAGGCCGGTTTTCGTGTCCAGGAGCACCTGGACTTCTTTCCGCTCTACGCCATGTGGCGGATTTACGTATTACGCAAGAGGTAAAAAGATGACTGCTGAATGTGCTTCGGAAATGGATGCCGTGCCCACAGACCGCTTTGAGTACTTCTGGAACGAGCAAGGTGAGTGGGTCGAGGAGCCAAACAAGCGTCGTGGCGGTGAAAGTGGTGTTCAGCGCATAGTCAGCAGTAAGGGACGCCTGCTCTATGCCAAGCGTCAGGTGGGGCATATCTATCGCAGTTGGTTGCACCCTTTTGGTCGACCGACGGTGCTGCGTGAGCGAGATGCTTTGCATGGCTTGCGTCTGTTGGACGTAACCGTTCCGGAGTTGGTGTTCTGTGGGGCGCGGCGTGACTCGCAGGCACAGTGGCAGGCTCTGCTGGTGACTGCTGCGCTTGACGGTTTCGTGGAAATTGACAATTGGTATGCCGCTGGTGAGCGCGAGCGACACGGCGAGGTGCTCCATGAGCGCGTGCTCCAGGCAGTGGCCGCGACCCTGGTGCGTATGCACAAGGGCCGCTGGCAGCACGGCTGCCTGTATTCCAAGCATATTTTTGTGCGGGTCGATGGTGAGGGCGAGCAGGCTCAGATACGGATTGCCCTGCTGGATTTCGAGAAGTGTCGCCAGCGCTTGAGCGCTGGTCGGGCTGCGGCCCATGACCTTAAACAGCTACGCCGCCATTCGTCGTGGAATGACACGGACTGGGAAAAGCTCTACTACTTTTACAAAACGGCGTTTGGCAGCTCTATCAAAGGTTTATAGCGATGAAGCTAGAAATTGCACGAGGTATGTTCCTGGCAGGAGCCTTGGCAGTTGCTTCCCTGGCGCTGGTGGTCTGGGAGCAGCCTCGCACTCAGGTGCTGAGCACGGCCCAGGGTGGTGCTCATTGTCCGGTGCCGCGGGTGGCGAAGGTCGCTACGGCAGCCAAGCCCGACCATGACCTGCTGTTGTTCATGTTCGGCATGAGCCAGGGCTTGAAGCCCCAGAGTTGAAGATTCTCCTGCCAGACAAAGGCCTCGCATCGCGAGGCCTTTTTATTTCAGGTCTTCAAGCCAGGTGCAGATGGTTGTCCCAGAGCCCCGCGGGCAGGTCCAGGGGCTTGGCCGTTATCTGTGCCTGGCGGCAGTCGTAGAAGCGGCAGCGGCCCTGGCCTGAGGTCACGACGAAGCCATCGGCAACGGCACCGACCCCTGCGCAGTCAGGCAACGGGGCATCGACCCGCAGGGTCCCGGTATCCAGGTCCCAGATGAAGAAGCGGTTGCCTCGGGGGGCGGTCAAGGCCACCAGCCGCAGTTCGCTGTGTACGGCGACGCTGGCGGTGTAGTGCCCCATGGCCTGCAACTGCTGTTCGGCCACCGGGAACGCGGCAAAGGGCTGGCCAGGACGCTTGATTGCCAGCAGTTCGGAGGGTTCGTGGGCGGCGCCCATGAACTGTTGTCCGGTGACGATGGTGCCGTCGCTGGCGATGCCCATGTGACGCACGCTGTTCATCTGCTGGGCCAGGGTTTCCTTGCTCAGCAGGGTGCCGTCACGTTGCATCAGCACCAGGCTCGGTTCCATGGCGTCGAGATTCATCTCTACCCGGCTTTCGGCTTCGGTGCGGATGCCGCCGTTGGCGACCACCAGGGTTTCCCCGTCGGGCATCCACGACACCTGGTGCGGGCCAATGCCATGGGTGGAGAGTTCGCCGCTGTGTACCAGGCGTTCGCCTTCGAAGCGGTAGACGCCCAGCAGGCCCCGGCCCGGATCACGAGTGTCGTTCTCGGTGGCATACAGCCATTCGCCATCCTTGTGGATCACCGCATGCCCGTAGAAATGCCGGTCGGGCTGCGAGGCCACGACTTGCAGCAACTTGCCGTCGCGCAGATCGATCAGGTAGCTCTCGGTACCCGGGCGCCTGGCCACGAACAGCGCGATAGGCAGTCGTGGGTGGTTGATGATGTCATGGCAACGTTGGCCGACCTGGGTGGCAAACACCTGTTTACCGTCCAGTTGATAACCGACGGCGTAATGCTTGCCGTCGCCGTCATCCCTGGCCGAAAGCAGCAAGGGTTGCTTGCCCTTTTGCTTGAACAGCGTCCAGCCGCCCAAGGTCACCGCACTGAGCAGCAGGCTGCCCAGTGCCAAAGCCTGACGTCGCAGCATCATCAGTCACCGTCGTTGGCGTTGAAGCCCAGTTGGATGCCCAGCGCCTTGGCCAACTCGCCTTCGTGCAGGCGATGGACCACGTTGAGGCTGTCATACAGGTCGTTGAGCTGTTGGCGTCCAGCGTCGTCGCCGAGCATCTCGGTCAACGAGCGCTGGGTGCTGGCGAAGAGTTTCAAGGACGCGGCATAGGCAGCGTCGATCTTGTCGGCCAGGGGTTTCTGTTCGGCCGGCAGGAGACCTCGCAGGCCCTTGTTGTCGACCCCGGACCAGACGGTCTGGGCGGCGCTGAGGCTGGCTTCCAGGCCTTGCAGCGACGATTGGCTGCGCCAGGCGTCGGCCTGGAACGGCTGTGGGATGCCCTTGGTCTGGCGACCCATCGGGGTGCCGAGCTTTTTCTTCAGGGTATCCAGGGCCGTGACTTGTACGCGCAGCAGGTCGGCGATGGCCTCATGGGAGTCGGCATAGCGCTGGTTGGGGAACTTGCTCATCTGCGCCAGCATGCCGTCGTTGGTATTCCAGCTCGAGAGGATTTCCTCGGCCAGGAGTTTCTGGCGCTCGCCAATGGCGGTCAGCAATGGGCAGTAGCGGGCTTTCTGCGCGCTGTCCGCCATGTCGATCTTGCTGTCGAAGAGAATGTATTCGTAGGCCGACAGTCCCTGGACCACGACACTGGACTTGCTCAGGGCCGCAGCATCGATCTGGGGTGTGGTGCTGACCAGTTGCTCTACCTGGCGACCCACCAGGTTCTTCTTGTCCGGCCAGAACTGTACCTGCCATGAGCGGTTGCCCTCGGCCAGAGGGCCGATCAACAGCGGTTGCAGCTCGGCCCAGGCCTTTTGTGCATGAAGGAAGTCGGCACGGGCGGTCTCCAGGGTTTCCTTGCCTTCACAGAAGGCCAGGGCGCTGATGGCCAGTTGGCGATCGGCCTCGACCCAGCGGCTATAGGTCGGCAGGATCACCTGCTTGGCGATGGCTGCGGAGGTCACGGCTTGTGGGTCCTGGGGCGAGCAGGCGCCCAGGGCAAGTGCGGCAAGGCTGGTGAAGAGCAGTTTGGGGCGGAACATGTTCGGGCTCCCTTTATTGTGGAGAAAGCATATGAGTCGAGCGTTATAAGGAATTCAGGAATGCCAGCAACGCAGCGCGCTGCTCGGCATTGAAAGCAAGGACCTGCTGTTTCGCACCTTCGGCTTCGCCGCCATGCCAGAGCACGGCTTCCATCAGGTTGCGGGCGCGGCCGTCATGCAGGAACTGGGTATGACCGCTGACGGTCTCGGTCAGGCCGATTCCCCACAGCGGCGCGGTGCGCCAGTCGCGGCCACTGGCCTTGAACTCGGTGCGCTGGTCCGCCAGGCCCTCGCCCATGTCGTGCAGCAGCAGGTCGCTGTAGGGGCGGATCACCTGGTTGGCCAGCTCAGTTTCCGCAGCGTCGGCCTTGGTCGTGAAGCTTGGGGTATGGCAGGACTGGCAACCGGCCTGGAAGAACAGGTTCTTGCCGGCCAGGACCTGGGGTGAGTCGATATCGCGGCGTACGGGTACCGCCAGGTTACGGGTATAGAACAGCACCAGGCGCAGGATGTTGTCGCTGACTTCCGGCTCGCCGTCCGGGCCATTGCCGTTGGGCGCCCGCTTGCAGTCGGTTTGTGCGTCGGTGCAGTCATCGAAGGGTCTCAGGCTGGTCGTCAGGCCCATATCACCAGAAAACGCGTGAACGTTTTGTTGATTGAGGCTCGGTTGCCCGGCTTTCCAGCCAAATCGCCCGAGTACGGTCTTTTGCAGGGCATCGTCCCAGACCCAGTTGGGGCGACCGGCAATGGCGTTTTTGCTCACCGGCCTGGCATTGGCCAGGATTGCCTCTTCGGGAATGGCTTCGAGCAGCCCCAGGCCAATCATGGGGGGCGCGACCCGGGCCGAGAAGCGGGTGTCCGGGTGCATCGGTCCGTAGCCCAGGTCGGTGATCTGCAGGTTGGGTTTGCGCAGCTCCACCAGGGTGCCGTCCTGGAAGCGTACCGGCACGGGCTCGTAGCCCACGCGCACCCGGCCTTCCGGGGCGACTCCGGGGATGGCCATGTCCTGCAACTGGCCGCCATAGACCGGCTCCGGAACGATGCCGGCCTGTTCGATGAGCCTGGCATAGGCGGGCTCATCGGGGATCGACAGGCGTACCAGCATCGACACCGCATTGAGTGCATCCGGTGTTGGCGGGTGGCCTCGACCGTCCTTGATGTGGCAGTTCTGGCAGGCATTGGTATTGAACAGCGGGCCAAGGCCGTCACGAGCCGTGGTGGTGGAAGGGGCGATGACCCAGGGGTTGCGGAAGAAACTGTTGCCGACGCTGAAGTCCAGGCGCCGGGTCGGCGGCAGGTTGGCCGACGGCATGGAGAAGGCATTGCGATCGCCCTGGTTGACCGTCGTCGCGCCACCGGCGCGGGCTTCTCCAGGTTCGGCCCCGGTGAAGCGCGGTGCGTCATCGCAGGCACTCAGGCACAAGGCCATGAGTAGAGCGGACCAGCGAAGCAGCAACGAGGGCATCGGATATCCTGCAAGACGAGCAAAACAAGGGCGCAAAGTCTAACAGGGCAGCTTGGATTGAATAAGAGGAATTATCGTTTGGTTTGACCCAGGACAAGCTTGCTGGAGCACCGCGCAGGTTGCACCAGTGGCTGCGACGGGAACGAAAAAGGCGACCCGCGGGTCGCCTTTTTACCGGGTGCAATGCTGATCAGAATTCGTGATCGGCGTTGTCCGGGTTCAGGTCGGTGATGCCCAGCTTGCCAGCTGCCTGCTCGATCGAACCGGTCTGCTTGACCAGCGCGGCGATGGCATCGCGCACGATCTGGTTGCCCGACTCGTTGCCGGCGGCGATCAGCTGGTCGTAGTGCTCGCCCTTGTTGGCGTGGTCCACCATGACCTGGATCTTGGCTTCGGTAGCGGCCAGGTCGGCCTTGAGCGCTTCATCGGCGGCTGGGTCAGCCTTGGCCACCAGGGACGACAGGCTGGCGCCGGTCATCTTGCTGCCGTCGACACGGGTGTACTCGCCCAGGTAGACGTTACGGATGCCCTTGGCGTCGTAGAAGTGCGAGTTGTGGGTGTTGTCGCTGAAGCAGTCCTGCTCGTCTTCCGGGGAGTTGGCTTCCAGGGATACCTTCATCCGCTCGCCGGCCAGTTCGCCCAGGGACAGGCTACCCATGCCGAAGAGCATCTTGCGCAGGCCGGTCTCGGCAGGTTCCGCTTCCAGGGTTGCACGGTAGTTGTCGGCCACGTCCGGTTTCCAGTTGCCGACCATTTCCTCCAGGTCGTTGACCAGCAATTGGGTCACGGCCTTGAGGTAGGCACGGCGGCGATCGTTATGACCGCCAGTGGCGCCGGCACCTTCCAGGTAGTCGGAGGCCGGACGGGCACCGGCGCCTGGGCCGGTACCGTTGAGGTCCTGGCCCCAGAGCAGGAACTCGATGGCGTGGTAGCCGGTGGCGACGTTGGCTTCGGCCCCGCCCAGCTCATTGAGGCTGGCGAGTTTTTCCGGGGTGATGTCCTTCACGTCGATCTTGTCTTCGCCGATGCGGATCTCGGTGTTGGCAATGATGTTGGCGGTGGCCCCGGGGTTGCCCAGTGCGTGTTCGTAGCTCTTGTCGACGTAGTCGATCAGGCCTTCGTCCAGGGGCCAGGCATTAACCTGGCCTTCCCAGTCGTCGATGATGGTGTTGCCGAAGCGGAACACTTCGCTTTGCAGATAGGGTACGCGCGCCGCGACCCAGGCCGCCTTGGCCGCTGCCAGGGTCTGGTCGTCAGGCTTGGCCAGGAAGGCATCGATAGCGCCCTGCAGGGTTTTCGCAGTGGATTCGGAGTCGCTGTAGACGGCGAAGACCATGTCGGCGTAATGCGCGACCACGGCCTTGGCGGCCGCTTCGTCGAGCTTGCCGGCGGCGTCGCTGGCCGGGGTAGCGGTGCTGGTCGCCGGGGTCGGCGCTTGAGCGGTAGCCTTGTCGTCTTTGCCTTCGCCGCAACCGGCGAGGGAAATAGCGATGGCCAACAGACTGGCGGTAGCCAGAGGCATACGAATCATGGCGAACATCCTGCTTCGAGAGGGAGTGGACGGCGCGGGGTGCGCAAAAACTGCGACATAATGCGAAAGATTTGCATTATGTGTAAAGGGTGGTGCCTGTAATTATTTCTTGCCCGGCAAGGCCTTGCGCAAGGCGCAAAGCCCCGCGCCACAGTGCTTTCAGAGGATCGCTGCGTTGCTGCGCTGGGCCTGCTTGAGGTAGGCCCCGAGCTCCCGTGCCGAGAGTGGTTTGCTGTAGTGATAGCCCTGACCTTCGTGGCAGCCCTCGCTGATGATGTAGGCCTCCTGCTCGGCTGTCTCCACGCCTTCGGCGATCACCTGCATGCCCAGGCTCTTACCCAGCTGGATGATCGCGCGCACGATGGTCGCATCGTCATCGTCCTCCAGCAGGTCCTGGACGAAGCTCTTGTCGATCTTGATCTTGTCCAGGGGCAGGCTCTTGAGGTAGCTGAGGGACGAATAGCCGGTGCCGAAGTCGTCGATGGCGATCAGCGCTCCGGAGCGACGCAGGCTCAGCAGATGCTGGGCGGCGGTGCTGATGTCTTCCATCAGGCCGGTTTCGGTCACCTCCAGCTCCAGGCTACGTGGCGGCAGGCGATAGATCTGTAGCAGGTTGTTGACCACCCGTGGCAGTTCGGCGTGGTGCAACTGCACGGTGGACAGGTTGACCGCCATGCGCAGGTCGCTGAAGCCCATGTCGTGCCATTCCCGCAGTTGGCGGCAGGCCTGGTCCAGTACCCATTCGCCGATAGCGATGATGGTGCCGTTCTGCTCGGCCAGCGGGATGAACAGGTCCGGTGGCACCAGGCCGTGGTCCGGATGCTGCCAGCGCAGCAGTGCCTCGACCCCCACCACTCGATGGTCGCGATAGCTGATCTGCGGCTGGTACACCAGGAAGAACTGTTCCCGGGCCAGGGCTTCGCGCAGGTCTTTCTCCAGCTCCCGGCGGCGCCGCATCTCGCTGTCGACGCTGGCGATGTAGAACTGATAGCGATTGCGCGAGCGGCTCTTGGCCAGGGTCATGGTCTGCTCGGCTTTTTGCAGGAGCTTCTCGGTGCTGTCGCCATCTTCCGGGAACAGGGTGATGCCGATGGTGGCACGCAGGCGAATCTCCTGTTGGTCCAGGGCGAACGCCGCCTCCAGGTCGTCGAGGATGCTCTGCGCCAGCTCGGCGGCTTCGTAGGGTTGTTCGATGTCGGCCTGGACCAGGGCGAACTGGTCGCCACCCAGGCGGGCCAGGGCTCCGAGGCGGCCGCTATGGCCACGCAGGCGATCGGCCAGGGCCAGCAACAACTGGTCGCCGGTCTGGTAGCTGAATTGCTCGTTCACGCCCTTGAAGTCATCCAGGCCGACGCACAGTACCGCGACCCGACGTTGCAGGCGCCCGGCATCCACCAGGATCTTGTCCAGTTGCTGCTGCAGTTGCTGGCGGTTGGGCAGGCCGGTAAGGAAGTCGTACTGGGCCATGCGCAGCAGGCTGTTCTCCGCTTCATGGCGCAGGTGGGTATTGCGCTCGATGGAGGCCAGCAACTGGTTGGCGGTGTTGATCCAGATCCCCAGTTCATTGCGTTCGTGGCCCTTGAGCAGGGGCAGCTGGTGTTCGCTGGGGCGATCGGGGTTGATGGTGGTCAGGTGCTCGATGATCCGCGACAGCGGCTTGGTCAGCAGCCAGTGATAGACCAGGTACAGCACCAGGCCCATGGCCAGGGCGCGCAGGACCCCGGAGACGAAAATGATCACCGAGCTGACGATGAAGTCCTGGCCATAGGTGGCGGTGTCCAGGGTGATGCTCAGGTCGCCGTAATACTCGCTATAGGGGCCGCGTCCCACCAGTGGCGTGGTGAAGGTCCGCTCCTGGCCGAGGATCAGGTCGGTCAGCCAGCGGCTGGAGGACTTCTGCAGGTCGCGGGATTTTTCCGCGAGCATGGTTTCGTTGGGGTGGCCGATAGAGGCCATGCGCACGGCATCGTCCTGGAACAGGCCTTCGATCACTTGCATCCCCATCTCCCGATCCAGGCTGTAGACCGCCTGGGTCGATGGGTCGCGAAACATGTCGAGTATGCGCTGGGCGTCGTTGGCTACCGCCTGCCGAGTCTTATAGGCATCGAAGACGATCTGGGCGCAGCTCAGGACCACGCCTACTATGAGTGCCGACAGCAGCACAACGCGGAGCAACTTCACCGACAAGCTGTTTTTGAGTTCCAGCTTCAAAGGGCTATTCCTTGTTCCGTGCGCGTAGCGTCAAGTTGCCATGAGTATTGGCAATCCCGTGGTGGCCGTCAAAGTGACATCTAATGCCGAGGACAGGACGTCTGCGGGCGAGGCCCGGGTGATCAGATTCAGGATTGCTCTAGCTGTGGATAGTGTGTCGGTAGCGACGCCTTGCAACTTGAGGGGATGGCGTAGTTTTTTACCTGCGGTGAATCTTAGCGTCTGTATCCGACGCGACAAGATCCCAGGTTTATCGCAGGCAAAAAAAACCCGGCCAGGCCGGGTTTTTTGTACCGCGCGTAGCCTTAGGCGACGAAATTCTTGCCTTCGAACTGCTCGGCCACGAATTTCCAGTTCACCAGGTTCCAGAACGCTTCAACGTACTTAGGACGCACGTTGCGGTAGTCGATGTAGTAGGCGTGTTCCCAGACGTCGCAGGTCAGCAGTGGAGTGTCGCCGCTGGTCAGGGGGTTGCCGGCACCGATGGTGCTGGCCAGGGCCAGGGAGCCGTCGGCCTTCTTCACCAGCCAGCCCCAGCCGGAACCGAAGGTGCCAACCGAAGTCTTGGTGAATTCTTCTTTGAACTTGTCGAACGAGCCGAACGCTGCGTTGATGGCATCAGCCAGAGCGCCGGTAGGCTGGCCGCCAGCGTTTGGCGCCAGGCAGTTCCAGTAGAAAGTGTGGTTCCAGACCTGGGCTGCGTTGTTGAAGATGCCGCCCGAAGAAGTCTTGACGATCTCTTCCAGGGTCTTGCCTTCGAACTCGGTGCCTGGCACCAGGTTGTTCAGGTTCACGACATAGGTGTTGTGGTGTTTGTCGTGGTGATATTCCAGGGTTTCCTTGGAAATGTGCGGCTGCAGGGCATCGTGTGCGTAGGGCAGCGGCGGCAATTCGAAAGCCATGGTGATTCTCCTAATCAGGTCTGTTGCGGTGAGCGCAAGGCCGATCACGGGCGGCCGGACAAGCGCCGGGGAGTTTGTACTCCTTGCGGCGCAAGCTTCGGATCATAGCACCGGGGGTGCTGCTTAACCACGCAACAACTGTGTGGAATAGAGGTTCCAGAGCCTTTTGGAATAAGTCATGCAGCACTGATCAACTGGAACGCGACGCTGAACATCATCACGGCTACCAGCAGGTCCAGAACCCTCCAGGTTCCAGGGCGGGCCAGCCATGGAGCGAGCCATGCAGCCCCCAGGGCCAGGGTGAAGAACCACAGCAGCGAAGCGCTGGCCGCCCCCACCACATAGGCCCCCGGCTCTGTCTGTTGCGCCCCCAGCGAGCCGATCAGCAGTACCGTGTCCAGGTATACGTGGGGGTTGAGCAGGGTCACCGCCAGGGCACTGAGCATCACCGCTCGCAGCGAGCGCACGGTCTGTCCATCGCCTTGCTCGAGGCTTTGCTTCGAACAGGCCCGGCGCAAGGCCTGGGCGCCGTACCAGATCAGGAAGGCCGCGCCGCCCCAGCGCGCCACTGCCAGCAGCGTCGGGCTCTGGGTGAGCACGGTGGCCAGGCCGAAGACCCCGGCAGCCACCAGCAACGCATCGCAGGTGACACACAGCGCGGCCACCGGCAGGTGGTGTTCGCGGCGCAGGCTCTGGGCCAGGACGAAAGCGTTCTGGGTGCCGATGGCCATGATCAGGCCTGCGGCCACCAGCAGGCCGTTTACATAGCTTTGCCACATGATCAGTGCTCCTCGCCGGCTGCCAGTCGTTGCAATACCTGCATGGCTTTCTGGGCATCGGCCAGGCCAACGAACAGGTGATCGTGGTAGTAGCCGGCAATCACGTTGCAACTGATCCCGGCCTGGCCCAAGGCACCGGCAAAGGCGGCGGTCAGGCCCACGGCTTGCAACGCCGAGTGCACCTGGAGGGTGATCCAGGCCGCCACGTAGTCGAAGCCCAGGCCGAGGCGTTCAGCCTGCTGGCGCTGGAGGATCACCGTCAGGCCCTCGCGTTCGTGAAAGCTGCCCAGCACCTCGCAATCCTGCAACAGGCTGCGATCGGTGATGGAGCAGAACACGTACTCACCGTCGTTGAGCTGCGGGCTCATGCTGCGCAGCAGGGTTGTGAGGGAAGTTTCACCGGTCATGAAGAAAGTCCTTGAGCGAAGAGGCGATACACACGCTTTGTGCTGGCTATTTTCCGGTGCCTGGCTGTATAAGAAAAACCAATAGTGCTGATCTCTCATTAGGAAAACTGATGTTCGACTACAAACTGCTTGCCGCACTTGCCGCGGTGATCGAACAGGCAGGATTCGAACGGGCAGCCCAGATACTGGGCTTGTCGCAGTCGGCTATTTCCCAGCGCATCAAACTGCTGGAAGCCCGGGTCGGCCAACCGGTCCTGGTGCGAGCAGCGCCTCCGACCCCGACCGAGATCGGCCGGCGCCTGCTCAACCATGTCCAGCAGGTGCGCCTGTTGGAACGCGATCTGCAGAGCCTGGTGCCGGCCCTGGATGAAGAGGGGCTACCCGAGCGCCTGCGCATCGCACTGAACGCCGACAGCCTGGCCACCTGGTGGGCAGAGGCGGTGGGGGATTTCTGCGCCGAGCATCACCTGCTCCTGGACCTGGTGGTGGAAGACCAGACGGTGGGCCTCAAGCGCATGCGGGCCGGGGAGGTGGCAGCCTGTGTCTGTGCCAGCGAGCGCCCGGTAGCCGGGGCCCGTAGCCTGTTGTTGGGGGGCATGCGCTATCGGGCCTTGGCCAGTCCGGCGTTCATTGCCCGGCATTTTCCCCAGGGTGTACGTGCCGAGCAGTTGGCCCGGACCCCGGCGCTGGTGTTCGGTCCTGATGATTTCCTGCAGCATCGCTACCTGGCGTCCTTGGGGGTCGATGGTGTTTTCGAGCATCATCTGTGCCCTTCTTCCGAAGGGTTCATTCGCCTCACGGAAGCTGGGCTCGGCTGGGGGCTGGTGCCCGAGTTGCAGGTTCGCGAGCAGATGCAGCGTGGCATCCTGCTGGAATTGCTACCGGACAAGCCCATCGATGTGCCGTTGTACTGGCATCATTGGCGTAATGGCGGGCAACTGCTGGCACAGCTCACCGAACACCTGGCACGTTTATCTGCACAATGGCTGGTGCCCTGGGAGCAGCCGTAAGCGTCAAGCGACAAGCTGCAAGCAGACAGTTTGCGCACTGACTTTTAACTTGCAGCTCGTAACTCGTCACTGCTTTCTTAGGAATATTTCATGAAGATTCTGGTCACCGGCGCAAGCGGCTTCATCGGCGGGCGCTTTGCTCGTTTCGCCCTTGAGCAGGGCCTGGAGGTGCGGGTCAATGGCCGGCGCGCCGAAGCCATGGAGCACCTGGTGCGCCGTGGTGCCGAATTCGTCCAGGGGGACCTGGGAGACGCCGATCTGGTACGCGAGCTGTGCCGTGACATCGACACCGTGGTGCATTGCGCGGGTGCCGTAGGCCTGTGGGGACGCTACCAGGACTTTCACCAGGGCAATGTGCTGGTCACCGAGAACGTGGTCGAAGCCTGCCTCAAGCAGCGAGTCCGGCGCCTGGTGCACTTGTCCTCGCCCTCGATCTACTTCGATGGCCGCGATCACCTGGGATTGACCGAAGAACAGGTGCCCAAGCGCTTCAAGCACCCTTATGCCGCCACCAAGTACCTGGCTGAGCAGAAGGTTTTCGGGGCCCAGGAGTTCGGCCTTGAAGTCCTGGCCTTGCGCCCGCGCTTCGTCACTGGCGCCGGCGACATGAGCATTTTCCCCAGGCTCCTGAAGATGCAGCGCAAGGGGCGCCTGGCCATCGTTGGCAATGGCTTGAACAAGGTCGACTTCACCAGCGTGCACAACCTCAATGACGCCCTGTTCAGTTGCCTGCATGCCAGCGGCTCGGCCCTGGGCAAGGTCTACAACATCAGCAACGGGGCCCCGGTACCATTGTGGGATGTCGTCAACTATGTGATGCGCCAGATGCAGGTGCCGCAGGTCACCCGTTATCGTTCCTATGGCCTGGCGTATAGCGTGGCGGCGCTCAATGAGGGTTTTTGCCGGATCTGGCCGGGGCGTCCGGAACCGACCCTGTCGCGCCTGGGCATGCAGGTCATGAACAAGGACTTCACCCTGGACATCAGCCGGGCCCGGCATTACCTGGACTATGAACCCAAGGTCAGTCTCTGGGCTGCCCTGGACGAGTTCTGCAGTTGGTGGAAGGCCCAGGACATAAGCTGAAATCGAACACGGAACCGGGTTCGCCCGCTCCTGTCCATTGGCCGGATGATCTGGCGGTTTATACTCGCCGCATCCTGCCCATACCGCGGTTCAGAAAGGTTGCCCCATGCGTAACGATGCACACGATGACTTCGACGATATTCCAAGCCTGCGCGCCGAGCCTCTTGATGACGATGTCCTCCCCACGCCCAGTGCTGTTCGCGAGCGCACCGCTGCACCTTTGCGCAACGCGCCAGCGGCCAAGAAGCCCAAGGGGGCCGGCACTGGCCCATTGTGGGCGTTGGTGGGGGCGTTGTTCTTCGCGTTCATCGGCCTTGCCTGGTGGAGCTTCCAGCAGATTTCGCTGATGGAGCAGCAGTTGGTGGCGACCCAGGAGAGCTTCGCCAGGATCAGCGAGGAGGCAGCCGGACGCCTGCAGGACATCTCCGGCAAGGTAGTGGCCAGCCAGACCAATGTCATCACCGACAACGAGGCCTTGAAGCTGCAGATCAAGCAGCTGGAAAGCCGCTTGCAGGACCAGGGGCTGCAGCAACAGGGCGTAGCCGGCCAGGCCACTGACCTGGACAAGCGCCTGGAACAGATGAGCACCCAGGGTACCGAGCAGCAGGCAGCCAACGTGCAATTGCAGGCCCAGGTAAAAGCCCTGGGAGCCGAGTTGGCGAGCCTGAAAGGTGCCCAGGCCGATGGCGACAAGGTCGACGCCCAGCTCAAGAGCCTGGGCACCGAGCTGGCCGCGCTGAAGAAGCAAGGCAACCCTGGGGCGGCCATCGAGCGCCTGGAGCAGGACATGATCGTGCTCAAGAGCCAGCAGGACAATCGTCCCGCGGCCGCACAGAACGGTGCCAGCACCGCCGAGTTCGACGCATTCCGTGGCCAGGTCACTCGCAACATCAATACCCTGCAAAGCCAGATCCAGAACCTGCAGCAGCAGATCAACACCCGTCCCTGACCGATCAGGCCCTGCTACACCAAGTGGCGGGGCCTGAGGCCGGTTTGCTGAATGTTCATCCATAGCCTGTAGCCGTCTACGCTTGTCGAACGCCAATCGGAACGAGGAGTGGGCGATGAAGGGGTTGCGCAAGGGTATTTGGCTGCTTTGGCCACTGTTGTTGTGCATGAGTGCGCTCCAGGCCGCGCCGGAGAACGATGACGGGGTGGCAGCCCGGGCGTTGCTGGAGAAGGCCCTGCGTTACTACCGGGAGCAGGGCGACAAGGCATTCGCTGCGTTCAGTCGCCAGGGCGAGTTCGTCGATCGGGATCGCTATGTCTTCGTGGTGGACACCCGCGGCGTGATGCTGGCCAGCGGTGGACCGTCGTCGGCGTTGATCGGCCGCGATGTGTCCCAGGTACTGGGGCAAGATCTGCGCAAGGCTTTCAAGGATGCACTGCAGACCCCGGAGCAAAACGGCATTCAGCAAGCCGAGTACCGCTGGCAGAACTGGGCGGATGGCAAGGTCGAACGCAAGCACGTGTACTTCCAGCGCGTTGGCGATCGTATCCTCGCAGTGGGTTACTACCTGCCCCGGGCGTCGGCCGAGCAGGCCAGGGCACTGCTGGAGCGGGCGGCGACGGCCTTGGGCACTGACCAGCCGGGCACGCTCAAGGCCATCAATGACCTGCAGGGCGGTTTCATCGAGGATGACTTGTATGTGTTCGTGGTCAGCCTCGACAGTCGGCGCTACCTGGCCCATGGCACCAACCTGCGCTTGCTCGATACCGACTTCGCCAAGGTCAAGGACCCCCAGGGCAAACCGGTGGGCGAGCCGATGCTGGCGCTGATGGCGCGCCAGGACCAGGGCGAGTACCTCTATCGCTGGAAGAACCCGGTGACCGGCAAGGTCGAGGACAAGCACGCTTATCTGCGCAAGGTGGGCAACCTGCTGGTGGCGGTGGGGTACTACAGTCCTTGAGTGGTGGGGCGCCTGTTCAACGGGCCTTGTCTTCGCGTCCGCGCAGCAGGCGGTTGGGCATGGCGAGCGCTGCGGCCAGTCCCAGCAGGGAGACTCCGGCACTGACCAGCAGCAGGTGCCGGAAAGTCAGCAGCAACTCCGCTCGCAGTGCGTCTCGTGCTGGGCCGGGGGCGGCGTTCAGGCCTTCGAGCAAGGCCTTGCCGGAGTGCCCTTCGCTCATCAGCCCACTGCCCAACTGCACCAGGCTCGAGTCTTGCAGCAAGGCCAGCAGCAATGCCGACATCAGCGCCACACCCACCGCGCCACCCAAGGCTCGAAACAGGTTGGTGGTACTGGTGGCGACCCCAATGTCACGTTGTTCCACCGCGTTCTGGGTACCTACCAGCGACGTGGGGAACTGCATGCCGCTGGCGATTCCGCAGAGCAGCATGAACAGGGCACTGAGCAATTCTGCCTGGGGGGCAATCAATGCCATGCCGAGAATCGACACCGGCATCAGCAGGGCTCCGGTGAGAATCATCGGTTTGTAGCGGCCAGTGACCGAAGTCAGGCGTCCGGCGCAGTAGGCGCCCATGGGCAGTCCCATGGCCAGGGGTAGCAGGTGCAGGGCGGCGCTGTCGGCCCCGGCCCCGGTGATGCTCTGGAAGCGCAGGGGCATCAGGACGATCAGTGAAATAGCCTGGAAGCTGGTGAAGAAGATCGTGCACCAGCACAACAGGGCATTGCGGTTGGCGAACAGGTGCATCGGCAACAGCGGCTCACGGGCCCGACGCTCATGCCAGACGAAAACCGCCAGGACAAGGGTGGCGATACCCAGTAGATCGAGCACTTGGGCGCTGCGCCAGGAGTATCCCTGGCCGATCTGCGTGATACCCAGCAGCAAGGCACTGAGCCCGATGATCAACAGCAGCGTGCCGAGGTAGTCGATGATCGGCTTGCGCTGGGGAACCGGCAGTCCTACCAGGGTACGGTAGGCGACCCACCAGGCTCCCAGGCCCAGGGGCAGATTGATCAGGAACACCCAGCGCCAGGACAGGAACTCGGTCATGTAACCGCCCAGCACGGGGCCGGCGACGCTGGCTACCGCGTACATGCTGCTGAAGTAGCCCTGGTAGCGACCGCGTTCCCGGGGCGGGACGATGTCGCCAATGATGGCCTGGCTCACCGAAATCATGCCGCCAGCACCGATGCCTTGGAAAATCCGTGCCAGCACCAGTTGCTCCATGTTCTGGGCCAGGCCACAAAACAGCGAGGCCAGGGTGAACAGTCCCATGCCGAACAGCATCAGTCGGCGTCGACCGTAGAGGTCACCGAGCTTGCCGTAGATGGGCACGGCGACGGTCATCGCCACCATGTAGCCGGAAATGACCCAGGCCAGCAGGCCGACATCCTTGAATTGAGCCGAAATGGCCGGCATGGAGACAGCGACGATGGTTTGGTCCAGGGCGCCGAGAAAGATCGCCAGCATCAACGCGACCAGCACGCTGCGTATCGCCGGAGTGGAGGAGGCAGGTTGTTGGAGATGGGACACGAAAGAACCTGTGGGGCAGTGATCGATCCGGCATGGCCGGGAGACATGGGGCCCAGTGTACTAAATAGGTGCCTACTAGATAGCCGTGCAAGGAAGTTCCTGACAGTTATTTCATGAACGTACCCAGGCACCGCCGCGAGCGGATTGCGGCTGCCTCAAGAGGGGGATGGTTGTTCTTTTGAATGGTGAATGCGACGCATTCTGTATAGTGTTCGGGCTTTGCGGTTGTGCCCGAGGGGAGCGGCAGGTGTATTAATTTATGTTACCTGAGCTTGCTTTTTCCCCTGGCGAATCCGTCAATTGATCAATACCTATCGATGGGTATCCACGCTCCCCGTTCCTGGGAGTGCTGATTGTCCTTCTCACCGAGGCCCGGACTGTAGTGAACAAGCCAGCCCTTGCGTCCATTCCCGTGTTCAAACTCTATGGCGAAGACCTGGAGTGGCCCACTCCCGATCTGTTGCACTGCGAGAGCATCAGCCAGCGAGGTCGAGAGTTCCAATGGGAGATCAAGCCTCATCGGCATGCCGACCTGTGCCAGTTGTTGTTCCTGTGCCGGGGGCAGGCAGAGTTGCAGGTCGAGGAGCGGCGGATCCTGTTGGAGACGCCGACGATCCAGGTCCTGCCACCGTTGTCGGTCCACGGCTTTCGTTTTTCCGAAGATGTCGAAGGCCATGTGGTGACCCTGGCGGCGCCGCTGGTGAGTCATCTGCAGGCGCGCCTGGGGCAGGTACAGGATGTCCTGGCAACGGACGCCAGCTATCCGGTGGGAGTCGATGCCCAATACCTGGAAAGCTTGTTCCATAGCCTGCAGGACGAGTACCAGGGACAGCAGCCCGCCCGGGAAATGCTCATGCACGCCCTCGTGGACATGATCGTGGTATGGATCGGGCGCCAGGCGCTGCTGCGTAGCAATGCCGGGCAGCGCCCACAGCGGTCACGGGAGTACTTCAACGGCTTCATGCAACTGGTGGAAGCCCACTATCGCGAGCATGTGAAGGTAGAGGACCTGGCACACAGGCTGGGTATCTCCGTGTCGCACCTCAATGGCACCTGTCGCGAGCTGGCAGGGCAGCCGGCATTGCAGATCATGCACGAGCGCCAATTGCTCGAAGCCAAGCGCCTGCTGACCTACACCAGGATGACCATCTACGAGATTTCCGCCGAGTTGGGGTTTTCCGACCCAACCAATTTCACCCGGCTGTTCCGGCGCCGGGTAGGCATCTCGCCCAAGGTCTTCCGCGATCAGCTCAAGGCCGAGCAGGCCGGCGACCGCGGCTCCCTTTCGCTTACCTGAGGGCGTTCAGGGTCGCGTTGTGGGGGATGCAGCGTTCCAGGTTGCAACTGGCATAGGCACGGGGCTGCATGCGGGCCTGTTCGACGCGATAGGCAGCGGTGCCGTATAGCGCCAGGGTCACGGTGCAGGTCATGAAGATGGCCAGGTACCTTCTTGTCTTGACGTTCATGGCGATGACCTCTGAACCGGTGCTTGGGTATTTTCCAAAGCACTGTTATCAGAATAGGTCAGCGACCGGGGGGCTGCTCCGTATGTTTGGCTGGGTATTCAGCAAATGGATCGGGATGCGCAACCAGCCACTTGGTGCGTCCTACAGGCCTTCGTCCCAGAGTGGTTCCTGGGGAAACCTCAGGACCAGGAAATCCAGCATGCTGCGCAAGGTGGCCGGCATGTGCTTGCGCGAGGCATAGACCGCATACATGTTCATCCTGCGGGGCTCGGCATTGGCCAGCAGGCGCACCAGCTCCCCGCGCTTGATGTATTCGCCTGCCTGGTAGCTGGGCAGCATGGCGATCCCGGCGCCGGCCATGGTCGTGCGCAGCAGGGTGCTGGCTTCGTTGGCGCTGATGTTGCCTTGCACCGGTACTGACACCGACTCGCCGTCCTGCTCGAAGTGCCACAGGCTCTTGCCGAAGTAGGAATGGGTCAGGCAGTTGTGCTGGCTCAGTTCCTCGACCTTTTGCGGGGCCGGATGTTGTTGCAGGTAAGCGGGCGATGCGCAGATCACCGAGCGGCAGACGGTCAGGCGCCGGGCAATCAGGTTCGGGTCCAGGTCGTTACTCGTGCGGATCGCCAGGTCGATCCGCTCATCCACCAGGTTCACCGTGCGATCGAGCATCTGCAGGTCGATGCTCACCGCAGGATAACGCCTGACGTATTCAGCCATGGCGTCAGCCAGTTGCGCTTGGCCGAAAGACGTACTGACGCTGATGCGCAACAGCCCGCGTGGGACATCGTCGGGTTCACCGACCGCTGCCTGCATGTCGTTGGACAGCTCCAGCATCTGTCGGCAACGGGGCAGGATCTCCCCGCCGGCGGCAGTCAGGCTGAGCTTGCGTGTGGTGCGGTGCATGAGACGGGCGCCGACCCAGTCCTCCAGTTCTGCCAGGTAACGCGAAACCACGGGGCGCGACAGGTCCAGGTGATCGGCGGCGGCCGATTGGCTGCCCAGGTCGACGACCGTGACAAAGACTCGCATTGCTTGGAGACGATCCATGATTTGCCCACTTTCAGAAACAAACTATGTCCAAGCATCGCATTTTTTGTGACGAGTCTGGCAACTAAGCTTGCTTCACTGTCAATCAAGTCAACAGACGCCGGAGCTGCCCCATGATCGGATTCACTTCATTCAAACGCCTGCTGCTGGCCACCGCTGTCCTGGGTTTTGCCGCCCATGCCGCAGCCGCCGAACCCGCCCTGCAACTGGACGTCTACAACCCCGGCAGCAACGCCATCTTCCCGGTCAGCTCGGTGCTGGTCAGCGGCAAGAAGGACGCGATCCTGGTGGACGCCCAGTTCGGCAAGTCCCAGGCCCAGCAACTGGTGGACAAGATCCGCGCCAGCGGCAAGCACCTGACCACGATCTACATCAGCCATGGCGATCCGGATTACTACTTCGGCCTCGACACCCTGACCAGTGCCTTCCCGGACGCCAAGGTCGTGGCCTCGCAGCCGACGGTCGAACACATCAAGGCCACCGTCGAAGGCAAGCTGGCCTTCTGGGGCCCGCAAATGGGCGCTGACGTTCCAGCCAAGACCATCGTGCCAAGCGTGCTCGAGGGCCACAGCCTGACTTTGGAAGGGCAGAAGCTCGACGTCATCGGCCTGGATGGCAAGCAACCGGATCGCAGCTTTGTCTGGATTCCCTCGATCAAGGCGGTGGTCGGTGGCGTGGTGGTCTCGGAGAACATCCATGTGTGGATGGCCGATACCCAGACTGCCCAGTCCCACCAGCAGTGGTTGAAGACCCTCAAGACCATCGAAGGCCTCAAGCCCAAGACCGTGATCCCCGGGCACTACCTGGGCGACAGCGCGCGCTCCTTGAAGCCGGTGCATTTCACGGCGGACTACATCAAGGCCTTCGATGAGGAAACCGCCAAGGCCAAGGACTCCGCGGCGCTGATCGCCGCCATGAAGAAGCGTTACCCGGACCTGGGCGAGGACAGTTCGCTGGAGCTGAGCGCCAAGGTCGCCAAGGGCGAAATGAAGTGGTGAAACCTTCCTGATCCCCGCTCCCGGACCGGGAGCGAGGGACGCTGTACTCTCTTTGCCAACTGGAGAATCGTCATGAGCAAGATCGCAATCATCGGTGCCACCGGCCGGGCCGGTAGCCAACTCCTGGAAGAAGCCCTGCGTCGTGGCCACAGCGTCACCGCCATCGCCCGCGACACCACGAAGATCGGCCAGCGGGCCGGGGTCGTCAGCCGTGCTGTGGATGTGGCCGACAGCGCCGCGCTGCAAGCGGCCGTAGCGGGTCATGACGTGGTGCTCAGCGCCGCGCATTTCGCCCCCATCGCTGCCAGCGCCATCATCGATCCGGTGAAGAAGGCCGGGGTCAAGCGCCTGCTGGTGGTGGGCGGTGCCGGTTCGCTGTTGCTGCCGGGTGGCGGCAAGGTCATCGACAGCCCCGGTTTCCCCGAGGAATACAAGGCCGAAGCCAGTGCCGGCGGGGTGTACCTGGAAACCTTGCGCAAGGAGCAGGACCTGGACTGGACCTTCCTCTCGCCGTCGGCGGAGTTCGTCGAAGGCGAACGCACCGGGAAGTTCCGCCTGGGCCAGGACGACCTGCTGGTCAGCGCCGAAGGTCGTAGCTGGATCAGCTTCGCCGACTACGCCATCGCCATGCTCGACGAAGTGGAAAAACCGGTCCACGTGCGCCAGCGCTTCACCGTCGGCTACTGATCCGGCTAACGGGCTCTAGCGGCTGCACCTCCCGGTGTAGCCGCCAGGGCTTGCGAGGCTGCAGGGTCTGAATCAGTAACTTGCGGCTGCGCAGGGCCCCAGGTCAGAGGCGGCGCACTAGCGCTGGTGCGCCTGTTCCACCAGCCAGTCCAGTAACTCCAGCAATTGCGCCGAAGGCCCCGGACGTTCCGGGTAGACCAGGTAATAGGCCTGGCCCGTCGGTATCTTCAATTCGAATGGCATGACCAGCCGTCCGGCGCTCAGGTCATCGCCAATCAATGCCCAATCGCCCATCGCCACCCCGGTCCCCTGGGACGCCACCGACATCGCCAGGTCCAGGGTCTCGAAATGCTGGCCCTTGCCCAGGGTATTGAGCGGTGTGCCCGCCGCCTTCAGCCAGCGTTGCCAATCCCGTTGGTCATGGGATGGATGCAATAACAGATGGTGCTGCAGGTCCGCAGGGGTCCTGAGCGGTGTCGGGCCTTCCATCAGCGGGCGCGAGCACACCGGGGTCAGTTGTTCATTGAACAGGTGCCGCGAGCCGAGGTTCGGGGAGGGCGGGGCACCGTACATCACCGCGGCATCGAACGGCTCGCGGGTGAAGTCCACGCCGTGCTGGATGGTGGTGGTCAGTTGCACCGGCACTTCCGGTCGTTCCTTCTGCCATTGCAACAGGCGTGGCAGCAGCCAGCGCATGGCGCAGGTCGGGGCCTTGAGTCGCAGGTTGCGGCTGCGGCTGCCGATCTCGTCCACCGCGCCATTGATCAACTCGAACACCTGCTGCACCCGTGGCAGCCACTCCAGGCCTTCGGCCGTCAGGCTCAAGCCACGGGCCTGGCGCTGGAACAATGGGTAGCCCAGGTGGCTTTCCAGCCCGGCGATCTGCCGGCTCACCGCGCCCTGGGTGATATGCAATTGCTCGGCGGCACGGGTGAAGTTGCAGCACTGGGCGGTGACCAGGAAGGTGTGCAGCGCGGGCAGGGGAGGCAGGCGTTTCATGGAGGGCCAGGCATGACGTGAGGACATGGCTAGTATGACTTTTTATCCATTGTTCCGGCTACCGGCGCGCCGTTCCAATAGCCCCCTTCCGGCGTCTATGGGTGTTTCCCGGCCGAGCGGTATCAACCAACAAGAAAGGGCGATGAGATGGCGACATGTGGCGAAGTACTGGTCAAGTTACTCGAGGGGTATGGGGTCGAGCAGGTGTTCGGCATCCCTGGAGTGCATACCGTCGAGTTGTATCGGGGCCTGGCCCGTTCCTCCATCCGCCACGTCACCCCGCGCCATGAGCAAGGCGCCGGCTTCATGGCCGACGGCTATGCCCGTACCAGCGGCAAGCCTGGGGTGTGCTTCATCATCACTGGCCCTGGCATGACCAACATCACCACCGCCATGGGCCAGGCCTATGCCGATTCGATCCCGATGCTGGTGATCTCCAGCGTGCAGACCCGCAGCCAGCTGGGCGGCGGGCGCGGCAAGCTCCACGAGTTGCCGAACCAGAGCGCCCTGGTCGGTGGCGTGGCAGCGTTCTCCCATACGCTGATGTGTGCTGATGAGTTGCCGGTGGTGCTGGCCCGGGCCTTCGCCCTGTTCCAGGCCGGTCGTCCGCGCCCGGTGCATATCGAGATTCCCCTGGATGTACTGGTCCAGGATGCCGACCACCTGCTGGCCAGCGAGCCGGTACAGATCGCCCGGGCCGGCGCCGCCCCGGCGGCCGTGGCGCAGATGGGCCAGTTGCTGGCGACGGCCAGGCGTCCGCTGATCCTGGCTGGCGGCGGCGCCATCGATGCCGCCGCATCCCTGACCCAGCTCGCGGAGCTGCTGCAGGCGCCGGTGGCCTTGACCATCAACGCCAAGGGCATGCTGCCTTCGGCGCATCCGCTGCTGATCGGTTCGACCCAGTCGCTGGTGGCCACCCGGGCCCTGGTGGCCCAGGCCGATGTGGTGCTGGCCATCGGCACCGAACTGGCGGAAACCGACTACGACGTGACCTTCGCCGGTGGCTTCGAGATCCCCGGCACGCTGTTGAGGATCGATATCGATGCCGACCAGACCGTGCGCAATTACCCGCCGAAAGTCGCGCTGGTAGCCGATGCCGATATCGCCGCCCAGGCCTTGCTGGCGGAGCTGTCGCGCCAGACCTTGGCTGAGCGCAGCCATGACTGGGGGGCTGTGCGTGCCGACGCCTTGCGCCAGGAGCTGGAGGGTCTTTGGGATGTCCCGACCCGGGCCCAGACCCTGCTTTTGCAAACCGTGGTCGAAGAGTTGCCGGAGATCGTCCTGGTGGGCGACTCCACCCAGCCGGTATACAGCGGCAACCTGACCTTCAACCCCGACCAGCCACGGCGCTGGTTCAACGCTTCCACTGGCTACGGCACCTTAGGTTATGCCTTGCCGGCGGCCATCGGCGCCTGGCTTGGCGGCGACTCGAGCCCGGCCCAGCGGCGGCCGGTGGCCTGCCTGATCGGTGACGGTGGCTTGCAGTTCACCCTGGCGGAACTGGCCTGCGCCGTGGAAGCGCAGACCCCGGTCATCGTCCTGCTGTGGAATAACCAGGGGTACGAAGAGATCAAGAAGTACATGGTCAATCGCGCCATCGAGCCGGTAGGCGTGGATATCTACACACCGGACTTCGTCGCGGTGGCCAAGGGCCTGGGGTGCGCTGCCGAGCACGTCGACAGTGTTGCGCAACTGCGGGCGGCCTTGCGCCTGGCGGTCGATCGCCAGGGCCCGAGCCTGATTGAAATCGACCAGAATCGCTGGACCCAGGGAGTACAGGCATGACTACGCAACCCATGCTGGACGGCCTCTACATCGGCGGCCAATGGTCGGCGGGCACTGAGCATTTGCAGGTGATCAACCCGGCGACAGAAACCCTGTTGGCGCAAGTGGCGGGCGGTGGCCCCGACGCGGTGGACCAGGCGTTGTGTGCCGCCAGCGTCGGCTTGCAGCACTGGGCCCGCAGCAGCGGAGCGGAGCGTGCCCGGGTACTGCGCAAGATCGCCGCCGGCGTGGCGGCCCGTCGCGAGCGCTTGATGCACCTGCAATCGAGCAACAACGGCAAGCCCCAGGCCGAGGCGGCCATGGACGTGGACGATGTCATCGCCACCTTCGATTACTACGCCGAACTGGCCGAGGGCCTGGACGCCCGCCAGGATGCCGAAGTGGCACTGCCCAGCGAGGATTTCAGTGCCCGCCTGCGACGTGAGCCCTGCGGTATCGTCGGGTTGATCGTGCCGTGGAACTTCCCCATGGTCACCACGGCCTGGAAGCTTGCGCCGGCCCTGGCGGCAGGTTGCAGCGTAGTGCTCAAGCCCTCGGAAGTCACACCGCTGCCAGAGCTGGAACTGGCGGCGATCATCGCTCAGAGCGGTCTGCCCCAAGGCGTGTTCAATCTGGTCTGCGGCACCGGCCTGGCAGTGGGTGCGCCTTTGGCGGCGGACCCGCGAGTGGCGAAGATCTCCTTCACCGGCAGCAATGCGGTGGGTGTCCAGGTCATGCAGCGGGCGGCGGAAACCATCAAGGGCGTAAGCCTGGAACTGGGCGGCAAGTCGTCCTTGCTGGTGCTGGCGGATGCCGACCTGGAGCTGGCGGTGGAATTGGCCTGCGGCGGTGGATTCTTCAACGCCGGGCAGATGTGCTCGGCCACCAGTCGCGTGCTGGTGGCCGATGAGCTGGCTGATGAGTTCCTCCTGCGGCTCAAGGCCAGGGCCGAAGGCATTCGCGTGGCCGACCCGTTCGATGCCCAGGCTGGCATGGGGGCCCTGGTCAACCAGGCGCAATACCAGCGAGTGCTGGGGCACATCGAGCGGGGCGTGAACGCCGGTGCCAAACTGGTGTGCGGTGGTGGTCGCCCGGCGCACTTGCCACAGGGCTATTTCATCGAGCCTACGGTGTTCTCCGAGGTGCCGCTGGACAGTGCCCTGTGGCGCGAGGAAATCTTCGGCCCGGTACTGTGCGTACGCCGTTTCGGCAGCCAGCAGGAGGCCATCGAGCTGGCCAACGATAGCGAGTTCGGGTTGGTGGCCAGTGTCGTGGGGGCGGATGTATCCAATGCGGAGGGCGTAGCCAATGCCTTGCAGGCAGGCCTGGTATGGATCAACGCGCCTCAGGTGATCTTTCCCCAGACGGCCTGGGGCGGCTACAAGCAGAGCAGTATCGGCCGCGAACTGGGCCCTTGGGGGCTACAGGCCTTCCAGGAGATCAAGCACGTGGTTCGTGCGCGCTAGTCCAACCTCAGTTGCCCACCCGCAGGCGCACCATGTCCCGTAGGGGCGGTGCGCCAAACAGGCGGCTGTACTCACGGCTGAACTGCGAAGGGCTTTCATAACCCACTCGGTATCCTGCTGCCGAGGCCTCCAGGCCTTCGGCCAGCATCAGCCGGCGGGCTTCCTGCAGGCGCAACTGCTTTTGGTACTGCAACGGACTCATGGCCGTCATCGCCTTGAAGCGATGGTGCAGGGTCGACACGCTCAGGTTCACCTCGCGCGCCAGCTCATCGATGCGCAACGATTGCTCGAAATTGCCATTGAGCCACTTGATCGCCTGGTTGACCCGGTGGCTCTGGCTATTGGTGGTGGCAATCTCGTACAGGCGATGGCCCTGGGGGCTGCACAGCAGGCGGTAGAGGATTTCCCGGCGTACCAGGGGCGCCAGCATGGGGATGTCCTTGGGGGTGTCCAGCAGGCGGGTCAGGCGCAGCACCGCATCGAGCATCGCAGGGTCCAGGCGCTCCACGTACAGGCCACGCCCGGTGGGCCGGGTGGGCACGCCGAGGGGGCCGGCATCGGCGATCAGGGCATTGATCTCGCCGGGGTCGATGTCCAGGCGCAAGGCCAGGATCGGTTCCTCGGGGGAAACGATCGCCACCTTGCCGCTCAGGGGGACGGCAACCGAGACCACCAGGTAGTTCAGGGGATCGTAGTTGTAGGTCTCGTCGGCCAGGCGCACCTCCTTGCGACCCTGGGCCATGATGCACAGGGCCGGCTGGGCCAGTACCGGGGCGAACTGGTGGGTATGGCTGTGGCGCGAGGCGAACAGCGAATCGATGGCGGTGGCATGGCTGCCGTCATCGACGGTGTGGCGATCGATGATCGCCGCCAGTTCCACACGCTGGCGTTCCATCTCCGGGGCCAGCGGGGTCGGCAGGTTTTCCAGGGATGACATGGGGGCGGCCTCTGGGGTTGCGATTGGCACAGCTTAAGATTGTGCAAGCAGGGAGGCTAGGTCGATCCTGCGTAAAACTTGCCTGATCCTGCTGCTTGCGCGCGTGATGAACAGGGCAAGCCCTTGGTCCGGTATTTCACTTGCTTGAAACAACGTTGTAGCCCATTTGTCGTATCGCGCCGGGCTGACTACGCGGCAGCGAGCGATATCGCAGGATTGTGCAAATCAGCAGCAGGAATCGACTAACGTCGTTCGATGGCCACCCCGTATCGTTGCATCCTGTCGCAGCCCGTCCCCCGGCTGCCTCGATGACACCTGGGAGGGTCGCACATGTCCACGCATATTCCCGTCAGCCACATGGCCTTCGTCCGTGCTCGTGCCGGATATTCCAAGGAACTGGGCGCACGCCTGTGCAGCCTGATCGAACCCTCTCGCCAGGCACCTGGCTGCCTGCATTTCGCCTTGCAGCTTTCGCAGTGCGACGCCGATCTTTGGTTGGTGTCAGGGTTCTGGAGCAGTCAGCAGGCAATGACCGCGTACTTCAACTCGCCGGCCATGGAGATCTTCAGTGAGTTGGTCCGGGACCTGGTGGTCAACAGCCTGGACCTGCATACCTTCAATACCGTCTCGGCCTTGGAGCTGCCGGGCGAGTACCCCCAGTTGCACTGCGTGCCGGTGCACAAGCTGGCCAGCTGAGGGTTTAGAATGGTCGACTTTTCATTGGCCAGGACCCGCAACATGGCACGCAAAGAGTTCGCACACTACGAAGCCGTTTCCGCTGTAGTTCCAGGAGAGGGGGGATACAGCGCCGCCATCGCCGTCAAGGCCCTTGGCGCTTCCGGGGCGCCGCGTTTTCACAAAGTCCTCGACGCTGAGACATTCAAGACCGCCCATGACGCCGACCAGGCTGCCGCGCAACAGCTGGAGCAGTTGATCGACGTCGACGCCGACGGTCAATTGTGCTGGAACGCTATCTGACCGCTCCCGGGCGGTACATCTTGAACAGGGCCTCTGGCCCCAGTTGGAAATAATCCGCCGGGCCGCCGCCGCGCAGAATGGGTTCTGCCGCGGCGGTGTCATAGATCCCGTCCTTGAGCAGCCACTTGGCGATATGCACGGCGACCACTTCGCCGAGGATCAGCCAGCTCGGCACCAGCTCCTTGTCCGCCCGCTGCAGCTGAATGATCTGGGTGACCTTGCATTCGAAGGACACCGGGCTTTCGGCTACCCGCGGTACGGCAATGACGTTCGAGACCGCGGGCGTGAGGCCCGAGAGGGCGAATTCGTCGATCTCGGGAGCCACCGCGGCGCAGCTCTGGTTCATCTGCTCGGCCAGGGGGCGGGTCGCCAGGTTCCAGGCGAATTCACCGGTCTGCTCGATGTTGTTCAGGCTGTCCTTACGCCCAACGCTGGAAAATCCGATGATCGGCGGGATGTAGTTGAAGGCGTTGAAGAAGCTGTAGGGCGCAAGGTTCAAGCGACCCTCGCTGTCCTGGGATGAGATCCAGCCAATGGGGCGCGGGCCGACGATGGCGTTGAACGGGTCATGGGGCAGACCGTGGCCCAGGGCGGGTTCGTAGTAGTGGATATCGTCGGGCATGGCTCGCGGTTCCTGCTGGGAGCTTTAGGGGGCGCCATAGTGCAGTGCGCATCCTGTGAATTCCAGCCTCGTGCCACAGGATTTTCCAGCCTGAAAAGATCGAGCCCGGCAGAAGTGCCGGGCTGGGGTGTCCGAAGGAACGATCAACCGATGTTGGCGGAGCCAGTGCGGTCATAGCCATCGGCAGCGAAGGTGGCGGAACCGGTGCGGTCATAGCCGTCGGCAGCGAAGGTGGCGGAACCAGTGCGGTCATAGCCGTCGGCGGCGAAGGTGGCGGAACCGGTGCGATCGTAGCCGTCGGCGGCGAAGGTGGCGGAACCGGTGCGGTCGTAGCCATCGGCAGCGAAGGTGGCGGAGCCGGTGCGGTCATAGCCATCGGCAGCGAAGGTGGCGGAACCGGTGCGATCGTAGCCGTCGGCGGCGAAGGTGGCGGAACCGGTGCGGTCGTAGCCATCGGCAGCGAAGGTGGCGGAGCCGGTGCGGTCATAGCCATCGGCAGCGAAGGTGGAGGAACCGGTGCGATCGTAGCCATCGGCAGCGAAAGTGTTGGCAGCCAGTACCGACAGGGTCAGGGCAAGGATCAGTTTGCTTTTCATGAGGGTGACTCCGATGGGGTGTTGGTGTTGGGCTTGAAGTGAATCCTACTCCGATGAAATTGATTTAAAATCGCAAAAAAACACTAATAAAAATCAATTTAATCGATATGTTTTTCACCGTAGAACACCTGCACATAGGGATACAGCTTCCGGCCCAATAGGGCCCAGGTTTCACGCCGGATCAGGTAGCAGGCTAAGTAACCAGCGTTAACTGATCGTTAATTGATCAATCGCCGGGTGAAAATGGCCCTTCAACGGTTTTTTCATTCAAGCCCTACCTATTTTTCACCCAAGGACGTTCAGCCTCCGCGCAGGCCTGCAAACCAAGACAGGCTGCCTTGAATGCGACCCTTGGAGCTCTCTCGTCAATGAACAAACTTCCCCAGATCACCCTGGCCTTCTGGGTCATGAAAATCTGCGCGACCACCCTGGGCGAAACCGCAGGTGACCTGCTGTCGATGACCCTCAACGTGGGGTACGCCATCAGTTCGATGATCCTGATCAGCGTGTTCCTGCTGACCCTGGTGACTCAGTTGTTTTCCAAGAGCTACAACCCGGTGCTGTACTGGATCGTGATCCTGTCCACCAGCACGGCGGGTACCACCCTGTCGGATTTCATGGATCGCACCCTGGGCTTGGGGTATGCCAGTGGTTCGTTGATCCTGATCGCTATCCTGGCGGCGATCTTCGCGGTCTGGTGCCTGAGTGGCGAATCGCTGAATGTGAACCGGGTCCAGGGTTTTCGTGGCGAGCTGTTCTATTGGCTGGCGATCCTGTTTTCCAACACCCTGGGCACCGCCCTGGGCGATTACCTGGCGGACGATTCCGGGCTGGGCTTCGCCGGTGGAGCGCTGTTGATCGGCTCGGCCATCGCTCTGGTCGTCGTCCTCAAGTACTGCACCAAGCTCTCGCCCGTGCTGCTGTTCTGGGTGGCCTTCGTGCTGACCCGGCCATTTGGCGCGACCCTGGGCGACTTCCTGACCAAACCCCATGAAAAGGGTGGCCTGGACTTCGGTACGGTCGGCTCGTCGGCGGTGTTGGCGGGAATTCTGCTGGTGCTGATCGTCGGCGCTTGCTGGGCGCAGGGCCGTGATGCGCGTCAGGGAGCGGCGCAGTTGTCTTGACCCTGATGGCTGCCCCAGTCGCGCGCGACAGGCAGAAACAAGCGCCCGGGCCTTGCACCCGGGCGCTTTGTCTTGTCAGTCGGTTTCGATGCGCGAGTGCTTTCTGGTGTCTTTCATGGTCGCGTAGACCAGCAGCGAGCAGGCGATACAGGCAGTGACGTACCAGTAGTAGCCGGTTTCCATGCCGATGCTCTTGAACCACAAGGCGATGTACTCCGCGGTACCACCGAATACCGATACCGTGAGTGCATAGGGCAGGCCAACGCCCAGGGCGCGGATCTCGGTAGGGAACAGCTCCGCCTTGACCACCGCGTTGATCGAGGTGTAGCCACTGACAATGATCAGGGCGGCCATGATCAGGAAGAACGCTCCCCACCAGGTCTGGATGGTATGCAAGGCGGTGAGGATCGGGACGGTAAACAGTGTGCCGAGGATCCCGAAGGCGATCAGGATCGGACGGCGGCCGATCTTGTCGGACAGCCCACCGATCACCGGTTGCAAGCACATGAACAGGAACAGGGTGGCTGCGGAAATGGTGGTGGAGTCGGAAATGCTCATGCCGACGGTGTTCACCAGGTATTTCTGCATGTAGGTGGTGTAGGTGTAGAAGGCCAGGGTGCCGCCCATGGTCAGGCCGACCACGGTCAGCAATTCCTTGGGATGGCGCATCAGGGTGCGCATCAGGCTTTCCTTGGGTTTCTCCTTCTTCTTGGCGAAGGATTCGGTCTCTTCCATGCCGCGCCGCAGGTACAGCGCCACGATGGCGCAGAGTGCACCGATGCCGAAGGGAATCCGCCAGCCCCAGGACTGCAGCTCTTCGGTGGTCAATACGTTCTGCAGGACAATCAGCACCGCCAGGGCGATGAGCTGGCCGGAGATCAGGGTGACGTACTGGAAGCTGGAGAAGAAACCACGGCGTTCCTTGGTCGCCATCTCGCTCAGGTAGGTGGCGGAGGTGCCATATTCTCCCCCTACCGACAGGCCCTGCATCAGGCGCGCCAGCACCAGCAGGATCGGAGCGCCGACGCCGATGGTCTCGTAGCCAGGGGTCAGGGCGATGATCAGGGAGCCTGCGCACATCAGCAGCACTGACGCCATCAACGCGGCCTTGCGTCCCTTGCGGTCGGCGTACAGGCCCATCAACCAGCCGCCGATCGGCCGCATCAGGAAACCTACGGCGAAGATCGCGGCAGTATTGAGCAACTGCGCGGTGGTATCGCCCTTGGGGAAGAAGACTTTAGCGAAGTACAACGAGAATGCGGCGTAGACGTACCAGTCGTACCACTCGACCATGTTGCCGACCGAACCGCTGAAAATCGATTTCAGGCGGCTGGCGGTGGTCTTTTCCTGGGCAGGCGCGGCGGCCGACCCGGCAGGCAGGGTATTGGAGATTTCCATCACGAACCTTCTATTCATTGTTGTTGTGGAGTGCGCGCAAACGCAGCCTGCCAGGGCTATAGCAGGAGCTGTGCCAGGAGCGAGAAGCCCGGCCTAGAAGGGTTGAGGTGAAAAATTGAGCGGAAATCCGCCTATCGCCAAGGGCTGGATAAGCGGAAAGTTGCCGAATTGAAGGGGGAGGGTTGCAGGCGGCCAGGCAGCCCTGGCGCTTAGCTGTTTTTGACGAACGTTTCCCGACTCAGGCCATGGCGCTGCATTTTTTCGTTGAGCGTGCGACGGGGCAGTTGCAGTTCGTGGAGTACCGCCTTGATCTCGCCCTTGTGCCGGGTCAGGGCGGCGCGCAGGCACTGGGCCTCGAAGGCTTCCTGCTGGGCGGCCAGGGACTGCCCGGTTTCCATCACGAATTCGGCGTGTTGCTCCTCGAGCCCCAGTACCTGGCGCTCGGCGGCGTTGGCCAGCTCGCGGACGTTACCCGGCCAGTCATGGCTGAGCAGGCGACTCAATTGCGGGCCGGTGAGCGCCTTTGTGCTGCGTCCCAGGCGGTGGGCGGCGTGGCGGGCAAAGTGTTCATAGAGCAGTGGAATGTCTTCGCGGCGTTCACGCAGCGGCGGCAGGCGCAACTGGGCAACGGTCAGGCGATAGGCCAGGTCTTCGCGAAAGCGCCCGGCCCGGGCCTCCTCCAGCAGATCGGGCTTGGTGGCGGCGATGATTCGCAGGTCCACCTTGATGCTCTGGTTGGAGCCCAGGCGCTCGAGCTTCTGCTCCTGTAATACCCGCAACAGCTTGACTTGCTGGGCCAGGGGCATGCTCTCGATCTCGTCGAGAAACAAGGTGCCACCATCGGCGTACTCCAGCTTACCGATGCGCTTGCCCTGGGCACCGGTGAACGCGCCGCTTTCATGTCCGAACAGCTCGGCCTCGAACAACTGCTCGGGAATCGCCGCGCAGTTCAGGGCCACGAAGGGCTTGGCGGCGCGAGGGCCAAAATCATGCAGGCAGCGGGCGATCAGCTCCTTGCCGCTGCCGGTCTCACCGCGCACCAGCACGTTCACCGGCAAGGGGGCCAGTTCCAATACCTGGCGGCGCAGGGTCTGCAGGGCGGGGGAGGCACCCAGCAGGGTGGCATCGAGTTTGGCCCGGCTGTCGGCCTGCTGGTGCAGCCGGCGGTTTTCCAGGACCAGGGCGCGCTTGTCCAGGGCACGGCGCAGGCTGTTGAGCAGGGTCTGGGGGCTGAAGGGTTTTTCCAGGAAGTCGTAGGCGCCATCGCGCATGGCTTCCACGGCCATGGGCACGTCGCCGTGCCCCGTCAGGAGAATGATCGGCAGTTCCGGGTCCAGGCCCTGGACCTGGGCCAATAGCTCCAGGCCACTGATGCCGGGCATGCGCACATCGCTGAGAATGACCCCGGGGAAGTCCCGTGGCAGTTGCGCCAGGCACTCTTCGGCGCGGCTGAACAGCTGCACTTCGAAGCCCGACAGGTCCAGCCACTGTTCGATGGCAGTGCGGATGCTGGCCTCGTCGTCCACCACGATCACCGAGTTCAGCATTGGATATGCGCCTCCAGGTCGATGGGCAGGCTCAGGGTGAACACCGCGCCCTGGTCCTGGTTGGCGACGCTCAAGCGTCCGCCCAGCTCATGGACGATAGCGTATGAAACCGCCAGTCCAAGTCCCAGTCCGTCGCCCACCGGCTTGGTGGTGAAGAACGGATCGAACACGCTCAACAGGTGCTCCTCGGCGATCCCGCCGCCCGTGTCGCTCACACGCAGTTGCCACAACTGGTCTTCGGCGTCGAGGCTGATCCGTAGGTGCTTGAAGGGTTTGTCCTGCATGGCGTCGAGGGCGTTGCGCAGCAAGTTGATCAGCACCTGCTCCAGGCGGATCGCATCGCCACGGACCCAGGCCGGGCGAGTCAGGTGCAGGGCCACTTCGATGTCTTCGTTGCGCAGGCGGGCTTCGAGCAGGTGCAACGATTGGTCGACTACCGCGGCCAGGTCCAGGCGTTCGCGCAGGCCGCTGGGGCTCTTGCGGGCGTAGGTCTTGAGGTGGCTGGTCAGGGCCGCCATGCGGGTCAGCATGTCGTCCAGGGGGCGCAGGGCCTTGTAGGCGTCGTCCACCCGACCGTGCTCCAGTAGCAGCCGCAAGGTGGCGAGCTGCATGCGCTGGGTGGTCAGGGGCTGGTTGATTTCGTGGGCCAGGGCTGCGGACATCTGGCCCAGGGCCGCGAGCTTGGCCGATTGCACCAGGCCTTCCTGGGCGGTGCGCAGGTCACGGGTACGCTCTTCCACCAGGCGCTCCAGCTCCTTGCGGTTGCGCTGGCGAAGTTTGCCCAGGCGCCAGCGCTGATTGAGAAACAGCAGCAGGAACACCAGGGCCAGCCAGGCACCTGCCGCCGCCAGGCCGGCATTGCGGCTCTCTTCGAAGGCACTGGCTGGCTTGCGTAGCAGGTGCAGGGTCCAGCCCTCGGTCTCGAGGGGCAGCGATTCCCAGAGATAGTTGGTCGCACCTTCGTCGCCCTGGACCCGGATCAGGCGGCTGTTATCGGCGAATTGCTGCAGGGTCGCATGTTGCAGTGGGACCAGCAGTTGCTTGTCGTATTGTCGGGTGAGCCTGATGTCTTCCAGGTCGTTGCTCGACAGCGGTTGCAGGTGTCGGTAGCGCCAGCCCGGCTGGTTGGCGATGAACACAATACCCCGGGCATCGCTGACCAGGAGGGTGTCGTTACCCTGGCTCCATTCATGTTCGAGTTCGGGAAACTCCAGCTTGACCACCATGGCCCCGAGGAACTCATCGTTATCGGCCTTGACGGCGCTGGCCAGGAAATACCCGGGGATGCCACTGGTCACGCCGATGGCATAGAAGCGCCCGCTGCCTTGGCTGCGGGTCTGCTTGAAATAGGGGCGAAAGCTGTAGTTGTGGCCCACGTAGCTGCTGGGCAGGCGCCAGTTGCTGGCGGCTACGGCCAGGCCCTCATGGTTGAGCAGCTCCAGGGTAGAGGAGCGGGCGGCGCCGTTGATCTTCTCCAGCTTGCGGTTGAGCGTTTGCTGGGTTTCTGGCGTCACCGGGCCCTGCAGGGCTGAGCGCAGCTCCGGGTCCAGCGCCAGTACTGCCGGCAGGGCCCGATAGCGTTCGATCAGGGTATGCAGGGAGTTGGCATACAGTCCCAATTGCTCGTTGGCCCGTGCGGCTTCTTCCTCCAGGGTCTGGCGTTCGGCATGGCGCATGGCCAGGCCGGCGCTGATGATGGTGCCAGCAAGAATCACCAAGATGTAGAACGTCAGGCGAAGGGAGCGTGAGATCTGGGCCATGGGTCGGGGCAGGCTGCAATGGGGGCGGGAACGATAGCATGAGCGCCGGGAGGAACGTTGATCGCGGACAGTGTCGATAAGGGGCGCGATACAAAAAAGCGGCGGGCCGTTGGATCAACAGCACCGCCGCTCTGGCCAGGCAGGGAAGGCTTACTGCACTTCTACCGCCAGGCTCTCACTGATCTTCTTCTGCCAGATGGCGGGACCGGTGATATGGACCGACTCACCCTTGCTGTCCACCGCAACGGTGACGGGCATGTCCTTGACCTCGAACTCGTAGATCGCCTCCATGCCCAGTTCGGCGAAGGCCAGCACTTTGGACTTCTTGATCGCCTGGGCCACCAGGTAGGCGGCACCGCCGACGGCCATCAGGTACACGGCCTTGCTGTCCTTGATCGCGTCGATCGCGGTTGGGCCACGCTCGGACTTGCCGATCATGCCCAGCAGGCCAGTCTGCTCGAGGATCTGGCGAGTGAACTTGTCCATGCGCGTGGCGGTGGTCGGGCCGGCTGGGCCCACCACTTCGTCACCCACCGGATCCACCGGGCCGACGTAATAGATGAAGCGACCCTTGAGGTCCACCGGCAGCTGTTCGCCACGGTTGAGCATCTCGACCATGCGCTTGTGCGCGGCATCGCGGCCGGTGAGCATCTTGCCGTTAAGCAGTACGGTCTCGCCCGGCTTCCAGCTTTGCACTTCTTCCGGAGTCAGGGTGTCGAGGTTGACGCGACGGGCCGATGGGCCGGCTTCCCAGACGATTTCCGGGTAGGCGTCCAGGGGCGGCGCTTCCAGGGCGGCCGGGCCCGAGCCGTCGAGCACGAAGTGCGCGTGGCGGGTGGCGGCGCAGTTGGGGATCATGCACACCGGCAGCGAAGCGGCGTGGGTCGGGTAGTCCATGATCTTCACGTCGAGCACGGTGGTCAGGCCGCCCAGGCCCTGGGCGCCGATGCCCAGCTGGTTGACCTTCTCGAACAGCTCCAGGCGCAGTTCCTCGATGCGGTTCTGCGGGCCGCGGGCCTTGAGTTCGTGGATGTCGATGGATTCCATCAACACTTCCTTGGCCATCACCGCGGCCTTCTCGGCGGTACCGCCGATGCCGATGCCGAGCATGCCAGGCGGGCACCAGCCGGCGCCCATGGTCGGCACGGTCTTGAGGACCCAGTCGACGATCGAGTCGGACGGGTTGAGCATGGCCATCTTCGATTTGTTCTCGGAGCCGCCGCCCTTGGCTGCCACGTCCACTTCCACGGTGTTGCCGGGAACGATGGAGTAGTGGATCACCGCCGGGGTGTTGTCCTTGGTGTTCTTGCGGGCACCTGCCGGGTCGGCCAGGATCGAGGCGCGCAGGACGTTTTCCGGCAGGTTGTAGGCGCGACGCACGCCTTCGTTGATCATGTCGTCCAGGCTCATGGTGGCGCCGTCCCAGCGTACGTCCATGCCTACGCGGACGAAGACGGTGACGATACCGGTGTCCTGGCAGATCGGCCGGTGGCCGGTGGCGCACATGCGCGAGTTGATCAGGATCTGCGCCATGGAGTCGCGGGCTGCCGGTGATTCTTCGCGCAGGTAGGCCTCGTGCATCGCCTGGATGAAGTCCACGGGGTGGTAGTAGGAAATGAACTGCAGGGCGTCGGCAACGCTCTGAATCAGGTCGTCTTGCTTGATCACGGTCATGAGTCGCGCTCCTCTAAAAGACGGGAACATTTAACTGGGTGTCTGCAGCTTGGGTGCATCGGTCGGTTGCAGACACCGCTGGGGTGCGCCGGACAGGCAGCAGGCGCACCGTTAAAAAGGCGCGGCAGTATACCGCGCCTGGGGGCTGGGCACACCCGCCAGGCAGGCAAACGAAAGTCGCCTATCGGGTGGGCATCGTTCTTGCGTGAGACGCCGGTGACCGCTCGGAGCACCACCGAAAATTTGAATAGTCATTTTCCGGGGGCAGCACTAAAGTGGCGAATGGCTGGCGGAGTAGGAAACTCTTGAGCCTCCTTATCTCACGGTGAGTCAACGATTGACCCATAAAGCCATCCAGAGCTTGTTACTCAAGCGCTTCACCATTGCAGCGGGCACCTACGGATTGATCCTGCTGCTGTTCTGGCTAGCCGTTCTAACGGGGCATTATCGTGCTTCGGTCGGCAGCGCCCTGCTGGGTACGGCACTGGTGGTGGCCAGCCAGGGATTGTTGTGCTGGGTATTTCTCAGTGGGCGCAACCTGCGCCTGGCCGATCCCAGCCTGACCGAGGTCCAGGTGGTCCTGGGCATCGCCTGGCAGACCTGGCTGATCGCCCATCTGGATCAGGCGCGCGGGGCCTTCCTGATGTTCTATGTCCTGCCACTGTTGTTCGGCCTGTTTCATCTCTCTCGCCGTGCCTACTTGCGTTGCACGGTGCTGATCTTCTTCTGCTTTGCCGGGGTCAACCTGTGGGACGGCTATCACTTTGTCCTGGCCGACCCGCAACTGGCGGCGCTGCAGGTCTGTGTCGTGCTGGTGATGCTGGTATGGCTGTGCCTGTACTCCGCCTATGTCCAGGCGTCGCGTTCGCGCATGCGCCAGAGGCGCTTTGCCCTGCAGGCACACCAGGACACCCTGCGGGGAATGATGCGCCAACTGGAGGACCTGGTGGCGACCGACGAATTGACCGGCCTGTTCAACCGTCGGCACTTCCTGCGTATTGCCGGGCGCGAGTTGCAGGCCATGGACGCGCAGCAGGTGCACGGCCTGGCCCTGATCGATCTGGATCATTTCAAACGCATCAACGACCAGCATGGCCATGCGGCGGGCGACCAGGTGCTGCAGGCTTTTTCCGCCGTGGCCACGGCTTGCCTGAGGGACGGTGATGTCCTGGCGCGTTATGGCGGGGAGGAGTTCGTGGTGTTGCTGCCCGAATGCGATACCGAGCGCCTGACTTCCTGCTGCGAGCGCCTGCGCCTGGCTTTCATGCAGGTACAACTGCTGGGTTTGGAGGTGCCCGATCTGAGCCTGTCCGCGGGAATGACCCTGCTGCAAGCTGGCGATGATCTGGAGGCGGCCCTGCAGCGGGCCGACCAGGCTCTTTATCGGGCCAAGCGTGATGGACGCAATCGTTGCTGCGCGGCCTGGGAAAACTTCGATGCCTGAATTGACAGTCGGTGGGCGCCGCTGGTCGGTTGAGCCTGGCAGCAACCTGCTCGATGCCCTGAACCGGGCTGGCGTGGCGGTGCCCTTCAGTTGCCGCGCCGGCAGCTGTCATGCCTGCCTGGTGCACTGCGTCCAGGGGCTGCCCAACGATAGTCGACCCGATGCGTTGAGCAGTGAACAGCGGCACCTGGGGTGGCGCCTGGCGTGTCAGTGCCAGGTGGTCGAAGACCTGCAGGTGGAGACCTTCGACCCTCTGCGCGACGGCCTGCCCGCCACCGTCGTCGGCCTGGACTGGCTCTCCAGCACGGTCCTGCGTCTGCGCTTGCAGCCCACGCGGCCGTTGCGTTATCGAGCTGGCCAGCACCTGGTGTTGTGGACGGCGGGGCGGGTCGCCAGGCCGTACTCCCTGGCCAGCCTGCCGGAGGAAGATCGTTTCCTGGAGTTCCACCTCGATTGCCGTCAGCCCGGGCAATTCAGTGACGCCGCTCGCCAGTTACGCCTGGGCGATCCGATGCGCCTTGGAGAGCTGCGTGGTGGCGCCTTGCACTACGATCCGGACTGGCAAGCGCATCCGCTTTGGCTGTTGGCAGCGGGAACCGGCCTGGCGCCCCTGTTCGGGGTCCTGCGCGAGGCGCTGCGCCAGGATCACCAAGGCCCTATCCGGATCATTCACCTGGCCCATGATGCCAGCGAGCATTATCTGGCCAAACCCCTGGCAGCCCTGGCGGCGAACCGACCCCAACTGACCGTGGAGCTGCTTGTGGGGGCCGAGCTGGCAGCGGCTTTGGCGCAACTGCGGCTTGTTTCCCGGCAAACCCAGGCCTTACTCTGCGGGCACCCTGACAGTGTCGAAGCCTTTGCCCGGCGCCTGTACCTGGCGGGGCTGCCGCGTAATCAACTGCTGGCCGATGTGTTCCTGCCGCGCGGTTGAGTACTGAGACTTCCTGAGCGAGATCCCCATGACCGATGCCATCGAGTTGCAACGCGAGGGTGGGCTGCTGACCTTGCGCCTGAACCGCCCCGACAAGAAAAACGCCCTGACCCGCGCCATGTACAGCCGCTTGGCGCAAGCCCTGGTCGAGGCGGATGCCGACCCTGAAATCAATGCGTTGCTGATCTGTGGCAGCAGTGAGTGTTTCACCGCGGGTAACGACATCGCCGACTTTCTCCAGCAGCCGCCCTCCGACCTGGATAGCCCGGTGTTCCAATTCATGCGCAGCCTGCTTGAGTGTCGCAAGCCGGTAGTGGCGGCGGTGGCGGGCCCTGCGGTGGGCATCGGCACCACGTTGTTGCTGCACTGCGACCTGGTCTACGTCAGTCGCGATGCGCGTCTGCGCATGCCGTTCGTCAACCTCGGATTATGCCCGGAGTTCGGCTCGAGCCTGATCCTGCCCCGTTTACTGGGCCAGGCCAGGGCGGCTGAGTTGTTGTTGCTGGGCGAGGGGTTCTCCGGCGAGCAGGCCGCCGCCTGGGGCATTGCCAGCGCGGCCCTGGAAAGTGGCGCGGCCGCCCTGGCCAAGGCGCGGGACGCTGCATTGCGTTTCAGCCAATTGGCACCCGGGGCCGTGCAGGTCAGCAAGCAACTGATGAGGGGACCGGATCGCGAGTTGCTGCGTCGGGTCATCGAGGAGGAAGGCACGCTGTTCACCCAGCGCCTGCGCTCACCGGAAGCGGTAGCCGCGCTGTCGGGGTTTCTCGCCAAAGGCTGATTCCCTGGCTGGCGCCAGCGTTTTCCAGGCATGAAAAAGCCCCGGTGTCTTCACGCCGGGGCTTTTTCGTTTCGCGGGGCCTGACTCAGACTACCGGGTCGCCCACGTGCAGGATCTTCATGCCGTTGGTGCCGCCGGTGGTGTGGTAGCTGTCGCCCTTGGTGAGGATCACCCAGTCGCCTTTTTCCACGACACCGCGCTTGAGCAGCTCGTCGATCGCCGCTTGGCTGACCTGCTCCGGTGGCAGCGATGCCGGGTCGAAAGGCACGGTGTAGACGCCACGGAACATGGCGGCCCGAGCCTGGGTCTCGCGATGCGGGGAGTAGGCGTAGATCGGCACCGAAGAGCGGATCCGCGACATGATCAACGGGGTATAGCCACTCTCGGTCAGGGCGATGATCGCTTTCACGCCGGGGAAGTGGTTGGCGGTGTACATGGCGGCCAGGGCGATGCTCTGGTCGCAGCTTTCGAACACCTTGCCCATGCGATGGCTGGAGGTCTTGCTGGTCGGGTGCTTTTCAGCGCCGACGCAAACCCGGGCCATGGCCTGGACCGCTTCGAGCGGATAGGACCCCGCCGCGCTTTCTGCCGAGAGCATGACCGCGTCGGTGTAGTCGAGCACGGCGTTGGCCACGTCGGATACTTCGGCGCGGGTCGGCATCGGGTTCTGGATCATCGACTCCATCATCTGGGTCGCCACGATCACCGCCTTGTTGTGGCGGCGGGCGTGCAGGATGATTTTCTTCTGGATACCCACCAGTTCGGCATCGCCGATTTCCACGCCCAGGTCGCCACGGGCCACCATCACCGCATCACTAGCCTTGATCAGGCCATCGAGGGTCTCGTCGTCGGCTACCGCTTCGGCGCGTTCGATCTTGGCCACCAGCCAGGCAGTAGCGCCGGCTTCGTCGCGCAGTTGGCGCGCGTATTCCATGTCGGCGGCGTCGCGGGGGAAGGACACGGCCAGGTAGTCGACCTGCATCTCGGCGGCCAGCTTGATGTCGGCCTTGTCTTTTTCAGTCAGTGCCGGAGCCGTCAAGCCGCCACCGCGGCGGTTGATGCCCTTGTGGTCGGACAGCGGGCCGCCGACGGTCACCACGCAGTGCAGTTCGGTGGCTGTGGCGGTCTCTACGCGCATGACCACGCGGCCGTCATCCAGCAGCAACTCGTCGCCGACGCCGCAATCCTTGACCAGGTCCGGGTAGTCGATGCCGACGATCTGCTGGGTGCCTTCGGTCAGCGAATGGCTGGTGGAGAAAGTGAACTTGTCACCGATCTTCAATTCGATGCGCTTGTTGGCGAACTTAGCGATGCGGATCTTCGGGCCCTGCAGGTCACCGAGGATGGCGACGAAGCGGCCATGCTTGGCGGCCAGGTCGCGGACCAGTTGGGCACGAGCCTTGTGTTCGGCCGGAGTGCCGTGGGAGAAGTTCAGACGGGCGACATCCACGCCAGCGAGAATCAGTTGTTCGAGAACTTCCGGCGAGTTACTGGCCGGGCCAAGGGTGGCGACGATTTTGGTACGACGAACGGACATGCACGGACTCCTGAATTCAAGCGCAACGAGAGGCTACTATGCTCCGAAGTTGTAGTCATTGTTCGTTTGCACTACTTATCGGTTTGTTTGTTTAGAACAACAACCTTGAAGATTTTTGCCAATGAGTCGATACACTGCACAAGACAGGAGAGACCCCCATGCGATTCGTACTCATTGCTGCCCTGGCCGTCAGTGTTGTCGGCTGTACTCGTTGGTCGATGGACCATCATTTGAACAATGCCTATCGTGCCTATGACCGCGGCAACTGCGAAAGCGTGATGCTCGAACTGAGCCAGGTCGATCGTAATAGCCGTGCCCGGCGCTATGTCCAGCCGGAAGTCTCGATGCTGCGGGGACAATGCCTGGAGCGTCAGAAGCTGTTCGTCGATGCGGCCCAGACCTACCAGTTCATCATCACCCAGTACCCCACCAGCGAATACGCCTATCGCGCCAGGGCTCGGCTGGATACTTTGCAGCAGTTGGGCCACTACCCGTCCAATGGTGCCGCACAGGTTCGTCGCACCGCCTTGTGACATTGACCAGGGGGCATTGCAATCGCCCCGGGTGCTTGAGCTAAAATTTGCACAGGCGGCTCTGTAGACGTAGCTCGGCAGAGACGATTCGAACGCTGCTCCAGTCTTGCCTGGAGCAGGGGCTCTGGAGCCCTTCGGGCGACCTTCCTCGCCTATCTGATCAGGAGAGCGGGCCGCTACCGGGCCCGTTCCGAAGCACTAGTGCGGTCATGCTTAATGACCTTTCCATAGCGATACCCAGCATGTTCACGGAACGTCGGATCGAACGGCACCAACTGCCGTGTTTTTTGAAAGTCTTCAACCGATACACCGACAAGCCTGTCGGTTACCTGGGCAATCTCTCGGCCGATGGGCTGATGCTGATCAGCCCGCTTGCGATGCTGGTCGGTGCCGACTTCGAGTTGCGGATCAAGATGCCAGGCAGTGATGGCCAGGCGCAGTCGGTGGATTTCAGCGCCCGCTGCCTGTGGTGCCACGAAGACTTGACGCCCCATCACTACGACAGTGGCTTCAGCCTGTTGCGGGCATCGCCGGAGTTGGCGGAGCTGGAGCAGGCGCTGCGTCATTACTTCAGCTTCCACCCACTGCAGACCTCGGCCTGACCGGCAGGCCGCTAAAGACTGCCGGCCTTCTTCCAGTTCATGTAGCGGCTCACCAGCTCCGGCCCCAGTTCTCCCGGGCGTGCATCGAGCAGGGCGATGCCGTGGGCGCTCAAGCGTTCGTGGAGCTCGGTGCGGCCATTGAGATAGTTGATGGCCGAGCTGTAGACCAGGGCCTCGGGCAAGGTCTGCACCGGGTTCTGGCGTACCTGGTCGAGGACTTCTTCACGCAGGCTGGCCACCAGGACCCGATGTTGGCGGCCGATGCGCTTGACGGCGGTCAGCAGCTCCTGGTCGTCCTCATCACGCAGGTTGGTGACCAGCACCACCAGCGCCCGGCGTTTCTGCCTGGCCAGCAGTTCATTGGCGGCAGCCTGGTAGTCGGCGGGACGCTGGCTGCTCTGCAGGTCGTAGACCCCGTTGAGCAATACACTGAGCTGGGCCGCACCCTTGACCGGCGCCAGATAGCGCGATGGGCTGGCGGCAAAACTGTACAGGCCCACCGCATCTCCCTGGCGCAGAGCCACGTAGCTCAATAACAGGCAGGCATTCAAGGCATGGTCGAAGTGCGCCAGTTCATCGTCCTGGCTGCGCATCCGGCGTCCGCAATCGAGCATGAAGATGATCTGCTGGTCGCGCTCATCCTGGTACTCACGGGCGATGGGCGTACGCTGGCGGGCGGTGGCCTTCCAATCGATCTGGCGCAGGCTGTCGCCTTCACGGAATTCGCGCAACTGATTGAACTCCAGGCCCAGGCCGCGGCGTTGGCGCTGGCGCACTCCCAGCTGGCTGAGCCAGTTGTCGACCGCCAGCAGTTGCCCGCCATACAGCCGAGCGAAGTCCGGGTAAACCCGGGTGCTGTCGCGAACTTGCAGTAACCGCCGGCTGCTCCACAGGCCTAGGGGGCTGGGCAGGTTGACTTCGCATTGGCTGAAGTCGAAATGACCTCGCTGCACGGGGCGCACGCTGTAGCTCACCTGGCTGGCATGCTCGGGCTCAAGGCTGACCGTCTGCGGCAGGTGTTCGAATACCAGGCCCTGGGGCGGGTGATCGAACAGTTGAATATCGAGCGCCTGTTGATAGTCGTGGCGGATCTCCAGTTGCACATCGCTCCAGCGTCCCAAGGGCAGGCTGCCAGGCAGGTGCCGATGCATCTGTGGCGAACTCATGCGCAGAGCGCGCAGGGCATCCAGCAGGGTCAGCAGCAACAGCGCCAGTAACAGGCCCCAGGCAACGGAGTCCAGGCGTGGGGCAATCGCCACCCCGAGGGCACGGGCAGCTCCCAGGAGGATGAACAGACTGGCCAGGGCTCCAAGCCAGATCAGCAGCAAACGGGTCGGCTTCATCGGTGTGGACTGCTCACAGGCGTGGGGCCGGGATCTGCTCGAGCATCTGCTGGAGCACCTGCTCCACGGACAGGCCTTCGATATCCAGCTCCGGCGCTACGCGTACCCGGTGCCGCAGCACTGCCATGGCACAACCCTTGATGTCATCCGGAATCACGAATTCGCCGCCACGCAGCAGGGCTCGGGCCCGGCCGCCACGTACCAGGGCAATGGAGGCGCGTGGGCCCGCGCCAAGGATCAGCCCCGGCCAGCTGCGGGTGGCCCGGGCCAGGCGCACGGCGTAGTCCAGGACCTGGTCGTCCAGGGGCAAGTCGCTGGCGATGTGTTGCATGGCCTGGACGTCCTGGGCTTGCAGCAATGTGCGCAGGGGTTGGACGTCGAGCATGTCGGCGCGAGTCGAGCGCGCCACCAGGCGGACCATGTCCAATTCTTGCTGGGCATCCGGGTAGTCCATGCGCAGCTTGAGCATGAAGCGGTCCAGCTCGGCTTCCGGCAGGGGATAGGTGCCTTCCTGCTCGATGGGGTTCTGGGTCGCCAGGACCATGAATGGCTGGGCAATGGGCAGGGCCTGGCCTTCGAGCGTCACTTGGCGCTCCTGCATGGCTTCCAGCAGGGCGGCCTGGGTCTTGGCCGGTGCACGGTTGATTTCATCCGCCAGCAGCAGGTTGGTGAACAGCGGCCCCTTGCGCAGCTTGAACTGCTCGGTCTGGAGGTCATACACCGCGTGTCCCGTGACGTCGCTGGGCATCAGGTCGGGGGTGAACTGGATGCGGGCGAATTCACCACCGAAACAGCGAGCCAGGGCACGTACCAACAGGGTCTTGCCCAGCCCGGGAACGCCTTCGAGCAGCACATGGCCGCCAGCGATCAGGGCGGTCAGCACATCGTCGATCACCGCTTGCTGGCCGATCACGGCTTTTTGCAGTTCCTGGCGCACAGCCTGGGCCAACTGGCTGGCGCGCTGGCGCTGTTGGACCGGGTCGGTCAGATCCAGCAGTGGTGCGCAGGGTTCAAGTGGTTCTGCGGGGTGTTCGCTCATAGGGCATTCCTGAGAGTTTGCAGGTGGGCGACCTGGTGGCTGAAGTCGGTGCTGGAAAGGCGTTGCCCGGCCAGGGGTTGCAGCGCCTGCCGGATGGCACTGACAGGTTGCTGGCTGAGTAGCGCCAGCACTTCCCACTGGGCCTCGGGTTGCAATTGTTCGAACCCGGGATGACGGCGTCGGGCCCGGCGCCGGATATCCACTTGCAGTGCATGCAGCAAGGGACCCTGGCCACCGTGGCGCAGGATGAAGTCGGCGCTGGCGCGCAAGTGTTCGAGCAACTGGCGACGAGCCTTGGGCGACGGCTCCAGCAAGGGTCCGTGGCGGGCAGCCGCTTGCCACAGCCACAGGCCGATGAGCAGCCCCAGAGCCACCAGCGCCTGGGGGAAGTTCTTCCACAGCAACTGCCAGAGGCTCGGGTGATCGGTGTTGAACAACAAGGTCACGGAGGTATCGACGTTCAGGTACCACAGCAGCCAGGCGTTGTCGTAGCGGCCGATAGCCGGGGTTTTCCAGATATCGGCATCGGTCAGTACGGTGACGCTACCTTTGCCGTACTCGAGCTGGATCAGATGAGTGGCCGCGCCACTGCTGGCCCAGGACTGTGCCAGGCTGTCCGGGTCGTCCAGATGAAAGGCCGTGTCGAAGCTGACGTAGGCCGGGGCCTGTTCGCCGTCCACATGAACCTTGGTCAGTTTCGGGTAGGCATCGCCCGCTTCCGGCTCCGGAGGTTCCTCGAGATCCTCGCTGAGCATCTGGTGGATCTGGACTCGATCCAGCAGCAGGTCGCCGCTCTGCTCGGTGTCTTCATCCCACAGGGCTTGCGCGACGAACACCAGGTGCCCGCCCGCTCGGGCCCAGTCCAGGACGCGATCGGCCTGCTGTGGGCTCATGTTCGAGCGCTCCTCCAGCATCAGCAGGCTATGGCCCTTGGGGGGCAAGTCGGCCAGCGCTTCCAGGCTGTTGGCGTGCTCCACCTTGAGGCCTCGTTCGCGCAGGAACATTTCGGCGGCCAGGTAGGGGTTGGCCAGGGCCTCGGGAGACGGGCCATGATCCACCAGCTCCTGATAGGGCGTGGCATGCCTGTAGAGGTAGTAGCCACTGCCACCGAGCACCAGGATCAGCAGCAGGGCGAGGATGGCCCAGATCGTGCGAGTCATGACGATGCTCCAGGGCCGAACAGGGCGCGCCAGCCGTCACACAGCCGTGGTTGCGCTTCGGCCCCAGGTATTTGGTGACCGTAGGCCATGTTCTGCCAGTGTCGGGTCAGCTCGATGCTGAAGGCTTCCAGTGGGGCGTGTTGCAGTCCCTTGATCCGTTCCAGTACCTGGCCTTCGGTATCGGCGACTCCGAGGGGCAGGTGGAATTCTTCCAGCAAACGGCTGAGCAAGGCCCGGTAGAGCAGGCCCAGGGCTTCCCGGGGTTGGGTTGGCCAGAGCTCGGCGGCGCGGGCCGCGACATCGGCCGGCAGGGTCTGGCTGCCGACTTCCAGGCCGAACAGTTGTTGAGGAATGGCCCGCGGGCGCTTCTTGCGCGGGCGCGGACGCCAGCCGACGAAAGTACGCAGCCAGTCGCGATAGCGCCACACCACCCAGGCCAGTGCTCCCAGCAACAGGCCCCAGAGCAGGACCTCCAGGCCTTTGGCCAGGCTGGCGAAGCTGTCGTTGCCAAGGTTCTCCAGCAGGCTCTTGAGCCAACCTGGCGGTTTGCCCTTGGCCGCTTTTTTCTGTGGCTGCTCTTCGCCGAAGCGGTAGCGGGTGACCGATTCCTGATTCTTGAACGGGGGCTTATCCAGGATGCCCTGGATGCTGTCCCTGGAGGCTTTGCTGGTCAGTGGCTGTTGCAGCAGCCGTGGGCTTTGCGGACCGGCAACGGAGTTGGCGGCAGCAGCCCAGACCGGTTGAGTCGGGGTCAACAAGAGCGCGCCTGCCACCAGCAAGACCGCGCTGGCGCCGGCCAGGCGTTGGCGCAGGCGGCGGAACACCAGCTCGATGTCCCAAGCCTCCAGCTCGGTGCGCCGGTTGAGGTAGAGGCTGAAACCGCACGCAACGTAGATCGGTTCCCAAAGCACCAGGACCAGGGCATAGAAAGCGTTGGTCAGGTGTTCCAGCCATAGCCAGTCCTGTTGGGCGGCAGCGATCAGGGTCTGCCAGTTCCAGTCCAGCTCGATCTGTTGGGGCAGCAACAAATAGAACAGCACCATCAGGCCGATCCACAAGGCGCCCTCCAGGTGCATGCCGATCAGCGTCAGCCAGCGTGCGGCCCCGGCATTGCGCTGCAGCAGTACTCCCAGGCGTCGTTGACGGGCATCGCCCTCCAGGCCTTCGAGTTGCACCACCGGCATCAGGAAGCTGCGACTCATGCTGAAACGGCGCCAGGTCAGGCTGGCCAACAGTTGTGGCTTGAGCAGGCGCGGCCATTGCTTGAGGGCTTGGCCCAGGGTCGGGGTTTCGCCGAACAGGGCTTTGGACAGAATGAACAGGGGCAGGCGCTCGAACGCCGGCTTCAGCCACCAGAACAGGAGTACGGCCACAGACGGCGACTGCCACAACAGCAGGCTGAGCAGGGCGAATACCGGCAGGCTGACAATGGCCCAACTGGCCATCAACAGGCGTCTGTGGCGCTGGCTCAGGAGTATCCCCAGGTCCATGGCTTCCCAGGCGTTGCGTGGGCGGATCACCACGCTGGCATCACTCAGGCGCATGGGGGGTACGTCCGGCAAGGGTCAGGTAGGCCAGCACCAGGCCCCACAGGGCAGCGCCGACGCTGTATTTGATCCACGGCGCAGGCCAGGTCATGGAAGACCAGTAGGCCTCGACGAAGGCTGCGATCAGCAGGAACACGATGACGCCATAGACCAGGCGTACGCTGACCCGCGCCGCCTGCAACAAGGCTTCGCCACGAGGCAGGCGGCCGGGAGCGATCAGGGCCCAGCCCATTTTCAGCCCGGCTGCCCCGGACAGGGCGATGGCGCTGAGCTCGAAGGCACCGTGGCCAATGACGAAGGGCCAGAAGGTCTGGCCGAAGCCGATCTGGGTCAAGTGCCCGGCGATGGCGCCGATGATCAAGCCATTGAAGACCAGGAAAAACAGACTGCCCAGGCCGAACAGCAAGCCACCGGCAAAGGTCTGAAAGGCGATACCTATGTTGTGCATGATGTAGTAGCCGAACATCGCCCAGTCTTCACTGGAGGCGCGCTCGGCAGCTCGTCCCAGGCGCCCGGCCGATGGGTCGTACATGCTTTGCATCTCAGTCACTTGCTGTTGGCTGACCAGGCTGTAGATCAGTTCGGGGAACAGGTACACCAACACCCCGATACCCAGGAGGCTGATGAAGAACAGCAGGCTGGCAATCAGTACGAGGCGCCATTCCTGGCGAACCACTCGAGGAAATCCGGCCAGCAGGAATTCCAGCGCATTGGCGCCGATCGCCGTGCGCTGGCGATACAGTTGCTGGTGGCCGCGCAATACCAATTGCTGCAGTGGATCGATCAGGTAGCTGCTGTAGCCACGTTCCTGGGCCAGGGCCAGGTGCTGGCACAGGCGTCGGTAGTCCTGGACGAAGCTCTGGCAGTCCGCGTTCTTGGCTCGGCCGCGTTCCAGTTTTTCGAGCAGTTGTTCGAAGTGCTGCCATTGGGGCTGGTGACGGCTTTCAAAAAGGCTTTGTTTCATGTCGTTCCCAGAAAGCCTCGGGCAATGCCATTGAGTTCGGCAGTCGCCTGGGCGGTGGGTACGTGCAGCGGCTGGGCAAGGATCGCTGCCAGTTCCCGGGTGCGTTCGTTCGATAGCTGGGGCTGGCGTTCGGCGAAACCGAGGATCGCCCGCTGTTCATTCAGGGTCAGGGCGAAGGGAGCACTGCGCGCCACGGCGGGTGGCAGGTCCGGACGCTTGACCGATTGCTCGCGGTAGATCACCAGCGTGCCGGCGGCGAGATCGCCCAGGCGCTTGAACGCCGGATGCTGCAGGCAACTGATGGCCCCGAGGAAGTAGCCGAAGGGCAGCATGTCGGCAAAGCGCAGCAGGTTGCGGGTCAGGGAGGCACTCCAGCCAATGGGGGTGCCATCGTCCTGCACGACTCGCAGGCCCATTATCTGTTTGCCTGGGGAGCGACCCTGGTTGAGCACTTCGAACAGCACCATGTACCACCAGCTGACGAGGAACAGCAGGATCGAACCGATGCCGATGCCGATCTCGCCAAAAAATCCCAGGGCGATGAAGAGGATGCCCAGCACCAGGCCGCGGATGCCCAGGTCGAGGGTAAAGGCCAGGGTGCGGACCAACAGTCCCGCTGGACGCAATGGCAGGTCGATGCCTTCGGGCGTCTCGACCTGGTACCGCGTATCCAGGGGCGGGGGCAGCGATGCGTTCCTTGGCGTTGCTGTGGTCTCAAGCATGGACAAACTGCTGGCTGGCCTGATGGGAAAAATCCAGCGCCGATGCTAGCAGCCTCTGAGGGTCTAACGACATCATTAACTGCGAATCCAGGCGTTTTTGGCGGTTCTCACGCCTTCGTGCGGCTGGCCCTGGGCCTGTGCGAGCGCCTAGACTGCAGCGGTATTTCAGTTCAGGAACAGGCCGTGACTTCCCTTTTTTGGTACGACTACGAAACCACTGGCATCAATCCGCGCAACGATCGCCCGTTGCAAGTGGCCGGTATTCGCACTGACCTGGCGCTCAATGAGATTGATGAACCGGTCAACCTTTATTGCCAGCTTGCCGACGACATCCTGCCGCATCCAGCGGCCTGCATGATTACCGGGATCACTGCGCAGCGCCTGGCCGAGCGTGGCTTGGGCGAAGCTGAATTCATGACCCGGGTGCATGAGCAACTGGCGCGCCCGGGAACCTGCGGTGTGGGTTACAACACCTTGCGCTTCGATGACGAGATGACTCGCTACAGCCTGTACCGCAACTTCTTCGATCCCTATGCCCGGGAGTGGCAAGGGGGCAACAGTCGTTGGGACTTGATCGATGTGGTGCGTGCAGCCTATGCGTTGCGCCCCGAGGGTATTGTCTGGCCAGAGGAGCAAGGGCAGGTGACCCTGAAGCTTGAGCGCCTGACCGCAGCCAATGGCATCGATCACGGCCAGGCTCACGATGCCTTGTCCGATGTGCGGGCGACTATCGCCCTGGCCCGGCTGATTCGCGACAAACAGCCCAAGCTCTACGATTGGTTGTTCCAGTTGCGCAGCAAGCAACGTGTCATGGATCAGATTCGCCTGTTGCAACCTGTGGTGCATATTTCCGGGCGTTTCTCCGCGGCGCGGCACTATGTCGGTGTGGTCCTGCCACTGGCCTGGCATCCGCGCAATCGCAATGCGCTGATCGTCTGCGATCTGCATCTGGATCCCCAGGGGCTCCTGGACCTGGACGCCGAGGCGCTGCGCCAACGGCTGTACACCCGACGTGAAGAGCTGGCCGAGGGTGAGTTGCCCGTACCGCTGAAGTTGATTCATATCAACCGCTGTCCGGTGGTCGCGCCGTTGAATGTCCTGCGGGCTGAAGATCAGCAGCGTCTGCACTTGGACATGGATGAGTACCAGCGCCGTGCTGCGCTTTTGAGGGACGCTCAAGAAGTTTGGCAAGATAAACTTTCAGTGATCTACGGCCCTGATGAGTTCGCTGTCAGCGAAGACCCTGAGCAGCAATTGTACGACGGCTTTATTGGTGATCGTGATCGGCGCTTGTGTGAGCAAGTACGCTTGGCAGATCCACAGAATTTAGCTCGGCAACAGTGGCCATTCGATGATGAGCGGCTGCCTGAACTACTCTTCCGCTACCGTGCTCGTAACTTTACGGAAACATTGAGCGAAGCTGAGCAAGAACGGTGGCTGGGATTTTGCCGGCAACGCTTGCTTGATCCGCAACTGGGCGCGCCCAATACCTTGGAAAGTTTCCGGCAAGGTCTTGAGCAGGCGTTGCTAAGTGCTGATTCGATGCAGCGCCAGGTCCTTGAGCAGTGGCAGGAATATGTTCATGCACTGGTTCGACGCCTGGATCTTAGTGAAGCTGCTCCTAGTTCTTGAACAAACGCTCCAGGCATAAAAAAACGCCAGCTAGCTGGCGTTTTTTATAGTGCCGAGAAGACCGCGAGCCTTAGCCCAGCAGGGTCGCCCAGCCTTCAACCACGTCACCACCCCACTTGGCTTTCCATTCTTTCAGGGTTTTGTGGTTGCCACCTTTGGTTTCGATGACTTCACCGTTGTGCGGGTTCTTGTACTGTTTAACTTTACGCGCACGCTTGGTGCCTGTGGTCTTTACAGCTGCGCGAGGAGCCTTAACTTTCGACTCTGGGTCGAGCAGGGCAATGATGTCGCGCAGGGATTTGGAATACTCACCCATCAGGCTGCGCAGTTTGCCTTCGAACTCCAGTTCAGCCTTCAGTTTGTCGTCTTGGGACAGGTTCTTCAAACGTGCTTGCAGTTCTTTGATGGCTTCTTCTGTAGCACGGTATTCGTTGATCAGGGACATGGAGATCTACCTTATTGGGCGCTGGGTGGCTGAGGACAGTGCGGCAATAATAGTCAGGGAGTTTGTGCAAGTAAACATAATGTAGCTGTTTTATTTGCCTCTCTTAGTGTCTTTAGGCGTAAGAGCCATTTCGCTATTTAATAGAGCACGGGGTTTTGTTGTGCTATTCGCAATTTAGTTTTGTACTAACTGCAAGTGTCTGGTTTGGTCCCGTGACTACTAGTCGTTAAAGCCGTGCCAAGGCCCCGCTTGGGCTCTAGCGGTGGTGCCCAGGTGCAATGAATACTGCAGTTTTGCTGCGTAATGGCTAGAATAGCGACCTTTGCGAAGTTCTGGAGTTTCCCCCTCATGCGCACCTTTCGGTTGGTGATTTCTTGCCCTGACCGCGTTGGCATCGTTGCCAAAGTCAGTAACTTTCTGGCCTCCCATAACGGTTGGATCACCGAAGCGAGCCACCATTCGGACAACCAGAGTGGCTGGTTCTTCATGCGCCACGAGATCCGTGCCGACTCCCTGCCGTTTGGCCTGGAAGCATTTCGCGAGGCATTTACGCCGATCGCCGAAGAGTTCTCGATGGACTGGCGGATCACCGATACCGCCGAGAAAAAGCGTGTGGTACTGATGGCCAGCCGCGAATCCCACTGCCTGGCCGACCTGCTGCACCGCTGGCACAGTAATGAGCTGGACTGCGATATCCCCTGTGTGATTTCCAATCACGACGACCTGCGTAGCATGGTCGAATGGCACGGCATTCCGTTTTTCCATGTCCCGGTTGATCCAAAGGACAAGCAGCCGGCTTTCGCCGAAGTCTCGCGCCTGGTCAAGGAGCATGGTGCGGACGTGGTGGTGCTGGCGCGCTACATGCAGATCCTGCCGCCACAGCTGTGCCAGGAATACGCCCAGCAAGTGATCAACATCCACCACAGCTTCCTGCCGTCCTTCGTCGGTGCCAAGCCTTATCACCAGGCTTCCTTGCGCGGTGTAAAGCTGATTGGCGCTACTTGCCACTACGTCACCGAAGAGCTGGATGCCGGCCCTATCATCGAGCAGGACGTGGTGCGAGTCAGTCACAGCGACAGCATCGAGGACATGGTGCGTTTTGGTCGTGACGTGGAGAAGATGGTCCTGGCTCGTGGCCTGCGCTACCACCTGGAAGACCGCGTGCTGGTGCACGGCAACAAGACCGTGGTGTTCTGATTGAAAAAAATCACGAGCGGGTGCTGAATATCCCGCTCCTGGTTTGCAATCGATGAGGTCAGCCCCATGACCGATCCCCTGGATAAAGCCACCTCTCAGGCCCCCGCCGTGCTTGGCGAGGGGTGCCTGAGTCGCTATGACCCCGATGAACTCGACGCCGAGGATGGCACCGAGTTCCCGGGGGCTGCGCAGTTATGGGAGCAGTTGCAACAAGATTCCGAAGCGCAATCGCGCTGAGACTGGCAGCCGGCTCCTGATCAGGAGCCGGCCTGTCCAAGGGTACTCGCCCCGATACTCAGATCCTGAAACTGCCCACCAGATGCTTCAGGCGTGTAGCTTGCTGCTCCAGGTCGGAGCAAGCGCGCAGGGTCGCTTGCAGGTTTTCCACGCCCTCCTGGTTCAGGGTATTGATCTCGGTGATATCCATGTTGATGGATTCCACCACAGAGGTCTGTTCCTCGGTGGCGGTGGCTACCGACTGGTTCATGCCATCGATCTCGCCGATCCGCTGAGTCACGCTGTTGAGGCGTTCCCCGGCCTGGTTGGCGATCTCCACGCTGTCCTGGCTGTGGCGCTGACTGTTGCTCATGGTGCTGACGGATTCTCGGGCGCCCACCTGCAACTCCTCGATCATGGTCTGCACCTGTTGCGCCGACTCCTGGGTACGGTGGGCCAGGTTGCGCACCTCGTCGGCAACCACGGCGAACCCGCGTCCGGCCTCGCCGGCCCGTGCCGCTTCGATGGCCGCGTTGAGCGCCAGCAGGTTGGTTTGCTGGGAAATGCTGGTGATCACTTCAAGGATCTGGCCGATGTTCACCGTCTTGCTGTTGAGGGTCTCGATGTTGTTGCTGGAGGCGCTGATCATGTCGGAGAGCTGGTTCATCGCCTGGATGCTGCGATCCACCACTTGTTGGCCATCTTCGGCCAGGTTGCGGGCATCGCTGGCTTGTTGCGAGGCCTGGGCAGCATTGCGAGCGATTTCCTGGGCTGCGGCACCCAGTTGATTGATGGCGGCCGCGACGCTGTTGGTGCGACTGGCTTGTTCGTCGGAGTTGAGCATCGATGAGTTGGATGCGCTGACCACACGCAGTGCAACTTCGTTGACGTGCTCGGTGGCCGAGGACACTTCACGGATCGAGCCGTGGATGCGTTCCACGAAACGGTTGAAGGCAGTGCCGAGGATGCCGAACTCATCGTGGTTCTGGATATTCAGGCGTCGGGTCAGGTCACCTTCACCGTCGGCGATGTCTTCCATGGCCCGGGTCATGACGTGCAGCGGTTGCATCAGCAGGCGGATCAACAGGCCCAGCAGGGCAATGGTCAGGGCCACGGCGGTCAGGGTCGCAATGACCGCCGAGGTGCGAAACTCCTTGAGCATGGAAAAGGCCTTGTCCTTGTCCACCGACAGGCCGATGTACCAGTTCACCGAGGACAGGCCCTTGATCTGGGTGAAGGTGACGATACGTGTCTTGCCATCGACGCTGACTTCGCTCAGGTCGCCGCTGATTTTTGGCGTGTCCTGGGGATAGATGTCCTTGAGATTCTTCATCACCAGGTTCTTGTCCGGATGCACCAGGACCTTGCCATCGGCGCTGATCAGGAAGGCATAGCCCATGCCGTCGAAGTCCAGGGCGTTGATGCTGTCGGCGATCACCTGCAGGCTCAGGTCGCCGCCTACCGCGCCGATGCGCTGACCGTTCTTGATCACGCTGTCGACGATGGAGATCACCAGTTGCCCGGAGGCGAGGTCGACATAAGGTTCGGTCAAGGCCGAACCATTGGTGCTTTCGGCACTCTTGTACCAGGGGCGCGCGCGCGGGTCGTAGCCATCCGGCATCTTGCTGTCCGGACGGATGATGAAGGAGCCGTCCTTGTTGCCCAGGTAGGCACCCATGAATGTCGAGGTCACGGCTTTTTGCTCAAGCAGGTCGCTGACATTGGCCGGATCGGGGTTCAGGGCCACCGACTGGGAAAGGTTTTCGACCAAGAGGGCTCGGCCGGCGAGCCAGGTCTGAATATTTTTCGCTGTGACGTTGCCCATTTCCTGAAGATAGTTGTCCAGATCATCACGGATGGCGTTACGTTGCAGGTAATCGTTATAGAGCGTGAATAGTGCAAAGGCAGCTATGACGATAAGCGAGGCGGCAAGCAGGATCTTGTGGCTGAAGCGCAGATTTTTGTTCATGGCTTGGGGTTCCGCTAAGGTCTTTGAGTCCAGGGCATCGGGTTGGAACGGCGCGCAGAAAAGGCGGTGTTATAAGTAAGCTGATATCTCCATCTGTCCCTAAGGAATTACCTGACCTTTATTTCAGATACTTCTGATCCATCATTTCTTAATATCGACCGTGTAAGGCCAAAGATTAACCAGGGGTGACAAAATGCCTGACTCATCGCAACTCATCATCGGTGCCGGCCTCGACGGCCAGCCGATCGCCCAGGCCATGCGCCTGGCTAACCGCCATGGCCTGGTGGCCGGTGCCACCGGTACCGGCAAGACCGTCACCCTGCAGCGTCTGGCGGAGGCCTTCAGCGATGCGGGGGTGGCGGTGTTTGCCGCAGACATCAAGGGCGATCTTTGTGGTCTCGGGGCGGCGGGCAATCCCCAGGGCAAGGTAGCCGAGCGGATTGCCGGGATGCCCTGGCTCAACCACCAGCCCCAGGCTTACCCGGTGACCTTGTGGGATGTCCATGGGCAATCCGGCCACCCCTTGCGTACCACCCTGAGTGAAATGGGCCCGCTGTTGCTGGGCAGCTTGCTGGAACTTACCGACAGCCAGCAGTCGGCGTTGTATGCCGCGTTCAAGGTGGCGGACCGCGAAGGTCTGTTGTTGCTGGACCTGAAGGACCTCAAGGCACTGCTCAATCACCTCAAGGACAACCCGCAGCTATTGGGCGAGGACGCAGCCTTGATGACCACCGGCTCCAGCCAGGCGCTGCTACGACGCCTGGCGACCCTGGAGCAGCAGGGAGCCGAATCGCTGTTCGGCGAACCAGCATTGCAACTGGAGGACATACTGCAGCCGGCCGCGGACGGGCGCGGGCGCATCCATCTGCTCGATGCCAGCCGCCTGGTGCATGAGGCACCTAAGGTCTATGCCACCTTCCTTTTATGGTTGCTGGCGGAACTGTTCGAGCAGTTGCCGGAGCGTGGCGATGCCGAGAAACCGCTGCTGGCGTTGTTTTTCGATGAAGCGCACCTGCTGTTCGCCGGTACCCCCAAGGCCCTGCAGGACCGGCTCGAGCAAGTGGTACGCCTGATTCGCTCCAAGGGCGTGGGGGTGTATTTCGTGACCCAATCGCCAGGCGACCTGCCAGACAATGTGCTGGCTCAGTTGGGTTTGCGCATCCAGCATGGCTTGCGGGCATTCACCGCCAAGGAGCAGAAGTCGCTACGGGCTGTCGCCGACGGTTTCCGGCCCAACCCTGCCTTCGATGCATTGGCGGTACTGACCGAGTTGGGCATTGGCGAGGCACTGGTGGGGACCTTGCAGGACAAGGGCACGCCAGAAATGGTCCAGCGCGTGCTGGTAGCGCCTCCCCAGTCGCGTATCGGGCCGCTGAGCGACGCCGAGCGCAGGGCCCTGATCGCCAGCTCACCGCTGCAGGGGCGTTATGACAAGCCTATCGATCGCGAGTCGGCCTATGAGGTGCTGATGGGGCGCAAGGAGTTGGCTCCGGATGCCCACGCGGCGCCTGGCAAACCGGTCGCCGAAGAGCCGAGCCTGGCCGATCGGGCCGGGGAGTTCCTGGGGACGGCAGCTGGCCAGGCACTGAAGTCGGCGATGCGCCAGGCAGCCAATCAGCTGGGGCGCCAGTTGGTACGCGGCCTGATGGGGTCGTTGCTGGGTGGCAGCAAGCGTCGTTGAGTCAATCCCGTTGCTTGGCGTGGCTGGCCAGGCGCTCCAGGGCGGCGCGCAGCTTGGGGTCGGTAATGCCCTCGGCTGTGGCCTGGATGGTTTGCGCCGCGCTGTTCGACAGATCCAGGGTGTGTCCGGCCGCACTACGTTGGACGGTGGGAGGCTGGACCTTGAACAGGATGCGTGTCAGGCGGGCGAACTCTTCGAACTCCTGCAATTGGCGTTGCAAGCGCTTTTGCTGGTAGCGCAGGCGAGTGGCCCAATGACCGTCGGTGACGATCAACAGCAGGCTGCCCTCACGCCAGGAGGCCACATGGCAATGTTCACGAGCAGCCGGCTGGAGTTGGCTTTCCAGTAGGCGCTGCAGGTGTGCCAGGCGCTGGGCGTGGCCCAGTATGGCTTTCAGGGGCTTGGCTTCGCGCAGAAGGACGGCGGGCGGGCGCGCCGCGAGGGGGCGAAATGCCATGATCAGAAACCAGAAGTTACAGAGCGGCCATGGTAGCAGAAAGCGCTCGGGAAACCGGGCTTGGCATTTTTTTCGTCTCGCCGGCGGTTTCCTTGCCTTTTGCTGATCGTGATCAGCAACTTCTGTGGCGAATACACTTGAAGTTCAACGAAAAGCCCTTATTTTAGGTGGGCCCCGTCAAAGCGCTGTGCCAGCATCGTGGAATAACGCCACTTTCCTCACCATCGTTTCCGGGTAGAATGCTCGTTCGCATGCGGCCATGAGGGCTGCTCGGGCGACTCACGGGGCCGCCCTCCAACCCTATGTGTGGAAGATCCTGCCGATATGTTTGCGCCTTTGTTAAAGAAACTTTTTGGAAGCAAGAACGAGCGTGAAGTCAAGCGCATGCTCAAGACGGTACAGATCGTCAATGCCTTCGAAGAGCAAATGGTGGCCCTTTCGGACGATCAATTGCGTGCCAAGACCGGAGAGTTCAAGGCCCGTATCGCCAAGGGTGAAACCCTCGACAAACTGCTGCCCGAAGCCTTTGCGGTCGCCCGTGAAGCCGGCAAGCGGATCATGGGGATGCGGCACTTCGACGTGCAGCTGATCGGTGGCATGACCTTGCACGAAGGCAAGATCGCCGAAATGCGCACCGGTGAGGGCAAGACCCTGGTGGCGACCCTGGGCGTCTACCTCAACGCACTGTCCGGCAAGGGCGTGCACGTGGTGACGGTGAACGACTACCTGGCTCGCCGCGACGCCAACTGGATGCGCCCGCTGTATGAATTCCTCGGCCTGAGCGTCGGCGTGGTCACGCCGTTCCAGCCACCGGAGGAGAAGCGTGCCGCCTACGCCGCCGACATCACCTACGGCACCAACAACGAATTCGGTTTCGACTACCTGCGCGACAACATGGCTTTCAGCATGGAAGAGAAGTTCCAGCGCGAGCTCAATTTTGCCGTGATCGACGAAGTCGACTCGATCCTCATCGACGAGGCCCGTACCCCGCTGATCATCTCTGGCCAGGCCGAGGACAGTTCCCGCCTGTACACCGAGATCAACAAGCTGATCCCGCGCCTGGTACAGCACATCGAGGAAGTGGAAGGCCAGGTCACCAAGGCCGGTCACTTCACCGTCGACGAGAAGACCCGTCAGGTCGAGCTCAACGAAGCCGGTCACCAGTTCATCGAAGAGATGCTGACTCAGGTCGGCCTCCTGGCCGAGGGCGAGAGCCTGTACTCGGCCCATAACCTGGGCCTCCTGACCCACGTCTATGCCGGCCTGCGGGCGCACAAGCTGTTCAACCGCAACGTCGAGTACATCGTGCAGGATGGCCAGGTGGTCCTGGTGGACGAACACACCGGCCGTACCATGCCGGGTCGACGCCTCTCCGAGGGCTTGCACCAGGCCATCGAAGCCAAGGAAAACCTCAATATCCAGGCCGAGAGCCAAACCCTGGCCTCCACCACCTTCCAGAACTACTTCCGCCTGTACACCAAGCTGTCCGGCATGACCGGTACCGCCGATACCGAGGCGTTCGAGTTCCATCAGATCTACGGCCTGCAGGTGATGGTGATCCCGCCGAACAAGCCGCTGGCGCGCAAGGACTACAACGACCTGGTGTTCCTGACCGCGGACGAGAAGTACGCCGCGATCATCAGCGACATCAAGGACTGCATGACCCAGGGCCGTCCGGTGCTGGTGGGTACCGCCACCATCGAGACCTCCGAGCACATGTCCAACCTGCTCAACAAGGAAGGCATCGAGCACAAGGTCCTGAACGCCAAGTTCCACGAAAAAGAAGCCGAGATCATTGCCCAGGCGGGTCGCCCTGGCGCCCTGACCATCGCCACCAACATGGCCGGTCGTGGCACCGACATCCTGCTGGGCGGCAACTGGGAAGTGGAAGTCGCCTCCCTGGAGGACCCGACTCCCGAGCAGATTGCCCAGATCAAGGCCGACTGGCAGAAACGCCACCAGCAGGTCCTGGAATCCGGCGGCCTGCAGGTCATCGCTTCCGAGCGCCATGAGTCGCGTCGTATCGACAACCAGTTGCGTGGTCGTGCCGGTCGCCAGGGTGATGCCGGCTCCAGCCGCTTCTACCTGTCGCTGGAAGACAGCCTGATGCGCATCTTCGCCTCCGATCGGGTGAAGAACTTCATGAAGGCCCTGGGCATGCAATCCGGCGAGGCGATCGAGCACCGTATGGTGACCAACGCCATCGAAAAGGCCCAGCGCAAGGTCGAAGGCCGCAACTTCGACATCCGCAAGCAACTGCTGGAGTTCGACGACGTCAACAACGAGCAGCGCAAGGTGATCTACCACATGCGCAACACGCTGCTGGCTGCGGACAACATCGGCGAGACCATCGCCGACTTCCGCCAGGACGTGCTGAGCGCCACCGTCAGTGCCCACATTCCTCCACAGTCGCTGCCTGAGCAGTGGGATGTGGCAGGCCTGGAAGCTGCGCTCCAGAGCGATTTCGGTGTGAGCCTGCCGATCCAGCAATGGCTCGACGAAGACGATCACCTGTACGAGGAAACCCTGCGTGAGAAGCTGCTCAACGAGCTGATCACCGCGTACAACGAGAAAGAAGACCAGGCCGGCGCCGAAGCGCTGCGCACCTTCGAGAAGCAGATCGTGCTGCGAGTCCTGGATGACCTGTGGAAAGACCACCTGTCGACCATGGACCACCTGCGCCACGGCATCCACCTGCGTGGTTATGCGCAGAAGAACCCCAAGCAGGAGTACAAGCGCGAGTCCTTCACCCTGTTCTCCGAGCTGCTGGATTCCATCAAGCGCGACTCGATCCGGGTGTTGTCCCACGTCCAGGTGCGTCGCGAAGACCCGGCCGAGGAAGAGGCGCGCCTGCGCCAGGAAGCCGAGTCCCTGGCTCGTCGCATGCAGTTCGAGCACGCCGAGGCCCCAGGCCTGGACCAGCCCGAAGCATTGGAAGAGGGCGTCGAGGTTGACGTGGCCCTGGCTTCCGCGCCGGTACGCAATGAACAGAAGCTGGGTCGCAACGAACTGTGCTACTGCGGTTCGGGCAAGAAGTACAAACACTGTCACGGCCAGATCAACTAAGATCCACGCCAGACACTGAAACACCCACGCCGTGACGGCATCAGCCGTCGCGGCGTTTTTCCATTTGCAGCACCGTCTTTCATGCCGACGGTGCACCCATCTTGAGAGGAGCGCATTCATGGCTGTTGGTCTTGGTCCTTTGCCAACGTTGCACCCGGTTGCCGGTTTCGAACTCGGTATCGCCTCGGCTGGTATCAAGCGCCCGGGGCGCAAGGATGTGGTGGTCATGCGTTGCGCTGAAGGCTCGACGGTGGCCGGGGTGTTCACCCTCAATGCGTTCTGCGCCGCACCGGTGATCCTGGCCAAGCAGCGTGTACAGGGCCCAGTACGTTACTTGCTGACCAACACTGGCAACGCCAACGCCGGTACCGGCGAGCCGGGCCTGGCGGCAGCCAGCCGTACCTGCGCCAAGCTGGCTGAGCTGGCCGGGGTCGATGCCAGTGCGGTACTGCCGTATTCCACCGGCGTGATCGGCGAGCCGTTGCCCGTTGAGAAGATCGAAGGCGCATTGCAGGCCGCCCTGGACGATCTGTCCGTGGACAACTGGGCCGCTGCCGCCACCGGGATCATGACCACCGACACCCTGCCCAAGGGTGCCAGCCGCCAGTTCCAGCATGACGGTGTGACCATCACCGTCACCGGGATCAGCAAGGGTGCGGGAATGATCCGCCCGAACATGGCGACCATGCTTGGCTACATCGCCACCGACGCCAAGGTCTCCCGCGACGTTCTGCAAAACCTGCTGCTGGACGGTGCCAACAAATCCTTCAACCGCATTACCATTGATGGCGATACCTCCACCAACGACTGCTGCATGCTGATCGCCACTGGCCAGGCCAAGCTGCCGGAAATCACCGAGGCCAAAGGCCCGCTGTTCGCCGCGCTGAAGCAGGCAGTGTTCGAAGTCTGCATGGAGGTGGCCCAGGCCATCGTCCGTGATGGCGAGGGCGCCACCAAGTTCGTCACCGTCCAAGTCAATGGTGGCGGCAACCATCAGGAATGCCTGGATGTGGGCTACACCGTGGCTCATTCGCCGCTGATCAAGACTGCACTGTTCGCCTCCGACCCGAATTGGGGTCGCATCCTGGCAGCCGTGGGCCGTGCCGGCGTTCCAGAGCTGGATGTGAGCAAGATCGATGTGTTCCTCGGTGAGGTCTGCATCGCCAGTCGTGGCGCTCGGGCAGCCAGCTACACCGAAGCCCAAGGGGCAGCGGTGATGCAGCAGGAAGAAATCACCATCCGTATCGAGCTGGGACGGGGTGCTTGCAGCGAAACCATCTGGACCACCGACCTGTCCCACGAATACGTGAAGATCAACGCCGAATACCGTACCTGATACCGGGTATGCCTGCCCTGGAGGCTTGCAGGGCAGGGTGATCATCATTTTTCAACGGCCGGCCGCCAGGGCCGGCCGAACGCCGGACCAGAGGAAAACGTGGTGAAACGAGTACATGTGGCAGCGGCCGTCATCCGGGATGCCAGTGGCAAGATCCTGATTGCCCGACGTGCCGATACTCAGCATCAAGGGGGCTTGTGGGAGTTTCCCGGAGGCAAGGTCGAAGCCGGGGAGGCCGTGCAGGTCGCGTTGGCGCGTGAGCTGCACGAAGAACTGGGTATCGAGGTGCAAAGCGCCCGCCCCTTGATCAAGGTGCAGCACGATTACCCTGACAAGCAGGTATTACTGGATGTCTGGGAGGTTTCGGAGTTTGCTGGCGAAGCGCACGGCGCCGAAGGCCAGCCACTGGCCTGGGTCAGCCCGCGAGAGCTGGCCGACTACGAGTTTCCTGCCGCCAACCAGCCAATTGTCGCAGCAGCCCGTTTGCCATCGCGCTACCTGATCACCCCTGATGGCCTGGAAACGCCTGCCCTGTTACGCGGCATGCAAAAGGCCATTGCCCAGGGCTGCAAGCTGATTCAGCTGCGTGCCCCAGGGGGCTACGATCCGCAATACCGTGATTTGGCAGTGGATGCGGTGGGTTTGTGTGCCGGCAAGGCGCAGTTGATGCTCAAGGGCCCCTTTGAGTGGTTGGGGGATTTCCCATCTGCGGGCTGGCACATCACTTCGGCGCAACTGCGCAAGTACGCCAGTGCCGGACGTCCTTTCGGCAAGGAGCGCTGGCTGGCTGCCTCTTGCCATAACGCCGAGGAGCTGTCCCTGGCGCAGCAGATGGATGTGGATTTCGTGACCTTGTCACCCGTGCAGGCGACCCAGACCCATCCTGAGGCCGTGCCGTTGGGTTGGGACCAGGCCGCGCAATTGCTCGATGGCTTCAACAAGCCGGCTTATCTGCTGGGTGGCGTGGAGCCAGCACAGTGCGAGCAGGCCTGGGCAAGCGGTGCCCAGGGCGTTGCGGGAATCCGTGCGTTCTGGCCGCAGGACTGAGCGAGGCCCTTCAAGACGGGCCGGTCGCTGAAAAGCTGCGACCGGCCGGTTGCGAAGAACTCAATGGGTCAAGGCTTGGCAGCGGCCTGCCAGAGTATCTCGGCGATGCCCTGGCGCTTGGCGATCAGGCGTGCCGCGACGAATAGCACGTCCGACAGGCGATTGATGTAGGCCAGCGCTGCGCCTTGCAACGGTTCGATGGCATTGAGTTGCTGGCAACGGCGCTCGGCACTACGGGCCAGGCTACGGCATACGTGGGCCTGGGCGATGAGGGTCGATCCTCCGGGCAGAATGAAGTTCTCCAGGGGGCCCAGTTCTTCGTTCCAGGCATCGATCGCTGTTTCCAGGCGCTGTACTTCCATTGCATTGAGTGCCTGATACTCAGGCATTGCCAGTTCTCCACCCAGGTCGAACAAGCGATGCTGGCAGGGCGCCAACACCTCGATCACCTCCTTGAGCCCCGGCTTGCCGGCACACTGTTCTTCCAGGCCAGCCAGGAGCAGGCCCAGCTGGCTGTTGAGGGTATCGACCTCGCCAATGGCCTCGATTCGTGGATGGTCCTTGGGGACGCGGCGGCCGTCCCCCAGGCCGGTTTCACCCTTGTCGCCGGTACGGGTGTAAATCTTCGACAGGCGAAAACCCATGTCTAGTTCTCCAGTGGTAGAGGGGCTTGCACTGGGGGCTGGCTGCCGGCCAGGGGCAGGCGCAAGGTGAAACAGGTGCCTTGGCCCCGGGTGGATTGCACTTCCATCTGCCCCTTGTGGTTGTTGGTAATGATGAAGTACGACACCGACAGGCCGAGGCCAGTGCCCTGGCCGATTTCCTTGGTGGTGAAGAATGGTTCGAAGGTGCGTTTGCGCACGCTTTCGCTCATGCCGACGCCGTTGTCTTCGACCTGGATTTCTGCCCAGGGTGGATTCAGCCGGGTACGCAGGATGATCCGCCCCGGCTCGCTGTCGTCTTCGCGCTGATGGATGGCCTGGGCTGCGTTCTTGAGCAGGTTGAGCAGCACCTGCTCCAGCTCGTTGGCGGTGCCCGGGACCGGTCCGAGGCTCGGATCGAACTGGCGGATGATGGCCTGTCCCTTGAAGTCGAAGCCGATCGCCAGGTCGAAGTCGTTGCCGGCAATCTCTACCGCCTGGTCGATCAACGCCGGCAGGTCGCAGGGAGCCATCTGCCGGTTGCTGCGACGGCTGAAGCTGAGCATATGGGTCACGATCTTCGCGGCCCTGGCTCCAGCTTGCTGGATGCCGTCGAGTAGCAATGGAACCTCGCGACTTTCCAGGTAGCGATTGACCGTTTGCAGTTCAATGCCGACTAGTTGTGCATATTCGAGGTTTTTGGGCAGCTCGGGCGACAATCGCCGACGAATGTTCTGCACGTTGTGCAGGATCGCTCCCAAAGGGTTGTTGATTTCATGGGCCATGCCCGCAGCCAGGCCGCCGACCGAGAGCATCTTCTCCGACTGCACCATCATTTCCTCCAGGGACAGGCGCTGGGTGATGTCGTCGATCCGGATCACCACGCCTCGACCCGCTCCCCCCATCAACGGATAGAACGTCAGGGCATAGTGCTTGGCTTCGTCGTCCTTGAACCAGGTGACTCGCTCGACCTTGGTCACCGTATGCTGCTCGACCGTTTCCTTGAGCTGCGGCAAGAACGGCTTGAGCGGTTCGAAGGCCAGGAAGATCGGCTGGTTCAGGGCCTCGTCCAGGCGGGTCCCGGACAGGGCGCTGGCTTCCTGGTTCCATTGGGTGACGTACAACTGCTCGTCCAGGGCGATCAGTGCCGAGGGCATGGAGTCGATAATGCTGTTGAGATAGTTCTGGAAGCCGGTGAGCTTCTTCTCGATCTTGCTACGTACCTGGACTTCCAATTCCAGCTTGCGGTTGGTGTGCCGGGTTTCCTCAGCCAGCCCCTGGGCCTGGTCGTAGGCGGCCTGGGAGTCATCCCGGGCGCGCTTGAGTTGCTGTTCCCTGGCCTCGATTCGCGACAGCATGGTGTTGAAGGCTTCCGCCAGGCTGCCGATTTCATCGTGGTTGCCGCGGGCTGCACGCAGTGCGTAGTTTTCCTCGCGTGTCACCTGGCGCGACAATTCCTCGAGCTGGTGGATCGGCTGGGTGATCAGGCGCTTGATCTGCCGGGCGATGATCAGCCATAGCAGCACGCTGAAGATCAGGATACCCAGGCTGGCGGTCAGGGTGCCGGTGTAGAAGGCCATCGGCAGTTCGCTGGTGGCCACCAGCAACAGGTGCCCTGGGGCTTGGTCCGGACGGGGCAGGGGGATCACCTGGTTGCTGCGAAACTCAGTCAGTTGCCAGGCCTCGATATGCCGGTAGCGCTCGGGCAGCTTGAGGCGATCGCCGTGTTGCAGTTGGGCGATGCGCTGGCCGTTGGCGTCATAGATGGCCGCCGCCCGCAGGGGCGAGTAGCTGTCGAGCTCGTTGAGAAGCCGTTCTGCATCCTGGGGCGAATTCAGCGCCTGGAGCGACAGGGTCGGGTTGGAGACCAGCCGACCGATGGTCTGCAAGGCCTGGGGGGCCATGCTTTCCTGGGAAATCCAGTAGGCGGCGCTGATGAAGGTCAGGTTGGCGACCAGCAGGACGGTGGTCAGCAGGACAAGCAGGGCCGCGAGGAGCTTTTGACCTACCGGCAGGTTTTCGAGGCGCTGGCGCAATGGCATCGGCTATATCGCTGGAAATGAGCAAGTGGGCAGCGTAGCCGCTGCTCAGTCGCTGGGCAATCCGTGCAAGTGCAGCTGATCCTTGAGCCTTTGCTGTAACCGCTGCAGGTGAGGCAGGGCCAGTTGGTGGCGCACGGCTGCATTGCAGGCATAACCAAGCAGGTAGCTGATTTCGGTTCGACGCCGATTGGCGACGTCCTGGTGCATGGATGAGAAATTGGCCGCGGTGGCGTGGATCACTCGTTCGACTTCCTGTTGCAAATCCCGCGCGGCATCCGGCTGCCCGCAACATTGCAGCAGTTCACCCAGCTCGATGCAGAGGGTGGCTACCTCGCACTGGTGTTGCTGCAGGCCGCCATTGCGACAGTCATGCAACACCGTCAGTGGGTTGATCGCGCAGTTAAGTGCCAGTTTGCGCCACAGTCGCGTCAGGATCTGGGTCGTCCATTCATGGGGAATGCCGCTGGCTGCCAGTTCGTCCAGCCAAATGGGAGCGCCAGGGTGGGCGGTATCGCCGAGCCACGTATAGCCGTGGCCTGCAAAGACTACGCGCCAATCGCCATCGCGAAAGGCTCCCTCGGTACTGGAGGCGGCGATGCAACGGGCTTCAGGTACCTTGGCGGCCACGGCATCCTGGCTGCCGAGGCCATTTTGCAGCAGGATCAATTCAGCTCCGGGCGCCAGGCGCTTGGCGATGCTGGCCACGGCGGCTTCGGCGTCGTAGGCCTTGCAGGCCAGCAGCAAGCGGTGGATCGGCTGCGGGCTGTCGCAGGTCTCGCCGGGAATCGGATGCAGGCTGCTCTGGCCCTGCTCGATCAGGGTCAGGCCGCCTGCTGCCTGGTAGGCCTGCAGGCGGGTCCGGTCGCGCAGGAGCAGGCGCACCGGTAGCCCGGCGCGTGCCAGGCGTGTAGCCCAGAGGGTGCCTAGGCTGCCGGCGCCGAGAATGTGCCAGGTGGTGGACATGAAGTTTCGACCCTGTTGGGGCAGGCCCTGAGGGCGCGTGCGGTGAAGGAGGGGAAAGACCCGTTATAATGAGCGCGGATTTTAACCGCAAGCCGGGCGTGTTCGATGTTCTGAACGGCGCCCCTTTTTATTTGGAGAGAATACATGCCGTCGTTTGACGTGGTATCCGAACTGGACAAGCACGAAGTCACCAATGCGGTGGAAAACGCCGTCAAGGAACTGGACCGCCGCTATGACTTGAAGGGCAAGGGCAGTTTCGAGTTCAAGGACAAGGAACTGACCGTCAACCTGACCGCCGAGGCCGAGTTCCAGCTGGAAGCGATGATCGAGATCCTCAAGCTGGCCCTGGTCAAGCGCAAGATCGATGTGCAGTGCCTGGAGGTCAAGGACGCCTATGCCTCGGGCAAGGTGATGAAGCAGGAAGCGGTGCTCAAGGAAGGGATCGACAAGGAACTGGCGAAGAAAATCGTCGCTCACATCAAGGACGCCAAGCTCAAGGTGCAGGCTGCGATCCAGGGCGAGCAAGTACGGGTGACCGGCAAGAAGCGCGACGACTTGCAAGAAGCGATCGCGGCCTTGCGTGGCAAGGAATTCGGCATGCCGCTGCAGTTCAACAACTTCCGCGATTGATTGGATTCTCCGGGAACCTCTAGGTCTTATTGGCGTCCGAGGCCGGAGCAATGGCAGAAACGATTGAGCTCCCAGTGGAGCCGATCGTTCTGTCCGTCAGTCATGCATCCTGCGCAATCACGGAAACCTGGAGAAATAGATGGACTTGAACGCTGAAGTAGACAACCTGGTCCGGGCTTCCCAAGCCTGGATTCCCATGATCATGGAGTACGGCAGCCGGGTGCTGCTGGCCGTGGTGACCCTGGCCATTGGCTGGTGGTTGATCAACAGGCTGACTCACAAGGTGGGCAAGCTATTGGCGTTGCGCAATGCCGACCTGGCCTTGCAGGGGTTCATCAGCAGCCTGGCCAATATCGTGCTCAAGGTGCTGCTGATCGTCAGTGTCGCCTCGATGATCGGTGTCGAGACCACCTCCTTCGTGGCCGCCATCGGTGCCGCCGGCCTGGCTATTGGCCTGGCCTTGCAGGGCAGCCTGGCGAATTTCGCCGGTGGAGTGCTGATCCTCTTGTTCCGTCCGTTTCGCCTGGGTGATTTCATCGAAGCCCAGGGTATCAGCGGGACAGTGGATAGCATCCAGATCTTCCACACGGTCCTGCGTACGGGTGACAACAAGACGGTGATCGTGCCCAACGGCAACCTGTCCAACGGCATCATCACCAACTACAACCGTCAACCGACCCGCAAGGTGGTGTTCGACGTTGGCGTGGATTATGACGCTGATCTGCAGAAGGCCCGTGAAGTGTTGCTGGAACTGGCCAAGGATGATCGGGTTCTGGCCGACCCTGCGCCTGTCGCGGTGGTCTCCACTTTGGGTGACAGCGCGATTACCTTGTCGCTGCGGGTGTGGGTCAAGACGGCGGACTACTGGGATGTGATGTTCCAGTTCAATGAACTATCGCGTGATCGCCTGAAGGCCGCGGGTATCGATATCCCGTTTCCACAGCGAGTGATTCGTGTGGTTCAGGAAGCCGCCGTGTAATAAAGGTGGCTTCATAAGTTGGCCGTTCGGTCAACTAGTGCTGTTCAAGACAAGGGGCCATCGGCCCCTTGTTTTTTATCCGTCTGATACGAACTAAGGCCTGCAGCCATTGGCTGCTATTTGGCAACTACCGATAGCATGTTATTTATTAGCTTGCTATGTAGTGGCGGATGAGAGCTTGCACTTTTGATGGCATAAAAAAACCGCCACCCTGGGATATCAAGGCGACGGTTTTTATTGGAGTTGCGCGTTAGCGCAAGCAACTGGGCAACGAATTACAAGATGCTCAGCGGGTACTCCACGATGATACGTACATCGTTGTTATCGGACTGGTAGCCGCTGTATGCGTTATTGACGCGATACACCGCGCTACGCAGGCGGAAGGACAGATCCTTGGCTGGACCTTCCTGGAGAACGTACTTGGTCTCGAAGTTGAACTCTTTCTCTTTACCTTCGCCCAGGCCGTTGTTGGTGGAGATGTTGTCACCGGTCACGTAGCGAGCCATGAAGCTCAGGCCTGGCACGCCATAGGTGGCCATGTTCAGGTCGTAGCGTGCTTGCCAGGAACGTTCATCGCGACCCACGAAGTCGGAGATCTGGATGGAGTTGGCCACGAAGACCGTACCGTTACCGTCAACGCCGTAGTAGTAGCCGTTGTCGCCGCTGGAGCGCTGGTGGGCCAGGGTGAACTTGTGCGCGCCGAGGCTGTACGCTGCTGCCAGGCTCCACAGTTTGTTATCCACGCCCGTGCGGCCGTCGCCGATCATGTCGACCAGGTCGCCACGCTTGTCGCCTTCGGTCTTGTAGCCGTTGAAGTCGAAGTTCAAGGACTGCGATTCAGCGATCGGCAAGGTGTAGTTCAGGTTGATGTACTGCTTCTTGAAGTACTGGTCGACCTTGGAGGCTGCCAGGGTGCCGGTGAAGTTGTCGGTGAAGGCATAGGTTGCGCCGAAGATGTTCGCCGAAGGCAGGCCTTTGGCGCCGTTGCCATTCTCGTCAGCAACGCCACCGATGCTGTCCTTGCCCATACCGGTCTGCTTGCTCAGTGCGGTGAAGCGACCAGCATTCAGTTCCAGGCCCTTGATTTCCTTGCTGGTGATCAGGGTACCTTCGGCCACTTCCGGCAACAGGCGGCTATCGTCAGTGGCGAATACCGGGCTGGCGACGAACTGACGACCGTACTTGAGGGTGGTGTCGGAGATGCGGAACTTGATGGCGGCACCGGTCTTGGACTGGGTCTTTTCCGGTTGGCCGTCGCCATTGACTGCGAACAGACCGTTGCCGGCACGGCCTGAACCGCCGTCCAGGCGGGCTGCGCCCATGGCCATGGCGTCCACACCGACACCCACGGTGCCTTGGGTGAAGCCCGATTCGTAGGTCAGCAGTTCACTGATGCCGGTGTCCTGGCGATAGCCGCTCTTGTAGCCACCACCGGGCTTGGCGATGTTACCGGCACCGTTCTTGTAGTCGCGGTTCATGTATTCCAGACGAGTCTTGGACTTCAGGCTCTGATCTTCGAAAAAGCCTTTCGAGTCGTCTTGGGAAGACGCGATTGCGAACTGCGAGGTCCCTGCAGATACAGCCAGGGCGATCATGCTCCACTTCATCACGCGCATCGTGATTTGCTCCTTTGGTTTTTAGAAGAGTACTGCCGTCCCACCTGTATTTTTATTTGGGCGGCTCTTTCTTTTTGTGTCGGCGCAAACTTATATCACGCTGACAATATTGGCGATACTTGCCTATCTATCCTTTCAGCTTCTTTACGACCCTGTCGCAAATTGCTTGATCGGTGTCGCAATCCTTCAGTCGGAATGTATCCGGACTGACAACTTCAATAGTGCTCTTCGGAGGATTGCAAGGAGGGAAAGAGCCCTCCAGACAAACACTTTCAAAGTACTTTTGGGCAGCCCTGCCGCTATTATCATGAGTCTTTAAGGTTTCACTTTCGCTCATCCCTCGCAGACGGTGTCGGGCTGGATGCAACAAGCGTGCACAAAACCAAATGACCAAGTGTTTTTTGCTCCAGACGGTAAAGGAGTCTGTAAAAACCGCATAAAACCGTCGCTCGGAATGAGTTTTCGCTTGGCTTGACGTCGCTGCCTGCATGAGGCAGTGGTGTGCAATAAGTTGCACAGCCAGACAAAATGTTACCGACGCACACTGCAAAGTGAGTAAACGGCGGATGCTTGGGGTACTCAGCGTAGACCCGTTGTCCGATTTCGGTGCAAAACTTTTGGATGACGTTGCCCCTGTTCATACCGTCAGGTGCGTAAACGGCACTGGTTATCAAGGACTTGGCGAGTGTCCTTGCGAGCGACTCTGAAGTGGTGTGGGCAAATGGTGCAGGGCTTTGCAAAATGTCCTGCTTTGGGGCGCATTGACCGCATGAACTGGCTCCTTGCCAAATTGAGGAGAGGTCGCTGGCTCATTGGTCATGAAGCGTGAGGCGTTCACAGGTATGCTGCGTCTCTGTCGCCTGGTCCATGTCAGTAATACTTGACGCCAGGCAAGAATGAGCGGAGCGGGAGTAAGCGCGGTGTTCACTTTAGATTCACGACTGCAGCAAGACACAGTACTCATCGGGGACTTCCCCCTTTGCCGGCTGCTGCTGTCCAATGATGCAAACTATCCTTGGTTTATCCTGGTGCCGCGTCGCGAAGATATCAGCGAGTTGTTTCAACTGGATGTCACGGATCAACGTCAGCTATGGCAGGAAACCACGGCCCTGGCCGAGCTGCTCAAGGACTCGTTCGATGCCGACAAGTTGAATGTGGCGACTTTGGGCAATGTGGTAAGCCAGTTGCACATGCATGTGATCGTACGTAAACGTGACGATGCCGCCTGGCCGGCCCCGGTTTGGGGCAAGCATCCGGCAAAACCCTACACGGCAGAGCAGATCGAACAGGTCCGCGAACGGTTGCGAGTGGTGCTGACCGATGATTTCCGGTTTCTGGAGGACTGAGGCATGGGGCTGGAAGAGCGCGTAACCGATCTGGAAAGTCGCCTGGCGTTCCAGGATGACACCATCCAAGCCTTGAATGATGAGCTGGTGGCACAGCAAAAGAGGGTGGAGCGCCTGCAATTGCAGATGGCTGCGCTACTCAAGCGCCAGGAGGAGATGCTTGGGCAATTCGGGGTCTTTGAGGAAGATGCGCCGCCGCCTCATTATTAAGGTGGCGGGGTTGTCGCCAGAGCCATAAAAAACCGCGCCTTGGCGCGGTTTTTTATGGCCTGTGATCAGCGGCGGGGCAATGCAGCAATGACATCTTCGGCTTGCAGGCCCTTGTCACGGTTCATCACCGAGAACTCCACGCGCTGGCCTTCTACCAGGACGCGATGGCCTTCTCCGCGAATGGCGCGAAAGTGCACGAAGATATCGTCGCCGGAGTCCCGGGAGATAAAGCCGAAGCCCTTAGAGGTGTTGAACCACTTCACGGTACCCGTATCACGATTGCTCATGTCGTAGACCGGTGCAGAAGAAGCTGCGGGTGACGATTTGTAGAAGCTCACGGCCAGGTGCAGCGCCACTGCAAACAGGGCAGTCAGCAGGCTGACCAGCACAGCTGGCTGGTCACCGATCACTGGCATCGGAGCCAGGAGGGTGAGGGTTTGCAGGACGACCACCAGGACCAGCAGGGCGCTGACCAGGTTCTGCAAGTGATGGCGAGGGCCTTTGTTCCAGTGCGGAATAACTGGGGCCAGGACCAGGTTGAGCAGGCCGAAAAGGGCCAGGTAAAGAGCATCGGGTTGTTGTAGGTAGGGAACCGCGTCGGATCTAAGGCTCGGAATCAAGGACAGCAGCAAGGCTGCAAGTCCTGTCAACAAGTGGACAATCTTCAACATTTTGATCAACTCACGTTAAGAAGGAGCACAAGGAAGAGCTGATCGCGCACGGTTCGCTTCTGAAAAAATAGATGAGGCGGCAGGTTCGTGCGCGGTGTCAGCCTATGCGCGCTGGCCGAAGAAATAGGCAACAACGACACGGGCTCTATTTAACCGCAAAGCCCAGGCCTTCTCAAATCAGCCGCGTTGTTCCGCGAGGCGGCTCGTCGTCCGTGGTCGGAAATGGATCGGACAATCAGGCAAAGGCCCGTTTCTTGGGGTGTTGCTGGATCGTCCAAGGAACAGCGAATTTTTCTTGCGGTCAGATCCGTTTCAGCCCTGGCCATTCTTCACCCATGGGCCTGGTCACGAGGCAACCTGCCGCGGGCTGCGCGGCAGCAGGCAGGTCCTGTCCTTGCTAGAGTGGTCCGGCAGCTGAATGGATTGGTTCATCTGGTCAACGGAGAGAAACATGGCAATTGATATCGGTATCAGCGAAGCAGATCGCAAGTCCATCGTCGATGGTCTGTCCCGTCTACTGTCGGACACTTACGTGTTGTATCTGAAAACCCATAATTTCCATTGGAACGTCACCGGCCCGCAATTCCGTACCCTGCACTTGATGTTCGAAGAGCAATACAACGAACTGGCCTTGGCGGTCGACCTGATCGCCGAGCGTATCCGGGCGTTGGGCTTTCCTGCCCCGGGTGCCTATTCCATCTATGCCCGGTTGTCCTCCATCAAGGAGGAGGAGGGAGTGCCGGCGGCGGAGGAAATGATCAAGCAACTGGTCAGCGGGCAGGAAGCAGTGACCCGTACGGCTCGCGGTATCTTTCCTCTGTTGGACAAGGTCAGCGATGAGCCTACCGCGGACCTGCTGACCCAGCGCATGCAAGTGCATGAAAAAACTGCATGGATGTTGCGCTCCCTGCTGGAAAATCCCTAGGTCGTTCATGGCGGATGGCGCTCATCGCGCCATTCGCCTCTTAGGCTGCGTACGTTATCGGGGCATACGGCTGCACAGGGCCGATTTAATGGATATAATCCCGCTCTTTGCTACGTAGCCCGAGCCTTGGCATGGGCTCTGCCTGTATCAAGCCGTAATCTGGATTGCCGAGACGTCCCCATGCCGATGTACGACTACCAATGCGCTTCCTGTGGCCATCAGTTGGAAGCCATTCAAAAGATCAGCGCCGCGCCGCTGGTCGATTGCCCTGCATGCCAGGCGCCTGAGTTGAAAAAGATGCTATCCATGCCGGGTTTCCGCCTCAGTGGCACCGGCTGGTATGAAACCGACTTCAAGACCGGCTCCAAGAAGAATCTGGCCGGTGGCGACAAAGCTGACTAAGTTGAACGACACGCGCGAGTTCTTGCACTATCTGGCACCCGAGGGGTGCGCAAGGCCTCCATCGAATTTCGAATTACGAGAAGTGAAACCACTACCATGATGCGCAGCCATTATTGCGGCCAACTGAACGAAGGCCTGGAAGGTCAGGAAGTAACCCTTTGCGGATGGGTCCACCGTCGTCGTGACCACGGCGGGGTGATTTTCCTCGATATTCGTGATCGTGAAGGCCTGGCCCAGGTGGTGTTCGATCCGGATCGTGCGCAAACCTTCGCCGCTGCCGACCGTGTGCGCAGTGAATATGTAGTCAAGATCACCGGCAAGGTACGCCTGCGTCCGGCAGGTGCCGGTAACGCCAATATGGCCTCGGGCATGATCGAAGTGCTGGGGTATGAGCTGGAAGTCTTGAACGAGGCGGAAACCCCGCCATTCCCGCTCAACGAATACTCCGACGTGGGTGAAGAGACCCGCTTGCGCTATCGCTTCATCGACCTGCGCCGTCCGGAAATGGCTGAGAAGCTGCGCCTGCGCTCGCGCATGACCACCAGCATCCGTCGTTTCCTCGACGAGAACGGCTTCCTGGACGTCGAGACGCCGATCCTGACCCGCGCCACCCCTGAAGGTGCCCGCGACTACCTGGTACCGAGCCGCACCCATGCCGGCAGCTTCTTCGCCCTGCCGCAATCGCCTCAGCTGTTCAAGCAACTGTTGATGGTGGCCGGCTTCGATCGTTACTACCAGATCGCCAAATGCTTCCGCGACGAAGACCTGCGCGCCGACCGTCAGCCTGAATTCACCCAGATCGACATCGAAACCAGCTTCCTCGATGAAAAAGACATCATGGGCCTGACCGAGAACATGATCCGCAACCTGTTCAAGGAAGTGCTGGGTCTGGAGTTCGGCGAGTTCCCGCACATGACCTTCGAGGAGGCCATGCGTCGCTATGGATCGGACAAGCCGGACCTGCGTATTCCCCTGGAACTGGTTGACGTTGCCGACCAGCTCAAGGAAGTGGAGTTCAAGGTATTCAGCGGCCCGGCCAACGACCCTAAATGCCGTATCGCAGCCCTGCGCGTACCTGGCGGGGCGAGCATGCCGCGCAAGCAGATCGACGACTACACCAAGTTCGTCGGCATCTATGGTGCCAAGGGCCTGGCGTACATCAAGGTCAACGAGCGGGCCAAGGGCGTCGAGGGCCTGCAGTCGCCAATCGTCAAGAACATTCCGGAAGCCAACCTGAACGTGATCCTCGATCGTGTCGGTGCCGTCGATGGCGACATCGTGTTCTTCGGCGCCGACAAAGCCAAGATCGTCAGCGAGGCCCTGGGTGCGCTGCGTATCAAGCTCGGCCACGACCTGAACCTGCTGACCTGCGAATGGGCGCCGATGTGGGTCGTCGACTTCCCGATGTTCGAAGAGAACGACGATGGCAGCTTCACTGCGCTGCACCATCCGTTCACCGCGCCGAAGTGCTCGCCTGAAGAACTCGAGGCCAACCCTGCTGGTGCTCTGTCGCGTGCTTATGACATGGTCCTCAATGGTACTGAGCTCGGCGGCGGTTCGATCCGTATCCACCGTAAAGAAATGCAGCAAGCGGTGTTCCGCCTGCTGGGTATCAATGAAGCGGAACAGGAAGAGAAATTTGGCTTCCTGCTGGACGCCCTGAAGTACGGCGCTCCACCCCATGGTGGCCTGGCCTTCGGCCTGGATCGCCTGGTGATGCTGATGACTGGCGCCCAGTCGATTCGCGAAGTGATCGCCTTCCCGAAAACCCAGAGCGCGGCTTGCGTCATGACCCAGGCACCCGGCTTGGTGGACGCCAAGGCCCTGCGCGAGCTGCATATCCGCTTGCGCGAACAGCCCAAGGCTGAGTAAGCCGGCCCGACAAGGCGCACCTTCGGGTGCGCTTTTTCTATGGGGAAGCGTTTTTGTTGCCGGTTCACCTAGTGGTGGTGCAGGCAATGTTTCAAAGAGAATTTGGAGCAAGTTATGGCAGGTCATTCCAAGTGGGCGAACATCAAGCACCGCAAAGAGCGTCAGGATGCCAAGAGAGGCAAGATCTTCACCAAGTGGATTCGTGAGCTGACTGTCGCGGCCCGTCAGGGCGGTGGCGAGCCCGGTTCCAATCCACGCCTGCGCCTGGCCCTGGACAAGGCCCTGGGCGCCAACATGAGTCGCGACATCATCGACCGGGCCATCGCCCGTGGTACTGGTGCTGCCGGTAGCGACGATGTGGTCGAGCTGACCTATGAGGGCTATGGTCCCAATGGTGTAGCGGTCATGGTCGAATGCATGACCGACAATCGCAACCGTACGGCGGCGGCTGTTCGTCATGCTTTCAGCAAGTGTGGCGGCAACCTGGGTACCGATGGCTCGGTAGCCTACCTGTTCGAGCGCAAGGGCCAGCTCACCTTCGCCGAAGGTGTCGACGAGGATGCATTGATGGAAGCGGCCATGGAGGCCGATGCCGACGACGTGGTCAGCAATGATGACGGTTCGGTCGATGTGTTTACCTCGTTCGCTGGTTTCTATGGCGTGCGCAATGCCCTGGAAGCTGCTGGTTTCAAGGCTGCCGATGCGGAAATCGTCATGCTGCCCACCACCAGCGCCGAGCTGGACCTGGAAGGTGCCGAGAAGGTCTTGAAGCTGATCGATATGCTGGAAGACCTGGATGACGTGCAGAACGTCTACTCCAATGCGGATATTCCGGAGTCGGTCGCCGCCCAGCTTGGTTGATCCAGCAGCGCCGCTCTTGAAGCCGGATGCGCAACGCCGTGATCATTACGCGGCAGGGTGCCTCCGGCTTCCGTTTTTTTGCCGTTCCGTTCCTGAACGGTCGGCCTTTTCATTTCAGCAGCAGGCCTTATGACTCTAATTCTTGGCATCGACCCCGGTTCACGCATTACCGGTTATGGCGTGGTTCAAGACACCGGGCGTGGTTGCGTGTATGTGGCCTCCGGCTGCATTCGTACCGGCGCTGGCGAACTGCATGAGCGCTTGCAGATCGTTTATCGCGGGGTTCGCGAGGTGATCCAGACCTACGGCCCGGTGACCATGGGCATCGAGAAGGTATTCATGGCGCGCAATGCCGATTCGGCCCTGAAGCTCGGGCAGGCTCGGGGGGCGGCCATCGTCGCCGGGGCCGAAGAGGGGCTGGAGATTGCCGAATACACGGCGACACAGGTGAAGCAGGCGGTGGCGGGGACTGGCGGTGCCAATAAGGAGCAGGTGCAGATGATGGTCATGCATCTGCTCAAGTTGACAGCCAAGCCGCAGATCGACGCTTCGGACGCCCTGGCGATTGCCATTTGCCATTCCCATACCCGTTCCAGCTTGTTGCCCCATGGCCTGGGAACGGCACGCAGTCGTGGCGGTCGATTGCGTCTCTGATAGCATCAGCGCAGTCATTTTAGGAGCGGGTGTCATGTGCCTGAGTAATCGGCGCTGACCTTGTTCAGTGAGTCGCCAGCCCCGTGCTGGCCATCGCCTTAAGGATCGATACGTGATTGGACGCTTGCGCGGCACCCTGGCTGAGAAACAGCCGCCGCACCTGATTCTCGATGTCAACGGCTTGGGTTATGAAGTCGAAGTACCCATGACCACCTTGTATCGCCTGCCGTCGGTCGGCGAACCCCTGACCTTGCACACCCATTTGGTCGTGCGTGAGGACGCACAGTTACTCTACGGTTTCGCCAGCAAGCGCGAGCGAGACTTTTTTCGCGAGTTGATCCGTCTAAATGGTGTCGGGCCGAAGCTGGCCCTGGCCCTGATGTCCAGTCTTGAAGTGGATGAGCTGGTGCGCTGCGTGCAAGCTCAGGACACCTCGGCCTTGACCAAGGTGCCGGGGGTCGGCAAGAAAACCGCCGAGCGCCTGTTGGTCGAGCTCAAGGATCGGTTCAAGGCCTGGGAGGCGGTGCCGAGCATGTTCGCCCTGGTGCCGAACCAGCCGGATGCGCCGATGCCCGTGGCCAGCGCCGAGTCGGATGCGGTCAGTGCACTGATCTCCCTGGGGTACAAGCCGCAGGAAGCCAGCAAGGCGGTATCCGCGATCAAGGAAAAAGGCTTGAGTAGTGAAGACATGATCCGCCGAGCCCTGAAGGGGATGATTTAAGTGATAGAAGCAGATCGTCTGATCGCCGCTACGGGCCCCCGTGAGCGCGAGGAAGTCCAGGACCGGGCGATTCGTCCGGTCAGCCTGGCCGACTATATCGGCCAGCCCAGCGTGCGCGAACAGATGGAGCTGTTTATCCAGGCGGCTCGTGGGCGCAGCGAATCCCTGGACCATACGCTGATCTTCGGGCCTCCCGGGTTGGGCAAGACCACCCTGGCCAACATCATCGCAGAGGAAATGGGGGTATCGATCAAGAGCACCTCCGGACCGGTCTTGGAGCGTCCCGGGGATCTGGCCGCGCTATTGACCAATCTCGAGCCTCACGATGTGCTGTTCATCGATGAGATTCATCGTTTGTCGCCGATCGTCGAGGAAGTGCTGTATCCGGCCATGGAGGACTTCCAGCTCGACATCATGATCGGCGAAGGGCCGGCGGCGCGTTCGATCAAGCTGGACCTGCCGCCTTTCACCCTGGTGGGAGCCACGACCCGTGCGGGCATGCTGACCAACCCGCTGCGGGATCGTTTCGGTATCGTCCAGCGCCTGGAGTTCTACAGCGTTGCGGATCTTGCGACCATCGTTGGGCGTTCCGCTGGCATCCTCGGCTTGCCGCTGGACCCGGAAGGCGCCGTCGAGGTGGCCCGGCGAGCCAGGGGCACGCCGCGGATCGCCAACCGTCTTTTGCGCCGGGTGCGTGATTTCGCTGAAGTCCGGGCCAAGGGGCACATCACCAAGGCTGTTGCCGACCTGGCATTGAATCTGCTGGATGTCGACGAACGTGGCTTTGACCATCAGGACCGGCGTCTATTGTTGACCATGATCGAGAAGTTCGACGGCGGTCCGGTCGGGGTCGACAGCCTGGCCGCGGCGATCAGTGAAGAGCGTCATACCATCGAGGATGTGCTGGAACCGTACCTGATCCAGCAGGGCTACATCATGCGAACCCCTCGTGGGAGAGTGGTGACCCGACATGCGTACCTGCATTTCGGGCTAAATATTCCGTCACGATTGGGAGACATGCCCGCGGTAGACGAATTCCTCGATGCCATGGACGATTGATCGCTCGCTTTGCACCGACTTAATCGGGGTTTGTGCTGTCCTACGGGCGGACATCGTTAAAACTGCACGAAAAGTCGTTCAAGAATGAAAAAACAGTTGCTTGGCTGGATTGGCAACCTGAGGAGTAAGCACTAGAGTATGCGCGCGCAAAACGGGCTTGAGCCGTTCGCACATCGTTGTCGCGTTTATTACGAGGACACCGATGCCGGCGGTATCGTGTATTACGTTAATTACCTTAAGTTTATGGAGCGGGCTCGAACCGAGCGGCTACGACATTTGGGCTTTGCCCAGTCGCAGTTGGTGGGGGAGAACCTGTTATTCGTCGTGCATTCCAGCGAAGCGCGTTATCACTCGCCGGCGCGGTTGGACGATGAGCTTCTGGTCAGTGCCCAGGTCACCGAGTTGAATCGGGCCAGCCTACGTTTCACCCAGCAGGTCAGGCGGTTCTCGGACAATGTGCTGCTCTGTGAGGGGCAGTTCCTGGTGGCTTGTGTGCGCGCCGACAATTTCAAACCCCGCGCTATTCCAGACGCTCTGCGTACGGCCTTTGCCGACGAGGGCAGCGCGGGTACACACTCAGAGCAGGAGATAAAGCGTGGAAGCTAACGTCGTCGACCATTCCTCCATGTGGAGCCTGGTCAGCAATGCCAGCGTTGTAGTGCAGTTGGTAATGCTGACCCTGGTGGCCGCATCGGTGACTTCATGGATCATGATCTTTCAGCGCAGCAACCTGCTGCGCGCTGGTCGACGTGCCCTGGAGAGCTTCGAGGAGCGCTTCTGGTCCGGTATCGACTTGTCCAAGCTGTACCGCCAGGCCGGCAGCAACCCTGACCCGGACTCCGGTGTCGAGCAGATCTTCCGTGCTGGTTTCAAGGAGTTCTCCCGCCTGCGCCAGCAGCCGGGCGTCGAACCCGAGGCCGTGATGGAAGGCGTGGCTCGTGCGATGCGCGTAGCGATCTCCCGTGAAGAAGAGAAGCTCGAGCAGAGCCTGCCGTTCCTGGCCACTGTGGGCTCGGTCAGCCCGTACATCGGTCTGTTCGGTACCGTGTGGGGGATCATGAACTCCTTCCGCGGCCTGGCTTCCGCACAGCAGGCGACCCTGGCCACCGTGGCCCCGGGTATCGCCGAAGCCCTGGTAGCGACTGCCATCGGCTTGTTCGCGGCCATCCCGGCAGTGATCGCCTACAACCGTTTCTCCGCCCGTGGCGAGACGCTGATCAGCCGTTACTACACCTTCGCCGACGAATTCCAGGCGATCCTGCACCGTAAAGTGCACACCAGCGAAGAGTGAGCAGGTAGACCCAATGGCCCGAGTTCGCCACAAACGCAAGCCGGTTGCCGAGATGAACGTAGTGCCCTACATCGACGTGATGTTGGTACTGCTGGTCATCTTCATGGTGACCGCGCCGATGCTCAACCAGGGTGTGAAAGTCGACCTGCCCAAGGTTTCCAGTGAAGCCTTGCCCCAGGACAACAACACCCAGGTGCTGACCATCTCGATCAAGGCTGACAAGACCTACTACTGGAACCTTGGCAGTGAAGTCGATACCGACAAGCAACAGGACAAGGCAATGACCTTGCCGCAGATGACCGACGCGGTGACCAAGATCATCCGTGCCGGTAACGAAGGCGGCAAGCACACCCAGGTGTTCATTCGCGGGGATAAATCCGTCGACTACGGCGCCGTGATGGGTGCCATGGGCGGCCTGCAGAAAGCTGGCGTCGGCAACGTTGGCTTGATTACCGAGGCGCCCTGATGCAGCAACAGCGAGAGCCGTCCGCTTCGGAAAGCTACTTCTGGCCTAGCGTCTGGGCAATTGCCCTTCATGTTCTGGTGTTCGGCATGCTGTTCGTCAGCTTTGCCATGACGCCAGAGCTGCCGCCGGCCAAGCCGATCGTCCAGGCGACCCTGTATCAGCTGAAATCGAAGAGTCCAGCGACCACCCAGACCAATCACAAGATTGCGGGTGAGGCGAAGAAGTCCGCCGCGCGCCAGACCGAAGCCGAGCAGTTGGAGCAGAAGAAGGTCGAGCAGGAAGAGATCAAGGCTGCGGAACAAAAGAAAGAAGAGGCTGCCCAAAAAGCCGCGGAAGCGAAGAAGGCCGACGAGGCCAAGAAAGCCGACGAGGCGAAAAAGGCTGACGAGGCCAAGAAAGCCGCCGAGGCGAAAAAGGCCGAAGAGAAGCAACTGGCCGATGTAGCCAAGAAGAAAGCCGAGGAAGAAGCCAAGAAAGCCGCTGAAGAAGAGGCCAAGAAAAAGGCCGCTGAAGAAGCGAAGAAGAAAATCGTCGAAGACGCGAAGAAGAAAGCCGCGGAAGACGCCAAGAAAAAAGCAGAAGCTGACGAGGCGAAGAAAAAGATCGCCGAAGACGCGAAGAAGAAGGCTGCCGCCGACGCCGCGAAGAAAAAGGCCCAGGAAGCAGCACGTAAATCTGCCGAAGAGAAAAAGGCCCAGGCCCTGGCGGACTTGCTTTCCGACAAGCCGGAGCGTGAGGCCACGAAGTCGGATGAAGTCGGTGACAGCGTCGCGGGCAGTTTCGACGACCTGATTCGTATTCGTGCAGCAGAAGGTTGGGCTCGTCCTCCTTCGGCGCGCAAGGGTATGACAGTGGAGCTGCGTATCGGCATGTTGCCTGATGGTACGGTGACTACGGTCAGCGTGATCAAGTCCAGTGGAGACGGCCCGTTCGACGCCTCGGCGGTGGCGGCAGTCAAGAACATTGGACGTTTGACAGAAATGCAGGGTCTGAGTCCGAAGGACTTCGCTCCCTATCGTTCATTCAAGATGACATTCACACCTGAGGATCTAGCCTTGTGAGAAACCTTCTTCGAGGAATGCTTGTCGTTATTTGCTGTATGGCAGGGATAGCGGCAGCGGATGAAAAAAACATTCTGGTCACCAGCGGTAGTGACCGGGCGACGCCGATCGCGGTTGTACCCTTCGGCTGGCAGGGCGGCAGCGTGCTGCCGGACGACATGGCGCAGATCATCGGTGACGACCTGCGTAACTCCGGTTACTACGCGCCGATTCCAAAGCAGAACATGATCAGCTTGCCGACCCAGGCCAGCGAAGTCATTTTCCGTGACTGGAAGGCCCTGGGCGCCCAGTACGTAATGGTTGGCAGCATCGTGCCGGCCGGTGGCCGCCTGCAGGTGCAGTACGCGCTGTTCAACGTGGCTACCGAACAACAGGTGCTGACTGGCAGTGTTTCTGGTGGCGTTGATCAGTTGCGAGACATGTCGCACTACATCTCCGACCAGTCCTTCGAGAAGCTCACCGGCATCAAGGGTGCGTTCTCCACGCGCCTGCTGTACGTGACCGCCGAGCGCTTTTCGGTGAACAACACTCGCTACACCCTGCAACGTTCGGACTACGACGGTGCTCGGGCAGTGACCTTGTTGCAGTCTCGCGAGCCGATCCTGTCGCCGCGCTTTGCCCCCGATGGCAAGCGCATTGCCTATGTGTCGTTCGAACAGAAGCGTCCGCGCATCTTCGTACAGCATATCGACACGGGTCGTCGCGAGCAGATCACCAACTTCGAAGGCCTCAACGGCGCGCCAGCCTGGTCGCCGGATGGCAGCCGCCTGGCGTTCGTGCTGTCCAAGGACGGTAACCCGGACATCTATGTCATGAACATGGCTTCGCGCCAGATCAGTCGTGTGACCAGTGGCCCGGGCATCAATACCGAGCCGTTCTGGGGCAAGGATGGTTCGACCATCTACTTCACTTCCGACCGCGGTGGTAAACCGCAGGTATATAAAAGCAACATCAATGGCGGTGGTGCCGAGCGTGTGACCTTTATCGGTAACTACAACGCCAACCCGAAACTTTCTGCTGACGAAAAGACCCTGGTAATGATTCACCGCCAGGACGGTTTCACCAACTTCCGGGTAGCGGCTCAGGATTTGCAGCGCGGTAGCGTAAAAATCCTTACAGACACTAACCTAGATGAGTCAGCTACTGTTGCGCCCAACGGCACCATGGTAATCTACGCCACCCGCCAGCAGGGCCGGGGAGTCTTGATGCTCGTGTCCATTAATGGACGTGTGAGGCTCCCGCTTCCTACCGCTCAAGGCGAAGTCAGAGAACCGTCCTGGTCCCCTTACCTGAACTGACGCGGCGCTACAATGTTTCACTTAACACACTGGGGTTCATTAGGAGTTTCACGATGGAAATGTTGAAGTTTGGTAAGTTTGCTGCGCTGGCTCTGGCCATGGCTGTGGCTGTAGGTTGCTCCTCCAAAGGCGGCGACAACGCTGGTGAAGGCGCTGTTGATCCAAACGCTGGTTACGGCGCTAACACTGGTGCTGTTGATGGCTCCCTGAGCGAAGAAGCAGCTCTGCGCGCAATCACCACCTTCTACTTCGAATACGACAGCTCGGACCTGAAGCCAGAAGCCATGCGCGCTCTGGACGTTCACGCCAAGGACCTGAAAGGTAACGGCGCTCGCGTTGTTCTGGAAGGTAACACCGACGAACGTGGTACTCGTGAGTACAACATGGCTCTGGGCGAGCGTCGTGCGAAAGCCGTTCAGCGCTACCTGGTACTGCAAGGTGTTTCCCCAGCTCAGCTGGAGCTGGTTTCCTACGGTAAAGAGCGTCCAGTTGCCACTGGCCACGACGAGCAGTCCTGGGCTCAAAACCGTCGCGTCGAACTGCGTAAGTAATTCGTCATGCGAACGTGCCGTCGTGCTGTAACTATTTTGGCTCTCAGTCTCACGCCGCTTGCGGCGTGGTCTGCGGTTCCTGTGGTCGATAGCAACTCTGGCTATGGAAATAGCGGGAGCAGTTATCCACCAGCGGGTTATGGCACGAACGGCGCCTATGCCGGGGGAGGGGTTTCGACCCCTGTCTCGGCACAGGGCGAACTGTTCCAGCAACTGCAGCAAATGCAGGAGCAGATTGCACGGCAGCAAGGTGTGATTGAAGTTCTGCAAAATGATGTAGCGCGCATGAAGCAAGAAAGCCTGGAGCGTTACCAGGATCTTGATCGGCGCATAGGAAGCGGTGCTGCACCTGCCGCGACTCCTGAGAATTCTTCAGCTGGTGGCAATGCCGCCGCTGCCGCGGCCGGGGCTGCTACTCAAGCACCAGCTGCCAGTAGTGAACCGGGGGATCCGGCCAAGGAAAAGCTCTACTACGATGCTGCCTTCGACCTGATCAAGGCCAAGGATTTCGACAAGGCCAGCCAGGCCTTCTCGGCATTCCTGCGCAAGTACCCCAACAGCCAGTATGCTGGCAACGCCCAGTACTGGTTGGGTGAAGTGAACCTGGCCAAGGGTGACCTGCAAGGTGCCGGCCAGGCATTTGCCAAGGTGTCCCAGCTTTATCCAAAGCACGCCAAGGTGCCTGACTCGCTGTACAAGCTGGCCGACGTGGAGCGTCGCCTGGGTCATACCGACCGCGTCAAGGGTATCCTGCAGCAGGTTGTGGCCCAGTATCCGGGGACCTCTGCCGCTCAATTGGCGCAACGAGACTTGCAACGCATGTAAGCGTTCAGCTCATGTTTACAAGAAACCCGCGCTTGTCGCGGGTTTTTTCGTTAGAATCCACGCCCTTTTATGAAATACGCTTCCTGGGATCTACGCGATGGCGGGGTTCCTTGAGGTGCCTGACGGAGGCGGACAGCCTGTTTAGCTGTTACGCCCGTGGCGAATATGCAAGACACATTGAGAATCACCGAAGTTTTCTACTCGTTGCAGGGGGAAACTCGGACTGCCGGGCTGCCCACGGTTTTTGTGCGCCTGACCGGTTGTCCGCTGCGTTGCCAATACTGCGACAGCGCCTATGCCTTCAATGGCGGTACCCAAAGAACCCTCGACAGCCTGCTTGAGCAGGTAGCCGGGTTCCGCCCGCGTTATGTCTGTGTCACCGGCGGCGAGCCGTTGGCCCAGCCTAATGCCATTCCCTTGCTCAAGAAGCTATGTGACGCCGGTTATGAGGTATCGCTGGAGACCAGCGGTGCCCTGGACATATCGGCCGTGGACGTGCGAGTCAGTCGAGTCCTGGACCTGAAGACCCCCGGCTCCAAGGAAGCGCATCGAAATCGCTACGAGAACATCGAGCTGCTGACCGCCAATGATCAGGTCAAGTTTGTCATCTGCTCCCGCGAGGACTATGACTGGGCAGTGTCCAAGTTGATCCAGTACCGTCTTGAGCAACGTGCTGGCGAAGTGTTGTTCTCGCCAAGTCACCACGATCTGAATGCACGCGATCTGGCTGACTGGATCGTGGCGGACAACCTGCCAGTACGCTTGCAACTGCAGCTACATAAATACCTTTGGAACGATGAGCCAGGACGCTGAAATGACTGAATCAGTATTGAACCAAGCAACAGCTGAAAAACGCGCGGTAATTCTCCTGTCCGGTGGCCTGGACTCGGCCACTGTGGTGGCGATGGCCAGGGCCGATGGCTATAGCTGCTACACCATGAGTTTCGATTACGGCCAGCGTCATCGTGCTGAACTACAGGCGGCGGAGCGAGTGGCCCGGAATCTGGGCGTGGTGGAGCACAAGGTCATAGGCCTCAATCTCAACGGTATCGGCGGCTCCGCGTTGACCGATGCCTCCATCGATGTGCCGGAAGCGCCCAGCGAAGGTATTCCCGTTACCTACGTCCCTGCGCGCAACACCGTATTTCTTTCCCTGGCCCTAGGCTGGGCGGAGGTCCTGGAGGCGCGGGACATCTTCATCGGTGTCAACGCGGTGGATTACTCGGGGTATCCGGATTGCCGCCCAGAGTTCGTCGAGTCTTTCGAGCGCATGGCCAACCTGGCGACCAAGGCCGGGGTGGAGGGGCAGGGCTTTCGTATCCAGGCCCCGCTGCAGAACCTGAGCAAGGCCGAGATTATCAAGGCAGGAGCGCGCTTGGGAGTCGACTACGGACTGACCGTTTCCTGCTATCAGGCGGACAACGACGGCCACGCTTGCGGCAAATGCGATAGCTGCCGCCTACGTGCGGATGGCTTCCGCGCGGCCGGGATCAGCGACCCAACACCTTATTTTTGATTTTTTTCATATAGGGTGTTGAATTCCCGTTAGAAATCAGTATTATACGCGCCACCACACAGCGGGTCGTTAGCTCAGTTGGTAGAGCAGTTGGCTTTTAACCAATTGGTCGTAGGTTCGAATCCTACACGACCCACCATATTCATGGTCGGAAGCGGTACTAGGAAGGGGGGCTTGCCAGGGCCAGTCTACTAGTCTTGCAGCCGTCTGGAGCGAACCATAGGCGCGCTCCGTGATGATGTCAATATGAAATAGCCCACTGCCGGACCCGGTCAGTGGGTTTTTTCGTTCAAGCGGTCAAAAAATCAGCTCCGCCTTAGCGCGAACTGGTCCAGCTCGACGCTCTTATCAGGAATCCTTGTGCAAACATCGACTTGCTGATGTCCGGCGCCGATCGGGCGTGCACAGTTCATCCTGCCGATGCCGACATTCCTGAAGCTGAACCTAAGCTGAACGAAGCTGGGCGTTTAGCTAGCTGTCAATTCCACCGGAAACTGCCGATGGCGCTTCTATCCGGTAAGAGATCCATCAGAGCTGCTGGCTCAAACGAATCCTCCATCGACTGGCAGAGAGGTATTCCTAAATCCGCCCAGAGCGTCCCAGGTCCATCCCAACTCAGCTCATGAGAAAGCCCTGTGCTGGGCTTGGATATCTGTTCCAGCGGATATTTATCAGGCCGTCTCTGCCTGGGCAGTGCTGCAAGCAGCTCAGAGGCCGTAGCGGGTTGCTGAGTGGGTGAGTCCTCCACTGTTGCGGCAATACCTTGCCCAAGCCCCTCTGGCGTCTCCTCTGGGGCCGGTAAGTGTTCGGGTAGAGGTACAGGCTTAGGCTCAAGCGCCTGAGGAGTTATGACGTCCTCACGTCGCTCAAGCCTTATCGCACCCTGATGCCAGCTACGCTCATCGAGCACTGCTCGCATATGTTCGTAGTCAGCCTCGATGTAACTCATCGTCGTGGCGATGTTCGAATGGTTCAGCAGTGTCTTGGTCAGGTGAATATTGCGTTCTGGTTGCCGCATCAAATCGGTAGCTAAGGTGTGCCTGAACCGGTGCGGCGTCATGCGTATGCCGAAGGCGCTAGTCAGTTTTTTGTACATGCCCTCAACTTGATCGATGTTCATGGTTTTAGATCTGTAGTGGATCGAAAATCGATTAACATTGAAGAGCTGATCTTGGCCCGAAAAGCCCTGGGTTGAAGCAGCGTTTAAAAGTTTTTGTATGTGTGGTTCCAAACCTTTCATTATGGGTACGCAAAACTCTCTGTGAGTCTTTTCTGTATCAGCATTCACGTAAACGAGTCTGTTGTCCCAGTCCACGTCTTGAACCCTAATGCATAGCAGTGCATTCAGGCGTATCCCGGTGTAATAGAACATCTCGAATGTGGCCAGCCAGAACCACGCAGGCGTAATCGGGCTGCGCTGACCAGAGCTCTTCTCCTGGTCGACTAGGGTTTGCAGCCAATGGCGTGCCTGGCGTATCCCGTCTCCCGAGATGATTTTGCTTGGCCGCTTCGGTGCAATGAGCGTGCTTTTCTTGAAAGGGTTAGTTAGTGAATTGGGTATGATTTCGTACTCAAGCGCATAAGCCCAAATAGTACGAAGATGGTTGGAGTATGTGTTCCAGCTGCGTCTAGACAGTCCATCTTCGATAGCGATACTTCTCCAGGAAAGTATATTTCTTCGGTCAAGTTTTGTTATGTCTATTTCTTCACCGAAGTTTTTAGTAAGAGCTTTAATGGAGGCTCGATATATTTTAATAGTTGCTTCGCGCAATACATGATCCATTAGGTATTCTTGTAGTAGCGCAACCGGAGTCATTGGCTAACCTCTTCTTCAACTCTAGAGATGCTAGGGTTGTCCAGGGTAACTTCTGTGAAGATAGTGCTAGAGTCTCTTAGTAAATAGCCTTTAAGTTGTTTGGTTTTCCTTGAGCCTGAAACGTTGAAGGTCCAGATATTCAAACTCTTCTTCGTTTTCTCATGCAGCTTTTCCTTCTCGAACGCACGCTGAACTTGCTGCCAGGCAACCGTCCCGTTCTTGGTTGCGATCTGCTCAAGGGGCGGATGCTCTTGTATATAGCGTTTGAAGATACCTGGAGTAACGAGCATCGCTGTGCCGTCAACGGTATGAACCAGGGCTTTGGCATCATTGATGATGATTTTTCGGGAGGTGATTCCGGCCTTTAGCCACGCGACGAATCCCTGTCCCAGACTGATACTGGAAGGCATTGTGGTTACATCTTCTAGTGCTTGAGGCTCAGAACTGGCCTCAGAAGTGTATTCAGGCTGCGTCATCCCTGATTGAAGGGGCGATGCAGCCCCCGGGCCAGCGCTAGAACTTAGTACCTCTGCTGGCACCGTGATATTACTATAGAGTTTCAATAGCTCATCGATATCGAAATTTTCCGAATCGATACTCTGCAAGGTCTGAGATTGTTTTTGATTTGTTGGTGGAGCAACGATTGAATTAGCTGCCACGACAGTAACAGTCGGTTCTGCTGCAATCGGTTCGTCTGGAACGGCGTATGTTGTCTCCTGAGCTTCTGAACCGTCACGTTGGTCGATCTCGACCGTGACTGTGCCTGCATAAGCCTCAGGACGATCAGCTGGATCAGCCCAGATTAGCGAAGGTGTGACTTTCAGTACCGTAAAGCTGTGCTTCCAACCACGCCCTGTATCGACGGTCACTTTCCAAACAGCCTTATCCTTGGCATTCGTCTGAATAATGGCCTGGTCCTGCAGCATGTTGAAGAAAGGTGCATTGGAGGATGGAATGTGGTCGCTGCCCTGCGAGAGCATAGCTGCTCTCAGGTGGTCCGCAGTCGGTTTGCTTACCAACCAAAGAGCATCCTGTGCCAGCCAACCATCAGCAGGACCGTCGGGGTGGTTAAGCTTGAACTTCTCACGCACCAGGTACCTGAGACATTCCACCAGCTGCCTTTGTAGCGATTGTTTGGGCGCTGCCATCGCACGGTCTGGATTGCTTCCGAGCTCCTGGGCCACCGATGTACTATCAGCCTTGATCACAATTTCACCGAGAATGCCGGCATTTTCGAACTGCCCTGCGACCAGGTAGATCAGTTGCGTCCACAGTTCAGGAAACCCGCAGAGCCAATCTAGAATCTCGGGGGCCAGGATCTGCGAATAGATCAAAGCAGTAGCTGCTCCGTGGAGCTGGTACTCACGACCTTTGACGTACTTGAATCGATAGGGCTTTGCGATTGGCCCATGCCATGGGTGCCAGATCTGTCCACCTTGAAGCTCGACACGAATATCGACTGCTACTTTGCCGAGGTCATGTAGCAACGCCCCATAGGCTGCCGCTGTTGTCCAAGCTTCAGCTTGGGCTGATTGCGACTCAGGCGGGGCGCCGATCGGTAGAAGGTAGGTTTGACGGATCTTCAAGGCGTAAGCCACGATCTCCAGTCCGTGGTCGAGCAGGCCACCTAGATGGGAGTGGTGATGATTTTCTGAAGCCGGCATCAGCTGTACCAGCTCTGCGTACCGCTCAAGCGGCTGGCGGTAGAGTGTGTTGAACTGTTGGTGTGAGAGCGAAGCGCGGCGCCAGATGTTCTCCAGGAGCTCTTGGCGTCGGGGAGTGTTCAGCAGCGCAGCTGCGTTTGCCGGTAGGTGGAAGCCTTGCGGAGTTGCTTCTGAGGGTGGCCTAGCCGGTTTTCGGCTGAGCCAGGATAGAATTTGCATTGGGCGCTCCATGAGGATTCATGGCGCGGGTTTTCCTCTACAGGCGGAATGCCAGCAACAAAAAACCATTTTTAGCGGTGAGAGGGTTTTAGGGCATTGTGCCACTACCTAGGAAACAGACTGGTGGTAATGTTTCTGATTCAGAAGTGGGGGAACGATAATATGTCCGGCCTGCAGCACTGTTGAATAGATCGAGGATGTTCGCGACCGTCCTTGGGCGAGCAGCTAGTTGCTTCCGCATAACTGGAAGTCGACTCAGTCTTTAGGGGCATAAGCGTCCGCGCTAGTCTGTGCATCAACGGCTAAAATTTCGCTGAAACCCTCGCTCAAGCGTGGAGGCTGAAGTGCTTTAAAGACGTTCCTAATGGCCTTTTCAGGAACCATCTCATCATCAGGGCGCAATTGATTACGTGCCAAACAGTCTTCCAGCGAAGTAGTAAAAAAAATTGCAACCACATCAAGCTCATGCTTCTTGGCAATCTGTATGAGCGATTCACGCTCACAGCGTTGAACCAGGATGGCATCAAAGATTACAGCGCTAGGCTCAATTAAAAGCATCGATTTGGCCCAAGTGCTTTTTCCTGCACCCTGAGCGCCTATCAATAGATACAGACGAGAAGGCTTAGGAGTCGCTAGCAGAGCCTCTGATAGGGCAAGATGAGCCCTCTGCCAAGCCAGTCTATTGAGCTCAGCGTCGATAATGCGCCCATTCTCCGTCTGTAGAAAGTGATCAGGGTTGATGTGCATGATGGTGGCCTGCAAGTAAAAGCGCGAATGTAGTATTTGAAAGCAGGGCTGGCCGTAGTGGCCTGGCCCGGAGCTGGTGGACAGGTAGTTAAGAGTTACTGCTCGCATAGCGCCGCTCAAACTCCATCGGGCTGAGATAGCCCAGCGTCGAGTGGCGGCGACGGTGATTGTAAAAGCGGATGTAGTCGAACAGGTCGGTTTTCGCCTCGTGGTAGCTGGCATAGCGCGTCAGGTACACCCGCTCAGCCTTCAGCGAACGGAAGAAGCTCTCCATCGCGGCGTTGTCCCAGCAGTTCCCGGGACGTGAATGGCTGGGCACGATTCGATGTCGCCGAAGTAAGGCCTGGTAGTCGTACGCGCAGTATTGGCTGCCTCGATCCGAGTGCAGCAGCACTTCTTCTTTCGGCTGTCGGCGTGCAATGGCCATCTCCAGCGCGGCGTGTACCAAGGCCTGCTGCATGCGGTGGTGCATCGCCCAACCGACGACGGCTCGTGAATAGAGATCGAGTACGACTGTCAGATACAGCCAACCTTGGGCCGTCCGCACGTAGGTCATGTCCGAGCCCCAGTGCCGATTGGCACGATCCGAGGCGAACTGGCGATCCAGGTGGTTCGGGGCAATCGGCAGAGCATGACGACTGCTGGAAACCAGCCGCCAGCGCTTGCGCGAGCGAACGCGCAGACCGGCTTCGCGCATCAGTCGAGCAACCCGGTGTCGACCACACGTATGCCTCATGGCCACTAACTCGGCCTTGATTTGGCGATGACCATAGATCCCATTCACCTCGTGGTGAATGGTGCGGATCTCCTTGCTTAGACGCCGATTCGCCATCTCTCTCGCCGAAGGTGGCCGCTGCTGCCAGGCATAGAAGCCGCTACGGGATAGCGACCAGCCAACGCCTCGATGGCGCGGAACTTCACTTCGTGGGCTGCGAGAAGATGGCTAGTGCCTTTTTTAAAACATCGCGCTCCATGGTGACCTGAGCCAGTTGCTGGCGTAGACGACGCAACTCCGCGCTCTCACCACGCTGCTTGCCGTTGCCCGGAAAGGCATCGTCCTTGCTGCTCGTACTGGCGCTTCCATTTGCCCTGCAGGCTTTTCAGCGATGCCGAGCGTGGCGAAGCGGGGTACCGGCAAGCAGCTGGTCTACCGCCTCGTGTTTAAAGGATTCAGGAAATCGTCGTCTGGTCTGGATCATGAACACTCCTTGTGGTGGACAATATCTGCCTTAAGTCAGTGTCCACTCAGCTTGGGACAGACTACTAAGGGATATGGTGTTGTCTAATGGTTCCTGGGGGTGTTGATTTGGGTTCTTTGATTTTATTTGAAACACTATTAGTTGTTGGCGGATGATGCTTGGATCGTATGTGAATTAGTTGATATTTAATTCTTAGGGGTCTTGTTCTTGTTTAAGGTTGTGAGATTATAATTTTTCTAATTCTTTTTTGCTATATGTTTATTCATTTATATCTTTAATTGTTATTTGACATGTACGGTGAATCATACAACATTTAGTGTGAGGATTGGTTTTTATATTTAATAGAGGCATTTTTAAATGCTTTTATATCTATATCTGGTCTTCATGGGTTTGTTGTTTTGCTTGGTAAAGTCTTTGTGTGGAAGTTTGGAGTGGTTAATTAAGGATGATAAGTATGGATAGTGCAAATCATAGTCAGTTCAAAGAGCTTTCAAATATTTATACCAGTATGGCGGAATGGCCATTTAGGCGGGAAATAGAAATACCAAGTGTCTTAGAGTTGTTGGGGGATATAAAGGGTAAGAGAGTGCTTGACTACGGCTGCGGTGAGGGAACATATTCTCGGTTATTGAAAAGTTTAGGAGCTGAAAGTGTAACTGGTTTCGATCTTGAAAAGGGAATGCTGGTTCAGGCCGAAAATATTGAGCGTGTAAGTCCATGTGGCATAGAATATGTCTCGGAGTTGGATGTTTCTCTAAATGGGACTTTTGATGTGGTGCTTGCTGTTTATGTACTACCTTATGCTAATAATAAAGATCTTTTGATGGCAATGTGTAAGAATATGGCAAAGCTTTTAAAGCCAGGTGGTAAGTTGGTGGCATTGCCAGTTCATCCAGATTATGAAAAAAAACCTGGTTTTTACGAGAAGTATGGTTTTTCCATGTTGCAATCTGCTGTGTATCAAGAAGGTGGTGAGATACAATTGGATCTATTTTGCTCTGGAACTAAATCTAAAGTAAAAGCTTGGTATTGGTCTTTTTTAGCACTTGAAGAAGCGCTTGTTGGAGCTGGGTTTACGCATATAAATTTTACAAACCCATTGCCTGAAAAATATAAGGACATTGATCGGGCTCCTGAGTTTCTTCAAGATTACTTAATGGTGCCTCATGCTGTAATTATTGATTGTATTAAGTTTGATTGAGTCGATTTTTAAGAGTAAAGGAGAAGCTCTATGTTGGCTCTTGTTAAAGCGGAGGAGTCCGTTGGCCTGTGGATGCGCGATGTTCCTACAGCAGAAATTATGGAAAACGAGGTGCTCATAAAAATTCACAAAACGGGCATTTGCGGTACTGATTTGCATATTTGGAACTGGGACGGTTGGGCGCAGAAGAATATTCCTGTTCCACAAATAGTTGGACATGAATATTCCGGTGTAATAGTTGAGCTGGGAAGGAATGTTAAAAACCTGCGGTTGGGCCAACGTGTAACAGGTGAGGGGCATCTAGTCGACTTAAACTGTCGGGCGTCCAGGGCTGGATGCTTTCATTTGGACCCGCATACCCGAAGCGTAGGTGTAAACCATCCTGGGGCCTTTGCCGAGTACTTGGCGTTGCCGGCTTTTAACGTCGTTCCGCTGCCTGATGAGATAGATGACGAACTTGGCGCCATACTCGATCCTTTGGGGAATGCTGTACATACGGCGCTAGCATTTGATGTGACTGGTAATGATGTAGTCATCACCGGCGCCGGTCCTGTTGGCATCATGGCGGCAGCCGTGGCACGTCATGCCGGTGCGGGACGCATTTTCATCGCCGACCTCGAGCCATTTCGTTTGGACTTGGCCTGTCGGTTAGTTGATGTAATTCCGATAGATATAAGGCAGAACAGTCTGGCAGATGCCGCACGCTTGTATGGACTTAAGGAGGGGTACGACATTGGATTCGAAATGAGCGGAAGTAGTTCAGCATTGGACTCGCTGATTGAATCAATAGCTACTGGTGGCCGTCTTGCTTGTTTGGGGTTGCCAGCAGCCAGTATTACTATTAAATGGGAGGCTGTTGTTTGTAAAAGTCTTCGTATTGAAGGTATTTATGGTCGAGAGATGTTTGAGACTTGGCGTAAAATGCTCAGTATGCTAAGTGGCGGGTTGCAAGTGAAAGGCATAATTACCCATCGTTTTGCGGTAGAAAATTTTTCTCAGGCATTTAATACGATGAGTGCAGGGCAGTCAGGGAAGATTATTTTGAACTGGTGTTGAGTGTTCGGAATATGAACTTAAACTTAATCGATTCCAAGGAAGGGATAATATGGTTATCAAGGTGGAAGTTCTCAGTTCATTTGAAGAGCTGGATGTGGATGAGTATTGCTCGTTTGTTGGAGCCTGTTCGGCTCCTTTTTTTTACGATTTAAGATTCATTCGTGCAGCTGAACGCTCTCCGTTGATAGGGTTTAAAAAGGTTTTCTATTTGCTGGCTCGGGTTGACGGTGATCTTGTTGGATTTTTACCTGCATATTTACAGAGACTTAGTGATGTTGATCCTTTAGGAGTGTTATCGAAAAACTGCGGCTTAAACAATGATGGTGATGATTTGGGCCTGTTTAGCCATGTTATGCATTGTTACGACAGCCGGCTGCTTTCCTGCAGGGAGGATACGACGGTTCATGCCGCGATTTTGTCAGCGTATGAGGATCTAGCAGTTAAGCACGGAGCGCGCTATTTCGCTATTCTCAATGTAGATGAAGAACCGTTGCTCAAGGTAGCTAAGGAGTATGGTCTTAATGTGTTGTATATGGTGGATCGCTATTACAAAAACTTGGAAGATTATTTTGATTTGAACTCGGTTGTTAAGTCTTTTCCTCAGAAGGGACGCAATGAGCTGCGTCGCCAGTTACGAAAGTTCGAGGCTGACCAAAGAGCTGAGATCAAGATACTAACGTCTCCCTTTGACCATCGCCTAGAAAAATTAGCGGAGCTGTGCCATAGCACTACGGCTAGAAGGGGAACGCCCCAGTTTTTTCCAACACATGCATTGGCAGATTTTGTTCGAGTTTGTGATGGTTTGGCTCGCCTGTTCATCATCGAACGTGAAGGAAACTTGATCAGTGGAATGATTTGTTATGAGCTAGACGATACTTTATGTCTTTGGTCGGCAGGGATGGAATATCACCATACTGAATTCAGTCCTTACACAATTCTAGTTTACTCTGCTTATCGCTATGCCTTCGAGAACGGTATCCGGTATATTGAATTTGGTAGACTTAATGAGAAAACAAAGACGCGTCTTGGTTTTTATGCTAAACCAATGCAGGCATTAGTCAGTCGAGACTTGAAAGACCTACGGCAACAGGTTCCAATAGTTGAGCGAAAGTACCTTGAAGGATCAACTCCGCAATATAGTCAATGGTATGCATCCAGAGTATGGAATGGTCGTGATTTCAGACGTATGCCGTCCATGGTGGTTTGTGTAAAAAATGAATCTGAGGTGGTTGAAGCCATAAATTATGCCCGTAAGAATAATCTGAAAGTCACAGTAAAAACCGGTGGGCATAGTTATGCCGGTAGCTTCCTACATAATAATACGCTACTGATTGATCTCGCCAATTTGAACGAGCTAGAAGTTGATTTTGAAAATCATCGGGTTACAGCCCAACCTGGTGTAACGAGCCAACAACTTAATGAAGTTCTTGCCGAATATGATTTGGCTTTTCCAACAGGTCATGCCCGGAATGTTATGCTTGGCGGATTCTTGCTGGGCGGGGGATTGGGAATAAACTGCAGTCAATGGGGAGGCATGAGTACCTTTAATATTGAGGCGTTAGAGGTGATCACTTCCGATGGTCAGATACGTTATGTTGATAACTGCAATAGTCCAGATCTATTTTGGGCTGCCAGAGGTGCAGGGCCTGAGTCATTCTTTATAGTTACTCGGTTCTATCTTAAATGCTGGAAGCGCCCATCGGTTATTACTTCTAGTGTATATTCGCTGAGTTTAGAGCAAGTGCCTGTTTTGCTCGCCGGTTTGGAGAAAGCCAGTCCGCAGAAAAATATACAGATTATGCTGGCGGTAGGTCCTAAACCTGAGGGAGGTCACGAGGGATTATTAAGTATAATAATTTTTTCCAATAGCCGCGGCGATGCTCTTGATCTTCGTGCCTCACTAGTCTCGCGTCTTGGCAAAGCGTTGAAAGTAGTAGAGGAAGATCAATCGGTAGATTTTGAAAATTTCTATAAGCAAAGCGATGATATGCTAGTTTCTCGACGTTATCGTACAGACAACATACTCACTGACAGGGGAGAGGAGGCCTTCAAAATCTTGGCCCGTAATCTTGAGCTGCCTCATTCAAGAGCTACAGTTCCGTTAATTATATGGCGAGGAGAATACACCTATCCGGATGCAGCCTTTTCAGTGAAAGGTAAGTATTTCATTTCTACTTATGCCCAATGGGACGACCAAGAGGATGACGAACTAAATACTGACTGGTTGATAGAGCTATATAATCAGTTGGGGGAGATTGCGACGGGCAGCTATGTCAACGAATTTGACTTGGAGGCCCGTAAGGAGAATGTATCTCGCTGCTTTAGCGCTTCTGCTTGGTTGCGTTTGACGACACTGAGAGAATATTACGACCAAGATAAGCTATTTGCTACTTCTGTCTTCAAACATTAATTTATAGTTCGATTCTATTTTTTTATGTAATTGAGTTTTTACATAATTTCTGATTTTCCAGGCGTATTTGGTCATCGAGCAAAATGACGTGAACCTCAACGCCTGCAGGTATTATCAGTGGATGAGTGAGGCGTAACTGTCCAGGCTTCAGCGTGACCGTTTCCGAGTGCTGGTGAGCCGCAGGTGATAAGGAGTATGGCTTTGAACATACGGGCTGTACCTAGTTACTTGTAGATAGGTACAGCCTGGGTCGACTCAAAACTGAGCGTAATAGAATGTGGGTAACTTGCAGTCTTTAATTTTTTTAGTACGGTTAAGCTGCGTTCTCTCCCATAAAAATTCCTAAGAAATAGTATAGGTATCAATGCCTGTAGTTCAGGGTTTAATAAGTCGTTGTAGTTGTCTTTTAAAATGTAATTTAATTTCTTGCGGGCGGTTTTTCTATTTAATGGTTTGGGCTTGATTTGATTTTTATTGCTGCTTTAATTTTGCTTGTGATGTTTTTTATGTATTTATGGTTGTAGCTCTTGTTTGTTTTTGTTGTGGAAGTTTAATTTTTATATTGTTGGTGTGATGCATAATGTAAGTTTGATTGAGCCTTCCATGGATATGTTTCATGTAAGCCTCGCTGTCGGGAGGAGTTTTCAAAAGATTGTTTTCTCTGATTTGTAAAAATTATTTTTGTATTTTCTCTGATAGTTTTTTCTAATTTTTACCGGCCCTAGCCTTAGGTGATTTTGATTCCTGAGTATAAGGTGGTTGTTGTAGCTGTCAAGAATTTTAGGTTGATTGCTAATTCCAATTGGTTGTTTGGATTGCGTTTTTCTCCCGCTCGTCAGGTGTAGGCAGAAAATTTTTATGGTTAGGTTGAAAAGGTATGAAGCTGTTCTATCCTGTTGTGTCTATAAGACATTTCGGTTTTTGATTTTTTCTAGGTCATATCCTAAGTGAGGTTTTTCGCCTGCGAGTGGTTTGGTTTTTGAGGTTTTTGAAACGTATATATTTGTTTTTCGAGATGGATATCTATAGTTTCAGTATGTGCGCGCGGCGCTTAAATCTTTATTTAGGTTATTTACCAATTAAGACGCCCCTTTAACTAAAGGCGAGTCAATATTCACGAATACCAAGAAAATAGCACTTCAAAGAGGATAAGTTATGAACACCACCAGGGACGGTGCGTATCACATCTTTGGCGTCTGCCATGAGCCCGACAGCCGCTTGTTCGTCGACTACGCGGTCGACGACCCCGGCGCATGCGAGCCCCGACTCCTGGATTTCATCCGTTGCTCCAGCGATCCCGCGCTGGCCCGCTGGCCTGCCCGGACACAACTGGCCAGCGGCGATGTCTTCGAAATCGAATGCGTGCAGGACGTGAGTGCCGCGCAGGAAGCGGTGGAGTTCTGGCGTGCGTACTTTCGCATGCTCGGCATGACCGTCTTCGAGGCCCGCCATCTGGTGGACCGGACCGGCGAATGATCCATCCGGGGAGTGCCATGCGTTCGCGCGTCGAGCATTCCAGTTCCTGAGCACACCTCAAGACCTGGCCTGTACCGGGGCCAATGCCCTCACGTCCCTGCATGAACCCCATGCCGCCAAGACGCTGGCCACTAGCTGCTGCGGATACCGCTGGAGGTATGTCGTGACCGATCTACTCAATCGCCTCGCCGATGGTTGGCTAGCGCTGCCGGTGCTCGAGGTCCTTGACCAACATGGCGTGCTGCGCGCCCTGGAAAGCGCACCCGACGGCATCAGCGCCCGCAGCCTGGCCCGGGCCTGCGCCGCCAACGAGGGCCAGTTGCGGGTGGCCTTGCGTCTGTTGCTGGAGCTGGGATGCCTGGTGCAGCTGGCCAACGATCACTACGAGCTGACGCCAGGGATGAGCATTCGCATCCCGGCCGGCGCCGACGCGCTGATCCGCCTGTCGCTGCCGCAGTTGCTGGGCGAGCCTGCCGGCCACGAACTGCGCTCCTGGCTCGAGCGTTCCGCTGGTGGCTGGGAAAATGCTCCCGAGCCGATGGCGACCTGCCTGGATGGGGCGCTGTTGGCACCGTTGGTGATGGCGCTGGAACAGGCCGGCGGCGCGCAGGTCTTGCAAGAGCAGGGGGCTAGCACCGGAGGGCCGGCCACAGGGCTGTCCAGTGCGGTGCTGGAGGCGCTGCGCCGATACTTCGAGCAACGTACCTGGGGATATTGGCAAGGCAACGGTTTTTGCCTGAACGATGCCGGCCGTGCACTGCTGGAAGGCACTGCGCAGTTGCGCGCGAGCCTGGCCTGGCAACCGCTGCCGGACCAATTGCAGGTACTGCTGTTCGGCGATGCCAGCTCGATCCAGGAACCCAAGGAGGAAGATGCAGGTTCTTGGCCGACCGAGTATCTCGCTGCGTTCGAGGCTGCCGTCGTCGCTCGATTCGACCAACAGCCGCTGGAGCAACAACCAGGTTATCTCGTCGAGGTGGGCTGCTCCGATGGGGCGTTGCTGCGTCGCCTGTACCTGGCCATCGCCAATCACAGTCGGCGTGGCCAGCACCTCGAGCGCTACCCGCTGCGGCTGATCGGCGTCACGGCCAGCAGCAAGCAGCACGCCCGGGGGCAGCAAACCCTGGAAGGCCTGCCGCACCTGTTATTGACCGGTGACGTCGGCGATCCCCAGGGGCTGCTTGCCAGCCTGGGCGCCAACGGTATCCGCGACCTGGAGAACATCCTCTATATCCATGCCTTCCAGGAACATCGGCGGGCCTGGCAGCCGCCAGTCTCGACCCGGGGCATCGACGACCAGCGCCATGCGCGCCCAAGCAGTGTTCATGTGGATCGGCATGGAGCCTGCATCGAACCGGCGGCAGCCTTGCAGGGCCTGGTCGAACATCTGGCCCGCTGGCAGGAAATCACCACACACCACGGCCTGATACTGCTGGCCGCCCATTGCCTGCACCCTGGTAGCGCGCAACAGCATGCCCGGCGCAGCGGGGCGCTGCATCTGGACGCCAGCCACGGTTTTGCCGGGCACCAGCTGTTCGAGGCCCCGGTGTTCCTGCTGGCCGCGGCGCAAGCCGGATTGTTTCCGGATCGGGCCGTGGCCCAGGGCTTGCCCCGTGGCGAGTTGTTCACCCAGGCCAGCCTGAATCGTCTGTTGCCACGGCATTACCGTATCCGCCACCCATTACCCAGGGACTTGCCACGGCTGCGAGAACTGGAGCTGGCCTGCTGGCCCAGCGGGCTGGGGGCTACCGAAGCGGTGTTGCAGCGCCGGTTGGAGCTCTACCCCCAAGGCCAACTGGTGCTCGAGTACCAGGGGCAGCTAGTGGCGGCGATCTATTCCCAGCGCTTGGCGGCGGTCGAGCAGCTACGCCACAGCGATTGCTTTCAGGTCGAGGCCTTGCATGATCCGGCCGGCCCCGTCGCACAGCTGCTGGGTATTTGCGTGCACCCGGAACACCAGGGCGAGGGGCTGGCCGATGAGCTGATCGATTTCACGCTGGTATACCTGGCCAGCCTCGACGCAGTGCGCAACGTGGTCGGGGTGACGCGCTGTCATCACTATGACGCCCGCCGAGCTGACGCCTTGTCGCTCAAGGACTACATCCGCCGCAGGGACGAGGTTTCCGGGCGCTTGCTCGAACCCATGTTGTGGTTTCACGAAAGTCATGGCGCGCAGGTGCGCGAGGTACTGGAGGGCTATCGGCCCGGCGATGCGGTCAACCGCGACGCCGGGGTTCTGGTGGAATACCCCGATGTGCGGAACATGCCCCCGCCACTCAAGACAACGGCAGCGCCATCACTGGCCGTCCCGTCCGGACAGTGGCCGCAGGTGGTAGGCCAATTGCTGCTGGGGGTGTTGGGCGAAGCCCGGGCCGAGGCCTACGGCGAGCACGTGCCATTGATGGAGATGGGCCTGACTTCGTTGCAGATGCTCGATTTGCGCCATCGCCTGGCGGAGCGCCTGGCCAGCCCGCTGCCGGCCACGTTCTTTTTCCAGCACGGGACCCCGGCGGCGATCATCGCCTATCTGCAAAACCACAGTGCCCCGGCCCACGAGCGAACCAGGCACGCGCCTGCGCCGGTAGCCGAGCCGGCGCCTTGTGCTCCCGACCCCGGGGGCATCGCCATCGTCGGTGTGGGCTGTCGCTTTCCTGGCGGCGCCTCTTCACCGGAGCGTTTCTGGAGCCTGTTGCAACAGGGCATCGATGCGGTTGGTCAGCGGGATGGCCCGGACGACGAGCTGGAGCGCGGTGGTTTCATCGAGGGCGCGCAGGAGTTCGACCCACGTTTCTTTCGTATTTCCCCCAGGGAAGCGCAGCTGCTCGATCCCCGGCAGCGGCTGTTGCTGGAAACCGCCTGGGAGGCACTGGAGCAGGCGGCGATCGCGCCAAGCAGTTTGCGTGGTTCCAGTACCGGGGTGTTCGTCGGCCTGATGGGGCATGGCTATGACTTGCTCTTGCGGCAAACGGGGCAGGGGCACGAGTCCAGGCCGGCCTTCACCACCGGCAATGCGGCTTCGGTCGCGGCCGGGCGTCTGGCGTATTTCTTCGACTGGCATGGGCCGGCGCTGTCGGTGGACACCGCTTGCAGTTCATCACTGGTGGCGGTCCACCTGGCCTGTGAAAGCCTGCTGGGCGGCAAGTGCGAGGTGGCCCTGGCCGGTGGCGTGAACCTGCTGCTGGATCAGGCGGAGTCCGAGGCCTTCCGCGCTGCCGGCATGCTCTCGCCGCGGGGCAGTTGCAGCACCTTCGATGAGGCCGCCGATGGCTATGTACGGGGCGAAGGCTGCGGGCTCCTGGTGCTCAAGCGTCATGCCGACGCCCTGGCTGCCGGCGACCCGATATGGGCGGTCATCCGAGGCAGTGCGATCAATCACGATGGCGCCAGTGCCGGGCTGACCGTGCCGAACCAGTCGGCCCAGCGTGGGGTCATCGAAGCCGCGCTGGCCCAGGCCGGCCTGGCCCCGCACCAGGTGCAGTACCTGGAAGCCCACGGCACCGGCACTCGCTTGGGCGACCCGATCGAGGTGCAGGCCGCCGCCCAGGCATTGGGAGCTGGCCGGCAAGCGCAGCGTCCGCTGCTGCTCGGCTCGGTCAAGGCCCAGCTCGGGCACCTGGAGGCCGCCGCCGGCGTGGCGGGGCTGATCAAGGTCATTCTTGCCATGGGCAAGGGGCAGATCCCCGGGCAGTTGCATTTTCACTCACCCAACCCGCAGGTGGACTGGGCCAACCTGCCGGTGCAGGTGGTCGATCGGCCCCGCCCGTGGTTCGCCGGCCGGCGGATTGCCGGCGTCAGCAGCTTCGGTTTCAGCGGCACCAACGCCCATGTGCTGCTGGAAGCCTGTGAACCACCGCCACCTGCCGTAGCGAATATTGCTGCGCCAGTGCTGATCCTGCTTTCGGCGCGGACCCGGGACAGCCTGCTGGCCAGCGCCGAACGCTTGCGCGCGGTGGTGACGGATGACCGCTTTGCCCCGGCGCAGTTGCGCGATATCGCCTACACCCTGCAGGTCGGGCGTGAGGCCATGGCCCATCGTCTGGCGCTGCTGGCCCGTTCATTGCCGGATCTGGCCAGCAAACTGGCAGGGCTGGGCCAGTCCGGGATCGAGGCTGGCGAGCTGTGGCTGGGCGAAGCCTCCCAGGATCACCAGCCGCCTGCCGATGCCCCGGCCAATGTGGCCCAGGATCGGCTGCAAGTCCTGGCGCAACGATGGGTCCAGGGAGCCGTCGTGGACTGGACGCAACTCTACACAGCGCCGTTGCCACGCCGGATCGACTTGCCGACCTATCCGTTCGCCCGCCAGCTCTGCTCGGTACTGCATGGAAGCACAACAGGGAGCATCACTATGGAGCGTCAATCCCCACAGTCGCCAACCACCGCCTTCGCGGGGGACTCGTCCCGGTCCGGGCTCGATGCCGGCAAGCCGCGCAAGTTGCAGTTGCGCGCCCTGGAGGATGGACCAGCCATCGAGCCCCCGGCGCCGGCGGAGCAGGCCGCGCCGGTAGCCGCACAAGACTCGCCCATGGCCGCCCAACCGGTCGCGGCGCCCCGTGCCCCGGAAGTTGCCCCCCATGTGCAGGCCGAGCGGCGCGCGCTACTTGAGCGCGAGCTGACCACCAGTCTCGCTGCCGCGCTGTTCCTCGATCCTGGCGAGATCGGCCTGGATCATTTGTTCGTCGACCTGGGCCTGGATTCGGTGATCGGTGTCGAATGGGTCCGTGATCTCAACCGGCGCTATGGCCTGGCGCTGAACGCACCGGTGGTTTATGAGCATTCCAGCGTCAGGCGCATGGCCGCCCTGGTCGAGCAGGCCTTGCAGCCCAAGGCGCCGATCCAGGTTCAAGGGCCATCGGCTTCGCTTGCCCCGCAGCCGACTGTCGCCAGGGCTGCGGCCAGCCCAGAACCGCCTGCACAACCAGAGACGGCGCCAATACCAGCCGCGCCTGCACCTGGTGCGGCCGGGAGCGCAACGGCCAGCGAAGGTATCGCCATCATCGGTATGTCCGGGCGCTACCCGGGAGCCCCGACGCTGGATGCCTACTGGGACAACCTGGTGGCCGGTCGCGACTGCGTCGAGGAGATCCCGCCAGCGCGCTGGAGCGTCGACGACTACTACGATCCCGAGGCCGGCAAGCCGGGCAAGACCTACAGCAAGTGGCTGGGACGGCTGGATGACATCGACTGTTTCGATCCGTTGTTCTTCAACATCTCGCCGGCGGAGGCGGAATGGATCGACCCTCAGCAGCGCCTGTTCCTGGAGGAGGGCTACAAGGCCTTCGAGGACGCGGGGTATCCGCCGCAGAAATTGAGCGATGCCCGTTGCGGGGTGTACCTGGGCATCATGGGCCCCAGTGAGTACGGCTGGCTGGCCCAACAGCAGCGCGGCGCGGCGGAAATCACCGGCAGGAGCGAGGCGATAGCCGCTGCGCGCCTGGCCTATTTCCTCAATCTCAAGGGGCCGGCGCTGCTGGTGGACACCGCTTGCTCGTCGTCCCTGGTGGCCACACACCTGGCCTGCCAGGCGCTGCGCGGCGGCGAAGTGGATGTGGCCCTGGTGGGCGGCGCCACCCTGTACCTATCGCCCGAGATATACATGAGCATGTGCAAGGCCGGCATGCTCTCGCCCACGGGCAAATGCCGGACCCTGGACAACGCCGCCGATGGCATCGTGCCCGGCGAGGGCGTCGGCGCCCTGGTACTCAAGCGCCTGGCCGATGCCGAGCGCGATGGCGATCGTATTCACGGAGTGATCGTCGCGTCGGGCATCAACCAGGATGGCAAGACCAACGGCATCACTGCGCCCAGCGCCAGCAGCCAGATTGCCCTGGAGCGTGAGGTGTACGCCCGCCACGGTATCGATCCGCGGAGCATCTCCTATGTCGAGTTGCACGGTACGGGAACCAAGCTGGGCGACCCGATCGAGCTGACAGCCCTGGATACGGTGTTCCGTGAGCGGACCGAGCAGCGCAATTTCTGCGGCCTGGGTTCGGTCAAGAGCAACATCGGCCATACCACGGCAGCAGCCGGGGTCGCGGGGGTGCACAAGGTACTGCTGCAGATGCGCCACCGTGAACTGGCACCGACCCTGCATTTCGCCACGCCGAACGAGCATTTCGATTTCGCCCGCTCGCCGTTCTTCGTCAATAGCCACCACCAGAGCTGGCAAGTCGCCGCTGGCCAACCGCTGCGCGCGGCGGTCAGCGCCTTCGGCATCAGCGGCACCAATGCCCACGTGGTGATCGATGCCTACCAGCCGGCTGTCGCACCGGCGGCCGCCGAGGCGGGTGCCCCGGCGCTGCTGGTGCTGTCCGCGCAACGCGCTGACCGCTTGCAGGAATACGCCAAGGCGCTGTTGCGGTTCATCGAGCAGCAACCACGACTCGACCTGGCGGCCCTGGCCTACAGCCTGCAAACCGGCCGCGCGGCCCTGGAGCAGCGGTTGGCCTTCGTCGCTACCTCGCTGGAGCAGGTACGCCAGGCGTTGGGCGACTTCATCAGCGGCACGCCATCGGCATGCCTGCTGAGCGGCGAGGTGACGACGGCCAAAGACGCCGCTTCGGTGTTGGCCGGCGAAGAGGAGTTCCAGCAGCTGCTGGTCAGCCTATTGGAGAAACGGCGCCTGCAGAAGCTGGCCGAACTCTGGGTCAGAGGGGTGGTGATCGACTGGTCGTGCTTGTATGGCGCCGATCGTCCGTCCCGCTTGTCGCTGCCGACCTATCCCTTCGCCCGGGAGCGCTATTGGGTAACGCCCCAGGCGGCGACCGGTTCAACGCCAGATGAGCGGGCGGTCCTGCACCCATTGCTCCACTGCAATAGTTCGACCCTGCACGAACAGCGCTACAGCACCCGACTCTCGGGCAACGAATGGTTCGTTCGCGAACACCGGGTGGCCGGGCAACCGGTGGTGCCGGGGGTGGTGCAGCTGGAGTGGGCCCGCGCAGCGGCGGCCCTGGCCAGCGAACTGCCAGTGGGGCAGACGATGGTGCTGGAGGAGGTGGCCTGGTTGCGCCCGCTGGTGGTCAGCCAGCCGCTGCTGGTGCATATCGGTCTGGTGGAAGAGCCGGGGCGCGGGGTCCGTTATGAGATCCATAGCGGTACCGGCACGCAAAAACTGCTTTATAGCCAGGGCTGGGTGCGCCCCGCGAGCGGGCAACCAGCGCCGCAGGTCGACCTGGCCGCCGTAGGTTCCTCATGCGGGTCGCAGGTGGACGCTGCGAGCTGTTATGCGCGCTTCACCGAACAGGGCCTGGAGTACGGCGCGGGGTTTCGCGCCCTCAAGGAACTGCGCAGCGGCCCGCTGGCAGCGCTGGCGAGCCTGGCTGTGGCCAGCGCGGCACCGGGCTATACCTTGCCCCCATCCCTGCTGGATGGTGCATTGCAGGCCGCTACTGGCTGGCTGGCCAAACCGGCGCTGCAACTGCCATTCGCCGTGACCCGGGTCGAACAGTGGGGTCCGCTACCGAACCCAGCATGGGCGGTGGTGCGGCACACCAGCGGGGAACAGGGCGCAGGGCAGAGCTTCGATGTCGACCTGGCGCACGCCGATGGCCAGGTTGCGGTGCGCTTGAGCGGCTTTTGCTGTCGCACGCCCGCGCAACCAAGGCTTGCGGGAGAGCTGACCCTGGCCCCGCGTTGGCAAACGCTAGAGGCCGTGAGGACCATCGCCGATACCCAGGACCAGCACCTGTTGGAAGTTCCAGGGGCAATTGCTCGCCAATGGGGCACGCCTGATGGGGCGGCTGCCTGTGCCAGCTGGTTGGGCGCCAGGACCGGGTTCGACCATCTGCTCTGGCATGTGCCGCAGGGCCAGCCCGGGGTCGCACGGATCGGCCTGCAACTGGTCCAGGCGCTTTTGGCCCTGGACTACGGTAGCCGGCCCTTGGCGTTGACGGTGGTCACCCGCCAGGCGCTGCCGGTTCTGGCCGCAGAAACCGGCGATCCAGAACAGGCCAGTGTCCACGGGCTGATGGGTTCGGTGGCCAAGGAATATAGCCATTGGCAGGTGCGCGTGCTCGACCTCGCCGGCCAGGCTCCCTGGCCTTCGGCGCAAGCTGGCCCGGATGTGCCAGAACTGCCGGGGGAAACCCTGGCCCTGCGCGACGGCCAATGGTATCGCCAGCGCCTGGTGTCCTGCGTACTGCCGGACGTCGGCGACAGTGTGCTGCGCGAACGGGGGGTCTACCTGATTCTCGGTGGTGCCGGCGGTCTGGGCACGGTCTTCAGTGAATACCTGATCCGTCGCTACCAGGCCCAGGTGATATGGCTGGGCCGTCGTGAGACCGATGCGGCGATCGAGGCGCAACGGGCGCGCCTGGGCAGCCTCGGCCCCACGCCGCTCTACCTGCGGGCGGATGCCAACGACCGGGCGGCGCTGGAAGCCGCCGAGCAGACCGTTCGCCGCCGTTATGGCGCGGTGCATGGCGTGGTGCACGCCGCCATCGTGCTGGAGGATCGCGGCGTGGCGCAGATGGCCCCCGGGGTATTCGATGCCGCGCTACGGGCCAAGGCGGCCACCAGCGAGAACCTCGATGCGGTGTTCGGCCGGCAAGACCTGGATTTCATGCTGTTTTTCTCATCGATGCAAAGCTTCATCCGCGCCCCGGGCCAGGCCAACTACGCCGCCGGTTGCTGCTACGCCGATGCTTTTGCCCTGGGCCTGCGGGAGCGGCCATACCCGGTGAAGATCATCAACTGGGGCTATTGGGGCAGTGTTGGCATAGTGGCCAAGGCCAGCTATCGGCAGCGAATGGAGGCGGCCGGGATCGGCTCGATCGAAGCACCACAGGCCATGGCGCTGCTGGAGCGCCTGCTGGCCAGCCCACTGCCACAGCTGGCGTTCTTCAAGGTCCGGCATGCGCAAGCCGCGAGCCAATGGGCAGTGGCGGACGATCGCCAGTTGCAGATCAGCGCGCCGGTGGCCCCGGTGATCTTGAATGGCGACTCCTCGCTCGACCTGCCGCAGCGGGCGGCTCCGGTGCTGGCCGAACTGGAGCGAGCCCTGGCGCAACTGCTACGCAATCTGCTGGCCCATCAGGGCTGGGAGCATGGCCCTGCAGGCTTGGCTTCGGCCTACGTCGGTTGGCGCGAGGATGCCCTGCGCCTGCTGGATGCCAGTGGCCAGGCGCAGGCGGCGACGGACTGGCCTGGCGCCTGGCGACAATGGGAAGCCGACCGCGAGCGCCTGCTGCAAGGCCCCGACCAGGCCGTGGTGCACAACCAGATCCGCTTGCTCGATGACGTGCTGCCGGCGTTGCCCGGGATACTGCGCGCAGAGTTCGCGGCCACCGCAGTGCTGTTCCCGGGCGGGAGCGTGGAGCGGGTGCAGGGTATCTATCGCGGTCATCCGCTGGCCGACTACTTCAACGCCGTGCTGGCGGAACAGCTGCTGGCCTATGTGGCGCAGCGCCTGGCCGCTGATCCCCAAACACGGTTGCGGATCATCGAGATCGGCGCGGGAACCGGCGGCACCAGCGAGCGGCTGCTCCAGCACTTGGCGCCCTATGCGCAGGCGATCGACGAGTACTGCTACACCGATGTGTCAGAGGCATTCCTGGCCCATGGGCGTGAGCAGTACGGGGAGCAGGCGTCGTACCTGCGTACCGGTAACCTGGACATAGAACGCGATCCACGCAGCCAGGGCTTCGAACCCGGGCACTACGACGTGGTGGTAGCGGCCAATGTCCTGCACGCGACGCAAGACATCCGCCGCACCCTGCGGCACGTCAAGAGCCTGCTGCGGGGCAATGGCCTGCTGTTGCTCAACGAACTGACCCAGGCCAGCCTGTTCACCCACCTGACTTTCGGCTTGCTCGATGGTTGGCGAATGGCGACCGACGTTGCGCTGCGGGTTCCCGGGACCCCGGCATTGGCGCCATCGACCTGGCGGCACGTACTGGAGCTCGAAGGTTATGGCTCGCTGAACCAGCCGGCGGCAGTGGCCCATGGCCTGGGCCAGCAAATCGTCACCGGCATCAGCGATGGGGTGATCGAGTCCCAGGGCGAGGCGGCGCGGCAGGCGGGGCAGGAGAGCGGCGACAGTGCTGCCCGGGAAACTCGCCCAGCAAGTCCGGCGCCGAGCTCGCAGCCAACGGACTTGGCGCAAGAGCGCGGAATGCCGGTGCGCCAGGCGATCCACGAGGCGCTGCTGGAAGTGCTGAAACTCGACCGCGCCCGGGTGCAGGAGGACCAGGCCTTTGCCAACTACGGTGTGGACTCGATCACCGGCATCACCTTGATCAACGCGCTCAACCAGAAGCTCGGCCTGCGTCTGCCGGTCACGGCGCTGTTCGATTTTCCGTCGCTCAGGGCGCTGGCCGAGCATATCCAGCGCACGTACCCGTCCCTGGAACAACAAACCAACCGTGCCGAGGCGCCTGCCGCCAGGCTGCCGGTGCCGCCAGTGGCTGCAACCGAACCCAGTCGTCGGTATTCGCCGGCCAACCCAGCCTTCAGTCCTCAAACTTTGAACTTGGCGAGAGAGGGGCGGTTTCCGCTGCGCCAGGTGATTCACGAAACCCTGTGTGAAGTGCTGGAGCTTGAACGTACCCGGGTGCAGGACGACCAACCATTTGCCATCTACGGCTTGGACTCTATCAACAGTTTCGCCATGATTAATGCGCTCAATCAGAAGATAGGCCTTCGTCTTCCTGCCGCGGTGCTGTTCGACTTTCATTCGATTAGGGCGCTGACTGAGCATATCGAAGGTGTGTACTGCACCTTGGGGCAACAAGTTAACCGTGCCGATTCCCTGTCGACTGAACTTCCTTCGGTAGTTCAGGTGGCGGAGCAATTGCCGCGGTTGTGCCGGCAATTGCGAATCGAGGGCCCAGGGCAGATCGATGAATTGCAACCTATCGAAGCGCCCTTGCTGCCGCTTGGCCCGAATGAAGTGCGGATCGCGGTACGCGCCTTCGCCCTGAACTTCGGCGACCTGTTGTGCGTAAGCGGCCTGTATCCCACCCAGCCACCATATCCCTTCACCCCGGGTTTCGAGGCCAGCGGCGTGGTGCTGGAGGTGGGGGCGCAGGTGTCGCGGGTTGCGCTCGGCGATGCGGTGTTCGCCTTGGCTGGCGAAGCCTTGGGGGCCCACGCCAGCGTCATGACCTGCTCCCAGGACCGGGTGTTCGCCTTGCCGAAGGGGCTGTCGTTCGAGGAAGCCTGCGCGCTGCCGGTGGTGGCCTTGACCATGATCGCCAGCTTTGCCCGGGCCCAGGTCAAGCCCGGCGAGCGGGTACTGATCCAGACCGCCACCGGCGGCACCGGGTTGATCGCCGTACAACTAGCGCAGCAAGCGGGAGCGGAGATCTATGCCACTGCTGGCTCCCAGGAAAAGCTCGACTACCTGGCCGGGCTGGGGGTCGCCCACCGGATCAATTATCGCGAAGAAGATTTCGAGAAAGCGGTGTTGCGGCTGACCCAGGGCCAAGGTGTGGACGTGGTGATCAATACCCTGGCCGGAGATGCGATCCAGAAAGGCTTCAACTGCTTGGCGCCTGGCGGGCGTTATGTCGAACTGGCGATGACTGCACTAATGTTAGCCCGCAGCATCGACTTGTCGCGGCTCAACGACAACCAGGCGTTCATCAGTATCGACCTGCGCAAGCAGACCCGGGACAACCCGGTGCTGCTGCAAGAGTTGGCCGATGAAATGACCAGGTTGCTGGAGGCTGGGGCGATCCGGCCCACCTTGAGCCGGGTCTTCGATTTCAGCGAGGTGCAGGACGCCTACCGCTGGTTGGCTGACCGGCGCAACATCGGCAAGGTGGTGGTCCGGGTGCCGCAAGCCGCGGTCGTGCCGGAGCCTGCACCGCAGCTTGCCAGTGACTCGGGCCGGCCCGAACCGATCGCGGTGATCGGCATGAGTGGCCGCTTCGCCAGTGCCGATAACCTGGACGATCTCTGGCAGATTCTCGCTCAGGGCCAGGATCTGCTGGAGGATGTGACGCGCTGGGATCTTGCGCGACATTTTCCCGCCTATGCCACGTATTGCCGGCGTGGCGGTTTCCTGCGCGACATCGATTGCTTCGATCCGCTGTTCTTCAATATCTCCGGGCGCGAGGCTAAGGTCATGGACCCGCAGCAGCGCCTGTTCCTCGAAGAAGCCTGGCGCGCCTTGGAGGACGCCGGGTATGCGGGCGTTAGCGGCGAAGGCTTGCGCTGCGGCGTTTATGTGGGCTGCGCTGCGGGCGATTACCAGCGGTTGTTGGAGAGCGACGCGCCGGCGCAGGCGTTCTGGGGCAATGCCGGTTCGGTAATTCCGGCGCGCATCGCCTATCACCTCAACCTGCAGGGCCCGGCCGTGGCGATCGATACCGCCTGCTCCAGCTCGCTGGTGGCGTTGCATCAGGCCTGCCAGGGGCTGCGCACCGGGGATGCCGACCTGGCTTTGGCTGGCGGCGTGTTCGTGCAGAGCACCGAGATGTTCCATCTCCAGGCCCAGCAGGCCGGTATGCTTTCACCCAGCGGCTGCGCCTATGCCTTCGATGCCAGGGCCGATGGTTTCGTCCCGGGCGAGGGGGTCGGCGTGGTCGTGCTTAAGCGCCTGTCCCAGGCCCTGGCCGATGGCGATGTGATCCATGGCGTGATCCGTGGCACAGGGGTCAACCAGGATGGCGCGAGCAACGGCATCACGGCCCCCAATGCTAATGCCCAGACCCGGCTGGAATTGGAGGTCTATCGGCGTCACGGCATCGAGGTCGAGCATATCGGCCTAGTGGAGGCCCACGGCACCGCGACGGTGCTGGGCGACCCGATAGAGGCCAGGGCTCTCGCTGACGCCTTCGCCCAAGGCGGCCATCGGGGCGCACCTTGCGCCCTTGGCTCGATCAAGAGCACGGTCGGGCACACGGCAACGGCGGCGGGCATCGCGGGGGTCCTCAAGGTGCTGCTCGCATTGCGGCATCGGCAGATCCCGGCGTCGGCACATTTCGTCAGTGCCAATCCGCACATCGATTTCACCCACGGCCCGTTTCATGTCCCCACACGTACCGAACAGTGGCGCAGGCCCGTGGCCGGGGAGCGCCTGGCGGCCGTCAGCTCATTCGGCTTCAGCGGTACCAACGCCCATGCGGTGATCGCAGAAGCCCCCGAACGGCCGGTGCAGCCATCGACCAACCCGCTGCATCTGGTGGTGCTGTCGGCCAGGACCGCGCCCCAATTAAGGCTTCAGGTGCAGAACCTGCTCGCCCACCTGCGGCGTGAGCCCGTTGAACCGGGGGCTATGAGCCACACCTTGTTGCTGGGCCGGCGCCACCTCGAACAACGCCTGGCCTGGGTCACCAGCGATGCGGATGCGCTGTGCGCGCAACTGCTGCAATGGCTTGACGCCGGCGAGCTGATCGACGGCTACAGCGGGAGCGTCGACGGCACCCAGGAAGCCTCCACCAAGGCCCAGGCCCAAGCCAACCAATGCCTGCAAGACAGCCGCGCGCCGGCCAATTCCGAGATGCTCCGAAGGGCGCTGCTGTCACTGGCGCAGCTGTATGTCGAGGGGATCGAGCTGGACTGGGCGCGATTGTTCCAGGGGCAGCGGCCGTGCCGGGTCGCATTGCCGACCTATCCGTTCGAGAAAGAGCGCTATTGGCCATCCAGCAAAAATCAAGAGGACTGGCAGGGCGACGCTCAGGCTCAACCGGCGCCACCCCAGGCCAAGCCGGGGGCTGCGCTCGTCACGATGGGGAATGTCAGCGTCAGCAAGCTAGCCGCGGCAACCCAAGCCAAACCCGGCCGTCTTAAGTTGCGCTCCCTGGAGCAAGACCTGGAAGCCCTGGACCACTTCGAACCTGAGGTTGCGCAGCCGGCACAACAGGCGCGGCCGTTGCGGCCACTGCGGGCAATGGCCGAGCCGGAAGATTCGGCAAACATCCCCCTCACCGAGCCGCAATCCGAGGCGCTGCAAGCCCCTGCCGAGCCGACGCCTGTGACTTCGGCGCAGGCAAGACAGCAGGCGCCCAATCCCGACCTCTTCTTGCTGGAGCAAGAGCTGTCCGAAAGCCTCGCCCGGGCGTTGGGCATCGACGTGGAACGAATCCAGGCGGACAAGCCCTTCGCCTCGATGGGCATGGATTCGATCATCGCCGTGGAATGGAGTCGCGAGATCAACAAGCACTACGGCCTGTCCATCGGTGCGACCGCGGTCTACAAGCATCCGACCCTGGCGGGCATCGTCAGCTTGGTGGCGACGCAGCTCGAGACAAACGCACCGAATATGGTGACGCCCCCTGTAGCCCAGGTCAGTACTGACCAAGGTCCCGAGGTGGATCAGGAACCCGAGCCTCGCCTCGAGCAGGCCGCGCAATCCCCTCATGAGGTGCCGGAACAGGCGCTGGAGGGGATTGCGATCATCGGCATGGCCGGGCGTTATCCGGGGGCGGATTCGCTGGAGGCGTACTGGGACAACCTGGCCGCCGGCCGTGACTGCGTGGAGGAAATTCCCGCTTCGCGCTGGGACGTGAATGCTTATTTCGACGCAGATGCGCGGGAGCCGGGCAAGATCTACAGCAAATGGCTGGGCCGCCTGGATGACATCGACTGTTTCGATCCGTTGTTCTTCCGCATCCCGCCGTTGGAAGCGGAACTGATGGACCCGCAGCAGCGGTTGTTCCTGGAGGAGGGCTACAAGGCCTTCGAGGATGCGGGTTACGGCCCTCGACTGCTCGGCGAGTCCCGGTGCGGAGTGTACCTGGGCATGATGGGCGGCAATGAATACGGTGAATGGTTACAACAATGCCAGGTCGTGGGGGATTTCACCGGCAGCAGCCCGGCCGTCGCCGCGGCGCGCCTGGCCTACTTCCTGAACCTGAAGGGGCCGGCGCTCATGGTGGATACCGCCTGCTCATCGTCCCTGGTGGCCACGCACCTGGCCTGCCAGGCACTGCGCAGCGGCGAGATCGATATGGCCCTGGCCGGCGGGGTGACGCTCTACCTGGCGCCGCAAGCCTACTTGGCGATGTGCAATGCACGAGTGCTGTCCGCCCACGGCCGTTGTCGGACCCTGGACAACGACGCGGACGGTTTTGTCCCGGGCGAGGGCGTCGGTGCACTGGTGCTCAAGCGCCTGGATGATGCGATTCGTGATGGCGACGCTATCCATGGGGTGATAACCGCCTCGGGCATCAATCAGGATGGCAAGACCAACGGTATCACCGCGCCCAGTGCCGCAAGCCAGGAGGAACTGCTGCGCGATGTCTACGCCCGCTATGGCATCGATCCCGAGACCATCGGCTATGTCGAGCTCCACGGGACCGGGACCAAGTTGGGCGACCCGATCGAGATGGAGGCGTTGTCCACGGTCTTCCAGGAGCGCACGCAACGCCAGCACTACTGCGGCCTGGGCTCGGTGAAGAGCAACTTGGGACATACCTCGGCGGCAGCCGGGGTGGCGGGCTTGCACAAAGTACTGCTGCAGATGAAACATCGCGAACTGGTGCCGACCCTGCATTACCGCACGCCGAACGAGCACCTGGATCTGCAACATTCGCCGTTCTTCGTCTGCACGGCGCGCCACCCCTGGCAACCCGGGGCAACGCCGGGATTGCGCGCCGCCGTCAGCGCCTTCGGCATCAGCGGCACCAACGCACATTTGGTGGTCGACGAATATCGTCCAGCACCTAGTGTCGAGCAGGGCGCTGGGCATAGCCCACAACCCTCGCTGTTCGTACTCTCGGCCAGGCGCCCGGAACAACTGCGCAGCTGTGCCGAACGCTTGCTGGCCTATGTCGAACGCGAAGCTGCAGCGGATCTCGAAGCCATGGCCTACACCTTGCAGACCGGCCGCGCGGAACTCGAATACCGGCTGGCTTTCGTCGCCGATTCGCGGGCAAGGGTGCTCGAGAGCCTACAGGCCTTCATCGATGGCCAGGAGGTTGGCCAAGTTCAAACAGGCCAAGCGCGCAAAGCTGCGCCAGGCACCCAGGAAGGCGAAGGCTTGCAGGCCGGCCCAGCAACTCAGGACAACCTGCAGCGCCTGGGGGGCTTGTGGGTCGGTGGTACGCCGATCGAATGGCCGCGCCTGTATTCGGGCAGGCAGCCCAGGCGCCTGTCGTTGCCAACCTATCCCTTCGCCAGGGAGTCGCACTGGGTGCAGCCGGACGATGCCGTCGTCCGGCGCAGCGCCGCTGCGAGCACCACGCCATCAGCCAAACGCCTGCATCCACTGATCGAGCGCAATACCTCGAGCATCGCTGGCCTGCGCTACTCGACTTGGCTCGCTCCAGAGGATGAACTGGTGCGCGACTGTCACATCGCAGGACAGCCCGGCATGCCGGCCATCGTCCTCTTGGAGTGGGCGCGGGCGGCTGTGCTGTTGGCGCAACGGTTGCCGGCCGATAGCGCGGTAACCCTGCAGGACGTGCACTGGCTACGGCCGCTGTTGGTCGAGGGGGCGCTGGAGGTGCACTTGGAGTTGGCGGCGGACGAACTGGGCCACATGCGTTTTCGGATCTTCAGCCTGGAGGCTGACAGCGAAGCGCTGTACTGCGCAGGAACCGCCTGGCCGCAGGTCGTGGCGGATCAGTCAGCGCCACGGGTCGACCTGGCCAGGTTGAGGGTGGCCTGCAATACCAGCGTCACGGGGCAGGCCTGCTACGCCCACCTGGAGCGCGGCGGCGCGGCCTACGGCCCTGGCTTACGAGCCCTGCGCGAGTTCCGTCGGGGCACGCGGCTGGCCCTGGGCGAGCTGCACAGCCCGGATGCCAGCACGAACCCGAGCTGGCCGGAGGCAGCGGTGCTGGTGGCTGGTTTCCAGGTGGCCGAGGCGTTGCTGCCGGGTGCCCAGGCCTTGGTACCGCCGTTTAGGGTGGCCAGGGTGCAGTGCTGGGGAGCCTTGCCTAAGCAGGCATGGGTGATCGCAGTTCCTGGTACGGATGATCCGCAAGCGCACCCCCCCGTGGATATCGATCTGGCCGACGACGAAGGGCGCTTGTGCTTGCGCCTGCAGGGCCTGAGTTTCGGTGAGCCGGTTAGTCTCGACAACGACCTGACAGGAGCGATGAAATGAGCAGCGCAGCGAAGGTGGCGATCATCGGCGGCGGCCCCACCGGATTGGCCATTGGCCGTGAGCTCAATGCCGCCGGCATCGACTTCGTCCTGTACGAAGCGGAGGCGGACTTCGGCGGTGTCTGGAACAGCGAGGGCGATAGCGGCCGGACCTATCCGTCGCTGCACCTGATTTCGCCCAAGTCGAATACCCAGTTTCCGGATTTCCCCATGCCCGCGGAGTACCCGGACTATCCCAATCACCGGTTGATGCTGGCCTACCTGCGCTCCTATGCAGCCCGGTTCGGGTTGTATGAACGGGCTCAGTTCGGCACCCGGGTCGAGCAGCTGGAGCCCCATGCTCAGGGCTGGCAGGTCCATGTTGCCCAGGGCGGCCGTGAGTTCCACGAGTTGGTGGTGATCTGCAACGGCTTGCAGCGAACCGCTTACTTCCCGTCGATCCCTTGCACAGGGTTCGCCGGGGAGATCCTGCACGCGGCTGACTACAAGTCGCCCGACCAGTTGCGTGGCAAGCGAGTGCTGGTGATCGGCGGCGGCAACTCCGGCTGCGACATCGCCACCGATGCCGTGCATCACGCCGAGCGGGTCTATCACAGCACCCGCCGTGGCTACTATTACCAGCCCAAGTTCATCCACGGCATGCCCACTGCACTGTGGATGAGAGAGATTGCGGAGCGCTTCAGCAGCAAGGAGGGGTTCTGGCAGCACGTGTTAGAGACCTTCAAGGTGGCGAGCTTCGATGGCGCCGATTACGGGCTGCCCAAGCCCGACTACCCGATCAGCGCGGCGCATCCCATCATGAATTCCCACGTGCTGTTCCATATCGGCCACGGCGATATCGTGCCCAAGGGCGATGTCGTGGCCCTGGTGGAAGGTCAGGCGTTGTTCGCCGATCGATCCCGGGAGCAGGTGGACCTGGTCGTCTATGCCACCGGCTACAACCGCGACTTGTCGTTCATCGACCCGCAACTCTTGCATTGGTGCGATGGCATTCCCGATCTGTTCTTGCATTGCGCCCCGCGCAACCACGACAACCTGCTATGCATGGGGTTCGTCAATGCTGCGGGCGGCTTGGGCGATGCGGCGAAAATCCAAGGCAACTTCGTCCTGAACTATGCCCGTGCGTTCCTTGCCAAGACCAGGGGGCTGGAGGAATTTAACGAGGCCAAGTGCAGCCAGCAGGTGGACCTTGGTCAGGAACATTTCATCAAGTCGCGGCGACACCTGTGGGAGGCCGACCTGTGGAAGTACCTGGCCCAGATCAGGACGTACAGCAACATGCTCAAGAACGTTTGAACCTACAGGAGGTGCTTATGAGTTCAGATAACCAGCAGAGCTCAGGACAAACCACGCAACGGCCGTCTTGGAACGATGCATTTGAGGCCGACGTGCTGCGGCTAGTGGGCGACGCGCTCAAGCTGCGTAACTCGGAGTTGACATTGGACTCCGATATGTCGGATTACGTTGATGGCTCAATCCATGTTGTGGCTATTGTAAATAACCTTTCTAGGTTTTATGGGCTTTCCATTCCACCGGCTATTTATTTTGAGGCGGATGGACTTCGTGATTTATGCCTTATCTTGCGGGAGCGTCACTTGAATGAACTTGTGGGGTTTTATAGAGAAACCATGAGTGGGGCTTCAGGTTTGGGCTAATTTTCTTGAAACTGTTTCGGAGGTTGATGTCATGCGCTGCGTGGCCCATTGTCTAAATTGAGTGATATATGATGATAAAAAATTCATTGGAAATAAAAGGCTCGCTTGACCTGCTTCCGCCAGAGCCTATTGCCGTAATCGGCATGGCGGGTTTTTTTCCCGGGGCAAGTAACCTTCTTCAATACTGGGATAATTTACTCGAAGGCAGAGATTGTATTGTTGAAGTTCCGCCAGAACGTTGGTCGTTGGACGGCTTTTTCACGCCTCATCAGTTTAGGGGGGCGACGGGGGCGACAAGTTATTGTAAATGGGGCGGGTTTCTTGATGCCGAGCAGACAAAAGAGCTGTTGGCTGCTGAATTTAATTGCGATGTAAAGGATAGGCAGAGCAAACTAATTTTACGAACGATCGGCGCGGCATTGCAGTCGCTGGAAAAAAGTTCATCGTCATCGTCTGAAGACTATCGGAAAACTACAGGGGTGTACGTGGGCGCGATTCCTTTTGTCGAGGACGCGAACATTGGAGCCTTTGAGATCGTAGGGAATGGGCAACTCGCTGGTGCGATTTCTAGAGCCCACGGTTTGTCTGGGCCTAGCATAGTGCTAGATCTGCATAGTGCCTCTGCGATCAGTGCTCTGCATCTGGCTTGCGCTGGGCTGCGTGCAGGTGATTGCGAGACTGCAATAGCCGCGGCAGGCATGATGCTCAACAAGGACCATTTTGTCTTTGGAAGCCAAGCAGGAATATTGGCTAATGATCCAACTTATCGAAGTTATGCTCAGGAAAGAAGTGGAATTATATTAGGAGAAGGGGCCGGAGCGGTTGTCTTGAGGCCGCTGTCCAAAGCTGTGGCAAATCAAGATCCAATACTGGCAGTCATTCGTACGACCAATCATGGTTTTATCGGTAATCATAATGTGAATAGCAGTGATGACCTGCTCATCTCCCTAGACTTTGAGAAAGTAACTAGTTTGGTTGAAGGGGCCATCATGCGTGCACGCGTGGATCCCCAGTCTATTAGTTACTTGGATTGCGCTGCTCCAGGCCTTCCAATTGGTGATGTGCTTGAACTTGAGGCCACCCTAAAAGCATTCTCCAACTTGACGTCGGCTAAGAATTTTTGTGCGGTCGGCTCCGTCAAGCCAAATATCGGCCATCTCGCTGCTGCATCCGGAATATCCCAATTGATCAAGGTAATACTGCAGATAAAAAACAAGAAAATATCACCTATGATAAAAGCACTTCCTATTGATCGTGAGATAAACCTTGAAGATTCAGCCTTTTATCTAAAGCATGAACTCGCTGAATGGAAACGTCCGGTGAGGCTTGTGGGAGGAGTTGAGTACGAACACCCCCGAAGAGCCTTAGTCAATTCTTTCGGGTATGGGGGGTTTTTTGCGTGCGCGATTGTTGAGGAGTACTTGGAGGAGAGCAGGGGTTAACTTAGCGTCATGGATGTTTTGCGCTTGATCTGTGGAAGTGGTTTTGGAAGTTCCGCTATTGAGGTGCGTGCAAGTAAATAACGGGAGTTGGTTTTTCTTCGTGTGACGTTCTTTGTTCGAAGTCTTGAGCGTTTGTATGCAGAGTAAAACCGTAGTGAGGGTTACTATGATCGAAACCGGATACCACACCCTGCGTGTGCGCCACGAGGACAACATCTGCTTCGTGCAGCTGTATCGGCCCGAGGCCAACAACACCATCGACGATCGCCTGGTCGCCGAGCTGGCCGACCTGCTGGAACGGCTGGATGAGCGCGTGACGGTACTGGTGCTCGAAGGGCTGCCGCAGGTTTTCTGCTTCGGCATGGACTTCGCGCTGGTGCGCAAGTTGGCCAACGACCCTCAGGTCAGTTCCAGCGTGCTCGATCCGGCCACCCTCTATGACCTCTGGCTGCGCCTGGCGACCGGGCCGTTCGTGGTGCTGTCCTACGTGCGCGGCAAGGTCAATGCCGGCGGCGTCGGGTTCGTCGCCGCCAGCGATATCGTGATCGCCGACCAGAGCGCCTCCTTCAGCCTTTCGGAGTTGCTGTTCGGGCTGATGCCGGCCTGCGTATTGCCGTTCCTGGAGCGCCGCATCGGCCCGCAGCGCGCCCACTACATGACCTTGATGACCAGCGCGATAGGCGTCGACCAGGCCCTGTCCTGGGGGCTGCTGGATGCCTGCGAGGCCGATGGCGACAACCTGCTGCGCAAGCACCTGTTGCGCTTGCGGCGCCTGTCCCGGCCGGGAGTGGCGCGCTACAAGCAATTTCGCGCGTCCCTCTCTGGCTCGCCACGACTCGATCGCGACGCCGCGCTGGCGGCCAACCGGCAGGTGTTCAGCGATCCGCAAAACCTTTCGAACATCGTGCGTTACGTCGAGACGGGCGCGTTCCCGTGGGAGCAGGTTTGATATGAGCGACGATCTGGTACAGCTCGAACAGGTAACGCCAGCGATCGTGCAGGTCACCATGACCGATCGCGTCCACAAGAACGGATTCTCCACTGGCCTGGCCCAGGCACTGATCCGTACCTTCGAAACAGTGCGTAGCAATCCGGCGTGGAAGGTGGTGGTCCTGACCGGCTACGACACCTACTTCTGCACCGGCGGCACCCAGGAAATGCTGCTCGAGCTGGCCGACGGGCGCGGCCAGTTCACCGACTACCCGATCTACGAATTGCCGCTGACCTGCGAGATCCCGGTAGTGGCGGCCATGCAGGGGCATGCGATTGGTGGCGGGCTGGTGTTCGGCCTGTTCGCCGACCTGGCGGTGCTCAGTCGCGAGAGCGTGTATGCGGCGAACTTCATGCGCTATGGCTTCACCCCGGGGTTCGGCGCGACCCTGGTGCTGCAGGAGAAGCTCGGCCTGGCGCTGGCCCAGGAACTGCTGATGACTGCCGAGAACTATCGCGGCGACGAGCTGGCCGGCCGCGGCATCCCGTTCCCGGTGTTGCCACGGGCGAACGTGCTGGCCCATGCCCATGAACTGGCGACGCAATTGGCCGAGAAACCCCGGCATTCATTGGTGACCCTCAAGGCGCACCTCACCTCTGGCCTGCGTGCGCAGTTGCCCGCGGTCACGGCCCGCGAGGTGCAGATGCACGAGCAAACCTTCCATCACCCCGAGGTGCGAGAGCGCATCAAGGCACTGTTCGGCAACTGATTAACCATTGCCCGGTGCGATATTCCTTCAATAGCGAGGCACAAGCATGACCAGAGAACAGGTATTCGAATTGATCGTCCGTCACGTCCGACAAGTGATTCCCACCCTTGCCAGCCATGCGTTCACCCGCGGCGACCGCTTGCGTGACCTGGGTGCGAACTCGGTGGATCGCGCGGAAATCGTGATGCTGGTGCTGGAGTCGCTGTCCCTGAGCATTCCTCGGGTGGAGCTGTTCGGCCCGGGCAATATCGGCGAACTGGCGGACCTGATCCACACCCGGCTCGAGGCGCGGGCGGTGTAGCACGGATGGAGCGGGCAGGGCGCGCCAAGTCTGGCGCGCCGCCAGGGGCAATGCACAATGGAGGTGCCAATGAAGGTGTTCATCTTTCCCGGCCAGGGTTCGCAGCAGCGCGGCATGGGTGGCCAGCTGTTCGATGAGTTTCCCGAGCTGACCGAAGCGGCCAGCGACATACTCGATTATTCGATCAAGGCCCTGTGCCTCGATGACCCGGATGGCCTGCTGGACCAGACCCGCTACACCCAGCCGGCGATCTATGTGGTCAACGCCCTGGCCTATTTCCAGCGGTTGCGCGATGGCGCCCAGGCGGATGGTTTCGCCGGCCACAGCCTGGGTGAGTTCAACGCCCTGCTGGCCGCGCAGTGCTTCGATTTCGCATCGGGCCTGCGCCTGGTCCAGCGCCGCGCCGAGCTGATGAGCCAGGTCAGTGGCGGGGAGGGGGGCATGGCCGCGATCATGAACCTGCGGCGCCACGCGCTGGTGGAGCTTTTGCAGGCGCAACAGGCCGATGGTGTCGACCTGGCGATTCACAACGCCCCCTTGCAGAGCGTGATCGCCGGGCCCAAGGCCGAGCTGGCGCGCCTGGAAAGCGCGGTCGAGGCCACGGGCGGCATGCTGTATCCGCTCAATACCAGTGGTGCCTTCCACTCGCGCTACATGCAACCGATCGCCGATGCCTTTCGCGCGTATCTCCAAGGCCTGGAGCTGGCGCCGCCGAACAAGCCGGTAATCGCCAACGTTTCGGCCCAGCCGTATAGCCAGGAAGCGATCGCCGACAACCTGGTCCGGCAACTGACCCATCCAGTGCAATGGTGCGAGAGCATTCAATACCTGCTGGCCCAGGGCGAGGTGCAATTCGAAGAGGTCGGCCATGGCGAGGTGTTGACCAAGCTGGTGGAGAAGATCCGCGCTGGCAGCCGCCTGCCTGTGCCTGGCGTTGCGGTTTCGCCGGGAGACGCGGCGCCTGGGCCTCACGAAGCGGCGCTGCACAGCGCCATCGAGCAGGTCACCCAGTGGAATGCCCGGCATCCCGCCGGCACTCGCGTGCGCTCGCTACGGGTCGACGGCGACCAGCTGACCCGCAGCACCGCCTTGGTGTTGCTGGGCCACCGGGCCGCGGTCTACCTGCAAGGCCACAACGGCTACTTCGCCCTCGACGAGATCCAGGCGTTGTAGCCATCCATGCAGCCATGGGCCGGCCCGTTGCCTTCGCCCGAATCGACAATCCTGGTGCCAACATGCTTGCCACTCGACCACTACCCGTTGCGATCACCGGTGTCGGTATCGTTTCCGCCATCGGCCAGGGCCGGGAGGCCTTTACCCGCGCACTGCTGGCCGGCGACGCCGCTTTCGGCGTGCTGCAACGCCCCGGGCGCCAGGGGCAAAGCCGTTTTCTCGGCGCCGAACTCGGCCCCCTGCAACTGCCGCCGGAGCGTTCGCCACGGCTGTTCCGGCAGTTGTCGCTGACTGCCGAGGCGGCCCTGGTGGCCTTGCATGAAGCCTGGCAGGACGCCCGCCTGGAGGACGTGGACCCGCAGCGCATCGGCCTGGTCGTCGGCGGCTGCAACCTGCAGCAACGTGAACTGGCCCAGCTCCATGAGCGCTACACCGGGCGCGAGGCCTTCGTGCGGCCGGGTCATGGCGTCGAGTTCATGGACAGCGACCTGTGCGGGTTGTGTACCCAGCAGTTCGGCATCCAGGGCATGGCCTGCACCGTGGGTGGCGCTTCGGCCAGCGGCCTGGTTGCGGTGATCCAGGCGCTACAGGCGGTGCAGTCGGGACAGGTGGATGTGGCGATCGCGCTGGGCGCCCTGATGGATCTGTCGCATTGGGAGTGCCAGGCGTTGCGTTCTTTGGGGGCCATGGGCTCCGAGCGCTATGCCGATGCGCCGATGCAGGCGGCCCGGCCGTTCGACCGCGACCGCGACGGCTTCATCTATGGCGAGTGCTGCGGTGCGGTGGTGGTGGAACGCTTGGCCAACCCCGCGCACAGCACCGTCCGGCCCTATGCGCAATTGTCCGGCTGGGGCTGGACCATGGATGCCAACCGCAATCCCGACCCATCGCGCGAGGGCGAGATGCGCGCCATCGCCCAAGCCCTGGAACGCGCGGGCCTGGCCCCGGGGCAGATCGACTATGTGAACCCCCACGGGACCGGCTCGCCCCTGGGCGATGTGGTGGAGCTGGCTGCCCTGCGCGACAGCGGCCTGGGCCACGTGCGCCTCAACACCAGCAAGTCGCTGCTTGGCCATGGGCTCACCGCCGCCGGCACCGTGGAGGTAATTGCCACGCTGGTGCAGATGCGCGAAGGGCGCCTGCACCCGAGCCGTAACCTGGATACGCCGATCGATCCGTCCTTCGACTGGATCCGTGATGTGGCAAGGCCGCACTCGATAGAGCACGCCCTGACCCTGAGCATGGGTTTTGGCGGCATCAACACCGCGTTGTGCCTGACGCGTCATGAGCGATGAACAACCAAGGAGAAAGCCAATGCTATCCGTAGGAATCGAAGCGATGAATGTGTTCGGCGGTCGAGCCTGCCTGGACGTTGCCGAACTGGCCGCGCACCGCCAGCTGGATACGGCGCGCTTCAATAATCTGCTGATGAAGGAAAAGACCGTCGCGCTGCTGGACGAGGACCCGGTGACCTATGCGGTGAACGCAGCACACCCTTTGGTGGAGGCGTTGTCGGCCGAAGAGAAGGCCCGGATCGAGTTGCTGATCACCTGCTCGGAATCGGGGATCGATTTCGGCAAGTCGCTGAGCACCTACGTCCATCACCACCTGGGACTGAACCGCAACTGTCGGTTGTTCGAGCTCAAGCAGGCTTGCTATTCGGGCACCGCGGGCTTGCAGATGGCGGTGAACTTCATCCTGGCCCAGGTCTCGCCGGGGGCCAAGGCGCTGGTGATCTCCACCGACCTGGCCCGGCACATGACCACCGGTGGCAGCGCCCTCACCGAGGACTGGTCCTTCGCCGAGCCCAGCACCGGTGCCGGCGCCGTGGCGATGCTGGTCAGTGACCAGCCGCGGGTCTTCGACATCGACGTTGGCGCCAACGGCTACTACGGCTATGAAGTGATGGACACCTGCCGGCCAACCGCGGATACCGAGGCCGGTGACTCCGACCTGTCGCTACTGTCCTACCTGGACTGCTGCGAAAACGCATTCCTCGAGTACCAGAAGCGCGTCGGCGACGTCGACTATGTCGGCTCGTTTCGCTACCTGGCGTTCCATACGCCCTTCGGCGGGATGATCAAGGGCGCGCATCGCACCATGATGCGCAAGCAGGTCCGGGCCGCGCCGGCGGACATCGAGGCCGATTTCCAGCGCCGGGTGACGCCGGGACTCAGCTATTGCCAGCGGGTCGGCAACATCATGGGCGGCACCGTGCTGCTATCGCTGGCCAGCACCATCGCCAATGGCCGCTTCGAATCGCCGGGGCGCATCGGTTGCTTCTCCTATGGCTCGGGCTGCTGTTCGGAGTTCTACAGCGGCGTGGTGCGCCACCAGGGGCAGGTGCAACTGCGTGCCCAGGAGATCGAGCGCCAGCTCGATAACCGTTACCAGCTGTCGATGAGCGAGTACGAAGGGCTGTTGCAGAGCAACACGCAGGTGCGCTTCGGCACCCGCAACGTACGGATCGACGACGCCTGCAGCGTGCATCCGCAGTTGCCACGTGCGGACCGTCCACAGCTGGTTCTGCGGGAAATCAAGGAATTCCACCGCGAGTACGAATGGGTCCAGTAAGGACCTGGGCCCATGGGTGGCCGCGAACAATGGATGGTTTGCCAGACAACTGAAGGAGTCGATTCATGGACCCACGATCGCCGCAGGACGAAACCACCGCCACGCCTGGCGCCAGCGAACAGGCCGCCAAGCCATTGCTCCAGGCCTGCCCAGAGCAGGCAGCCATCGCCATCGTCGGCATGTCCGGCCGCTATCCCGGGGCGGACTCGCTGGAGGCCTATTGGCGCAACCTGGTGGACGGCCGCGACTGCGTGGGCGAGATTCCAGCCACGCGCTGGGACGTCGATGCCTATTTCGACCCGGCCATACCTTCGCCGGGCAAGGCCTACAGCAAGTGGCTGGGCAGCCTGGAGGACATCGAATGCTTCGATCCGCTGTTCTTCAATATCGCCCCCACCGAGGCGCAACGGATGGATCCGCAGCAGCGCCTGTTCCTGGAGGAGGGCTACCGGGCTTTCGAGGATGCCGGGCTAGCACCACAGGAACTGAGCGAGTCGCGCTGCGGCGTGTACCTGGGCATCAGCGGTAGCGAGTACGGCACCCTGGTCCAGCAGCGCCTGGGCCTGGTGGACATGATTGGCAGCAGCCCGGCGATCGCCGCGGCCCGCATCGCCTACTTCCTCAACCTCAAGGGACCGGCGATTCCGGTGGATACCGCCTGCTCGTCGTCACTGGTGGCCATGCACCTGGCCTGCCAGGCCTTGCGCAACGGCGAAGTGGACCTGGCGCTGGCCGGTGGGGTGGCGTTGTACCTGATGCCGGAGCTGTACGTCTGCATGTGCGCAGCCGGAGTCCTTTCACCCAGGGGCAAATGCCGGACCCTGGATAACCAGGCCGACGGCTTCGTGCCAGGGGAGGGCGTGGGCGCGCTGGTGCTCAAGCGGCTCGCGGATGCCGAGCGCGACGGCGACCTGATCCACGGGCTGATCATCGGCTCGGGGATCAACCAGGACGGCCGAAGCAATGGCTTGACCGCGCCCAACCAGGACAGCCAGGCCGCGCTGTTGCGCGAAGTCTACCAGCGCCACGGCATCGATCCGGCCAGCATTGGCTACGTGGAAATGCACGGCACGGGTACCAAGCTGGGCGATCCGATCGAACTCAATGCCCTGTCCACGGTATTTCGCGAGGGCACCAGGGAACCGGGTTTCTGCGGCCTGGGCTCGGTCAAGAGCAACATCGGCCACACCTCGGCCGCCGCCGGTGTGGCCGGTGTGCACAAGGTACTGTTGCAGATGCGCCATCGGCAACTGGTGCCGACCCTCAACTACAGCAGCCCCAACGAGCATTTTGACCTCAAGCTGGAACAATCGCCGTTCTTCGTCTGTACCTCGGCCCAACCCTGGGCGCCTACCAGCGGGGCTCCATTGCGCGCGGCGGTCAGCTCGTTCGGCATCAGCGGCACCAATGCCCACCTGGTGCTCGAGGAGTATCGCCGGCCACAGGCCAGTCGCTCCAGGGTGGAACTGGACGAGCAGCACCCGCTGCTGATCGTGCTGTCGGCCAAACGCCCCGCGCAGCTCAAGAGCTACGCCGCACGGCTCAAAGGGTTCCTGGAGAACACTACGGATGTGGACTGGCCGGCCCTGGCCCATACGCTCCAGGTTGGGCGGGCGCCCCTGGAGCAACGCCTGGCCTTTGTCGCCACCGCGCCTGGGCAGGTCATCGCGACACTGGCAGCTTTCATCGAAGGTCAGCCGCTCGAACGGGTAGTGGTGGGCGATGTTCGCAAGTCTCTTGCGCGCACGGGGAATTTCGACCCGGCCAAGGCTTTGACTGGGGCCGACGGGCTGGCCTTGCTGGAGCTGGGCAGGGAGTGGGTCGAAGGCACGCAGATCGACTGGAGGTCGCTCTACCCCGAGCAGCCCGGGGGCCGTATTGCCCTGCCGACCTATCCGTTCGCCCGGGAGCGCTACTGGATCGAGCAGCCCCCGGATGAGCGCGACGAGCCCGGGCCGCTGCCTTCAGCGTTGCAGAGCCCGTTGCAGCCCCTGTTCCAGTACAGCGGCTCGCAGGCAGGTGAACAGCGTTTCTCCACGACCCTGACGGGCGACGAGTTCTTCTTGCGCGATCACCAGGTTGCGGGGCAGCCGTTGGTGCCCGCGGCGATGCAGTTGGAATGGGCACGCGCGGCCATGGCCCAGGCCCATGGCTTGCCGGCCGAGCATCCAGTGCTACTGGAGGAAATCACTTGGCTGCGCCCCCTGGCGCTCCGCTCGCCGCTGCAAGTACATGTCGGCCTGCGGGAGCAGGGCGAAGGCACTGTTGCCTATCGGATCTTCAGCGCTGGCCAGGACGAGCCATTGGTGTACAGCCAGGGCCGGGCGCGGCTGGACAGCAGTGCTAAGCAACCACGGGTCGACCTCCAGCAACTGCGCGCGGGGTGTGGCCGCCAGCTAGACGGTGCCACCTGCTATGGGCGCTTCGCCCGGCTTGGCTTGGACTATGGCCCGAGTTTCCAGGTGCTGCAGGGCCTGGAGCTGGGTGACGACCTGGTGCTTGCGCGATTGCGCGGCGCTAGTACGGCCCCTGGAGTCGGTTTGCCTGCGCCGCTGATCGATGGCGCGCTGCAGGCCAGCCTGGGCCTGACCGCGTCAGACGCCCTGGCATTGCCCTTTGCGCTACAGCGGCTCGAGCAGTGGCAAGCGCTGCCGCCCGAGGTGTGGGCGATCTTGCGACCCGCTACGAACGACCGGGGCAAACAACGCGGGATCGATATCGATCTGACAGACAGCGAGGGACGAGTCATGGTGCGATTGAACGGATTCAGCAGCCGGGCGCCGGCGGATAAATCGCCGCTGGCGGCGAAGGGCACCGACCCGCTCCAGGAACTGAGCCTGATGCCGGCCTGGGAGCCAATCCTCGAGCAGCCGGACAATACGCTGAGCGATTCGCGGCCTGTGGGCCGGGTGGTGGAAATCTGCGACGAGGTGGAGCAACGCCAATTGACCGCCGGCGGCCAGGGCGCCTGGCAGTCCTGGCTCCAGCAGCAGGAGCCGTTCGAGCATCTGGTCTGGCACGTTCCGCCAGGCCAGCCCTGGGCCGCCAAGGCCGCCTTCCTGTTGATCAAGGCCCTGCTGGAGCTGGGGCACGGCGGGCGGCCGCTGGGCCTTTGCGTCGTCACCCGCCAGGCTCTGGGTGTAGGCCCGCAGGAGCTGGGCGACCCCTTCCAGGCCAGTGTGCACGGGCTGATCGGTAGCCTGGCCAAGGAATACCCCAATTGGCGCCTGGACCTGGTGGACCTGGCGCCGCAAGACCCGATTCCCTGGCCGGCGCTGCTCGGCCGCACGCCAGGCGTGGCCGGAGAAACCCTGGCCTATCGCCAGGGCCGTGGCTATCGCCAACGCTTGCTGGCCTGCCAGCTCACCACACCGGCGCAACCGGCCTTCCGCCAGGCAGGGGTGTATGTGATCCTCGGCGGTGCCGGCGGCATTGGCGTGGCGTTCAGCGAATACCTGATCCGCCAGTACCAGGCCCAGGTGGTATGGCTGGGCCGGCGCTCTGAGGACCAGGCGATCGCCGATCAGTGTGCACGCCTCGCGGCGCTGGGCCCGGCGCCCCTGTACCTGCAGGCCGACGGCCGCGACCGCGCCGCCCTGGAAGCGGCGCTGGGCGAAATCCGCGGGCGCTACGGCGCCGTGCATGGCGTGGTGCATGCTGCGCTGGTGCTGGCCGATCGCAGCCTGGCACAGATGGATGAACAGACCTTCGAGGCGGCACTGGCGGCCAAGCAGGAAACGGCGCTGAACCTGGACGCGACCTTCGGCAACGAACCCTTGGACCTGATGTTGTACTTCTCGTCGTTGCAAAGCTTCGCGCGGGCGGCCGGGCAGGGAAACTACGCCGCTGGCTGTTGCTTCGTCGATGAATTTGCCCGCAGTGCGCAACGTCCCTATCCGGTGAAGCTGGTGCATTGGGGCTACTGGGGTGGGGTCGGAGTGGTGGCATCGCCCGACTACCGGGCGCGGATGACCCAGGCCGGAATCGGCTCGATCGAACCCCCGCAGGCCATGGCGTGGTTGGAAAACTGGCTGGCCGGCCCACTGGAGCGTCTTGGGTTCGCCAAGCTGGACCTGGCCAGGGTCGCCCCCGCCTGGGGCATCGCCAGCGATGAAGTGGCAGAACTCATGCCCGCGGTGCCTGCGGTGTCGCTGCCGCTAACGCCGGTACTTGCCCCACCGGTTGCCGCGGCCAGTGCCTGGCAAGTGCTGGAGCAACGCCTGAAGCCACTGCTGTACAGCCTGCTGCAAGAGCACGGCTGGTTGGCAACCGAGCAGGGACTGGCACCGCGATACCAGCGCTGGCGTGCAGCGGCGTTGCGCCTGGCCGGCCATTCCGAGGCGGATACCGGTTGGGACCAGCAGTGGTCGCAGTGGCAGGCCTACTGCGAACAGGTACTGGCAGGAGCCGAGCCGCGCGGCCTGGAGACCCAGGTACGCCTGCTCGATCAGATGTTGCGGGCATTACCGACGATATTGCGTGGCGAACGGGAGGCGACCCAGGTGCTGTTCCCCGAAGGGCGACTGGATGGGGTCGAAGCCCTGTATCGGGATCACCCGGTGGCGGATCACTTCAACGCAGTGCTGGGCGAGCGGCTGCAGGCCTATGTCGAGCAGCGCTTGCGCCTTGAGCCCCAGGCGCGCCTGCGGATCCTGGAGGTCGGCGCCGGGACCGGCGGCACCAGTGCCGGGCTCTTGGCGCGCTTGGCGCCATATGCCGGACAGATCGACGAGTACGCCTATACCGATGTGTCACCGGCCTTTCTCGAGCATGCCCAGCAGCACTACGCGCCCCAGGCTGGTTACCTGCGAACCGGCTTGCTGGATATCGAGCGGGACCCTTCGAGCCAGGGTTTCCAGGCCGGTGGATATGACGTGGTAGTGGCGGCGAACGTGCTGCATGCGACCCGAGACATCACGCGGACCCTGGGGCAGGTCAAGAGCCTGCTCAAGGGCAACGGACTGTTGCTCTTGAACGAGGCCACCCAGGCACACCTGTTCGGGCACTTGACGTTCGGCCTGTTGCCCGGGTGGTGGCTGGCCGAGGACCCAGAGCTGCGTATCCCGGGCACGCCGATGCTGACTCCCGCCAGTTGGCGCTGGGTGCTGCAAACACAAGGGTTCCATGGCGTGGACATCCCGTGCGGCACGACCCAGGCCCTGAGCCAGGAAATCATCCTGGCCATCAGCGACGGCGTCGTGCGCCATGCCGTCACGCCCATCGAACCGCTTTTCGCCGCACCTGCCGGGCCCACGACTGAAGCTCAAGGCGCCCAGTCGCCTGTGGCGCCATCCGGCCTGGATGCCCAGGAACTGGCGACCCAGGTCGAAGCGGCAATCACCCAGATGATTTCCGATTACCTGAAGATCGCCCGTGAAGAGCTGGACCGGAATACGCCCTTTGGTGAGTTCGGTTTCGATTCGATCGCTTCGACGGCTTTTACCCGGCTGCTCAATGAGCGTTATGGCCTGGACATGGCGCCCTCGGAGTTTTTCGAGACCCCGACGATTGCCGCGCTGGCCAGCTACCTGGCGCAGGAGTACCGGGCCGAACTGCAGCTGTTCTTTACCCCAGCCCAGGCGCCCCGAACGTCCGAAGCGAGCGCGCCGCAGGCTGCCGTACCCAGGGTCGCTGTAGCCCAAGGTTCGCGTGGCGAGCCCGGCCCGACCAGGGCGGGCGCCGAGCCGATCGCCGTGATCGGCATGAGCGGGCGTTTCCCTGAGGCCGAGGACATCGACGCGCTGTGGCGCAACCTCGAGGCAGGCCGCGACTGCATCGGTGAGTTGCCCCTGGGGCGGTTTGGCGCCGGGCCAGAGCCCGCCTTGCGCCATGCCGGAGTGCTGGAAGACCTGGATGGGTTCGATCCAGCCTTCTTCAATATTTCACGCCGCGAGGCCCAGGGCATGGACCCCCAGCACCGCTTGCTGATGATGCAGGTCTACAAGGTGATCGAGGATGCTGGATATTCGGTGCAAAGCCTCTCGGGCAGCAATACCGCGCTGCTGGTGGGTACTTGCGCCACGGGTTATGCCCAGTTGCTGGCCCAGTCCGGCGAGGCCGTGACCGCGGCACTGGCAGTGGGCACCGCTGGATCGATGGGCCCCAATCGCATGAGCTACTGGCTGAACTGGCATGGGCCGAGCGAGCCCATCGAAACCGCCTGTTCGAGTTCCCTGGTGGCCGTGCATCGGGCCGTGACCTTGTTGCGCACTGGGCAGTGCGACCAGGCGGTGGTGGGGGGCGTCAACACGCTGCTTTCAGCAGAGGCCCATGAGAGCTTCATGCATGCCGGGGTGCTGAGCGGCGATGGTCGGTGCCGGGCGTTTTCGGCCAGGGCTGGCGGTTATGTACGGGGTGAAGGGGTGGCAATGCTGATGCTCAAGCCACTGTCCGCGGCCGAGCGTGACGGCGACCAGATCCATGGCTTGATCCTCGGTAGCGCGCAGAATCACGGCGGCCAGGCCAACTCGCTGACCGCTCCCAATCCGCAGGCCCAGGCCAAAGTGATCGAAACGGCGTTGCGTGAAGCCGGGGTGGATGTGAGCAGCATCGGTTACATCGAGGCCCATGGCACCGGCACCGAGCTGGGCGACCCGATCGAGATCAAGGGCCTGAAGCAGGCGTTCCGTACGCTGGCGGGCAAGGATGCGTTGGCCGAGCGCAGCGTCGGCCTGGGAACCATCAAGAGCAACATCGGCCACCTGGAACTGGCGGCCGGAGTGGCGGGGCTGGTCAAGGTGCTATTGCAGATGCGCCATGGGTGCCTGGTCCAGAGCCTGCACAGCCAGCCGCTGAACCCGCAGATCGAACTCGCAGGCAGTCCGTTCTATGTGGTGGATGCCAAGCGACCCTGGCCGGCGCTCGCCGATGGCCGGGGCAATGTGCTGCCCAGGCGCGCCGGGGTCAGCTCGTTCGGCTTTGGCGGGGTGAATGCCCACGTGGTGTTGGAGGAATATCGGCCGCAGTCGCTCCCGGCCCAACCGGCCCAAGCCAAGCCGGTGCTGGTGCTGCTCTCGGCCCGGGACGCCACGGGACTCAAGGCGCGGGTCGAGCAACTGCTGGCCTTTCTGGAGCACCGCGAAGCGGACCTGCAATCCCTGGCGTACACCCTGCAGGTAGGGCGCGAGGCGATGAAGGTGCGCCTGGCTTGCGTGGTGGACTCCACCGATGGCCTGCGCGGCCGGCTGCGGGCTTACCTGGGCGGTGAGGGTGGGCAGGGCGAGATCTTCCATGGCGATATCAAGCGCGATCCGGGCATGCAAATGATCTTCCAGGCGGACGAGGACCTGCAGGAAACCGCCAGCAGGTTGATCGCCCAGGGCAAGCTGGGGCGACTGGCGCAGTGGTGGGTATTGGGCCTGGAGATCGACTGGACGCGCTTGTATGGCCAGCAGCGGCCGCGGCGGATCAGCTTGCCGACCTATCCCTTCGCCCTGGAGCGATGCTGGGTGCAAGCATCCGCCAAACCGCGCGCTAGCCAGCCGCACCGCGAGCCTGCGCCGATTGCGTCGTTGCCCGGCAAGCCACGGGGCCTGCGCCTGCGGGCGACGGAAGAGCGCGCCGAGCTACGGGCCGTAGCTTCCCAGGGCGGGGCGTCGAGCGGGCATTCCACGGTGCAGGTGGCCGCAGCCCATGCGCTCACGCAGGCACCCCGGAGCATCTCCGATATCGACACCGTAGCGGATCTCCATCAGCAGAACGCTGGGCTGGATGAGTTGGAGCGGACTCTCAAGGAAACCCTGGCGGCGGCGCTGCGGATTGACGTCAACGAAATCGACCCTGACGAGATGCTCTCTGAACATGGTCTTGATTCGATCATCGCCGTGGAGTGGATTCGTGAACTCAATCGGCTGTATTCGATCTCGATCAACACCAGCCAGGTGTATGAATTCCCGACGATTCGCGAGATGGCCAAGTTGGTGCAACAAGCCAGGGAACGCCCGAGGGCGGTTGCCTTGAATACCGCAGCCGACGAGCAGGATTCCGGCCAGTCTTTGGGGACGACGCAGATGGAACGCGCAGTGACGATCGCTATCCAGTCGCAGCCGCAGGTCGCCGCGCCAGCCTCGGCCTCCTTGCGTACCCAGGTCGACCAGGGTGCGTTGGAGCAGGAACTGACGACAAGCCTTGCCCAGTCCTTGCGCATCGACAGCCAGGAAATCGATCCCGAAGAAATGCTCGCCGAACATGGATTGGATTCGATTATCGCCGTGGAGTGGATCCGCGAGATAAACCAGCGTTACTCGATCTCGATCAATACCAGCCAGGTCTATGAACACCCGACTATCAGACAGCTGGCGGCCCTGGTCGGCCAACTACGAGGCACCGAGTCGCCCGTTATCCCGGGTACGCCGCAGCCGGTGGCAAGCGCGCCCCAGCGAGCAACGACTCCGTCTCAGCCATCGCTTGATCCGGCTCCGGTATCGGCTGCGATGGCATCACCCGCCGGCCACCAGCTTGAATCGCCATCGCGGGTATTGGCGAACCAGCTTCGACTGGACACCCTGATCGGTTCAGACATCCTGCGCGCGGCAGCGAAACTTGCGCAACCCACCGATCTACCACCAAGCCAGGTCCTGTTGACCGGGGCCAGTGGGTTCGCCGGGCGCTTCCTTGCCCTGGACCTGGCGCAAGGCTTGGCTCCACGCGCGGGGACCCTGTATTGCCTGGTGCGGGCAACTTCGGATGCAGCAGCGCGGCAGCGCCTGCTCGAGAGCTTGGCGGCGTCCACCGAACTGCAACAACGCCTGGTCGCGCTGGAGCGGTCCGGACGTCTGGTGGTCTTGGCGGGCGACCTGACCAAGCCGCGCCTGGGCCTTGCGCAACCGACCTGGGACATGCTGGTGCACAAGGTCGAGGCCATCGTGCACAACGGCGCCCTGGTCAATCACATGCTGGCCTACAACCAGTTGCACGGGACCAATGTCCACGGCACTGCCGAGGTGATACGTCTGGCGCTTTCGGGAAAGAAGAAGGCCATCAACTTCATCTCGAGCATCGCCGTGGGCAGTGCGGTGCACCGGAACGAGCCGATCCACGAGAGTGAGAAGGCCCTGGACCTGTATGACCACTGCCTTGGAGCAGGGCGCTACGCCGCCGGTTATGCGGCCAGCAAGTGGGCCGGGGAGGTACTCTTGCAGGAGGCATGGGAGAAGTGGGCGATACCGGTCAAGGTGTTCCGTTGCGGCATGCTGTTGCCCCACAGTACCCAGCCTGGGTTCGTCAATTTCGCCGACATCTTCTCGCGCTTTCTGGTCAGCTTGGTGCAAACCGCTATTGCTCCGCCGTCTTTCCATCTAGACAGTTCCCGCTCCATGACCCCGATATTTCGCGGGTTGCCGGTGGATGCGGCCGCACGTTCGATTGCCCAGATCAGCCTGGGCGTGGAGGCCGGGTACTCCATCTACCACGTCCAGAGCAACGCGCCCGACGCCCCCAGCCTGGACGTGTTGGTGGACTGGGTACGGGAGCTGGGTTATCCGCTCGAGAAGCTGGGAAGCTCCGAAGCCTGGAGCCAGGAGTTCGTGGCCCGCCTGCAAGCGCTGGACGCCCGGCCAAGATCCTACAGCCTGTATTCATCGATCTATCAACTGGACGAATTACAGGAGGTATTGAACCAGCCCGAGTTCGACAGCCACAGATTTGCCGAACGCACCCGCTCGCTCATCGACGGTCCGGTGGCCCAGGACTGGCTGGCGCCGATCGATCGGAAGTTCATTTCGGGCTACCTGAAGGAACTGGCCAATGCCGGGTTGATCTAGGAACTGACTTTGATCGAGGACATGGATATGGGAAATGCTCCCGACCCAATGACACGGATGGTCGGCACCGCGACAAGCGAACGGCGCCAAGGCGGGCAGAACCTGGGCAGTGCGCTGTTCCGCCGGCGCTACGGCTTGAAGTACGCCTATGTCGCCGGAGCCATGTATCGCGGCACTGCTTCACCGCAGCTGGTGATCCGCCTGGGCCGGGCCGGCCTGCTCGGCTACCTGGGGACCGGAGGCTTGAGCCTGGCGCAGATCGAACAGGCGATCGGCACGCTGCAAGCCGCGCTGCCGGCGGGCGAGCCCTACGGGCTGAACCTGCTGGCGGAGTACGACGATCCTCGTCATGAGCGAGCGACGGTGGAGATGTACCTGGCCCGCGGCATTCGCAATATCGAGGCGGCGGCCTTCATCGAGATCACATTGCCGCTGGTGCTGTTCCGGCTGCGCGGACTTGCGCGCGACGCCGACGGCACGCTGGTGTGCAGGCACCGGGTGCTGGCCAAGGTCTCGCGGCTCGAGGTGGCCGAAGCCTTCATGAGCCCGGCGCCGGAGGCGCTGGTGGCGGCGCTGCGCAGGGCCGGGGATATCACCGAGGAGCAGGCCGAACTGGCTCGGCAGGTACCCATGAGCCATGACATCTGCGTCGAAGCCGATTCCGGCGGGCATACCGATGGCGGTATCCCGACCATCGTGCTGCCGGCAATGTTGCAGTTGCGCGACGCGTTGCAAGCCCGGGCGGGGTATGCCGAGCCCATCTGCCTCGGCCTGGCTGGGGGCATCGGCACTCCCGCAGCCGCGGCGGCGGCCTTCGCGATGGGGGCCGACTTCATCCTGACCGGGTCGATCAACCAGTGCACGGTCGAGTCGGGCGCTACGGACCTGGTCAAGACCATGCTGCAGGACGTGAGCATCCACGACATGGCCTATGCCCCGGCGGGGGACCTGTTCGAGCGGGGGAGCAGGGTGCAGGTACTCAAGCGAGGGGTGTTGTTTCCCATGCGGGCCAACCGCCTGTATGCGCTCTACTGTCATTACGAGAGCCTCGAGGCGATACCGCAGAACATTCGCGGCGTGCTGGAGCGGCTGTTCTTCAAGCGCACCCTGGAGCAGGTCTGGCAAGAGTGCGAGCACTATCTGCTGGCCCAGGGCCGGGAAGAAGACCTGGCCCTGGCCCGAAGCAACCCCAAGGTGCGCATGGCCCGGGTGTTTCGCTGGTACTTCGCCTACTCGACCAAGCTGGCCTTCAGCGGCGAAAGCGCGGACCAGGCCAACTACCAGGTACAGACCGGCCCGGCGCTCGGTGCCTTCAACCAGTGGGTCAAGGGCACGCCCCTGGAATCCTGGCAGCGGAGGCATGTGGACGAGATCGCCACGAGCTTGATGGAGGCCGCGGTGCAGCACCTGCAGGCGCTGCAAATAGTGCTGGCCAGCTCGCAAGAAGCTGTGATCGACACAGACCACTAAACTTCTTATCACTGAACTATGTGGTCTTTCATGTCTCGTTTGTTTGGATAACAAAGAATTAAATAGCAAAAAGTAATACTGCACGCTTCTTCAAAAGCAAAGTATCCGCGTTCAATGATCTATCCGATAGCAGCTTTTTAATTTCGGCGTAAGGCGGCCGGCATTTATAGACTTGAGTTTATGATCACTACGGATTGCGACTGCTGGGGGGACAGTTGTTAAAGGTGTAAGTGATGGTTGCAATAATTAAAGGCTTCATGATTTCCAGTTGTTATATAGATTGTTGCGTTTTATATGATACTTTTAATCTGGACTCTGCTAGATTTTATGCGTGATTTCCGGGGGGCTTTAGTTTGCTTGGTACAGCGAATTTAATGCTGACAGCCTTCAGCTTTTTTGGGGGGAGCCTCTAATGGCTCTGTGTTCAACAGAGCTTAGTTGAAAAGTGAATGGTTATCGAATGACTAAAAACCATTAATGTGGGCATACCCAGGGTGGGTTGTATGGACGGCGAAAGGGAATTTGCTAGTTACAACGATCAGGATATGAATCTGCAGCCCATCGCGATTGTCGGAATGAGCTGTCGCTTCGCACCGCAACTTTCCAGCCTGGAGAGTTATTGGGACTTTCTGGTTCAAGGCCGCTGTGCGGTCGGTGACTTGCCCGGCGACCGCTGGGCCGATTATGAGAACAGCAGTCCCGAAGTGGCGGCGGCGCTGAAGAAGGCCACGCGCCGTGGATGCTTCATGGAGCGGATCGATCATTTCGATCCGGGATTCTTCGGTATTTCTGCCCGTGAGGCGCAGTCCCTGGACCCGCAGCAGCGGATGATCCTGGAACTGGCCTGGGAGGCGCTCGAGCACGCTGGCATCCCGCCATTGATGATCAAGGGCAGCGAGGCGGGGGTATTCGCCGCCGCCAATTCGTTCGACTACGGGCACCGGATGCTGGCCGACCTGAGTCATATCGAGCCCTGGGTGGTCAACGGCGGGATGTTGTTCGGCATCGCCAACCGGGTGTCCTACATCCTCGACCTTCACGGCCCCAGCCTGGTGGTCGACACCGCCTGTGCCGGCTCGCTCACGGCGCTGCACCTGGCCTGTCAGAGCCTGCGCGATGGCAGTACCGGGCTGGCCCTGGTGGCGGCGGTGAACCTGATGACATTCCCCGGTTTGAGTCTGGCGCTGGATGCCTCGGGCGCCACGGCGGCCGATGGTCGCTGCAAATCCTTCGATAGCGCTGCCGACGGTTATGGCCGCGGGGAAGGAGCGGGGGTGCTGGTCCTCAAGCGCCTGGAGGATGCATTGCGTGACCAGGACCGGATACTGGCCCTGGTCCGGGGTTCGGGGGTGTTCCAGGACGGTCACAGCGCCGGGATGATGGCGCCCAATGGCGAAGCCCAGGAGCTGATGCTGCACCAAGTCTATCGCCAGGCCGGTATTCCCTGTGCCTCGGTGCAGTACGTGGAGGCCCATGGCACCGGCACCCGCCTGGGGGACAAGGCCGAGCTGACGGCGATTTCCCGGGTGTTCGGCAGCACGCGTAGCGGCGGCGAGAAATGCCTGGTGGGCTCAGTCAAGCCCAATATCGGCCACCTGGAAGCGGGCGCCGGCATCGCCGGCTTGATCAAGGCTGTGCTGGCGCTGAACCACGGGCAGCTGCCGCGTAGCTTGTACGAGAACCTGACCGACGAGGTCGACTGGAGCACTTCGGGCATCGAGGTGGTTTCCAGCCTCAGACCATGGCCGGACACCGGTTCGCCCAGGCGGGCCGGTGTCTCTTGTTTCGGCGTGGGCGGTACCATCGCCCACGCGATCATCGAGGCTGCGCCGGTGACACCCCAGGCGCGGCCGGGTGCCCAACCGCCTTGCGGGACGCGACTGTTCCCGCTGTCCGGGCAGGCGCCGCAGAACTTGCGTCACAGCGCCGCGCGCCTTGCCCATTGGGTGCAACAGCACCCCGAGGCCGCGCTGGAAGATATCGCCCATACCCTCGGGCAACGACGCGCGCACTTGCCTGCCAGGGGCGCATTGTTGGCGAGCAATTCCACGGAGTTGCTCGAGGCCTTGGGCCAGATGGCGGCTGGCAGCGATAGCGAGCGCTGTTTCAGCGGCTCGGTGCTGGCCGGGCGAGGGCCGGTCTGGGTGTTCTCCGGACATGGCGCGCAGTGGCATGGCATGGGCCGGGAGCTGCTGGCTAGCCAGCCGGTATTCGCCGCTGAACTGGACAGTCTGGCCGAGGTGTTCAGTGCTGAGCTGGGGTACACGCCCCGCGAGGCGCTGGAGCAGGGGGTGTTCGAATCGGTGGAGCGTATCCAGGCCACGACCTTTGCCTTGCAGCTGGCCTTGGCGGCGCTTTGGCGCAGCCTGGGGCTCGAGCCCCGGGCAGTGATCGGCTATTCCACCGGTGAGATCGCTGCGGCGGTGGTCGCCGGCGCCCTGGACAAGCAATCGGCCGCGCGTTTTGCCTGCCGCCGGGCGGCGCTTTACCAACGCCTGTCCGGCCAAGGGGCTATGGTCATGGTCAACCTGCCATTCGCCGAGGCCGCCAGGCGCCTGGAGGGGCGCGCACAGGTGGTCGCGGCAATCGCCGCCAGCCCCTCGTCCACGGTGATTTCCGGTACGGCCGGCGAGGTCGAGCGGCTCGCCGGTGAGTGGGCCGAGGAGGGGTTGGTGCCGCGGCGCGTGGCGAGCGATGTGGCGTTCCACAGTCCACACATCGACCAGGTCCTGGAGGATATCCGCCAAGCCGCTGGCGAACTGCGCTGCCTGACGCCGCGCCTGGCCATGTACAACTCGTCCTTGGGCGATCCCCGGGCCCTGGCGCCTCGGGATGCGGACTTCTGGTGCGCGAACTCACGTAACCCGGTGCTTTTCGAGCAAGCGGTGACGGCAGCCCTGGAGGATGGCTTTGAGCTGTACCTTGAGGTGTCCAGCAAGCCCATCGTCGCCCATGCCCTGAAGGAGACCGCCGATGCTTGCGGGCGCGAACACGTAATGGTGTGCCCGAGCCTCAGGGAGGGGCGGCCGGAGTATCCGGAACTGCTCGCTAGCCTCGCTCGTCTGTATTGCCACGGCGCCGACCTGCAATGGCCGGCTCCGGGAGCCTTGCTCGATCTGCCGAGCATGGGCTGGAACCACCAGCGCTACTGGACCACGGCCTTGCCGGTGCGGGCCAACCTGGGCAAGGGCCACGATCCGCTGCGGCATTCGTTGTTGGGCAGCCACCAGCTGGTGCGCAGTGCGCCGCCCTGTGACATCTGGCGCACGCGGCTGGATTTCGAACTGCGTCCCTATCCGGGCAGCCATCCGATCTGCGGCGTGGAGATCTTGCCAGCGGCGGCCTTGCTGAACAGTTTCATGCAGGCCGGGACGCGGGACGGGCATCTGCCGACCCTGCGTGACGTGGTGTTGCGCACGCCTGTGGCGGTGGAAGGTACACGGGATATCCAGATCGTCAGGCAGGGCCAGCAGATCCGCCTGTGCAGCCGACTTGACGATGAAACGGTGCAATCCGAGCAGGAGCGCGAAATGGGCTGGTTGACCCATACCACCGCCAGCCTGGACTGGAGCACCGAGCTGCAAGGCCCGGCGCCCGAAGTGGCGGCCTGGCAGGTTGACTGCCCCGAGTCGCTGGAGTGGCCGCAGCTCGAGCCGATGTACCGGCGCCGGGGTATCGCCGACTACGGCTTCCGGTGGCATATCCGTTCGTTGCGGCGCGGGCCGGGCCGGCTGATGGCGACGATCCAGGCGCAGCTCGGCCCGAGCCAGGCCAACAGTTGGGCGGTGGTGCTGGATGCCGCGCTGACCAGCCTGCCGCTGTTGTTGCCGGATGACGATCTGTTGCGCATGCCGGCGGCTATCGCCTCGTTGTGCGCGAGGCCCACGCCACCGGAGATCTTTACCCTGTTCGCCGAACTGGCGCCGCGCACTGGCGAGCGCCAGCCCATCGACCTGCTGGTGCTCGATGAGCGGGGAGAGCTGGCCGCGCGCATCGAAGGCCTGGTGTTCATGACGGTGGACCGCCAGGACGAACTGGCCCACGGCAGCAGTGCGACGGTGTTCGTCGAAGATTGGGAGATCTGTCGCTTCGAGCCCCCCACCGAGCCGCTGCCGCAGTTGGTGCTCCTCGGATCGGACGACGATGCCGCGCAGCGTTTGTCCCTGGGGCTGCGCCGGGCCGGGATCGAGCATGCCCGGGTACGAGACGGCGCCGAATTGCGCTTGAATGGACAGCCGACGCTGGTGCTAGTGCTCGGCAGCGTACCGGCAGACGATGAGGCGTTGTCGGATGCGGTCGAGGCCAATGCCTGGCGCCTGCTGCAAGCTACGCAGCAGGTCCAGCGCCTGGCCCTGGAGCAGCCATCCCTGCGCCTGGGTTGCGTGACCTTCGGAGTCAAGGCCATGGCCAACCGGACCGCCCTGGCCCAGTCGCCGCTGTGGGGTGTGGCGCGGATTGTCGCCGGCGAACAGCCAGGCCTCTGGGCAGGCTTGATCGACATCGATCCGGCAGCCTTGAACAGCGACAGCACCTTCGGCCTGCTACGAGGCGCCCTGGGGCACAAGAGCGAGGATGTGCTGGCCATCGGTACCCAGGCCTGCCAGGTCCTGCGCTTGCAGGAGGCAGTCGCGCCAGGCCCCAAGGGCAAGCCGCAATGCGTTCCGGACGCCACCTACGCCATCACCGGCGGCTTCGGCGCCCTGGGCCTGCAGGCCGCCCAGCACCTGGTGAACCAGGGTGCACGGCGCCTGGTGCTGATCGGCCGCCAAGGCTTGCCGGCACGCAGCGCCTGGCCCGCGCTGCAGGATCCGCAACAACGCTTGGTGATCGACGGCATTCGTGCGCTGGAGCGCCAGGGCGTGACGGTGCTGCCCCTGGCGCTGGACATCGCCGATACGGCGAAGGTGGCCGAGGCGTTGTCCGAGTCGGCCCTGGGCTTGCCGGCGATACGCGGCGTGGTGCACGCCGCTGGCGTCTTCAAGGGCGGCATGATCGAGCATCTGCAGCGCGCCAGCCTGTCCCAGGTGCTGCGGGCCAAGGTCACCGGGACCCTGGCCCTGGAGCGGGCGTTTCCTCCCGGGAGCCTGGACTTCCTGGTGCTGTTCTCCTCCAGCGGGCAGCTGGCGCGCCCCTCGGGGCAGGCCGGTTATGCCGCGGCGAATGCCTTCATGGATGGCTTCGCCAGGTATCGGGCAGGGCAGGACGGTCAACGGACCCTGAGCATCGCCTGGATGGCCTGGGAGCAGTTGGGGATGTCCAGCAATATCGACGCGACCCTGCGCGAATGCGCGGCCAATGGCCTGGGGGCTCTGAGTATCCCCACGGCACTGTCGTCCTGGCAGTTGGCCCAGGACTGTGGTGCACCCTATGCGGCGGTATTTCGCGTGCAGCGCTCGGCGGACCTCGGCCAGCCACTGCCGGTGTTGAGCAGGCTGCTGTGCGACGCCGCGCAAGAGGCGGCGCAAGTGACGTCAGTCGATCCCTGGCGCGCGGTGCCCGACGAGCAGCTTGGGCAGTGGCTGGCGCAAGACATCCAGGCGTTGATCGCGGCTGAACTGCGTTGTGCCCCCGAGGACATCAACCCCCAGCGGTCGCTGGTGGAGAAGGGCATGGATTCGCTGCTCAGCGTCGCACTGCGGATTCGCCTGAAGCAGCGCTACCGGATCGACCTGCCGCCCACGCTCATCTGGAACCACCCGACCGTGGAGGCCATTGCCCGCTACGTGCGCCAGGCACTGGCCTAGCCAGTAAGGCAAGCCGGCCCGGCACCTGCCAGACCAGGCGGCGTTGCCGGGGCCGGTGGATTTCTCATGCAACCGACAGGAAACCGCCATGCAGAATGCAACGGCCAGCTGGACCGCGATCTACACCTCCATCGCCCGTGCCGCCCACCAGGTACTTGACCAGCACCCCAAGGTGGTCGACGACCCGGTGGTGGTCGGCCTGGTCGAGGGCTCCAGTGCGGCGCAGATCCAGGCCCGGGCCGACGACTTCCAAGGGCCGGTGCAGTGCCTGGCCCGGGCGTTGTTCGTCATGCGCAATCGCTTGGCCGAAGACGAACTGCATCGAGCAGTAGCGGCTGGGGCAGGGCAGTATCTGATGCTCGGGGCGGGCTTGGATACTTTCGCCTATCGCCAGCCCGACTGGGCCCGGGGCATACGCCTGATCGAGGTCGACCACCCTGCCTCCCAGGCATGCAAGCGCGATTACCTGCACGCGGCGCGCATCGGCATACCGCGCAACCTCAGTTTCTGTGCCATGGATTTCGAACGAATGACCCTGCGCCAGGGCTTGGAAACCGTCGGCTTCGATCCCCAAGTGCCGACCTTCCTGTCCTGGCTCGGCGTCACCCAGTACCTGGAGCGGGCGGCGATCCAGCGCACCCTGGAAGATGTGCTGGCGCTCCCGGTCGGTAGTGGCCTGGTGATGAGTTTCATCATCAAGGATCCGGGGCTCGATGGCCTGGACCAGGAGGCGGTGCAGGTGTTTTCCAGCCTGGCGGCCGCTCGCGGCGAACCCTGGATCAGCCGCTTCGACCCCGGGCAGTTGCAGCACTGGCTGTTGGAGCTGGGGTTTACCGAGGCGCTACTGGTCGCTCCGGCCGAGTTGGAGCAGCGCTACTTCGCCGGGCGCACGGACGGCCTGCGGGCACCGTTCTTCGAACAACTAATGATCGCGCGGGTATAGGCGCCGGCGAGTTGTCGTCTTTAGGCGGGATCTATTCATATGCCGTTTGGCTGTTCACGTTTAACAAATAGCAAATGTCCGGTGGTAAAGGACTGGTGGTTCGGTTTTCGTGGTAGCTAGTCGCGGCAGGTAAAAACGGCACTGCGATGCGTATTTTTTATATTCCTAGAACCTTCCTTAAGAACAACGCGGAAGAAAAGTCACTGGTTTTTGAAATGAATGTAAAATTTTTAATAGCGAAAAAATCCTACTTGCATAGATGCCTTTTATGGCAGTTTCTGTGGGGGCTTAACTGAGAGCTTTATGAAGAACAGATTGTCTCGTTAAACTTTCTAATGGTTGGATATTACGTTTTGGTCGCTAAGAAGAGTTGTGCAAATCATGACGTATAAGACGTTTTATACTCTTCATTTGGCACTTGATTTTTAAGGGGGCACCGTTAACTCCGGCTTATTTTGTTCGATCGAAGTGTATTCATAAAGTTAATGGAATGATAGAGGTGTTATATGGAAACTTCAAGGAACCTAACTATTGTCGATATGTTTGAGAGGCAGGCTAATTTGCACTCAAGCAAAATTGCATTATATCACTGCTCGGACAGTATAACTTACGGCCTCCTAAACGAGAAAATAAATCGGCTGGCAAGGCACTTGATCGAACGCGGCGTCGAGGCTGGCGATATCGTCGCGGTGTGTGTTGAGCAGTCAATAAGTCGAGTTGTTTTTATGATGGCGATAGTGAAGGTCGGCGCCGTCTATCTGCCGCTTGATCCTGATTATCCCACTGCAAGGTTTGATTTTATACTTGAGGATGCACAAGCGGAACTGGTAATTACATCAAAAGCATATGAGCATAAATTTTTCACTTTTCGAGGGGTATTGATTATTCCCGACAGTGATTGGGAAAAGGCTCTAATTGATAGACAAACAATCAGTAATCTTCTGAAGGAGATACCGTCATCAAGTTTAATGTATGTGATATATACATCCGGAAGCACTGGGATTCCGAAAGGAGTAGCTGTCCAGCATAGTGCAATAGCGAGCTTTATCGAAAATATTCAGCCAGCGATCAATTTTTCATCAGAGAACACAGCGATACAAATTCTCTCTTATACATTTGATGCTTCATTTGTCGATACGTGGATGCCACTCCTAATGGGCGCGACATTGTATCTTTACCCGAATAATAAGTTGTTGGGTGAGGCGTTATTGGATTACATTAGGATGAATAAAATTGATACCATCCCAATGATTACTCCGACCATTCTTGCTACTTTTCCGACTGGTCACCCAATAGGGGAGCTTAAAAGTATTGTCGTAGGCGGTGAGGCGTGTGCGGATAACGTGTTCCTGTATTGGGCTAGTAGGCTTCAGATGTACAATCTTTATGGTCCAACTGAAACAACAGTTGCTGTTACTTGTCATAAATATGTGGCAGGACAAAGCGTTAAAAATATCGGCAGTCCTCTTTCAGGTGTTGATTTTTATGTGCTAGATGAAAAATTCCAGCCTTCACCTGCCGGCTCATCAGGTGAGCTTTTCATTGGTGGTGCGCAACTTGCCAAAGGCTACTTGAATAGGCCAGAGTTAACGGAAGAAAAATTTCTATATATTGAAGTAATTAACTCAATAACTGGAAAAAGTGAACGCAAGAGACTCTATAGGACTGGCGATATTGTGACACTATTGCCAAATGGAAATATTGAATACATAGGCAGGAACGATACGCAACTCAAGGTTCGAGGCTTTCGCATTGAGTCTGGTGAGATCGAAAACTCAATCAATAGGATCAGGAATGTCCGAGAGTCTGCTGTTGTAGTGGTGAATAAGGAGTTGGGGCAACCCGTATTGGCAGCTTTTGTTACGCTGTCGGATCACCATTCAAAGGATGAGGTGAAAGTAAAGTTGGAAATCAGGAAGGCACTCCAGAATACTCTTCCCTCCTACATGGTTCCCGACAAGATTTTTATCTTGGACTACTTTCCGCAGACGGCCAGTGGAAAAATCGATCGAAAAGCACTTCAGTCCTTGATGAAGGAAGAGGAGCTTTCGTTAGATGATGTAGCGGAAGATGATGTTGAAGGGATGCTTATTGCGATATGGAAACATGTTTTACAGTCAGATGACATTAAGGCTCAAGATAATGTTCTTGAGATCGGAGGAAACTCGGTTGCGGTTGTTCGTGCATTTACCTCGCTGCCAGAGTCGATACGAAGCAAACTGACACTGGTTGATCTTTATACCTACCCCTGTATTGAACAGTTGGCGCAAGAAATAAAACTTCGCGAAAAAAAACGCCCACTCACGTTTGAAGAAAAAATGCATGAATCCAAAAGAGTGTTGCTTGGCGACATTAAACTTGCGGCAGACTATGGATTCCCGACAGAAATTGATTCTGATGTTTTAGCCAGTCCGGAAAATATACTACTAACTGGTGTAACTGGTTTTGTTGGAGTGCATTTGTTGTTGGAGTTGCTAGAAAAAACATCGGCAAAAATATATTGCTTGGTTAGGGCGGGAAGCACCAAACATGCTATTGATAGGATAAAATCCACCTTGAATAAATATAGGATTTCTTGGCCAGAAGAGCAATCTAGCCGAATTGCTCCAATCCTGGGGGATTTTACTCATCCACAACTGGGTATGTCGGATTCCGACTTTGAAAATACATCAAAAAAAATTCAAGTTATCTATCACATTGGCGGAAATGTTAACTATGTTAAACCTTACGCCGAGATGAGTGCGGACAACGTAAATGGGATTCAGGAAATTATTCGATTTGCGACGACATCAAAGTTGAAATATCTAGTTGCGTGCTCCACGATAGCCGTTTTTAGTTGGGGGCATCTGATCACAGGTAAAACATGGATGTGTGAAGATGATGATATTCATCAGAATCTACCCGCGGTTTGTAGGGATACCAATTATGTAAGAAGTAAGTGGGTAATGGAAAATATCTTAGAGGAGGCAAAAAAGAAAGGACTACCTGTTATTGGCATTCGACCAGGATTTGTCATGTGTCAGAGTGATAGCGGTGCTACAGAAATGAACCAGTGGTGGGGAAGTTTAGTCCGATGCTGTGTGGCTCTCGGGACCTACCCCATGATCATGGGGCTTAAGGATCAACTGGTGACTGTGGACTTTGTAGCAAAGGCCATTGTACATATTTCTCAAAATAAAAAGTCTCCTGGTAAGTTTTTTCACCTCGTTCCTGAACCCGTGCATGACATCTCTCTTTCTGAGTTTTTTGAGAAAATAAAAGAGTATTTCGGGATAAAGCTCCGCCCTATACATTACCGTGAATGGCTAAATCAATGGAGGGATAATGAACATAGCCCCCTGTATAGCTTGTTAAGTTTGTTCACCGAGGAGGTCGCTCCAGGTAAATCTCTCGTCGAGTCTTATGAAATGACTTACTACTTTGACAGGAAGAATACTTCGGAGTTTCTTAAAGGAAGTGGAATAGAAACGCCTCCAATCGATAAGTCACTTCTTTCAAGGTATTTGGATTTTATGGGTATCTCTGTACATACTCCTAAATAACTCTGAATAGCAGTGCATTGCGGCGCGATGCACGGCCTATTTGGTAAGGTTGAGATCCTATGTTTGTGAAGAAGCCACAAATATTCACTTTGCATTTTGCGGGTGGAAGCTGCTACTCCTATCAGTTTATGAAGCCTGAGTTGACCGACTTTGATGTTGTAGCAGTAGAGTTGCCAGGAAGAGGGAAGAGAATAGCTGAACCGCTTATTCGAGGCTTTGAGGTTGCTGCTCTAGACATTTTTCAGCAAATTGTATCTCGACTCAGTGGGAGCCCATTTATTTTATATGGACATAGTATGGGGGCCATTCTCGGTCTGAGGGTTGCGCGAATGCTAGAAATTTATGAAAGAAGGCCATCAGCTCTTATTTTTACCGGGCATGCGGGGCCGAGATTAGTTAAGTATAAGAACACCGCTTTCCTCGAGACCCAGGAGCTCAAGCAGGTATTGCTTGAACTTGGCGGCCTTCCTGATAGCATTACAAATAATTCCGAGTTGTTCTCTTTTTTTGAGCCTGTTATTAGGGCTGATTTTGAAGTGGCGGAGCGTGCAGGTAGCTATAACTTTGAGTCAGTTGATATTCCCCTGTGTGTGCTAATGGGGACGGAAGAAAATTTTTCAGGCGAAATCGATTCATGGAGGGATTATACAACCTCTCATTTTAGCAAAAATCTTCTTAGTGGTGGCCACTTTTTCATCCATCATCATGCTTGTGAAATAGCTTCCATTGCAAAGTCAATGTTGTCACAGGAAGGCTAGTGTTGATTGAAGGGCATGCATCGGAAGGCTATAACTTTGATTTGGATGGTATCTCTTAGGTAAAGCTATTGAGCCCTAAGCCTCTATGCCTGGATAAAGGAAAGTCAGCTCTAATCCGTGAAAATCTACACCTTACGCATCAGCATTGAAGGTGTGTTAGCCAGACGCTTAGTCCATTTTTCCGCTATCAGCGGCCCTTTCAGGTAAGGCTTTTACCATTCTTATCCATTCCATTAGCTGTTCAAATCCATTTGCTCTGGGCCATTTCCTTTTATGGTTTATGGGGAAGAATGTTATTTAAAACGCTGAGTTGCAGGGAGTGTTGTTGGTTTTCCAATATATGAGTTTTCAAGCTCATTTGGCGGGATAACCCTTCGCTACGGCCTAATTTAAGCAGTTTATCTATCGTGCATGTGTAGAAAGTGATCGTAATTATTTCCATCGACATAACAGCAGTTGTCTAGATCGGTTACCGCATTTCTGGTTGCGGCGACGAACGCTCATGTGTAATCCTTACCGGGCGCCGCATATCGGCGCCGGGTGTGAGAACCCGAATTGATACCAGCGGGTCGCGTTATGGCGATCCGTAGGGCAGGCGTTCGCGTCTGGCCGGTCTGGTATCAGCCGGTTTCTCACCCCTACGGGTCGCCGCCATCCAATTCTCTGATGACGGCGTAGAAGAGCCACTCAGGGAGGAGGAAGCGGTATGGAGCATTTCGATAGTCAGACCAAGCCAAGTATCTACGCTGAAACGGCTTATGAGTTGATTCTCAGTGGCGTTAACCGATTTGAGTCTGAAGCAGATAGGCGGTTATTGCTAGATTCTCTACTATGCCAATGCGCTGTGTTTGCCCGCATAATAGCTGGTGAAGAGGCATTTCAGGATTTGCTGGAACGGCTGAAAAACTTTGATTTCAATGCTGAGTTTCAAGCGGATACTCATGCGCATTGACTCTCGCTTAGCAATGGTTGGTTGGGCTGCTCTTATATCAATAACAGTTTATGCACAGCGCTAGCGCCCAATCAGGCTTAATTCTACCGAACTTGTTTGTTTATTTCAGACGTCGTGTGGGCTCTATTGCGTCATGCAGGACTCGCACGACCTCAACGACCTGATCCTCATTGCATCGATAAAACACGATGTGTCTGGGCCTTACAACTCGGCCTTCAGTGTTATCCAATCTGCAGAAGAACAGGTGCAGGCTTCGCAGGCCTGGCGAGATCTCCTCGTGAGTGACGCTGCCCAACCTCTCAGGCTCCTCTCCAATGGATCGAAAAGTGTTTTGCAGGAGACTCTGGTACCGACGACGGGCACCCTCGCCAAACCTCACTTCTGTGTACCGTAGGATGTCGATGACGTCAGTTCGGGCCTGCTTCGAAATGTGTACCTGGAGCTGGCTCATTCTTTTTCGCTTGCCAGCTGGCCCAGGTTCTCGAAGTAAGCCTCCAGATCCTCAACAGCTACAGCATCAAACTGTCCAGACTCAAGCTCCATGATGCCGATCGATGTCGCGTTACGTAGGCCTTCGAGCCTGGCGGACTCCGATGCTTCATGCTCGAGCAGCATTCGAAGGCCGGCGCGCACGACCTCGCTGAAGTTCTGGTAGCGACCATCCTTTACCAACTGGTCTATGGACTGTTCCATGGGGTTGGGGACTATGATGTTGTGTGTGGCCATGAGGGTGTCCTGCGTGACGGGTGGCATGGCATTTTACGCCATATCCCTTGCTAAAACACCAAAGGTGTCGTATACCTCAAAATATGGTGTTCTTACGGACTCGATACACAAATCATGACAGCTGCAGCCACTACAACCTTTGCTCATCGCCTCGGTAGCGCACTGGGGACTGCGGCACGATTCTGTCTGCATGATCGCAACCCAATGGTCCGTTGGATCAAGCGAGCAATCGTTCTTGTGGTCTTTGGCGCCGTCCTGGTCAACTCATTCAGTTGGATCCTTTCTGCTCTTTTGATGATGATCCCTCTGGGTTTCGGTCTTTTCGCTTTTTCGAAGGCTGGCACCAATAAAGTGGATCTTTTTGTCAAAGACAAAGGAGCTCCCTACGGTCGTGATGGCGTTATGGGGGCTCCTCTCAATATGTGGGGAGAGCGGCGCGATGGTTTCGATCGAGATCAGCATTAAGGAGCTCGCTACATTCCGTGATACAAGCTCCTGCCGCGTTTATCATTGACTGCTTGCTGAAGTTACAGCGCTTTTAGCTATACCTCCTCCTTGACTCCCTGCCTGACCAACTGCATCTGTTCCTCTGGTTAGCCCATTCAGAGCCGAACCCGCCTGTACTCCGGCCCACCCAAGAGTAGCTATCCAGAACATCGGCAAGATGATGAACATGGCCCCCATGACGAAGTTAAGGATTGCATCCTGAGTGGTTGTGTTGAGCCCCATCACCGGGTCAAACGAAAGATGCGGTGAGCCTGAGCCGTAAAGTACGTCAATGATGGTGCTGTCTACCCAACGCGCCAGTTGGAACCAAAAGTCGACAAAGATCAGTGCGAAGAACACTACTGACATGGTCATCGCAACATTCAGCTGGTAGGCACCAATGATCAGTACCAGGGGCAGGCAGATCACCATTGCCATCTTGAGGAAGGCCATCACCATCGGCAGTGCCTGACGAACGATATCCATCCCCGGAAAGTACGCCAGTGAGCCCACTCCAACTCCGAGTGTTCCGCCGGCGCGAGCTAGCCCGTTCCACATTGTCCCGCCGATCTGGCCACCATAGTCGGAGTACACGTCTCCATTGACCTGGCTGGACGGTGAGACGACCTGTCGAATCATTGAGTCCGTGACTTCGTCCTTAGACAGCCATTTCGCCCAGCCAAGAAACTTGTTCATCAGGGTGGGATCGACCTGCGCCTGCAGGCGATCTCGTAGACCAATGCTGCCGTCCGACCACCATTGCTTGCATGTCGGATAACCTCCACCTCCGGTGACCTGGGGCAGCCCATCGTCTCGTTTAGCGTCGTATGGCCATGCTGTGCGAGGAGTCTTGGAGTAGTCCGTGTCGTAATAGCCAGATGTGTTCAGCAGGAAGCGTGAACCGATCCAGTTGAGGTCCTGCAGGGTTTTTGGGTCCTTTGTGATAGACCCGAGTTCCGGCTGACGCATGAAGAGGCGCGCCCGGGAAGGGCCGAAGCAGTCGTGTGTGAAGTCAGCCACCTCTTGAGCAAGCAAGGGGTTATCAATCCGGATTGCGTCGACGTCCATCCGCATCTGCCTAAGGTCGGTACCGCAGGGGATCGCCGCTACCGCTCCGCTATTCAGGCCCTTGCTCAGCGAGTGCATCACAGCCCACCAGATCGGGATTCTTGCGCTCTTGCCGGTCAGCGAACTGAATGTGGTATTCCATCCCGTATCCCCTGGGGCCGGCAGCAGTACCTGGCATTGCTTAGCCCTGGTCTGGTCGAACTGGAGGGTATCGAAGCCCACACTCATCACGGGGATCGCGCACAGAGAAACAACCACGTAACCGATGTATAGCTGGGTCTCAATCCTGGCCAGCGACAAGACGCCCTTGTTGCCTTCATCTGCACCTTCCTGGCGAACCTTGATCCATTCCCTCACGACGATGATCAAGAAGGGGAGAGCGAACAGGCCGGTGTCAGAGATCATGTCCCAGATGCCGTTGTTGATCAGCCAGCCGACCAGTGTCAGGTAAAATTCCAGGTAGTCGTTCGTGTAGAGGGTCATAGAACATCCTCCCAGGGGATCGGCGCCTTACTGATCTCAAGCACCAGGAACAACATCAGAACGAGCCCTTCGACACGTATGAAGCGCTTTTGGGCTTGTGCAGATGGTGGGGGTAGCTCTCGCTTCAAACGCAGCCAGGCGACGACGATGAGGCTGTAAAGGAGCAGCCTCCACAGCAGCATCGTGAGGTAGTTATTGCTTCGCCATGTCGACCAGGTCTCCATGGCACCGAGATTGTTGAGTGCAATCAGGCTGATCACAACGCACACAATCATTAAAAACACACACAGAGCCAGGCCTCCCGCCAGGCGCCTTAGTACCGTGGGTTTCTTCTCGAGGTCCTCTGGCAGGCTCATGAGTTACTCCCTGCCTGCAGGTTTCTGCAGTTGTTGCAGGCGATCGCTTTCGGGAGCAGCTTGGTAGATCGTCCGGGAGTTCTCAGCGCGAGTCTTACCGCGTTCAATGATCGCCATCGGTGAGTTGTTCGCCAGGTCGCGCCGAAGATCCAGCTCAAACTTGAGGTTTTCGATTTCTTTTTGCAGAACCTCGGATTGGGTGGTTGTCTGTTCCACGGCCAGATTGTTCGCGGCGACGTTCGATTCTCGAGATCCAGTGATCAGCATGCGATTCAACATCAGCGCTTTGCCGAGAATGTCTGAGAGCGCTACTTCGGATGCCAAACGCTGTGCCAGCACTGCTTGATCGCGCTCATCCCGCAGTGCGTTGATCACACCGCGGGTAATTGGCAGAGAGTCGCTACTGGCCTCTCTCAGTTTTTCTGAAGTGATGTGTGTTCCAGGTTTCAGCAGATCCTGGATGGCTGTCAGTTTTTTATCATATGTTTCCTGGATCAGTGGCGTGAGCCCCACGCCGGGTGTTGAGGCACTGGAGCAGCCTTCGCAGGTTTTGATTTCTTGCTCGCCCAGGACCCGGTTCGCAAACTGCGCGGCTTCGGTAGGAGACTCCCAGTAACCGCACACCAGGCCGTTCGAGCAGTTCGATTGTTGAACGCGGGAGGTCTCAGTAGCTGAGCGGCCATTGAGTAGGTTGTAGCCGGCTTTGACGACGTCGCTCACAACCTTGATGGGTTTTTGTCCTGAGCCGCCTGCTTGTTCACCTCCTACCCATGTAACCCCGGAGTTACCTGGGCCGTTTTCAACTTTGTCAACGACGGCAACAGCGTCATTCCCCGAGGACAAGGCCTGTCCCATTTTTTGTCCTTCTGCGACCTTCCCCCATCCAGCCTGGCCGCCGGCGATGTCGGCCATGCGTTCGGCCATTGCCCTGCAGGTGCCCTTCGATCGATCGTAGTCGAGGCGCGCCTGCAGGATGCCGTTAGTCAGCAGGTTGTACAGTGCGGGGTTTGCTCTTTGCAGAATCAATGCCGGCAGCGACATCACCGCGCCTGTAGCACTCTGGATGACATTGCTCATGATGTTTTGAAAGCCCTGCGTGGCGCCGTTTAGCTGGTTCTCCAGGGTATGGCTCAAGTCCATGTTTCCGCAGATCAGGTTGTTCTGCCATCCAGCTCCGACGGTGATGCTTTCCATCTGCCCGGCGCTACCCATGCTCACAGCACTGCCCCCGCCGATGCTGTACAGCACGTCGTCGCCAATCACGCTGCCCTGAGACTCAACCTTGATTGGGTCAGCCGCAAAAGCCACGGTACCGCTCAAGCTGATGGCTAATCCGATAGCTTGGGTCATCTTCTTCATTCTTCACGTCCGTCGCTGAGTTATTGAAAGTCGGTGCTGCCGAGGAAAATTTGCCCGCGCCGTTGGCAGCACGAGTAGGGGCGCCAGAGAGCCCAGGCATAAGCGCCATTGGCCGCTTCCATATCTGTGCCTATTCCCCACCCGGTGGTAGGAAATGTTGCGCAGGTAAGGCTCAGGGACGGCGTGAGCTGCTGCCACTTTCCGGTCGAGTAGTCGTCCTCGAGGAGTTCGCCGGCAGGCCAGTAGCCAGGCATTGGGAATGTCCGCATTGGCACGTAGACGTGCGGTTGACCCACACGTGTTGTGATATCGCCGGCACGTTGAGCGATCACCGCTGCTGCTTTGAAGTCGTCACTCTGGTGAATGAATCCGCTGCGCGGGTAGATGCTTCCCCACATGTTCGCGGACAGGAGGCCGCCAACCTCCCTCAGACCAGGTATCAGGGCCTCTGGATAGACGACCTCGGGGAGCCCATGGCGCCATGCAAGGGTGTCGAGGGTACTGAGCATGTAAGGAACGAAGGGGAGGGTGGCACCTGGGCATGCGTAGCCCGAAGCGGCGGCAAACTTGCTGAAAACAGCCCCACCTGGGTGCCCGATTACGTCAGCGTTTTTGAACTTCGAGATGTTGTTTTCGGCGTTGTGGTTCGTTGTTCCGTTGTTCCCGGCTTGCGCTGTGGGATTCGGCATACCCATCGGGCTGACTTCCACCCATGGGTTTTCGCCGGTATTGGCGTAGGCCGACACAACGGCGTCGGGCACGTAGTGACGGACCTTGACCGAGGTCTTGACCTTGCAACCAAAGGGCGTACACAGCAGCCAGTAGCAGATCCCAACAACCCGATAATCCAGGCAGGTCGGGGAGGTAGTAGACGCCACGATTGCCGCCGTGTTGATCGCGGCTGATGCTGGAAATGAAGTGAGCGCAGTCAGCGCAAATGCCCACGTGCGAGATCTCATTGCTGCCTCCTCGATCGCTCGATCGCTTTCAAGGCAACTGCAACGTCAGGTTGGCCGTAGACAACGTACTTTCGGTCGACTACTACAGCCGGGATCTTCTCAATGCCGGCACTCCAGGCATCAGTCAGCCCCTGCTGCGCCTTGGCCAACTCCCCGATTAGGCGGATGCCCTCTGCGCTCTTCATCATTCGTTGAGCAGCGATTGTGGCCTGCTGGGGATTGGGGGGAAGGTTACGTGATAGCTGGTTTTCTAGGCGCTCCTGGTCATCCAGCAGAATGACGCGAACCTGAACGCCTGCAGGAACTACCAGTGGATGAGCGGAGTCGGTGACTGCCCAGGCTTCAGCTTGAGCGTCCCCAAGTGCAAGTGAACCGAAGATGATAAGGAGTATGACTTTGAACATACGGGCTATACCTAGTCATTAATAGATAGGTACAGCCTGGGTCGACTCAAAACTGAGTGCAGTAGAAAATGGATAACCAAGACGTTGGGATTTTTTGGTGTCGATTACGGCCATCAAGTCATACTGACGTATTACACCTCTTAGCCTTGAACTCTACCAATCTAGCGCAATAGGCGGCGGGCCTTGAAGTGATGAAAAGGGCGGTAGGGCATCTTCGGCTATTTCCTGAATCACTTCAGCGGCAGGTCGCTGTGAAAATTGAATGCCGAGCGCCGCATGGTTTACTCCTGCAGCTTGCCACTCTTCCAATAGTGCTATCAAGCCATTACTTCCTGTGCGAATGACATGCCATCAACCTTTGATGATAATCGAGTTAATGCTCGGCGGAATCCATCTAGTTTGGTCAGATCTCCTCGAGATCTATGGGTAATAGCACCATATGCGTAAGGAAATAGTCCATCTAGCCAATCTCGCGGGTGAATGTCGGAACTATTCTCTATTGTTGAGATGACCCAGTCGGGTAGCCATGAAATGTCCCTGTCTGAAAAGTTAACTTCACCTGCAACCAATAACGCTAGTGTGTGGCGAAGAGAAGATTTTTCCTTAACTAATCGCTCTTGCAGTGCTTGGCAAGCATTCGGGTTGTCCAGTAATACAAGAAGATCTGTGGTGTCGCTCAAACTCAACGAATTAGGAAGAAATTTGGACAAAATCGGCAATGAGTTCTTCCAGCGCCTTCTGGCCTCGAGATCAATTCCAGCGAAATCCAACGCAGGAGAACTAAGGAATGTATAGGAATTAATCGTAGGTGTCAGGTAGCGTAGACGAAGGTTCATGATATCCATGAAGAGCTGATCACTGGCACATAAAGACTCTCTGACAGAGGGCGCACCATGGGTAAATGCTATGGGTGGACCAATAATGAACGTCGCATTGCGACGGTGAGATAAATGATGAATATCTCCCCAGCTTTTTTGTAGATGATGGGCAAGCCAAGCCTGAGGTGTAGGTCCGTTGAAAGGGTCAAGATTCATAGGAACACCAAAACCATTGAATACTACGTGGCCACGGGGGCTTAGGCGACTCTTTAGTAGTTGGTGGAATCCGTATTCAAATGTAACAGAGGCATATGCGCTCTGGGTATAAAGGTCGACAATGATTACGTCATACCGATCAGGAGTTATCTCCAAAAAATTCGCGGCGTCAGCCACAACGCTGTAAAAATCAATGTGGTCTGAAATTTGATTTCGGTTATCGAGACTACGGTCGTATGCGGTCTTATCAGTATCAACGACCGTCAAGCTGGCGACTCTTGTGCTGGCAGCGATCGGGGCAAGTGCCACTCCGTCCGAAAGCCCAAGCATTAGAACCGATATTTTAGTCTTGGACGAGTCCCCTAAGAATCCGACACATCCCATTTCGTCATAATATTGACCGCAGAAAATTTGTTCAGATTGAACAGGCTCAAATCGTTCTTTTGCGCTCTGCATAACTAAATAAAACTCCATTTTTAAAATCGAGAAACGCTAAGGCAGATTATTTCGAAAAGGCTGTGGGGTATTTTTCTAGGTAGGCGTCAGTAAGCTGTGTGTCTTGGGATCGCATGAAAATTCTGAAATCGGGTATCAAGAAAACCAGTAGGGACAATAATAAAACCATTCCGCCCAGTAGTGTAATTGTTAGTGTCACTCCAAAATTTTCGATTAGAGTGTTCATGGCGAAACTTCCCACTGGGCTAGCTGCCGCAGACAAAAAGGAGACTGTGGCAAATATACGATTACGATAGTTTTTGGGAGTTGCAAGCAGCCTGACGGCAGACGTTGGGATATTTATTAGCATTAGCCCTACACCTCCCCAAAAAAATGCAATAGATACAATTAGTGGAGATGAAACACTGCCAGCTACCAATAGGTTACACCCTAGTAAAGCAAAGCCAGAAGATACACATAAGTCACGTGGAATTTTGTCAGACATCCAGCTTATTATTTTGTAACTTCCCGCCAAAATACCTAGTCCGAAGCAAGAGTCGAAGAGACCAATGTAAGTCACCGGGAACTGCATGACATTCTTAACGTATAGCGGAATAAGGATAGTGAAGAACGGGAAAAGGGCAAAGTTTATCATCATTGCAATAACGGCGAGGTAAAACTCAACCTTTACACCATAAACCACTTTGAATCCTTCATAGATCATACTGATACCTCCGCTGCCTTGACTTCTTTCGTCCTGAACAGAGGCGCCTATGTGACTCGGGATAGTTGCAATCAATATTCCCGCAATAAGAACTGCAAAAAAATCTGCGACAAAAGCAAACGTGACGCCGACTCCATAGATCAGCCCACTGGCGAGCACGGGTCCTAACAAAATAGAAAATGACGACATCACACTTTTGCTACGAAAAGCTAGAGATACCTGATCATCATTTGCAAACAAAGGAATAATCGACGATTGAAGAGGGTCGCGTATTCCAACAATCGCGCTGCTGATCAGCATCAGCACACCAACCATCCAAGGATTGAACTCCCCTATGAGCGACAACAGTACCATCAATAGAGTAGTCAGTAAGCTGATCCATGAAGCGGTTTTTATGATTGTAATTTTGTTGTACTTATCCCCTAGCCAACCGAGGAGTGGTTTGGCCAATACCTCTACCGTGATAGCACAAGCAATCATATTAGCAAAATAAAGTGCAGAGCCAGTTTCTTGTAGAGCCCACCACGCTACCGCCAGCTGATTACACCTGCCCCCAAGCACCATCAGTAAAAAGCTGAGTTGTACTTTCAGTAAACGTCGATCGATAGTAAGAAAACCCCAGCTAATGCCCGAGAAACTTGCACTCATTAATGCACCTTTGATTGTGGTGTGATTAATATGTAATCAGGTATTCTAAATTAACTAAGGTGGATGCGATCCTCTGGATGCATAGTCAGATATCGCTCTATGCCACCCTCAAGACTATAAAGCTCCGCCTTTTTACCTGCATTACGAACTGTTAGTAGTGCAGCTTTACTTCTAGCGCCAGACTTGCAATAAAAAACAATGCGCCGTGTGGTATCGAGTTCTTCCAAACGATTAATAATTTCTTGAAGCGGGATTAGGCTGCCGCCCAATGAGCCTTGTTGATGTTCGCTAACGTCACGAACATCGATAAGTTGAATTGAATCCTTGTTTAATATCCATTCATGTAATTTATCAGCAGACAATAATTCGCTGTCTTTCAAAGTTGGAGCATTTGTTAGGCCAAGATTTTTTGTAAGATGTTGGGCTCTAGGTTTCTTATTAACACTTAGCAGGTGAGATACGTTGCCTAAGCAGTCAATAGACAATAATTTACCACTCAAGGGGGCCCCAATGCATAGTATCAACTTAAGTACTTCGTTGGCTTGAAAACAACCGAGTAAACCAGGTATGACACCTAGAACACCAGCCTCTGAGCAGTTTTGTGTTAAGTGCGGTGGAGGTGGTGTTTCAAATAGATCTCGGAAACATGGCCCCCACTGTTGGGTGTGTCGGTCGTAGTAGTTGAATACCGATACTTGACCTTCAAACTGACTGATCGAGGCATAGACCATTGGTTTTTTGCACTCAACACAGGCATCACTGATAAGATATTTAGCATCAAAATTATCAGTTGCGTCGACGATTATATCGTACTCCGATAATGTTGATAGAGCGTTGTCCGTATTCAGCAATGTGGAAACTGTCCGGACAGAAATTTCAGGATTCAATTGTTTGATACGACGCTGAGCCGCCAGAACCTTAAGATCACCAACATCATCGGTCGTGTAGATGATTTGTCTATGCAAGTTACTCACATCGACTATGTCATTATCAATAATACCGATTGTTCCAACGCCAGCCCCCGCCAAGTATAGAAGCACTGGGCAGCCTAGACCTCCTGCACCAATTACTAGAACCTTACTATTTCTAAGAAGATTTTGACCTTCTGTACCAACTTCGCTCAATATTGTTTGACGAGAATAACGGGATTTATCAGTTTTAATGTCGCATTGCATATCAACCTCCTGCTACAGCGTTGATTATGACCAACTGTGTGTTACGATCTAACGGGCTAGGGTAATCATGCTCATTAGCCACGGGTTGGCCATTAACAAACAGTCCTACAAAGGGCAGTGGATGTAGATCTTGTGAAAAAACCGGGCCAATCAGAGCTGGAAATCGCACGGTCAGATTTTTTAGTACTTCATTAAGAGAAAAGCCTTCGACACAGTGCGTTTTATGCTGGTCGGTGTAGGACAGAAATTGCCGGGGGAAATGTACGATGGCCATAGTTATCCTTGATTTATATCAATTGTTAGTTCGCTAGAAAACACGTCCAGTCTAGAGGTAATCAGCTTTCCAATCTCGGACAGCTCCTCTGAAGCCTGAAGGGTGGCTAGACTTCTGATAAAGTACTGATGCAAATAATCAAGCCTCTCAGGGCGAGCTCGTACGGAACCACTAACAAGTAGTCGTTGGTGATAGTTTACAGCGCTGACCGCAAATAGGCAGGCTAGTAATACTCCCCTGGGGTTTTTACCGCCAGTTCCTGATGGCAGTATGTAGCTATTTGAGCTTTCTTTAATTTGGAAGTCGTAAATCTCCGCAATCAAACTCGACCAGATATGAGACAGCTCATGTACCAGCAGCTCTTCAAGGTCGGTCATACTAGTAAAGGCGGTTTCTCCGAGAAACATTTGTTGAGGCAGTACGGGGTTAGTCAGGCTTACTTGGTTATTCATTAGCCTATATGTGTTTAACGGAATATCCAGTAGGGTGGCCCACTCTGGAAACATAGACTTAATATTGTTTGTGGCTTCCTCTAACATAAACCGTTCTGCACTGCAAAGTGTTTGATGAGGTGGGAATTCCGGAGCCCCTACAACATGTCGGCCATACAGGGCGGTAGCAACGTCTGGTTGTAAATATGCAGCTAAAGGAAGCTCTCCTCCATCAATGTTTCTACGTACAATGGCCACAAGCGTTAACAGCTTTTTGCTATTGAATAAAGGGTTTACGAAAGGCAAGCCATTTATTTCATATAATATTTCTGATGGTGACATTCTAATTTACCGTCCTCGTCCATGGTTGCAGTTTCAGAAATTCGATTAGATCCAAACTCTTAATTCTATAGGTAGAAAAGTTTTTTAGAGCAATATCAATTTTTTCTGCGGCTACGGGAAGCTCCAGCAAAGCTTCTCTCAAGAATTTGAGCGTGCGATATCCATACCACATATTCTTTATTTTATGAATTAAGCTCTGTTCTTGCTCTACCGTAATTATGCGTTCGTTGAGCCAGTGTCTTAAAAAAAATCTTATGTGAATCATTGGTTCACTAATAGAAAGGAAGGGCTCTTGTTCTTGATGTATTAGTGTGACTTCGTCATCAGACATGTTTGGGTCGCTAGAGAACTGACGATATACATCACCAAATCCTTTCATTCCCAATATGTCCATTTCACAGGCGCGAATTGCTCCCATGGAAGACAACCCCCAAATTTTCCATCCTGCTCTCAAGGCACTAAGTATTTCGGCATGACCAACAGCAGGGTGTGCATGAAATATGCCATCAACAATAGCTATATTCGACGGGGGCGACTGCTCTATCAAGCTCTCTATATCACCACGCCTGATGGGAGGCCTAACAATAAGATTTTCATGAGCTAATAATTTGCTGTCTATTCCTTGCAAGGAGGGGCCAACAAATAGTGTGCACATCTCATGTATTTTGTTTGACATACATACTCAACCTCGGACCAACCCTTTTCAAACCAGGCTCGAAGGCTTCAAGTCCTGGAATAATTAATCTAACCACGGCGATGTCATCTGATTCTTTACTGAGCAATACCCTCAGCACAGTATTCATTCCTGCATGCTGCAATTTCTCGATTAGAAATTCCCAGGCCGTCTCTATCGTAGAAATTTGGTCTTGCTGGCAGTCGATTGAAGAGTAATCGATTTGATGCCCAGAGACGGCCACGTCTCGAAGGCGTGAGATAGCCTTCAATTCGACCGAACGGCCCTTCTCTTTGAAGTATTTAACACGCTCAATAATGTCGTCTCTCCCACCATGAATGTGGCTTAGACGGCTTTGAGCAGCCTCGCAAATAGCCCGAATTAAGGCTATTTCCTTAATGGGATGCAATCCTGAACCGGTAGCAACAGATATCGGAGCTAGAGGAGATTCTTCCATGATGAAGGCCTGGAAGTACGCTACACCAAAACAGTTTTCGGTATAACGAACCGATAGACTCAGCCCTGCGTTGATAATTTTTTTAATCAGGCTTTCAATTTCTTCACTGCAATGATCGAGGTTAACTAAGCAGGAGCGATCATGTAAATGATTAAACGATTGAACATCGCGCTCCATTAATTCACATACGGCATGAACCGAAGCTTCTATCAGATCATTTCCTGAAGCTAGGCCACTGGAGCTTTCTCCAAAAAGTTTTTGACCTGGATTTTCAGAGTATGGAATAAATACTAGCTCTGCAGGAGCGAGAACTTTGGTCTTGAGTAGTACGTCTTCAACTTCGACGGCCATTATAAGAGAGTCAGGTTTAGCAGAAAAACCATGCAGCATACAAAATTGATTAAAGTTTATTCGGCCCTCATAACCCTCAGTTAACATTCGCGGCGTGCTTTTTATGAGTTCCAGCCCTGCCGCATTATATTGTGCAAGGCTGAACTCTATAGCCTCCATATAGGCGCCTATTTTGGCCTCTTTCGACCTGAGGCCTTTACCTGCGTTTACGCATAGAGACCCTTTCGATGCAGTTGGTCGTATGCTGGCGAACACTGGAATTCCAATACGGTCCAGCCAGGTTGTATCTGTCACTCGAGTAATGCCTAAACTCGGAGCTATATCCCTGGCTATAATCTCTAACGTTTCTTCGGCACTACGACGACGAAGGCTAGAACTAAGCCTCTGCATAATAAATAACCTTGAGCTATGATAAAGTGCGCTTGAAAATTAATTCAACACAAGGAAGACGGGAGGGAATTACTTCCCTCCCGTTTTTTTATGCTGCGGCTTTAGTTTCTTCGCCCAGCTCCAACGTCAATACGTTGTTATTCGATTGGTGAGCTACAAATCCAGCATGCATCAGGCTCTCATCATTGAGAATTACGGAAAATTTCTTCGCAGTCTCTGCATCCAACTCAAGCTCAAAGCCAACTTCATTATTAACTTTCGATTCCATTTTTAATTTTCCTTTCTGAGTTTTAGAGAAGATTCGTTGCGCAACGATTCAATGTTTTGCACATGACATGATGCATGTCAAATAAATTATTTATAGTAATTGGCGTGGTAATAAGTGGTCAATGTGCCACCACATGTACATAGAACTGAAACTCTCACGTCAAACCCTGCTGCGCTGTATCCCCAAGCCCAAGCAGATCAAGGTATCACCGATATAGTTAACACTTATTCACAAATTAATTATGTTTTACGATGAAAAAATTCGCCTCATCCTCAGGCTCTTTCTTTCCACATGTGGCTGTCCCTGTAATCCAGGGCAATATTTAATCTGGTGATGTCTGGTGGGGAGAATGGAGCGCTGGCTGGAATGAATGCGCCTAACTTCGATTTGACTGGAGTACAGGACTTTCAATGCCCGAGTAGATTGAGGCTTAATCAACAGGGCCTTCCAGGAGAACGGAGTGCCCTGTTTGGGTATCAGTAATCTCTATTGTCGGTGTTGTTGCTACTCCAGCCTGCTGTGCCAACTGCAGTTGCCGATCGACCTCTTGAGCGACCTCTGTATCGAGAGCCGCACATCTATCAAGCCCTGCTATGTCGATACCCGACAGGACAATAGGCGTGACCAGTCCCTGGCCATCGCCCCGCGTGTGCTGCAGGACCTGCTCTATCGCATTCCAGAATGCCTTACCCCCTCCAAGTTTGCCGGCACATTGCACCAGGCGCGCCTCTTTAAGCGCTGCAGCTCCATGCATCTGCAGTGGAAAATGGTGCCAGACGAGGTTGACGTCTGTTTGCCCATCGATCCACTGCATGAGTTGTGGGGTGTAAGTCCTGCAGTATGGACACTCGAGGTCGGCATACTCGGTGATGGTCCACCTGGCATCCGGTTTACCATAGAGCCAGGAACTCTCTTTCCCCTTGCTCGAGCCACCTGGTGGTTTGCTTTTCGACAGGTACACCACAGGAATCACGACAAACGTGATTAATGCGATGACCACGATGATCGCAAAAAGGACTATGTCCTTACGCTTTGCGTTCATGTCTTAGGTTCCTCGGTAGCCTTAGAGGTCTTGGCCAGTAGCTTTTGTCGTTCCAGGGCCGCTAGAAGGTCCTTAACGGCTTCTTCCTGTTGTGGGTGTCGCTGTAACCACTCATTCAGCGCTGACTGAATCCGTGGCATCACTTCGCGTCGATCAAGAGCATTACTTTTGATCTGTTGCAGCTCTTCGATCAGTACAGGGGCACACACCTCGAGCGCCTGCAGGGCATCCTCGCCCGGGCTTTTAAGCAGCTGGGTCAAGCTCTCGATTAAATTCTGTGTCAAGGTATTGAGGACTCTCATGCCTGGTGCTCCATGGCCTTGTTTTCAGGAAATTTGATGGGGAACGATGCGATACCGCGCTGCCGATCGAGATCCGCGGCTACTTGAAGTGCTGCATGAAGCTCATCGCATCCGAGCTCCTGCATGATCTTGAAGCGCTGGGCCTTTTCTTCACTTTCGGTCATGGCAAGGGCGAGATATAGGCTCGGTGGTACTACACGGAAGAGGAACTCTTTGCCTTTGCCCAGAAGCACACCTTCGGTGAATTTCCCGCTCTCTTTACTTGCAGAAAGGATCATTTTTTTCTGTGCTGACGTGAGCTCTCGGAAATTTGCAATTTTCTCGACCTCATCCGGCGGCATATTGAGGCACATCCACCACTCAATCATGTTGAGCATAGGTGCACCGGAGGCTGGGATGTCATCGATGTTTTGTGTTGCTAGCCAGAACCAAGCACCGAGCTTTCGCCACATTTTCGTGATCTTCATGGCGTAGGGGAGCAGCAGGGGGTGCTTAGTGATGATGTGGCCTTCGTCAGTGATTTTGACGATCGGGCGGCCTTTGTACTGATCGCGTTCGGCGATGTTGTTCACTGTGTTGAGCATTGAGATGTAGGCGATCGCAAGCTGGGCTGCATAGCCTTCGCGAGCGTATGTTGCGAAATCAACGACAGTCAGGTCCGCCTCCGGCCATGGGGTGCCTTCGCGGTTGAACATCTCGCCGTCCGCACCCATGGTGAACATGTCCATCGCCTCAGCCATTTCCGAAAGCCGGTTTCGCCTAGTTTCGGGGGTTCCTTCGTTACGAGAGGCCTCGTACAGGGCATCACGCACATCCTGGGTCAACACGACGCGCCCCGCCTTCACGCAGGTATTGGCAGCGGCAAGAATGGCTTGTCGGATGGCGCTTCGGTCGGCCCTGGTCATGCGTTCATCTTCTTTTTCTTCGCCGCCGGTAATCATCAAACGAGCAATGATCTCCATTTCTCCGAGGATGTCCCGCTGCTCATCTTCCATCTCTGCGCGCTGGGAAGTGGCGTCGGAGGCCTCGATGTCGTCCGCATCGAGGACTTTGACCATATTTGGGGTCTGGACCAGTTTGATGGCATCTGCAAAGGGGGCAAGACTCACGCCGGAACCCGGCGCTAGGCGCACTCTATGCACCGACAGCCCCAAGTTCTGTGCGAACTGTGCCAGTAAGCCGAAGCTGTTACCGGCCTCGGCGACGTACATCCGAGGACCGTAAATCGCAAGCATCTGGCAGATCACGTTTGTCAGGGATGCGGACTTGCCCGATCCGGTGGGGCCGAAAATAAAGCCATGGGCATTCATTTGCCGGTCAAGCCGGTTGAAGGGATCGAATGTGAGAGGCGCACCGCCGCGGTTGAAAAATGTGAATCCTGGGTGGCCGGTTCCTGTCGAGCGCCCCCAGATGGGGGCCAGATTCGCAATGTGCTGAACGAACATCAGCTGGACGTACCAGTCCATGGCTCGACGTTCGTTCGGATCGAAGTTGCAAGGCAACCAGCGCAGATAGCTGTTGAGAGGTGCGACTTCATCTTGCGGCATCACAGGATGCATGCCGGCAGCTTGCAGTACGTTGCAGAGCTGGGTTGATCGCTGATCCAGCTCTACCCTGTCTTTGCCGCTCAGAAAGAAGGCCACGCTGGCGCGATAAAGTTTGTGCTTGCGACCAAGGATGGTACAAGCAGTTTCAACGTCTTGCCGCGTGTGCAGCGAGGCCTGAGTATCGCCAACCGCTTTCTTTGACAGCTGCTCGAGGTGCCCCTCGAGGAGGTCCTGGGGTGTCGGCACCATGGTGATGCAAAGTGTTGTGTTCTCAGGTAGACGGTCAAATAGGGCGTTGAGCGCATCTGCTTGTCTAATTTCACCCGTTAGATGACCGGTCTTAGGCGGGTTCTTCAACCGGTCGAGCATCACTACTCGATGGGGTCTGCCATCGAAAAACCACAGGCCTTTATCAACGTCTGACAGCGGCTCTCTGAAAAAAAGGTTCTGCGAAAAATCAGTGCCGCTGGCTAGGGGAAGCTCACCGTCCTCGAGGTCACGGGGCGGCTCACATACTTGTTCGTAGAACCGTCGAATGTCCTGGTCACTGTCGCCTAGATGATCAGGGTATGGATTGAACCAACGGATCAACCAATTTTGGATTCCCCTTTGGTCTAGGCGTTTTGCAACCACGCCGGCATTTGCCAGGGCGCCGATGAGTCGCTCGCAGATCAGTTTCAGGTAGGAGCCAGGATCTTGGCCGCGCACGTTGAGATCCTGTTTTTTCACCCGACGATATACGACCAGGCGAACCTTACGGTTCTGACCCCGCCATGGCAGCTTGCTGACCGTCGTATCTTCGAAAAGTCCACCAGGTTTTGAAATCGCGTCCAGGTGACGCTGAAAGAGGGCCAGGTAGAGCTTGGTGAACTCACTCCCCTGTACTCGAGGGTGCACGTATTTGTTCAGATTTTCCCGGTACTCGTCCCAGCGTGTTTCGTCTTGGGCATAGAGTTGTAGCACCCAGGGCGAGCTTTCCAGCTCATCCAAGCTGTCCTGCAGAGCATTTTCAAGTGCGTCCCTGGCAAGATGTAGCCATTCGGCTTCTCGACCCTCGGTCCCGATCGGTACAAGCTCAAAGAAAGCCGCGCGCGATACCCCGTCCTCGAGCAGCATGGCCTGCTCCTCAGGTAAGTATTCGACCCAGGGCAATAGGTCCACAATCGACGGAGCAACTTCGTAGAGCTTCGATATATCGCTCTTTTTGGCCGGTTGCGACCCTTCACTTGGAGTGGGGATTCCCAGCGCCTGCAGGCGCTCCAGGTAGCGCTCCCGCGCTTGTTCTAGATCAGGGTGAACAGGTTCACTTGTTAGTTGTTCAACAGACTCAACCGCGAGGTTGAGCTTTTCGCGCAGGCGCTCGAAGAATCCCATCTCAATAGTCCTCTGTCCGCTCGCCTGGCATTGCGTACTGCACACGCTGATAGAGCGGAAAAACGGTGGTATATCCGGGAACAGGCACTGGGTCAGATCCAGCCAGATGCGGGAACACGTACATGACCAGGTCAGGATTCGGCAGGCGTTTAAATTGGCTGTAGATCTCGTTCTGTGCGGTGCGTGCAAAGTCGTCTGCTGTGGCGCGCTGATTCGTCATCTGCTGCTCATCGAGGGGACGTCTCAGTTGTAACCGTGCATCGAGCACTTGTCGGCTGCTTGAGCTGCTCGCCCCCCCTGGGGCTCCCTGTTGCCAAACATCCATCATGGTTTCTTCTCCGTGCGGGAGCAGTTTGTCTTTGTTTGTTGTGCAACCTGCAAGGAGGGCAATTGCCATGACTGCAAGTGGGAGAGCATTAATCGAGCGCGGCTGGGACATTATTCGCTCCGGAGTGGTAGTCGACTTTGCGACCCTTCAGTTCATAGTCGATCGCCAGTTGCTGATCGAGGTGTACGGCGACCTTCGCGCCAGGCTGTACATACACAGCAGCAAATGCCTCGCCATAGAGCTTGTTCATCCAGGAGCGGATATCACTTACGCCTCCGGACAAGATCGATCCGATCGCAGAATTTCCTGATGAGCCGGTGGTGCCGAAAGAGGTGCCGTTGCCGGTGAACATCGTTGTGTTGTTGCTCTCGTCGGCCTTAAGCAGCTTCGCAACGCCGGCACCGGCGGCAGTAACAAGCGACTGATTAGTCAAATATTCGGCCGCGTTGGAGCGCCGATCGCCCGAAATACATGGAATACCGTAGGAGTCGCTGATCCAGCCCAGGCCACCCTGAATGGTCTTCGCATCTGTACTGCTGGCCTGGTTGTTGTTCTGGTTGCCGTCCGCGTCTTCAGCCGGCGCCGGGAAGGTCCTGACAGTGCCGTCGTTGAAGACAAACGTCAGGCTGCGGATCTGCCCTCTTACACATGAGAGTGTCCAGTCGCCACTGGCGGTGCCCGTTGCGACTGCACCAGCTACGTTGGGGAGCTCGATGCCATTCGCAGTCAGGTTGTCTGGGCCAATCAGGATCTTGAAAGGAAACGGGTCGTTGACGGTTCCATCAATAGGCACCCGGCCGATCAGGGCAGACATGGCTACTGATCCCATCAGCGTGGAGTTCTGGGGCAAGGTGTAGGTCTTGCGCACAAACTTCCTGGTTTCACGGTCGACCTGCTGATTTCCAGGACGCAGGCCTTGATCGATCTGTTCCAGTGCATTCTGGCCTCTGTTGGCTGCCGGGCCGAAACTGGTAGGAAAGTTGAACCCGCTTGCAGCCTGACTAGAGCCAAGGGGCAGGGGTTTACCGTTCGCGTCCACAGCAGTGGCATCGCGTGGTTCAATCCAGACAAGGCCGTCCTTCGTCGTAGGAGACTGTTCGAAGCCTTTGCCGTCACCTGGCTGCACACCAAACCCAATTGGAAGGTCGCCCCCAGCTGCGTTAGGTTGGTTGCTGAGGTTGTTGAGTTGAGTTTGCAGAGAGTCGATCAGGCCCTGGCTCTTGTTCTGAACCTCGTCCTGTAGTTCTTTTTTCGCATTGTCTAGACGGCTCTCAACTTTTGAGTCCATGTCCTTCAGCTGCTTCTGAAGCTCTTCGTTCTGAGACTTCTGATCGTTGTTGATCTTTAGCAGATCAGCCACCTGTTTCCGAAGCTCCTTGCTTTCTGTGACTACGGTCCGAAGCGTGTCACCTGGTGTGTCGCCATCCACACCTAGCTTTTGTGCCTCACCGGAACCGATGGCCACGACGTTGTTTTCCTGGTGATCCACCTGACTCTTCTTCGTTGCGGTAAAGAACATAACCGCAGCGAAGACAAGAAAGGGCACTGCAAGCCACTTCAGGAGGGGATTACTTTGAATGCTCACGTTCACCCCCCATCTTCGGATCAATCTGGTTTACCGAACTTGGAAGCAACGAATGTTTGAGCCCTTTGCCCTGGGTGACCAGGTACAGAGTTGTGGTATCAGAAGGGTTTCCCCGGGGCCCGAGGTAGGGGTGCTGGTATGTGGCTGTTGCAAAGCTGCCTAGGAGGTCCCTTGGATTTAGGGTCAGTTGTTGGGGGCTCAAGTTGCGCAGCTTGATTGCCGTCACAAATGTGTTGTCGAGCTGCCAGGCTCCTATGGCCACAGCTTCAACAGGCAGTGTTGGAAGCAAAGTGCTCAGATCCATTTTACGATCCACCCGTACCGGCTGGATTCCGGCTACTGGCTCAACAGTGCGCAGAGGTGCATACAGCATTTGGGCTGCATATCGTGTTAGCGCGACGGGAGAAGGTGTCTCATGACGAGGCTCTTCCTCTGCCTCCTCCTCAGCGGGGGAAGGTGTTTGAGCTCGAGCTGAACCAGGAGTGCTTGGTTTGGAGGTTTGGCCATAACGCGCCCCAGCAATGCTGTCACCCGCGATAATCTTTGCTGGCTCAAGTGAGGCCTGGCCGGGTTTAGGTGCTGTGGCTGCAATGTCTACAAGCATGATTTCGCCTGTAGCGACATTTTGCAGTTGGAGCCGTGTAGGCGGAATTTCTTCGCTTGCTCGAAAGTAGATTGCCCCTCCAACGCTTTGTACACGAAGGCTGCCGGCGATGGTTGGAGGGATGCCGACGCGAACGTTTTGGTCGACAAACACGATCCTTTCCTCACCAACGTGGAGGGGAACGGCAAGAGGTATACGCTCCCACTGCATGATCTCAACCGCCTGCGCGCTGGCCGTTACCAGGAGAGCAGTGCCAGCTAACCACAGACCTAACCGCAGACGTAGGTTCATGGTTTATCTCCTGCCGGGGAGACTTCGATGCGTTGAGGATCGCCCGCGTAGCAGTTCCACAAGAGGCCAAACGGGTTTTTCTCGGGGTCGGTATCAGATCGAATGATGTGTAGAGGGTATCTTGCGAGTGCCCGCTTAACCCGTTCCCCAGCAACCGATTCGTCAGCGATCAGATCGAGATTAACAATCCAGTCGTTTATGCTCTTGACGTTGGTGTGTTCTCCGCTCTGATCGCTGATCCCACGGCCAGGAATCTCCGACACGCTGCGTTCGCGTTTCCGGAGTTCTCCAGCATTCAGCCTTAGCTCGTAGTCTTTTTTTAGATAGTCACGGCAACTGGGGGTCAGGTAGCCATCCAGTCTGCTGATATTCGCTAAATAGTCTTCCTCACCGTCGCGCGGCCATCTCTGCATCTGCTGAAAAATGTAGAAGCCGAAGGCGTAGACGCTCTCAGGAGGGACGTCCCACCACTTTCGAGTGCTGCCACTACGCAGATCTGGTGGGACGTGGATGGTCAGATCACTAGGCGCAGTTTTCCAGCCGTAGGCCATATAGGCGGCAATCATCGTCATCAAAAGCAGCGCAATGCGCAGACTAAGGATGTGCGCCTCTTGAGCGTTCACTTTTTTACGAAAACTCATGGAGGTTCCTTTTAGTCACGGCGGCAGGTCCATGCACCTGATCGCGTGATCAGGCTGCTGTTGCCGAATGGAAGGTGAGCTATGGCCACTTGTATGTGGCGATAAAACCAAGTGTCTGGGCGTCCTCGTTTCATGCGGCGAATGATCCTGCTTGCGACGGACAACCCGAGCACTCCTCCGACCAATGCTCCAGCTATGATCAGCGACCAGTTTCCGAAGAGGATCGACGCCGGCACACCAAGGACAAACCCAACGGCACCGCTGACGGAAATCGTTGCCCACATCTCGTCTGCGGTAAGTCCACCCATGATTACGGGCTGTCGGTTCAGGTTATTGGGTAGGAACTGGAGGGTTCTGTCGTCGTGGTTGTCGTCAGCCATGGGCGCTCACTACCATCAAAGAATGCTGGTGGCCTTGGTGACCATGAAGATTGCGATGCCAATCAGGCAGACGCCAACGACAGCAGTCGAGCCGAGATCCCGCCACTTCTTCTTACCTTCATGTATGTCGTGGTAAACCCCGAAGGCATGCACAGCTACCCCGATGATCATGGTGCCAACAGCTATCAGGCCCAGCAGCATGAATGCGTCATAACCGTAGTTTTGAAATGTCTGTAACCAATTCTTCCCTTCGCCGCGGGAGGGAGGCTGTGCCTGAGGCAGGGCCGCGTTCGCTGTCTGGATGACAGATGCAGCGGCAATCAATGCGATTAGGTGAAATTTGGGGGTGGGCATGATTGCTCCTTTGATCAACTGAGAACGATGAAGGACAGGACCATCAGAAGCAGCAGCACTCGGATGGCAGATGAACTGGCTATTGAACGATCGATATTTTTGGTGGCCCAGCCACGCCAGATGCTGTATAGCGCCCATGCCGCCCAGAGCATTGCGACGGTCATAACTGCCCCGACGATTAGGTTGGTACTAGCCTGGGCGGTCGCACCACTTGCTGCGTTGAATGCGGCAGATTGCACAGAGCTCATGCTCATTGCCTCTTCCCTCCGGTGGTGTACTGACCGGAGAGGTCTGCGGCGTCTCGAGGTTGGGCACGACTCGGGGTGAGATAAGCCTGGAGGCCTTGGCGGATCCGCTGGATGTCTGCCGCCAGGCGGTCATAGTCGAAGTAGTAGCGTTGCCCTGGTTCACCTGCGATGGTGCTACTACGCCGCGCAGAGTCCTCAAGGGCATTGAGCTGCCTGACCATGACTTCGATGTTGGTTTGCTCAGATGCTGTAGCGGCTTTCACCACCGGACTGACTGCAATGCCGCCAGCAACGATCATGGCCAGCGCTGTCATCGATGAGCGGCGTGTAGATGTCGAAAGTAGATGGCGGTTCACGGGCGGCAAGACTCTGGCAAGACTGTTTCCCAAGCATGCCGCTAGAGGTTTGTGGTGCGCCTCAAGAAATGGTTAACCGGGAACCTTTCATTTTTTTGTCAGCTCAAACGAATAGGTCTTCTGTCTTCCAATAGACGAAGCAGCCTCTACATCAGTAGAGGGAAGCCCTCAGGTCTTGGTATCGAGAGCGGTTTTTATTGAATGATGAAACCTCATATTTCTCGTGGTGAGAGAGGTAGCACCCACATAGATAGACTCTGAGCGCTATAATTGCTTCAGGTATACTTTGTGCCACTAAATTATAAGGGTTTTTTATGTCTCGTTTGGCTGAGTACCGTAAGCTTGAACAACAGCTGGCTGCCCAGATGGCAGAGCTCGAATCGATGAAAAATGATTCCAGTTTGAAGGACGAAATGGAGTTCGAAAGTAAGCTGCGAGCCTTACTTGGCGAGTATGGCTATAGCTTGAAAGATGTGATTAATCTGCTTGATCCCCAGTCAGTTCGTTTTGCTCCTAAGGAGTCAAAAACTACAGCTCGTAAGCCGCGCCAGATAAAGGTTTACAAGAACCCGCACAGTGGTGAAATTGTGGAAACCAAGGGTGGCAATCACCGGAGGTTGAAAGAGTGGAAGGCTGAATATGGTTCAGCCACAGTAGAGTCTTGGTTGGAAAACTGATTGGGCGCGATGGTGGGACGGCAGAATCCGGTGTCCAAACACCGGGTTCTTGCTCCTCGCCAGGGGGCTTTGACGCCCTAGCGAAGTAATTGTGATAGGTGTAGTTGGCCTGCTTTTGATGTCAGCCCTTATCGCCTAAGATCTTGAAAATCAGTTGAAATGCTGCTCTGACTATCTCCTTAATCAATGCTTGTGCCGTCTGCTCTGCCAGCCATTGTCCTGCTGATTTCAATCGACGCATAACTTGCTCCTCACTTGTTTTATGCCGGCCATTTCTAATGGCGGCTTAGGAGGACAAGAGTGAAGCCTCTTAAGCAGCGTTCTGAGTGGAGGTTTTCATACTTTTCATTCTCCAGCGCTAGGGCTTAGACGGTATCTATCTGAATGTCGTTTGGCCGTTCGCGCTTAAGAAAAAGCAAGTATCCAGTAGGCATCGAAAACCCGTAGGCCCAGCCTTGCATATTCTGGTTACCAACCTTGATTTCCCCCCTGCAGATTGGTTGAACGGCAACTAACTCCCAGCCTGCTTTGCCGAGCTGATCTAGCTCGGTCTTGAATGTTTCGTTCTGCAGTAGAGCACGAAGATCTGGTTCAAGTGTCGACTCCTCCGTTTTGAACATCAATGTGCCGCGTTGTTGAGTTCGGAAGGGGATTGGCAAGTGTTCAATGCGATGCTCGAAGCATTTTTCCGACATCTGTCCTTCCTCTAATTAAGCGTGTAGGCGGTTAACGACAAGGCTTTGCCTACAATTTTGGAGGCTTTCAATCCAATGATGGGTAGCTGTTCTTGGGCCCATTGCATCGTTGATTCTCAAAGATATTTCTTGAAGCTGGCAGCAGTAATATTCACGGCCACGCCGAGCAGCGCCGCACAAGGGAGTAGGACCAGGAGCGGGCTGATGCTGATCGGAAGCGCCAGGTAGAACGTCCAAGGGAGAATGGCCAATGGAATTAGCGTTCCCCTTGCTTTGTGATAGAGGTAGCTGGACTCGCGCCCAGCACCGAACTTGCGGAGATCTCGTCGGACCAGGCCGTCGACCAGGCCTGTGAGTGCGGCCATAGCGAATAGCGGTATGGTCATCAACAACACAACGAGACGAACACAGAACACCAGGACGGTGAACAGCGCTACAAGAGCATAGTTCTGAACCGTCGTGACGCTTTGTGCTGCTATGTATCGAATGTCCAGGTCGTTGCGTGGGCCGGCATGCACTATCGACTCCATCCCCTGGACCCAGCTGAGCATCCCAGTCTTCACGATCAGCCAGTCATAGGCCCCTGTAACGAGCCAGGTTGCTGTGCGCCCGGGTTCTTGCACAACGGCACTGTGTACCAGTCCCTGGGATAGCCAACTGAGCTCAGTAGTTAGCATTTGCTGCCCATGCCTCCAGCCGGCTTCTGGCCAGAAAAAATAGAGGCATACCCAGTCGACCAGGATCGCGACTATGAGAGAACCGAACATCACCCCGAGGAAGTTGAAGGGGAACCAGAAAATCTTGCTGATCAGCGACTCTGGTCTCTCCTGTTGCTGTTGAGCCTTCTTTGATACGTCATCTGCCATGCACTACTCCTCGTCATCGGTGGCGGCCTGGCGAAAGTCTTCTACCAGGTCCTCAGGCAGAGCGCTTTTCAGCTCCTGATAGCCAGGGGCTTCCCACCACTCTGAAGATGCAGCCGATGATCGCCGCATGCCGGCAGCGAGGTCCTGCAGGTTACCTGGCATGACCTCATCGGGGTCGTTGGCGGGGAGCGGCATTCGGATCTTCCAGAGGTTGCCTCCCTCGATCAGCGCGAAAGCCTGCCCCTTCGGCAACCCAACTACATGAGCTGGTTCAATCATCGGCACGCTTGTCGCCTGCAACTGATCGTGCGAGCTAGAGGTGAATGCTGTCTTACCGTTGAGTGAGTCGTTCGCACTGCTCGCCGGGGTGCTGTTGTAGATCTGCACCTTGGGTAGCTGATTGGTCAGAAGTTCTGCCGTCGCGGTCTCCCGAACACGTAGCATGAACAGGTTGTTGAAGTTACCGATAACCTGGCCGGCTTTGGCTTTCGACCCGATCTTCGCTTCGACATCGCTCATGGTTTGCGTATAAGCAGTGACCTGCATACCGGCGCCGCCAGCCTTGTTCACCATTGGGATGAACTCGTCACCGATCAGTTCGTTGAACTCATCTGCGTGAAGGTTGATGCGGACCTTACCCCCGGCCATGTTTCCAGGCAGCCCGTCGTCGATGCCGTGTTTGTAGATATGGCCGGCAACAGATACCAGGTCACTGAACATCGAATTGCCCACGGCCGCGGCGACTTCGGTATCCGAGAGCGCATCGAGGCCGATGTAAACAACGGCACGCTTTCGGATGATCTGCATCCAGTCGAATATAGGGCGTTGGTCGGACAGATCGAGGTAGTCTGGGGCGAGTAACTCTGCAATCCGACCCGTGGTGAGTTTCTCGAGGAGCGGCAGCAGGGATGCAACGATCTTATCGAAGTAGGTCTTGTCATAGCGCACTGCACTGCGCAGGCCATCCATCACAGAGTCGTTGATGCGTTTCTGCGTCAAGTACATGTCGACGGCTACCACGCGTAGCGGGCGGTCTTTCATTGCAAACGAGAGATTCTTTCGATCGATCTTCGCTTCCAGCGCAACGATGGTCTCCCAGGCCTTCGGATCATGTTCAGCGAAGTATTTCTGCGCATACTCAATGAACAGTTCGTCGATGTTGATGACGTGCCGACGGATCTGCTCATAGTCGGGACGGCGGCCGAGGGCGACCAACGATTGCGCGATGATGTTGACGAATCGCCAGGCGAATTCCCGGAACGCTGCAGAGTTACCCTCGCCGGAGAGCTGACCAGCAATACGTGTAGCGACCTCGCTTATCCGGCCGAAGCGACCTATGGCGTTGTAGCGTGCGGAGATGTCGGGCCACCCCAGGTGGAACACGTAAAACTCATCGAGACGCCCTGCTCGCTTGCACTCGACGTACATGCGCTTGAGCAGATCAGCGTCGCCCTTGGGGTCGAAGACAATCACGACCTCATGATCAGGTCGTTGTTCTGGTCGCCCACGCCGGCTCCAGCGATGTGGGGTTTGGCTTCTTCTGCCCATGCGTCGTGATGATCCACGGCGATGTGTTCGGCGAATATCTTGTGTGATGAAAACCTCAGCCAGTCGTGTCTTCCCGACGCGGGTGGTTCCCAGCACAAGAGAGTGTCCTACCCGCTCGCCGAGTGGCAGGCTGACGTTCTGCTCATCTGGCTCTATCCCATGCAACCTCGGTAGACCTCCCACGGGTGGAAGAGGACGGGCGGGGTTCAGGCTGGAGTCCCAACTGGTGACCTTCGTGATCGCCTTCAGAGGGAAGGGGGCAAATTCCAGACGCTCCTCCAGCCAGCGCGCCCCCTCATACAGCCTGGTCGGTTCGACGTATCTGGAGTATTGGGGCAGGTACGTATCAGTTAAGCGTTGGGTGTGTTTCTGCGTCCAGCGAAATCCCCTGCCGATGAATAGACGCTCGTTGCTGATCGGCATTTCAGCGCTAGTCATTGTGTAATGGGGAAGTCGTCTAAGGTTGGCCTGGTAACGCAGCACCCTGCGAGCCTGCAGTAATCGAACTGTGCCCAGGTAGGCGAAGCCCAGTGCTGCGACTATTCCGAACAGAGGTGTCAGTGCGAACGCCCATGGAGCTTGAACGCAGAGTGCCGCCGCGACGTAGCAGACAGCCGTGGTGAACAGCTCCACCGGAGGGCGTAGAAGTGACTCAAGTGAATAGGTGGTCATGCTCGCTCCTCTTGTGCGTGAACGCTGTTGCTTCCCTACGGGCCTGTTCAACGTCTTCATCGGGTAACCGTTCGGCTAGCCGAAGTGCAAATGCGTGTTCATTGATCTGTGAAACGCCAGTGACCTTGCCCCCGTATAGCTCGCTCACATGCCTGACCTGGTCAATCAGCTCTTCTCGGCCCGGGCGACTAAGGGGGTGGCTGATGACTACCGTGAAGACTGCTGACGGTCCCTGCATGCACCACCTCTTACTGCTGTCGAATGGTTGTTGAGGTGATCAGTACCGGGTAATGCTTCAGCCCTAGCCGGTTGGCGATATCGCTTGCAGGTGTTGGCTCAAGTTGTAATCCGGGCGCCAAACGCCTGATCTCGTCGATCCGAGCGGCGGAGGTGACGTTGACTACTAGCCCCACTGCTTGCAGTTGCTGCAGTTGCTGCAGGTGCTGTGTCAGCCATGCTCGTGACATCGGGTCGTCACCGATGAGAAAAAGCGGTTGCAGGCCAGGGGCATTGATTGTCCTGCCTACTACCGACCCTGGCGTCATCTCTGGAGTTTTGACGGGATAGGCTCCACCGCTTAGGAGTCCTTTGATTGGGGGAGGACCCGACTCTGGTGCCAGGTTGAGGTCCTGGTAGTAGGGCAGGGCTGAAACCCCACCGTTGTCCTGGACAACTATGAGTTTGGAACTAGCTTGCACCGTGCCTGCTGCAAGCATTGCAAGCAGGACCGGAGCTGCCTTCAGAAAACTCGTCATTGATTGTTCACCAAGAAGTTTATGCCTGTGACACGGCTTAGGTGGCGAGCGAAATCTGCTCTGTATTTGGCTGCAGGCGCGCCACCGGCAGGGCGGTGGTAGCGACCCGCCGCGTCAAACCAGTTGCCACCCTTGGCTTTGTGTTCAGCCAGAATTTCTGCGGTGACATTCAGGTTCTTGTAAGGGTCGAGCCCTTCGCACGGGGAGCTATAGCGATGGCCGTTAGCGTGGATGTTCGTCTGACCAAGGCCTACGTCGACTCTCGATGGACCAGTAGTTGCGATAGCAATATTCAGCGCCCTGCATGCATCGATCCTGGTAGCGAATCGGTAGCCGGTACCGGCCACATTCAGCGTCCAAGGCCAAGGCACAATCTGTCCTCGAAGTTTGGTACCGCTCTCTTGCAGCGCAACGGAATACAGCACCACGGCTGGTACTCCGTGGGCGATCGCAATCGCCTTGTAAGCTGGTGGAGGATCCTCAGCGGCCATTGCCTGGCTGCACAGCAGCACCAGGATCCAGCAGGTCCTCATTACTGACGGCGCCATTGTCCATTCACCTGTTTTACTGCCGCTGGGAGTTCACCGCCCAGGCCAAGGCCGAGCCATCGACCTTGGTCATGGTTGAGGGTGATTCGTCGGCTCTTGACGTTGACCGGGTCGACGCCAGCGAGAATTGCCCATCGCCGGATGCGCTCGTCATCGCCCTGGCTGCCGACGAAGTAGAGGTCGAAAGGTGTCTGCGACGCTTGTAGCTTCTTCACTTCGTCGATGCACACAACGCAGTTGTCTTTCACGAAGATCGCCAGGCGGCCGTCTCCCTGCAGCAACGGTGAGCTGTTTGCTGTTGGATTGGTCGGGGTTGCCGAGGAGATCTCGATCGCTTTCTCGCTCGGGTACAGCCTCCTGTATGCTTCATCGTAAGCGCGCTGATACGACAACTCTTTTTCTACACGCTGCCTCTCGGTCTTAACTTGCAGCTCCGCATAACGCCGGCGTTCCTCATCAGAGCGTGCTTCGATACCCAGGGCAGTCAGTGGGTCCAGCCCCGGCGAGTACACCCCCCGCGGCCCCTGCATCACATCCTGGTACCGCTCGTACTCCTGGGTGGATATCCCCCATGCATTTGCAGCCTTGTCCTGGAGCCTTCTCTGTGATGATTCGCCTTCGGCGGTGAAGTGGAGCTGTGAAGCCTGGCCTGCAGATACCGGTGCTGCTGCGGCGTAAGCCGTGGGGATCAGGTAGCAGGCGAGGGTGCAGAGAATCTTTAGATTCATGGGTAGTTAATTCCTATGGCTGAAGGCTCAATGTTCTTGTTGATCCGGATGCGTCGAATGTCGCAGTTATTTCGTTGAGCGCCTTCAGCCGCCATTGAGTTCCCGCAACAACGTCTCCAGGTCGAACCAGGTAAATCTGGCTCAGCCGTGTACTTCCTGAAGGAGCAATAGATAGGAACTTCTCTCCCCCCCTGTACTCGATGCCGAACATCTGGAAGGGAGGGGGCTCAGGTGGGGCGGGAGGTGCCTTGGCTTTAGCGGCCGGTTTGGGCTTAGCAGGCTTGGATGGGGAGGGTGTTGCAGATGATTTCTCAGGCTTGCTCAGTCGTTGGACTGTTCCACTCAATGACTCCACATCGGCCTTGATCACCAGGAGCTCGCTGGAGTTTGCAGCTGAATGGGCGACATCAGTGGCAAGGTCGTGCGCACGCTTTGCATAGTCTTGAGCAACGTCGACCCGGTTTGAGATCGCCTTCTGCGCTGCAGAGAAGTCCTCTTGCGTGACTAAAGGTTTACCCGCGATAGCATCCAGGCGATCATCACTTTTACTCATTCTCGAGAGCAGCGCATCGAGCTTGGCTTTCTCCGCAGCCCCTTCCAGCGAGCCTCGCAATACCGAGAGTTGATACTGTTGAAGGCCCAAGGCTGTGAGTAGGGCGATGGCCCCCAGGCTGGTGAGCAGTGTTTTCTTTGTCAGGCGCAGTTTCATGGGAGTCCTCTCGAAGCTGAGAACACCCTCGCCGAACAGCTGATTCAGCGCATTAGAAAATGATTAGTTGAATAGGCTCTCATTTTTAGAGGTCGACGGGCGGAAGGCTTCAATGACAGTGAACCGTCCAGAGTTGCTCTAGTCGTGTGGTATAGCTGCGGCTCATCATCTCTCTGCGCATGCCCCAGGCAGGTTCTGCTGGCACGCTGGCAGATCGGAGAGAGCCTCGACCCCATCGATCGCTAGGGATTCTCCGATCAAGTCAGCACAGGTCATCTGAGCAAATGCGGCGTGCTCTACAAAGCTAGATGCAAGATCGAGAGGGTCAAAGCGCAGGCGCGAGCGAAGGTCGAACATCCATTCCGTGTGATCAAGCGCCAATTTGGCTATGTGAAAACCCGCTTCCGTGGCTTGGCCAAGAACACGGCACAACTGACCACGCTATTTGCCCTGTCGAATCTGTGGATGGTACGCCGGCAATTATTGCCTGCCACGGGAGAGGTGCGCCCGTGAGAGCAGAAACCAGGGCTGAGCCTTGGTTTTCCAATAATCAGCGGCTGAAAATCGGGCTTTTCGGCATCTCCAAGCCGTCCACTTCCGGCTGACGGGCAACTTTTTCGGAGTTTCCTTAACTGTGTCATATCTAACCTCTATCGGCGCACCGATTATCGGCCATATGCGTGCTGGATCAGCATTAAGATGTATGCTGCAAGACTAAATCATTGAGGATACTGGCGCCTGTAACATCGATGAACAGCAACTGTGACTTAAGAAAACTCTCCCCCGTAGACACAAAGGTCTTGAAACACGTTTATTCAGTCTCGAACACTTCAATGAGTGATGCCAAGACATAACAGTTACTGAATCGTCTGATTGCATCCAGCGTGAAAGGTACATCATCAAACCCACCGGTAAACGCTACGCAGTAACCATGGTTACCAGCATGTAAAAATTTCACTTCATGAGTGATCGAACACCTCTTGGCGTCGCCAAAGTCGGACCTAACTTCACCTACCCCACTAAGAAAGACATTGACTACTCGCCATGCTTCCTTGGCCAACGCATAGTTTCTTCCCAAGAGCGAGATTTTTATCCTTACACCGTCCGCCCCAGAGAAATCATAACCAAAGAATCTTACCTGCCCGCCCTTAAAGTCACGGTAATCTTCAAACAGTTTAATCACATCCTTGAACACCATCACCCGCCCTCCAAACGTCAACCCAAAAACTCAAGTGCTTCAACACTACGGCCCACAGCATAGCAATTACTGTATTTACGAATGACCGCAGGCGATATCGGAAGCATCCCAAAATCACAATTCACCTCGACACACCACTCCCCCTCAAACCTCAGGAGTTTTACCTTGGACTGGATATTTGTAAATTGAGTCGGATCGAAAATCGAGCGCGATTCAAGAACATCAATTATCATAACATCCACCCGGCGCCATACATTTCCATCCAACTCATGGTTTCGAGCATAGAGTTCAATTCGGACATTCAGTTTCCCATCATCGGAAAACTGATATTCAAATGCCCTCATCACCCCATCATCGAAACCATAGTAATCGTCAAATATTTTCTCAACCTGTACCTGCTCCATAGATCTCCGTTATTTTTGCGATGGTTTCGTACCGGGTGGAATCACAGTCCACTCCTTGGGTACATCTTCCGGTGGCACATGAATAGCCGAGAGGCCATGCCCACTGTTAATGTTCCCTGGCGGCGAAATACGTTTGGTCTGATTCCCTCCTGGAGCAAGGACAACAAGATCGTCCGATACACCTACAACGCAAGATCCGAAACCGTTGCTGAAAAGCCATCGTTTCGCAACGCCTGGCGCCGCGGCCAACATTGCATCATCCCTGCGGTAGCGATTTACGAACCGGACTGGCGTACAGGGAAGGCAATTGCTACACGGATCTGTCGGGCTGACGGCGAAATAATGGGAATTGCGGGTCTGTGGGAGCAATGGCAGAACCCAGATATGGGAGAGGTCACGCACAGTTATACGATGCTCACGGTCAATGCGGATGAGCATGCGTTCATGCGCAACTATCACCGTAGTCTGTAACTTGGGGTACGCGGGATAGTTCAGATTGAGTAATGTTTATTTGACTCTGATAAGAGTCAATCTGCACCATCAAAATGTTAATTCTTAAACTTTTCTCATCTATTCTACTTTGAGCTGATGCAGTTTTTGCGAACTTTTCTTGATGTTTTCTGAGTCTCGAAGAGCAGTGCGTTTTTCCGTGAGCTCAATTTTTTGTATGTAATATGCTTTTACCAAAAAATATAAAGCGAGAGTTGGCACGATTGGGTTAATGATTCCACCTATGTAGTCTCCAAAAGTACCAAGGTTGTCGGGTGCCCAAGGGGTGAACCAAGGGGTGAAGTCGGCGGTGAAGTTTAAAATGTATATTAAAGTACAAGAAATGAATATTGATATTGGAAGAAGCCGTGGCCATTTAGATTCGACTAACTTCTGTGGCTTTTGCAGTGTATTCGGAGCGTTTTTAGTGTCATCCTTGCTATTGGTGTCCATGTTGGTTTATCGCTCCTTCTAGAAAGTTTCTGATTTGGATTTATATTCCAAATCCGGCCCACAATGCCGATTTAGAAAATTAGATCTATAACTTCTTGTGGCAAATAAAAAGCCACCCGAAGGTGGCTTATATTATGCAGCAATGAGTTGTCTGGCCAGTGCCATTTCAACCGAATCTCTATCTTGGTTCAGTGAGTCCAATCCTGATTCCGGCACATCCCCTGACGTGCTTTGAGCTACTGCGATCTTCTTGGCCATAAGCTGCAGGCAGGTAATCTGCGAGCTGCCGGCATAGCCCAAAAAAATCACACGCACTGGATGTTTCTGCCCGATACGCCAGGACCGTCGTGCTGCTTGCTGCAGGGTGTAAACGTTGTACCCCGTCTGCAGAAACACGATGGTTGGAAAGTCAAGCAGGTCCAGCCCAGTCTTGACCAGCTCCGGGTTGGTGATCAGCACATCGATGCCACGGTCGACCTGATCGAGGATCCAGTCTTCACGGCGCGAGGTGTCAATGCTGGCCCGCAGTACCGCCACCTTGAGACCGGCCTGCTCGAGGACCTTCTTCAGCTTGGACGTTGTGTCGCGTGTCTCGCTGTAGACGGTGTAGGCGAGGACCTTGCGGCCTTTCGTTTTCTCCTCGATGCAAAGGCTTAACAAAGCCTGCTCCTTCGGCATCAGTTGCTCGTCGTTGAAAATCGCCGGCACGAAGGCCAGGGTATCGCGAGTGCGGGGGTGATTGACGATCTCCGATCGGAAGCAGCAGTCTGGCCAGGCCAGCAGCCCGTTGAGGACAACGCCCAGAAGTGTTGTGTCTCGCCGTGCAAGGGCTTGTCTAAGCTCCGCTGTTAGCTTGGAGGCCAGGCTCTGGTAGGCGAATGCCTGACTAGGTGCCATTGGTACGTTGTAGTGGTTAACTAATCCCGGACACGACGTTAAGTTTTTTCTCGGCCTGTCTCTACAACGCACCTAATCCTGCAGATGGCTGGTCAGGTGTGCCCGCAGGGCAGTGTTAATCCAGTCTCTCAGTTCCGGGTAAGGCTTGCCGACCGCCACTGCAGAACCATTACCGAATATTTCCGGGCAGATTATCGGCTCTCCTAGAATTCGGATTTTCTCCCGTTTGCCTTGACCATGGAGCCAATGTTGGGCCGCATTTAATTCAGACACGACTACGTCGACTGTTGCACTTTCGAGCGCATTAAGCAGCTCGACTGAGTTATTGAAAAGGCGGATATTCGCTCCTGGGAAGGATGCCCGCGCGTAGCGCTCATGGTTGGATCCCGCTAGCACCGCCAAGGAGCAGCGCCCCAGTTCGATACTTTCCAGATCGACACCTTCCCATCCCATCAGCGTCTCTGGGGAGTCGAAATAGGCGTCGCTGAAAAGGAACTCTTGCTGCCGCTCTTCCGTTGCCGAGAGGCTTGAGAAGATTGCAGCAACTTTACCAAGCCGCAACTGATTAAACATGTCACCCCAAGAAACTGAGACGATCTCGAATTCCAGCCTGGCCTCATAGAGCAACGAGGTGATGAACTCGTACTCAGTCCCACGCCACACACCGGCTGACAGTTCCGTGTAGGGGGGGTTGTCGGGGTCGCAACCAATCCTAAACATCTACTTCCTCCACAGCTTCCTCGTACATCTGCACTTCCAATTCCCTGAGGCGAACGTAGTCTGCTTGGAACACTTCGGCCGACTCATGGGACAGGTAGATGATTCCCGGGCAGGTATCCATGTCAATTGTCCGTTTGATGGAAGTTCCAGACATTGGCAGTCCCTGGTCCGCTGCATAACTCGGTAGAGCCCTGATCGCTGACGAGAACCTAGAGTCCGACACTCGAAGGTTTCGTGGGGACACAAGCATCGCCGCCAATACCGGCTTCCGAACCTGGTAAGGTGTACTTGAATAGCAGGCAAAGCCATTCGGGTCCGCGTAGCACAGCGCAGTGAGCGTCACATGGCTATGATTGAGGGCTGAAAGAACCACGGAGTCGCAGATGGATCCCTGCATGCGGGCCCCCACCTCTATGAGCACGGGACCGCGTCCTTCGACAAGCATGATCTCTAAGTGGGCAGGACCGTTCTGAATCTCGAGAGCGTCGAGAGCGGAGCCGGCATAACGACCGAGAACAGTGGATTCTGTAGATGCGGACTCGAGCAGCTCCTCGTAGCATCCAACTGCGCACGCCCCGGGTACGTCAAGACGAACGTCCTTCCACACCTCGGAGACGTAGTGGCTCCCCTGAAGGCTGACTGTGTTGACTATGTACTGCTCGCCAACCAATCTTTCCTGCACGATAAGCAGCGTATTGACTGTCCCCATTGCATTTTCCCTACCGAGTAGGGAGGCGAAGGCCGCGCGGAGCTCATTTGGCGAATGGCAAAAGGTGACTCCATCAGATCCCGCGCTGTCGAGGGGCTTCACTACGCAAGGCCATGCACAGTGCCGATCACACCATGTGATCGCCTCTGCAGCCAAAGCCGTTCGCAGCGACCGGATATGCTCAACGCCGGCGTCCTTTAGGGCTGCCTGCATGAGGAACTTATCTCGTCGGGCGCTGGACATAGGCGTTCCATTCGAAGGCAGCTTGAGGACCTCCGATAGCGCGTCGGCGAGAGGGACGCCCGACTCGCAGCCGGCTATTACAAACGACGGCGAGAGCTTCCCGATGTCCTCAGCCAGCTTGGCCACATCTCCCCAGTACACGAAGTTTCCGGCGAAGTCCTCCGGCACGAAGGACGGCGCGTCAAAAATCAGGATAGGGTCCCTGGACTGGACGTGGAAACATTCGACTCCGTAGGCCGAGAACTCCCTAGCGAGTTTGTTTCCGGTTGAGTACGCATCAACGATGACTCCAAGTCTACGCATGGCGGGCACCAAAGAAGGAGTGATAGATCTGGACTAGCGACAAGCCGATGACCAGTACGACGCCCACAATGGCTGGAGTAGATGGGGTAAGGGCGGAATGCGTGAACTGAAATGCGAGGACAAAGGCCGGTGCTGTGGCGAGCACAATTTCGAAAAGTACCGGCTCAATGTGCTTAAGACTTCTCTGCAGGAGGAGCGTTGCAGGAATGACACCGAGAAACGCGAGAGAGGCTCCGCTCATAAGTTCTTCAGTTGACACTGAGAAAGCTCCCCTCACAAGCGCGCCCGTGAACGCCAAGCCAGTCAGCAAATAGAACCTCCGCGCGAGCAGTTCGGAACCTGAGACCTTACGGTCATAACAGGCCTTCATAGATACGGTCATGAACGCATCCGAGAATGCCGCTGCCACGGCTAAGAAGATTCCCCAAAGAACTAGGCCATTCGCTCCTTTCCCTGCATCTGAGGCGATTGTCGCCCAAGACAAGAATGCAGTGATTGCGAGTGCAGCCAAGCATATAGCGATGTCGCGAAGGGAAGCCGGCGAACTCGGGCGCAGTCGGCGGTTTACGAGGTAAGTGAATATTGGGCAGAGGGAGGTTGCAATAGCCGCGGCGAGGGCTGGGGGGATGAGCCAGATTGAAAGGAACAACGCCCCCCAGCTTCCGGCGGTCCAGAGGTTAAGCGAGATGACCGTCCTCCATCGCAGCCGGGATTCACCTCCACTTATCCTGAAACACACCTCGAAAGTCGCGATGACAATCAAGAAAGCGATGAAAGTCAGGAAAAATACGTCTAGCTTCCGGAATGCAACGGCGCGGTATACATCCTGCCAGCCGGTGAGCATGTTATGCGCGAACAGTAGGCAAAGCCCGACGACCAAGGAGCGGTGTTCAACTAGCATAGGCCCCTCTCTTGAGGTCGATAGTCGGGTGCATGGAGGTTAAGTTTTTAAATTTAAAAATCTGTATTTTTTTGGTATGGAAAATATTAAGAGGAATACTGTTTCCATAAAAAAACAGCCTCGGCGAAGCCGAACATCGTGATACCCAAGCCACTGAAAATCCCAAGAATTCTGATATGGCTATTGTTGGCGATTAATGATTTTAATATGGTGCCGCCCAATGCATACAAACATTGAATCAATAAGCTGCCTGAAAACAAACTAAGGCACGAGATCACAAGGGAAACTGTTGTTCGTTCGTCAATTTGAGTTGCAAATGCTGAAATGGCCAGAATAGTTAATGGATTCGAAATTGTTAACATAAGTGTGGCTGTAAAACCAATATTTTTTGATGAGCCGCCACCATCAGTCTTGGTCTTGAACTCGCCATATATTATGTACAGTCCGAATAGAATTAAAATTAGCGCGGAAGCTGTGCTCAGGAATTTTTGATGGCTGGATAAAAATCCTACTATTAAGCTTGCACCTGCAAACGCGAAGGCGCTAAATAAAAGATCGCCAAACGCAGCCCCTAACGCACTTTTTATTGCAACGGCTCTGCCATGCTGAATACCGTTTCGAATGATTATTAATGCTATCGGTCCTACGGCAATGGAAAGTGTAATACCAAAGAAAAAAGCTTTGAGGGCACTTGCGGGTAGCACGTCAGAGCGTCCGTTCTGAGAAGTTTTTCTTCTTTGCTCGGCAGTGGGGGCATTTAAAGTCTTCAGGCAGGTCTTCCCACTGTGTCCCTGGAACTATCCCTTCTGTCTCCTCGCCTTGTTCTTCCGAATAAACATAATGGCAGAAATTGCACTCATATTCTTTGCTAACCATGATTACTCTCCATGTAAAAGGGCGCGGGCGAGGCCTGCGCCCTTGGCGCAATTACTGAATACTGTGACTCAGCTTACGATTCAAGGCGGCGAACATGCGTTCGAAGCCATCCATGAATGCCATGGCTCCGCGTAATGCCTGTTTGCCAATGCGCTCGTCACGATTCAGGAACGAGACCAAAACGTCCCGCCCAGTGGAGACATGCATCGGTTCAACCTCGCAGTGTACGGCGAAGAAGGCCAGAACCGGGTCGTCCTCATCTTTAAGCCCATATTCATTGGCGTACTTCTGGAAGCCAGCCAAGAAATATTGGAACTCACGGGATGACGTCATCTCGGATGCGAGATGGAATCCCAGTGCCTCACCGAGTTGATCAGAACGATAGAGACGATGCGTTGCATCGCCCATGGCGACCCCTTCAGGCAAGACGAAAACTGGATTGTGCAGGTCTTGATGACTCAGCCCAAGATGTTCAGTCAGCTCCCGGAACATTTGGTGATGAGTAGGTAGCATGTGTCGCTGATGTTGGTGCAGTCCGAACTCGTCAACAGATGCGTAGAGCACGTATGCAGCTTTTGCAGTTGCGTTCCAGGTGTCTTCGGCCAGTAACTCGTCAGTAATACGAGCAGCCAGAGCAATGATGCCAGAGGGAACGTCTTTGAAAAATGCCCAAACTGTCCCAAAGAAAGTTGCCAAGCCTTCATGATCAAGCGGTCGGCTGGCCAGAATCTCGCCAAAACGATCAAGCTCTTTGATGGCATTATGGCGAACCACCGCCGACGCGATTTCAGTGTAAATAATATCGCTTTGACCGTGGTCTCGTGCGACTTCGTTTTCACGAAGAGTGAACGCCTGTTGAATCTCCAAGGCTACTACCTCAACATATATATTGAAATTGAGGCCAATCTTGAATGACGTGGGCGCGTCTTGAGATACCTTCTCCCTGGTCATCCAGATACTTCTGGCTCGGCTCCATGCTGCGAGATGTTTTTATACCTCCCTTCAATGTCTGTCAACATAATATCGAAGGTCAGCGAGTAACTATCTAGTTCTGAATACAGAACCGCCTCTTAGCAGGAATTCATTAATAGTCAAGAAAACAAGCGCAATTTTATGATCCTGCTATTAAATCAACGTAACCAGTTCAACTTCGGCGTGAGAGTTCATGTCTGTGACGATCATTCGAACGGTCCATAAGCGGTTCCGGTACTATTTGTAGTGAAACTCGTTCTCATTTTCGTGCTGCTGCTCCCGAAAAGAGAGAGTAATTAGCATTTAAAATTTAAATTTTCGAATGGATAAAAAAGCCACCCGAAGGTGGCTTAACTTATGCAGCAATTAGTTGTCTGGCCAGGGCCATTTCAACCGAGTCTCCATCTTGATTTAAAGAGTCTAATCCTGATTCCGGCACATCCCCTGACGTGCTTTGAGCTACTGCGATCTTCTTGGCCATAAGCTGCAGGCAGGTAATCTGCGAGCTGCCCGCATAGCCCAAAAAAAACACGCGCACTGGATGTTTCTGCCCGATACGCCAGGACCGTCGGGCTGCTTGCTGCAGGGTGTAGATGTTGTACCCCGTCTGCAGAAACACGATGGTTGGAAAATCAAGCAGGTCCAGCCCGGTCTTGACCAGCTCCGGATTGGTGATCAGCACATCGATGCCACGGTCGACCTGATCGAGGATCCAGTCTTCACGGCGAGAGGTGTCAACGCTGGCCCGCAGTACCGCCACCTTGAGACCGGCCTGCTCGAGGACCTTCTTCAGCCTGGACGTTGTGTCGCGTGTCCCGCTGTAGACGGTGTAGGCGAGAACCTTGCGGCCTTTCGCTTTCTCCTCGATGCAAAGGCTTAACAAAGCCTGCTCCTTGGGCATCAGCTGCTCGTCGTTGAAAATCGCCGGCACGAAGGCCAGGGTATCGCGAGTGCGTGGGTGCTTGACCATCTCCGATCGGAAGCAGCAGTCTGGCCAGGCCAGCAGCACATTGAGGACAACGCCCAGAAGGGTGGTGTCTCGCCGTGCAAGGGCTTGCCTAAGCTCCGCTGTCAGCTTGGAGGCCAGGCTCTGGTAGGCGGATGCCTGACCAGGTGCCATTGGTACGTCGATAAACTCCTCGTTGTAGGTAGGTAGGATGTTCCCACCGATCTCTTTCAGCTTGAGGAACACGGTGAAGGGCAGTACGAAGCGGTGGATGCCTTTCGGGCCGAAGCCCGGGGCTTTCACTGTTCGAACTGAGAGCTTCTTGCCTTTGGCTGTCTTGTGCGAATCTCCATCGCGCTCGGTATAGATGTCTTTCAGGACCCCGTGATCGCGCATGAACGCCATAGCCGCGGGCGCCATGCTGCCACGGGCGTTTGGCCGATAGCCGTCCTCGATCATTCGGCGGGTCAGAATACGGAACAGAAGGTAGAACAGGTCGTCGGCGTAGCCGCCCATGAGCGTCCCGGTCAACAGCACGGTTTTGCGTGCTTTTGCCGCGAGAACACCCATAGCTTGGCCCTGGGCCGAACCGCTGTTCTTGTACTCATGCCCCTCATCGACAACCAGTAGGTCGAAGAACCCATCTGGTAGGTAGCGCTTGATGAACTCTGTTGGTTGATAGCCGCCTTCGCCGAACCCGAATTCGATGTTGGCCATCGCTCGCTCCATGCGCTTGGCCTGGCGATCGCTGAAGATGAAGTTGCCCTTGGTGTCCATTAGGTTGATGAACTCGGAAACGTTGTCCACCAACATCGAGGCCAGAAAGTCTTCGCCAAAGTCGTTGAGTAGCCGCTCTGCCCGGACTGGGCCGATCGTGGGTATACGGCACATCGATTTCAAAATCGTTGAGCGCCGGTCGCCGCCATCTGCTTTACCCGGGCGCATGAGTGTCCAGAGAGCCGCATTGCAGGCGTTGCAGTTGCGGCGGCGATCACCTCGTTCGAACTCGTCCACGGTAACCAGGTTGCCCTCCATGTCCTCGAGGACCTGGCCGCAATCTGGGCAAGCAGCGAGTCGCTGTCCGCCGGCAGCGCGCCTTTTAGAGCAGGCGAGCCGCCAGTGAAACCCCATGCGCATCCGCACGCGACCGAGGATGAAGAACTCCTGGCGACCGTCATAGGTTTGCCCCAACTGATCACGCAGCTTGAGCAGCTTGATCAGCGTATCGGGGCCATTCAATACCCACACACGGGCATCTGGGATGGTCTCTAGGATCTCACGGCGCCATTTGTAGACCAGGTGAGGTGGGGAAATGACGAGAGTTCGACGATAGCCTGCTGAGTGCATAACGGCTGCAACAGCGATGGCCATCATTGTTTTCCCGGTACCCATCTCGGCGTTGATGATCGCGGCCTGCTCATTGCGATCGAGTAGCAGTGCTGCAATGGCTTGGACGACATCAGCCTGGGCCGCAAACGGCTTGCGCTTGAGGTTGTCCATTACTGCCTGGCGCTGTTCGTGAGCAATCCCGGTGTAAACAGGAGGGTTGGAGCGGTTCAACGACTCAAGGAGTTCATCACCAAATTCATCGATGAAATCGGTGAGGTTGATGTTCAGGGGGGAAGTAGCCAGTGGCTGAGTTAAAGCGTTCATGTGCATCTCCTGCAGGTGGAAAGCAGGGCATGCACGACCCCTACGGGTATTGGCATACCCTGCGGGTTGGTTTGGGAGTTATGGACGGGGTTTAGTAATCGCTGGGGAGCAGCAAAGTTGTGTAACTGCGATCCGCTTCGGTGATGATCCAGAGCTTGGTTTCACCGCCGGCATCGATGTCATAGCTGGAGAACAGCCTGTCACCGTGTATCAGCGCGTTCTTGTTCGAAGCCCGGTCTTCATCGCATTGCTTCCCCCAGTCGCCGGACAGATGACGCCTGAGGAATTGGGTAGGGTCGAGGTGTTCAGTTTCAACCAGGTGGCTGAGAGTGGAGGTCATTACGATCCGACCCGGATTGAAGAGCGGTCCTGCTGCTCGTTCCTCAGGCACAGATGCTTCGTCATTGGTCCCTGCCGAAGAGCTGATGGTCAGCACTCGGCCAAGATTCACTGACGAAGGCGTCATGTCCCACGCTCGGATGATTGGGATAAATCGATCGGTGAGGATCCTGACCTCTGTGACGTTGCCTTTCTCATCCTCGGTGAATTCGGTTTTGCGCACCTTGTCCTTGTAGGTGTCACCCTTCACGACCAAGGTACGCCTAGACTTCGAGCGTACAACGCCTGAGATTGCGCCGGCCGCTAGGGCTAGTGCCAGGTGCCAGCGCGAGAGTTCACGGACTGGCGGCCTGAGTTGTAGGCCGATTTGCCCGAAGTGCAGGTTGAAATCAGGCCAAAGGCCTCGCAGTCGCTGTATCTCGGATGCGAACTGCGTAGGCTCCAAGGTGACACGGTAGAAGTGTTCCAGCTCGTTTGTAGCTGATGGGATCAGGTACGGTTCCCATGGCCATGAGGCCGGTATTAGTTCCGCCTGTTCCTGACCTGCGCCGATTGCCTGCAGTTGAGACTTCACCTGGTTAACGTGAGTTCTGGCCAGGTCCTGCCGGCGCACTCGGATGCCGAAGATCACTACCTGCTTGAATGTGGGGTCCGCAGCGCTGTAAATGCGCAGGCTGGCAAAGTGGTTGCTGAGCCATCCTGATAGTTCGTCGTCAAGCACATAGTGCGGAACGATCAACACCATCACCCCACCGTACTGCAGGAGGGGAAGACAGCGCTGGTAGAACGCTTTTTCCAGACGCCGCCGGCCGCTGCCCTGGTACTGCGAGGCACCGGAGTGATCCGCGACCAGGTCGCCGTAGGGTGGGTTGAGCCAGAGCAAGCCGAACGACTGCCGGCTGATCAGGGTGTCGAAGAGATCGCTGTGCAGCACTCGATCGAGAAGGCCTCGAGCATGGTCTGCGCGCTCGGCATCGTATTCGACGGCGAATGCGTGGACCTGGTCGCGACCGAGCAGATGAGCTGCTTCAGCCAGCGCAACACCTTCACCGCCACAGGGGTCGAAGATCCTCATTTTTCCGGATTGAGCTTGAACAAGCGCCTGCAGAGAGCGCTCGAGGGTGACTTCGTCGGTTGGATAGTAGCCATTGCGAGCAAAGTTTCGTGCAAGGCGGGGAAACATTAGGGCCATGATGGTTCCTTGAGTGAGAGAGCTCAGGCCTGCGCCTGAGCTTCGGTTGTTAAGTGACCTTGGCGAATGAGGTCGCCAAGGTGCGGCTCGAGGACGTCGAGCTGGAGAGCAAGCCGCCAGGCGCTGACGTTGCCGATCGAGCCAGGTAGAGCCGTCAGCATCTGCTGCTGGGTGAGGACGTCCATCACCGGCTCACGCCAGTGTGGGAGTAGGGGAAGCGGGCATGTCTCCATGACCAGCGGCCACAGTCGAAGCAGGGGATCCTGGTCACGCTCCAGGAGCGCAAAGGCAAAGTGATTGGCCTGGTCGGGCGCCGAGGCGCGTCGATCGAAAAGCCAGAGGTGCAACATGCTGCCGAATAAGGTCCCGCGGAACTGCCGCGTTGTGCGCTTTTCAAGCATGTCCTGGTTGGGAAATACGGGAATGCTTCGAGCGTCCATGAGGATGTGAAACTGGTCGAGACCATTTTCATCCCGTCCGAGCGTGAGCCTGGCCAGGAACTCCTGCAGTGCGGTGTCGCGGCCCCAGGCCGACATGAAGACTAGATTACGCTGCTCATCGCAGACGCAAGCATCGACATACAGGTCAGGGCATTCCTCAATCTGATACAGCGTAGTGGAACGCATGTTTGCCTCCAGACAGGAGGCGCACTCCCAAGGGGCGTGAACGCCCCCTGGGGTGAGTGGTGGTAGAGGTTTACCGGAATGTTCCGGTGCTTGGGTCGAACGCGGTTGCAGTTGTCTGTCGAAGCGGTCCTTGCCCCTGATGAAAAATCTGAATCAGGTATTGGCTACGCAGCTCTACAGCAGCTTCGGCCTGTTCTAAGGACAAGCCGAGTTCTTCGATGAAAAAGTCGACCAATTCCTCGTTTGTTGCCGAGTCGTTGTTGGACAACTCTTCTTCAACATTTGAAAGGGCTTGTTCGCTCAGATTGCTGAACAGTGGATTCATTGGGGTGCTCCTGGTTGAAATGAGGAGCCCCCTGAGGAGCCCCCTGAGGAGGCCCCTCAGGGGGTGGTTGAACAGCGATTAAAGGCAGATACGGTTGAGCTGGATGCTGCGATCAAGCCGCTGCAGTAGCCGAAGTGTTGTTTCTTGAGCAAAAACTGAGTCTTGGTATTCCTGCCTCACAGCCCTCTCAGGAGAAGATCTGTGTACACGCTGGCGAAGTGCTTCAATGGCTGGTTCGACCAACGAGCGGTCGAGCAATGAAGCTTTGAAGAGATCAGCAATATCGTCGATCTCGACCTCTCGAAGAGCACAGGTAATGGTCAAAAGGAGACCACTGAACTCGGGGTGGTTGAAGATTGGATTCATGCTGCTTTCCTGTTCCAGGTTTGGGTTTTGAAATCCATGGAGTAACCGAGCTGTTCCATCCGGGAGCATTGGGCTCGTAGACGCTTTCGGTCGACAGTGGTGTCGAGCTTCACTGTTTCTGTCAGAGGCCAAACAGTGCCGAACAACTCCGCATCGGCTGCTGTATCGATTGTTGCCGCTGGAGTTTTGGGCTCCATTCCGAATGGTTCATCCGACGCGAGAGCGCTGTTGGACGTTTTTTGAGTCGCGGGCTCAGAAACCGGTGGGGACGCAAGGGGTGTCGCCGTTTCCTCCTCCAACGGATCGGGAACGTTCGTCGACAGTTGCTCCTCATCTTCTTCGCTGAGTGTCGTTACGTCATTGAGGGTCATCCCTTCGAGTTCGGCCCTGATCTCCACGACCAGCCGCCCACCATGTGAGTAGTACGAAGGGCGGATCTGCTTGATAGCAAAATCGCCCTGGTACTTACCCTCCTGGTATTGATCAAGCAGGGCATCCTTGATGGTGAACTCACCGATTGACGTAGCAAGACGCCCAACGTTGAAGAGGCCAAGCCGGCCGGAGACAGTACGAATGGCCAGTTGGCCTTTGATAGTGATCATAGGGGCTCCCCGAAATGCCAGAGGAGCACCTGCGGGTGCTCCCGCGAGGGTGGTTTGAGAAAAGAACCTAGAAGACCGGCAATCCTTCTAATCGGCAGCCGTTGGGGTCGATGATCAGGACTCGAACATCAGCTTGCCCTGCCAAAGTGAGTACACGAATGAACTCCTCGGGAAAACCTTCTTCTGCCTGTTGGGCCTGCAGTGTTGAAAGACCGAAACCCTCAATTGCATTCAGGTGTTTGTCCGTCCAGGGAGTGCCGATTAGTTTGAAGCCAACAGCATCGCTATCTGGAAGGGCAAAGCACTCGAACATGAGTTGAGTCGTATCTGCGTGTTCTACCAGGTGTTGAAGTTCATCCCATTCCTCATCAGGCAAATGGGCAGATGTAACCTCGAAAACTCGGCTGTAAAAGCCGGTTTCGAAGGACAACTGGTTGATCAGTACCTGTGCAACTTCAGCAGATCCCAAATCACAGATCTGCTGTGAGGTGCCATTGTTTTCTCCGTGCAATGAGTAAACCACGGTATGGATAAAGCCCTGGTTCGTCAGGGCTTCGGTTTCGGGTGAGGACGGGCCGTTAATGGCAGCAGCATGAGTATCGTTGTACACGCACTCTTTACCGATAAGTTGCCAGTCTTGGAGCGATTCCTGATGGCTGATGAGTGATCTATAACAAGGCTCATAGACCTCGCCAGCTACGTCAGGGGTGATCATCAGTTCACGGGTAAGGAGGAAGTTTTGGTAACCACGGAAGAAGGGGTTTGATCGGGAGTGGGTCATGAGACGTCCTCTAAGGGAGGAGTCGCCCAGAGGGCGGCCCCTCTGGGTGGTGTGAAGTGAAAGGCAAGCTGTTGGTTCAGACTTGCTGGAGCTCGATTGAGATGTATGGCGACTCCCCTGCTGGGAAGTTGACTTGCAGCGAAAGCGGGATCCAGTCGCGTGTGCGTCCAGAACTCCGTTTTGCATAAACCCCGAATGAGATCGGAGGGGTGTGCTGGTGCAGCTTTAGCTCTTGCCACGCAGCTTGAACAACGCTTGCTAGGCGCTGGCTCATTTCAGCAACCCGTAATGGGTTTTTTAGGTAAACCGCACGCATCCAAGCGGCGTTGTCCAGTATTACAGGGTAGGTGTGATAGGCGACTTGTGATGCAGAGGAAGGTGACATGCGAGGTCTCCATGGAGCGAGGCCTCGTCCGCGAGGATGAGATCCTCGCAGGTAGGTAAAGTTGAAACACTCCATCGACCAACTGGCCGATGCGATCGCGCTACCGAGTGCTATGCGATCTTTGGTTTGGGTTAACGCAGTGCGCCGGAGCCTTAAACCCTGGCTCCTTTGGAGGCGCTGTCGACGACAGCGAACCAATCCGGAATGGGTGGCGCGACGAGATCGTCGTGCCAGGTGACGCGGTGATGCAGAGGATCAGTCATGGATGGGGCAAGGATCGCCAAGGGAATTTGCGCAAAGAGAGCAGCGAGCTATTTCTGCGCCATAAGTGGCAGACTCCCAGCCTAGTACCCAAGCGTTCTTGAGGTCAGGCACCGACGTTAGTAAAACGGGGGGCAGGTGACTGCCGATCCGGTACGAGCTATGGCCTAGGGCTTCCGCATCAATCAGCGCTTGCCGGAGATCCTCTTCGGATCCGACAAGGACAGCTTTTTCGTAATCGGTACGGGCATTCAGTGCAAGAGTAAAAGCCTGAGTGTTTTGATGCATGGTGATTCTCCTGAGAAAGAAGGTCACCAGCCCGAAGGTTGATGATCCCGTCGGGTGATGCAGTGAATGTGAGCTAGCTCTTGAGAATTACACCTAAGAGCTGATGTTGGAACAGTGAGCGTTAGCGTCAGAACGGCATGCCTTCGTAAATATTGTCCATCAACGCAAGAGCGGCCTTTTTTGCAAGGAGGTGGTGCTGGTTGTCCAGCTTGATACCTTGCTGTGCAGCTACTCGCTTGAACAACTCATCATGAGGAAACTGATAGGACGCCGCTTGCTTATGCAATGAGTTGAGCAGGTGAGCCTCGTACAGCTCGAAGTACAGGCCACAAGCATGCATTGCCTCTTCCTGGGATTCCTCAATCTGCTCGGCAAATCGCTGCTCGAGGATGTCGAGACGTAGAAATGAACTCGAGACAAACGGGTTAGTGACGAAAACTTGACCGGCGAAGATCTGAGTGGCTTGAGGCATGGTGATTCTCCTGAGAAAGAGGGTCACCAGCCCAACGGGCGATGAGCCCGTAGAGGGTATTGATAAGTTAACCGGCCAGCTTATAACCGACCTTGGACGGTACCGGGATTTTCCTACCGCGGTGGAAGCACATTGTTCAGACCATCGCGCAAGCAGAGAGCCTGGTCCTCGTAACGGTTGGAGCGTTGCAGAACTTGTCCGCAAGCATTGGTGAGCTGCCAATAGCAGTCGCCTGATTCAAGTTCGTCCACCAAAAGCTCAAGCAGTTGGGTGTCTACTTGCACGCTGTAAGACAGCTCAAAGCCATCTACCTCGTTCTCTTCGATATGCATGGGTTATTCCTTAGTTAAGAAAGAATGCTTCGATGATGGGAAATAGAAGCGAGGAGTTAAGCGATAAATGAATGCTCTTGTGCCTCGTTTTTATTGTGAAAGTAATGACCTACAAGGCCAGTCAGAGAGAAGCTCATCAGCACCAGGTCTCCGAGAACTACGCTGGCGGCTAAAGCGATGAGGTTTAACTTGAACATTGTGTTCATGGACAATTCCTTTTGTAAGAACAAAGGCGCCTGAGGCGGCGCCTTGATTTGAAGTTGCCGAGAGTTATGCGGCGTTTTGTTGAGCATCTCCAGAGACATCGGAATCAGCAGCGTCTTTGGGTTCGGCTTCGTGGACGGTTTCACTATCGTCTTTGGGTTTGGCTTCGTAGACGGTTTCACCGTCGACTTTAATCCAACCCAAAAAGAGCAACCGGCCTTTGAGGCTTGCAACAGACTGACCCTTTTTTTCACCCTTATCGTAAGTGAACGAGTCTGCCCAGATATCACCGATGCGGAAAGACACAAGGACTTTCTTACCAGCTTCGACCGCTTCTATGCAGCGGCGGACGAGTTTGGTTGCTTCGGTACCAACGACATTGCAGTCGATGTAAGAATACTCGACAGCATCGCTGGCTCCATGAAGAGCGGCGATGGTTGTAGCGATGAAGGGGTTGCCTTTGCGTGGCGTTACTTCGCGGATACGGTTCAGGTAGCCGATGCCAGTGGTGTGCAGGTCAAAGTATTTAGTGTCATTGCTCATGGTGAATCTCCAATTTCGGTTGAAAGCGGAGAAACACTTCGCCCATGGGGGAAAGTATTCCCCGCGAGGGTTAGAGCTCGGGATGGTGGGTACGCTGATGTAGCTTAGTTTGGCTGCTTCCATCAGTCATTGCTGACTGATCGATCGCGCTTCCGGAAGCTTGGCGATCTTGGGTTAATCAACACCTGTGAAGGTGGGCAGTCTTTCAGATCATGACTGCTCGGGCTTGGGTTACTGACGACGTCAGCAGCACACGCCTACAAGAATGGAAACGGACTATTCGCTTGTCAAGCCCCCAGAAAGAAAAAGCCCTCCAGGTGGAGGGCTTGGTCTGAGAATTAATGGGCACGAAGCAATTTTTGGCACTTACGTTTTACGTTCGGCCAGTCGGCCCACACAGCCATGCTTACGCAAACAAGCAGCAGGCCAGTCAGCATGATGAGGCCAAAGGTTGTCTGGCTCATGTCAGTCCTCCGGAGTGAGGCAAATGCCTGTGATCCAGATTACAACACCTACAACAAGCGCGAAAGCCGTTAGCAGGCGATGATCACTGAGGAAGATACCTACGATGCCAGCGGCGACGGAGGTGGTGCCGATCTTGCGAAGGTCATCTGCAATCACAGCTCTTTTTTTGTTGACCATAGCTTTCCTTAGATCGCCAGGCCTTCACCCTGCCAGGTGAGGTGCCTGGCAAGAGGGGGAGTGGATTTACAGCGGTGCTACTGGGGCTATGAGTTCATCCAGGGAGCCAAGGAGCGGCTTTTTAGGATTCGCCGGTTTACGCGTACGACGTTTCGCCGGGGCAGCAGGCTTGGTATTGCTATCAAACCACTGATTTAGGTCCACGCCGCGGCGAGCGAGCGTAGGCACACGACTGAGCTCCTCCCAGTCATTGCGAGTATCAAATGCAGCTGACACGACGGTAGCTGTGGGTATGGAGTGGACAAATTCAGCTTGTGAGGGACGTTTCAGCGCACTAAGGAACACTCTGGTGAGAGTGCCGAGCGCATAGCCAATACGGAAGTAAGACGACGGTGAAGGCATATCATTCATAGTGCTTCTCCTGCGGTTGAAATGCGGAGAAACACTGACCCTGATGGGGAGTGAATTCCCCGCTGGGTGTGTTTTGAATGGGCTGTAAGAAAAGGCAGAGAAACACTATGCCCGGCAGGGACGTGGTTCCCTGCAGGATTTGCGGAAGGGGCTTCTATCGACTGCGGTCGATTGATCGTACTACCAGAAGCTGAACGACCTTTGGGCATGTTGCTGACGACGTCAGCAGATCACGTCCTAATAATCGGAGTGGGAGCAGGTTGTGTCAAGCGGGGGGAGATATGGAGGGCAGATGGGGAAATGGGGAAGACCGGCTGGAGCCGCCGTTGGAAGCGGGTCCAGCCGTGTCTAGAAAAAAGGTTGAAGGAGCCACCTGTGTTGGAATCGTCGATCCCTGGGCATTGATCGCCTCGATTCTCTCCACCTGACCATTTTCGTGGCTTTGGCCAGCAAACGTGGGGCACGCATCCGCGCACAAAAGGAGCCCAGCTTTTCGCCGGCGGGCCACCGGCAGTGAAGAACTACACCCAATTGGGTAGCCTCATCACCCTGATGCAAGGCAATGAGGCTACCCAAATAGGGAAAAAAGGATGGGCCACTTTACCAAAGTGGCCCTTCGATTAGATATGCACCGAACCCTTTCAAACTCTATGTGCCTGTGAACTCGATCACGAGTTAGACGGCTGCGCGACTAGGAGAGCAGGGAGACACAGGGAGAGTTACAGGATCCACACGTCCTTCCCGGAGCTAAACGTGCTTAGGTTTGGTGTTGAAGCGAGCCGCAACACCTGGGCGCTACTGATGACCGTCAGTAGCCAGCGGGGTTAAACCAATATTGATGTCATTATGTTGTCGGACTTACGCATATGCAAGCCAGGGGCCACCTGTTTCACACGATTGTAGTCAATTGACCGCCACTACTGCTCCCTCGGGAACTGTTGAGGGAATGGTAATCGAGGTTTGTCCGGACGATGGTGAAATCAGGAGGCCGGCACGGTTCACCCCTACGGCTGTCGACTGGGTGCGTTCAAAAAGTGCTGCAGGAAGCCCAACTGGTGCAGAAACTGCAATGAACGTGTAACTCTGGCCCATGGACAGATAGGCACTGACACCTGAAGGCTTCACAAACCATGATGGCAGGTTCAGCACCCCATCTTGAGGAATGCCGGAGTATCCGGGGTTATTTTTGGCATACTCGGCCGCAGCGGACCGATAAACGAGCATCTTCCGGCTCAAAGAGTCCAAGTCCGCCTGGTCTGAAAGCGCTGTTGAGTCATTTTGGTACTGTACAGACAGACTGGTGACCAGCAGAAGCACTGTGAAAACCGCCCAGTAGAACCACATGATTTGATCCTCAGTTAGCAATCCCAAGGGGGTGCTCGACCCAGGCCTTTTTGTCCTTGGGAAACTGAAAGTCTACGCGCCGTATTGGCAAGATTAAGTTATTGAACCAGTACGCAGTTACGGACGGTTTGCGGTCTGTCGTAAACGATGTTTAGGCAGTAGCTATAGCTCGAATATTGACCCACGCACCCGATAGAGCTCCAAGCGCCTCCGCCGAAGTCTATCGACCCGTCATAGGGGCATTTATACATAGGCGGTGTACTGCCTGCTTTCCACACCCCGGATTGGCAAGATAGTGTGAGGCCGGCTGAGTTCTTAGCTATGAGCTTGTTGTCGCTGCAGGCATCACCCTCATTAGCAAGTCCCCCGATCGACAGGTATTCGTTCGTTGCGAGCCGGCCGCTTGCTGTAATCGTGCTCGAGGAGGTGACCTTGCCAGCGGCTACTTCACCTCCAGTGGCGAGCCCCTTGTCGTTGAAAATGCGCACATAGTCAGCGTCAGACTGGTAGATGCCACCTCCCCATTTTTCGCTGTACCAGCCGGTATCTCCGCGGGTCCTGAACCAGCCTCCTGTGTAGGTTTCTCCGGACACGTTCGCCGTTGTTGCATTGAGCGTGCCCGTGTTGTTGATGTCGTTGCCGCCCATGTCGATGTGGGTATTCATCCTGTTGAGCTCAGGCCGGTTGGGTACTGCATTTCGATACAAGTAGTCGTTGGCCAGGTCACCGTCCATTAAAAATAGCGCGCTCGCTGTATGGCCTGGACCAGGGTTGATGGCGTAGTTGCTCAGTGCGAGCTGCCAGCCACCCCTAACCCCTTGGATGACATTCGGCGAGGTCGAGGAGATAAAACCGCCAGGGCCGCCCAGATGCTCAGCTATGCTCCGGATCCCGAGCTCTGGAATTGCCTGGCCACCGATTGATAGTGCGATGACTTCCAGCTGGTTAGGGTTTGGCTTGCGAGCCAGCCCGACAATGGTCTGGCCGAAGCTATTCGAATCAGTGAACCCCGCAGGCAAGTATTTTGTATTGATGAGCATCGGGACGGTGATTTGCACCGGAGCTGTCGCCGTCGCGTTGGCCAGGACGGTGCTGTAGTGGTCTTTGACGTATTTGCTGAGGGCTTCGGCGATGGTCTTCTGCTTATTTGCAGCAATTTCATAATCTTGCGAATCCTGCTGCCTGATGATCAAACCTGTCGCAAGTGTCGTCATCAGCGCTAGCACCACCAGCGCCATCACTGCATCAATGGTCAACATCCCTGCTTGTTTGCGTTTACTACTGGTCATTCCAGAGGCTCCTCGCAGCCTGGCTCGCTATGTCTTGCTCGAGCATCTGCATCTTGTCTGATCGGATCTTTTCTCTAATCCCGTTACTTTCGCTGGAGGCCAAGGAGAGACACTGCAGCTTGAGACGTTTGAATCCACTGCCGTCTTTCAGCAGCGTTTGATGAATGACGGCGATGAGCCCTTGAGCAAGTATCTGGAGTGCGTTCGGCAGCACTGGTTGGGCCAGCACGGCGAGACGCTCTATCCCCTGAATCACAGAGCCTGAATGCCCTGTGCAGATGATGAAGTGCCCGTTGATCGATGCCTGCACAACCTGTGCAGCTGTAGGGGTGTCTCGAACCTCACCGACAAGGATCATCTCGGCCCTGGTGCGAAGAGCCCGGATGAGTGCCTCCTCATAACCACCCTGGCGGCGCGAAACCGGAACCTGCACACACCTGCCTTCTCCATGCACGCCGTGCAACAGAGGCTCTGGAGGATCCTCGATCGTGAGAGCCATACCACCCCATTTTTCGAGACGTGCTTTGACCAGAGAGGCGGCACTTGAGGTCTTGCCCGATCCCATCTCTCCGCAGATGAAAATGAGCCCCCTAAGCGCTTGGCTTAGGAGCGTGTCGTGGAGCTCATCGGACAGCCCCAGATCATCCAGTGGAAGAATCTTTACGGCTGATTTACTCAACACAAAGAGGGACTTGTTGTTGAGGTCCGATAGCTGGGTAACGCGGAAAACAACACCCTCATGAATCAGCGAAAATTCTGGTTCCTGGGTTGCGGTGTAGTGTTTATGGCAGCGTTCACGTAGCACCTGGATCTCCTCTAGCCACTCTCCTGGAGCAGGTGCCCGAGGAGGGTGGTCAGGAAGTCCCTTCACGTCAGCGAAGCCGTCTCCGAGATAGAGGTCGACGAAGGTGGCTTCAGAGATCGTGCTCATACGGTGGTCCTTCACCTTGATTAGAAGAAGGTCCAGGCAATGGTATTGGTGTCGCTCGAGCAGCTCGTTGAAGCTGTCATCCCGAGGATCTCACCGGTAGTGGCAGAGCCTCCGTTGATTGCCGTCGTGGTCTTCTGGTCTTTTGCGACCTTTGTGGCAAGCACGATGCATGCGCTCTTCGGCAGGTTGGATTCGGTGATGGTGAAGGTCATGCCATTGCTCACGACGGTCACAGATCCGTTCCACTGGTTGACCAGGGTATTGCCATTCTTGCCCATGGTACCGGTGCCCTCGAGGTTGATGAGGGATGGAACCATATTGGCTCCGGACGTCCCGTAGCCGGCTGAGCCTTTGAGTTTTTTAGTGTTCGCGACCATGGTGCTGATGTTGCTCTGCTCGATCGCTGTGTCTGAGTTGCCGAGCATTGCCCAGGCGATTACGAGAATGAAGCCGAGTGCAACGGCGATCAGCATGAGCCAGAAAACGCCGTCAATCGAAAGAAAACCGCCTTGTTTTTTCGGGGAACGAATAGCCATGTCATTTACCTTTTTGACTGCTTAGAAATTTGCTGAGTCCATTACGCCACGGGCCATCTGGAAGATCCCGACTACGACCAGGATCATCAAAACGCCCATGCACACCGATGAAAATGCGATAAGGAACTTGGAGGTTGCCTCAACCTTTCGAAGGGTCTGCTCAAGCCAGCGGGATGCGAAACGCTCCATGGATTCGGCAAAGCCTTTGCGCACGGCCAGCACTTCCAGGTAATGAATGGCCATAGCGTCAGGAAATTTATGACCAGCAAGTTTCAGCGCTTGACCGAAGTTCTTGCCGGAGCGAACACCGTAGTGAATGGCGTCTAAGCGCTCTCGTAGCCATGGGGGAGCCCCCCGCTTTAGGATGGTCAGAGCGTCGAGCTGGTTGATGCCGCTGCGCAGCATCACTGACATGTTCATCAGAAAGATCGATCCATGAAGGACTTTGTAGATGCTCCATGGCGGTGCTGACTCCAGTTTCAGCCGCGCTTTCTGCAAGATCCTGCTCAACTGAATCTTCCAAGTAGGACTGGTTGGCTCGAGTGCAAGGCCGCAAAAGACAGGCAGTGTCAGGGTCGCGGTGAGAATGACGATCACCACCGAACCTAGGATGAAGAAGCCGTAATGGCTCACCAGATTTGAAAGGTGGTAGAGAAGCGCTGGTACTCCGGTCCAGGCATCTGGGTCTGAGCGCTTCGTCATCGACGGCACCATCCATAGTGCAATCACGTAAAGCAGTGCCCACATCAGACTCCAGGTCAAAGAAGGCATAGCAACCACCGACTGTATGAGTCGGGCAATTCGCTGACGTATCTCGATGATCCGCACACAGTCCCGGAATGCCTGAACCAGCTTGCCGGTCTCCTCACCGGTCTCAATGAGCGAGACCTCCTCGTAAGGCAGCCGGCGCCGGCAGGATTGGGCCAGGGACTTCCCTCCACGAACGGACATCGCGATCTCGGAGCAAACGATTGAAACTGGATGCAGTTCTTTACCGTCATTGCTGAAGGCCTTTTGCACTGTTTCAAGTGCTACCTCGATCGAAATACCGTCCTCGAGCACGCCCATCAGGCTCTCGTAGAACTGAATACGCTCCTTTTTTCCAAACTGGGCAGCGTAGAACCTGGCCACCCAGTCGCGTGTGGCCTCTTTGAGACCAGCGCTTAGATCCTGAAGTTGTTCAAGCATGGCTGAGCTCCACCAACTGGCGGTCAAAGTCCAGTGGGCCAATCAGTGTTTCAGCATGTCGCGGATCCACTGTGCCGGCTTTGATCTTTCTAATGGCGTGATCGATCTTGGTGATGCCGCCCATCTCCTTGACCCAGTGCCGGCGAGCAGCACTCGCTCCCTTCTCGGAGAAGATCTTCATGAAAAGCAGGTCTGTCATAAGGATCTCGGCCACTACGGTGCGGCCTGCCACCCCTAGATTTTTGCAATCAGGGCACCCTGGGCCGACCAGGTTCACCTGGTCGATGATCTGGAGTTGCTCCAGTCGTTCAAGTAGGCCTTGGCTTACGCTATCGAGATGATCTCGCAGGGGCACGCAGCAGGACTGACACAGCAAAGGGAGAAGCGACTGATTGATGAGCCCCGTTGTCAGCGCTGGATCGGTCACCAGGTAATCTGGTACACCCATGTCGATAAGGCGCTGGAGTGACGCAACTGCGTTGTTGGTATGCAGTGTGCTCCAGACCAAGTGGCCGGTCATTCCGCCACTGTAAGCGGCTTGTGCGGACTCGAGATCACGAATCTCACCGTACATGAGCACGTCTGGATCAAGCCGTACCGAGTTTTTGATCCCTGCTTGCCAGCTTTCACTAGGTCCCAGCGGGGACTGGTTGGCTTTGAGTGGGTATTCGGGAGGGTCCTCGATCGTGAGGATGTGGCGCGTGCCCTCGGTTTCTTCGAAGAGGAGATTCAGGTTGATCTGCAGCGACTTCGATTTACCGGATCCGGTAGGGCCGGTGATCAGATTGACGCCGTAGGGGAGGCTGCGCAGGCGTGCATACTGAGCAATCTGTTCAGGTAGAAAACCGAGATCCTCAAGCGATGCCTTCGACTCATCGTCGTAGAGCAGACGCATCACCATCAGCGGTCCATCGACTAACGGCCGGGTCGAAAGGCGAGCACCAAATAAACCGAGGGTTTCTACAAAGCTGCGGGCAACACGGGCATCTTGTGGGATGGTCGGCTGAAAGTGATCTTTGGTGACGTCGCACATGCTGTTGTACAGCGCAGAACACAGCTCCAGTCCCACGCCGCTTTTTTCCTGGGCTGCCTCCCACAGCAAGCCGTGGATACGATAAAAGATCTTGGTGATCTCATATCCGACCACGATGTGGATGTCGCTTGCTCCTCGCTTGTGTGCGTCCGCCAAGATCCTTAGTGCATGCGCTTGGCGGACAGTATCGACTTGATCTGAACCGATGGTCTGGCTTGATGCTTGATAGATCGACTTGATATCGGTCATCGAGCAAGGCTTGATCACGTACTCGAACTGCTCATGCTCGAGCTTATCCATGAAGGCCATGACATGCGGGTCGGCCTGGTGCTGCGCTGAAATATGCAGTGTGCCGTCTTCGGTCAGGGCGCAGATCTGTCGCTGGTCGGGTTTGAGCTCGAAGCGTTCTCCCTGCGCGGTTAGCACAAGACCAGAGAACTCGGAGGAGGCCGATATCGAACTCGTCAGTGGTGGGCTTTCTAAGATCGTCATGGACGCTGCTCCCACTGAGGTATGGCCTGGCCAGGTAGTGCTGTCGGGACCGCGGACACACCTGTTGGAGCTTGGTTGGAGAAGCCCAACTGGTAGCGCTTTCCTTTGCGCTCTACGGTTACTCCATCCAGGGAGACTTGGACCACCCGGTACCCACCAGGAATCTCCCTGCCGGCCGTGGTATCGAGCTCAATCCCCCCAGCAAATAGCAACGTTGCCTGCAGCTTCTTGGACGATCCGGAAATGGTCCGAACGACTGGTAGAGCTGGCTCGCCGGGCTCGCGAAGTATTGGCGTTGGCTGCGATGTCAGCCCTTCAAGTCCATCTACTGCAGTAGACGAGGGGGTCACAGCTGCGCCGATATCTCTTTCAGCTTTGGCACGCTCGGCCTGGGCTCTGTACAGAATCGTTTCGCTTTGTACCTTGCCGAGTTCACCCACGTTGATCCCAGAGAGATCGGGTGGAGATGCGGTCGCGTAAGAGCTGGCCAGGGCAAGCAAGCCAAGTAGCCATGAGTCATTTCGCATAGAGATCTCCTTTGACAGACCACATGAGGTGGCCAGCTTTGTATTCGGTCTTGATTTCGCGCAGCCGTAGCCCCTGGCTGGGCGCATCTCCGAGTGCGTCGTATGGAAGAACGCCGCTCACAACATCAAGCTGAAATTGCTTCCACTGCGGAGGTGGTGGAGGAGGGGGAGCAGGCTGCCCTGGAAGCGCCGGTTGTTGAGGCACAACGACAGGCACTTCTTTCAGCTTGGGTTCTTGTGAGAAGCGATGCAGCCAGGTTGAGAGGTCTGCAAGCGCGTCTATGGCGTCGATCAGAGGCTCATCGCCTGCAGCCGGCAGTGAAAGGCTGAACTGAAGGGTGGCTGAGTTACCTTCATCAAAGAACGCGGGGTTATCAGAGAAATATCCTTTGCTCGCATTGATGAGTTCTGCAGCGGTGCTGTTACCCGTCCGTTTGTAAGATGCTAGGACTTGATTCCCATCGCACTGGGCATCAGCGAAGGACCAGCCGGAGATGTTCAGCGGCAGTTGGTACAGCACTTCGCTGCAACCCTGGATGAACGTTGTGACGGACGGCAGTGTTGCCCAAGGGTGATCGAGGGCCTGAGCTGGCTGTTGCGTCCCAGTCTCGGCTTGGAGTTTCTCCAGATCTGCCAGACGACGCTTCTCTGCTTCGATCAGTGCTTCTTGAGCGATCCTTTGCTTGTGAGCATTCCACTGCAACCAGCCGATAAAGGCCCCGCCGATCAGTAGGCCGATAATGCTCAGTTGCAATATCTCTGCTTCGGAGAGGCCGAACACCAGTGGCCTGAGGCGATACTCGCGCTTGAGCTTTGAGGGGTGTAGTAACTCCTCGACGTCTAGAGGAGTACCACCCATGCCGAACTCTGTTGGCAGATACCAGGCTTCGAACTCAATGCCACGACTGCGTTGCTGAGAGACCCGCTTGCGAACTTCCGCTTCAGTACCCATGACGTCGCAACCCGGGATGACGCCTCCGTCATGCACCGCGACGACAGCGAAGCGATCATCCTCATCTGACACACGCCAGGCTGCTACCCATGACTCGCCCAGCTGGCCTGCCAAGGTGGAGGCCAGTGAGTACATTCCTTTCGTCACACCATCGTTTCGGGAGACGAAACCCGCTTGGATAGTCCGCGTAGACCGTCTAATGGTGACGATGTCGAGCTGGTTTTCCTTGCCGAATTGCCGGGCTTCTTTCATGTAGCCGGTGACACTATCTAGCGGCTGCCAGCGGAGTCCGGTCACGAATGTGTAGCCGCCGTGTGACAGCAGCTGTACTCGGGATCGGGTTGTCTTCGGCGCAGGGGCTTCTGAGCTCATGATCAGGCCCTTACAACGTATGGCAGGCACGCATAGGAGGCCTGCAGAAGGTTGAGGGGACGGTATTGATAGCCTGAGCTGTGACAGGAACCGGTGAAGGCTGGCTTTGGGTACTGGCGCCTAAGTCGTCAGGCAGCACCACAGGTGTCACCAGGACAACGAGAGCCGAATGATCGCTACTGCGTGTGCGGCTGCCACCCAGGCCGAAGAAACTTGCATCACCAACCCCTGTTTTGTTGGCGTTCTCGGTGTTCTCTTCGAAGCCTGTGAGAACCAGCGTCTGACCTGAGCGCAGTAGGACCTTGGGCGCTGCGTTCTTGGTGTCGAAGTCAGCAGTTTGGACACTGGAACCATTGCTGGTGAACGTCGTGAACGTTGGCTTGCTGCTCATGCTGATGCTGATCATCAGCAACATGTTGTCTCGGTCGATGATCTTCGGCAGCAGCATCATGTTGAAGCCACTGGTGATTGTTGCAGGCGTGAGAGAGGTGCTGGATCCGACCGATGCCGTGGTGGTGGTAGAGCTGGAGGCCACGTAACTTTTTACGTTGCCAATTTGGATAGGCGCCGGCTGTAGATTCAGGGTGGTGATGGAAGGCGAGCGAACGTCCGAGATCCGACCCTGTTCTGAAAGGGCCTGGATTACGGCGCTGGAGCCGGCCCAAGGCGAACTGGACGTGTCGAGGATACTGACAGAGCCGGAGATGGCATCGGTACTGATACCGGCGACCTTATTGGCGAGAGAGAGCCCCCACTTTCCTGAGACCGACTTGTAGACGGCTTTCCAGTTGACAGCGGTCTGGTCGCGATCGGTGAAGTTGACTTCGAAGATCTTGACGTTGAACAGCACCTGCCTGGTGATGTTTCGGTTTGTACTCTGCAGGTAGCTTGCGATGCGGTTGAGGACCTCAGGACGGTCACTTACGGTCAGCGTACCAGTCGAGCGCGAGAGGAAAATCCGCCCAGCAGGCTGGGTGCTGAGCATGGCTTTGACGTTGTTCTCGATGTCGCTGAGCAGCGATGTCTTGATCTGAACCGTTGTGCTTTGGTTACTGCCGGAGTCTCCCGATGCTCCAGTGCCAGACGAAGTGCCACTGGATCCGTTAGACCCACTCCCTGTCGAGGTGATCAACCCGGACTTGACGACACTTTCGATGACCTGGTCGTCACCAAAGGCCCAGACGTCGAAGGTCCTGGTGTCGAAGTAGGTGATTCGAGCACCCTGCAGCTGGGGATCGTAGTGCCAGGAAAGGCCCAAGCGAGACGTGACCTGGTTCAGCAGTGCTGAGACTGGGCCGGAGAACTTGATTCCACTGATCAGGCCAGGTGTACCCGATAGCAACTCGCTCTCCAAGCTTCTTGCGCCGCTAGGAAGGCTGCCTGCCAGCCCGGTTGGCATCAGCGCAGCCAAGTTATCCGGATTGCTCATGTTGACGGCAGGAGGAGCCGCAGCGGCGCTGCTGTTGCCGGGGCGGGAGGACAAGATGGATGGGTTTAGCGCATCGGGTGCGACAACCACCGGCAGGCCGGTTTCTCGCGTGATGAACTGAGCGACTTCAGAGAGAGAAACCGCCGATGCCGGTCGATAGGCAATGTCCCTGTCGAGATTCAGGGGGAGACCACGCTTGGTCACCAGTGGTTGGGTCGACACCCAGGGTTTTTCACTGAAAATGACGGTATCTCGAGCGGGCTCGGGCTGCTGGTTTTGGAGGTAGCCGTTGTACTGGCGAGCGGTTGACGCCTCGTTCTCTGCGCGACTCGCGGAGTCGTTCACACGCTGCACGGCGCAGCTGCTGATCAGGGGTAAGGTCACAAGGACCGCGGCCCAGCGAAACCGGAACAATGGAGTCATTTTTTCTTTCTCTCAGCGATATGTATGAGCCGCTGTGCAGCGCTGCCATCGACTACGAATGAGCGCGGCGCTTTGTCGTAGAGGGGGAACACCTGCTTGATTGCTTCTTCGAACGAGCCTTCAAAGCGCAATGGAGCAGCAATGGGGTAGTCCAGGTCCTCCGGCTCCCACAGCAACGTCCAGTTGGCCTTCTGTGCCCAGGCCTCAACGCTCTGGCGAAGAGTTGATCCGGTACTGGCCGTCCAGATCTCCGGCAGAGGCTTCGCTGGCACGGGGGCCGGCTTTGGGATGGGGGACTGTTGAGGCGCAGTGGTAACTGCAGGGGTGGCCTTCTTCGAAGCCTCTGCAGAGGAACTGGCGAGTGACGTAACTGGTGCAGCACTGGAGCTCGGAGCCGCGCTGGGCACCGCTTTAGGGATAGTAGGGCCGTCCTTGGCGGGTACCACTGGGGAAAGCGTTTGGGTGGTGGCGGATGACCCCTGCACACCCGTTGGCGTTACAGCTGTGATTGCCGAGGCGGAAGGCACGGCGGTTACAACAACGGCACTGGCCTTGTCAGCAGATGGAGGCGCCGGGGGCAGTGTGGTTGGCGACTTAGCGGCATAGAGCTGCGCAGATGAGGCGACCGGATCTGGTAACTGGTATCCCGGGCGCAGTACAAAGCAGACCTGCCGATTCACCTCATCGACTTTAACCTGCCAGGCAGGGCCGGCCAGAACCTGCAGCGTATTGCGCAAGGTCATAGGCCCAAGCTTGTACTGGGCAGCTGGAAGAGGGCGGGTGTACAGGATGTTGACGTGAGGCGTGCTCGGTGAGCAGAGCGTGTAACCCGACCGGTCCACGACGTAGAGCATGGCATCTCGAATGCTTGGGCTCATCCCTGAGGGGATAGTCACGTCGATGATCTGGGCCATGAGGTCCCGTTGGCTGGAACCAGGTTCGGTGCTGACCAGGGTGTAGCGGCCGTACCGAACAACGGGTTCTTTCGCTGGAACAGCACCATTGGGATACAGGTCCGGAGACAGCCACTCAGGATTGCGACTGCTATCGAACGCGGATGTCGGCTTGGGTGATTCAGCCTTTTGGCTCGCACAGCCTGCGATGAGTGCGACAAGCGAGAGAGTGGTCAACTGCCTGATCATTTAGGCCCCCTTTAATGATGGGGGCCACGATGACAGTCAGCCAAGAGACGCGCAGCCGGAAATGAATACTGGGCTGCTGAGCGTTTTTATTTGTGTTCAGCAAGTCATGAAAATTTGCGACCACGCCAAAAACAGCTATAAGTTCTTGTCGGGACAATATGGATTATGACTTTTATTTATAGGGAGAATGTAAGTGGGGAGGAAGATTTGTTTTGCACTCGTATTCCTACTTTCCGGTTTGGCTCACTTGCCTACTTGGGCGACCACTAATGCCGAAGCATACAGTGACTGCCTAGGTTATCAGAAATCAATGGTAATATTGTTTGGCCCCGGCCAGCAGTGTGTACTTGGTGTAAATCCATACAGCACAGTTGGCGCATATTCCTATGGATACTATACACCTTGGTATGGCACGTTTTATTCAAGAACGATTGATCAATACGCGGGAGTTGTTCCTGACGATCTGACAAAGACCGGTGGAGAAAGCTCCATTTGCGGAGTTGAGAATGTCTTCGTTACAGACCCTATTAATCCCTTGAATGGCAATGAGTACTTTGTTGACTCTGACTATGAGGGTGGGCGGGGACTGAGCTTTAAGCGCTATTACAACAGTATGGTCGGATCGTGGACGTATAGTTACTCAAGAAATCTTTTTATAAATAGTACGCGAATAAAATTAACCTTGGATGAAGGGGAAGGTATTGACTTTAAATTAGTAGGAGGCGCGTGGGTTGGCCCAAGGGGAGGCGGCAGTTTGACTGCGATTAATGGTGGGTGGGTGTTTGTTGGTAATACAAACGAGTCTAGCTATTTTAATAGTGCTGGACAGTTGACAAAGATTTCTACTCCCTACAACGAGATATCTCTTACCTATTCCTCCTATTACAGTACTGTAACCGTTACTAGTTCTTTAGGTGATACCGTAACCTTGGCCACTGATACGACGAATGGGTACGTTGCTTTGAAGTCTGCTGTTTTTCCTGGAGTGACCTTTACCTATCAGACCGACGCGAACGCATTTTTTACAGGGGTAACAAAGACTCGGGGCACAAATGTACTCAATAAGACTTATCTCTACGAGAAGCCGGGTAAGCCAAGATTGTTGACCGGCGTGATCGACGAGAGGGGAATTCGCTATGCCACTTGGGATTACGACGATCAGGGGCGAGCTATTTTTAGTGATACCGCAGGGATAGGTGCGGTTTCTGTTTCTTATGGTAATGACGGTTCTTCGGTGGTTACCAATGAACTCGGCAAGAAAACAACTTATAGAGCGGTGGCGTATGACGGTGTAAGGCGCGTATTGTCAGTGGATGGGGAGCCGTCACCTAACTGTCCTGCAAGTAATTCAAGCTACACATATAGTTCTGAAGGACAAGTTTCGACGAAAACTGATGCGCTCGGAGTAGTGACCTCTTATACCTACAATGGTCGAGGTCTAGAAATTGCTCGTACAGAAGCGAGCGGGACATCATTAGCTAGGGTGGTAACTACTGATTGGGATGCTTCCCTTCCGTTACCAACCAAGGTTGTTGGGCTTGGTCGTACAGTTACTTATACTTATGATAACAAAGGGCGAATATTAAGTCGGCAGGTTAAGAAAAACTAAACTAAATGACGAAAAGGGATTTTATTATGTCGTCACCGATGCTTCGACTTAGTCTTTTAGTAGCAATGTTGCCAAGCATATTCACAAGTCTGCAAGTGTCTGCTGATAGCTCCATCAATTACACTTATACAGCTTTGGGGCAAGTTTCAAGTATCGATGGGCCGCGCACGGATGTTTCCGACGTTACTAGCTACATCTACGACGCCCAAGGCAATCTGACCAAAATCACCAACGCATTAGGCCAGGTTGTAACGTTGGCCAATTTCGATAGCCAGGGGCGCGCGCAGTCGCTGACTGACCCCAACGGGGTGGTTACCATCCTGGGCTATACGCCGCAGGGCTGGTTGGCATCCAGCAGTATTGCCGGCGCCACGACGCATTACGTTTACAACGCCGTCGGCGACTTGACTCAGATTACTGCGGCCGACGGGAGTTTCTTGGCCTACACCTATGACGATGCGCGACGGCTAATTGCGGTGACCAACATCCTGGGCGAGACGCAGAATTACACCCTCGATGCCATGGGTAACCGGACCTCGGTTAAGGTCAAGGATGCGAGCGGCACCCTGACCCGTCAGCAACAACGCACCTACGACGAATTGGGTCGCTTATTCACGCAGGTTGGTGCAGGCGGCCAAGTGACCCATTATGCCCACGACCTTAATGATCAACTAACCCGGCAAACCGATGCGCGCAGCAACACCACTAACCAGGCATTCGATGCACTGGGTCGCGTGGCCCAAGTGACAGACCCCTTGGGCGGCATCACTGCACTGACCTATAACACCGATAACCAGATCACACAGCTGGTCGATCCACGCAGTGTTACGACGCAGTATGTTTACGACGCTGAAGGCCATGTACTGCAGGTCAAAAGTCCTGATGGCGGTACCTCGAGCTTCACCTATGATGCTGCTGGCAACGTCACGCAAAGAACCGATGCACGTGGAGTTGTGACGACCTACCAGTACGACGCGCTCAATCGCTTGGTCGCCAAGCATTATCCAGCGACTCCGACTCTGGATGTGCTCTACACCTACGACCAAACCGATGGTGGAAATCGGGGTATCGGTCGACTGACCAGTACTCAGGACCCCAGCGGAAGCGTGACTTACCTCTACGATGATCGCGGTCAGAGGATCGCCCAGAGCCGCTCCTTGAAACTGGCCGGCTTGAATGTCAACGCCAGCACAACTTCCAGCTACGATGCAGCCGGCCGAGTGATCCAGCAGGGTTACCCCGATAATGTCTCGATAAACTACTCTCGTAACAACGCAGGCCAGGTCACTGCCGTTTCATTCACCCTCAACGGCCAGAGCTTCCCGGTAGTTAGTGGCATCGCCTATGTCCCGTTTGGCCCTGTTAAACAATTGACTTGGGGCAATGGTTTAACCCTTAGTCGAACCTACGACCTGGATTACCAACTGACTGCCCAAACCGTTGGCAGCTGGCAACACCAATACAGCTTTGACCCGGTTGGAAACATCACCAGTCAGCAGAGCAGCCTCTGGGGCGCAGTACAGTACCAGTACGATGCCCTGAACCGACTGACTCGCGAGGAGAGTTCGACCACGCGAAAGGTCTATGCCCTTGATGCCGTCGGCAACCGAACGCAGCGAACCACCACCGATCTAACCTCCGGCACTGTCACCGAAACCCAGACGGCCACTGTGGCGTCGGATAGCAATCGCTTGGCGACCCTTGAGGGGCTGACGCTGCCTTACGATGCAAGTGGCAATCTGCTGCAGCACACCACCGGTTTGCGATACACCTATGATGACAGCGGTCGGATGGCGGCAGTGTATCAAGGCGGTGCTCAGCCTATCGCGGCCTTTACTTACGATAGCCTGGGGCAACGGACGCTTAAAATGACTTACGACCCGGCCAGTGGTGCGTTGGTTAGCAACAGCACTTTCCTGTATGGACCAGATGGTGAGGTAATTGGTCAAGCTGATTACGATGCCAGCGGTAAGCACCTTATCACGCGTTATTGGATTTGGCTGGACGGCATGCCGCTGGCTCAGCTAGAACTAAATTACAGCCAAGGGGCACCGAGCGGTTTTCAACTGGTGTACCTACACTTCGATCACCTGAATACTCTTAGATTGGCCAGCACTAATCAGGGGATTGTCTGGAGCTGGGGCAGCGACGCCTACGGTGCAGCACCGCCCAATGAGGATGTCGCCGGAACCGGTACTGCTACCCATATACCACTGCGCTTTCCTGGCCAGCTCTACGATGCGCAAACGCAACTGAGCTATAACTACTACCGGGACTACGATGCGAACCTAGGGCGATATGTACAGCGTGACCCTATTGGATTGAGAGGTGGTCTAAATACATATATCTATGCAGAATCTAATCCGCTCCGCTACTTAGATGCTTATGGACTAAACTCGAATGGCAGCATTTTTGTTTATGGTCCAGGAGGGGGAGGGGCCGCGGTTGGAGGCGCTGTATTGGGTATTGGTGCGATAGAAATAATTCTCCAACAGCTTTCTCCACCGATGTTAGCAAAACCTATTCAAGGCTCCAAGCCGAAGGGTTGCCCTCCTGGAACTATTCCGATTGATCAATATCCAGGGCTTGGTAAGGATGATCTCCACGGGGTGAAAGATGGTGTGTTTGCTGGTCCTAAGGACTGGACAGGTGTAGCTCCTAATGGAGATGTTATAACTGGTGACTCAGATGGGAATGCGGTAAATAATGGGCCGATCACAGATTATCTACCTTAGGGGGTTGCAATGAGTTCGTGTTCTTTCACAGTGTCACTTCGAGTATCAGGAATTGAGTTTGACCCAGAACTTGTCAGTCATAAGTTGGGGGTTACTCCAAGGTGGAAGCAACTCGCAGGAAATAAAAGAATCGCGCCTAGCGGGAAAGAATTATCTGGTTTTTATGAAGTCAATAAGTGCTCGTATCAGCTTTGTGAAAGGCGTGAAGGCAGTTTGAGTGATTTTATTTCTGAGCAAATTATTAAGCTTGAAAGCTGCTCATTAAGTTTTAGAGAGCTCGCTAAATCAGGGGGGAAGGCAGAGTTTTTTATTGGGTTATATATTTCTGGTAATTCCGGTGAGGTTCTTAAATTTGATGTTTTGGAGCGTTTAGGCGCTCTGGGAGTTGATCTTAGTCTAGATGTTTATAGTTAAACAATAATTAGTATGTTGGGTTAGAATGGATCCTGGAACTTCTCGTCGGGAGAATAACCCTATTTTGATGGTCCTAGCTACCAATGCTGGATCAATTAAGGAATTAGGGGCTATGAAAGTGGCTATTGGAATTGCCAGTGTAAGTAATTATTGAGGCCGCCAAGATGAGAGTTACAAGATTTTTTTACTCCTAATGGCGAGCGTGCTGTCAGGGTGTGGTGTAGAAGACTTATGCTCATTAAAGGTAGCTAGTACGATTGCATCTCCGTCCGGCGAAAAAAAACAATCATTGTGCAGCATGACTGTGGCGCCACCACCTCTATGGCTTATTATGTGCATGTTTTATCCGCTAATGAGGAGCCAAGTGAGGAGAATAGTGTTTTTAAGTCAGACAGAACCGAAGGGATCTCTATCTTTTGGTGGGATGATATGACTTTGGTTGTTTATTGTGATAGGGCAAGAATTTTTAATTTTAAAATTTTTTGGCAGTCAAAAAATAATAAATTTAGAAAAGAGATAAAAATATTGGAAATTCAAAGGGGTAATATTTAGGTCTGTAGCTTGTAGTATTCGTCTTTCGGCATTGTTTTTCTTAATTTGTTGGTTTTTGATATAGGGGTTGGATACAGCTAATTCGCTGCTAAGTTATCTAGGATATGCGATTTCTGTCATTGCTCTAAGTGGGTGTTTGATTGTCATCGAAGGTGAGTATTCAATCAAGGAAGGTCGATTTAGTTTTAGCCCAAAAAGGTAGCGTGTAGAACTTATGGAGCAGAAAGGCATAATGGAGAGAAATAATGCTTTCTCGGAGTTTTTTGAGTGTTGGAATAGTCCTTGGCATGCTCAAGCTGAGCTTGGCTTATGCTGATGGGGCGGCAGATTTTGAGTTTATAGATTATCAATGTACTGGTGATGATTCAGATCAGCCTCACTTCACTTCTGAGTGGAAGGCGGGCATGCAAGAGGTAAGTTTGAGTGCTATTATGAATTGTGCTTTTTCGGCTCAGGCACCGGAGTATCAGATTGGAAATAAAGAAGTAGTATTCAAGTATAGGGCTATCGCCATGGAAAAAGGAGCTTTTGCAGCCTGCGAGTGCTCTCATCGAATAGTTTTCAAGTTGAAGATTGATAAAGGGTTTTCTGTACGGGTATACTAGGATGGTGCAGAGCTGCCAGAAAAGCAGGTAGAGATGAATTAGACGTCGAGTAAGGAGAGGTCTAGTATTCTTGGCGAGACCTAGAGGCGCTAAGAGGAAGTTATGTTTAATCGACGGGTTTGGTTAGGTTTTGCTCTCGCACCTTTGCTGCCCTCAGTATTGTTCTTGATCGTATTTCATTTGTCCGATCCAAGGCAGGCGGCTTTTCTTCTAGTATTTTCAGTGTTGTTTAGCTACTTGCCAAGCCTGCTATTAGGGATACCACTTATGGTTTTTCTGCAAAGCAGAAACTTGTTAAGTATTGTCGGCGTGATTGTATGCGGGTCGCTGCTAGGTGCTATAGTTTTCTATATGTTTGGCTTTGTTTTTTCTTTGCTACTCGGTTCATCCAAGGGCATTGCTCCTGAGTTGAGGGAGATTGTTTCGGGCGTCTTGCTTGGTGCTTTAGTTGCCACATTATTCAGCTTGATAGCTGGTTTTCCACTCCTCAACTCAAAGACTCGATGACCAAAGTTGACGGTGTAGGATCTCGTCTTCCGTCGAAAAGCTTCGAAAGTACGGTGATCGTTCCTTTGAATAATAGGTGGCTTATGATTGTATACATATTGCAGCATGTTTCCGAGTGTGAAGATAGAGAAGATGTTAAGATAGTTGGTATTTATAGTGCTGCTGAGTTGGCGAATGAAGCTGCGTTAAATTTTTCAATGGTGCCTGGGTTTAAGGACTTTCCCCAAGGATTTAGTGTGGATCCCTATGAGCTAGACAGAACTTTTTGGAAAGATGGATTCTGAGGTGGGGCGCAAGCATTTGCAGGTGAGTGATATTTTTTACAATGAAGAAGGATTGGTTTTTACAGGGTATTAGAAGTGTCATAGGTTGAGGGGTTGTCCGTGTACTGACCCGATTTAGTGATTTATTACATTTATTTCTGGATCACCAGCTCTAATTTTAAATAATGGAAGTGGAGACTTCTGCTCGCTTTCCTGTCAGATGACCTTGTGTAAATGCCTCCATGGCATGATCAATAGGCTCTTGAAATTGAGGAAAAAACTCCAAGACCCATTCGCGAAGTTTTCCTATTAAACCACTATCCTCAGCCATCTGCTCCTTTAGAAAAACAGCATAACCATATGACATTGCAAGCACATCGTCGGGAGCAAACAAGCGTAACCACTTCATCATAGAGTCAACATCTCCACCGAAATTCAGCAGTAAGTCTAAGCATCGAATAAGCTGAGCCGATGCATTGTGAAGTGTATATTCGTTAAGCAGTAAGCACCCGGTACAATGATCTGATGCAATGTCTTTCAGAATTTCGAACCCGTCCTCGTCCAATTCGTGAAAATCACCAAGATTATTGTTTTTTATCGATCCCATCTCTGGGTCAAAGAAGGAAAATCGGATTGATCCGGTAGTTATGTCGACAGAGAGAAAAAATACTGGGAGTGGAGAAATCGAAAGATAAGCTTCCGTGCTTTGTTTGATTTTTAGATTGCCAGAAAATTTTTCAGATCCTTTAATCTGGACTTTGAATAATACACCAGTTGCATCTCCCTCAGAGTTGAAAACTTCGACTTCTCCATCAATTCCATAGTCTTTATCCTTTTCTAACCTTCGGTAGACCCATCCTTTGGCAGTAAATGCGCACTCCACCATCGCTTCAGCAAGATTTCCAATAACATGAGAGGGCGGGCGTTTGGGTCTTTTTGCTGACATTGCTTTACCTTACTGTTACGTTAAATTATGCAGGGCTCTTTGATCTGTAGCCTTTGCTTGTGAATATCTGAGTAAAAATCACCCAAAGATAGACGATGAATTTTTAGAGCTGCTTGAAGGCATCGTCGATAAGCGAAACAAGCTTCCTCACCGAGGCACGGAGGCGTTGAAACCGAATATGTTACCTGTCGGTAAAGCCGTAGCTATGATGCTACTTCGTCATTACCCCGAACTGAATACGGCAGCAGATTAGTCGTTATGCATTGGTTTGGAAAATGTCGATTGTACTGCCCAATTTCGAAATGCGTCGTTGTCGTATACGTCTGCTGGAGGCAGTGCTCACAGATCCTCGATAGATGCCAAAGGGGTAGAAAGGTAAGACGTTGTTGCATCAATTTCGAGAGTATCGTAATTACTTTGAAAACCTACACTATGGACGTAGCCAATAAGGTCTTCGTCAGGACCTCTTGCTGGCCCTCGGGCTCTATCAGGTCAAGGCTGACCTGGCGCTTGGCTAACAGCAGTTCCCATAACTGTTGGTCAATGCTGGCCTCTATCAGCGGTATTTTGACAATGACCATGCGCAGCTGACCATTGCGATAGGCTCGGTCTTCGGCCTGATCTTGCTGGCCAGGAGTCCATGGCAGCCCCAGGAAGAACACATAGTTTGCTGCGGTGAGGTTGTTTCCAGTGCCAGCGGCCGATGTGGTGCAAATGAACACGCGGCAGTCTGGTTCCTGTTGGAACCGGTCGATCGCCTTCTGGCGTTTCGCGGGTGAGTCGCTACCTACCAGGGTAACGTGTCCGATCCCTGCTTCTTCGCAGAGTGCTTTCAACGCGGCTACGGTTGGCTTGAATTCGCAGAACAGGATGACCTTGTCGTCTGGGTCCAGCTCGCTGAGCAGATCCATCGCGATGCGGATCTTCAACTGCTCGAGATAGAAGCGCAGCGCTCCAAGCCGGGCGAAAATCGGTTTGTCCTCAAGGCGGATGACATCATATTGGCGCCGCTCCTCATCGCTCATCGCAACCGCCAGAAGTTGTCGTTGCTTACCTTTCAGACCAGGTAAAACATCCTTGCGTCGGCGAAGCATCCAGTCCCCGAGTTGGGCTCGCAGGTTCTGACGAAATTCTGGGCTGCCGGAGAATTGCTCACAGAAATCCTTGAGTGGTAATTGGCCGATTGGGTGCCCAGAAAGCCGCAACAAGGTGTGCAGTTCGGTTTCTCTGTTGAGGATAGGAGTGCCGGTCAACAAGTAGCGGCTGGGGATCTTTGCTGCAATGTCGAAACCGTGACGTGTCCATAGCGCGGTCGGTTCTTTCAGGCGGTGGGCCTCATCGATCACCATCACGGCATACCGCTCAGCGACGGTCACGTAGTCTCCCAGGCGCTCGTAGTTGATGATCATCCACTGCGCCTCAGGGGCGAACTTCTGCTTCGCGACCGTAGCAGCGGGGTATACGGCGTGAATTTCGCGCTCCCAGTTGATGAGCAATGACGAAAGGGTGACGACTAAGATGGGTTGTCCTGCGGCCCTGATGTGGGCAGCAATCACCGCTTGGCGCGTTTTACCCAGCCCCATGTCGTCCGCCAGCAGCGCGCTTGTGCGCTGTAGCAGATGAGCAATACCGGCAGGCTGATGGTCGAGTAAGGAATACCCCTCCAGGGCCTTGGAAATCGCTTGCGCAGAGTATTCGGTGCGCTCGATAGGCGACACCGCTGCCAGGTAGATCTCATTGGAGACATCTTCGGTGCTGGTAGCCTCCGTTGCCTCTTGTGGAGGGCCTCCTAGGCTGATCCTAGGCATACCCTCTGCCGGTGCTACGGAACCATCGTCCAGAAGCTCCTGAACGATATCCAGGAGCTCGATTTGTTCTTCCGCGAGCCCTAGCTCCAGGATGAGGTTGCTTCGAACCAGCTCAGCGGAAGCATCGATGCGCCAGGACGTGGATTTTCCGAGGAACACCCCGCGCATTCGCCTGGCCACGGCCACGACGCCGGGATGGTAGTCACCTGACAGCAGGACTCCCCTTCCAGCCAGCGGCGCAATTCGCAGTTGCATGCCCCAGATGAACGCATCGCGCTGAGGAGATGCTTGAGCCTGTTCCAGTTTCTCTTGAAAGCTCTGCCAGGACTCTGTGAACCGGTCTTGGCCCAGCTCGATGAGTTCGTGGAACACCAGGTCGAGCTCGCTGTTTAGTTTGTTCTTGGGGATCCTCCAATGTCGGTTGAGCGGATGTTCGCCACGGCGGATGAAGAATCCACCACGACGGAGTAGCACCTTGTTTGCCCCTTCGATGAAAGGCATCTGAATCCCGAAGTCATATCCGTCAAACACGGCTTTCTCAATGAGTACGGGCTGTCTGTTCATCATGCGAGGGCGGTTCATGGGCGGCCCACCAGGTGACGGTCAACCCAATTTGCGACCTTTTCCTCCAGCAACTCTTGTCTCGATGAGCGTGTATATCGAGCCATTCCTCGGGTCAGGTTCGGCCAGCTCAGATTGGAAGTGATTGCTCCTGAGTTCAGTTGAGTGAGAAACCAGTCAAAAGCTGTTTTCGCGGGAGTACCAGTTGAGACTGGTTCATTACGGTGGGCTCGTAATTGTGCGCAGAGAACCCTGGGGTTTTTCGATGAGGATGTAGTCTTTTTATCAATGCGTAGTTCTGCTGTAGCAAGGGAGTTGCTGTTGTGGCGTAGAGAAATTATTCGGCAGTCTCCCCTGTATGTGGAGTAGTCGTAACTTCCCACGCAATGACGCATCCTGAGTTCTTCTTCAAATAAGTCATTTGGACAGAGAAGTTCAACGATTTCAATTCCGTTGGGGCAGGTGATAGGACCGCTCAACAATAATGGTGGCCATTCGAAAAGCTCATCGGCTTCTTCCAGGGCTCCAAGTGCGTTATCAATCTGGGCGCGGATTCTGGGTAAGTCTTGGTGAAACAATTCAACCTTATTTGCAATCTCTGCATAATTGCTTCTTAGGAAGAAGTCACTGACTTTTTTTCTCGCATCCAGTTTCTTGTGTTCGAGATTTCTATAAATCTCGGTGTAGTCCTTGATGCCTGCAATTACATAGGGCCAAGTGGAGTCATTCCAGGAGGTCGGGCATCCTTTGAATAGTAGATTCAGATTTAACTTCTGCTGACTTACATGAGAGAGGATTTGATAAGGCAGTTGTTGGATAAGATCCAGAAACACTTTCCAGTCTGAGCGGTTCCGGGGCCGTCTATTACCGGCAGTCGCGCCGAGTAATAGGTGATGCCACCCAGCATTGCGACCCTCACGCTGCAACTGCGATAGAGCACCGCCTATGTGTCCAGGGCGACAGGTGCCGAGAAAGCGGATTGATGATTTGGGGGCCTTGAATAGCCAGGACAGAACATCAGAAATTGAGATCCCCTGGTCTGCGGCTGCGCCGATGAGGTTGGCTTCTGCACCTGGAGTGATTGTGCCGTGAGTAGGGGTCAACTCTTGTACTGTGGGCCAAGGTGGGGCTTCGTAATTGAGTTCTCCTTGAGTTGGCCACAGGGGTAAATCGTCGCTGGAGTAGCTCAGGATGACTATCAGTGGAATCAAGACTGGTTGAGCTTTGAGCGCTTGGAGACGTCTGGTCTGATCGCCAGCGGCCAGCCAGTTATAGACCCTGGGATCAGGGCATCGAGCAGATCGAAGCGCAAACAAAATCGCAGGGTCAAGATGTGAGCAGAAGGCTTTGATAGAGCTTCCAATCTGCTTCATGTAGAAGTTCGTGCGCGGCCGGGTGTAACGTCTGTGCGGCCCCCTCACTTCATCGCTCTGCAGCGTAACGCCTGCAAAAGTTTCACCAAGGTCCTCCTGGACAAGCTGCTGCCCCAAATGTCGAGCGCTCCTGCAGAACGAGGTCAAAACAGCACCGGCGCTTATCCTCCTCAAATTTTCAAGCCGCCCTGCCAAGCCTAGGACTGCTCGGCTCGAGGGCGTACTCAGCGGGATCCGACTCTGCTTGGTAATGATTGCTGCCTTTATGGACCTACCGTCGAACCATTGCAGCATGCTACCGAGTCGACAGATCACCAGTGTTTGCCCCTGGTGCACAACCGATGTCGTCCAGCAGCGAGTTGAACTTGTAGAGCGCAGGTAGTCGCGCAAAAACTGGCGGCGTCGTGCTGCCGGGATGCAAAAATGCTCGGCCCAGGTACTGGCTACCGCGACCTGCTTGGCCGAGTAGCACTTTAAGGTTGGGTCGGCTTCGAAAGGGTGGGTGGTGTCTTGCGGTGCTTCCATGGGCTCGCTCCTCGAGGAGCGAGCAGGTTCGCAGCCCGTATTGGACCCAAACAGCGGAAATGGATAACGGAAGGCCTGGGCATTCCTGGCTAGAGCCCTCTGGCCTTAGTCAGGTCGGGTTTTCCTTTGACCGATGGGTAACTGACCTTGCATCCCGTATCCCGGTACCCGGAACACGCCCAGAAGTCATACCCGCCTTCACCTCGTTTCTGTCGTCTGACCAGGTGCTTGCCGCATTTGCCGCACAGGTACTGATGCTCCGGCTCTGTCGTTGTTGAGGCGCTCGAGCGTGCTGGTTGCATACGGAGTGAAGGAGCGTCTTTGAGCGATGACAGTTCCCTCTGCAGGTGTTCGTAAAACTTGGAAACCACCGCGTTGTAGGTACTCTGGCCGTCAGCAATCTTGTCCAAAGCCCGTTCCATGCTGCTGGTGAACTGGGTCTGCACGAAGCTAAACCGGCCTTCGAGTTGGGCAATGGTCTGCTCGCCGAGCGGACCAGGTACAAGCTTTCGATTCTCCTCAATCACTTGGGATCTGCTGGTGATGTTCTTGATGATCGAGGCGAAAGTTCCCGGCCGCCCAATGCCCTGACGCTCGAGCTCCTTGACCAGGCTGGCTTTCGTGTAGCGCGGCGGTGCCTTGGTTTTCTGGTTCAGCACTTCGCCATTCAGCACCGGCAAGATCTGCTTTGGCTCCAGCTTTGGGATCTCGTTGTTGGCTGCTTCAGCGCCTTCTTCATCCGTGTCGTCTCCCGCCAGAAGTTGCATCCATCCGCGGTAAGCAACAGTCCGACAAGATCCACTGAACCGCAGAGGGCGTTGATCTGGGCCTTTCGCCAAGAGCTTCACAATCCTGGCGTCATAGATGGCATCAGCGAGCTGACTTGCCAGAGCCCGGATCCGGATGAGCTTGTACAGCTGACGCTGCTCATCATCCTCCCCTGCAACCTCGTCAGCCCAGGTCGTTGGGGCGATCGCGGGGTGGCCCAGCTGGGCTCCCTCAACTGCCCTAAACTCCCTTCGCTTCTCAACCGCTGGTATACCAAGAGCTTGTGCAACAGCGCGGATGTCACCCATGACATCGTCACCGACGTTCGGGTTGTCTGTTCTGTGGTAGGTGATCACGCCCTGTTCATACAGCCTCTGAGCGATCTGCATGGTCTTGTCAGGGTCCCACTTCAACGCAACGCTCGCCGCTTGTTGAAGGGTTGAGGATATGTAGGGAGGGTAGGGGGCTCGGCGTTCCTTGGAATCTTCGCAGGACTCCACAATGACGTTCCTGACCCCGGCGACCTGTGCAGCCAGGGTGCCATCCTGCACATACGGGTGTTCCTTGGAGGCGAAGTCTGGAACGGTCACCCAGTCAGCCATCCAGGAGCTACTAGTCATTTGGTTCTGGAACTGCAGGCGAACGCCAAAGTGATGAACGACCTTGAAGTTGCGGATCTCGCGCTCTCTCAACACCACTAGGTAAACGGCAACCGACTGCACCCTGCCTGCTGTTGTGGGCAGTCCAAGCACCCTCCGTAGCTCACCAGTCACCAGATAGCCAACGAGCCTATCGAGGACTCGCCGGCACTCCTGGGAAGCCACCAGCTGGGCGTCAATCTTGCGCGGATTGGCCAGCGCCTCCTTCACCCGCGATTGGGTGACCTCGTTGAAGGCAATGCGCTTGTAGTCGCGGATCCGCAGTGTCTGCTGGATGTGCCAAGCGATACTTTCACCTTCCCGATCGGGGTCAGTTGCGATGTAGATTTCTGTTGCCCGGGCAAGAGCTGCGCGCATCGTCTTGATCCTGCCGGAACTCTTGTCCCTGATCGTGTACACGGGGCGCAGGTCCCTGAGCACCCCGGCAGTAATCATCGTGTCGTCGTGTCCCTTCTCGGGAAGATCCCGTATGTGGCCGCCACTGGCGACCACCTCCCAATGCTCGCCCGGCCGTAGTTTCTTGAGCATCGGGGCCAGCTTTTTCAGCTTGCCCGGCGCTTCGATGATCATGAGCTTCATGTACGTCCCCGTAGTCGTATTCAGGACGCACTGTTGCCTGCGGGTAAACGGCCCACAACGTGAAAAGGGTTCTTGAGGAGGGCTTAATTTGTGGATCAGCTAAACGCAAATGTCAGCTGCTGGGCGCGCTTGTACCCTTTCAACCAGGAGCTGAGCATGGCGGGGTGCTTGTAGGGGCAGGCATGGACAGGGAACCCTTTCTGCGCGGCTGCTGCTCCAGCGGCTTCAACAGTGGGGTGGGGATTGTTGAACTTACGCCTGTCAATTTTGACTCGGGCAGGCTGGTCAGTCATCACAGCGTCCTCTCGGTCGTGCCTGGCGATCTACGAACAGGATGATCTTGCCAGCAGTAGGTTCGCGATGTGGCGCGATTTTTTGCTGTAAGCGCTCCACATGCCCACAAGATTAACGTAGAAGGCCGGAGTTGCCAGCGAGAAAGTACTCCTTGGATAGAAGTGTTTTTAACCTCTTCTCATGAAGTTTCGTCATCGTAGAGTTTTATGTTTTCATTGTGAGGAAAATTACGTCTGGTGAACAGTAGCGAAAATTATTGAGGATTAATAATGGATCTGTTTAATATTTCAAATCAGCTGGATCGTGCCAAAAGACTTTCAAGCTCTAATGATGAGGCAGATTTCAAATACGCATGCTTGGAACTCCGGTTTTGCTTAGAAATCGTAGCCTATCGCCAGCTTGAGCAATACGATGATGTTATACCTGGTGTGCTTGCCAATGAATGGCGCGCAGATAAGATCATCAAAACTCTAGCCTCATTTGACCCCACGTCTGACCAAAGTGGGGATATTTCTATTGGTGAAGGAACAGATCCAGATGTACTACCTGAAATATGGCACAGTATCGGAACAGTGCAATCAATAAAATGGAAAAAATTCCAGAAGTACTACAATAAGCTTGGGTCGTTTCTACATGCTCCGAAAGACCCTGCAGCTAGCCCACCAAATAATTCTTCTCTTGATGAGATTATTCGAGAACTTGAGCGAGTTACAGCTAGTACAGCAATCGTCGCATTCAAAAATGTACGACATGCAGACTGCCCTAAGTGTGGGAATAAAGTGTACGCAGGTGACGGCGAGTTCGAAGGTAATGAGATCGTCGTGTGTGGCAATAACAAGTGCGGTCAATTGTTCCAAAAAATGATCGACGAACAGGGAAACAAAGTACTCACTATTGTGGATACCATATTTTTCAAATGCGCGTGCGATGCACGTATTCCTGTGCGGCTGGACACAATATGGAAACCTTTTAATTGTGGAGCCTGCTTCAAAAAATTTCGAGTGAGCCTAGGCTGCTCGGCCATCGTTGAGCTGGACTGAAGCGACTATTAAAAGGCCCACGCAATGCAGGCCTTTTCTTGCTGGTGTTCCGGCCGCAACACTCAGCCCGAGCTGTCCTGCAATGGAATCTGACGTAGCTTGTCTACGAACTCCAGGGCTGTGAGTTTCCCGTCAATGCGGTCCTCAAGGATGTCTGTCAACAGGGCCTGCTGGTCCTTTGACAGCTTGCGATAGAGCTCCAGTAGGTCTGATTCGCTTGGGTTTCGTTTATGAGACATGGGACCAATGTTCTGTCGAGAGATAACGGCGAAAGCTCCTGCCACATAGGCTGCACGAAGAACGCCTCCAATGTCCCTATTGGAGGCGCAAGTGTGAAACAGGCAGGTTTATCGGTGAAGGATAATCACGGATTGACGTCCTTGTCACCAGAGGCTGCACGAATGGCGCGTCAAAATTAAGGAGGGGGTCACACAGGAATATCGTCATCAAACCCATTGCCGTATTGGCTCAGGTCGTCAGTGTGTTGTACTGATTGTTGGGCTGGGTTCTGCTGGCGTTCCGGTCTGCTGTTTTGCTGTGTGTTTTGCCGCTGGCCGGTATTGCTCGATTGCGTCATGGTCACCTGGCTAACCCGGTGAGGCAGGATACCCACACGGCTCGCTTCGACCTTCAGTGCCCAAACATCCTCCCCAGTTTCCTTGTCCTTCCATGTGTCCATGATGGCTCGCCCCGTGACGACGACTCGCATGCCTTTGCAGAACAATTGAGCAAACCGCTCGGCATCGGGATGCCACCATTCAACGTTCGCCCAAAAACCACCGCGGTCCTTGTAGCCACCGGCGCCGTCGGGAATCGAGTTGTCGAACATCACATTCAACCGCAGCAGTTGCCGCGGCTCGTTGTTGCCGTTGGAGAAGGATTTGTGTTCCGGCGGATTGCCGATGTTGCCTTCCCAGACTACGGGAGTACCCATGGTGTCTTCCTCAGTGTGTTGATTTGGGGGAGTAAGGTGTACGGAGGGCGTTGCGAGTGAGGTAACCAAGAAGGTCCCGGGCATGGCGCGAAGTTTCGGCCAGCTTGTCGGACATGTGACTCTTGAAAACCTCGCTGGTGAGCTTCTCGATGCCTTTGTCATACAGCGAGTTGAAGAGCAGCTCGGCGTCGTGTGAGGAGCGAAGGAGACCGTAAAGAAGATCTTTCGCTACTGAGGTGCCTGCAACCCCAGGAAGAGATTTGGCTGCAGTACCTTCACCGATCATTTGCCCCTGCAAAAAACTGATCGCTTTTTCCGTCTGTTCAGGCGTGGCCTGGTCAAGAGACTCGAGGTTCAGATAGTTGATGACCACCTGTTCGGTGTCGGGGCTGGGTGGTTGGTTGAGTTCACGATGTCGCATGAGCTCGAGAGTTTTCAGGGCGAAGTTGAGCAGATGTTTATGGCTGAGGATCTCGGGTTGCTCGATGAGCACCTGCTCCATCTTGTTGAAGGCGTTGAGGTAAGAGATCTTCCAGCGCATGGCTTCTGTGCCGGTAAAACCCATGCAGAGAAGGGTGAAACCATCGCGAGTCATCCGGTAGTACGGCTCGGGTTTGTTATTAGAGCCTGGTCGTGAACACTCCTCAAAATTGAGGAGTGTAAAGTCATCAGGGCATTCAAGGTTTTTGATATCGCGCATCACATTGTCGTGCCGCTTACGAAAATGCTTGGCCACATCCAGGCTGGTGGTGGTGGCTTTGCCGTCAACGAACTCCACCGCGACCTCTTGAGGGCTTGCGTTGGCATTGGTACTGACGGTTTTTGGGGTTTTATAGGGGGTGGTCATGCTGGTCTCTCCGATTGCGATGGTTTCTGGTGGTGTGTGAGCTGCTGCAGTCGAGCCTGATATTCGGCCTCGGCCTGACCCATCTTTGTTGCGCACTCGGCGGCCTGCTTGCCGATGAAGTGGACAAGGCTGATTTGCATATTCAATGTGATTCGGTGTTGCTCCAGGGCAAGCAGGTCCTGCAGCAAGTTGGCTGGTGTCTTGGGGTGTTGAACCATTGCCGCCCATACACCGAACCCCATGCGCCGGTCTTGAACGCTTTGCCAGCGCAGGAAAGTTGTGCCAGCCGATGTGTTCTGCTCGATGAGTCGAACGGGTAGAAGGGCGAATGGATGTTCGCGGACCTGGGCGAGCACCTCATGAACTAGAGCGCGCAAACCTGCCTCCAGTGCTGTGCATTGCTCGGCTAACTGGTCCAGCTCCCCCTTACCTTTAAAGGGCTTTAAAAGGCCTTTTAGTGAGGCACCTTGTTGCAGCCCCTGATAGGCACCCTGTTGCAGAGGTTTGAAGGCACCCTGTTGCAGGTTTCCCAAGGCGCGGCCACCGATGCTTTGGGTCATTCCTCACCTTCATCAAAAGGCTCAGCTTCGAGTCGTTCGGACAAGGTCGGTTGGCCACGTCGGATCTCGGGCGCGAAGGACGAGCGGCGAGTCCCTTCAAGGATGTCTTGAGGGATCTCGCCGGCCCGTTGGTACATCTGCCGGGCCTGCTCTGCCCGGGCGTTATTGGCTGCGAAGTCATCGCGGCTTGCACCTGAGAAACGATATTGCTGGGCCAGTCCAAACAGGCTGCGCAGGATATGAGCCCCGTCATCGATCCAGACTTCCCCATCCCGTCTACCAATAAGGCCGACATGCTTGGCCAGCAGAATGCGGCGCACGATCTCGTCGTATTTGGTCAGCAGGTAGACCGACTTGAAGCCCAGGGGGTTGGAGATGAAGAGGGGCAGTTTCATGGGATGAGTCGACAGGTTGGTGCCGATGTCGATCATGGCCGGTAGCTGGGCCATGACATCATCGAGGCGCTTATCGATCTCTGTCAGGGCTGCATCAGACTCGGCGATCTTGTCTTCAATCCGGATGATCCACCAGTCCGAAAATGGGTCGTCCTGACTGGCACCACGGTCCATCTGATTGACTCTGGAGCAGAAGCCGGCGAGCCCAAGGATGCTGTTCTTGGATTCGCTTTGCTGGCGTCCCAGCCAGATCCTTGCAGCGTGATGCGTGTGAAGGGTCAGTTGAACCTGGCTCCGAAGGGAGCCGATGTTGAGCTGAAAGTTGTCAGCCATGGGCATGGATTCCTTAACATTGAATAAGGTGGGAATACCAGCCCATGCTGCTTTTGTAGGAATGCGCGTGCAGTAGTAAATGGATAGCTGAGGTGTTTAGGTTTTGGGGATAGGCGTGTGTATCGCGCCGCTTACCACTGGAGCGCTCAGGAGATTACTCTCCTGGTGAAGTGTTGCGGCCCACAACACCTGCACCACGTCGATGGTTAGTCTTGATAGTTGTTGCCAATGGAAACAACTGGTGCTCAGCAAACTTAGGGCATGCTGAAGCATTGCCAGATTGTCCAAGAGTTACGTATACGGGGAACCGTCTTTGTGTGTGAACTGCCACTTGCCGTCCGTCCCCGCGACTGCCTGAATGTCATCACAGGGATATGACACACTGTCACCAGGACTTCGATCGCCTACCTCGAGAATCACACAGTCGTGATTTGAGTGATTCTCCAGATGGTGAGCAAGGCCCCCGTGAGGAAAGCCGGCAACCATCCCAGGCTTAAGGGGGAATATCTCACTACCCCTGTGTAGCGTTGGTGTGCCCTCAAGGATGTAGATGAATTCATCCTGCTGGGTGTGTCGATGATGTAATGCCGACACACATCCTGGAGGAAGGCGGACAATATTGACTCCGAAATTCTTGAGCATGAAAAGATCGCCTAGAGGTTGTTTTGTGCGACCACTCATCCATGATGCGAAAGGTTCGGGATAGTTGCTCGGACGGTTCCTTAGCGGTGCATCAGCAGCAAAGATCGGTAATGTCTCATCTAGTACTGACATCATTGCTCCTTAATCAATATCAATTGATCAGAAATTTTGTGTTCTTTCAGTACAGCGCAAATCTTCACCATATTCTATGGACGTCAACTATTCCCTTAAATCAGAGAAAACAATGCGTTGTGTCGTTGGATATGAATCATTCTGGTGAAAACTAGAAGGTGGTTGCACGAAGGGACACTGTAGACTAATTACGATAATCCAATCTTGGTGAAGTGGTGCGGGCCGCACCACTTGGTCGGCGCCGGTGGCTGGCCTGGAGTGTTGCCAGTGGCACCACCGGAGCGCTCATCAGATTCCGGTCCTGGAGGAGTGGTGTGGCCCACACCACTGACACCACCGGAGCGCTCAGCAGATTCCGGTCCTTGCGAAGTGGTGTGGGCCACACCACTTGGTCGGCCCCCTGTGGCTGACCTTGGCAGTGTTGCCACTAGCAGCACCATAGCGCTCAGCAGGTTCCGGTCCTTGTGGAGTGGTGTGGCCCACACCACTGACACCACCGGAGCGCTCAGCAGATTCCGGTCCTGGTGAGGTGTTGCGGGCCGCAACACTTGGTCGGCGCCGATGGTTGCCCCGGCCAGTGTTGCCAGTGGCAACACCAGAGCGCTCGGCGGATTCCGGTCTTGGTGGAGTGGTGTGGGCCACACCACTGGCACCACCGGAGCGCTCACCAGATTCCGGTCCTGGTGGAGTGTTGTGGCCCACAACACTTGGGCGGCCCCCGGTGGTTGACCTTGGCAGTGTTGCCACTAGCAGCACCATAGCGTTCAGCAGATTCCGGTCTTGGTGGAGTGGTGTGGCCCACACCACTGACACCACCGGAGCGCTCACCAGATTCCGGTCCTGGTGGAGTGTTGTGGCCCACAACACTTGGCTTGGCAGTGTGGCCACTGGCAACACCAGAGCGCTCACCAGATTCCGGTCCTGGTGAAGTGGTGTGGGCCACACCACCTGGTCGGCGCCGGTGGCTGGTCTGGATTGGTGCTAGTGGCACTACCTGAGCGCTCGGCGGATTGCGGTTCTGATGAAGTGTTGTGGCCCACAACACTTGCTCTCGGCTCAGTTGAGCGACCTGATCAGTAATACACAGTAGTGAATCGCTTATCGAAGCTATGCCCTCACCCACGACGTCTACTACCGCGGATGTTCAGCAGTTGCTGTAAACCACTTAGCGCCAGTTGGGCGGCCTGAGTCGCCTCAGGGGTTGGAGGTTTGTTGGCAAGTTGAACGCTCTGTTTAACCTCCGCCGGCAGGGCAGTGGTTGGAGGGGCTGCTGGAGCTACGATTGGTTGCCAGTCAGAGTTGAAGTCCCCACGTTTTGCTTTGTCAGCAAGGGTCTTGAGGTAGGCCAGGGGCTTGCTCAGTCCGCCCAATCTGTGGGACCACTGGTTGATCACTGCATCGCGTAATGGCTCAGGTACTGACTGCATGATCACTCGAACTTTCCCTCGAGTGTCAGGTGGCAGCGATTCGAGAGCGATGAGCCAATTTGCGCCGATGGAGTCTTGGTCTTGTACAAAGCTTTTAGATACAGACTTGTTTGTATTTGTATACGTACTATATGAGTTCGGATTCCGAACTGAGTCCGAACTCGGCTGTTTTCCACTGAGTTCGGAATCCGAACTGAGGGGTAGAGCGGTCTGTTTTCCTGAGTTTTCACTGAGTTCGGAATCCGAACTCAGACCAGACGCGGCAATATCTGACTGAGTTCGGATTCCGAACTCAGGTGCAGGAATCGCTTCAAGCTGACTTTTTACTGCCCAAGGTTGTGCGTTTAGCCGATCGCTTATGGTCTCGATGCGAGAGGGAAGGCGGCGGCCGACATCAGCATCATCGGTGAACTCTCGCCAGGTCATTGCTGCGACTTCTTGGATCGCTCTGTTCTGATGTTCTTTAGACTGCATGAGCAATGTCATGTAGTCCTTATCGAACTCCAAGGCTTCGGCTGGCGTGACTGGTTCGTCATGCAGTAGATAAACGTTACCCTGCACCTGACCGCTGATCTCGTTGCGTACCTTGCGGCCAAGGCTCAACCACCTAGTAAGCCGAAGTACAGTTAGTGCCTTCGCAACGGTTTCACGTGAGGCATGTTTACCAGGTGTCATTCCAAGATATGGACGAAGCTGGTCATATGTTGGAAACGCGGTTATGCCGTCTTCATTGATGAGCAAGCGAAACACTTGCCAGCAATTCCGCTCCAACGGAGTTAAACGGTCATCGAGGAGGAGTTTGCGCGGTACGGTTTCGTGCGGGTTACCACTAAAAATAACGCCCGCGTAGGTAGTCGGTGATGCAGTGTTGAGAGCGACATCTTCAGCTTTCTTTTTCAGCAGGTGTGCCTCGAGGTGACCCGAGGCAGAATCGAGTAGCGTAGAAATGGGGAACCGAGCAAGCTTCATTGCGTATGTTCGCCTTGCTCAAGTCGCCTCGCTTGCCGATCTCGATGGTTGTTCTCGGGGTAGATGCGGTTTTCAATCCAGTGGGTAATGAAGGACCAGATCTGGGCCAGTGTTAACCCGTCAGCGATTAACTCTTCCGCTACCAGCATTGCAATATCGAGCATGGCCAGGCTGTCCTCTAGAGAAACCTGGTTTTGCTTCATCAAGTTAGTCCAGCGATACCAGATCTGATGTTCCTGATCCTCCGAGACGGCCGGCCATCGGCCATGTGGGGCTTTGACGCCGATCACTGCTCTCTGCAACGCAATTTCCTGCGGCGAGAGCCCAAAGAAGTTTTTGAGTAACTTGGTAGTCGCACCCAAACGAATTGCTCGCTCAATAACACGCGCTTCTTCTTCAGTCCGAGCTGCATTCGACAGCAGCTTCTGAATCATTGAACTGTTGATGCTGACGTTTACCCAGGTGACCGGCGTATTGCGAAGTAGGCTCAACACTGTCGGGTGCTGGATTTGGCCCAGCACCTCAGGTTCTAACCCCATTTCCCTACAACGTTGCAACTGGCCGTTGCGCACCAGGTCGAGAAGCTGAGACAGAACAGCCTCATTGATCGTTGACTTGGTCATGGACCCCCTCCTATTCATCCCATCCGGATTGTCCGGACCTGGCCTACGCGGACTGCTTGATCTCAATGTCGATCAATCGGCGTGCAAGTCGGATGATTCTGAAAAGCTTCACTAGAGCGCCGTCGCTAATGCGACCTTGATCGTTAGGCTCAAGATCTTTTGTTGCCGGTTGACCGATGAGCAGTTGGCCCAGGCCAGCTGCAAACTCAAAGTCTTCCAACGAGCTCAAGTCCGCATCATGACTCTCCCTGATCATTTGCAATGCGATTGCAACAGTCCCACTTAACGATTGGAGAAGGGTCATGGTGTGCACAGCCGTGGCAGTGACTTCAGACTCCTCAGTTGGCTGTCTGTAGGAATATCCAATGCCGGCTGGAATTTCGGTAATTTGCCCTGGGGCATTCACCGACTCTTGAATCTCCAACGCGAGTTGTGCGATGTGTTTTCTGAGCTGTTCCGACGAATCAATCTCGCGTTCGATGTACCAGAGGTCACTGATCGGATTGAGCCCGCCCGCTTGCACTGGAATCGATTGAAGGCAGTTGGAGTTGAAGTCGGGCAACTGCTCACCTTCGATTGCGGCCAGCTTTTTTTTCATCTCGATAACTCGAGCCGTCTGGGTAACGGGCGAGGCGATATGTCCATCTATACGAGCCTGCATCTCCTCGGGTGAAGGAGACGGTTCGTTTGGACCAGAACTCGACTGGCTGGTATTTGGGCGAGAGGGTTGATTGTTTCCTGGAGCCGTGGATCCTTGAGGTGAGGGTGCTGGTTTCTCGCTCGGCGCCGACTGCAGAGGGACAGCGGCTGGCACGTGGTCGTTGGTTGGCAGTTGAACAACTGGGGTAGCGCGTCTTAGTTGATCTTGTTCTTGAGTGATTTCTAACAGGATGTCCTCATAGCCCAGTGGAAGGGACTTTTTCATTGTCCCAATGAGTTCATCCTGGAAGCGCTGATACAGAAACTCTTCTACCTCCCCGTCAAACTGAGCCAATACATCTTGGAACAACATCTCAAAGTCAACACCAACGCCTATGTAGTGCTTGTTCCAGCAGAGCGAAGATGTTTTTCTCAAGGCGAGGATCTTGGTTATACGGTCATAACCAAGGCCGGAATAGAGTAGGTTGGGAACGCAAGGTAATAGGTGCTGAATAGTATCCAACATCCTGCTGATGTGAGAGTGTGAAATCGGATATCCATCCTTCGTCAACCGACGAGCCAACTCCCGGATCCCAATAGACTCCCCTGTTTCTGATTCGTACAGAGCTTTAGCCCGGCCTACCCCAACTGCACGTTCGATGAATTTGAGCTCGCCCTTGAGGTCTTCGGCCAAATGGCCCGTGAGCATGACGATCTCACCTCGAGCCTGGTCCCAAGGCCTGAACAGCAGATTGATCCGGTAGTACTGCTCATCACCGGTTTCCTGGTAGAGCTCTTTCAGAATTGAGATGCGCGTATTACCGCCGTTGCGGATCCGATACTTCTCTTCACCTGGTCGACGAGTTACGGGTGGAGGTGTGTCCAGCCCCCGATTACGGATCGACTCCTTGATCTCGTCATACTTTGGGTTACGGGTCGTCCTTGGGTTGTCCTCCCAAGGCAGTACCTCATCGATGGTAGCCACGATTGGAGTATCGGCTAAGGGATCGCTGAGGACCGTTGTAGCAGCAGAAGGGGAGAAGCCCGGGGCTAATAGTCGTGCTTTAAGATCTGTCACGTTACACCCCCGCGCTGGAGTTCATAGCAGGGAATGACGCACCCGGAGTACCGCACTTGAACAGCTCCAGAATCTCCTGGACGTCTTCAGTGGTAGGGGAGTTGGCTTGAAGCAGCCGATCAATGATCCTGTATGCGCGCTCAAGATCTGCCTGGAGCGGGTTGGCTGCATCAACCTGGCCGACCAGGAGTGATTGTTCCAACCGGTTAATAATCTCGCTGTTCATGGAGCGGGTGTTTTCCCGTGCGACCTGGGCAATACGATCACGCATACCATCAGGAAGTCGGACGACGAATTTGTCTGCAGTGCGGGAAGTAGTCTGGTCCATACAATTTCTCCTGATGATCAACGGCGCTTGAGCTGATCGACGAGCTGGGTAGGAAGATTTTTGATAGTCAATGCGCCGCTATCGGCGTCGTAGATCACATTCGTGTCTAGAAGGTGAGCTTCGAAAGTGATGGACAGGCCCTCGGCGCGGCCGGTGAAGCGGCGGAACTCGTTGAGGGTGCGCTTGTCTGCCGGGAATTCCGTCGACAGGCCGTAGTCCTTGTTGCGGATATGGTCGTAGAACGCCTTCGGCCGGTCTTCGTCGATCAACTCCGACAGCTCTTCCAGGCCCACCGGTTCGCCGAGCTTGGCCTGGCTGCTGGCGTAGTCCACCAGGGTCTTGGTCTTCTCTCGCGCCGAGTCCTCGGGCAGGTCTTCGCTTTCAACGAAGTCGCTGAAGGCCTTGAGCAGGGTGCGTGTCTCGCCTGGACCATCAACGCCTTCCTGGCAACCGATGAAGTCGCGGAAGTATTCCGTGGACTTTCTGCCGTTCTTGCCCTTGATGAACGATATGTACTGTTTGGACTGCTTGTTGTTCTGCCACTCGGAGACGTTGATCCGCGCCGTCAGGTGCAGTTGGCCCAGATCCAGGTGACGGGAGGGCGTCACGTCCAGCTGGTCGGTCACCGCCACGCCTTCGCTGTGGTGCAGTAGGGCGATGGCCAGGTAGTCGGTCATGCCCTGTTGGTAGTGGGCGAACAGCACGTGACCGCCCACCGACAGGTTGGACTCCTCTATCAGTTTCTGCAGGTGGTCCACTGCCTTGTGACTGAAAGCTGTGAAGTCCAACTCTCCGTTGAAGAACTCCTTCAGCCAGCCGCTGAGGGGAAAGGCACCGGACTCTGGATGGAAAAGGCCCCAGGCCTTGCCCTGCTTGGCGTTGTAGCTTTCGTTGAGGTCGGCGAGCATGTTCTCGATGGCCGCGGACTCTGCCAGCTCCGAGTCGCGGGCGTGCAGAACCGCTGGGGTGCCGTCAGGCTGCTTGTCGATGTGATGGATAATGAGGTGACGAATTGGCATCAGCTGATTTCCTTCGAAAGTGGAGTGGTGCGGTCCGCACGGCGCAGGCGTGCTCGAGCATTTCGCTCTGATCTGTGATCGCCCGGTGTCGCGGACGTGTAGATGTCAGAGCAACCTGTCTTTTTGAATCTGAGGTGCCCCCCTGCCGAGCGGGAGACGTCCCAGCCATTGCTGATCGCAAACTCGACGAGATGGCGTAAGCGTTCGTGTACCTTCGGGGGCCTACTCATGAAGTTTTGTCCTGAGTTGGTTCCCTGCTTGTATGGCAATAATTTCTGGATCGTGGCCTGGGTACTTCGAGCCGAGATCCATGAGGAAGAACCTCGCGGCCTCTCTATCGCCAGGTATGCGAAACGCAACTGTGCAGTATTGAGTGATGGCGTCATCATCCAGTCGCGGAAGAACCGTGACCTTCATCGAGCACTCGAACAGGTGCCGCGGTACCCACACCGACCAGAAGTAATTCGACAGAAGCGGGCCTGGGCACAGAAGGGCAACCTCCAGTGTTCCGGATGAAGTTGGGATCAGACGCACATAGCCAAGGTTCTCCATCTCTGCGAAGTTGTCGCACATGGCTCCAGGAACGATCGTGCTATGGTCACGTACCAGCCTGGTTATCGCTTGTGAAAGCAGATCCAGCTCCACTGCATTCACACCTGCTCTATGAGCGTGTACTAGTGCCGACTGATTGAACTCAGCGTCGGCATGGATCTTAGGAAAATAGGTGGTGCTACTTCTCATCTAGCACCTCCTGCAGTGGCTCGACGTCGTAGCTATTGCACAGTGGGCAGATCCACACCTCGGTCTCATCACAAAACTTGTGTGGCTCTGGAAGCCAGTGCTGAACTTGCTTGAGGGAGTGATGGGTGTTGCATGATCGGCACCAGTGAGTGAGTGCGCTTATGCTTTGCGAGGTCATGCGCAGCCTCCTTGCCAACTGGCAGGGGCCAGATTTTCGAAGCGAGTCTGCTGTGGGATGAAAGCTGCCCGTGCAAAACCGACCGGTCCCTGGCGTTGTTTGCCGATGATGATTTCGGCGATGCCTTTATGCTCGGACTCCGGGTGGTAATACTCATCTCGGTAAACGAACATGATCACGTCAGCGTCTTGTTCAATAGCACCGCTTTCGCGCAAATCAGCGTTGACTGGGCGTTTATTTGGACGTCCCTCAACGCTCCGGTTGAGTTGAGAGAGGGCAATAACTGGGCAGTCCATTTCTTTGCCAAGCGCTTTCAGTGAACGAGAAATCACACTGATTTCGTTGTTCCTGTTTTCCTCACCTACCGCGCTCATTAGCTGCAGGTAGTCGATGAGGATCAGCTTTGGCTTGCCGAAGCGCCGGCTTGCCCTCCTGGCCTTTGCCCGTAGCGCAGGTGGGGTCAGTGAGCTGCCGTCATCAATTACAAGCCTATCCCCGAAGCCATTAAGCTGATGGACTGCATTTGTTAGCTTCGGCCAATCCTCATCCTCAAGCTTCCCCTTTAAGAGCTTGGTCAGATCTACGTGGCCGATGCTGGAGATCAAACGAAATAGCAGGGCCTGGGCCGGCATTTCGATGCTGTAGACCTGGACCGATTCATTGTCTGAGCATTGACGTAAAGCCGCGTGGACGAACTTTAAGGCTAGAGCCGTTTTTCCCATCGACGGCCTGCCGGCAAGAATGATGAGGTCGGTCGGTTGAAAACCTGAGGTCATCTCGTCTAGATCGTCGATTCCGGACGACACTCCGGTCACAGTCACATTCCCGTTGAAATGCTCGTCAATCTTGTTGACCACCTCTCCGAGGGCTTGGTTGACGTCGACGAAGTCGGAGCGTGTTCTGTTCTGAGCGAGTGCAAAGAGTTGCTGCTCGATCGATTCCTGGACGTCAGTAGCTACTGCTGTGCTTTCAGCAGCGTCGCGAGAGCATTGGTAGCCGAGGGACATGAGACTGCGCAGGTGAGATCTGTTCCGAACGATTTCTGCGTAGCGCTCGATGTTGGCCACTGATGGAGTATTTCTTGCGAGATCTCCAAGGTAGGCCAGGCCACCAACTTCCTCTGGTTGAGACATCGACTCGGATACCGTCACGATATCGAATGGATGATCCTTATCGGCTAGGGAGGCTATGGCCTGGAAAATCAACCGATGCTCACGTTTGAAGAAGTCTTCAGGCACAAGCAGGTCGGCAATGAGATCCCAAGTATTGTTGTCGAGCATCAGACCGCCCAGGACACCCTGTTCGGCTTCTGTCGAATGAGGCGGCGTAAAGTCAAGAGGGTTCACGGAGTGACCTCCCGGCGTGCCCAGAAGCAGTAGGGTCCGCCTTCTTCAGTGTCATGAATAGCCAGGCAGAACCAGCCCTCGCCGGCAGGCATAGAGGGCTCCCAGTAACTGCAGTCGGGACTATCAGAACTGAAATAGCGATCGGCAATTTCTTCAGGCGCGTCTGTTTCAAGACTGACTGAACAGATTTCTAGGCCTTGCTCCTGCAGCCAGAGTTTGGATTTGTCAGGATCTTCGTCAAAGTTTGGAAGGTCGGGATGGGCGAACATCCCCTCTTCATCCCGATGAACAGGGTAGGGCTGGATCAACTGCATCCGATCGAGTCGCTCGATCTCCGCAAGGATTAGAGCCCCCGCTTTCACCAGATCGCGGCGACGGTCATCGCTGGGTTTGAATGTCTTTTTGTCCCATGGCCAGGCACTGCTGCTGCATCCAGGCTTTCCTGCCAAGACTGCGTACACCGCAGCGGCTTCTGCCAGCTCGTTTCGCACATACACGTCATCACGATGGATGGAGTAGCCTTCCTCTGTCACCTGGCGGTGACGCTCTGCGATCACGCTGTGTGCTGCCTTGTTCATACGAAGACCTTCGGGCATGGTGTGTCCTCTCAGTGCATGGGAGGTTGGGAGCAGAGCTGGATGGGCTGTTGTGGTGTGAGTCATCGTCCACCCCCAATCGACATCCGTTCTTTGTGGCTGAGGCCTCGGCCCAAATTTGCTTGCTTGCCCTGTTGCCAACCTGCCTGCCGGGACCGAATGTCATGTCCCTTGGCCTCTGGCCAGTCCAGGTCCATGTATTCAAGAGTTGGGTGATGGAGGCTGATGTAAGCCTTGATTTCATCGCGGGGTTCCGAGTCAGCCCCTGCGAACTGGGCGACTTTGTAGCTGATAGCGCTCAACCAACCATCGACGAAGAGTTCCCCTCGGCGGCGTTTGGTTTTGAGCTGGCAGCGCTTCTGCAGAGCGACATGTGCCTTGCGTTGCATCACCAGTTGGTGGTGCAAGGCAGAGTACGCATAGGCTGCTAACTCAGGGCCAATGCCGATGCCCATGAACTTGATCGACCAGCCCGCCAGGCCCGAATGAAACGCTAAGTGCTCACAATCGAAGGCACGGGCACAGGTCGCCGCAAGACGGTGCAGCCAGTCTTTAGGCGGGCGAGCGGTGCGAGTGGGGACACAAACTTGCTCAACTGCATGTGCAGCCACCTCAAGGGACTCGAGGTTGTACTGTTTCATGAGGTGGCGGGCCTGCCGAAGTGCTGTTTCTGCCTCGTTCGGACTGGCGCTACAGTTATTGGCCAGGGCGAGTAGTTTGCTGACTTTGTCTAGAACTTTTTGCCTATCCATCATGCAACCTCCGTCGAAGAGAGTGGAGGTAACTTCTCGATCGCTAACCGTCCTCCCTCACGCGTGGCGCGATAAACGACTTCATCCTGAGGGCAGAATGCGGGAGCTTTACCAGCGATCATCAGACCCGCACTGACAAGGACGTCGAGCTGCCGTGCGTCTTCGTCGCCTGGGCCGGTAAGAAAATGGTTGCGACTCACGGTGCGCTTATGAGGGTCGCTCGGAGAAAGGCCGAGCGTGTGCCACAGAAGCTGGAGTTGAGGGGCGCTAATGTGTGTCATGGCTTCAGCTCCTGGTGCAGAGGAGCTTGGCCAGCTCTAGCTGACAGTACGGCTGCTTTTGCATGCCAACGGGCCGCAGCCAAGACAGTCACGCACACCAGGGTAAGGACGCACAGCGCAGCAAGAAGGTATGCGCAGAAGATGGCGCCCTGCAGCGCTAAGCCTGCGTAAGGCTCCTTGTAGATCGAAGCGAGGCAATAGGCCAACGCAAACGCTACTGAACAGTTCATGGCGTACAGGCATAGAAAGCCCGCACAGTGAAACAGACGTCTTGGGCTCATGGTTGGCTGGGTTATGGGGGATTTAGCCACTTCAGTTCCCCCCTTTGACGATCTGGGCTACACGCTCCTCAGTCATTGCAGCGAAGCGTTCATGCCATTCCGGAAAGGCCTCAGTGGCCAATTGTCGGAGGATGCTCAGCGCAGAGGGCGCAAGGCGATTCGATGGCTGCCGGTACTCCAAGCGGTGTGCCGGGATGCCTTTGGATGCGGCGGTTTTGAAAACAACAGCGTGGGGTATGGTGGTGTGGAGCACGGAAACTTCAGGGGTGCCGTCAAACACTTCCCTGACTGTTTCGTGTATTTGGCGGGCATCAACGGTTTGATCCAACCCATTGATGATTATGTTGATATGAGGAATGGTCAGGCCGAGGCGCGCATAACTGCGCAGGCCTTCCATCATGTGGATGGTGCCGCGGTTGAACTCGCGTGCCGCCAGCATGTTAGGAGGGAGGGGGGATAAAATTATGTCAGAAGCCAGAACGACCATCTCAAGCATGGCCGAGCGAGCGCCCTGAGTATCGAAGATAATCAGGTCGTACTGGGACTCGAACTCCGGCATCAGGTTAGCCAGGCGAAGCCGGCCATCAGGTGCCTGTAGCAGGAGGTTGTTGAGCTGATTGTTGACGTCGTTCGAGACTATGACATCGAGGTTGGGGATGTTGGTGCGGGAAATAACCCGGGCCGGATTGGTTTCATTGAAGGCCAGGAGCTCATAAATTCCGCCCGGAGCTTCGTGAATCAGGGGGAAATAGGATGACGCTGAGGGTTGGACGGGATCCAGATCGATCAGCAGAGTGCGCAAACCTGCATCTGCAGTGAACGCACCCAGGTTGGTCGAGCCGGTTGTTTTGCCAGTTCCACCTTTGGTGGAGATTTTTCCTGCTTTTTTCGCCTTCTTTTTCATCGTTATGCCTCTAATGTGAGTGTCATTAGAGACAGCTGGGCTCGCAGACCGGTCCTGAGTTACCGTGAAAACCCCTTCCTAGAGCTATCCATTCCAATTGTCTTTTAACCAATTGGTCGTAGGTTCGAATCCCACACGACCCACCATATTCATTGGCGGATGCGGTACTAGGAAGGGGGCTTGCCAGGGCCAGTCTACTAGCCTTGCAGCCGTTTGGAGCGAACCATAGGCGCGCTCCGTGATGATGTCAATATGAAATAGCCCACTGCCGGACCCGGTCAGTGGGTTTTTTCGTTCAAGAGGTCAAAAAATTAGCTTCGCCTTAGCGCGAACTGGCCCAGCTCGATGCTTTTATCAGGAATCCTTGTGCAAACATCGACTTGCTGATGTTCGGCGCCGATTAGGCGTGCACAGTTCACCTTGCCGATACCGACATTCCTGAAGCTGAACCTAAGCTGAACGAAGCTGGGCGTTTAGCTAGCTGTCAGTTCCACCGGAAACTTCCGATGGCGCTTCTATCCGGTAAGAGATCCATCAGAGCTGCTGGCTCAAACGAATCCTCCATCGACTGGCAGGGCGGTATTCCTAGATCCGCCCAGAGCGTCCCAGGTCCGTCCCAACTCAGCTCATGAGAAAGCCCCGTGCTGGGCTTGGATATCTGTTCCAGCGGATATTTCTCAGGCCGTCTCTGCCTGGGCAGTGCTGCAAGCAGCTCAGAGGCCGTAGCGGGTTGCTGAGTGGGTGAGTCCTCCACTGTTGCGGCAATACCTTGCCCAAGCCCATCTGGCATCTCCTCTGGGGCCGGTAAGTGTCCGGCCAGAGGTTCATTGGCTCAAGCGCCTGAGGAGTTATGACGTCCTCACGTCGCTCAAGCCTTATCGCGCCCTGGTGCCAGCTACGCTCAGCGAGCACTGCCCGCATATGTTCGTAGTCAGCCTCGATGTAACTCATCGTCGTGGCGATGTTCGAATGGTTCAGCAGTGTCTTGGTCAGGTGAATATTGCGTTCTGGTTGCCGCATCAAATCGGTAGCTAAGGTGTGCCTGAACCGGTGCGGCGTCATGCGTATACCGAAGGCGCTAGTCAGTTTTTTGTACATGCCCTCAACTTGATCGATGTTCATGGTTTTAGATCTATAGTGGATCGAGAACCGATTAACATTGAAAAGCTGATCTTGGCCCGAAAAGCCCTGGGATGAAGCAGCGTTCAAAAGTTTTTGTATGTGTGGTTCCAAACCCTTCATGATGGGTGGTCTGTCCCGGAGCTGGTGGACAGGTAGTTAAGAGTTACTGCTCGCATAGCGCCGCCAACCTCCCTCAGACCAGGTATCAGGGCCTCTGGATAGACGACCTCGGGGAGCCCATGGCGCCATGCAAGGGTGTCGAGGGTACTGAGCATGTATGGAACGAAGGGGAGGGTGGCCCCTGGGCATGCGTAGCCCGAAGCGGCGGCAAACTTGCTGAAAACAGCCCCACCTGGGTGCCCGATTACGTCAGCGTTTTTGAACTTCGAGATGTTGTTTTCGGCGTTGTGGTTCGTTGTTCCGTTGTTCCCGGCTTGCGCTGTGGGATTCGGCATGCCCATTGGGCTGACTTCCACCCATGGGTTTTCGCCGGTATTGGCGTAGGCCGACACAACGGCGTCGGGCACATAGTGACGGACCTTGACCGAGGTCTTGACCTTGCAACCGAAGGGCGTACACAGCAGCCAGTAGCAGATCCCTACAACCCGATAATCCAGGCAGGTCGGGGAGGCGGTTGACGCCACGATTGCCGCCGTGTTGATCGCGGCCGATGCTGAAAATGAAGTGAGCGCAGTCAGCGCAAATGCCAACGTGCGAGATCTCATTGCTGCCTCCTCGAGCGCTCGATGGCTTTCAAGGCAGTGGCAACGTCAGGTTGGCCGTAGACAACGTACTTTCGGTCGACTACTACAGCCGGGATCTTCTCAATGCCGGTGCTCCAGGCATCAGTCAACCCCTGCTGTGCCTTGGCTAACTCCCCGATTAGGCGGACGCCCTCTGCGCTCTTCATCATTCGTTGAGCAGCGATTGTGGCCTGCTGGGGATTGGGGGGAAGGTTACGTGATAGCTGGTTTTCCAGGCGCTCCTGGTCATCCAGCAAAATGACGCGAACCTGAACGCCTGCAGGAGTCACCAGTGGATGCATGGAGTCGGTGACTGCCCATGCCTCAGCGTGAGCGTTTCCGAGTGCTAGTGAACCTAAGATGATGGTGGCGGCTTGCAGCCTGGCCAGAAGTGGCACGTTGAGCATGGGTCTGCACCTGGTCGTGATTTGACCGGTACAGCCTGGGTTTACTCACATCATTGTGCAGTAGGAAATGGATATTCAGGGCGTTGGGATTTTTGCGTCCCTCCAGAAATTAATGCGCAGCATGCTTTCAAGTGGGTACGGCTTTCGACCACCGCCAGCCTTCGGGCAATACAGCTCGAGCAATTCCACCAAACCGCTCACGGTACCACCTGCTCCATTTCGGCCAGGAAACGCTTGCGACTGGTTTGCTTACGCTTAATGAAGTACTCGAAATCGGAAAAGCTCATCTGACTCATGGGATGGAGGGATTGTAAGGGACAGTTGGAGGGAGAGCTATTTCAGCACAGGCCAGATGGCTTAGGCTGACTTGATCGGAGAATCTTGAGGGCTTGTGACTTGTGCTGCTCCTGGCGTTCCCTCGGGCCTGATTTTCTCTTCGTTTCACTCCAGGTAGCTGTCTGCACCGAGCTGCTGCGCCTAAACCTCACCCGACCTCGGCTCCAAGGCTGCCTGTAGCTCTGGGGTTAGCAGTTCACTCTTTTCACACAGCCTGAATCCAAAGCGGACATCGCTGAGAGATCGTCATTGCTCCGGCCCCCTGGCGTTGCAAGGTTTCAAGTCTAGCTACGCCGAGTCGGTTACCAACTAGCTCATCATAATCTGGCACAGCGATGCACTTGGAGGCATTTCGGGATCGACGGATCATATGAAGATCGATTCAGCTCTTCATTGGCTTCCGGAAAAATGGATCAGCCCGCCGGCCTTGGCTACGACCGCAGCCTGTGCTCGGCTATCCACTTGGAGCTTGCTGAAAATATGTTTCATGTGACTCTTGATGGTTTCCGGAGTTACTCCCAGCAACTTTGCTATTTCCTTGTTGGATTTTCCCTGGGCCACCAGTTCAAGGACATTCCGCTCTTTGCTGGTAAGTTTGATTATCTGATGTGAGGCTGAAGGGCTATCGACATTGGTGGCATCGGAAATGATCAGTTGTTGCAGACGCTTCTTCACTTCCTGGTTTGTTTTCGGTAATTGCCCGATATACGCAAGGATCTGCTGTAGCGACTCCTGGGCCGGTAAGTCGAGTAACCCTTGGGGAGCATTGCAATGCTCCAGTAACTCGGCGGCTTCCGTGATATAGGCCGACGCTTTAACAGTGGCGCGTCGTTGCCAATGGACTATAGCCAAGCTGCTAGCCAGGCGTAGCTGCATCAGTCGCAGGTTGCGTTGTTGCGTGCGTTGGCGCAGCTCCTCGGCTTTCTCTAGGTTTGCGTTGCGATGCAGTCCGCAGGCTTCGCACCAAAGGTCCGCCAGGCTGGCGAGGCAAGCGTACTCTGAGATGCCGTCGGCGATATCCGGTGCATGGGTCAGACACAGTGCTTGCAACTGGTTGGCGCAAGCGTTGGCCTCAAGGTTTTTCTGCTCAAGAAGGCATACTCGGGTGCGCTCCAGCAACAGATGTGCTTGCAGACGTGGCCAGGAGCGGGTATTCGCCAGGCGGTGGCCTTCCTCTAGGAAGTACCGTGCGCCTTGGCGGCCGACAGTGTTGCCGCTGAGACGACTGGCGGTAATCAGGTGCCAGCAGGCACAGTCCAGAAAACCAGTGATCTTGACGGTCTCTATGTTCTCCATGCTGAGGCGCGCCGCCTCTTTGAAGTTGCCTAGCAAATAATCGACCGCAACAAGCAGGCCTGAGGGGAGTGCGCGTAGTACGGGATGACGCTTGTCCCCGCCTTCGCCGTGCCCCGGGGAGGTCATGCGAAGAGCTTCTTCGAGAATCGTCGCGGCTTGTAATAAGCGCCCTTGCAGAGCTTCTGCATAGCCCAACAGGCACATCCTGTAGATCTGGTTGAATTGGTAGCGATTGGGTTCCAGTGGTGCACGAATCATTGCAGGCATCGAGTAGAACTCCTGCCAGCGGCAAGCCTGCAAGTGGCTAAAAGACAGCACATTCAGCAGGGTGTTGCTGATCCAGGGGCGGTCCTTGAGATGGGGGAGGCAAGCGCTGGCCAGTGTGCCGCCGGCTTGGCTTTTATCCTCCAGGGCCAGCAGCATCGCGTCCAGAGCCTGGCATTCCCATTCCAGATGCGTGCGCTGGTTGTCGTCGGCGAGTCCGGGCAAGGCTTGGTGAACCTCGTTCAGAAATGCTCTTGCCTGGGGGGAGTCCATCGCCAGGCCGGCGGCCCAGCCCAGTGCTAGTTTCAGTTGAACGGGCGACTCCAGCAGTCGATCGCGCAGCTGGCGCTGCCAGTCGAGGAGGAGGATGAAGTCCCCGTGTTCGACCATCTCCATGGCGCAATGGGCGATCCAGTTTCGGGCGCTGTCGATGTCACCACAGGCCAGGGCGGCGTGCACGGCATCCATCCATAGTCGTTGTCCGGCGTACCACTGGGCCGTCCTTTCCAAGATGGCGCTCAACTCGGCGCTAGGGACCCGACGACGAAGGTGTTCGCGGAACAGCGGATGGAAGCTGAACCACTGAGCATGGTCGTCTAGGGTTATGAGGAACAACTGCCTGCGGTCCAGATCGTCGATCAGCGCCGCGCCGTTGGGCGTGCCGGTCAGCATCTCGGCCAGCGTGATGTTGAACTTGTCTATAGCCGCTAGCCGGGACAACTGGATTGCAAGTGTGGCCGGCAGCCGGTCGACCAACTCGTCCATCAGACTACTGATGCTGTTGGCCACCCGCGTGCTGCCCGAGGGGCGTTGGCGCAGGGTGAGCAAGCTGGCGCGCAAAGCGGCGATCCAGCCGTCGGTGGCGCTGTGCAACTCCATCAGTTGCGCCGCGTCGATGCTAGCTTCGCCGGTACGCAGCATCAGGTCATGGGTTTCGTCGAGGTCAAAGCGCAGTTGCGCCGCGTCCACCTCAAGGTAGGCGTCGGCGTAGATATGCGCGAGCAGCGACGCGGGCAAGTCGCCCCGGCCGCAGAACACCAGGTGGAAGTTATCCGGGGCGAAGCGTACGAGGCTGTCGAAAGCAGCGACCATCACGGCTGGAGGCACGCAATGATAGTCGTCGACGAACAGATAGCACTGCTCGGTGCGGCGCTCCAGGTCGTTGACCAGCAGCGTGCTGAGATGTTCGGCCGGCAGCAGCGATAACTCCATGAGCAGGTTACCGTCGTCACCCTGGCCGAAGCCGCGCTGGAGCGCCGCGGTAACGTACAGCAGCACCCGCTCGGCAGAAGTGTCGGCCTCGTCCATGTTCAGCCACGCCACCTTGGCACCGCGCGCCTGTGCCGCCTCGGCCCATGTGCTGGCCAGGGTACTCTTGCCGAAGCCCGGCGGGGCGCTCAGTACGGTGATGCTCGAATCGGCTATGCGTTCGATCAGTTGTTCCAGACGTGGACGCGGCAGCGTACCGCGGCTTCGGCGGGGTGGCAGTACCTTGGTGGAAAGCAGGGGGGATAGCATTTTTATTCTTTTCATTTCGTTGGGGTATCCCCCATCCGGGGGGTAAATACTGCCTGAGCCCATCAATAGTATCTACGGCGTCCCGACGCAACAGCGACAGGCTGTGGCGCGGAAACACCTCGTGGAGATAATAAGAATGAGTGCGTACAGCGCAAGAGTCGAGCTCGAGCCGACAGGCCTCGATGCCGATCTCAACGAACTCGAGCAGGCAATGCAACTGAGCGCCAGGCGCTTTGCGAAGAAGGTAATGCGACCCGTTGGCCAGCAGTTGGATCACCTGCCAGCGGCCGCGGTTATCGCAGCTGACTCCTCGCTGTGGCAGGTATTCGCCGAATTTGCCAAGCTCGGCATCAACCTGACTGACCTGCTGCAACTACCGGCTGCCGAACGTGCCCGTCTGAAAGCCTTGATCTTCGAAGAGCTGGGTTATGGGGATGGCGGTCTGGCGGTGGTGCTCGGTGCCGCCATGGTGCCAAGCATCGTTCTGCACCTGATGGGGCGCACCGACCTGATCGAGCGTTACGCCGACAAGCCCATCGGCTGCTGGGGCATCACCGAGCCGGACCACGGTTCGGATATGCTCGACAGCAGCGGTCACACACGCCATCCGGCGGTGGGGCACGGCCGTCTGAACTGCCATGCGCGGATTCAGGGCGACCGCATCGTCGTCAACGGACAGAAGTCCGCCTGGATATCCAACGGTCCGATCGCTCAGATCTGCATTCTCTACTGTGGCTACGACGACGGCACCGGCGAGGACAAGCGTTGCGTACTGCTGGTACCTCTGGACCTGCCCGGCGTCAGCCGTGGTGCGCCGCTGGACAAGATGGGCCAGCGTGCGCTGCCGCAGAGTGAGTTGTTCTTCGACAACGTCAGCCTGCCGCTGGATCATCTGGTAGCCGCCCCCGAGGACTATGTACGTGCCGAACAGGGCGTGCTGGCCGAAGCCAACGCGCTGATGGGCACCATCTGGACGGGGGCAGCACGAGCGGCCTACGAGCACGCCTATGAGTATGCCCACGAGCGCAAGCAGGGTGGGGTACCGATCATCCAGCACCAGAATGTGCGACACCGCCTGTTCCACATGTTTGCCCGCGTGGAGGCGGCCCGTGCCCTGTCTCGTCGTGTGGTGATGTTCAACGAAGTGGCGCCGCAACCCGCTTTGCAGGGTTCCATCGCCTCGAAGATCACCGTGACTCAGACCGCCTTCGATGTTGCTTCCCAGGCTATCCAGATGTTCGGCGGCAACGGCGTTACCCGCGAGTACCCGGTGGAAAAACTGCTGCGCGATGCGCGTTCCTCGATGATTGAGGACGGCTGCAACGAAATGCTCGCCATCAAGGGCGGCACCCTCATTTCACGAATTTGAGTCCACGCAATGAAGATGAATGCTTTCGTCGCCGGGGTAGGCATGGTGCCCTTCGGCAAGTACCTTGGCACGCCGCTCAAATCTCTGGCCGGAGACGCCATCCGCCTGGCCCTGGCCGACGCTGGAATCGAGCAGGGCCAACTGCAGGCGGCCTGGATGGGCAACGCCGCCGCCGGCGTCATCACTGGCCAGGAAATGATCCGCGGCGAGGTAGCGCTGCGCGAGATGGGCATCGGCCGTATCCCTGTGGTCAATGTGGAGAACGCCTGCGCATCCTCATCCACAGCCTTCCAGCAAGCCTGCGCAATGGTTAGCGCCGGCTACTACGACATCGTCCTGGCCTGTGGCTACGAGAAACTCTTCCATGAGGACAAGGTGCGTAGCCTGGGCGCCTTCTCCAGCGCCGTAGACGTCGAGGATCCGAACGGTGCGGTGAACGTGGTAAAGAAGCTTGCTGATGCGGCAGGCGAGCCCTTCGTCGTCGATGGCGCCGGCAGCACCCGCTCGGTGTTCATGGACATCTACGCCATGATGGCGAAGAAGTACATGAAGCAGTACGGCGCCACCGCCCGGCATTTCGCCTTGGTGGCGGCGAAGAACTCCTGGCATGGCAGTCTCAATGCGCGTGCCCAGTTCCGTGAGCGCCTCTCGGTGGACGAGGTGCTGGCCGCACGGCTCATTGTCGATCCGCTGACTCTCCCGATGTGTTCTCCGATCGGCGACGGCGCGGCAGCCGTGATCCTGGTGAGCGAACGCAAGGCCCGCCAACTCGGGCTGCGCAATCCCGTACGGGTCGCCGCCTCGGCGCTGGTCACGGGTTGGGATTTCGAGCACCCCACCGACAGCGTCGGTGCACTGGCCGCGCAACAAGTCTACGAGGCTGCCGGCATTGGTCCGCGCGACCTGTCCTGCGTCGAGCTGCACGATGCTTCCGCTCCTTCCGAGCTGATGGCGTACGAATACCTGGATTTGTGCCCCCGCGGGGAGGGCATCTCTTTGCTGGAGAACGGTGACACCGGCATCGGTGGGCGCATTCCGGTGAACACATCCGGCGGCCTGCTGCGTAAAGGGCACCCGGTAGGCGCCACTGGCTGCGCGCAGATCGTCGAACTGACCGAGCAGTTACAGGGGCGTGCCGGACAACGCCAGGTGAGCGGTGCCCGTATCGGGCTGGCCCACAACGGCGGCGGTGCCATTGGTCTGGATGCGGCGGTCACCGTAGTCAGCCTGCTAATGCGGGAGGACCTCCGATGAGCCTTTACAGCGACTTCAACCTCGCGGGTCTGATCGGTAATCGCGCGCAGCGGCAGCCGGATCTGCAAGTGCTCACGATCGAGAACGGCGCCGACTTTCCGCTGCAGACCCGCACCTACAGCCAGCTCTGGCGGAACGGCCATGCACTGGCTTGGGGGGTGACTCGTCTGGGGCTGCGTCCGGGAGATAGTTTTGCCCTGCTAATGGCCAACCACGCCGAGTTCGTTGACGCGATGCTGGCGGCGGCCATCACCGGCACCGTGTTCGTGCCCATCGACCCGCGCGCCAAGGGCGAGAAGCTGGCGTTCTTTCTGAACAACGCTCGCTGCCGGGCCGTCATCGTCGCTGACTATGCCCTGGTCAACCTGCTGGCGGTGCGCGAGCAGCTGCCGCTGCTGGAGGCCGTGGCCGTGATTGATAGCAGCCAGTGCTCGGTGGCCGCCCCGCTCTCGGGCGTGCTGCGCTACAACGATCTATTGATGGAGGAGAGCCGGGAGCATCCGCTGAATCTGCCGAATGACCAGTCGCCCATGCAGCTGATCTTCACTTCGGGCACCACTGGCGACCCCAAGGGCATCGTCATGACCCACAGGCGCTATTGCGAGACGTCGTTGTTGACTGATCGGGTATTCGGTTACCGCGAAGACGACAGGCCGTATTCCGGCTTGTCGTTGACCCACGCCAACGCGCAAATGGTGACCCTGGGAGCGTCCTTGGCGCTGGGTTTGCGCTGCGTGTTGTCGCGGCGCTTCAGCAAGTCGCGGCTGTGGGATATCTGCCGGCGCTTCGACTGCACCAGCTTCACCCTGCTCGGGGGTATGACCACTGCTGTCTATGCCGAACCGCGTAAGCCCGCCGATGCCGAAAACCCCGTGCGATTCGTGATTTCAGCGGGCATGCCGAAGGCCATCTGGGAGGACTTTGCTCAGCGTTTCGGCGTGCAGATTCTGGAGTTCTATGGTGCGGCCGAAGGTGGCCTTACGGTCAATCCGATTGGAATCGGTCCGGTTGGCAGCATGGGCCGGCCAGTATCCACCCTGCGCCACCGCATAGTCGATGAAGCCGGCTATGACTGTGCGCCGGGCAAGCCGGGCGAGCTGTTGTTCCGGCCGGTCGACGGCAGCGACTTCAAGGTCGAGTACTTCGGCAACCCCGAGGCATCGGCGAAGAAGTGCGCCGGCGGTTGGCTGCACATGGGCGATGTAGTGGTTGCCGACGAGCAGGGTTGGCTGTTCTTCCTGTACCGCAAGGGCAGCGGCATCCGCCGCAATGGCGACTTCATCAGCAGCGCCTTCATCGAGAAGGCCATCGCCGAGTGTCCGGAGGTAGATGACGTCTACGTCTACGGCATCCCGGCCCGTAGTGGGGTGCCCGGCGAGAAGGATGTGGTTGCGGCGGTGGTGCCCAAGGACCCCGGCGGCTTCGACCCTCAGCGGGTATTCCGCGCCTGCCGCGAGAAGCTCGAAACCAACTTCATCCCCAGCTTTGTTCAGGTACTCAGGCAGATCCCCAAGACTGCCTCGGAAAAGCCCCTGGAGCGCTTTCTGGTGGAAGCTCTGCAACAAGACCAGGCCAGCGTACACCTCGAGCTGCGCTGACCGTCACGACAACAAGAGGAAAAACCAATGTCCGATGCACGTAAAGTTCTCATCTACGGCGCCAACGGTTACACCGGAAAGCTGGTCGCGGAATCCCTGGCCCAGCGCGGCATTCCCTTCTACATGGCCGGGCGCACTCGCTCGCGACTGGAAGCCGCGCTGAAGGTGGTGGAAGAACGTCACGGTGCGCCGGTGGATGCGGAAATCGTAACCGCCAACAACACCGTTGAAGAATTGCTACCGCTGCTGCAGCAGGTGGAGGTGGTGATCAACGTCGCCGGCCCCTTCATGCAAATCGCCTGGCCGGTGGTGGAAGCCGCCCTGGAAGCCGGTTGTCATTACCTGGACACAACCGGCGAGCAGGACTGGACCGCCGCCATCGGCGAGAAATACGGTGCTGCCTTCGCCGCAAAGGGACTGTTGCTGTGCCCAGCCAACTCTTTCATGTGGGCCGCGGGTTCGCTGGCCGCCGAAGTGGTGCTTGAGAATCCCGAGGTTGACAGCCTCGACATTTGCTACCAGATCGACAACGGCCTGCCGTCCGAGGCCTCCACTAAGTCTTTCCTGCGCATGGCGTGCAACGACGTGTCGCAGTACTACCTGGAACAGAATCAGCTCAAGGCGTGGCCGAATGACGTGGCCCACTTGGTTGCGTTGCCGCATCGCAACAACGTTCTTCGTGCGCACCCATGGGGTGGAGCCTGTGAGCCTATCTGGTTCAAGGACGATCCGCGCGTGCGCAACTGCAAGGTATTGACCGCCATCGGCGAGCACATGGTCGATGGCGTGATCGCCGCGATCAAGGCATTCAACGCCGCCGCTCCGGGCCTGAGCCAGGCCGAGCGTGAGGAGTGGACCAACCGCATGGGCGAGCAGATGGACTCCGGTGAGCCGCCGAAGGACTCTCTGGACGTGCAGCGGGGAGTGATCACGGTGCATGGCCAGGGGCGTCGCGTTACTACCTCCTATGTGATGAACCTCTCCGCCGCATACACCTGGACTGGAGACATCTGCGCCGAGGGCGCCGAGCGCCTGCTCGCTGGCCAACTCAAGGTTGCCGGATTCCAATCCCCGGCCAAGGCCTTCGGTCATCGAGAGTTGATTCAGCGCTTTCACGAACGTGGTTTCTGCAGCGCGCTGCCCAGCTGAGCGTGAAGTAGCCGGTGCGACCATGCACGCCCCGGCCTTTCCATGAGCGGAGAACTCAAGCAATGAACATCGCTGCCTCCACCTTCCGGACGGTACATCAGGCACAGCACTGTACGAGCTATATCAGCCAGGACTTTGGCCACCTGCATCGCGGCGCACACTGTCGGCGTAGTTATGATGGTCGTCGCCGACTTGCAGAAGAACTTCATCCTCAAGCTGCGCAGGTGTCTGATCGACGACGTGTATTCGCCTACACGCGCAATACCATTTACCTTGGGGAAATCCTCGTTTACGCCACCTATGCCACGTTGGCCGAGCAGTGGGTCGGCTGGGTGTTGGTGCTGCATTGCTGGTTGGGCCTGACCCTTCCACGCATGCTGGCCAAGGATACCTCGATTTCCCGTCATCCTAGCTGGACCGAGTACAAGGTCCGCAGCGGTCTGCTGCTGTCCTGGCGCATCCTGCTGGCGCCGTTCACGGCGCCGAACGAGGAGCACAGAGCATGTTGAAGTACGCCAGGTGGCTGTTTGGCAGCGCCGCACTGTTCAACGCACTGGTCGCTGCCAGCGTGCTATTCCTCGAACAGATGCTGCGTCCGCTGCTCGGCCTGGAAGTCGCCACGGGTAGCAATCTGGTGATGCGCGATCTGGCCATGGCACTGGTGGCAGCGTTCGGTGTGGCTTACCTGTGCGTCGCGCTCGATCCACGGCGTTTTCGTCCGTACATCGTGCTCGGCGTGCTGGGCAAGTGCCTGGTGCTGGTGTGCGTTTTCGGCCACTGGCTGGCTTCTCACATTGGCTGGCAACTGCCGACCCTGGCGTTGGGCGATGCGATCTACAGCCTGTTGTTCCTACAGTTCCTGCGCCGCTATCCGGCGTGGGTCCCGATGAATAAAGAGACCCAAGATGAATGATCTTTACGAGCGCTTTTCTCTCAGCGGCAAGGTTGCCTTGGTAACCGGCGGCGGGGGGGGGCTGGGTGCGGAGACTGCAGTGACCCTGGCCCGTGCCGGCGCGAGGGTCATGATCAGCGATCTGTTGCCGGAGCTGGCCGAAGCCACTGTTTTGGATATCCACAGGCTGGGGGGCGAGGCGGTTGCATTGCGTCATGACGTAACCTGCGAAGCCGATTGGCAGCAGGTGATTGCCTCCACCGTGGATACCTTTGGCGGCCTGGACATCCTGGTGAACAACGCTGGTATCGAGAAGGTTGCGCTGTTTACCGAATCGTCGCTGGAAGAGTTCCGGCAGATGCAGGATATCAATGTGACCGGGGTCTTCCTTGGCATCAAACATGCCGCCCGGGTCATGCGTCCTGGAGGCGCGGCGGGCAAGGGCGGCACGGTCATCAACATGTCCTCGGTGGCGGGGTTGGTCGGCTTGCCGGGGCTGGGCGGTTACTGCACGTCCAAGGGCGCGGTGCGCCTGATGAGTAAGGCAGCGGCCATCGAGTTCGCCACTCTGGGCTACGGCATCCGCGTCAACTCCATTCACCCTGCGATCATCAAAACCCAACTGGGTGCCAATGTGGTGAGTGGGATGGTGTCGATTGGCCTGGCGCCGGACCAGGCCAGCGCGGACGCTTTCGTTCAGTCGCTGCACCCGATGGGCTACGGCCAACCTCAGGATGTCGCTAGCGCCGTGCTGTTCCTCGCAAGTAATGCCTCGCGCTGGACCAATGGCAGCGAGCTGGTACTCGACGGTGGCGCCTCTGCGCGCTGATTACAAAAGGAAACTCAGAACATGAATCGACTCGAAAATAAAGTTTGCCTGGTAACCGGTGCTGCCAGTGGTATCGGCCGGAGCATCGCTGAAACCTTCCTGCGTGAAGGCGCACGGGTGCTGTTGACCGATATCGATGGCGTACGTGGTGAACGTGAGGCGCAACGCCTGCGGGACGAAGGGCTGGACGCCTGGTTTGAAGTCCACGATGTGACCGATGAGACCCGCTGGCGTGAACTGCTGTTTAAGCTGCAGGAGCGCTGGCGGTGTCTGGACGTCCTGGTGAACAACGCTGGTATTGCAATTACTGCCGATGTCGAGCACCTCACGTTGGCGCAGTGGCGCAAGGTCAATGCGGTCAACCTGGACGCCGTGTTCATCGGTACCCAGCAGGCCATCGCGGCGATGAAGGAGCTGGGTGGTTCGATCATCAACGTGGCCTCCATCGAAGGTTTCATCGGTGAGCCGATGGTACCTTCCTATAACGCCAGCAAGGGTGGTGTGCGGATATTCAGCCGTGCCGCGGCGGCGCACTGCGCGCGCAACGGCTACGCGATCCGTATCAACAATCTGTGTCCTGGTTATGCGACCACTGCCATGATTTCCAGCGGGCTGGAGCAACTGGGAGAAGGCCTCGCCCAGCAATTCCAGGGCTATCTGCAGCAGCGCATCCCGATGGGCCGGCTAGCTACCACCGAGGAAATTGCCAAGGGCGCGCTGTTCCTTGCCAGCGACGACTCCAGCTATATGACCGGAGCCGATCTGGTCATCGATGGGGGTTACCTGGCGCAGTAGTTTGTTCAGTGCTTCAGAAAGAATGAAAAGCCCGGCGATTCCCGGGCTTTTCATTTTCGGTGAGTAGCGTTGTTCTGCGGGCACATCGGTTCGGCCTATTTCTGGCACGTCATCCACGAAAACATCGGAGCAGATACTTGCCAGCGCAAGGAACAGGCTGTCCTGTCCGATGCCCAGGCCGAAACGATACGTATAGAGGTCAGGGCAACGCCTGCTACCGGGACAGCTTCCATTCTGAAGTTGACCGCTGGGTCGGGCCGGAGAGGCTTACCTGACTCATGGACAAGATTTGCTGCGGTGGCTGCACCGAGGGCTATTTCAGCATAGCTCGGGTAGCCAGTGCTGACTTGATCGAAGAACTCTTAGCTGCCCTTGGGGCTGCCAGTCGGTTGGAATGCCAAACTGTCCATTGCCGAAAGTATCGATACTTCGTCAACAGGGCCTTCAAGTCGGACAGAACGTCCTGTTTGGGTATCAGTAATCTCTATTGTCGGTGTTGCTGCTACTCCAGCCTGCTGTGCCAACTGCAGTTGCCGATCGACCTCTTGAGCGACCTCTGTATCGAGAGCAGCACAACGATCAAGCACTGCTGTGTCAACACCCGACAGGACAATAGGCGTGACCAGTCCTTGGCCATCGCCCCGCGTGTGCTGCAGGACCTGCTCAATCGCATTCCAGAATGCCTTACCCCTCCAAGTTTGCCGGCACATTGCACCAGGCGCGCTTCTTTCAGCGCTGCAGCTCCATGCATCTGCAGTGGAAAATGGTGCCAGACGAGGTTGACGTTAGTTTGCCCATCGATCCACTGCTTGAGTTGTGGGGTGTATCCGTCGTGGGGGATCAGAACGCTTGAGTCATCCACGTCGATGGCCCGTTGCCAGAATCTGCGAGCGGTACTGATGCTCTGTTGAACGAAGCGTTCCTGAGCCGTTGTGAGGTGAGGTTTATCGCGGAAGCGAGGATAGTGCTGTCGATCGATCACGCTATCCGCGCTGGCCATGAAGTTGTTGACCTTCATCGAACACTCAAACAGATGCCGCGGTACCCACACCGACCAGAAGTAATTCGACAGAAGCGGGCCTGGGCACAGAAGGGCAACCTCCAGTGTTCCGGATGAAGTTGGGGTCAGACGCACATAGCCAAGGTTCTCCATCTCTGCGAAGTTGTCGCACATGGCTCCAGGAACGATCGTGCTGTGGTCACGTATTCGTTTGCACCCTGCCTGTCATCCGATGCACTCTGGCACATATTGCGCTGCGTGCCCCCAGCCAGTAATCATGGCCGCTCGACGTCCCGTACCAACGCCTATCAAGGATCGATACATGAAACTGTCCTGGCCGCGTTTTACCCTGCCCGCTGCACTGCTTCTCTCTCTTTCCCTTTCCGGCTGCGTGTCCGACCTCGGTTCGGGCGCCTACGGCAGCATGGACGATCCGCGCTACGCGCAGTTGCTGGACCAGGTGGACGCGGCGCTGAAGGCGAACATGGCGGTGGTGCTAGTGGCCGACGTGATGCCGCACAAGTCGCTGAGCGATGCGCTGACCATGACCCAGTGGACGCCGACAGCGATCTGGGAATACGAGAAGGACCCGAAGATCACCTTCGGTCGCAAGTTCCAGACCAACGCGTTGCAGAGAAAGCCTGGCGAGACCTACCTGTTCAAGGCCTTCGAGGTGCATATCCTGCCCCCCGGCAAATACCTGCTGACCGGTGGCGACGACTACCAGATCCACGGCTTGCTCGACCAGATCGGCGCCCGTAGCGGCCCGCCCGGTTCGGGGCGTGGCGCCAATGGCACCGCCTACCTGTCCCCCGAGCTGTATCGCGAGTACTACCGGGAAGAGGTCTGGAAGGACGCCACCTATGGCAGCGAGATCAAGACCGAGAAGGTCTGTACCGCCGTGCACGTGGCGTCTGGCGCCTGCGTGGCCTGGGGCGAGCAGCAATATACCCAGACCACGCAGGGCTCTGGGGCCGGGTATTACCAGCAGACCGATTCCCGCGATGTACCGTCGATCAAGGTCCAGGCGCGCCTGCCGGTGGACAAGGCGCTGGCCAGCTTCACCGTCCAGGGCGGGCAATTGCTGCTGGCCCCGCGCATGCACCTCAAGACCCCTGGCTACAAGTACCAGCAGTCCAAGTGCCGGGCGATCGATCCGAAGAAGATCGAGTGTCCGCTGGACAACCTGACCGTCTACACCTGGCCGGCGCCCATGAGCTTTACGCAGAATCTCATCGAGCAACGCGTCCTGAGCGACAAACACCGGCAACTGCTGTCCAGGCTCCAGGCCATGCAGATCACGCCACTGGGTAAGCAAGGCATGGAAGACCCGATCTGGGGCGTACCGTTGTCGTTATCCAAGTAGCAGCGTTGAGCCCTGCCACTCCAAGGCCGTCGCGAGACGACCTTGAAGGGCTTGCCGCAGTGCAAAGGCCGGGGGGCGTCTACCTCGGCCCCGACACCAGATTCTCTCGCTTCCCTTCGCCAGGCCCTGCCCCGAGTACCGGGACAATCTCCATCCGCAGCAATCATCGGGGCATCGACCCGCAGGCCGGGTGTCGCAGCCCTGGTTTCAAGGCACCTGCCCAAATGCTTCCCTGAGTGCCTTGGCGCCACTCACCAGCAACCCCACATCGGAGCCCACGGCGACAAACACGGCACCCAGCTGCAGGTAGCGCCGGGCCATGGCCGCGTCGCTGGTGAGAATCCCGGGGGCCTTGCCGGCCGCGCGGATTTCCCGGATGGCTCCTGCGATGGCGTCCTGCACCTCGGGATGTGCCGGGTTGCCCAGGTGACCGAGGGAGGCGGCCAGGTCGGCAGGCCCGATGAACACTCCATCGACCCCCGGGACCCTGGCAATCTCCGCCAAGGCCTGGATGCCGGCCCGGCTTTCCACTTGCACCAGGGTGCAGATCTGTTCATCGGCCGTCGCCAGGTAGCCGGGGATCTGCTGCCATCGCGAGGCGCGGGCCAATGCCGCTCCCACGCCGCGGATGCCATGGGGAGGGTAGCGGGTGGCGGCAACGATACTGGCCGCCTGCTCGGCGCTTTCCACCATGGGAACCAGTAACGTCTGGGCCCCCAGGTCGAGCAAGTGCTTGATCTCCACGGCATCGTCGCTGGCCGCCCGGACCACCGCATGGGTAGGGGACGCCGCCAGGCACTGCAACTGGGCGAGGGTCGATTGCAGCGTATTGGGAGCATGTTCGTTGTCGATCACCAACCAGTCATAACCGATGTCCCCGAGCATTTCCGCGGTGTACCCGTTGGCCAGGCCGAGCCACAGGCCGATCAGGGGAGCCCCCGTCACCAGGGCCTGCTTGAATTCGTTATGCATGACTACCTCTTGCACATGCAGTGCTCAGATAAAACGGCAACCCACGCTGCCCAATGGACCGAAGTCGGCGTGGAATGTATCGCCGGCCTCCGCCCGCACCGGGCGAGTGAAGGAGCCGGACAGCACGATGTGGCCTTTCTCCAGGGCGGTGTCGAACACCGCCAGGCGCCGGGAGAGCCAGGCAACGCCGTTGGCCGGATGGTTCAGCACGCCTGCCGCCAGGCCGGTTTCCTCGATCACGCCGTTGCGCAGGAGCATGGCGCCGATCCAACGCAGGTCCAGGTCGTCGACGCGCACTGGGCGCCCGCCGAGGATGATCCCGGCGTTGGCGGCGTTGTCGGAAATGGTATCGACCACCTTGCGCGGCCGCTGGGTGTCGCGGTCGAGCTGTTCAGAACGTGCATCGATGATCTCCAGCGCCGGCACGACATAGCGCGTCGCATCCAGTACATCCAGCATCGTCACCTCCGGCCCCGCCAGGCGACGATCGAGGATGAAGGCCAGTTCGACCTCGACCCGGGGCAATATCAGGCGCTCGCGGGCAATCTCGCCGCCATCGGGCCAGAGCATGTCGTCGAGCAGCACGCCGTAGTCGGGCTCGTCGATCTGCGAGGCCATCTGCATCGCCCTGGAGGTCAGGCCGATCTTGTGCCCGATGATCCTCCGGCCACGGCCCAGTTTCGTCTCGACCCAGGCACGCTGGATGGCGTAGGCATCGGCGATGGTCATGTCCGGATGGGTGAGGGAGAGCTGGCGAATCTGTTCGCGCGAGCGTTCGGCGGCATCCAGGCGATTGGCGCATTCCTGTATTTCATGGGCATTCAGCATCGTTCTTTTGCGCCTGTTTGCGAGGTGGAGGGCTCCCGCCATGCCAGCAGTTCCTGCTCGCGGCCCTGGGCCTTCAAGGACTGCCAGGCCTGTGGCGTTGGAGTCGGCATCTGGAAATCCGCAGACACTTCGCAGTACCAGCCGGGACTGTGCAGCCGGCCGATCAGGGCCATGGAGGTCGGGTCGATGAACATGCGGGTCACGTCGACGATCGCTTCCTCGCACAGGTGCGTACCGACGATGTCGGCGAGGATGAAGGTGCGCACGCCGTCGATGTCGATCAGTTGGCGAACACGGCACTCCATCGAGCAAGGGCTCGAGGCGATGCGTGGAACGCTGACTTGCTGGCCGGGCAGCATCTGCAGGCCGGCCTCGAGGGCCTCGTTGACCTGGGCATCGAAATCGATGGAGGTGACGGTCATGCGCCCGGCCATCGGGGCCGAGACCAGGTTAACCACGAACTCTCCACGCTCGATGATATTGCGCGCGGTGTCCTTGGGTTCTCCCGAGCGCGAGCCGATGCACAGGCACAGCAGCGGTGGGTCTCCCGACATCACGTTGAAAAAGGAAAATGGCGCGACATTGACCGCCCCCGATCCATCGCAGGAACTGACCCAGGCGATGGGGCGAGGGATCACGGTGGAATGCACCAGGTTGCTGCGCTGCTCCGGGCTCAGCGCCTTCATATCAAAATACATGGCTATGTCCTGAACGGTTTCAACGATTGGCGGTGGGGGTCTTGTCCTGGTTGGCCGAGTCGACGCCAGGGCGCCGCTCGCTGGCCTGGTGTAACTCGATCAGGTTGCCGGCCGGATCGCGCAGGAACAGCTGTTTCAAGGAGGGCGAGGCCACATTGTCGAGGGTGAAGTACTCGATACCCCGCTCCACGAGCACCTTCTCGGCTGCCAGCACATCCTCCACCGCAAGCGCGAAGTGATTGGAGACCGGGTCCTGGTCAGGGCGCTTGGCGTATTGCGAAACGCCATCGCACCCGAGGATGTGCAACTGGGTGCCATTGGGCAGGTTGAACCACGAGCCGTAGATACCCGGGATCTTCCAGCGGGCCGGGTCCTGGGGCAGTGAAAGGACATCACGGTAGAAGTCCAGCATGGCATCGGCCTGGGCGTTGTTCACGCCGAAGCCTACGTGGTGAAGCTCAACAACTTTCACGGACATTGCGTTTTCCTTGTTGGTTTGCACGCGCTGGCCCCGGGAAGGGGCGTGATAGCAATATCGAAATATAATACGTGTGGCGTACTATACGGATAAAATACTATTTCCCCTTGGTATGATTGGCAACCTCCTCATTGACCCATGTCGCCCATGTCCCGCTCAAAACCACCTGCATCCAAGCCTGTCACCCGTCCCGAGCAAGGCTCCGGAAGATCTTTCGCCGCATCCGCCGCGACCCGTCCACACCTTGCCCTGATGCGCGATACCGCCGAAGGCGCGACCGATCGATCCCGGGCCGGATTGGGCCTGCTGATGCTCTGGCTGTGCGATGACATCGAGCAACGCGCCAATGCCAGCCTGGCGCCGTTCGGGCTATCGGAAAGCAAGTTCGACCTGCTGATGTTCTTCGGCCTGGCCGAGCGGGGCCTGATAGAAAGCCAGGCGGTCACGCCGTCCTACATCGCGGATTACTTTGGCGTGACCCGCTCTACGGTGACTGGCCTGCTGGATTGGCTGGAGAAGCGCGACCTGCTCAGGCGTCGCTTGAGTACCGAGGACCGGCGCAGCTTCGCCCTGGAGTTGACCGAGCAGGGGCGCGAGTTACTGGAGCGGTCCTTGCCGGTGTTCTGGGGGATGTGTGAATCCCTGACCAGCAGCCTGGACGAGGATGAATGCGCGCTGCTGCAAAAGGTTCTCGGCAAGCTCTGGGTGCAGTTGAAAGCGGATTGAGCAGAAAAGGCTGCTGGCAGTCGTCATAGCACCGTCGCAGAGGAGCCAAACAAGTCATGGTGATAAGCAGGCTAATCGCACCATTTTTGTCGATTCTCAGGTCGCCTCTGTGCACTAGATAGCCGACTCTCCAGCCTTAGTGCCATTGCTGATCTGAAAATGCTTAATTTCTGCAAATAATTGTATTTAACCGGTCACGGATCAGAGTCACAGTGACAGATAGAAACTCTTACCGTTTGAGAGGTCTTTTCATTCTCGTATCGAGTTGAGTGGTGCCTACCTCTAACTGATATCCGAGCCAGCCAGGCGAATAAGCAGAATAGTGGCGAAAGAACCAATGGCTACCGAAGCCATTCGATTGATCTTTACAGGTGTTAGCCACGTTTTTTGGCATCCTTCGAGCCGACTGCCGAGTAAGATCCAGGCAGACCCCACTGGTATTACCACCAATGCGAGCGTGCTCATGAACCCGGTATATTCTTTCAGGCTGGCAAAGGCGCTGATCGGCGCAATGATCGAAGCAATCAGCAGGCCCTTGGGATTCATCACGGTCAACCAGAAGAAGTGCAGGCCGGATAAACGATCCTGGTTCGGATTGGGGCTGCTGCTTTTGCTTTTGCGTCGCCACAAAGTGCAGGAAAGTTGAAGCAGATAGCAGGCGGTAGCTATCTGCATGGCTCCCACAACCCAGGGAGACCAGGCGGAGATATAGAATAACATCGTCCCCCAGACAGAAACCTGAAACAGATACGCCACGCCCTCTATAAATGCCATGCGCCATGAAGCAGCAAACCCAAACAGCGCTCCGGAGCGCATTAACAGCGTGTTTGTTGGGCCAGGAACAATCAGTAGCAATACAAGTGCCGATATTGTCCCAAACATGAAGTTTATCCTCACTTGGAAACGATTTCCTGTCTTCTATGGATTGCGCTGCTAGCTCAGCATAAATGACCAGATGATCGTCGCTATCATCAAAAACGCGAAGCTTATATTAAGTAATCGACTCCAAGTGGGGTGGATGAAGAACAGGCGCATTTTGCTGCCCACAAAGAGCCACAAGAAATCGAATCCCGCGCAGACCAGCAGGCAGATTAGTGCTTTTGCGCTTTGCTCCCAAACAGGCGCAATACCTAGGGTGAAGCTGCCTAGCAGCGCCGCAAACGCAGCGTATGCCTTGATATTCGCGACGCCCAGGATAAAACCGGCGCCCCAGCCGGGTACGACCGCTGACTGTTCATCCTTGATGGGCGGCGCACTACCGATGCTGTAGGCAAGCAGCAAGATATACACAACGGAGATGACCGTCAGTGCCGTCGCTAATCTTGGGAAGCCCTGGAGAATGACATACAGCCCCGTAGCAACCAATGCCATGGCAATCATCAGGCCCAGCGTGATCCCGATAAAGAACTGAGTCGATCGCTTAATGCCATAAGCTGCCCCACTTGCCGCCAAAGCCAATGTCGCTGGGCCAGGGCTTGCAAGTAACGCAACGGCGGCAATGGTAAATGTCAATGTCGCCTGGTAAATGGGTAGTACGGTATTGGACATATGGATATTCCGCTAAAAAACTCATAGCGACTACCGAGGGAGTCCATTCTCGTGGCAGTAGTAGACGGTTCTATGGTTCTTCATGAAGTCGATCACGGCGTTGGCGATGGCCATCGGATCTTCGTTATGCAGTAGAACCTTGGCAATCTGCTCGGCGATCCACGCCATTTCTCGTTCTTTCATCCCCAGGCGAGTTACTTCGACGGTGCCTAGCCTAATTCCTGTCTCTGGGCCGCTATCCCACGGCAGTGGCATTTCATTGGCGATGATGTTGGCGGCCTCCAGGCGCTGCACCGCCTCGCGGCCACTGATAAAGGGCTTTGAGTCAATCACAATCTGATGGGTGCGGGTGTAACCTCGCTCTCGATGGAAAACCATCACGCCCCGGTTCTGTAGATTTTCAGCCAATGCTTGTGCGTTTTTTACCACCTGTCTCATGTAGGTCTGTCCATATTCCAGCATCTCGGTGGCCGCCACGGCGAGAGCCGCTACCCGGTTGATTTGGTGACTGCCTGTCAAGGTCGGGAAAATCGTTTCATGTACTACCGGAGTCAATGACGCTTCGTTCCAGGCAATCAGGCCGCCTTGAGGGCCACTGAAGGTCTTCCCGGTAGAACCGGTCATCAGGTCTGCACCCTCTGCCAGCGGGTTCTGGAACAAGCCTGCGCTGATCAAACCCAACTGGTGAGCAGCATCGAAATATACTTTTCCATTCCATGAAGAGACGATGCCCTTGATGTCAGCAATAGGTAAGGGGAACAGAGTCAACGTCATCCCCAGGCCAATCACTGCTGGTTTAGCGACTCGGGCTATTTCGCTGAGCCGTGTAAGATCGATGTCTAGGGTGTCGTGCATAAAGGGAATGTCCATTACCTTGAGTCCACGCACACCGGGGGGGCCTTTGCCTCTATTGCTCGTATCTCCACCATGGGTCAAAGGCACGCTCATGATGCAATCACCTGGGTGGGTCAGGGCCGTGTAGGCCGCGAGCACCGCTATCATTCCTCCCATCAGACGATGGTCGGCATACTGGGTGCGAAAGACAATTTTCAACAGCTCTACACAGAGCGATTCCAATTCATCGATATTCTTCATGCCCGAAAAAAATCGATTGTCGCGTCCTATATGGCCGCCCGATGCGCGCGTGCCAACTTCACTGGATAGCAACGCGCGCACGGATGGGCTGGTAGGCGACTCAGCGGCTACGAGATTGATGCATTGCCGAGCGCGCCACTGTTCGTTTCGGGCGACCGCCCCTCTGACCAGGTCGGCCATCGCTGCGTGAGATTGAGCCTGTTTGAGTAAGGCACTGGCCTGCTGGAGGCATCGGGTATCGTGCATGATTATCCTCTCCTGGAACCACGTAACGACTGGCTAACCGCGCCTTACGTCAGGCTTTTGGCCGCCTCCGCATTCTGATCTTCCCACCAGCGATCATTGCCATGCAGGCTGCGGGTGAGGTCTTTTTCGGCAGCCCAGGTCATGTTGAGGATTATTCGAATGGCGTCTTCGTTGAGCGGGATAGTGCGATGCAGTGTGGTGTCCGTACGCAAGAAATAAATATCCCCCGTCTTGAAACCGTAAGTCGCAATGGGGTTGCTACACAGAAGTTCGTGAATTCTTGGATTAGTTTTATCCCATGAGGTATGAGGAACGCATTGCAGCATCCCTCCTTTGGCGATCGGCGGTGTTTCAATGATCCAGATCAACGCGAAACTATAGTCGCCCCAATGCCAGCCGTGGGTGTCTCCTTTGCGTTCTTGCTTAGTAATTAAGAACTCCTCGTCCTTGGATACGGAGGCAATAATTCGTGTTCCCGAGATCCGCGATAGAGTGTCTAGCAGTACGTTGGATTTCGATAGTGCATTGATCAGTGGGCTATTTTCTGCGATGAACTCACTGCGCACTACGCTCATATAACGAGGCGTGTTGTCAGTGGTGGCAAGGTGCAAGTCTCGACGTTCGATTTGGCGATCGATAAGGCTCTTGACTTCTATGCTTATTTTTTCACGTAATTGATCGTCAACGATGTCTCGTAGCTTCAAAAAGCCATTGCGAGAGAACTCTTGGCGTAATGAAAAAATTCTATCCTCAGTGAAGGTTTTGTGGTGATGTTGTTGTAGGTGAGAGTCATCAGGCAAGTAGTTCATTTCAATTCCTCGATAGAATTCATCAAGTTGAAATAGAGACATTACGGAGCACCTTCTGGAAGGCGTGCCGCTAAGGACTACGTATGACTGCAGGGGAAACAATAGGTAGCGATCTTCAAAAAATCTATTATTTTTTTATAAAATTGTGGTATGTAAGATTTTCATGGCGTTTCATCAATATTTGTAAGGTGAAATTAATGAAGAAGCTTACAAAAAACGATCAGAGACTAGACCCCATAGATCGGGCATTGATTATTGCCATTCACCAGAACGCCCGGGCATCCATACGTTCGCTCAGTCGACAGGTGGGGTTATCGGCTCCCGGTTGTAGCGAGCGTCTTAAACGGCTTGAGATTACAGGTGTTATTAGTGGGTTCAATGTAGAGTTGAATGCCCAAGCACTTGGCTACACGCTACAGGCCCTGGTAAGGGTAAAACCTTTTCTTGGAAACTTTCACCCTGTGGAGCAATTGCTCGCAGAAATGGCAGAGTGTGTCGTTTGCTACAAAATCACCGGTGAGGACAGCTTTGTCTGTCACCTTTATATTGATTCTGTCAGTCATCTAGATATTACGCTGCAAAAGATTACACCCTTGGCTGAAACTAACACTTCAATTATAAAATCCATCCACAAGAAGCTTCCTGATTTATAAAAAGGTTAGGCTGCTAGTGTGAGCTTTAATCTCGTAAGGTAGCGGTGAAGTTTTTTCGGTTTAGCTCTGGCACGGGTGTGCTACGGGCAATTTATTTTTTAATTGACTCTAATCAAATGGTTGTTTTGAGTGAATGGCTTTCGTCAAGCTATTTAGAGTCGAGCTTGCTGCTAGTTATAGTGGCATATTGGAATATAAGGTTTCATTTGAAATCTGGAAGTTCTGGGGGTTAGGGTGAGGATTAGGGACAGACTCCAGTTTTCAGGGTTGCTGTTTCGTTAGGTCGATTTTGATAAAAAGGTAGAGTGGGGGGAGTACTTGATTCAAGAGCTAGGTACTGTCTTGCAATTCATTGCCGGGTAATTATCTGAAGATTGGCAGGGGAGAAGTCCGGCCCGACGGCGAGCCGGCTCCCCAGGCCGGCGACGGGTCTACTTGCCTGGTTTCTTAAGGCTGATCGGCAGGCCCCACACCAGGTCCTCCATGCCTTTCTCACCCAGTACCTGGGTCTTCATCGGCTGGATGCGCGCCAGCACCTGGCGGCCTGTCTCGGAGAGTTTCGGTTGCTCGTGATCGATGAACTTCTGCGTAAACTCCGTGGGCGCGGGACGCATGTAGACCTGGATGTCCCGCAGGGCGCACTTGATGTTTTGCGTGTCCACGGCCTTGCAGGTTTTCGGGTCGTAGTGCACGCCCGGAGTCTTCAGGTGGAAGCGGTCGCTGAGCAGGATCTGGCCCGGCTTGATGGTGAAGGCCAGTGGGGCATAGGCGTCGGGTATCTGCGCTTGCAGCTTGATGGACTGGACGTCCTGGATCTTCGTGCCTTCGGTCCAGCCGCCTTGGGAGACCTGCTCGCGCTGGGTGTAGTTCTGTTGTGACCAGCTCACGCATTGGCCGGACGCCATGTGCACGGCGCTGCAGACGTTCTGGGAGTAGGTCCTGTCGGCATAGGAGGCATCACGCCAATACTCTTCCTTGACGAACCGGCGATACAGCACGGCGGACAGGTTCACCGCGCCCAAGGGCGTGGCCCCCGGCTGGCCCTTGGGCGCCTTGATGTCGGCCAGGGTGCTGTCGATCTTGTAGTCGATCCCGCCGGACAACAGGTAGGTCCCCGGCGGGATGATGTTGACCTCGAGGAAGTCCCACAGGTAGACGGCGTCCTTGATCTTCTCCAGGTCGTTGTTGGCGAAGGCCTGCATGTAGGCGATGCCGGGCATGTCCTTGTTCTTGAAGATGACCCGGTGCGAATAACTGGAAAGATCGGTCACGCTCTTGTTGGGCATCAGCGTCGGCACCAGCACCACGGACATGCCTTCGCGGGTGGCCTGGTCGAGCATGTCCAGCAACTGGTTGGTAGGGTTCTTTTGCGCGGGGCTGGCAGGGCCGCCAATCGATGCGCAGGCGGCCAACAAGCTGGCGGGGGCCAGGATCGCCAAGGAACGCAGGCTTTTTAGAGTTTTCATTGGATGTCCTTATCGGCACGAGGCCATGGCTGAGTACTGGGGTTGCGGCGACTGAAATTAGTGGATGGGCAGCACCGGGAGTTCCAGCCTGCCGTCGACTGGGTCACTGTCGAACAGCCTGATCGGCGTTTTCAATAGCACTAAAGCCCTAGGGATGGAAAGCGCAAGGCGCTCTTGTCGTACGGCGTGCCAGCAGGCGCCAGGGGACGAACAAATCGCCAATTGCCATGAACAGTGAATTTTTTCGGATTCCTGGCTATCTGATGGCATGGAGCCCCGGCCGGTAGAACACTGGTCATCTCGCTGTTCGCTCGTACCTGCCACCATCCGGGCCCGGGGCAAAGGTATGCATGAGCACAGTCCAGCCATAGGGAAACTGCTATGAAGTCGCGCAAGAAAAGGGTCAAGCCGATCGGCTTGAAGGACATCACCATCGTCGACGACGCCAAGATGCGCAAGGCGATCACCGCCGCCGCGCTGGGCAATGCCATGGAGTGGTTCGACTTTGGTGTCTATGGTTTCGTCGCCTATGCGCTGGGCAAGGTGTTTTTCCCCAATGCCAGCCCCAGTGTGCAGATGATCGCCGCCCTGGCGACCTTCTCCGTGCCCTTCCTGATCCGCCCCCTGGGCGGGTTGTTCTTCGGGGTCCTGGGCGACCGCTACGGACGGCAGAAGGTCCTGGCGGCGACCATCGTGATCATGTCCCTGAGCACCTTCGCCATCGGCCTGATCCCGTCCTATGCCTCGATCGGCATCTGGGCGCCGATCCTGTTGTTGCTGGCCAAGATGGCCCAGGGCTTCTCCGTGGGCGGGGAGTACACCGGCGCCTCGATCTTCGTCGCCGAATACGCCCCGGACCGCAAGCGCGGGTTCCTCGGCAGCTGGCTGGACTTCGGCTCGATCGCCGGCTTCGTCCTCGGCGCGGGCCTGGTGGTACTGATTTCCACCATCCTGGGTGAAGAGAAGTTCCTCGAATGGGGCTGGCGCCTGCCGTTCTTCCTGGCCTTGCCACTGGGCCTCATCGGCCTCTACCTGCGCCATGCCCTGGAGGAGACCCCGGCCTTCCAGCAGCATGTCGAGAAGCTCGAGCAAGGTGACCGCGAAGGCCTGGCTTCGGGCCCGGCGGTGTCGTTCAAGGAAGTGGCGACCCAGCACTGGCGCAGCCTGGTGACCTGTGTCGGCGTGGTGGTGGCGACCAACGTCACCTACTACATGCTGCTGACCTACATGCCCAGCTACCTGTCGCACAACCTGCACTACAGCGAAGACCACGGGGTGCTGATCATTATCGCGATCATGGTCGGCATGCTGTTCGTGCAACCGCTGATCGGCTTCATGAGCGACAAGGTCGGACGCCGGCCCTTCATCATCTTCGGCAGCGTCGGCCTGTTCGTGCTGGCCATCCCGGCCTTCATGCTGATCAACAGCGGGGTACTGGGGGTGATCTTCGCCGGCCTGCTGATCCTGGCCGTGTTGCTCAACTTCTTCATCGGCGTGATGGCCTCCACGTTGCCGGCGATGTTCCCCACGCGCATCCGCTACAGCGCCCTGGCCAGCGCCTTCAACATCTCGGTGCTGATCGCCGGCCTGACCCCGACGATCGCCGCCTGGCTGGTGGAAACCACCGAGAACCTGTACATGCCGGCCTACTACCTGATGGTGATCGCGGTGATCGGCTTGATCACCGGTATATCCATGCGCGAGACGGCCAACAAGCCATTGCGTGGCGCGGCTCCAGCGGCGGCCGATATCGAGGAGGCTCGGGAGTTGCTGCAAGAGCACCACGACAACATCGAGCAGAAGATCGAAGACATCGATGCGCAGATCGCCGAGCTCGAGGCCAAGCGCAAGAACCTGGTGCAGCAGCACCCGCGGATCGACTAGGACCTGGGGCCCGGCTCGGCGCCGGGCCCACGACTGGACGTCGCGGCCCAGGGGAGTGGCAGGAGAGCGTTTCAGTCGCGGTCGCGGTGGTCGGCGACGCCGCGCATCCAGTAGCCCTTGCTGCGTACCAGGCGGCGCTGGATCGAACAGGCGTCGGTGAGATAGTCGCGGACTTCGTTGATCGCCTGGGCTTCGGCGGCGATCCAGAACTGCCCGACCCCCGAAGGCAACTGGAGCTTGTCGATGCCTTCGAGCAGCAGGTTGGTGGCGTGCGGATGCTCGTCGCGGAACATCCATTCGTAGTTGACCGTGGCCAGGGTGTCCATGGCCTGCAGCTCGGTCATGCTCGCCGCTTCCAGCACCACCACCGCGCGGTCGCCGGGGGCCAGGCTCTCGAGGATGCTCATCACCGCCGGGGTGCCGGTTTCATCGGCGGCCAGCAGTAACCATTCGGCCTCTTCCTGGGGCTGGAAACCACCACGCAATGCCGAACAGCCGATCCAGTCGCCGACCCGGGCCTGCTCCGCCCAGCTTCCGGCCGGGCCATGGCCATGGCGGACGAAGTCGATATCGACGCTGGACGAATGCCGGTGATGCCGGCGGATGGTGTAGGCACGACTGGCGGGGGTGCCGCCATTGGGCAGGAACAGCTTCAGCCATTGGGCCGGCTGGCACTCCAGGTCGCCGCCGAACAGCTCGCCCCTGAAGGTGACGCGCCGTACCAGGGGGGTGAGGTCATGGAGGGCGGTGACTTCGAGGTCGTACTTCATTTTTTTACGCAGGAACATGAATACTCCGGATCTACTTGGCTTTCGCCTTGGGTGAATGAGCCAGCCAGACGATGCTGAGCACGGCGAAGAACAGCCATGCGCTGGCCAGCGAGAAGTCGTTGAGCGCCAACATGTGGGCCTGGCGATCGATGGCCCGGCCCAGCCATTCCAGGGCGCCCTCGGGTGACAGGCCGAGGCTGTCGAGGTTGGCCCGGGCCTGGTCGCTCCAGTGATCGAAAGGGCTCATGCGTTCGGCCAGATCGACCTGGTGGCCGCGGGCCCGGTGATCCCAGAACGCCGGGCCGAGGGACACGGCGAAGCTGGCGCCGGTCATGCGCAGGGCGTTCTGCAAGCCGAGGGCCGCGGGGATCTTTTCCGGTGGCAGGCGCGACAGCGAAATGGCCACCAGCGGGGTGAACAGGAAGGCCGTGCCGGCGCCCATCAGCACCGAGTTCCAACCGATGAACTGAATGTCCAGGCCGGTCTCGAAGCCCATGCGCCACAACGAGGCGCCGATCCAGCAGATGAAGGCCATGCTCGCCAGCATCCGCGCATCCAGGTGCTGCATCAGCCGCCCGATGAAGGGCGCCAGCACCACCCCGGCGATCCCCAGGGGCGCAGTGGCGATCCCGGCCCAGGTCGCGGTGTAGCCCATCTCCGTCTGTAGCCACAGTGGCACCAGCACCAGCGAGGCGAAGTACAGGGAAAAGCCCAGGGTCACGCACAGGGTGCCGATGGCGTAGTTGCGCTCCTTGAACAGGCGCAGGTCGAGTATCGGATGCTGCTCGGTCAGTTCCCAGCTGATCAATGACGCAAAACCCAGCACCGCCGCCACCGCGAGTACGCGGATCGGCGTGGAGGCGAACCAGTCCAGGTCCTGGCCCTTGTCGAGGAGAATCTGCAGCGAACCGACCGCGACCATCAGCAACAACAAGCCGATCACATCTACTGGCAGTTTGCGGGTCGGGTTGTCCCGGCCATGCAGGACCTGACTGAGGGTCAGCAGGATGAACGCCCCGACCGGCACGTTGATGTAGAAGATCCACGGCCAGCTGATGTTATCGGTCAGGTAGCCGCCCAGGATCGGACCGCACACCGGCCCGAGGAAGGTGGTCATCGACCACACCACCAGCGCCGAGGTGCGTCGCTCGGGCGGGAAGATCGCCACCAGCAGGGCCTGGGACAGCGGGGCCAGGGGGCCGCACACCGCGCCCTGGAAGATCCGGAACAACAGCAGCGAACCAAGGTTCGGCGCCAGGCCGCAGCACACCGAGGCCAGCACGAACAGGGCGACCGCGGTCATGAACAGCTTGACCTGGCCGAAGCGCTGCACCAGCCAGCCGGTCAGTGGCAGGCCGATGGCCAGGGAGATGCTGAACGAGGTCAGCACCCAGGTGCCCTGGTCGGGGGCCACGCCGAGGTTGCCGGAAATGGTCGGCACCGCGACGTTGGCGATGGTGGTATCGAGCACCATCATGAAATTGGCCATGCCGATCGCCAGCGCGCCCAGGAGCAGCGTGCCGCCGCTCAGTGGTTCGATGGGACGCTTGGCGATCATCGTTCGTTCCTCGACAGGTTGAGTTTCGACGCTTGCAGGTTCTGCGCGATGATCTGCTCGACCAGCGCCTGGCTACCTTGCTGGAGGTTGTCGTAGACCCCGGTGCTGTCTTGCAGCTTGGCTGGCTCGGGTTGCTCCCCGGGATCGCCGAGGATCGCCTTGGCGCTCATCGACAGGCCGATGCGCAGCGGGTGGCGCAGTACTTCCTCGCGGTCCAGGGCGATGCGCACCGGCACCCGTTGCACCACCTTGATCCAGTTGCCGGTGGCGTTCTGCGCCGGGATGGTGGCGAAGGCGGCGCCGCTGCCAGCCTCGATGCCCTGGATACGCCCGTGGTAGGTGACTCTCTCGCCATACAAGTCGGCGAACAGTTCCACCGCCTGGCCGACCTTGATCTGCCCCAACTGCGATTCCTTGAAGTTGGCTTCCACCCAGACCCTGTCCAGCGGTACCAACCCCATCAGTACGGTGCCGGGCTCGATATGCTGGCCCACTTGTACGGCGCGTTTGGTGACCAGGCCATCGGCCGGCGCGGGAACCTTGGTCCGGGCCAGGGCCAGGTAGGCTTCGCGCACCCGTTCGGCCGCCGCGCTAACCTGCGGATGATTCTCCACCGTGGTCCCCTGGATCCGTGCCTGCAGGGCCGCCAGCTTGGCCTCGGCGGCACGCAATCCGGACTGGGCCACCTGCGCCGCTTCCTCGGCGTGGTGCAGGTCCTCGCCGGAGACCCCGCCCTGGGCGATCACCGCGCGGCGCCGCTGCAGGTCCTGGCTGGCGCGGCTGGCCTCGGCCTGGCGCAACCTGACCTGGGCCGCCAGGTCGTTCTCCTCGGCATACAGGCTGCTGACCGTGCGCACGGTCAGGGCCAGTTGATGACTGGCGGCGTCCAGGCCCAGGCGGGCATCGGCCGGGTCGATTTCGACCAGGGCGTCACCGGCCTTCACGGTGTCGGTGTTCTGGACATGCACCGCCGTAGCGGTGCCGCGCGCCTGGGCCGAGACCAGGGTCACGTCGCCTCGCACGTAGGCGTTGTCGGTGCTTTCGTAGAGGCGGCCATAGAGCAGCCACCAGGCGCCGGCCGCGAGAATCAGGGCCAGGGCCACCAGGGTGATGATCAGGAAGTTCAGGCCACGGCGCGACTTGGCCGGGGTCGGGGTTGGGGAGGCGTCAGTCATGGGAGGTCTCTGCAAGTCGGGTGACGTTCGTGTCGGTTTCGGTCCGGCCGCCTAGTGCACGCAACAGGCCGGCGTGGTTCTGTTGTGCGGCCGTCTTGAGCTGGACCAGTTGCATGCGGGTATCGAGCACCCGGGTCTGGGCGTCGAGCACATGCAGGAAGTCGGTGAGGCTCTGGCGGTAGCGCAGGTGTTCCAGCTCATAGGCCTGTTCGGCTTCGTCCAGGCCTTGCACGGTCTTCACTCGCTGGCCCTCCAGGGCCTGCAGTTGCGAGAGATAGCGGGCGACGTCGGCCAGGGCATCCACCAGCACCTGGTTGTAGTTCGCCACGGCCTCGGCATAGCCGGCCTGTTGGGCCTGGTACTGGCCGCGCAGGCGGCCGGCATCGAAGATCGGCAGGGTCAGCGCCGGACCGACGCCGTAGGTACGGCTGTCGTGGTGGAACAGGTCCTGGAAGCCAAAGCTCTGGAATCCGGCGAAGGCCAGCAGGTCGATGTTCGGGTAGAACGCCGCGCGTGCCGCGCCAATGCGCTGGGCCTGGGCCTCGACGCGCCAGCGCTGGGCGATGACGTCCGGGCGGTTGCCTACCAGGTCGGCTGGCAGTTGCCCGGGCAATACCACGGCGCGTCGCAGGTCCGTGCCGCGGGGCCGCCATTGTTCGCCCCAGCCCGGGCCTTTGCCGGCCAGGGCTGCCAGGCGCAGTTGATAACCGCGGGCAGCGCCCTGCAGCCGGGCCTGCTCGGCCTCGAGCAAAGGGATGGGGCCGCGGGCACGGACCACGTCGACCTGGGTGCCCAATCCGGATTGCAAGCGTTGTTCGCTGATGCGGTAGATGCTGCGCCGTTGCTCCAGGGCCTGGTCGACCACGGTCTGTTGTTCCAGTACGCCGGCCAGGGCGAACCAGGTTTCCACCAGGCTGCCGCTCAGGGCCAGGCGTGCCACCGCGCGATCGGCCTCGGCGGCCCGCAGGCTACCCACTGCCGCTTCGTTCAGCGCGCGGTTCAGGCCCCAGAGGTCGAGGTTGTAGCGACCTTGCAGCAACGCCTGGCCGTCGGTATGCCAGCTGCCGGACTCGCTGGCGCTGGTCTTGTAGTGCTCGGAATCCTGGCTGCGCAGGATCTGGGTCATGGCCGACAGGCCGGGCCGGGTATTGGCCTGGGCGACGTTGGCCTCGGCCTCGGCCCGGCTGATGCGCGCACTGGCGATCGCCAGGCTGGGCGAATTGTCCAGGGCCGCGTCGAGCAGGCGATCCAGGTCCGGGTCCCGGAAGGTTCGCCACCACAGGTCGTGGTCGCTGGCCGGTGTCCAGAGGGTGGCCTGGGTGATGTCCTGGCCGGCAGCGAGAGCGTCGGCGAACAGGAGCTTGGGCGGTTCGGGCGTGCGCCCTGGGCTGATGCAGGCCGGCAGCGTCAGCAGCAGGCCCAGCAGCGTGGCTGACTGGATCAAGCGATAAGGAGCCATCACAACGTCCTTGAACGGTTAGGTTGTGATGGGATGCTAGAGACGCCGGGGTCTATTGAAAATTGCAAATATCAGAGTTTAGATTTGCACAAAATGCAAGCGAGACGCTGCGATGAACTTCCCCGACCTCAACCTGCTCTTGACCTTCGACGCGATGTTGCGCGAAGGCAGCGTCACCGGCGCCGCCGAACGCATGAACCTGAGTATCCCGGCCATGAGCCGGCGCCTTGCCAACTTGCGCGAAACCCTGGGCGATCCGCTGTTCGTCCTGGCCGGCCGACGCCTGGTACCCACGCCGCTGGCCCTGGAGCTGGCGCCCCAGGTCCACCATCTCCTGGAGGAGGCACGCAATGTCCTGGGCAACAAGCAGGTGCTCAACCTGGGCACCATCAAGCGCGTGTTCACCCTGCGCACCGAGGATGGTTTCACCGGTGCCTGGGCCCTGCGCTTGAGCCAGCGCATCGCCGAGCAGGCGCCCCATGTCACCCTGCGCTTCATGTCCCAGGGCAACGAGGATGTCGCCGCCTTGCGCGACGGCCTGAGCGACCTCGATATCGGCATTGCCGGGCCGCTGGGCCCAGAGGTGTACAAGCAGCGCTTGTACATCGACAGCTTCGTCGGCGTGGTCAACAACCAGCATCCACTGGCCCGACAGGCCAAGGTCAGCGCCGAGGACCTGGTGGCCTATCCGCACCTGTCGGTCTCGCGCCGGGGGCGAACCCGTGGTCCGCTGGACCTGGAGCTGGAGAAGATCGGCTTGCAACGCAAGGTGCAATTGGTGGTGCCCGGTTTCCAGGCTGCCATGCAGTTGGCCAGTACCTCGGAACTGATCGCCGTGATCCCACGGCGTTTCGTCGAATGGTCCTTGCCGCTGCTGCCGCTGAGCATCTTCACCTTGCCAGTGGTGACTCCCAGCGGTGAGTTCTCCCAGGCCTGGCACCCACGGGTGAACAACGACCAGGTGCATCGCTGGTTGCGCCAGCAAGTGCAAGAGTGTTCCAGCTGATGATCCGGGACGATGCCCAGGCGCAGCTTGCGCTCACGTAGTTCGATAAGGTTCATGCAGGGTTTCGGGAAGGGCGTTGGGTTGTCTACCATGTCGCGCCCTTGCCAATGATGATGGGGCGCCTGGAGTTGGAAACTTGAGCGGGAGAGTGGCTGCAATGATGTTCGACCATGGAAGGCTGCAGGGCATGCCCAGGGCGCAAGCCGGGTTGTTCTGCCTGCTGGCTGCGGAGCGGCTGGTGCCGGTCTACCGGGCTTTTTCCGAGAAATACCGTTCAGGCACGGACGTCAACGCCGAGGTCCTGGACCTGCTGTTCCAGCAGGTCGGCCACTGGCACGACTTGCCGTTGCAGGCGCTGCATCAGCAGCTGTACCTGATGATTCCGGACACTGAAGACTACAGCGACGAGTTGGCCGACCAGGCCCAATGCGCGGTGATCGGCACGTGTTATTGCATCGAGTACCTGCTTTGGGGCGAGGCTGACAAGGCACGCTGGGCCATCGGCAAGGTGCTCGAGGCCATCGATGTACTGGATGAGCCGGTGGAGCGGGAAGCGCCCCGGGAGTTTGCCTGGTGTGCCACCCTGCTGGAGCTTCTGGAACAGGGCGACCTGGGGGATCTGGATTTCATCGCACAGCTGCGCCGGGACAACCAGGAGCATTGCGTGCAAGTGGTGGACAGCCGTGGCCGATAACCTGGCGCCCCGGGCCCCATTACCGTTCGACAAGGAGCAGCAGGTACCCAGGATGCATGAACGTAAACGGCATAACCTCCTGGCCATGGCGCCGCAAGAGCGACTCGATTATTTCGTGCGCAAGATCGTGGATTTCGAGCAGGCCTGGGGGCTGTATCAGGACGGTTGGGCCACCTCGGCCTTTGACGGTGGCGAGGCCGTGCCCTTCTGGCCCGAAGCGGCGCTTGCCCAGGCCTGTGCCACGGGGGCCTGGGCCGGTTTCGTGGCGCGGCCGATATCCCTCGATGACTTTCGCGGCCGATGGTTGCCGGGGCTGCGCGCGGATGACCGGGTCTGCCAGGTGTTTCCCGTGCCGACGCAGCAGGGTGTGGTGATATGCCCCGACGACCTGGGCGGCCTGATCCACGACGAGCTGCAGCCGTATCTTTGATCCGAGGATTGAGCAGGTTCCATGCAAGCACTAGAGCGTATTGAGCTGTACGTCGCCTTGAAGTCCCTTGACCGTTTGGCGGGGCTCCAGGGGCCCCGGGCGCTGGCTGTCCCCGGGTTCTGCCGGGATTTCATCGACCAGGCCTGGACCTGCCTGGCCGGAGGGCCGGCGCCGGACTGCGAAGGCCTGGGGGCGGCGATAGATGCAGTGGTGGTGGACGAGCAGGATGCAACCAGCGCCCAGGTCATCAGCAACCTGTACCTGTATGCCTTCTCCGACCTGTTGCTGTACTTCGAGCAAGGGGAGGGGCAGAGCCTGGAGTGCGTCCAGGCGTCGATCATCGACCTGCATGACTACCTGGCCGCCCAAGCCTTCCTGGAGCGGGCGGGCATCAGCGATGGCGTGGTGCTGAGCCGGTCCCAGGAGCAGCAGATCGCAGCGGACCCTGTCTATGCCCGGGAACGGCAACTGTTGGAAACCGACCGGCTACACGCGCAACAGCTTGGCAACTGGCAGGTCGTCATCACGATGCGCTGAAACCTGGCCCTGCATGGCACTGCCCGGCCAGTTTCCAGCGAACAGCGAGCGTGCTGGCTTGTTTGCACGCTGCGTAAATAGGGGCAATTTTTTACTTATATTTACACATGGGTTTTTCCTCGATTGTTAATGTGGAACTTCCAGTGGCTTGCGACTTAGTTCAATAAACAGGTGTGCTCATAAAGTCTTCGATTGTATGACGAGTGTTGCTCGGCCTTGGCAATCGATGCGTTATCGATGGTTTTTGAGTATCCCTGGTTAATCTGTGTGCCTGACCTTAAGCCCAGGTAAACCGGTGGCCTGATGCCTGTTCGAAGCTGACGTTGGCTGGCTTTTGGCTTATGTCGGCCAAGTATCAATAACTTGGGAAAGTTTGAGTCGGTTATTGAAATCAGCCCGGGGCTGGAGTCGCAAGTTGTCCTGCTGGTATTTGAACTCTCGGTAAGTTTGCTGCGTGGTGCATGGGACCCCGAGTGAGTGAATATAAGTTTCTGCATGGTACAAGGCCGCACCATTCGGATGTTTAGTCCTGGAGTAGGTGCCATGCCGTCTTTTTCCCGTAGAGCCTTGATGAAATTGAGCCTGTTGGCGGCGTCGCCGCTAGTGGTGCCTGCCATTGCCAGTGGCGGCCCCGCGCTCAGCAGCAAGACCGTCCTGGTGATCGGTGCCGGGATTTCCGGGCTGGCCGCCGCCAGGATGCTGCACACGGCTGGCTATCGAGTGACAGTGATCGAAGGGCGTGACCGGGTGGGCGGTCGGATCTGGACCAATCGTAGCTGGAAGGAGGTACCGGTGGACCTGGGGGCCTCCTGGATCCACGGTGTGGATGGCAACCCGGTCGCTGCCCTGTCCAGGCAGTTCGGTATCGAGACTGTGGTGTACGACGTGGAAAATCCCACCTCCAATCAGGTCTACGACGCCAATGGGCGAGCGCTGGGCAGCCAGGAGTCGGAGCAACTCGCGCAGCTCTACGAACAGGCCAGCAAGCTACTCGCCCAGAAGGTGCAGGGGGCTGCGTCGCAATTGAGCGCCCAGGAGGCGATGCAACAGGTGCTCGCCGGGTTGGGAGAGACGGCGGCGCAGAAAGCCACGGTCCTGGAGCTGTTCAGTCGCCAGATGGAGGATGGGCTGGCCGCCGATCCGCAGGACATTGCGGCCTGGGGCCTCAACGAAGGCAGTGCCTTCGATGGGCATGAAGTGGTTTTCCCCAACGGGTATGGGCAACTGGTGGACAGGTTGGCCGCAGGCCTGGACATCCGCCTCAAGCACCGGGTCACGCGTATCCAGCACGGCGTTTCGGGCGTACGGGTACACACCACCGAAGGCGAGCTGGCGGGTGATATCGCGATCGTTACCTTGCCCTTGGGAGTCCTGAAGGAGGGTGGGGTCGAGTTCTCGCCGGCACTGCCCGTGGCCAAGCGCGAAGCCATCGAGCGCCTGGGCATGGGGGTCTACAACAAGGCGGTGTTCCTGTTCCCGCACGTGTTCTGGGGCGAAGCTGCGGTCATCAGCCAGTTGAACACCGACAAGGGCCTGTGGGCCAACTGGTACCCCTTGAATCACTACGCCAAGAAACCCGTGCTCTGCGCTCTGCATGGCGGCACCTCGGCGCGGTTGCTCGAGGGCATGTCGAACCAGGAGATCCAGGACGACGCCATCGCCCACCTGCGCCAGATATTCGGCTCCTCGATCCCGTTGCCGACGGGCCTGCACGTGACCCGCTGGCACGCGGACCCCTTTGCCCGGGGCAGCTATTCATTTCCCCAGGTCGGGGCGCGGCCTACCGACCGGCTCGACCTTGCCAGTCCGGCCAGTGCCACGTTGCTGTTTGCCGGCGAAGCCACGCACCCGGACTACAGCGGTACGGTCCATGGCGCACTGTTGTCGGGTTGGCGCGAGGCGCGCCGGGTATTGGGTGAGCCGGTCTGAACCAACGGGGCGCTCAGGGCAGCTCGCCGATACGCCCGAGCAAGTGCTCCATCAACTGCCGTGCCTGGACCTGCTGCTCGCTCCAATCGTCTATCAGCTGGCCCAGGTAAGCGCGGCGCGCGTAGTCCAGGGTACGGGCTTGGGGGGCGGGGAGTTGCGCGATGGCCCAGGCCGCAGCGCGCTCCTTGTCGAGGAAGTCTTCGCAGCACGCCGTGCGCCAGATCCTGGCCAGGGTCAACAGGACGTTCCGCTCATCTCCATGTAACCCCTGCAGCAGTGCTGGCAGTGCCTGGCTCATGGCCTGGCGCACCTGTTGTGGCGAGATCTCGGGCAAGCGCAGCGGATCGCTGCCAGGCAGCAGGGGCAGGGCCTGGTGCCGTGCCTGGGCCAGCAGCAGAGCGTACTCGGGGTCGCCATGGGGCATGGGTAGCTTGCCGTTCTCGACATCGTCGCGCAGCCACTCGCCGTAGACCAGCTCGGCTCGTGGGGCAACGCCCGGTTCCTCCAGGTCGGCCTGGCTGAAGACCAGCAGTTCCAGGCAGCGTGGACCAGGGGCAACGGCCGGGTGCCGGGCAGAAATCTGCAAAAGGCCGGTGCTCAGCACGCGGCGCTGCGCCAGGTTGAGCGAGTGCCCGACGACCGCCAACAGATCGATATCGCTTTGCGGTTGCAGGCCTGCGCCGACCGCTGAGCCATGCAGGTACAGCGCCTGCAGGCCGTGGCCTAGGGTCTGTTGCAGCAGGGCTACGGTGGCGAGCAACTGCCGGTCGTTTTCCAGGGGGTGGGGGGCTCGGGTCAACTCGCTTCTTCCTGTTGGGGGGAGTCGGTTATCTGGCCGGCCTGTTCCTTGAGGAAGGCCAGGCAACTGTCGACCGCTGGGGTGCGTGGCCCATGGCAGGTTTCGAACAGCACGATGTCGCGGTGGATACGCGGCTTGACGATGGGCCGCCAGGTCAGCTCGTCGCCCAGCAGGCCTTCTGCGGTCAGGCGCGGCACGATACCGACGCAGAAGCCGGAGCTGATCAGGCTGTACAGCGTTTCGGTAAAGGAGACTCGGTACGCCGCCTTGACGATGACTTCCTGGGCCTTGGGCGAGCCCAGGGCCAGGTCGGCGACGCTGCCGAGCAGGAAGTGCGCCACAGGCCGGGTATCGAGCTGGGCCCAGCTGACGCTGCGAGCGCTGCAGAACGGATCGTCCTTGCGCAGCACCACCACCAGTTCATCCACCAGCAGTCGGTACATGGGCAGTCCGGCCGTCGCGTCACCGGCGCCGATGCCGAAGTCGACCCTGGCGCTGCGCACATCGTTGATCAGGGCCCGGGTGGGCAAGTCGACGAAGTCGAACTTGAGGTCGGCATGCTGGTGTTGCAGGAGCCGGAGCAGGGGGAGGATGCGGTGGGCCACCGACGGCACCAGCCCGATGCGGACCGTCTGCTGGTGTTCCTGGCTGATGTGGACCATGTCGGCCATGGCATTGCCGGCGGTGTTCAACAGGTGCTCGGCGATGGGCAGGATCGCCGCGCCGATCTCCGACAGCGTGACCTGGTGGCCCTTGCGGATGAACAGCTGGGCGCCGATCAGGCGTTCGGTCTCCCGGATCGAAGTACTGAGAGCGGAGGCCGTCAGCGCGAGCTCCTCGGCCGCGAGGCGAAAGTGCAGGACCCGAGCGAGCGTGAGGAAGTAATGCAGGTGGCGCAGCGACAGGGCTGCGAGCAGACGCTTGGAGACGCCTGTGCCTTCTTTGGTTTTCATGGATCGGTCCCCCAACTGGAAAGGTGTTGACCAGTGTGGCTGGTCATCAAGAAAAATCTAATAAATATGAATAATTAACAACTTTTTCTAATAACTTGCAGGCCTATACTCGATTCACCGGTTGCCGAGCTGGTAAGCCGCAAGGATGGGCTGGATGACCGTAGAACAATAATCAGAGGAGCGCTCGTCCATGATTCAAGACCCTGTCTTGAGTGACTTCCTGCGTCGTCTTCCCAAGACCGACCTGCATATCCACCTGCTGGGCGCCATCCGCCCGACGACCCTCGTGGCCCTTGCCCATAAGCATGGCCTGGCGCTGCCGGAAGCGGGCGCCCGGGAGGTCTATGAGTACCGCGACTTTCCTGGCTTCCTGGAGGTCCTGCGCCTGGCGGGCCTGTGCCTGGTGGATCGGGAAGATTTCTCCCGGGTGGCCTACGAGCTGCTGGAGGATGCCTGGCGCAAGGGTAATTGCCGGCACCTGGAGCTGTCGTTCAATCCCACGGTGTTCTTCGACAACCAGGTGCGCTACCCCACGGTGGTGGATGGCCTGATCGACGGCATGGCCGCGGCCCAACGCGACTTCGCCATCTCCAGCCTGTTGATACCCTGTATCGACCGCGAGCGCCCGGCAGAGGTGGCACGGGCCATGGTCGAGGAAGTGCTGTTGCATCGACGTGATGCCGTGGCCGGCATCGGCATGGACTTCGCCGAAGGCAAAGGCCCGCCCCTGCGCTTCGTCGAGGCTTATCGGTTGGCCGCGCGCCACGGGCTGCGACGCACCGCCCATGTCTGCGAGGATAACCAGCCACTGGCCCTGGCTCCGCCCGCCCACCTGCGGATCTGTATCGAGGACCTGGCTTGCGACCGCGTCGACCATGGCTACAACCTGCTGGCCGATCCGCAGGCGGTCATCGCGGCGCGCGAGCAGGGCATCGCCTTCGACGTCACCGTTTGCACCGCCAAGAAGAGCAACCTGGGCAACCGGATGGACGCGATCAAGCTGATGCACGATGCCGGCTTGCGCCTGAACATCGGCACCGACGATCCCTACCTGCATCACACCGACCTGGAGCACTCCTGGGCCAAGTTGTTCCATCACTGTGGCTGGGGCATCCACCAGGCCCGCGAGCTGGCGCTGGCCGGGGTCGATGCCTGTTGGTTGGACGAGGGCGACAAGCGGGCGCTGCGCGAGACGTTTTCCCGGGAGATCGACCGACTCATGCTGCAGGCCTGGCCCCTGATCAAACCGCCCTACATCGATGAACAGGCCGCGTAGGCCAACCTGGTCCGATTCCCGAGGCTACCGTGATGAGTCCTATGAACACCCTGAGCCTGCGTCGCTCGCAATGGACCGCCGTGGTGCTGTTGATGCTGATGGGCATCATCAACTACTTCGACAGAAGCACCGTGGCGATCGCCAACCATCTGCTCAGCCGCGACTTGGCCCTGAGCGCCACGCAGATGGGCTGGATCTTCTCGGCATTCTCCTGGGCCTACGCCTTTGCGCAACTGCCCACCGGTGCCCTGGTGGATCGCAAAGGGGCTCGGCTGGTCCTTGGCTGGGCCCTGGCGGCCTGGTCGGTTGCACAGGCGGTCTGTGGCCTGACCACCTCGATGTTGCAATTGCTGGCGGCGCGAGTCTGCCTCGGTATCGGCGAGTCGCCGCAGTACACCGGCGGGGTCAAGGTGATCAGCGACTGGTTCCGGGTGAGCGAGCGTGGCCTGCCTACTGGCGTGTTCCTGGCTTCCACCACCATTGGCTCGATGATTGCGCCACCGTTGCTGACCAGCTTGATGGTCACCTTCGGCTGGCGCGGCATGTTCGTCATCATGGGCGTGGTGGGCGGCTTGCTGGCGGTGGTCTGGCTGGTGGTTTATCGCGATCGCAACGAGGTGCGGCTCGCACCCGAGGACCAGGCCTACTTCCAGGACGACACCGAGGTAGCGGCGCCCAAGGCCAGCTTCGCCGACTGGAAGGGCTTGTTCCTGCATCGCACCACCTGGGGCATCGCCCTGGGGTTCGTCGGCGTGATGTACATGGTGCTACTGACCCTGGCGTGGTTGCCCGGGTACCTGGCCGGAGAGCGCCAATTGAGCGTGGAAGGCACCGGCTGGGTGCTGACCATTCCCTACCTGTTCGCGACACTGGGCATGTTCAGCAGCGGCTGGGTGGCCGATCGCTTGATCGCAGCCGGTATCCGTCCCATCGCCAGCAGGAAGCTGCCATTGATCGCCGGCTTGTTGGGCGGCGCGTTGTTCAGCGTGCCTTCGGTGTTCGTCGACAGCATCGTTGCCTGCATCGCCTACCTGTCTGTGGCGATGTTCTTCGTCAACCTGGCGGGTGGTTCGGCCTGGGGCCTGGTGAGCGTGGCGGCGCCGCGCCAGCTCGTGGCGTCGCTGGGCAGCATCCAGAATTTCATCGGCTTTTTCGGCGGCTCGTTCGCCCCGGTGGTGAGCGGCTGGATCATCGACCGTACCCACTCCATTGCCCTGGCCTTCGTGTTGGCGGCGGGCGTGGCCTGCCTGTCGGCCCTGGCCTATTTCCTGTTGGTCGACCGGCCGATAGCCGCCACGGGTGACCAGGGCACCACTCAACGCAATGAACCCGACGTCATAATAAAAACAGGAGCCTGATCCGATGTTGCCAACCACCCTTACCCACGATTTCATCAAGGGCCTGCCGAAGGCCGAATTGCACCTGCACCTGGAGGGCACGCTGGAGCCTGAGCTGAAGCTGGCCCTGGCAGAGAGGAACCGGGTCGATATCGGCCAAGCCACCATCGAGGAGGTCAAGCGCAGCTATCAGTTCGATTCGCTGTCGTCATTCCTGCAGGTGTATTACCCGGCGATGAATGTCCTGCAGAGGGAGGAGGACTTCTATCAACTGGCCATGGCCTATCTGCACAAGGCCCGGGAGCACAATATTCGCTACGTCGAGTTGTTCTTCGATCCCCAGGCCCACACCAGCCGCGGCGTCGCTTTCGAAACCGTCATCAACGGCTATCACTGGGCAGTCCGCGAGAGCGGTGCCCTTGGCGTGGAAACCGCCCTGGTCATGTGCTTTTTGCGGGACATGTCCGCACAGTCGGCCGCCGACACCTTGGAGCAGGCCCTGGCGCACCGGGACAAGATCCTCGGGGTCGGCCTGGATTCCGACGAGAACGGCAACCCGCCGGGCAAGTTCCGCGAGGTGTTCCACAAGGCCAGGCAGGCGGGTTTGCACCTGACCATGCATTGCGACATCGACCAGCACAACTCCATCGGCAACATTCGCCAGGCCTTGCTGGACATCCAGGTCGATCGCCTGGATCACGGTACCAACATCGTCGAGGACCCGGAGCTGGTGGCCTATGTGCGCGACCGGGGCATCGGCCTGACTTGCTGCCCGGTATCCAATGGTTTTGTCGGTGACATGAAGGGCAACGAGATCCTGCAATTGCTGCGGGCCGGGGTGAAGGTCACGGTCAACTCCGATGACCCGGCGTACTTCCAGAGCTATGTGTCCGACGACATGTTCGCCCTGGCGCAAAACTACCCGATGACTCCTGCCGAGATGGTGCAACTGGCACGAAACTCCTTCGACGCCAGCTGGCTGTCGGACGACAGGAAGGCGGCGTACCAGCAGGAGATTACCGACTACGTGGCGGGTTATTGAGAGCAGAGCCCCAGGACCGATACCGCACGGCTTGGCATCGGTCCCGGAGCCTGTCGATCAGGTACTGCATGGAAGGGGCTACGGGGCCCCTGCGTGCCAGGGCATCACCAGCCGAACGAGACGATCATGCCCAGGAAGGTCTGCATGCCGCTTTCTCCGTAGAGCGCCTTGGCACCCTGCTGTGGCTTCCACAAACCGATGATTGGGATGACCAGCACATTGGCAGTCGGGTTGATCTGGAAGTACAGGTCCAACTCATCCCCCAGGTGCTCACGGCTCCTCTGGCTGCTGAAGCGGTAGGCCATGGCAGTGATCGCCAACTGATCGTTGAGGGTGGTCCGCAAGGAGGCCCTGTGGATGCGCGCGTTGGTGTTGATCGCAGCAAAGGTCCCGGCGATTTCGCCCTGGACCCAGGCCGGGTTGCCAACGATCGATCCATAGAACAATGGATCGAACTGTTCCGATTTCTGGGTCGTGGGGTCATCGCCGGAGAAGCGGGAATAGCGGTAGCCAACTTCGGGTGTCAGGGGCATGGAGTCGAACTGATAGCGGGCGCCGGCATACCAGGCATTGGCCTGTACTGTGCTGGAGCGCTCTGCGGCATACCCTCCTTCGATCGATAGCGCCTCGAAACCCAGGTTGGTCTTGCCGCGAAGGTTGTACACATCGAGCCCTTGGCGCAGGGAGAACATGCCTTTGGCTCGTTGCCGGTCGACGTTATCGACTCGCAAATACGCGCCCGCGATGTTGTTTCCGACACTGGGGTCATATTCGATGTTGATGCCCTTGAGCTGGGGCGAGCCCTGCCCGTCGTTATCCGATTCCAGATGGAACCCCTCGATCCGCAGCGTCTGGGTGGGTTGCAGGCGCAGCAGTGTCGCCTGGGCGAAAGAGCGTCGGCCAGCCAGGTAGTACAGCCCCCCGCGATTGAAGCCGTTGCCAGCTCGTTCGCCAAAGTTGAGCTGGTCGCCAGCAATCAGGAATGCGTCGCCCATCACATAAGGCTGGCGCCCGGTGGAGATTTCCAGCCAGTCGTTCTTCCAGCCGACATAGGCATTGTCGACGTCGGTTCGGTATTCGTGTCCGGTGCTGGAGCCGGCCGGGTCGCCATCACCGAACAGTTTGGAACTGATGAAACCCAACTTGGCAAAGGCGCTACCGTCAGCAACGGGTGTCGTACCGCTGAAGGTGCCGCGGGCATAACTCTCTACCCAGGTACGTGAATGTTCCTTGGCCGCTGCGAAATCGAAGGAGCTGTAGAGGCTGGCCGCGGTGAGTTCCAGATTGAAGTCCAGGGTGCTGGTCTCGTCACGGTAGAGGGACTGCGCATGAGCGCCGGCGGCGCCACTCAACATGCAGGACAACGCCAGATTTCTTGTAGTTGTTTTCATGGGTTTGCCTTCTTGAGGATGAACGAAGCTGCTCCCCCGTCTCGACCGAGCAGGGGGAGGGACGTGGTTCAGTGGGTCAAGGCGTGTCGAGGGCGACGAAAATCTTGCTGGACGGTTCCAGCGTCAGCCAGATACCGGTAAAGCCACGGGGGACGAAGAACGCATCCCCGGTCTTGAAGTCCTTGCGTCCGCCATCGGGATCGATCAGGGCGACATGCCCACCGAGCATCACGCAGATTTCGTTGTACGGGTACGACTCCAGTAGCAACTGGCCCGGCTCCCCGGACCAGGTACCACCAAACAGGCTGCCGCTGCTGTTGGCAAAACAGCGGTATTCGGTTTCGCGCCAATCGCTCGAGGCCATGCCATCCGGCCATTCGGGATTGATGGCCTGACCCTGGCCCAGGGTGATGCTGATGATGTTTTCGATAGACATGGCTAGTTCTCCCTTGTTGGATTGCCAATGAAACGGTCGAGCACGTTGCGGGTGATGATTTCGGTGAAGATGTCGTGTCGGATCAGGCCGTTGACCCATTCACAGCTGCCAGCGTTGAACACCTCGCCAGCGCCTCTCTTGAAGGTGGCGACCATGCCGCTGCCATAACGCTTGTCCTTGAGATGAGCGGGGGGCGTGTCGCCGTACACCGCCTCGAGCAAGCTGTCGAACTCCCAGGCCGGGGCTCCCAGCGGGACCTGGCCCTCCCAGCGGTCGTCGGTGCCCACCACGGCTGGCGCCATGGCGAGGATCTCCAGTGAATCTGGGGCGCCATCTTCATGGGTGGGGTAGGGCAGGCCACGCCGGAAGGTGTATTCGACGCCGTCCAGTTCGAAGGCCGCGATGCAGGTCGGGGCTGCGCCGAACTGGTCGCCGTAGTACAGGTCGGTGTTGGCGAATGCCCAGTGCCCGGGGCGATAGACGGTGAACCCGCCGCTGGAGCGCGGCGTGGTGCTGCCATAGCGGTTGTAGCAGCCGGCGATTCCGGTAAGTCCCATGGTGCTGGCGCCGGGGCGACCGACCTGGGGACTGTCCCAAAAGGTCGTGACGCGCTCGGGATGGATAGTGGCCTGTGGGTCCAGGCGCGGGTCCTTGTAGCAGACCTGGGTCGTACCATCGGCACTCAGGCGTACCTGCCAGATGAAGTTGCCGGCGAAGCGAGCCAGGTGCCCGCCTGCATCCAGGTAGTGGTCCAGGGCGTCGCGCATCTCCCAGGACCAGTATTCGTCATGGCCAACGATGATCACACAGCGGTAGGAGGCAAGCGTCTCGGGAGAGAAATGCAGGTCCCACTGGGTGAGAAAGTCGAAGGCGTAACCCTGTTCTTCGGCCCAGACCAGGAAGGGTCGCTCATAGGTGGCCCAGAAGGCATCGGCGTGGTGGCGGGAGTAACCATTGGCCTTGGCCCATTCGTACACCTCATGCCGGGGTTCCCAGCCTGGTGGCGGGGTCGTGGAGTGGGCATTGCGCGGGGCGCCGTCGGGCTTGCTCAGGAAGCCTCGCCCCAGCGGGCGCATCAGGGACAGTTCGGCGCAGGGGCCATCATCTTCCGGGGCGCCACGATAGCTGTTGGCGCCTCCCCAATCGTTGTAGGCCGCCAACGTGCTGGTCGTCAGCAGCATGATGGCATCACGCCTGCGTGCGCCGGCCTTGACCACGAAGTAATGTTCGGTGTCCAGGGTCTCCCCGGGAAACTCTGCACTCAGGCGCACCAGGTAGAAACCGCTGCTCCAGCTTTCATCGATCGTGATGCTGGTGGCGTACGGCCAGTTGCAGCCCTGGGTGTAGGCATCGGTGGGCGTCGCCTGGCGAAAGTCTCCCTCGAGTGTGCGTTGCAACACGCAGTGTGTCGCCAGGCCATCGCGGACGATGCTCAGTTGCAGGCGCCTGGCGGTGGAGTGGATCGCCAGTTGGACGCATTCACCGGCGCTATACGACGGTTTGTCGGTATAGCACCAGACTTCGCGGGCCTGTGGCGCCTCGCAAGGTCGTTCCGACGCCCAGCCGGGAATGCTCCATGCGTGCCGGGCACGCCCAGAGGATGAGACGGTCATGGTTTCTCCTTGGAAAACGGGGTGGGATCAGTGGACAGGGGGTTCGTGGCAGGTGGATACCTGCCCATTGAGTCGAAGGCTGCGAATGACACCCGCACCGAAGGCGAGTACCAGAGGCAGCAGGATCGCGGCATTCAAGGGTTGGGAGAGGCCGGTGAGCAATGGCATATCCCGTACCAGCAGGCCCAGCACCGATAGCAGCATGACGCTGGCGCTGGCGGGGGCGATGAAGCGCTGCCAATACGTTGTGCCGCTAGCCTTGCCATGGAAGTGACGTATCGCCGCCAGGGAGGCGAGCACCTGCAGGATGAGGACGCCCACCAGGGTCGGTGTGTTGGTCCAGATGATCAGTTGGCGGTAGGGGTCGATATCGGCGCAGTAGGCCAGCAGCATGACCAGGCCAACCAGGACCGCCTGGAAAAGTCCGGCGAAGCTCGGAACACCATGACGGTTGCGCCTGGCGAAAGGTGCCGGGAGCATTCGTTCCTGTGCAATGGACAGCAGGTAGCGGGAGCTGGCGTTTTGCAGGGCCAGCACGCCGGCGAAGAAACTGGTCACCACCAGTATCAGCATCAGCGATGACCAGAAGGAACCCAGGTAGCGGTTAGCGAGGTTGAAGACCAGGTTGGTGGTATCGACCGCCAGCACTTGCTGGAACTGGTCAGGCCCGATGGCGATGTAGATGCTCCAGGACGTGAAGAGATAGAACAGCGTCAGGAATCCGATCGCCAGGTAGGTGGCGCGGGGGATTGTGCGCTTGGGGTCATGCACCTCTTCGCTGTATAGGGCGGCCTGCTCGAAGCCGATGAATACGACGAAGGCCAGGACCAGCAGCGTTCCGGTACCGGGAGACAGCAGGGCGCTTGGGTCGAGGCTTTCAAAGCGTATGCCTTGGGCTCCCCCCTTGATGAAAACCACGGTGGCGAACAGCGCGAGGATGCCGATTTCCGCAAGGATCAGCAGGGCCATGACGCGTGCGTTGAACTCGATGCGGTGATAAGCCATCAGGCCACAAAGGAACGTGAGCCCCAGTGCGCAAGCGCCCCAGGAGGGGGCTGTGCCGAAGATCCCGTGGATCGCCTCGCGAGTGAACAGGCCTGCTGCGGCACAGAAACCCACCTGGCCCAGGGTATAGGCCACATAGGCCATCAACGCCGCCCCCAGACCGAGGTGTGGCCCCAAGCCGATGCTGACGTAGGTATAGAAGGCTCCCCCCCGGGTCGTATGCCGGACAAAGTTGAGGAAACCAATGGCAAAGACCAGGTAGACACTGCCTGCCACGATAAAACCCAGGGGCGTCGCCGGGCCGCCAATCAGGAAGGCCAGTGGTGCGAAGCCCGCGATGGATGTCAGCGGCGCGGCGGCAGCGATGACAAAGAAAAACAGACTGCTGGTACCCAGGGAAGAACGCACAGGATTTCTGTTTTGTGTGGACATGGGCTGCTCGACGATGCCATCAGGCATCTGTTCTGTTGCTGTATTTCCAGGCATGAGCCGAACCGGACCTTCACGAGCAATGCGTGAAGCGATGCGCAACGGCGGGCTGGCGTGATGAGAGACGACACACCGAAAGTGTGCTTCCCGGGGATCAGGGGACGGTATGTGGCGGCATGGGGGACCTCTTATTGTTGTTGTGGTCGTGGTTATTTTTTAGTTCATGAAAAACTTATAGTCAACTATAAATTTTTCTCGGTTAAACTGGCGACGCTAATGCGCCCGGGGCGATTTCATTTACGGACATAAAGGATGATCAGTGGCAGGGTTGAGAGAGCGGCAGAAGGAAGAGCGTCGCAAGGCCATCATCGACGCGGCATTGGGTCTGTTTTCCCAGCAGGGTTTCCACGGCACCACCATCGAGCAGATTGCCGCAGGGGCGGGGGTCTCCGTGCCGACCGTATTCAACTACTTCGGTAGCAAGCAGCAGATCCTTCTCGACATCCTCAGTGGATCGGACGAGTTGGTGGTGCTGGACTCGCGTACCGCACTGGAAGGATTTGAAAACGCGGTGGAGGCGCTGTGTTACCTGGAGAACCATGGCATCTTGCATACCTTGCAGATCCTTCCGGCCTCGATATGGCGGGAAATCCTTCCGCTGATGCTGACGCCAGGCAGTGCATTCTTCGATGCCTACCAGGACTCCCTGAAGAGCCACCAGCAGCAGATGTCCGGCCTGGTGGAGCGCCTGATGGAGAAGGGCATGCTGGATCCTCAGCTGGATGTGGCGCTATGCATCCAGGGCTTGATGGACATCAGCTTCATGCAACTGATTCGATTGGTGGCCGAAGATCCGCCCGATCTGGAAGCGCATCAGGACTACATCCGGGGGGTGATCCAGATGCTGGTCCGGGGCATCAAGGTTGGTTAGAACCTGCTTTGCCCTTGCCAACTGATGGACGGCCGAGCTGGCTACTCATGCGGTCAAGGCCTGTCTGGCGCCATGCAAATCCTGGTGATCAAGGCGGAAAAACACTACGTGCGCGTCACCACCAGTCGTGGGGAAGAACTGGTTCTCTACCGTTTCAGCAATGCACTGGCCGATGTTGCCGAGGAAGATGGTTCTCGCGTGCATCGATCCTACTGGGTACGCCGGTGTGCCGTTGTTTCCAGGCGCACCCATGGCAAGAACATGGAGCTGCTGATGAGCAACGGCGTGGTAGTACTGGTAAGCCGTCGCTATCACGAACTGGTGAACAAAATGGTCAGGGTACAAGGCTAGAGGCAGTGCGGCGTCGAGTCCTCGATGGGGCGAGCCGAGCGGCCATCAGTCAGCTCGGATCGAGCGCCGTCCACCGCGATAGGCCCCTGGCGCAAGCCCGGTCCATTGCTTGAAGGCGCGTTGGAACGCACTGGGTTCGGAGTAGCCCAGCAGGTGTGCCAGGTCGGCGACGCTCATCGATCCACGTGCCAGTTGGGCGCAGGCCAGGTCGCGCCGCAGGTCTTCGCGGATACCGAGGAAGCTGGTGCCCAGGCTTGCCAGCTTGCGCGCCAGGGTTTGTCGAGAAAGCCCCAGGGCCTGGGCGGCAGCGATCTCGGACAGGCTGGCGAAGGGCTCGGCTGCGCACAGCAGGCTGCGCAGCTGCATCTCGAGGTGGGGCGCGGGAGCTTGCGCGATCAGGGTCGGCAACAAGTGGCGGGTGAAACGTGCCACTTCCTCGGGGCGCCGCAGGATCGGGGCACGCAGGCTGGCCACTGGTAGTTCCAGCAGGGCCCTGGTACCGCACCGGGGCTGGTGGCCGAACAGGAAGCGCGATTGCGGGGCGAACGTGGCGAGGTGCTCGGGAAGGACGATCTGGCGCAACGGCAGGGTTTGCCCTGTGAGCCAGCTTGCGCTGTGCCAGAGCGCCAGTAGCAACATATGGGGCCAGAGCGTGGAGTCGGCCTGGGCTGTCGTTCGCGGAACCAGTACCAGGCGGGCACTGTTGAGGTCCTTTTCCAGCTGCCAGGGCCGTGCACCATCGAACAATTGGTAAAAACGCGCTGCTTCTTCAAGAGCGTCGGCCAGGGTGGGCAGGTGCACCAGCAGTCGCAGCAATTGCGCGAAGCTGCCCAGGGGAACGGGCCGGGCGAAGAATCCGAAGGCTTCGTCGTGACTGGCTCCTACGGCCAGCCGGCTCAAGGCCCGGTAGGTGAGGGGAGCCAGCCGATGACCGTCATGCAGCATCTCCCTGGACAGCCCGCAGCGTTGCAGCAGGGCGTCGTGGGTGGTTGCATCCAGGCGCAACTGAGCCAGCAGTTCGCGGGCAAAGCGGGCGGGAATGGTCGGGGCAACGATCCAGTCGGTCATGTCAGGTGAGGCAAAGCGTCATTGGCGGTTGCGCCAGGGTCCTACAAATTGAGGCTACCTACCACCCGGGAGCAGAGCAATGAATAACAAGACCTTGCCCGAGCAGCACGACTACATGCACAGCGGTTATGCCAGGACCCATCCATCGACTGCTGGCAGCCAGGAAGCCGTGGCACCGGCGCTGCTGGAAAACCTTGCCAGGGGCTTGCAGCGCGATGGCTTCGTGGTGCTCGAACGCCTGTTCGATGAGCAGCAGGTGGATGAGATGCGCAGGGCGCTTGGTGGGCTCTTTTCGCATCACACCGGACGCAATGCCTTCGAGGGCATGCGCACCCAACGCCTGTACGCGGTGATCGCCAAGACCTTGGCTTGCAACCCTTTGGTGGAGCATCCGCTGGTGCTCGGCCTGCTGGATCGGATCCTGGCACCGAACTACCTGCTGTCCCAGCTGCAGGCCATCAATATCCTGCCGGGAGAGGCCGCGCAGAGCCTGCATTACGATGATGCGTTCTATCCGGTGGCGCGTCCGCGGCCACCTTATGGCGCGGCCACGGTCATGGCGGTGGATGACTTCACCACGGACAACGGCGCCACCCTGGTCATCCCCGGTAGCCATCTCTGGGATGGTCGCCTACCCACCGAGGCGGAGCGGGCCTGCGCGCAACCGGTGGTGATGCCCAAGGGATCGGTGGTGTTCTTTCTCGGCACGCTTTGGCATGGCGGTGGCGCCAATCACAGCCAGGCACCGCGCTTGGCCCTGACTGCACAGTATTGCGAGCCCTGGGCACGCCAGCAGGAGAACTTCAGCCTGTCGATCCCGCGCGATACCGTGCGCCAGTGCAGCGAACACATCCAGCGCTTGCTGGGCTACTCGATCCATGCGCCGTTCATGGGCATGGTCAATGGCATGCATCCCAAGCGAGTGCTGGAGGAGCCGTCCAGCGTGGGCGCCGACTGAGTGCCAATGGCCGTTGGCCCGGTCGAGCCGCTAGCCGGGCCAACAGCGTTTTGCCCGTCAGTCGGTATGCGCTGTGAAGATCAGCCGGCGGACAGAATAAGCTTTTGAATACCCGGGATATTCTGTAGCCTTGCGCGGCTCCAACGTTGTCCGTGCCTGATGAATTCACTCTCCCGGCGGGGCCCTGAGCGGTCCGGAGCCGGTGGTATACTCGACTTTCGCGCCCAAGCGCCTGCAGGTCTTGCGAACATGACGCAAATTTCCGAACGCCTTCTGGTTCAAGCCCACCTCGACGCCAAACAGCCTGTGCCCCTGAGTGCTGAGCAAGAGGCTCATTTCCGTGCCGCCATCGCGGCTGAGCTCAAGGCTCAAGATGCGGTGCTGGTTGCCCACTTCTATTGCGACCCGGTGATCCAGGCCCTGGCCGAAGAGACCGGTGGCTGTGTTTCCGATTCCCTGGAAATGGCCCGCTTTGGCAATGCCCATCCGGCCAAGACCGTGGTGGTGGCCGGCGTACGCTTCATGGGCGAGACGGCGAAGATCCTCAATCCCGAAAAGCGCGTGCTGATGCCGACGCTGGAGGCTACCTGCTCCCTGGACCTGGGGTGCCCGGTGGATGAGTTCTCCGCCTTCTGCGACCAGCATCCCGAGCGTACGGTAGTGGTGTACGCCAACACTTCCGCTGCGGTGAAGGCCCGGGCCGACTGGGTGGTGACATCCAGCTGCGCCCTGGAGATCGTCGAGAGCCTGATGGACAACGGCGAGAAGATCATCTGGGGCCCGGACAAGCACCTGGGCACCTATATCCAGCGCCAGACCGGTGCCGACATGCTGCTCTGGGACGGTGCCTGCATCGTGCATGAAGAGTTCAAGTCCAAGCAGCTCGAAGACATGCGGGCCCTGTACCCGGATGCGGCGATCCTGGTGCATCCGGAGTCGCCAAGCTCGGTGATCGAGTTGGCCGATGCGGTGGGTTCCACCAGCCAGTTGATTGCCGCGGCGCAGCGCCTGCCGAACAAGACCTTCATCGTCGCAACCGATCGCGGCATCTTCTACAAGATGCAGCAGCTGTGCCCGGACAAGGTCTTCATCGAGGCACCTACTGCCGGTAATGGCGCGGCTTGCCGCAGTTGTGCCCATTGCCCGTGGATGGCTATGAACACCCTGGAGCGCACCCTGCATTGCCTGCAACAGGGCAGCAACGAGATCCATGTGGACCCGGCGCTGATCCCCAATGCCATTCGCCCACTCAAGCGCATGCTGGATTTCACCCAGGCTGCGCGGATGAAGCTGGCTGGCAACGCCTGAAGGTTGTTGTCACGGACAAAAAAAACGCCCCGATCTGTCGGGGCGTTTTCATATGGGGCAGATCATTTTTTCCGCTTGGGGATACGCACCAGCTGGGTGTTGGAGTAGATGTCGTGCCAGCTGCGTTTCTGCTTGTCTATCAGCACCCAGAAAAAGCCCAGCCCGGCACACAGCCACGAGGCAATGGACACCATGAAGCGCAGCAGCGCTTGCCACAGGTTGATGCGGCTGCCATCGGCGTTCTGCACGCGAATGCCCCAGACTTGCATGCCCAGGGTCTGGCCGGTGTGAGTCCAGAACTTGGCGAAGAAACCGAACAACACGAACAAAAGGACGGTGGAGTACAGAGGATCACCGTCCAGCGCCCCGGACTCGGTCAGGGTCCGCATACGGGCTTCACCGATGATCTGCATCTGGATCAGTTTGTAGATGCCGCCCGTGACGATCAGCAAGGCGACGCACAGTAGGAAATCATAGAACATCGCTGCCAGGCGACGACCCAGGCCGGCGGCGGGGAATTCGCCTTGGGGGCTTAGCAGATGTTTCGACATGACAGGCTCTCATCTGAAAAAAGAAGCCATTTTACGGAATTGCACGCACAAAAAAGCCCCTGATGTCAGCATCAGGGGCTTTTTCGTTACAGACGATTAAGCTTCTGCTTGTACTTCGTCAGCCTGCATGCCTTTCTGGCCTTGCACAGCGATGAAGGTCACTTTCTGGCCTTCTTTCAGGCTTTTGAAGCCGTTGCCTTGAATGGCGCGGAAGTGTACGAACAGATCCGGACCGCTCTCTGGAGTGATAAAACCAAAACCTTTCTCGTCGTTAAACCACTTGACGGTACCGCTCTGACGTTGGGACATTTCTTATTTCCTTTGACGCTAAAAAATTAATGACAGTCTCTTCCTTTGGAAGAGTACTGGGCTGGGTTGCAGGAAAGTAAGAGACGTCGAACGGGTGTAGCAAACTTGTTAGCTACTGCCCAGGTCACGATTCCAAGCGACCCATGCAAACACAGTGGGGAAACTCTACGCCAACTATGGGAGAAAAAACAAGCCCCGCGAAGCCCCGGTTTTACGCAGCTTGCCGAGGTTTGGCAGAACTAGCGCATGATGCTTATTCGATAGGATTGTTCAATTCTTTTCGGGGGTTATAAGTGACTTTCAGTATCGAAAATATGCACTGTTTTATGGCGGTTGCGTTACAGATTAGTGCACTTTTAACGCAACCGCGTTACTTATAGAAACAGTCCTTTAGCCACGGTAGTAGCGTTGTGGGACGAATGGCATTTTGCTTACAAGCATTGGCACCTTTTTCCCACGAACTATTGCGGCGACCGGCGTATCGAGAGCGGTGTACTGGATATCCAGGTAACCCATGGCCAATGGCCCACCCAGGGTCGGGCCAAAGCCGCCACTGCACACGCTACCGATGATATTGCCGTCGGCATCGACGATTTCCGCGCCTTCACGTACCGGTGTGCGTTCCTGGGGCAGCAGGCCGACACGCTTGCGCGCCACGCCTTCTTGTTGCTGGGCGAAGATCACTTCGGCACCGGGGAAACCACCGGCCCGGGCACCATCGGCGCGGCGGACCTTGGAGATGGCCCAGAGCAGGCTGGCCTGGATCGGTGTGGTCTGCTCGTTCATGTCATGGCCATAGAGGCACAGGCCGGCTTCCAGGCGCAGGGAGTCGCGGGCGCCCAGGCCAATGGGCGCCACTTCCGGTTCGGTCAGCAGGGCGCGGGCGATCTTTTCCGCCTGGTCGGCGGGAATCGAAATCTCGAAACCGTCTTCACCGGTGTAGCCCGAACGGCTGACGAAGCAATCCACCCCCAGCAGCGTTACTGGCTTGAACTGCATGAAGGTCATCTGCGCCACTTGCGGTGCCAGGCGCGCCAGCACCGTGACCGCCGCCGGGCCTTGCAGGGCCAGGAGGGCGCGCTCTTCGAACAACGGCTGAATATCGCATTGCTCGCCGATATGCCGGCGCAGGTGGGCCAGGTCCTGGTCCTTGCAGGCGGCATTGACCACCAGGAACAGCTGCTCGTCGCCCAGGTTGGCCACCATCAGGTCGTCGAGGATGCCGCCTTGCTCATGGGTGAACATGGCATAGCGCTGCATGCCCACAGGCAGGTCGATGATGTCTACCGGCACCAGGGTTTCCAGGGCCTGGGCGGCGTTGGCGCCACGCAACAGGATCTGGCCCATGTGGGACACATCGAACAACCCGGCTTGCTCACGGCTGTGCTGGTGTTCCTTCATTACCCCCAGCGGGTACTGCACCGGCATGTCGTAGCCGGCGAACGGCACCATGCGCGCCCCCAGTTCCAGGTGCAGGTTGTGCAGCGGGGTTTTCAACAGTGTTTCGGTGGACATGGGCAACTCCTGAAAATGAGCCGATACCTGGCTTGGGTATCAGCACTCGATAATGTTCACGGCCAAACCGCCACGGGCGGTTTCCTTGTATTTGCTTTTCATGTCGGCGCCCGTCTGGCGCATGGTGCGGATCACCTTGTCCAGGGAGACGAAATGTTGTCCGTCTCCGCGCAAGGCCATGCGCACCGCATTGATGGCTTTCACCGAGCCCATGGCGTTGCGTTCGATGCAGGGCACCTGCACCAGCCCGCCAATGGGGTCGCAAGTCAGTCCGAGGTTGTGTTCCATGCCGATTTCCGCGGCGTTCTCCACCTGCTGCACGCTGCCACCCAGTACCTCGCACAGGGCGCCGGCGGCCATCGAGCAGGCCACGCCCACTTCCCCCTGGCAACCGACTTCGGCGCCGGAGATCGAGGCGTTTTCCTTGTAGAGGATGCCGATGGCGGCGGCGGTCAGGAGAAAACGCACCACCCCGTCCTCGTTGGCCCCGGGGATGAAGCGCATGTAGTAGTGCAGGACCGCCGGGATGATGCCGGCGGCGCCGTTGGTGGGCGCGGTGACCACCCGGCCGCCATTGGCGTTTTCCTCGTTGACCGCCAAGGCATAGAGGTTGACCCAGTCCAGTACCGACAGCGCATCGCGCAGGGCTGCTTCCGGGTGCTTGCACAGCTGGCGGTACAGGGCCGGGGCTCGGCGCTTGACCTTGAGCCCGCCCGGCAGCACGCCTTCATGGCGGCAACCGGCGTCCACGCAGTCCTGCATGACTTGCCAGATCTTCAGCAAGCCTTCGCGGGTCTGGGCTTCCGGGCGCCAGGCACTTTCGTTGCCCAGCATGACCTGGCTGATGGACAGGCCATAGGTGCTGCAGTGCAGCATCAGCTCCTTGGCGGTCTTGAAGGGAAAGGTCAGGGGCGTGGTGTCCTCGACGATGCGGTCGGCGCCGGCGGCATCCTCATCGACGACGAAACCACCACCCACGGAGTAGTACTCGCGGCTGCGGATCTGCAGGCCGGCGCTATCGAAGGCACGAAAGATCATGCCGTTGGGGTGATAGGGCAGGGGCTTGCGGATCAGTGCCAGGTGTTCTTTCTCGTTGAACGCGATGCGCTGTTCGCCGAGCAGGTTGATGCTGGCGCTGCTACGTATGGCTTGCAGGCGCGCGGCAATATTCTCGGTATCCACGGTGTCCGGCTGTTCGCCTTCCAGGCCCAGCAGCACGGCCTTGTCGCTGCCGTGGCCCTTGCCGGTGGCGCCCAGCGAGCCGTACAGCTCGACCTTGACGCTGGTGGTGGCGGCCAGTAGCTGCTCACGGCGCAAGCCCTCGACGAAGCGCGCGGCTGCGCGCATCGGGCCAACGGTGTGGGAGCTGGAGGGGCCGATGCCAATCTTGAACAGGTCGAACACACTCAGGGACATGTGGGGTTCTCCGGTTTCTTGTTATAGCGGCAGCGGTAAGGCACAAGCCGCAAGCTGCAAGTCAGAAGTCGGGCGACTCTTGCTTGCAGCTTGAGGCTATTAGCTTGTTGCTGCCTTAAGCGTAGTTTTCGATCGACGGGCAGGCGCACACCAGGTTGCGGTCGCCGAACACGTTGTCGACCCGACCCACAGGAGGCCAGTACTTGCCTTCGACCAACGAAGCCACCGGATACACCGCTTGTTCGCGGCTGTACGGATGGCTCCACTCGCCCACCAGTTCGGCAGCCGTGTGCGGAGCGTTCTTCAGCGGGTTGTCGTCCTTGTCCAGGGCGCCGTTCTCCACCGCGCGGATTTCCTCGCGGATACGGATCATGGCGTCGCAGAAGCGGTCCAGTTCTTCCTTGGATTCACTTTCGGTCGGCTCGATCATCAAGGTGCCGGCCACCGGGAACGACATGGTCGGGGCGTGGAAGCCGAAGTCGATCAGGCGCTTGGCCACGTCGTCGACGCTGATGCCACTGCTGTCCTTCAATGGGCGCAGGTCGAGGATGCATTCGTGGGCCACCAGGCCGTTGCTGCCGGTGTAGAGCACAGGGTAGTGCTCTTCCAGGCGACGGGAGATGTAGTTGGCATTGAGGATCGCCATCTGTGAGGCACGCTTGAGGCCGGCACCGCCCATCATGCTGATGTACATCCAGGTGATCGGCAGGATGCTGGCGCTGCCGAACGGCGCGGCGCAAACCGCGCCTTGCTTGTTGGCCAGGGCCGCATGGCCAGGCAGGAACGGTGCCAGGTGCGACTTGACGCCGATCGGGCCGACACCCGGGCCGCCACCGCCGTGGGGAATGCAGAAGGTCTTGTGCAGGTTCAGGTGGGACACATCGCCACCGAACTTGCCTGGGGCGCAGAGGCCGACCATGGCGTTCATGTTGGCGCCGTCGATGTACACCTGGCCGCCGTTGTCATGAATGATGCCGCAGATCTCGCGGATGCCTTCCTCGAACACGCCGTGGGTCGATGGGTAGGTGATCATCAGCGCAGCGAGGTGCTCGCGGTGCTCGATGGCCTTGGCTCGCAGGTCTTCGATATCCACGTTGCCACGGGCGTCGCAGGCGGTGACCACCACGCGCATGCCGGCCATGTTGGCGGTGGCCGGGTTGGTGCCGTGGGCCGAAGACGGGATCAGGCAGATATCGCGACGACCTTCGCCACGGCTCTGGTGATAGGCGCGGATCGCCAGCAGGCCGGCGTACTCGCCCTGGGAGCCGGCATTGGGCTGCAGGGAGACGGCGTCATAGCCGGTGGCGGCGCAGAGCATCGCTTCCAGTTCGCTGGTCAGTTGCTGGTAGCCGGCACTTTGCGCGGTCGGAGCGAAGGGGTGCAGGGCGCCGAACTCGGCCCAAGTGATCGGGATCATTTCGCTGGCGGCGTTGAGCTTCATGGTGCACGAGCCCAGCGGGATCATGGTGCGGTCCAGGGCCAGGTCCTTGTCCGCCAGCTTGCGCAGGTAGCGCATCAGCTCGGTTTCCGAGTGATAGCGATTGAAGACCGGATGGCTGAGGATCGCCGACTGGCGCACCAGTGCCGCAGGAATGCGACTGGAAGTGGCCTTGGCCACGGTGGCGAAGTCTGGCACCGACTTGCCCTCGGCCAGCAGTGTCCACAGGGTCTCGACGTCGGACTGGGAGCAGGTTTCGTCCAGGGACAGGCCCAGGCGCTCGGCGTCGATCACCCGCAGGTTGATGCGCTGTGCACGCGCCTGCTCATGCAGCGCGGCAGTGCGGGCACCGGTGTGCAGGCTCAGGGTGTCGAAGAAGCCTTGCTGCTCGACAGGCAGGCCCATTTCGGCCAGGCCCTGGGCCAGGATCGCCGTCAGTTGGTGGATGCGCTGGGCCATTTGCGCCAGGCCCTTGGGGCCGTGGTAAACGGCATACATGCTAGCGATGTTGGCCAGCAGTACCTGGGCGGTGCAGATGTTGCTGGTGGCCTTCTCGCGGCGGATGTGCTGCTCGCGAGTCTGCATGGCCAGGCGCAGCGCCGGCTTGCCGAAACGGTCCACCGAGACGCCGACCAGGCGGCCGGGCATGTCGCGCTTGAACGCATCGCGGGTGGAGAAGTAGGCAGCGTGCGGGCCGCCGAAACCCAGCGGTACACCAAAGCGTTGGGCGCTGCCGATGGCCACGTCGGCGCCGAATTCGCCTGGCGGGGTCAACAGGGTCAGGGCCAGCAAGTCGGCGGCGACGGCCACCAGGGCGTTGGCAGCATGGAAGCGCTCGGTCAGCTCGCGATAGTCGAACAGATCGCCGTTGCTGGCCGGGTATTGCAGCAGGGCGCCGAAGAACGGGCTGACATCGGTCAGTTGACGTTCATCGCCCACCACCACAGTGATGCCCAGCGGTTCGGCCCGGGTACGCAGTACGTCGAGGGTCTGCGGATGGCAGTGCACGGAAGCGAAGAAGGCATGGCTGCCCTTGTTCTTGCTCAGGCGCTTGCAGAAGGTCATGGCTTCGGCGGCGGCGGTGCCTTCGTCGAGCAAGGAGGCGTTGGCGATCGGCAGGCCGGTGAGGTCGCTGATCAAGGTCTGGAAGTTCAGCAGGGCTTCCAGGCGGCCCTGGGAAATCTCCGGCTGATACGGGGTGTAGGCGGTGTACCAGGCCGGGTTTTCCAACAGGTTGCGCAGGATCGGCGAAGGGGTGTGGCAGTTGTAGTAGCCCTGGCCGATATAGGTCTTGAACAGTTGGTTCTTGGCGGCGATGGCCTTGATCGATGCCAGGGCCTGGGCTTCGCTCTGGCCGTTGCCCAGTTCCAGTACGCTAGTGCCCTTGATGCTCTCGGGGATCACACTGGCGCTCAGGGCTTCCAGGGAGTCGAAGCCCAGGCTGGCGAGCATGGCTTGCTCATCGTCCTGGCGCGGGCCAATGTGGCGGCTGATGAATTCGTTGGTGGTGGTCAGGTTGACGGTCATGGCGGACTCCTCAGGCCTGGGCGTTGGCTTGGATCAGGCGGTCGTAGGCGTCCTGGTCCAGCAGTTGGCCAACGGCAGCGGCGTCGGCAGGAATGAAGCGGAAGAACCAGCCTTCGCCCAGCGGGTCTTCGTTGACCAGCTCCGGGCTGTCTTCCAGGGCCGGGTTGGTGGCTACCACTTCGCCATCCAGGGGCATGTACACGCCGCTTGCCGCCTTTACCGATTCCACGGTGGCCGCTTCGGCACCTTTTTCGTAACCCTGCAGTTCAGGCAGTTGCACAAACACCACATCGCCCAAGGCGTTCTGGGCGAAAGCCGTGATGCCGACGGTGACGCTGCCATCGGCTTCGGTACGCAGCCATTCGTGATCTTCAGTGAAACGCAACTCGCTCATGGAAACTCCTTAGGGCCAGATTTCGTCTGGTGGACGCGATTGAATGCTCGGGCCAGGCCGAGCCGAATGACGATGTCCATAGCAAGAATGTGGCCAATATTGAGTTATTGCTTATAAATCAATTGGTTATTGAGGTTTCCAGGATCTGGAGATTTGTTCGATGTAGCGAAATCGCTACAGCAGAGAGCCCTGAAAAAACGCTTTGGGTATCAAAGCCTTGGGCGACGGTGCTTGGCTATGGCTGTATCGAAATCGTTCCACTGTAGCGCTTTCAGTACAGGTAAAGGTCGTTTCCAGGCGTGCAGCCAGTGATGGAGCCTGGCAGGGCCGACAACGAAACTCTTCGGCCCCCAGGCTCATTGGCCCTGGCCTGCGGTCACTGGGATTCAATCGAGAATGCCGTGCAGCACTTCATAGATCACCCCTGTGGCGATCGTCACCAGGATCAGGTCGGTTCCGGCTTGCTGCCATTCATAACCGTCGTAGCGAGGCAGATGCCCGAGCAGCCGGCCATCGAGTTTCTTCGCAATGCCGGGTGGGAGCGGTTTGCCCCGAGCGAGTTTTGTCTGGATACCGGGAGGCAGTGACGGGCCGGGGCTCCAGTACCCCCGGTTGCCCTCGAGGATGCCGCGTATCCCGCCTGGGTCGATGGATGGACCCACCTGGCGGTCACCGGCATTTCCTTGATGGCCATGCTGTTCGCCATGGCCTTTGCCTTTTCCCGGGTCTGCCTGCGGTGAAAGGCAGGTGCCGACCAGGGCCGCGCCCAATGCGACCACCAGCAGAGACTTGGTTTTCATGCCCGGTCATCCTCGTGTGCCTGCCCGAGTGTTTGAGCGTAGCTGCTGTTCAATAGGGCGTAAGGATGAAGGTGCCGCAGGGGCTCATCGGGCGTGCAGCAACAGGCATGAGGGGCTTTCAGGCCTTGCCGGGGATACCGTATTTGCGCAGGCGATGGGCGATGGCGGTGTGGGACGTTTGCAGTCGGCTGGCCAATTGCCGGGTGGAGGGGTAGTTGACGTAGAGGCTTTCCAGCAGCTCCTTCTCGAAGCTTTCCACGGCCTGTTCCAGGCTCTGTACCTCGACATCGTTCTGGCGTGCCACCGACGTACCGGCGATATCCAGGTCACCGATGTCCACCAGGTTGCTCTCGCAGATCGCTGCGGCCCGGAAGATCACGTTCTGCAACTGGCGCACGTTGCCTGGCCAGCGATTGCCCAGCAGCGCCGGGTAGGTGCCCGGCGTCAGGCGGCATACCGGCCGCTGGATCTGGGTACAGGCCTGCTGCATGAAGTAGCGGGCCAGGAGCAGGATGTCCTGGCCGCGCTCGCGCAACGGCGGTACCTCGATGTTCAGCACATTGAGGCGGTAGAACAGGTCCTCGCGGAAACTGCCCTCGCTGACCATTTTCTCCAGGTCGCGATGGGTCGCGCTGAGGATGCGCACATTGACCTTGATCTCGCGGTCGCCGCCGACGCGACGAAAGCTGCCGTCGTTGAGAAAGCGCAGGAGCTTGGCTTGCAGGTAGGGCGACATCTCGCCGATTTCATCGAGGAATACCGTGCCCTGGTTGGCCAGCTCCATCAGCCCTGGCTTGCCCCCGCGCTGGGCCCCGGTGAAGGCCCCCGGGGCATAGCCGAACAACTCGCTCTCGGCGAGGTTTTCCGGCAGCGCGGCGCAGTTCAGCGCCAGGAACGGCGCGCTGTGGCGGGTACTGATGGCGTGACAGGCCCGGGCCACCAGTTCCTTGCCGGTCCCGGTTTCACCCTGGATCAGCAACGGGGCATCCAGGGCCGCTACCCGCTGGGCCCGGGCCTTGAGGGTACGGATCGCTGGCGATTCGCCGAGCAGGGCGTCGAAGCCTTCGGCGTGATCGTGGTGCAGCGCCGACAACTGCTCGCCAATACGGTTGGGCTGGTACAGGGTCAGCAGCGCACCGGCATCGGTGATGGGGGTGGCATCGAGTAGCAGGGTCTGGCCATTGAGGATGATTTCCCGAAGGGGCAGGCGAAAGCCGTTTTCCAGGAGGGAGGCGAGCAGGCCAGGGTCGGCAAACAATTCGGCGACGCTTTCTCCCGCAGGTTCGCGACCGCACAGGGCAATCAGCGCCGGGTTGGCCAGCAGGACCTTGCCGGCGCTGTCCAGGGCCAGCACTGGATCGGTCATGGCTGCCAACAGGGCATCGAGCTGCAGGTGGCGACGTTGGCCGGGCAGGATGTCGACCACGGTCACTGCCTGTACACCTCGTACGTTGAACAGGGCGTCGCGCAGCTCTTCCAGGACTTCGGGGCTCAGTGTCGGAGCGTCGATGTAGACGTTGGGTGGCACCATTTCCACCGCATCCAGGTTGAGATTACGTCCACCCAGCAGGGCCAGGACTTCCTGGGTGATGCCGACGCGGTCGATGAAGCTGACATGGATACGCATGGGGTGACGGAAGGTTCTGGGACACTGAGGGGCGCCAGTATGCCTTGGACGAAGGGCTTAGTCGAAATCGTCGCGGCTATCGTGCAGCCCTGCGGGGCGCTTGCATCAGGCACGGAGCCGATGCCAAGCAGGGGGGGCCGGCCGACTCCTGCACAAGGCGAGGTGCTATTCCAGATGCTCGGGTTTCATCGGGTCGCCGGGCTTGATGTCCAGTTGCCTGCGCACGTCTTCGAACATCTCGTCGTAATACTTGTGCAAGGACGAAATATTGGCGCTCTTGGGCATCCCGTGTTGCTGGGCGATACGCGCGGCATGGCGGGCGAAGTCGAAGGCCTGGTCCTTGGCCAGGAAGAACTGCTCCTTGAGGGGCTTGTCCTCGATGGTGCCGTGCAGGGTGAACTGCATGCCGCGACCCTCCTTGGGGTCCTGGGCCAGTTCATAGTCGATGCACAGGTTGTAGCTGTAGTCGTCCTTGTTCAGCGCATGGCGCTCGATATGCAGGTGACCGGGCTCAAACATGGCCATAGGCGTTGTCCTCCTGGGCGTTAAAGAGGGGCAGGCGATGGGCCTGCCCGTGTTCCAGCAGCGGGCGTCTACAGGTAGCTGATGCCGGGTCTGCCTGTGCTGATGCGCGTACCGGCCTGGCCCTGGACGATGGCTTCAATGTCCGAGAGTGAACCGATCACCGCGACTTTTCCAGTCTGCCGGGCGAATTCGCAGGCCGCCTGGACCTTGGGTCCCATGGAGCCGGCGGCAAAGCCGAGCTTCTCGATTTCGTCCGGATGGGCCTGGGCAATGGCCTTCTGGGTCGGCTTGCCGAAGTCGACGAACGCCGCGTTGACGTCGGTGGCGATCACCAGCAGGTCGGCTTCCAGTTGCCGGGCCAGCAGTGCCGAGCACAGGTCCTTGTCGATCACCGCCTCGATGCCCTTGAGCTTGCCGTCCTCGCCATACAGGGTCGGGATACCGCCGCCACCGGCGCAGATCACGATGCTGCTTTTTTCCAGCAGCCACTTGATCGGACGGATCTCGAAGATGCGCTTGGGTTTCGGGCTCGCCACTACACGGCGGTACTTGTCACCGTCCGGGGCAATGGCCCAGCCTTTTTCCTTGGCCAGCTTCTCGGCTTCTTCCTTGTCGTAGACCGGGCCGATGGGCTTGGTCGGGTTCTTGAAGGCCGGGTCCTTGGCGTCCACTTCCACTTGGGTCAGCAGGGTGGCAAACGGCACCTCGAAGTCCAGCAGGTTGCCCAGTTCCTGTTCGATGATGTAGCCGATCATGCCCTCGGTCTCGGCGCCAAGTACGTCCAGCGGGTAGGGCGAGACCTGGGTGTAGGCCGCCGCCTGCAGCGACAGCAGTCCCACTTGCGGACCATTGCCGTGGGCGATCACCAGCTGGTTGCCGGGATGGATCTTGGCGATCTGTTCGGTGGCGATGCGGATGTTGGCGCGCTGGTTGTCCGCGGTCATGGGTTCACCACGGCGGAGCAGGGCGTTACCGCCCAATGCAACGACGATACGCATAATGCAGTCCTTCTAGAGTCCGGTGCCGGCGCTACCTGGGCAGCGCCGGTGCCGAAGGGGAATTACAGGTCGGCCAGGGTCGAGACCAGGATCGCCTTGATGGTGTGCATGCGGTTCTCCGCCTGCTCGAAGGCGATGCAGGCCGGGGACTCGAACACGTCATCGGTGACTTCGATGCCGTTGGCCAGGTGCGGATACTGCTCGGCGATCTGCTTGCCGACCTTGGTATCGCTGTTGTGGAAGGCCGGCAGGCAGTGCATGAACTTGGTCCGTGGGTTGCCGGTGGCCTTCATCAACTGGGTGTTGACCTGGTAGGGCAGCAGTTGCTCGATGCGCTCGGCCCAGGCTTGGACCGGCTCGCCCATGGAGACCCAGACGTCGGTGTGGATGAAGTCGACGCCCTTGACCGCGGCTTTCGGGTCCTCGGTGAGGGTGATGCGCGCGCCGCTTTCCTCAGCGTATTTCTTGCAGCGCTCGACCAGGTCGTCATGGGGCCACAGGGCCTTGGGCGCGCAGATGCGCACGTCCATGCCGAGCTTGGCGCCCACCAGCAGCAGCGAGTTGCCCATGTTGTTGCGGGCATCGCCCAGGTAGGCGTAGCTGATCTCGTGGATCGGCTTGTCGGCGTGCTCACGCATGGTCAGCACGTCGGCGATCATCTGGGTCGGGTGATATTCGTCGGTCAGGCCGTTGAACACCGGTACCCCGGCGAACTTCGCCAGTTCCTCGACGATCTCCTGCTTGAAGCCGCGGTACTCGATGGCGTCGTACATGCGCCCCAGCACCCGGGCGGTGTCCTTCATGCTTTCCTTGTGGCCGATCTGCGAGGAATTGGGGTCGATGTAGGTGACGTTGGCCCCTTGGTCATAGGCCGCTACCTCGAAGGCACAGCGGGTACGGGTGGAGGTCTTTTCGAAGATCAGGGCGATGTTGTTGCCCTTCAGGTGCTGCTGCTCGGTGCCGGTGTACTTGGCGCGCTTGAGGTCGCGGGACAGGTCCAGCAGATAGCGCAGCTCGCGTGGGGTGTGGTGTTCCAGGCTCAGCAGGTTGCGGTTGTGGATGTTGAAAGCCATGGTGATTCTCCTCGAATTCGGTGATCGGCCCGACCGGCGCCGGGCGGGCGCGGTCGGACAGTGGGTCGTCTAAAGGCTCAGTAGTCGATCGGGTCGCGCACGATCGGGCAGGTCATGCAGTGGCCGCCGCCACGGCCGCGACCCAGTTCGCCGGCGCTGATGGTGATGACTTCCACGCCGGCCTTGCGCAGCAGGGTGTTGGTGTAGGTATTGCGGTCGTAGCCGATGACCACGCCGGGCTCCACGGCCACCACGTTGTTGCCGTCGTCCCATTGTTCGCGTTCGGCGGCGAAGCTGTTGCCGCCGGTCTCCACGACTCGCAGGGCCTTGAGGTTGAGGGCGGCGGCCACGGTGTCGAGGAAGTTGGTCTTCTCGCGCTGGATATCGATGCCGTGGGGCTTGCTCTCATCAGGGCGCAGGGTGAAAGGAACGATCTGATTGACCACTTCGGGGAAGATGGTGACCAGGTCGCGGTCGCAGAAACTGAACACGGTATCCAGGTGCATCGCTGCGCGGGATTTCGGCAGGCCGGCAACGATCACTCGCTCCACGGCCTTGTTCTTGAACAGGTTGCGCGCCAGTTGGCCGATGGCCTGGTGGGACGAACGCTCGCCCATGCCGATCAGGACCACGCCGTTGCCAATGGGCATGACGTCACCGCCTTCCAGGGTGGAGGCGCCATGCTCCTGGTCGGGGTCGCCGTACCAGATCTGGAAGTCGGCGTTGGTGAACTCGGGGTGGAACTTGTAGATGGCGGTGGTCAGCAGGGTTTCCTGGCGTCGCGCCGGCCAGTACATGGGGTTGAGCGTCACGCCGCCATAGATCCAGCAGGTGGTGTCGCGGGTGAACTGGGTGTTGGGCAACGGCGGCAGGATGAAGCTGGCGTGGCCGAGGAAGTCGCGGAACATCTCGATGGTCTTGCCGCCGAAGCTGCTGGGCAGGTCATCGGCCGAGACTCCGCCGATGAGGTATTCGGCGATCTTGCGCGGCTCCAGGCTGCGCAACCACGAGCCGACTTCCTCCACCAGCCCCAGGCCCACGGTGTTGGCAGTGATCTTGCGCTCCAGGATCCAGTCCAGGGCTTCGGGGATGGCGACGATGTCGGTCAGCAGGTTGTGCATCTCCAGCACATCGATATCCCGCTCGCGCATCTTGGTGACGAAGTCGAAGTGATCGCGCTTGGCCTGGGCCACCCACAGCACGTCGTCGAACAGCAGTTCATCGCAGTTGTTCGGGGTCAGCCGCTGATGGGCCAGGCCTGGGGAGCAAACCATGACTTTGCGCAGTTTGCCGGCTTCGGAATGGACGCCGTACTTAACTTTTTCCGTGGTCATTACTGTGATCCTCCAGAGGTAAAACAATCAGGGGGTATTGCCGGTGCAGCTATAGGGTCAGGAAGCCGTCGTAGAGTCCGTAGGCCGCCAGGGCTGCGCCCAGGAGCACGGCTGCGAAAATCAGCTTCTCGACACGGGTGAAAATCGGTTTGTGCAATTCCATCTTGGCCTTGGCGAAGAGCACCGCGCCGGGGGCGTACAGCAGGGCCGAGAGCAGCAGGTACTTGACCCCACCGGCGTACAACAGCCAGATGGCGTAGAGCAGGGCGATGCAGCCGATCACCAGGTCTTTCTTGCGCTCGGCCAGGGCCTGTTCGTAGCTTTCGCCACGTACCGCCAGGAGTACCGCGTAAGCCGCCGACCACAGGTACGGCACCAGGATCATCGAGGTGGCCAGGTAGATCAGCGACAGGTAGGTGCCCTTGGAAAACAGGGTGATGACCAGGAAGACCTGCACCATGACGTTGGTCAGCCACAGGGCGTTGGCCGGTACATGGTTGGCGTTCTCGCGGCGCAGGAACTCCGGCATGGTGTGGTCCTTGGCGGCGGCGAACATGATCTCGGCGCACAACAGGACCCACGACAGCAGGGCTCCGAGCAGCGAGATGATCAGGCCGATGCTGATCAGCAGCGCGCCCCAGTGGCCCACCACGTGTTCCAGGACCGCGGCCATGGATGGGTTCTGCAGCTTGGCCAGTTCCGGCTGGGTCATGATCCCCAGGGACAGCACGTTCACCAGCACCAGGAACAGCAGCACGGTGATGAAGCCGATGACGGTGGCCTTGCCCACGTCGGAGCGTTTTTCCGCCCGGGAAGAGAAGATGCTCGCGCCCTCGATGCCGATGAACACCCAGACGGTGACCAGCATCATGTTGCGTACCTGGTTCATCACGCTGCCCAGGTCCGGGTTCTTCACGCCCCAGATGTCAGCGGTGAAGATGTCCAGCTTGAAGGCGAAGAGCGCGATCAGCACGAACAGCAGCAGCGGCACCACCTTGGCCACCGTGGTCACCAGGTTGATGAAGGCCGCTTCCTTGATACCGCGCAGTACCAGAAAGTGCACGGCCCAGAGCAGGACCGAGGCACCGATCACCGCCGCAGGAGTGTTGCCCTCACCGAAGATCGGGAAGAAGTAACCCAGGGTGCTGAACAACAGGACGAAGTAGCCGACGTTGCCCAACCAGGCGCTGATCCAGTAGCCCCAGGCTGAGGAGAAGCCCATGTAGTCGCCGAATCCGGCCTTGGCGTAGGCATATACACCGCCATCCAGGTCAGGTTTGCGATTGGCCAGGGTTTGAAAGACGAATGCCAATGTCAACATGCCGACTGCAGTAATTGCCCAACCAATAAGAACTGCCCCGACATCGGCGCTGGCTGCCATGTTCTGCGGCAAGGAAAAGATCCCCCCGCCAATCATGGAACCCACTACCAAGGCGACTAATGCGCCCAGTTTTAGTTTTCCGGGAGATTCAGACATTGCATGACTCCAATGCAGGAGAAGAGAGACTTCAGATTAAGTCTGTCGCCAATCCAAACTGCTGACTTGGATCAGTCAATTGCTGCATTTCGTTGTGAATGAATGACTTAAGACGTGTAGCGAGAGGTAGAATGCAGCCCTGCAAGGCCCATCCCATAAGGCTTTGATCTCCTTTCAAAAAGAGGCGGCTTCCATTATCGATGTCGATTGACGCTAGACCCTTTCAAAGAATATGCAAATCATCTCGCTCGCTAATTAAGGCGAGATGGGTGATGGCACTTGGCACATGCTCTTAACAAAATACTCGGTTATTCAGTGTGTTCTGGCGGGTGTTCGCGGAGTGTCCGAATAAAGGATGGTTAATTGACTGTTACTATCAGAATCAATTTCCTAGAAAGTTATTTAATTGCGTCTAATTTTATCGCCAGGGCGACTCGCTGATATAAGGAGTAGGGATGTCACAACCGGCACAAAAGCTTCAATTGGGTGCGCTGATCGCGTTGGTGGTGGGTTCCATGATTGGCGGCGGGATCTTTTCCTTGCCGCAGAACATGGCGGCCCGGGCCGACGCCGGGGCGGTCCTGATCGGCTGGGCGATTACCGCGGTCGGTATGCTGACCCTGGCCTTCGTGTTCCAGACCCTGGCCAATCGCAAGCCTGAACTGGATTCCGGGGTCTACGCCTATGCCAAGGCCGGTTTCGGCGACTACATGGGTTTTTCTTCGGCCTGGGGCTACTGGATCAGCGCCTGGCTGGGCAACGTCGGCTACTTCGTCCTGCTGTTCAGCACCCTGGGCTATTTCTTCCCGGTGTTCGGCCAGGGCAATACCCCGGTGGCCATCGGTTGTGCCTCGCTGCTGCTGTGGGCCGTGCACTTTCTGGTACTGCGCGGGATCAAGGAAGCCACGTTCATCAACCAGCTGACCACGGTGGCCAAGATCGTGCCTTTGGTGATGTTCATCGTGATCGCCGCGGTGGCCTTCAAGGCGGAGATCTTCACCCGCGATATCTGGGGGCACAGCAACCCGAATTTCGGCGGGGTGCTGGACCAGGTGCGCAACATGATGCTGGTCACGGTCTTCGTCTTCATCGGCATCGAGGGGGCCAGCGTGTACTCGGCGCGGGCGCAGAAGCGCGAGGATGTCGGGCGGGCCACGGTGATAGGTTTCCTCGGCGTGCTGGCGCTGTTGGTGCTGGTCAACGTGCTGTCGCTGGGGATCATGAGCCAGCCGGAGCTGGCCAGGTTGCAGAACCCGTCCCTGGCGGCGGTACTGGAGCACATTGTCGGGCCCTGGGGCGCCTTGCTGATCAGCATCGGCCTGGCGGTATCGCTGCTGGGGGCCCTGTTGTCCTGGGCCCTGTTGTGCGCGGAGATCCTCCACGCCACCGCGAGCGACCGGACCATGCCGGCGTTCTTGCGCAAGGAAAACGCCAACCATGTACCGGTCAACGCCCTGTGGCTGACCAACGTGATGATCCAGGTGTTCCTGCTGATCACCCTGGTCTCCGCCGGCACCTACACCAAGCTGATCTACCTGGCTTCGTCGATGATCCTGGTGCCCTATCTGTGGTCCGCCGCCTATGCGGTGTTGCTCAGTGGCCGTGGTGAAACCTACGAGCAAGCCACCGGGCAGCGGATGAAGGACCTGCTTATCGCCAGCATTGCCCTGAGCTACGCCATCTGGTTGCTGTACGCCGGAGGGGTCAAGTACCTGCTGCTCTCGGCCCTGCTCTATGCCCCAGGAGTGATCCTGTTTGCCAAGGCCAAGCATGAGCAGGGCGAGCCGTTGTTCACCCTGCCGGAGAAGCTGATCTTCAGTGCCGTGATCGTCGGCGCGTTGCTGGCGGCCTACGGCCTCTACAGTGGTTTGCTGGCGTTATGAATGAGCTGCGACTGCTGCTGCCCTATGCCGGGCCCTACGACTGGCAGGCGATGCTGGGCTTTCTGGCGCGGCGCGCCATCGCTGGCCTGGAGGTGGTGCAGGGCGAGGCCTACGCCCGGAGTTTCGAACTCGACGGACAGTCCGGCACCTTGAGCGTACGCCCGGGGCCAGGGGAGCAACTGGATGTGCGTTTCCAGTCGGCCGGCCAGGACTTGTCGCCGCAGCTGATCGGGCAGGTGGTGATGCGTGTGCGCCGCCAGTTCGACCTGGACGCCGACTTGCAGCGAATCGCTCGTGAATTGGCTATGGACGAGTTGCTGCAGCCGTTACTGCGCAGCCGTCCCGGATTGAGGGTCCCGGGAGCCTGGGATGGTTTCGAACTGGCGATCCGCGCCGTGCTGGGCCAGCAGATTACCGTGCAGGGCGCTATCGACCTGGCAGGGCGGCTGGTGGCGTTGCACGGCCGCCCCTTGGCCTGTGGCGATCCCCTGTGGCCAGGGCTGAGCCATGTGTTTGCCACGCCCACGGCCCTGGCCTCGGCAGACCTGGCCGCGCTGGGGATGCCCCGCAGTCGTGCTCGGACCCTGTCCGGGGTGGCCCAGGCGCTGCTGGACGACCCGTTGCTGCTGGAGCCCAAGGGCAGCCTGCAGCAAGGTGTCCAGGGGCTGTTGCAACTGTCTGGAATCGGTGACTGGACGGCGCACTACATCGCCCTGCGGCACATGCGCGAGATGGATGCCTTTCCGGCGGCAGACGTCGGGTTGCTCAATGCCATGGCGACATTGCAGGGCCAGCGGCCGAATGCGCGCCAGCTGTTGGCCCGCGCCGAAGCCTGGCGGCCGTGGCGCGGCTATGCCGCGCAGCACCTGTGGGCGGCTGGCGGCTGAGTCACGAGGCCGCTACCACCACCTGGCCCGATGAGCGCCCAAGGGGCCTGCCGGGCAGTCCCACTGTAGCGGCGTGCCGCTGATGTTCAGGGGCACCTGAAGGCGATGAGCCGGTCCCCAGGCCGTCTGCTCCTGCACCAGCCCTTGATCCTCCGGCCCCTCGGGCCGCAGTCCGGTGCTGGCCTGTCCCTGGCTGGAATGATCGATCAGCAACCTGGCCGTGCGGGCCAGGGACAAACGGGCTTGCCCGCCCTGCTGCCAGGACGGGTCCAGGGCGCGCAGGGCGCTGGCTGCCATCAGGTAGCCGGTGGCGTGATCCAGGGCCTGCACCGGTAACGGTGTGGGTTGTTCCGCTGCTTTCCAGGCCATGCCGGCCTCGGCGATGCCGCAGCTCATCTGCACCAGGCTGTCGAACCCCCGGCGGTTACGCCAGGGTCCGCTCCAACCGTAGGCGTTGAGGCTCACCTCGATCAGCCCAGGGGACAGGCGCTGGCGCTGTTCAGTGTCATAGCCCAGGCCGTCCAGGGCGTCGCCGCGGTAGCCGTGCAGCAGCAGGTCGGCCTGGGCCAGCAGGCTTTCGAAGAGGGCGCGGTCTTCAAGAACGTGCAGGTCCAGGCGGGCGCAGCGCTTGCCCAGGGTCATTTCCGGCTCCACTGCCGGCTCGTTCCACCAGGGCGGATCGATGCGCAGCACGTCGGCGCCGAGCCCGGCCAGCAGGCGGCTGGCCACGGGACCGGCCAGGACCCGGGTCAGGTCCAGCACCTTGAGCCCGGCCAGCGGTCGCTCGCTGGACCGGCTCCAGGACTTTTTCCGAGGTTCGTGGCCGGGCAACCAATGCACCAGGGGCTCGCTGTTGACCGCCTGGCCCTGGGGGTGGACCTGCCACTGCTGCCAACTACGCATCTGCGCCGCGCAGCCACCGTGCTCGACGATGGCCTGTTCCAGCTCGTGGGCTTTCCAGCTTGCCACCCTGGCCGCCATGGCCGAACGCTCGCTGGCGGGGCCCAGGACCTGTTCGGCTACGGCCCGATGGTGAGGGGCATTGGTGTGCAGGCGAATCCAGCCGTCGCAGGTGGCGTAGTCGCCGGCAATCGGGTCCCAGAGTGCGGGCGGGCTCCAGCCCTGGGGGCGCAGCGAGCTGGCGAACCAGAACGAGGCCAGGCGCCGGTCGACACTGACCGTAGGGCGCCGGCCGGTGTGGTGGTACAAGAGTTCGGCGAGTGCCTGCCCGGCGGCACCGATGCTGGCGCTGGCCAGGTCGCTGACGGCAAAGGCCGAGGGCAGGGCGCCTTCGCCCTGTTCGTGGAGCTCGGACGGTGGCAGGTGCAGGGCGGCTTGAATGGATGTCAGTAGCGGGTGCATGGACGGCTCCTCTCGACAAGAGGAGGGCATTGCACCCTGAAATCCCATGGCCTGTCGAGGCGCAGGCGCGGGTCTTGTGACGCGGGTTGCCGCGTCACAAGGGCCGGACTCAGACGCGGAACTGGTCCATCAGTTTCATCTGCTGGGTCGCCAGGGCATTGAGCTGGCTGCTGACCTGGGCCGATTCGCTGGCCTGTTCGGTAAGGGTCTCGGTGACGCTACGGATTGCCGAGACATTGCGGTTGACCTCTTCGGCCACGGCGCTCTGTTCTTCGGCGGCGCTGGCGATCTGCAGGTTCATGTCGCTGATCACCGTCACCGCGTCGCTGATCTTGCCCAGGGCCAGGACCGCTTGCTGGATCTGCCCGGCATTGCTCTGCGCCTGATCCTGGCTGGCATGCATGGTGGTCACCACCTCGCGGGTGCCGCTCTGGATGCGTTCGATCACCACACGGATCTCTTCCACCGAGTCCTGGGTGCGCTTGGCCAGGTTGCGCACTTCATCGGCGACCACCGCGAAACCACGACCGCTTTCACCGGCCCGGGCGGCTTCGATGGCGGCATTGAGGGCCAGCAGGTTGGTCTGTTCGGCGATGCTGCGGATCACCTCCAGTACCGAACCGATCTGCTCGCTGCTCACCGCCAGGGCTTCGACTTCGCCCACGGCCTTGCTCACCTCGTCGGCCAGCAGGCTGATGTCGCGGGTGCTGCGCTCGATGATGGTCATGCCTTCCTTGGCCGACTGGTCGGCGCCGCGGGCGGCCTGGGCGGCATTGGCCGCGCTGCTGGCGACTTCGTGGGCCGTGGCGCTCATTTCGTTGGAGGCGGTGGCCACCTGGTCGATCTCGCGGAACTGCACCTGCATGCCTTCGCTGGTCTGGCGGGCGATCTCCGAGGACTGGTCGGCGGTGCCGCGGGCCTCGGTGATGCTCTGCTTGATCTGGGCGATGGTCGGTTGCAGCTTGTCGAGGAAGCGGTTGAACCAGCCCACCAGCTCGCCCAGTTCGTCCTTCTTGCTGTAGTCCAGGCGCTGGGTCAGGTCGCCGTCGCCGCTGGCGATGGCCTTGAGCATCTGAGCCACGCCGTTGATCGGCCGGGTCACGCCCGAGGCGCTGAGCCAGATCAGGGCCAGGCCCAGCAGCCCGGCACCGATGGCCACCAGCACGGTCTTGACCATGCCGCTGGTCTGGGCTTCATCCAACAGGGCTTGCAGTTTTACCGAGTCGGCCAGCAGCACCTGTTGTGGCAGGTCGATGGTCACGCCCCAGGGCTTGGCATCGGCAATGGGGCTGAAAGGGTAGACCGCGCGAATCAGCTCGCCCTGTTGCAGGGTCTTGGCCTGGTTGCCGGTGACTGTCGCGAGAATGTCCTTGCCCTGGGCTGCGAAGGCGTCGTTGACGTTCTTGCCGACCTGGCTGGCGTCGGCGCCGACGGCCGCCAGCAAGCCACTGCCGGCGACGATCATCATGTGCCCGGCGCCATCGAACAGGAAGCGCTGGGCCTCACCGGCGGCGGCTTGCAGGGAGTCCAGGGCGATATCGATGCCCATGACCCCGATCACCTTGCCATCCACCAGCAGGGGCTGGGAGATGGTGGTCATCAGCACCTGTTTCTTGTCCTCGCCAATGGTGTCGGCATAAGGATCGAGCAGGCAGGTGCGGCGGTTGTCGCGAGGGCAGGTGTACCAGATGTTGTAGGGAGTACCGCTGAGGTTGAGGGTGGTCTTGGTGAGGTCCTCCTCGGCCATCACGGTGTTGAGCCCCTGGCCACCGGAACGACTCCAGTAGGTGGCGAAGCGCCCGCGCTCGTTGGACGAGCGAGCCGTATCGTTGGCGAACTCACTGTCCTTGCCATCCAGGGCGTTGGGTTCATAGGCCAGCCAGATGCCCAGTACCTTGGGGTTGCGTTCGAAGGCGGTCTTGAGGCTGTGGTTGAGTTCCTCGCGCAGTACCGAGGCCTCCAGGCCACGCTTGCTGGCCATCTGGCGCAAGTCGCGGACCTGATCGGTCAGGGCGTTGAGCGCCACCTGGCTTTCACCGAAGGTTTTCTGGACCCGAACGGCCTGGTCGGTCGCCTTGGCTTGCAGCAGGTCCTCGACTCCAGCGGTCAGCATCCGCGTACTGGAGGTATTGACCAACTGGTTGTTCTGCCGGCTCTGGTACAGGTTCATGCTGACGATCAAGGCCACCACGCCTAGCAGGCACAGGCCGGACAGCAGCACGATCTTCAGGCGAATGGAGAGAGAGTCGAACATGGGGCGATCTCGCGAAAGGACGAATGGATAGCACGGAGTCGGATGATTCCGCTCGCCAAGTCCATTTCAGCGCTATGCCCGCAACATCGGCTCGGACGGCCTTTGCGTGAGGTGTTGCCGACGAACGGTCATCTCCTTGACATATATGGCCCCATTGCCGAGGGCATAGCTGCCACGGAGCTGGATTCAGGAGGCCTGTGGCAGGCTCTCGGGACGCGACCAGATCCACAGGTTGCCCAGGGTCATGCCGGCGATGGCGGCATACAGGGTCCAGTGATGGTTGAGCAGGGTCAGCATCAGCCCGGCGCACAGCAGCATGCTGACGGTGGCGCTGACCTTGGCCTTGCGGCTGACGATCCGGCCGTTGCGCCAGTTGCTCAGGATCGGCCCGAACAGGCGGTGGTTCTCCATCCAGGCGCTGAGCCTTGGCGAGCTCTTGGTGGCGGCCCAGGCGGCCAGGAGGATGAATTCGGTGGTCGGCAGGCCCGGCACTACGATGGCGATCAGGCCGATGGCCAGGCTGACATAGGCCAGCGCGCCGAACAGCAGGCGGGAGATTTTCGAGGGCGAGGGGCGAGTGGGGGTCATGGCGTCGATGATGAGGTAACGCGTCGTACGGCTCAATCCGCAAGGCGGGCAGGCCGACAGAATACCGTGGCGGGCAGGGACACTCCATGGCGCCCTGCCTGCAACTATCGGATCAGGCCGGCTGTGCCGCGCTGGAGTAAGCCTGTTCCAGCAGTACGGTGAAGCGGTTGAAGGCATCCAGGGCGCCCTTTTCCGCTGCCGCTTCTTCTTCGGCGCTGAACTGCAGGCCGTCGAGGATGCGGGTGAAGGTTTTCCAGCCCTCGGCACGCCCGCCGGCCGGTTCGCCCAGGTGACGGGCACCGAAGGTCTCGCTCAGGCCCAGGCCCACGGCGCGCTTGATCAGGAACGCTGCGCCAAGCTTGGAACCCTCGGACACGAAGATCCAGCCCAGGGCCTCGGCCTTGCTCGGGTTGCGCACGGCGCCGGCTACCGGGGCCGGTACTTCGGTGTCCAGGTCGGCGAGGTCGGCCTTGGCCGCTTCGGCGCGGCAACGCTCGGCCAGGTCCGGGACGATCGCGATCAGCTCGGGATCGTTGTACAGCTCCACCAGCTCCGACTGGAACAGGTACTGGGCTACCACGAAGCGGGCGAAGGCACCCTGGGTTTCAAAAGGTGCGTGGGCCTTGACCAGGGCATCGAGCTTGGAATGCGGCTCGTGGGTGATCTGGTTCAGGCGCTGGGAACGCAGGTGGTGAGGTTGGGCGCAAGCCTGGGCGGTCATACCGATGTCCTTGAGAATGAGAGGCACTTAGTGACTAGACGAACAAGAAGACGCGACACAGTAAAAAATCCTCACTGCCCTGGATGAAAAAGAGCAGTGAGGGGGCAGGGTCAGATATCCCAGACCAGGTTCACCGAGAAGTTACGACCGGGCATGGTCAGGCGGTCGAGGTTGGCGGGGGCGGTCACTCCGGCTTCGCCGACACCGTCGTAGCCACGTACGTCGTCCCAGTTCCAGTATTTCTTGTCGGTCAGGTTGTACAGGCCGGCATTGACGGTCAGGTCGTTGGTGACCTTATAGAAACCGGTGAGGTCTAGGATGCCGAAGCCGGGGGTCTTGAACTGGCTGCTGGTGCCATCCGGAGCCTTGAAGGTGGTGCTGTCGACTCGGTCCTTGCGCTTGACCAGGGTCCAGCTCAGCAGCGTGCCATAGTCGTCCTGTTCATAGCCCAGGCCGAACACGCCCTTGAGTGGATTGACGCTGTTGATCGGCTCGCCGTTGTCATTGTTGCGCCCATGGGCGTAGGCCACCGAGCCAATACTGTACAGGCCCTGGGGCGCGCCGAAGGCATCCAGGTTCAAGCGGCCCTTGGCTTCGGCACCCTTGATAGTGGCGCGCTTGATGTTGTTGCTCTGGATGACGGCAGCCTGGCTGCCAGGGTTGATCGCGTCTTCGTTGATGAAGTCGCGGTATTGGTTGTAGAACACCGAGACGTCGAAGGAACCGGCGTCGAACTTGCCCCGCAGGCCGGTCTCGATGCCTTTGCTGGTCTCAGGCTTGAGGTTGGAGTTGGGTTCGACGATATAGCCTGCACTGAGATTCTCGAAGCGCCCGTAGAGCGCCTTGGCCGACGGGGTGCGGAAGCCTTCGGCGTATTGGCCGTAGGCGGTGTAGTGCTCGTCCAAAGCATAGGTCAGGCCGAATTTTGGCGAGACCCGGTGCCAGGTCTTTTCATTGACGTTGATCCGGGTAGTGCCTCTCGGATTGACCGCTGTGATGAATTCATCGCTCAGGTGCGGCTTGAGCTGGATGTAGTCGTAGCGCAGGCCCGGGGTGAAGGTCCAGGCGTTCCAGCTGATCTGGTCCTGGGCGAACAGGGCGTAGCTGTTGATGGTCGGGTCCGGGAAGTCGCTGGACTTCTTCACGCTGTCGCCGGCGGTCGGGCTGGGAGCGCCGATGGCGGTGCAGCCCGCGCCGACCTTCAGGCAGGTGGCGGTGCCGACCCGTGAGCCGGTGACTTTCTGCCGCTTGAGGGTGGTGCCGTAGGTCAGTTGGTGGTCGGTTTCACCCAGGGCGAAGGCCTTCTCCAACTGGGCGTCGAACACCCATTGCTTTTCCTCGTAGAGGGTCTTGCGTTCGCGCAGCACGTCACGGGCCACCGGGGTGTATATCGAGACCGGGTTATAACGCTCGCTGGTGGTCTGGTCGGTCTTGGCGATCTGGTAGTTCAGGCTCCACTTGATCCGGTCCGCCACGGGGGATTCCAGCGCGAAGCTGTTTTCCAGGCCGAAGCGTTCACGGGTGATGGTGTCGTTGCCAGTTCGCGAGCGGTACCAGTTCTGCCCGACGCCATTGAGGAACAGCCCGCCCACCGCGCTTTTCTGGTTGGTGTCGCGGTCGTCCTTGTATTTTTCGTAGGTCAGGCCCAGGCGGGCGTCGTCCGCATAGTTCCAGCCCAGCTTGGCCAATACGTTGGTGGTGCGTACATCCTCCGGGTTAGCGGCGGTGCGACCCAGGCCCGTGCCGTTGTTGCTGCCGTAGGATTCGGTTTCGTGGCCATCGCGTCGACTCAGGTGCAGCAAGCCGTCGAACTCGCCGATGCGGCCGGCGAAGGTACCGGACTTCAACCAGCTTTCGTCGGCCGAGCTGTAGCCGGTCTTCAAGCGGGCACCGAAGTCCTGGCCGGGCTTGATGATGTCGTCCGGGTCCAGGGTGTAGTAGCTGACGGCGCCGCCGATGGCGTTGCTGCCATACAGCACCGAGGCTGGACCCCGGAGGATCTCTACGCGCTTGACGATTTCCGGGTCGACGTAGTTGCGGTTGGTCTTGGCATAAGGGCCGCTGAAAAACTGATTCGGAACCTCGACGCCGTCCACCTGGGTCAGGATCCGGTTGCTGTCGATGCCACGGATGTTGTAGCCGCTGATGCCGGCGCGTTGGCCGGCGCCACCTACCGACACGCCGGGTTCGTAGCGCACCAGGTCCTTGATATTGGTGACGTTCTGCCGGTCGAGTTCTTCCCGGGTGTGCACGCTCACGGTGCTGGGCACCGAATTGATGTCCTGTTCCTGGCGGGTGGCGCTGATGGTCACTTGCTGCAGGTTCACCGTATTCGGATTGCTGCGCTTCTCCAGGACGATGTTGTTGTTGCCCAGCTTGCGATAGCTCAGGTTAGTGCCGGCCAGCAGCCGATCCAGGGCCTTCTCCGGTGGCAGTGAGCCACGGACGCCCGGGGAATTGACGCCTGTGCCCAACTCGGCGGGCAGGCCAACCTGCCAGCCCGTCACTGTGCTGAAGGCATTGAGCGCCGATACCAGGGGCTGCTGGGCAATGGCGAAGTTGTAGTTGCCCATGCGCTGGCTGGAACTGCCCGAGGTTTGCGCGGCCACAACGGGCGCAGCATGGGTGCCGGCCAGCAGGATCGCTGCGGTGAGCAGCGACAAGGTGCAATGTTGCAGGCGGGAGTTGGGAACAGGGGATCGGTAGTTGGGACGAGAAGACATCGAAAGCGCTCCGGGTCGCACGAATCTTTTATAGGTGCAGATTCACACGCAAAAATGCGAATCAATTGCATTGGCTATAACGAGACGTACGACCTGGGGTTATCGCGTAAAAATAATTGTTCTCAATTGAGAATGACTAGCGCCGGTAGCTCCGACAGCCGCGCCGAGGTGATGTGGGCCAGGGAGCGGACCACATCCAGGGGCTGGTCGAGGCGATAGTTACCAGTGACGGCGACATTCGCCAGTTTGTCGTTGTTGTTGACGATCCAGCCGGGATAGTAGCGACGCAGCTCCGCCAGGACCTGGCTCAAGGGGCAATTCTCGAACACCAGGCGACCTTCGACCCAGGCCAGGTCCTTGCTGGCATCGAGTTTGGCCGGCCGGTCGAAGCCCTCGGGGCCGACGCGTACGCTTTCGCCAGCGCTCAGTCGCAGGCGCTGGTCGGCATGGGTCGCCCGCAGGTCGAGATCCCCGCGTTGTACCTGGACCTGGGCGATACCATCCAGGTAACGCACGGCGAAAGCGGTATCGCGCACGCTGGCACGCACCGGGCCGGCGTCCAGCTCCAGGGGCAGTCCGCGATTGCCCGGGATCTCGAAGAACGCCTCGCCCTGGTACAACCGCGCGGTGCGCCGGTGCTCGTCGATATCGCTGGAGAACGCCGAATTGGTATTGAGCAGTACTTGGGAGCCATCCTCGAGTTGCAGGCGCTGGCGCTCGCCCACCAGGGTCAGGTGGTCGGCTTGCAGGCGCAGGGGCAGGTTGCTGAAGCTGAACAGTCCCAGCACCAGCACAGCCGCGCTGGCCAGGGGTTTCCAGTGGGGCTTGAGACGGGACAGGAACGAGACTTTCGCAGGAGCGGCCAGGGCCAGGGCGCACTGGGCCACCTGCGGGCCGTTCCAGATGGCTTGGGCCTTGGCGAAGGCCTGGGGGTTGAGCGGCGACGCGCTGAGCCATTGCTGGAACTGACGCACTTGTTCCGGGCTTGGCTGTTCCAGCTCGATCAGCCAGTCCAGGGCCTGATCCATGGCCAGGGCGCTTGGGGTCGAGCCGGAGGGAGTGGGCGGCTCGGCACGGTGAGAATCCGTCACGGGTGTTCCTCGGCTGTGTCTGTGCACAGCTGTTTTTTCAATAGAGAGCGAAAGCCGGCCAAGGGTAGCAAAGGCCAAGGGGCTGACGCAGTCATTCTGCCTGGCAGTTGCTGTTCACTCGCCGTCCAGGCGCTCGGCGACACCCATGCAGATGGCCATGATCAGCTTCAGTTCCTTTTGTACCGTACTCAGGGATACCCCCAGTTCGTCGGCGATTTCCTGATAGCTGTGACCGTGCAGGCGGCTGAGGATGAAGATTCGCTGCTGGCGGGCACTGAGTTGACCCAGGCTGAGATTCAGGCGTTCCAGCAACTGTTCGGCGTGGGCGGCGTCCTCGGCGCTGCTGACTGGCGCGGCAACGCTTTCCAGCACCTGGGCCGGTACGTCCTCGAGCAGGGTCCGGTCCTGGATACGCCGGGCGCGCAGGTGGTCGAGCGCCAGGTTGCGAGCTGTCTGGAACACGAACGGTTCCAGGTGCGTGATGGTGCGCTCGGCAAGCGCCCGGGTCACGCGCAGGTAAGTTTCCTGCAGCAGGTCTTCGGCGGTGCTGTGGTTGTTGACCATCCGCTCCAGCGTGCGTAGCAGGGACGTTCGTTGAGTGAGGAAGACGTGGTTGAAGTGCGATTGACTCACAGCAAGGCCTGATCCATTTTTTAGCAGATGATAATGATTGTCATCTACGTCCGTGGTCAAGCCTTGTTTGGATTGTCTGGCCTGGCAGTGAGTCGTGCTGTGGCGGGAACCCGGGGCGATTCCCGCAGGTCAGCCATTCATTCGGCGTTGCACAGGGCCAGGCAGTTATCCAGCATGCGGTTGGAGAACCCCCACTCGTTGTCGTACCAGGCCAGGACCTTGAGCAGGCGGCCGCCACTGACCTTGGTGTGGTTGGCGTCGAAGATCGACGACAGCGGGTTGTGGTTGAAGTCGCTGGAGACCAGCGGCAGGGTGTTGTAGCCGAGGATCTTCGAATGCTGGCTGGCGCTCTTGAGCAGGGCGTTGACTTCCTCGGCGCTGGTGTCGCGCTTGAGGGTCACGGTCAGGTCCACCAGGGAGACGTTGATCACTGGTACCCGTACCGCCATGCCGGTCAGCTTGCCGGCCAGCTCCGGCAGCACCAGGCCCACGGCTTCGGCTGCGCCGGTCTTGCTCGGGATCATGTTCTGGGTGCCGGAGCGGGCGCGGTAGGGGTCGGTGTGATAGACGTCGGTGAGGTTCTGGTCGTTGGTGTAGGCGTGGATGGTGGTCATCAGGCCGTTTTCGATCCCCAGCTCGCGGTGCAGCACCTGGGCCACCGGGGCCAGGCAGTTGGTGGTGCAGGAGGCGTTGGAGATGATCTGGTGCGATTGGCGCAGGATGTCGTGGTTGACCCCGTAGACCACGGTGGCATCGGCGCCCTTGGCCGGAGCCGAGATGATCACTTTGCGCGCGCCAGCCGTAAGATGGGCGGCGGCCTTGGCGCGGTCGGTGAACAGCCCGGTGCATTCGAACACCACGTCGATCTTCTCTGCGGCCCAGGGCAGCTCGGCCGGATTGCGGATGGCACTGACCGCGATGCGGTCGCCGTTGACGGTCAGGCTTTCCTGATCATGCTGGATATCGGCGTCGAACAGGCCGTGGACAGTATCGTGCTTGAGCAGGTGGGCATTGATAGCGCTGTCTCCGAGATCGTTGATGGCGACGACCTGCAGGTCCTGGCGATAGCCTTGGGTATAGAGTGCGCGCAGGACGTTGCGGCCGATGCGGCCAAAACCATTGATTGCGATTCGAAGAGTCATGGGTAAGCGCCTGTCGTAGGATTTGTTGTTGGAATTACAAGATTATTCGCATAGAAATAGAAAACAAGCCTTTTTAGTGGCAGTATTTTGTTTTATCTACAACGAGTGACCTGAATCAACTGGTCCGAATGGTCAGGAATTTCCTCCACTGTCCCCCAGTGGCGGGGCTTTGGACCAGCATAGACAAACAGGTCGCCACATCCGTTAGCCTGGAGTTCTACACATGCATCCCCGCGTTCTTGAGGTCACCGAACGGCTCATCGCCCGTAGTCGCGCCACTCGCCAGGCCTATCTCGCCCTGATTCGCGGTGCGGCCAGCGACGGCCCGCAGCGCGGCAAGCTGCAATGCGCGAACTTCGCCCATGGGGTGGCCGGTTGTGGCGCCGAAGACAAGCACAGTCTGCGGATGATGAACGCGGCCAACGTGGCGATTGTTTCGTCATATAACGACATGTTGTCGGCGCACCAGCCCTACGAGCATTTCCCCGAGTTGATCAAGAAGGCCCTGCGCGAGGTCGGTTCGGTGGGCCAGTTCGCCGGCGGCACCCCGGCCATGTGCGATGGCGTGACCCAGGGCGAGGCGGGGATGGAGCTGAGCCTGCCGAGCCGCGAGGTCATTGCGTTGTCCACGGCGGTAGCGCTGTCGCACAACATGTTCGATGCCGCCCTGATGCTCGGTATCTGCGACAAGATCGTCCCGGGCCTGATGATGGGAGCCCTGCGCTTCGGCCACCTGCCAATGATTTTCGTCCCGGGCGGCCCCATGGTCTCGGGGATCTCCAACAAACAGAAAGCCGACGTGCGCCAGCGCTATGCCGAAGGCAAGGCCAGTCGCGAAGAGCTGCTGGAATCGGAGATGAAGTCCTACCACAGCCCGGGCACCTGCACCTTCTATGGCACCGCCAACACCAACCAGTTGCTGATGGAGGTCATGGGCCTGCACTTGCCCGGCGCGTCCTTCGTCAACCCCAACACGCCGTTGCGCGACGCCCTGACCCATGAGGCGGCGCAACAGGTCACCCGCCTGACCCGCCAGAGCGGCCACTTCACGCCCATTGGTGAAATCGTCGACGAGCGTTGCCTGGTCAACTCCATCGTCGCCCTGCACGCCACCGGCGGCTCCACCAACCACACCCTGCACATGCCGGCCATCGCCCAGGCTGCGGGCATCCAGCTGACCTGGCAGGACATGGCCGACCTCTCCGAGGTGGTGCCGACCCTGTCCCACGTCTATCCCAACGGCAAGGCCGACATCAACCATTTCCAGGCCGCCGGCGGCATGTCGTTCCTCATCCGCGAACTGCTGGAGGCCGGGCTGCTCCACGAAGACGTCAACACCGTGGCCGGCCCGGGCCTGAGCCGCTATACCCAGGAGCCGTTCCTCGACAACGGCAAGCTGGTATGGCGCGACGGCCCGATCGAAAGCCTCGACGAAAGCATCTTGCGCCCGGTGGCCCGGGCCTTCTCGCCGGAAGGCGGGCTGCGGGTCATGGAAGGCAACCTGGGGCGCGGGGTGATGAAGGTCTCCGCCGTGGCTCCCGAGCACCAGGTCGTCGAGGCTCCGGCCATGGTGTTCCAGGACCAGCAGGACCTGGCCGATGCCTTCAAGGCCGGCCAACTGGAGAAAGACTTCGTGGCGGTGATGCGCTTCCAGGGGCCGCGTTCCAACGGCATGCCCGAGCTGCACAAGATGACCCCTTTCCTGGGTGTGCTGCAGGACCGTGGCTTCAAGGTGGCCCTGGTCACCGACGGGCGTATGTCTGGCGCCTCGGGCAAGATCCCGGCGGCCATTCATGTCAGCCCCGAAGCCCATGTCGGCGGGGCGCTGGCCCGGGTGCGGGATGGCGACATCATTCGCGTGGATGGCGTCAAGGGCACCCTGGAGCTTAAGGTGGACGCCGAACAGTTCGCCGCCCGCGAGCCGGCCAAGGGCCTGCTGGGCAACAACGTCGGCACCGGCCGCGAACTCTTCGCCTTCATGCGCATGGCCTTCAGCTCGGCAGAGCAGGGCGCCAGCGCCTTCACTTCTGCCCTGGAGACACTGAATTGAAACTGGCCCTGGTCGGCGACATCGGCGGCACCAACGCTCGGTTCGCGTTGTGGAAAGACCAACAGCTGGACGCGATCCAGGTCCATGCGACGGCGGACTACAGCTGTCCGGAAGATGCCATCAAGGCCTACCTGAAGGAGCAGGGCCTGGCCCTGGGCGCGGTGGGCTCGGTGTGCCTCTCGGTGGCCGGGCCGGTCAGTGGCGACGAGTTCCGCTTCACCAACAATCACTGGCACCTCAACCGCCAGGCGTTCTGCCAGGCGCTGCAGGTCGAACGCCTGCTGCTGGTCAACGATTTCTCGGCCATGGCCCTGGGCATGACTCGCCTGCAGCCGGATGAGTTCCGTGTGGTTTGCGAGGGCGTTGCCGAGCCGTTGCGTCCGGCGGTGGTGATCGGCCCGGGCACCGGCCTGGGGGTGGGTACCCTGCTGAACTTCGGTGATGGCCGCTACATGGCCCTGCCGGGTGAGGGCGGGCATGTCGACCTGCCCTTGAGCAGTCCCCGGGAAACCCAGCTCTGGCAACACATTCATAACGAGATCGGCCATGTCAGCGCCGAAACCGCCCTCAGCGGTGGCGGCCTGCCCCGGGTCTACCGGGCCATCTGCGCAGTGGACGGCCACGAGCCGCGGCTGGATACCCCCGAGGCGATCACCGCTGCGGGGTTGGCCGGCGACCCCATCGCCCGCGAGGTGCTGGAGCAGTTCAGTTGCTGGCTGGGCCGGGTGGCGGGCAACAATGTGCTGACCACCGGTGGCCGGGGCGGGGTGTACATCGTCGGCGGGGTGATCCCGCGTTTTGCCGACTTTTTCATCCAGAGCGGCTTCGCCAAGAGCTTTGCCGACAAGGGCTGCATGAGCGACTACTTCAAGGGCATCCCGGTGTGGCTGGTGACCGCGCCCTATTCCGGACTGACCGGCGCCGGGGTGGCCCTGGAACAGGCATAATCGCCCCCCATTCATGACAACAACAAAGGACGGCATGGGTGAGTTCAGTCAGTAGGTCGATCTTGTTGGTCGACGACGATCAGGAAATCCGCGAGCTGCTGGAGACCTACCTCAGTCGCTGTGGCTTCCAGGTGCGCAGCACCGCCGATGGCGCGGGCTTTCGCCAGGCCCTGAGCGAGGCCCCCTGTGATCTGGTGATCCTCGACGTGATGCTGCCCGATGAGGACGGCTTCAGCCTGTGTCGCTGGATTCGCCAGCACCCCAAGCGCGGCCAGGTGCCGATCATCATGCTCACCGCCAGCTCCGATGAAGCCGACCGGGTCATCGGCCTGGAGCTGGGGGCCGATGACTACCTGGGCAAGCCGTTCAGCCCTCGTGAGTTGCAGGCACGGATCAAGGCCTTGTTGCGCCGCGCGCAATTCGCCCAGGAACGGGCTGGCGGCGAGGTGCTGTGCTTCGACGAGTGGCGCCTGGACGTGATCAGCCACCGCCTGTTCCACAATGACGGCGAGGAAGTGATCCTCTCCGGCGCCGACTTCGCCCTGCTCAAGCTGTTTCTCGATCACCCCCAGGAAATCCTCGACCGCGACACCATCGGCAATGCCACCCGTGGCCGCGACCTGATGCCCCTGGATCGCATCGTCGACATGGCGGTCAGCCGCTTGCGCCAGCGCCTGCGGGATACTGAAAAGCCACCGCGGCTGATTCGCACTGTGCGTGGCAGCGGCTACCAGTTGGCGGCCAATGTGGTTGCTGACTGTGCTCGCTGAAACCCTCAAGGGCTGCCTGCAACGGGTGCCTATGCCGCGTTCGCTGTTGGGCCGGATGCTGTTGCTGACCCTACTGGTGGTGCTGCTGGCCCAGGCCCTGTCCAGCGTGATCTGGGTCTCGCAGTTGCGCGCCACCCAGCTCGAGGGCCTGGTGACCAGCGCCCGCAGCCTGGCCCATTCGATGACCGCCAGCGTCAGTTACCTGCGTTCGCTGCCGGTGGCCTATCGGCCGCTGGTACTCGACCAGTTGCGCAGCATGGGCGGCACGCGTTTTGTCGTGACCCTCAACGACAAGCCGCTGGATATGCAGGTGTTGCCGGCCACGCCGCGCAAGGAGGCGGTACTGCAGGCGGTGGAGCAGGTGTTGCGCCAGTCCCTGGGCAACGATGCGGATATCTCCGTGACCTTCGTACGGCCCGACGATCTGCGGATCTTCAACGGTGGCTTGAAGCTCGACGAGCTGCCACGGTCCTGGGCCCACTACGCCCTGACCCTGGAGCCGGTGAATCCGCCGGTGCTGGTGACCCAGATCCAGATGGCCCCGGGCGAGTGGTTGTACATCGCTTCATTGCTGCCCGAGCCCTACACCAGCCTTGAAGAGCAGGGGCTGCCGGCGCAGCAGGTGTGGTTCATCCTGCTGACCAGCGGCTTCCTGTTGCTGTTCATCGGCCTCTTGGTGCACTGGCAGAGTCGGCCCCTCAAGCGCCTGGCCCGGGCCGCCCGCGAGTTGTCCCTGGGCGCCGATGTGCAGCCGGTGGCGCCGGGCGGCGGCAGCGAGGTGGTGGAAGTGGCGAGGGCCTTCAACAGCATGCGCGAGCGCATCAGCCGCTACCTGACCGAGCGCAGCCAGCTGTTCAGCGCCATCTCCCACGACTTGCGCACTCCCATCACCCGCCTGCGGTTGCGGGTGGAGCTGCTGGAGGACGAACAGCTGCAAGCCAAGTTCGGCCGCGACCTCGATGAGCTGGAGCTGCTGGTCAAGGGCGCCCTGCAATGCGTCAAGGACACCGACATCCACGAGAACATCGAGCCGGTGGACTTGAACCAGGTGCTCGATTGCCTGGTGGAACCCTACCTGGCGCCCGCCGGCAATGGCCGGGTGACCCAGCAGGGACGGGCCCTGGCCAGCTATCCGGGCAAGCCCCTGGCGCTCAAGCGCTGCATGGGCAATTTGATCGACAACGCCCTGAAGTATGGGCAGAACGCCCACCTGCATATCGAAGATGACGCCGGCGCTTTCATCCTGCACGTGGACGACGAGGGCCCCGGCGTGCCCCAGCAGCGGCTGGAGCAGGTCTTCGAGCCACACTTTCGCCTGGCCGGCCAGCAGCAGGGCTACGGCCTGGGCCTGGGCATCGCGCGCAACATCGCCCATAGCCATGGCGGGGAGGTCAGCCTGCAGAACCTGCGCGAGGGTGGCCTGCGGGTGACCTTGTACCTGCCGCGTTTCGCGGACTGAACAACCCTCCTGTAGCAGCGGGGCTTGCCTGGGAAGCATCGTGCCTGGCAGGGCGCGTTATCGTGCATCGCGAGCAAGCTGCGCTCCTACCGGCGCCCGTTGGTTTGTCACGACCTGGTGACATTTGCCGTGTCCTTCGTTACCTGGGGCGAACCTTGGCTTGATTAGACTCAAGCCTTCGACAAGAACAACAACAGGTCGTCCATGGAACCTCTTTCCCTGCCGTTCAGCAGTTGGCTGAACGCTCCCGCACACCACCGCTGGCTGGCCGCCGAGGGCCTGCGGCTGTTGGACTTCGCCAAGGCTTCACGACTTGCCGAGGGCTTCGGCAACCTGGATGCCCGGGGCTGCCTGCCTGCTGGCGCCCGGGCCGAAACCATGAATACCGCGCGCATGACCCACAGCTTCGCCATGGCCCATATCCAGGGGCTGCCTGGCTTTGCCGAGCTGGTGGACCACGGCGTCGCGGCGCTCTTAGGTCCACTGCGCGATGCCGAGCATGGCGGCTGGTTCGCGGTGGCCGGGCAGGCCGACGGCAATGGCGGCAAGGCTGCCTACTTGCATGCCTTCGTCGCCCTGGCCGCCAGTTCCGCGGTGGTGGCCCGGCGCCCGGGGGCCGAGGCCTTGCTGGAGCAGGCGGTCGGCGTGATCGAGGAGCATTTCTGGAGCGAGCAGGAGGGCGCAATGATCGAGTCCTTCAGCCGCGACTGGAGCGAGCAGGAGGCCTATCGCGGGGCCAACAGCAACATGCACGCCACCGAGGCTTTTCTCGCCCTGGCCGATGTCACCCAGGACCCGCGCTGGCTCAGCCGCGCCCTGCGCATCGCCGAGCGCTTGATCCACGGCCATGCCGCGGCCAACGACTTCATGGTGGTCGAACACTTCGACCTGGATTGGCAGCCCTTGCGCGATTACAACCGGGAGTGTCCCGCCGATGGTTTTCGCCCCTTCGGCACCACGCCGGGCCATGGATTCGAGTGGGCGCGGCTGTTGCTGCACCTGGAAGCCGCGCGGGGCCAGGCTGGAATGCTGACCCCTGGCTGGCTGGTGCTGGATGCCCAGCGCCTGTTCGACAGCAACTGCCGTCACGGCTGGAACGTGGATGGCGCCCCGGGGATCGTCTACACCCTGGATTGGGACAACCGCCCGGTGGTGCGCCAGCGCCTGCACTGGACCCACGCCGAAGCCAGCGCCGCCGCCAGTGCCCTGCTCAGACGCACCGCAGAGGAGCGCTACGAGACCTGGTACCGGGTTTTCTGGGAGTTCTGCCAGGCGCATTTCATCGATCATGAGTTCGGCAGCTGGCACCACGAACTGGGCCTGGACAACCGCCCTGCGGCAGAAATCTGGGGCGGCAAGCCGGACCTTTATCACGCCTGGCAGGCCGTGCTGATTCCGCGCCTGCCCCTGGCGCCGAGCATGGCCTCGGCCCTGGCCCAAGTGTCTGCCCCGGGACCTGTGTAACCATGCAGTGACATTTCTCCATCGCTTCGTTACCCGGGCGCTGGACTAGGCTGTTTAGACTCGTTTGCAGCGCAAGCACCAGACTTGCATGCATAACAACAAGAAAGGTACTTCAGATGAATGCGATTTCTCGCCTCGCCACAGTCATTTCCCTTGCCTCCCTGTTTCCCCTGAGTGCCCTGGCCGCCGACTCCAAAGGCTCCGTGGAAGTGGTCCATTGGTGGACGTCCGGTGGTGAAAAGGCTGCGGTCGATGTGCTCAAGGCCCAGGTGGAGAAAGACGGTTTCACCTGGAAGGACGGCGCCGTGGCCGGCGGTGGTGGTTCCACCGCGATGACCGTGCTCAAGAGCCGCGCCGTGGCCGGCAACCCGCCGGGCGTGGCGCAGATCAAGGGCCCGGACATCCAGGAGTGGGGCAGCACCGGCCTGCTCAGCACCGATACCCTGAAGGACGTGGCCAAGAGCGAGAATTGGGACGGCCTGCTTTCGCCCAAGGTGGCCAATACCGTCAAGTACGAAGGGGACTACGTGGCCGTGCCGGTGAACATCCACCGGGTCAACTGGCTGTGGATCAACCCCGAGGTGTTCAAGAAGGCCGGGATCGCCAAGGCGCCCACCACCCTCGAAGAATTCTATGCCGCCGGTGACAAGCTCAAGGCGGCCGGCTTCATCGCCCTGGCCCACGGTGGCCAGCCCTGGCAGGACAGCACCGTATTCGAAGACATGGTGCTCTCGGTGATGGGCGCCGAAGGCTACAAGAAGGCCCTGGTGGACCTGGACCAGAAGACTCTGGCGGGCCCGGAGATGACCAAGACCTTCGCCGAGTTGAAGAAGCTCTCCGGCTACATGGATCCCAACCGTGCCGGACGTGACTGGAACATCGCCGCCGCCGACGTGATCAACGGCAAGGCCGGGATGCAGATGATGGGCGACTGGGCCAAGAGCGAATGGACCGCGGCCAAGAAAGTCGCCGGCAAGGATTACCAATGCGTGCCGTTCCCGGGCACCGACAAGGCCTTCACCTACAACATCGACTCCCTGGCGGTATTCAAGCTCAAGGCCGACCGCAAGGGCGATATCGCCGCCCAGCAGGACCTGGCCAAGGTTGCCCTGGGCAAGGATTTCCAGAAGGTCTTCAGCATCAACAAAGGCTCGATCCCGGTGCGTACCGACATGCTCAACGACATGGGCGCCGAAGGTTTCGACTCCTGCGCCCAGGCCGCCGCCAAGGACTTCCTGGCGGACGAGAAGACCGGCGGGCTGCAGCCGAGCATGGCGCACAACATGGCCACGTCCCTGGCGGTGCAGGGCGCGATCTTCGATGTGGTGACCAACTTCATGAACGACAAGGATGCGGACCCGGCCAAGGCCAGTGCGCAACTGGCGTCGGCGGTCAAGGCCGCGCAGTGAGGCCTGGGCCGCAGGCGTGCCTGCGGCCATTCCCGAAACGCTCTCCCTGGCAGGAGCGAGGCTTGCCCGCGAAGGCGGTGCATCGGTGGGCATCGACTTGAGTGTCGGTGCCCATTCGCGGGCGAGCCTCGCTCCTGCGGATACTCACTCCTTCACACTGGATTATCTCGATGAGCTCTGTGGCGGTTTTCAGCAAAGCCTCGCCGTTGGATGCCTTGCAGCGCTGGTTGCCCAAGTTGGTGCTGGCGCCGAGCATGGTGATCGTGCTGGTGGGCTTTTATGGCTACATCATCTGGACCTTCATTCTGTCCTTCACCAATTCCAGCTTCATGCCGAGCTACAAGTGGGTCGGCTTGCAGCAATACCTGCGGTTGATGGACAACGACCGCTGGTGGGTGGCGAGCAAGAACCTGGCCGTGTTCGGCGGCTTGTTCATCGGTGTCAGCCTGGTGCTGGGGGTGTTCCTGGCGGTGCTGCTGGACCAGCGCATCCGCCGCGAAGGCTTCATCCGCACCGTCTACCTGTACCCCATGGCGCTGTCGATGATCGTCACCGGCACCGCCTGGAAATGGCTGCTCAATCCCGGCCTGGGCTTGGACAAGATGCTGCGCGACTGGGGCTGGGAAGGCTTTCGCCTGGACTGGCTGGTGGACCAGGATCGCGTGGTCTACTGCCTGGTGATCGCCGCCGTATGGCAGGCCTCGGGTTTCGTCATGGCGATGTTCCTGGCCGGCCTGCGGGGTGTCGACCAGTCGATCATCCGTGCGGCCCAGGTGGACGGCGCCAGCCTGCCGACCATCTACCTGAAGATCGTCCTGCCGAGCCTGCGCCCGGTGTTCTTCAGTGCCTTCATGATCCTGGCCCACATCGCGATCAAGAGCTTCGACCTGGTGGCGGCGATGACCGCCGGCGGCCCTGGCTACTCTTCCGACCTGCCGGCGATGTTCATGTACTCCTTCACCTTCAGCCGTGGCCAGATGGGCATCGGTTCGGCCAGCGCCATGCTGATGCTGGGCGCGGTGCTGACCATCCTGGTGCCGTACCTGTATTCCGAACTGCGAGGCAAGCGCCATGACTGATTCGCTCGCCAGGCCGCGCCTGAATTTCAGCCGGATCGCCATCTACGCCACGCTGCTGCTGGCGGCGGCGGTGTACCTGGTGCCGCTGGTGGTGATGCTGCTCACCAGCTTCAAGACCCCCGAGGACATCCGTACCGGCAACCTTTTGAGCTGGCCCCAGGTGGTCGATGGCATCGGCTGGATCAAGGCTTGGGACACCGTGGGTGGCTATTTCTGGAACTCGGTGAAGATCACCGTGCCGGCGGTGCTGATCTCTACCCTGATCGGCGCGCTGAACGGCTATGTGCTGTCGATGTGGCGCTTTCGCGGTTCGCAGCTGTTCTTCGGCCTGTTGCTGTTCGGCTGCTTCCTGCCGTTCCAGACCGTGCTGCTGCCGGCCTCGTTCACCCTTGGCCGGTTCGGCCTGGCCAACACCACCACCGGCCTGGTGCTGGTGCATGTGGTCTATGGCCTGGCCTTCACCACGCTGTTCTTTCGTAACTATTACGTCAGCGTGCCGGATGCCCTGGTCAAGGCCGCGCGCCTGGATGGGGCGGGGTTCTTCACCATCTTCGGCAAGATCCTGCTGCCAATGTCGGTGCCGATCATCATGGTCTGCCTGATCTGGCAGTTCACCCAGATCTGGAACGACTTCCTGTTCGGCGTGGTGTTCGCCAGTGGCGACGCGCAACCGATCACCGTGGCCCTGAACAACCTGGTCAACACCAGTACCGGGGTCAAGGAATACAACGTTGACATGGCGGCGGCGATGATCGCGGGGCTGCCGACACTGCTGGTGTACATCTTCGCCGGCAAGTATTTCCTGCGCGGGCTGACGTCCGGCGCGGTCAAGGGGTAAGGCATGGCAACTCTCGAATTACGCAACGTCAACAAGACCTACGGTGCCGGCCTGCCGGACACCTTGAAGAACATCGAGCTGAAGATCGACGACGGCGAGTTCCTGATCCTCGTCGGCCCCTCGGGGTGCGGCAAGTCGACCCTGATGAACTGCATCGCTGGCCTGGAGACCATCAGCGGCGGGGCGATCCTGGTGGATGACGCCGACATCAGCGGCATGAGCCCCAAGGACCGGGACATCGCCATGGTGTTCCAGTCCTACGCGCTGTACCCGACCATGAGCGTGCGCGACAACATTGCCTTCGGCCTGAAGATCCGCAAGATGCCTGCCGCCGAGATCGATACCGAGGTGGCGCGGGTGGCCAAGCTGCTGCAGATCGAGCACCTGCTGGCGCGCAAGCCGGGCCAGCTCTCCGGTGGTCAGCAGCAGCGGGTGGCCATGGGCCGGGCCCTGGCGCGGCGGCCGAAGATCTATCTGTTCGACGAGCCGCTGTCCAACCTCGATGCCAAGCTGCGGGTCGAGATGCGCACCGAAATGAAATTGATGCACCAGCGCCTGAAGACCACCACGGTGTATGTCACCCATGACCAGATCGAGGCCATGACTTTGGGGGACAAGGTGGCGGTGATGAAGGACGGGATCATCCAGCAATTCGGGACGCCGCAGCAGATCTATAACGAACCGGCCAACCTGTTCGTGGCAAGCTTCATCGGCTCGCCACCGATGAACTTCATTCCCCTGCGCCTGCAGCGCCAGGAGGGGCGGTTGCTGGCCTTGCTGGACAGTGGCCAGGCCCGTTGCGAGCTGCCGTTGGGGCCGCGTGACGCCGGGCTCGAGGAGCGCGAGGTGATCCTTGGCATCCGTCCGGAGCAGATCGCCCTGGCGCCCGCCGAGGCCAACGGCCTGCCGAGTATCCGTGCCGAGGTCCAGGTGGTGGAGCCTACCGGGCCCGACACCCTGGTATTCGTCACCCTCAACGGCACCAAGGTCTGCTGCCGGCTGGCCCCGGACCAGGCGCCCGCGGCCGGGCAGAACCTGACCTTGCAGTTCGACCCGGCCCGGGTCCTGCTGTTCGATGCCCAGAGCGGCGAGCGCCTGGGCGCGGCCAGCCCTGCCATGGCCCAGGGCCACGGCGGCAATGTGGCGCAATTCAAGGGGCGATGAATTCGTGGCGGATGGCCTGTCATCCGTCGCAGGGACTGTAAACCGCGTTGGATAAACCGTTAATAACAATAAAGACGAGGATGTAGGGATGAAAAAGCAACACGGCAATACCCGCCTGCTCTGCCAGCTTTCGGCGGTGGCGGCGCTGGTCCTGTCTGGCCAGGCCATGGCCGACGAAGCGTTCGGCGCCAATTCCAAGTGGATGACCGGTGACTGGGGCGGTACGCGCACCAAGCTGCTGGAGCAGGGGATCGACATCAAGGCCGACTACGTCGCGGAGATGGGCGCCAACCTCCATGGTGGCTACAACGACGACAAAACCGGGCGCTACAGTGACCAGTTCGGCCTGGGCGTGGCGTTCGACCTGCAAAAACTGCTGGGCTGGGACAACACCCAGGCCAAGATCCAGCTGACCAACCGTAATGGCCAGAACATCTCCAACGATCGCGTCGGCGATCCCCGGGCCGGCACTTTGAGTTCCTCCCAGGAGGTCTACGGCCGTGGGCACATGGTGCGCTTGACCCAACTGTGGATCCAGCACCAGTTCCTGGACGGCAAGCTGGACGTCAAGGCCGGTTACTTCGGCGAGGGCGAGGACTTCAACACCTTCCCCTGCGAGTTCCAGAACCTGGCCTTCTGCGGTTCCCAGGTGGGCAACTGGGCGACCAACATCTGGTACAACTGGCCGGTCAGCCAGGCGGCGCTGCGGATCAAGTACCACATCACTCCCGAGTTCTATGCGCAGATCGGCGCCTACAACCAGAACCCTTCGCAGACCGAGCACGGCAATGGCTTCAAGCTCAGCGGCAGCGGCACCAAGGGCACGGTACTGCCGGTAGAGCTGGTGTGGTCGCCCAAGGTCAATAACCTGCCGGGCGAGTACCGTGTGGGTTACTACAAGAGCACGGCCAAGGCCAATGACGTGCGTGAGGACGCCAACGGCCAGGACGCCGCTACCACCGGCAGCGCCTATCGAGTGCACAACAGCAAGCACGGCTACTGGTTCGTCGCCCAGCAGCAGCTCACCACCCATAACGGCGATGCCTCGCGCGGCCTGAATATCGCCGCTAACGCCACCTTCCATGACAAGGACACCAACATCATCGACAACTACCAGTCGCTGATGTTCGTCTACAAGGGGCCGTTCGACGCCCGGCCAAAGGATGACGTGGGCATCGGTTTCGCCCGGATTCATGTCAATGACGACGTGAAGAAGAACGCCCAGCTGGCCAACGCCGCCATCGGTGTGAGCGACTACGACAACCCGCTGTACTCGCCATTGCGCGAAACCGAGTACAACTACGAGATCAACTACGGGTTCCATGTGACCGACTGGCTGACCGTGCGGCCGAACCTGCAGTACATCACCCATCCGGGCGGTGTGGATCAGGTCGACAACGCCCTGGTGGCCGGCCTGAAAATTCAGTCGGTGTTCTGACGCTGTTGCGATAAGCTCCTTTCTCTGTGCGCATATTGCGGATGGCCTTGGCTATCCGCTTTTTTTTGGATGACTCCTTCGCCACAGCCGTTCGCCAGTATGGCTACCCCATGATTTTCAGGATCGCGGCATATGCATGAGCATCCCTTGCAACGCTTTTTCAAGACCCTGCGCGAGCGCCCGGTGTTTGCCTGGGAGCGCTACCAGATGCGTGATGTGCTGGTGATCGACCATCCGCTGTGCCAGGCGGTATTCAGCCGCCAGGGCGCGCAGCTCCTGCACTTCCAGCCAACCGGGCAGAAACCCTGGCTCTGGTGCGCGGCGAAGTGGCCGCAGGTGGGGGCGATCCGGGGTGGGGTGCCGGTGTGCTGGCCCTGGTATGGCCGTCATCCGAGCGAGAACGCCTGGCCGTCCCATGGCTGGGCGCGCTTGCTGGACTGGAAGCTGCTGGACAGCGACAGCGATGACGACGGTGTGCGCCTGCATTGGCAATTGCAGCTGTGCGACTGGAAGGTCGAGCTGCATGCGCACCTGGGCCAGGACATGGACCTGCGCTTGAGTACCGAGCACCAGGACAGCGAACCCTGCCAGTTGAGCCAGGCGCTGCACGCCTACTGGCGTATTGGCGATGTCGGTGAGGTAGCGCTGTCTGGGCTCGATGGCGCCGAGGGTTACGATCATTTGAATCGCCAGGCCTGTCGGCAACAGGGCGAGTTGCGGGTCGACGGTGGCTGCCAGCGGGTATTCCAGCACGAGGGCGAGTTGCAGATCGAGGACCGTGCCTGGCAGCGTGCGCTGCGCATCGATACCGGCGAGGACGCCGACACCGTGGTCTGGCATCCCGGTACCCGGCCACTGCTGGGGGTGAGTTGGAGCGAGGTGTCGCGTTTCGTCTGTGTCGAAGCGGCCGCCGGCGGCACCGACAGCCTGCGCCTGGCGCCGGGGGAGCGGGCCCACCTGAGCCTGCAGGCGCGGGCAGCGGGGTAGGGCAAAGGGCTCCCGCAACTCGCGGGAGCCTGTGGTCTCAGTCGAGCTCGTCGCCGGCCGGGTAGCGGCTGGCATTGAGGCTTTCCTTGATCTTGCGCAGGTGTGGCTGGAAGTCCACGCCACGGCGCAGGGTCATGCCGGTGGCCAGGACATCGAGCACCGTGAGCTGGATGATCCGCGAGGTCATGGGCATGTAGATGTCGGTGTCTTCCGGCAGTGGCAGGTGCACGCTCAGGCTGCACGCCTTGGCCAGCGGCGAGCCGGCGGCGGTGATGCCGAGTACCGAGGCGCCGTTTTCCCGGGCCTGGCGCGCGACCTCCACCAATTCGCGGGTGCGGCCGGTGTAGGAGATGATCACGAACAGGTCGCCGGTGTGCGCCACCGAGGCGAGCATGCGCTGCATCAGTACGTCGGGGTGGGCCGACACCGCCAGGTTGAAGCGGAAGAACTTGTGCTGGGCGTCCATGGCCACCGGAGCCGAGGCGCCGAGGCCGAAGAAGTGGATCTGCCGGGCCTGGATCATCATGTCCACGGCGCGGCTGACCTGCTGCGGGTCGATCTGCTGGCAGGCGCTGTCCAGCGAGGCGATGGCGCTGGCGAAGATCTTTTGCGTGTAGGCTTCGGGGTTGTCGTCGGCTTCCACGGCACGGCTGACATAGGCCGCGCCGCTGGCCAGGCTCTGGGCCAGTTGCAGCTTGAGTTCCGGGTAGCCGCTGACGCCGAACGAACGGCAGAAGCGGTTGACCGTCGGTTCGCTGACCGACGCGGCCTGGGCCAGGGCGGCGATGCTGAAGCGGGTGGCCTGCTGTGGGTTGAGCAGGATGACTTCGGCGACTTTGCGTTCCGCCTTGTTCAAATCTTCAAGGCGGTTCTGGATCTGCTCCAGTAGATTTCGCACTCGGTCCATTCAGGTTTCCTAGATCGGTTAGACAGGTGAAACGGCGGGGCCGGGAGGCGGTCAACCCAGGGTAGGCAATGGTGCTTGCTGCACTGCCTTCAAGGGGCCTGTGATTGCGCTATGTACCGGGCTCGCCGCGCCTGCAATGCGAAGGTGAGAGGTGGCCTATCCTACTGATGGCCTGGAGTGACCACCACCGCGAATCGATATTTTGTAAAAATGTTGTGTTTATTACTACATTTTTCCTTGAGTGATACCTTAAAAAAAGGTATTTGTAGCTTAACTTGATAAAAGAACAAACATCATGCCTTCGATTACGGTTGAACCCTGCACCTTTGCCTTGTTCGGCGCGCTGGGCGATCTGGCGCTGCGTAAGCTGTTTCCTGCCTTGTACCAGCTCGATGCCGCCGGCCTCTTGCATGAGGACACGCGGATCCTGGCCCTGGCCCGCGAGCCGGGCAGCGAGCAGGAACACCTGGCCAATATCGAAGCCGAATTGCACAAGTACGTTGGCGACAAGAATATCGATGCCGAGGTCTTGCAGCGTTTCCTGGTGCGCCTGAGCTATGTGCACGTGGACTTCCTCAAGGCCGACGACTATGTGGGCCTGGCCGAGCGAGTGGGCAGCGAGCAACGCCTGATTGCTTACTTCGCCACTCCGGCGGCGGTGTACGGGGCAATCTGCGAGAACCTGTCCCGGGTCGGGCTGAACCAGCACACCCGGGTGGTCCTGGAGAAACCCATCGGCTCGGACCTGGAGTCCTCGCGCAAGGTCAATGACGCCGTGGCGCAGTTCTTCCCGGAAAACCGCATCTATCGGATCGACCACTACCTGGGCAAGGAAACGGTACAGAATCTGATCGCCCTGCGTTTTGCCAACAGCCTGTTCGAAACCCAGTGGAACCAGAACTACATCTCCCACGTGGAAATCACCGTGGCCGAGAAGGTCGGCATCGAAGGCCGCTGGGGCTATTTCGACAAGGCTGGCCAGCTGCGGGACATGATCCAGAACCACTTGCTGCAATTGCTCTGCCTGATCGCCATGGACCCGCCGGCCGACCTCTCGGCCGACAGCATCCGCGACGAGAAGGTCAAGGTGCTCAAGGCCCTGGCGCCCATCAGCCCCGAAGGCCTGACCACCCAGGTGGTGCGTGGCCAGTACATTGCCGGCCATAGCGAAGGCCAGTCGGTGCCGGGCTACCTGGAGGAAGAGAACTCCAACACCCAAAGCGACACCGAGACTTTCGTCGCCCTGCGTGTCGACATCCGCAACTGGCGTTGGGCCGGGGTGCCGTTCTACCTGCGCACCGGCAAGCGCATGCCGCAGAAACTGTCGCAGATCGTCATCCACTTCAAGGAACCCTCGCACTACATCTTTGCCCCCGAGCAGCGCCTGCAGATCAGCAACAAGCTGATCATCCGCCTGCAACCGGACGAAGGCATTTCGTTGCGGGTGATGACCAAGGAGCAGGGCCTGGACAAGGGCATGCAATTGCGCAGCGGCCCGTTGCAGCTGAATTTTTCCGATACCTATCGCAGTACGCGGATTCCCGACGCCTACGAGCGGTTGTTGCTGGAAGTGATGCGCGGCAACCAGAACCTGTTTGTGCGCAAAGATGAAATCGAAGCCGCGTGGAAGTGGTGCGACCAGTTGATCGCCGGCTGGAAGAAGTCTGGCGATGCGCCCAAGCCCTATGCGGCCGGGTCCTGGGGGCCGATGAGTTCCATTGCACTGATCACGCGGGATGGGAGGTCATGGTATGGCGATATCTGATTTGCAATTGCCAGCGGGCGTGCGCGCCCACGAATTTCGCAGCTCGACTCTTCTGGCAGCGGGCCAGGCCCTGAAGATCGCCGAACAACTGCGCGAGGCCATCGCAGCCCGTGGCCAGGCGACCCTGGTGGTATCGGGTGGCCGCAGTCCGGTGGCGTTCTTCCAGGCCCTGGTCAAGCAGGAGCTGGACTGGTCCAGGGTACTGATCAGCCTGGCCGACGAACGTTGGGTCCCGGTGGAACACGCCGATAGCAATGCCGGCCTGCTCAAGCAGCACTTGCTGGTGGGACCGGTGGCCAAGGCGCGTTTCCTTGGCCTCTATAGCGCCGCGGCCAGCCTGGAAGAAGCCGCCCAGCAAGCCGACGAGGCCCTGGCGCAGTTGCCCGGGATCGACGTGCTGGTGCTGGGCATGGGCGATGACGGGCATACGGCCTCGTTGTTCCCCGGCAGCCCGAACCTGGCCGAGGCGCTCGAGCCCGCTGGCAGCCGCCGTTGCTGGCCGATGCTGGCGCCCACCGTGCCCCGTCAGCGCCTGAGCATGAGCCGGGCCCTGTTGGCGTCGGCCCGTAGCAGCCTGCTGTCGATATCCGGCCAGTCCAAGCTGGCCACCCTGAGTACCGCACTGGCTGGCGACGTGGTCGCCGACATGCCGATTCGTGCCTTTCTGCAAACCCCGTTAGAGATTTACTGGTGCCCATGAGCCAAGGATCAGCCGCGATGACAAACCTCCCTCCGACCGTTTCCATGGCGGACAAAGTAGCCCTGCTCGACAACCTCTGCGCCAAGGCGCGGATCCTGCCGGTGATCACCATCGCCCGTGAGCAGGATGTGCTGCCCCTGGCCGATGCCCTGGCCGCAGGTGGCCTGACGGCCCTGGAAGTCACCCTGCGTTCGCAGTTCGGCCTCAAGGCCATCCAGATCCTGCGCGAGCAGCGCCCGGAACTGGTGACCGGCGCCGGCACCGTGCTCGACCCGCAGATGCTGGCGGCGGCCGAGGCGGCGGGCTCGCAGTTCATCGTCACCCCGGGCATCACCCGCGAGCTGCTGCAAGCCAGCGTCGCCAGCCCAATCCCGCTGTTGCCGGGAATCAGCAACGCCTCCGGGATCATGGAGGGGTATGCCCTGGGTTATCGCCGCTTCAAGCTGTTCCCCGCTGAGGTCAGCGGTGGCGTGGCGGCGATCAAGGCCCTGGGCGGTCCGTTCGGCGAGGTCAAGTTCTGCCCTACCGGCGGAGTCGGACCGGCCAATATCAAGAGCTACATGGCGTTGAAGAACGTGATGTGCGTGGGCGGTAGCTGGATGCTCGATCCGCAGTGGATCAAGGACGGCGACTGGGCCCGTATCCAGGAGTGCACGGCACAGGCCCTGGCCCTGCTGGACTGAATCCAATCCTATTCGTTGGTGTGTTCTACGGCTTTATGGTGCGCTTGGTCGGCGCACCTTTTTTTGCCCGGAAAAAAGTGCCGCCCTGAACTCCCCGGAACCGCTGGCACAAAGGGCTGATGAAGGCCCTGGGGCAGCGGCTCCGGAGGGCTTCAGCTGGTGGCCAGCTCCTCAAGGGCGACGACCAGGCGCTGGATATGTTCCAGCGGCGTCGCCAGACCCGGGGTGATGCGGATACAGGGGCCAAAGCCTGCGCCCTTGCGGATCACCGTGAACAGGTCGTAGTCGTGCAGTAGCCGGTCCACCAGGGCTTGCTGATCCTGGTGGCGAGTGAAGCGCAGGGCGCTGATGGCACAGCACAGGCGCGGGTCTGCCGGCGTCATCACCTCGATGCCCGGCAACTGGCGCACGGCTTCGGTCCAGGTTTCGCGCAGGTAATTCAGGCGCGCGCCCTTGGCTGCCGCGCCGCCCATGGCCCGGTGTTCTTCGAACACCCGCGGCAAGGTCATCAAGGCCGGGATGTTCGGCGTGCTGTAGGGCGTGCGGGCGCGGATGTCGTCCACTGGAAAGTGGAACTCGTCCATGTCGGGGTCGATCGCGTCCAGGCGCTCGGGATCGATGTAGAGAAAGCCCAGGCTCAATGGCGCACCGATCCACTTGTGCAGGTTGAAACCGGCGAAGGCGATACCCAGCTGCTGCAGGTCGAAATCGATCTGGCCCAGGGCGTGGGCACCGTCGAGGATGATATCGACCTGGTATTCCTTGGCCAGGGCTGCGATGGCCTGGACCGGCATCACCAGGCCGCTGCGGTGGGTGACGTGGGTCAGGGGCATCAACTTGAGGCGCGGATAGCGCTCGAATGCATCCTTGTAAGTCGCCACAAGACTGTCAAAACTGGCAGGGTGCTGGTGCTGGATCTCTATCACTTCCACGCCGCGGTGGCGGGCCAGCCAGCGCATGGCGCTTTTCACTGTGTCGTACTCCAGGTCGCTGAGCAGCACCTGGTCTCCGGGTTGCAGGCGATTGTAGTTGCGGATCAGCGATTGCAGGGCGTCGGAGGCACAGCGGGTCAAGGCCACGGCGTTATCCGGGACCTCTAGCAGTTGTGCCAGCTGGTGGCGGATCTGCAGCGCTTCGACCTGCTCGAAGCGCTGGCGCACATGCACCGAATTGCTGCTGTTGACCCACAGGATATTGCGTTGGTAGTCCTCGGCCACTGTACGGGTCATGCGTCCGAAATAGCCGTTCTCGAGGTTGATCGGTCCGGACTCGAGGTCGAATTGCCGGGCAATGCCCCGCCAATGCTCTTCGTCGCGGGCCAGCGTGGTGACAGTCCTTGGCATGCTGGGCTCTTTATCGGTGATGGAGGTTCAGGGAAGGGGTAGCGGTCAATGGCGGGGCTTGGGCTTGCCGTGCTTGGCGCGCAGCGGATCGAGCAGGTCGGACAGGCCGTTGTGGTCGATTTCCTGCATCAGGGCCAGCAGGCCACCGAGTTCGCCCTTGGGGAAGCCTTCGCGGGCGAACCAGTTGAGATAGGGGCCGGGCAGGTCGGCCAGGATGCGGCCCTTGTACTTGCCGAAGGGCATTTCCCGGGTGACCAGAAGTTCTAGTGTTTCAGGATTCATGGCGGCCACCGTGGTGTGATTCGAGAGCCTTGGAAAATACAGGCATTCTGCATGCAGGCCAAATGACAGATCATGCAAATAACGCGGATACAGATTTGCTGACTATGGTTAACCTATTGAATTTAAAGATAAATATTTTATCGAAAAGTCTGGCATGGGCACTGCAATGGTAAACGGCAGGAAGGTCGGCGACGGTCGATCCCATTCTCGTAACCTGCAAGGAACCTGAAAATGACTGACTTGAACAAAGAAGCGATTTCGGTACTCAACAGCCTGATCGAGACCAGCAAGGATGGCCAGGAGGGCTTCAAGACCTGCGCCGATGACATCAAGCATCCCGAGCTCAAGGCCCTGTTCATCAAGCGCTCCACCGACTGTGCCAGCGCAGCGGCGGAACTGCAGTCGGTGGTACGTTCGATGGGCGGCGATCCCGAGACCTCCACCAGTGTCAGCGGCGATCTGCATCGGCGGTGGGTCGATCTCAAATCCCTGGTCACAGGCAAGGACGAGGAGGCGGTGCTCAATGAGGCCGAGCGTGGTGAAGATCATGCGCTCAAGGCCTACAAGGATGCCCTGGAGAAAATCGGCAAGCACAACCTGGTGGGAATCCGCGATGTCGTGGAGCGCCAGTACCATGGCGCGCAACGCAACCATGATCAGGTCAAGGCCCTGCGCAATCAGGCCCGTGCTCGTCACTAAGGCTAAAAACCTGTCAAAAACGCCAGCCAGTCTGGCGTTTTTTATGCCTGGAATTTAATGCTGGACGGCATTTAGTTAGCTTGCTAATAATTGGCTCGCGCCCACCTCATCCGTTCCCGACTATCGTTCAATCAATACCCTGAGAGTCCTTGCCCGTGCCCATCACTTTGCAGGCCTTGCTTGCTCCCGACCTTCGCGCATTGCAGTTCGCGATCAAGACCCTGTTGGGGGGAGGTGTGGCCCTGTGGCTGGCCTTGCGCTGGGGGCTGGAGCAACCGTCGTGGGCCTTGATGACGGCGTTCATCGTTGCCCAACCGCTGTCCGGGATGGTCCTGCAGAAGGGCCTGGCGCGGCTGCTGGGGACCTTGATCGGAACCATCATGTCGGTGTTGTTCATGGCGCTGTTCGCCCAGACGCCCTGGTTGTTCCTGTTGGTACTCGCCTTGTGGCTGGGGCTGTGCACTGCCAGTTCGACCTTGCTGCGCAGTGCCTGGTCCTATTCTTTCGTGCTGGCGGGCTACACCGTGGCGATCATTGCCCTGCCGGCCATCAGTCATCCACTGAGTATCTTCGATCAGGCCGTGGCGCGCTGTACGGAGATTTCCCTGGGGATCATTTGTGCAACCGCCAGCAGCGCCTTGATCTGGCCCATGCGTGTCGAACGCCAATTGGCCGACCAGGCCCGCGCTGCCTGGCAAAGCGGCATGCAGGCAGCCCGTGCCACGCTGGCCGGCGAGGCCCTGGATCGCAAGGGCTTGCTGGAGATCCTCGGGCGGATCGTTGCCGTGGATTCCCAGCGTGAACATGCCTGGTTCGAAGGGCCTTCCGGACGCCTGCGGGCCCGGGCCATCAGTGGCCTGAGCCAGAAGTTGCTGATGCTGCTGCGTATCTCCCGCTCGGTGCGGCGCCAGTGGAAACAACTGGACGTGGAGCAAGCCCGGCAGTTGCAGCCCTGGATGGAGGAGGTACAGCAAGCCCTGGCAATTGCGGACACGGCCGCCCTGCAGGCATTGCGAAGACGCTTGCTGGACGCTTCCCATGATGAGCGAATAAGCCCGGCACAGAGTTTCTGCCTGGCACGTTTTGCCTTGTTGCTGGACACCGCCCTGGCCGCGAGCCTGGCCCTGGATGCGGTGGAGCAGGGGCGGGCACCGCTGGAGCAACCGGCGAACCTGAGCCCCCATCGTGATCTCTCGCTGGCCCTGGTATTCGGCGCCCGCAGCGCCCTGGCGTTCCTGGCCGTGGCCAGCTTCTGGCTGGCCACGGCCTGGCCCGCCGCTTCCGGGGCGATGTTGCTGACCTGCGTGGTGTGTGGCCTGTTCGCCAGTCGGGAGAACGGCGCGCAGATCGGCATGAGCTTCATGCGCGGGATCTTTTTGGCGGTCCCTTCGGCCTTTGTGGTCGGGCAGATCCTGCTGCCTCAGTGGAGTGGCTTCCCGATGCTGGCAATGGCCATGGGCGTGCCATTGTTCCTTGGTGCCCTGGGCATGGCCAAGCCGCAGATCGGCGCGACCGCGACGTCGTTCTGCCTGCATTTCATTGTGCTGATCTCGCCGATGAACCGGATGAGCTTCGATGTGGCCAATTTCTTCAACAGTGCCCAGGCCATGGTGTTGGGAGTGGGCGCTGCCGTGTTGGCCTTCCACCTTCTGATCCTGCGTGATCCGGCCTGGCACGGTCGACGTTTGCTGGCGGCGACCCTGAGCGATCTGGTGCGCCTGACTCGGCGCAATCTGCGGGGCGCCGAAAGCTGGTTCGGTGGGCGCATGGCCGATCGGCTGTTGCAATTGGCACGACATTATCCGGAGCTGCCGGAGCCGGCCCGCAGCCGTTGGGACGATGGCCTGCTGGGGTTGGATATCGGCGATGAGTTGATGCACCTGCGCTTGAGCCTTGCGGTGGCCCAGGTACCGGCGAGCAAGGCGCAACGCGATTACTTCGAGCAATTGCAGAAGGTCCTGCAGCAAGGACCTGCGGGCAGTCGCCAGGATGCCCTGGTCGCGCCGGGTGCAGCCTTGCTCCAGGCCCTGGAGCAGTACCCTTCCAGCGATGCGCTGAAGCTGGCCAAGGGCGCAGTGTGGCAATTGCAAAACAGCTGGCGCAGTTGGTGCCGGCAGCAGGAGGACAGTCATGGGGCTGCGTGAGTGGGCATTGGGTGGGGTGTTGCTCAGCCCGTTCCTGATCTATGTGCTATTGGCGCTGCTGATTACCGGCGGGTTGCGCCTCCTGGTGCGAGCCACCGGGCTGGGGCGCTGGATCTGGCACGAGGCTTTGTTCGATTGTGCCCTGTACGTCTGTGTGTTGACGGTGGTGACGCTCGTTCTCGGGCCTTTATAAGGAGTTGATCATGCGTACACCCGTACGTGTCGTGTTTACCTTGTGCCTGGTGGCGCTGGCGGTCTTCGCCGGTTATCACCTGTGGCAGTACTACATGCTTACCCCCTGGACTCGCGATGCCCGAATTCGCGCTGACGTGGTGATCGTGGCTCCGGACGTATCCGGCTGGGTCCGTGAACTCAAGGTGGCGGACAACCAGTCGGTGAAGGCCGGGCAGCTGTTGCTGAGCATCGACCGCGATCGCTTCGAGGCGGCCCTGGAAAAAGCCCAGGCGGTGGTGCAGACCCGCCAGCAGCAATTGAGCTTGCGTGAGCATGAGGCCAGTCGTCGTGCTGCCCTGGGGCCCCAGGCCATCAGTGCCGAGCTGCGGGAAAATGCCCAGATCAATGCCGGCATCGCCCGTGGCGAGCTGCGCCAGGCCCAGGCCGAAGCCAAGGTCGCTGAATTGAACCTGGCGCGCAGCCAGGTGCATGCACCCCGTGACGGGCACATCACCAACTTGCGCCTGGCCGAGGGTAATTACGTCAATGCCGGGCAGTCGGTGATGGCGCTGATCGACGACTCGACGTTCTATGTACAGGCCTACTTCGAGGAAACCAAATTGCCGCGGATCAAGGTTGGTGACCCGGTCAAGGTCTGGCTGATGAGCGCCGGGGAGGCCTTGCAGGGGCATGTCGAAAGCATCAGCCGAGGGATCACTGACCGCAACGCCACGCCTGACGGGCAACTGCTGGCCGAGGTGGAGCCGACATTCAACTGGGTACGCCTGGCCCAGCGGATTCCAGTGCGGATCAAGCTCGACAAGGTGCCCGAGGGTGTCAACCTGAGCGCCGGCATGACCGCCAGCGTCCAGGTCGAAGAGGGGAGTGGCAAGTAGGGGCTTGCCCAGGCCTCAGCCGATGGTGATGGCCGGCAGGGTGGGCAGGGTCACGGTCTGCTGTTTGCGCGGGGCAAGGATCTCGGCTTCGCCGTCGACCACCAGCTCATCGCGCTGGTTGAGCACGCGGGTGGCGATGCGTACGCGAAACTTGGGCAGTTTTTCCAGGATTTCCAGGTGCACGGTCAGGGTGTCGCCGATCTTCACCGGCTTCTGGAAGCTCATTTGCTGGCCGAGGTAGATGGTGCCCGGGCCAGGCAGCTCGCAGGCGACTGCGGCGCTGATCAGGGCGCCACTGAACATGCCGTGGGCGATGCGTTCCTTGAACATGGTCGCAGCGGCGAACTCGGGGTCCAGGTGTACCGGGTTGTGATCGCCGGACATGGCGGCGAACAACTGGATATCACGCTCCTCGACAGTCTTGCTGTACTGGGCGGTCTGGCCGACCTCCAGGGCTTCGTAAGGTGTGTTGGTCACCTGGGTCATCTTGCGGAAATCCTCTGACAGATAAATGAGCGTACTGGCGCAGCTCTATTCAGAGCGTGCTGGGCGGCGGTGCTGCAGTGCCTGCTCCAGCCAGGTCAGTACGTCCTGGGTTACTTGGTCGCGATTGCTCTCGTTGAACAGCTCATGGCGCGCCTGCGGGTAGATGTTGAGCTGCAGGCACTGGCTGCCGGCCTCGCGCAGAGCACCGGCCAGATCCTTGAGACGCTTGCCATCGCTCACCGGATCACATTCGCCGCCCATCACCAGCAATGGCAGGCCCGGGTCGATCTGCGCCAAGTTGGTGATCTTGCTGATCTGTTGCAGGCCGCCCAGCAGGTCGATCCATAGCTGGTTGGTGCAACGATATCCGCACAGCGGGTCGTTGACGTACTTGTCGACCTCCGCCGGATCGCGGCTGAGCCAGTCGAAGGCGGTGCGATTGGGCTTGAAGGCCTTGTTGAAGGAGCCGAAGGACAGCCACTCGATCAATGCGCTGCGTCCCTGGCCGCCCTGGCGCCAGCGTTCGAAGCGAGCGATCAGGCTAGCGGCACGGTACAGGGCCACGGGTTGGAAGTTGGATCCGCTGAGAATCGCCCCGTACAGGCTGGCGCTGTGGTGCAGCAGGTAGGCCTGGGCGATGTAGCTGCCCATGCTGTGCCCCAGCAGCACGATGGGCGTGGCGGGATGCTGCTGGCCGATATGCTGGTTGAGGCTGGCCAGGTCGCCGACCACCTTGTTCCAGCCGCCATGGTCGGCGTAGTGGCCGAGGACCCCGTGTCCGGCACTCTGGCCATGGCCGCGCTGGTCTGGCGCATAGACGCCATAGCCCGCAGAACACATGGCCTGGGCCAGGCGTGCATAGCGGCCGCTGTGCTCGGCCATGCCATGGGACAGCAGGATCACGGCCTTTAGCGGGCTCTCTGGCAGCCACTGGTTGACGAAGAGGCGCTGATGATCACTCGTGGTCAACCAGAACATGTCGTGGGTCATGGCTATTCCTTTGCTCGAAGACGCTGCACTTTATAGCGCATCGCCGGACGTGCGTCTGATTCGCAGGCCTGTTGGACGCAAGATTCACACAATTAATGACACACTCGCGCATATTTGCCTGAATCGCCATAGCTGCTAACGTCCCAGGAGCCCCGCCGCTGACAGCGTTACAGAGGTGGCCAGGACCGTTCAGGCAAATAAGAGGACAAGAATAATGCAACCTGATTTCTGGAATGATAAGCGCCCTGCCGGAGTCCCCAACGAGATCGACCTGGGGGCCTACAAGTCGGTGATCGAGGTGTTTGAGCGTTCCTGCAAGAAATTTGCCGATCGCCCGGCCTTCAGCAACATGGGGGTGACGCTGACGTACGCCGAGCTGGAGCGCTACAGCGCGGCTTTCGCCGGCTACCTGCAGAGCCAGACCGACCTGGCTCCTGGGGATCGCATCGCGGTGCAGATGCCCAATGTCCTGCAATACCCGATCGCCGTGTTCGGTGCACTGCGTGCGGGGTTGATCGTGGTCAACACCAATCCGCTGTACACCGCGCGGGAGATGCGCCACCAGTTCAAGGACTCCGGGGCCCGGGCCCTGGTCTACCTGAACATGTTCGGGCAGAAGGTCCAGGAGGTGCAGGGCGACACCGATATCCAGTACCTGATCGAGGCCAGGATGGGCGACCTGATGCCCGCCGCCAAAGGCTGGCTGGTCAACACCATAGTGGACAAGGTGAAGAAGATGGTGCCGGCCTACCACCTGCCCCAGGCCATCTCTTTCAAGAGCGCCTTGCGCCTGGGGCGTGGCCAGAGCCTCAAGCCCCAGGCCGCGGGGCTCGATGATGTGGCGGTATTGCAGTACACCGGTGGTACTACAGGCCTGGCCAAGGGCGCGATGCTGACCCATGGCAACCTGGTGGCCAATATGCAGCAGGTTCGTGCCTGCCTCGGCCAGCACGGGCCGGACGGCCACACCCAGTGGCGCGAGGGTCAGGAGGTAATGGTGGCGCCGCTGCCGCTGTACCATATCTATGCCTTCACCGCGAACTGCATGTGCATGATGGTCACCGGCAACCACAATGTGCTGATTACCAACCCGCGGGACATCGGCGGCTTCATCAAGGAACTGAAGAACTGGCGTTTCTCGGCATTGCTGGGGCTGAACACGTTGTTCGTCGCGCTGATGGAGCATCCGGAGTTCAAGCACCTGGATTTCTCCAACCTCAAGCTGACCAACTCCGGTGGCACGGCGCTGGTCAAGGCCACGGCCGAGCGCTGGCAGCAGATCACGGGTTGCCGGATCACCGAGGGCTATGGCCTGACCGAGACTTCGCCGGTGGCTTGCACCAACCCCTATGGCGAGAGTTCACGCCTGGGGACCGTCGGCTTGCCGGTGCCTGGCACCCTCGTCAAGGTCATCGACGACCAGGGCGTGGAGCTGGCCCTGGGCGAGCGTGGCGAACTGTGCATCAAGGGCCCGCAGATCATGAAGGGGTACTGGCACAAACCCGAGGCCACGGCAGAGGTGCTCGATGCCGAGGGTTGGTTCAAGTCCGGCGACATTGCCGTCATCGATCCAGATGGTTTCGTGCGTATCGTCGATCGCAAGAAAGACATGATCATCGTCTCGGGTTTCAACGTGTATCCGAACGAGATCGAGGATGTGGTGATGGCTCACCCGAAGGTGGCCAACTGCGCGGTAATCGGAGTGCCGGACGAACGTTCCGGCGAGGCCGTGAAGCTGTTCGTGGTGCCCCGTGAAACCGGGGTCAGCCTTGAGGAACTCAAGGCCTACTGCAAGGAAAACTTCACCGGCTACAAGGTGCCCAAGCACATCGTCTTGCGCGAGTCGTTGCCGATGACTCCAGTGGGAAAGATCCTGCGTCGCGAGTTGCGTGATATCGCCTGAGGTCCGTCCGCTCGACCTTGCGCGGGCAAGCCGGTCGGTTCGACGGCTTGCCCGCTCTGCTTTGGTCGGGCGCAAAGCCGCGGACCAGAGCGGAATTCAGGGTTGTAGAATTTTTACTCTAAAAATGACCATTAAATGGTCTTGAGTCATATCCGTGACTATTCAGGCCTTTTTTGGCTCTAGGCGGCCTTTTCCAAAGCTGCTACTCTCGGCGCGCTTTGTGACTTCTCGGCCTAGAAAAAAGCCAGACTCACCACAAATTAAGACATCAATAAAAAACACACACCCAATAAAAATCGCATCGAATGCGGTGATGAATTCGCGTTGCTGAGGAGTGGGCTTCCATGATCGAAGACTTTTGGAAGGATAAGTACCCAGCTGGGATTGCTGCCGATATCAATCCAGACGAGTATCCGAATATTCAGGCGGTATTGAAGCAGTCCTGCCAACGTTTCGCCGATAAGCCGGCCTTTAGCAACCTCGGCAAGACAATCACCTACGGTGAACTGTACGAGCTGTCCGGGGCTTTTGCCGCGTATCTGCAACAGCATACCGATTTGCGGCCCGGTGATCGAATCGCTCTGCAACTTCCCAACCTGCTGCAATACCCGATCGCGGTGTTCGGTGCGATCCGTGCTGGCCTGATCGTGGTCAACACCAACCCGCTGTATACCGCACGGGAAATGGAGCACCAATTCAACGACTCCGGTGCCAAGGCGCTGGTCTGCCTGGCCAACATGGCCCACCTGGCGGAAGCCGTGGTGCCCAAGACCGGGGTCAAGCATGTGATCGTCACCGAGGTGGCGGACCTGCTTCCCCCGCTCAAGCGCCTGGTGATCAACAGCGTCATCAAGTACGTGAAGAAGATGGTGCCGGCCTACCACCTGCCCCAGGCCGTGAAGTTCAATGATGCGCTGCGCATGGGCCAGGGCCAGCCGGTCCAGGAAGCCAACCCCGCCAACGGCGAAGTGGCGGTATTGCAGTACACCGGCGGTACCACCGGTGTCGCCAAGGGCGCGATGCTGACCCACCGCAACCTGGTGGCCAACATGCTGCAGTGCAAGGCACTGATGGGCTCGGACCTCAACGAAGGTTGCGAGATCCTCATCACCCCTCTGCCGCTGTACCACATCTATGCCTTCACCTTCCATTGCATGGCCATCATGCTCATGGGCAACCACAACATCCTGATCAGCAACCCGCGGGATTTGCCGGCGATGGTCAAGGAACTGTCGAAGTGGAAGTTCAGCGGGTTCGTCGGCCTCAACACCCTGTTCGTTGCCCTGTGCAACAACGAGGCGTTCCGCAAGCTGGATTTCTCCGCGTTGAAGGTCACCCTCTCCGGCGGCATGGCCCTGCAACTGGCAGCCGCCGAACGCTGGAAGTCCGTGACCAACTGCCCGATCTGCGAAGGCTACGGCATGACGGAGACCAGCCCGGTGGCCACGGTCAACCCGGCCCAGAACATCCAGGTCGGCACCATCGGCATTCCGGTACCGTCTACCCTGTGCCGGGTGGTCAACGATGCCGGTGAGGAATTGCCGCTGGGCGAAGTCGGCGAGCTGTGCGTGAAGGGCCCGCAGGTGATGAAGGGCTACTGGCAGCGCCAGGACGCCACCGATGAAGTCCTGGACAGCGAAGGCTGGCTCAAGACGGGCGACATTGCGTTGATTCAACCCAATGGCTACATCCGTATCGTCGACCGCAAGAAGGACATGATCCTGGTCTCGGGTTTCAACGTGTACCCCAACGAGTTGGAGGACGTGCTCGTTTCGCTGCCAGGCGTCCTGCAATGCGCGGCGATCGGTGTGCCGGACGAGAAGTCCGGCGAGACCATCAAGGTCTTCATCGTCGTCAAGCCGGGGGCTACCCTGACCAAGGAGCAGGTGATGACCCACATGCGGGCCAATGTCACCGGCTACAAGGTGCCCAAGGCCGTGGAGTTCCGTGATGCCTTGCCAACCACCAACGTCGGCAAGATCCTGCGCCGCGAATTGCGCGATGAAGAGCTGAAGAAGCTCGGCGTGAAGAAGTAACTCGCAGCAGTCAGAAAAAGCCCCGCCAGTGCGGGGCTTTTCTGTTTCTGCGCCAAGAGGTTACTGGCGGAACTGGGCGAAGCCCACGCCAGTACCCGCCGGGCGTACATCCTTGAGGAACGAGTCCTTGTCGGCGCTCAGCTCCAGGCTCAGGGCGGACTTGCGCTTGCCTTCGTTGCGCACCACCAGGCCCTCGCGCCTTTTGCGCAGGAAGGCGGTGGGCACCTTCAGGTGGATCAGCTGGTCGGTACTCGGGGTATGCAGCAGCAGGTGCAGCCATTCGTGCTGGCCGACGGCCAGGCGGGCCAGCAGGATGTCGAACCACCAGATATTGCGGTTGCGGTTGAGCTCCGCGAACTGGCAGTTGTTGACGTCCAGCACCGCCCCGCCCAGTTCCTGGTTTCTACGGGCGATAGCCTGCTTTTTATCGAGTTTCATAAGCTTCCTACGAAAATTGGATCTTCAGGGCCTGGCCTGAACAGGGCGAGCATTCTCCCGGGTTGCCTGGCAAACATAAAGTGCAACCGTGGGTCGGCGATGAAAGGCCCAATAAAAATAATTGAAACTCTGCGCAAGCGCTTCGAGTCAATCTTGGGCAACGAGGCATTTTGTTCCTGATTCGACCAACGACAACTCACCGGAGAAATACCATGGGTAGTGCAGCGGATAAGGCCAAGGGCTTGGCCAATGAAGCCATCGGTAACGTCAAGCAAGGCATCGGCAAGGCCACCGACAACAGCAAGTTGCAGGCCGAAGGCAAGTTGCAGGAAAAAAAGGGCGAAGCCCAGCAGGCACTCGGCAAGGCCAAGGATGCAGTGAAGAAGACCATCGACAAGGCCTGAGCAGGCGTACCCTGTAGTTGACACGACGGCCATCCGCGGATGGCCGTCGTCATGCATGGGCCCTGGCAATCTGCCGATGGCCGTGGTTGTGGTTCGCCAACTAGGCTAATTTGTTGTAGAAAACGCCCCCTGAGTCGCCAGCGACTTCAATCTTTTTGCGGCGAAAGGAGACGCTATGATTTTTCCGGACCTCAAAGGCCTGCCCCTGCACCGCGTATTGATTCGTACGGTCAATGAGTTCATCGCGGATGAGATGTCCACCTACGCTTCGGCCCTGGCCTACCAGATGCTGTTCTCGTTGTTCCCCTTCATCCTGTTTCTCATCGCCCTGATCGGTTTCCTGCACCTGCCGGACTTTTTCTCCTGGCTGCGCATGCAGGCTGAGATGGTGTTGCCTCACGAGGCCCTGGAGCAGGTCAATCCGGTGATCGACCAGTTGCAGCAGTCCAAGGGCGGCTTGTTGTCCGTGGGTATCGTCATCGCCCTCTGGACCGCCTCGGCGGGTGTGCGGCTGATGATGAGCGCCATGAATGCCGCCTACGACGTGGTGGAGGGGCGGCCGATCTGGAAGCGCTTCCCGCTGTCGATTTTCTACACCGTGGGCATCGCCGGCATGCTGCTGGCCGCCGCGGCATTGATGGTGCTGGGCCCGCAGGTGATGGCGTGGTTGGCAGGGCAGGTGGGCCTGGAGGATTTCATCGTCACCTTGTGGACCATCCTGCGTTGGCCGGTGATCGTGCTGTTGATGATGGTGGCCGTGGCCCTGATGTACTACGTGATGCCCGATGTGAAGCAGAAATTTCGCTTCATCACCCCAGGTTCGGTGCTGGCGGTGGTGGTGTGGATCGTCGCCTCCCTGGGGTTTGCCTACTACGTGAAAACCTTCGCTAACTACAACGCGATGTATGGCAGTATCGGCGCGATCATCGTGTTGTTGCTGTATTTCTATATCTCGTCCGCAGTGCTGCTGCTGGGGGCAGAGATGAATGCGGTGATCGAGCACATGTCGGCTGAAGGCAAGGATCCTGGTGAAAAGGACTTTGGCGGCCCCGGCGACAAACAACATATTTCGGGACTGGGTCGGGACCACTCGCTCCAGCCGAGCACAGACGAAGCCTGAACATGATCCGTGAAATCCTCAAGATGGGTGACGAGCGCCTGCTGCGCGTCGCTCCTGCGGTACCGCCCGAGATGTTCGATAGCCCACAACTGTGGGAACTGATCGACGATATGTTCCAGACCATGGAGAGCGTGGGCGGCGTAGGGCTGGCTGCACCGCAGATCGGTGTCGACCTGCAACTAGTGATTTTCGGCTTCGAACACAGCGAGCGTTACCCCGAGGCCGAGGCGGTGCCGCAGACCATCCTGATCAACCCGCTGATCACCCCCTTGAGCCCGATTCAGGAAGAGGGGTGGGAAGGTTGCCTCTCGGTCCCCGGCATGCGGGGCGTGGTGCCGCGTTACCAGCATATTCGCTATGAAGGCTTCGACCCCAAGGGCGAGCCTGTAGTGCGCGTGGCTTCGGGCTTTCATGCCAGGGTGGTGCAGCATGAATGCGATCACCTGATTGGTCGGCTGTATCCATCGCGCATCAGTGATTTTCGCAAGTTCGGTTTCACCCAGGTGCTGTTTCCCGACCTCGATCCCAACGCTGACGACTGACGCCGAGGCTCAGGCCCGACCATCCCTGCTGGCCATGGCCAGCAGGGGTTTGCTGCGTTGGTAGCGGGCCAGTCGCTCCACCAGGGGCGGCGGTAGTCGGGGATCGCGAGTGAAGCCCAGGCATTGATAAAAGGCTTCCAGGTCCGGGTGGCAGAATAGCCAGACCGGCCCCGGCGTCTCCTGCAGCGTCTGTTCGATCAGGCGCCTGGCCAGGCCCTGGCCCCGGCTGCGTGGGGCGACGAACAAACCCGTCAGCCAATGCCCCTGTTCCACTGGTGTGAGGCTCATCCCCGCCACGATCTCGTCATCCCTGAGCACCCACAGCTGACCCTCGCCGGAGGCACGCATGGTTGACCGGTGCTGGCGATAGAACTTGTTCAGCAAGGGGCGTGAAGCTTCGCTAAGCAGGCTGATATGGACGTTGGGCATGGGCGCGCAAAGGGTTGGCAAGAGGCGCGGATTATAAGGAAACCCTCCGCCAAGCACAGGCCATTCTGGGGCCGTGTCCGGCAGAGGGAGAGGACTCAGGCCAGTTCCACTGCCAGTGCATCACGCACGGCCGGGCGCTGTTCTACCCGGGCCTGGAATCGCACCAGGGCCGGCCAGTTCGCCAGCTCGATGGCGAACAGGGCGGTCCAGCGCAGCACCGTGAACAGGTAGGCATCGGCAATCCCGAATTGTGAGCCTTGCAGGTAGTCCTGGCGTTCCAGTGTCTGCTCCAGCAGTGCCAGGCGCTTGGCCAGCTTCTGGCGGAACACTTTTTGGGCCGGTTCATCGAAGGCCGAGTTGAACAGGTAGCCCAGGGGGCCGTGGATCTCGGTGGTGATGAAGTTCAGGGTTTCCTGCAGTCGCACCCGTTGCCAGGTGCCATTGGGGGCAGCCAGGCCGCTCTCGGGCTTGAGGTCAGCCAGGTATTGCAGGATGGCCGGGCCCTCGGTGAGCACCTCGCCGTTGTCCAGTTGCAAGGCGGCCACATAACCCTTGGGGTTGATGCCGAGGAAGTCCTGGCCGTCGGCGGTGCGCTTGCTGCGGTTGTCGACACGGATCGCTTCGAAGGGCAGTTGCAGTTCGCGCAGGATGATATGGGAGGCCATGGAGCAGGCTTGAGGGGCGTAATAGAGTTTCATCGGCAGGTCTCTAGTAAGGGGGCGAGCCAGTGTCGTGGACGCTGGTAGCATGGGTAAAATTAATCTTTCAGAAAGCGGCCATAAGGATAGCTACTGCCATGATGAACCTGATGCACTGGCGCCTGCTGGTGGCGATCGCCGAACGCGGCACCATCACCCGCGCCGCCGAACAGGTCGGCATGACCCAGTCCGGGGCCAGCCAGGCCCTGGCCCAGGTGGAGGACATGCTGGGTGTGCAGTTGTTCATTCGCGACAATCGCCAGGCCCTGCCCACCGCGATTGGCTTGCAGGTCCTGGAGCAGGCGCGAGTGATGCTCGGAGCCCTGGCACAGATCCGCCGAGAGGTGGAAGCGGCCCGGGGCATTCCCCAGGGTAGCCTGCGCCTGGCGGGTTTTCCCGTGGTCCTGGCGACCTTCCTGCCACCGCTGTTGCGCCGTTTCAACCAGCTGTATCCGGGAATCGAGGTGGTGCAACTGGAAGTCAGCGATGATGAGGTGCATGCCTTGCTCGATGCGCAGCTGGTGGACCTTGGGGTGGTGCTCAACCCTGATCCCGGACGTCGCTCCTGGCTGTTGGGGCGCGACTCCTGGGTGGCGGTATTGCCTGAGGATCATCCCTGGCCGGAGCCGAGCATCGACCTGGCGAGCCTTCTGGAGCAGCCTTTCATCCTGGCCACCGGTGGTTGTTCGGTGAACGCCCGCAGCCTGGCTGCCGCTGCCGGGTTGACGCTGGCGGATATACGGGTCGAGGTACGCGAGTGGAGCAGTGCCTTCAGCCTGGTGCGCGAACGGCTGGGGGTCACCCTGGTTCCCCTGAGCACCTTGCCCGAGCAGCGCCAGGGTTTGCGGGTGCTGCCCTTGAGTTCCACGGTGGAGCGAGAGTTCGCGCTGGTGTCCGCCCCCGGGCGAGAGCCAGGCGCCATGGCGCAGGCGTTCCTGGCTACTCTCGAAGCGCGTTAGATACCCTGCCGGGCAGCACCTGCAACGACTCTAGATGCCCGGCACCAGGATCTTCTGATAAGCCATGTTTATGTCTTATTTGTTACTTATCGCGAATGACTTCCAGTGCCCTGGAAGTTGTGAAAACAGCCTGACTAGTGGCCTTGCATAGAGGCATTGGCTGTCTATGCTCAAACGTGAAAATTCGTATCTGTTGGCATTGGAGTGTCTGCTTTTGCGATGTTCATGTTCTTGTAGTTGATGTTGCTGCAACTATTTTTTGCAGCCGTACCGGTGTTACCGATAGCCGCAAGAGTGCGCAACTAGAGGCACCAGCGGGTCAGGAGCGTTGAAATTAGATGGAGCCTGCTTTCTTTGTTAGGTCCGACCCGGTCATGGGTCATCAAGTAAAGGATGGCTTGATAAGAGCGTTGCAACACGGACTCTCCGATTAAACATCACTTATCACCTGACACTTCCTCTCGTATAGGGGAGGGCGCTTGCCATGCTTTATGAACGTTGTGGTGGATCAGTTGAAAGACTAGGAAATTCCGTCAAACAAAAGACAGCGTTGAAGGTGATACAACCATGTTTAACCTACATCACAAGGCTGACCTGCTGGAAATCGAGCGCTTCAATTGCGCCCTGGACGAAGCCAATGGCAAGTTGGCGGCCATCAGTCGCTCCATGGCGATGATCGAGTTTTCCCCCGATGGTATCGTGCTCGATGCCAACGAGAATTTCTGCCTGGTCATGGGGTATTCGGTCGAGGAAATACGTGGCAAGCATCATCGGATCTTTTGCGAGGAAGAGTTCTATCGCAGCGAGGCCTACAACAAGTTGTGGCGCGACCTCGCCCGGGGGGAGTCGATCAGCGATACCTTCGTGCGATTGAACAAGAAGGGCGAGGAAATATGGCTTGAAGCCAGCTACATGCCGGTGTTCGATGCCAATCGCCAAGTGCGCAGCGTGATCAAGGTGGCCTCGGATATCTCCGATCGCATTCATCTGGAGCATGAGAACCAGAGCCTGCTCAATGCTATCGGGCGCTCCATGGCGATCATCGAGTTCAGTCCGGACGGCCGGATCATCACGGCCAACGATAACTTCCTCAAGACCATGCAGTATTCGCTCAACGAAATCGTCGGCCAGCACCACAGCATGTTTTGCCACCGAGCCGAAGCCGAATCGACCGAGTACAAGCAGTTCTGGGCTTCGTTGAATCGCGGCGAATACCATTCCCACCGTTTCGAGCGGGAAAACAAATATGGCCAGACCGTATTCCTCGAGGCTTCCTATAACCCCTTGTTCGACGCCAAGGGGCGCTTGTACAAAGTGGTCAAGTTCGCCAGTGACATCACCCAACAGATGACCACGCTGCAATCGGCGGCCGAGTCGGCCCACAGTACGTCGGTGCAGAACGACGCCTGCGCCCAGAAGGGCTCGGAAGTGGTACAGCAGACTGTGGAGATCATCCAGCAGATCTCCCATGACCTGAATGCGGCGGCGCTCAGTATCGATGCAGTGAGCAAGCAATCGGAGATCATCGGCACCATCGTCCAGACCATCCGCGGGATCGCCGACCAGACCAACCTGCTGGCGCTCAATGCGGCCATCGAGGCTGCCCGGGCTGGCGAGCATGGGCGAGGTTTTGCGGTGGTAGCGGACGAGGTGCGTAGCTTGGCGGCCCGTACCAGCCAGGCGACGGTGGAGATCGTCGAGGTGGTGCGCAAGAACCACGACCTGTCCAAGAGCGCGGTCAGCAGCATGCAGTCGAGCCTGAGTCGTACCGGGCTCGGGGTCGAGTTGGCGAATGAAGCCGGGGAGGTGATCCTGGAGATCCAGCAAGGCTCGCGCCATGTGGTGGATGCCATCAGCCAGTTCAACTCATCCTTGCAGTTGCAGTAGGCGCTCGGGCACAAAAAAGGGTTCCCGCAGGGAACCCTTTTTCATTGCGCGTGATTACAGCGAGGCGAGGAATTTCTCTTCGACCGGCTTCATGCTGTCGTTGGACTGCTGCTCTTGCTTGGCCAGTTTCAGCTTGTCCTGCATACGCTGGGAGATTTCCTGGTTGATCGCCATCAGGCGTTCGGGAGACATGCTCTGCAGATCATCCTCGGTGAGGCCCATTTCCTGGAGGATGCTGTCGCGCAGGCGTTGCTCCGGAGTCTTGCTCATGTAGTCCTTGAATTCGGACATGGCATCGCTCTGGGTGGCATTGTTGGCCTGTGGCGCGCTGGTGGCGGGTGGCGTGGCTTGTTGCAGCAGGACGCGAGTCTTGGCGAAGGCTGCGTTGACGTTGTCAGTCACGCTGTTGATCTGCTGTTGTTGGCTGGACTGGCTGGCCGGCACGGTCACGGAATTCTGGGCCTGTTGCAGCATGCCGCTGTACAGAGCGCTGGCGGCGGCAGTAGTCGGGTCCATATCGGTGCGCGAAGTGGGCTGCACCGAAACGGAGTTCTGGGCGTTGACCAACATGATCTGGAACCTGTGTTAGGGAACTAGGTTATTGATACAGCAAATTCCATGCCGATATTTAAGTCATTTTAAATCAATGGTTTGCTTTTGTCGGTAGGGAGCCGGGGGCAGAAAGCGGACAGTTCTTGCCGCTTCCTGGCAAAGCCGGTGGCGTCATGGCGTGCCGTTGCGCCCGTGCAACAGGAACCCCGGGTGTTGGCTCAGGCGCTCGTAGTAGGCGCCCACGGCGGGGAAGTCCGGGTGCTCCATGGGGGTCATTTGCCAGCGATTGACCGAGAGCCCGAGGACGATATCCGCCAGGCTGAAATCGTCACCGGCAACGTAGGCCTGTGTACGTGCCAGCTGCTGTTCGAGGATCTGCATCTTGGCATTCCAGACCTGCAGGCTGGCGCCCAGGCGCCGGCTGTCCTGGCAGTCGGGGTGCTGGCGTACCAGGCCCATGAACGCGTAGCTCCAGGAAGGATTGAGTTCCGTGGCCTGCCAGTCCATCCATTGTTCCACCAGGGCCCGGGCCCGTGGAGCGATCGGCAACAGGCCGCTGCCTGGGTGCAGGTTGGCCAGGTAGCGACAGATGCTGTTGGATTCCCACAGGACGCCGGCTTCGTCGATCAGCACGGGCACCTGGGCATTGGGGTTGAGGGCCAGGAATTCGGGGGTGTGGGTCGAGCGAAAGCCACTGCCCCAGTCTTCCTGTTGATAGGGCAAGCCAAGCTCCTCACAAGTCCACAAGACTTTCCTGACATTGATGGACGAGGCTTTACCGAGAATTCTGCAGGGGGTTCCCATGACGCTTCCTTGTTCGTGGTTCGGACGGCCATGGGAATCTATCAGTGTGGCGATGCGGCGGCGACGGTGATGTGGCCTTCGATACGGTTTGCAAGCCTCAGGCGGGATCGGGCAAGGCCGAGGCCGGCAGGCCGAAGACTTTGTCGAACAGCCAGTTGAAGGCGAAGGTGTAGCAAGGAATGAACAGGATCAATGCCAAGTCCAGGAGAAAGGCCTGTACCAGGCTGATGTTCATCCACCAGGCGATCAGTGGGATGAGGAACACGATCAGTGTCAGCTGGAAGCCCACGGCATGGGCGATGCGCCGCTTGACGGTCCGGGTGCGCGAGGCCTGGCGGCTTTCCCAGCGCTCGAACAGGCTGGTGTAGATGAAGTTCCAGGTCACGGCGATGCTGGTGATGATCACGGCCAGTGGGCCGGTGCTGGTGGGCGAGGTGCCGGACAGCAAGGCCAGGCCCAGGGCCGAGAAGGTCATGCCGAATACTTCGAACAGGGAGACGTAGACCAGTTTGCGTTTCACGCCTTGCATGGGGGTTCCTTTGTCTTGAATGGAGTGGCCAGGGCTTAGCTGGCAGGGGCGTGAACGATAACTTCAGTTGGAGTGACAGAAAAAGTCGGAAGCTTTCAGGTTTTCTGATAGGTTGGCGCCATGAATTTCTCCAGTGACAGCATCCAGTTGTTTCTTGCCGTGCTTGAGCGCGGATCTTTTTCTGCGGCTGCCCGGTTCCTGGGCAAGGTGCCCTCGGCGGTGAGCATGGGGATCGCCAACCTTGAGGCCGAGCTGGGTTATGCCTTGTTCGACCGCAGCCATCGCGAGCCGGTGCCCACCCCCCTGGCCTTGTCCCTGGCGCCCCATGCGCGCTTGATCGCCGACCAGCTGCGGCAACTGCAGGTGCATGCCGTCGAGCTGTCCCTGGGCCTTGAGAGCAAGCTGTCGGTGGCGGTGGTGGACGACATCGACAAACAACGGGTATTGGCGGCCATCAAGCTGATTGCCGAGCGCCATCCACTGCTTGAGGTAGAGGTGCTCTGTGCGCCGCAGGACGACGTGTTGCAGTTGCTGCACGATGGGCGGGTCAGTGTCGCGGTGGCGTTCGCCGGCTTGAGCGTCAATGCCCTGGAGTACTTCCAGTACGTGGGCAGCGAGCGCATGACGGCCTGTATTTCCGCCCGCCATCCGCTGTTCCAGGCCAGCGACGGCAGCTTGTACCTGGAGGACCTGATCCAGGTACGCCAGGTGGTGGTGGCCAGCCGCGACTTGCCCATCAGCGACACCCGGCCCCTGGTGGGCGAATCCCGTTGGCGTACCGACAGCCTGGCCATGGCCCTGCACATGGTGGAAACGGGTATCGGCTGGGGCAACTTCCCGTTGTCGGTGTTGCGTCCGTTGTTCGCGGCCGGGCGCCTGCAGCGCCTGCGCTTCAAGAACATCGACAACGGCCTGACCTTGCCGGTGCATGCGGTATGGCTGAAGAACCAGCCGTTGCAGAAGGGCGCCCTGGCCCTGGTGCAGTTGCTCAGCGGCCAGGACCCGGCCCTGGGTCAGCCGCTGATGCCAGGGGCTTAGCCAGTCGGCAGGGCTTGCTGGCGCAGCCAGCGCAGCAACTGCCCGGCCGCCGAGTCTTCGTCGATGGGCTGTGGCGCCAGCAGGTAATAGGCGCTGTCATCGGCGATGAAGCCGAAAGGCGCACATAGCAGCCCACTGGCCAGGTCGTCGCGCACCAGTTGCCAGGGCGCCATGGCCACCCCCAGGCCTGCCACCGCTGCTTGCAGGCTGAAATAGAAATGCTCGAAGACCTGTTCCTGGGGCGTCGCCTGGCCTGGCTGTCGCTGTCGCTGCAACCACTGCTGCCAGGCCTCGGGGCGGGTGGCGCTGTGCAGTCGTGGTGCGTGTTCGCTCAGGCGCGCCAGTCCCTGGTCCAGGGGCGCCCAATCGGCCTGGCGTTCGGGGCGGCAGACTGGGCCGATGCTCTCGTCGAATAGCCAGTGGGCCTGGGTTGGGTGGCTCCAGGTGAAATCGTTGCGGCGAATCGCCAGGTCGATCCCGGCATTGAAAGAGAAGGGCCCGCCGCCGGCCAGCAACTGGATCGACACCTCAGGGTACTGGGCCTGGAATTGCGGCAGTCGCGGGATCAGCCAGCGCATCAACAAGGTTGGCTCGCAGGACAGCACCAGCGGCGCCTTGGGTTCGGATGCGCGCAAGCGGCTGGTGGTGCCTTCGATCAGGTCCAGGGCCTGGCTCACGCTGTGCAACAGTTCATGGCCAGCAGGGGTGAGGAAGACCCGGTGGCTGCGCCGCTCGAACAGCGGCGTACCCAGGTCTTCTTCCAGGGCTCGTACGGCGCGGCTGATGGCGCCATGGGTCAAGTGCAGGGCGGCACCGGCGCGGGTGAAGCTCTCCAGGCGCGCCGCTGCCTCGAAGCAGCGCAGGGCTCCCAGGGGCGGCAGGCGGCGACGCAATGACTGTGAGTTTTTATCACCGTGGGTGTCAGTTTTCATCGTTGGCTGTTTCCGTCGAGGTCCCCATACAGTAGCGCCTGATTCTATAACCAAGGCGTAGCTGTCGTGACCGAACTGTTAGTCGTACTCACTATTACCATTCTCGCGGTGCTCAGTCCGGGCGCCGATTTTGCCCTGGTCACCCGCAATAGCCTGATGCTTTCGCGGCGCCACGGCGTGCTCACTGCCCTGGGCATCGGGCTGGGGGTCATGCTGCATATCGGCTACAGCTTGCTGGGGGTGGGAGTGCTGCTGCAGCAGTCGCTGCTGTGGTTCACGGTGCTGAAGAGCGCCGGGGCGATGTACCTCATCTACCTAGGCTACAAGCTGCTGCGCAGCCCGGCGTCGGCAGGGCAGGAGGCGCTGGTGCAGCGCCAGGTGATGTCCGGTTGGGCGGCCCTGCGCAGTGGCCTACTGACCAATGCGCTGAACCCGAAGACGATGATCTTCGTCCTCAGCCTGTTCATGCAGGTGATTGAGCCGGGAACCCGCTTGCCGGTGCAGTTGGGCTACGGCGCGATCATCGTCCTGGCCCATGTGCTGTGGTTCGTGGCGGTGGCGCTGTTCTTCTCGGCGCCGGCCATCGCTGGCCGGCTGCTGGCCTACAAGCGCCGGATCGATCAACTGTTCGGCGCGGTGTTGGTGGGTTTCGGCTTGTTGCTCGGTGTCTTGAACGTGCGCCCCTGAGGCGCCTCAGGTGCTTTCGCGGACCCTTAGCTCGAAGCCCATGTCCACCACCGGTTCGGCCACGCTGTTGCCGGCCAGGAGGGTCAGCATCTGCTCGGCAGCGCGCCGGCCAATGGCTTCCCGTGGCGTGCTGATGCTGCTCAGGCGCGGCACCATGTATTCCGAGGACGGCAGGTCGTTGAAGCCCAGCACCGCCACCTGCTCGGGAACCTTGATGCCGCAGCGCATGGCTTCCAGCAGGGCGCCCTGGGCCAGGTCGTCGTTGCCGAAGAAGATCGCGTCCACCTGGGGCTGGCTCTGCATCAGTTGCAGGAACAGCTCGCCACCCAGGCCCACGGAGGAGGGGCGGGGGGTCAGCAGTTCCAGGTCCGGGTTGTACAGCCCGGCAGCCTGCAGGGCCCGGCGGAAGCCTTCGCCGCGCAGCAGGGTGCGCTGGTCCAGTTGCGCACCGATGTAGGCCAGGTGCCGGCGCCCACGGGAGATCAGGTGCTGGGCGGCGGTCTCCCCGGCGCTGAGCTGCGAGAAGCCCACGCAGTTGATCCCGGATGCGCTGTCCAGGTCCATCATGTAGACGCAGGGAATGTTGTTGGCCTCGATCATCCGCCGGGCGCTTTCGGTCCGATCGAAACCGGTCAGCAGCAGGCCCCGGGGCTGGTAGGTCATGTAGTTGCGCAGCAGGTTCTCTTCTTCGTCCCGGGAATAGTGGTAGTTGCCGATCAGCACTTCGAAGCCCTTGGGTCGTAGCACCTGGTGGATGGCTTCCAGGGTTTCGATGAACAGCAGGTTCGACAGCGACGGCACCAGTACCACCACCGACTGGCTCTGGGCGGAGGCCAGGGCGCGGGCGGCGGAGTTGACCACGTAGTTCAGCTCCAGCGCCGCCTTCTGCACCTTCTCCACCAGTTCGGTGGCCACGCTGCTGACGCCGCGCAGCGCCCTGGAGGCGGTGATCGGGCTGACGCCAGCCAGGCGTGCGACTTCATTGAGGGTTGGGCGGCCCGTGGTACGGGAATTTTTATCGTTCTTCTGGGTGGTCATCAGACGGCTTGCCAAACAAAATTCAAGTCACTAAGGTAGCGCTGTCCTAAAACAGCTGCAATGCGTGAGCGAGGTGTGCCTGACTCCTCGCTCTTTGGTTTTGGCGGACTATATACGCGGCAACCCACAAAAATGACAAGAAGGCGTCGGCAGACACTGTTTTTGTACTAGAACTAGAACTAGCGAAGGTAGCGCTGTCTGCGCGCTGAGGTCTTATATGAGTCAACCTATTACCGCCCTGGTCATCATGGGCGTTGCCGGCTGTGGCAAATCCAGCGTCAGCCAGGCCCTGTGCCAGCGCAGCGGTGCCACGGCCATTGAAGGCGATACGTTCCACCCTGCCGCGAACATCGCCAAGATGAGTGCCGGAATCCCCCTCGACGACGACGATCGTGCCGGCTGGCTCGACAGCCTGTGCGAGGAATTGCGCCGTGCCCTGGCCGCCGGCCAGCAACCGGTACTGACCTGTTCGGCCCTCAAGCGCCAGTATCGCGAGCGCCTGCGCGCCGCGACCCCCGGCCTGGGCTTTGTCTTCCTCGAACTGACGCCGCAAGTCGCCGCCGATCGCGTGGCGCACCGGCCAGGGCATTTCATGCCATCGACCCTGATCGACAGCCAGTTCGCCACCCTCGAATCCCCGGTGGGGGAGCCGCTCACCCTGGCCCTGGATGCCAGCAACCTGAGCGTCCTGCGCCTGGCCGAGCTGGCCCACCAATGGTGGCTGGCAAATGGCCTCGAACCTTCACGCTAAGTGTCGCCTCGAAAAAGGTAGCGCTATCCCACTCGGCCCTTGTTTTTAACGCTTTAATAAAAACAACAAACCGGAGGCAAACTCATGTTTGGCATGTCCCAAGAGACCTATCTGCTGGTTGATGCAGTGGTCACCATCATCGGGCTGATCGTCTTGATCACCCGCTTCAAACTGCATCCCTTCATCGCCCTGATCATCGCGGCCGGCTTCCTGGGCCTGACCTCGGGCATGCCGGTGGACAAGATCATCAAGGCGTTCCAGGACGGCTTCGGTGGCGTGCTCGGCTTCGTCGGCATCATCCTGGCGCTGGGCACCATGCTCGGCAAGATGATGGCCGAGTCCGGCGGCGCCGATCAGATCGCCCAGACCCTGATCCGCTCGTTCGGCAAGGAACGGGTGCAGTGGGCGATGATGTTCGCCGCCTTCCTGGTGGGGATCCCGCTGTTCTTCGAGATCGGCTTCGTGCTGCTGATCCCGCTGGTGTTCATCGTCGCCCGGCGTACCGGGGTCTCGCTGATCAAGATCGGTATCCCGCTGCTGGCCGGCCTGTCCGCAGTCCACGGCCTGGTGCCGCCGCACCCGGGGCCGCTGCTGGCCATCGGCGTGTTCGGCGCCGATATCGGCAAGACCATCCTCTACGGCCTGATCGTGGCGCTGCCCACGGCGATCATCGCCGGTCCGATCTACGGCACCTTCATTGCCAAGTACATTCCTGGCAACCCATCCCAGGAACTGGTGGACCAGCTGGCCCGCGAACCCCAGAGCAGCGAGCTGCCCAGCTTCAGCGTGACCCTGGTGACCGTGCTGCTGCCGGTGTTCCTGATGCTGCTCAAGACCTTCGCCGACGTGGCCCTGCCGGACGGACACTTCTTCCGCATCTGGATGGACATGATCGGCCACCCGATCACTGCCTTGCTCCTGGCGCTGCTGTTGTCGCTGTACACCTTCGGCTACAAGCAGAACATCGACTCCAAGCGCATGCTCAAGCTCCTGGACGCCAGCCTGGCGCCGACCGCGGCGATCATCCTGATCATCGGTGCCGGTGGTGGCTTCAAGCAGATGCTGGTGACCAGCGGCGTGGGTGATGTGATCGGCCATATGGCGGTCAACGCGCAGATCTCGCCGATCCTGCTGGCCTGGCTGGTAGCGGCGGTGATCCGCATCGCCACCGGTTCTGCCACCGTGGCCACCATCACGGGCGCCGGGATCGTGGTCCCGGTGGTGGGGATGATCCCCGGGGTCAACCGCGAACTGCTGGTGCTGGCCACCGGCGCCGGGTCGCTGATCCTGTCCCACGTCAACGATGCCGGCTTCTGGCTGGTCAAGCAGTACTTCAACATGACCGTGGCCGAAACCTTCAAGACCTGGACGGCCATGGAGACCATCCTGTCGGTGGTGGGCCTGATCTTCATCCTGCTGCTGTCGCTGGTGGTCTGACCTCCTGCGCTACGCCGCCCACAAAAAAACCGCAGCGATGCGGTTTTTTTGTGCCTGTTCGATTGTAGGAGCGGCCGGTCGACGCTCGATTGCCCGCGATGGCTGGCTTGCTGCGTTATCGTTCAGCGCCGGCAAACCTGGCTCCTACAGAAGCTGCATCACGCGCCTTTGTGCACCAGGCCGTCGGCGCGGAACATGCCGCGGATGCCGCGTACGGCCTGGCGGATACGGTCCTGGTTCTCGATCAGGGCAAAGCGCACGTGATCGTCACCGTACTCGCCGAACCCTACGCCCGGCGAGACGCAGACCTTGGCCTCGGCCAGCAGCTTCTTGGCGAACTCCAGCGAGCCCAGGTGGGCATAGGCTTCAGGGATCTTGGCCCAGACGTACATCGAGGCCTTGGGGTTCTCCACCATCCAGCCCAGCTCATGCAGGCCCTTGACCAACACATTGCGCCGTTGCCGGTACTGCTCGGCGATATCGCGCACGCACTGTTGGTCGCCTTCCAGGGCCGCGATGGCGGCTACCTGCAGCGGGGTAAAGGTGCCGTAGTCGTGGTAGCTCTTGATCCGCGCCAGGGCGCTGACCAGCTCCGGATTACCGACCATGAAGCCGATGCGCCAGCCGGCCATGTTGTAGCTCTTGGACAGGGTGAAGAACTCCACCGCAATGTCCTTGGCCCCGGGCACCTGCATGATCGACGGGGCCTTCCAGCCGTCGTAGACGATGTCGGCGTAGGCCAGGTCGTGGATCACCAGCACGTCGTACTGCTTGGCCAGGGCGATCACCCGCTCGAAGAAGTCCAGCTCCACGCATTGCGAGGTGGGGTTGGACGGGAAGCCGAGGATCATCATCTTCGGCTTGGGAATCGAGCCACGGATGGCCTGTTCCAGCTCGGCGAAGAAGTCCACGCCGGGCACCAGTGGCACCGAGCGCACCTGGGCGCCGGCGATCACCGCGCCGTAGATATGGATCGGATAGCTGGGGTTGGGCACCAGCACGGTGTCGCCGTGGTCCAGGGTGGCGAGCATCAGGTGGGCCAGGCCTTCCTTGGAGCCGATGGTGACGATGGCTTCGCTTTCCGGGTCGATGTCGACCTGGTAGCGCTCCTGGTACCAGCGGGAAATCGCCCGGCGCAGCCGTGGGATGCCCCTGGAAGTGGAATAGCCATGGGTGTCTTCGCGCTGGGCGACCTGCACCAGCTTTTCGACGATATGCGGCGGGGTCGCACCGTCGGGGTTACCCATGCTCAAGTCGATGATGTCTTCGCCGCGCCGACGCGCAGCCATCTTCAGCTCGGCAGTGATATTGAAAACGTAGGGGGGGAGTCGATCAATGCGCGCAAAGCGGCGCGGCGAACCTTGTTCGGCCATTGTTGCCTCGAATAGACGTAAGCGCCCGGAACCGTCCGAGCGACGTTGGCCACTGCGGTGGCCTGCGAGGCAGACGATAAAGGCGCCGGCGAGGGCTTGTCCAGAGGAGCGAAAAATTATTTTGCAGGCCGCCCGGGGATTTGCGAGAGCGCAGGCTTTGTCGCTATAACGTGCACGCTTCTTGCCTGCAACGGTTGCGGGCGATACCTGCCCGAGTGGTTTTTCAAGCGCTCCCCAAGGCCCGCAAGCCCTTCGAACAACAGCAGCAAACAGGATGAATGATGGAGTTTACCAGCGGCTTCTTGCTGAGCCTCTCGCTGTGCCTGGACATCGGCGTGGCCAATATCGCGATGATCACCCTGGCCATGCAGCGTGGCTATTTCCAGGGCTTTTGCCTGGGCCTGGGAACCTGTTTCGGTGACTTGATCTATGCGCTGCTGGCCCTGGCCGGAATGACCGTGCTGCTGCAGTACGAGACGGTGCGCTGGGTACTTTGGCTGGGTGGGTCGGCGCTGCTGGTGTATTTCGCAGCGAAGATGCTCTACGCCGCGATCCATCACGATGCGTTGCTCAATACCGCCGGGGAGGTGGAGCGGGGCTCGCCGCGCAAGGAGTTCCTGCGGGGGATTTTCCTGGCCATGTCCTCTCCCAGTGCGATCCTCTGGTTCGCCGCCGTGGGTGGCACCCTGATTGCCCGCTCCGGAGGTGGCAGCATCGTCGACTCCGCCTTGTTCCTTGGCGGCTTCTTCTGTGCCGGGCTGACCTGGACCCTGGGGCTGTGCCTGGCGGCGACCCAGGGCGGCAAGCTGCTGGGGGACAAGCTATTGCGCTATTCCTACCTGGCATCTGCAGCGATCTTCTGCTATTTCGCGGTGTATGTGATCCTTTCCGGTTACCAGGAGTTTATTGTCGATGCCCGGGTAAGCGACCTTCCGGCGCTCTGAGCCAAGAGCCGTCCAAGGGCTTCTATACTTGCCCTCGAACCCATTTTTCAGTGGCAGGAGTGGCATTCATGGATGAGCAAAAACCAGGCACAGGTCCAGAGCCGCGCTTCGAAAGAGGGCATTTCTTGTTGGTCGCCGGTTTCAGCCAGCGCTTCGTTCCTGCCAGCGCCCAGGCGATCAGCCAGCTGTGGCAGCGTTTCATTCCCCATGTCGGCAAAGTGCCGGGCCAGGTCAATGACGTGACCTACGGCGTGCACTCCAACCCAGACGGGCAAGGCGGTTTCGAGTACATCGCCGGGGTCGAGATCAGCAAGCTCGACGATCTGCCGGAACACTACCGCTGGATCGAAATGCAGTCGCAGCACTATGCCGTATTCGAGCACGGTGGCTCATTGCAGGACCTGCCCCGTACCTTCGATTACATCTGGCGTACCTGGTTGCCGCAGTCCGCGCGCCAGGCTGCCGACGAACCCTCGTTCGAACGCTATAGCGCCGATTTCAACCCCGATACCGGCACCGGGGTCGTGGAAATCTGGCTGCCTCTCAAGGCTGCTTGAAGCTGGCGGGGGGCGTAGTCCGCCCCCGATCTACAGCGCGTCCAACGCAATCTTTATGCCGTCTTAATACCGCCCCCTGCAATCAGTGCCCGGCCTTGATGCGCGCTCACCTAACCTGCGTGGCGCAGAGGAGGGCGGTGGACGGCTCGTTCCCGACTCCCTGTCGGCGCCCCTTGCCGGGCGCCTCGAACGGTTGCGCCATGGGTTGCTGATAACGCCCCTGGTGCGACCTCAACGCATTCGAGGGGAGCTGCCTTGCTGACACTGTCATTCATCTACGGCGCCAGTGGTTTTTGCGCTGTGTTGCTGTTCGCCTACCTGGGTTATGCACTGATCCGCGCCGAGAAGTTCTGATGCGCGCTCCCAGTCTTCGCCACCTACCTGCATGCGCCCCTGGGGCGTTCTCGAGAAAGGAAACCAGCCATGTACGACCTGATCTTCGTGGGCCTGTCCCTGGGGTTCTTTGTACTGACGGCCCTGGGCATCGTCGCCATGGGCAAGATTTGAACGGAGCATCGACATGTTGAGTACTGTGCTGGAATACGCGGTGATCCTCGGTCTGATGACCGGGCTCGCCGTGCTCATGGGCAAGTGGCTGGCGCGGGTCTTCAGCGGCCGTGGCCATGCCCTGGCGGAGCGCGCCACTTACCGCCTGTTGGGGATCGACCCTGGCGAGGCCATGGGCTGGGCCCGCTACGGTTCGGCCTTGCTGCTGTCCAACGCGGCGATGATGCTGCTGGGCTACCTGATGCTGCGCCTGCAAGGGCTGACGCCCCTGAACCCGCTGGGGCTGGCGGCGCAGAGCCCGGACCTGGCGTTCAACACCGCCGCCTCCTTCATCACCAATACCAACTGGCAGGCGTACTCCGGCGAGAGCAGCCTGTCGAACTTCAGCCAGATGGCGGCCATCACCTTCCTGATGTTCGTCGGCGCCACCGCCGGAGTGGTGGCCGCCGCCGGCTTCATCCGTGGCTTGAGCCGTTCCAGCTCGGCGGACATCGGCAACTACTGGGTGGATTTCATCCGCGTGCTGTACCGGGTGATGCTGCCCTTGTGCCTGCTGATGGCGCTGGTCTACGTCTGGCAAGGCATGCCCCAGACCCTGGACTCCGAGGCCCTGGCCACCACCCTGGAAGGTGGCCGCCAGCAGTTGATCGTCGGCGCCGTGGCCAGCTTCGAGTCGATCAAGCACATCGGCACCAACGGCGGCGGTTTCTTCAGCATGAACGCCGCGCACCCGTTCGAGAACCCGACGCCGCTGACCAACGTCCTGCACATCCTCAGCATGCTGCTGATTCCTTCGGCGCTGACCTACACCTTCGGCAGCATGCTGCTGCGCCGGCGCCAGGGATGGGTGTTCTTCGGCACCTTCCTGGTGATGTTCGCAGGCTTCCTGGCCATCGTGTTCACTGCCGAGCAGAGCGGCAACCCGCTGCTGACCCTGGCCGGAGCCGACCAGCAACTGTCGGCGACCCAGAGCGGCGGCAACATGGAAGGCAAGGAGCTGCGCTTTGGCATCGCTGACACTGCGCTGTTCGTCACCACCACCACCGGTGCTACTACCGGCTCGGTGAACGCCATGCACGACTCGCTGACCCCCATGGGCGGTTTCGTACCCCTGGCGCAGATGATGCTCAACTGCGTGTTCGGCGGCGACGGCGTGGGCTTCATCAACCTGATCCAGTACGCCCTGCTGACGGTGTTCCTGGTGGGCATGATGATCGGCCGCAGTCCGGAGTTCCTCGGCAAGAAGATCGAGGCCCGGGAGATCAAGCTGGTGATGCTCTCGGTGCTGGCGCATCCGATCTGCATCCTCGGGTTCACCGCCCTGGCGGCGCTCTGGCCGGACACCCTCAACAGCCTTAACAACCTGGGTCCCCATGGTTTCAGCGAGGTGCTCTACGCCTACGCCTCGGGTACCGCGAACAACGGTTCGGCGTTCGCCGGGCTGAACGCCAACACGCCGTTCTTCAACACCACCATCGGCCTGGCGATGCTCATGGGGCGCTTCTTCACCATGCTGCCGATGCTGGCCGTGGCCGGCTCCCTGGCGGCGAAAAAGAACATCCCGGCCGGCGCCGGCACCATTCCCACCGCGACCCCGCTGTTCATGTTCCTGGTGGTGTTCGTGGTGCTGGTGGTCGGTGGCCTGACCTTCCTGCCGGCGCTCGCGCTCGGCCCGCTGGTGGAGCAACTGCAGTTGCTGGCCGGCCAGACCTACAAGTAAGGGGTTGTGATGACTACGCAAATGCAAACCCAGGGCACCACCGCGGTGCTGTTCAAGGGCCTGCTGCGCCCGGTGCTGGTGGCGGCGTTGCTGTGCCTGGCACTGACCGGCCTGGCCTATCCGCTGGCGACCACGCTGCTGGCCAACCTGTTGTTTCCGTTCCAGGCCCAGGGCAGCCTGGTGCAACGCAACGGCCTGGTGGTGGGCTCCAGCCTGATCGGCCAGGCCTTCCAGCGGCCGGAGTATTTCCAGGGTCGGCCCAGCATGACCCTGGGCAGCGATCCGCTGGACCCGAGCAAGAGCGTGCCGCAGCCCTACAACGCCGGGGCCAGTGGTGCCAGCAACCTGGGGCCCACCAGCCAGAAGCTGCTGGACAGCGTCGCCGAGCGGGCCCGTACCTACCGCCAACTCAATGGCCTGGCCGCCGACAGCCTGGTGCCGGTGGACGCGGTGACGGCGTCGGCGTCCGGCCTGGACCCGCACATCTCCCTGGCCAACGCCCGGCTGCAGCTGGAGCGGGTGGCTCGCGCACGGCACCTGCCGCCGGGCGAGCTGCAAGCCCTGCTGCAAGCACACAGCGAAAGCCGCACCTTCGGCCTGCTGGGCGAGCCCCGGGTCAATGTGCTGCAACTGAACCTCGCACTGGACGCCCTGGCGCCCATGCCTGCCTCGCCCCTCGCGGCCAGTGAGTAAGAGACGCCGATCATGAGTAAGAACGCTCGTATAGCTTTGTTCGACCGTGGGTTGTTGTTAACGGCGTGCCTGGATGCCGTGAAGAAGCTGCTGCCCCAGGCGCAGTGGAAGAACCCGGTGATGTTCGTGGTCTACCTGGGCAGCCTGCTCACCACCTTGCTGTGGTTGCAGTCCCTGGGCGGGCAGGGCGAGGCCCCCAGCGGCTTCATCCTGAGCATCACCCTGTGGTTGTGGTTCACCGTGTTGTTCGCCAACTTCGCCGAGGCCCTGGCCGAGGGCCGCAGCCGGGCCCAGGCGGCGAGCCTCAAGGGCATGAAGCGCCAGACCCTGGCCAAGTTGCTGCAACAGCCACGGCACGGCGCCGCCTGGCTGCCCATGGCCGCCAGTGAGTTGCGCAAGGACATGGTGGTGCTGATCGAGGCCGGCGACCTGGTGCCCCTGGACGGCGAGGTCATCGAAGGCGTGGCCACGGTGGACGAGAGCGCCATCACCGGTGAGTCGGCGCCGGTGATCCGCGAGGCCGGCGGTGATTTCTCCTCGGTCACCGGCGGCACCAAGGTGCTGTCCGACTGGCTGGTGGTGCGCATCAGCGTCAACCCCGGCGAATCCTTCCTGGACCGCATGATCTCCATGGTGGAATCGGCGCGGCGGCAGAAGACCCCCAACGAGGTGGCCCTGACCATCCTCCTGGTGGGCCTGACCCTGTTGTTCCTGTTGGTGATCGTCACCCTGAGCCCCTATTCGCTGTTCGCTGTGGCCATGAGCGGCACCGGCAGCGTGGTCAGTGCCACGGTGCTGGTGGCGCTGCTGGTGTGCCTGATCCCCACCACCATCGGCGGCCTGCTGTCGGCCATCGGCGTGGCGGGCATGAGCCGGATGATGTCGGCCAACGTCATCGCCACCTCCGGCCGCGCGGTGGAGGCGGCCGGTGACGTGGACGTGCTGCTGCTGGACAAGACGGGCACCATCACCCTGGGCAATCGCCAGGCCAGCGCCTTCCTGCCGGCCCCGGGGATCCGCGACAGCGAACTGGCGGATGCCGCGCAACTGGCGTCCCTGGCCGATGAAACCCCTGAAGGGCGGAGCATCGTGGTCCTGGCCCGGCAACAGTTCGACATCGCTGGGCGCGACCTTGCGACCCTGGGTGCGAGTGCCGTGCCCTTCACCGCCCAGACCCGCATGAGCGGCGTCGATTTGCCCCAGGGTCGCTGCATCCGCAAGGGCGCCGCCGATGCCATCCGCCGCCACATCGGGGCCCTGGGCGGCAGCTTTGCGCCAGCCCTGCAGGCCAAGGTCGATGAAGTCTCGCGCCGTGGCAGCACGCCGCTGGTGGTCAGCGACGGGGCCCAGGCCCTGGGCGTGGTGGAGCTCAAGGACGTGGTCAAGGGCGGGATCAAGGAACGCTTCGCCGAGCTGCGGCGCATGGGCATCAAGACCGTGATGATCACTGGCGACAACCGCCTGACCGCCGCCGCCATTGCCGTGGAGGCCGGGGTCGACGATTTTCTCGCCGAGGCCCGGCCCGAGGACAAGCTGCAACTGATCCGCGATTACCAGGCCAAGGGCAAGCTGGTGGCCATGACCGGCGACGGCACCAACGACGCCCCGGCCCTGGCCCAGGCTGATGTGGCCGTGGCCATGAACAGCGGCACCCAGGCGGCGAAGGAAGCCGGCAACATGGTGGACCTGGACAGCAACCCGACCAAGCTGATCGAGGTGGTGGAGGTGGGCAAGCAGATGCTCATGACCCGTGGCGCGCTGACCACCTTCAGCGTGGCCAACGATGTGGCCAAGTATTTTGCTATCGTACCGGCCGCGTTCGTTGCTACTTACCCGCAGTTGGCGGCGTTGAACGTGATGCACTTGAACAGCCCGAACTCGGCGATCTTGAGCGCGGTGATCTTCAATGCCCTGATCATCGTCTTCCTCATCCCCCTGGCGCTCAAGGGCGTGAAGTACCGCTCCATCGGGGCGGCGGCGTTGCTCAACCGCAACCTGCTGATCTACGGCCTGGGCGGGGTGCTGGTACCCTTTGCCGGGATCAAACTGATCGACATGCTGCTGGCCGGGCTCGGCCTGGTCTGACAGGACTCGCAAGGCGGCGCTCTCCGGAGCGCCGCCTTGTTCATTCAAGGATGCACATGGCTGTTCTCGACACTGGTACGACAACCCGCGATGGGCGCCCCGATCCCGATGCGTTGCTGGAAAAACTGCAGCAGGACGAGCAGGCCGCCCGACGCGGCAAGTTGCGGATCTACTTCGGCTCCAACGCCGGGGTCGGCAAGACCTGCGCCATGCTCACCGCCGCCCGCCAGGAACTGGCCCAGGGTCGCGACGTGGTGGCCGGGATCGTCGAGACCCACGGCCGGCGCGACACCGCCGAGCTGCTGCAAGGCATCGAGGTGCTGCCCCGGCACCAGCTGATGCACCGTGAGCATGCCTTGCCCGAATTCGACCTGGATGCCGCCCTGTCCCGCCAGCCGGCGGTATTGCTGGTGGACGAGCTGGCCCACAGCAATGTCCAGGGTTCCCGGCATCCCAAGCGCTGGCAGGACGTCGAAGAACTGCTGCGGGCCGGCATCGACGTCTGGACCACCCTCAATGTCCAGCACCTGGAAAGCCTCAATGACATCGTCAGCGGGATCATCGGCATCCGTGTGCGTGAGACGGTGCCCGATCATCTGTTCGACGAAGCCCACGAAGTGCTGGTGATCGACCTGCCGCCGGACGATCTGCTGCGCCGGCTCAAGGACGGCAAGGTGTACCTGGCGCCCCAGGCGGAGAGGGCTTCGCGCAACTTCTTTCGCAAGGGCAACCTGCTGGCCCTGCGCGAGCTGACCCTGCGTCGCACCGCCGACCGGGTCGACGCGCAGATGCGCGACTACCGCCGCGAACGCTCGATCAACGCCCTTTGGCCGGCCCGGGAGCGGTTGCTGGTGGGGATCGCCGGGGACCCGGCGGACGAGCGCCTGGTGCGCGAGGCGGCGCGCCTGGCGCAGAAACTCGAGGCCGACTGGATGGTGGTGCACGTGGCGCCGGCCCAGCGTCGGGGCATCGGCGCCAGTCGGTATGCGGCTGCCATGAAGACCCTGGCCCTGGCCGCCGAGTTCGGTGCCGAGACCGCGACCCTGCCCGGCATGGATGTGGCCGAGGCCCTGGCCGCCTGTGCCCGCGAGCACAACGCCAATCGCCTGGTGCTGGGTCATTACCCGCGACGGGTGTGGCAGGTCTGGCACCAGTCGGTGAGTGATCGCCTCAGTCGCCAGCACCCGGAAATCGACCAGATCGTGATCGCCAATGGGCCAGCGGACCGCCAGCGTAGCGTGGCGCCCAAGCCCGAGGCCGGCCTGGCGCCCAGTCGTGCGCCGGCCTACCTGTGGGCCAGCCTGGCGTGCTTTGCCGCCACGGCAGTGGCGGCGCTGTTGTTGAAGGTCTTTGATCCGGCCAACGTGGTGATGCTGTTCCTGCTCACCGTGGTCCTGGTGGCCCTGCGCCTGGGGCGTGGGCCCGGGGTCTGGGCGGCGATGCTGGCGGTGCTGTGCTTCGATTTCTTCTTCGTCCAGCCGGTGTGGTCGTTCACGGTCAACGACACCCAGTACTTCTTCACCTTCGCCCTGATGCTCGGCATCGCCCTGATCACCGGCCAGCTCACCGCGCGCCTGCGCCACCAGGCGCGTACCGCCGCCGAGGGAGAGCGCCGGGCCACGTCCCTGGCCGGGCTGGCCCGGGAGCTGTCGGCGGCGCTCACCGAGGAGCAGATCTGCGCCGTGGCCCTGCGCACCTTCAGCGGGGTGTTCGCGGCCCGGGTCGGGCTGGCGCTGCCGGATGCCGGCGATCGCATGCGGGCCTTGAGCGCCAATGGCCTGGAACTGGACGAGAGCATCGCCCAGTGGGCCTACGATCATGGCCAGCCGGCCGGTAGCGGCACCGATACCCTGGCGGCAGCCCGGGGGCGCTACCTGCCGCTCAAGGCGCCGATGCGCGTGCGTGGCGTGCTGGTGCTGGAACTGGCGGACCCCGAGCGGCTGCGCGAGCCGGAAGAACAACGCTTGTTGCAAGCCAGCATGAGCCAGCTGGCGATCGCCCTGGAACGGGTGCACTACGTCGAGGTGGCCCAGAGCACCGTGGTGCAGATGGAGGGCGAGCGCATGCGCAACACCCTGCTGGCGGCGATCTCCCATGACTTGCGCACCCCCCTGACCACCATCATCGGCGCTGCCGACGCCGCCTTGCCCCATGCCCCCGACGGCGTCCTGGCGCAGTTGCTGCGGGGTATCCATGACCAGGCCGGCTCCATGCAGCGGCTGATCGAGAACCTGCTGGACATGGCCCGCATGCAGGAGCGTGGGGTGCGTCTGAATCGCCAGTGGAACTCCCTGGAGGAGATCGTCGGCAGTGCCCTGCGCCAGTTGCGCGAGCCCCTGGCCGGGCATCAGGTACGGGTCGCCATGGCGCCGCAGTTGCCGCTGGTGGAGGTGGACGCGCTGTTGCTGGAGCGGGTACTGGTCAACCTGCTGGACAACGCTGCCAAGTACACCCCGACCGGGACCCTGGTGCAGGTCAGCGCGCGCCAGGTCGACCAGCAGATCATCCTGCAGGTCAGCGACAGCGGCCCTGGTTGCCCCAAGGGCAGTTCCCCGGCCAGCCTGTTCGAGGCCTTCAGCCGTGGCCAGCAGGAATCGGCCGTGGCCGGGATCGGCCTGGGCCTGGCCCTGGCCAAGCGTATCGTCGAGGCCCATGGCGGACGGATCGAGGCCCAGCCTCACGCCGACGCCGGGCTGAGTTTTGTCATCACCTTGCCGGCGGGACAACCGCCTTCGATGGAAACCCTATGAGCAGCAGCCCCCGCATCCTGATCGTCGAGGACGAAGCCAATATCCGCCGCTTCGTCGGTATCGCCCTGGAAGACGAAGGTTTCCAGGTGTTCGAGGCCGACAGCGTCAAGCGCGCGCTGATCCATGCGGCCAGCCGCCAGCCGGACCTGGTGATCGTCGACCTGGGTCTGCCGGACGGCGATGGCAAGCAATTGATCAGCGAACTACGGGGCTGGCTGGCGGTACCGATCCTGGTGCTTTCGGCGCGGGATCGGGAAGCGGAGAAGGTCGCCGCCCTGGACGCCGGAGCCGACGATTACCTGGTCAAGCCGTTCGGCGTGCCGGAGCTGCTGGCGCGGATTCGCGCGCAACTGCGCCGCCATGGCCAGAGTGGGACGGCAGCGGCCACCAGCAAGGTGAACTTCGGCGCCATCGAGGTGGACCTGGCGACCCATGAAGTGCACCGCGACGGACAGTTGGTGCACTTGACGCCAATCGAGTACCGCCTGCTTTGCGCGCTGATCCGCGGCCAGAGCCGGGTCCTGACCCATCGTCAACTGCTGCTGGAGGTCTGGGGCCTGGACTATGTCGACCGGGCCCATTACCTGCGGGTACACATGGCCCATCTGCGGCAGAAGCTGGAAGCCGACCCGGCCCAGCCCCAGCATCTGATTACCGAGTTGCAGGTAGGTTATCGCCTGGTGGGGCTCTGAGCCCGGGCCTGGCTAGCGTCTGATACGCGCTTGTCGCGACGGCGCTCGTGCAAGAAGTCGAGGTAGAAGGTGATGCCACCGAAGGTGGCAATGGCGAACAACACGAAAAAACCGATCTGGGCAGAGCTCATGGTCTAGGTCCTTGGCAAGACGCGGCGAAGCGTCGGGGAGCTGATAGATAGTCCCTCGGCGCGAGCCTGGCCAGGGCTTATATGAAAGCTTTACGGGGCGGCCAGCGAACGCTATGCCGGTCATACATATCGCCGGGTCCTTGCTAGAATCGGCCACCCCCAACTGACTTCAGGCTGGTGTTCCATGACCGCTCCGACCCCGTTGATCCGCACCGTCCTGCCTGCCGACCTGGACCGCTGCTTCGCCATCGAGACCCTGGCCTACGAAGGCGACGAAGCGGCGACCCGGGACAAGATCGCCACGCGTATCGCCACCTGGCCCGAGGGTTTCATCGTCGCCGAGGTCGAGGGCGTGGTGGCCGGTTTCATCAACTCTGGCGCCACCTTCGAGGTGCAGATGGCCGACGAGGCCTTCAAGGAACTGGTCGGCCACGACCCGGCAGGCCCCGAGGTGGTGATCATGTCGGTAGTGGTGCATCCGGACTTCCAGGGCCTGGGCCTGTCCCGGCAGTTGCTGGAGGCGTTCATCGCGCGCATGGCTGGCGCTGGCAAGGCGCGTATCCACCTGATGTGCAAGGAGCGCCATGTGCCGCTCTACGAGCGCTTCGGTTTCGTCTACCTCAAGGCATCGGCCTCGGACCACGGCGGCATGGCCTGGCATGAGATGGTGCGGGCTCTGTAGTTCCGCCACCGCCAAAGGCCGCTATGTCGCGGCCTTTTTTGTGCCTGCATGGTTGGCGTGGTTTTTTTCACCTGCATTGTCGATTGTGCGAAACCCCAGGCGACTAGGGATGAACCGAGCAGCCTGCTCGGTGACATCCACTTCACCTTTCGAGGAATTTCGCCATGTCCAATCCATCCAGTGAAGCCCGCGTACGCAGCCTGATCGACCACTGGCGGCAGGCGGTGATGGCCAGGGATATCGAGCAGATCGTCAGCTTCTACGCCGATGACATCGTCTCCTTCGATGCGGTCGGCGCCCTGCAATTCAAAGGCAAGGAGGCCTACCGTGCGCATTGGCAGGCTTGCATGCAGGTCTGCCCAGGCCCTGGGATCTTCGAGTTCCACCAGCTACACGTGCAGGCCAGCGACGAGCTGGCGTTCGCCCATTGGCTGGCCCATTGCGGCGGCACCGATGCCGACGGTGTGAGCAAGACCTGCTGGATGCGGGTCAGCGCGGCCTACCAGTGCCTGGGCGGCCAGTGGCAGGTGGTGCACGAGCATTGGTCGGCGCCCTTCGACATGCAAACCGGCACTACCTTGTTCGACCTTGAACCTTGAGCCGCGGGTTCGCCAAAGGTCAAAACAGCGACCATAGTTGATCAGCCCGATCACGGAGACGTCCATGAAATACCTATGCCTGGTGTACAGCGACGAACGACTGCTGCATAGCCTGCCCGACAGCCCGCGGGACGCCGAGTGCCTGGCCTATGCCGAGGCGGTACGCGACAGCGGGCGGATGCTCGCCGCCGAGGCCCTGCAATCGGTGCAGACCGCTACCACGGTGCGCATGCGCGGCGGCAAGCTGTCGATCACCGATGGCCCGTTCGCCGAAACCAAGGAACAGCTGGCCGGCTTCTACCTGATCGAAGCCCGCGACTTGAACGAAGCGCTCCAGGTCGCCGGACAGATCCCGGCGGCCAGGGTTGGCAGCGTGGAAGTGCGTCCGGTACGTGAGCTCAATCCCTGATAACCCTAAAAGGAGTTTCGCGATGACTTTGCAGACTGCGGGCCGTGGACCCGCCACCCATGAATTGTCCATCAGTCGGTTGATCGATGCTCCGCGCCGCAAGCTGTTTCGCGCCTGGACCGAACCGGCGTTGCTGGTGCAGTGGTGGGGCCCTCATGGCATGACCACTCCGGAGTGCGAAATGGACCTGTGGGTCGGCGGCCAGTTTCGTACCTTGATGCGCGCCCCAGATGGCAGCGAGTACCCGACCATGGGGGTGTTCCTGGAGATCGACGCCCCCTCGCGGCTGGTGTTCACCGATGCCTATGTGCCGGGCTGGATTCCTTCCGGCAAACCCTTCATGACCGCCGAGGTGACGTTCGAGGAGCAGGGCACAAAAACCCTCTATACCGCCCGCGCCATGCATTGGACCGAAGCCGACCGCAAGGCCCATGAGGCCATGGGCTTCCACGAGGGTTGGGGGCAGAGCCTGGAGCGCCTGGTGACGCTGGTGACCCAGGGCATGCCGGACTGATGCCGGGCCAGTCCGGTGGAGCGGTACAGGCGCTGGTGGAGCAGGTCTACCGCGAGCAGTCGCGACGCATCCTCGCCACCCTGATCCGCCTGCTGGGGGATTTCGACCTGGCCGAGGAGGCCTTGCACGAGGCCTTCTTCGTGGCGGTGGAGCGCTGGCAGGACGACGGCATCCCGGCCAACCCCCGGGCCTGGCTGGTGTCCGTCGGGCGCTTCAAGGCCATCGATGGCTTGCGTCGGCGGGCACGCTTCGCTGCTTCCCAGGCCGCCCTGGCCAACCAGTTGGAGCAATTGGAGCAGGAGGACTGGAGTGGCGAGGACGTGCAAGACGATCGTCTGCGACTGATCTTCACCTGCTGCCATCCGGCCCTGGCGGCGGATGCCCAGGTGCCGTTGACCCTGCGGGAAATCTGCGACTTGAGCACCGAGGAAATCGCCCGGGCCTTCCTGGTTGCCCCGGCCACCATCGCCCAGCGCATCGTGCGGGCCAAGGCGAAGATCCGCGATGCGGCGATTCCCTACCAGGTACCGGCGCTGAACGAACTGCCCGAGCGCCTGGACAGCGTATTGCGCGTGATCTACCTGGTGTTCAACGAGGGCTATTCGGCCTCCCTTGGCGCCGAGCTGACCCGCGAGGATTTGACCTGCGAAGCGATTCGCCTGGGGCGCCTGCTCCTGGAGCTGCTGCCGGAGGCCGAGGTGATAGGGTTGCTGGCCCTGATGCTGCTGCACGAGTCGCGTCGGGCGGCGCGGATGGGAGCCGATGGCGAGTTGATCCTGTTGGAGGATCAGGACCGCTCCCTGTGGCAGCAAGCGTTGATGGACGAAGGCTGTGCGTTGGTGGAGCGTGGATTGCGCACCGGGCGCGGCGGCCCCTACTGCCTGCAGGCCGCCATTGCCGCCGTGCATGCCGAAGCGATTAGCGCGGCGCAGACCGACTGGCCGCAGATCGTTGGCTTGTACGATGTGTTGCTGCGCTTGCAGCCCTCTGCGGTGATCGAGCTCAACCGCGCGGTGGCCGTGGCCCAGCGCGATGGGCCGGCGGCTGGATTGGCGCTCGTGGAGATCATCCTGCAGCGTGGCGACCTTGAGGACTACCACCTGGCGCATGCTGCCCGTGCCGATTTCTGCCGCCAGTTGGGGCAGGTGGAGGCGGCGCGCGTGTCTTACCTTCGTGCCCTGGAGCTGGTTCGGCAAGCCCCGGAGCGACGGTTTCTCGAACGCCGCTTGCATAGCCTGTAGTGGCTATCGGAGGCTGCGGTTACTGCAGCATCCGCTCCAGCAGCCAGCTACCAGCCGGGCCGGGTGGGCGCAGGCGTGACCAGAGGGCGTCCACCACCACCGGGCGCGGCCAGCCCCGGACCTTGAGTTCCTGCAGCCTGCCGGCGCCGAAGTTGTCCACCAGCCAGCGTGGCAACGGGGCCCAGCCAAAGCCGCCCTGGGCCATCTCCATCAGCATCAGGTAGCTGGGGGCCGACCAGACTCGCCCCTGGGAGCGGCTTTCATCGGGGTTGAGCACGGTGGCCAGGCGCAGCTCCCGGTGTTGCCGCAGGGTTTGCTCATCGACGCGGTGCAGCTTGGCCAGGGGATGTTGGCGCGATACGAAGAGCGACACCTCGCCCTGCTCATCCATGGTCTTGTGCTCCAGGTCTGCTGGGTATTGGAGCTGCATTTCAGCAAAGGCGATCTGTGCCCGCCCAGTCTGTACCAGGGCCACCAGGTCTTCACATTCGGCAATCAGGCATTCCAGTTCCAGGTCCGGGTAGCGCTGTTCGAAGGCGCTCAGGCAGCTTTCAAAACGATCGGACTGGTAGGTGTCGGAGAGGGCCACGGTGAGCCTTGCCTCGATGCCTTGGGACAGCTGGCTGGCGGCTATTTCCAGTCGGCTGGTGGCGGCGAGGATCTCCTCGGCGCGGCGCAGCAGCACCTGTCCGGCCGGGGTCAGGCCGGGCTTGCGGCTGGAGCGGTCGAACAGCTGGACATTGAGGTCGATCTCCAGGCTGGCCACTGCGGCGCTGATGGTCGACTGGCTCTTGCCGAGCTTGCGCGCGGCGGCGGAGAACGAACCCTGGGTCGCGGCCTGGACGAATGCCAGCAGCACTTCGTTGGATGCCATAATGTATCGCCTTGATCGATGGTTATTGATTATGAAGTATCGATGCGGTCCTTGATTATCGCCAGCACATTCACTCAAGGAGCGCGGCGATGAGCCCACACAAATCCCTGACCGAACGCATTGCCCAGGCCGTTGCCTTCGAATTGCTGGCGTTGTTGATCTGTACGCCCTTGCTGTCCTGGATCATGGACAAACCGATGGTGGACATGGGCGTGGTGACGCTGTGCATCGGTCTTTTGGCCCTGGCCTGGAACGTGTTGTTCAACAGTCTGTTCGACCGGGCGCTCAAGGGTCTGCGGCGGGTGCGTAATGGCTGGACCCGGGTGATCCACGCCTTGCTCTTCGAGGGTGGCCTGGTTGCGTTCGCCGTACCTTTGATTGCCTGGTGGCTGGATATCAGCCTGATGCAGGCGTTGATCCTCGACATTGGCGTGCTGTTGTTCTTCTTGCCCTACACCTATGTCTACCACTGGGCCTACGACCTGTTGCGGGACAAGTGGCTGCAAGTGCGGCTGGCCCACTGAGGGCCAGCTTCAGGTCGGGCCATGCAGTTTCTCGATGACATCCAGGTAGGCCGCCAATGCCCGCGGCACTTCTTCGAGCAATAACTCGCGCTTGAGCTCCTGGTGTTCCTGGGCCCGCTGGAACAGGCCCAGGGGCAGGCCGAGCAGCGCCTGCACGCAGGTCTCGCGCTGCCGGGCGCTGGCATTGGGCAGGCGCGCCTTCAATACCCGGTCATAGAGGTTCTGCATTTGTACGTGCAGGTCCGGGGCTTGCAATTGGCCCAGGGCATAGCCCGGAGTGAGCATCTGCAGCAGGTCGGGGTGCTGCTCGATGTACTGCAAGAGCGGCAAGGTGGTTTGTTCTATCACCTGTTGGGAACTCAAGCCCCGCCAATGACTCTCATCGACGACATGCAACGGTTCGGCAATCGCGCTCATGGCGGCGATATGGCCCTGGCCCAGGGCTTCCAGTACCTGCTGCTTGTCGCTGAAAAAGTGATAGAGCGAACCGATGGAGGTGCCAGCTTCCCGGGCAATACCGTGCATGGTCAGGTTCGATACCCCCAGTTGAATCAGCAGGCGTGCGCAGGCCTGGAGAATGGCCGTGACCCGCTGGTGGCCACGAGTCTGCTTGGGCGTGCGCTGGAGCTTGGTGGAGGAGGGGGCTGTGTCGGTCATGGTCGGCGAAGTTTTCCGGGGGCGCCTATTATGGCGTAGATGGTGGTGTCCAGTCCCCGGATAAAACTAGACACTGCCCTCTACTTTTGCTGAAAATACCCGGCGGCGAGAGCCTTCCTCTGTGCTCGCCAAACTTCCGGCTTTCTGAAGAACATGACTAATTCTCGCAACTGGATCATCTGCGAACACTGCGACTCCCTGTATGAGTCCGTGCCGCTCGGTAAAGGTCAGGCGGCGCAGTGTTCGCGCTGCGGTGCGCTGCTGGCCCGCGCCCGGCACCTGAACGTGCAGCAGTTGTTCGCCCTGTCGATCACCGCCGGGTTGCTGTTCGTCTTCGCCAATTTCTTCCCGGTGATCAAGATCAGCCTCGAAGGCCTGAGCAACGAAGCGACGCTCTGGCAATCGGTGGAGGCCCTGGCCCAGGGCCGGATCAGCCTGATCGCCGCGGTCACCGGCCTGACCATCATCCTCGCCCCGGGCCTGCAGATCGTCCTGTTGTGCTGGGTGCTGGGTTTTGCCAATTTCGGCCGCGCCGCGCCGGGGTTCAAGGCCTGCATGCGCGCCCTGGAGCACCTGCGGCCCTGGAGCATGCTCGAGGTCTGCCTGCTGGGAATCCTGGTGGCCATCGTCAAGCTGGCGGGCATGCTCGACGTGCATCCCGGGCTGGGGCTATGGGCATTGGCGATGCTGACGGTGCTGATCATCCTGATTTCCGGCAAGGACATCCGCTACCTCTGGGATGACCTGGAGGGTCGCTACTGATGAGCACGCCGCCCTATGCCCGGGACCATCAACTCAAGCTGTGCCATACCTGCGGCCAGGTCTGCCAGGCATCCGAGCACTATTGCCCGCGTTGCGATTCGGCGGTGCATGCGCGCAAGACCAACAGCCTGTCGCGCACCTGGGCCTTGCTCCTGGCCAGCCTGATCTTCTACATCCCGGCCAACCTGTTGCCGGTGATGCACACCAATATCTTTGGCAATGCCAGCGAGAACACCATCATGAGTGGCGTGGTGGAGTTCTGGAAAGCCGGTTCCTGGGACATCGCGCTGCTGATCTTCATCGCCAGCGTGGTGGTACCGGGCATCAAGTTCTTCGTCCTCGGTATTCTCCTGGTGACCTGCCAGCGCCGCTCGCGCTGGGCCCAGCGCGAGCGGGCCAGGTTGTATCGCTTCGTCGAGGTGATTGGCTACTGGTCGATGCTCGATGTGCTGGTGGTGGCCCTGGTGGCGGCCCTGGTGCAGTTTCGTGCCTTGAGCTCCATCGACCCGCGCATGGGCATTCTGTTTTTCGGTTTGGTGGTGGTGCTGACGATGTTCGCCGCCATGAGTTTCGATCCCCGGCTCATCTGGGATGTAGAGGTTGAAGATGTCTGATCATCCAGGTTCCAACGCAGCAAGTTCCCCCTCAGCCCCTGGCGCCCCGGCGCTGCGCACGCGACGCTTCAATGTCTCGCTGGTGTGGCTGGTGCCCATTGTCGCGGCCCTGGTGGGGCTGTCGATGGTGGTCCACAAATCGATGTCGGCCGGGCCGGAGATCAGCATCAGCTTCCAGACCGCCGAGGGCCTGGAGGCCAACAAGACCCAGGTCAAGTACAAGAACGTGGTGATCGGCAAGGTGACCTCCATCGCCTTGAGCGATGACCGGCGCAAGGTGGTGGCCAAGGTCGAGCTGGACCAGTCCGCCGAGCCCTTCACCGCCGAGGACTCGATGTTCTGGGTAGTGCGTCCGCGCATCGGCGCCAGTGGCGTTTCCGGTATCGACACCCTGCTGTCCGGGGCCTTCATCGGCGCCGACGCCGGCCGCTCGGACAAGCGCAAGGACAGCTTCAAGGGCCTGGAGACTCCGCCGCCCATCACCTATGGCCAGAAGGGCAAGCGCTTCACCCTGCATACCGATGACCTGGGTTCCCTGGATATCGGCTCGCCGGTCTACTACCGGCGCATCCAGGTCGGCCAGGTGGTGTCCTACCAGTTGGCCAACAGCGGCAAGGGCGTGGACGTGAAGATCTTCGTCAACTCGCCCAACGACAAGTACGTGACTACCGATAGCCGCTTCTGGAATGCCAGCGGGGTGGACGTGACCCTCGGCGCCAACGGGCTGAAGGTCAACACCGAGTCGGTGTCGTCGATCCTCGCCGGTGGCATCGCCTTCGTCGAACCCAAGTACAGCCCCAACGCCAAGCCGGCTGAAGAGAACGCCGAATACAACCTGTTCGGGGACCAGGACACCGCCCTGGCGCCGCCAGACGGTGCCCCGTACTACATCCGCATGCGTTTCGACCAGGCGCTGCGTGGCCTGGCCATCAACGCTCCGGTGGAGTTCCTCGGGGTGAACATCGGCAAGGTGGTGTCCATGGACCTGGACTACGACCAGGAGCGCAAGTACTTCCCGACCCTGGTGGGGGCGGTGATCTACCCCGAGCGCCTGGGCAAGGCCCATGAAAAACTGCTGAAGCAGACCGGCGGCGAAGACGACGCCCGCTCCGCGCAACTGATCGGCGCCTTCGTCAGAAATGGCCTGCGGGCCCAGGCGCGCAGCGGCAACCTGCTGACCGGGCAGTTGTTCATCTCCCTGGACTTCGTGCCCAACGCCAAGCCCGTGGCCTACAACCCCAGCGCCCGGCCGCTGGAGATTCCTACCGTCCCGGGCAGCCTGGACAAGCTGCAGGAACAACTGCAAGCGACCATGGACAAGATCAGCAAGCTGCCGATCGATTCCATCGCCGCCAACCTGGATTCCAGCCTGGCGGAAATGAACAAGACCCTCAAGCAGGTCAACGGCCAGGTCCTGCCGCAGATGCGCGAAACCCTGGAGCAATCGAAGAAGACCCTGGCCAGCGCCAACGAGAGCTTCTCCGAGGACTCGCCACAGCGCCAGAGACTTGGCCAGGCCATGGAGGAGGTGCAGCGCACGGCCCGTTCGGTGCGGGTGCTCACCGACTTCCTCGGTCGCCATCCTGAGGCGCTGATTCGCGGACGCCTCAAGGACAATCAACCGGATGCCTACCAGTCGCCATCCTCCTCCGTTCGCGAATCCGTACCGGAAGCCCAGCCATGAAAACCCGTGCCCTGTTGTTGAGCCTGACCCTGGGACTTGCCGCGTGCAGCTCCGCGCCCACCCATTACTACACCCTGATGCCGCCGGTGACCGAAGGCGCCACGGCCAGGAACTCGGGATTGCAGTTCGAGATGTCCACGGTGCGCATCCCGGTCCAGGTGGACCAGCCACAGTTGGTGGTGCGCCAGGACAGCGGCACCCTGGCGATTCTTGAGACCCAGCGCTGGAGCGCGCCATTGGTGGATGAGTTCCACGATGCGCTGGCCAGCCAGATGGAGGCGAAGCTGGGGACCCGCAACCTCGAGGGCCTGCCGAAGCAGCCTGGGCGCCCGGTGCTGTCGTTGCAGACCGATGTGCGGCGCTTCGAATCCCTACCCGGGCGCTATGCCTTGATCGATGTAGTCTGGAGCCTGCGCCAGCGCAGCGAAGGCACCCCGGCCCGCAGCCTGACCTGCAGCAGCCAGATCCGCCAGCCGGCGGGCGTCGAACTCGGCAGCCTGGTGCAGGCCCACCAGCAGGCCATCGCCCAGTTGGCCGGGCAGATCGCCGGCGCCGCCCAGCGCTGGTCCTGCCCCTGATCCGATACAGCGGCCCAGCCGCTTCATGTCGCCGCTGCCGTCGTGCAGTGGCGATGATCGCTGAGCCGCCTTGCAAGCTCGGCAGCGGCTTGTATCTCGACTATCGCGTTTACACACGCGATAGTTCTCGACTGATCATCGAGGAAGAGGAATGAAGCCGGGCAGCGGCTAAGGCCTTGAGCCTGCACTGTAGATTGAGCTCCTCCTCTTCAACCTCACTCGCTAAGTCCGAACGGTATCCTGAGCCCTGCATCGCACGGTAGCTCGCATCAACAAGGCTGAGACCGAGTGACGGATGATCCTTAACCCGCGCATCCGAGGAAGAGAATATGTCTAACGTCATCGGGATCGATATCGCCAAGAACACATTCGATGTCGCCACGCCTCTGCCCAACGGCAAGTACCGCACACGCGGCAAGATTCCCAACAATGCCGAGGGCTTCGCCCAGCTCGACCAGTGGCTCAAGTTGCATGCGCAGCCCGACGCCAGGGTCGTTATGGAAGCCACCAGCGTTTATCACGAAGCCCTGGCAGAGCACCTCTACCACCAGGGTTACGAAGTCATCGTGGTCAACCCGGCCCGGGTCCATTACTTCAAGAAAAGCGAAGGAATCAACTACAAGACCGACAAGGTGGACGCCAAGTTGCTGGCCGCCTTTGCCCAGGCCAAGCACGAGTCACCCTTGACGCCCTGGGCGCCGGAGCCTGTGGCGATCCGCCGGCTACGGGTCCTGCTGCGACGCCTGGACGACCTGCAGGAGATGCTGCAGATGGAGCGTAATCGCCAGGAAGTGGCGGATACGGTGGTTCAGGAGTCGATCCAGTCGCACATCAGCCACATCGAAAAAGACATCGTCCAGACCCGCCAGATGATCAAGCAGCATGTCGACGATGATCCCGACTTGCGGGGCAAACGGGATCTGCTGTTGAGCATCGACGGTATCGGCGAGAAGACCGCGTCAGTGATCCTGGCCGAACTGGGCGATCTCAAGGAGTTTCGTAGCGCCCGAGCTGTGGTTTCGTTCGCGGGGTTGAATCCGCAGTTGGCCGAATCCGGCAAATTCAAGGGCCGCACGCTGATCAGCAAGGCTGGTTCGGGGCGTATCCGCCGAGCGTTGTACCTACCCAGCATCACCGCCATGAACATGAGTGAGCCCCTCATGGCGATGAAAGAGCGGCTGCGCGCCAAGGGTAAAGCGGGCAAGCAGATCGTCTGTGCGGTGATGCGCAAGATGCTGCACATCGTATTTGGCGTGCTCAAGTCGGGTCATCCTTATGACCCGAAATTGGCGCTTGCCCGGTAACGGGCAAGACGGTATCTACAGGTAGGTATCTCCTTAGGCGCATCGCCCAGGCTTCGTATAGCCGCTGCCGCAGGCTGCGCCCAGGCGCGCAGCGGCCGTAATCGCTGAAGGTCGCCTGGGTCGCTTCAGCGCCGGGCGGAGAGTTGCTGGGGGGCGAGGAACGCATCGCGAAAGTAGTCCCGCAGTGCTTGCATCGCCGGGGTGAAGACGCGGTCGCGACGCCAGGCCAGGCCGACGCTCATGGGCGTGACCGCATCGCTCAGGCTCAGGGTCTCGATGCGCTTGCCTTCCAGCGACCAGGGCCGATGCACCAGGTCCGAGAGGATCGCCACGCCGCTGCCGTTGGCCACCATGCTGCGTACCGCCTCCACCGAGCTGGTGCGCACCCGCACCCTGGGCTGTTGGCCGGCCTGTTCCCAATAACGCATGGCGCTTTGTTCCGCTTCGTCGACGGTGAGCAGGATGAACGGCTCCTCGGCCACGTCCGCCAGGCTGACGCTGGCCCGCTCGCACAGCTGGTGATGGGCCGGTAGCCACAGCCGGCGCTCGGAGTTGAACAGCGTCTCGGAGACGATGTCCGGGTGGGTCAGGTTGGCGGTGAGCACCACCGCCATGTCGAAGCGTCCGGCCAGCAGTCCCTGTTCGATGGCCTGGCGTTCCTGCTCATGCAGTTCGATGGTGACGTCCGGGTGCCAGTGCCCCAGGCGCTGCAGATGGTGCGGCAGGAAGTAGCCGATCACCGTGTAGCTGGCGGCCAGGTGCAGGGTGCCGCTGGCGCGGTAGTCGGGCAGCGGGCTGTTCAGCGCATCGTCGACGCTGCGCAGGATCACGTAGGCGCGGTTGAGGAAGTGCCGGCCGGCATCGGTCAGGCTCATGCCCTGGGCCGACCGCACGAACAGTTGCACGGCGAGCATCGCTTCCAGTTCCTTGATCGCGGTGGTCACCGCCGATTGGGAAATGTTCAAGTGGATCGCCGCCTGGGAGATCTGGCCGATCTCGGCAGTGGCCACGAAGTAACGTACCTGGCGCAGGGTCAACGACATTTCTATCCGTCCATGTATCTGATTTTCAGAACAAGCTCTATCTGATAATAGATCTTCCCAAGGGGTCAAGGCCGCTCTAACGTCCATCGCACGAAGTCACGAACGTTGGAGCAACAGTGATGCAGGCAGTGGATTTCAATTCGGACATGGGCGAAAGCTTCGGCCCGTGGACCATCGGCGATGGCGTCGACAACGAGCTGATGGGTTTCATCAGCTCGGCCAATATCGCCACCGGCTTTCATGCCGGCGACCCCGGCACCATGCGCCGCACCATCGAGCAGGCCCGGCTGCGGGGCGTGGCCATCGGGGCCCACCCAGGCTTTCGCGACCTGGTGGGGTTCGGCCGGCGCCACATCAACGCCCCGGCCCAGGAGCTGGTGGACGACATGCTCTACCAACTGGGCGCCCTGCGTGAGCTGGCCCGGGTCCAGGGCCTTAAGTTGCAGCACATCAAGCCCCATGGCGCGCTGTACATGCACCTGGCCCGGGACGAGGAGGCGGCGCGGCTGCTGGTACAGAACCTGCAGAAACTCGAGCCCGAACTGCTGCTGTATTGCATGCCCGGCTCGGTGATCTGCCGGATCGCCCAGGAGCTGGGGCAACCGGTGATCCGCGAGTTCTACGCCGATCGCGATTACGACCTCAGCGGTTCCATCGTCTTTACCCGCCGGGTGCGGGTCCTGGATCCCCATGAGGTGGCCGCCAAGGTCCTGCGCGCTTGCCAGCAGGGGCTGGTCTGCACCGTGGAGGGCGAGGACCTGGCCATCGAGTTCGATTCCATCTGCCTGCACAGCGACACCCCAGGTGCCCTGGACCTGGTGGAAGCCACCCGCGCCGCGCTGGACCTGGCCGGTATCCAGATGCGAGCACCGCGCTGAGGGGTTGCCCGCCAAGCCTCGCGCATCGACGCGACTCCAAGCGGTTTTGCTTTTTTTGCCTGCCTTTCGACAACTATTCCAAGAGAAACAGACATGGCCGAATACAACGTCATCACCCCCTTGCCGGGCACTTTCTACCGCAAGGCCACGCCCGACTCGGCGCCTTTCGTCGAGGTCGGCGACAGCGTCAGCGCCGATACCGTGATCGGCCTGATCGAAGTCATGAAGCAGTTTTCCGAGCTCACTGCCGGCAGCGCCGGCCAGGTCGGCGCCTTTCTGGTCGAGGACGGTGACCCGGTGGAACCGGGCCAGGTCGTCGCGACCCTGGTCGAGTGAGGGCCGTCCCATGACCGAATCCATTCGCAAGCTGCTGGTCGCCAACCGTGGCGAGATCGCCGTGCGCATCATTCGCGCGGCCAAGGCCCTGGGCATTCCCACCGTCGCTGCCTGCAGCGAGGCGGACGCCGACTCCATGGCCGCGCGCCTGGCCGACGAAGTGCAGATCATCGGCCCGGCCCGGGCCGACAAGAGCTACCTGAATATCCAGGCCCTGCTGGCAGCCCTGGAGGCCAGCGGCGCCAATGCCGTGCACCCGGGCTATGGCTTTCTTTCGGAAAATGCCGAGTTCGCCGAGGCCGTGGTCCAGGCTGGGGCGATTTTCGTCGGCCCCGATGCACGGACCATCCGCCGCATGGGCGACAAGGCCGAGGCCCGGCGTACCGCCCAGGCCGCCGGGGTGCCGGTGGTGCCCGGCTCGCCCGGCGAACTGTTCGACCTGCCAGCTGCGTTGCAAGCGGCGCAGGCGGTGGGTTTTCCATTGCTGATCAAGGCATCGGCCGGTGGCGGCGGGCGGGGTATTCGCCTGGCCGAGGATGCGGCGCAACTGGCCGAGGAGTTTCCCCGGGCACAGCGCGAGGCCCAGGCGGCGTTCGGCAACGGCGCCTTGTACCTGGAGCGGTTCATTGGCCGGGCCCGGCATATCGAGGTCCAGGTGCTGGGCGATGGCAAGCGTGCGGTGCACCTGTTCGAACGTGAATGCTCGCTGCAACGGCGGCGGCAGAAGATCTTCGAGGAGGCGCCGTCGCCGGTGCTCGATGCCGCCCAGCGCGAGCAGTTGTGCAGCAGTGCGGTGCGCCTCACCGAGGCCCTGGGTTACCAGGGCGCCGGCACCCTGGAGTACCTGTATGACGACAGCACCGGCGAGTTCTTCTTTATCGAGATGAACACCCGGATCCAGGTGGAGCATCCCATCAGCGAGCTGATCACCGGTGTCGACCTGGTCCAGGCCATGCTGCGCATTGCCGGTGGCGAACCGCTGGATCTGCGCCAGGAGGATATCCACCTCAATGGCGCGGCCCTGCAGATGCGCCTGAACGCCGAGGACCCGGCGCGGGACTTCTTCCCCAGCCCGGGCAAGGTCCAGGAGTTGTCCTGGCCGCAAGGGCCGGGGCTGCGGGTCGATAGCCACCTGTATCCGGGGTACGCCGTGCCGCCTTACTACGACTCGCTGCTGGCCAAGCTGATCGTCCATGGCGCCGACCGCGAGCAGGCTCTGGCTCGGGCGCGGGCGGCCGTGGAGCAAACGACCTTGACTGGCATGGCCAGTACCTTGACCCTGCATCGCGAGCTGCTGGCCGAGCCTTGGCTGGCGGGCGCGGACTTCCATACCGCAACCCTGGAAACCTGGCTGGCCGGGCGCCGTGCCGGAGGTGTCGCATGAACCAACCGATCCGCTACAGCTTTGGTGCCGACGAGCACCTGTTCGCCGAAGTCAGCGACAGCATGTCCCTGGAGGCTTTCTTCAAGGGCATGGCGGTCACCCGCGCGGTGGAGCGCCTGGCCCTGGATGGGGTACTGGACGTATGCCTGGCCAATGCCTCGTTCCAAATCCGCTTCGATCCGGATCGCATCGCGCCCCAGACCCTGCTGGAGGCCGTGCGCGAGGCTGAGGCCGGCGCCGTGGCCGAGCGCAGTCTGCACACGCGGATCATCGAGATCCCGGTGCTGTACAACGACCCCTGGACCCATGAAACCCTGATGCGTTTTCGCGACCGGCACCAGGACCCGGACGCCACTGACCTGGAGTACGCGGCGCGGATCAATGGCCTGGCAGATGTCGACGCCTTCATCGCCGCCCACAGTGGCGCCCCCTGGTTCGTCTCCATGGTGGGTTTCGTCGCCGGCCTGCCGTTCATGTTCCAGATGGTCCAGCGCGAGCGCCAGTTACAGGTGCCCAAGTACCTGCGGCCGCGTACCGACACGCCGAAGCTGACCCTGGGCCATGGCGGCTGCTTCGGCTGCATCTACTCGGTGCGCGGCGCCGGTGGCTACCAAATGTTCGGCGTGACCCCGGCACCGATCTACGACCCGCAGCAGCAACTGGCCTACCTCAAGCAGCACATGGTGTTCTTCCGCCCCGGGGACATCGTGCAGTTCAAGCCTATCGACCGCGAGGCCTATGACCACGCGGTGGCCGAGGTGGAGGCCGGGCGCTTCGACCTGCGCATCCGTGAGGTGGAGTTTTCCCTGGATGCCTTTCTCGCCGACCCGGTCGGTTATCCCAAGTCGCTACAGGAGGTGTTGGCATGATCAAGGTCATCAAACCGGGCCTGGCCACGTCGGTACAGGACCTGGGCCGCGAGGGCTTCTATCACCTGGGCATCCCGCCGTCCGGGGCCCTGGACCAGTACGCCCTGAGCGCCGCCAACCAACTGGTGGGCAACCCGGCTGGGGCCGCGGGCCTGGAGTGCACCTTGCTCGGGCCGGAACTTGAGTTCACTGCCGATGCCCTGGTGGCGGTCTGTGGTGCACACATGACGCCCAAGCTCGACGGCGTGGACAGGCACCTGGATACCGCGTTCGCGGTCAAGGCCGGGCAAGTGCTGCGTTTCGACTTTCCCAAGGCCGGGGCCCGGGCCTACCTGGCGGTGGCCGGTGGCATCGATGTGCCGCTGGTGCTGGGCAGCCGCTCCACCTATGCCCTGGGCGCCCTGGGCGGTTTCCAGGGGCGGCGCTTGGCGGCCGGCGATGAGCTGCCGGTGGGGATCGCCGGCGGCAAGGGCCGCCCGGGGGCCAGCCTGCCCATGGCGCTGCGCCAGTCCCTGGGGGGCGAGATCAGTCTGCGGGTGGTGCCGGGGCTCTATTACGAACGCCTGAGCGAGGGGGCCAAGGCGAGTTTCTTCGCCGAACCCTGGACCGTGGGCTCGGAGGCGGATCGCATCGGCTATCGCTTCAAGGGTGGCAGTGCCCTGGGCTTCCAGCCTCGGGAGCAGCCGTTCGGTGCCGGTTCCGATCCGTCGAACATCGTCGACAGTTGTTATCCCATCGGTTCGATCCAGGTGCCGGCGGGGCTGGAGCCCATCGTCCTGCATCGGGATGCGGTGTCCGGTGGTGGCTACGCGATGATCGGCACGGTGATCAGCGCCGACCTGGACCTGGTGGGGCAGATGCAGCCCAACCAGAAGGCGCGCTTTATTCCGGTGACCCTGGAAGAGGCGCTGGAGGCCCGGCGTTCCTACAAGAAGAAACTGGCCTGCCTGAGCAAGCTGTTTGCGTCCTGATCCCCCGTCCGTGGCGGCTCACGCATCGGGTAGCCGCTGGTTAGGTACGAGCCCTCGGGTTCTGCGGGGGCTGCGCCCCCGTGCGCAGCTTCGCTGGTGCTCGACAGCGGCTACAGGAGTCGACAGGGTTGCTCCGTGTAGATACCGTCTTGCCCGTTACCGGGCAAGCGCCAATTTCGGGTCATAAGGATGACCCGACTTGAGCACGCCAAATACGATGTGCAGCATCTTGCGCATCACTGCACAGACGATCTGCTTGCCCGCTTTACCCTTGGCGCGCAGCCGCTCTTTCATCGCCATGAGGGGCTCACTCATGTTCATGGCGGTGATGCTGGGTAGGTACAACGCTCGGCGGATACGCCCCGAACCAGCCTTGCTGATCAGCGTGCGGCCCTTGAATTTGCCGGATTCGGCCAGCTGCGGATTCAACCCCGCAAACGAGACTACGGCCCGGGCGCTACGAAACTCCTTGAGATCGCCCAGTTCGGCCAGGATCACTGACGCGGTCTTCTCGCCGATACCGTCGATGCTCAACAGCAGATCCCGTTTGCCCCGCAAGTCGGGATCATCGTCGACATGCTGCTTGATCATCTGGCGGGTCTGGACGATGTCTTTTTCGATGTGGCTGATGTGCGACTGGATCGATTCCTGAACCACCGTATCCGCCACTTCCTGGCGATTACGTTCCATCTGCAGCATCTCCTGCAGGTCGTCCAGGCGTCGCAGCAGGACCCGTAGCCGGCGGATCGCCACAGGCTCCGGCGCCCAGGGCGTCAAGGGTGACTCGTGCTTGGCCTGGGCAAAGGCGGCCAGCAACTTGGCGTCCACCTTGTCGGTCTTGTAGTTGATTCCTTCGCTTTTCTTGAAGTAATGGACCCGGGCCGGGTTGACCACGATGACTTTGTAACCCTGGTGGTAGAGGTGCTCTGCCAGGGCTTCGTGATAAACGCTGGTGGCTTCCATGACGACCCTGGCGTCGGGCTGCGCATGCAACTTGAGCCACTGGTCGAGCTGGGCGAAGCCCTCGGCATTGTTGGGAATCTTGCCGCGTGTGCGGTACTTGCCGTTGGGCAGAGGCGTGGCGACATCGAATGTGTTCTTGGCGATATCGATCCCGATGACGTTAGACATATTCTCTTCCTCGTATGCGCGGGTTGAGGATCATCCATCACTCGGTCTCAGCCTTGTTGATGCGAGCTACCGTGCGATGCAGGGCTCAGGATACCGTTCGGACTTAGCGAGTGAGGTTGAAGAGGAGGAGCTCAATCTACAGTGCAGGCTCAAGGCCTTAGCCGCTGCCCGGCTTCATTCCTCTTCCTCGATGATCAGTCGAGAACTATCGCGTGTGTAAACGCGATAGTCGAGATACAAGCCGCTGCCGCAGGCTGCGTACGGCTCGGAACGAGCCGCGGGGGACTGCCGGCTAGAACAGTTGGGTGAACAGCCAGTACAGGCTGCCGGAGAGCAGGATCGCTGCCGGCAGGGTCAACACCCAAGCCATGGCCAGGTTGCGGATGGTGCGCATCTGCAAGCCGCCGCCGTTGGCCACCATGGTCCCGGCCACCCCCGAGGACAGCACGTGGGTGGTGGACACTGGCAGGCCGAACATGTCCGCCGCGCCGATGGTCAGCATCGCCACGGTCTCCGCCGAGGCGCCCTGGGCGTAGGTCAGGTGGGTCTTGCCGATCTTCTCGCCGACGGTCACCACGATGCGTTTCCAGCCGACCATGGTGCCCAGGCCGAGGGCGATGGCCACCGCGATCTTCACCCACAACGGGATGAAGCGCGTGGCATTGTCGATCTGCTGCTTGAACAGTTGCAGCTTGTCGCGGGTGTCCTGGTCGAAATGGCCGACCTGGTTCTTGTCCATCAGGCGGATGGTTTCACTGGTCAGGTACATGTCGTTGCGCACGTTGCCCATGGCTTCGGCCGGAACCTTGGACAGCGAGCCATAACCCTTCACTTCATTGCCGATGGCACCGGCCAGGGCGGCCAGGGCCGGCACCAGTTCGGGCGTGGCTTGCTTGCTGCGCATGTATTCCGAGAGTACCGCGCGAGGATCGGTTGGCGCGGCCTGTGGAGCACTCTTGGCCAGGGCTTGCTGGGTGACTTCGGCCACGGCGGCGAACTGCAGGGCCTGGTCGGCGGGCATGGTGCGGTTCAGGGCGTAGGCCATGGGCAGGGTGCCCACCAGGATCAGCATGATCAGGCCCATGCCTTTCTGGCCGTCGTTGGAGCCGTGGGCGAACGACACCCCGGTGCAGGTCAGGATCAGCAGAGCGCGAATCCACCACGGTGGCGGGGTGTCGCCCTTGGGCGCCTTGTACAGCGCGCGGTTCTTGACGAACAGGCGCAGGGCCAGCAATAGCAGGGCGGCGAACACGAAGCCGATCAGTGGCGAGAACAGCAGGGCGTAGCCGACCTTGGTGGCCTGGCCCCAATCCACACCGCTGGTACCGTCGCGGCCGTGCATCAGGGCGTTGGCCACGCCGACGCCGATGATCGAGCCGATCAGGGTATGGGAGGAAGAGGCCGGCAGGCCCAGCCACCAGGTGCCGAGGTTCCACAGGATGGCGGCGATCAGCAGGGCGAAGATCATGGCGAAGCCGGCGGAAGACCCCACCTGCAGGATCAGCTCCACCGGCAACAGGGCGATGATGCCGAAGGCCACCGCGCCGCTGGACAGCAGCACCCCGAGGAAGTTGAACAGGCCGGACCAGACCACCGCGAACTGTGGTGGCAGCGAATGGGTGTAGATCACCGTGGCCACCGCGTTGGCGGTGTCGTGGAAGCCGTTGACGAATTCGAAGCCCAGGGCGATCAGCAGCGCGACGCCAAGCAGCAGGAACGGGGTCCAGGTGGTGACCGTGGTGCCCAGTTCATGCATGTCGTGGATCAGGCTGTAGGCGGTGAACAGCAAGCCCATGGCCAATATCGCGAAGAACACCACGAGGGTGAAGGGGCCGGGTTTCTTATCCAGTTGCGGTTTGGCGTCGACGCTGGGGGAGGCGACGGTCAGGGAAGGGGTGGCCATTGCTGGACAATCCTGTGGCTGGAAGGAATGGCTTCCATGATCGTTGCCGAATGTTACAGGCAGACTGCCCCAGGTCATGGTTTGTGCAATTGACTGGCCCGTTGATCCGTTTGCCCCGGCGGCTCGTGCCGAGCCGTGCGCAGCCTGCGGCAGCGGCTACACGAGGCGGGGTTGCGGATACGCTGGTGCTGTAGCCGCTGTCGAGCGCCAGCGAGGCTGCGTACGGGCGCGCAGCGGCCGCAGGGTCAGTAGTCCTGGCGTTTGCGAAAGGCCCAGCGCCCGGCGATCACGGTGAAGGTGGCCACCAGTGCCACCAGGATCCAGAAGCCTTCCGGATCGCCGGAGAACGGAATGCCGCCGACGTTCATGCCGAAGAAGCCGGCGATGATGTTGATCGGCAGGGCCAGTACCGTGACCACGGTCAGGGTGAACAGGGTGCGGTTGCTCTGTTCGTTGAGGTTGGCGGCGATTTCCTCTTGCAACAGCTTGATCCGCTCTCCCAGGGCCGTGAGGTCGTTGATGATCAGGGCGAACTCTTCGGTGGACTTGCGCAGTTCCTTGACGTCGTCCTTTTGCAGCCATTGTGGCGGTCGGTTGAGCAGGCGCAGCAACGATCCGGGTTCCAGGGCCAGCAGCCGTTGCAGGCGCACCAGTACCCGGCGCATGGCTCCCAGTTCGGCGCGGTTGGCCGAGGCCCGGGCCGCCAGCAACTGGTCTTCGATCTGGTCGACGCTGAGGCTGGTCTTGCGCACGATCTGGGTCAGGATTTCCCCCTGGTCCCGTAGCAGGTGCACCAGCAGCTCAAGGGGCGAGCGGAACTGTTCGCCAGCCTTGACCGAGGACCGCAACTTGTCCACCGAGTGCAGGGGTTGCAGGCGAGCACTGATGATCAGGTTGCTGCGCACGCAGACCCACAGGGTGGAGATGTCCGAGGACACCATGCTGCTGAAGTTGAACACCACGTCGTTGACCACCGCCAGCAGGGCCGAGTCCACGTGCTCGATGCGGGTCGAGCGCGAGCCCTCATGCAACGCTTCGAAGAACTCCTCGGGCAGTTGCAGGTGGGCCTGCATCCAGCGCTCGCAGGCCGCATGGGCCAGGTTCAGGTGCAGCCAGAGAAATTCATCCTGGTGTTCGGCAGATTGCAGGGCTTGCAGGGCCTTGGCCGAATCCAGTTCGCGTCCACGTTCGCCGGGGCGGAAGCGGTAACCGTAGAGCAGGCCAAACAGATCGGAATCGCGGTGACTCTGGTCGATGCTGTGGTTCATGGGGGCTCGCAGGAGGGACGGTGCCTGGCGCGGGTTTCACAGGTTCACTTGAGCCACATCATGGCAATGCTTTTTGACGGTTTTGTGACAATTGAAAGTCCATGATTCGCCGCGTTATACCGGTGGTCGGCGGCCCTCAAGAATGTGTCGTCGATGCCGATCATGCTCACATGCCACGTGCATTCGAGCTGTCTCGAATGTGCCCGACAGGGAAGTTCGGACTTACGCATGCCTTTTCGGGCCTGTTCCTTCCCTGCCATGAGATCTCCTCGATGTTTTTGCAAAAATCCCTGAGGGCGCAAATTCTTGCCCTGCTGAGTGGCAGCCTGCTGGCGATGCTGTTGATCGCCCTGGCGTGTTTTCAATTGCTGTCCAATGGCGTGCAGAGCTACCGCGAGCTGATCGAAGGCCCGTTGCACAGTTCGCAACTGATCGACGAGGCCAATCTGCAGTTCAAGATCCAGGTGCAGGAGTGGAAGAACGTGCTGCTGCGAGGCAAGCAGCCCCAGGAAATGAACAAGTACTGGCAGCAGTTCGAAGATCGCCAGCGCGACGTGCAGAGCATTTTGGGACAGTTGGCACAGACCCCGGGCCTGGACGTGTCGCTCAAGAGCCGGGTCCAGCGCTTGGCCCAGGAGCATCTGGCCCTGGGCCAGGCCTACCAGAAGGCCCGTGATGCCTATGTGGCCGGTGGCGCCGATCCGAGTGCCGGCGATGCTGCGGTCAAGGGCTTCGACCGTGCTGCCAGCGACCAGATGAGCGAGCTGGTGACTGAACTGCGCAAGCAAGGCCAGCAGCAGTCGTTGCAGATCAGCTCGGCCGCCGATCGTACGGTGTGGCTGGGCATCCTGGTGATGCTCGTCTCCGGCCTGTTGATCGGCCTGCTCAGCCTGTGGCTGGTCAACCGCAGCCTGGTGGAGCCGATTCGCCAGTTGATCGACTACGTGGCCCAGCTCAGCCGTGGCCAGTTCTCCCAGCGGGTGGACAACACGCGCCAGGACGAGCTGGGCAAGCTGGCGGCCGCGGCCAACACCCTGCGCGACTTCCTCGCCCAGACCTTCACCAGCCTGCAGCGCAGTGCCTCGGACCTGGACACCTCGAGCGGCGAGCTCAACTCCATCGCCACCTTGATGTCCCAGGGCACCAACGAGCAGTTCAGCCGTACCGACCAGGTGGCCACGGCGATGAACGAGATGTCCGCCACGGCCCAGGAGGTGGCGCGCCATGCCGCCGACGCTGCCCGTGCCGCCGACGATGCCGACCAGTCGGCGCAGCAGGGCGAGCAGGTGATGCAGAGCACCATCGACAGCATCACCCAGATGCGTGGCGAAATCGCCAATACCGCGACCGTGATCCGTCGCCTGGAAGCCGACAGCGGGCGGATCGGCAAGGTGCTGGAGGTGATCCAGGGCATCGCCGAGCAGACCAACCTGCTGGCCCTCAACGCCGCTATCGAGGCGGCCCGGGCCGGCGAGGCCGGGCGTGGTTTTGCCGTGGTCGCCGACGAGGTGCGCAGCCTGGCGCAGCGCACCGCGGCTTCGATCACCGAGATCAACCAGATCATCCAGACCGTGCAGACCGGTGCCGTGGATGCGGCCCAGGCCATCGAGAGCGGTCAGGAGCGCAGCGAGCAGAGCGTGCAACAGGTGACCGAGGCCGGGGCCATGCTCGAGCGCATCACCCAGGCGGTGGAAGCGATTCGCGACATGAACCGGCAGATCGCCACCGCTGCCGAGGAGCAGACCTCGGTGGCCGAGGACATCTCGCGCAACCTGACCGAGATCACTTCCATCGCCAGCACCAACCTGGACAACGTCCAGCGTACCGAGGCGGCGAGCCGCAACCTGCATGGCCTGTCGGGACAACTGAACGAAGTCACGGCGCGCCTGAGCGCCTGATCCCGGGACCCGCAAAACACAAGGCCGCGCCCCTTATAGAGGCGCGGCCTTGTGCTATCTGCCGGTTACCGGTCTTGTTTGTTGGCCAGGACCTGGCCGGTCTTGGCATCCAGGTCCACATCCCACTCGATGCCTTTGCCGTCGCGCAATTCCACCTGGTAGACGTAGGCGCCGCTGGCAGTCTGTTCCAGCTCGGTGTCGGTGATGTTGGCGGCGCTGGTGCCGGGGTGCTGGGCCAGGGCCAACTGGTTGAGTTTCTCCAGGTCCATGATGGCGCCCGACTTGAGCAGGCCCGGGATCAGGTCTGGACGGACATCGGCCTGGGCCAGGCCGGCGGTCAGGGTCAGGGCGGTGGCGGCCAGTAGTGCGGAGAATTTGCTCATGGATGATTCCTTGGGGGTGATGGGTTTGGATAGACACAGGTTAACCAGCGCAACTTAATTCACCCTTAATTCCCGCCACCGATTGCGCCGTTTGTTCAAGCCTGTGGGCCTGGGTGGCCGGCAAGCTGCTGTCTCCTTAACGATGGAGACAAGACGGATGAAACGAATGCTTGCGTGGTTGTATGGGCCGCTGTTCTTCGGTGGTTTCATCGGCGCCGGTGTCTGGTGGATGGGTAGCGCGGGCGGCTCGGCAGCGGGCCTGCTCTGGCTATTCCTGGCGGCCCTTGGCGTGTCCTTCCTGGCCGAATGGGGTTTGCCCTATGAGCCCGTCTGGAACCGCTCCCACGGGGATCGGTTGCGCGACTGCCTGCACGCCGTGGTCAACGAGGGGTTGAATGCCCTTGGCCTGCTGGCGCTGCCGGGGCTGGCGATGCTGCTGGCCCATGAGGGCTTGTGGCCCCGGGACTGGCCGCTTTGGGGGCAGTTGTTGCTCGCGGTTACCGTCGCCGACTGCGGGATCACCCTGGCGCACTACGCCAGTCACCGTTGGGCCTGGCTCTGGCGCCTGCATGCGGTGCACCACAGCGTGCAACGCATGTATGGCTTCAACGGCTTGCTCAAGCATCCTTTGCACCAGTTGCTCGAGGCTTCGGCGGGGCTGTTGCCGCTGCTGGTGTTGGGTATTCCTCTGCCGGTGGCGCAATTGCTGGCCCTGGCCATCGGTGTCCAGTTGCTGTTGCAGCACTCCAATGTCGACATGCGCCTTGGTGTGCTGCGCCTGGTGTTCGCCTGGGCTCCGGTGCATCGCTTTCATCACATGAAGTACGGTCGTGCCGGGGATGTGAATTTCGGTCTGTTCTTCAACCTGTGGGACGGGTTGCTTGGTACCGCTTTCTATCGACATGACTATCAGATGCGCCCGGGGGATCTGGGCATCGGCAGCCGTCCGGATTATCCGGCGAACTACTGGGGGCAATTGCTCGAGCCCTTCAAGGCCCAGCGCTACAGCGCCGAGCCCAAGGTGCCACAGGCCTTGCGCCGGTAGGTCAAGCCAGCAAACGCGTCTTCAGGGTCTTGAGAGCCTGGCCCGCGGTGATGCCGAACAAGGCCTTCAGCGTCCGGGAAAAGTGCGCGGCGTCGGCGAAGCCGGCGTCGTGGGCGGCCTGGGTCATGGGCATGCCTTGCAGCATCAGGGCCATGGCCAGGCGCAGGCGCCGCCAGAGCACCAGGCGCCGAACCGGCAGGCCCACGTCTCGGGCGAACAAGCGCTCCAGCTGGCTCAGGGAGACGTTGGCCTGGACCGCTAGCTGTGCCGCCGCGACTTTGCCATCCAGGGACGCGTCCAGTGCCTGTAGTGCGCGTTCGACACGCTGGTCGGCCATGGGCTGGCGTTGGCAGGTGCGCAGCGCTGCTTCCAGGTCGGGCAGCGTTGGCGTTACATCGCACATGCTCTGGTGCAGGTCCCGGGCATCGATCGACAGCGGTTCGGCATAGACGGTGAAGGCAGCTTCGGGAGCCTGGACGATGGCGTGGCGGCACAAGGCCTCGATCAACAGGTAGTGACCGCTGCGCCGTACGCCGTCCAGTTCCACGGTAACCGGCTGCCCGGGGGCGATGATCAGTTGGTGGGCGTAATGAGCATGGGCCGTGGTAGGCCCCATGTGCCCATGGACCAGGCCGAAGTCACGGCCCAGCCAGAGTTCGCCGTTCCAGCGCGAGGCAGGCATTCAGTAGCCGCTGGCCTCCAGCAACCGGGTGACGCTGGTGCCGGCCGGACGCTGGAAGTACTTGAGCAACTGGTCGCTACGGTTGGTGAAAATGCCATCGACCCCGGCGCCGATGACTTTCTGGAAGTCCACCGGTTCGTCGACGGTATAGACATGGACCAGCAAGCCCTGCTCGTGGGTGTACTGGTTCATCCAGGGTTGTACCAGGTCGGCGTAGCTCTGGTCGCCGCCAGCCGTGAGCGCGGCGGAAGGGCCAGTGCCAACGGCGCCCTGGGCCTTGGCGAAATCTACCCAGCGCTTGAACTCGGCCTGGTCCCGGGGTTGCTGGCGGGCATAGAAGGCGGCCTTGTCGGTTTCGCCGCTGCCGGCGAAGCTCTGCCCGGAGGCTGGCTCGATGCTGCCAGGCGCAAGCCACAGCAACAGCACCTTGGGTACCTGGGGCATTTCCTTGTGGAGCAGTTCCAGGCTGTGCTTGTCGAAGGTTTGCAGGACCACCTTGCCCTTGCCTTGGCCCACAGCCAGATCGCTCTTGGCCAGGGTCGACCCGGCCGGGCTCAGCCAACCGCGGTCCTGGAGCTGTGCCTTGAGGTCATGCTCGATGCCTGGAAACAGCTGGGGTTCCTTGGTCTCGATGTAGAGCCCGGGCTTGTGCGCCGTGCTGCCCTGGGCGATGTCGATGATTTCATCCAGGGTGAGGATCTGCAGGCCGGCGAAGCCAGGCCGGGCGCGATCGGGGTGGGCCTGGTTGAACCAACTGCCGGCATCCAGGGTTTTCAGCTCGGCCATGGTGAAGGCATTGGCCGGGCTGTCCTTGCGCTCGGGGAACTTGCGCGCCACGTCGGTGGTGCGTTGCAGGTTGTTGTCGTGCAGGGCGAACAGCACGCCATCCTTGCTGCGCTGCAAGTCCATCTCCAGGTAATCGGCTCCCAGGTCCCGGGCCAGCTTGTAGGAGGCGGCGGTGGACTCGGGGGCATCGAAGGAGGCGCCGCGGTGGGCAATTACCGCTGGCCGGGGAATACCCTGGCGGGCCGCCAGGGCTTCGGGGTCAGGTTGTTCGGCGGCCTGGGCCAGGCCGCAGGCGAGCATCAGGCCCAGCATCAGGGCGCTGGGGGTGAAGGTTGCTGGCATGCTCGAAATCCTTTCGTGGGGGCGGGTGCAGGGGGTTATCTTTTAGCAACTCAATGACGCTTGTGCTATCGCCAGAGCGACATGCATCGCTCTGATTGGCATCTTTCACGGTTTTTCCCGGCGCTTTGCAGTAATCTTGGACGCCGCAGTTTCCCCATCAGAGGGAAGCCTGAGAACATCGCTTTCCTTGCCTCGCGTGTAGACCATCGATCACCAGCCCTGTGGCATCCACAGCGAGGTTTACCATGACCATCACTTCCGAACTCATCTGCCAGGCCGCCGACCAGCTCAAGGGCTTTGTCGGCCTCAATCGCAAGACCGGTCGCTACATCGTGCGTTTCAGCGAAGACTCCTTCGGCATGGATGTGGCCGATGACGCCATAGTCCCGGCCAGTGAATTCGTCTGGGCACGGGTGTCCGACGAAGCCATGAGCCTGCGGCGCGAACAGATCCAGTTGCTGCTGGACCAGAACATCGACGATCGGATCAACATCAGTGAACCGTTGCGGGTGTACATGCGCCGCAGCGACCTGCCGGAAATCCAGGCCGTGCGCAGCCTGCTGCCGGGCGGCCTGGGCTGATCCGCCAGCCACTCCCGGACCTTCTCGACGAAGGCCGGGAGCGCTCTCATTCACCGAAGCTGTAGGCCCGCTCGACCTTGCTGATCCGGGTATGGAATTGCCGGTACCAATGGCTGCGGCCACGTTCGCGGATGGTGCTGTGCTCGGCGTGCTGCTTCCAGGCCAGGATCGCCTCCTCACTGCTCCAGTAGGACACGGTGATACCAAAACCGTCCGTGCCGCGTGCCGATTCCACCCCAAGAAACCCCGGCTGCTGGCGAGCCAGCGACAGCATGCGCTCGGCCGCCTGGTCGTAGGCGGGATCGGCTTCACCGCGCTGGGAGCTGAAGATCACCGCGTAGTAGGGCGGGGCAGGTGTGCCAGCGCTCATGGCTGCACCTCCAGGCAAGCCTGGAGCAGGGCTCGGGCCAGTGGCGGAGTGTGGCCCAACAGTGCGGCTCGTTCGGGTTGGAACAGCGTGGCGACGAAGAATGGATGATCGTCGAGTTCCACGGCGCGCAAGTCTCCCTGGCTGTCGTGGCCGGTAGGGCGCAGGGCACCGCTGAACAGGGCGCTGGCGAACTCCGGGTTGACACCGTAGCGGCAGTGATAGCCCTCCTCGATACTCTGGCTGCCATAGGCCTTGGAGATCCGGCTGTCGGCGTGCAGTTGGATCAGATTGCGGGTTTCCACCAAGGCGCAACTGAGCAGGGACAGCACTGCGCGTTCGGCTTGCGGCGCGGTTTCGGCATGTTCGGCATCGGCCCAGCCCAGTACATTGCGGGCATATTCCAGCAGCGCATGCTGGAAACCACCGCAGGTGCCGAGAAAGGGCAGCTGGCGTTGCCGGGCGACACGGATCGCCAGCAGGGCCCCGTCCATGTTGCGGTAGGGGCTGCCGGGCACGCACCAGACGCCATCGAAGCCCTCCAGGCTTTTTTCGTCTTGCAGCCGCTCAGTGGCTAGCCACTGATAGTCCAGATCGGCTCCTACTTCGCTGGCCGCGTGTTGCAAGGCCAGGGGCAATGCCTGGTGCGCGATGATCCGAGGATCGTGATCTCCCACCAGGGCGATGCGAATCTTCGGCGTTTGGGGGGGTGGGGGCATGGGGACTCCTGTTGCGCATGGGCTTGTGGCGGGGTGATGGCCACTATAGATTGGCGTTTACGCAATCAATATTGGCGTTACCCCAATTGATCAGTGCATCAGCGCAATATCAGCTGGACTATCCCGACCTGGCCCTGGTGCTGGCCCTGGTTCGTGGTGGCTCCCTGGCCCGTGCGGCGGCCTTGCTCAAGGTGGATGTCTCGACGGTGTTTCGTGCCGTACGCCGGCTGGAGGCAGGGCTTGGCCAGCAACTGTTCGACAAGAGCCGCGCCGGGTATCTGCCCACCAGCCTGGCCCTGACCCTGGCCCAGCAGGCCGAGGCCGCGGAACAGGCCCTGGAGGCGGCACGGGTGGGCGTGGCCCAGGGAGGGGAAGTGATCAGCGGCACGGTACGGCTGACCTGCACCGACTCGGTATTGCAGAGCCTGCTGCTACCGGCTTTGGCGCGGTTCATGCCGAACTATCCGGCGCTGGTCATCGAACTGTGCACATCCAATGACTTTGCCAATCTCAACCGGCGCGATGCCGATATCGCCGTGCGCCTGACTGCCACGCCGCCCGAACACCTGGTGGGGCGCTGCCTGGGGGCGGTGTCCTATCGGTTGTATGCCAGTTCGGAGTATCGGCAGCGCGTGGATTGCAGCGATCTGGCACAGGTGGCCTGGATTGCACCGGATGATTTTCTACCCGATCACCCGTCCGTGGCCTGGCGCCGCCAGCAGTGGCCGGGGGTGCAACCGGCCTATCGCTGCAACAGCATGCTGACGGTCGCTGAGCTGGTGCGAGCTGGGCTGGGGGTTGCGGCGCTGCCGGACTTTCTCATTGGCGAGGGGAGCCTGGTGCCATTGAGCGAACCCTTGGGGCAGGAGACCGCCCTGTGGTTGCTGACCCGGCCGGATTGCCGGGCCCTGCGCTCGGTGGTCACGCTGTTCGATGAACTGGCGCGCCATCTGCATTGGGCCTGATGGCCTGGCCCCGAACTAGCTCTTGCGTACGAAGTGCTCATGCATTTCGCTGGTGAGGTTCTCGATGCGTTCGGTCAGTTGCTTGGTCATCTCTGTCAGGCGGGTGTTCTGCTCCAGTAACTCCAGGAGCTGCGTGGTGGTCTGGGCGGCCTGGGCCTGGCGTTCGCTGTTGGCAACGGCCAGGGCCTCGCGGTGCTGGGCATCGGCGTCGGCCTGGGCCTTGTCCCGTGCGGCCTGGCGAGTCTGGGCCAGGAGGATCAGGGGTGCGGCATAGGCCGATTGCAGGCTGAATGCCAGGTTCAGGAGGATGAAGGGGTAGACATCGAACTGGGTGAGCCCGCTGAGGTTCAGGGCGACCCAGGCCAACACCACCAACGTCTGTGCGCCGAGGAAGGTGGGCGTACCGAAAAACCGGGCGAAGGCTTCGGCCTTCAAGGCAAAGCTGTCAGTACCGAAGGTCGGTGCCAGGTGGGCATGGGCACGATGAAAACGCAGGTGGTCGGTGTTCGGGGTGGGGGTGTCCGGGGTATCGCTGGAACGCATGATGGCCTCCGCCAGGCTCTGGAACGTCGGGCCACTATAGCCCTCCAGGCCGCTCCCGACGCCACTATCGACGCCGGGAAAGCCTTGCCTCAGAGCGCGCCGCGCTCCGTGGCGAAGGTGCTTACCGCGTCCACGGCCTCGCTGGCGCCGTTGCGAATCTCCAGGATCGCGGTGCCGGCCTGGTCGGCCAGTTGCACGCCCTTGGCTGCCCGTTCCCGGGTGCTATCCATGCTCTTGATAGCCTGCAGGGTCTCGTTCTGGATCATGTCGATCATGCTGGAGATTTCCGCTGTCGAGCCGCTGGTGCGGGCCGCCAGTTGGCGAACTTCATCGGCGACTACGGCGAAGCCACGTCCCTGTTCGCCGGCCCGGGCGGCTTCGATGGCGGCGTTGAGGGCCAGCAGGTTGGTCTGGTCGGCAATGGCCCGGATGGTGTTGACGATGGCGGTGATCTGCTCCGAGCGCTCACCGAGCCGGGCGATCTGCGAGGAGGAGTCTTCGATGTTACTGGCGATCTGGCGCATTTCGTTGGCGGCCTCCTGGATCACGCCGGTGCCTTGCTCGGCGACTTTGCGGGTCTGGACCGAGATGTGGTAGGCCTGGGCTGCGCTCTGGGCGTCGCGCTCATGTTTTTCCACCTGCTCGGTGACGTCGGCGGCGTACTTGACCACTTTGCACAGGCGCCCGGCGGCGTCGTAGACCGGGTTGTAATTGGCTTCCAGCCACAGGGTCCGGCCGAGCTTGTCGATACGCTCGAAGCGGCCATTGAAGAATTGGCCCTTGTTCAAGCGGTTCCAGAACTCCTGGTAGCTGCTGCTATTGGCCAGTTCCGGTTTGCAGAACAGGCGGTGATGCTTGCCCTTGATCTCGGCCAGGTTGTAGCCCATGCGACTGAGAAAGTTGGCGTTGGCATCGAGGATGGTGCCATCGAGATTGAACTCGATCACGGCCATGGCCCGGTCGATGGCGTCCAGCTTGTTCCGCGCCTCGACTTCTTCCTGGATCCTGGCGGTCACATCCAGAGCGTACTTGATCACTTTGTAGACCTTGCCGGACTCATCACGAATGGGGTTGTAGCTGGCCTCCAGCCACAGGCTCCGGCCATCGCTGGCGACGCGTTCGAAGGTACCGGATTCGAAATGGCCGTCCTTCAGGCGTGACCACAACTTCTGATAGTCACTGCTGCGGGCGTATTCGGGGGTGCAGAACATCCGGTGAGGCTGGCCCAGGACCTGGTCGTCGCGGTATCCCAGGACCTTGAGGAAGTTGTCGTTGGCCCGCACTACGGAGCCGTTGATATCGAACTCGATCACAGCCATGGAGCGTTCGATGGCTCCCAGCATGCGCGATTGTTCGGCGATGGTTCGGTTGAGGGCATCGATGGTCTTGGCGTGGCGATTGAATAGCATGTTGGCTGGTGCTCTGTGGGAGAAACGTTGCGTCGATCCCTATGGAGTGCGCCTGCAGGCCGAATGCTCCCTGACATCCGGCACTATCTGCTCAATGCCAGCGTTCCATGGCTGGCAGAAAAACTCGCAGCGATGAAGCAGACGGTGCTTAGGGCGGGCACCGTGGCTGCATCAGCGGCTGGGTGCCGGCTGCGAGTCGATTTAGTTGGGGTTTGGGCTACTGCAGTGCTGTACAGGAACGGCAGGCACTGTGGCAAAGTGGCGGCATTATGATGGCAGTTGTCCCTAAAAATCCAAATAAACTTATACAAAAATATTCTTACTTCCTTTTTGTATAATTTTTCTAGCCTCTTATGCCATTTGTGCTTGCACGAGATGTTCCATGTCGTCGTTGCTGGCGATGCGGTTGCGCCCACAGTGTTTGGCCTGGTACAGGGCCTGGTCGGCGGCATGGAGCCAGCTCGAAGGATCAAGGTAGGCCGGCCTGAAGGCGGCGAGGCCGATGCTCAGGCTGACTTGCAATTCCGCTACCTGTGGATGTCGATACTGGTTGAACACCCGGCGCAGGCGTTCCATGACCTCCAGGGCCTGTTGATGGCTCATGCGTGGCAGGATCACACAGAACTCGTCGCCGCCGTAACGGCCGGCCAGATCGTCATGGCGCAGGTTGCGTCGCAGCTCATTACTCAGGTGGCGCAATACCGAATCTCCCACGATATGGCCGTAGGTGTCGTTAATGGCCTTGAAGTGGTCGATATCGATGAGGGCGATGCTGGCTTCGATCTGGCGCTGCTGGCACTTATGGAACTTGATGTGCAGCAGGTCTTTCCAGGAGCCGTGGTTGAGCAGGCCGGTGAGGCTGTCGGTGCGACTCAGGGCGCTCAGGGCCCGCTTGTGTTCGTGCAGCTTGATCGCCAGGCGATAGCAGACCATACCCACCGCTAGCGGATAGAGGGTCAGCATGGGTAGGCAGGCGTAGATTTGCAGTGCGCTGATCTGGGTGTTGAAACTGGCTCCAAGCAGGGCCCAGGACAGCAGTATTCCGCCGCACTGGACCAGACCGCCACGGATAAACAGTCGCAGGCCGCCTGCCGCCACGTTATTCATGGCCATCATCGACAAGATGGTGACTGTCGGTAGTGGATTGAACTGCATGGTCGCTGCCCAGAATCCGCCGAGCAGCGAGTCGTAGAGCATGTTGCGTCGCTCTGCCTGGTAGGGAAAGGCTGAGCGCGTGGAGAGTTGGCAAGCCAGATGCGGCCAAAGCAGGCCGTGGAACAGCAGCAGGGCCCATACCCAAGCGGGGAGTGGTAGGGGATAGATTGTGGCGCAGACACTGATGCCGCCGATTCCGAGGCCGATGATCCTTGGCCAGTAGATGCGTCGGGCGAATGAAAGGCCCTTGCCGCGTTGGTTTTCCATGATTGCTGCACCAGTTCTTGTAGTGAAACGCGTTGTTACGTTTCTGCGGCTTTTCCGTTTATCGGATCACTCTGATGAATATTGTCATTTATTCCAGTAGGAATAATCAGTGTCCTTCGAAGCCATTTCATCGTGTCCAAGAGCTGGAGAGCCGTGCGGGGTACGTTTGGTTTCAGGCCTGGTAGTGGTTGAGGAACATGTCCAGGGCCGATTCGATGACCCGGGTTTGCATATCCGCAGTCAGGGGCGGTTGGCCCAGGCTGATCTGGGGCCAGAAGGCGAAGCTCTTGATAAGGCCGTGCATCTGCTGGGCGGCGATCTCCACATCCAGCGACTTGAGTTGGCCATCGGCCAGGGCGGCGCGAATCCATGCGGTCAGGCCTTCTTCCCGTTCACCCAGGCGCGCCACCATGTCCTGCGCTCGTTGCGGTGAATGGATAGCGGCGGCTATGGCCACCCGGGCGAGGTCCAGAAAATTCTCATCGGCTAGCAATCGCAGCTTGGCCCGCAAAAGTTGTTCCAGCTGTTCGCGCAAGGGGATGTTGCTACGGTAGGTAATTTCCGCCTGTGCGCTGATACTGGCCCAGAGCTTGTGCAGGATCTCGGCGAACAGCTCCTCCTTGCTCGGAAAGTGGTTGTATACCGTGCGTTTGGAGACCCCTGCCGTGGCGGCGATCTTGTCCATGCTGGTGAGGTCGAAACCATTGGCACGGAACTCGTTGATCGCTGCCTGGATGATGGCTTTGCGCTTGAGGTCGGTGAGGCGCTTCGGAGCTGTCATAAATTGGGTTCAGTCAGGGTGGGCGGTGAAAGCACTCGGCAGTCTACTTCGTCTTAATCTTGTTGCAATGCAGAAACTACACTGTGTAGTGTAGCTCGTCTTCGGAGCAACGATGGCCGGCTGATGTTTGCTGGCCTGGGCCGATGAATCGTTTCGCAGAGCAACCTCGGAACCTAGTCACGTTCCATGGAGTCGTTGAGTGATGGCCACTGTCTCGTCCAGCGTCACCCCTGTTTCCCGTCAGGAAACTTCTCGCCAGGAGCAGGGGGCCTTTCGTAACCATGCCCCTGTGCGTCGCGCCGGCTTTGGCAAGACGCTGCAGATATTCTGGAACATGTTGTTCCACAAACCCCGCAATACTCGCCCGGCTGGGTCCATTCCGGTCCACTCCCTGACCCGCGAGCAACTGCTGAAAGCGCCTGATCACAGCGTTTATCGCCTTGGGCATTCCACGGTGTTGCTGAAAATGCGCGGAAAATTCTGGATTACCGATCCGGTGTTCGCCGAGCGTGCTTCGCCCTTTCAGTGGGCTGGTCCCAAGCGCTTTCATCAACCGCCCATCAGCCTGGAGGCGTTGCCTGAAATCGAGGCGGTAATCCTGTCCCATGACCATTACGACCATTTGGATCATCAGGCAGTACTGGCTCTGGCAAGCAAGACCCGGCATTTCCTTGCCCCGTTGGGAGTGGGTGACACCTTGATCAAATGGGGGGTGCCTGCCGCCAAGGTGCGGCAGTTGGACTGGTGGCAGGGGTGTGAAATCGATGGCATCTGCTTTATCGCTACGCCATCTCAGCACTTTTCCGGGCGTGGCCTGTTCGATGGCAACCACACTTTGTGGGCATCGTGGGTCATGATCGATGGATTGACGAGAATCTTCTTCAGTGGCGACACCGGCTACTTCGATGGCTTCAAGCGTATCGGCCAGCAGTATGGACCCTTCGATCTGACTCTGATGGAAACGGGGGCCTATAACGTTGAATGGCCCCATGTGCACATGCAACCAGAGCAAACCCTACAGGCCCATATCGACCTGCGAGGCCGTTGGTTGCTACCGATCCACAATGGCACCTTCGACCTGGCCATGCATGCCTGGCATGAGCCGTTCGACCGTATCCTGTCCTTGGCCTGGGAGCGCAGCGTCAATATCACCACCCCGCAGATGGGACAGGCGTTCAGCCTGACGCAACCCGATAGAGGCACAGCGTGGTGGCTGGAGGTGGATGGGACGCTGGAACAGCAGGAAGGGGCATCCGCCTGATTCGATACGTCTGGTACACCCGGCGCCCCTCTTGGTAAGACTGGCCAGGACAGGGATTACTCGATCATGGCGTAGTCTGGACGTTCCATGGGGTTGGGGGTTGCACCCTTGATGTTCATGCCACGGCCGGGGGTAAAACCTGGGAAAAATACCAGGCCCTGGCCTTCGAGGCAGAACGCCAGAGCCAGGCGCGTCACATCACGGACTTCGTAGCCGGCTTCGAAACGCTGGATAGCTTGTATCGAAACCGTGGATTCACGAGATAGACGCTCCATGTCCCAGTCCAGCATGTCACGTGCCTGGGCACAGTGTTGTGGGGTGAACTGATAGAGCGCGATACGTTCCAGGGTGATTTTCATCGCTAAAGACGCCATGGCTTTCTCCGGAAGGTCGATTCGTTGGAATTACTGTATATATATACAGTAATTGGATTTCCAGATCAAACTCGACTGTGGATGCTCTATGGCCCTTGGTCGTGGGGCCTTACCTGGCGTTTGGCTCCAGCTGATTCAGGTAGGTGGTCGGAGACTGTCCAAGTACCCGACGGAACATGGTGGAGAATGCGCCAGGGCTGTCGTAGCCGAAATCCAGGGCGATTCGTGTCACGCTCTCTGCCGCTGCCAGGCGTGCAAGGGCCTGGACCACACAGGCCTGCTGTCGCCATTGGGTGAAGCTCATTCCTGTCTGCTGGCGGAATCCTCGATTGAATGTACGCAGGCTGACATGCAACTGGTCTGCCCAATGCTGTGGGGATTGATGGATGTCGGGGTGTGCGAGAAAGGCCTGGCATAGTTGCAGCAGGGGGCGAGCAGCCGGAAGCGGGATGTGCAGGGGCAGTGGAGGGCACCGTTGCAGTTCGAGCAATAACAGTTCGATCAGCAGCCCATCGCGCCCTTGCCGATCGTATTCAAGCGGGATCTCCACCGCCTCCAGCAGCAATTGACGCAACAGCGGCGAGACCCGGATCACCTGGCAGCCGCTGTTGCCCAGCGGAGCCGCATCAGGCTCGATGTACAGGCTGCGGGTGCTGACCCCGAGCATCAGCACTTCGTGCTCCACTTCGGGTGGTATCCATACCGCTCGCTGGGGAGGCACTACCCAGTTCCCCTGGTCGGTACCCACTTGCATGACGCCGGTGGCTCCATATAGCAGCTGCGCCCGCCGATGGCGGTGGCGTGGCAGACGTTGGCCATCGGCGTAATCGGTGCCAATGGCCAGCACCGGGCGTGGTGTCTGGTCCAGTTGGTCGACAGGAATATTGCGCATTCCGAGACGTTCCATAGTTGGCGTAAACGCCAACATTATTGGCCGACTTGCTAAAGTCGGCCAAGCGCCTGCGTTCTATCGTCTGGGTATTCCTTGGCTGATGGATGCTGCTCGATGTTCTATCTACTGCTGGCACTTTTTGGTTGCATGACAGGCATCAGTGCCGTGTTGTTCGGTTTCGGTGGGGGCTTCGTGGTGGTGCCACTGTTGTACTGGATGTTGCTGGCGAGCCAGGGCAGCGCTTCCGCGGCGGGGCAGGCGGCCATGCATATTGCCGTGGCCACCTCCACTTGCGTGATGATAGTCAATGCATTGGTTGCCAGCCGCCGACACCAGCGCGCTGGCAATCTCATCCGGCATTACCTGTGGCCACTGGGCGGGTACATTGGCCTGGGGGCGGTGTTTGGTGCGGCAGCGGCCATGTGGGTCAGTGGCGAGGTGATCCGCTACGCATTCATCGCTTATTTGGCAATCACCATTGCCGATTGCCTGCTGCGGCGTGGCTTTCTCGACCAGGCAGGTGGGCGGGAGGCGCGTCGGCTGGGGGGCGGAGAAACCATGTTTGGTGGTATCGGCATAGGCGTTATCGCCACCTTTCTCGGGGTGGGTGGCAGTGTGATGACGGTGCCGCTGCTACGTCGTTGCGGCCTTACCATGACCCAGGCCACTTCCATGGCCAACCCCTTGAGTGTGCCAGTGGCGTTGGCGGGTACAGCCACCTACATGCTGCTGGCGGGGTCCAGTCGCTTCGACCTGGGGCCCTGGTTCGTCGGGTATGTCGACTTGCTGGCGTTTTCGGTGCTGACACTGGGGTCACTGCTGGGTATTCGCCTGGCTACACCTTGGATTGGCCGCATCCCGGACCAGGTGCATGCGCGGGTGTATATCGGATTACTGTTGCTGGTGCTGCTGAGCATGTGCCTGAAGTGACAGGCGCGTCACGCTCGATGGCTCGATTGTGTTCTGAGGGCAGTCCATAATTGCCGTCAACTACTCTGGCCGGGATTTCCTTTGGGAAGTGTTCCGGCGTCCAATACAAGGAAGTTTCCATGTTCAATGGACTGATGCGTTGGCTGTTTGGTGTCCTGTTGGTTTCGCTTCTGGGGGCGACTGCCCAGGCCTCCTCATCCAGGCAGATTCTTGTCGGCACCTTGGGCAAGATGCCAATCGTGATGGAAATCAGCACCAGTGATCCGCACAAGGTCACGGGGCGTTATTTCTACCAGAAGTACCACCATGACCTGCCCCTGGCGGGCTCGCTCGAAGAGCAGTCGCTGCAGTTGAGTGAAGGTCGGGAGAGTTATGCCGAGGATGCATCACCCCAGGCAGCTTTCCAGTTACAGCGAACTGCCGAAGGCTGGCAGGGCCAGTGGCAAGGGGCCAATGGCAAGACCCTGGAGGTCCGGCTGGCACCGGCCAGTGCGCAGGAACCCAAGCCGGGCACATTGCCGTACCTGGTGAAGTTGTACCGGGAGGACCTGTATGAGTACCTGCGCCTGCAAGGCCTGACGCTCAAGCAGGGCAAGCAGCAGGACTTCATGGGCTACACGCTGCAATGGTGGAGCGAACCCTCATCGAACCTCTCGATGTTCAAGGTGATAGCCGGCTATCCGCAAGACCGGCAAGAGCAGCTCAACCAGTTGCTGATGGAGCGTTTGTGGCGTGAGGTGGGGGGCTACCACGAGTGCATGCTGGAGGCTGGCAAGGGGGGCGAGTTCATACAGAGCGTCAAGCCGCGGTTCTTCTCCTCGGCCGTGCTCAGTGTCAGCATCGCTACCAGTTACACCTGTGGCGGTGCCCATCCGGACTTTGGCGATTCCCCCTTGAACATCGACGTGAACACTGGCCGCGACCTGTCCCTGACTGATGTGTTGTGGGTTGGAAAAGGGCAGCCTTTGAAGCAATCCGAGCATAGCGCCCTGTATGAGTACAACACGCAGCAGCTGGCACCCTGGCTGGTCGAACAGTTCACGGCCCTGCATCCTCGTGAAATGCGCGAGCCAGCCAGCGAGGACGAAGGCTGTAACTACAGTGACACCGGCGTCTGGGGCGATAACAGTTGGTACTTCACGCCCAGGGGCCTGTTCATCAGCGCTCACTTCCCCCGGGTAGAGCGGGATTGTGACGGGCCGCAGTGGGCCGTGTTGCCGTACTCGGTAGTCAGGAAACACCCTGGCGCGGTGGCGGTGGAGTTGCCCAAACGCTGAAAGCCGCGGGGTTACTTCGCCTCCACGCCCGCAGCCTCGCGGATTATGAAGTGATCCAGGTTCTCTATATCGGCGCTGAAAACCCCGAAGCTCGCTTCGGGGTTTTTCTTGCTCGGCACTTGCTTGAAGGCCGGGGTCACACCATAGAAGAAACAGTACAACTCGCGCTGGTTATCGATGGCGAGCTTGATCTCTTCGAGGAAGGCCTTGTGCTTGCGATAGTTGTCGATCAGTTTCTTGCTCAGGTAAACGTTGACTGAATATGGCTTCTTCCTGGCTTCGCCTTCTGCCTTGAACCAGACCTTCTGCTCGAAGTCGATGCGAAAGCTTTGGGTGTAGTCCTTGATCTGCTTGATCTTGCCCCAGTAGATCAGTCCCTTGTTGTCCTGCAGGTACTCGATCTTCTTGAAGAACGAGGCATAAGAGGCGGTGTGTTCGCCGATCTTCAGCGGCATGCGCTTGAGCAGGTCCTTGTCGTCGATATTCGATACGAAACACTCCACGGGATGAGCAAAGATGCTGGTTGTGTCTGGAGTGTCTCGCCGCTCGGGATGGGGGTGAAAAGCCTGGATTGGAGCGATTGGTCGGTTTTCGTCGGGGGTGTTTGTCGAGGTTGTCGATGGCGTTGGTTTACGCACGTATTCGCGGCGAGTCAGCAGTAGTTCCGAAGGAAAATGCTCCTCACGATCGTTCTCCGCCTGTAGACCGTCTATGTTGCCGCCGGTTTTGCTGGCGCCGTAGGGGCAGCCCTCCATGTGCCGGGTCGTGGTCAGGTTCTTGAAGTGCGGTGTGCGAATGTAATTGACGTTCTTGGCATTGAAGGTACCCAGTTCATTACTGGCTTCGAACATCATGCGACATATGTCGTTGGGGCACTGGAAGTGCTCCTTGGCGGAGTCGAAGTCCACGGTCTCATCGAAATTCAGGTCCCGTACGTCATAGATCGACAACTTGTCGTCGAGGCTGATGCAATAGGCGACATCGAATTTCATGGGGCTTGGGTCCTTGAGCGAGGGAGAGGATTTTATAGCGGCAAGGCTCGCAGACTGCATCCATTGTTTGTTCTTTGCCAGTTGTCTCCTGTGTAGCTGTCATGGCAGGAGCCGTCGTAGCTACCGGGATGTATCGGGTGTTCGAGCCCAATAAAAAGCCCTGACCAGGTCAGGGCTTTTTCATTCATTCGCCGGCCCTATATCCGGGCCAGGGGTTCAGGCTCGCTGCCCGAATCAGTCCCAGCTCAGTGCACCACCGGTCTGGTATTCGATTACACGGGTCTCGAAGAAATTCTTCTCTTTCTTCAAGTCCATGATTTCGCTCATCCATGGGAATGGGTTGGTGGTGCCTGGGTATTCTTCCTTCAGGCCGATCTGCGACAGGCGGCGGTTGGCGATGAACTTGAGGTAGTCCTCCATCATCGCGGCGTTCATGCCCAATACACCACGTGGCATGGTATCGCGAGCGTATTCGATCTCCAGCTGGGTGCCCTGGAGGATCATCTGGGTGGCCTCTTCCTTCATTTCGGCATCCCACAGGTGCGGGTTTTCGATCTTGATCTGGTTGATCACGTCGATACCGAAGTTCAGGTGCATGGATTCGTCACGCAAGATGTACTGGAACTGCTCGGCAACGCCGGTCATCTTGTTGCGGCGCCCCATGGACAGGATCTGGGTGAAGCCGCAATAGAAGAAGATACCTTCCAGTACGCAGTAGTAGGCGATCAGGTTGCGCAGCAGTTCCTTGTCGGTCTCGACGGTACCGGTGTTGAATTCCGGGTCGGAGATCGCACGGGTATAACGCAGGCCCCAGGCGGCTTTTTTCGCTACCGATGGGATCTCGTGGTACATGTTGAAGATCTCGCCTTCATCCATGCCCAGGGATTCGATGCAGTACTGGTAGGCGTGAGTGTGGATCGCTTCCTCGAAGGCCTGGCGCAGGATGTACTGGCGGCATTCCGGGTTGGTGATCAGGCGATATACAGCCAGGGCCAGGTTGTTGGCGACCAGGGAGTCGGCAGTGGAGAAGAAGCCCAGGTTGCGCATGACGATGCGACGCTCGTCGTCGGTCAGGCCTTCGACGCTCTTCCACAGGGCGATATCCGCGGTCATGTTGACCTCTTGCGGCATCCAGTGGTTGGCGCAGCCGTCCAGGTATTTCTGCCAGGCCCAGTCGTACTTGAATGGCACCAGTTGGTTGAGGTCGGCACGGCAGTTGATCATGCGCTTTTCATCAACGGCGATGCGAGCGGAAGAGCCTTCCAGCTCGGCCAGGCCTTCAGCGATGTCCAGTTCATCCAGGGCTGCCTTGGCACGGATCACGGCAGCCGAGTCGGCGCTAGTCACGGCACGAGCTTCGAGAGCTGCGGCACCACCAGCGCTGTCGAGACGGTCCATGGTGGCTTCAGAAGCCTGGCCACCGGCATTACTGCCCTTGACCGTGGTTTCGCTTTCTTCTTTGTCGAATTCGTCCCAGCTCAGCATGACGTGTCGTCTCCTGCTTGAGGGCCAGATGCCCGTGTGAAAATGAATAAAGTTGGCTTTTCACACGGCGCTACCGGCCGCGTTAAATCATAAGAAATCGTTTGTTGCAGCAGTGACGCAGGCAATAAACAGAAATTCGTCTGCGGGTGCCTCGAGGCTGCTGGCCGGTGGAGCTGGGTGTTTCAGCTCCGGCGTGCGATGCAGCAGGTCGTTTTCCATCCGGTAAGGGAATGTTGCAGTCCCGTTTTGAGGACGCATTATAAGGATTTTTTCAGGGGCGTGGGGTGACGGATGGGCGCAGGCGGGCCCAAGAAAGGCGATGAAGAAGGGCAGAGCACGGGTTTACAAGGCTTTGCTCGTTGAAGTTTTTTTTTGTGGTCGATGAGAAAAGGCTTTCTTTGATCAATAAATGATCAAATTTACTAGATGTTGTGTTTTTGAAAGCCTTTTCAAGGTTTTTGACACAACTCAATATCTTCGCTCGTACGCTTCGAGAAGCTCCCTGGAAGGAGGCCAAGCGCCATCAGTCAGGAGCGTGGTGGAGCTCTCCAGGTGGAGGGCGCCAATGGCTTGCGTTCTGATTTGAATCTTTGGGGTAATGCATGCGATGGCCGTGGTCGCATGCCGTGGGGTGATGCTCGGTACTCCCTCGGGTAGGGGCTGGCATCTATGCCGCAAGACGGATTTCTTGCGGCCGGCAGTCATCAAGGTGTGTGCAATGAACTCGGCGATTAGCCGTTAGAGCAACCGTTGCCCATAACTCGGTATTGAAGAATATGCCGCTGGCCTTTGGAATCTTCATATTCCATGCGAGCTGGTACAACTTCACATACTTCTGGAACTTCGCTCATGGAAATAACTTTGGCGATGTCCAAGTCAGTGGAGTAACTATATTCCTCTACCGGTACTTGCTGGTTGGCGACATCAGTCGGGATCTCACCAGCCATCGCGGTAGCGCACAGACTGCTGAGGGCCAGAACTAATAAAGCTTTCATTTGCGTTTTACCTATCTAAGGTCGTGTGGGGTCGCGCAGCCCTTTTGAGGCTGCGTGTGGAACTTGAGTAGAAGTTTGATTAACTGCCTTCGTGGGGGCTGTAACTTGGTTAATCAGTTGCCTGTTTGGCGAGGTTGATTTTAGGCGTGGGGGCGCCCCTCATATAGGCGTACTTTTGATAAACACCTTTGACAGTTTTTGTAACAATCGCTGAAAAAGCCCTCTATCAAGGCCTTCTCAAACATTTTTGCAGAGGGTGAATTTGGCTGCAGGCCCTGTTCTTGAGGGGTTCTGGTAGATGTCGAGGTATTTCGCAGGGGGTTGTTACTACCATCGTCGAATGGTTCTATAGGCCTCCCCCGGCTACAACGGGGTCATACAAAAACAACTATGTCACCGAGGTAAGAAAGATGAGTGCGGCTTCTGTGTATCCCGTTCGTCCCGAGGTTTTGGCCAATACGCTGACTGACGAGGCGACCTACAAGGCCATGTACCAGCAGTCGGTCGTGAACCCGGATGGGTTCTGGCGTGAACAGGGCAAGCGCCTCGACTGGATCAAGCCTTTTACCACGGTGAAGCAGACTTCCTTCGACGATCATCATGTCGATATCAAATGGTTTGCCGACGGCACCTTGAACGTCTCCTACAACTGTCTGGATCGCCACCTGGCCGAGCGTGGCGATCAAGTAGCAATCATTTGGGAGGGCGACGATCCTTCCGAAAGCCGCAACATTACCTACCGCGAACTGCATGAGGCTGTCTGCAAGTTCGCCAACGCCCTGCGTGGCCAGGACGTGCACCGTGGCGATGTGGTGACTATCTACATGCCAATGATTCCCGAGGCGGTGGTGGCCATGCTGGCCTGTGCGCGCATCGGGGCCATCCATTCGGTGGTGTTCGGTGGCTTCTCGCCAGAGGCCTTGGCTGGCCGCATCATCGACTGCCGTTCGAAAGTGGTGATCACTGCCGACGAAGGCATTCGTGCCGGGAAGAAGATCCCGCTCAAGGCCAACGTCGACGATGCCCTGACCAACCCGGAAACCAGCAGCATCCAAAAGGTCATCGTGTGCAAGCGCACCGGTGGCGACATCAAATGGAACCAGCATCGCGACATCTGGTACGAAGACCTGATGAAGGTCGCAGGCAGTGTCTGCGCGCCGAAGGAAATGGGTGCCGAAGAGGCCCTGTTCATCCTCTATACCTCCGGATCCACCGGCAAGCCCAAGGGTGTGCAGCACACCACCGGTGGTTACCTGTTGTATGCATCGCTGACCCATGAGCGAGTGTTCGACTACCGTCCGGGCGAGATCTACTGGTGCACCGCCGACGTGGGCTGGGTGACTGGCCACACCTATATCGTCTACGGTCCCCTGGCCAATGGCGCTACAACCTTGCTCTTCGAAGGCGTGCCGAACTATCCGGACGTGACCCGTGTGGCGAAGATCGTCGACAAGCACAAGGTCAATATCCTGTACACCGCACCAACTGCGATCCGCGCCATGATGGCCTCGGGCACCGCGGCCTGCGAAGGTGCCGATGGCAGCAGCCTGCGCTTGTTGGGATCGGTGGGCGAGCCGATCAACCCGGAAGCCTGGGACTGGTACTACAAGAACGTCGGCCAGTCTCGCTGCCCGATCGTCGATACCTGGTGGCAGACCGAGACCGGTGCCACCCTGATGAGCCCACTGCCTGGCGCCCATGCTCTGAAGCCGGGCTCCGCTGCACGGCCGTTCTTCGGCGTGGTGCCGGCCCTGGTAGACAACCTGGGTAACATCATCGAGGGGGCTGCCGAGGGTAACTTGGTGATTCTCGACTCGTGGCCAGGTCAGGCGCGGACTCTGTACCGCGACCACGATCGCTTCGTCGATACTTACTTCAAGACCTTCCGTGGCATGTACTTCACCGGTGACGGTGCTCGTCGCGACGAGGATGGTTACTGGTGGATCACAGGGCGCGTGGATGACGTACTCAATGTCTCCGGGCACCGCATGGGCACCGCCGAGATCGAGAGCGCCATGGTTGCTCACCCGAAAGTCGCCGAGGCAGCGGTCGTGGGAGTGCCGCACGACATCAAGGGGCAGGGTATTTATGTCTATGTCACCCTCAACGGTGGTGAGGAGCCGAGCGAAGCCCTGCGTATGGAGTTGAAGAACTGGGTGCGCAAGGAGATCGGTCCGATCGCTTCGCCAGATGTCATCCAGTGGGCTCCAGGCCTGCCGAAGACTCGTTCCGGGAAGATCATGCGGCGGATCCTGCGCAAGATCGCTACTGCGGAGTACGACGGTCTGGGCGATATCTCCACCCTGGCTGATCCCGGTGTCGTGCAGCACTTGATCGATACCCACAAGACCATGAACGTCGCCTAAGACGAGCCTTGCGTCATCCAGCCCCGCCCGGTCTTGCCGGGCGGGGCTTTTTCATGGCTGCGCGCAGGGTTTGTCGTTGTGCCTGGCCCGGGCCGGAAGGGGTGGGCTATTGCAGGGCTTTGGGAGTGCCTTTCTTGAGCGGCTGATTGCGCTGGATGGGGCTGCCGAAGGCTTGAATAAATATCGGCTGCCCATCAGTCGTATCTGAATGTTACCGGCGCTACCGAGGGTGTAACCTCACGCCCGATTTCGGGGCGATGGGAAACGCCAGGCCCTGTTTTAAGGCGTTCTATATCCCTTTAAAAAATAAGGCATCACGCTGCGCTTGCCGGAATAGAAGGCTTTGCCAATAATAGGCCCGCAATTTGCAACGTAGATTGGTTCACTGTCTTTTGCTCTTGCATAAACCTGAAGAGCTGTCAATATGCCGCTCCGGTATTCTCGATGCTTCTGTAATTTGTTGTCGCATTGAGGAAATATCGGCTTCCGGCCTGTCGTTAGAATGCCGGTCACTCGCTCGTCGTTGCCTGTGTGTGAATCCTTTTTCGGGCCTCCCAGGACGCAGCACCGCTATTGAGGTTCCACCCATTCGCATATTGGGCTGTCGCTCACTCTGCCGTTTTTGCCCTTTACCGATGGAGTCCTAAGAATGAAGAAACTCGTGCTTCTTGGCGCCCTGGCACTGTCCGTGTTTTCGCTGTCGAGCATTGCCGACGAAAAGCCCCTGAAAATTGGTATTGAGGCGGCTTACCCTCCATTTGCCTCCAAGGCTCCGGATGGCAGCATCGTCGGTTTCGATTACGACATCGGCAATGCCCTGTGCGAGCAGATGAAGGTCAAGTGCGTCTGGGTCGAACAAGAATTCGATGGCCTGATCCCTGCGCTGAAAGTGCGCAAGATCGACGCGATCCTCTCGTCCATGTCGATCACCGATGATCGCAAGAAGTCCGTGGACTTCACCAATAAGTACTACAACACGCCTGCACGCCTGGTCATGAAGGCCGGTACCCAGGTCAGCGACGGCATGTCCGAGCTCAAGGGCAAGAACATCGGCGTGCAGCGCGGTTCGATCCATGAGCGTTTCGCTCGTGAAGTCCTGGCTCCCCTGGGCGCACAGATCAAGCCTTACGGCTCGCAGAACGAAATCTACCTGGATGTAGCGGCCGGTCGCCTCGACGGCACCGTGGCGGACGCTACCCTGTTGAACGACGGCTTCTTGAAGACTGACTCCGGCAAGGGCTTTGCCTTCGTTGGCCCAGCCTTCACCGACGTCAAGTACTTCGGTGACGGCGTAGGGATCGCCGTACGCAAGGGTGACAAGGCTGACCTGGACAAGATCAATGCCGCCATTGCAGCCATTCGCGAGAACGGCAAGTACAAGGAAATCCAGGACAAATACTTCGACTTCGACATCTACGGCAAATAAGCCGTCGAATTCGTCAGTCCGAGATGGCGCAAGCAGCAGAATCTCTGAGGTTTGCGCCATTTTTTCATCCCAACTTTCGAGGACCTGAATCATGTTGAAAGGCTACGGGGCTGTCATCCTCGATGGCGCTTGGCTGACGCTTCAGCTCGCCTTGTCGTCCATGGCCCTGGCCATTGTTCTGGGTCTGATCGGGGTCGCCCTGCGACTCTCGCCGGTACGCTGGCTGGCCTGGCTGGGCGACCTGTATTCCACGGTGATCCGTGGCATTCCCGACCTGGTACTGATCCTGCTGATCTTCTACGGCGGCCAGGATCTGCTCAATCGCGTGGCTCCGCTGCTGGGTTTCGACGAGTACATCGACCTCAATCCGCTGGCCGCCGGTATTGGCACGCTTGGTTTCATCTTCGGGGCCTACCTGTCGGAGACCTTCCGTGGTGCCTTCATGGCGATTCCCAAGGGGCAGGCAGAAGCAGGCATGGCCTATGGCATGAGCAGTCCCCAGGTATTCTTCCGGGTGATGGTGCCGCAGATGATCCGCCTGGCGATTCCCGGCTTCACCAACAACTGGCTGGTGCTGACCAAGGCTACCGCGCTGATTTCCGTGGTGGGCCTGCAGGACATGATGTTCAAGGCCAAGCAGGCGGCAGATGCCACTCGCGAGCCTTTCACCTTCTTCCTTGCAGTGGCAGCCATGTACCTGGTGATCACCAGTGTCTCGTTGCTGGCATTGCGTCACCTTGAGAAGCGCTACTCGGTAGGCGTAAAGGCGGCTGATCTATGATCTTCGACTACAACGTCATCTATGATGCCTTGCCGCTGTACTTCAGCGGCCTGCTGACCACCCTGAAGTTGCTGGCGCTGTCGCTGTTCTTCGGCTTGCTGGTGGCTCTGCCTCTGGGCTTGATGCGTGTATCCAAGCAGCCGTTGGTGAACATGACCGCCTGGCTCTACACCTATGTGATCCGCGGCACCCCGATGCTGGTGCAGTTGTTCCTGATCTATTACGGCCTGGCCCAGTTCGAGGTCGTGCGTGAGAGCTTCCTTTGGCCCTGGCTGTCCAGCGCGACCTTCTGTGCCTGCCTGGCTTTCGCCATCAACACCAGTGCCTATACCGCGGAAATCATCGCTGGCAGCCTCAAGGCCACGCCCCATGGCGAGATCGAGGCGGCCAAGGCCGTGGGCATGTCGCGCTACAAGATGTATCGCCGCATCCTCCTGCCGTCGGCCCTGCGCCGGGCGCTGCCGCAGTACAGCAACGAGGTGATCATGATGCTGCAGACCACCAGCCTGGCTTCCATTGTCACCCTGATCGATATCACCGGTGCGGCACGTACGGTCAATGCGCAGTACTACCTGCCATTCGAGGCCTATATCACCGCCGGTGTGTTCTACCTGTGCCTGACCTTTATCCTGGTGCGCCTGTTCAAGCTGGCCGAAGGCCGCTGGCTGCGCTACCTGGCGCCGCGGAAGCACTGATATGGAACGTATCGACCACCCATTGCCTTGGAGCCACCTGGGCAGCGAGCGCAGCATCTCGGTGTTCCGTTTCGGCAGTGGCGATCGCAAGGCCTATATCCAGGCCAGCTTGCACGCAGACGAACTGCCTGGCATGCGAACCGCCTGGGAGCTGAAGAAGCGCCTGGCCGAGCTGGAAGCCCAGGGGGCCCTCAAGGGCGTCATCGAACTGGTGCCGGTGGCCAATCCCCTGGGGCTTGGGCAGTTGCTGCAAGGCAATCACCAGGGGCGCTTCGAGGCCGGTAGCGGCAAGAATTTCAATCGCGACTTCGTCGAGCTCAGCGTGCCTGTGGCCCAGCGCCTGCAAGGACGCCTGGGTGACGATGCCCACGCCAACGTGCAACTGATCCGCCAGGCCATGGCTGATGTGCTGGCCGAATTGCCGCCGGCTGCCAGCCAGTTGCAGGGCATGCAGCGGGTGTTGCTGGCGCATGCCTGCACCGCCGACGTGGTCCTGGATCTGCATTGCGATGCCGAGGCGGCGCTGCACATGTATGCCTTGCCGCAGCATTGGCCGCAATGGCGTTCCTTGGCGGCTCACCTGGATGTACGGGTCGGCCTGTTGGCCGAGGATTCCGGTGGCAGTTCGTTCGACGAAGCCTGCTCGCTGCCCTGGCTGCGCCTGTCGCGGCAGTTCCCCGAAGCACAGATTCCCCTGGCGTGCCTGGCGACTACGCTTGAACTGGGTGGCCAGGCCGATACTGGGCGTCCCCAGGCCGAGGCGCATGCTGAGGGTATCCTGGCGTTCCTCGCCGAGCAGGGGCTGATTGCCGGGCAATGGCCGGCACCAGCGCGTGAAGCCTGCGAGGGCATGCCCTTCGAGGGCACTGAATTACTGTATGCGCCGCATCCTGGCGTGGTGAGTTTCCTGCGTCCGGCTGGTAGCTGGGTGGAAGTGGGCGAGCCGATTTTCGAAGTGATTGATCCTCTATCCGATCGGGTCAGCACGGTATGTGCTGGCACCAGCGGCGTGCTATTCGCCGTTGAGCGGCTGCGTTATGCCCAACCCGGTTTCTGGCTGGCCAAGGTGGCGGGGCGCGAAGCGCTGCGTCACGGGCGCTTGCTCAACGACTGACTGTTTTTGTGAGAACCGACCGCATGTACAAACTTGAAGTCCAAGACCTGCATAAGCGCTATGGCAGTCATGAAGTGCTCAAGGGTGTGTCCCTGAAGGCCGCGGCTGGCGATGTGATCAGCATCATCGGCTCCAGTGGCTCGGGCAAGAGTACCTTTTTGCGCTGCATCAACCTGCTGGAGCAACCCCACGCCGGGAAGATCCTGCTGAACAATGAAGAGCTGAAGCTGGTGGCCAACAAGGACGGCGCCCTCAAGGCCGCCGACCCCAAGCAGTTGCAGCGCATGCGCTCGCGCCTGTCGATGGTGTTCCAGCACTTCAACCTGTGGTCGCACATGACCGCCATCGAGAACATCATGGAAGCCCCGGTGCATGTATTGGGCGTATCCAAGGCCGAGGCTCGCGAGAAGGCCGAGCATTACCTGGCCAAGGTCGGTGTGGCGCATCGCAAGGATGCCTACCCGGGGCACATGTCCGGTGGCGAGCAGCAGCGCGTAGCGATCGCCCGTGCCCTGGCCATGGAGCCTGAGGTCATGCTGTTCGACGAGCCAACCTCGGCCCTGGACCCGGAGCTGGTGGGTGACGTGCTGAAGGTCATGCAGTCCCTGGCCCAGGAAGGCCGGACCATGGTGGTGGTGACCCACGAGATGGGTTTTGCCCGCGAGGTCTCCAATCAACTGGTGTTCCTGCACAAGGGGCTGGTGGAGGAAAGCGGCAATCCACGGGAAGTGCTGGTGAATCCGCAATCAGAACGTTTGCAACAATTCCTCTCCGGCAGTCTCAAGTAATAGCTGCCGTAATGCACCAAATTAGGTCATGCTGAGCGCCCTGCGCCAGATGGTCTAACTTGGTGCAGCCGCCCTTGGTTTCCTACCCTGTTTTCGTTTCGGATTGCCCGCCATGACTGCCCATCGAATTGGTTTCCTGATTTGGCCCAGCACTAAAGCCTTGACGCTGGCGCTGGCCGAGGAGGCTTTGCGCGTCGCCCAGCGGGTTCATCCGGACGTGATCTATGAGCTGGCCTTTCTCCAGGCCGAGGCTCCTGCGCAAGGTACCTGGCAACTGCCGGGCGAGCCTTGGGCGGGCAAGCTTGAAGGGTGCCAGAAACTGTTCCTGCTGGCGGACGAGCCGCCGGCGCCCATGAGCCCGGCACTGGGTACCGCGCTCAAGCAATTGGTGCGCTCCGGTTGTGTGGTGGGCGGATTGTCCGCAGGCGTTTATCCGCTGGCCCAATTGGGCCTGCTCGATGGTTATCGGGCAGCGGTGCACTGGCGCTGGCAGGATGATTTTGCCGAGCGTTTTCCCAAGGTTATCGCCACCAGTCACTTGTTCGATTGGGATCGTGATCGGTTGACCGCCTGTGGCGGCATGTCGGTGTTGGACTTGCTGCTGGCGGTGCTGGCGCGTGACCACGGCGCCGAGCTGGCTGGGGCAGTATCCGAAGAACTGGTGGTCGAACGCATTCGCGAAGGTGGCGAGCGCCAGCGCATTCCGCTGCAGAACCGCCTGGGCTCCAGCCATCCGAAGCTGACTCAGGCGGTATTGCTGATGGAGGCCAATATCGAGGAGCCGCTGACCACTGACGAGATCGCCCAGCACGTCTGCGTATCTCGTCGCCAGCTGGAGCGGATCTTCAAACAGTACCTGAACCGTGTGCCGAGCCAGTACTACCTGGAGCTGCGGCTGAACAAGGCACGGCAGATGCTGATGCAGACCAGCAAGTCGATCATCCAGATCGGCCTGTCCTGCGGCTTCTCCTCCGGACCGCACTTCTCCAGCGCCTACCGCAATTTCTTTGGCGCCACCCCGCGCGAAGACCGTAACCAGCGGCGTAGCAGCAGCCCCTTCGAACTCTCCTCCGTACCCGCCGAGCGCGGCTGATCCGCTCCCTTCCAGCTCGGTGCCTGGTGTAGCCGCTGCTGAAGGTCGTGCATGGCTTGTGCGGGTCGCCAGGGGTATCTGAGCGCTACTGGCGCTTGGCGTTGTCAGCCTTGCGAACGTTGTGCGCCCGGCGGCTAAAAAGAGGCGTGAGCGGCGTTACCGGCCAAGCGGATAATTAGCCCGGCAAACCTGCCGTTCAGGCGCCACGCAGTTTAAACTGCGCCTTTGCGACGCTATTTGTCGCATTGCCATAAACCCGCGAAAAACCGGGGTTGGCGCTATAAGAAGTTGTCGCTTGGCGACAAGGCCGGGCACAAAACTGTCCTTACAATCCCTCCATCGCTCGCCAGTTCCAGGCGGGTGTTCCTCTTCAGGAGACTCCGATGTCCGTTGAGCAAGCTCCGGTGCAACGCGCCGATTTCGACCAGGTGATGGTTCCCAACTACGCACCTGCGGCTTTCATTCCTGTGCGCGGCGCGGGGTCTCGAGTCTGGGACCAGGCGGGACGGGAGCTGATCGACTTCGCCGGCGGCATCGCGGTCAACGTGCTGGGCCATGCCCATCCGGCCCTGGTGGGCGCCCTGACCGAGCAGGCGAACAAGCTGTGGCATGTCTCCAACGTATTCACCAATGAGCCGGCCTTGCGCCTGGCCCACAAGCTGATCGACGCCACCTTCGCCGAGCGTGCATTCTTCTGTAACTCCGGTGCGGAGGCCAACGAGGCCGCTTTCAAGCTGGCCCGTCGCGTGGCCCATGATCGCTTCGGTGCCGAGAAGTACGAAATCATCGCAGCGCTCAACAGCTTCCACGGTCGCACCCTGTTCACCGTCAACGTTGGTGGCCAGTCCAAGTATTCCGATGGCTTCGGTCCGAAGATCACCGGCATCACCCATGTGCCATACAACGACCTGGCCGCGCTGAAAGCCGCGATCTCCGACAAGACCTGCGCCGTGGTGCTGGAGCCGATCCAGGGCGAGGGCGGCGTGTTGCCGGCCGAGCTGGCCTACCTGCAAGGTGCCCGTGAGCTGTGCGACCAGCACAACGCGCTGCTGGTGTTCGACGAAGTGCAGACCGGCATGGGCCGCTGCGGCGAGCTGTTCGCCTACCAGCATTACGGCGTCACCCCGGACATCCTCACCAGCGCCAAGAGCCTGGGTGGCGGCTTCCCGATCGCAGCAATGCTGACCACCGAAGAGCTGGCCAAGCACCTGGTAGTCGGTACCCACGGCACTACCTACGGCGGCAACCCGCTGGCCTGTGCAGTGGCTGGGGCGGTGATGGACGTGATCAACACCCCCGAAGTGCTCAATGGCGTCAAGGCCAAGCACGATCGCTTCAAGACTCGTCTGTCGCAGATCGGCGCCAAGTACGGCCTGTTCACGGAAATCCGTGGCCTGGGCCTGCTGCTCGGTTGCGTACTTAGCGATGCCTGGAAGGGCAAGGCCAAGGACGTGTTCAACGCGGCCGAGAAAGAAGGCTTGATGATTCTGCAAGCCGGTCCGGACGTGGTGCGTTTCGCCCCGAGCCTGGTGGTCGAGGATGCCGATATCGACCAGGGCCTGGATCGCTTCGAGCGCGCCGTGGCGAAACTGACCCAAGCCTGATCCAGGCGGTGGTATTTCTCGGCGCCGGTGTTTTTTCCTGGCGTCGAGCACTAATTCCTGTGCCGGGCTATCCCGGCATTTTTTTCCCTGAGTCGGACGGTTTCCGACCTGTTTTAGAGTAAGGAGTGACACCATGCTGGTGATGCGCCCCGCGCAAATGGCCGATCTGGGCGAGGTACAGCGTCTGGCTGCAGACAGCCCGATTGGTGTCACCTCCTTGCCGGACGATGTGGAGCGCCTGCGCGACAAGATCGCCGCGAGCGAGGCTTCGTTCGCCGCGGAAGTGAGCTTCAACGGTGAAGAGAGCTATTTCTTCGTCCTCGAGGACAGCGAAAGCGGAAAGCTGGTGGGTTGCTCGGCCATCGTCGCCTCGGCGGGCTACTCCGAGCCGTTCTACAGCTTTCGCAACGAAACCTTCGTCCATGCGTCCCGCGAGCTGAAGATCCACAACAAGATCCATGTCCTGTCCCAGTGCCATGACCTGACCGGCAACAGCCTGCTGACCAGTTTCTATGTGGTCCGCGACCTGGTGGGCACGCCCTGGGCCGAGCTCAACTCCCGTGGCCGCCTGCTGTTCGTGGCCAACCACCCGGAACGCTTCGCCGATTCGGTGGTGACCGAGATCGTTGGCTACAGCGACGAAAATGGCGACTCGCCGTTCTGGGATGCCATCGGACGCAATTTCTTCGATCTCAACTATGCCGAGGCCGAGCGCCTGTGCGGCCTCAAGAGCCGGACTTTCCTGGCCGAGCTGATGCCGCATTATCCGATCTACGTGCCGCTGCTGCCGGACGCCGCCCAGGAAGCCATGGGCCAGGTGCATCCGCGGGCGCAGATCACCTTCGACATCCTGATGCGCGAAGGTTTCGAGACCGATCACTACATCGATATTTTCGACGGCGGCCCGACCCTGCATGCGCGGGTTTCCGGGATCCGTTCGATTGCCCAGAGCCGCGTGGTGCCGGTCAGGATCGGCGAAGCGCTCAAGGGCGGCGGTCGCCAGTACCTGGTTTCCAACGGCCAGTTGCAGGACTACCGCGCGGTGCTGCTGGAGCTGGACTACGCGCCGGGCAAGCCAGTGACCCTGGATCTGCAAGCAGCCGAGGCCCTGGGCGTCGGTGAAGGTGCCAGCGTGCGCCTGGTGGCGGTTTAACGGCGGCTTCCACGACCTGGAAAGCCTGTCTGCAAAGCAGCGAGTTTCGCGGGCGCCGGCAAAGGCGTCCGTCTGAGGAGATAGCATGATCGTTCGTCCCGTACGCAGCAGCGATTTACCCGCGCTGATCGACCTGGCCCGCAGCACCGGCACCGGCCTCACCACCTTGCCGGCCAACGAAGAGCGCCTGACCCATCGGGTCGGCTGGGCGGAGAAGACCTTTCGCGGTGAAGCCGAGCGCGGCGATGCGGACTACCTGTTCGTGCTGGAGGACGACAACGGCCGGGTGGTGGGGATTTCCGCCATCGCCGGTGCGGTCGGCCTGCGTGAGCCCTGGTACAACTTCCGGGTGGGCCTGACCGTCAGCGCTTCCCAGGAACTGAACATCTACCGCGAGATCCCGACGCTGTTCCTTGCCAACGACCTGACCGGCAACTCCGAGCTGTGTTCGCTGTTCCTGCATGCCGACTACCGTAACGGCCTCAACGGCCGCATGTTGGCCAAGGCGCGCATGCTGTTCATCGCCGAGTTCCCGCAACTGTTCGGCAACAAGATCATCGCCGAGATGCGCGGCATGTCCGATGAGCAGGGGCGCTCGCCCTTCTGGGAAAGCCTGGGGCGGCATTTCTTCAAGATGGAATTCAGCCAGGCGGACTACCTCACTGGCGTTGGCAACAAGGCTTTCATCGCCGAGTTGATGCCCAAGTTCCCGCTCTACACCTGCTTTCTTTCCGAGGACGCGCGCAACGTCATCGCCAAGGTCCACACCGACACCGAGCCGGCCCTGGCCATGCTCAAGAGCGAGGGCTTCAGCTATCAGGGTTATGTCGACATCTTCGACGCCGGCCCGGCGGTGGAGTGCGAGACCAGCAAGATCCGCGCGGTGCGCGACAGCCAGGCGCTGGTGTTGGCCATCGGCACCCCGGGCGACGACGCCACGCCATTCCTGATCCACAACCGCAAGCGTGAGGAGTGCCGTATCACCGCGGCGCCGGCGCGCTTCGCCTCGGGCACCCTGGTGGTCGATCCGCTGACCGCCAAGCGCCTGCAACTCAACGCCGGCGACCAGGTCCGCGCGGTTCCGCTGTCTGCTTCTCGGGAGTCGAAATAATGAGCACGTTGTACATCGCCGGCCAATGGCTGGCCGGCCAGGGTGAAGCCTTCACCTCCGTCAATCCGGTGACCCAGGAGGTCATCTGGTCCGGCAACGGCGCAACGCCCGCCCAGGTGGATAGCGCGGTGCATGCTGCGCGCCAGGCATTCCCAGCCTGGGCCAAGCGTTCCCTGGAGGAGCGCATCGGCGTGCTCGAAGCCTTCGCTGCCGGCCTCAAGGCCCGTGCCGACGAACTGGCCCGCTGCATTGGCGAGGAAACCGGCAAGCCGTTGTGGGAGGCGACCACGGAAGTGACCAGCATGGTCAACAAGATCGCCATCTCGGTGCAAAGCTACCGTGAGCGCACCGGCGAGAAGAGCGGTCCGCTGGGCGACGCCACCGCCGTGCTGCGACACAAGCCCCATGGCGTGGTGGCGGTGTTCGGCCCCTACAACTTCCCCGGCCACCTGCCCAATGGTCACATAGTGCCGGCGCTGCTGGCGGGTAACAGTGTGCTGTTCAAGCCCAGCGAGCTGACGCCCAAGGTCGCCGAGCTGACGGTCCGGTGCTGGATCGAGGCCGGCCTGCCGGCGGGCGTGCTCAACCTGTTGCAGGGCGCCCGGGAAACCGGGATCGCCTTGGCCGCCAACCCAGGGATCGATGGCCTGTTCTTCACGGGCTCCAGCCGTACCGGCAACCACCTGCACCAGCAGTTCGCCGGGCGTCCGGACAAGATCCTGGCCCTGGAGATGGGGGGTAACAACCCGTTGGTGGTGGACCAGGTCGCGGACCTGGATGCCGCGGTGTACACCATCATCCAGTCCGCCTTCATCTCGGCCGGCCAGCGCTGTACCTGTGCCCGCCGCCTGCTGGTGCCGGCAGGCGCCTGGGGCGACTCGTTGCTGGCGCGCCTGGTGGCGGTCAGCTCGACCATCGAGGTGGGTGCCTTCGACCAGCAACCAGCGCCGTTCATGGGCTCGGTAATCTCCCTGGGCGCCGCCCAGGCACTGCTGGATGCCCAGCGCCAGTTGTTGGCCAACGGCGCCGTGGCCCTGCTGGAAATGACCCAGCCCCAGGCCCAGGCCGCACTGCTGACTCCGGGGATCCTGGATGTCACGGCGGTGGCCGAGCGACCTGACGAGGAGCTGTTCGGGCCGTTGCTGCAAGTGATCCGCTACGCTGATTTCGATGGCGCCATCGCCGAGGCCAACAATACCCAGTACGGCCTGGCGGCCGGCCTGCTGTCGGATTCCGAAGAGCGCTACCAGCAGTTCTGGTTGCAGAGCCGGGCCGGGATCGTCAACTGGAACAAGCAGTTGACCGGTGCTGCCAGCAGCGCGCCATTCGGTGGCGTGGGGGCCTCGGGCAACCATCGGGCCAGCGCCTATTACGCCGCGGATTACTGCGCGTACCCGGTAGCCTCCCTGGAGACTCCGAGCCTGGTCTTGCCCGGAGCGCTGACCCCGGGCGTGCGCCTGGATTGATGAGAAGCCGTGGAGTGCCCCTGGCGCTCCACGGCAGCGGCTGCAAACAGCGGTGGGGCGTCGATGAAGCCGCTGCCGCAGGCTGCGAACGTCTCCTGAAACGGGCGTCGTTGGCCTCAAAGACCTGTACTGATATCGATGCCTATAACAAGCAGATTCGTGGAGCCTCGCTGATGAAATCCTATGAAGTCAATTTTGACGGTCTAGTGGGGCCGACCCATAACTACGGCGGTTTGTCCTACGGCAACGTCGCCTCCCAGAGCAATAGCCAGCAGGGCTCCAATCCTAAGGAAGCGGCGTTGCAGGGCCTGGCGAAGATGAAGGCGCTGATGGACATGGGCTTCCAGCAGGGTGTGCTCGCCCCGCAGGAGCGTCCGGATGTGGCTGCGCTGCGTAGCCTGGGCTTTGCCGGAACGGATGCGCAGGTCATTCAGCAGGCGGCCAAGCAGGCCATGCCGTTGCTGGTCGCCAGTTGCTCGGCTTCGAGCATGTGGGTGGCCAACGCCGCCACCGTGAGCCCGAGTGCCGACACCGCCGATGGCCGTGTGCATTTCACCGCCGCCAACCTCAACTGCAAGTACCACCGCAGCATCGAGCACCCGACCACCAGCCGGGTACTGGGGGCGATGTTCGCCGACCAGAAGCACTTCGCCCACCACGCGGCCTTGCCGGCAGTGGCGCAGTTCGGTGATGAGGGCGCGGCCAACCACACGCGCTTCTGCCGTGACTATGGCCAGGCTGGCGTCGAGTTCTTCGTCTTCGGTCGCAGTGCTTTCGATACGCGCTACCCGGCTCCGCAGAAGTATCCGGCGCGCCAGACCCTGGAGGCGTCCCAGGCCGTGGCCAGGTTGCATGGGCTGGGCGAGGAGGGCGTGGTCTATGCCCAGCAGAACCCGGCAGTGATCGACCAGGGCGTGTTCCATAACGATGTGATCGCCGTGGGTAACGGCGAGGTGCTGTTCTACCACGAGGATGCCTTCCTCCACACCGACACGATGCTTGCCGAGCTGCAGGCCAAGCTGGGCAAGCGCGGCGCCAACTTCCAGGCGATCTGTGTGCCTCGCTCCCAGGTGTCGGTAGAGGACGCGGTACGCTCCTATCTGTTCAACAGCCAGCTGTTGTCTCGTGCCGATGGCAGCATGTTGCTGATCGTGCCTGAAGAGTGCCGCAGCAACGAGCGGGTCTGGCAATACCTGCAAAACCTCACCAGCTCAGGCGGTGTGATCCGCGAGGTGAAGGTCTTCGATCTCAAGCAGAGCATGCAGAACGGCGGTGGCCCGGCGTGCCTGCGCCTGCGCGTGGCGCTCAACGAAACCGAGCTGGCGGCGGTCAACCCTGGCGTGATCATGACCGCGCCGCTGTACGAGACCCTGACCCAATGGGTTGGCAAGCATTACCGCGACCGTCTGGCCGAAAGCGACTTGGCGGACCCGCAACTGCTGGTCGAGTGCCGGACGGCATTGGATGAGTTGACGCAAATCCTTAAACTGGGCGCGGTTTATCCTTTCCAGATCAATTGACAGCCCGCACCCGGACGATCCGGGTGCGGTGCTTCACCCCAGACGAGAACCGACCCATGAGCGATACCCTGCAACTGATCCTTGAAGATGCCGAAGGCGCCCAGCAGGAAACTTCCTGCACCCGTTTTGCGGTGTTGTGGCAAGGCAAGGAAGTGTGGATCCAGCAGGACGGCCGTGGCCAGTTGCTGATCGGCGTGGACGTGGAGGAGGGCGACGAGGAGTACGCCAGCCTGCTGCTGCGTCCACTGGCGACCAACCTGGTCAGCCTGCAGTTGGAAATGGAGCCGGCCGACGCTGGCGACGACGATCACGTACACGGCCCTGGCTGCGGCCACGCTCACTAAGGAACGCGCTCTATGCTCGCCCTCGGCAAACTGCTTGAACTGACCCTCGCCGGCCGTGAACCGGCAGAGAAGACTCAACTGACTGTCGACGGCGTGCGCATGCGCTGGCTGAGCGAGGGGGCGCTGGAAGTGCGCCCCCCCGAGGCGCGCGACAACGGGCTGGACCTGTTGTTGTCCGCCGGCATCCACGGCAACGAGACCGCTCCCATCGAGTTGCTCGACCGCCTGTTGCATGACATCGCCCGGGGCGACCTGAAGCCCCGCGCCCGTATCCTGTTCCTGTTCGGCAACCCCGAGGCCATGCGCCGCGGCGAGCGTTTCGTCGAGCAGGATGTCAATCGACTGTTCAACGGCCGGCATGAGTTGAGCAGTGGTAATGAGGCCTTGCGCGCCTGTGAGCTGGAGCACCTGGCGGCGAGCTTCTTCAGCGTGCCGGGGCGCGAGTGCCTGCACTACGACCTGCATACGGCCATTCGCGGTTCGAAGATCGAGCAGTTCGCCCTGTACCCGTGGAAGGACGGACGCCAGCATTCGCGTCGCGAACTGGCGCGCCTGCGGGCCTGCGGCATGGAGGCGGTGCTGTTGCAGAACAAGCCGTCGATCGTTTTCAGCGCCTACACCTACGATCAACTGGGCGCCGAGTCCTTCACCCTGGAGCTGGGCAAGGCCCGGCCGTTCGGGCAGAACCAGGGGGTCAATGTCGAGCGCCTGGAAACCCGGCTCAAGCAACTGATCGAGGGCAGCGAGCCGCCCGCAGAGCAGGACAGCCTCGAAGGATTGAAGTTGTTCAGTGTCTCTCGGGAAGTGATCAAGCACAGCGACAGCTTCCAACTGCACTTGCCAGCGGACGTGGAGAACTTTTCCGAATTGGAGATGGGTTACCTGCTGGCCGAGGACATTGCCCAGACCCGCTGGGTCATCGAGGAGAAGGGCGCGCGGATCATTTTCCCCAATCCCAAGGTCAAGAATGGCTTGCGTGCCGGGATCCTGATCGTGCCGGCCACGGCCGATGGCCTGAGCTGATACTGCAAGCCAACAAGGCAGCCCGCCGTGGCGGGCTGCCTTGTTGCAGTCCTTACACTGCGACTGCGCGTTGTTCGTTACGGCGCAGGGCGCGAGTCTTGTTCAGGGTGTCGGCGCAGGTGATGGCCGCCTCCCGACCCTTGACCACGAAGTGTTCGAAGAAGAACTTCTGGTGTTCTTCGCCCGCATGGAAATGATGCGGGGTCAGCACCACCGAGAACACCGGCACTTCGGTTTCCAATTGCACCTGCATCAGTCCGTTGATCACCGCCTGGCCGACGAAGTCGTGGCGGTAGAGGCCGCCGTCCACCACCAGGCCGGCCGCGACGATCCCGGTATAGCGACCGGACTTGGCCAGCAGCTTGGCTTGCAGCGGGATCTCGAAGGCGCCACCGACCTCGAAGAAGTCGATATCGCTTTCCTGGTAGCCCTGGGCAAGCATTTCGGTGAGGAAGCCCTGGCGGCTCTGATCGACGATTTCCTTGTGCCAGCAAGCCTGGACAAAGGCGACGCGCTCGTTGGGATGGTGTTTGCTTTTGCTATCGATAGCAGAGAGTTGCATCTGTTCTGACTCCTGTTTGTATGAAAAACAGGGCATGCATGAATCGAATGGGATTCAAGGGTGCGCGCAGGGCCCGCGTGGATTACCCACGACGGTTCGGCAGCGGCCCTTCGGTGCTAATCCCGTTCTCTCTTCATCCGGACTATGACCGTCGGCCCCGGGATCACACCGGGTCTGCTGACCTTGTCATCACCTGCAGGCAAGCTGCCGATGGTGCCAAGCGCTCGCGGGCTATGCACATTGCGTGCAATTACCGCCGGTGGGGAATTACACCCCGCCCTGAGAACGTGTGCCCGTGGCTTTGGCCCGGGCGGTGGATTTTTAACACAGTCTGCCCAGGAAAACATCGTCCCTTTGGGTTCTTGTCAGATTTTCCCTGCTCAGGATCAGTTTTTTCTAAAGTTGTTGCTTGATTATTCGGGGGTGAGACGGCAGTAATTCACGTCCGAAAGGGAATTCCCTGTCTTAACCGGGCCCGAGGGGCCAGCAGCGAGGCCAGATGTGATGAGCGTGATCGATCTTCGTAGTGACACCGTGACCCAGCCGACTCCCGGCATGCTCGATGCCATGGCCAGCGCCCGCACCGGGGACGACGTGTACGGCGAGGATCCGACGGTCAACCAGCTGGAAGCCGAGCTGGCCAGGCGCCTGGGGTTCGCTGCGGCGCTGTTCGTGCCTTCCGGCACCATGAGTAATTTGTTGGCGCTGATGGCTCATTGCGAGCGTGGCGACGAATACATCGTCGGGCAGCAAGCCCACACCTACAAATACGAGGGCGGTGGCGCGGCGGTGCTGGGCTCGATCCAGCCGCAACCACTGGAGGTCCAGGCCGATGGTTCGCTGGACCTGGGCCAGGTGGCAGCGGCGATCAAGCCCGATGACTTCCATTTCGCCCGTACTCGCCTGCTGGCGCTGGAAAACACCATGCAGGGCAAGGTCCTGCCGTTGGGTTATCTGGCCCAGGCGCGCGCATTCAGTCGCGAGCACGGCTTGGCCCTGCACTTGGATGGCGCGCGCTTGTATAACGCAGCCGTGAAGCTGGGGGTGGAGGCCCGCGCCATTACCGAGCACTTCGATTCGGTATCGGTATGCCTGTCAAAAGGGTTGGGGGCGCCGGTCGGGTCGGGGCTTTGCGGTTCCAGCGAGCTGATTGGCAAGGCCCGGCGCCTGCGCAAGATGGTCGGTGGCGGCATGCGTCAGGCTGGAGGGCTGGCGGCCGCGGGCTTGTATGCCCTGGATCATCAGGTGCAGCGTTTAGCGGACGACCACGCCAACGCGCAGTTGTTGGCCGAAGCCTTGCGCGCGGCGGGTTACAGCGTTGAGCCGGTGCAGACCAATATGGTCTATGTGCAGTTGGGTGAGCGGGCCGAGGCCCTCAAGGCCTTTGCGGGTGAGCGGGGTGTGCGTCTGAGCGCCGCACCAAGGATGCGCCTGGTGACTCATCTGGACGTCGAGCGTGGGCAAATCGACCAAGTGGTGAGCACTTTTGCCGAGTTTTCTCGCAAGTGACAGTGTTCTCCGTCCAATTGACTGTTTGTATCGTACAAACACACTGTACCAAGTGATTAACGCCGATATAATGCGGCCCTTTGCCGTCGTTTCGTCTGTTGACGTTGCGCACAGGCCTTTGGCCGCAGTCTCCGTGGAAGAACCTAATGAAAAGCGCAGAAATCCGTGAAGCCTTCCTCCGCTTCTTCGAAGAGCAGGGCCACACCCGTGTAGCCTCCAGCTCCTTGATCCCAGGCAACGACCCAACCTTGCTGTTCACCAACGCGGGGATGAACCAGTTCAAGGACTGCTTCCTGGGCCAGGAAAAGCGTGCCTATACCCGCGCTGTCAGCAGCCAGAAGTGCGTCCGCGCCGGTGGCAAGCACAACGACCTGGAAAACGTCGGTTATACCGCACGTCACCACACCTTCTTCGAAATGCTGGGCAACTTCAGCTTCGGCGACTATTTCAAGCGTGACGCCATCACCTTCGCCTGGACCTTCCTGACTTCCGAGAAGTGGCTGAACCTGCCGAAGGAAAAACTCTGGGTCACCGTCTACGCCACCGACGACGAGGCCTACGACATCTGGACCCAGGAAGTCGGGGTTCCGGCCGAGCGTATGGTGCGCATTGGCGACAACAAAGGCGCGCCTTACGCCTCCGACAACTTCTGGACCATGGGCGACACCGGTCCTTGCGGCCCTTGCACCGAGATCTTCTACGATCACGGCGCCGATATCTGGGGCGGCCCACCCGGCTCGCCGGAAGAAGACGGCGACCGCTACATCGAGATCTGGAACAACGTCTTCATGCAGTTCAACCGCACCGCCGACGGCGTGCTGCACCCGCTGCCAGCGCCGTCGGTGGATACCGGCATGGGCCTGGAGCGCGTCAGTGCCGTACTGCAGCACGTGCATTCGAACTACGAGATCGACCTGTTCCAGAACCTGCTGGCCGCAGCGGCCAAGGCGATCGGTTGCAGCAACGACGGCCAGGCCTCGCTGAAAGTCGTGGCCGACCACATCCGCTCCTGCGGTTTCCTGATCGCCGATGGCGTGCTGCCTTCCAACGAAGGTCGCGGCTATGTGCTGCGTCGGATCATTCGCCGTGCGTGCCGCCATGGCAACAAGCTGGGCGCCAAGGGCAGCTTCTTCTACCAGATCGTTGCTGCGCTGGTGGCCGAGATGGGCGAGGCCTTCCCCGAGCTCAAGAGCCAGCAGGCGCATATCGAGCGTGTGCTCAAGGCCGAAGAAGAGCAGTTCGCCAAGACCCTGGAGCAGGGCCTGAAGATCCTCGAGCAGGATCTGGCCGAGCTCAAGGGCAGCGTGGTTCCGGGTGACGTGGTGTTCAAGCTCTATGACACCTACGGTTTCCCCATGGACCTGACGGGTGACATCGCCCGTGAGCGTAACCTGACCCTGGACGAGGAAGGTTTCGAGCGCGAGATGGAAGCCCAGCGTGTACGCGCTCGCTCCGCCAGTTCCTTCGGCATGGACTACAACAGCTTGGTCAAGGTCGATGTGGCCACCGAGTTCACCGGTTATCACGCCACCAGCGGCTCGGCCAAGGTGGTTGCTCTCTATAAGGAAGGGCAATCGGTCGAGGTGCTGGGCGAAGGCGAGGAGGGCGTGGTGATCCTCGACCAGACCCCGTTCTACGCTGAGTCCGGTGGCCAGATCGGTGACTGCGGGTTCCTGGCAGCCGGTGGCGCGCGTTTCGATGTACGCGACACCACCAAGACCGGTGGTGCTTTCCTGCATCACGGCGTACTGGTCAAGGGCAGCCTGAGCGTTGGCGCCTCGGTTGAAACCCAGGTCGACGCCGACGTGCGTCATGCCACTTCGCTGAACCACTCGGCTACCCACTTACTGCACGCGGCCTTGCGCCAGGTGTTGGGCGAGCATGTGCAGCAGAAGGGCTCGCTGGTGGACAGCCAGCGCCTGCGTTTCGACTTCAGCCACTTCGAAGCGATCAAGCCGGAGCAGATCAAGGCGTTGGAAGACATCGTCAACGCCCAGATCCGCAAGAACACCGCGGTGGAAACCGAAGAGACCGATATCGACACCGCCAAGAAGAAGGGCGCCATGGCGCTGTTCGGCGAGAAGTATGGCGATAGCGTGCGCGTGCTGAGCATGGGCGGCGACTTCTCGGTCGAGTTGTGCGGTGGTATCCACGCCAACCGTACCGGCGACATCGGTCTGTTGAAGATCACCAGCGAAGGTGGCGTGGCTGCCGGTGTTCGGCGTATCGAGGCGGTCACCGGTGCTGCGGCCCTGGCCTACCTCAATGCGGGCGAAGAGCAACTCAAGGAAGCGGCGGTCCTGGTCAAGGGCAGCCGTGACAACCTGATCGACAAGCTGGCGGCGGTGCTTGAGCGCAACCGCCTGCTGGAGAAACAGCTGGAGCAACTGCAAGCCAAGGCGGCAGCGGCTGCCGGTGATGACCTGTCTTCCCAGGCGGCCGACATCAAAGGCGTAAAAGTACTGGCGGCCCGGCTCGACGGCCAGGATGGCAAGGCGCTGCTGGCGTTGGTGGATCAGTTGAAAAACAAACTCGGTCGCGCAGTGATCCTGCTCGGCAGTGTCCATGAGGAAAAGGTCGTGCTGGTTGCTGGCGTAACCAAGGACCTGACTGGCCAACTCAAAGCCGGTGATTTGATGAAGCAGGCTGCTGCGGCAGTGGGCGGCAAGGGCGGTGGTCGTCCAGACATGGCACAGGGTGGTGGTGTGGATGCTGCTGCGCTGGATGCCGCGCTGGCCCTGACCGTGGCCTTTGTCGAGCAAGGCATTTAAGGCGCCGACCGGACCCGTCGTCTAGTGGCGGGTCCTTGCGCTGTGCAGTTTTATTGTTTAACGGGCGCCCCTTGACGGGCTGAGGCGGCTTAGAAAATGGCTTTGATCGTACAGAAATTTGGAGGCACTTCGGTCGGCTCTATCGAGCGGATCGAGCAGGTTGCCGACAAGGTGAAGAAGTTCCGCGAAGCTGGCGACGACCTGGTGATTGTGCTGTCGGCGATGAGTGGCGAAACCAACCGCCTGATCGATCTGGCCAAGCAGATCAGTGGTGAATCCCAGCCGGTTCCCCGTGAGCTGGATGTGATCGTGTCCACGGGTGAGCAGGTGACCATCGCGTTGTTGGCCATGGCCTTGATCAAGCGTGGTATCCCGGCGGTGTCCTACACCGGCAACCAGGTCCGCATCCTGACTGATAGCGCTCACAATAAAGCGCGAATCCTACAGATCGATGATCAGAAGATTCGTGGCGACCTGAAGGCTGGTCGTGTGGTTGTCGTTGCCGGGTTCCAGGGTGTTGACGAGCACGGCAACATTACAACCCTGGGCCGTGGTGGCTCCGATACCACGGGTGTGGCGCTAGCCGCGGCCTTGAAGGCTGACGAGTGCCAGATCTACACCGATGTGGATGGCGTCTACACCACTGACCCGCGGGTGGTTGCCCGGGCCCAGCGCCTGGACAAGATCACCTTCGAGGAAATGCTGGAGATGGCCAGCCTCGGTTCTAAGGTGCTGCAGATCCGTGCGGTCGAGTTTGCCGGTAAGTACAACGTTCCGCTGCGCGTGTTGCACAGCTTCCAAGAGGGTCCGGGCACCCTCATTACTATTGATGAAGAGGAATCCATGGAACAGCCGATCATTTCCGGCATCGCTTTTAATCGCGATGAAGCCAAGCTGACTATCCGTGGCGTGCCAGACAACCCTGGCGTGGCCTTCAAGATCCTTGGCCCCATCAGTGCAGGGAACATCGAAGTCGACATGATCGTGCAGAACGTTTCGCACGATAACACCACCGATTTCACCTTCACTGTGCATCGCAACGACTATCTGGCCGCACAGAATGTGCTGGAGAACACCGCGCGTGAAATCGGCGCACGGGAAGTGGTCGGCGATACCGACATCGCCAAGGTCTCGATCGTGGGTGTCGGCATGCGCTCCCATGCGGGCGTGGCCAGCCGGATGTTCGAGGCGCTGGCCAAGGAGAGCATCAATATCCAGATGATCTCCACCTCCGAAATCAAGGTTTCGGTCGTGATCGAAGAGAAATACCTGGAGCTGGCGGTACGTGCCCTGCACACCGCGTTCGAGCTCGACGCGCCAGCCCGACAGGGCGAGTGATGCGTGTTTGAAAGGGGCGCGGTCTGACCGCGCCCTTTGTGTTTTTGATCGGCGTGGAAGAAAGCTGTTCTTTCGTCCACGCTAGTCAATACTTAGGCGTGTAGGACTACTGCCGACCAGGTTGTAGGCCGACACCCTTTTTTTTGCAGACTGTAGTCCCTGAAATGTAATGCGTGAGGAGAAAGGTATGCTGATTCTGACTCGTCGGTGCGCAGAAAGCTTGATCATTGGTGATGGCGAAATCACCGTGACGGTGCTCGGCGTCAAAGGTAATCAAGTGCGTATTGGTGTCAACGCCCCCAAAGAAGTGGCGGTTCACCGCGAGGAAATCTACCTGCGGATAAAGAAAGAGAAGGACGAAGAACCAAGCCATTAATTTTTCTCGTTTTTTTTGTTTGCAAACGGGGAGAAAGGTGGTTAATATACGCCCCGTGTTGCGGAGAGCTGGCCGAGTGGCCGAAGGCGCTCCCCTGCTAAGGGAGTACACCTCAAAAGGGTGTCGGGGGTTCGAATCCCCCGTTCTCCGCCATTATTTGCTTAGCACGTCGTAATCTGGCTTCTTCTGTAAGTTATTGAATTTACTAGAAAAAGTGCTTAACAAAATGATTTGACGGGCTATAATGCGCGGCAACATATGCACTCGTAGCTCAGCTGGATAGAGTACTCGGCTACGAACCGAGCGGTCACAGGTTCGAATCCTGTCGAGTGCACCATTTAAGAGTTAGTTATAGCAATATGAATAACTCGGTTTCAGCCAGTTGTGGTCTGGTCTAAAAGCACAAAATGCACTCGTAGCTCAGCTGGATAGAGTACTCGGCTACGAACCGAGCGGTCACAGGTTCGAATCCTGTCGAGTGCACCATTTAAGAGTTAGTTGTAGCGATATGAATAACTCGGTTTCAACCAGTTGTGGTCTGGTCTAAAAGCACAAATGCACTCGTAGCTCAGCTGGATAGAGTACTCGGCTACGAACCGAGCGGTCACAGGTTCGAATCCTGTCGAGTGCACCATATATCAAAAAGCCCGTATCGAAAGATACGGGCTTTTTGTTTTTAGCGATTTTTATCTTCTCTCTTTCTTCTTCGTTCGTCTGGAACGGCTGGTCCCGTGTGCAGTCGAATTCCCTGTGCGCCAATGCGCCACAGGCTTTTTTCTCTCGGTGTGTGTTTTCTTTTTTCGCCGAAGCGTCGCAGTTTCGTAGATTCGGGCTTTGCTCAGGTTTATGTCGCAAGCGCTTGTTCTTGCCGTGATTTTTTAGCGTCTAAAACCGCCAGGCGGTGTATGATTGCGCCCGTCAGCCCCGCCGGGGCTTGTGGAATATCTCCATGGACTTACCCAGTAGTTACTCAGTATCTCGTTTTCACAATCATGAACTGACTGATTGATCCTTCCGGCGTGCTCCTCTGCTGGGAGTGGAGTTCGCCTATGACCGAAGTAGAAGTAAAGAAAACGCAGGAAAGCCTGCAGGACCGCCTGGCTCAGGTCGTTGAGCTACTGCAGCGCCAGCGAGTGGTCGAAGACCTGACGCATCGTCAGGAAGGCCACCATCATGACCGGGTGGAAAACCTGGTCCATCGGCAGAATCTGGTCGAGTTGCAGCGCAAGCTCGATGACCTGCACTCCGCCGACGTCGCCTATATCCTCGAAGCCTTGCCCCTGGAAGAGCGTCTGACCGTCTGGCAGTTGGTCAAGGCCGAGCGTGACGGCGACATCCTTCTCGAAGTATCCGACTCCGTACGTGAAACCCTGATCGCCGACATGGACGATCATGAGCTCCTGGCTGCGGCCAAGGAGATGGACGCCGACGAACTTGCTGACCTGGCTCCCGAGCTGCCGCGAGACGTTGTCCATGAGCTGATGGAGGCCCTTGACGGGCAGCAGCGTGAGCGCGTTCGTTCTGCGTTGTCCTATGACGAAGAGCAAGTCGGCGCATTGATGGACTTCGAGATGGTGACCATTCGCGAGGATGTCAGTCTTGAAGTGGTCCTGCGTTACCTGCGGCGCCTGAAGGAGCTGCCCGGCCATACTGACAAGTTGTTCGTCGTGGACTACGACGGTGTGCTCAAGGGGGTGCTGCCGATCAAGCGACTGTTGGTCAATGACCCTGAAAAGCAGGTCGCGGAAGTCATGGCCAGCGATCCGGTGAGTTTTCATCCCGATGAAGATGCCTATGACGCTGCCCAGGCATTCGAGCGTTATGACCTTATTTCGGCACCGGTGGTCGATAAGAACGACAAGCTGATAGGGCGTTTGACCATCGATGAAATGGTCGACCTGATCCGCGAGGAGAGCGAGAGCGAAGTTCTCAGCATGGCCGGTCTGCGTGAAGAGGAAGACATCTTCGCGTCGGTGTGGAAGTCCTTGCGCAACCGTTGGGCCTGGTTGGCGATCAACCTGATTACGGCATTCCTGGCATCTAGGGTGATTGGCCTGTTCGAGGGCTCCATCGAGAGGCTGGTGGCGCTGGCGGCGCTGATGCCCATTGTTGCCGGGATAGGCGGCAACTCGGGTAACCAGACCATCACCATGATTGTGCGGGCGATGGCCTTGGATCAGGTGAGCACTGGGAATACCTCGCGGCTGATGCGCAAGGAGCTGGCGGTAGCCTTGATCAACGGCCTCATCTGGGGTGGGGTGATCGGTGCCGTGGCCTACATGCTCTATGGAAGCTGGTCGCTAGGGGTGGTCATGACGGCCGCCATGACCTTGAACCTGTTGCTGGCGGCCCTCATGGGGGTATTGATCCCTATGACCCTGGCGCGCCTGGGGCGGGATCCAGCGATGGGCGCCAGTGTGATGATCACCGCTATGACCGACAGCGGTGGCTTTTTCATTTTCCTTGGCCTGGCGACCATCTTCCTGCTCTAAACCCATTTGCATGCCGGTTTTCTATCGAAGCGCCTTGATGGCGCTTCGTTGTTTTTGCGGGCAAAAAAAAGCCAGCTATTAGGCTGGCTTGAGTGTTCTGGGTGAAATCAGGTGGCGTCTGCGGCCATTTCGGCGTCATGGGCGATCAGCGAGACCAAGGCGTTTTGCTGGCGATGTGAGAGTTGGCGGAAACGTTGAAGCAGTTCGCGTTCATGCAAGGACAGTTCGGGGCTGTCCAGGCGCATGCTTAGCTCTTCACCCAAGGCGCCTTCCTGAATAAGACTCTGTTCCAGGCGCGCGATGATTTCGGAGTTCATGCTGCGATGATGGTTGCGAGCCACCTCGGCAATGCGTTCACGCATCCCGTCGGGCAGACGTACGACGAACTTGTCAGCCGTACGGCTGGAATAAATTGCCTGTTTCAATGGGCGCATATATTTAACCGGTTAGTTCAGGGGAGCGGTTCTCGGAATTGGCCGCGGGCTGTTTTTTAGGACAAGCCTGATTGCCAAATGTTCAACCTGAATTGTTAAGAGGCCCGCATCATGCCTCAAGCTCGCCAGATCATTGGCGCCAATTCTGTGACAAATATTGAACTGGATAAAGGCGTTATGCCAGCACCAATTATCAGAAATGCGGACTGGTTTGAAAAGATCGCTGATCCGCGTTGTTGGCCGCATTCTCTCTTCCTGCGAGAGCGCTGATGCACTAGCGAAGGTGCACGCGATGCGGGTGAGCATCATAATCCCTACCTGTTAGAGGATAGTGGCAAATGGCCGATTTACTAGTGGCACTGCTCGGGGATGCGTTCCATGCCAGGTAGACTCATTTATTTGATGGGACCTTCGGGAGCTGGCAAAGATACTTTGATCGATGCGGCCAAGCCGTCATTGAGGGAGTTGGGGTGCGAGGTCGCAAGACGGGTCATTACGCGTTCAGCCGAGTCGGTGGGAGAGGACGCTCACGAAGTCTCGGTCGAGGAATTCGAGCGGCAGGCGGCACGCGGAGATTTCGCCTTGTCATGGCGAGCCAATGGCTTGGGTTATGGGATTCCAGCCCAGATCGATCAATGGCTGGCTCAAGGACGCCATGTCTTGGTCAACGGTTCACGAGGGTACCTGTCCCAGGCCCGGCAACGCTATCCAGACCTGATTGCGATCGTTCTGACGGTGAACACCGAGGTATTGCGCCAGCGCTTGCTGCGCAGGGCCAGGGAAGACCTGTCGGAGATCGAGAATCGCCTGCGGCGCAATGAGCAATTCGCCGATTCAGCCTGGTTGGAGGAGCAGCAGGTAGTACGCCTGGATAACTCCGCGCAATTGCAGGACACCCTGCAGTATCTACTGGAGATACTGCGCCAGCATGGGATCAGCGCAGTACCGGATCGAACTTGATCTTGCGTCCGGCAAGCAATGCAACCAGCGACAAGCAGAAGAACAAGCCGCAGGCGGCCAAGGAAATGTGGCTGAGCGTTTCCTCGGGCAATGCCATGGCGGCGATGCCACTGAGGAGTGTCAGGATAAGCAGGCTTTTCGCTGCGGTGGACATAAATGGCTTCCGATATCGTGGTCTTAGAACGCCCAGTGTTGTGTAGGCCCTGGAGCCTGCTGCAGAGGCTGTCCTGTAGCAATCCGGGTCACATCCCCAGGTTCTACCTGAGTTTTCAGGATGGCCAATCGTGGGGCTAGGCGTTGGCCGTAATGGGTGGAGGAGAGGGGGCTGGAGACTGCATCGTCGGGTTGAAAGTGAAAGGCCACCAATATGGCGATGGCTGTCGCATTCAGGAGAAACAGGACGCTGTTCATGGGCACCATCTCTAGGCTGCTTGTTCCGGGGAATTAAGCAGGCCGCGTGCCAGAAGTCTACAGGTCGTCAAACCCCATAAAAACAACAAGTTATATGTGGATTACGGCAGCGATGAATTGCACTTTGCAATAATGGCTTTTTGCAGTGATGCAATTTGCACGATGATGGGCCGCCGATTGCTCTTGCGTCCTGGTGTTTCCTGTAAAAAGCCCTACACACGACATGACAAATACGGCGTTGGTCGTTAACATGCACGCCGTCCTTTGTGCCGTATCAGGCACTTACCTCCGGGTCTCAGTAGCTCAATTGGATAGAGCATCCCCCTCCTAAGGGGAAGGTTGGCAGTTCGAACCTGCCCTGGGACACCATCTCCCTCTCCGTATCCATAACAGTGCATTGCCTTATCCGGGCAACGGGTACCCTGATTGCAGATCAAGGCCCGTGCAGAGCTGTTTGCGTTGTTCTCAAGTCATTCGCCACAAGATGAACAAACGTCCAAGCATGTAGGTGAAAACCATCATCGTCAGAACCCAGAATCGTTCGGCCGGCAGGCTGGAGCTGGTTTGGATCAGGACGGTAATCAGTGGGGCTATGTGGGACACGGTGCAACCTCCATTTTTCTGTGGGCATGAAAAGGCCCCAGGACATCGTCTGTACCTGGGGCTTTCATCGTGAGAGCTTGGGATTTATCTATGGTGCAACTTAAATCCTCGGCTTGTGTGTCTCACGTGTGAGACTGCCCATAGTGAGGGTTTTCCCGATCCTCACTCGGTTGCCGGGCTGAATGCCGGCAAGCCCTGCCACGCCACTGCTGCCCAGGCCCCACCGTCGGCCGCGAGCAAGTGCTTGAGGCTTTCCTCGTTGAAGGTGCTCCCCAGGGCGTCTGCCCTGAAGGCGGCCACCCATTGCCGGCGCCCCTGCATGAAGGCCTGTCCGAAGTCTTCCCAGCTGTCGAAGCAGTCCTGGGCCCGCTGGGCGTTGAGCAACATGATGCGCCAGCCGCTGTCGGCCTCCAGCCAGCCCATCAGCGTTGCGCAACGGGCGAAGAATGCGCTGCGCACGCAGGCGAAGGCAACGGCGGCTCGTGGATCGTCGCTGGGGTTCAGGCCATGCAGGTCGATACGAAACCACTGGCGTTCCAAGGTGGAGTTCAGGTGGTTGCGAACTTCATCGTCGCTGGCATTGCTGCGAAAGCCGATCTGGTGGAGCAACGGAGCCCTGAGGGTGTCCTTGGCCTGGTCGGCGAAATAGGTGGTCTCGGGATCGAAGAAACCGGTCATGCCGGTGGCATCCACCATGGGTTGCGCCAGTGTCAGGGCCCAGCGCTTGCGTGGGGTGAAGACCACCAGGGAGGTGGGGCTGGAGCGGCGGCGCAGGTAACCCCAGACCAGCCAGGCGCCGAATAGGAGGCCGATGACTGTCAGCATGATTTCCCCCGCTGCCTGCCGGCTTGCCAGGTGCAAATGGACTCGGCCTGGGCTGGAGACATGTCTTTCCATGGCACGCCTTCGGTGCGATACAACGGGTCCTCCAGGCGGGGCTGCGGCCAAGGGCTTTTCTTGTAGACATGCCGGATGGCGTAGCGCACAGCCGGGGCCTCGGGTTCGTTTTCCAGCAACAGGTCGCACTGGCGAGCCGCCACCAGCCACTGGACCATGGGCGAGGGCGAGTCCAGTCGCGAGAACAGCTGTGGGTAGCGCGATACCAGGCGTGTCTGGGCTTCGGGCTCACTGACTTCTTCGATGTGCAGCCAGCCGGTTTCGGTGCGCACGATTCCGATGGCGATGCAGTCGTCCGGCGTCTGTTGGTCGGTACCTAGGGTATTGAGGAACGCCAGCAGGTCATGGAAGTAGCGCTCGACAGGTGGACGGTTCTGCTTGCCCTTGACCTGCTCCACGGTCAGTGCGCCGCTGCCCTGGACAATCAGGCTGACCGTGATATGGGGCTGGCCCTGGGCATCGCGCAGGCTGAAGACCCGCATGCCCTGTTGCTCCACGGCCTCGGCGTAGCGCTCGCCATAGCCACCGGTCAAGGCCCGGCGGTTGGCGAACTGCCCCAGGCAGTGGCGCATCACATAGCTTTCAAACGCCATCTCGGCCCGTAGCAGTGGGCTGTCGCTGCGCATTTCCACCCAGGTGTGCTCGGCGCAGGTCACCGTGACCTGCAAGGCATCGGCCGAACTCTGGCGCCAGCCCTGGTCGACCCGGGCTGCCATTTGCGCATGTTCCTTCTCCCACAGCGCCAGGGCCTGGGGGCAGTTGATGCGGTCGAGCTTGCCCTCCAGGGCCGTGCCCTTGCGCGACACCAGGAACTCCACCAGCCGGGCCTCTTGTGCCAGCAGCTGGGGTTGTGCCGGGTCGATCCATACCAGGGGCGCCACGCTGGTGGAGGCATCCGCTTCCTGGGCCTTGGCGGCACTGAAGTGTCCGGCTACCCAGGCCGGTAGCCCAGCGCTCCCCAGGGCCTGGGCAGCGTCATCCAGGTTGTGGATGCTCCGTGCCGGCTCAAAGTTGCCAGCCAGGTGCCGGTAGAAGTGGTTGAGCAGCCAGCCTTGCACGGCGGCGTCGTCTTCCCGGGCCTGGCTGCGTTGCTTGATGCCACGCTTGAGTTCATCGGCATTGAGCAGGTTGCGCGCTGCGTAGCTGGAGTTGCGCTTGTCGGTGGCTACTTCCATAGCTGCCACCAGCTCTTCTTGGTGGCAGGGGCGGCAGGCGCCTGCAGCTCGGCCACGATCGACTCGATCCGGGCGCGGCATTGCACGTCGTAGTCTTTGCTCGGATCGCAAAGGGCCAGGGTCCGGGCGCAATACTCGAGGGCTTCTTCAGTGCGCCCACGAGCCTTGAAGTAGTCCACCGAACAGGACATCACCGACACCTCGTTCATTTCCAGTACGCAGGGCTCATAGCGCTGCCACAGGCTGTCGGCGTTGTCAGGGTGGGTGGGGGCCAGGTAGCGCGCCAGCTTGATCCGGTCGAACAGCGCCGAGGAGTCCAACTGTTGATCGCTGATCTCCTGGGCTTGCTGCCAGTTGAGCAGGCGTTCCAGCCAGATGAGGATTTCACTGTCGCGGTCCAGCGAGTACAGGGCGTAGGCCACCGAGACGATGTAGCTCTCTGGATTGTGACGGCTGTAGCCGTAGTCCATCGAGAAATGCCACAGCTGCTCCGCGGCTTCGGCGATGCCCGGGTAGTCGTCCATGGCGATACGGGCGCTGAGCACTCCGTTGAAGTGCTCGGCGAAGGAGCTGGCGGCAATGCCTCGCTGGTGCAGTTCGATGGCATCTGCGTAGCGCTGTTGTTCGTTGTAGCAACGGTAGTTGATCGCCAGGTTGTTGCAGAGCATCGAGTACAGGTGGGCACAGCCATCGAACGGGTGGCCACTGCCGGTGGCGAAGTAGCGCTCCATGTGGGCCTGGCCTTGTTCATAAGCGTCTTTCTGGGCATCGCGCAGCAGTGAGTAGGCTTCGTCGCGAGCCTCGCCAGGCAGTTTGTCGGCCTCCGGCTCCGCCAGTTCCTCCATGGTCAGCGCGTAGTTGTAGGCGTAATTGCCGCTGGCCAGCTCCGGCCGGTGTTGCTTGAGCGCTTCGATGACACCCAGCTTGCGCACCAACGCCACGAACAGGGCATAGGCACTGCGATTATCGTGCAGGCGACCGGCCTGGGTTGCCTGTTGCAGCAGCTCGACCTCAGTGGCCGCGTCGATCAGATTACGGTCGGCGTCGTGTACGGCGGCCAGGCGCTTGATCCAGGGCTGTTCGGGGTTGCGCCGCAGCGCCTCGGCCCGGGCTTCGTCGAACAACCGATCGAGCTGCTCCAGGTCATCGACTGCGGCATACAGGGCGGCCAGCAGCGGTGTGGTCGCCGGCTCCTCCTGGGCGATTGGCGGCAGTGCGTCGAGGAATATCTGCAACAGCTCGCTGGTGACACAGGCGCGCATGATGCAAATCGGCCACCAGGCGTTGTGGTCTTCCGGGTCCTTGAGGCGCTCGAGCACCAGGCGCGCCACCGGCGGCCACATCTCCGACTGGCGGTCGTAGATATCCAGGAACGCACGATGGCCAGCTTCCTCCAGGCGTCCGGCTTCCTGCAGCCAGGGCAGCTCATACTCGATGAAGCTGTTGCCACCGCCGCTATCCAGGCTCATCGCTGCGACATGACAGATCTTCAGGGCACCGTTCAGGTCGCCCTGGGCGTGCAGGGAACGGGCCGCCAGGCGTGCGATGCGCACGTCCCACTCGCGGCGCCGGGGTTGCGACAGACCGGCCGTGAGCTGGGCGATCGGTTGCTCGAACAGGGCCAGGCGCAGCGGGATGATTTCGATCAGCGAGTTGCCCAGCCACAGCCAGTCACCTTCGTCGATATCCTGATCGGGGCTGGCGTTGCGGATGACGTTGATCGCGTCCAAGGCTGCGGCGCGGGCTTCTTCGTCACGCTCATGGCGCGCCAGTGCCAGGGCGCGGCGTCGATGCCGGTCGGCGTCGTCCCAGGCTCGCAGGGCGGCGCGTTCGGGGTTGATCAGGGCCAGCGCATAGCGCACTTCGACGGTCTTGAGTGCGACTTCGATACTGCCCAGTTCCAGCTGGTCGAAGATCCGGTAGCGCCGGTAGTACTCGACATCGAAGTCCAGGGTCTGCGTGGCCATCTGGTTGAGTTTTTCCAGCACTTGCAGCAGTGCCGGTTCGTCATCCAGGTAGTTGGCGACCTGCAGGCGCAGGATATCCAGGTTGATCTGCAACTCGTCGCGTGCTGCGTCCCCTGAGGCTTGCAGCAGGGCGTCGCCGTCCCGGTCGATGACGGCTCGGGCGGCAACCGAGTCGCCGGCCTGCATCCACAGGGTATGCAGGCGAGCGATGGAGCCCAGGGAGTCGGCGAATAGAGGCTGTGCTTGCAACTGAGCCAGCAGGGTATCGGTTTCCTGTTCTTGCTGTTGCGCTTCGAGGCGGTCCATGAACTGTTCCAGTTCAATACCGGTAATCACACTGCTGTCCTGCGCCATCGTTAACTCCATTGAATAATGCTGTGTGCATCCATCGATGCATCGTCTGGCAGACCGACTCGCCTATGTCGCTGAGGCTCTTCTCGGGTGCCTACCGACTCTTCGGTGCCTGGCCTGCAAGCCCTGGCCGCTGACGATCGGTGTGTCGCGACCGGGTGGGGGAGGCGACAAGAACGATCGGCGCTTCGAGGCGCTGCACGCTATCAGGTGATGTTACAGAAATCCAAGATTTCCCAGGCTGGCCAAGACCATTTCCCCGGTGTTTTTATCGGCGCTGGCCAAATCGCAACATGTACTGGCCAAGGCGCAATAAATGCAATCGATCGCCTATAAGGGAATGCTCGGTCCGGCCGATAACCTGCGATGGACAATTGTGTTCCCAAGCGGCGACCTGCATCACAGGCCAGCCGCAAAGTGCTTGATAGCCTTCAGCCAGCCGCTATTATCTGCGCGCCGAGGGGCTGTGAAGCCGGGTGGGCCCTGGCGTCTTTGGATTGATCTTCTTAATTGCCTGGAATCTTCGATGCTGGCGTACCACCAAAAGAGCTTTTTGATCGTCGATGATTTCTCGGACTACCGCAGCTCGGTGCGTTCGATGTTGCGGGAGCTGGGCGTCAAGGACGTGGATACCGCCGACTCGGGGGAGCAGGCCCTGCGCATGTGCGCGCAGAAACGCTATGACTTCATCTTGCAGGACTACCACCTGGGCGACGGCAAGAAAAACGGCCAGCAGGTGCTCGAAGACCTGATGATGGAAAAGCTCATCAGCCATGAGAGCGTATTCCTCATGGTCACTGCCGAAAGTAGCCAGGCCATGGTGCTCAGCGCCCTGGAGCACGAACCTGATGCCTACCTGACCAAACCCTTCAACCGCTCTGGCCTGGCCCAGCGCTTGGAGCGACTGCAACAACGCAAGGCTTTGCTCAAGCCGATCCTCCAGGCGTTGGACCGGGGCAAGCCGGTGGAAGTGCTTAACGCCTGCGTCACCCTATGCAAGCAAGATCCGCGTTATGCGCCGCTGTGCCTGCGCTACCGGGCCGACGCCTTGCGCGACATGAACCAGAACGAGCCGCTGGAGCGCCTGTACAACAGCATCCTCGCGGATCGGCCACTGCCCTGGGCCTATGTCGGCCTGGGTCGCTTGCTGTTCAAGCGTGGCCAGGTCACCGAGGCCAAGGCGGTGTATGAGAAGGCGCTGAAGACTTTTCCGATGATGCCGGGCCTGTATGACGGCCTGGCCGATGTGCTGGTGGCCGAAGGCGATACCAAGCGCGCGCAGAACGTGCTCGAGGAAGCGGTGCGCTTGTCGCCGCTGGCCCCTCGACGCCAGGCGTTGCTGGGCAAGCTGGCCATGGCCAACGAAGACTTCGACAGCGCCTCCAGGGCGTATCGCCAGGCGGTCAGCCAGGGGGCGCAATCGCGCTTCAAGGACCCGGAAAGCAACCTGGGCCTGGCCCATGCGCTGATCAGCAAGGGCAGTGAGCGCGGCCTGGATACCCGTACCCGGCTGGAGATCAACCAGACGCTGAGCGCTGTGGCCAAGGAAAACCCCACCGATCCTGGCTTGCAGATCCGCGCGCGGCTGATGAAGGCCACCAGCTTGCTGCTCAATGATGCCGAGACCGCCGACAAGCTCACCGAACAGGCCTTGCAGCGGCTCGAAGGCATGGAGCAGTTCATGAGCCCTGAAGCGGCGCTGCTGGTGGCCAAGCAGTTGCAGATGCTGGGGCAGGCCAGTGCTGGTGCTTCGATGCTCAAGAACTGTGCGGAAATCTACGGTGACGATCCGAAAGTCATGCAGAACATTGCCAAGCTGACCGACGACCCGACTATCCTCAGTTCTTCCAATGCGGCGGCCGATATCAACCGCCAGGGCGTGCGCAGTTACAAGGCCGGCAACCTGGCCGAGGCCCGGGAGCTGTTCCGCAAGGCCCTGGCCATGCAACCCAAGAACATCAGTATTGCCCTGAACATGGCGCAGTCGCTGTTGCATGGTGCCGACGCCAACCCGGATGCGGCGCTCCTGGAGGAATGCCAGGCGTGCCTGAAAATGGTCGGCATGATGCCCGATACCGACGCGCGTTATCCGCGCTACCAGAAGCTGCGAAGCAAGGCGTTTGGCGAATGATCGAAAAGCAACAGGCGCTCGACTTTTCCACGGTGATCGCCTCCACCGTACATGACATGAAGAACTCCCTGGCCATGCTGATGCAGGCCCATTCCCAATGGCTGGCGCGTCTGCCAGCCGAGCAGTTGCCTGCCGAACAGGGAGTGATCGACTATGAGTTCGCGCACCTCAACGGCATGCTGGTGCAGCTGTTGGGGCTGTACAAGCTGGGGGTCAATCAACTGCCGTTGCAGCCGGCCTACCATGAATTGGACGACTTCATCGAAGCGCAGCTGGTGAGTCACCAGGAAGTGTTCAAGAGCCGCGGGATCTCTGCCACCTATGAGGTCGATCCGCTGAGCCCCCTGGGTTTCTTCGATCGTGAGCTGATCGCCTCGGTATTGGCCAACTGCATCAACAACTCGATCCGGCATGCTCGCCATGCGCTGTTGATCAGTGTCAGCGACGAAGAAGGCCAGGTGGTGCTGTCGATCAACGACGATGGCGAAGGCTACCCCCAGGCGATGATTGAGCGGCAGGCCGAGTACATGCAGGGCATCAATCAAAGCAGTGGCAGTACCGGCCTGGGGCTGTATTTTGCCGGGCGCATCGCTGAGCTGCACCAGCGCAATGGCGTTTGCGGGCATACCCGGATCAGCAATGGTGGTCCGTTGGGTGGTGGCTTGTTCAAGCTCTACCTGCCCTGACCCTCGCTCAGCCGCTGTTGGCGGTTGCCCAGCTGTTGTCCAGCCAGCTCCAGGCAATCCAGGAAGGTGGCCAGTGCCGTCCGTGGTTCTTGGCCCTGGCGGGTAATGCAATGGAAGCTCGAGCGATACGCCAGGCGCTCAGGTAGCAGGGCGCGCAATTGGCCTTGGGCCACCCAGTTGGCGGCATAGTGGCTGGGCAGGTAGCCCAGGTAGGCCGTGGAGAAGATCAGGGTGGCAATGGCTTCCATGCTGTAGGCATTGATGGCCTGGTTGAAGTGCAGGTCGTGGGGACGCTGGTTTTCCGCCATGTAGCCCCGGCCGACATAGTCCGCGGCGCAAATGTGTTCCAGGCTCAGTTGCGCATCGTGGCAGGCGAATAGCGGATGTCCTTTGGCGCAGTACAGGTTCTGTTCCTCATCGAACAGCGGCTGGTAGTTCAGGCCCGACAGTTGATGGTGGAACGCTCCGATGGCCAGGTGCAGGCGCTCATCGAGTACCGCTTGTTCCAGTTCGTCGGGACGCATCAGGTGCAGGTTCGGGCGCACCTGTGGCAGGCGTTGGCGCAGGTGTTTTAGGGCCAGGGGAAGCGGAGCGCAGGGCAGGCTGATCAGGCTGTCGACGCTGCCTATCTGCAAGTGTTCGCGTGCGTTGGGCGCAAGTCGGTTGGCGTGTTGGCGAAAGCGCTCGATATCGGCGAACAGCAATTGTGTCGCCTCGAACAATTCCTGGCCCTGGTCGGTCAGTTGGAAGCCGCTGCTGCCTCGCCGGCACACGGAATAGCCCAGGCGCTCCTCGAGATCACGAACCACGACGCTCAGTCGCGACAGGCTGGTGTTGAGCCTGGCCTGGGCAGCCGTAAAGCCCCCGGCTTCGACGATGGCGCAGAATACCCGCAGCATCCGCAGGTCGATGTCGGCAAGATTCCCCAGCATGTGGGCCTCCAGCGGCCTGGCTCACAATCACCGGCCGAGCCTACTCCATTGTTTGAATGAGCGGACGTTCGTGCCTGGCGCGGGTCGTGAATGCGCAGGTATTGGCGGGGACAGGCATGCCCGGGATTTTGTTCTGCCCTGCTTGAAATCCCGAACGGGTGATGCGTATTTTGTACGGGTCGCCGTTCGCGGCTCGTATAACAACAAGGATTGAGTCATGACAACCGATGGCCACAGTTCACTCGCCGAGCGATTGACGGGCATTGATGAAATCGAATGTGTTACTGCGGATTTGAATGGCGTACCGCGGGGGAAGGTAATGACCGCCGAGGGATTCCTCGAAGGGCGGCGCTTGCAGATGGCTCGTGGGGTGCTGCTGCAATGCATCATGGGCGGATATCCGCCCGCGCGTTTCTATGGCAGCGACGACGGCGACCTGGCGCTTACCGCCGACCCGCAGCAGATTCATCGCCTGCCCTGGAGCGAGACTCCACGGGCGCTGGCCATCTGCGATGCAGACGAGCTCAGTGGCGAATCCTCGCGGCTATCGACCCGGGGCCAGCTCAAGCAGGTGATTGCCCGCTATGCAGCGCTGGGCCTGGCGCCGGTAGTGGCCACCGAACTGGAGTTCTTCGTGTTCGCCCCCAACGAAGATCCGGGGCGGCCCTTCCAGCCGCCAGTCGGCAAGGACGGCCGTCGAGAAGATGGCTGCTCCGCGTTCAGTGTCAGCTCCAACAATGGGCTGCGACCGTTCTTCAACGAAGTCTACGAGTGCATGGCCGCCTTGGGCCTGCCTCGCGATACCTTCATGCACGAGATGGGCGTCAGCCAGTTCGAGATCAATCTGTTGCATGGTGATCCGTTGCTGTTGGCGGACCAGACGTTCCTGTTCAAGCATCTGCTCAAGGAGGTTGCGCTCAAGCATGGCTTGATCGTGGTCTGCATGGCCAAGCCGTTGGCCCACACGCCCGGCAGTTCCATGCACATTCATCAGAGCCTGGTGGAGATTGGTAGCGGCCGTAACGTTTTCAGTGACGATTGCGGGCAACCGACGGCTATGTTCCATCATTTTATTGGCGGCCTGCAGGCTGGCCTGGCGGATTTCACTGCGTTGTTTGCGCCCAATGTGAACTCCTACCAGCGCCTGTGCCATCCCTACGCATCGCCGAACAATGCCTGCTGGTCCCACGACAATCGCGCCGCAGGGCTGCGTATTCCCGCCAGTTCACCTGTGGCGCGGCGAGTGGAAAATCGCTTGCCGGGGGCGGATGCCAACCCGTACCTGGCCATTGCTGCCAGCCTGGCAGCCGGTTTGCATGGTATCGAGAACGAGCTGGCGCCAACGGCTGCCATCCAGGGCGAATTCGAGGTGCCGGACAGCCTGTCGCTGCCTTGTACCCTGCATGCGGCACTGGAGCGCCTCAAGCGCAGCCAGTTGGCCAGGGAACTGTTCGGCAATGAGTTCATCGAAGGCTACATCGCTTCGAAAACCATGGAGTTGACCAGTTTCTTTGATGAAATCACCCCCTGGGAACGGCGTGTACTAGCGGCCCAGGCATAACCGAACCGTCGCTGGCCGGACCCTCTTCCGAGGGTCCGGAACTTCATTCAAGGAGCCGCCCGGAACGCCGATGCGCCAGATCTGGAAATCCTTTCGCGCGCTGTATTTCGCCTCGCTGATGATGTTGATTGGCTCGGGCTTGCTCAGTACCTACCTGGCCTTGCGCCTGGCGGCGGATCATGTCGACGGCCTGTGGGTCGGTGCCTTGATGGCGGCCAACTATTTTGGCCTGGTTCTGGGGGGCAAGCTGGGGCACCGGCTGATCGCCAGGGTCGGGCATATCCGGGCCTATGCCACCTGTGCCGGGATCGTCGGTGCGGCGGTGCTTGGGCATGGGTTGGTGAATTGGTTGCCCGCCTGGCTGGTGCTGCGGATGATCGTGGGCCTGGGGATGATGTGCCAGTACATGGTCATCGAGAGCTGGCTCAACGAGCAGGCCGATGCCAAGCAACGTGGCGTGGTCTTCAGCGGCTACATGATCGCGTCCTACCTGGGACTGGTCCTGGGGCAGCTGATCCTGGTCCTGCATTCGGCCCTGGGGCTGGAGCTGCTGATGCTGGTGGCGCTGTGTTTTGCGCTGTGCCTGGTGCCGGTGGCGATGACTCGGCGGATCCACCCAGCGCCCCTGCGTCCGGCGCCGATGGAGCCGCGTTTCTTCATCAAGCGCGTCCCGCAGTCGTTGAGCACGGTTTTGGGGTCAGGGCTGATCGTTGGTTCGTTCTATGGCCTGGCGCCGCTCTATGCCTCGCAGCAGGGCCTGAGTACCGAACAGGTGGGCCTGTTCATGGGGAGCTGCATCTTTGCCGGGCTGCTCGTGCAATGGCCCCTGGGGTGGTTGTCGGACCGCTTTGACCGGGCGCTGCTGATTCGCTGCTTCGCCTTGTTCCTGGCGGTGATGGCCTTGCCGCTGGCCCTCTTGCCTACAGTGCCTTTGGAGGTGTTGTTCATCCTGGGGTTTCTCTGCTCCCTGATGCAGTTCTGTCTTTATCCGCTGGCTGTGGCGTTTTCCAACGACCATGTCGAGGGTGATCGGCGGGTGTCGCTGACGGCGATGCTGCTAGTGACCTATGGCGTGGGGGCAAGCATTGGGCCTTTGGCGGCAGGGGTGTTGATGAAGTTGTTCGGCAGCCAGATGCTCTATGCCTTCTTCTGTTTCTTTGCGCTGGTGCTGGTCTGGCGGATACGGCCGAAGGCCGTGACCAACCTGCATCAGGTCGACGACGCTCCGCTGCATCACGTGGCAATGCCGGACAGCATGTCCAGTTCACCGCTGGTCGCGGCCCTCGATCCGCGGGTGGACGAGCAAGTGGTGCAGGACCAGATGCAAGTCGCCCCGGCAGAGGATGCCGTGCCAGGCGAAGACCCTGTGGCCGAGGTGCCGACAGCGCAGGAGGCTGCAGTCCAGGAGCTTGGCGAGACAAAAACCCGGGAATGAAAAAACGGGCAGTGCCTGGCGACGACAGCCCGTTGTTCATAAGGCTTCGATGACTAGAGGTCGTCTTTGTCGAAGCGGCGTGCTTCACGCTGCAACTGGTAGACGAAGCGCTCTACCTGGCGCTGTACCAGGCCGCTCATGTTGTGGAAGCGTACACCGGCGAAGGTGGTGTCGATCCTTTCTTCATAGTGCAGGTAGCGCAGTTCCACGGGGGCGGTCATGCTGCCAAAGGGCAGGGCGGCGATGAAGCGCTCGTAGACCTGGCCCAGTTGCAGGCGTGCAGAAATCTCACCATCAAAGCGCAGCTTGCAGCCTGTGGCGGAGATATCCAGCAGTTTGCCGGTGAGTGGCGACTTGAGCTTGTCGCCGCCGAGTTCGATATCTACCAGTTGTGCCAGCTTCAGGGCTGCGCGGAAGGCATTGCGGCGCTGGTGGTAGACCACTTCGTCCGGCAGGGTGGTGCGATAGCAGCGGCCACCGTTGGATTCATCTAGGGTCGGTACGCCATTGCTTTCCCAGGCGATGCGGACGCCTTCATGGAACCCTTCAACGCGAAACGGTTCGCCAGCCAGCATGAAACGCTCGCCATCGCGGGGGATCATTTCATCGAGCGCGATCATGTTGTCGTCACGATCCACTTCCACCATATAGCTTTGAAAGCGCTGGCTGCGCTCGTGGAAGGTAATGATCAGAGGGTCATGGCTCTCTTGTAGCAACCGCAGGTTGGAGGAAATCTCCAGTGCAGTGGTAAGCACCTTGGGCGGTTGCGGAGCATCTTCCGCGTTTGAGGCATTGAACACGGTTCATCAATCTCCAGACAGAATACGACTACACGCAATTGCTGGCATTCTGCCAGCATGTTTTGCGGCTTGGTAGCGCGCGCTCATTTTTGCGGCCTAAGCCTGACTGAGTGGGCGGGGCTTCGCAAGCATCGAGGTGGAGCCGCGGGCGTCATAGAGTGCTGGAGGTTCGCCGCCGTTGAGGATTTTCAGCTGGTTGGCGGTGGTGGCCTGCTGGATCTGGATCGAGCGGCCATTGAGCTCGTTGGTAGCCTGGCAGTCCGTGAGGAGTTGGGTCAGCAGGTCGCTTTGTTCCAGCAGCTGTTCGCCCAGGCTGGAATGGCTGGCTACCTGTTCGAGGCCTTCGCGATTGGCTGGCAGGCCGAGGCTGTCCAGAAGCAATGTGCGCTTGCGGCCATGCTGCTCCAGCAAGACGATCAACGCCTGCTTTTGCGCCAGAATGTCTTCCAGCAGTGGCATATCGCGGCCATGCAGGGCTAGGGATTCGGCTCTGAGCAACTCCAGCAGTTGTTGAGCTGGAGCAAGGTCGTCGTTGATCAGTTGCAGTAGATTGGTATCGTGCATGGCTGGCCTTGGGGATTAAGCGTCCAAAAGCCTGGCGCAAGCCTGTGGCTAGCGCAGGGCTTCGAAGTTGAGCAGTTTGCTGGCTATACGGTTGCTGTCGACTTTGTAGCTGCCATCGGCAATGGCTTGCTTCAACTCTGCCACTCGGGCTTTGTCGGCAACAGGCTGATCGCGCAGCTTGTCTGTGATTCGTTGCAACTGTTGGGCCTCATTGCTGAGGTGGACCGATTCCCCGCTTTTGCTGGTCTCGGCCGAAGTCGTCAGCGGCGCGGATTTACCGGCATCGCCGGTTTCCTTGCTGGCGCTGGTACGCGTACTGCCTGTCAGTGAAGGGGAACTGTTCAAACGGCTGAAGTCGATGACCATGATGAAGAAAACCTCTGGGTATTTGGACGCTTGCCATGTTCTCGGCCATATCGTGAAAAACTTTAGGCTCAATTGTCGGCAAGCCAACGCAGTTATCGGCAACCCAAGTTCGTGACCACAGTTTAGGGAACGAGCAGGGCGAGCGCCAGTTATCTACATCGCCACTTCTACCTGGCCTGGCGCTATGACACGGGCCTTGATCACTCGCTGCGAGTTCAGGTTCTTCACCCTGATTTGCTCACTCAGCCCTCCATTGGACAACGCTTCCCCTGGCATTCTTACATTCAAGCTGCCGCTGCGTGCCGATATCACTACCTGATCACCCTTGCGTACCACCTCGGCCTGCTCCAGGTGGGCAAGGCTGATGACTTGATCTGCGACCATTGGTCGGACAAGTTTCTGTCCAATGGCCTGGTCAAGCGAGGTCAGGTAGCTCTGGCCGCCCTGGCTGATATCTCGTTCGCGCAGCGCGACATCCTCTGGCTCGATGATGGCTGTGCGTTTGAGAGGGCGAACGCTGGTGACCACTTCACGAAACAGCTTGACCTGTGCCGGGACGAATACCGTCCAAGGCGACCCCCCGTCGCAGCGGACCTTGACGGTTACCCGACCCAGCGGTTGTGCCGGGCTTTCCAGGGTGGCTGTCAATTCCTTGTCGCAGGCAGGCATGCGCATCCGGGGATCCAGCTGATTGACTTGGATTTCGTAGCGTCCTTCCGTTTGACTGGTAGCCAGGTAGTCTTCTACCGTGAATTCAAGAAACCCTTGAGTCACGCCGATAAGCAAATCAGGCAGGGTGACCGAATCAGCAACGGCAGGGCCGCCAGGGTTTAAAATGCACAACATGGCAAGGCCGCAGAGTAATTGGCGGCTTTGCGATGTCAGGCGTCGAAAAAATGTCGTTTTGGCGTTCATAACAGTTAAAAAGCAAGCGCCGTGCCGTTTAGCAATGAGCGTGCGTCGGATCTTAAAGCTTTGGGGAGTCTGGGCATGGCTGGTGTAATGGATTCGGTAAACCAGCGCACGCAACTGGTTGGGCAGAATCGCCTGGAGCTGCTGCTGTTCCGTCTGGACGGCGAGCAGCTCTATGGGATCAACGTATTCAAGGTTCGCGAGGTGCTGCAGTGCCCCAAGTTGACCCTGATGCCCAAATCCAGTCCTGTGGTGTGCGGTGTCGCGAATATTCGAGGGGCGACCATTCCGATCCTGGATCTGGCAATGGCTACGGGTTCTGGTGGCTTACAGGACCAGAGCAACCCGTTCGTCATCATCACTGAGTACAACACCAAGACCCAGGGGTTCCTGGTGCGCTCGGTAGAACGCATCGTCAACATGAACTGGGAAGAAATCCATCCGCCGCCCAAGGGCACCGGACGCGATCATTACCTGACGGCGGTGACCCGGGTGGATAACCAGCTGGTCGAAATCATCGACGTGGAGAAGGTCCTGGCGGAAGTCGCGCCTACCTCCGAGGCGATCTCGGTCGGCGTGGTGGATGTCGAGACCCAGCACAAGGCAATTTCCCTGCGTGTGCTGACCGTTGACGATTCGTCGGTGGCCCGCAAGCAGGTCACTCGTTGCCTGCAGACCGTGGGCGTCGAGGTAGTGGCATTGAACGATGGACGGCAGGCGCTGGATTACCTGCGCAAGCTGGTGGATGAAGGGAAGAAGCCGGAGGAGGAATTCCTCATGATGATTTCCGACATCGAGATGCCTGAAATGGACGGTTACACCCTCACGGCCGAGATACGTAATGATCCACGCATGCAAAAGCTGCATATCATCCTGCATACTTCGTTGTCAGGGGTGTTCAATCAGGCGATGGTGAAGAAGGTCGGTGCCGATGACTTCCTTGCCAAGTTCCGTCCTGATGACCTGGCATCCCGGGTTGTTGACCGGATCAAAGCAGCAGACCACAGCTGAGGGCAACAGCCCTTGGTGGACATAGATTTAAGAGGCGGCAGCATTGTCTACGGGTAATTTGGATTTTGAACAGTTCCGGGTCTTCCTGGAAAAAGCCTGTGGTATTTTGCTCGGGGAAAACAAGCAATATCTGGTCTCGAGCCGTCTCAACAAATTGATGGAGCAGCAAGGTATAAAAACCTTGGGTGAGCTGGTCCAGCGTATCCAGACCCAGCCTCGTGGCGGCTTGCGCGAGATGGTCGTGGATGCCATGACGACCAACGAAACCTTGTGGTTTCGCGACACCTATCCGTTCGAGGTGTTGAAGAACAAGGTGCTCCCCGAGGCGATTAGGGCCAACCCCAACCAGCGCTTGCGGATTTGGTCCGCAGCCTGTTCTTCGGGGCAGGAACCCTATTCGCTATCGATGTCCATCGATGAGTTCGAGCGCAGCAACATGGGCCAGTTGAAGATGGGGGTGCAGATCGTTGCTACCGATCTGTCGGGAACCATGCTCAACAATTGCAAGACCGGCGAGTACGACAGCCTGGCGATCGGGCGTGGCCTTTCGGCCGATCGCCTGCAGCGTTATTTTGACCCCAAGGGACCGGGGCGCTGGGTGGTCAAGGCACCGATCAAGAGCCGCGTGGAGTTCCGTTCGTTCAACCTGCTGGACAGCTATGCCAGTCTTGGCAAGTTCGACATCGTGTTTTGCCGCAACGTATTGATCTACTTCTCGGCCGAGGTCAAGAAGGACATCCTGATGCGCATTCACAGCACATTGAAGCCGGGCGGCTACCTGTTCCTGGGGGCATCGGAAGCCCTCAATGGCTTGCCGGACCATTACCAGATGGTGCAGTGCAATCCGGGGATCATCTACCAGGCGAAGTGACCTGCGACCGCTGTAATGAAAAAGGAGGCTTTCGAGCCTCCTTTTTTGTGCCTGCCGTTTGTTGCCGGGAGAGCGGGAGGAGGCTGGGTGATTGCCGCTTTGCCGGCGCTTCGCGGAAATTCGTTGCCGCTTTTCTGGCATTTGCCGCTTTGTCACTACCGGGAAAGCCCCGGAAAATGGGGGTTTATTGGCTTGGCACGCAGTTTGCTAAGTTCAGGGTAACGAAAAATCAGGTCTCCCAAAGGTTTCCCGACATGAGCATCAGCTTCGATAAAGCGCTCGGTATCCACGAACAGGCTCTTGGCTTTCGCGCCAGGCGCGCCGAGGTGCTGGCCAACAACATTGCCAACGCCGATACCCCTAACTACAAGGCTCGGGACCTGGACTTCTCAGCTGTGCTCGCCGATCAGGTCGACAAGACCAAGAGCGGCAGCTTTGCCTTGAACCTGACCAATAACCGACACATCGAAGCCCAGGGGCTGAGCCAGGGCGACGAGTCGTTGCAATATCGCACGCCGATGCAGCCCTCGATCGACCAGAACACTGTGGATGCCCAGCTCGAGCAGTCGAACTATGCGCAGAACTCGGTGGACTTCCAGGCCAGCTTCACGCTGCTCAACAGCAAATTCAAAGGGCTGGTTGCAGCCCTGCGCGGAGAGTAATCCATGTCCCTTGCCAGTGTTTTCAATATTGCCGGTAGTGGCATGAGCGCCCAGACCACTCGTCTGAACACCGTTGCCAGTAACATCGCCAACGCCGAGAGCGTGTCGTCGAGCATCGACCAGACCTATCGCGCTCGTCACCCGGTGTTCGCCACCATGTTCCAGAACGCCCAGGGCGGTGATAGTGGCTCGCTGTTCCAGAACCAGGATGCCGCCGGCCAAGGGGTACAGGTGCTGGGCGTGGTGGAGGACCAAAGCAATCTCGAGGCCCGTTACGAGCCCAATCATCCGGCTGCCGATGCCAAGGGGTATGTCTATTACCCCAACGTCAACGTGGTGGAAGAAATGGCCGACATGATTTCTGCCAGTCGCTCCTTCCAGACCAACGCTGAAATGATGAATACCGCCAAAACCATGATGCAGAAGGTCCTGACCCTCGGTCAGTGATAAGGGGCGAATTCGATGAGCGTTACTGATACCACTACCGCCCCATCCCTCAAGGATGTGTTGGCCAATTCGTCGAAGAAAACCGCGAATACCAGTGCCGATGGCATTGCCGCGGCGACCAACAGCGCCACAGGCAAGAAGGCCCTGGGCAAGGATGCGTTCCTCAAGTTGCTGGTGACCCAGCTGAAGAACCAGAATCCATTGGACCCGCAGGACAACAGCGCGTTCGTTGCCCAGTTGGCGCAGTTCTCGACCCTGGAGGGGATTACCACCCTCAATGATTCGGTGAACTCCATCACGGGCAACTACAAGTCCTCCCAGGCCTTGCAGGCCTCTTCCCTGGTGGGGCGTTCGGTGATCGTCCAGAGCGGTACCACCCAGGTCGACACCAGCAAGAGCATGACGGGTTCGGTGACTATCCCGGCCAGCGTCAGTTCGGTGACCATGACCATCACCGACAAGGACGGCAACATCGTCAAGACCATCGACATGGGCAGCCAGAAGGCTGGCAACGCCAGTTTTGTCTGGGATGGCACCAAGACCGACGGGACCAAGGCCGCGCCGGGCAACTACAGCTTCAAGGCCAGCACGACTATCGATGGCAAGGGCACAGCCTTGGTCACCTACCTGCCGGCCACGGTCAACAGCGTCACCATCAGCCAGACCGGTGGTGAGTTGATGTTGAACCTGGCAGGCATGAGCAGCCCGGTCGGGCTGTCCAAAGTTCAAACTATTGGTATCTAGAGCCGACTAGCGGCAAAAGGAGTGGAAAATGTCTTTCAATGTCGGCCTTAGCGGCCTCTACGCTGCCAGCAAACAACTGGATGTGACTGGCAACAACATTGCCAACGTGGCGACCACCGGCTTCAAGTCGTCCCGGACAGAGTTCGCCGACGTGTATTCGGCCACCAAACTGGGCAGCGGTACCCAGGTGGTGGGCAACGGCGTACGCCTGGCCAACGTTTCCCAGCAGTTCACCAACGGTGATATCAACAACACTGGCAACGTGCTCGACATGGGCATCCAGGGTCAGGGCTTCTTCGTTCTGAGCACCAACGGTTCGCTATCCTATACCCGTGCCGGTACCTTCAAGACCGACAAGGAAGGCTACATCACCAACAGTGATGGCACTGCCCGCCTGCAGGGCTATGGCGTGGATGCCAACGGCAAGATCATCAATGGCGTGCTGACCGACCTGCGGATCGATACCTCGAACCTGCCGCCAAAGCCAACCGACGCGATCTCCTCGACCATCAACCTGAACTCCAGCGCCGATGTCATCAATACGGCGGCTGCGACCTACAAGTTCGACCCTACTGACAACACCACCTATACCAAGCAGTTCAGTACCCCGATCTATGATACCCAGGGCAACAAGCACATCATGGACCAGTACATGATCAAGACCGGCCCTAACCAGTGGCAGACCTATACCCTGGTCGATGGTGTCAACCCGAATGGGAGCGCCTACAACAACCCGATGCAGTCGCCGATCACCATCAACTTCGACTCATCGGGCAAGCTGGCTTCCATCACGCCCCCGGCTGCACCTGGCGTAAGCCCATTCACTGTGAGTGGTAACAAAATTGTCATGTCGGCTACAGCCTGGACACCAGGCACTGTGACCAACGGCGTTTTCACCCCTAACGGCGCCAAGCCGGCCCCGGCCGGGGTCAGCATCGACATGACCAAGACCGGTTCGGTGCTCGGTGACAACAACCGTACGGTGATCGCGCAGAATGGCTATTCCACTGGCCAGATCACCAACCTGACGATCGATGGCACCGGCGTCCTGCTCGCCAACTTCAGCAACGAGCAGACCAAGGCGATCGGCCAGATCTCCCTGGCCAGCTTCACCAACGAGCAGGGTCTGCAGCCGGTAGGCGGCACCCAATGGAAAGAAACCTACTCCTCGGGTATTCCAGGTTATGACGCCCCCAAGACTGGTACCTTGGGTTCAATCCAGTCCAACGCCCTGGAAGAGTCCAACGTCAACCTGACCAACGAGCTGGTGAACCTGATCAAGGCCCAGAGCAACTATCAGGCGAACGCCAAGACCATCTCTACCCAGAGCACCATCATGCAGACCACCATCCAGATGACCTGATGCGGGTTCGCTGACGCGCTGGACAAGAAGCCCCTCCCCGAGGGGCTTTTTCATGCCCGCGTTTTGGTATTCGTCCCTGCTCTTTGGGGAGCGGTAAGGCATGCAGTGGGCTGGGTCGCCAGCAGGTCGCTGCAAGCAAGGAGTGCTGGGGGCAGGCAAAAGAAAACCCCCGATACACCGGTGGCATATCGGGGGTTGGTGCAGGTGCCCGTGGGGCACCTGTCGGTTCAGCTTATTGGCAAGCTTCGCAATCCGGCTCGTCGATGGCGCAAGCCTTCGGCACTGGAGCAGGACCGGCTGGGGCTGCCAGGATCGAGCTGTCGCCATGGTCACCGCCGCTGGATACAGCATTCAGCTTGCCGGTGTTGATGGTGGACTTCTCGGTGCTGGTGGCGGCCAGGGCGCGGAGGTAGTAGGTGGTTTTCAGGCCACGGTACCAAGCCATGCGGTAGGTCACGTCCAGCTTCTTGCCCGAAGCGCCGGCGATGTACAGGTTCAGCGACTGAGCCTGGTCGATCCACTTCTGGCGGCGGGAGGCGGCATCGACGATCCACTTGGTCTCGACTTCGAATGCGGTGGCGTACAGGTCCTTCAGCTCTTGCGGGATACGCTCGATCTGCTGCACGGAACCGTCGTAGTACTTCAGGTCGTTGATCATGACCGAGTCCCACAGGCCGCGAGCCTTGAGGTCGCGCACCAGGTATGGGTTGATCACGGTGAACTCGCCCGACAGGTTCGACTTCACGTACAGGTTCTGGTAGGTCGGCTCGATCGACTGCGATACGCCGGTGATGTTGGCGATGGTCGCGGTCGGCGCAATGGCCATGATGTTCGAGTTACGGATGCCTTTCTTGACGCGCTCGCGAATCGGCGCCCAATCCAGGGACTCTTCCAGGTTGACGTCGATGTACTTGGCGCCACGGGCCTCGATCAGGATCTGCTGGCTGTCCAGTGGCAGGATGCCCTGGGACCACAGGGAGCCCTCGAAGGTCTGGTAGGAACCGCGCTCGTCGGCCAGGTCGCAGGAAGCCTGGATCGCGTAGTAGCTGACCGCTTCCATGGACTTGTCGGCGAACTCCACCGCGGCATCCGAACCGTACGGGATGTGCTGCAGGTACAGCGAATCCTGGAAGCCCATGATGCCCAGGCCTACTGGACGGTGCTTGAAGTTCGAGTTCTGTGCTTGCGGAACCGAGTAGTAGTTGATGTCGATCACGTTGTCGAGCATGCGCACGGCAGTCTTGACGGTGCGTGCCAGCTTGGCGGTATCGAGCTTGCCGTCGACGATGTGGTTCGGCAGGTTGATCGAGCCCAGGTTGCAGACGGCGATCTCGTCCTTGTTGGTGTTCAGGGTGATCTCGGTGCACAGGTTCGAGCTGTGGACCACGCCCACGTGCTGCTGCGGCGAGCGCAGGTTGCATGGGTCCTTGAAGGTCAGCCATGGGTGGCCGGTCTCGAACAGCATCGACAGCATCTTGCGCCACAGGTCTTTGGCCTGGATGGTCTTGAATACCTTGATCTTGTTGTACTCGGTCAGGGCTTCGTAGTACTCGTAGCGCTCTTCGAAGGCCTTGCCGGTCAGGTCGTGCAGGTCGGGTACTTCGTTTGGCGAGAACAGGGTCCACTTGCCGTCATCGAAGACGCGCTTCATGAACAGGTCCGGGATCCAGTTGGCGGTGTTCATGTCGTGGGTACGGCGACGGTCGTCACCGGTGTTCTTGCGCAGCTCGAGGAATTCCTCGATGTCCAGGTGCCAGGTTTCCAGGTAGGCGCAGACCGCGCCCTTGCGCTTGCCGCCCTGGTTGACCGCGACGGCGGTGTCGTTGACTACTTTCAGGAACGGCACGACACCTTGGGACTTGCCATTGGTGCCCTTGATGTACGAGCCCAGGGCGCGTACCGGGGTCCAGTCGTTACCCAGGCCGCCAGCGAATTTCGACAGCATGGCGTTGTCGTGGATGGCGCCGTAGATGCCCGACAGGTCGTCCGGAACGGTGGTCAGGTAGCAGCTGGACAGTTGTGGACGCAGGGTGCCGGCGTTGAACAGGGTCGGGGTCGAGGCCATGTAGTCGAAGGACGACAACAGGTTGTAGAACTCGATGGCGCGGTCTTCGCGTTGTTTCTCTTCGATCGCCAGGCCCATGGCCACGCGCATGAAGAAGATCTGTGGCAGTTCGAAACGCACGCCGTCCTTGTGGATGAAGTAGCGGTCGTACAGGGTCTGCAGGCCCAGGTAGGTGAACTGCTGGTCGCGCTCGTGGTTGATCGCCTTGCCGAGTTTCTCCAGGTCGAATTCAGCCAGTACCGGGTTCAGCAGTTCGAACTCGACACCCTTGGCGACGTAGGCCGGCAGGGCCTTGGCGTACAGGTCGGCCATTTCGTGGTGGGTGGCGCTGTCGGCGACGTCCAGGAAGCCCAGGGCCTCGGCGCGCAGGGTATCCATCAGCAGGCGGGCGGTGACGAACGAGTAGTTCGGCTCGCGCTCCACCAGGGTACGGGCGGTCATCACCAGGGCGGTGTTGACGTCCTTGATGGCTACGCCGTCGTAGAGGTTCTTCAGGGTCTCGCGCTGGATCAGCTCGCCGTCGACTTCTTCCAGCCCTTCGCAGGCTTCGCTGACGATGGTGTTCAGGCGGCCCATGTCCAGGGGGGCGAAGCTGCCATCGGCGCGGGAGATGCGGATCGAAGGGTGAGCGTTCACCGGCTCTTCGCTGGTAGAGCGGGTGGCGCGCTCCTTGGCGCGGGAGTCACGGTAGATCACGTAGTCGCGAGCGACTTTCTGCTCGCCGGCACGCATCAGGGCCAGTTCTACCTGGTCCTGGATCTCTTCGATGTGGATGGTGCCGCCCGAAGGCATGCGGCGCTTGAAGGTCGCGGTGACTTGTTCGGTCAGGCGGGCCACGGTGTCGTGGATTCGCGACGAGGCAGCAGCGGTGCCGCCTTCAACTGCGAGGAACGCTTTGGTGATAGCGACGGTGATCTTGTCGTCGGTGTAGGGGACGACAGTGCCGTTACGCTTGATCACGCGCAATTGGCCAGGTGCGGTAGCAGACAGATCCAGGTTGGAATCGGCGGCCTGCGGCGCATTGGCCTGCGGGTTCTCGCGAGTTGTGTCGGTTTGCATGGGTCTCTCCACGTTCTCTATGTTTGTTTGGGCACCCATAAGGTGCCCACCGTTCCGTCCTGAAGCACTATTACCGGCGCGGGCCGGCATAACGACTTCGGGACAGTTCAGGAAGGGCTCTTGGCGCCGCTTCCATGCCGAAGTCATGGATGCCGGGATCTGCTCCGGCATCTTGTTCCTAATGGGTGGCAATCTCTTGTTGCAACACCCGTACCGCCTTCTCCTGAACGAGGTAGAAAACGGTGCCATCCGCGCGTGCGGTGTTGGTCTTCTAAAACAGCGATTGGTTCAACCAAACGGGCGCAAGAAAAGCGCTTGAGTTTCTTGTCTGAATTGTGTTTGGTTTTTTGGGGAAAACCCTAGATGTAGGGTTTTTTTGCCGCCGGGCTACAAGATAATGCGTTTAGGGGGTGGTTGCAACGTAAGGCCTGTGGATAAGTTTGTGCGTAAAGTGTGCATGGTTTGGGTAAAACTCTTGCAGCCCGCAGTTCCACTGCATGGAACCGTTTGTCACTGTTTTTTGCGGGCGAAAATTGCCTGGGGCGGATTTTTGCGGGCGCGAACCCTATCACAAAAAATCTCCCTGACCGAGTCGTTTTCACCGCTTGTATAAGAGGCTTCGCCGGTTGCTACAATCCGTCGCGATCCACTGCCCCAAGCGTGTCTTCCCTCGGGCCGGTTATCGGCTTTTTTCATGACAGAAAGATGTACGCAGTGATGGGGGCAGAATGCTGACAACAAGACAAAGAAGAGGTCGAGCGTGGAGCAGGAAGCCTGGCGGATATTGATTGTCGAGGATGACCAGCGTCTGGCTGAGTTGACCCGGGAGTATCTGGAAAGCAACGCACTACAGGTGGCGATCGAGGGCGATGGTGCCCTGGCTGCCGCGAGGATCATCGCCGAGCAACCGGACCTGGTGATTCTGGACCTGATGCTTCCTGGCGAGGACGGGCTGAGCATCTGTCGCAAGGTGCGTGACCGTTATGACGGACCGATCCTGATGCTCACTGCGCGCACCGACGATATGGACCAGATCATGGGGCTGGACCAGGGGGCCGATGACTATGTGTGCAAGCCGGTGCGACCGCGGCTGTTATTGGCCCGGATCCAGGCGCTGCTGCGCCGTAGCGAGGCTCCGGAAGCGCAGGCCGAGAAGACTCGCCGCCTGCAATTCGGCCCGCTGGTGGTGGATAACGCCTTGCGCGAAGCCTGGCTCTGCGATACCGGCATCGAGTTGACCAGCGCCGAGTTCGATCTTTTGTGGCTGCTGGTGGCCAATGCCGGGCGGATCCTGTCCCGCGAAGAGATCTTCACGGCCTTGCGTGGTATCGGTTATGACGGCCAGGACCGCTCCATCGATGTGCGGATCTCGCGCATCCGGCCGAAGATCGGTGATGACCCGGAGCATCCGCGGTTGATCAAGACCATCCGCAGCAAGGGGTACCTGTTCGTTCCCGAGGCCGCTGCCGACATGCCCCTGTGAACTCGATCTTCCTGCGCATCTATGGCGGTATGTGCGCCGCGCTGATTCTGGTGGCATTGCTCGGCGTGCTGGCCTTGCACCTGCTCAATCAGGTGCGCAGCGAGCAGTACCGCGAGCGACTGGCGCATGGCACCTTTTCGCTGATGGCCGACAACCTGCAACCCATGAGCGAGATCGAGCGGCGGCGGGCGCTGGCCGTGTGGGAACGGTTGCTGGGCATCCCTCTGAGCCTGAAGACTTTCAGCCAGACCGATCTGGATGGTAGCCAGCGGGGTCGAGTGCTGCGCGGCCAGGCGCTGGTCGAGCAGACGGGGCCGTTCGCTGCCCGGGTCTATCGACTGGTCAGCGAGAAGGAGCAGTTGCTGCTCAGTGCCGAGGTGCAGCAGATCAGCGAGCAACTGGCCCGGGCGACCATCTACCTGCTGGCCGATGAACTGGTGCGTTATCCGGTGGCAGAGCAGCCCGAGCGCCTGGCGGCCCTGAAGCAAGCCAAGGGCTTTGGTTTCGATATGCACTTGGCTGCCCTGGATGTCGCCGATATGGATGACGACCAGCGCCGCCGGGTGGCTGAAGGCGATACGGTGATGGCGCTGGGCAAGGGAGGGGATTCGATCCGGGTGTTCGCCGGGCTGGCGGGCACTCCCTGGGTGCTGGAAATCGGCCCGCTGTACCAGATGAACCCTTATCCGGTGCAGTGGCTGGTATCGATTGCCGTGCTGGGCCTGAGCTTGATCGGGCTGATTGTTTATTTACTGGTGCGCCAGCTGGAGCGTCGCGTCAATGGCCTGGAGGCGGCGGCTACGCGGATCGCCAAAGGCAGCCTGGAGGTTCGGGTGCCAGCCAGGGGCGCTGACTCGGTGGGACGCCTGGCGGCGGCATTCAACGGCATGGCTGAGCACTTGCAACGATTGCTGGCGATCCAGCGCGAGCTGGTCCGGGCGGTTTCCCATGAGTTGCGGACCCCGGTGGCGCGCCTGCGCTTCGGCCTGGAGATGATCGCCTCGGCAGGTAACGACAAAGCGCGGCAGAAATACCTGGATGGCATGGATAACGACATCCAGGACCTCGACCGCCTGGTGGACGAGATGCTTACCTACGCTCGACTGGAGCAAGGCTCGCCCGCCTTGAATTTCCAGCGCATCGACCTGCATGCACTGATCAACCAGGTGATCAGCGAGTTGGCGCCGTTGCGCGCCAATCTCAAGGTCCAGTGTGGCCTGTGCCTGTCTGCTGCCGATTGCGACGGTACCTGGGTCGAAGCCGAGCCACGCTACCTGCATCGGGCGTTGCAGAACCTGGTGGGCAACGCCATGCGCCATGCCGAATCCCAGGTGACCGTCAGCTATCAGGTTGGGCAATTGCGTTGCCGTATAGATGTGGAGGATGACGGCCCGGGGGTACCGGAAAGTGCCTGGGAAAAGATCTTCACGCCCTTCCTGCGCCTGGATGACAGTCGGACCCGAGCCTCTGGCGGTCATGGGCTGGGGCTGTCGATCGTGCGGCGCATCATCTATTGGCATGGTGGCCGGGCCCTGATCGGCCGGAGCAAGAGCCTGGGTGGGGCCTGCTTCAGCCTGGCCTGGCCGCGCCAGCAGGAGCCCCGTTAATGGAAGGGGTCAGGCCTTGATGGCGATCAGGCTGAGCAATTGCTCGTCCTCGACGGTAAATTGCCCCTCCAGCTCGCGGCCGTGATGCCATTCCTCGGACAGGTCCGTCAGCAGGCGCATGCGTACCTGGCCATCAGGGCTCCAGTCCAGTACTTCGGCATGTTCGAAATAGAAGTTCTTTTGCACCAGCGGATAAAGCGTCTTGTACAGGCTTTCCTTGATCGAGAACGTCAAGGTCACGGCCAGGGCCTGCAGTTCGTCCGGCAGTTGTTCACGTCGCTGCAGCTCGGCGGGCGTCAGGATCTGTTCCGCCAGCTTGCTGGCACGCTCGGCGCTGAGCAGGGTTTCCAGGTCCATTCCCAGTGCCCGCCAATGGCGCTTGTCGGCGACGATGGCGGCGGCGCGCCCGGTGCTATGGGTGATCGAGCCGCTGATATGGGGCGGCCATACCGGTGCCCGATCGGCACCGATAGCGGGAGTCCAGTCCAACTGCTGGAGCTGCCACAAGGCCGCTCGAGCGCATAGGCGTCCGGCGAGGAATTCAGCTTGGCGCTTGGCCACCGAGCGCTGGATGCTCGGCGGTGCTTGGATGCCGCTGCGCTGGAAATCGCCCGCCAGCAGTTGGCCGGGATCGAACCGGGTGCTCAGCCAGAGGGTATCGGGCAAAGGAGTCGGCAAGGGCCAGGAGGCGTCCAGTGAGGTACAGCAGGCGGGAAGAGGAGGAAGTTCAGTCATGGTCGCTAGTGTGCCGCGTTGCAAACTCGCAGGATAGCCATGCAAGGCTCGAAGGCCTGCCAGGCGGTATTCAGGAGGGGTTAAGGAAATGTTCAGTAGGAGTTCAGGGCAGGCCGTTTACTCTAGCCTGATAATCAAGATGCCGAGTCGTGCATAGGAAACCCTTTAATGAGCTCGTTGAAAAAACCGACCCTGGTCTTTACTGTTTTCAGTTCCTGCGCCACTGTCCAGGTCGCTCGTGGCAACCTCCTCGCTAATGACCTGCCTGACGGTCACGCTGTGTTCCTGTCAGTGCCTGGCAGCGTTCGGGCCTATCTGTCGGCCAATCGCGCATTCTGATCAGCGAACGGGTCCTTGAACCGCGCCGGGCCATACCCTGTGGGTATGGCCCGGCGTTGGTGCGTTAATCATCGGGGCGCAGGAGCGCCCCTGCAGATGTCGAATACTGCCTGGGAGAGCATTATGAAATTGCTGGTCGTCGAGGATGAGGCGCTGTTGCGCCATCACTTGCAAACCCGCCTGACCGACAGCGGGCATGTCGTCGAGTCCGTGGCGAATGCCGAGGAAGCGCTGTATCAGAGCGAACAGTTCAATCACGACCTGGCGGTGATCGACCTGGGCCTTCCGGGCATGGGCGGGCTGGACCTGATCCGGCAACTGCGTGCCCGTGGCAAGAGCTTTCCGATCCTGATCCTCACGGCTCGGGGCAATTGGCAGGACAAGGTCGAAGGCCTGGCCAGCGGTGCCGATGACTATGTGGTCAAGCCTTTCCAGTTCGAGGAGTTGGAAGCCCGGCTCAATGCGTTGCTGCGCCGCTCTAGCGGATTCACCCAGGCCACCATCATTGCCGGGCCCTTGCTGCTGGACCTGAATCGCAAGCAGGCTTCCCTTGATGAGCAACCTTTGGCGTTGACCGCCTACGAGTACCGGATTCTCGAATACCTGATGCGCCATCATCAGCAGGTGGTGGCCAAGGATCGGCTGATGGAACAGTTGTACCCGGATGATGACGAGCGTGATCCGAACGTCATCGAGGTGCTGGTAGGGCGGTTGCGGCGCAAGCTGGAGGCCCCGTCAGGCTTCAAGCCGATCGATACGGTGCGTGGTCTGGGCTACTTGTTCAACGAGCGTTGCCGATGATTCGATCGCTACGGCTGCGGTTGATGCTGGCCGCTACCATCCTGGCGGTACTGTTCATGCTGGCGTTGCTGCCGGCGATGCAGGGGGCCTTCAGCCTGGCGTTGCAGGACTCCATCGAGCAGCGCCTGGCGTCCGATGTCACGACCCTGATCTCGGCGGCACGCATCCAGGACAACCGCCTGCAAATGCCGGCGCAGCTGCCTGATGAGCGCTTCAACCTCGCCGACAGCCGGCTGCTGGGCTACATCTACGACCGTGAGGGGCACCTGGTGTGGCGTTCACGGGCGACCCAGGAAGAGAACATCAACTACCGACCGCGCTATGACGGACGTGGCAACGAATTCGCCAGGATTCGCGAGGCCAATGGGCAGGAGTTCTTCGTCTACGACGTCGAGATCAAGTTGTTGGGGGGCAAGAGCGCTGCCTTCAGCATCGTTGCCTTGCAACCGGTGCGCGAGTATCAGCAGACCCTGGAAGGGGTGCGGGAGAACCTCTACCTGGGGTTTGGCGCGGCGCTGCTGGTGCTGCTGGCATTGCTCTGGCTGGGCCTGACCTGGGGCCTGCAGGCCCTGCGGCGCTTGAGCCAGGAGCTGGACCAGATCGAGAGCGGCACCCGCCAGAGCCTGAGCGAAGAACATCCACGAGAGCTCTTGCGCCTGACCGGTTCGTTGAACCGCCTGCTGCAGAGCGAGCGTGAGCAGCGCAGGCGCTACCGCGACTCCCTGGACGACCTGGCCCATAGCTTGAAAACCCCGCTGGCGGTCTTGCAAGGGGTCAGCGAGGACATGGCGCTGCGCCCCCAGGATCGTGAGCAGGCCTGGGTCCTGCAAGGGCAGATCGAGCGCATGAGCCAGCAGATCAGCTATCAGCTGCAACGTGCCAGTCTGCGCAAGAGTGGCCTGGTACGCCACCAGGTTCGCTTGCGTCCGGTCCTGCAAAGCCTGTGCGATACCCTGGACAAGGTCTATCGCGACAAGCGGGTGAAAGTCTCGTTCGACCTGCCTGAGCGCTGCTATCTGCCGATCGAGCACGGTGCCTTGCTGGAGCTTCTGGGCAACCTGCTGGAGAACGCCTACCGCTTGTGCCTGGGTTCGGTGCGCGTCAGTGTGCGCGAGAGCCTGGACGGTTCCGAGCTGTGCGTGGAGGACGATGGGCCAGGGGTGCCGGCGGATCAGCGGGCACGGATACTCCAGCGTGGCGAGCGCCTGGACCGCCAGCATCCGGGGCAGGGCATCGGCCTGGCGGTGGTCAAGGACATTATCGAGAGCTACGGCGCGCGCCTGGCCCTGGGCGACTCAGCCTTGGGTGGCGCAGCCTTTCGCATCCATTTCCCCGAGCTGTAGCCGATCGGGTCACTGGCTCCGGGCGCGATAGGCACCTGGAGTCAGGCCGGTCCACTTCTTGAAGGCCCGGTGGAAGGCCGAAGGCTCGGAAAACCCCAGTTGCTCGGCAATCTGCTGCAAGGACAGGTCGGCACGCCCCAGGTGGTAGATGGCGATGTCGCGCCGCAGCTCGTCCTTCAATTCCTGGAAGCTCAAGCCTTCTTCACGCAAATGCCGACGCAGGGTCTGGGGGCTGACATGCATGTGCTGGGCGACGCTTTCCAGGTCGGGCCAGTGTTCGCGGTCGCGGGCCAGCAGGCGGCGCAGTTGGCTGCTGAGGCTGTCGCCCTCATCGGGTCGTGATAGCAGGTCGGCAGGAGAGCGTTCGAGAAAGTGCTTGAGGGTGCGTTCATCCTGCAACAGCGGCATGTCCAGGTAGCGGCTGTGGAATAGCAGGCTGCTGCACGGCTGGTCGAATTGCAGCGGGCAAGGGAATAGTAGGTCGTATTCCGCACCGTGCTCGGGGCGTGGATAGCTGAAACCGGCCTGTTCCAGGCGGACCCGCTGGCCGATCAGCCAACTGCCCAAGCGATGCCAGATCACCAGCAGGCATTCGCTGAGAAAGTGTTCCGGGTCCCATAGCCCGGAGTCGTCCAGGCTCAACCTGGCCATATCGCCTTCACGGGTCAGGCTCAGGCGCGGGGCCTGTGGGAATAAGCTATAAAATAATAATCCGCGATTGAGTGCCTTCTCCAAGGTACGGCAGTGGATCAGCGCATGGCACATCATGGCAAAGGTCCCAGGCTTGCTGGGGCCATCAGCGAATCCGAGGTACTCGTCCTCCAGCTCCAACCACAGTCGTTGCAGCAATTGGGCGAATTGCTCGGGAGCGATCCGGGCCTTGGGCTGGCTCAGCAGTTCGGGGCTGATCCCCAGCTGTTGCAGCAGCGGTAGATAGTCGTAGCCGCGGCGGTGTGCCCCGCCGAGGGCGGCGCGGGCAAAGTGGCTGGCGATAGTGCGTTCGCGCATGCGGGCTGGTCCGTCCGTTGAATGGTGGATCTTAGCGAGCGCTTCGACGAGGGAACAAGGCGGATATCCGCCAAATTGTAGGACGAGAACCGGTGGGTGGGCGGAAATCCGCCAGCTCAGCCGTAGCTCACTGGATGCAAAGTTTGGCTCTAACCCATTGTTTTAAAAGGCCTCATTGGTTTTTTGGCAAGGTGGCACGAGCCTTGCGATAGAGCCTGCAGATCTGCCTGTGCGCAGCTCGACACAACAAATCCCTCCAGCGCAGGAGGGTTCGCACTTTAGGCACCGCATGCCGTGATGGAAGCAGCATGCCGGGGCTCTTGAGGAACTTTGCAATGACGACTCGTCAGCCACTGTACAAATCCCTGTATTTCCAGGTGATCGTTGCCATCGCCATCGGCATCCTGCTCGGTCACTTCTATCCCCAGACCGGCGTGGCCCTCAAGCCCCTGGGCGATGGCTTCATCAAACTGATCAAGATGGTCATCGCCCCGATCATTTTCTGCACCGTGGTCAGCGGTATCGCCGGTATGCAGAACATGAAATCGGTGGGCAAGACCGGTGGCTATGCGCTGCTGTACTTCGAGATCGTCTCCACTATCGCCTTGCTGATCGGCCTGGTGGTGGTCAACGTCGTGCAGCCGGGTGCCGGCATGCATATCGACGCTGCAACCCTGGATGCCTCGAAAGTCGCTGCCTACGTGACTGCCGGTAACGAGCAGAGCGTGGTCGCCTTCATCCTCAATGTGATTCCGGCGACCATCGTCGGTGCCTTCGCCAACGGCGATATCCTGCAAGTGCTGATGTTCTCGGTGATCTTCGGTTTCGCCCTGCATCGCCTGGGCGCCTACGGCAAGCCGATCCTGGACTTCATCGACCGCTTCGCCCACGTGATGTTCAACATCATCAACATGATCATGAAGCTGGCTCCCCTGGGTGCGCTGGGCGCCATGGCCTTCACCATCGGTGCCTACGGCGTGGGTTCGCTGGTGCAATTGGGCCAGCTGATGCTCTGCTTCTACATCACCTGCGTCCTGTTCGTGCTGGTGGTCCTGGGCGCCATCTGCCGCGCCCATGGTTTTAGCGTGGTCAAGCTGATCCGCTACATCCGTGAGGAACTGCTGATCGTACTGGGCACCTCCTCCTCGGAGTCGGCGCTGCCACGCATGCTGATCAAGATGGAACGCCTGGGCGCCAAGAAGTCGGTGGTCGGCCTGGTGATCCCTACCGGTTACTCGTTCAACCTGGACGGTACCTCGATCTACCTGACCATGGCTGCGGTGTTCATCGCCCAGGCCACTGACACCCACATGGACATCACTCACCAGATCACCTTGCTGCTGGTGTTGCTGCTGTCCTCCAAGGGCGCTGCTGGTGTGACGGGCAGTGGCTTCATCGTCCTGGCGGCCACGCTGTCGGCCGTGGGCCACCTGCCGGTTGCCGGCCTGGCGCTGATCCTGGGGATCGACCGCTTCATGTCCGAAGCCCGTGCCCTGACCAACCTGGTGGGCAATGCCGTGGCCACCGTGGTAGTCGCCAAGTGGGTCAAGGAGCTGGACGAAGACAAGCTGCAGGCCGAGCTGGCTTCCGGTGGCCGGGCCATTACCGACACCCGTGAAACCGATGACCTGGGCGTGGCCGAAGGTCCTGCGCCGAGCATCAAGTAAGCTCGATGAGCATGAAAAACCCGCTGCGGCGGGTTTTTTATTGCCTGGGCCTTGAGCGCAACGGTCATTGCAACTGACCGTTGCGGTGATTGTTGGGAGCTGGGAGCCTGCCTACTCTGAGGTCAGTCAATCAAGAGGAGAGGCACATGCAAGGGCCGTTGGCGTCACTCAAGGTACTGGATTTCTCCACCCTGCTACCGGGGCCGTTCGCTTCGCTGCTGCTGGCGGACATGGGCGCCGATGTACTGCGCATCGAGTCCTTGAGCCGCATGGACTTGCTGCGGGTCCTGCCGCCTCATGACCAGGGCGTATCGGCCAGCCACGCCTATCTCAATCGCAACAAGCGCAGCCTGGCCCTGGACCTGAAGCAGCCCGAAGCCCTGGAGGTGGTGCGGCAACTGGTGCAGGACTACGACATCGTCCTCGAACAGTTCCGCCCGGGGGTGATGGAGCGCCTGGGCCTGGGCTACGAGGCCCTGAAGGCGATCAATCCACGGCTGATCTATGTGTCCATCACCGGTTACGGTCAGACCGGGCCATACAAGGACCGCGCCGGACACGACATCAACTACCTGGCCCTGGCCGGCCTGGCCAGCCAGACCGGACGTAGGGACCAGGGGCCACTGCCCCTGGGGATCCAGGCGGCGGATATCGCCGGTGGCTCCCTGCATGGGGTGATCGGTTTGTTGGCAGCGGTGGTCGCCCGCCAGCACAGCGGCCAGGGCCAGCATCTGGATGTGAGCATGACCGATTGTGCGTTCAGCCTGAACGCCATGTCCGGTGCTGGCTACCTGGCTTGTGGGGTAGAACCTGGGATGGAGCAGCAGGTGCTCAACGGCGGCAGTTTCTATGACTATTACCGTACCCGCGACGGGCGCTGGTTTTCGGTAGGCAGCCTGGAGCCAGTATTCATGCAGCAGCTGTGTCAGGCACTGGGGCGTCCGGAGTTGGCGGCCCAGGGCCTGTCACCCGTGCCGGACCAGCAGCAGGCCCTCAAGCAGGCCCTGCAGATCGAGTTCGAGAAGCATGACTTCGCCGAGCTTTGCCAGTTGTTCTCGGGCGTCGATGCCTGTGTCGAGCCCGTGCTGAGCCTGGCTGAGGCCGTGGAGCACCCGCAGTTGCAGGCTCGCCAGTTGGTCAGCCAGGTGCCTCGGGAAGACGGCACCGTGCAGGCGCAGATGGCTTGTCCGCTGAAGTTTTCCGCAGGCTTGCCCGAGCCGCGGCATATAGGGGCCAGGTTGGGAGCTCACTCGACCGAGGTCCTGAGCGAGTTGGGCTATGAGGCCGAGCGGATCGAAGCGCTACGGCGTAATCGGGTCATCGCCTAGGTGCAGGCGCGCGCTCACTCGATCCGGGTTTCACCGCTGTAGACCAGGATCTGCCGGCAACGCCGGCACAGGTAGCGGCGGCCCTGGGCCACGAGTTTGTGGCGCTGGGCGGAGAACGGGAAATCGCTCTGGGCACAGGGGCAGCGGTAGATATAGCGGGTCACGCTGCGCCGCTGCACCTCGTAGGTATGGCAGCGATTGGGTGGCAGCTCATACACCCCGCGCATGATCAGTTGCCACTCCTCGCCATGGGGCTGGATGCGGTCGCCGAACAGTTGATGGGCAATCAGGTGTGCCACCTCGTGGGCCACGGTCTGCTTGAGGAAGTCTTCGGCGTTTTCCCGATACAGCTGTGGATTGAAGCGCAGCAGGTTCTCGTGCAAATGCGCGACTCCGGCTTTCTGGCCGCGCAACTTGAGGCTGACCACCGGGCGTTTGAAGGAACGTTTGAAAAAGGATTCAGCGAGTAGGAAACAGTCTTCGACGCGGGTATTGAGTTGCTCGGGCATGCTTGGCGGTTCTCCAGAGCGGCTGAGTATGCCGCAAAGAGCGTGGAATCCGAATCGCCCAGGCGCTGAATGGTCATCGAGCTATCGCTGCGCAGAGCCCTGAAATAGGCAGGCCGCCTTGCGGCGGCCTGTGCTGGCAGACAGAGGATTATTATTGGTGCGGCGTCAGTTGGTGTAGACGGGGCCGACGCCCAGGCCCCAGACAATCACGGTGAATGCCATGATCGCCACCAGTACCACCAGTCCCACCGCGAGCACCGAGCTGGAAAACAGGAATCCCTCGTCCGATGGGATGTTCATGAAGGTCGGCAAGCCGACGTAGAGCAGGTACACCGTGTAGCAGATAGCTGCCGTCCCGACGATCATCCCCAGCCACATGTGCGGGTACAGCGCCGCCAGGCCGCCGACGAATAGCGGTGTCGCGGTGTAGGTGGCGAACGCCACGCAGCGTGCCAGGCTCGGGTTGGCGTCATAGGTACGGGCCATCCAGTGGATGAAGGCCCCCATCACGGCCACGCCGCCCAGCATGGCCAGGTACGACATGATGGTCATCCACAGGGCGCTTTCAGCGGTCAACATCACCGGCGCGCGGCTGCCGATGACCCAACCGACCTGGGTGGTGCCGATAAAGGCCGAGACCGCAGGGATCGCCGCCAGAATCAGCGTGTGGGTGAGGTACATGTGGCTGATGCTTTCCTCGGCATCGCCGCGGATGTCTCGCCATTCCTGATCGGGGTGGGTGAAGAGTCCTACGACATGATGAATCATGGTCAGTCACTCCTTTATCGTTGCCATTGCCCCCCAACGGAGCGCTTACAGCCAAGTGGCACAGTCGGTACAGGTCTGTATGTGTGTGCGACCTTATGTCGCAGTATAGGGAGGAGTTTTCATCAAGTGTGTGCAGCTTTAGAGCAAATTGCGCTGTAAATGCCTGGGCTAATTGCCAGAGCCTCTGTTGCCTGGGCGGTAGTGGCCGCTGCTCGGGGGCGCTTTCATGGGGCTGGTGTTTTTGCGTAAAATGCTCGGCTTTTCGTCACACACCTCGCGGATTCCAAGCGCCATGGGCACTCTTACGGTCAACCAGAACAAACTGCAGAAACGCCTTCGCCGACTGGCGGGCGAAGCGGTCGCCGATTTCAACATGATCGAAGAGGGCGACAAGGTCATGGTCTGCCTGTCCGGCGGCAAGGACAGCTACACCATGCTCGATGTGCTGATGCACCTGCAGAAGGTGGCGCCGATCAAGTTCGAGATCGTCGCGGTGAACATGGACCAGAAGCAGCCGGGCTTCCCTGAGCACGTACTGCCGGCCTACCTCAAGGAACTGGGGATCGAGTACCACATCGTCGAGAAAGACACTTACTCGGTGGTCAAGGAGCTGGTGCCCGAAGGCAAGACCACCTGCTCGCTGTGCTCGCGCTTGCGCCGTGGCACCTTGTACACCTTCGCCGACGAGATCGGCGCCACCAAGATGGCCCTCGGGCACCACCGTGACGACATCGTCGAGACGTTCTTCCTCAATATGTTCTACAACGGCTCGCTCAAGGCCATGCCGCCCAAGCTGCTGGCCGACGACGGGCGCAACGTGGTGATCCGCCCGCTGGCCTACTGCAACGAGAAGGACATCCAGGCCTATTCCGATCTCAAGCAATTCCCGATCATTCCCTGCAACCTCTGCGGCTCCCAGGAGAACCTGCAGCGCCAGGTGGTCAAGGAAATGCTTCAGGAGTGGGAGCGCAAGAGCCCGGGACGTACCGAGAACATCTTCCGTGGCTTGCAGAACGTCATCCCGTCGCAACTGGCGGACCGCAACCTGTTCGACTTCACCAGCCTGCGTATCGATGACACAGCCACGCCGCGCTTCGTCAACCTGGTGAACCTCTAAGGCCAGCGTTGTGCCGTGCCTCCAGGAGAGCAGGCACGGCGCTTTCGTTCATGCCCCTGGCTGGCGAGGGATGAAGGCCATGTTGCCTTGCGCCGGCTTCTTGGCCAGTCGTTCGCCATTGGTGGGAAGGGTCGGGACCAGCTGGTGATCCTGGCCCAGGTAATCGAGCAACTGCGGCCCTTTCTTGCTCTGTGCCACGAAGATCAGCGTACGTTGGGGATCCCAATGCTGGCCGCTGGTCTTGTCCAGCCAGGCCATGAAGTCGGCACTGCTGCCGGTCTTCGGGAAGTCCTGGGTTTGCGCCACATAGTAGAACGGCGCCCCCTGGTTCTGCAGGTACATCGGCAGCTTGTTATCGACCTCCACCATCACCATTCGCCACTGGTTCCAGGGGGCGATGCGACTCGCTTCGCTCCTCACCTGCGCCGCGAACTGGATCACCCCGCCGCCCCCGTTGCTCCAGGGATAGGCGATGCCCAGCACCAGCAGCATGACCATGGCCGCGCTGGCAAAGCCCAGGGTCCAGCCACGGCGTCGATCCTTGCCGCTGGCGCGTCCTTGTTCCAGGCGTCGGCTCAACCACCAGGCGGCCAGGAGCTGGGCAAAGGGTACAAGCGGCAGGACATAGTAGCTGCGCCGGCTGCCACTGGCGGTAAAGAACAGGAACAGCAGGCCCAGGGCCCATACCAACCAGCGTTCATTCGGTTGCAATTGGCGCCAGTGCCTGGCAGCCACCCATAGCGCGAGAACCCAGTAGGGAGCCCAGGGCAAGGTGTAGAGCGGCAGGTAGATCAGGTAGGTGTAGATCGGGCCGACATGGTCGAACGGATCGAAGAAGCGCACCACGTTTTCGCGAAATACCAGGCTCAGGCCGCTTTCCCCCGAGTTTGGGGTGCCGTACAGGTGCGAAAGCAGGAACGGCGTCATGTAGAGCAGCCCTGCGATCAGCAGGGCCAGGCATAGACGCAGGTTGAGATGGCGTTTCCAGCGCCCTTGGTCGAGCAGGTGGGGCAGCAGGACCAGCCCCGGCAGGACAAAACCGATCAGGCCCTTGAACAGGGAGGTGGCCGCCAGTAACAGGAAGAACACGGTGTAGCGCCCTAGCCGGGTGTCCTCGGGGCCGCGCCAGTACCACCATACCGCGGCCAACACCCCGCACACCGTGAGAATGTCGGCGGTTGCCACCCGGGCCCAGAAGGCAAAATAGAAGGTGGTAGCCAGCATCCAGCCGGCGATCAGGCCGGTGCCTTTGCGAAACAGCTGCTCGCCCAGCAGGTACACCAGCCAGATGCTCAGCCAGGCGGCGAGTACCGAGGACAGGCGCAGCGACCAATGTCCCAGTCCGCCCGTCAGCCAGGTGCTGGCGACAATCAGCCAGTAGGAGGGCAAGGGCTTGTCGTAATAGGGGCTGCCTTTGAGGTAGGGGTCGAAGTAATCACCGCTCTGCAACATCTGCAGGACGATGTTGGCCCAACGGGTTTCAGGGCCCCATAGCTCGCGCGAGCCGAGGCCAAGGAGCAGGATCAGGGCAGACACGCCGAGCAGCAGGACCAGGGCCTTGCGCTCACTGTTGCAGATCTTCATGGATACAGTTCCGTGGAGGAGGCCGGGAGGAGCGGTATTGCATCGCCGTCAGGGCGCCTTGAAAAAACGCCAGCACCGACCGAAGCCGACGCTGACGTCGTGAGGTATCAGGCAGCGGCAATCAAGGCTGGGCCGATGGCAGGATCATGATGACCATGTTGCCTTGCGTATAGCGCTTGCCACCTGTGGGAAGCAGGGCGATCTCCTGGTTTTCCAAGACATCCTTGACTCGCATGACTACGCCGACCGTCCCCTGCTTGCGTGCTTCGTTCATCCATTGGCCGATGTTGGCCATGCTGACCTTGCGTTGTTCCGAATCAGAATATGTCAGGCCATATTTCAATTCGCCTTCAGTGTTGTATAGCGTCACGTCCGGGCGCCGCAGACGCCAGGCCAGGGCGGAGGCCGCCCCCAGATCGTTGCTCAGCAATGTCGTGGTCTGCTTGAGTTCCTCCAGGTGTTCCTTGATGAACTGGTCGGGCATCTTGTTATGGACGATCACGGCGGGCATGCCTGCGGGTAGCAGCGCCACCAGCAGCCAGATCCCCAGGGCTGGTGCGGCCCAGTACTGCAAGGGCCTGGAGGCGGGCAGCAGGTTGGCGATGATCCAGCCCATGAGCATGATGAACACCAGGGACAGGCTGAGCATTTCATCGTGTTCGTACACGGGGCGAGTGATCTGCAGTACGACCAGCGTGATCAGCGCTCCCACGCCAATCAGCAGGTTGAGCAGGCTATTGAGACGAACCTCTCGGGTCTTGCCAGCGCCGATTCGCTCGATTAGCGCATGCGCCATGAGAATGGCCAGGGGCAACAGGCACGGCATGATGTAGGTCGGCAGCTTGCCACGGCTGAGGCTGAAAAATACCAGTGGCAGCAACATCCACAGCAGCAGGAAACCGCTTGCAGCCTGGCGCTTGTCCTTCCAGGCCTGGATCATCGTGCCAGGCAGCAGGGCGGCCCAAGGCAGGCTGGAGGCGGCCAGCAAAGGCAGGTAGAACCACCAGGGACGGGTGTGCTGGGCATTCTCGGCAGCAAAGCGGCGGATGTGTTCATGCCAGAAGAAGAAGCGCCAGAAGTCCGGTTCATGGGCATGGATGCTCAATACCCAGGGCAGGCTGATGAGGATGGCGACCGCTACTGCGACCAGGCCATAGCGCAGCAGCTCACCGAGACGGCGCTGCCACAACATGTAGGGCAAGGCGATCAGTACCGGCAGTAGCCAGGCCAGGAAGCCCTTGGTCATGAAGCCCATTGCGCAGGCCGCGCCCAGCAGGGCCCAGGCCAGCAAGCGTGAGCGAGTACTCCGAGCATCCAGGGCGAACCACAGTGCGACCAGGCTCAGGTTGACCCATAAGGTGAATTGCGGATCGAGGTTGGAGTAGCCGGCTTGCCCGGCAATCAGGCCAAAGCTCATGTACAGCAAGGCGGCGGCAAAGCTCTTGCGTGGGTCGTTCCACATTCGGCGCGTGATGAGGAAGGCCAGGATCACGCTCAAGCCCGTGCTTACAGCTGAAGCGACCCGTACTCCGAACAGGTTGTCACCGAATACCGCCTGGCCGATCGCGATCATCCAATAGCCGGCAATAGGCTTTTCGAAATAACGGATGCCCATGAAATGAGGGGAGACCCAGTCGCCGCGCAGCAGCATTTCCTGGCTGATCTGTGCATAGCGGGTTTCATCGGGGATCCACAGGCCGTGGGCGGTCAGTGGCAACAAGTAGAACAGGCCGAAGGCGAGCAGCAACAAAGGCAGTGCCCAGCGTTGGAGGATGCCGTATGTACTCCCGCCCACGGTATAGCCAGATGACGTGGTGCTTGATCCATAAGCTTGGGGTGGTGACGTGCGGTGCATTTGTGTCCTCGAAGTCGTCGGCAGATAGCCTGGGTGTTACTTGCAGCAAGTGCTACTGGTAGACCTGCTATTGATGTTGAACCTGTAGTTTCTCAAGCCGCAAAAGTTCGAGGCCATCGCACCGTTCAGGTGATGTGATCCCGTTGTAAGTTCTGTTGCTCGTTGTTCTGCTTAGTACAAGAATGAATAAAGTCAATTAGGTAACTAACGAGTGTGTCTATTTGCTGGGAAAAAACTGTTGAGATGTTGTAAAAAAGCGTTACAAGTTGGTCGGTGAGTGTTCGATGGCCTGCTGCCAGTCTTCGGCACTGATGGTCCCCAGTATATGCAGCGTACCGTCACTGTTTTGGGTAACGAACAGCGAACTGTTGTACTTACTATGCAGGGCATGTTCGAAACCCAACTGGCTTTCCAGGTCGCTGATGCAATCACTGTGGGTGACCAATACCAAGTTACGCCTGGCGTTCTTGTGCGCCTTGATCACATCGCCGAAATCCGCACCGCAGTTGAGTAACCAATCCTGGGTCGGCACTGCTTGGTTGAACATCAGGTCTGCTGTCTGTCGGGTGCGCGTGGCCGGGCTGCTGACGATATCGGTGGTTTCCAGGCCGAGTGAGCGAAATGCCCGGCCCAGCCCGCTGGAGGTGGTGCTGCCAAGCTGGGTGATGCCGTCGGCGGGGCCCAGGCAGGGATTGGCGGAGCGGTCGCACCGTTCGGCATGGCGTACCAGGGCGATTACCTCGCCGCTTTTCCAGTGGCGGTAGACGCCAGCGCTTTCCATTTGGTTGCCAACACCCAGGTCCAGAGGCGTTCCGGGCCACAGGACGAAACCGCTGACGAGGGCAGCGAGGGTTATCGCACTCGCCCAGGCGATGATCCTGCGGGATCGGCTTAGCGACGGACGCTGGGGAGGAGTACCGGGTTTAACAGTGTTGATCACTTCGCTTACCTGAACTGTTTTTGGATAAGGACTTGTCATTCGGGTTGGAGCTGGTGTTCTGAAAAAGACCGGTGTCGGGCCCGCCCTGCAATTGATGGCCAATTTAGGACCGGGCAAGTAGGCGAAGAGTGAAAGCAATGTGAAAAAAACGAATGAGCGATAGAGACTAGTTAAGAGTCTGACAGCTGTCGTTCAGGTTTTGACTGGATCAATGCTTTTTCGCCGGGCACGCACCACTGTTGACTGGTGGTCTTAATCGTTGTGGTAATTGCCGGATGAACTGTATCTGATCGGAAACAGTGGGTGAGAAATCCCCGCATTTAGTTCAGCTTATTGTCAGCTTGAATGATTGCGCGGGATGAAGAGGGAAGTTCCCTGCCCGTTGCGGGCAAGGAATCATGGAAGCGCCAGGGGGGCAGTATTCAGTGATTGACCGTGTAGGCCAGCATTGCCGACAACTGGCAGAGCGGACGGCCGCTTTCCTGTTGCCATTGATTGAACACATCTTGTACCAGGGCCTGGTCGCGCTTGCTGCTGGGGACCTTGTCGATGATGTTCTGGGCATTGAGGGCGGCCACCACGTCCCAGGTGGGAATGAACGTGTCCTTGCCCACCATGCGCAGGAAGCGTGGAGCCGATAGTCCGCCCAGCTGATTGCCATGCTTGGCCAGGTACTGCCACAGCCCGGTGATGTCCTGTACCGGCCAGTCGGCGATGAACTGACCGAAGCTTGCGTGCTGCTGTTCCACATCGAGGATCATCTGGGCGTTGCGGGGCACGCTCTTGAGCTTGCCCAGGTGACGAATGATCCGTGTGTCCTGCATCAGGCGCTCAAGGTGCTCGGCCCCCATCAGCACCACCTTGTGAGGGTCGAAGCCGAAGAAAACCTGCTCGAAGGCCGGCCATTTGGCGTCCACCAGGCTGTGTTTCAGTCCGGCGCGAAACACTCGCAAGGCGAGGGTCGACAAATAGCGGTCGGCACTCAAGGCGCGTAGGGCGTCGTCGCTGGCGGGAGTCGGTAGCCGCTCCTCAAGGGCCGCTACGGAGCCGAAGCGGTTGAGACAGTATTCGTTGAGCCATTTGTAGTCGTGCATGCCTGCTCCGGGTCGGTTCGCAAGTGTCGTTCAGCGGGTTGCCCTGCAAGGTGGGTGGCAGGGTGCGGTTACAGGCACCCCGGGTGTGCAAGATCCCGGGGCTGCCTGGAGGCCGGATCAGGCCGGGTTGGCACCTTCGCCAGCAAGCCTGCGGTTGAGCTGGAAGCGCCAGCGTACATAGAGCAGTGATGAGGTGAACACTGCAAGGCTGGCGAACATTTCCAGCAGGCCGAACATCTGGCGGTTGGGGTCGTAGGCGGCCAGGGCCCCCTTGATGAAGTACAGGTTGACCACGAAGCACATCCACGAATGGCCGCGGGCACTGCCGCTGAGCATGCCAGGAGCCATCAGCAGCAGGGGGATCAGCTCGATCAGCAGGATTACCCAGGGGCGGGCCCCGTGCAGGTCGGCTACCAGCAGGTAGTAGATGCCGAGCAGGCCCACCAGGCCAAAGAAACACACCAGGCTAAGGATGCGGGCAATCCGCACCCGGGGTTCCAGCCACTGTACTTCGGGCAGGATCTTAGGCTTCTTGGCCACGGTCGTTCCCCAGCTTTTGCGCGGTTTTTGCCACGCGCAGGCCCAGGGCCCGGCACAGCGCGATCTCATGTTCGTCCAGAGGGCTCTTGCCGTCGGCACCGGCATGATGACTGGCGCCATAGGGAGTACCGCCGCCACGAGTCTCCAGCAGGGCCGATTCGCTGTATGGCAGGCCGGTGATCAGCATGCCGTGGTGCAGCAGTGGCAGCATCATCGACAGCAGGGTGGCCTCCTGGCCGCCGTGCAGGCTGGCTGTGGAGGTGAACACGCCTGCCGGCTTGCCCACCAGGGCTCCGGTCAGCCACAGGTTGCTGGTGCCGTCGAGGAAGTACTTGAGTGGCGCGGCCATGTTGCCGAAACGGGTAGGGCTGCCCATGACCAGGCCCGAACAGTGCTTCAGGTCGTCGAGGCTGGCATAGAGCGCTCCGCTGTCGGGAATCGCGGGTGCCACGGCTTCGCATTCGGCGGAAATGGCCGGGACAGTCCGCAGGCGTGCTTCCATGCCTGCCTGCTCGATACCCCGGGCGATCTGCCGGGCCATCTCGCTGGTGGAGCCGTTGCGGCTGTAGTACAGGACCAGGATGTACGGGGTGCTCAAGGCAGGATCTCCAGTACATTTTCTGGGGGACGACCAATGATGGCCTTGTCGCTGGTCTCCAGGACCGGTCGCTCCATGAGTTTCGGATGCTGGGCGATGGCAGCGATCAGCTGTTCTTCGCTGAGGCTGGTATCAGCCAGGCCCAGGCTCTTGTACTCGTCCTCACCGGTGCGCAGCAACTGGCGTGCGCTGAGGCCGAGCTTGTCCAGCAGAGCGTGCAGGCGAGTGGCATCCAAAGGGGTTTCCAGGTAGCGGACCACGGTCGGAGCCAGGCCGCGTTGTTCCAGCAGCTCCAGTGCCGCGCGGGATTTCGAGCAGCGTGGGTTGTGATAAAGCGTCAGGTCGGTCATGTGTGGGTCGCATCTTGCGTAAGGTGGCGGCTATTCTACCCGCGCGACCGGCTCTCCTGAACCTCGAGAGTCGATAGGTCGCAGCGATTATCGTCAGGTGATCATCTTTTAGACACGTTCAACGACAGGAAACAGGCATGACAAGGCAACTGGCTGCAGTATTGGCGATCATCACAACCCTGCTGCTAAGTGGTTGTGGCAACGATTACGGGGTCGACCAGCATGGCCAGAAAGTCGCTGCCGAACGCCTGGACAAGCAGTGGCTGGTGCTCAACTACTGGGCGGAGTGGTGTGGGCCATGCCGCACCGAGGTTCCCGAATTGAATGCCTTGAACGAGCAGCTCAAGGGGCAGGCGACCGTGCTGGGGGTCAACTTCGATAACGTGCAGGGCGAGGAGCTCAAGAGCGCCAGTGAGAAGCTGGGGATCAAGTTCACCGTGCTGGCCCAGGACCCGGCGCAGGTCTTCGACCTGCCGCGCAGCGAAGCGCTGCCCGTGACCTATATCATCGATGACAAGGGCAAGGTGCGTGAGCAGTTGCTGGGCGAGCAGACCGCGGCGGGAGTGCTGGCGAAGCTACAGGCCTTGCGCGGCCATTGATGGGGCAAGCCTGTGTTACCACAGGCTTACTGTCAGCCTTCTTCCAGCCACCAGCGTAGCGGCTTGCCTTCGGCAGGCCAGAAGCGCACTTGCTCGATGGGCGAGATATCCCAGCGTTCGACGGTCTGCAAGGCCTGGAGAAAGCGTCGCTCCTGCTCCATCAACGCCGGAGCGCAGAGCTTGCGGGTGCTGCCGATCTTGCCGAAGGTGAGTTTTTCGCCATCCAGGGTATAGGGTGCGAACCAGTGGTTGCAGCCGCCATTGCCATAGGCCCGGCCATCCTCGCCGAGGGTGATGGTCAGGTGGCTGTAGTCGATGAGCGGGCGTTCACCGATCCATTCCAGGATATAGCTGCGATCCTGCTGCAACTTCAGCGGTTCGGCGGCGCAACCCAGCAGGCCGGCGCCGAATGCCACGGCCAGCGCCAGGCGTTTCATTGGCCGCTCTGCCGGCATTTCGGGCACAGGTGGCGCTCGCCTTCACTGCTCCAGCCAAGTTCGGCAATCCGAGCGCTGGCGGCGCTCTTGCGGGCCTTCTCGCCAAGCTTGGCGTCCACTGCGAACTCAAAGTCCAGCTGCACGGCGCAACTGTCGCAATTGACCTGCCATTGATGAATGGCCAACTCACCGAATACCGGGCCGCTGGCCACCGCGACCCATTGGCCGACCGGGTTGATCAGGTGGCGGACGGTGTCCACGGTCAGGCGCATGGACAAATCCTTGCTGCCTTTGAGGGTGACCACCAGCACGTCGTTGGCACGGATCGAGCCACCGTTGCCGGTGACTTGATAGCGGCCCGGTACCAGGGCACGGCATTCGATCAGGGTGTGTTGCGGGCTCATCAGGGTGTAGCGGAAATCGTGTTCGACCATGGGTCCTCCAAATCTGCCGCGTATGCTAGCACGGGGCCTGGCGTCTCAGGTCGCGGGCTGGCGACCTTCGATCAGGACACGGCGCCGGCTTCAGCCATGGACCAGGTTCTGTGCTTGCCCCGCGATCCAACTGGCGATGTTGTGCAAGGTGGTGTCGGCAATCGCCGCCAGGGCTTCGCGGGTCAGAAATGCCTGGTGCGCGGTGACAATCACGTTGGGAAAGGTCAGCAGCCTGGCCAGGACGTCATCCTGCAACGGCAGGTCGGAGCGATCTTCGAAGAACAGTTGGGCCTCTTCTTCATAGACATCCAGGCCCAGGTAGCCCAATTGGCCGCTCTTGAGAGCCTCGATCAGGGCGGGGGTATCCACCAGGCCGCCGCGACCGGTATTGATCAGCATCGCCCCTGGCTGCATCTGCGCCAGGCTCTGCGGGTTGATCAAGTAGCGGCTGGCGTCGGTAAGTGGGCAGTGCAGGCTGATGATCTGCGCTTGGGCCAGCAGTTCCGGCAGTTCCATGTAGCGCGCGCCCAGGGCTTGTACCGCAGGGTTGGGGTAGGGGTCGTAGGCCAGCAACTGGCAGCCGAAGCCGGCCATGATGCGCGCGAACGTAGCGCCGATCTGCCCGGTGCCGACGACTCCCACGGTCTTGCCCACGAGGTCGAAGCCGGTGAGGCCGTGCAGTGTGAAATCGCCTTCGCGCGTACGGTTATAGGCCCGATGCAAACGGCGGTTCAGCGCCAGGATCAAGGCCACGGCGTGCTCGGCCACGGCATGGGGCGAATAGGCCGGGACCCGCACCACATCCAGGCCCAGGCGTTTGGCTGCGGGTAGATCGACATGGTTGTAGCCCGCCGAGCGCAAGGCGATCAGCCGCGTGCCGCCGGCAGCCAGTTGTTCGAGCACCGGTGCGCTCAAGTCGTCGTTGATAAAGGCACAGACCACTTCATGGCGCTCGGCCAGGGGCGCGGTATCCAGGCTCAGGCGGGCGGCCTGGAATTGCAGTTCGATGCCGGCCGGCAGAGGGGCGTCGAGAAAGCTCTCGCGATCATAGTTCTGGCTGCTGAAAAGAATCGTACGCATGGCTGCATCCTTGTTCGAAGGCGCCCAGGATGAGGCCGGGACGCCGGGCGGTTCTTGCCCTGGATCAGGCCTTGACTCGTGCTTCGCTGTTCAGGCGGTCGATGGCATGGTCCAGCTCGTCCAGGGCAGCGAAGGCCTTGGCGTCCTCCTGCTTGAGCAGGGTTTCGCTGCGCTGGCAGGCGGCACGCAACTGCGGTACTCCGCAATATCGGGTGGCGCCGTGCAGCCGATGGACCCGTTCGATGAGGGCGCTGTGGTCATTGGCTGCTCGTGCGGCATTGATCGCCTCGCGGTCGGCCTCCAGGGACGCCAGCAGCATGGCCAGCATGTCGGCTGCCAGATCGGCTTTGCCTGCTGCCAGGCGCAGGCCTTCTTCCTGATCCAGCACCTGCAGCTCCAGGCTCAGTTCCTGGCGTTCGCCGGGGCGCTCTGTCCCCTGGTTGCGCAAGGCCAAGCCGGTCCACTTGAGAACTACCTGGGCCAGCTGGCGTTCGCTGATGGGCTTGGTCAGGTAGTCATCCATGCCGCTTTGCAACAGGGCGCGCTTTTCGTTGGCCATGGCGTGTGCCGTCAGGGCGACGATGGGCAGCGGCGTACCGTGGCGCTCGCTTTCCCATTGGCGGATGGCCTCGGTGCTTTGCCGACCGTCCATGCCAGGCATCTGTACGTCCATCATTACCAGGTCGAACGGCTCCTGCTGGATGGCATTCAAGGCGGCAAAACCGTTGTCCACCGCCTGGACCTTGGCACCCATGTCCTGGAGCAAGGTCTGGATCAGCAGCAGGTTGGCCGGGTTGTCATCTACGCACAGCACGCGCGGGGCACGGCTGGAGATACTTTCTTCCGGCTCAGTACGAGGTCGGCGTGGCGTGACCAGGTCGGACAGCGCCCGGCGCAGCTTGCGAGTACAAGCAGGCTTGGCCTGCAACTGGCTGTGGGGATTGGGCACTGACAGTTGGAAGAGCGACTGTTCGGTGGTCGGGCACAGGACAAGCACCTTGCAGCCCAGGTGTTCCAGATCCCAGATGTGCTGGCTCAGGCGTTCGGGCGCCATGTCGTTGGTGGTGATGCCGAGCACCGCCAGGTCAATGGCCTGGTCGCTCTGATGGACGCCGGTAATGCCGTTGGTCAGGGCTTCCAGGGTATTGAAGGGTGTTACTTCCAGTCCGCAGTCTTCCAACTGGTGCTGCAAGGCCTGGCGGGCCAGCTCGTGGTTTTCCAGGACGGCCACGCGCCGTCCCAGCAGTGGCGGTGCAGGCAGGTCCTCGGCGTCGTCGCGAGCCTTGGGCAGGCTCAGGCTGATCCAGAACTCGGAACCTTCCCCAGGCGTGCTGTCGACGCCGATCTCGCCACCCATCTGTTCGATCAGGCGCTTGGAAATCACCAGCCCGAGGCCGGTACCGCCGGGTTGCCGCGACAGCGAGTTGTCGGCCTGGCTGAAGGCCTGGAACAGGGCGCGGACATCCTGGTTCGACAAGCCGATGCCGGTGTCCTGGATGCTGATACGCAGTTGCACGCTGTCTTCGTGTTCTTCCTCGAGCATGGCCCGGGCGACGATGGTGCCTTCGCGGGTGAACTTGATCGCGTTGCTGACCAGGTTGGTGAGGATCTGCTTGAGGCGCAGCGGGTCGCCCACCAGCGAGAGTGGCGTGTCGCGGTACACCAGGCTGACCAGCTCAAGCTGCTTGGCGTGGGCCGCTGGAGCGAGGATGGTCAGGGTGTCTTGCAGCAAGTCCCGCAGGTTGAACGGGATGTTGTCGAGGACCAGCTTGCCGGCCTCGATTTTCGAGAAGTCGAGGATTTCGTTGATGATACCCAGCAGGCTGTCGGCAGATTTCTCGATGGTGCCCAGATAATCCAGCTGGCGCGGGGTCAGTTCGCTTTTCTGCAACAGGTGGGTGAAGCCGAGGATGCCGTTGAGCGGCGTGCGGATCTCGTGGCTCATGTTGGCCAGGAACTCGGATTTGATCCGGCTGGCTTCCAGGGCCTCCTTGCGTGCCAGGTCCAGCTCAATGTTCTGGATCTCGATGGTCTCCAGGTTCTGGCGCACGTCTTCCGTGGCCTGGTCGATGCTGTGCTGCAATTCTTCCTGGGCATTTTGCAGGGTGCTGGCCATGCGATTGATGCCCGAGGCCAGGTCATCCAGCTCCTGGCTGCCCAAGGGTGGCAGGCGAGTTTCCAGGTTGCCGTCTTTCAATTGCGTCACGGCTAGCTTGATCTGGCTCAGCGGGTTGTTGATGGTCCGTCCCATGCGCACCGCCAGCAGGGCAGTGAGGGCCAGGCCGGAAGCGATCAGCAGCAGGCTGGCGAACAGGCTGCGATATCCACGCAGCAACATGCCGCTATGGGACAGCTCCAGCTCTACCCAGCCCAGGAGGCGGTCGGACTCATCGGGAATCAGATCGCCCGCAAGATTGCGATGACGGCCGAAGACCGGCATCTGGTAGCGGGTCGCGTCGTTGCCGCTGCGTTGCACCATGTGCGTGCTGTTACCCGCTGGTGCTGGATTGAGCATGCTGGGCCCGGCATGGGCGATGAGCGTGCGATCCGGGGCCAGCAGCGATACCGCGCGCACGTCCTCTTGTTCCAGGGCCTGGGTGGCGATGCGCTCAAGCATCTGGGTATTGCGATTGCCCATCGCCGGTGCCACCAGCGAGGCCAGTTGCTCGGCGATCATTTCTCCGCGCTGCAACAGTTGAGTCTGCAGATCAGAGAGCTGCATCCAGGTGAAGTAGCCGCCCAGCACCAGGGCCATCAGGCTGGTGGGTAGCAAGGTCAGCAATAGTACGCGGCCTTTGATTCCCAGTTTCTTGAGCACGCAACTCTCCTGCTTCCACGCGATTTTGATAGGTCGGAGGGCACGTCCATGATGTGCCGCTTGCGCAGTGTAACGATTTGCCGAAGGTCAATCTTGGCAAATTGTTTCGTCGACGCTGGCAGGAATTCAGAGGCGTGAGCAATCAAGGCATTGGTTGCCGTGATCCGGGCAATCTTGAATAATCGCTCAACTGAGAATCACTTGCACAAGCCAATGACTCCCGTATCTGTTGATCCGCCCCGTATCCTGGCCATTGAAGACGACCCCATACTCGGTGCCTATGTGCATGAGCAACTGGAGCGTTGCGGCTTTGCCGTGACTTGGTGCCGTAACGGCCAGGAAGGGCTGGACGTTGCTCTCCAGCAGCCTTTCGATGTGTTGCTGATGGATATCCTGCTACCGGGGATGGATGGGCTGACGGTGCTGACCCATTTGCGCAAGAGTCACTCGACCCCGGTGTTGTTGATGTCTGCCCTGGGAGCGGAGGCCGATCGCATCAGCGGTTTTCGCCTGGGAGCCGACGACTATCTGCCCAAGCCCTTCAGCATGGCCGAGCTGCGGGTGCGGATCGAAGCCATACTGCGGCGAGTGGCCCTGGATCGCCGACCCATGCCGCTGGCCCCCAGCAGTTGTGTCCAGAACCTGCGTTTCGATGATGAGCTGTGCGATGTGTTCTTTGCCCAGCAATGGGCCGGTCTGACTCGCAGTGAATATCGCTTGCTGGAGACGCTGCATCGCAATGCCGATGAAGTCTTGAGCAAGGCCTTCCTCTACCAGCATGTCTTGCAACGAGGGTACGCGGCCCATGATCGCAGCCTGGACATGCACGTCAGCCAGATTCGTCGCAAGCTCAAGGCCCTGGGCTACGGCGAGCGTGAGCTGCGTACTGTATGGGGCAAGGGCTACGTATTGAGTGCCGCCGATGAACTGGCCTGAGCTACCGGGCCGGCATTCGGTATTCTGGAAGCTGGCATTGCTGCTGGTCGCTTTTTGCCTGCTGATGATCTGGCTGAGCTGGTCCTGGGGGCGCTATGTCGAGCAAAGGAATCTCTACCTTTCCGATGAGGCCCGGGCCACCCTGGGGGCTTATGCCCGAGAGGCCGAGCAGGCCTGGAAGAGCGGCCAGCAAGCCGGCGTCGACGTCTGGATCCAGCAAATGGCCGGCCGGGAGAAGACCTGGGTCGGGGTCATCGGCAGCGACCTGCAATCGTTGAGCAGTTATCCCTTGAAGCCGATGGAGATCCAGCGCCTGACGTTCCTGCGAGGCGCCGACTGGCCGGTGAGCCGGCATGCCCGGAACTTGCCCTGGCTGAAGATCGCCTTTCCCGATGACCCCTCTGCCGGCAGCCTGGTGATCGAGCTGCCCCAGCGCTTCATGCCTGGCCGTTATCGGCTGTTCTGGCAGGTCATGACCAATGGCGTGATCCCTGGTTTCTTCACCTTGCTGCTATGTGTCGGCCTGTACCGCCTGCTGGTGGTGCCGCTCAATCAGCTGCGCGAACAGGCCAATGCCTGGCGAGCGGAGCAGCTCAATGTCCGGCTTTCCAGCGAAACCACCTTGCGCAAGGATGAGCTGGGGGAATTGGGGCGGGCTTTCGACCAGATGTCCGAGCGCTTGCAAAGTACCGTCGCGACGCAACAGCAGCTGTTGCGGGATCTGTCCCATGAGCTGCGCACCCCTTTGAGTCGGTTGCGGGTGGCCTGTGAAGGTGAACAGGACTTGTCGGCCTTGCGCGAGCGCCTGGGGCGCGAGATCGACGGTATGCAGCGCCTGGTGGAAGACAGTTTGCAACTGGCCTGGCTGGATACCGAGCGGGCACCCCTGGCCGAGGAACAGATCCAGGTCCAGGCGCTGTGGGAAATGCTCAGCGAAAATGCCTGCTTCGAAAGTGGCTGGTCACCACGGCAATTGCGCTGCGAGCTGGTGGGCGATTGCTGGGTGCGCGGGCACCTCAATACCCTGGCCCAGGCCTTGGAGAATGTCCTGCGCAATGCCATCCGGCACTCTCCTGCCGGTGCCCAGGTCACGCTGGATGGGCGGCTCGAAGGGGAGTACTGGCACCTGTGGCTGGATGATCAGGGCAGTGGGGTGGCCGAGCAGGACCTGGAGCGGATTTTCGCAGCGTTCACCCGCCTGGATGGTTCGCGCCCAGGAGATGGCGGCTTCGGCCTGGGGTTGAGCATCGCGCGCAATGCGGTGCATCGCCAGGGTGGGCAGATCTGGGCGCAGAACCATGGACAAGGATTGCGTATTCACCTGCGCTTGAGAGCCGCAGCGTCGCAGGTCATGGCCTGACGCCAGCCGCTTGGTGGCTTATGCGAATTAGCCATAAGGCCCTCACTTTGCGTGATATGGCGCCAGGAGGTTTGCCGGTATGATAGGCGCCCCCGCAGTCTGGATTGCGAATACGCCATGACCTTGCAATACCCAACCATCGCCGATTGCGTCGGCAACACTCCGCTGGTTCGTTTGCAGCGCCTGCCTGGCGCCACCAGCAATACCCTGCTGCTCAAGCTTGAGGGCAACAACCCGGCGGGTTCGGTCAAGGACCGCCCGGCACTGTCGATGATTACCCGTGCCGAGTTGCGCGGGCAGATCCAGTCCGGCGACACGCTGATCGAGGCGACCTCGGGCAATACCGGTATCGCCCTGGCCATGGCTGCGGCGATCAAGGGCTACAAGATGATCCTGATCATGCCCGACAACTCCAGTGCCGAACGCAAGGCGGCGATGACTGCCTATGGTGCCGAGCTGATCCTGGTCAGCCAGGAAGAAGGCATGGAAGGCGCCCGTGACCTGGCCGAGCGGATGCAGGCCGAAGGGCGTGGCAAGGTCCTCGACCAGTTCGCCAATGGCGACAATCCCGAGGCCCACTACACAGGGACCGGCCCGGAGATCTGGCGCCAGACCCAGGGCAGCATCACCCACTTCATCAGCTCCATGGGCACCACCGGTACCATCATGGGGACTTCGCGCTACCTGAAGGAGCAGAACCCCCAGGTACAGATCGTCGGCCTGCAGCCGATGGAGGGCGCCGCCATTCCCGGTATTCGCCGCTGGCCCGAGGAGTACCTGCCGAAGATCTACCAGGCCAGCCGCGTCGATCGGATCGTCGATATGGCCCAGCGTGAGGCCGAGGACGTGACCCGGCGCCTGGCTCGCGAAGAAGGCATCTTCTGCGGTGTATCGTCCGGCGGTGCGGTGGCGGCGATGCTGCGCTTGTCCCGTGAGGTGGAAAACGCGGTCATGGTCGCGATCATCTGTGACCGTGGCGATCGTTACCTGTCGACCGGCATTTTCGATGCTCCCAACTGATGGCTAAGCACGAGAGAGGCCTGCGCTTCCAGCCAGCGGGCGGCACCCGCGCGCCACAGGTGCCGGTGGGCAAGAAACAGCGCCTGACCATCCAGCGCCTGGCCAATGACGGTCGTGGCATTGCATTCGTCGAGGGCCGCACCTGGTTCGTCAATGGCGCCCTGGCTGGCGAAGAGGTCGAGGCACGAGTCCTGGGCGCCCATGGCAAGGTGGTAGAGGCCCGGGCCGAGCGGATCTTCAATGCCAGCGAATTGCGTCGCCCTGCGGCCTGTGCCCACGCCGGTCGCTGTGGCGGTTGCAGCGTCCAGCATTTGCCCCACATTGAGCAGCTTGCCCTGAAACAGCGCATGCTCGCCGAGCAGTTGTCCAAGGTGGCGGGTGTCGAGCCCGAGGCCTGGGCCGCGCCCCTGAGCGGGCCGGAGTTCGGCTATCGGCGCCGGGCCCGTGTGGCGGTGCGCTGGGATGCCAGGGGCAAGCAGCTTGAAGTCGGTTTCCGTGCAGCCGGCAGCCAGGATATCGTCGCCATCGACGACTGCCCGGTGCTGGTACAGGCCTTGCAACCGATCATGAGCCGTTTGCCGGCCATGTTACGGCGCTTGAGCAAGCCTCAGGCGCTGGGCCATGTCGAGTTGTTCAGCGGTTCGGCCCTGGCCGTGTTGCTGCGGCATATGGCGCCGTTGTCCGAAGCCGACCTGGGGATTCTCAAGGACTTCTGCGATTTCCATCAGGCGCAGTTGTGGCTGCACGGTGAAGGCGAGCCGGAGCCATTCGATGCGTCCCAGACCCTGGGCTTTCGCCTGGAGTCGTGGGGCCTGCACCTGGCTTACCGGCCGGGGGATTTCGTTCAGGTCAATGCCGGGGTCAACGAAGCCATGGTGGCCCAGGCCCTGGAATGGCTGGCTCCGCAAGCTGGTGAGCGGGTGCTGGATCTGTTTTGCGGTCTGGGAAATTTTGCCTTGCCGCTGGCCCGGCAGGCTCGGGAAGTGGTTGCCGTGGAAGGCGTGGCGACCATGGTGGCGCGAGCGTCAGAGAATGCCGCCAGCAATAATTTGCATAACACCCGCTTTTTTCAAGCCGATTTATCCCAGCCTCTGGGTGCTGCCGAGTGGGTCGGTGAGGGGTTTTCTGCGGTACTCTTGGACCCACCCCGCGATGGTGCTTTCGAGGTGGTTCGCAAGCTTGCGGACTTGGGCGCCAAACGGTTGGTGTATGTGTCATGCAATCCGGCAACTTTGGCTCGTGACACGGTCGAACTGACCAGGCAGGGCTACAGGTTAAAACGTGCCGGGATTCTCGATATGTTTCCTCAAACGGCGCATGTCGAGGCCATGGCGTTATTCGAAGCGAGCTAGGATGGCTTGTCTAATCCGACTGGTCCTCAAGGCCTGGCTCGCTGGCCCTGCGAGCAAGGCCTGAGCGTTGAAGGTCAGCGATTTGACGTACTGAATGTGCGTCGTAGGGAAGGTAAAGCAAGATGGTACAGGTGAGAGCGCACCAGCCGGTCAACACCGATGGCAGTATCAATCTCGAGGCGTGGCTCGATCATACGGTCAGCGTCGACATGGCACTGGACCGTGAAGCGTTGAAAGAGGCCTGCGAGTTCGCTCGTGAGGCCGAGCAGCAATACATCACGACGAAGAGTCTCGGCACCGAGGATGCATCGTGTTTCAGCACGGGCCTGGAGATCGCCGAGATTCTCGCCGATCTCAAGCTGGACCAGGATTCGCTGGTCGCCGCGGTGCTGTACCGTGGGGTCCGTGAAGGGCAGATCCCGCTGGCGGCGGTCAGCCAGCGCTTCGGTCCGGTGGTGGCCAAGCTGATCGACGGTGTGCAGCGCATGGCGGCGATCACCGCCAGCCTCAGCCCTCGGCAGTCCCTGGTGCTGGGTACCCAGACCCAGGTTGAAAACCTGCGCAAGATGCTGGTGGCCATGGTCGACGACGTGCGCGTGGCATTGATCAAGCTGGCCGAGCGCACATGCGCGATCCGGGCGGTGAAGGGCGCAGATGAAGAGAAGCGCAACCGGGTCGCGAGGGAAGTCTTCGACATCTACGCGCCCCTGGCCCACCGCCTGGGTATCGGGCACATCAAGTGGGAGCTGGAGGACCTGTCCTTCCGTTACCTGGAGCCCGAGCAGTACAAGCAGATCGCCAAGCTGCTGCACGAGCGGCGCCTGGATCGCGAGCGCTTCATTGCGGATGTGATGAGCCAGTTGCAGAGCGAGTTGCAGGCTACCGGGGTCAACGCCGATATCAGCGGCCGGGCCAAGCACATCTATTCCATCTGGCGCAAAATGCAGCGCAAGGGCCTGGAGTTCAGCCAGATCTACGACGTGCGCGCCGTGCGGGTCCTGGTGCCGGAAATGCGCGACTGCTACACCGCGTTGGGCATCGTCCACACCCTTTGGCGACATATCCCCAAGGAATTCGACGACTACATCGCCAACCCCAAGGAAAACGGCTACCGCTCGTTGCATACCGCGGTAATCGGTCCCGAGGGCAAGGTGCTGGAGGTGCAGATTCGCACCCATGCGATGCATGAGGAGGCGGAGCTGGGCGTCTGCGCCCATTGGCGCTACAAGGGCACCGACGTCAAGTCCGGTTCCAACCATTACGAAGAGAAGATCTCCTGGTTGCGCCAGGTGCTGGAATGGCACGAGGAACTGGGAGACATCGGCGGCCTGGCCGAGCAGCTGCGGGTGGATATCGAGCCGGACCGGGTGTACATCTTCACCCCCGACGGCCATGCCATCGACCTGCCCAAGGGCGCCACGCCGCTGGACTTCGCCTACCGGGTGCATACCGAGATCGGCCACAACTGCCGGGGCGCGAAGATCAACGGTCGGATCGTGCCCCTCAACTACAGCCTGCAGACTGGCGAGCAGGTTGAGATCATCACCAGCAAGCATGGCACTCCGAGCCGCGACTGGCTGAACCCGAACCTGGGCTACGTCACCACGTCCCGGGCACGGGCAAAGATCGTCCATTGGTTCAAACTGCAGGCTCGCGACCAGAACGTTGCTGCAGGCCGGAGCCTGCTGGAGCGCGAACTGAATCGCCTCGACCTGCCGCAGGTCGATTTCGACAAGTTGGCCGATAAGGCCAACATGAAGATCGCCGAAGATATGTTTGCAGCCCTCGGTGCCGGTGATTTGCGCCTGGCGCAATTGGTCAACCTGGCCCAGCAGCTGGTAGAGCCCGAGCGCGGCAATGAGCAGTTGGAGCTGATTCCACGCAAGGCAACCGGTTACAAGCCGGGCAAGCGCGGCGACATCCAGATCCAGGGCGTGGGCAACCTGATGACCCAGATGGCCGGTTGCTGCCAGCCGCTGCCGGGGGATGCCATCGTCGGTTACATCACCCAGGGCCGTGGTGTCAGCATCCATCGCCAGGATTGCGCGTCGGTGCTGCAGCTGGCGGGTCGCGAACCCGAGCGGATCATCCAGGTCAGTTGGGGGCCGGTGCCGGTGCTGACCTATCCGGTGGATATCATCATCCGCGCCTATGATCGTTCCGGCCTGCTGCGTGATGTGTCCCAGGTGCTGCTCAACGAGCGGATCAACGTGCTGGCGGTCAACACCCGTTCGAACAAGGAGGACAACACGGCGTTGATGTCCCTGACTATCGAGATCCCGGGGCTGGACGCGTTGGGGCGTTTGCTGGGACGTATCTCGCAGTTGCCGAACATCATCGAGACCCGGCGTAACCGGACTCCATGACAGCCCAGGACATGAACGACCCCATGTATAGCCTTGACGACCTGCTTCACTTGATGGCTCGCCTGCGCGACCCGCAATACGGCTGCCCGTGGGACCTCAAGCAGAGCTACGCCAGTATCGTTCCCCACACCCTGGAGGAGGCCTATGAAGTGGCCGATGCCATCGAGCGTCGCGACTTCGATCATCTGCCAGGTGAGTTGGGGGACTTGCTGTTCCAGGTGGTGTACTACAGCCAGTTGGCCAGGGAGGAGGGGCGTTTCGAATTCGCTTCGGTGGTGGATGGCATCACCCGCAAGCTGATTCGCCGCCATCCCCATGTGTTCCCGACTGGGGACCTCTATGCGCCGCTGGATCTGCCTCGGCTCGATGAGGAACAGGTCAAGGAGCGTTGGGAGCAGATCAAGGCCGAAGAGCGTGCCGAGAAGGCCAGCGTGCCACAGCAGCTGTCGTTGCTGGATGACGTGCCCATGGCCTTGCCGGCCCTGTCCCGCGCAGCCAAATTGCAAAAGCGTGCGGCCCAGGTTGGTTTCGACTGGCCTGAAGCCTTGCAGGTCGTGGACAAGGTTCGCGAGGAACTGGACGAGGTGCTGGAGGCCATGGCCGACAACGACATGCCCGCCATCACCGACGAGATGGGCGACCTGCTGTTTGTCGTGGTCAATTTGGCCCGGCACCTAAAGGTTGACCCGGAAGCCGCCCTGCGTAGCGCCAATGCCAAGTTCGACCGGCGTTTTCGATTTATCGAGCAGGCATTGCGCGATACCGGTCGTCCCATGGAAGATTGCACCCTTGAAGAGTTGGACGCCCTGTGGGGCGAAGCCAAGCGCCAGGAAAAGAATTTGCCCAGCTGCGGCTGAGGCCGTAGCCCAAGTGAGTGAGTACCATGAGCCTTTCCCTTCGCGACCAGTTGCTCAAAGCAGGACTGGTCAACCAAAAGCAGGCCAAGCAGGTCGGCAAGGACAAGCAGAAGCAGCAGCGCCTGGCCCACAAAGGCCAGGCGGTGCTTGACGACTCCCAGCAACGTGCGGCCCAGGAAGCCATGGCCGAGAAGGTCAAGCGCGACCAGGAGCTCAACCGCCAGCAGCAGGAGAAGGCCGAGCAGAAAGCCCGTGCAGCACAGATCAAGCAGTTGATCGAGGTTTCGCGCCTGCCCAAGCTGAACACCGAGGACTACTACAACTTCGTCGATGACAAGAAGGTCAAGCGCCTGTCGGTGAATACCCTGATGCGTAACAAGCTCAGCAGCGGTTCCCTGGCCATCGTTCATCATGGCGGTGGCTATGAAGTGATCCCCCGTGAGGCGGCATTGAAGATCCAGGAGCGCGATCCCCGTCGTATCGTGCAGATGAATACCCCTACCGAGGCGCCGGACGAAGACGATCCGTACGCGGCCTACCAGATCCCTGATGACCTGATGTGGTAACTGGCCACAGACGACAAACCCCGCTCATGGCGGGGTTTGTCGTTCATGGAGGTGGGGACCGGCGTGGAGATCCGTCACTACCAGGTGAGCCTTGACTCAGGAGCTCTGCAGAGCGCGCTGTTGTTCAAGCTTTTCCAGTTCCGCCTTGTAGCTATGGGCATCGCTCTCGGAATGGAACATGCCTACCAGTATGTCTTGTTGATGCACATCCCAGATGCGCACGCCTGCGGCTACGCCTTCATGGGACATGTGTGAATCGTCGCGTTCAGTCACTTTTACAGTCATCTGCTAGCTCCAATCTCTGTTGATCTGCAGCAAGGCATGTGCAGGACTCTGTTATATATTTTGTTAGCTTGCTAAGTAAATTGCCTGGGTTTGCAATAAACCTTTGCAAAAACGAAAACAATGCTGCAGCCCGCGAAAGCCGTGGCATTTCGCCGCAGGGCGGAAAGTTTCATGACAAAAGTTTCATCTTCGCGATCTTGCATCGCCATTTCGGGGGGAGGGCGAACGGCCAGATTTCGGGCAAAAAAAAGCCCCGCGTCTAGCGGGGCTTCGTGTAGCTATCGGCTCAGCTGCCCTTGACGGTCTTGCCGTCGACGGTGCCGTTGAGGAGCATGATGTTGTACTCCTTGCCGTCGGTTTCCACCTGCTGCAGACGCACTAGCAGGTAATCCCAATCCTTGGCGAACCACATCACGGTGGTGCGCTTGCTTTGTGTCGGATCGCGTACGCGCTCGACCTTGATCGCGTCGATCTGGCCGGCCTTGGTGTCGACCTTTTCCGAGCCCAGCACGCGGAAGTCGTAGGTGTCGACGTCGTTACCATCGACCACTTGGTAGCTCATGGTCTTCTTGCCGGCCGCTACGTCATGCTGCAGGGCCAGCTGGTAGGTGGACTTGTCCACCATGCCGGTGTTCAGTGGCAGTTTTACCGCGTCGCCACGATCGCTACCGGTGACCATCTTCGCGGTCCAGTCGAAATCCAGATCGGATTTCTTGGCCTTGCCCAGGCCGCCGCGTTCGAAGTGATAGGACTGGGGAACCAGGGCGTCCTTTTCCAGGGTCAAGGTGCTTTCTTCCGTCAGGCTGGCGATCATCATCGACGCCTTGAAGCTGAGTTTCCAAGCGCCGCTGGCGGTTTTTTCCAGGCTGCGTTCAGCTGTGCCGCTCATGGGCAATTGCTTCCAGTCGGCGGTGTAGCTGGCGGAGAACGGGTGAAGATCTGCCGCCTGCACAACCGGCAGGGCGAACAGAGCACAAGCGAAGAGCAGGGCGCGACGCATAAAATCTCCTAGGTTCGAATCAAATAACCGCTGGCGGCCAGTAATTTGCCGTCCAGTAAAGCACCTTGGTCGCCGAGCGTCAGCCGACCCTCGGCAAACCAGCGTACTGCCATGGGGTAAATCCGGTGTTCCTGAACGTGTACTCGCTGCGCCAGGCTCTGGGGCGAGTCGTGCAACTCTACCGGGATCACAGCCTGTACGACCAGAGGCCCGCCATCGAGTTCCTCGGTGACGAAGTGCACGCTGCAGCCATGTTCCGTGTCCTTGGCCTCCAGCGCTCGCTGATGAGTATGTAACCCTTTGTATTTGGGGAGCAGCGAAGGGTGGATATTCAGCAGGCGGCCTTGGTAGTGGCGGACGAAACCGGCGCTGAGGATGCGCATGAATCCGGCCAGCACCACCAGTCTTGGCTGGAAGGTGTCGATCAGTTCGATCAGGGCTTGATCGAAGGCCTCGCGGCCTTCGAAGGTAGTGTGATCGAGGAAGCGGGTAGCGATACCCGCTTCCTTGGCGCGCTGGAGGCCGTAGGCATCGGCGCGGTTGGATATCACGGCAGCGATGCGGGCCGGGTTGTCGCCGGTCCGCAGGTTGTCGATCAAGGCTTGCAGGTTACTGCCGGTGCCGGACAGCAGCACCACAACATCACAGGTCGGCGACATCCGCTCTTGCATCAGTGAGCCTTGAGGTTCTTCAGTTCAACCTGGGCTGCGCCCTCGGCGGCAGTGGCGATCTGGCCGATGACCCAGGGTTGTTCGCCAGCTTCGCGCAGCACTTGCAGGGCGTTGTCGACCTGGTCCTGGGCTACGCAGATGACCATGCCCACGCCGCAGTTCAGTACGCGATGCATTTCATGTTCGTCGACGTTGCCCTTTTCCTGCAGGAAGTCGAACACCGCCGGACGCTGCCAGCTGGCCACATCGACCAACGCCTGGGCGCCTTTTGGCAGCACGCGCGGGATATTGTCCAGCAGGCCGCCGCCGGTGATGTGGGCCATGGCCTTGACTGCGCCGGTCTGCTTGATCAGCTTGAGCAGTGGCTTGACGTAGATGCGGGTCGGGGCCATCAGCAGGTCGGCCAGTGGCTTGCCGTCGAGCTGGGTGCTGTCGATGTCGGTGCCGGACACTTCGAGGATCTTGCGGATCAGCGAGTAGCCGTTGGAGTGCGGGCCGGAGGAAGGCAGGGCGATCAGGGCGTCGCCAGTGACCACTTTCGAGCCGTCGATGATCTCGGCTTTTTCCACCACGCCGACGCAGAAACCGGCCAGGTCATAGTCCTCGCCTTCGTACATGCCAGGCATCTCGGCGGTTTCACCGCCCACCAGCGAGCAGCCAGCCAGTTCGCAACCGGCGCCGATGCCGGTGACTACGGTAGCGGCCACATCGACGTTGAGCTTGCCGGTGGCGTAGTAGTCCAGGAAGAACAAGGGCTCGGCACCGCAGACCACCAGGTCGTTGACGCACATGGCGACCAGGTCCTGGCCGATGCTGTCGTGCTTGTTCAGGTTCAGCGCCAGGCGCAGCTTGGTGCCGACGCCGTCGGTGCCGGAGACCAGCACTGGCTGCTTGTAGCCGGCCGGGATCTCGCAGAGGGCGCCGAAGCCGCCCAGGCCACCCATGACTTCAGGGCGTGCGGTGCGCTTGGCTACGCCCTTGATGCGTTCGACCAGTGCTTCGCCGGCGTCGATGTCTACACCGGCGTCTTTGTAGCTCAGGGAGGGTTGCTTGCTCATTGATCCAGGCCTTTAAGGGGATTCAGGGATATCGACCGAATCAATGAGACCGCTGATGCACTGTAAAAGTGATTCAGGGGCCCCGCTGATGGCGGTCTGCGAAGGCGCGCGATTTTATCAGGCTTGAGGGGCAGCGGCCATCCTCGGGCCGACGGGGAGGAGCATATCCCGCGAAAAAAACCGCGATTGCCCATGTTGGTGCTTCCGCCCATGCCTGTATAAGGTATAGCGCTCTAGTGGCTATCGTTATGACAGCGCGAAAAACAATCGAGCGGCAGGTGAATGTTTTGCCGAGGCTTGTGGTCACAGCCTTGTCCGCCGTACTGCATGCGTGCTGTTTCAACCGTTTTCTGTCATCGAGAATTTTCCATGCGTTTGGGTCGATTTCTATTTGTGGGCTGTTTGTCATTGGTCAGCCTGGCCAGTCATGCCGAAACCTTGAATGGCCTGTATCAGGTGCGTGAGCCTGTGAGCAGCCAATCGCCACAGGAGCGCGACCAGGCGACCCAGCGGGCCCTGGAGACCCTGGTGCTGCGCCTGACCGGAGATGCCAAGGCGGCACAGGCGCCGGGCCTGGAAGGGGTTCGCAAGGACCCGCAGCAGATTATCAGCCAGTACGGTTATGACGCCGGGCCACCGGAAAGCCTGCAGGTGGACTTCGATCCGCTCAGCACTGACCGGGCCTTGCGCCAGGCTGGATTGTCGCTGTGGGGGAGTAACCGTCCGTCCATCCTCGGTTGGTGGTTGAGTGACTCTACCGAAGGCTCGACCCTGGTCGGTGATGGCCAGGCCAGCGCGGCACCGCTGCGACGAGCCGCCCAGCATCGCGGCTTGCCTTTGCGTTTGCCGCTGGGGGATCTGGACGAACAGATCGTGGCGACTGCGCCCAACTTGGAGGGCTCCGATCCGGCACCGCTGCGCGCGGCCTCGGAGCGTTACGGTGCGGATGCGTTGCTGGCGGTACATGCCCGTGAAGAGGGAGGGCAGTGGCAGGCCAAGTGGCGACTGTGGTTGGGTGAGCAGAAGGAACAGGGAACTGTCCAGGGCGCGGATACCGCGGCCCTGGCCGATGCTGTGCTGTTGGCCGTGAGCCAGCGCCTGGCGCCACGTTTCGTTACCCGTCCAGGTGTTTCCAGTGAGCAACTGCTTGAGGTGCAGGGCATGAATCTTGAGCATTACGCTGCCTTGGGCCACCTGTTGGAGCCTTTTGGCGCGCAATTGCGTAGCGTCGATGGTGACCGGATCGTCTATCGGGTCAATGGCAGCGCCGAGCAGCTGCGAGCGCAGTTATCCCTGGCCAAGTTGCAGGAGATTCCTGCCGAGCAGGCGCAGGCAGCGCCTGTGCCGGGTGCTGTGGGTGAAGCGCCGGTCGCTGCCCCGGGCTCTGTGGCGCAACTGCGCTTTCGTTGGTAGCGGGTGTTTTCCTTCTATATAGAAGCAGGGGTGCTTTATGGTTGATGCCCGTCGTTGGGTCTGGTTGGGTGCGGCGCTTCTGGTTTGTGGGTTCTTCTACCTGCTGCATCCGATCCTGAGCCCGTTCCTGGTGGCGCTGCTTTTGGCCTATCTGTTCGATCCGCTGGTGGATCGCCTGGAAAAATGGGGCTTGTCGCGTACCTGGGGGGTGGTCGCGGTCTTCGCCTTGTTCATCCTGATCGTGATGACGTTGCTGTTGGTCCTGGTTCCCATGCTCGCCAAGCAGTTGGTGCGGCTCTATGAGTTGGCCCCGCAGATGCTCGACTGGGTGCAGCACACCGCGATGCCCTGGGTCCAGTCCAGGTTGGGGCTGGCCGACGGTTTCTGGAAGTTCGACAAGGTCAAGGCCGCGATCAGTGAACATATGGGGCAGACCACCGATATCGTCGGCGTGGTGCTGAGCCAGGCCACGGCTTCGGGGTTGGCGCTGATCGGCTGGTTGGCCAACCTGGTGCTGATCCCGGTGGTCGGTTTCTATCTGTTGCGTGACTGGGACCTGATGATGGCCAAGATCCGCAGCTTGTTGCCGCGTAATCGTGAGGAGCGCGTGGTGGCGTTGGCGGGAGAGTGCCACGAAGTGCTGGGGGCCTTTATCCGTGGGCAACTGCTGGTGATGCTGGCGTTGGGGGGGATCTACGCAGCGGGGTTGATGGTGGTAGGGCTGGAGCTGGGCCTGTTGATCGGGCTGATTGCCGGGCTTGCGGCCATCGTGCCGTACATGGGGTTCATCATCGGCATCGGTTCGGCCTTGATTGCCGGTCTGTTCCAGTTTGGCGGCGACCTGTACCCGATGATCGGTATCGTTGCGGTGTTCATGGTGGGCCAGGCCCTGGAGGGCATGGTCCTGACCCCCCTGCTGGTTGGCGATCGCATCGGCCTGCATCCGGTGGCGGTGATTTTCGCAATTCTTGCCGGTGGAGAGCTGTTCGGCTTTACCGGGGTATTGCTGGCCTTGCCTGTGGCGGCGGTGATCATGGTTTTGGTGCGCCATGTGCACGACCTGTACAAGGAGTCGGATATCTACAGTGGTGCAGAGGACCCCGACTTGTAGTGGGGTTGGGCGGGGGCTTGAGCATGGGCTGGATGCCATCCAGTCTGTCAAATAAGCCCCTGGAGTCCTTTTGGTTCACGCAAACCTTTGATTTTGCTTGTGGTCTGCTGCATTGTGCGCTCGGCGTCACGAGTATAAACTTTGCAAACTTTACACTGAGGCCACTAACGGTTCGTTCGGAACTGTTCAGTCAGCATGAAACCGATTCAGCTGCCCCTGGGGGTGCGTCTGCGTGATGACGCCACCTTCATCAACTACTATCCAGGCGCCAATGCCGCTGCACTCGGCTATGTCGAGCGTCTTTGCGAAGCCGACGCCGGCTGGACCGAAAGCCTGATTTATCTCTGGGGCAAGGATGGCGTGGGTCGTACCCACTTGCTGCAGGCAGCGTGCCTGCGCTTCGAGCAGTTGGGGGAGCCTGCGGTATACCTGCCGCTGGCCGAGTTGCTGGATCGTGGTATCGAGATTCTCGATCACCTGGAGCAATATGAGCTGGTGTGCCTGGATGATCTGCAGGCCGTGGCTGGCAAGGCTGACTGGGAAGAGGCGCTGTTCCACCTGTTCAATCGTTTGCGTGACAGCGGTCGGCGCTTGCTGATCGCAGCGTCGACCTCTCCGCGTGAATTGCCTGTGAAACTGGCGGACCTGAAATCACGCCTGACCCTGGCGTTGATCTTCCAGATGCGTCCGCTTTCGGATGAAGACAAGTTGCGTGCCCTGCAGTTGCGCGCCTCCAGGCGGGGCCTGCACCTGACCGACGAAGTCGGGCACTTTATCCTGACGCGTGGTACCCGCAGCATGAGTGCGTTGTTCGAGTTGCTCGAGCGTCTCGACCAGGCTTCCTTGCAGGCGCAGCGCAAGCTGACCATTCCTTTCCTGAAGGAAACCCTGGGCTGGTAACGATGGTTTTCCAGTCATCCTATGGGGTTCGGGCATAATTCAGGCGCCAGAAAACGCGCCTTTGGAAGGGCTTCCAAGGGCGGGTGCGGCTTAAATGGGCTTAAAGCCTTAGATGTACGCAAGAAACTCATAAGTCACATTCTGATCGATTGAATTTGCAAATGAGAGCGATAGAAGGCATAGTCGCTACTTCTTTTATTCAAGCCACGGTCGTGCCCATGCTAAATCGCTTCGCACCCCTCGTGCCTCTCGCACTCGTTACCCTGTTGTTTGGTTGCGCTTCCCATACTCCGGTGTCGCAGCAACAAGTCGTACAGCAGGCTCAAGTCACTACCAAGAACCAGTCTTCCGCTGTTTACCAGGAAGAGCTGGCAACTGAAAAGGAACTGGCAGAATTCGCTGACAGCAAGCCTTATCAGTTGCCAGTTCTGGCTGACAGCATTCTCGAGCGCGGCATGTCCCTGATCGGTACCCGCTACCGTTTCGGCGGGACCTCCGAAGCCGGCTTCGATTGCAGTGGGTTCATTGGTTATCTGTTTCGTGAAGAGGCAGGCATGAATCTGCCTCGCTCCACTCGCGAAATGATCAACGTCAAGGCTCCCCTGGTTGCGCGCAACAACCTCAAGCCGGGTGATCTGCTGTTCTTCAGCACCAATGGCCGCGGACGTGTCAGCCATGCCGGTATCTACCTGGGGGATGATCAGTTCATCCACTCCAGCAGCCGTCGTAGTGGTGGCGTACGGGTCGACAGCCTGGGTGACAGCTACTGGAGCAAGACCTTCATTGAAGCCAAGCGCGCACTCGCCATGGCTCCAACCGTAGTCACCGCGCGTAAATAAGCAGACTATTTGTAGGGCGAAGTTAAAGTCTTACTTGAAGTTTGGCGCGTAGGCGCTAGAATCCTGATCTATTGTTGAAACAAACCGCGTAAGCCTCGCTTACGCGGTTTTGTTTTCAGTACCACGGCAGAGAAAGCCGCATCCCGATCAGGATTGTTCAGCTTATGTCGACCTCGGCCCGTATCGCTCTCATCGTCCTCGCCGCGCTGCTCAGCGCTTGTGCCAGCCGTACTCCGCCTCCTGCGCCCGTGGTACGTGCTCCGGTATTCAATTCCTCCCAAACCTTTTCTCCGGTTGCCGAAGATGTGCTGTTTCGTGCCTTGGGCCTGGTGGGTACGCCTTATCGCTGGGGCGGCAATACCCCTGACTCAGGTTTCGATTGCAGTGGGCTGATCGGTTATGTGTACCGTGATGCCGCTGGTATCTCGCTGCCGCGCTCGACTCGCGAGATGATTGGCATGCAGGTCCCGGATGTGGGCAAGAACGCGCTGCAAACCGGTGACCTGATCTTCTTCGCCACCAATGGCGGCTCCCAGGTCAGCCATGCGGGGATCTATGTCGGCGAAGGACGTTTCGTGCATGCCCCGGCCACTGGCGGCACAGTGAAGCTCGACAGCCTGTCCAAGGCCTACTGGCAGAAAGCCTACCTGAGCGCCAAGCGCGTGCTGCAGCCAGAACACTTGGCGCACAATCCATAATCATTTCTTGTCGAGGTGTTCGTGACTGCCCGTACGCTCAACCTCGACGATGCCCTCTATCAGTACCTGCTGGACGTTTCCCTGCGTGAAACGCCATTGCTGCGCCGCCTGCGGGATGAAACCCAGGTCTTGCCCACTGCGCGCTGGCAGGTTGCGCCGGAGCAGGGGCAATTCCTCGCCCTGTTGATCAAGCTGATCGGTGCTCGCCGGGTACTGGAAGTTGGCACCTTCACTGGCTATAGCGCCTTGTGCATGGCCCAAGCGTTACCTGGGGATGGTTCGCTGGTCTGTTGTGATCTTCCTGGTGACTACAACGCTACTGCCCGCCGTTACTGGCAGGAGGCTGGAGTCGAGCAGCGTATCGATCTACGCCTGGCGCCTGCCCTGGAAACCCTGGCCAGCCTGGAGCAACAGGGGCAGGGTGATTCTTTCGACCTGATCTTCATCGATGCCGATAAGGCCAATTACCCGGCTTACCTGGAGTCCGCGCTGCGCTTGCTGCGCACTGCAGGGTTGGTCGTGTTCGATAACACCTTGTGGAGTGGGCGGGTGTTGGAGGTGGCTCCTGCCAGCGAGGATACCCGGGCCATCCAGGCGCTCAATCGTGCCCTCAAGGATGACCCGCGTATCGATCTGTCGTTGCTGCCCCTGGGGGATGGCCTGACCCTATGTCGCAAGCGCTGAGCTCAGGGTTTCTTGGCAGTGCTCACGCGCCAGATCTTGTTGCCGACGTCATCGGCGACCAGCAGCGCCCCTTGCTGGTCGATCACCACTCCCACCGGTCGCCCCATGGCGTTCTTGTCAGCATCTAGAAAGCCGCTGAGCAGGTCGATTGGCTGTCCTTGGGGCTTGCCGCCGCTGAACGGTACGAAGATCACTTTGTAGCCGCTATGGGGCTTACGGTTCCAGGAACCGTGCTGGCCGATGAAGGCGCCTTCGGTGAAGGGGGCGGGAAGCTTGCTGCCTTCGGCGAAGGCCAGCCCCAGCGAGGCGGTATGCGGCCCTACGGCGTAGTCCGGGGCGATGGCCTTGGCCACGAGCGCCGGGTCCTGGGGCTTGACCCGCACATCCACGTGCTGGCCGTAGTAGCTGAAGGGCCAGCCGTAGAAAGCGCCATCCTTGACCGAGGTGATGTAGTCGGGCACCAGGTCGCTGCCGATCTCGTCCCGCTCGTTCACCGCTGTCCAGAGCGCTCCGCTCACTGGTTCCCAGGCCAGGCCGTTGGGGTTGCGCAGGCCGGTGGCGAACAGTCGGTGCTGGCCACTGGCACGGTCCACTTCCCAGATCGCCGCCCGGCCTTCTTCCTTGTCCAGGCCGTTTTCGCCGACGTTGCTGTTCGAGCCGGTGGTCACGTACAGCTTGCTGCCGTCCTTGCTGGCGATGACGTTCTTGGTCCAGTGATGATTCAGCGTGCCGCCAGGTAGGTCGAGCACTTTGATGGCGCTGGCGTTGATCCTGGTGTCACCGTTCTGGTAGGGAAAGCGCAGCAACTTGTCGGTGTCGGCCACATACAGGTCGTTGCCCACCAGGGTCATGCCGAAGGGCGAGTTGAGGTTTTCCAGGAATACGCTGCGAGTCTCCGCCACACCGTCATGATCGGCATCGCGCAGCAAGGTGATGCGATTGGCGCTGGGGACGGTGGCGCCGGCGCGCTCCATCACCTTGCCGGCTACCCAGCCGCGAAGGCCCTGGCTGTCGTCCGGCTTGGGCGGGGCATTGGTTTCTGCCACCAGGACGTCCCCATTAGGCAGGACATAGAGCCAGCGTGGATGGTCGAGGTTCTCGGCGAAGGCGTTGACCTGGGTGCCGCTGGCGGCCTGGGGTTTGGTTCCCTGGGGCCAGCCGACGGCCGGGGCGATGTTCAGCGTGGGAATCAGCGTGGGATTGGGTTCCGGCAGCTTGGGGGTTGGGCCGGTTCCATCCGCGACCTGAAGGCTGGAGGTTTCGCCGCAGGCGGCGAGACCGGCGGCGATGATGAGCAAGGTATGGCGTGGTTTGAGCATGTTGATGTCCCTATGGATGCGCGAACGTTCAATCATAGAGAGGCATGGACGGGCCTGGGTTCCTTGTACTCAGCGGGCTTCCTTGAACAGTACGGCTATTCCGGGGTGATACTGGCCAGCCTCGTTGTGTAGTTTGCGATACGCATAGGGGAAATACCAGGCCACGGCGCAGCAGTGTTCCTTCTGCAGATCGTCAAGCATGTCCTGCAGCTCTTCGGGAGTAGCACTGTGCTGTGCCTTTTGAGGGGCGACGAACAGGCAGCCAAGCTTCAAGTCGCTGGCATAGCTGATTGCCCTCGCCTCATTGGCGATATCCAGCAGTGCCTGGGTCAGGTTCAGGCTGTTGACTCGTGGCCAGCGCTGGGTGGCCTGGATGTAGGCGCGTTCTTCCTTGGTGGCCAGGTACAGGCCGGTACGAGCGTTGCGTGCACCTTCTTCAAGCTGCTTCTTGCTGGGGCTGTGTTCGAGGGTCACCATCTCGGCCATCCAGGCCGCAGCGGAGAGCAGGCCCAGGTTGACCTGTTCGTCGAACCAGTAAGGGGTTTCGTTATCGCCGCGGACCGCGTTGTAGCGGTCAATGCAATCGAACCAGCGCTCCAGCATCGGACGCAGGAATTCCAGCCTTGGATTGCTGATGATCATGCCTTGCATCGAACTCACCCCTTATTGTTGTGTGACGGGACGTCATGTCCTGAAAGTGGCTATTTGATATCACTCCCTCCAGTGTGGCACAAGACTGGCGTCAGTTTGTTGATGCAGTGCAGTTTTGTGCAGGATGTGGCGGGCCGCTTCAATTGACGCTCCATTCTCAACCCTCTAACCTTCGCGACTTGTTTCAGGTGCTCTGTGGCCACAGGTCGATAGAGTGAAACAGGGAAGCCGGTCAGGGTCCTCTCCAGCCATGGAGCAGGCGACGATTCCGGCGCTGCCCCCGCAACGGTAGGTGAGTCAAGATTGCGCAAGTGCCACTGTGTCGAAGCAGGCATGGGAAGGCGCGCAGTCCGGCAGCGATGCCGCTCATGAGCCCGGAGACCGGCCTGACTCATCCAACGGCATCACGGTGGGCGATGCCAGGCTTGTGCCGTCTATTCCTGTTCCTGCCCCCAGTTCCCCCAGCCCCAACGGAGAGCTGTCCCATGAGTGAATCCTTCGAGCGTGACGAACGTCACCTGGCGCGCATGCTGCGCAAAAAAGCGGTGATCGACGAACGTATCGCCAACTCCCCCAATGAGTGCGGGCTGTTGCTGGTGCTGACTGGCAACGGCAAGGGCAAGAGCAGTTCGGCCTTTGGCATGCTGGCACGGTCCATGGGGCACGGCATGCGGTGTGGCGTGGTGCAGTTCATCAAGGGCCGCGACAGTACCGGTGAGGAATTGTTTTTCAGGCGTTTCCCCGAGCAGGTGCGGTTTCATGTAATGGGTGAGGGTTTCACCTGGGAGACCCAGGATCGCCAGCGTGATATCGCCGCCGCCGAAGCCGCCTGGGCGGTATCCCGGGAGTTGCTGAGCGATCCAGAGATTGGCCTGGTGGTGCTCGATGAGCTGAACATCGCCCTCAAGCATGGCTACCTGGACCTGGATCAGGTGCTCAGCGACCTGCAAGCCCGTCCGCCGATGCAGCATGTGGTGGTGACAGGGCGCGGGGCCAAGCCGGAAATGATCGAGTTGGCCGACACCGTCACCGAGATGGGCATGCTCAAGCATGCCTTCCAGGCCGGTATCAAGGCGCAGAAAGGCATCGAGCTGTGAGCGTGAACCCATGAATGATGTTCGTCATTGCCCGGCGGTATTGATCGCCGCACCGGCATCCGGCCAGGGCAAGACTACCGTGACCGCCGCCCTGGCGCGCCTGCACCGCAATCAGGGGCGCAAAGTGCGGGTCTTCAAGTGCGGGCCGGATTTTCTCGACCCGATGATTCTCGAGCGTGCCAGTGGTGCCCCGGTGTACCAGCTGGACATGTGGATGGTGGGTGAGCAGGAGAGCCGCCGCCTATTGTGGGAAGCCGCGGGCGAGGCCGACCTGATCCTGATCGAGGGGGTCATGGGGCTGTTCGATGGCACGCCCTCCAGCGCCGACCTGGCACGGCATTTTGGAGTGCCGGTGCTGGGGGTGATCGACGGTACCGCCATGGCCCAGACCTTTGGTGCCCTGGCCTTGGGCCTGGCGCGCTACCAGCCGGACCTGCCATTTGCCGGGGTGCTGGCCAATCGTGTCGGCACCTTGCGCCATGCGCAGTTGCTCGAAGGCAGTCTCACCGAAGGGTTGCGCTGGTATGGCGCCCTGTCCCGGGAGACGGATATCGAATTGCCCAGTCGCCATCTGGGGCTGGTGCAAGCCAACGAGCTCAATGACCTGGACTTGCGCCTGGATGCCGCCGCCGAGGCGCTGGCCAGCAGTTGCCAGGTAGCGCTACCGCCTGCTGTTGGCTTTGCTGCCCCCATTCCGACAATGTGTGAACCACTGCTCGAGGGTGTACGCATTGCCGTGGCACGGGATGAGGCATTTGCCTTTACCTATGGCGCCAACCTGGACTTGCTGCGAGCCATGGGGGCGCAGTTGAGCTTCTTTTCACCGATCCACGACCGCGAGCTGCCTGAGGCCGACAGCCTGTACCTGCCAGGCGGTTACCCCGAATTGCATCACCAGGCGCTGGAGCGCAACAGTGCGATGCTGGCGGCTATTCGTGCTCATCATGGCGCTGGCAGGCCCTTGCTCGCCGAGTGTGGCGGGATGTTGTACTTGCTGGATTCCCTGGTCGATGTCCAGGGCCAGCGAGCCGAGCTGCTGGGCCTGCTCCCCGGCGAAGCGGTGATGCAGAAGCGTCTGGCTGCCCTGGCCTTGCAAGCGGTGGACCTGCCGGAGGGTAGCCTGCGAGGCCATACCTACCATCATTCCCTGACCAGTACCGAGCTTGCGCCTATCGCCCGGGGCTCCAGTCCCAACGGTGGCCGTGGTGCCGAGGCGGTCTATCGGGTCGGGAGAATGACGGCCTCCTATGTGCATTTCTACTTTCCATCCAATCCTGCGGCGGTGGCCGCGTTGTTCGCTCCGAAGCGAGAGGTTGATGTAGCTGGGGGCGTCACGGGTGACTGAACAGGCTTTTTCCTCGCTCGAGCGCGAGGCGGTCTATCGGGCCATTGCCGAGCGTCGCGACATGCGCCATTTCGCCGGCGGCAGCGTCGCTCCCGAGCTGTTGCAGCGCTTGCTGACGGCAGCCCACCAGGCGCCGAGCGTGGGGCTGATGCAGCCTTGGCGTTTTATCCGCATCAGCGACCGCGTGCTGCGGGGGCAGATCCAGCAATTGGTGGAAGAGGAGCGAGTGCGCACCGCCGAGGCCCTGGGGGAGCGCTCCGACGAGTTCATGAGGCTCAAGGTCGAAGGCATCAACGATTGCGCCGAGCTTTTGGTGGCCGCGTTGATGGACGGCCGCGAGCGGCATGTCTTCGGTCGGCGGACCCTGCCGGAGATGGACCTGGCGTCCTTGTCCTGCGCGATCCAGAACCTGTGGCTGGCGGCGCGTAGCGAAGGCCTGGGAATGGGCTGGGTATCGCTGTTCGAGCCCCAGGCGCTAGCCGACTTGCTGGGCTTGCCGGAGGGGGCCAAGCCCCTGGCCGTGTTGTGCCTGGGGCCGGTCACCGAGTTCTACCCGGCGCCAATGCTGGCCCTGGAAGGCTGGGCACAGCCGCGGCCGTTGAATGAATTGTTGTATGAAAACCGCTGGGGAGTAAGCCAATGAGCGTGGCATTGCTGAGTGTCGCCGGGGTGGGGCTGGATGCGTTGCTGGGCGAGCCCAGGCGCTGGCATCCACTGGTGGCGTTCGGGCGCCTGGCGGATCGGATCGAGCAGCGTTTCAACGCTGCCGGAAGAGGCTGGCGCAGTCATGGTGTCACTGCCTGGGTGCTGGCCGTCCTGCCCCTGACTCTACTGGCCACGGCGTTGTCCTGGTTGCCCTATATCGGCTGGCTGGTGGAGATCCTGGCGTTGTACTGCGCCCTGGGGCTGCGCAGCCTTGGCGAGCATGTCGAGCCCGTGGCCCAGGCGCTGCGCAGCGATGACCTGGACGAAGCTCGGCGCCGGGTAGGGTATCTGGTGAGCCGCCAAACCAGCGAGCTGGACGCCACCGCCGTGGCTCGGGCAGCGACCGAATCGGTGCTGGAAAACGGTAGCGATGCGGTGTTCGCCGCCTTGTTCTGGTTCGCTGTGGCGGGTGTGCCGGGAGTGGTGCTCTATCGACTGAGCAACACCCTGGATGCAATGTGGGGTTATCGCAACGAGCGCTTCGAGCGCTTCGGCTGGGCAGCCGCACGGATCGACGATCTGCTCAACTATGTGCCGGCGCGCCTGGTGGCCCTGACTTATGCCTTGCTGGGCAAGACCCGCCTGGCGTTCAAGTGCTGGTACCGCCAAGGGCCCACCTGGGACAGTCCCAATGCGGGCCCGGTGATGGCGGCTGGCGCCGGCGCCCTGGGCGTCGAGTTGGGGGGCGCGGCGATCTATCATGGTCAGTTGCATCAACGCCCACAATTGGGTGAGGGCGAGCCGGCCAGTGCCGGTTCCATCGATCGTGGCTGGCAACTGGTGCAGCGAGGCGTTTGGCTCTGGTTGCTGATTCTTTGCCTGGGGGCTGAATTCTATGCTTGAGCACGGTGGTCGGTTACGCAAGGCAGCCCTGGAGCAGGGTATTCCTGAAGAGGCCTGGCTTGACCTGTCCAGTGGCCTGGCGCCCTGGCCGTTTCCATTGCCGCAGATACCGCTGCGTGCATGGGCGCGCCTGCCAGAGACCGACGATGGTCTGGAGCAGGCGGCCTGCGAGTACTACGGCGCCAGGGAGGTGCTGCCGGTAGCGGGCTCTCAGGCTGCGATCCAATTGCTGCCGCGTTTGCGGCGTACGGGCAAGGTCGGGGTGTTGTCGCCCTGTTATGCCGAGCATGCGCAAGCCTGGCGCCGCGCCGGGTACCGGGTTCGCGAGGTGCTGGAGCAGGAGGTGGACTTCTTTCTCGACAGCCTCGACGTGCTGGTGGTGGTCAATCCCAACAATCCCACGGGCCTGAGCCTGCCCCCGGAGCGCCTGCTGGAGTGGCACGGGCGCCTGGCCCAGCGCGGTGGCTGGCTGGTGGTGGACGAAGCCTTCATGGACAACACCCCCGAGCTGAGCCTAGCCGGTCATGCCCACCAGGTGGGGTTGATCGTCCTGCGTTCCTTCGGCAAGTTCTTCGGCCTGGCTGGTGTGCGGCTGGGGTTTGTCCTGGCCGAGCACCGGTTGCTCAAGCTACTGGCCGAACAGGTCGGGCCCTGGGCTGTCAGTGGTCCGACCCGGGTGCTGGGCCAGGCCTGCCTGCAAGATGTCGCCGGGCATGCCCGCCAGCGCCAGCGCAGCGAAGTGGCCAGCCAGCGGTTGGTGGACGTCCTGGAGCGCCATGGTTTCAAGCCCCAGGGTGGTTGTGCCCTGTTTCAATGGCTGATCACCGCCGAGGCCGAGCGCTTGCATCAGTTCATGGCGCGACAGGGCATTCTGCTGCGCCTGTTCGTCCATAACAGCAGCCTGCGTTTCGGCTTGCCTGCCGAGGAGGCCGATTGGGTGCGCCTGGAGCAGGCGCTGCTGGCCTACCGCAAGGATCACCCATGACAACACTGATGGTGCAAGGCACCACTTCGGACGCCGGCAAGAGCACCCTGGTTACTGCGCTGTGTCGCTGGCTGGTGCGCCAGGGTGTCGGCGTGGTGCCCTTCAAGCCGCAGAACATGGCCCTCAACAGTGCGGTGACCGCCGATGGCGGCGAGATCGGCCGGGCCCAGGCGGTCCAGGCCCAAGCTGCTAACTTGGTGCCTCACACTGATATGAATCCGGTGCTGCTCAAGCCCAATAGCGACACTGGTTCCCAGGTAATCATCCATGGTCGTGCGGTGACCACCATGAATGCCGTGGCCTATCACGACTACAAGGCGATTGCCATGCAGGCGGTGCTGGCCTCCCACGAACGGCTGCGGGCCGCTTACCAGGTGGTGATGGTGGAAGGTGCCGGTTCTCCGGCCGAGATCAACCTGCGGGCCGGGGACATCGCCAATATGGGGTTCGCCGAGGCGGTGGACTGCCCGGTGTTGCTGATCGCCGATATCAATCGTGGCGGTGTGTTCGCCCATTTGGTGGGTACGCTGGAGCTGCTTTCGCCTAGCGAACAGGCCCGGGTCAAGGGCTTCATCATCAACCGCTTTCGGGGCGACATCGCATTGCTGCAACCAGGCCTGGACTGGTTGCAGCAACGCACTGGCAAGCCGGTGCTGGGTGTGTTGCCCTATGTCATGGACTTGCACCTGGAGGCCGAGGACGGTATCGACCAGCGTCAGGCCAGCAAGGTCGAGCAGTTGCTCAAGGTCGTGGTGCCGGTATTGCCGCGCATCAGCAACCATACCGACTTCGATCCCTTGCGCCTGCATCCCCAGGTGGACCTGCAGTTCATTGGCCCCGGCCAGGCGATTCCCGCGGCAGACCTGATCATTCTTCCTGGTTCCAAGAGCGTACGCAGCGACCTGGCCTACCTGCGGGCCAATGGTTGGGAGCAGGCGATCTCCCGGCACCTGCGCTATGGCGGCAAGCTTCTGGGGATCTGTGGTGGCCTGCAGATGCTCGGCGAGCAGGTGCACGATCCCCTGGGGCTCGAAGGCGTAGCGGGATCGAGCGCGGGCTTGGGGCTGCTGGCCTTCGAGACCGTGCTCGAAACAGAAAAGCAGTTGCGTAATGTCAGTGGTCGCCTGGTCTTGGAAGGCGCGAAGGTCAGCGGCTACGAGATTCACGCCGGAGTCAGCCGTGGGCCTGCCTTGGAGCAAGCCCCTGTGCGGCTCGACGACGGGCGCAGCGATGGCGCCTATAGCGACGACGGGCAGATTATCGGCACTTATCTGCATGGCCTGTTCGAGACCCCGGCCGCGTGTGGCGCGTTGTTGCGTTGGGCTGGCCTGGAGGATGTGCAAAAGGTGGATTACCACGCCTTGCGCGAGCGCGATATCGAGCGCCTGGCGGACCTGGTGGAGCTCCACCTGGATACCGGCGCACTGCGCCAGCTCTGTCACCTCTAGCCGCGCCCATGTTCCGTTTTCTCTTCAAAGGTGCCCAAGCATGTTGCAACTGATCCTCGGCGGTGCCCGCTCCGGCAAGAGTCGCCTGGCTGAAAAGCTGGCCGGTGACAGCGCCCTGGCGGTGACTTACATCGCCACCAGCCAGCCACTGGATGGCGAGATGAATCAGCGCATCGTCCATCACCGCGAGCGGCGTCCGGCACATTGGGGGCTGATCGAGGAGCCGCTGGAATTGGCTCGGGTGCTGCAGCAGGCCGCTGCCGAAGGGCATTGCCTGTTGGTGGATTGCCTGACCCTGTGGCTGACCAACCTGCTGATGCTCGAAGACCAGGCACGCCTGGTCGCCGAGCGCGACGCCCTGCTGCAATGCGTGGCGACACTGCCGGGCAGCATCATTTTTGTCAGCAACGAGACCGGGATGGGTGTCGTGCCGCTGGGCGAGTTGACTCGCCGCTACGTGGATGAAGCCGGTTGGCTGCATCAAGCTCTGGCCGAGCGTTGTCAGCGTGTGGTGCTGACTGTCGCCGGCCTGCCCCTGACTTTGAAAGGACCCGCGTTATGAGTAATTCCTGGTGGCAGAATCCGTGCAAAGCGATCGATGCCCAAGTGGTCGAGCAGGCGCTGGCGCGTCAGCAGCAACTGACCAAGCCGGCCGGCTCGCTGGGCCAACTGGAGCCACTGGCTGTACGCCTGGCGGGGCTGCAGGGGCAGCTCAAGCCGAGCCTCGAGCAGCTGTGGATTGCGATTTTCGCCGGTGATCACGGGGTGGTGGCCGAGGGTGTTTCTGCCTATCCGCAGGAAGTCACCGGGCAGATGCTGCTGAACTTTGTCAGTGGCGGCGCGGCTATCAGTGTGCTGGCCCGTCAATTGAGGGCGCAGCTGGAAGTGGTGGACCTCGGGACTATTAATCCCAGCCTGGAGCTGGCCGGGGTGCGTCACCTGAACCTGGGGCCGGGTACGGCGAACTTCCTCATGGGCCCGGCCATGACTCCTGCCCAGGGCGAGCAGGCACTGCAGGCTGGTCGCGACAGCGCGCTGCGTGCTCGCGAACAGGGCGCCCAGTTGTTCATTGGTGGGGAAATGGGCATTGGCAACACCACGGCCGCCAGCGCCATCGCCTGCGCCTTGCTGGGCATTCCGGCTGCGCAACTGGCTGGTCCCGGTACTGGCTTGAACGCCGCTGGGGTCAGCCATAAGGCCCAGGTCATCGAGCGTGCCCTGGCGCTGCATCCGCAGGCTTGCAACGACCCCTTGTACGCATTGTTCAGCCTGGGCGGCTTTGAAATCGCGGCGTTGGCGGGGGCCTATCTGGCTTGCGCCCAGGAGGGTATCGCGGTGCTGGTGGATGGTTTTATCTGCAGCGTTGCCGCGTTGGTGGCTGTGCGCCTGAATCCGGCCTGCCGACCCTGGTTGCTGTTCGCCCATCAGGGCGCCGAGCCGGGGCATCGCCATGTGTTGCAGGTCCTGGAGGCCGACCCCTTGCTGGACCTGGGGCTGCGCCTGGGCGAGGGCAGTGGTGCTGCACTGGCGGTACCTTTGTTGCGCCTGGCTTGCGACCTGCATGGGCAGATGGCGACCTTTGCCGAGGCTGCCGTGGCAGACCGCCCGGCATGATCCTGCACCTGGATCTGTTGCGCCACGGCGAGACCGAGTCGGGGGGGGGCTTGCGTGGCAGCCTGGACGATGCGCTGACCAGCCATGGCTGGCAGCAGATGCACGATGGAGTCCAGGGGCGCGGTGAATGGGATTTGGTGGTCAGTTCGCCTTTACAGCGTTGTGCTCGGTTTGCCGAGCAATTGACCGAGCGTCTGCAATTGCCGCTGGTCCTGGAGCCGGACCTGCAAGAGCTGCATTTTGGTGCCTGGGAGGGGCGCAGTGCGGCATCCCTGATGCAGGCCGATGCCGAGGCGCTGGGGCGCTTCTGGTCCGATCCCTATGCTTTCACCCCGCCTGAAGGTGAGCCGGTGGAGCGTTTCTCGCAGCGGGTGCTGGCGGCGATCGACCGCCTTCACCTGGCTCACGCCGGTCGACGTGTACTGCTGGTCAGCCATGGCGGCGTGATGCGCCTGCTGTTGGCGAGGGCGCGCGGGCTACCTCGTGAACAGCTGTTGAATGTCGAAGTGAGCCATGGCGCCTTTTTCAGCCTGAAGGTGATGGCGGCCGGCTGTTTGAGCGAGGAGGGCTGAGATGCTGCCGTTCTGGATTGCCTTGCAGTTCCTCAGCAGCCTGCCGATCCGCCTGCCAGGCATGCCGCAGCCTAAGGAGCTGGGGCGCTCCCTGTTGTGCTATCCGCTGGTGGGGTTGCTCTTCGGGATCTTGCTATGGGCGTTGAGTGCCGTGCTCGGTGGGGTTCCGGTATTGCTGCAGGCGGCCCTGCTCCTGGCGGCCTGGGTCTTGCTCAGTGGTGGCTTGCATCTGGACGGGTTGGCGGACAGTGCCGATGCCTGGCTGGGTGGTTTTGGTGATCGCGAGCGTACCCTGAGCATCATGAAGGACCCTCGCAGCGGGCCGATTGCCGTAGTGACCCTGGTACTGGTGCTGTTGCTCAAGTTCACTGCCCTGGTGGTCCTGATCGAACGACAGCAGGGCTTTGCCCTGCTGCTGGCACCGCTGATCGGGCGTAGCGCCCTGCTTGGGCTGTTCTTATGCACGCCTTATGTGCGTGCCGGTGGCCTGGGGCAGGCCCTGGCTGATCATTTGCCGCGTTTGGCTGGGCGGCAGGTGATGGGCTTGAGCGTGCTGGCCTGCCTGCTGCTAGGGGGTTATAGCGGGCTGTGGGCCCTGCTCATGGCTTTCGCGGCGTTCTGCTGGTTGCGCCATCTGATGCTGCGGCGGCTTGGGGGGACTACTGGAGATACCGCCGGGGCCTTGCTGGAGCTGTTGGAAATGGTGGTTTTGCTGAGCGTGGCGCTGTTTTGAACCACAGTGCGCTGCGGTATTTTTATTGAAAATTATTGCCTTGGATCAGTCGCGGGTATATACACGCATCATGCTTCCCTCTCAATGTTTGTGCACCAACCTGCGGCGCGCCGCCCGTGGCGTCAGCAGGTTCTATGACGGAGCCCTCGATGGCTTCGGGATCAACGTCGCCCAGTATTCCTTGCTGAATAATCTGCTGCGCCTGGACCAGCCGAGCATTTCCAGCCTGGCTGAAGCCATGGGGCTGGATCGCAGTACGCTAGGGCGCAACGTGCGGGTCCTGGAGGCTGCTGGCTTGGTGCGCTTGATGGAGGGTGACGACCAACGCAACCGCCTGGTGCAACTCACCGAGGCCGGGCGTGAGCGGCTGGCCGCGGCCCTGCCGGCCTGGGAGGCTGCCCAGCAGCGACTGATCGATCGCCTGGGGGCGCAGAAGCGTGAAACCCTGTTGGCCTTGCTGAACGAACTGGCTTGATGAGGGTTCGTTCGAATATAAGCGGGTAGCTACCCGTAACGGAGAATAAAAATGTCATCGACGTGGCGTACCAGCAGTTGGGTACTTCTTGGCAGTGCACTGATTCTGGCTTTATCGCTGGGTATCAGGCATGGCTTCGGCCTGTTCCTGCCACCCATGAGTGCGCAATTCGGCTGGGGGCGTGAAGTCTTCGCGTTTGCCATCGCCTTGCAGAACCTGGTCTGGGGCCTGGCCCAGCCTTTCACCGGAGCGCTGGCCGACCGTTTCGGGGCAGCGAAGGTGGTGCTCATCGGTGGTGTGCTGTATGCCGTTGGGTTGCTGTTCATGGGGTTGGCGGATTCCCCCCTGTCGCTGTCCCTGAGTGCCGGGTTGTTGATCGGTATCGGCCTGTCCGGTACGTCGTTCTCGGTGATTCTTGGTGTGGTTGGTCGGGCGTTGCCGCCAGAGAAGCGCAGCATGGGCATGGGGCTCGCCAGTGCCGCAGGCTCTTTCGGACAGTTCGCCATGTTGCCCGGAACCCTCGGCCTGATCGGCTGGCTGGGCTGGTCCAGTGCATTGTTGGTGCTGGGCTTGCTGGTTGCGTTGATCGTGCCCTTGGTGAGCATGCTCAAGGACAAACCGCTACCGGTGCTAGGGCACGAGCAAACCTTGGCAGAAGCCCTGCGCGAGGCGTGCTCTCATTCCGGGTTCTGGTTGCTGGCGTTCGGCTTTTTCGTCTGCGGCTTCCAAGTGGTGTTTATCGGTGTGCATCTTCCGGCCTACCTGGTGGACCAGCACCTGCCAGCGACGGTAGGTACCACGGTGCTGGCCTTGATCGGCCTGTTCAACATCTTCGGGACCTATACCGCAGGTTGGCTCGGGGGGCGGATTTCCAAGCCGCGCCTGCTCACGGCCCTCTATCTGCTGCGGGCGGTGGTGATCGTGTTGTTCCTGTGGCTGCCGGTGACCCAGACCAGTGCCTACCTGTTCGGCATGGCCATGGGGTTTCTCTGGCTATCGACCGTGCCCTTGACCAACGGGACGGTGGCCACCTTGTTTGGGGTCAGGAACCTGTCGATGCTTGGCGGTATCGTGTTCCTGTTCCACCAATTGGGTTCTTTCCTGGGGGGCTGGCTGGGAGGCGTGGTGTATGACCGCACAGGCAGTTACGACCTGATCTGGCAGGTGGCGGTTTTGCTCAGCCTGTTGGCTGCTGTCCTCAATTGGCCGGTGCGTGAGTGTCCCGTGGCGCGCTTGCAGGCCTGCGCCGCATGAGGCCCTGGCTCGCTTGGGGCATCGGTCTGGGAGTGGGGACCGTCCTGCTGTTGCTGGCCTGGTGGGGTTGGCACCGCGGTGGGTTGGCGTTGATGCAGTTGGGCATGGGCGCTTGCTAGGCGTGTGCAGGGGCGAGTAACTTCAGTGTCTTGCGCTTACTCAAGGACACCGGATATGGCCATGCGCTGGTTTGCTGTTCCAGCTTTGCTCGTGACTCTCGTCGGTTCGACCTGGGCCGCTGATTGCCCTGCACTGCTGCAGGGGTCGTTGCCCAAGCTGCATGCCAAGGAGTCCATCGATCTGTGCCAGCGCTTTGCCGGCAAGCCGCTGGTGGTGGTCAACACGGCAAGCTTTTGCGGCTTCGCCCCGCAGTTCAAGGGCCTTGAGGCCTTGTACCAGCGATACAAGGACCAAGGGCTGGAAGTGCTGGGGGTACCGTCCAATGACTTCAAGCAGGAAGCCAAGGATGGGGCGCAGACCGCCAAGGTTTGCTATGTCAACTATGGTGTGACGTTCACCATGACCGAGCCGCAGAAGGTCAGGGGCGCAGATGCGGTGCACCTGTTCAAGGCGCTGGCCGAGCAGAGTGGTACGCCGAAGTGGAACTTCTACAAGTATGTGGTGGATCGCCAGGGCAAGGTGATTGCCAATTTCTCCAGCCTGACCAAGCCGGATAACCCGGAATTCATCGAGGCCGTGGAGAAGGCGCTGGCGTCGGGGTCCTGACGGTCCTGCCTGACCATGAAAAAACCCCGCATTTGCGGGGTTTTTTTGTCAAACCAGGAAGCGCCTACAACGGTTTAGAACTTGTAGGTGGCACCCAGGCCATAGCCCCAGGCGCTGTTCTGGTAGGTCGCGCTATAAGCAGGGCCTTTGCCAGTACGGTTGACCTTGACGTCTTCTTCTTTCAGGTAAGACACCGCCACGTCGAAGGTCAGGTCGTCGGTTGGGCTGTACCCGGCACCGAAGCTGATGGCCTTGCGATCGCCTGTCGGGATACGTACGGAGCGATCGGTGTTGTTGGTTGGTGCCTGGTCGACCGACAGGCCGCTGCGCAGTACCCACTCTTTGTTCAGCTTGTAGGAGACACCGATGGCCGAGGCCCAGGTGTCATGCCAGTTCTGTTGCTCGACACTGGTGCCGATAGGGCCGGCGGTACCGCCCAGTCGCGCTGGAACGCCTTCGTTATTGACGGTGATGTCTTTCAGGCGGCTCCAGCGGGTCCAGGTGCTACCTGCGTAGACGGTCCATTGGTCGTCCAGCTTCTGGGTGATCGAGAAGTCGACGATTTCTGGAGTAGTGATATCCAGGGAGGCCTTGTAGCGGTTGCCGTTGTATGCACCGAAGCCTATGCCGGAGATATTGGTATGGCCGTCGAGCTCGTACTTGACCTTGGAGTGGTAGGTCAGGCCGAGGCGAGTGCTTTCGGTCGGCTGGACAATGATACCGACGTTGTAACCAATGGCGGTGTCATCACCCTTGACGTTCACCCTTCCGTCGTTTTTTCCGAGGGTCGGGGCAAATGGTACTGCCGAAGTCAGCTGGCCACTGATACGGTTGATCGTTGGGCCGAAACCGATGGATACCATGTCGTTGAAGGCGTAGCTGATGGTCGGTTGCAGGGTCACGACCTTGACTTCGCTCTTCTTGCCGTAATAGCGACCGGCAAAGTCGCTTTCATAGTTAGTGATCAGACCGAAAGGTGCATAGGCACCCAGACCAAAGGCCCAGCCATCACCCAGTTGCTTGACGATGAAGCCCATTGGGACGCTGGTAAATGGCACCATGTCGCCATCGTTGGAGCCGCCAGGAGCGCCACCTTTCTCGTTCTTGATATTGGTTTTGGCATCGATTGCCGCTACGCCCACGGTTACTTGGTCGCGCTTGAGCAGGGACATGCCGGCAGGGTTGCCATAGAGGGTGCTTGCATCTTCGGCAGCGGAAGAGCGGCCAGCGAAGCCGGTACCCATGCCGCTGATGCTTTGTTCGTTAAGGGCGAAGCCGCTTGCGAAGATCTGGCTGGATGCCACCGCAACGGCGAGGCCAATGGTGGATTTGAGCATTACTTTTTTCATTATTAGAACTCCTGATGATCACCGAGGCGAAAACTACCAATATTTCTGTCTCGGCGCTATAGGCTGAAATAGTTGATTTAGAGCGTTTTTGTAGGACAATCCGACCAAAATCAGGCTTTTTCTCTGATCTTGTAAAAGTGGTTGTCAGCAGGCGACCTGATTCAGTGGCGAAATGCAGGTTTGCCAGGCGTAGGCGAAATCTCTGAGGCGTCCTTGTGGTTGAAAAGTCTTTCTCCAGATACGGGCCATACCGAGCAGGTCGTCGGCAGCGGGAAGCGGGGTGTGCTGTTCTTCCACCAGCAGCCAGGCAATGGCCGTGGCATAGCGCAGGTTCACGGTCAGTTCCATGTGAGGGCCACTGAGAAATGCATGCTGGCTGGCCAGCCCGCGAACCAGGCTGGCGCGTTCCGGGTCCAGTGCCAGGTAGTGGTCCCAGAGGGCACGATGGCGGGGTTCGGTGATGCGATACAGGCCATGGCCGCGACGATCGTGCAGGGCCGAGCCCAGCGCGGACTGGCTGGCGGCGATGCCCAATAACAGGGCTTCAGCAGTCTTGCTATGGCTACCCAGGTACATCAGCGTCGGGCGGATGACATAGCGGCACAACTCGCTGGCGGCGATACCCATAAGGCCCTCGAGAATTGAATTGGCCGGCGAAACCTGAAGGTGCTTGGCAGCGAATGAAGGGGATCAGGTTTGCCGGAAGCGGATCGGGCCGCTTGAGTTGAAGTGTAGTGTCATATCTGTGCTGTAAAGGACTGTTTTTAAAATATTTCCGTTCTCTTGTTATATGCCTTATGCCGATTAGTACTTTGATCGCTGCAGCCGACCGATAAATCACAGGCAATAAAAAACCCCGCAGCAGGGCGGGGCTTTTGGGTTTCGGCGTACTGCCGGATCAGGCGACCAGGGCCTGGCGGGTGCGTTCGATCACTGCTTGCAGTGGCTCGGCGCTGGAGTACTGGTCGGGGTACAGGCGTTCGCTGTGGCGAGCGATGCCGTGTTCGTTGACCAGGGTAAAACTAAAGCCGCCTTTGCGGGTTGCCATGATCAGGCAGTTCAATGGTGCAAAAGCGTGGGTTAGGGTGCGAATGGCATCCTGAGTCTGGATTTGAATAGACATATTATTAGGTGTTCCTACAAATGACACGGTTATAGAACCGTGCAACGTTAAAACGTTCCAGTAACGCCGACCGCCAAGGGTCGAGCGAAGAACCTGTCTGGAACAAAGCAGCCAGTTTGCAGCGCTTTGATTACAGTTGCGCTAAGGCTGGCAGGTAGGTACTTAGGAGGTCAGGCAGCACAACAAGGGCTAAGGTTCTGGGCCCAGGGTGGAGATCCTGATCAATTTGCAGGTTGGTTCGGTCAGAGCAGGTGTTTCGCGCTTGGCCTTGGGTTTTATTCCTGAGCCTGGTTAGGTGCGAATCTGCCTGGAAACCAGCGAGATGGTCGGTCCTTGAGGTTCGGTTGCTGCTCGTTTTGGAGGGCTACCGGGGGACTTGTTCGACCAGAATTGACTTTCAGCTTGGTACTAACGGCGGCCATTCTATTGAGTTGAGGGAAACAATGCAAGCGCATTAGGAAAATTCCCCCAAGGTCTAGCGCGAAAGTGTAACCCTACTGGCTCTGGCGTGTACGAAAACGGTGCGTTACCGACGCTAATTGCGGTGCGGTTGTGCACACTTGTTGCGCAGCGTGTCACCCTGTTGTCACCTTCTTCGAAGCATGGCCTATAGCCTGTCTCGAGAATTTAAGTCAATGATAAACATCGCTTTTTTTTACTGGTGAAAAAATCGTCAGTTTGACTGGAAGGCCCGTCTCATGGGGCTTCGCGAGGGTTGTGGAGGGGTTGTCCACTGAGTTATCCACAGCTTCTGTGGATTGTCCCAAGCACTTGCTCTAGGACGGGCGTGCTGGCTCTTTTTGACTTTACCCTGGCGAAAAAAGGAGTAGAGTGGCGCGCCTTTCGATCTGCCCCACAGTGCTTTATGAAGTTTCGCTCAGTATCACCTTCTGTTACCGCTACCCCTGCAAGTGTTACCGAACCCAAGCGTTTCTCCCTGCGTGTCGCCCTGTGGTTGTTGGATAGTCCTCGCCTTGGGCATAGCTCGAGCGTCAAGCACTTCGCCGGACGTTTGCTCAAGCAGCCGGCCCGGGAAGGGGTGGTGGTGGCCCAGAGCCGTTTGGGTCGGTTGATGTGTAGCGAATGTGGCAATGCGCGGGATCGGCGTATCGGCCACGACCTGTTGCGCCAGGCGGCTCGCGCTGGTGACCGTCGTGCTCAACAAGAGCTGGTTCGGATCGAAGACTGATCTGTCCAACCCCTGACTGCTTGGTTAACCTTCATTCCTTATCTTGATGGCAGGAGTCGCTATGGCTATGGACTTGACCAGCATGCTGCTAGGCCTGGCGGGCGCCGCGTTGCCGCTGCTGGCATTGGCCTGGCAACTGCAGCGTCGCGCCAGTTCCAGCCAGGCTGAGCTGGCGCTCCTGGAGGAGCGGCTGGCGACGGCCCAGATGGCCCAGGAAGGGCTGCTGGCGCAACTGGACGCCAGTCGTGATGAGGTCAGCGACCTGAGCCAGGCCAATGGCCTCAAGCAGGCAGAGATGGCCGCCCTGGGACGGGAAGTCGAGTTGTTGCAGATCGAGCGTGACAACGCCCGGGACGCAGCCCATGCCTGGAGCCTGGAGCGTGCGGCCAAGGAGAGTGAGTTGCGGCGCCTGGATGCCCAGGCCGCGTCATTGAGCGCCGAGTTGCGTGAGCAGCAGGAAAGCCACCAGCAGCGGCTCATGGACCTGCAAGGCTCCCGGGATGAACTACGGGCACAATTCGCCGAATTGGCGGGCAAGATCTTCGATGAGCGCGAGCAGCGTTTTGCCGAGACCAGCCAACAGCGACTTGGGCAATTGCTGGATCCGCTCAAGGAGCGTATCCAGTCCTTTGAAAAACGCGTGGAGGAGAGTTACCAGGCCGAGGCCCGGGAGCGCTTTTCCCTGGCCAAGGAGCTGGAGCGCCTGCAGCAGTTGAACCTGCGCTTGAGCGATGAGGCCACCAACCTGACTCGTGCCCTCAAGGGGCAGAAAACCCAGGGTAACTGGGGCGAGCTGATTCTCGAGCGGGTGCTGGAGCACGCAGGCCTGGAGAAGGGCCGTGAATACCAGACCCAGGTCAGCCTGAAAGGCCCGGATGGCGAGCGTTTCCAACCCGATGTACTGATCCTGTTGCCGGGCGACAAGCAGGTGGTAGTGGACTCCAAGGTCAGCCTCACCGCCTACCAGCAGTTTGTCGGTAGCGATGATCCGCAGGTTGCCCAGGCTGCCTTGAAGCAGCATGTGCTGTCCCTGCGCAATCATGTCAAAGGCTTGGCCGGCAAGGATTACAAGCGTCTAGAGGGTTTGCACAGCCTTGATTTCGTCCTGCTGTTCGTACCGATCGAAGCGGCATTCTCCGCGGCCTTGCAAGCCGAGCCGAACCTGTTCCAGGAAGCCTTCGACCGACATATCGTGATCGTCAGTCCGACGACCTTGCTCGCTACCCTGCGGGTGATCGACAGCCTGTGGAAGCAGGAGCGCCAGAGCCAGAATGCCCGGGAGATCGCCGAGCGAGCAGGTTGGCTGTATGACAAGTTCGTACTGTTTATCCAGGACCTGGATGAAGTCGGCAATCGCCTGCAGCAGTTGGACAAGGCTTATGCCGCCGCGCGTAACAAACTGACCGAGGGGCGCGGCAACCTGATCAGTCGTAGCGAGCAGCTCAAGCTGCTAGGCGCCCGTGCCAGCAAGAGCCTGCCGGCGGACTTGCTGGAGCGGGCGATGACCGATGTCGATGGGCAGGAGCTGGAGCGGCCGGAGTAGCTCGCTCCTCACCCCAGGGGTAGATGCCGGCTGAGCAAGGCGCGCAATGCGGCTGGTTTCACCGGTTTGGCCAGGTAGTCCAAGCCGGCGGCGTGTACTTGGGCGACCATCTCCGGGCGCCCGTCGGCGCTGATCACCACCCCGGGCACCGGCTCACCCAACTGGGTACGCAGCCACGCCATGACATCGGTGCCGGTCTCGCCGTTGTCCAGGTGGTAATCCACCAGGGCCAGTTGCGGCCTGATGCCTTCCTTGAGTAGCGCGGCGCATTCGTCGCGATTGCGTGCCGTCCAGACCTGGCATCCCCAGCGGCTGAGCAGGCTGTTCATGCCGATCAGGATGCTGTCTTCATTATCCACGCAGAGTACTTGTCCTCCATTGAGCGACTGTCCGTTGAACTCCGTGGCCTTTCCGGGGGCGATCGCGTTGCTGCGGGCCAGGGGCACGCTGACGCTGAATACGCTGCCCTTGCCAGGCCATGAGCGGACTTGCAGGGGGTGGCCAAGTACCCGGCACAAGCCATCGGCGATGGCCAGGCCCAGGCCCAGGCCTTTTTCGGCGCGGGTCTGGTGGCTGTCCAGGCGCTTGAATTCCTCGAAGATCACCTGCTGCTTGTCCAGGGGAATTCCCGGACCCCGATCCCATACCTCAAGGCTCAGCGAGTCGCCCCGACGACGGGCCCCCAGGAGCACGGGGCCCTTGGCGTAGCGGAAGGCATTGGTCAGGAAGTTCTGCAGGACCCGGCGCAGCAGCTTGCTGTCGCTGTCGATACGCAGGTGGCTGCCGCGCAGGCGGAATTGCAGCCCTTGTTCCTGGGCCAGTGCCTTGAATTCTGCGCCCAGGGTGTCGAACAGCTCATTGAGGACAAAAGGCTTGCGATCCGGGGTGATCTTGCCGTTTTCCAGGCGCGAGATATCCAGCAGGTCGCTGATCAGGTCCTCGGCCGAGCGCAGCGAGCTGTCCAGGTGCTGGACCAATTGCTGGGCCTCGGCGGACAAGCCGTCTTCCTGATGTGAAAGCGCTGCGGAAAACAGCCGCGCGGCGTTCAATGGTTGCATCAGGTCATGGCTGACGGCAGCCAGGAATCGTGTCTTGGACTGGTTGGCCATCTCTGCGGTGCCCTTGGCCTCGATCAGCGCGGCATTGAGTTGCGACAGCTCATGGGTGCGCTCCGCCACCCTTTGCTCCAGGCCTTCGTTGGCTTCGGTCAGGGCCTGCTCGGCTTCGCGAAACGGGGTGATGTCGGTGAAGCTCATGACGAAGCCGCCACCGGGCATTGGGTTGCCGATCAGTTCGATCACCCGGCCGTTGGGGAACAGTCGCTCCGACGTGTGGGCCCGTCCCTGGCGCATCCAGTGCAGGCGTCGGGCCACATGGACCTCCGCTTCGCCGGGCCCGCACAGGCCTCGCTCGGCATTGTGGCGAATGATGTCGGCGATCGGCCGGCCGACGCTGATCAGGCCTTCGGGATAATTGAACAGTTCGAGGTAGCGACGATTCCAGGCCACCAGCTTCAGGGACTGGTCCACCACGCTGATGCCCTGGGTGATGTTCTCGATCGCCCCTTGCAGCAGGGCGCGGTTGAACTGCAGGACCTCGGAGGCTTCGTCGGCGATACGCACCACGTCCTCGAGCTGCATGTCCCGCCCTTCGATGGCGGCCTTGACCACTGCCCGGGTCGAAGAAGCGCCCAATACACCAGCCAGCAGGCGCTCGGTATGGGCGATCCACTCACCGTCGGCATTCTGGTTGGGGTTGAAGCCCTTGCCTTGGCGGTAGGCGAAGCGAATGAAGCTCTGTCGGGCGCGCTCCTCACCGACAAAACGCGCGGCCAGTTTCAGCAGGTCATCGATCTGGACGGCCAGCATCGAGCGAGAGCTCAGGCGGCTGCTGATTTCCTGGCCGATGAAGCGCCCAGCCTGCCAATGCTCCGAAACCCGGGTGCGCGACAGTACCGAAACCCAGGCGAACAGGGTGAAGTTGCCTGCCAGGGACAGCACCACGCCCTGGGTCAGCGGCGTGATCGGCAGGTTCAGGGGGTTGCCGTGCAGCCAGGCCAGCCCCGGGAAGCTGCTCAGGGACCAGCCCAGGCTATGGGCGGCGATGGGCAGTACCAGGGTATAGAACCAGATGAAGGTACCCGCGGCGAGGCCAGCGAACACACCGCGACGGTTGGCCTGTTTCCAGTACAGCGCGCCGACCATGGCCGGCGCCAGCTGGGTCACCGCGGCGAAGGCGATCTGGCCGATGGTGGCCAGGCTGGCAGTGGAGCCGAGCAAGCGATAGCTGACATAAGCCAGCAGCAGAATGGCGACGATGCTCACCCGGCGCACCGAGAGCATCCAGTGGCGGAACACCTCGAAAGGGCGTTCGGCGTTCTTGTGCCGCAGCAGCCAGGGCAGCAGCATGTCATTGGAGACCATGGTCGAGAGCGCCACGCTGGCGACGATCACCATGCCGGTGGCGGCTGATGCACCACCGATGAAGGCCAGCAGGGCCAGGGCTGGATGGGCCTGGGCCAGGGGCAGGCTGATGACGAAGGAGTCCGGCAGCACGCTGCTGGGCAGGAGCATCTGCCCGGCCAGGGCGATGGGCACCACGAACAGCGCAGCCAGGGCCAGATAGGCCGGGAACACCCACTTGGCCAGGCGCAGGTCCTGGGGTTCGATGTTTTCCACCACGGTGACGTGGAACTGGCGGGGCAGGCAGATGATCGCCATCATCGCCACCCCGGTCTGCACCACCATCGATGGCCAGTTGATGGTTTCTTCCCAGTACTGCTCCAGGCGCGGCGCCAGCATGGCCTGGTTGAACAGGTCGTCGAAGCCGTCGTACAGGCCGAAGGTCACGAAGACCCCAACGGCGAGGAAGGCGAACAGCTTGACCAGGGACTCGAAGGCAATCGCCAGCACCATGCCCCGGTGGTGTTCGGTGGCGTCCAGGTTGCGGGTGCCGAAGACGATAGTGAACAGGGCCAGGATCAGCGACACGATCAGCGCCGTGTCCTGGGCCCGCGTGCCCATGGTGTCGGCTCCCGCGCCGATCAGCAGGTTGACCCCGAGCACGATGCCCTTGAGCTGCAGGGCGATGTAGGGCAGTACGCCCACCAGGCAGATCAGCGCCACAACTACCGCCAGGGACTGGGATTTGCCATAGCGTGCGGCGATGAAGTCGGCGATCGAGGTGATGTTCTCCTGCTTGCTGATCATCACCATCTTCTGCAGCACCCAGGGTGCGAAGACCAGCAGCAGGATCGGCCCCAGGTAGATCGGCAGGAAGGCCCAGAGTTGCTCGGTGGCCTGGCCCACGGCGCCAAAGAAGGTCCAGCTGGTGCAATAGACCGCCAGTGAAAGGCTATATACCCAGGCCCGTACGCGTGGTGGAAGGGGCGCACTGCGCCGATCGCCATAGAAGGCGATGGCGAACATGATGGCCATATAGGCCAGGGCAACGGCGGCAATCAGCCCGCTGGACAACGACATGGGAACTCCGGAACGAAAACACCGGGCACATCATCCCGGCCAGACAGTCTGGCACGATGTCGGGTCCTCGTCAGTGTCGACCATGGTATCGGCGCGGCCTGATGTCGCAGGGGCGCTTCAGTTTGTCCGGGAGTGGGGCTCGGGCGCCGGTAGCAGGGCGATGTCGACCAGTTCGTGGAGTTCCTCGACCTTGAGGGGGGCGGCGGCGAACAGGATGCGAAACACCGTGGGCGCCACGACCAGGTTCAGCAGTCGGTCCACGTCCGGCAAGGGGTGGTGCTGCTCCGATAACGGTCGAGGATGATCCGCAACTGGCCACTGAGGATGGTCGCGCAATAACCTGGGGTGGCGCTGCATTGGACGTCACGCATCATGTTGCGCCCGGGCTCGGAGCTCATCTCGTCCAGGTATTGTTCGGCCCAGGCCAGCAGGTCGCCGCGCAGGTTGCCGGTGTTGGCCGGTTCGCTGTCCGGGCGCATGTGAGCCAGGGCGACGTCGGCGAGCAAGGTCGCCAGGTCGCCCCAGCGCCGGTAGATGGTCGAGGGGGTGACGCCGGCGCGAGTGGCGATCAGCGGGACGGTCAGGGTTGAGCGTTCCTGTTCTTCAAGAAGCTCGCGCACTGCTCGATGGATGGATTCCTGGACCCGGGCGCTGCGACCGCCTGGGCGTAAACCTTCTTTAATAGCCATGGGGTCGAACCTTAACACAAAGAATTTGCTTTAAGCGCCTGGCAGTAGCACACTCCGCAAAAGCAAAATATTAGCTTTAGTGGAGCGTGCCCTATGCCTGGTGCTATCGACACTCGCGTGTCCAACCGTTGCAGCCTGCTGTTCCTGGCTGTGACTTTGCTCGGTTTCCTGGCCGCCTCCAGCGTGCCGACCCCCTTGTACCACCTGTACCAGCAAAATCTGCATTTTTCTGCGGCGATGCTGACGCTGGTGTTCGGCGTCTACGCCATGTGCCTGCTGGCAGCGTTGCTGACGGTCGGTTCGTTGTCGGATTACCTGGGACGTCGCCCGGTGATTTTTACCGGCCTGTTGCTCAATATCCTGGCCATGCTGCTGTTTATCAATGAAAGCAGCGTGCACTGGCTGATCGCTGCCCGCATGGTCCAAGGCTTCGCGACCGGCATGGCCACCAGTGCCCTGGGGGCCGCGCTGCTGGATACCGATCGAGAGCAGGGGCCGCTGGTCAACAGCATCGCACCGCTACTGGGCATGGCCTGCGGGGCCATGGGGGCCAGTTTGCTGGTGGAGTTCGCGCCATTGCCGCTGCAATTGAGTTATTGGCTGCTGCTCGGTTTGTTCGTGCTCCAGGCCTTGTATATCTGGCGCCTGCCGGAAAGTGTCAGTGCGCAACCGGGGGCCTGGGCCTCGTTGCGTCCGACCCTGCATGTGCCTGTGCAGGCACGGCGTGCGCTATGGCTGGCACTGCCGGTGGATGTGGCGGTCTGGGCAGTGGGTGGTTTCTATCTATCCCTGGCGCCGTCCCTGGTACGGGCTGCCACTGGCTTCACCTCGAACCTGATCGGCGGCGGCTTGGTCGCTGTGCTGACGCTCAGCGGAGCAGTGATGATCTATTCCCTGCGCGAGCGGCGGCCCGACGGGGTCCTGCGCCTGGGGGCCGGATTGTTGGCCCTGGGCGTGGCGCTGATCCTGGCTGCGGTGCACAGTGCCAGCCTGCTGCTGTTCTTCTTCGGCACCCTGGTGCTGGGCAGCGGTTTCGGTGGCGGTTTCCTGGGGGCGTTGCGCAGTGTGGTGCCCCTGGCCTTGCCCCACGAGCGGGCCGGGCTGTTGTCGGCGTTCTATGTCCTGAGCTACCTGGCGTTCTGCCTGCCGGCATTGCTGGCTGGAGGATTGGCTCGCAACTTCGGCCTGGTGGCTACCACCGATGGTTATGGTGCAGTGCTGATTCTCCTGTCCCTGGGCGCCCTGCTGGCCCTGATGCGCCAGCGTCCGGTGGTGGCTGGTGAACCGGGGCTTTGAACCGGGCACTTCACGGACGGCGGAATTGCGCCCGGTAGGCCGAAGGAGAAAGCAGCAAGACACCGGTGAAGTGCTGGCGCATCGACAGGGCGCTGGCAAAACCCGAAGCCAGGGCGATGGCCTCGATACTCTGCTGGCTGGTTTCCAGCAGGCGCTGGGCATGATTCAGGCGTTGCCTGATCAACCACTGGCCGACAGTGGTGCCCGTCAGTTGGCGAAAGTGCCGGGTAAACGAACGGCGGCTCATGGCAGCCCGTTCTGCCAGGGCATCCAGCGAGTGATCTTCGGTAAAGTGCCGTTCCAGCCATTGCAGTAGCAGTCCCATGCGGTCCCGCTCGCCGCCCTTGGGCATGGCGCGTTCGATGAACTGGGCCTGGCCACCGGAGCGATGCGGGGCAATCACCAAGTGCCTGGCCAGCTTGTGGGTGTTTTGTGCGCCGCACAGTTGCTCCAGCAGATGGAGGCAGCAGTCCAGGCCGGCGACGGTACCAGCGGACGTCAGCAGGTTGCCGGCTTCGGCATACAGCACATCGGCATCCAGGGCGACCTGGGGGAATCTTTCAGCAAAGGTCTGCGCCCAGCGCCAGTGAGTGGTTGCCGGGTGACCGTCCAGCAGTCCGGTCTCCGCCAGGACGAAGGCCCCCAGGCACAACCCCACCAGGCGGGCTCCTCGTCGATGGGCCTGGAGCAGGGCGTCGAGCAACACCTGTGGTGGTCGCTCAAGGCTATCGCGCCAGGAGGGCATGACAATCACGTCGGCCGTGTGCAGTTCGTCCAAATCATGATGGGCGGTGATATCGAAACCGGCCGAAGTGCGCAGCGGCGGGTTTTCAAACGCACAGACGCGCACCTGGAAACCTGGCAGCCCGAGTCCCCGGTCCTGTTCATCGAACACCAGCAGCGGTACCGAGAGGTGAAATGGGCTGATGCCATCGAAGGCGATCACCGCGATGCGGATTGGATTGTTCATGTCGTAGGCGTTTGGAAAAGTTGGCCTGATTCTATCGAAGCGTGGCCATCGGGCCACTTCTTTATCAGGGCTCGGCCGCTCAGGATGGGGCTTCGTTTCCCGTACTCAAGGAGCCCGCCGTGGCCTGGACCGTTGCCTTTTTGCATTGCCCCGGACAGTGTTCCGACGCCTGCACGCGGGGGCGCTCATGAAGGTCATTCGCAGTGCCGACTTTGTCGGCGAGCGCGCCTGGGCGGCCCTGGATATTGCCAGCATGAATGGCATTGGCACGCGCTTGCACTGGACCGACCAGCCTTATCGATGGCACATCAACGAGGGGGAAGAGGTGTTCGTCGTGTTGAGCGGTCGGGTGCGCATGCACTATCGCCACGCGGGGCTCGAACAGGCAGTGTTGCTTGAGGTGGGCGATATCTTCCATGCCTCTATGGGGACCGAGCATGTGGCCCATCCCCTGGGTGTCGCCCGGGTGCTGGTCATCGAGTGTGAGGGCAGTATTTGAGCGTATATCTATAAAATAGATAACAGATAGAGAAATTACCCGTTATATAGATATTCGATTAGGTTCTACCATGGGCTCCAACCTCTTCAGAGGACAGGAGACCCCTAACATGCCATGCACCCAAAGCGTCAAAGCCGGCCGCCGGCCCCTGAGTCATCTACCCCATCCGCGCGAAGCTATTCGCCAGTTCACGCCCAATTGGTTCGCCGCCACCATGGGGACTGGCGTCCTGGCCCTGGCGTTGGCCCAATGGCCTGCCGAAGTTCCTGGGCTGCGCTTGGTGGCCGAAGGGTTCTGGTGGCTGACCATCGTTCTGTTCCTGCTGTTTACCGCGCTGTACACCGCGCGCTGGGTGATGTTCTTCGATGAGGCGCGACGGATCTTCGGGCATTCCACCGTCTCGATGTTCTTCGGCACCATCCCCATGGGGCTGACCACTATCATCAACGGCCTGTTGCTGTTTGGCTTGCCTCATTGGGGTGAGGCGGTGCTGATGCCGGCGCAGGTGCTGTGGTGGCTGGATGTGGCCATGTCCCTGGCCTGCGGTGTGTTGATTCCCTACATGATGTTTACCCGCCAGGAACACAGCATCGACCAGATGACCGCTGTCTGGCTGTTGCCAGTGGTCGCTGCCGAAGTGGCCGCGGCCAGCGGCGGCCTGCTGGCCCCTCACTTGCAAGATGCCCATGCCCAGTTGGTGATGCTCAGTACCAGCTACGTGTTGTGGGCGTTTTCGCTGCCTGTGGCGTTCAGCATCCTGACGATTCTCCTGCTGCGCATGGCCTTGCACAAATTGCCCCATGAAAGCATGGCGGCTTCGAGCTGGCTGGCCCTGGGGCCGATCGGTACCGGTGCATTGGGCATGCTGGTACTGGGTGGCGATGCACCGGCGATCTTCGCCGCCAATAACCTTGCGGGCATTGGCGAAATCGCCGCTGGCCTGGGGTTGGTGGCCGGCCTGACCCTCTGGGGCTTCGGTCTGTGGTGGATGTTGATGGCCTTGCTGATCACCCGGCGCTATCTGCGTGAGGGCATCCCCTTCAACCTTGGCTGGTGGGGGTTCACATTCCCCTTGGGGGTGTATTCGCTGGCGACCCTCAAGTTGGGTAGCACCCTGCACCTGGGGGTCTTCAGTGTGATGGGCGGCGTGTTGGTGGCGGCCCTGGCCGTGATGTGGTTGATCGTGGCCAAGCGCACGGTGCAGGGCGCCTATAAAGGAGAGCTGTTTGTTTCGCCGTGCATTGCCGGCTTGCACAAATAATCGGTAAAGACAGGTAAGGTGTGGCCTGGATCGATGTTCGGCATTCCAATAACAGTATCCTCGCCACTCAGGAACACGGAAGATGAGTCACCCCTCGCAGTTCACCTTGCTTCGCAAGCGGCGGTTCCTGCCGTTTTTCATCACGCAGTCCCTTGGCGCCTTCAACGACAACATCTTCAAGCAGTCGCTGATCCTGGCCATTCTCTACAAGCTGAGCATCGAGGGGGACCGATCGATCTGGGTCAACCTCTGTGCCTTGCTGTTTATCCTGCCGTTCTTTCTGTTCTCGGCCCTGGCCGGGCAGTTCGGCGAGAAGTTCGCCAAGGATGCGCTGATCCGCCTGATCAAGCTGGGGGAAATCGTGATCATGGCGGTGGGGGCGGTGGGTTTTGTCTTCGATCACTTGTCGCTGATGCTACTGGCGCTGTTTGCCATGGGCACTCATTCGGCGCTGTTCGGCCCGGTAAAATACTCGATCCTGCCCCAGGCGTTGCATGAGGAAGAGCTGGTAGGCGGGAACGGCCTGGTGGAAATGGGCACCTTCCTGGCGATCCTTGCGGGCACCATCGGCGCGGGGATCATGATGTCCTCCACGCATTACGCCCCGATTGTCTCGGGCGCCATCATCGGGGTCGCGGTGCTGGGTTATCTGGCCAGCCGGGCAATTCCCCGGGCAGCTGCGGCCGCTCCGCAAATGCGCCTGAACTGGAACATTTTCAGCCAGTCATGGGCCACCCTGCGCCTGGGATTGGGGCAGACTCCGGCCGTTTCGCGCTCGATTGTCGGCAACTCCTGGTTCTGGTTCGTCGGGGCGATCTACCTGACGCAGATCCCGGCTTATGCCAAGGAGTGGATGCACGGCGACGAAACGGTTGTGACACTGATTCTTACCGTGTTCTCGGTGGGCATCGCCGTGGGTTCGATGCTGTGCGAGAAGCTTTCGGGACGCAAGGTGGAGATCGGGCTGGTGCCCTTCGGTTCGTTGGGTCTCACGATATTCGGCTTGCTTCTGTGGTGGCACTCCGGCGGTATTCCTGAGAGTGCTACCGGTCACGGCTGGGTCGAAGTGCTGGGCTTCTCCCATGCCTGGTGGGTGTTGCTGGATGTGTTGGGCCTGGGGATTTTCGGTGGTTTCTACATCGTGCCGCTGTATGCCCTGATCCAGTCGCGGACCCCGGAGCACGAGCGGGCCCGGGTCATCGCAGCCAACAACATTCTCAATGCGCTGTTCATGGTGGTCTCGGCGATTGTCTCCATCGTGCTGCTGAGCATGGCCAAGCTGAGCATTCCGCACCTGTTCCTGGTGGTGTCGCTGCTCAATATCGCGGTCAACGTCTACATCTTCAAAGTGGTTCCCGAGTTCAGCATGCGTTTCATGATCTGGCTGCTCAGCCATTCCATGTACCGTGTGGAGCATCGCAACTTGGAGCAGATTCCCGATGAAGGGGCGGCATTGCTGGTCTGCAACCATGTGTCCTTCGTCGATGCCTTGTTGATTGGCGGCGCGGTACGTCGGCCGATTCGCTTCGTGATGTACTACAAGATCTACAACTTGCCGGTATTGAACTTCATTTTCCGTACCGCCGGGACTATTCCCATTGCAGGTCGCCATGAAGATATGGAGATCTATGAAAAGGCGTTCAAGAAGATTGCCGAGTACCTACGCGATGGCGAGCTGGTGTGCATCTTCCCTGAGGGCAAGCTGACCGCCGATGGCGAGATCAACGAGTTCAAGGGCGGCCTGACACGGATTCTCGAGGAAACCCCGGTACCGGTGATTCCGCTGGCCTTGCAAGGCTTGTGGGGCAGTTTTTTCAGCCGTGATCCGAACAAGGGTTTCTTCCATCGGTTCTGGTCGCGGGTCACCCTGGTGGCGGGGCCTTCGGTGGCTGTGGAAGCTGCCGAGCCTGCACAATTGCAGGTCATGGTAGGGGCATTGCGCGGTACGCGCCGCTAGCCAGGGGACGGATACAAGAACGCCCGCAATGATGCGGGCGTTTTCATTCCTGCTTGCCGGGCTGTCAGGCGGCGCTGACTTTCAAGCCCACCAGGCCTGCGATGATCAGCGCCACGCTGGCCAGGCGGACCAGGGCCATGGACTCGCCAAACAGGATGATGCCGGCGATCACCGTGCCGACGGCACCGACTCCGGTCCAGATGGCATAGGCGGTGCCCAGTGGCAGCTCCTTCATGGCCAGGCCCAGCAAGCCCAGGCTGATAGCCATGGCGATGATGGTCAGGGCGGTGGGGAGTGGGCGGCTGAAGCCATCGGTGTACTTCAAGCCCACTGCCCAGCCTACTTCGAACAGGCCGGCGAAAAACAGGATGATCCAGGACATATTGACCTCATGGATGGATGGGGTCGTCCCCAGGAATTCATGACTCGACACGAGCCGCGAGGTCGTCCTCGCGTTGGGCAGTATACGGCCCGTGCCGAGTGGGGCGATCGGTTTTTTCAGGAGGCAGCCTTACTTCTCGGGCTTCTCAGGGGCAGGCTCGGCCATCCGGCGAAAACAGGTCGCGAGCAATGCCCCGGAAATGTTGTGCCAGACGCTGAACAGGGCGCTGGGAACCGCCGCCAGGGGGGAGAAGTGGGCACTGGCCAGGGCTGCGCCCAGCCCCGAGTTCTGCATGCCAACCTCCAGGGCCAGGGACTTGCGCTGGGCCAGTGGCAGTTTGAACACGCGACCGGTGACATAGCCCAGCAGGAAGCCGAAGCTGTTGTGCAGCATTACCACGGCCATGATCAGCAGGCCGGATTCGGCAATCTTCGCCTGGCTGGCAGCCACCACCGCGGCGACGATGATGACGATGCTCAGCACCGACACCAGCGGCAGTACGTCAACGGCATGTCTAACCCGTTGGCCCAGCAGGCGTTGGGCTAGCACGCCAAGCACGATCGGCAGCAGCACCACTTGCAGGATCGACCAGAACAGTTCCATGAAGGACACCGGCAGCCAGGCCGAAGCCAGCAGCCAGATCAAGGCTGGCGTCAGCAATGGTGCGAGCAGGGTGGTCACGGCAGCGATGGCGACCGACAACGCCAGATCACCGCGGGCTAGCCAGGTCATGACGTTGGAGGCGGTGCCACTTGGGCAACAGCCGACCAGGATCACGCCTACGGCAATCTCGGGCGGCAGGTGAAATCCCTGGCAGAGTGCCCAGGCCACGCCAGGCATGATCACGAAGTGCGCCACCACACCCAGGGCCACGCGCCAGGGGTGGCGGGCGACTTCGGCGAAGTCTTCCAGCTTCAGGGTCAGGCCCATGCCGAACATCACCAGTCCCAGCAGGGGCACGATGGCGCCCTTGAGGCCGATGAACCAGGTTGGCTGGAAGAACGCCAGCACCGCGAAGATCAGTACCCAATAGGCGAAGGTGTTGCCGACGAAGCGACTCAGTGCAGCCAGTGCGCGCATGGCCTGTTCCTTATTATGTGAAAACGCCACCGGGTGGGTGGCGTCTGGTGCAGTGGGCTATCCGCTCGGGGCGTCAGATGCCCTGCGGGATCTCTTCGCCGCCCAGGGCTTCGAACAGTGCGGGCAGGAAGTCGCCAAAGGTCAGCATCATCAGGGTGAAGCTGGCATCGAGCTGGCCCAGGGCCTCGTCGCCACCGTCTTCCTCGGCCTGGGTCTGCAGCAGGTCCTCGAACTTCAGGCGCTTGACCACCATCTTGTCGTCCAGCACGAAGGACAGCTTGTCCTGCCAGGCCAGGGACAATTGGGTGACCACCTTGCCAGTGCTCAGGTGCAGCTGGATTTCCTCGCTGGTCAGGTCCTGGCGCTTGCAGCGCACGATGCCGCCATCTTCATGGGTGTCGCGCAGTTCACATTCATCGAGAACGAAGAAGTCGTCGGCGGCCTGCTGGGTCTTGACCCAATCGGTCATGATCGCGGTCGGGGCGGTCTTCACGCTCAGCGGACGCACTGGCAGGGTGCCCAGCACTTCGCGCAGGGTGGAGAGCAGGTCTTCGGCGCGCTTGGGGCTGGCCGAGTTCACCAGGATCAGGCCCTGTTTCGGCGCGATGGCGGCGAAGGTCGAGGAGCGACGGATAAAGGCACGAGGCAGGAAGGCCTGGATGATTTCATCCTTGATCTGGTCGCGTTCCTTCTTATAGACCTTGCGCATCTGCTCGGCCTCGATCTCTTCGACCTTTTCCTTGACCGCATCACGCACGACGCTGCCTGGCAGGATGCGTTCCTCCTTGCGCGCGGCTACCAGCATGAAGTCCTGGCTGACGTGTACCAGCGGGGCATCTTCTCCTTTGCCAAAAGGCGCGACGAAACCATAAGTGGTCAACTCCTGGCTTGCACAGGGGCGCGCCAGTTTGGTCGCCAGTGCAGTTTCCAGCGCCTCAGCATCAAAAGGCAGATCTTGGGTCAGGCGATAGATCAGCAGGTTTTTGAACCACATGGGGTGAATCTCTCCTTTATACAAAGGAGGGCATTATTCTCTTCGCTGCTGCTCAGGCCAACCCTTCGCTAAGCCTTTGGAAGGGCTGAAAAAATTATTATAAAAAGTGCTTGCCAGAGTGGGGACTGCTCCGTAGAATGCGCGCCACACCGAACGAGAAGGGTGATTAGCTCAGCCGGGAGAGCGTCTGCCTTACAAGCAGAATGTCGGCGGTTCGATCCCGTCATCACCCACCATTCGTTTGATTGTGTTACGCGCAGCGGTAGTTCAGTCGGTTAGAATACCGGCCTGTCACGCCGGGGGTCGCGGGTTCGAGTCCCGTCCGCTGCGCCATATTAGGTAACCTGGAACACTGAACGCCAGGTCACCACAAAAAGCCCGCTAGCGCGGGCTTTTTGCTGTAAGAGGTTTTGCGGGTTGTGCGGCAAATCATGGAAATTCAGATTTTTTGATAAAAATATCAATTAAATCAACACTTTAAGAATTTCTGTGGCATAATGCGCCCCGCAACGAAGGTAAAGGGTGATTAGCTCAGCTGGGAGAGCGTCTGCCTTACAAGCAGAATGTCGGCGGTTCGATCCCGTCATCACCCACCACTTACTTTCAACGCTACGCGCAGCGGTAGTTCAGTCGGTTAGAATACCGGCCTGTCACGCCGGGGGTCGCGGGTTCGAGTCCCGTCCGCTGCGCCATATTCGGTAGCCTGGAACACTGAACGCCAGGTCACCACGAAAAGCCCGCTTAATGCGGGCTTTTTTATTGCCTGCATTTTAGCCAGGCACTCATTGATGAAAAAAGCGGCCCTGAGGCCGCTTTTTTCATTTTGAGCCGTTACTCGGCGTTCCGGCTGCGCCGGTAGTCACTGACGGCTTCGTACACCGACTTGCGCAGGCGATTGATGCCGCCGATGGGGCGATGAGCTTCAAGGCCGAACCAGGGATTGAACGACTGGTTATCACAGGCCAGGTTCTGTGCCGGGGTGTCGAAATCCTGAGGAGGAATCGTTACCCGGGCCACGGTTTCAAAGGGAGCGTCGCTTTCCTTCCATTCGATGCTGGTGTCTTCGATCGGCATGAAGCGCTTGGGGTCCTGGCGCTGGATCTGCAGGACAAAGCAAGCCGGGACTCGATCGCTGGATAGTTGCTGGACCAGCGCGCTGCGCAGGAAGTTGGGCAGATCCTGGTTCTGCAGTGGCAGGCTGTAGGCCGGGCAGCTACCAGGGTCCGGCATGACCCGGAACTTGGCATTGGCCTTGCCGAACTTGTAGGGCGAAACCGAAAAGTAGGTAGTCTGGGTCGGGCTGCTTGGCGCCGGTGACAGGGTCGCCAGGGCAATAAACAGGTGGCGGACTTGCCAGCTGCGCGGGTCCCAGTGAGGGAAGAATGCCCCGACTTTCTTGCCGTCGGCCTGAGCGGTGAAGTTCTGTTGGTACTCGGCCACATCGCTGACGAAGAAGTTCGGATGATTGAACATCACGAAGTCCTGTTCACGCCTGTCCGATTCCGCGGGCATCAGTTGCTGGCCGGGAACCTCCAGCAGCTTGATCGCCATGCCGCGAGCATCACGAATGCTGTCGAACTGTGGGTAGGCGTTGCCGTTGGACAGGCGCACGATGGCCTGCCAGGTTTGCCCTGGATTGGCGAACACCCCTTGGCGCAGCTCCGGACTCAACTCACGCAGAACCTGGACTTCGGCCTTTACACAACCGTGAGCCTTGGCATGGGCGTCGCGCAGGTAGCGAGTCCCCGCACGATGCTGGTCGACGATACGCACCGCCGTTTGAATGATGTCCTGGGTGCGGGCTGCCTCATCGGCGGGAACCTGCTCCTGTACCGAGACCGGTCCGCGATGTTGCCAGGCGAACCAGGCTGTCGCCAGGGCCCAGCCCAGTAATCCGATGCCGACCAGCAGCAATAGCCCCTTGCCCAGCAAAGCGCCCAGGCGCAGCCACAGCCTGCCCAGCAGGGACGGTCGTTTTCTGGCGAGATCGAGTTTCATGGCAGTTGGGACTCCAGTGGCCCGCCCAGTACTTTCAGGTACTCCAGCAGTGCCCAGCGCTCTTCGGGTTGCAACAAGGGGCCGATGACACCGTTACCACGCTGGCCGGCGCGGAATTCGTGGCCACTGTTATGGTTGCCGCTGGTGCGGGTGTCGAACTCAAAGCCGTTCTTGAAGGCTTCCAGGCGATAGCCCAGGTGCTTGGGGTCGTACTCGAAGGTACCGCGATAAAAGGTGGTAGAGCGTTCCGATTGCGGCGATAGCAGTTGATAGAGGTTGGGCACCGAACCGTTATGCAGGTAGGGCGGGGTCGCCCAGACCCCGGCCAGCGGGCGTGCCTTGTAGGCGCGCAACTCACGTACGCCGATCGGCAGGCCGTAGCCATCCAGTCGCGAACGCTCTTCGGGCGTGACCTTGGCGTCGCGGTAGGCGCGCTCCTCGACGAATGCGGTGATATAGGCCAATCCTTTGGCGGCCGACATTTGCCGCAGGTCCAGCGGTTCGCTCGGTGCCGGATGCAGTTCGACGTTGGACTTGGCCAGCTCGGCGGTATCCCATTGCAGGGCGCTCAAGTCATAGCGCAGGTCGGCGATGTTGCTGGCCGAGTTCGGGTCGGTGCCGATCACCGCAACCGGGAGCATCTTCAATTGCTGGACCGGGCGGCCGTTGCTCTCGCTGACCGCAGGAACATGGCAGCCGCTGCAATGGGTGGCGAACAAGGTACGGCCCTTGGCGGCCAGCGGCTTGTCGATGTTGCCCAGCAGGGCTTCCGGCCAGGTGGGGGGCTTGAGGCGTTGCAGGGTCTCTTCGATATGGTTGAGGTCGCGTACTCGCACGCTGGAAGGATAGCGAGCCTCGCCGGTCAGCGGCTGGCCGGCGGCATCGAACAGGTTCAGGGTCGCCCCCACGCCCAGGGCCTCGCCGATATTGCGGGCCATGGGTTGCTGTGCCGAGCCGTTCCACTGGACCCAGTCGAAGGTCCAGATATCCCACAGTTGGGGGTAGTCCACCGGGGCGTTGGCCACTCGGTAATTGGTAGGTGAGATCGCGTCGCCGAAGCTGGCGTTGGCGATGCGGCCAAAAGCGTCGGTGCGACCGGGGCCTTCTTCCGTGGGATACAGGCCGCGATGGGTGTCGTTCCAGGCGACCCGCAGGAACGTGTCCAGGGATTCCTTGAAGTCCTTGCGCAGTTGTTCATGGTGCAGGTCATAGCCTGTACCCAGGACCTTGCGGGCGAAGCGCTCGAATTTCCAGGGGTTGTAGTAAGTCGCGGCTAGGCTGGCAACAAGCGCCTGGCCAAAACTGCCGCCGCGCAAGGTCGGTACGCTGGAGGGCAGCACGTGCTGCGCCGAGCCGCCATCGATCCGCAAGGCCTGGTGATTGAAGCGCAGCTCGCCGGTATGGCAGGCCGAGCAGGTGATATCGAGGTACTGTTCCTGGCTGCCCGGGTTCTGGTGTCGGGCGAAGCCCACTGGCAGGTTGCCTGGGTTTTGCGCCGTGGCTTTTTGTCCCGGCTCCACCAGGAAGCCGAAGCGGGCCAGGTATTCAGGGGTGGCGAAGGCGTGCTCGGAGAACGGCAGCTCCAGGGCGACGAACCAGTCATAGCGCAGGCCTTTGACCTGGGTGCCCTGGGGGGTGAAATAGTAGGTTTGGCGATCCTTGTCATCCCACTGGTCCAGGTAGTGCACCTGTTCGGCGGGAACGTAGTCGGGAAGTTTCGGGTTGGCGGTGTAGTACAGCACTACAGCCAGGGTGATGCCGATCAGCAGGATAATCAGCAGTAATGCACGGTAGATGAGGCGCAAGATGTACGTCCTTGTCGAATTTCGTTTCCTTATGCCTGAGTGAATCTTGTGCGGCAAGTAGCCATTACTTGCGCTATGGTTATTCGCGCTTTTTTGAGTACCTCGTGATTGGACCGAGCGAGGTGTAACCCAGACCATGAAATGCGTTTGCAGACGTGAACTTATCAGCTATTTGCTGCTCCTATGCCGGTAGCCATTGGTCGTGGCGGCCTGATAAGCTCGCGGCTTTATTCGATTGCCCTTTAGGCGCATGAACAAGGAAATAGCATGAAACAGCATCGGTTGGCGGCGGCGGTGGCCCTGGTTAGCCTGGTACTTGCCGGTTGTGATTCGCAGACCAGCGTAGAGCTGAAAACCCCGGCGCAGAAAGCTTCCTACGGCATCGGCCTGAACATGGGCAAGAGCTTGGCCCAGGAAGGCATGGATGACCTGGATTCCAAAGCGGTAGCCCAGGGCATTGAAGATGCCATCGGCAAGAAAGAACAGAAGCTGAAGGACGAAGACCTGATCGAAGCCTTCGCCGCGCTGCAAAAGCGTGCTGAAGAGCGTATGGCCAAGATCAGCGAAGAGTCGGCCGCTGCTGGCAAGAAATTCCTCGAGGAAAACGGTAAGAAGGCAGGTGTGACCACCACCGCTTCCGGCCTGCAGTATGAAGTCCTGAAGAAGGCCGACGGCCCACAGCCCAAGCCAACTGACGTGGTGACCGTGCACTACACCGGCACCCTGACCAACGGCACCGTCTTCGACAGCTCCGTAGATCGTGGCAGCCCGATAGACCTGCCGGTCAGTGGAGTGATTCCAGGTTGGGTCGAAGGCCTGCAACTGATGCACGTGGGTGAGAAGTACAAGCTGTACATCCCAAGCGACCTGGCCTATGGCGCCCAGAGCCCAAGCCCGTCGATTCCAGCCAACTCGGTACTGGTTTTCGAGCTGGAGCTGCTGGGTATCAAGGATCCAGCCAAGCAGGACAAGCAGGACGCCGCCAAGTAACCTGTTTCAGCGCCTGAAGCAACGCCCCGTTCCTACGGGGCGTTGTCGTTTCTGTGGGGTGGTACTGGTAAAAAAGCTCGAACTGGCGGCATTGTCCGCAGTCTGATCAGGGAACTGGGGTAGCTAGTCGTTGAGGGCTGCCAAGTCAATGAAATTATGGGTTTTTTTATGTGAGTAAAAAACGCCCGATCTGAGTCAAACCCTTGTGAAACGGGGCTTTCAGCCTCTAAATATGGCTCTGTTCACAAGGTTATCCACAATTTGTGTGGATAACATTTCACTGGGAGTGAACATGAAGACGCCCTGGAACTTTGCCCGCTTCCTGCCTTTGGCCGCTCGACTCTTGAGTCGTGGTCGCCTGCCGACCCTGCTCTTCGCTGTGGCGAGCAAGGGGGCCTTCCAGGGCCAGCGCCTGGGCAAGGTCAAGGACGACCTGCGCCTGCTGCAAGCGTTGTGCCTGGCCTACTGGCGAGGCGAGTACCGCGCGATCAGCCCGAAAGCATTGTTGTCGGTAGTGGCGGGGCTGATGTATTTCCTCAGTCCGCTGGATGCCATTCCCGATTTCCTGCCGTTGTTCGGCATGCTCGATGATATTGCCGTACTGGCTTGGCTGATGAAGACCCTGGGTGATGAGCTCGACGCCTTTCGTGCCTGGCGCAACCGCCAGGCACCGGAGCGATTGGTGGTGCTCGAAAGGCTGCCGGACACCCCGGAGCAATTGCAACTGGAGGGGCCAGGAAAAAATCCAGGCATTTGAACCATTGCCTGATGACAATCATGCTCCCCGCGACCGCTGCCGCTGATAGGATTACACTTAAAAGGAAAAGTCCGACTCGTTAAGTGTCGTTGTCCTACGGGGTAGTAATGGATATCCAGATTATTGAACGCGATGGCGAACCCGAATATGCGGTTCTGCCGTGGGCTCAGTATCAAGCTTTACTGGCAGCCGCAGGTCTCACCGAACAAGCGCCACAGACTGCCGACGTTGCTCAGGCAGCAGCATCGACCCGGAGCCTTCCGGGTCTGGATCAGCTACGTAATCTTCGCGAAGGGAAGGGCATCGCCATTGAGGCGTTGGCTCGCAAAGTAGGCATCAGCCCGTCTTACCTGGCCCTGATTGAAAGCGGCGAGCGTCAACCCGACGCTGCGATCCGCCGCAGCCTGGCCTGGGAGTTGACGGTGCCGGGGTGGAGGGATCAACCGTGAGTGTAAGGATCAGTCGTCAGCACTGGGATGGGCTGTTGGGTGAGTTGGATCAAGCCCGGCGTCAGCGGCATCTCTTAACCTATCGCGCGTTACTGGAGCGCTTGCAATTGCCCAGCCCGGCCATGCAGACACTGACGGCCGCGCTGGAGCACCTGGCCGCGTTGGATGCGCGGGCCGAGCAGCCGTTGCGCAGCTCCCTGGTCATCAGTCAGGGGGCCAGTCGCTTGCCGCGCACGGGTTTCTTCGAGTGCGTGGAGCGCCTGGGGCGTTTTTCCGGGCCTTCCGACGGCGTTGCCGCGGCGTCCTGGCATGCCTCGGAGGTGGTGCGAGTGTTCGAGTACGAGTATCCCGAATCTGCGGAGGCCTGAATGTTCTTGCGACTCAAGGCGCGGCTTGGCTACTGGCTCGCGCGTCGACTGTTCCGTTGGCCCTGGTTTATCCGTCAGCCTCGCAGCTGGCGCTGGATGGAAGGGCAGTATGCACGCATGGCCAATCTTGGCGATGTGGGTGCGCAAAGTTTCTATGGGCACATCCTGACCTTCCGGGGGCAAGGGCTTGGTGCGCGGGAGGAAGGCATCCGCCTGCTACGTCTGGCGGCACTGTCCGGTGATGGCAAGTCAGCCTATCAGCTGGGCGTCATCAGTCTTGCCGGCTCGGCCAGCAAGGCCCCCGATGCCGCCGAGGCGGCCCGTTGGTGGAAGCTTTCGGCCCAGGCAGGGCATCCTCTGGCAAGCCTCAAGCTTGAGCAACTGAATCTGCAGCATTGAGGATTGTGCTTCTCGGGCCAGCCAATGCTTCCAGGCTGTCGATCACATGCACGCTATAGCCTCGTACGTTCTTGGCATGGTGCTTGGCCTGTGAGGCCAATTCGGCCAGCTGGCTGGAGTCCAACTGGCCACAGGCCTGCGGGTACAAGTGGACCACGCCGATGGACAGTGATAGCAAGTGAAACTCCTGGCGGACTCCCTGGCGATTGGGCGCCACGAAGCAACCGGCCTCCAGATGCTCGCTGCGATAGAAGCGCCGAGATTGGCTATGGAAATCGTCCAGTAGCTGGTTGAGTCGCTTGCGCCAGTCTTCCGGTCCCAGTACCAGCAGGAAGTCATCCCCACCGATATGCCCGACGAAATCGCGGCTGGGGTCCACCCGGTCATTCAGGCACTGGGCCAGGCATAGCAACACCTCGTCGCCACGACCATAGCCATAGATATCGTTGAAGGGCTTGAAGCTGTCGATGTCCACATAACAGATCACCGACTCCCGTCCCTGCTGCAGCAAGCGGGTCAGGCACTGCTGGATCGGTACGTTGCCCGGTAGCAGCGTCAGCGGGTTGGCGTAGCGTGCCTGCTGGATCTTCAACTCGGTGATCAGCTTGAGCACATCGATCACTCGTCCCAGCCCCAGGTAGTGGCCATTGAGGGTGATGATGAAGTCCTCCTCGATACGCTGCCGGGCGCGACTGGTGATCAGGCGACTGACTTGTTGCAGGGATTGAGTCAGTTCAACGGCGAGAAAGTCGTCGTTCATCAGCCGGCTGATGGGCTTGCGGGCGAACAGGTCGGTAGCGAAGGGCTTGAGCAGCGCATCGGAAAGCGAATGTCGATGGACGATCCCGCAGGGCTGGCCGTGTTCGTCGAGAACCGCCAGGGAGTTGAGGTTGGCTTGCCGGCGGAAGGCCTCCAGCACATGGGCCGTAGGGGTATCGCGTGCTACCGCAGGTTGCTCGTTGAGCAGGGCGCTGAGGTCGCTGCCTTCATCGCTCAGGGTCACGCTGGTGCTGTCGTGCTTGGGCATCATTGCCCGGGCATCGCGTAGCGGTTGCTCCTGGGGGCGGCAGAGCAGGTAGCCCTGGACCAGGTCGACGCCCATTTCAGTCAGTACCGCAAGTTCCTCGACCAGTTCGATACCTTCGGCGATCACTTTGGCTCGGGAGGCCTTGGCTATCTGCAGGATCGAGCCGACGAACTCGCGCTTGAGGGCGTCCTGGTGGATTCCGTCGATGAAGTGCCGGTCGATCTTGACGTAATCCGGCCGCAACTCCGACCACAGGCGCAAGCTGGAGTAGCCGGCACCCAGGTCATCCAGGGCAATGGAAAAACCCATGTCACGATAGTGATGCAGAGCATTTTGCAGCAGTTGGAAATCGTCGATGGGGGTCTGCTCAGTGAGTTCGATCACCACCTGGCTGGGTGGAATACCGAAGTCTTGAAGCAGTTGCAGGGTGCGTCCGGGTTGATGAGCCGCTTCCAGCAGGGATTCGGGGGAAACGTTGAGGAACAGCTTGCCCGGGAGCACCTGTTCGCTGAAGCGTTTGCAGGCGCTTTGTCGACAGGCGATCTCCAGTTCGCTCAGGCGCCCGGCCTGGCGGGCCACGGCGAACAGGGCGACGGGGGAGTGCAAAGGGCTGTTGGAGGGGCCACGGCTCAAGGCCTCGTAGCCGAGGATACGGCGTTCCGAAAGGGAAATGATCGGTTGGAACAGGCTGTGCAAACCGCTTTGAGCCAGGATTGAACTCAATGCACTGAGCTGTTCGGTCGTGGTCATGGCGATCTCTGTCGATAAAAAAAGGACCGGGCGCACATGGCTCCCGGTCCTTTATTTCACGACAGAATGATGACTGTTTAATGACGTTCCGAGGAGCGTTCGAATTAAATTGCCATCATCCTCAGTGCTTGGCCACCGAGGTGTTGAGCTTCAGGTAGTCCAGCAGGATACGCCCGGTCTCGCTCAAGTAGGCATCGTCTTCCGGCTTGGTCTTGTCCGGCTCGGCGGCTGCCACGGCGTCCTCGTCCTCTTTCTTCAGCTCCTTGAGCGGCTCCTCGCCCTTGGCCTTGCGGCGGGTATTTTCCAGGTCCAGTTGCTTGGCTTCGATATCGGCATGTTGTGCACGACGGTCGGCTTCGTTGAGGCTCACGGTTTTTTCCGCCATCAGCTTCTGGGCCAGGGCCAGTTTGTCGCGGATGAACACGAACTCCGGATCTTTCGCCGAGCGGGTTTCATGCTCGGCCTTGAGCTGGGCCAGGAACGGCTTGAACGGGTCCATCGCCGGCTTGATGGCTGGACGGATGGTGTCCCACGGCATCGCTTCAGGCAGGGCGCTTTCGCCGATTTCCTTGGTATCGATGATCGATGGGTAGCCAATGTCCGGCAGCACGCCCTGATGCTGGGTGCTCTGGCCGGAAACCCGGTAGAACTTGGCCAGGGTCAGCTTCAACTCGCCATGATTGAGCGGTTGGATCGTCTGGACCGTGCCTTTGCCGAAGGTCTGGCCGCCGATGATCAACGCACGATGGTAGTCCTGCATGGCGCCAGCGAAGATCTCCGAGGCCGAGGCCGAGAGGCGGTTGACCAGCAGGGCCATCGGGCCTTTGTAGAAGGCACCTGGGTTCTCGTCTTCCAGCACGTCTACCCGGCCGTCGGCGTTGCGCACCAGTACGGTGGGGCCCTTGTCGATGAACAGGCTGGTCAGCTCGGTGGCTTCCTGCAGGGAGCCACCGCCGTTGTTGCGCAGGTCGATGACCACGCCGTCGACCTTTTCCTTCTGCAGTTCGGTCAGCAGCTTCTTCACATCGCGGGTGGTGCTCTTGTAGTCCGGATCGCCAGCGCGGAAGGCCTTGAAGTCGAGGTAGAAGGCCGGGATCTCGATCACCCCGAGCTTGTAGTCCTTGCCGTCCTGCTTGAGGTTGAGGACCGACTTCTTCACCGCCTGGTCTTCGAGTTTCACCGCTTCGCGCACGATGGGCACGATCTTGCTGGTCTGGTCGTTCGGTGCATTGCTGGCCGGGATCACCTCGAGGCGCACCAGGGTGCCCTTGGGACCGCGGATCAGCTTGACCACTTCGTCCAGGCGCCAGCCCACCACGTCGACCATTTCCTTGTTGCCCTGGGCGACGCCGATGATCTTGTCCGCAGGAGCTACCTGCTTGGTCTTGTCCGCCGGGCCGGCCGGTACCAGGCGCACGACCTTGACCTGGTCGTTGTCGCTCTGCAGTACCGCGCCAATGCCTTCCAGCGACAGGCTCATGTTGATGTCGAAGTTCTCCGCATTATCCGGTGACAGATAGTTGGTATGCGGGTCGTAGGACATGGCGAAGGTGTTGATGTAGGCCTGGAAGATATCCTCGGCCCGGGTCTGGTCCAGGCGCGCCAGCTGGTTCTTGTAGCGCTTGGTCAGGGTTTCCTGGATCTGCTTGGGCTCCTTGCCGGCGATCTTCATCCGCAGCACTTCATCCTTGACGCGCTTGCGCCACAGGTCGTCGAGTTCGGCGGTGGTCTTGAGCCAAGGTGCGTCCTTGCGATCGATCAGCAAGGTTTCCTTGGTGGTGAAGTCGATCTTGTCCACGCCCTTGTTGAGCTCTGCCAGGGCAAAGTCCAGGCGGGACTTGACCCGGTCCAGGTAGCGTTTGTAGATGGTGAACCCGGCGTTCAGGTCGCCGCTCTTGAGGAAGTCATCGAACTGGGTCTTCCACTTGTCGAATTCCGCGATATCGCTGGCCAGGAAGTAGCTGCGCGAGGGGTCCAGCAATTTCAGGTAGCTGTCGTAGATGATCACCGAGCGAGCATCGTCCAGCGGCGGCTTGCTGTAGTGATGGCGCTTGAGCAGTTCTACGACGTTGAGGCTGGCAATTACCTCATCGCGATCGGGCTGAAGATTGTCCCAGCTGTTGGCTGCGAACGTAGTGGCCGACATCGGCAGCAGGCCGAAACCAATGAAGAGAGCGAGGGCGGTGCTGGGGAACAGATGCTTCATGCTGATTCGACGTGGGGGCAATTGATCACGCATATTAGGCCGTCTTTGAAGTCGCCGGTTCCATTAAGGCCGGTCGCATAATGCAAAAAGCCCGGCGCGAGAAGCTCCGGGCTCAGTCCAGACTCACTATGGAGGCACTGTGAAAGCATTGCAAGGCGTTGAAGGTCATGTGGCGTGGGTTGAAGAGCCAAGTCCAGCCTGTGATGTAGGGCAGGTTCGCATTCGTGTGGCGGCTGCGGGCCTGAATCGGGCCGACCTGTTGCAGCGTGCGGGGCTCTATCCGCCGCCGCCGGGCGCCAGTCATGTATTGGGCCTGGAGTGCTCAGGGGTGATCAGTGAAGTCGGCCCGGGTTCGTCCTGGAAAGTCGGTGATCGGGTCTGTGCGCTCCTGGCCGGTGGTGGCATGGCCGAGGAAGTGGTGGTCGATGCGCGCCATGTGCTGCCGGTGCCCGAAGGGTTGTCGCTGGTCGAGGCTGCGGCCTTGCCGGAAGTCTACGCCACGGCCTGGTTGAACCTGTTCCAGTTGGCCGCGCTCAAGCCCGGTGAGAAGGTGCTGCTGCACGCCGGGGCCAGCGGTGTCGGTTCGGCGGCGATCCAGCTATGCAAGGCGTTCGGCAGCCCGTGCTGGGTCAGTGTCGGCTCGGCCGAGCGCCTGGCCTATTGCGAGGATCTGGGGGCCCAGGGTGGCGTGGTGCGCACCGAAGGTGTAGAGGCGCTGCGCGATTTCGGGCCGTTCGATGTGATCCTCGACCCAGTAGGGGCCAGCTATGCGGCCAATAATCTCAAGCTCCTGGCCCTCGATGGGCGCTGGGTCCTGATCGGCCTGATGGGCGGCCGCGAGGCCCAATTGGACCTGGCCAAGGTGCTGGCCAAGCGCATCCAGCTGCTGGGCTCTACCTTGCGCAGCCGCAGCGATCAGTTCAAGGCCGACCTGCTGAGCGACCTGGGGCAGAACGTCTGGCCCCTGTTCAGCGATGGGCGACTGAGTCCGCAACTGGCCATGACCTTCCCGATCCAGGATGCCGAGCTGGCCTTCGCCGAACTGGCCACCAACCAGGTATCAGGCAAGCTGGTACTGGTGATCGACCCCGCGTTGGCCTAGCCACCAGGGGAACGGGCCGTGGCCTGTTCCCCTGGCAGTCCGGTCATTTCCAATGGTGGATCGGCCAGCCGGCCTGCTGTGCATGTTCGCGCAGCACCGGGTCTGGATTGACCACCTGGGGATGCGCTACCCGCAGCAGCAAAGGCAGGTCGTTGCGTGAGTCCGAATAGAAGCTCGCACCTTCCAGGCTCTCTTTTTCGGCCTCCAGCCATTGCAGCAGGCGAGTGATCTTGCCTTCGCGATAGGTCAGGGTGCCCACGGTGTTGCCGGTATAGACGCCGTTACGTACCTCCAGCTCGATCCCCAGTACTTCGTCGATGCCCAGGCGCTGGGCTATGGGTTTCACCAGGTGGGTGCCCGAGGCCGAGATCACCAGGATCCGGTCACCCGCCTGGCGATGGGCGGCCAGGGTCTTGCAGGCATCGCTGAAGATGATCGGCTCGATCACGTCCTCGACCCAGGGCTCCACCAGATGCGCCACTTCCTCCGGGCTGCGTCCGGCCATGGGTTCGAGGCTGAAGGCCATGAACTCTTCCATGGCCAGCTTGCCGTGGCTGTAGGCGTCCATCAGTTCGTTGTTGCGTCGCATGAACGACTCGCTGTCGACCCAACCCAGGCGCCCCATCTGCTCGCTCCAGAGGGTGGCGCAGTCGCCGTGGATCAGGGTTTCGTCCAGATCAAAAATTGCCAGGGCCATCAGTGCAGTTCTCTCCGAGAACAGCTTCAAGCTATAAGCTTCAAGCTGCAAGAATTGGATTTAGGTGCTTAGCGGTCTATCTATAACTTGAAGCTCGCAGCTTGAAGCTTGTCGCTGCCGTCAAGCTACCTCACACAGGGCGCTCGGATCGATGGATAACGCCAGGCGCTGGCCATCGGCGTGCAAGTCGGCGGCCGAACGGTTGAGCACATCCACCACCAGTTCCACGCCACGGGCCTCGACTCGATAGCGGATGACGTTGCCCAGCAGGCTATGACCACGGATCAGCGCGTCCGGCTGGCCATCCTTGCGCAGCTCGATGGCCTCGGGGCGGATGGCGATGCGACCGCTGATGGGGCGTTGCAGGAGCTTGCTGGCGCTCTCGGCGTCCAGCAGGTTGTAGTTGCCGATGAAGCCGGCGGCAAATTCGTCCACTGGAGCGGTATAGAGCGTCTCGGCGTCGCCGCTCTGGACGATCTGGCCCTGGTTCATCAGGAAGATCCGGTCCGACAGGGTCAGCGCTTCTTCCTGGTCATGGGTGACGAAGATGGTGGTCAGGCCCAGTTCCCGCTGGATATTGCGGATTTGTTCGCGCAGGTGCTTGCGGATCCGCGCGTCCAGGGCCGACAACGGCTCGTCCAGCAACAGCAGGCGTGGCCGGGTTACCAGGGAGCGAGCCAGGGCTACGCGCTGGCATTGGCCGCCGGACAGCTGGTGCGGGTAACGGCTGGCGAAGTCCTTGAGCTCCACCAGTTGCAAGGCTTCGCTGACCCGCTTGTGGCTGTCGTCGGCGTTGACCTTCTGCATGCGCAGGCCGAAGGCGACGTTCTGTTCCACGGTCATGTTGGGAAACAGTGCATAGCTCTGGAACACCATGCCGATCCCGCGTTTCTGCGGGCTCAGGGGCACGATGTCCTGGCCGTCGACCAGGATCTTGCCGCTGTCGACCGGGGTCAGGCCGGCGATGCAGCGCAGCAGGGTGGACTTGCCGCAGCCGGAGGGGCCCAGCAGGGTGACGAACTCGCCCTTGTGGATCTGGCAGTTGATATCGCTGAACACCGTGGTGCCCGCGTAATGCTTTTGCAGGTGTTGCACGTCGACGAAGCTCATTGGCTCTTGTCCCTGTTCAGGATGTTGGCGGCCCAGGTCAGGACCAGCACGAAGAAGAAGTAGGAGATCACCAGGGCACTGGTGAAGTGGCCGCTGCTGTTGCGCATGTTGTTCAGGTACACCTGCAGGGTTTCGTAGCGGGTGCCCACCAGGATGTTGGCGAACACGAACTCGCCGAACAGGAACGAGAAGGACAGCAGCAGCGCCACCATCAGACCCTTGCGCAGGTTCGGCAGGACCACCAGCAGGGCCGCCTGCCAGGTGCTGGCGCCCAGGAGTTGGGCGGCGTCCATCAGGTCCCGCAGGTTGATCGCCTGCAGGTTGTTGGTGATGGCCCGGTACATGAACGGCAGGGCCACGGTGAAGTAACAGCCGATCAGGATCCACGGCGTGCCGACCATGGCCAGGGGGCCTGAGCCGTACAGCTGCAACAGGCCCACCGAGGACACCACCGGCGGTACTGCGAAGGGCAGCAGGATCAGGATGTTCATCAGCGCATCGAGCTTGGGAAAGTGGTAGTGCACCACGAACAGCAGCGGCAGGATCAGCACCACCGACAAAACCAGAGCGCCAACGCAGACCAGCAGCGACTGGCCGAAGGCCGCGAGAAAGCGCGGGTCGCTCCACAACTGCAGGTACCACTTGAAGGTGAAGCCGCTGGGCAGGATGGTCGCCGACCAGCTGCTGGCGATGGAGTAGACGAAGGTCCCCAACAGCGGCAACAGCAGGATGGCGAACAGTAGCCAGACCACGAACCGGTGGTAGAGGGCGGCGGAGCTGGATTCAGCGCGAGACATGGTAGCTCCTCTTCAGCAGCAGCTGATGGACGATGGTCACCAGGGTCATCAGCGCCACCAGCACCACCGCCAGGGCGCTGGCCATGTTCGGATCCAGGGAGATGTCCCCGGAGACCATGGCCGCGATGCGGATCGGCAGGACGTTGAAGTTGCCGGTGGTCAGGGCGTAGACCGTGGCATAGGCGCCCAGGGCATTGGCCAGCAGGATCACGAAGGTACCCAGCAACGCCGGGGTCAGCACCGGCAGGCCGATATGCCGCCAGAATTGCCAGCCGCTGGCGCCCAACAGGGCGGCGGATTCGCGCCAGTCTTCACGCAGGGCGTCGAAAGCCGGGTACAGCAACAGCACCCCCAGGGGTATCTGGAAGTAGGTGTAGAGGATGATCAAGCCGGTCTTGGAGTACAGGTTGAAGTCCTGGATGATCCCCGACTGCTTGAGCATGATGGTGATGGCGCCGTTGAAGCCCAGCAGGATGATGAAGGCGAAGGCCAGGGGCACGCCGGCGAAGTTGCTGGTCATGTTGGCGAAGGCATTGACGAAGTTGCGCAGCCTGGAGTCGACCCGGCGCAGCGAGTAGCTACCCAGCACGGCGATGATGATGCCGAACACGCTGGACCAGAAGCTGATCTCCAGGCTGTACTGGATCGCCTGCAGGTAGAACTTCGAGCTGAAGATCTTGTTGAAGTTGGCCAGGCCCCAGCCGAACTCCTCGGACTGCAGGCTGTTGATCAGCACCCACGCCAGCGGGGCCAGTTGGAACACGATGAAGAACAGGGCGAAAGGCACCAGGCACAAGGCCGCCAGCCATTTGCCACGGGTCACTGAATTCACTTCAACAGCTCCCGGCAGAAGGGTTTGTCGTGGGGTACGCCGAGCAGTTGGCAAAGGGTGCCGCACAGTTCGGTCTGCTTCGGTGTGGCCCCGGGATCGAGGCTGAAGGCCTCGCCGATGACGAACAGCGGCACCTCCCGTTCCTCCGGCAGCAGGCCATTGTGCGAACGATCGGCGTTCATGCCGTGGTCGGCGGTCACCAGCACCTGGTAGCCGGCGTCGAGCCAGCCTTGCAGGTAGTCGGCCAGGATGATGTCGGCCGAACGCGCACTGTTGCGGTACTGGGCGCTGTCCAGGCCGTGCTTGTGGCCGGCGTCGTCGATGTTCATCGGGTGCACCAGCAACAGATTGGGAGCGTGGCGCAGGCGCAGGTCCTCGGCATCGGCGAACAGGTGGGAGTCGGGGTAGTGGTCGTTCCAGTAGAAGTGGCCGTACTGGATCGGCAACTCAGGGTCGGCGGTGTGCCGGTCCCGGGCCGCATTGAATGGCGTGCGGTTGTACAGCTCGCTGATCCAGTGGTAGGCGGCAGCGGCGGTGGCCAGGCCGGCGGCGCGGGCGTAATGGAACAGGCTGCGCTGGGTGGACAGGCGCGAGACCTGGTTGTGCACGATGCCGCTGTCGATCGGCGGCACGCCGGTGAGGATGCATTCGTACAGCGGGCGGGACAGTGCCGGAAGCTCGCATTCCAGTTGGTACAGCGCTGCGCGTCCTGCGCCGACGTAGGCTTGAAGATGTCCCATGGCGTGACGGGCGACCTGGTGATTGAGGCCGTCGAGCACGACAAGGATGACGTTGTGTGACATGGGGCAAGGGCTCCGCAAGACCGAACAATCTCGTAGGAGCGCAGCTTGCCCGCGATGGTGTCGCTGCGATTTCAAGATAGACCGCAGCGCCTGGATCGCGGGCAAGCCTCGCCCCTACGGATGCAGCATTACTGCATGTTGATGATCACTTCTTCCTGCCACTTCTGCGGCAGGGCCTTGGAGGTCTTCTCCCAGGCTTCGGCATCCTTGATCGGCGTCACGTGCTTGTACTGCTCGTTGGGCAGCAGGTTGGCCTTGACGTCCGCCGGCAGGTTGACGTGTTCGGCGCGGATCGGGCGGGCATTGCCCCGAGCCAGGTTGACCTGCCCGGCGTCGCTGAAGATGTACTCGCGGGTCAGCTTGGCCGCATTCGGGTGCTTGGCGTACTTGTTGATGATGGTGGTGTAGCCGGAGATCACCGAGCCGTCGGACGGGATCAGCACTTCGTAGTCGTCCTTGTTGACCATCTTGTTGCGGTAGCTCAGGCCGTTGAAGTCCCAGACCACGCCGACTTCCACTTCACCCTTCTCCATGGTAGCGATGGTCGGGTTGGCCAGGGACAGGCGCCCCTGCTTGGCGATCTCGGCGAACATCAGCAGCGCCGGCTGGATGTTCTTCTCGTCGCCCCCCTTGGCGATGGCGGCGGCCAGGACGCCGTTGGCAGCCTGGGCGGCGGTGCTCACGTCACCGATGGATACCTTGTACTTGCCCTTTTCCAGGTCGGCCCAGCTCTTGGGTGCTTCGGAACCGTGCAGCAGCTTCTTGTTGATGATGAAGGCGATGGTGCCGGTGTAGGCCAGGGCCCAGTTGCCGTCCTTGTCCTTGGCCCAGTCCGGGACCTGCGCCCAGGTGCTTGGCTTGTAGGGCTGGACCACGCCCTGCTTGACGGCGATCGGGCCGAACGCGGCGCCAACGTCGCCGATATCGGCGCTGGCATTGTCTTTCTCGGCGGCGAACTTGGCGATTTCCTGGGCCGAGCTCATGTCGGTGTCGATGTGCTTGAGGCCATAGGTCTTGGCCAGGTCTTCCCAGGTGCCTTTCCAGTTGGCCCAGTCATCGGGCATGCCGACGCTGTTGACGGCGCCTTCCGCCTTTGCAGCGGCTTCCAGGGTTTTCAAATCGTTGTCAGCGGCCATGGCGGCGGTGCACATGGCGATGGTCGAACCTAACAGTGATGCCAGGAAAAGCTGTTTCATCCGAAGCTCCTTTGGGCGTGTTCCACGCTGCGTTGTGATCGACAGTCTTGCGGTGGGTTGGTCTAGGTCAGCAATACCTGAGCCAATCTAAGCCTGTTGGATGACACTTTTATGTCGATGCCTGCTGCGAACGCCTGGAACCAGGCGCAGGCTCGACACTGCGAACTAAGCGTAGACCATGGCAAAACTCCCGTTTTCAAAGGCCCTGGCGGGGAAATTGCAGCCCCGGCACTAGGCCGTTCGGCAGCTTTGTCACATATCAGTCATCTGCGTTGCCTAGGCTTTGCACTCAGGAGCAGGAGGCCGCCCGGGTCGCTGCCAGGCACTGGAACAGTGCTGGTCTAGTCCAGATAGGTAACGTTGATGCGTATAGAGGCAACCAAGGCGGTGACAGCCATCGGCCAGGTGCTGCAAGAACAGATTGCCCATGGCTTGCTGGCGCCGGGGAGCAAGCTGCCGGCCGAGCGCAAGCTCAGCGAATTGTTCGCCACTACCCGGATCACCGTGCGTGAGGCTTTGCTGCAACTGGAGGCCCAGGGGCAGATCTACCGAGAGGAGCGCCGGGGCTGGTTCGTTTCGCCGCCGCGCCTGGCCTACAACCTGATGCAGCGCAGCCACTTCCACGCCATGGTCAGCGCCCAGGGCCGGGTGCCGTCCACCGAGGTGATTTCTGCGCGCTTGCAACCGGCGTCGGCAGCGGTCTGCGCCTGGCTGCAACTTCCGGCCTTGTCCAGCGTGATCCAGATCTGCCGGGCGCGACGGATCGACGAGCGTCTGGTGCTGTATGTGGAGCATTACCTGAATCCACAGTACTTCCCGAAGATCCTCGACCTGGACCTGAACCAGTCGATCACCGAGCTGTATGCCCGGCACTACGACCTGCATTACGGGCGGGTGCGTTTCGAGATCGTGCCCACGTCCCTGCAGCCGGAAGCGGCCGCGGCGCTCAAGGTCTCGGTGGGCAGCCCGGGACTGCGCATCGCCCGGGTCAACTACGACCAGCACCAGCGGCTGATCGATTGCGACCTGGAGTTCTGGCGCCACGATGCGATCCACGTCGGCGTGGATGTGGCCTGAGCCCGCTGCACTCGCGCCAGCGGGCTGGTTCGGGAGCTTAGGGCTTGGCCGCGGCGAACAGATAGTCGGTGGTCAAGGACGCCAGGGTCCGCACGCCCACCACCAGTGCCGACTCATCGACAAAGAATCCCGGGTTGTGGTTCGGCGCGGCCTTGGCCATGTCCTGGTCCCGGGGCGTCACGCCGAGGAACACGAACAGCCCCGGCGCCTGCTTGGCATAGAAGGAAAAATCTTCGGCGCCACTCACCAGCGGGCCTTGCACCACATCGTCCTTGGCTGCCCAGCGCAGGCTCGGCAGCATCTTCTGGGTCAGGGCCGGGTCGTTGATGGTCGGGTCGTACTTCTCGATGATGCTCACCTCGGCCTTGGCACCGCCGCTTTCGGCGATCTTCTCCACGGTCTGGCGTACGTCACCGTGCAGTTTCTGGCGAATGCCATAGTCGTAGGAGCGGATGGTGCCGGTCATGTCCACGGATTCGGGAATGATGTTGTAGCGCGTGCCGCCGTTGATGGTGCCAATGCTGACCACCGACGGGTACGACGAAATATCGGTACGGCGACTGACCACGCTCTGCAGCCCGACAATGGCCTGGGCGCCGACGGTGATCGGGTCGATGCCGTCCCAGGGGCGGCCGGCGTGGGTCTGCTTGCCGAGGATGCGGATGCGCAGGTCGTCGGAGCTGGCCAGGGTCGGGCCCGGGCGGTAGGCGATGCGCCCGGCGGGAATCCCGGCCCAGACATGCAGGCCGAACACCGCGTCCGGCTTGGGCGATTGCATCACGCCTTCCTGCACCATCATCTTCGCGCCCCAGATGTTCTTGCCGTCGGGAATGAAATCGCTCGGGCCTTCTTCGGCGGGCTGGAAATAGAACACCACGGTGCCTGGCAGGCGCTCGCGCATGTCACTGAGGACTTTCGCCGTGCTCAGCAAGATTGCCGTGTGGGCGTCGTGGCCGCAGGCGTGCATGACGTCCACTTCCTTGTCCAGGTAGTGCCCCTTGGCCTTGGAGGCGAATGGCAGGTCCGCGACTTCCTTGACCGGCAGTGCGTCCATGTCGGCGCGCAAGGCCACGGTGGGGCCGGGCAGGCCGCCCTTGAGCACCGCCACCACGCCGGTGCGGGCGACGCCTGTGCGCACTTCCAGGCCCAGGGCGCGCAACTGCGTGGCTACCAACTCGGCAGTGCGGTGTTCGGTGTTGCCCAGTTCAGGGTGGGCATGGATATCGCGACGGGTTGCCAGCAGTGCCGGTTCCAGGGCCTTGGCCTGCTCGGCGATGTGTCTGCGGGCCTGGTCCATGGCGCTGTCGTCGGCGGCATGGGCGTAGTGGCCGGACAAGGCCAGAACACTGGCCAGGCAAGCGCTGGCGATGACGGATAGCTGCATGGGGACTCTCTCCTTGATTGTTGTTGTAGTACGGGGCTGCCAGGCCCCTTGGCCGTGCCGTCCTGTCATGGACCGCCCTGCCATGGAGCGCGCAGCCGTATCCGTGCCCAGGCGTGCCGCTCGCCTTACGCCTCGGCCTGGGAGCCGCCACCGGCGGTGACCACCTGGATGCTCATGCGCGGGGTCGCCAGGTCCAGCCCGGCCTCGTCGAGGTGGCGCTTGAGCGACAGGTTGAAGGCCCGGGACACTTCCCACTGCTTGATCGGCGCGGTCTTGAAGCGGGCGCGGAGGATGGCGCTGCCGGATTCGAAGCTCTCCACCCCCTGGATCTCCAGGGGCGACCAGATATTGCGGCGCTGCAGCGGGTCGGTGCGCATCTTCTGGCCGACATCGCGCATCAGCTTGATCGCATCGTCGATCTCCATGTTGTACGGGATCGCCACGCGGAAGATGGCGTAGCCGAACTCCCGGGAGTAGTTCTTGATGCTCTTGATCTCGCTGAACGGGATGGTGTGGACGATACCGTCGATGTCCCGCAGGCGCACGGTGCGGATGGTCAGGCCCTCGACGGTGCCCAGGTGGCCGCCGACATCCACGTAGTCGTCGATGGCCAGGGAGTCCTCGATGATGATGAACAGGCCGGTGATCAGGTCCGCCACCAGCGACTGGGCGCCGAAACCGATGGCCAGGCCGATCACACCGGCACCGGCCAGCAGCGGCGTGACATTCATGCCCATGTTGGCCAGGGCGACGATGGTGGCGATGATGAAGATCGCCACGAACAGCACGTTGCGGATCAACGGCATCATGGTCTGGGCGCGGGCATTGGCCAGGCCCTTGCGCGAGCGGGTCAGCGCGTGGTGCACCGCGGTGTCGCTGAGGATCCAGATCAGCCAGGCGAAGATCAGGGTGCCGCCGAGGCCGAACAGCTTGACGCTGACTTCGTGGCCGTCGCCTTCGGTGAAGCGGATCAGCGACATGCCCCAGACCCGCAAGCCCAGTTCGATGAAGGCCAGCCACACGGCGAGGTGGGCCAGGGTGTAGAAGAACCCCTTGAGCCGCTCGGAATACAGCGCATGGCGCTTGTGCCCGCGGTGGGGGCGCTGGGCATGGCGGCGCACCAGGCCATTGATGACCATGCACAGCACCAGCAGCACGGTACACAGCAGCGACTGGCGCAGGGCGGTGTTGGTGTCGCCGGCGGAGACGAAGGTGGCGAACAGCGAGATGCCCACCAGTACCAGGGCAGGGAGATACCAGAACGTACCGATGATCTCGATGGTATCGCTCAAGGCGCGCCGGGTCAGGCGCCGGGCCAGGGGCTGGTTGCGGATCAGGTGGGCGATCGGCCGCCGGAAGCGCAGGATGAATACCCCGGTGGACAGGGCGGCCATGACGTTGGCGAAGGTCGCGGCAGTATGGGCCAGGTGCTGGCCGAGGCTGGCCACCATGCGCGGGTCGCCCAGGGCCTCGCCGAAGGCGGCGAAGCTGCCGATCCACCATAGCGGGCGAAACGCCTGGCGCCGCAGGATGTACAGGGCGCGATGGCGGTGGGGGCCGTCGAGTACCGAGAACGCCACCACACAGATGGCCGAGAAACAGGTGCCGACCACCAGGGCATAAGCCAGGACCATGGCCAGGTCCTTGCCCAGGGACGAGGGCAGGGAATAGGTCATGTACACGGTGATCAGCAACGCGATCATCCAGGGGCCGAGCTTGCGCAAGGCGAAGCGCAAAAGGTCCCAGGTCTTGGGGTGCTGGGGTAGCTCCTCGGTGAGGCCGAAGCGCAGGCGTACCCGGTGACTGAGCCAGATCAGCGCCGCGGCGAGCAGGCTCCAGACCATGAGGATCAGGGCGAAGGCGAAGATGATCGGCAACCATTGGCTGGCCGGCAGCATCAGCGAGGCCAGTTCCTGCTGGGCCTGTTCGAACTCGTCGGTCCAGCGGGTCAGGGGGCTGTCGGCCCCGGAGAACTGTTTCTCCAGGGTCGACAGGGTGCCGCCGATCAGCCCGAGCACACCCTCCTGCGGGGTGGGCTGGGCTTTTTTCGTGGTGTCTCGCAAGCGCTTCAGGTCTGCCAGCAGCTTGGCTCGTTGCTGGTCGTTCTCAAGGGACTTGATCACCTCGTCCAGGGATTGCCCCAAGGGCTCCTCGGCTTGTGGCTGTGCCTTGCCCTGGTTGCCCAGCAACCCAGGCAGCCCCACGGCCTGGGCGCTGTTCAGGGGCAGGAAGGTCAGCAGGCAGACGAGCGCATAGCAGGGCAGGGCAAAAAGACGAGCGAACACTGGGCGGTCAACCTCGGAGGAATGCAGGATCGACCGAGTGTACGAGGCCGCCAAATTCAATGCGAGGGCGAGTGCCGCATTTATTCCGCGAGCTTGGCCAGGATCTTGTAGACCACGGTGCCAAGGATCAGCAGCATGCCAGTCCACATGCTGAACACGCCGAGGTTCTTGTCGCGGAAATTGAAGCCGATGGCCAGCAGGATCATGCCAGCGAGGATCGGCACGAGCATGGAATGGAATGAAGACATCGAGATCATGGCCGTGGCCTCCTCAGAAGGAATTCTTATAAGTCTAGGTCGTTTTGTCGCGATCCGTGGTGATGTGCATCAGCAACCGGCCGCTCTGCCACCGGTTCCTGGGGTCGAGCCGGCACAGGTGACGTCCCTGTGCGGGCTCGGTTGGCGGCCTACGGCAGCTCTTGGCTGGCGTAGAAGGCGCTCAGCACCTTGACCAGGTGGACCAGGTCATGACTGCCGCACAGCTCGCGGATCGAGTGCATGGCGAAGGTCGGCAGGCCGATGTCCACGGTCCGTACCCCCAGGTGGCTGGCGGTGATCGGGCCGATGGTGGAGCCGCAGCCCATGTCGCTACGGACCACGAAGCTCTGCACCGGCACCTCTTCGGCCATGCACAGGTGACGGAAGAAACCGGCAGTCTCGCTGTTGGTGGCGTAGCGTTGGTTGCTGTTGACCTTGATCACTGGGCCGGCATTGAGCTTGGGGCCGTGATTGGCGTCGTGCTTGTCGGCGTAGTTGGGGTGTACGCCGTGGGCGTTGTCGGCAGAAATCAGCAGCGATTTCTGAATGGTACGCACGAACTCGTCACCTTCGGGCAGCAGGCGGCGCAGGGTCTGCTCGAGCATCGGGCCATCGGCGCCACAGGCCGAGCAGGAGCCGACCTCTTCATGGTCGTTGCACACCAGCACGCAGGTTTCGTCGCTGTCGGCATTGAGCAGGGCTTGCAGCCCGGCGTAGCAGGACAGCAGGTTGTCCAGGCGCGCGCCGGCGATGAAGTCGCCGTGCAGGCCGATCACCGCAGCGCTCTGGGTGTCGTAGAAACTCAATTCGTAATCCAGCACCACGTCGGCGTTCAGGCCGTGTTCGCGGGCCAGTTGGTCGGTCAACACGGCACGAAAGTCCACGCGCTCGTCACCGGCGAACTGGGCCAGGATCGGGGGCAGCTCGTTCTGTGGATTGATCGCCCAGCCCTGGTTGGCTTCACGGTTGAGGTGGATGGCCAGGTTGGGAATGATCGCGATCGGCGCCTTGAAGTCGATCAACTGGCTTTCCACCTTGCCGTCGCGGCGGAAGGTCACCCGGCCTGCCAGGGACAGGTCGCGATCGAACCAGGGGGCCAGCAGCGCCCCGCCATAGACTTCCACGCCCAGTTGCCAGAAACCCTGGCGTTGCAGCTCGGGTTGAGGCTTGACCCGCAGGCACGGGCTGTCGGTATGGGCGCCGACCATGCGAATGCCACCGTGCAGAGGGGAGTGCCGACCCAGCTTGACGGCGACGATGGAGGAATCGTTGCGCGTGACGTAGTAGCGGCCGTTGGCTTCGGTGGTCCACGGTTCGCGCTCATCGAGACGCTGGTAGCCCGCTGCTTCCAGGCGTTGAACAAGGCTGGCAGTGGCATGGAAAGGGGTAGGGGAGGCCTTGAGGAAGTCGATCAGGCCTTGGTTCAACTCTTCGCGCATAAGTAGCTCCAGACAGCAGTGGCGCGAGTTTAACGTATTGATCGGAAAAGTGGCGGCGTGGGCTCTTGGAGGCGTCAGCAGGAGCCGCTGGGGTCTCCTGCTACAAAGGCTTCAGAACGGCGCGGTGCATTCGAAGCGCAAGCGTTCGCCGGTCTGCGGATGGGTGAAAGCGAGCATGCTGGCGTGCAGGCACAGGCGCGGCCAGGCGGCCAGGGCTTGTGGATGCGCGTAGAGGCCATCGCCCAGCAGCGGGTGGCCGATCGACAGCATATGCACGCGCAATTGGTGGGAGCGGCCGGTGATGGGCGTCAGCTCGACCCGGCACCAGTCGCCACAGCGCTCCAGTACGCGCCAGAAGGTCAGGGCGTGCTTGCCCTGTTCGTGGTCCACCACGTGTCGCGGTTTGGTCGGTGGGTCATAGCGCAGGGGCAGGTCGATGCTGCCGCTGTCCAGTTCCGGCTGACCCCAGCACAGGGCGGTATAGGCCTTTTCGGTCTCGCGGTCATGGAACTGCCGGGACAGCTCGCGATGGGTATCCGGATCGCGAGCCAGCAGGATGATCCCTGAAGTTTCCCAGTCCAGTCGATGGACGATGCGGGCCTCGGGATAACCGTTCTCCTGCAAGCGGGTGATCAGGCAATCCTTGTTGTCGTCGGCGCGACCGGGAACCGAAAGCAGCAGGGTCGGTTTGTTGACCACCAGGAGGGCGGCATCCTGATGCAGGATGTGGATGTTGGACAGCGGCATTAAAACAGTCTCGTAACAAACGCCAACGGCGGCACGCCAGCCCCATGTATGCATGAGGCCCGCGAGCCGCCGTGGCTCCAGCCTGGTCGATCAGCGATCAGGCAGGGTGATATTGAGTTCCAGGATCGAGCAACTGCCCTGGTTTTCCAGGGCGACATGCACGTCGTCGGACCCGATATTGACGTACTTGCGGATCACTTCCACCAGTTCCTTCTGCAGGGCAGGCAAGTAATCCGGGGTGCTGCGCTGGCCGCGTTCGTGCGCCACGATGATCTGTAGACGCTCTTTCGCTACCGACGCGGTAGTGACCTTTTTGCTGGCACGAAAGAAGTCAAAAAGATTCATTATCTACCTCCAAACAGGCGCTCGAAGAATCCCTTCTTCTCGACATTCAGGAACCGGTGTTCTTTTTCCTTGCCCAGCAAGCGATCGACGGTGTCGCTGTAGGCCTGGCCGGCATCGCTCTGGTCGTCGAGGATGACAGGGATACCCTGGTTGGAAGCCTTGAGCACTGCCTGGGACTCCGGGATCACGCCCAGCAGGCGAACGGCGAGGATTTCCTTGACGTCTTCGACGCCAAGCATCTCGCCTTTTTCGACTCGCTCCGGGTGATAGCGGGTGATCAGCAGGTGTTCCTGGATCGGATCTTCGCCTTTCTCGGCCCGGCGGGACTTGCTGGCCAGCAGGCCCAGCATGCGGTCGGAGTCGCGAACCGAAGACACTTCCGGGTTGGTCACGACAATCGCTTCGTCGGCGAAGTACATCGCCAGGTGAGCGCCTTTCTCGATGCCGGCCGGAGAGTCGCAGACCACGAAATCGAAGGTCTCCTTGAGCTCCATCAGGACTTTTTCCACGCCTTCCTGGGTCAGCGCGTCTTTGTCGCGGGTCTGGCTGGCGGCCAGTACATAGAGGTTTTCCAGGCGCTTGTCTTTGATCAGCGCCTGCTGCAGGTTGGCCTCGCCATTCACCACGTTGACGAAGTCATACACCACGCGACGCTCGCAGCCCATGATCAGGTCGAGGTTACGCAGGCCGACGTCGAAGTCGACGATGACAGTCTTGTGGCCACGCAGAGCGAGGCCGGTACCGATAGCGGCGCTGGTGGTGGTTTTACCCACACCACCCTTGCCGGATGTAACAACGAGAATCTTGGCCAAGGTGTTTCACCCCTAAGGAAAAAGGACTTTGGGTCCCTGAAAAACATCTCTTGAAAACTACTGCAGTCGGACAGCCGTGGCTGGAGCTCGGCCAGTGGCAGGATCTACCGTCGGTAGACGCTGCGGGTCGCCAATTTCCCACTTCGTTTGAGCCGTTTTCGCTACGTTTTAGAGATGTTTGGAAAATGCGGCAGTATCCGTTAAAGACGAGTGATGTTCAACACGTCTCCCGACAGGCTGACCTGGACTCCCGAGCCCCACAAAGGGTCGCGTCGCAGGTCTTCGGAGACCTTGTACTGGCCGGCGATGGAGATCAGTTCGGCGCTCAACTGCTGACAAAAAATCCGCGCCTTGGTGTCACCCTTGACGCCAGCCAGCGCCCGGCCACGCATTGGGCCGTATACATGGATATTGCCGTCGGCGAGAAGTTCCGCGCCGGGGCTGACCGAGGACACCACCACCAGGTCGCCGCCCTGGGCATAGATCTGCTGCCCACCGCGTACTGGCGAAGTGATGATGCGGGTTGGCTTGACGGTAGGCTCGGGGGGCTTTTCCGGAACCTTGCGGACTTCGCTTTCAGGTGGGTCCAGCGGTCGTTCCCTGGCTCCGGACGGTGGCAGAACCGGCAGGTCGACGGCAATCGCCGCGGCAATGTCCTCGATTCGGCTGGCGCGAATGGCCAGGGTACGCAGGCCATGTTGGCGGCACACGCGCATCAGTGCGGGCAGGTCCACCGAGCCTTCGGTGGCGGGCAGTTTGTCCAGGGCCAGGACCAGGGGGGCGTTGCTGAAGAAGTTCGGTGCCTGGGCGACCTTCGCGGCCAGTTGCCGATCCAGGCCCTCAAGGTCGTTGCGGGCCAGTTCCAGTACGGTGATGGCGAGCATGCTGCCTTTCAACTGGAAGACGGGGTCTTGGTCTAGCGATTCGGTTTGGCTCATGGTCTGCAGAAGGCGGCTTGTCACTAAAAGTGCCGAGACTTATAACGAGAACGCCCTCGGCCCGCAAGCCAGGTCGAACCGTTGTAGAATGCGCGACCCTGTTGTCTGTCCGGAATCTTTAATGGATCGCCCGCGTTTTCAAGCTGCATTCTTGTCTCCACGTTTCTGGCCGCTGTGGCTGGGGCTTGGCTTGTTATGGCTGGTCGTCCAACTGCCCTATCCCGTCCTGCTGCAAATCGGTCGTGCCCTGGGGGCGCTGATGTATCGGGTAGCGGGCGAGCGCCGGCGCATTGCCGGGCGCAATCTGGAATTGTGCTTCCCGGAAAAGTCCGTGGCAGAGCGCAAGCGCCTGCTCAAGGAGAACTTCGCCTCGACCGGGATCGCATTCTTCGAAATGGCCATGAGCTGGTGGTGGTCCAAGCCGCGCCTGGCCCGTCTGGCCCACGTCGAGGGGCTGGAGTACCTCAAGCAGGCCCAGCGAGAGGGGCAGGGGGTGATCCTGATGGCCCTGCATTTCACCACCCTGGAAATCGGTGCTGCGCTGCTGGGCCAGCAGCACACCATCGACGGCATGTATCGCCAGCACAAGAATCCGGTATTCGATTTCATTCAGCGCCGCGGCCGCGAGCGGCACAATCTCGATTCCCTGGCCGTGGAGCGCGAGGACGTGCGCGGCATGCTCAAGCTACTGCGTTCCGGCCGTGCGATCTGGTATGCGCCGGACCAGGACTACGGCGCCAAGCAGAGCCTGTTCGTGCCCCTGTTCGGCATTCAAGCTGCCACGGTCACGGCTACCAGCAAGTTCGCCCGCCTGGGCAAGGCGCAGGTGGTGCCTTTCACCCAGGAGCGTCTGGCCGATGGCCGCGGGTATCGCCTGGTGATTCATGCTCCGCTGGAAGACTTTCCCGGCGCCACCGAAGAAGAGGATTGCCTGCGGATCAACCAGTGGGTCGAGGGTGCGTTGCGTGCTTGTCCCGAGCAATATCTCTGGGCACATCGACGCTTCAAGAGCCGGCCGCCGGGTGAGCCGCGCCTCTACAAGAAGCGCGGGTGATCCCCAGGCAATGACAGAACGGCCCCCGGGCGCCATGGAGGGAATGAGTTGATGAGTGCGGCAGAACCTGTCACCGGTTTGATTCTTTCCGGCGGTGGAGCCCGGGCGGCTTATCAGGTCGGGGTCTTGTCGGCGATTGCCGAACTGCTTGGGCCGGGGGCACGCAACCCCTTTCCAGTGATCGTTGGCACCTCCGCCGGGGCCATCAACGCCGTCAGCCTGGCCAGTGGCGCCACTGATTTCTCGGCGGCGATCAAGCGCCTCACAGAGTTCTGGCGCAGCTTTCGCAGTGACCAGGTGATGCGCAGCGACTGGCCGGGGGTGATTCGCCAGGCCAGCCGGTTCGTCGGCCACAGCCTGTTGGGATTGGGCGCCCAGGTGCCGGTGGCGCTGATCAACAGTTCGCCCCTGCGGGATTTGCTCAACCAGCACATGCACCTTTCGGGGATCGGCGATGCCATTTCCCAGGGGCAGTTGCATGCAGTGGCGGTCACCGCCTTCGGTTACGAGTCCGGCCAGGCCGTGACCTTCTATCAAGGGGGAGGGGTGATCGACCCTTGGTTGCGACATCGGCGGATCGGGTTGCCGACCCGCTTGACCGTGGACCACCTGCTGGCGAGTTCGGCGATCCCACTGTTGTTCGCCCCAGTGAAGCTCGACCAGGAGTACTTCGGCGATGGTGCGGTACGCCAGTCGGCGCCCATCAGCCCGGCGTTGCACCTGGGAGCCAGTCGGGTGCTGGTGGTGGGGGTCAGTGGCAACCCGCGGGGCAACGATCCGGAGAACGCCACGCCACGCAGCTACACCGGGCAGGAGCCGACGTTGGCGCAGATTGGTGGCCACATGCTCAACAGTACCTTCATCGACAGCCTGGAGAGCGATATCGAACTGCTGGAGCGCCTCAATCATTTCACCCGCCTGGTGCCAGGCGGTGCCACCGAGCACGGCCTGGGCATTGCCCCGGTCGAGGTACTGGTGATTGCCCCAAGCCAGCCGATCGATGAGATCGCCGCGCGCCACCGGCAGGAGTTGCCGGCAGCCCTTCGCTTGTTCCTGCGGGGGCCGGGGGCGACTCGAACCAGTGGTGCTGGGGTGTTGAGCTACCTGCTGTTCGAGGCGGCTTATTGCAGCGAACTGATCGAGCTGGGGCGCAGCGACGCACTGGCCAAGGCCCAGGAACTGGCGCGATTTCTCGGCTTGCGCAAGACTCTGGCGCCGGCCTGAGCCCTGGCCCTGGGCTTCAGTCCGTCAGGCGATCGTCGCGAAAGTCTCGCAGGGCCTGCTCGATTTCCTCCCGGGTATTCATCACGAAAGGTCCGTACTGCACCACAGGTTCAGCCAAGGGCTTGCCGGCGATCAGAAGCACTCGGGCACCGTGCAAGCTGCTTAATTGCAACTCACCGTCATCGGACAGGCGCACCAGCTTGCCGCTGGCCACGCTCTGTGGATGGCCGGGAAGCTCGAGCGCGCCTTCGTAGACGTACAGCAACGCCCGATGCCCTGCTGGCAGGCGTGGACTGACTGAGGCGCCGGCGGGCAATCGCAGGTCGAAGTACTGTGGCTCGGTATGGGGGCGCTCCACGGCTCCTGCCTGCTGGTGTTGGCCATCGTCGAAGCGTCCGGCAATCACGGCCACCTCGACTCCTCCGGTGGTGGTCAGCCGGGGGATGTCCTGGGGCTGGATGTCCCGGTAGGCGGCGGGGTCGAGCTTGTGCCGGCCCGGCAGGTTCAGCCACAGCTGGAAGCCGCGCATCACGCCTTCTTCCTGCTCTGGCATCTCACTGTGGATAATGCCTTTGGCTGCGGTCATCCACTGCACGCCGCCACTGTGCAACAGGCCGACATTACCCAGGTGGTCCTCGTGGCGCATGCGCCCTTCGAGCATGTAGGTCACGGTCTCGAAACCACGATGTGGATGAGGTGGAAATCCGGCGATGTAGTCGTCCGGGTTCTGTGAACCGAATTCGTCGAGCATCAGGAACGGATCGAAGCGTTCGACACCCTGGCCACCGAAGACCCGGGTCAGTTTCACCCCGGCACCGTCAGAGGCGGGCTGGCCGCTATGGATGCTGAGTACCTTGCGCAGCTGGGTCATGGGCAACTCCTGATCAATGTGGGAATGGCGGCATGTTATGCCTGCTTCATCGATCGATGGTTGCGAAATGTGCGAAGGTTTTATCGAATTTGTAGATGTATTGTGCGCTGCCTCCAACCGGGTGGAGGCAGCGTCCGCAAGCTCTGATCAGAAGTGGTACTTGATCAGCAGGCTGGCGGTGTCCTGGTTGGTTTCGAAGCCACGGGAATCCTGGATGCCGTACTTGTTCTTCCAGTAGTCGTACTCGAAACCGACGTACAGCTGCTTGGCGCCCCAGTTCATGGCCTTGCCCAGGTCGTACTTGACCTGTGGGTTGAAGTGCAGGTTGGCGTGGTAGGTGCCCTTGGCGTTGCGGTCATTGTCCACGACCCAGTCCATGTAGCCGTCGATCAGGATGTCCGAACCGCCCACGGGAATGGTGTAGGACCACACTGGGGTGATCTGCCAGACGTTATCGCCTGGGCGGCTGCCTTCGGTGTGGCGCTGGTAGAAGTTCAGCTGGAAGTAGTCGAAACCGGGCACTGCCAGATCGAACCCGGGACCGACCAGGTAGGACTCGTTGTCGCCTTCGCCGAACTCGTAGGTAAAGGCCAGGAGCACGTCCTTGATCGGGCCGAATTCCAGCTTCTGGTCGAAGATCTTGCCGAACGACAGGCGCGGGGTGAACTCACCGTAATAGGTGTCCGGGCCGACGTTGCCGTCCTCTTTGCCGTTGTAGAAGATGCGGTCGAGGAAAAAGAAGTTATCCCCATATTTCCAGGCGTCGGCGTGTTCGAACGTCACGGTCTGTTGAATCTGCGGATTGACCTGGAAGTTCTTGCCATACAGGTAGGTCAGGCTGTTGTTCTGCCACTGCAGCAGATCGCCAGCCATGGCCTGGCTCCCGGCCAGCAGGCCGGTGGCGAGCAGCAGGTTCTTGCTCATCGGGTTCATTCGGTTGCTCCAAAAGTAGTGGTTCCATGTTTTCTTGGCATAGCGCTCTGGTTTGGCGCCTTTTCCTTGCGTTACAACTCTGCGTTCGATCAGCGTCGACGCTTTTAGCGTCTGCTGGGCCAGGTCCGAAAAAAGCAAAAAAACTCCCGTCCGGCTGTAGCGATACAGTCGAGCGAGAGTTTTTTCCCTGCACTGTTTTCGTGTGCCTGGCTACCTGCCTTGGCCGGGATAAATTGGCTCTTGGGTCAGGTTTTTCATCCGGGCTTTTTTTTAGACCGGATTCGCGCGGCCGCGGAGAATACTGGCTCCCACGGCAGGGCTCAAGTGCAGCACGGTGACGCACTTGCAGCCATTGACGGATGGGCAGGCCGGTCATTTGCGGAACCGGCTGGCGATGAGGGGCAATGCCGGGAAGATGGCTGGCGCCAGCCATGGGCTGGAGACGTGTCGGCGGCTGGCGGCGAAACGCCGACAGGCCCGTCCGGTCGGTCTGCATGGTGGTTGCTCCCTGGTTGTTCTTATTGTCAAGGCGCAGCGGTTGCAGGTAGCGGTCGTTCCTTGCTGGGATCGCCGCTGTGACAGGTATCAGGTCATGGGTGAGTCAAAGTCCGGGCGTCGCAATGACGCCCGGCTCACGAGCTAGTGTTGGTGCACTTGCTGGGCAGAGGCCCGCTCGGCACCGCCGAGAATGTTGAACAAAAGGTTCAGCAGCAGGGCACTCAGGGTCGCCATGGCGATGCCGCTGTGGGTAATGGGGCTCATCCACAGGGGCAGGTGGGAGAAGAACTCCGGACGCACCACCGGGATCAGGCCCATGCCGATGCTCACCGCCACCAGCAGTTGGTTGCGGCGATCGGCGATATCGGCTTCCTGGAGAATCTTGATTCCGGTGGCGGCGACCATGCCGAACATCGCGATGGCCGCACCGCCCAGTACCGCCGGGGGAATCGAAGCCACCAGGAAGGCGGCCTTGGGCAGCAGGCTGAGGACGATCAGCAGGCCACCGGCGACCATGGTCACGGAGCGGCAGCGGACCCCGGTCATCTGCACCAGGCCGATGTTCTGGGCGAAGGAGGAGTGGGTGAAGGTATTGAAGAAGCCAGCGAAGAACGAGGCCCCGGCATCGCACAACAGGCCCCGGCGCAGCATGCGCGGTGTGACTTCATGACCGGTGATCTTGCCCAGCGCGAGGAACATGCCGGTGGACTCGACGAAAATGATCACCACCACCAGGCACATGGACAGGATGGGGGCCAGGTGGAACTGCGGCATGCCGAAGTGTAGCGGCGTCACCACTTGCAGCCAGGGAGCCTGGGCCAGTCCGCCGAGGTCGACCATGCCGATCAGGCCACACAGTGCGTAGCCCAGGGCCATGCCGATCAGCACGGAGATGTTCACCCAAAAGCCGCGCATGAAGCGGTGGATCAGCAGGATCGTGCCCAATACCAGCCCGGCGACGATCAGGTAGATGGGAGAGCCGAACTGCGCGGAAGTGCCTCCGCCAGCCCAGTTCACCGCCACGGGAAACAACGACAGTCCGATCGAGGTGATCACCGTGCCGGTGACCAAAGGCGGGAAGAAACGCACCACCTTGGACATGAAGGGCGCAATCAGCATGCCGAAGAAGCCGGCCGCGATGGTGGCGCCGAAGATGCCCTGCAAGCCGATGCCGGGCATGCCGGCCATGGCCACCATGCTGCCGACGGCGGCGAAGCTGGCGCCCATCATCACCGGCATGCGGATACCCATGGGGCCGATGCCGAACGATTGGACGATGGTGGCAATGCCGGCCACCAGCAGGTCGGCATTGATCAGGAAGGCGATTTCTTCACGACTCAGGCCAGCGGCCTGTCCGATGATCAGCGGTACCGCGATTGCACCGCCATACATCAGCAGAACGTGCTGCAAACCGACCAGGATCAGTTGCAAGAAGGGCAAGCGCTGAATGGCGGGCGCATCGGGGACGCACTGTTCGGATGAATCGGACATGCAACACCTCGGATGTTCTTATTCTTGTGATTTAGCCGCTGTGTCTTGGTGCACAGCGGTGTGCAACGGGCAAATCATGATCGGCTGATGACAAGCAAGCTCGCTTCTACAGAGAGTGCAGGTTCTGTAGAGGCGAGCTTGCCCGCAGAGCAGCCTGGCGCCAGGCGCGGATCAGTTGGTCTGGGCCCCCTGGGCAATCCAGGCACCGATCAGCTCACGCTCCTGCTGGGTCATCTGGGTGATGTTGCCCAGGGGCATGATCTGGCTGGCCACGGCCTGGGCCTGGATACGTGCTGCCTGCAGGCGGATCTGCTCCGGGGTGTCGAACATCACGCCAGCCGGTGCGGTGCTGAACAGCGAGCTGGTGGGCTTGGCCGAATGGCAGACCGCGCAACGCTCCTGGATCACGCTGTGGACCTTCTCGAAGCTCGGGCCGTTACTGGCTTGGGCCGGTGCCGTAGTGGTCGTCGCTGGAGCCTGGGCCGGTGCCTCGGTGGCCGGTTTGGCGCCGCCCCCGAGAGCGGTTTCCGGCAGGGGTTGGTAATCGATCTTGGCGGGTGCCTTGGCCACTTCAGGAGCGCTGGTCATCGGCGTTGGGCCCGTCACATAGGCCAGGCAGATCATGCCCAGTGCCGCGACTGGCAAGGTCCAGGCGAACTTGTGGCTGTCATGGCGGGTATTGAAGTAGTGGCGAACCAACACGGCCGCCACGGCGATGCCGGCCAGGATCAACCAGTTGTACTGGCTGCCGTAGGTGCTGGGGAAGTGGTTGCTGATCATGATGAACAGCACCGGCAGGGTGAAGTAGTTGTTGTGCCGCGAACGCAGCAGGCCCTTGGCCGGCAGGACCGGGTCCGGGGTCTGGTTGGCCTCGATGGCCGCTACCAGCTGGCGCTGGGCCGGCATGATGATGCGGAACACGTTGCCCACCATGATGGTGCCGATGATCGCCCCGGTGTGCAGGTAGGCGCCGCGACCGCTGAACACCTGGCTGAAGCCGAAGCAGGCGGCGATGACCAGTACGAACAGTACCAGGCCCAGCAGGGCGGGGTGCTTGCCCAGCGGCGAGTCGCACAGGAAGTCGTAGATGAACCAGCCAGCGATCAGCGAGCCGACGCCGATGGCGATACCTTCACCACCGCTCAGGGTGCTGCCAGGGGCGAGCAGGTAGAGGGTCGGGTTCCAATAGAACACCAGGCACAACAGGGCAATCCCCGACATCCAGGTGAAGTAGGCCTCCCACTTGAACCAGTGCAGGTTCTCCGGCATCGAGGGCGGTGCCAGCTTGTACTTCTCCAGGTGGTAGATGCCGCCGCCGTGGATCGCCCAGAGGTCGCCGGACAAGCCGTCCCTGGGGTTGGCGCGATTGAGGTTGTTCTCCAGCCAGACGAAATAGAACGATGCGCCGATCCAGGCCACACCGGTGATCATGTGTATCCAGCGCACGCTCAGATTGAGCCATTCCAACAGATGTGCTTCCACAGTCTCTACCTCATACCCGTCACCCTTGTTGTCGGGTGATCGGGCCTTCTCTTATTGGTGGGGGGCGAGGATCAAACGCTCATCCTCTTTGAAGAAATGCTCATCGCAGTTGTTACCCGAACCACTGCGATCAACCACCAGGAAGTCATCCCGCTTTTCGATCGTCAGCACCGGGTGGTGCCAGACGCCGCGATGGTAATTGATGCCCTGCCTGCCATTGCTGACGAAGGCGCGGACCAGACCTGATACAGGTGCATCGCCAAGCGGCGCGACCACGATCAGAAAGGGGTTGCCGAGCAGCGGGATGAAAGCCTGGCTGCCCTGCGGATGGCGTTCCAGCATGCGGATGGTCAGCGGCATGTCCAGCGCATCGGCGCGGAAGATGCTGATGATGGCCTGGTCCTCCGGTTGGGCGGTCTGGACCGTCGCCAGGCGGTGGAAGCGCATGGTCGAACCATTGTTGATCATGAAGTGGTCGCTGCCCTCGGTTTCGATCACGTCACCGAAAGGGGCAAAGGCTTCTTTGGTCAGGGGTTCAATCGTCAGTGTGCGCATGCTGTTCTTCTTCGTTCTCTAATGAAGTCACTGCTGACCACGCTCGGCCGTCAGGTCGGTGCGTTACTGGCGTAGGTGGTCCTGCATCGTTCTTGTCTGTTTGTCATGCCAGTCCCTGAAGGCCCCTGGGAGTCATCGGGACTGGCACCTTGGAGGACTACAGGGCTTGCAAGCGAAACAGGGCGATCTTGTTGATCTGCTCCAGGGCGCACTTGAACTCGGTGTCCACCGAGTTGTGGATGCGGGTTTCGAACGCGGCGAGGATCTGGTGCCGGTTGCTGCCCTTCACCGCCATGATGAAGGGGAACTTGAACTTGGCCTTGTAGGCGTCGTTCAACTCGGTAAAGCGCTGGAACTCCTCGGCGGTGCACTGATGGATGCCGGCGCCAGCCTGTTCGTTGGTGCTGGCCTCGGTCAGCTCGCCCTGGATCGCGGCCTTGCCGGCGAGGTCCGGGTGAGCGTTGATCAGCGCCAGTTGGCGGGCGTGATCGGCACTGAGCAGGATGTCGCTCATGCGCTGGTGCAGGCCCTCGATCTGGTCGATGGAGGCATCCAGGCCCAGGTCATGGGCCTCTTCGGCCACCCATGGGGAATGCTCGTAGATGTCGGCGAAGGCCTCGACGAAGCCTGCGCGGTCCAGGGTCGAGGGCTTGAGGGTCTGGAAAGCGGTCATTTCGCGGCCCCCTGGTAAGGATGGACCTGGTGCCAGTGGCGAGCGATATCGACCCGGCGGCTGAACCAGACCTGCTCGTGGCCCTTGACGTACTCGAGGAAACGCTTGAGGGCGGCCAGGCGCGCGGGGCGCCCCACCAGGCGGCAATGCAGGCCGATGGAGAGCATCTTCGGTGCCTCTGCACCTTCGGCATACAGCACGTCGAAGGCATCCTTGAGGTAGTGGAAGAAGTCATCGCCCTTGTTGAAGCCCTGGACCTGGGTGAAGCGCATGTCGTTGGTATCCAGGGTGTAGGGGATCACCAGGTGCGGCTTGCCTGTGGGGTTGTTGGCTTCCCAGTAGGGCAGGTCGTCGTCGTAGGTGTCGCTGTCGTAGAGGAAACCACCTTCCTCCATCACCAGGCGTCGGGTGTTCGGGCCGGTGCGGCCGGTGTACCAGCCCAGGGGGCGTTCACCGGTGATCTCGGTGAGGATGCGGATCGCTTCGAGCATGTGCTCGCGTTCCTGGGCCTCATCCATGTACTGGTAGTCGATCCAGCGGTAGCCGTGGCTGCAGATCTCGTGGCCGGCCTCGACCATGGCGCGGATCACGTCCGGATGGCGCTGGGCGGCCATGGCCACGGCGAAGACGGTCAGCGGGATATCGAATGCCTTGAACAGCTTGAGGATCCGCCAGACGCCGGCACGGCTGCCGTACTCGTACAGCGACTCCATGCTCATGTTGCGCTCGCCTTGCAGGGGCTGCGCGGCGACCATTTCAGACAGGAAGGCTTCCGACTCCTTGTCGCCATGAAGGATGTTGCGCTCGCCGCCTTCTTCGTAATTGAGTACGAAGGACAGGGCGACCCGGGCATTGCCTGGCCAGTGAGGGTGAGGAGGGTTGGAGCCGTAACCGATCAGGTCGCGAGGGTAGTCAGCGCTCACTGCAGTCTTCCTTCTTGTTCGTGATAACGGTGGCGTGGCGGGACCTGAAGTCGGGGGAAGCCAGGTAGGCGTCACTGCGATGGCTTGATTGTATACAACTTTATATTCAGTTTGTAAGCCCGTTTTTTTGCATTTTTCCGCTTTTATCGGTACTGGAATGCTCTGCAAGAAACTTGCCCAAGCAGTCAGGTAATGAATGGCAAGTCGTCTGTTGCTGTGGTTTTGCAGAAGATCCGCAGGCTATCGAAAGCCTGTGCGGCGAGGCGAATATTTGTGATTATTATTGTGTACAATTTTTATTGAAAATGTCTTAATTGTGCACCTGCCACAGTCTTTCTCGCTGTCGATGCTGTGGCTTCCCTTCACTCACTGACTTCGGGAGGCGCGAGCCCTGAAGCGCACGGCGCGACAGGCACGCAGAATCAATGGGACGTTTGACTACACACGTTTTGGATGCCGCACATGGCTGCCCTGGCAGCGCCATCAAGATCGAGCTGTATCGGGTCGAAGGGGCTCAGCTGGAGCCGGTCGCCACCGCCGTCACCAACAGCGACGGTCGCTGCGATGCACCGTTGCTGCAGGGCGATGACTACCGCAGCGGCGTCTACCAGCTGCACTTCCACGCTGGCGATTACTACCGCGCCCGCGGTGTGCAGTTGCCGGAGCCGGCATTCCTCGATGTGGTGGTGCTGCGCTTCGGCATCAGCGCCGAGCAGGATCACTACCACGTGCCGCTGCTGATTTCGCCCTACAGCTATTCGACCTATCGAGGAAGCTAGGACTTTCCCCCAAGAATCCTGCGCAAATAGCTTTCTTTGGTCCTTGCCCGCCCCACACTGCGGGCTTTTTTTTGCCTGCAGTCAGGGCTTGCCGTCGTGTGGCTGGTGCTCCATGAAAAAAGCCCCATCCAACGGGACGGAGCTTGGCGGCCGGGGCCTGTGACTACAGGAATACGAACTTGGCGACGAAGATTGCGCACAGCACGTACAGGCTGATGGAGATTTCCTTGTGCTTGCCGGTGCCGGCCTTGAGCACTACGTAGGTGATGAAACCCAGGGCGATCCCGTCGGCGACGGAAAAGGTCAGGGGCATCATGATCGCGGTGACGATCGCCGGAATGCTGTCGGTGGCTTCTTCCCAATCGATATGGGCCATGCCGCCCATCATCAGCATCGCCACATAGATCAGCGCGCCGGCGGTGGCATAGGCGGGGATCATCCCCGCCAGCGGGGCGAAGAACATCGCCGCCACGAACAGCACGCCCACGGTGATGGCGGTCAGGCCGGTACGGCCACCGGCGGCTACGCCCGCGGCACTTTCCACATAGCTGGTGACGGGCGGCACGCCGACCACTGCGCCGAATACGCTAGAGGCGCTGTCGGCCTTGAGGGCCCGGGACAGGTTTTCGATCCGGCCATCGGGGTTCACCAGTCCGGCGCGCTGGGCCACGCCCATCAAGGTCCCGGCGGTATCGAACATGTGCACGAACAGGAACGCCAGGACCACGCTGATCATGCTGACGTTGAACACTCCGGCGACATCCATGGCCATCCAGGTCGGCGCCAGGCTTGGCGGCGGGGAGAGGATGCCGTTGTAGTGCACCAGGTCCAGGCCCCAGCCGGCCAGGGTCACGGCAATGATGCTGATCAGGATCGCGCCGAACACCCGGCGGTAGCTGAGCACGGCGATCATCAGGAAGCACACCGCGGCCAGCAGCGGCCCGGGCTCGCGTAGGGAACCGAGCTTGATCAGGGTCGCCGGGCTGTCGACGATGATCCCGGAGGTCTTGAGGCCGATCAGGCCGAGGAACAGCCCGACTCCGGCGCCCATGGCGAAGCGCAGGCTGGCGGGAATGCTGTTGAGCAGCCATTCGCGGATCCGTGACAGGGTCAGGATCATGAACAGCACGCCGGAGATGAATACCGCACCAAGGGCGGTTTCCCAGTGGTAGCCCATGGTGCCGACCACGGTGTAGGTGAAGAAGGCGTTGAGTCCCATTCCCGGTGCCAGGCCTACCGGCCAGTTGGCATAGAGCCCCATCAGCAGGCAACCCAGGGCCGCGGAGATACAGGTGGCGACGAACGCTGCGCCATGATCGATACCGGCGTCGGCCATGATGTTCGGATTGACGAAGATGATGTAGGCCATGGTGATGAACGTCGTCACCCCGGCAATCAACTCGGTCTTCACCGTGGTGCCATGCAACCTGAGTTTGAAGATGCGCTCCAGCCAGCCGCTGTTCGGCGATGGCGAGAGGTCGAGCGGCGAGGCTTCGGATTTGCGGCTTTCCACAGCGAGTACTCCTCAAGAGTTTTATTGTTTTTTCGGAACCGGATGCGCGGGGTTGGGCAACGGTTCTTTGAGGCAGGCAGGGCTTGTGGGGTTTATTGACCTGCGGGTCAAGAACTCACACGTGGCGATTATGCTTTTGTATACAAAGAATGCAAATAATGTTTTTTGAGTTGTCTGCAAGAAAACCCAAGACGCTGCTATATCAGGAGGGGCGTGCGGAGATGGCAGCGACCGCCCCTGGGCAGGTCAGTCGTCGGCCGTTTTGCCGGCTAGCGCCTGGTTCACCGCCAACCAGCCATTGACGGCATCTTCCCCGGCTAAGCTGAAGGCCCGTTGCAGCAGCTTGACTTGCTCGCGGCGCAAGGATTGTTCGAAACGCGCACCCTCGTCGGTCAGTTCCAGCAGGCGTTTGCGTTTGTCAGAGGCGGGCGCGGCGCTATCGACCAGGTGCATTTCCATCAGTTGGCGCAAGGGGGTGTTCAAGGCCTGCTTGCTGACCCCCAGCAAGGCCAGCAGTTCTTTCACGCTCAGCCCTGGATAGCGAGCGATGAAGAACACGATGCGCTGGTGCACGCGATTCAAGCCACGGCGTTCGAGCATTTCGTCGGCTTTGGCGGTAAAGGCCTGGTAACCGAAGAAGAAGGCTTCCATGGCGGTTTGCTGCGAGGTTGGCTGGGTAAGGTCAAGCATATTGACGTATCTGCAAAAGCCGGCGTAATTTTGGTCAACCAGTTTGACGTATTCCCTCCAACCTTCGCTAGCGGTGATCTTTATGGCTTTCTCCGAACGTGTGTCGCGCCTCAAAAGCTCCTTGATCCGTGAAATTCTTGCCGCGGCCCAGCGTCCGGAGGTGATGTCGTTTGCCGGTGGGTTGCCGGCCGAGGCGATGCTGCCCCATGTGCAGTGGCAGGATGCGCCCCACACGATTGGCCAGTACGGCATGAGCGAGGGCGAGCCGCAATTGCGCGAGGCCCTGGCGGAACAGGCGCGCCAACTCGGCCTGCCCTGTACGGCCAGCCAGGTTTTGGTAGTCAGTGGTTCCCAGCAGGCCCTCGACCTGGCGGCCAAGCTGTACATCGACAAGGGCACTGAGATCATGCTGGAGGCCCCGACTTACCTTGCGGCCCTGCAAATCTTCCAGCTGTTCGGCGCCCAGTGCCTGACCGTGCCGCTACAGGCCGATGGCCCCGACCTGGCACGGATGCGGGCTTGCCTGGAGCAGCATCGTCCGGCATTCGTGTATTTGATCCCGACCTTCCAGAATCCGTCGGCGGTGCGCTACAGCGAAGCCAAGCGCGATGCCGTGGCGGCCTTGCTGGATGAGTTCGAGGTCACCCTGATCGAGGATGAGCCCTATCGTGAACTGACCTTCGACGGTGGCAGTGCCACGCCGATTGCCAGCCGCTTGAAAAAGGCCAGTTGGATCTACAGCGGGACGGTGTCCAAGACCCTGCTGCCTGGGCTGCGGGTGGGTTATCTGATCGCCAGTGCGGACCTGTTCCCACACTTGTTGCGTCTGAAACAGTCGGCCGACCTGCACACCAACCGCTTCGGTCAATGGCAGGCCATGCAATGGATCGGCAGCACCAAGTTCCAGTTGCACCTGGAGGCATTGCGCGGTTTCTATCGCCAGCGCCGTGATGCGTTCCAGGCAGCTTTGCAGGTTCATTTCGCCGACCTGGCCGATTGGCAGGTGCCCCAGGGTGGATTGTTTTTCTGGTTGAGCTTGAAACAGCCGCTGGACACCCGCACTTTGCTTGGGGCGGCGCTGGAGCGCGACGTCGCATTCATGCCCGGTGAGCCGTTCTTTTCCGATCCGGAGCAGAATCACGGGCATCTGCGGTTGAATTTCAGCCATATCGATCCAGCACGGCTGGACGAAGGCCTCAAGCGGCTGGCCACCGTGATACGTCAAGCACAGGCTGCATAGGCAGCCCAAGGGGAGGGCCATGTACAAGGTTTATGGCGATTATCGTTCGGGCAACTGCTACAAGATCAAACTGATGCTCAATCTGCTGGGGTTGCCCTATGAATGGCAGGCCGTGGATATTCTGGGTGGGGATACCCAGACCGAGGCATTCCTGGCGAAGAACCCCAATGGCAAGATCCCGGTCCTGGAACTCGAGGATGGCACCTGCTTGTGGGAGTCCAATGCAATCCTCAATTTTCTCGCCGATGGCAGCCGGTTCCTGCCCAGCGAGCCGCGGCTACGTACCCAGGTCCTGCAATGGCAGTTCTTCGAGCAGTACAGCCATGAGCCCTACATCGCCGTGGCGCGTTTCATCAAGCTCTACGAAGGACTGCCCCAGGAGCGCGAGGAGGAATACCTGAAGCTGCACAAGCGTGGCTACAAGGCGCTGGATGTGATGGAGAAGCAGTTGAGCCGTACGCCATACCTGGTGGGCGAGCACTATTCCATCGCCGACATTGCCTTGTATGCCTATACCCACGTGGCCCATGAAGGCGGTTTCGACCTGGCTCGCTACCCTGGCATCCAGGCCTGGATGCAACGGGTGGCGAGCCATCCACGGCACGTGGCGATGCTCGACTGAGCGTGGCCCGGCATCAGGCAGGTGCCGGGCTCGTCCGCCGGAGGATTCAGGCGGCGGAAAAACGCTGGTTCAGGTAGTCGATGATCACCTTGGATTCATACATCCAGGTGGTCTGGCCGTTTTCCTCGATGCGCAGGCACGGCACCTTGATCTTGCCACCTTGCTCCAGCAAGGCCTGGCGGTCCTGCGGGTTGTTCTTGGCGTCATGCAGTGCCACCGGCACGTTCAGGCGGTGCAAGGTACGGCGGGTTTTCACGCAGAAGGGGCAGGCGTGGAACTGGTACAGGCGCAGGCCCTTGGCGGCCTGTTCGACCTGGGCCTGGGCGGCGGCGCTGCGCTTTTGCTTGCGCGGGCGGGTGATGAAGTCGATGAAAATGATGAGTTGGCCCAGGCCGACTCGCAGCGCTTTGACGATCACGGTGTTGCCTCTTGCCCATGAATGAAGGGGCGGCAGCTTACCTGATTTTTGCCAGGCGAAAAAAACCGGCGATCAACGCCGGTCTTTTCACTCTCCGCCCGTCACTTGATCAGGCTGAGGAACTCGCTGCGGGTCGCGGCATTCTCGCGGAATTCGCCGAGCATCACCGAGGTGATCATCGACGAGTTCTGCTTCTCCACACCGCGCATCATCATGCACATGTGCTTGGCTTCGATCACCACGGCCACGCCCAGGGCGCCGGTTACTTGCTGGACGGCGTCGGCGATCTGCCGGCTGAGGTTTTCCTGGATCTGCAGGCGACGAGCGTACATGTCGACGATGCGCGCGACCTTCGACAGCCCCAGGACCTTGCCGCTAGGGATGTAGGCCACATGGGCCTTGCCGATGAAAGGCAGCAGGTGGTGTTCGCACAGCGAGTAGAGCTCGATGTCCTTGACCAGCACCATTTCGCTGTTGTCGGAGCTGAACAAGGCACCGTTGGTGACTTCTTCCAGGGTTTGTGCATAACCGCGGCAAAGATACTGCATGGCTTTGGCGGCGCGCTTGGGCGTATCGAGCAGGCCCTCGCGGGAGACGTCCTCGCCCAGTTGGCCGAGGATCGCGGTGTAATTCTGTTCCAGGGACATGAAACTACCTGTGGGATTTACGCAAAGGGCAAGGGTACGGTGGCGGGCACGGCGCTGCAAGCGTGACGCAGCGCCTTTATTCGTCGCGGCCTTCCATCATGGTGCGTTTGAGCATCACGTACAGCGCTCCGGTACCGCCGTGCTTGGCCTGGCAGGAGGCAAAGCCCAGTACCTGTGGATGCTGGCGCAGCCAGGTGTTGACATGGCTCTTGATCATGGGGCGCTTGCCATCCAGGCGCACGGCCTTGCCGTGGGTGACCCGTACGCAGCGAACCTCCAGCTTGGTGGCTTCGGCAAGAAACGCCCAGAGGGTTTCTCGAGCCTTTTCCACGGTCATTCCGTGTAGGTCGAGGCTACCTTCAAAGGGAATCTGGGCCAATTTCAGCTTGCGCATCTGGCTGTCCTGGACGCCGTCACGGGCCCACATTAGCTCATCTTCAGGACCTACATCGATCACGAACTGGTCGGACAGTCCGTCCACCGTGGTGGTTTCGCTACGAATGGTGGCGGCCTGGCGCAGCTTGGCGATCTGCGCCCGATCGGTCTTGGGTTTGCCTGTTTCGGCACGATCATGCTTGATCGGCTTGATGCCGCGCATCTCGTTCTTGAACAGGGAAAAGTCGTCGTCTTGCATGTCAGCCTCCGCGAAGGGCGGCTAGTTTACCCAAGTCGGCACGCAGCAAGGCGCGTAAATTGCGCCTTGGAAGTGTCAGTCGTGTTTTTTCATCAGGTGTGGAGCCATGTTCAGCGCGAGTGGCTGGCGCATGCGGCGGCGGCAGCGGCGCCATAGGCGGATGCCGATATACAGCACCACCAGGCCGAGCAGGAGGATGATCGTCGAGCCCAGCGGGCGGGCGTTGACCTCGCCCAGCGCGGGGATGCGTCCGAGCAGGCTCGCGAAGCCGGCCATAGCCAGCAGGATGCCGCAGGTCGCCAGCAACGCGGAGAATGCCGCTCCCAAGCGCAGGCGCCAGTTCCGCGGGCTCTTGGGCCGCAGCCGACGTGCGTCAAAACCATCGGATATCTTCATTCCGACCTTCCTCAGTGGGTATCGGCCCTTCGACCGGAAGTTGCTCGGGTGGTTCCTGAGGCTCGGGTAATTGCTGCAAATGCGAGGCATTCATGGATGAGCGGCGATCAGCCGCTCATCAGGGACGATCAGATCAGGCTGGCCGTCAGGGCGAGGGTAGCGAAGTTGTCGGCCATGATCGCCATTTCGGTCTGCTGGACGTGTTCGGCACTGAGGATGCCGCCTTTGTGGGGCAGGTCGCGGGTGGCGCAGGCATCTTCCACCAGGGTGCAGCGAAAGCCCAGGTTCTTTGCCGCGCGCACGGTGGTGCTGACGCTGGAATGGCTCATGAAACCGGCCACGATCAGGTCCAGCGAGCCGAGATCCTGCAGGCGTTTTTCAAGTTCGGTGCCATGGAACGCGCTGGGCAGCAGCTTGCCGATGATGGTTTCGTCACCCTGGGGTTCAAGGCCTGGGATGAACTCGCCGCGTTCGCCCTGGGGGTCGAACAGGCCGCCGACGGTACCGAGATGGCGCACATGCACGATGGGCCGACCGGCGGCACGGGCCGCTGCCAGCAGTTGGCGGATGTTGGCTACCGCAGCATCCATGCCGGACAGGGCCAGGGGGCCGCTGAGGTACTCTTTCTGGGCGTCGATGATCACAAGGGTCGCGTGGCTCAAGTTGGCCGCCGCATAACCACGACCGCTGAGTTGAAACATCGTCTTTGGAACGGACATTCTGGGGCTCCTGTGAGTGGGGCTTTTGCGACATTGTCCTCTGGCGGAGCGCTTCTGTGAATCGCTACTAACGTAAGGGGCGTCGTTGCTGGCTTACAGCCATGTCAAGGACCATCGTCGAGCGCTGTTTGGGGAAGGGCCGGGCAGTGACAGGTCGATTGTGCCGCGATGGTTTTCACGCTTAGTCGGCAACGGTTTTGGCTGTTAGAATCGCCGGTCGTTTTGTCAGGAGTCTGTTCCGTGATCACTTCCCGTCTTCGCACCTTGCGTGACCATATCCGCTGGGCCGTCAGCCGTTTTCATGGGGAGAATCTGTTCTTCGGCCATGGCACCGATAATGCCTGGGACGAAGCTCGCCAGCTGGTGCTGGGTGCCTTGCATCTGCCGTGGGAAATTGCCGATAGCTACCTGGACTGCGCGTTGGAAGACAACGAGCTGGTCCATCTGCAGCATTTGCTCAAGCGCCGTATCGAAGACCGCGTGCCCGTGGCCTACCTGCTAGGGGAAGCCTGGTTCTGTGGCTTGCCGTTCGTGGTCGACGAACGCGTGCTGATTCCCCGTTCGCCCATCGGTGAACTGATCGAGAAGCGCTTCGAGCCGTGGCTTGCCAATGAGCCGGCGCGAATCCTCGACCTGTGCACCGGCTCCGGCTGCATCGGCATCGCCTGTGCCTACGAGTTCCGCGAGGCCGAGGTGGTACTGGCCGACCTGTCCTTCGAGGCCCTGGAAGTCGCCAACCAGAACATCGAGCGCCACGGCGTCGATGAGCGAGTCTTCACTGTGCAGGGCGACGGCTTTGCTGGCCTGCCGGGACAGCGTTTCGACCTCATCGTCTCCAATCCGCCTTACGTCGATGCCGAGGATTTTGCCGACATGCCCGAGGAGTACCAGCATGAGCCGGAACTGGGCCTGGCCTGTGGTGACGATGGCTTGAACCTGGTGCGGCGCATGCTGGCCGAAGCCGCCGATCACCTGACCGAGAAGGGATTGATGATCGTCGAGGTGGGCAATAGCCAGGTGCACGTCGAGGCGCTGTATCCAGAGGTCGATTTCGCCTGGCTGGATTTCCAGCGCGGTGGCCATGGAGTGTTCATGCTGACCGCCGAACAATGCCGTCAGCACCAGGCGTTGTTCGCTTCGCGTCTCTGAGGGATTCGCCGGCCCGTGCAATACGGGCCATGGGCAATGTGGTCGCGACTCAGCGGTGAGTCGCGATCCAGATCAGCAGCCCGGCCTGGAACACCGCGAAGGCCACCAGGCAGGTGATGGTGAAGCGCAAGCCGGTGTCTTCGCGCTTGTACTTGGTGACTTTCTCTTCCTGCTTGCGCAGCTTGCCTTCCAGCTCTTCCAGGTTCTGCTCGGCCTGCTGGAGCATCTGTGCGGCTTCGAGGATTTCCACGAACTGCAGCTTCTCGGTGTTCCACTGGCTCTGCAACTCACCGACCTGGATATCCTTGACGCTGCCCTTGAGATGCTGGGCATCGGCATACACCACATCCAGGCCCAGGGTGCGCAACACATGGTCGCGGCGCAGTCGGGTGTCTTCGTTCAGTGCATCCTTGTTGGCCAGCTCGAAACCATCGACCCGGTAGTGCGACCACTTCTTTTGCGCCCATTGCGTGGCTTGCGCCAGTAGGAAGCGACCGATACCACGATTCAGCGGTTCGATCTGCAAGCCGCTTTCGGGCTCGAAGAATACCCGACGGGTTTCGTGCTCGACCCACACGTCCAGGTGATTCTGTTCCTTGCGGACCCGTTGGCCAGGCAGGCTGACAACCATGCGTAGCAGGCTGTAGTCCTTGTTACTGCGTTCGGCATAGCCAAACTCGATAAAGCGCAGGGGGCGTGCACCCGTAGCACGATCGGTTTGCAAGGGCGCCAGGCGTAGCATCTTGCGATGTTCGACCTGGACATCCGCCCAAGGCAGTGGAGCCCGCTCCGGGGCGGCCTCTTCCTGCTCGGCAGCAGGTGAATTCTGGGTATCAGTCATAACGCAAAGTCCTGTCCAATCGCTGTGCGCCGACAGCAATCGAACGGCCGGCAAAGGCTTATCGGCCGTTTTTTCCAGGACTGGAGGGTTAACACCTGCTAACGGGTGTGAAGTCCGTCAATAAAATCGATGACGGTGCTGCCCAACTGTGCCGCCAGCGGAAGTTGCGGGTCCTTGTAGGAGTCCAGCTGGCGCCGAAGATCGTTGGGCACGATGCGCATCACATGGTTCATGCCCTCGATCAACGTCAGCCGGGCATCCGGCTTGGCGGCCTTGAGCACCTTGGCATCGTCGACGCTGACCTGGATGTCGTTGCTGCCCTGGACGATCAGTGCCGGCATTTTCAAGCGGGCAAAGGCGGCGGCCGGATCTTCACGAAACAGCGTGATCAGGTAGGGCTGCACGCTGGGGCGGAAGATGACCTGCAGCGCCGCTGGCACGTCGCTATCGACCTTGCCGGACTTGATGCTGTCGAGCAGTTCGTTGGCCCGCACCATCAATGCCGGGGGGAGGCGATAGCTCAGTTGCTGGCGCAGGACCTGGTCCACCGGGCGGGCGGTGCCGGCGATGGAGATCACCCCGGCAGCGTCCAGTTGCGGGGCGGCGAGGCTGGCGATCAATGCGCCTTCGCTGTGTCCCAGTACGATCAGGCGTCCCAGGCGTGGATCGGCCTTGAGCTTGTTGCCCCAGGCCACGGCATCGGCCACGTAGGCATCCAGGGTCAGGTTGCGCTCATCCGGGGTGGCCGCGAGGCTGGCGGCCACGCCACGCTTGTCGTAGCGCACGCTGGCGATGTTGTGCCGGGCCAGGACCCAGGCCAGGCGCTTGAGGCTGTCGGTGCGGCCACCGTCGGGATTGTTGCCGTCGCGGTCGGTCGGCCCGGAACCGGAAATGATCAAGACCACTGGCACCGGTTGCTCTGACTTGGGCAGCAATAGCGAGCCGTACAGCTCGCCGTGCCCGGTGTCGAGGCTGATGGGGCGCTGCAGGATGGTGGCCTGGGCCAGGCCGGTGAACAGTAGAAGACTCAGCAGAAGGGCTCGCAGCATCATCACGCCATCATGGATAAGGTGCCGGTTGGACTCGGCAGGGAACAGAAGGTTCGAGGATGAACTAGTTGGGTTGCCTGCGTATACTGGCGCGCTGCTGGGAGCTGTTGCCGTAGGTCGATGGATGATCGACAAGCCGTAACAGGCCCTGGTCCAGATTGAGTCATTCCAGCTGATTTCATGGAGCATCCCGCATGTCCGGCAATACCTACGGCAAGCTGTTCACTGTCACCACCGCAGGCGAAAGTCATGGGCCGGCGTTGGTCGCCATTGTCGACGGCTGTCCGCCGGGCCTGGAGCTGTCCCTGCAGGACCTGCAGCGCGACCTCGATCGACGCAAGCCCGGCACCAGCCGCCATACCACCCAGCGCCAGGAGCCCGACGAGGTCGAGATCCTCTCCGGGGTCTTCGAAGGCAAGACCACCGGCTGCTCCATTGGCCTGCTGATCCGCAACACTGACCAGAAATCCAAGGACTACTCGGCGATCAAGGATCTGTTTCGCCCAGCCCACGCTGACTACACCTATCACCACAAGTACGGGATCCGCGACTATCGTGGCGGCGGTCGCAGCTCGGCGCGGGAAACCGCCATGCGCGTGGCAGCCGGTGCCATTGCCAAGAAGTACCTGGCCAGCCAGGGCATCGTGGTGCGTGGCTACATGAGCCAGCTGGGCCCGATCGAAATCCCCTTCAAGACCTGGGACAGCGTGGAGGACAACGCCTTCTTCAGCCCTGATCCGGACAAGGTGCCGGAGCTGGAGGCCTACATGGACCAGCTGCGCCGTGACCAGGATTCCGTGGGCGCGAAGATCACCGTCGTTGCCGAGGGCGTGATGCCTGGGTTGGGCGAGCCGATCTTCGATCGCCTGGACGCCGAGCTGGCCCATGCGCTGATGAGCATCAACGCGGTCAAGGGCGTGGAAATCGGTGCCGGTTTCGCTTCGGTGGCCCAGCGTGGCACGGAACACCGGGACGAGCTGACGCCGGAAGGTTTCCTCAGCAACAACGCCGGCGGCATCCTCGGTGGCATCTCCTCGGGCCAGCCGATCGTTGCCCACCTGGCCCTCAAGCCGACTTCCAGCATCACCACCCCGGGCCGCTCCATCGATGTCGACGGTAACCCGGTGGACGTGATCACCAAGGGCCGTCACGACCCATGTGTCGGCATCCGCGCCACACCGATCGCCGAGGCGATGATGGCCATCGTGTTGATGGATCACTTGCTGCGTCATCGCGGCCAGAACGCCGACGTACGGGTCGGTACCCCAGTGCTGGGCCAGCTGTAATGGTGGCTCTGCCAGTCGCCGCGGTCTGATGACCGTGGCGGCATTGCCGTACTGGCGGCTTTCCAGTTTCTACCTGTTCTATTTCGCGCTGCTGGGTTCGACCGCGCCATTCCTGGCGCTGTATTTCGACCACCTGGGGTTTTCCAGCGCGCGGATCGGCGAGCTGGTGGCCATCCCCATGCTCATGCGGTGCGTGGCGCCGAACCTCTGGGGCTGGCTTGGCGACTACACCGGCCGGCGCCTGGCTATCGTGCGCTTTGGCGCCGTTTGCACGCTGGCCAGCTTCTCTCTGATCTTCGTCGACAAGAGCTACGCCTGGCTGGCGATGGTCATGGCCCTGCATGCATTCTTCTGGCATGCGGTCCTGCCGCAGTTCGAGGTCATCACCCTGGCCCATTTGCAGGGCCAGGCCTCGCGCTACAGCCAGATTCGCCTTTGGGGGTCCATCGGTTTCATTCTCACGGTGGTGGCCCTGGGGCGACTGTTCGAGTGGTTGAGCCTGGATATCTACCCGGTCACGCTGGTGGTGATCATGGGCGGTATCGTGCTCAGCAGCTTGTGGGTGCCCAACGCCCAACCCCAGGCCCATGGGCAGCGCCCGGCAGGCGAGGGTTTTGTCCAGCAGCTTCTCAAGCCTGGCGTGCTGGCTTTCTATCTGTGCGTGGCACTGATGCAGATGAGCCATGGGCCTTACTACACCTTCCTGACCCTGCACCTGGAGCGACTGGGCTACAGTCGTGGCCTGATCGGCATGCTCTGGGCTCTGGGGGTGGTGGCCGAAGTGCTGATGTTCCTGGCCATGAGCCGGATCCTGGCGCGGTTTTCCGTGCGCCGGGTGCTGCTGGCCAGTTTCCTGCTGGCAGCCCTGCGCTGGTTGCTCCTGGGCAGCCTGGCGGAGTTCCTCTGGGTGCTGTTGCTGGCCCAGGTGCTGCACGCCGCGACTTTCGGCAGCTTCCATGCGGCGGCCATTCATTTCGTCCAACGCAGCTTCGGCGCACGCCAGCAAGGCCAGGGCCAGGCGCTTTACGCAGCCCTGGCGGGTACTGGGGGCGCCCTGGGGGCCCTGTATTCAGGCTATAGCTGGAATGCCCTGGGGGCGACATTGACCTTTAGTATGGCGAGCGTCGCGGCCCTGGCTGCAGCCGTTATCATTGCCACCCGCATGCCCGAGGAGAGGTCTTGAACCTGTCCTGGGGTGCATGCTTTCAAGTCACCCTAACTGCCCTGGCTTTCTTTAGTTGAAGAAGCTGCCAGCTGATGTGTAGCCCCAGGCGGCCCTTGGGGTGTTACCGAAACCGAGGAATTGCATGATGAGCAGCCTGTCCGTCTATCACGTATCCAGCCCGGACCTGCCGAACAAGGTGTTGACCCACTTCGAGGATATCGCCGCGACCCTGGTCGAGCGGGGCGTTGGTTTCGAGCGCTGGCCGGCCAGCGTTCGGGTCGAGCCGGGAACCGCCGAGCAGGAGGTACTGGCAGCCTGCCGGGAGGCGCTCGATCAGTTGTCGGTCGAACGTGGCCATGGCTCGTTCGCCGTGCTCAGCCGCAAGGGCAGTTTCGCGGATATCGATGCCAATCTTCCCGAGGAGCAGCGGCTGGATGTCGCCCAGGCACACTGGTTCGTCGCCGGACGTGGCCTGCTCTACTTGCACATCGATGACTACGTCTATGGCCTGGTGTGCGAAAGGCATGACCTGGTGTCGCTGCCAGCGGGTATCGCTCATTGGTTCGATATGGGGGAGCGCCCGAATCTGCTGGCCGTCCGTTTGTCCGGCAAAGATGCAGCGCAGGCCGCGAGGGCCACTGGCGATGATATCGCCAGCCGTTTCCCACGCCTGGAAGACTAGTAACAAACCTGTCCCCCAATGCACTCGGGCCGACGCCACGCAAGGTGGGGTCGGCCCGAGCACTTGAATCCAGCGCGGCTTACAGGGAGTGGTAAGTCGGCAGGGCGAAGCGGTTCTGGCTTTGCAGCATCGAGATCTGGGGCAATTCGCTGGCCTGTTCGGCCAAGTCACGGCGAATGGCACTGATGACCCAGGACAACTGGTCCGAGGCATGTAGCTGCGCATAGGAGATCGAGCGCTTGAATTCCTTGCCCTCGCTATTGCGCAGGGTCAGCAGGATGCCGCCATCGGGGCGGGCCAGGGTGGTCACTTCGAAGTTGGAGAACAGGGAAGAAAACTTTTCTTGGATCAGGCTCATGTCTATCAGCTCCGTGAGTGCTTGAAGGGCAACGTGAAGTGATAGGTGCAGTGATTGTGCCAGTATTGTCTTTTTAAAAAGTCTTTATAAATCAATTAGTTATATTTGTGTCAAGAAAATCAGTTCGTGCAAAATGCATGAACGGGCATCGTGCACCCTGCATTTTGCAGGTTGTCGCAAGGTCAGGCAGGGCCTTAAGGCATGGAATGCGAGCGCTGCCCAGAGGATAAATTTCAATGGGTGGAACAGGGCCGGCGAGGTCGCTGCAGAGATACAAAAGTTTGCAAAAACCTCGTGTACAGGCTCGAGATCGCTGACGTATTTTTCAGCTCGTTACCCCCTGGCAGTAGGCTCCTTGCGCAGGTGCTTGAGGGTGGGTTCCAGCGACATGGAATGTGTAGCGGCGCGATCTTGCGATCCCGCCCGACGGATAATAAGAACATAGGACGCCTCCATGAAATATCTCTGCACCGTACCGCCGGCTCTTTTCGGGGCCTGGCGCCAACCCTGCCTTTTTTCCCTCCGTGACGTGGCCCGTGATCGTGGCCTGGCGGCCTGTCGGATCGCCATCCCGGGCTGAGCCTGGTGCGATCTGTTGCCAATGCCCGGCAGCTTGCCGGGACAGACCTTCGTCGTCGAATCGGAGCAACCATGAACAAGCACAAGAGCGACATGATCACCTGGGGCATGATGCTGCGTAAGGTGCCGTCCATTGCCAGGGCACTGCCACGGGTGGTGCGCGGCATGAAGGCAGGGAACATCGAGAAACCCGACCAGCCCTGTGGCCTGGGCTGGAGCTTCGAGCAAGCAAGCAGACGCAATCCCGATGGTCCGGCCTTGCTGTGTGGCGACCGGGTGCTGAGTTATTCCCAGGTCAATCAATGGGCCAACCGCATCGCGGCCTACTTGCAGGGGCAGGGCATCGTCAAGGGCGATGTGCTGGCGATCTTCATCGAGAATCGCCCCGAGTTGCTGGTCACCGTGCTGGCGGTGGCCAAGCTGGGGGGCATCTGTGCCATGGTCAATACCGCGCAGACCCAGGGTGTGCTGGTACACAGCCTGGCGTTGGTGAAGCCGGTGGCAATCGTGGTCGGTGCCGAGTTGCTGGGCGCCTATTCGGCGGTGCGCGACCAGGTCGGAATCGACTCGCGACGCACCTGGTACGTGGCCGATCAAGACACCCTGGCCGATCCTGGCCCGACTCCCGAGGGGCTGGTCAATGTGATGGCCGAGAGTGCTGGATACCCGTCGGACAACCTGCCCCAGACCCAGCAGGTCTTTCTCGACGACCCCTGCTTCTATATCTACACCTCCGGCACCACGGGCCTGCCCAAGGCCGGGATCTTCAAGCATGGGCGCTGGATGCGCACCAGTGCCGGCTTCGGCACCATCGCCCTGGATATGCAGCCTGCGGATGTGGTGTATTGCACCTTGCCGCTCTACCACGCCACGGGCCTGTGCGTGTGCTGGGGCTCGGCCATCACCGGTGCCTCGGGTTTCGCCATCCGCCGCAAGTTCAGCGCCAGCCAGTTCTGGGACGATGCCCGGCGCTTCAAGGCGACCACCATCGGTTATGTCGGTGAATTGTGCCGTTACCTGATCGACCAGCCGGGCTCTGAGCGCGATAACGACCATGGTGTCTTCAAGATGATCGGCAACGGCTTGCGACCAGGTGTCTGGAGCGAGTTCAAGCAGCGCTTTGGCGTGAATCATATCTGCGAGCTGTATGCCGCCAGCGACGGCAATATCGGCTTCAGCAATATTCTCAACTTCGACAATACCGTGGGTTTTTCCCTGATCCCCTGGGCCCTGGTGGAGTACGCCCACGACACCGGTGCGCCCTTGCGCAATAGCCAGGGCTTTATGCAGAAGGTTGCCAAGGGGGGGCAGGGCCTGCTGCTGGCGAAGATCGATGACAAGGCGCCCCTGGATGGATACACCGACCCGGAGAAGAACCTCAAGGTGATCCTCAAGGATGTGTTCGAGAAGGGCGATAGCTACTTCAATACCGGCGACTTGCTACGCGACATAGGCTTCGGCCATGTGCAGTTCGTCGATCGCCTGGGCGACACCTATCGCTGGAAGGGCGAAAACGTGTCGACCACCGAAGTGGAGAATATTCTCCTGGGGCACCCGCAGATTGCCGAGGTGGTGGCCTATGGGGTTGAAATCCACAACACCAACGGGCGGGCCGGGATGGTGGCGATTACGCCGGCGGAGTCCCTGGCGACCCTGGACTTCAATGCCTTGCTGCAGTTTGCCAGGCAGCAACTGCCGTCCTACGCGGTACCGCTGTTCTTGCGGATCAAGGTGAAGATGGATACCACCGGTACTTTCAAGTACCAGAAGAGCCGCCTCAAGGAGCAGGCCTTCGATCTTGAGCACACTGGCGACGATCCGGTCTATGCCTGGTTGCCGGGCACGGACACCTATGTGCGGCTGACCCCGCAGCTTCTGGCCGATATCCAGGGCGGTCGCCTGCGCTATTGATTCTGTCTATGGCCGCTCTTGGGAAAAAGGGGATGACAGGCCGCGGTTGGCTTGGGGAAACTAGCGGCTTTCCGATTTGCCGAACCTGGAGTTTCCGATGACCGACAAAAGCCGCCAGATGACCGAAGACGAGGCTGCCCAGTTTGTCGAGCAGGTATTCAACGTCGCTCGCCAGGGCGATGCCCAGATGCTCGACCGGCTGGCCGCTGGTGGCCTGCCGGTCAACCTGCGCAATCACAAGGGTGACACCTTGCTGATGCTCACTGCCTACTACGGGCATGTGGATGCGGTAAAGGTACTGCTCAAGCACAAGGCCGACCCTGAGATCCGTAATGACAACGGCCAGAGCCCGATTGCCGGTGCCGCTTTCAAGGGTGACCTGGCGGTGGTCCAGGCGCTGGTAGAGGGTGGAGCGCAGGTGGAAGGGGCCTCCTTCGATGGGCGCACTGCCTTGATGATGGCGGCGATGTTCAACCGTACCGAGATCGTGACCTACCTGATCGGCCAGGGGGCTGATCCCAAGGCTCGTGATGCCAATGGCGTCAATGCCCTTGAGGCAGCCAGGACCATGGGGGCTGCCGATACCACGGCGCAACTGGAAAAAATCCTGGGTTGACGCTGTGGGCCGTACGAGGGCTGGGTGCCCTCGTGACGGCAATAGGAGCAACGCTGCACTTTAGGCTATCCTTCGCGCCCTCGAAATTCCCTTGCCTGCAGGATATGCCCATGAAAACCGCCCTTATCGAACTCATCAGCAAAATCAGCTCCGGGTGCATGGGCGATGCCGAGATCCAGCGCATCGCGGACGAAGCGGCCCAGGCGTATGCCGACCCCGAGGCGTTCCTGGCGGCCAATCCCGATATCAACTACGACGACAGCTTTCCCATTCCCCTGGGGGAGTGGGTGGTGGTCGGCAGCCTGCCTGATACCGTGCTGTTCCAGGCGGACACCTATGTGGAGCTGTTCTCCGGGATCGTGGCTTCGTTCGGGCAGGAAGTGTCCTTCAATATCAAGCCCAAGCAGCTGGCCAAGACCGAGGCGTTGACCGCCCTGAACCGTATCCAGATCCAGATGGGTAGCATGAATCCGGAGAACGGCGGTTATGTGCTGATGAATTTCAGCCAGTTGCTCGACGACCAATTGCAGATGGTGCTGGTCTACGGCAACGATGTGCCACGGGTCCTGGAACTGTGTGCCGAAGTCGGGATCAGCGCAGCCCCAGCCCTGGAAGCATTGAAGGTTGCGCTGCACGTTTGAGTTGTCCGCGGCACCGGAATAAAACGGAACCCTGCCACGCCCCGGCTATCCTAGAAGAAACATGCCATCATTCGGGAGCGACATCATGGGTTCCACCTTCAACGGCCTGGTCGGCCTGATCATCCTGGCCCTGGATATCTGGGCCATCATCAACGTCCTGAAAAGCGGTGCCGAGACCGGGATGAAGATCCTCTGGGTACTGCTGATCATTTTCCTGCCGGTGCTTGGGTTGATCATCTGGGCCATTGCCGGCCCACGAGGTGATGTCCGTCTCTGAATCCCAAGGTGGACGGTGCCGCAAGTGGTTACATGAAAAAGGGCCGCAAGGCCCTTTTTTGTGACTAAACATGCGTTGAACGAAATTTTCACAAACGCTTTAAGACAATTCCCCGGCGCTTATTCCTCGGTATAACCCCCTGCAATCTCTTGTGCCAGAGCCATTGGTAACGTGGGTGACGCGGTCTTCCACGAATCAATGGCAATGCCTTGAGTGATCGTGCAACATTCGCGCACCGCGTATTTCCCCGGCGCCCTGGTGGCAAACAAGAGGGCAGAACGCCGCTAGCTTTTTGCAATTTAACTTCCAATGGGTCCTAAAACGACATGGCAAACTCGGATGCCCTGAGCCAGCAGCGATCCTCGAATCGCCTGCTGCAACCGACCGTTAAATCCCACCTGGCCTACACGCTCCTTTGTGCGCTGGTCATGATGGTGATGCTCTCCCTGTTGCGCGTTGCGCTGTTGATCTACAACCGCGAGATGATTCTCGACACGCCGGCCTCGACCTTCCTCGAGGCGTTCGCCAACGGGCTGCGTTTCGACCTGCGCCTGGTGGTCTATATCAGCGTGCCCCTGGTCCTGGCGCTGTTCAGCGCCCGAGCCATGGCTGCCCGTGGCGTGCTGCGCTTCTGGCTGACCGTGACGTCCAGCATCGCGTTGTTCCTCGGCCTGATGGAGATGGACTTCTATCGCGAATTCCACCAGCGCCTCAACGGCCTGGTCTTCCAATACGTGAAGGAAGATCCGAAGACCGTGATGAGCATGCTCTGGTATGGCTTCCCGGTGGTTCGCTATCTGTTGGCCTGGGCCGTGGGAACCTGGCTGCTGAGCCTGGCGTTCAAGGGGGCCGACCGTGCCACCCGCCCTCGTGGCCCATTCAGCGGTGGCAACATCGGGACCCGCCAGGTCGCTCCCTGGTATACCCGGCTGGCGGTATTCGTGGTGTGCCTGGTGATCTGCGTGGTCGCTGCCCGTGGCACCCTGCGCCAAGGCCCGCCCATGCGCTGGGGCGATGTCTACACCACTGAGTCGAACTTCGCCAACCAGCTGGGCCTTAACGGCACGCTGCAATTGCTCGCCGCCGCCAAGGACCGCATGTCCGAGGACCGGACCAATATCTGGAAGGCGACCCTGCCCCAGCCTGAGGCACAGCAGACCGTACGCGACATGCTGCTGGTCCCGAGCGATAAGCTGGTGGATGCCGACATTGCAGCTGTACGCCGTAACTACACGCCGGATGCCGACAAGACCCTGCCGATCAAGAATGTCGTCGTCATCCTCATGGAAAGCTTTGCTGGACATTCTGTGGGGGCCTTGGGACGTCCTGGGGAAATCACTCCGTATTTCGACAAGCTGTCCAAGCAGGGCCTGCTGTTCGATCGCTTCTTCTCCAACGGCACTCATACCCACCAGGGCATGTTCGCCACCATGGCCTGCTTCCCCAACCTGCCAGGTTTCGAATACCTGATGCAGACCCCGGAAGGCAGCCACAAGCTTTCCGGCCTGCCGCAACTGCTCAGCGCGCGCAAGTTCGATGATGTGTATGTCTACAATGGCGACTTCGCCTGGGACAACCAGTCGGGGTTCTTCAGCAACCAGGGCATGACCAACTTCATCGGCCGTAACGACTTCGTCAACCCGGTGTTCTCCGATCCGACTTGGGGCGTGTCCGACCAGGATATGTTCAATCGTGGCTTGGAAGAGCTGAAGGCCCGGGAAGGCAAGGGGCCGTTCTACGCCCTGCTGCAAACCCTGTCCAACCACACGCCGTACGCGTTGCCGACACCGTTGCCGGTGGAGAAGGTGACCGATCGTGGCAGCCTCAACGAACACTTGACCGCCATGCGTTACTCCGACTGGGCCCTGGGCCAGTTCTTCGAGAAGGCGAGCAAGGAGCCCTACTTCAAGGAGACGCTGTTTGTCGTGGTCGGTGACCATGGTTTTGGCAACGAGCAGCAGATCACCGAAATGGACCTGGGGCGTTTCAACGTGCCGATGCTGATGATCGCTCCGGGCATCCAGGAGAAGTTCGGCCAGCGTGACCACACTGTGGGGACCCAGATCGACATCGTGCCGACCATCATGGGCCGCCTGGGTGGTGATGTGCTGCATCAGTGCTGGGGACGTGACTTGCTCAACCTGCCGGAAGGTGACAAGGGCTTTGGTGTGATCAAGCCGTCCGGCAGCGACCAGACCGTAGCCCTGCTGACGGCCGATCGCGTGCTGGTACTGCCCAAGGACATGCCGCCGCGGCTGTACAAGTATGAGCTGGGCAGCAACCCTACTGGCGAGCAGATCCCCGAGGCCGCCGATGAGGCCCAACTCAAGCAGAAGCTGGAGTCGTTCCTGCAGACCGCTACCAAGAGCCTGATGGATAACACCGCAGGCGTGGTCAATGGCAAGCCCGACTGATTCCCGGCCTGTTAGCTGACTGACTGAACACCCCTCCTGCAGGGGTGTTTTTTTGCCTGGGGGAAACCGGGAATAACGCTAGGTGGCTGGTCGTGGGCGAGGCGACGGGCTAGATCCTGCCAAGCAACAGCAAGACCAGCAGCACCACCAGCACCGTGCCAATGAGCCCCGAGGGACCGTAGCCCCAGCTTCTTGAATGGGGAAATACCGGCAGGCCGCCAATCAGCAGCAGAATCAGGATGATGATCAAAAGAGTGCCCATATCGATGTCCTTGCCTGGTGTGTTGTTCGATGGCCGGCTGCTGCAGGACTGTCGGTCCTGCAGCAGCGACGCTCCTACTGATTCCGACCTGGGTAGGGCAGGGAAGATTCAAGTTCATTGCCTGCCGGTTGCCAGTTCCAGGCACGGAGAGTGGCCAGGACAGGCCTGGGACCGAGGCACGGGTTTGCCCGCGCCATTCAGCACCCTGATGGTGCATGGGTGAGGTCGGGGCCTTCGCTACACTGGCGCTCATCTTTCCCGGAACAACAAGGCAACTCTTATGCAAAACCGCATGATGATCACTGGCGCGGGCTCCGGTCTGGGGCGCGAAATCGCTTTGCGCTGGGCGCGTGAGGGTTGGCGGCTGGCCTTGTCCGATGTCAACGAAACCGGTTTGCAGGAAACCCTGAAGCTGGTGCGCGAGGCGGGTGGCGATGGCTTCGTGCAGCGCTGCGATGTGCGTGACTACAGCCAACTGACCGCGTTCGCCCAGGCTTGCGAGCTCAAGTTCGGTGGCATCGATATCATCGTCAACAACGCCGGCGTGGCTTCCGGTGGCTTCTTCAGCGAGCTGTCCCTGGAGGATTGGGACTGGCAGATCGCGATCAACCTGATGGGCGTGGTCAAGGGCTGCAAGGCCTTCCTGCCGCTGCTGGAGCAGAGCAAGGGCAAGATCATCAACATCGCCTCCATGGCGGCACTGATGCAGGGGCCGGCGATGAGCAACTACAACGTGGCCAAGGCTGGTGTGGTGGCGCTCTCCGAGAGCCTGCTGGTCGAGCTGGCGCAGCAGGAAATCGCCGTTCACGTGGTGTGCCCGTCGTTCTTCCAGACCAACCTGCTGGACTCCTTCCGTGGCCCGACCCCGGCCATGAAGGCCCAGGTGGGCAAGCTGCTGGAAAGTTCGCCCATTTCCGCGACCCAGATCGCCGACTACATCCATGCCCAGGTCGAGGCTGGCCAATTCATGATCCTGCCCCATGAACAGGGGCGCATGGCTTGGGCCTTGAAGCAGAAGAACCCCCAGGTGCTGTACGACGAGATGACGCTGATGGCCGACAAGATGCGGGCCAAGGCCAGGCAGGGCGCCAGCTGAACTTGCCCGCGGGTCCGGGTCTGGTTAGGGTTGCCGGCATCTGGCAATCCTGACGAGACTTTGCATGCTCAACTACCTGTGGTTCTTCCTCGCCGCGCTGTTCGAAATCTTCGGCTGCTATGCCTTCTGGATGTGGTTGCGCCAGGGCAAGAGCGCCCTGTGGGTCATCCCCGCGTTGGTCAGCCTGACCCTGTTCGCCCTGCTGCTGACCAAGGTCGAGGCCGCCTACGCCGGGCGCGCCTATGCCGCCTACGGGGGCATCTATATCGTGGCGTCGATTGGCTGGCTGGCAGTGGTGGAGCGGGTCCGGCCCCTGGGCTCGGATTGGCTGGGGCTGGGGCTATGTGTGATCGGGGCCAGCATCATCCTGTTCGGCCCGCGATTCACGACCCCTTGAGCCCCGACCCGGCGGTGTTTCAGTCGAACAGTTCCTTGGGCACGTCGTGCTTGAGCATCAACTGGCACTGCTCGCTGTCGGGGTCGAAGACGATTACTGCCTGCCCCTTGCCCAGGGCCTGGCGAACCCGCAGGACTCGGGTTTCCAGCGGTGTTTCATCGCCGTTGTCGGTACCTTCGCGGGTGACGAAGTCCTCGATCAGGCGGGTCAGGGTGTCGACTTCAAGCAGCTCGTGGGGAATCAGCATAAGGGGGGCTCCGGCAAACAATCCCGGATGCTACCGGGGCCAGGTGCGCGCCGCCAGCCACCGCGTGCACAAACCCCTGGCTGGTTCTCAGGAGCGGTTGCCCACCAGGCTGTCCACCGAGGGCACCCGGGTCTCGCTCTCCATTTGCGCATCGTGCTCCAGTTGGTGGCTGAAGCGATCCAGGGAACCCTGGGCCGGTAGGGCGTCGCTGGCGAACACCGGCGGGCTGAGGATGTAGGCGCTCAGCAGCCGGGCCAGTGCAGCCAGGCTGTCGATATGGGTCCGTTCGTAGCCATGGGTGGCGTCGCAACCGAAGGCCAGCAGCGCAGTGCGGATATCGTGGCCGGCGGTGACCGCCGAATGGGCGTCACTGAAGTAATAGCGAAACAGGTCGCGCCGTACCGGCAACTCGTGCTCCCCGGCCAGGCGCAGCAGGTGCCGGGACAGGTGGTAGTCGTAGGGGCCGGCGGAGTCCTGCATGGCGACGCTGACCGCATGCTCGCTGGAGTGCTGGCCCGGAGCGACCGGGGCGATGTCGATGCCGACGAATTCACTGACGTCCCAGGGCAGGGCTGCGGCGGCACCGCTACCGGTTTCCTCGGTGATGGTGAACAGTGGGTGGCAGTCGATCGACAAGGGTTCGCCGCTGTCGACGATGGCCTTGAGGGCGGCCAGCAGGGCCGCGACCCCGGCCTTGTCATCCAGGTGCCGGGCGCTGATATGGCCGCTTTCGGTGAGCTCCGGCAGGGGGTCGAACGCGACGAAGTCCCCCACGCCGATGCCCAGGGATTCGCAGTCGGCGCGGGTGGTGCAGTAGGCGTCCAGGCGCAGCTCGATGTGGTCCCAACTGATGGGCAACTCGTCCACCGCGGTGTTGAAGGCGTGCCCGGAGGCCATCAACGGCAGCACGCTGCCGCGCAGCACGCCGTTGTCGGTGAACAGGCTGACCCGGCTGCCCTCGGCGAAGCGGCTGGACCAGCAGCCCACCGGCGCCAGGGTCAGGCGGCCGTTGTCCTTCACCGCGCGGACGCTGGCGCCGATGGTGTCCAGGTGCGCCGAGACGGCCCGGTCGGGGCTGTTCTTCTGGCCCTTGAGGGTGGCGCGGATGGTGCCGCGCCGGGTCAATTCGAAGGGAATGCCCAGTTCTTCCAGGCGCTCGGCGACATAGCGCACGATGGTGTCGGTGAAACCGGTGGGGCTGGGAATGGCGAGCATTTCCAGGAGGACCTTCTGCAGGTAGGCGAGGTCCGGTTCGGCGATCTTGCGGGTCATGGAAACTCCTGATGAAAAAACGCCCTGCGATGGCTTCGTCCAAGACCTGCGGCACTCGCTGGCGCCGCAGGTCCCAGGGGCTCAGGGGGTTGGTTGACTGAGGGGGAACAGCAGGTCGACAAAGCGCTCGGCCGTCGGTTGCGGTTCGTGGTTGGCCAGCCCGGCACGCTCGTTGGCTTCGATGAACACGTATTCGGGCTGGTCCGCCGCCGGCACCAACAGGTCCAGGCCGACCACCGGGATATCCAGGGCCCGGGCCGCGCGCACCGCGGCATCGGCCAGCTGCGGATGGAGGATGTCGGTGACGTCTTCCAGGGTGCCGCCGGTGTGCAGGTTGGCGGTACGCCGCACGCATAGCAGCTCGCCGGGTTCCAGCACGCTGTTGTAGTCGTAGCCGGCGGCGTGCAGGGTGCGCTGGGTCTCGTGGTCCAGGGGAATCCGGCTCTCGCCACCGGTGGCCGCTTGGCGTCGGCGGCTGCGGGCTTCGATCAACGCGCCGATGGAGTGCTGGCCATCGCCGATGATCTGTGCCGGGCGGCGGATGGCCGCGGCCACCACTTCGAAGCCGATCACCAGGATGCGCAGGTCCAGGCCCTCGTGGAAGCTTTCCAGCAGCACCCGGCTGTCGAACTTGCGAGCCTGGTCGATGGCCTGCTGCACCTCCTCGATGCTGCGCAGGTCCACCGCCACCCCCTGGCCCTGTTCGCCGTCCAGGGGCTTGACCACCACCCGTCGATGCTCGTCGAGGAACTCCAGGTTGTCATCGGCGTTACCCGCCAGGCGCTGGGCCGGCAGGTTCAGTCCGGCGTCCTTGAGCACCTTGTGGGTCAGGCTCTTGTCCTGGCACAGGGTCATGCTGATGGCGCTGGTCAGGTCGCTCAGGGATTCCCGGCAGCGCACCCGGCGCCCGCCGTGGCTGAGGGTGAACAGGCCGGCGGTGGCGTCATCGACCTGTACGTCGATACCCCGGCGATGGGCTTCCTCGACGATGATCCGGGCATAGGGGTTGAACTGCGCCTGGGGGCCAGGGCCAAGGAACAACGGCTGGTTGATGCCGTTCTTGCGCTTGATGGCGAAGGTCGAGAGGGTGCGAAAGCCCAGCTTGGCGTAGAGGTTCTTGGCCTGGCGGTTGTCGTGCAACACGGACAGGTCGAGGTGGCTCAGGCCACGGCTCATGAAGTGTTCGATCAGGTGGCGCACCAACACCTCGCCAACGCCCGGTCGGCTGCAGTCGGGGTCCACGGCCAGGCACCACAGGCTGCTGCCGTGCTCCGGGTCCTGGTAGGCCTTGTAATGGTCCAGGCCCATGACGCTGCCGATCAGGGCGCCGCTGTCCTCGTCCTCGGCCAGCCAGTAGACCGGCCCGCCCTGGTGGCGTGGGGTCAGCCGCTCTGGATCGATGGGCAGCATGCCCCGGGCCAGGTACAGCTGGTTGATGGCCTGCCAGTCGGCGGCGCTTTGCGCACGCCGGATACGAAAGCCACGGAATACCCGGGTGGCCTGGCGGTAGTCGCTGAACCACAGGCGCAGGGTGTCGGAGGGGTCAAGAAATAGCTGCGCCGGCTCCAGCCCCAGCACCTGCTGGGGCGCGGCCACATACAGCGCGATGTCCCGCTCGCCGGGACGCTCGTTGAGCAGTTCCTCGGCCAGCCGGGCGGCGTCGGGGAAGGTATGGCCGATCAGCAGGCGGCCCCAGCCGCAGTGCACGGCGACCGGGTCGTTGCCTGGCTCGCTGCCGTCTTCGGCAAAACGCGCCTGCAAGCGTTCGTAGGAGGGGGCCTGGCCGCGCAGCAGGCGTTGGCTGTAGGCCGTAGCATGGGCTTTCATCGGTCAGATTCCTTGTTCACTGAGCCACAGGTTCAACGCCGCCAGCTGCCACAGCTTGGAGCCGCGCAACGGCGTCAGCTGGCCCCTGGGATCGGTCAGCAGGCGGTCGAGCATCGCCGGATTGAACAGGCCGCGGTCCTGGCTCGGGTCCAGCAGCAGTTCGCGGACCCAGTCCAGGGTCTTGCCCTCCAGGTGCTTGAGCCCCGGTACCGGGAAGTAGCCTTTCTTGCGATCGATGACCTCGCTGGGAATCACCAGCCGCGCGGCCTCCTTGAGTACCTGCTTGCCGCCGTCTGGCAGCTTGAAGCGCGCCGGGACCCGGGCCGAGAGTTCCACCAGGCGATAGTCGAGAAATGGCGTGCGGGCCTCCAGGCCCCAGGCCATGGTCATGTTGTCCACGCGCTTGACCGGGTCGTCCACCAGCATCACCGTGCTGTCCAGGCGCAGGGCCTTGTCCACGGAGGCCTCGGCCCCGGGCCGGGCAAAATGTTCGCGGACGAAATCACCGGCGGCATCGTTGGCGGTCAGCCACTGCGGTTGCACGGTGGCGGCGTAGTCGTCGTAGCTGCGGTCGAAGAAGGCATCGCGGTAGGCAGCGTACGGGTCGCTGGCGCCGTCCACCTGCGGATACCAGTGGTAGCCGGCGAACAACTCGTCGGCACCCTGGCCGCTCTGCACCACCTTGCAGTGCTTGGCCACTTCCCGGGACAGCAAATAGAAGGCGATGCAGTCGTGGCTGACCATCGGCTCGCTCATGGCGCGAAACGCCGCCGGCAACTGCTCGATGATCTCGTGCTCGGCGATGCGCAGTTGGTGATGGCGGGTGCCGTAGTGCCGGGCGATCAGGTCGGAATACTGGAACTCGTCGCCCCGTTCGCCGCCGGCATCCTGGAATCCGATGGAGAAGGTCGACAGCTCGTCCACCCCGACTTCGCGCAGCAGGCCCACCAGCAGGCTGGAGTCGACGCCGCCGGACAGCAGCACGCCGACGTCCACCGCCGCCCGTTGCCGGATGGCCACCGCTTCACGGGTGCTGTCCAGCACCCGGTCGCGCCAGTCTTCCAGGGTCAGCCGGGTTTCGTCGGCGGCCGGGCCGTAGGCGAGGGTCCACCAGGTCTGCTGCTCGCTGCGGCCATCGGCCTCGATGCGCATCCAGGTGGCTGGCGGCAGTTTCTCGATGCCGGCCAGCAACGTCCTGGGGGCCGGGACCACGGCATGGAAGTTCAGGTAGTGGTTGAGGGCGACCGGATCGAGCAGCGGATCGATGTCGCCGCCCTTGAGCAGTGCCGGCAGGGTCGAGGCGAAACGCAGGCGCTGGCCGGTGCGCGACAGGTACAGGGGCTTGACCCCCAGGCGATCGCGGGCCAGGAACAGGCGCTTGCTGTCGCGCTCCCATATGGCGAAGGCGAACATGCCATTGAGCTTGGGCAGCAGCTCGGCGCCCCAGGCGTGGTAGCCCTTGAGCAGTACTTCGGTATCGCCCCCGGAATGAAAGGCATAACCCTTGGCTTCCAGTTCGGCGCGCAGCTCGGGGTAGTTGTAGATCGCGCCATTGAAGGCCAGGGACAGGCCCAGTTGGTTATCGACCATGGGCTGCGCCGAGCCGTCCGACAGGTCCATGATCTTCAGGCGGCGATGGCCCAGGGCGATCGGGCCCTGGCTGTGGAAGCCCCAGGCGTCGGGGCCGCGGGGGGCGAGGTGGTGGGTGATGCGTTCAACTGCCGCAAGGTCGGCAGGTTGGTGATCGAAACGTAGTTCTCCAGCTAATCCGCACATAAGTCCTTACCGGTTTTTTCCGTTGGGGAAGAGTCAATCCGTCGCCGCCAAAATGACGGCTACCAGGAAACTGACCTGTGCATAACTCGGGAGTTTTAGATCGATGGGTTATAAGCGCCAGGTCCTGTCCAACCCCGGACGGACCGGGGTAGGGCAGGGAAGGAGCAGGTTGCGCCTCGGGTAAGCGGTTGCAGAGGCTCTGTTTCAGGGCTTGCCGCGAATCAACCGGCGCAGGGCGAAGCGGTTCGGGTGGCAAGCCTCGGCCACGCTCCTGGGCAGTGGCAGGGGCTCGTTTTCCAGCCAGGCGGCCAGTAGCTCCCCCGACAGCGGCGCAGTGATCAAGCCACGCGAGCCATGGCCACTGTTGATGTACAGGCCTTCGAGCCAGGGGCAGGGCAGGTCCGGTACCTGGCGGGCGTCCCGGCCCAGGGCGGCATAGGTGTGGGCAAAGGCGGCGGCATCCGCCAGCGGACCGACGATGGGCAGGTAGTCCGGGCTGGTGCAGCGAAAGGCCGCACGGCCTTGCAGGTCTTCCAGGGGCAGGTGCTCGGCGTCCAGGCGTTGCAGCAGATCGTTGGAGATCTCCCGCAGCATCTCCAGGTTGCCCGCGTGCTCGGCGGTGGTCGGGGCCAGGTCCTGGCTGTTGAAGTCGAAACTGGCGCCCAGGGTGTGCTCCCCCAGCCGGGGCGGGGCGACATAGCCTTCGGCGCAGACCACCGTAGCCAGGGCCTGGCTGCGCGTCGTTTGCGGCAGGCGGGTGATCTGCCCACGGATGCGCTTGAGGGGCAACTCGGCGCTGGGGGGAAACTGCTTGATCTCGGCGGCGCCGGCGAGGATCACCACGGCAGCGCTGGCCAGTAGCTGTTCGCCGTCCCAGGCCTGCCACTGCTGGTCGACCCGGCGCAGTTCCAGCACCTGTCGATGGGCCAGGACCTGGATGCCTAAATGCCCGGCTTGCCATTGGCATAGCGCCGGCGGATGGACCCAGCCCCCTTCGGGGAAGAACAGCCCGCCGTGTTCCAGGCCAATGCCGGCCCGGGCCTGGGCTTGCTCCTGGTCCAGGATATGCAGCAAGTCGTGGGCAAAGGCCGTGGCCAGTTGTGCCTGGCGCTCGGCTTCCTTGGCGTTGAACGCCAGTTGCAGGACGCCGCAGCCGTCCCAGTCCAGGCCTCGTTGCAGGTGCTCCAGCTGGCGGCGGGTATAGCCGAAGCCGCTGAGGATCATCTGCGACAGCGCCGTGCCGTGGGCCGACAGCTTGAGGTAGAGCACGCCCTGGGGATTGCCCGAGGCCTCTTGGGCCAGTTGCCCATGGCGCTCGAGCAGTTGAACCTGCCAACCACGGGCGGCCAGGCTGGCGGCACTGGAGCAACCCGCCAAGCCGCCGCCGATCACCAGGGCGGTCTTGACTTGTCGCGGTGGGCGGGCGAACCAGGGTTTGGCTGCTACCGGAGCGGGAGTTTCTTCGGGCCAGCCAAGGAACTCACCGCGCAGCACTTCCCATTTATGACCGATGCCCGGGGTGCGCTTCATCTTGAAGCCGGCGGCGTTCAACAGGCGCCGCACCCAGCCGGTGCTGGTGAAGGTGCTGATGCTTGCGCCCGGTGCGGCCAGGCGAGCCAGTTCGGCGAACAGCTCGGGTGTCCACATCTCGGGGTTTTTCGAGGGGGCGAAACCGTCGAGGAACCAGGCGTCTACCTGGGCGTCCAGTTGCGGCAGTTGCTCCAGGGCATCGCCGATCAGCAGGGTCAGCGTGACCCTGCCTGCGTCCAGCACCAGGCGTTGGAAACCGCCGTGGATCGCCTGGTACTGCCCCAGCAGCGGCTGCGCCAGCTCGGCCAGTTCCGGCCACAGGGCCAGGGCCCGCTGCAGGTCGGCGTGGCTCAGGGGGTATTTCTCGACGCTGACGAAATGCAGGCGCGCGCCGGCCGGCGCTTGTTGCCGGAACAGTTGCCAGGCGCAGAGGAAGTTCAGCCCGGTGCCGAAGCCGGTCTCGCCGATGACGAAGCGCTGGCCGGCGGCCAGGGCGGCGAAGCGTTCACCCAGGCGGTTCTGTTCGATGAAGACGTGGCGGGTTTCATCCAGGCCCGAATCGGTGGAGAAATACACATCGTCGAAGACCCGCGAACGCGGGCGTCCTTGGTCGTCCCAGTCGAGCTGGGCGTGGGGCAGTTCTGCTGTCATGTTCGGCTCGTGTGGCGCAAGGCGGCCATTCTAGCCGATCACCGGGTTGGCGCTTGATCCATGGCAAGGCGTTGGTGCTCGGAGATTTGTTTTCCCTGGCCTGGGGCCATCCGCTAGTCTTGGAAAATTCTTGGAAGGGAGCCACCCATGTTCGAATCCGCTGAAATCGGTCACGCCATCGACAAGGAAACCTACGACGCCGAAGTGCCGGCCTTGCGCGAAGCTTTGCTGGAGGCGCAGTTCGAGTTGCGCCAGAAGGCCAGGTTCCCGGTGATCGTGTTGATCAATGGCGTGGAAGGAGCGGGCAAGGGCGAGACGGTCAAGCTGCTCAACGAATGGATGGACCCGCGCCTGATCGAGGTGCGTACTTTCGACCAGCAGACCGACGAGGAGCTGTCGCGGCCACCGGCCTGGCGCTATTGGCGGATGCTCCCGGCCAAGGGCCGCATGGGGGTGTTCTTCGGCAACTGGTACAGCCAGATGCTCCAGGGGCGAGTGCATGGAGAGATCAAGGACCCGCGCCTGGACCAGGCGATCAATGCTGCCGAACGCCTGGAGAAGATGCTTTGCGATGAGGGCGCATTGATCTTCAAGTTCTGGTTCCACCTGTCCAAAAAACAGATGAAGGCCCGGCTCAAGGCCTTGCAGGAAGACCCGCTGCACAGCTGGCGCATCAGCCCGCTGGACTGGCAGCAATCGCAGACCTACGACAAGTTCGTCAAGTATGGCGAGCGGGTGTTGCGCCGCACCAGTCGCGACTATGCGCCCTGGCATGTGATCGAGGGTGTCGACCCGCATTACCGCAGCCTCACCGTGGGACGGATTCTCCTGGAGGGATTGCAGAGCGCCCTGGCCCGTATGCCCCTCAAGCCGGCCCAGGTCAATGCCGCGCCGTTGCCACCCTCGGTGGATCAGCTGAGCCTGCTGGACAGCCTGGACATGACCCAGCACCTGGACAAGGACGACTACGAAGAGCAACTGATTACCGAACAGGCGCGCCTGGCCGGCCTGTTGCGCGACAAACGCATGCGCAAGCACGCCCTGGTGGCGGTGTTCGAGGGCAATGATGCGGCGGGCAAGGGCGGCGCCATCCGCCGGGTGGCGGCGGCGCTGGACCCGCGCCAGTACAGCATCGTGCCGATTGCCGCGCCGTCCGAAGACGAGCGTGCGCAGCCTTACCTCTGGCGTTTCTGGCGGCAGATCCCGGCCCGGGGCAAGTTCACCATCTTCGACCGTTCCTGGTACGGCCGGGTGCTGGTGGAGCGGGTCGAGGGCTTCTGCAGCCCGGCCGACTGGCTGCGGGCCTACAGCGAGATCAACGACTTCGAGGAGCAGTTGGCCGATGCCCGGGTGATCGTGGTGAAGTTTTGGCTGGCCATCGACAAGGACACCCAGCTGGAGCGTTTCCAGGAGCGCGAAGAGATCCCCTTCAAGCGCTTCAAGATCACCGAGGACGACTGGCGCAACCGTGACAAGTGGGACGACTACCGTACTGCGGTGGGCGATATGGTCGACCGCACCAGTACCGAAGTGGCGCCCTGGACCCTGGTGGAGGCCAACGACAAGCGCTGGGCCCGGGTCAAGGTCCTGCGTACCCTCAACCGGGCGCTGGAGGAGGCGTTCGAGCGCAGCGAGCGGCACGACAAGAAGCACAAGAAGTAGGTCGATGGCCGCGCATACGGCTAATGAATGATCGTCGCGGCCTGTTGGCCGCGGATCTATGCTCGACGCTCTTGAGCTGGCAACAACAAGGAGAGCGTCATGCGTGAAGTGGTGATAGTCGACAGCGTGCGGACTGGCCTGGCCAAGTCCTTCCGGGGCAAGTTCAACCAGACCCGCCCGGACGACATGGCCGCCCATTGTGTCAATGCGCTGCTGGCGCGCACTGGCATCGACCCGGCCAGCGTCGAGGATTGCATCGTCGGCGCCGGCTCCAACGAAGGCGCCCAGGGCTATAACATCGGGCGCAACGTCGCCGTGCTTTCGGCCCTGGGCACCGGCACCGCGGGCATGACCCTCAACCGTTTCTGTTCCTCGGGGTTGCAGGCGATCGCCATCGCCGCCAACCAGATCGCCTCCGGCTGCAGCGACATCATCGTCGCCGGCGGGGTGGAATCCATCAGCCTGACCATGAAGAGCGTCAATACCGAGAACCTGATCAATCCATTGCTCAAGGAGCAGGTACCAGGCATCTATTTCCCCATGGGCCAGACCGCCGAGGTGGTGGCTCGACGCTATAACGTCAGCCGTGAAAGCCAGGACCGCTACGCCCTGCAGAGCCAGCAGCGTACCGCCCAGGCCCAGGCCGCCGGCCTGTTCGACGACGAGATCGTGCCGATGGCGGTCAAGTACAAGGTCGAGGACAAGAACACCGGGCAGGTGCAGATCCTCGATGGCGTGGTGGATCGCGACGACTGCAACCGCCCGGACACCACCCTGGAGAACCTGGCGGCGCTCAAGCCGGTGTTTGCCGAGGATGGTTCGGTCACCGCTGGCAACTCCTCGCAGTTGTCCGATGGGGCCTCGATGACCCTGGTGATGAGCCTGGAGCGGGCGCTGGCCCTGGGGCTCAAGCCCAAGGCGTTCTTCCGTGGCTTCACTGTGGCTGGCTGCGAGCCGGACGAGATGGGCATCGGCCCGGTGTTCTCGGTACCCAAGCTGCTCAAGGCCAAGGGCCTGAGCATCGCCGACATCGACTTGTGGGAACTCAACGAGGCCTTCGCTTCCCAGTGCCTGTATGCCCGCGAGCGCCTGGAGATCGACAACGCCCGCTACAACGTCAATGGCGGCTCGATCGCCATCGGCCACCCCTATGGCATGACCGGCTCGCGCCAGGTCGGGCACCTGGTGCGTGAGCTGCAGCGGCGCAAGCTGCGCTACGGCATCGTCACCATGTGCGTGGGTGGCGGCATGGGCGCTACCGGGCTGTTCGAGGCCGTGCGCTAGGCTGATTGGCGCTATACGAGCCGGCTCCGATGGGGCCGGCTTGCGTGTTTGCGACCTGGACTGTCCTGTTTGCGCTCGGCCGCTCACGGCCGCTGTGTCACCCTGGGCTGCGGCCCTAGAATGTGCCCGTCGCTGGCAGGTTTTGTGGGGTTGGCATGCACGTTTCATCCGGTCGTTGGGCCTATGGCCTGTTCCTCGCGTTGGTGACCGCGGTGCTCTGGGGCATCCTGCCCATCAAGCTCAAGCAAGTGCTGCAAGCGATGGACCCGGTCACGGTGACCTGGTTTCGCTTGCTGGTGTCCGGCGGGTGCCTGTTGATCTACCTGGCGGCGGTACGGCGCTTGCCCGACTGGCGACGGCTCGGGCCGCGGGGAGCCTGGCTGGTGCCACTTGCTGTGGGCGGCCTGGTGGGCAACTACGTGCTGTACCTGATGGGCCTGAACCTGTTGAGCCCAGGCACCGCGCAACTGGTGGTGCAGATGGGGCCGATCTTGCTGCTGATCGCCAGTGTGCTGGTGTTCAAGGAGCGCTTCAGCCTGGGGCAGGGCCTGGGCCTGCTGGTGTTGCTAGTGGGGTTTGGGTTGTTCTTCAACCAGCGCCTGGCCGAGTTGCTGACGTCCCTGGGCGACTACACCGCAGGCGTGCTCACCGTGCTGGCGGCATCGGCGGTCTGGACCTTCTATGCCCTGGGCCAGAAGCAGTTGTTGAGCGTGTGGAATTCATTGCAGGTGATGATGGTGATCTACCTGTCCTGTGCCCTGCTGCTCACGCCCTGGGTTCATCCGCTGGAGGTCCTGGCGCTGACGCCGTTGCAAGGTTGGCTGCTGCTGGCCTGCTGCCTCAATACCCTGGTGGCCTATGGCGCGTTTGCCGAAGCCCTGGCCCATTGGGAGGCGTCGCGGGTCAGCGCGACCCTGGCCATCACGCCCCTGGTGACCTTTGCCGCCGTGGCCTGGGCGGCCTGGATGTGGCCGGCGTACGTGCACGCGGAGCAGATCAACGGCCTGGGTTACGGCGGTGCGCTGCTGGTGGTGCTAGGGTCTGCGTTGACGGCCCTGGGGCCGTCGCTGATCGAAGGGCTGCGGGCACGGCGTCGGCGCGGCGCCGTCGGGTGACGATCACGGGCGGTTTCGTGCAGACAACCGCCCGCTTTCGGTATCAGCCCTGTTTTCCGGCTTCCAGCATGTTTTCCGGACGAACCCAGGCGTCGAACTGCGCATCGTCCAGGTAGCCCAGTGCCAGGGCCGCTTCGCGCAGGGTCAGGTTTTCGGCATAGGCCTTCTTGGCGATCTCGGCGGCCTTGTCGTAGCCGATATGGGTGTTGAGCGCCGTTACCAGCATCAGGCCACGTTCCAGATGGGCGGCCATTTGCACTGGATCGGGTTCCAGGCCGGCAATGCAGTGGTGCTGGAAGTTGCTGCAGCCATCGGCCAGCAGGCGGATCGATTGCAGCAGGTTGTGGATGATCACCGGTTTGAACACGTTCAACTGCAGGTGGCCCTGGCTGGCGGCAAAACCAATGGTGGTGTCGTTGCCCATCACTTGGCAGGCCAGCATCGACAGGGCTTCGCACTGGGTCGGGTTGACCTTGCCGGGCATGATCGAGCTGCCCGGCTCGTTGGCCGGCAGCTTGACTTCCGCCAGCCCGGCCCGGGGGCCCGAGCCCAGCAGGCGCAAGTCGTTGGCGATCTTCATCAGGCACACGGCCAGGGTCTTGAGCGCGCCGGACAGGGTGGTCAGTGGTTCATGGCCGGCCAGGGCCGCGAACTTGTTCGGCGCGGTGACGAACGGCAGGCCAGACAACGCAGCCAGTTCGGCGGCAATGGCTTCCCCGAAGCCGTGGGGCGAGTTGAGCCCGGTGCCCACGGCGGTCCCGCCCTGGGCCAGTTCGCAAATGGCCGGCAGGGCAGCGCGGATCGCACGTTCGGCGTAGCTCAATTGGGCGATGAACGCCGAGACTTCCTGGCCGAAGGTGATCGGTGTGGCATCCATCATGTGGGTACGCCCGGTCTTCACCAGCTTCATGTGCCTTGCCGACAGCTCGGCCAGGCCGCCGGACAGCTCGGTGATGGCCGGCAGCAACTGGAACTGCACGGCCTGGGCCGCGGCGATGTGCATTGCCGTGGGGAAGCAGTCGTTGGAGCTCTGCGAGCGATTGACGTGGTCGTTGGGATGCACTGGCGTCTTGCCGCCGCGAGGGTTGCCGGCCAGTTCGTTGGCCCGTCCGGCCAGGACCTCGTTGACATTCATGTTGCTCTGGGTGCCGCTGCCGGTTTGCCACACCACGAGCGGGAACTGGTCGTCATGCTCGCCGGCCAGCACTTCGTCGGCGGCTTGTTCGATCAGTCGGGCGATGTCGGCGGGCAGATCGCCGTTACGGTTGTTGACCCGGGCGGCGGCTTTCTTGATCAAGGCCAGGGCATGCAGCACCGAGAGCGGCATGCGTTCGCTGCCAATGGCGAAGTTGACCAGCGAGCGTTGGGTCTGCGCGCCCCAGTAGGCTTCCTGCGGGACTTCAACCTGGCCCAGGCTGTCAGTTTCGATTCGATTCATCGTGGCGATCCTCCTAGTCTGACTGGCCAGTTTAGGCCGTGATCCGTGGCCCGGGTTCCCTTGACCGGGTTTTGTCGGGTTTGCCCGGGCAAACCCGGGGCTGTCCTGGGCCGGGGTTGAGGGACGCGGATCAATAGGCGCAGAATGGGCGCCCTTGGGGTTTTACCTCGCTTGCTAGAAAAGGAAACTCGATGACTCGTCTTCGCGCCATCTGTACCGCGGTTGCTCTGGTGTGTGCCAGCGGCCAGGTTCTCGCCGATACCGCCAGCCACAACGCCAGTGCCGAGGCCTTCCTGACCCTGGCCCATGCCGACAAGCTCGGTACCCCGGTCTACATGCAAGTCCAGCAGATGTTCGCCCAGCGCTTCGAGCAGACCAAGGCTCCGGAGTCCAAGCGCGCGCTGCTGGAAACCTACCAGGCCAAGGCCAATGCCGCCCTGGACCAGGCGATCGGCTGGAACAAGCTGAAGCCGGACATGGTCAAGCTCTACACCAGCAACTTCAGTGAATCGGAGCTCAAGGACCTGGTGGCTTTCTACCAGTCGCCGCTGGGCAAGAAAGTCCTGGAAAAAATGCCCCAGCTGACCCAGCAATCGGCGCAGATGACCCAGGGCAAGCTGGAAAGCGCGGTACCGGTGGTCAACAAGCTGCTGGCCGACATGACCGCTGAGCTGGAGCCGAAGGCCGCTCCGGCGAAGAAGAAGTAAGCGGAGCTCGTGATGACCATGCAACAACGGATCGAAACGGCGCTGGCGGGCCTGCAGCCTGAGCATTTGCAAGTGTTGGATGAAAGCCACATGCATAGCCGTGGCCTGGAAACCCACTTCAAGGCGGTGCTGGTCAGCGAGCAGTTCGCCGGCCTCAACAGCGTCAAGCGCCATCAAAAGGTCTACGCCACCCTGGGCGAGCTGATGGGCCAGTTCCATGCCCTGGCGCTGCATACCTATACGCCCCAGGAGTGGGAAACGATCGGCGCGGCCCCGGCTTCGCCAACCTGTGCCGGTGGTCATCCCTAGGAGTAGCCACGGGCTTCGGCGGCAGGCTGCAACTCCGGGATTTCCGGCTCGGTGGGTCGCTTGCCATTCGAGACTTGGAGCTTGCCACCGCCTTCCTGTTACAATACGCAACGCGCCGCTTAGCCGGCGCGTTTTTTTTTGCATCCGGTTCACCCTTTGCGAGGGTAGCCACCTGGAGATTACCCATGACTCAACCCATCGTCGTGGCGGCACTGTACAAGTTCGTCACCCTGGAAGATTACGTCAGCCTGCGCGAGCCTTTGCTGCAGGCCATGCTCGACAACGGCATCAAGGGCACCCTGCTGATCGCCGAGGAAGGCATCAATGGCACGGTTTCCGGCAGCCGCGAAGGTATCGACGGCCTGCTGGCCTGGCTCAAGAACGACCCGCGCATGCACGACATCGACCACAAGGAGTCGTACTGCGACGAGCAGCCGTTCTACCGCACCAAGGTCAAGCTCAAGAAGGAAATCGTCACCCTGGGTGTGCCGGGCGTGGACCCGAACAAGCAGGTCGGGACCTATGTCGAGCCCCAGGACTGGAACGCCCTGATCAGCGACCCCGAGGTGCTGCTGATCGATACTCGCAACGACTATGAAGTGTCCATCGGCACCTTCGAGGGCGCCATCGATCCGAAGACCACCACCTTCCGTGAGTTCCCGGACTACATCCGGGCCAACTTCGACCCCAGCAAGCACAAAAAAGTGGCGATGTTCTGCACTGGCGGCATTCGCTGCGAGAAGGCTTCGAGCTACATGCTCAGCGAAGGTTTCGGCGAGGTGTTCCACCTCAAGGGCGGGATCCTCAAGTACCTCGAGGAAGTGCCGCAGCAAGAGAGCAAGTGGCAGGGCGACTGCTTCGTGTTCGACAACCGGGTCACCGTACGTCACGACCTCAGCGAAGGCGACTACGATCAATGTCATGCCTGCCGTACTCCGGTGAGCGTCGAGGAGCGCACTTCCGAGCACTACGTGCCTGGCATCAGTTGCCCACATTGCTGGGATACGCTGAGCGAGAAGACCCGCCGCAGCGCCATCGACCGGCAGAAGCAGATCGAGTTGGCCAAGGCTCGCAACCAGCCGCACCCGATTGGCTACAACTACAAGCAAGCATCCACCGAGGCCTGAGCCATGTCTGCCCGCCTGCTGTATGTGATGGACCCGATGTGTTCATGGTGCTGGGGGTTTGCGCCCGTGGCCCAGGCCCTTGCCGAGCAGGCGAAGGCCGCCGGGGTCGAACTGCACCTGGTGGTGGGCGGGTTGCGCACCGGCAGTGGCTCGGCGCTGGAGCCCAATACCCGGCGCTATATCCTCGAGCACTGGCAGGCGGTGCAACAGGCGACCGGCCAGCCCTTCACGTTCGAGGGGGCTTTGCCTGACGGGTTCGTCTACGACACCGAGCCGGCCTGCCGGGCCATCGTCACGGCTCGCGGGCTGGCAGCAGATTGTGCCTGGAGCCTGCTGGGCCTGATCCAACGGGCGTTCTACGTCGAGGGTCGGGATGTGACCCTGGCCAGTGTCCTGGTGGAGCTGGCCGAGCGGGCCGGGGTGCCGCGCATCGAATTCGCCGCAGCGTTCGACCGGGCTGACCAGCATGCGGCCACGGCGGCGGATTTCACCTGGGTCCAGGATCTGGGGATCGCCGGGTTTCCCACCTTGCTGGCCGAACGCAATGGCCAGCTGGCGCTGCTGACCAACGGCTACCAGCCGCTCGACCAATTGTCGCCGCTGCTGGGGCGTTGGCTGGAGCGTGCCGCCTGTGCCTGAGCCGGTCGATCCAGGTGCTGGCGCGAAGGCCGTCGATCGTCTGAGTTGGGCGCAAATCCGCCGTCTGGCCTTGCAGCACAAGCGGTCGTTGTGGATCGCCAACGGTGTGGCGGTCCTGGCCACCCTGTGCAGTGTGCCCATTCCGCTGTTGCTGCCGTTGCTGGTGGATGAAGTGTTGCTGGGGCATGGCGATGGAGCGTTGCAGATCATGCAGCGCTTCCTGCCGGGTTCCTGGCACAGCGCTGCCGGCTACATCGGGTTGATGTTGCTGGTGACCCTGATCCTGCGATGCTCGGCCCTGGTGTTCAACGTGGTCCAGGCGCGACTGTTCGCCAGCCTGGCCAAGGACATCGTCTACCGCATCCGCGTCCGTTTGATCGAGCGCCTCAAGCGCATTTCCCTGGGTGAGTATGAAAGCCTGGGGGGCGGCACCGTGAGCACTCACCTGGTGACCGACCTGGACACCGTGGACAAGTTCGTCGGCGAGACCTTGAGTCGTTTCCTGGTGGCCATGCTGACGTTGGTGGGTACGGCCGGGATCCTGGTGTGGATGCACTGGAAGCTGGCCTTGTTGATCCTGTTGTTCAACCCCTTGGTGATCTTTGCCACGGTGCAGCTGGGCAAGCGGGTCAAGCATTTGAAGAAGCTGGAAAACGACAGCACTTCGCGTTTCACCCAAGCCCTGACCGAGACCCTGGAGGCTATCCAGGAGGTGCGTGCGGGCAATCGCCAGGGCTACTTCCTTGGCCGCCTTGGGCAACGGGCCGAGGAGGTGCGGGATTATGCCGTGGCCTCGCAATGGAAAAGCGATGCTTCGGGTCGGGCCAGCGGCCTGTTGTTCCAGTTCGGCATCGATATCTTTCGCGCCGCTGCCATGCTCACGGTGCTGTTTTCCGACTTGTCCATCGGCCAGATGCTGGCAGTGTTCAGCTACCTGTGGTTCATGATCGGTCCGGTGGAGCAATTGCTGAACTTGCAGTACGCCTATTACGCCGCGGGCGGGGCGTTGACCCGGATCAACGAGCTGCTGGCGCGCGCCGATGAACCGCAATATGCAGGAGGCGTGGACCCGTTCCAGGGCCGGGAGACCGTCGGTATCGAGGTCCGTGGCCTGAGCTTCGGTTATGGCGACGAGCGGGTACTGGACAACATGAACCTGTCCATCGCCCCCGGGGAGAAGGTGGCCATTGTCGGGGCCAGTGGCGGTGGCAAGAGCACCTTGGTGCAGCTGTTGCTGGGGTTGTATACGCCGCAGACCGGCAGCATTCGCTTCGGTGGTTCGACGCAGCAGGAGATCGGCCTGGATACCGTGCGCGAGAACGTCGCGGTGGTGCTGCAGCATCCAGCGCTGTTCAACGATACGGTCCGGGCCAACCTGACCATGGGCCGCGAGCGCAGCGACAATGCCTGCTGGCAGGCGTTGGAGATCGCCCAGCTGGACGTGACGGTCAGGGCCCTGCCTCAAGGGCTGGATACCGTGGTCGGGCGCTCCGGGGTGCGCTTGTCCGGCGGCCAGCGCCAGCGCCTGGCGATCGCCCGGATGGTCCTGGCCGAACCCAAGGTGGTGATACTCGATGAAGCGACCTCTGCGCTGGACGCCGCTACCGAGTACAACCTGCATCAGGCATTGACGCGTTTCCTGCAGGGGCGGACTACGCTGATCATTGCGCACCGGCTCTCGGCGGTAAAGCAGGCCGACCGGGTATTGGTCTTCGATGGCGGACAGATCGCCGAAGATGGCGACCATCAGCAGTTGATCGCCGATGGCGGCTTGTATGCCAAGCTCTATGGGCATTTGCAGCAGGTTAGATCACCTTGAGTTTTATCCTGTTTTCTGTGCTTAGTGCTTGAATTTCCAGGTGTATTGACCGTTTCAGAAACAGCGGGTGGAGGCTTTTAGCAAGAGGCCCCATCCGGCAGTCGTTTGCCTTGCCTCAGGGCTGCGCAAATTAGCCTAATCTGTGCTGTCTGAGGCGGGACTACTGGGTGTTCATTTGGCAGTGCTGAAGCAAGGACCCTCATGAAGCAAAAGCGGACTTTCGCAACGCCACGGTTGTTGGGCATTGTCTGGCCCTTCATTGCGGTGGTGGTGTTCCAGGCACTATTAGGTGGCCTCAGCCTGTATGTCCTATCGGCTGTGCGTGGTTATGTCGCCGGCGAAAGCCTGTGGTCCAAGGGCCAGAAGGACGCCATCTACTACTTGAGCCTGTATGCGGACAGCCGCGACGAAGGCGCCTTCCTCAAATACCAGAATGCGATCGCCGTGCCCCAGGGCGGGCATGAGCTGCGCGTGGCCCTGGATCGCCAGCCGCCGGACCTGGAGGCTGCCCGCCTGGGGATTCTCAAAGGCGGCAATCACCCTGACGATGTTTCCAGCCTGATCTGGCTGTATCTCAATTTCCGCCATTTCAGCTACTTGGAAAAAGCCATCGACCGCTGGACCGTAGGGGACAGCTACCTGCTGCAACTGGATACGGTGGCGCGGGAGATGCACCGGGGCATCAGCGACAATACCGCCAGCGAAGCCGATATCCAGCGCTGGAAGAGTGAGATCTTTGCGATCAACGATGGCGTCACCCCGGCTGCCAAGGCTTTCAGCGATGCCTTGGGCGAGGGGTCACGGGTGATCCTGCGGCTGTTGCTGGTGACCAACCTGGCCACGGCGCTGATCCTGATCGCGCTGGCGTTGTTGCGTACCCATAAGCTGTTGGCGCAACGTCATGCCTTCGCCAGTGCCCTGCAATTGGAAAAGGAGCGGGCGCAGATCACCTTGCAGTCCATCGGCGATGGAGTGATCACCACGGACGTCGAGGGGGCCATCGCCTACATGAACCCGGCCGCCGAGGAGTTGACCCGCTGGAAGGCCGAGCAGGCTGTGGGCCTGCCCCTGGCGGCGCTGTTCAGCGTGCTGGATGAAAATGCCCAGGCCGACGGTTTTGCCTTGATCGAACATATCCTCAGTGGCCGGCTCAGCGGTGGCAGCGAGCATTCCAAGCTGATCCAGCGCCTGGATGGCAGTACGGTCTCGGTGACTCTGGTCGGGGCACCGATCCGCAATGCCGGCAAGGTCAGCGGTGCGGTGCTGGTGCTGCATGACATGACCCAGGAGCGCCAGTACATCGCCAACCTGTCCTGGCAGGCGACCCATGATGCCCTGACCGGGCTGGCCAATCGCCGGGAATTCGAGTTCCGCCTGGAGCAGGCCCTGCACAACCTGGCGCGCCAGCCGGCCCGGCATGCACTGATGTTCCTGGATCTGGATCAGTTCAAGCTGGTCAACGATACCTGCGGCCATGCTGCCGGTGACGAGTTGCTGCGCCATATTTGCGCGCTGTTGCAATCGGGCCTGCGCGAAGGCGATACCCTGGCCCGGCTGGGTGGGGATGAGTTCGGCATCTTGCTTGAGAACTGCTCGCCGGAGGCCGCGGAGAAAATTGCCGAGGGCCTGCGCCAGACCGTGCAGAACCTGCATTTCGTCTGGAAGGGCCGGCCGTTCGTGACCACCGTGAGCATCGGCCTGGTGCATGTTGCGCAGACTCCAACGACCCTGGAGGCGTCTTTGCGCGCTGCCGACATGGCGTGCTACATGGCCAAGGAAAAGGGCCGTAATCGGGTGCAGGTCTATCATGCCGACGATTCGGAGCTGTCCCTGCGTTTTGGCGAGATGGCTTGGGTCCAGCGCTTGCACATGGCCCTGGAGGAGAACCGGTTCTGCCTTTACTCCCAGGAGATCACCGCCCTGGGGCATGTAGAGGGTGATACTGGACATGTCGAGATCCTCCTGCGCCTGCATGACGAGGCGGGCCGCATGATCCTCCCGGACAGCTTCATCCCGGCGGCCGAGCGCTATGGCTTGATGACGGCCCTGGATCGTTGGGTAGTACAGAATGTATTCAAGGTCATCGCCCAGTGCATCGAAGAGGGGCGCGAAGGTCCGATGGCGATGTGTGCGATCAATCTGTCCGGCATCACGATTGGCGATGACGAGTTCCTCGACTTCCTGCGCGAGCAGTTTGCCGCCTATGGCGTGCCGCCAAAGATGATCTGCTTCGAAATTACTGAAACCAGCGCAATCGCGAATCTGGGCAGTGCAATTCGTTTTATAAATGAACTCAAGGGCTTAGGTTGTCATTTTTCCCTGGATGACTTTTGTGCGGGAATGTCGTCGTTCGCTTATCTCAAACATTTGCCTGTAGACTTCCTAAAGATCGATGGAAGTTTCGTAAAGGATATGCTGGACGACCCGATTAACCGTGCCATGGTCGAAGTGATCAATCACATCGGGCATGTCATGGGTAAGCGCACGATTGCCGAGTTTGTCGAAACACCGCAGATCGAGCAGGCATTGCTCGAGATCGGCGTGGATTATGCTCAGGGCTACCTCATTGAGCGCCCGCAGTTGTTTACCTGTGACAGTTTGCAGTGTCGACCCGTGCGGCCACGGCCCCTGTTGTTCAAGGCGCCCGGCACGTTCCGTTGAAACCTCTTTTGGATCCATACATCACAATCAAAAGGAGCCCGACAGTGATCGACACATTCAGCCGAACCGGCCCGCTCATGGAAGCTGCCAGTTACCCCGCCTGGACCCAGCAATTGATCCAGGACTGCAGCGAGAGCAAGCGCCGCGTCGTAGAGCATGAGCTGTACCAGCGCATGCGGGATAACAAGCTCAGCCCGAAGGTCATGCGCCAGTACCTCATCGGCGGTTGGCCGGTGGTGGAGCAATTCGCCCTGTACATGGCGCAGAACCTGACCAAGACTCGCTTTGCCCGCCATCCAGGTGAGGACATGGCGCGCCGCTGGCTGATGCGCAACATTCGAGTCGAGCTCAATCATGCCGATTACTGGGTGCATTGGAGCCGGGCCCACGGGGTGACCCTGGAAGACCTGCAGGCGCAGCAGGTGCCACCGGAACTGCATGCGTTGAGCCATTGGTGCTGGCATACCAGCTCGGCGGACTCGTTGATCGTCGCCATTGCCGCCACCAACTACGCCATTGAAGGCGCCACTGGCGAGTGGTCGGCCCTGGTCTGCTCCAATGGCATCTATGCGGCCTCCTTCCCTGAGGACGATCGCAAGCGCGCCATGAAGTGGTTGAAGATGCATGCGCAATACGATGATGCCCATCCTTGGGAGGCACTGGAGATCATCGTGACCCTGGCGGGGCTGAATCCGAGCAAGGCCCTGCAAGTGGAACTGCGCCAGGCGATCTGCAAGAGCTATGACTACATGTACCTGTTCCTGGAGCGTTGCATGCAACTGGAGAAGGTCACGGTAACTCGCGAGCGCCTGGCGCTGGCCGAGGGCTGAGTCAGCAGTTGGCAGGCAAGATCGCCGCAAGCAACCGTGCTTGTGGCGATGTTTTCACCGCGTTCAGCCGGCCATCGCCAGTCGGTTGCGCCCTTCGCGCTTGGCGACGTACAGCGCACTGTCCGCACGGCGTAACAGGCTTTCGGCGGACTCTCCCGGCAATAGCGTTGCGCAGCCCAGGCTGACGGTCAGTTCGATGGGGCTGCCATTGTCGGCCCGATATTCCTGTACTTGGGTGGCATTGCGCAGGCGCTCTCCCACCATCGCCGCCGCTTCGCGACCGGTGTTGGACAACAGGACCAGGAACTCCTCCCCGCCAAATCGAAAGACCATGTCCACATTGCGCAATTGCCCCTTGATCGAGGCGGCAACGGCCTTGAGCACTTCATCGCCCGTGCTGTGGCCGTAGCTGTCGTTGATGCGCTTGAAGTGGTCGATATCCAGCATCAGGAGTGACAATGGCAGCAGGTGGCGGCGAGCCATTTCGATTTCCCGCTCCAGGGTCTGATCCATGGCGATGCGGTTGCCGGTATCGGTCAGCGGATCTCGCAGGGCGCTACGGGTTGCGGCGCGGTACAGCAGCGCATTGCGCATCGGGTACAGCAAGGTAGACAGCAATGATTCCAGGTGTGCCTGCTCGCTATCGCTGAAGCGCTGGTTGCGGCGAAAGAGCAGCTCGCCCATGGGCTCGCCTTCGTGGCTGAGGCTGTAGCTGATGGAGTGGTGCCCGCGCTGGCCGAATTCCAGGCGCAGATCGCTGGGAGCGTGCTGGTAGTGCAGGGCGTCCAGGGGGACCAGGCGTTGTACTTCGCGAAAGAACAGACCAAGGATGCGCTGCGGCTCCAGGCTGGTCTGCAATTGCAGGCCCAGTTGCTGGCGCAATTGCGCCAGGCTCACAGGCTGCTTGAGCAGTGGCGATTGTTGAGTAAAGCCCAGGCGTTGCAATTTGGCGCTGTCAAAGTCAATTGCGTTGTTCTGGGTGGGAATCTTCATCTGAGCTTGCGCCCCCTGAGCACGGTATAGGGTCTTACTGGCTGGGTGAGAGCGGCTCGGAGCTGCGCGTCGTACTGTTCCTTCAGTCCCGTAGGACAATCGCGCATATTTTATGCCGCTTCATCTCGGGCTTCCACGCCCCGATAAAAGCCGTTTTCCACGGTGCCAAGGCACGGTGTCTTGAGTGCTCTTAGAGCGAAACTCGTGCCATTGAGTTCAGATGAGTAAAACTCTTTTGAATTCAAATGCTTGAATTGCAGCTGAAAAATGCTGTCACCGTAGATGACATTTGTTTGGCTAAAACCTCGCAGGACGCGGGCTTTATCGAGGAGTCGCGACGGTATTCCGTCGCGACGAACGGTGGGGCGTTATTGTGCGTCGAAAGCCTGGCCATTGATGCCGGTGCTGTCTGGGCCCATCAGGTACAGGTAGACCGGCATGATTTCTTCGGGCATCGGGTTCTTGCTGGGGTTCTCGCCCGGGTAGGCCTGGGCCCGCATGCTGGTCCGGGTCGCGCCTGGGTTGATGCTGTTGGCACGGACCGGCGCCACGGTGTCCAGTTCGTCGGCCAGGGTCTGCATCAGGCCCTCGGTGGCGAACTTGGATACGCCATAGGCGCCCCAGTAGGCACGGCCCTTGCGACCCACGCTGCTGGAGGTGAAGACCACCGAGGCGTCCTGGGACAGCTTGAGCAGTGGCAGCAATGTGCTGGTCAGCATGAATGTGGCGTTGACGTTGACTTGCATGACTCGCATGAAGTTTTCCCCGGACAACTGTTCCAGCGGGGTACGCGGACCGATGATCGACGCATTGTGCAGCAGGCCGTCGAGGTGGCCGAACTCGGCTTCGATCATGGCTGCCAGTTCGTCGTATTGGTGCGGCAGGGCAGTTTCCAGGTTGAATGGGATCACGGCCGGTTGCGGGTGCCCGGCTGCCTCGATGGCGTCGTAGACCTCGGTCAGGTTGGCTTCGGTCTTGCCGAGCAGGAGGACGGTAGCGCCATGGGCGGCGTAGGTCTTGGCGGCGGCGGCACCGATGCCGCGGCCGGCGCCGGTGACCAGGATGATCCGGTCCTTGAGCAGTTCGGGGCGAGCGGAGTAGTCAAACATAAAGGGACCTCAACAGAAATTGGAGCGTTCCCGGCGTTCGGCCGGACGTGCGGCTCAGCAGCTGCACAATGCGTTATCCAGGACCTGGCGCAGTTCCAGTGGGTGGTTGACCACCACGTCGGCGCCCCAGTGCCGGGGGTTGTCGTCCGGGTGGATGTAGCCATAGGTCACGGCAGCGGTCTTGGTGCCAGCATCGCGACCCGACTCGATGTCCCGCAGGTCATCGCCGACGAACAGGACGGTGGACGGATCCAGGTCAAGCATCTTGCAGGCAAGGGTCAGTGGTTCGGGGTCCGGCTTGCTGTTTTTCACGTGATCCGGGCAGATCAGCAGGGCCGAGCGCTCGGCCAGTCCCAGCTGCTGCATGATTGGCTCGGCGAAACGCAGGGGCTTGTTGGTGACCACGCCCCAGGTCAGGTTCGCTCGTTCGATGTCTTCCAGCAGCTCGCCCATGCCATCGAAGAGCCGGCTATGCACGGCGCAGTTCTCCAGATAGCGCTCGAGAAACTCCTGGCGCAGCTCCTCGAAACCCGGGGATTGCGGGTCCATGGAGAAGGTCACGGCAACCATGGCCCGGGCTCCGCCGGAAATCTCGTCACGGATGTGCTGGTCGGCGATGGGCGGTAAGCCGCGGTCGCGGCGCATGCCCTGGCAAACGGCGATGAAATCCGGTGCGGTATCGAGCAGCGTGCCATCCATGTCGAAAAGAACGGCTCTGATGGCCATGTCTTACTCCTCTCGCAAAGTCTGGATCATGTAGTTGACGTCCACGTCCGCTGCCAGTTTGTAGTGCTTGGTCAGTGGGTTGTAGGTCAGGCCGATGATGTCCTTGACGGTCAGGCCGGCGGAGCGGCTCCAGGCACCCAGTTCGGAAGGGCGGATGAATTTCTTGAAGTCGTGGGTGCCGCGAGGCAGCAGCTTCATGATGTATTCGGCGCCGACGATGGCGAACAGGTAGGCCTTGGGGTTGCGGTTGATGGTGGAGAAGAACACCTGGCCGCCAGGCTTGACCATGCGAAAGCACGCGCGAATCACCGATGATGGGTCGGGAACGTGTTCGAGCATCTCCAGGCAGGTGACGACGTCGAACGCTCCAGGCATTTCCTCGGCCAGGGCTTCGGCGGTGATCTGCCGGTATTCGACGTTGACGCCGGACTCCAGCTGGTGCAGTTGGGCGACTGCCAGCGGGGCTTCGCCCATGTCGATGCCGGTGACTGTAGCGCCGCGCTGGGCCATGGCTTCGCTGAGGATGCCGCCGCCGCAGCCGACGTCCAGGACCTTCTTGCCGGCCAGGTTGACGCGTTCGTCGATCCAGTTGACTCGCAGTGGGTTGATGTCGTGCAGGGGCTTGAACTCGCTTTCGCGATCCCACCAGCGATGGGCCAGGGCTTCGAACTTGGCGATTTCGGCGTGGTCGACGTTGCTCATGGGTAATGCTCCAAAGCTAAAAAATCTTTGTATGGCCTCAAGCTTCAGCTCAAGGCCGGGGTTATTGGGCGTGTCCGCCGATGCGTTGGCCCCAGCTGCGGGCGGTTTCGCCAAGTTGTCGCTCATCCATCCGAGTCAGTTGCCGGTCATCCAGCAGCTGCTTGCCGGCTACCCACAGGTGCGCTACGCAATCGCGACCGGTGGCGTAGATCAGTTGCGACACCGGGTCGTAGATCGGTTGCTGGGCCAGGCCGGAGAGGTCGAATGCCACCAGATCCGCGGCCTTGCCGATTTCCAGGGAGCCCACCTCGGTCTCCAGGCCCATGGCCCTGGCACCGTTGAGGGTCGCCATGCGCAGGGCGCGATGGGCGTTCAGGGCCGTTGCCGAACCCGATACGGCCTTGGCCAGCAGCGCCGCTGTGCGGGTTTCGCCCAGCAGGTCGAGGTCGTTGTTGCTGGCGGCGCCGTCGGTGCCGACAGCGACATTGACCCCGGCTTGCCACAGGCGCTCCACCGGGCAGAAGCCGCTGGCCAGTTTCAGGTTTGATTCTGGGCAATGAATCACACTGGTATTGGTTTCTACCAGTAAAGCCAGGTCCTCATCGCTGATTTGAGTCATGTGAACGGCCTGGAAGCGTGGTCCCAGGAGTCCCAGGCGGGCAAGGCGGGCCAATGGCCGTTCGCCGCTCTGCTCCATGGCCTGCTGCACTTCGAACGCGGTTTCATGCACATGCATGTGGATCGAGGCGTCGAGTTCCTCAGCGATCATCCGGACTTTCTCCAGATTCTCATCGCCGACGGTGTAGGGGGCATGAGGGCCGAAGGTGATTCTGATGCGAGGGTGGTGCTTGAGGTCGGCGAACAGTTCCACACCCTGGCGAATGGCTTCGTCGGCGTCATGGGCGCCGGGGATCGGGAAGTCCAGCACGGGGATGGCGATCTGGGCGCGGATGCCGCTGTTATGGACGCGTTCGCTGGCAACCTTGGGAAAGAAGTACATGTCGGAGAAGCAGGTGATGCCGCCTTTTATCTGTTCGGCGATCGCCAGGTCCGTGCCGTCGTGGACGAAGCTCTCATCGACCCATTTGGCTTCGGCGGGCCAGATGTGCTTCTCCAGCCAGGTCATCAATGGCAGGTCGTCGGCCAGGCCGCGAAACAGGGTCATGGCCGCATGCCCGTGGGCATTGACCAGTCCTGGGCTGAGCAGCATGCCCGGGAGTTCGCGCACTTCGCTGGCCTGCTGCTTCAGGGCTGCGCTGCGTGGGCCGATGAAGGCGATGCGACCATCGCGGATGCCCAGGCCATGTTCCTTGAGCACGACGCCAGCTGGCTCCACGGGCACCAGCCAGGTGGGCAGCAGCAGAAGGTCGAGCGCGGTTTCACGGTTCGGCATCGAGGATCGGTCCAGGGCTTTGCGAATAGAAGGATGGCGAAGTATACCCGAGCGTCTTCGCGGGGGGATCGCTATAATCGGCGGCTTTTGTCATGAGTACGGGGTGAGGGATGCGCGATCGTCTGTTGGCTGCGGAGAAGGTGAAGGCCATTGCTTGGCGAGATGGCACCCTGTATCTGCTCGATCAGCGAGCCTTGCCTCTTGAGGAGCGCTGGATCGCCTGCGACAGCGTCGGCGCAGTGATCGAGGCCATCGGCTCGATGGCGGTGCGCGGCGCGCCGGCCATTGGCATCAGCGCGGCCTATGGCGCGGTTCTGGCGGCCAGGGCGCGTTTTGCCGCGGGTGGCGATTGGGTCGCGGCCTCGCAGGCGGATTTCCAGCGGTTGGCCGACGTACGCCCTACCGGGTTCAACCTCTCCTGGGCGGTGAATCGCATGAGCGAGCGCCTGGAGCGGGTCAAGGAGTGTGCCGACCCAGTGGCGGCCCTGGAGCAGGAAGCCCTGGAGATTCATGAAAGTGATCGCGAGGCGAACCTGACCATGGCCCAGTTTGGGGTCGAGCTGATTCGCAGGCACCAGGGCAATCCCCAGGCGCTATTGACCCACAGCAATGCCGGAGGCCTTGCCACGGGTGGTTTTGGCACGGCCCTGGGGGTGATTCGCGCGGCGTGGCTGGAAGGCATGGTGGAGCGGGTGTATGTCAATGAAACCCGGCCTGGGCCGCAAGGCTCGCGCTTGACGGCCTGGGAGCTGGCCGGCGACGGTATTGCCGTGACCTTGAATGCTGATTCCGCCGCGGCACATATCATGAAGACCAAGGGGCCGACCTGGATGATCGTCGGTGCTGACCGGATCGCTGCCAACGGAGATGTGGCCAGCAAGATCGGTACCTACCAGCTGGCGGTCAATGCCATGCATCACGGTGTGCGCTTCATGGTGGTGGCGCCCAGTTCGAGCATCGACATGGGGCTGGCCAGTGGCGAAGACATCGTCCTCGAGGAGCGCGATGCCCGGGAGCTGCTAGAGCTGGATGGCAAGCGGGTGGGGCCTGAAGTCGAGGTCTTCAATCCGGTGTTCGACGTTACACCTGCGGACCTGATCGACGCGATCGTCACTGAAAAGGGCGTAGTCGAGCGTCCGGATGCGGCCAAGCTGGCCCAGTTGATGTGCCGCAAGCGCTTGCATTGAGACCTGGGAGCCAGGTGGTCGATTCAGGCTCGTGGGAATAGCTGCCAGGTGGGTAAAAAACCTCATGAATAGGGGCGAGTTGGGTCTCTGAGCGCCTGTCGTCCCTTATCAGGCGGTCACCGGTCAACTAACTATGCTCCATGCGCATCAGGGGGATAGGTGCGTGGCGGCGATTGTGATAACATCCGGCGGTTTCCAAGGCGGTTCGACGCGACCGCCTCTACTGCGCAAATCCATGGCATAACTTGTTGATTTGTCGTAAGTCGGTGCATGGCACTAGGCCTGCAGCGGCGAGCTTCGTTCGTCCTGTCTGGATGTGGCGAAGTTTCACCAGAAAAAGGAATCAGGCTTCTCATGGGCGAACTGGCCAAAGAAATCCTACCGGTCAATATCGAAGACGAGCTGAAACAGTCCTACCTCGACTACGCAATGAGCGTAATCGTCGGGCGGGCACTGCCTGATGCGCGCGATGGCTTGAAGCCCGTGCACCGGCGTGTGCTGTACGCGATGAGCGAGCTCGGTAACGACTGGAACAAGCCGTACAAGAAATCTGCCCGTGTGGTCGGTGACGTGATCGGTAAGTATCACCCGCACGGCGATACCGCTGTATACGACACCATTGTCCGCATGGCCCAGCCATTCTCCCTGCGCTACCTGCTGGTAGACGGCCAGGGCAACTTCGGTTCGGTGGACGGCGACAACGCGGCGGCCATGCGATACACCGAAGTGCGCATGACCAAGCTGGCGCACGAGCTGCTGGCCGACCTGCACAAGGAAACCGTGGACTGGGTGCCGAACTACGACGGCACCGAACTGATCCCCGCGGTCATGCCGACCAAGATCCCCAACCTGTTGGTCAACGGCTCCAGCGGCATCGCCGTGGGCATGGCGACCAACATTCCGCCGCACAACCTCGGCGAAGTCATCGACGGCTGCCTGGCGCTGATCGATAACCCCGAGCTGACGGTCGATGACCTGATGCAGTACATCCCGGGGCCGGATTTCCCGACCGCGGCGATCATCAACGGTCGCGAAGGTATCATCGAGGCCTATCGCACCGGTCGCGGCCGTATCTACATGCGCGCCCGCTCGACTGTCGAGGACATCGACAAGGTCGGCGGTCGCCAGCAGATCGTCATTACCGAACTGCCTTATCAGCTCAACAAGGCACGCTTGATCGAGAAGATCGCCGAGCTGGTCAAGGAGAAGAAGCTCGAAGGCATCACCGAGTTGCGCGATGAGTCCGACAAGGACGGTATGCGCGTGGTGATCGAGTTGCGTCGTGGCGAAGTTCCGGAGGTGGTCCTCAATAACCTCTACGCCCAGACCCAGCTGCAGAGCGTGTTCGGTATCAACATCGTTGCGCTGATCGATGGCCGTCCGCGGATCCTCAACTTGAAGGATCTGCTGGAAGCGTTCGTCCGCCATCGTCGCGAAGTGGTCACCCGGCGTACCGTATTCGAGCTGCGCAAGGCCCGTGAGCGTGGCCATATCCTCGAAGGCCAGGCGGTTGCCCTGTCCAACATCGATCCGGTCATTGCCCTGATCAAGGCGTCGCCGACGCCGTCGGAAGCCAAGGAAGCGCTGGTCAGCACGCCTTGGGAGTCGAGTGCGGTAATGACCATGGTGGAGCGTGCTGGCGCGGACTCGTGCCGTCCGGAAAACCTCGACCCGCAGTATGGCCTGCGCGATGGCAAGTACTTCCTGTCCCCGGAGCAGGCGCAAGCCATCCTGGAGTTGCGCTTGCACCGCCTGACTGGCCTGGAGCATGAGAAGCTGCTGGCCGAGTACCAGGAGATCCTCAATCAGATCGGCGAGCTGATCCGCATCCTCAACAGCGCTACGCGCTTGATGGAAGTGATCCGTGAGGAACTGGAAGTGATTCGCGCCGAGTACGGCGATGTGCGCCGCACCGAGATTCTCGATGCGCGCCTCGACCTGACCCTGGGCGACATGATTCCGGAAGAAGAGCGCGTGGTGACCATTTCCCACGGCGGCTATGCCAAGACCCAGCCGTTGGCGGCCTACCAGGCCCAGCGCCGTGGTGGCAAGGGCAAGTCGGCCACTGGCGTCAAGGATGAGGACTACATCGCTCACTTGCTGGTCGCCAACAGCCATACCACGCTGTTGCTGTTCTCCAGCAAGGGCAAGGTGTACTGGCTCAAGACCTACGAGATCCCAGAAGCCTCCCGCGCGGCTCGTGGCCGTCCGTTGGTGAACCTGCTGCCATTGGACGATGGCGAGTACATCACCACCATGTTGCCGGTGGAGGAGTACACCCAAGGTCATTACATCTTCATGGCTACCGCTAACGGTACGGTGAAGAAGACACCGCTTGAGTCCTTCAGTCGTCAACGCAGCGTCGGCTTGATTGCCCTGGAACTGGACGAGGGCGATGTGTTGATCAGTGCTGCGATCACCGATGGCGAGCGTGAAGTCATGCTGTTCTCCGACGGCGGCAAGGTAACGCGCTTCAAGGAGTCCGATGTCCGCGCCATGGGGCGTACCGCTCGCGGCGTACGCGGCATGCGCCTGGCAGAAGGCCAGAAGTTGATCTCCATGTTGATTCCGGAAGAGGGCAGCCAGATCCTGACCGCTTCCGAGCGTGGTTTCGGCAAGCGTACCGCCATCACCGAGTTCCCCGAGTACAAGCGTGGCGGGCAGGGCGTTATCGCCATGGTCAGCAACGAGCGTAACGGTCGTCTGGTCGGTGCGGTGCAGGTGCTGGACGGAGAGGAGATCATGCTGATTTCCGATCAGGGCACCCTGGTGCGTACCCGTGTCGACGAAGTGTCGAGCCTGGGCCGTAATACCCAAGGCGTGACCCTGATCAAGCTGGCCAACGACGAGACCCTGGTAGGCCTTGAGCGCGTGCAGGAACCTTCGGAAATCGAGGGTGACGAGCTGGAAGGCGAGGAGGGCGGTGACTTCGAGGAAGCTGCGCAGCGTACGGCAGCCGAGTCGGATGAGACCAGCGATGGCCAGGCAGGTGCCGCAGCCGAAGAAGAGTCGCAAGACTAAATAAATCGTAGCAGGGCAGAGTGTTTGCTCTGTCCGCTACCGTGAATGCATAGCGAGAGTGGATGTGAGCAAACGAGCCTATAACTTCTGCGCAGGTCCCGCTGCGCTACCTGAAGCTGTCCTGTTGCGTGCCCAGGCCGAATTGCTGGATTGGCATGGCAAGGGCCTGTCGGTCATGGAGATGAGCCATCGCAGCGATGAGTTCGTCTCCATCGCCACCAAGGCCGAGCAGGACCTGCGTGACCTGCTGGATATCCCCTCGAACTATAAAGTGCTGTTTCTGCAAGGCGGCGCCAGCCAGCAGTTTGCCCAGATTCCCCTGAACCTGTTGCCTGAAGGCGGCAAGGCCGACTATGTCGACACCGGCATCTGGTCGCAGAAAGCCATCGAGGAAGCCTCTCGCTATGGCCAGGTGAATGTGGCGGCCAGCGCCAAGCCCTACGATTACTTCTCGATTCCGGGGCAGGACGAGTGGCAGTTGTCGAAAGATGCGGCCTATGTGCATTACGCACCGAACGAAACCATCGGTGGCCTGGAGTTCAGCTGGATTCCAGAAACCGGTGAGGTTCCGTTGGTGGCCGACATGTCCTCCGACATTCTCTCGCGTCCTGTGGATATCTCTCGCTTCGGCATGATCTATGCCGGTGCGCAGAAGAACATCGGCCCTAGCGGCATCCTGGTGAACATCATTCGTGAAGACTTGCTGGGGCGTGCCCGGCCGTTGTGCCCGACCATGCTCGATTACAAGGTCGCGGCGGATAACGGTTCGATGTACAACACTCCGCCGACCCTGGCCTGGTACCTGTCCGGCCTGGTATTCGAATGGCTCAAGGAGCAGGGTGGGGTGCAGGCCATTGCCAAGCTCAATGACGTCAAGCAGCGCACCCTGTATGACTTCATCGATGCCAGCGGCCTGTACAGCAACCCGATCAACAAGGTCGATCGTTCGTGGATGAACGTACCGTTCCGCCTGGCCGATGACCGCCTGGACAAGCCGTTCCTCGCCGGCGCGGACGCGCGTGGCCTGTTGAACCTCAAGGGCCATCGCTCGGTGGGTGGCATGCGGGCTTCCATCTACAACGCCGTGGACATCAATGCGGTCAACGCGCTGGTGGCCTACATGGCGGAGTTCGAGAAGGAACATGGCTGATGTCTGAGCAAGAACTCAAGGCCTTGCGCCTGCGCATTGATGCCCTGGACGAAAAGGTCCTGGAGCTGATCAGTGAGCGTGCGCGGTGCGCCCAGGAAGTCGCCCGGGTCAAGATGGCTACCCTGACGGAAGGCGAGTCCCCGGTGTTTTATCGTCCCGAGCGCGAGGCCCAGGTTCTCAAGCGGGTGATGGAGCGTAACCAGGGCCCGCTGGACAACGAAGAAATGGCGCGGCTGTTCCGTGAAATCATGTCTTCTTGCCTGGCGCTCGAGCAGCCGCTGAAAGTGGCGTACCTCGGTCCTGAGGGGACCTTTACCCAGGCGGCGGCGATGAAGCACTTCGGCCATGCGGTGATCAGCAAGCCAATGGCTGCGATCGACGAAGTGTTTCGCGAGGTGGCGGCTGGTGCCGTCAACTTTGGCGTGGTGCCTGTGGAAAACTCCACCGAAGGTGCGGTTAACCACACGCTCGATAGCTTCCTCGAGCATGACATGGTGATTTGCGGTGAGGTGGAGTTGCGTATCCACCATCACCTGCTGGTGGGCGAGAACACCAAGACCGACAGCATCAGTCGTATCTACTCCCATGCCCAGTCCCTGGCCCAGTGCCGCAAGTGGTTGGACTCGCACTATCCGAATGTCGAGCGTGTGGCGGTATCGAGCAACGCCGAGGCGGCCAAGCGAGTCAAGGGCGAATGGAACTCGGCGGCGATCGCCGGTGACATGGCGGCTAGCCTTTACGGCCTGACTCGTCTGGCCGAGAAGATCGAGGATCGTCCGGACAACTCCACGCGCTTCCTGATGATCGGTAGCCAGGAGGTGCCGCCGACTGGCGACGACAAGACATCGATCATCGTCTCCATGAGCAACAAGCCGGGTGCATTGCATGAGCTGCTGGTGCCGTTTCATGACAACGGTATCGACCTGACGCGAATCGAGACCCGTCCTTCGCGTAGCGGCAAATGGACCTATGTGTTCTTCATCGACTTCGTCGGCCACCACCGCGACCCGCTGGTCAAGGGTGTGCTGGAGAAGATCAGCCAGGAAGCAGTGGCACTCAAGGTGCTGGGTTCCTACCCGAAAGCGGTTCTCTGAGGCTTAAACAATGAGTGGCGACTTCCTCGCCCTGGCGCAGCCAGGCGTGCAACAACTTTCGCCGTACGTTCCGGGCAAGCCCGTGGACGAACTGGCCCGTGAGCTGGATATCGATCCGGCGACCATCGTCAAGCTGGCGAGCAACGAGAACCCGCTGGGTGCCAGTCCCAAGGCCCTGGCTGCGATCCGCGAGGAGCTGGCCGAGCTGACCCGCTATCCGGATGGCAACGGTTTCGCTCTCAAGTCCCTGTTGGCCCAGCGCTGCGGTATCGAGGTCGAGCAGGTGACCCTGGGCAATGGCTCCAACGACATTCTCGAACTGGTCGCTCGCGCCTACCTGGCCCCGGGCCTGAACGCGGTATTCAGCGAGCATGCCTTTGCTGTCTACCCGATTGTCACCCAGGCGGTGGGTGCCCAGGCGAAGGTGGTCCCGGCCAAGGACTGGGGGCACGACCTGCCCGCCATGCTCAGGGCTATCGATGGGCAAACCCGGGTGGTGTTCATTGCCAACCCCAACAACCCGACGGGGACTTGGTTCGATGCCGAGTCCCTGGACGAGTTTCTCCAGGATGTGCCGGCCCATGTGCTGGTGGTGCTGGACGAGGCCTATATCGAATACGCCGAGGGCAGTGACTTGCCCGATGGACTGGATTTCCTGGCGGCTTACCCGAACCTGCTGGTGTCGCGGACCTTCTCCAAGGCCTATGGCCTTGCGGCCCTGCGGGTCGGCTATGGGCTCTCGACCGCAGTTGTGGCGGATGTGCTCAATCGGGTGCGTCAGCCCTTCAACGTCAATAGCCTCGCCCTGGCGGCGGCTTGCGCGGCGCTGCAAGACGAGGAGTACCTGGCTGAAAGTCGTCGCTTGAACGAGGCCGGCATGCACCAGCTGCAGGCGGGGTTCCGTGACCTGGGGCTGAGCTGGATTGCGTCCAAGGGCAACTTCGTCGCCGTGGACCTGGGACGCGAGGCGGCCCCGGTGTTTCAAGGGTTGTTGCGTGAGGGGGTGATCGTGCGTCCCGTGGCCAATTACGGGATGCCCAACCACCTGCGGGTGACCATTGGCCTGCCAGCGGAAAACACTCGCTTCCTTGAGGCCCTGGCCAAGGTCATGGCCCGTGGTTGATGTCATTCCAATGCAATCTGCTGTACCTATGATCGGTCGCCTGGTGGTGATTGGCCTCGGCTTGATTGGCGGCTCGTTTGCCAAGGGCTTGCGTGAAAGTGGCATGTGCCGCGAAGTTGTTGGTGTCGACCTGGATCCCCAGTCCCGTCGGTTGGCGGTCGAGCTGGGGGTGGTGGACCGCTGTGAGGAAGACCTCGCCCTGGCTTGCCAGGGGGCCGATGTCATTCAACTGGCAGTGCCGATCCTGGCCATGGAGAAGCTGCTGGGCAAGCTGGCTGGCATGGATCTGGGGCGGGCGGTGCTGACCGATGTCGGCAGTGCCAAGGGTAATGTGGTGCGGGCGGCTACCGAGGCCTTTGGCGGCATGCCTGCGCGTTTTGTGCCCGGGCACCCGATCGCCGGTTCCGAGCAAAGCGGTGTCGAGGCTTCCAATGCTCAGCTGTTTCGTCGGCACAAGGTAATCCTGACGCCGTTGGCGCAGACCGATCCGCTGGCGCTGGCGCTGGTCGATGGGCTGTGGCGTGAATTGGGGGCAGATGTCGAACATATGCAGGTCCAGCGTCATGACGAAGTTCTGGCTGCAACCAGCCATCTGCCGCATTTGCTGGCATTTGGCCTGGTCGACTCGCTGGCCAAGCGCAGTGAAAATCTCGACATCTTCCGTTACGCTGCCGGCGGGTTCCGCGATTTCACCAGAATCGCCGGCAGTGACCCGGTCATGTGGCACGACATCTTTCTCGCTAATCGCGAAGCGGTCCTGCGCACACTCGATACATTTCGCAATGACCTCGACGCCTTGCGCGACGCGGTCGATACAGGGGACGGGCACCAGCTGTTGGGCGTATTCACTCGCGCCCGGGTAGCCCGCGAGCATTTCGGCAAAATCCTGGCCCGTCGGGCCTATGTGGACGCTATGAACTCCAACGATATGATTTTCCTGGCAAATCCTGGTGGCCGCCTGAGTGGGCGGATTCGCGTACCAGGTGACAAATCGATTTCCCATCGCTCGATCATGCTCGGCTCCTTGGCCGAGGGCACCACTGAAGTCGAGGGTTTCCTCGAAGGTGAAGATGCTCTGGCCACGCTGCAGGCTTTTCGCGACATGGGCGTGGTCATCGAAGGCCCGCATCACGGCCGAGTGACCATCCACGGCGTTGGCCTGCATGGCTTGAAGCCAGCGCCAGGGCCGATCTACCTGGGTAACTCCGGTACATCGATGCGCCTGCTTTCCGGTTTGTTGGCGGCGCAAACATTCGATAGCACCCTGACTGGCGACCCGTCGCTGTCCAAGCGTCCGATGAACCGTGTGGCCAACCCGTTGCGGGAAATGGGTGCGGTAATCGAGACGGCGGCCGAAGGTCGTCCTCCGATGGTGATTCGTGGCGGGCACAAGCTCAAGGGCTTGACCTACACCTTGCCGATGGCCAGCGCCCAGGTGAAATCCTGCCTGCTATTGGCGGGGCTGTATGCCGAAGGCAAGACCACTGTGACCGAGCCAGCGCCGACTCGCGACCATACCGAGCGCATGCTGCGCGGTTTCGGTTATTCGGTGGATGTCGAAGGGGCGACCGCCTCGGTGGCCTCCGGTGGCAAGCTCAAGGCTACCCATATCGAGGTGCCGGCGGATATCTCCTCCGCGGCCTTCTTCCTGGTGGCCGCTTCGATCGCCGAAGGCTCCGAACTGGTGCTGGAGCATGTGGGGATCAACCCGACTCGTACCGGAGTCATCGACATCCTGCGCTTGATGGGGGCCGACATTCGCCTGGAAAACCAGCGTGAAGTGGGTGGCGAACCGGTTGCAGACTTGCATGTGCGCGCAGCCAAGCTCAAGGGTATCGAGATTCCCGAGGAGCTGGTGCCGTTGGCGATCGATGAGTTTCCTGTGTTGTTCGTAGCCGCAGCCTGTGCCGAAGGGCGCACGGTGTTGCGTGGGGCTGAGGAGCTGCGGGTCAAGGAGTCCGATCGTATCCAGGTCATGGCCGACGGCTTGCTCACGCTGGGCGTCAAGTGCGAACCGACGCCGGATGGGATTATCATCGATGGTGGCCAGATTGGCGGCGGTGAAGTCCATGGTCATGGCGATCACCGAATTGCCATGGCGTTTAGTGTGGCCTCGCTGCGTGCCAACGCGCCAATTCGCATCCATGATTGCGCCAACGTCTCCACTTCTTTCCCTAACTTCCTCGCGCTTTGCGCCGAGGTTGGTATTCGTGTCGCGCAAGAGGCCCAGTCGTGATGAGCAAGGCCCCTGTAATTACCATCGATGGGCCTAGCGGTTCGGGCAAGGGCACCATCGCTGGCAAGCTGGCCGAGCATTTGGGCTGGTGCCTGCTGGATTCTGGTGCCTTGTATCGATTGTTGGCGTTCGCTGCGCGTAATCATGGGGTCGACCTGACCAATGAAGAGTCGTTGAAGCTGTTGGCGGCTCACCTGGACGTTCAGTTTCTTGGTGCGACCGAAAGCCATCCGCAACGGATAATCCTGGAAGGCGACGATGTGACCGACGACCTGCGTAATGAGCAGGTCGGTGCCTGGGCTTCTCAGGTTGCGGCTCTACCAGCGGTACGCGAGGCGCTGTTGCAGCGGCAACGGGCTTTTCGCGAACTGCCGGGGCTGGTGGCCGATGGACGTGACATGGGAACGGTGGTGTTCCCCGATGCGCCATTGAAGATTTTCCTGACGGCCAGTGCCGAGGAGCGTGCACGCCGCCGCTACTTGCAGTTGAAGGGAAAAGTCGATGGTGTTAGTCTGTCGAGTCTGCTAGATGAGATTCGTGAGCGCGATGAGCGCGACACCCAGCGAGCCGTGGCCCCGCTTAAACCAGCGGTGGACGCTATTCAGCTGGACTCCACGGAGTTATCCATCGATCAGGTGTTGCAACGCATCTTGAGCGAAATCGCTATTCGCGATATCGCCGGGTGAACAAGGAAGGTCGCGGGGGACCAGTCATAGTCCTGCGATCTTTCTTTTATATGAACGTAACCCACATTGTCTGGAATGTGGCAGATGGGCGGATTCTTCGCCCTCATCAACAGGAATTAAAATGAGCGAAAGCTTTGCGGAACTCTTTGAAGAAAGCCTAAAAACCCTGAACCTTCAGGCAGGCTCCATCATCACCGGTGTTATCGTCGACATCGACTACCAAGCGCGTTGGGTAACCGTACACGCTGGTCTGAAGTCTGAAGCGCTGATCCCGCTTGAGCAGTTCTACAACGATGCTGGCGACCTGTCCATCAATGTTGGTGATGAAGTTCACGTTGCTCTGGATTCGGTTGAAGACGGCTTTGGTGAAACCAAGCTCTCCCGTGAAAAAGCCAAGCGCGCTGAATGCTGGATCGTTCTGGAAGCAGCCTTCGCAGCCGAAGAAGTGGTCAAGGGCGTTATCAACGGTAAGGTTAAGGGCGGCTTCACTGTCGACGTTAACGGCATCCGTGCGTTCCTGCCAGGTTCTCTGGTTGATGTCCGTCCAGTGCGCGATACCACGCACCTGGAAGGCAAAGAGCTCGAGTTTAAAGTCATCAAACTTGACCAGAAGCGCAACAACGTTGTCGTTTCCCGTCGTAGCGTCCTCGAAGCCGAGAACTCCGCTGAGCGTGAAGCTCTGCTGGAATCCCTGCAGGAAGGCCAGCAAGTCAAAGGTATCGTCAAGAACCTCACCGACTACGGTGCATTCGTTGATCTGGGCGGCGTCGACGGCCTGCTGCACATCACCGACATGGCTTGGAAGCGCATCAAGCACCCATCCGAAATCGTCAACGTTGGCGACGAGATCGATGTCAAGGTTCTGAAGTACGATCGCGAGCGCAATCGTGTTTCCCTGGGTCTGAAGCAACTGGGCGAAGATCCGTGGGTTGCCATCAAAGCTCGTTACCCAGAAAGCACCCGCGTTACCGCTCGTGTAACCAACCTGACCGATTACGGCTGCTTCGCTGAGCTGGAAGAGGGCGTTGAAGGCCTGGTACACGTTTCGGAAATGGACTGGACCAACAAGAACATCCACCCTTCGAAAGTCGTACAAGTCGGCGATGAAGTGGAAGTTATGGTTCTGGACATCGACGAAGAGCGTCGTCGTATCTCCCTCGGCATCAAGCAGTGCAAGTCCAACCCATGGGAAGACTTCTCTGGCCAGTTCAACAAGGGCGACAAGATCTCCGGCACCATCAAGTCGATCACCGATTTCGGTATCTTCATTGGTCTGGACGGCGGCATCGACGGTCTGGTTCACCTGTCCGACATCTCCTGGAACGAAGTGGGCGAAGAAGCCGTACGTCGCTTCAAGAAGGGCGACGAGCTGGACACCGTCATCCTGTCTGTTGACCCAGAGCGTGAGCGTATTTCCCTGGGTATCAAGCAGCTGGAAAGCGATCCGTTCTCCGAGTACGTACAAGAGAACGATAAAGGCGCAATCGTTAAGGGTGTTGTGAAAGAAGTTGACGCCAAAGGCGCCATCATCACCCTGGCCAACGATATCGAAGCTACTCTGAAAGCCTCTGAAATCAGCCGTGACCGCATTGAAGATGCGCGTAACGTCCTGAAGGAAGGCGAAGAAGTTGAAGCCAAGATCATCAGCGTTGACCGTAAGAGCCGTGTAATCCAGCTCTCGATCAAGTCGAAAGACGTTGAAGACGAGAAAGAAGCTATCCAAAGCCTGCGCGACAAGCCAGCTACTTCGGATATCGCTGCTGGTCCTACCACTCTGGGTGACCTGCTGCGTGCACAAATGGAAAAGCAGAACTAAGTTCTACTTGACCATAAAAAGGGCGACTTCGGTCGCCCTTTTTTGTGCTTTTTTTTCGTCCTGAATGGGCCTGCCCTGAATCCCTTGCTACAGAGGACTACAGGCTTGGTAGCAGCATAAGCAGTAGTGTGCCGGGGTAAATCTATTTTCAGGGCTAAATGGATTTTTTGGAGGGATACACGGCTAAATGCTGTGGCGGTTGTTGTATCTCTTTCAGGTTGCGATATTTCTCCAGTGTTGGCTCGTAGAAAGACTGGTTCTGGACTGACTACAGCTCTACAGGTAAATCCTCTTTATCGAAGATAAGTCAATCCTGGGCTGTTCAAATTAATCTGGCCATGCTAAAACCTTCGGTGTGCTTTTCCTAGCTGCTTGAAAAAGAAGGGAAAAATATGACGAAGTCGGAGTTGATCGAGCGAATTGTCACCCATCAAGGGCTTCTCTCATCCAAAGACGTTGAGCTGGCCATCAAAACCATGCTTGAGCAAATGTCCCAGTGCCTGGCCACTGGTGATCGAATTGAAATTCGTGGCTTTGGCAGTTTCTCATTACACTACCGCGCTCCTCGTGTAGGTCGTAACCCCAAGACTGGGCAATCTGTCAGCCTTGATGGAAAATTTGTTCCTCACTTTAAACCGGGAAAAGAACTGCGTGATCGGGTCAATGAGGATGAGGAGTAGGCAGCGCTTCAGTTTGAAGGGGCGCTATGCGTAGCTTGCCTTCGTTGCATCTTTTTGAGTAATTATTTTTTGAACCAATGACTTCATATTTCGCCTGGATGTGCATAGCCTTGTGCTCTGTTGCGGAATAGCAGGCGCAACTTTCAGTTCCTTTTCAGCTTGAGGCGGCCTCACGGTTGCAATGTAAAGCGCTCAGAACACTCATCCAGTGACGAAAGCGTTTAAAGGCCCAGAATAACACTCAGATAGTGATGGCGTTTTCATTGGTTTTATATGAGGAAATATCGACCGGCACTGGTAGTACTAATGGCAAGGGAGGTTTGGCAAAACATTGATAAAGTTTAAACTCATAGCCCTTGTGTATTAATTAAATGGAAAAGAAAAGATATAGCATGCTCATTTAGTGCTTCTTCTAATGGGAGCAGCAGCCTAAAACGGAGGAGCTCCTGCCGCTTTGATATAGATTTCGTATGAGGAAGCTCAGGCGCAGGAATGAACACAGGAAGTGAGCCTTGCATATTGGGCCACAATGAAAATGCCCAATGTACTTCATTGGGCATTTTGCGGAAACGGAATTTACTCTTACATAATCTTTATTCAGTGTAACCGTTAGGATTTAAAGACTGCCACCGCCAAGTGTCAGTCATCATGTCGTTCAGAGTCCGTTCAGCTTTCCAGCCAAGTTCCTGTTCGGCTTTAGCCGGGGCAGCCCAGCATTCTGCAATATCTCCAGGGCGGCGTGGTGCCATACGATAAGCAATGACCTGATTACTAGCCTGTTCGAAAGCTCGAACCATTTCAAGAACACTATACCCCCTACCTGTTCCCAAGTTCCAGATATTGAGTCCTTGTTTACTATTGATAGCTTGCAAGGCCTTCAAGTGTCCGTCGGCTAAGTCAACCACATGAATATAGTCACGCACACCTGTGCCATCCTTTGTGGGGTAATCTGATCCAAAAACTGTAAGTTCCTTGAGTTTTCCTATTGCAACTTGGCTGATGTAAGGCAGCAAGTTGTTTGGTACTCCATTAGGGTCTTCGCCTATTAATCCCGTCGGGTGTGCGCCTACAGGATTGAAGTAGCGCAACAATGCAATGCTCCAACGTGGATCCGCAGAAGCTAAGTCCATGAGAACCTGTTCAGTCATTAGCTTCGAGCGCCCGTAAGGGTTAGTTGGTGCTCCTGTCGCGAAGCTCTCACTGATAGGCATTTGCTCGGGTTCCCCATACACGGTGGCCGATGAGCTGAAGACTAGTTTGAAAACTCCAGCTGAAGCCATGGCCTGGCAAAGCTCGATGCTTCCTACAACATTGTTGTCATAATATTTTAGTGGTTCGTGTGTGCTTTCACCTACGGCCTTAAGCCCCGCAAAGTGCAGTACGCTCGAAATTTGGTACTGTGTAAGTAACTTGTCCAATAGCTCTCTATCGCGAACGTCACCTTTTACAAAAACTGGCTTTCGCCCGGTTATCTGGTAGGCTCGATCTAATGATATGGCTGAACTATTGCACAAGTTATCCAATACAATAACGTTATACCCCGACTGCAGTAAAGTAACGACTACATGAGAGCCAATGTAGCCTGCGCCACCAGTAACTAAAATAGAATCAAGCATAAAACACCGAATGTATGTAGTGTTTGAGTTTTTCTGTCATTCCAGCCTTCATATGATCGTCCTTTATCTTTTATTTCAAATGAAGTCTGGCATGAAAGTGTTTGCAGCCTGAGCTTCATGTTGCCGGTGGCTGCTCTAATTTTCCAGCACTATATAGAATGGCGAGTACTACTAATGGGGTATAAGCTATCAAAACACCGAGTAATCCATCTACTCCACCGAGCCCAACCCAAAGAGCAATGGGCAACAACCAAATAATATTGATAACACCAACTGCGAGAGTAACGGGTAAGTGCTTGCCAAAATGCCGAGATGCGTATTGGTAGGCGTGGCTACGGTGCGCCTCGTATACTTTATCGCCCCTTAGCAAGCGCCGTAGCAACGTGAAGGTGGCGTCTACAACAAATACACCTAGCAGAATAATCCAGCTCCAAAGCAGTTCAGGCTTCGTCCAGGCAGCCTGAAGCGAGAGGGTACCTAGGGTCAAACCCAGGAAACCACTTCCTGCATCGCCCATAAAAATTCGAGCAGGTGGAAAGTTCCAGAATAGAAACCCAAGAACAGCACATGCCAGTGTCATAGGTAGTATGGCTGAGGCTGATTCTCCTACAAGATAATACAGTGCTGCGCCGCCGAGGCACACACAAATAGCCTCAAGACTGGCAATACCATCAATACCATCCATGAAGTTATAAAGGTTAAGCATCCAGACTAGGTAGATGGCCGCCAATGCGTAGCCAAGCCAACCTAGATCAAGGGAAATACCAAATACTGCTAGCGGTGGTAGCCCTCCGATCCACAACAGTGCCCAGATTGCACTTACAAAATGTCCAAGTAATCTCCAGCGTGCAGCGATGTGACCATGGTCGTCGAGGAATCCCAGGGCGGCTACTGCTGCACCACTTCCAAGCAAGCTCCAGACGGAGGCCCAGCTTACCTCTCCGATTAGCGCAAGCACTGGTAGTCCAAGAAGAAATACGACAACAATTGCGACTCCACCGCCTCGCGGTGTTGGTATGGAGTGTGAGCTGCGAGCATTAGGAGTATCAATTAAGCTATGGGTTAAAGCATAGCGCCTCAAAACGCCAGTCAGTAAAACTGCCAGAAAAATTACTAACGGTAACCACCACCAGAGATTCATTAACCAAACCTTAATTTAGAAGCATTTATTCAAGAATAAGTACTTAGCTATTAGTATTAGATAGCGCTTTAAAATCATGACCTGCGGTTACCAGAGCATCTTCGGAAGATACTGGTGGCCGCCATCCAAGAAGAGTACGTGATTTTCTAGAATCAATAACAAGAGAGCCACATAGTTGTATATACAAACCTTCATTGCCAAGCAGTTTTGCTCCCCAGTATAGAAATCTTCTAGGAATTGGCAGGAGAGTCGCCTTGCGTCCCATACCTTTGGCTAGATAGCGAGCCATTTGTGCCGTTGAGATATCTGCATTATCCGAGATTAGAAAGAGTTCGTTCGCCGCCAACGGGTGTTGAATGCAGCAGCCAATAAAATCAACTAGATTTTCCAACGCAATCATGCTGCGCTGATTCTTCACCATAGCAAATGGCAAAGGTACATTGGATGCGATGAGTTTCTGCAGGCGACGAAAATTACCAGGAGCATGACCGGCATAAACAAGGGGTGGACGAATAATAACGAGTTCCATTTCTGTCTCGTTAAGTAAATCCTGCAGCCGGGACTCAGCCTCGAGCTTAGACCGCGCATAATCTGCATGAGGGGCTGGTGTGGAGGTTTCGTTGAATGCTTGCCCGCTAGTGATGTTGCCGTTTACACCAATTGAACTGATAAATATGAAGCGACGGACACCTGCGGCAAGTGCTTGAGTGGCTAAAGCTAAAGTTCCATCTACGTTCGTACGCTGAAACTTAGTTTTAGGATCCGCATCTTGCTCTTTCAGAACATGGGCGCGAGCAGCAAGGTGGACAACTACCTCTACATTAGTTAAGGCCGCTTGCCAGTCAGTTTCGGCAGATAACTCTCCAACAGAAATAATCTCCGGTGAACTAGTTCTTGCTTGTTTTGGGCTGCGACAAGCTCCAACTACATCGTAATTTGGCTGCCTGAGTAACCACTGCAGCAGAGAACGACCTACAAACCCTGTCGCTCCTGTAACAAGTACTTTCATGAAAGCCTCCATAAATTTTTGATAATCCGATTTTGAGGTAGGACCGTCATATGATTAATACTTGTCATGCCCTACAGTAGTACTCTTTGGCTTAATACTTATCTGGATATTTTATAAAGAAAGCGCCGTATCGCTGGAGGTGGCAATCGTACAGCTGTGCGAGCTACTAAGTTGAATAAGTAACTTCTAAAACTTAAAAATCCGATTTTACGTTGATACTTTAATAGCTTGATTTCCCCTTTTAGAAAATTCAAGCCGCGTCGGCTAATAAAGTCTTCACCGGTACGCATATACAGTAAAACTTCTGGAATATTGGAGAATTTTAGGCCTTTTACCATCATAAGGCTCCAAAGCGCGTAGTCTTCGGGAAAGATCAGCGGATATCCCCCCACTGAGAGTACTTGACTTTTTCGGAATATTGTAGATGGATGGTTTAAAGGGTTGCGTCGATTTGCAAAAAGTAGAAGTTCAAGGTGGTCGATGGGTAGCTTTTTCAGGAAAAGAGTTTTTTCCATTTTCTGATCGCGTTCTTCAATCCAAGAGCTGGATACGTCGATATCTGGATGACTTTCCATGAAAGAAACCTGTCGATCGAATCGCTCGGGTAGTGCAATATCGTCTGTATCCATACGAGCTACCAATTCGAATTGGCAGTGGGCTAACCCTTCATTGAGGGCGTTTGCCAGGCCCTGGTTTTTTGTAAGTTTAACACTATTAATTGGCAATATGTTTTTATAGTGCTCAATGACTTCGTATAATGCCTCAGTAAGAGGGCCATCTTCAACTAAAACTAAGTCAGGAGTTTTTAGTTTCTGCATCTGTAAGCTCTCAAGGCATGCCCGCAAATATACAGGGTTTTCCTTGATATAAATTGACATTAATACCGAAAAGCTCATTATTTATCTCTCTTTAGCTTGTGATGGTTAAAGAACTTTTTCGGAATGTAAAAAGTTTTTTTGTAAAGATTATGCACGCTGAGTAGATAGCAAAATTGAAGTATGCGCCGATCCATCCATGGAATAACCATATAAATACGAAAGAATATAATAACAAAAAGTGAGGAATGCCAACGTATTTTCTTACTAGCCAGGCAGGGAAGAAAATGATGAGAAATATATAGGCGGAAAAAAATATAGAGCGTTCACCAAGTATTGCCAACCATCCAGCTAGTCCTGGGTTAGTACTATATGCAGAATTTTCGACGTTAAAAAAATGGCTAACCATGTATCTATTTAATTGAATTATATCGGTACCATTAAATTTTAATACTATCCATTGTAGTAAACCATCAGCCCAGTAAGGGATAAATTCATTGTTGTTGTAGGCTTCAGCTGTGATATCTGAGTTTTCCACGAGTATCGCTACGTGTCCAAACATCTGAAATCTTCTAAAGATATATTCTAAGGTTGAATATAGGGATTCTAGATATCCTCTTTCCAATACATTGGATATGGCTTGTCCTAGTTCGGCTCCGGAGCGTATTAGCCACTTTGCTTCGATGATGAATGGTGACGTGAGTAAGATTATTATGGATGAGCCAACCAAGAAAAAAATTGATGATAGTTTGACTCTTACTGGGTAGTATCTGCAGAGAAGTAGTATCGGTACTATTACAAATGCGCCTGCCCAGCCTCTGATAACGGTCGAGATTAAATAGAGTCCAGTGTTTACCCAGAATAGGCGTGGTGATCTGAGTGAAATTACAATCACTAGAAATAAAGTATCTGGATCAAATAGAGTAAATAAAAATTGAAATGGACTTTTTATTTCATCTTGTACGCCGGCAGTGTTTACGCCAAAGTATAGGCTGTTAATGAGGTAGAGAGTTTGATATGCAAATATTCCTCCGCCCCAGATATTGGATAGCCCAAAATTTCTTGTGCTCGTCAGTTTAGTGTTGGCCCAATACAAGCCTAATAAGAAAAAAAATGATAAGCCAAGCAGCAAGAGTGCTATTAGCGAAGTATCCTGATCGAATCTCTGGTTTAGACTATCAATTCCAATTTCATCTCCTGAAAAGACTGTGAAGAAAAAATATAAATTCGAAATAAAATATAGCAAAGCTAAGCAAATAACCGGGTTCCAGGTTAATGCCTGCGAGTTATTGGTGGCTTTCATTTCCTGAGCTCAAGTGAACTTCTTACGTAACTGGGGATTTTTAACGCCGCTTTGAGGGAAAATGCTCTAATTGCTAATGAGAGAAAGGTTATAGAGCTTGGTCGCAAAAATCTGACATCGACTAAAAAGTTAAAAAACGAATTCAAAAATATATCTTGCTTGACAGTGTCTTGATTTTTTGATTTTAAGAAATAGCTTAGATGCTCTGCGTACAATTCGCGAATGGGCGAGCCTTTGAAATACAGTGACCCTTTCTTGGAGGCAGTAGTGGCCGCGGCATTAACTCTATACCCACCTAGTATTTCTTCAACGCGTCCTGCATTACCTGATGCCAGAATAAGGCAGACAAGGAAATAATCCAGTGACTCTCCTTTAAGCTCACTAAAGTTTGGCATTGCGCTTTTTTTGTACGCTGTTGAACTGTGGGCTCCCAACATGCCGTAGCGAAGCAAGTCTTTTTGAGTGATAGCATTGATATCTACTATCTGGGATAGATTTTCATGCAAGATACGACGGATCTCGCCAGCGTCGTTAAATACTTGGACCTTGTGCCATGCCAGTACACAGTCGCTATTTTCTAAAAATTCGACTTGTCGCTTTAGCTTATTTGGAAATGCAATATCGTCCCCATCCATATGAAAAACAAATTCCCCGCGTGCCTGACTATGGACGGAAACATAGTTGGCTGTAGGTCCGATATTTTTTTCATGTCGGATAGAAATTATTCGCTGAGGATAATTTTTGAAAAACTCACTTACGATATCAGCTGTTCCATCTGTCGATGCGTCGTCACCAATAATGATCTCGTATTCAAAGTCTACCTCTTGTTCTAGTAAACTAGTCAGGCAATCTCGTAGATAATTTTTCTGATTATAAGTAACTACACATACAGACGCTTTTATTGCCGTCATGAGAAATCCTATCCTTTGAGCTTTTGAAGTACTTTCATCAGGGTTCGATGGTTAACCCCTGCGCCAAGAAGGCTGGCCAAGAACACAGTGCCGCCAAGAAGAGTTACATATAATAAAGACGAAAGCCTGGTTTCATGGTTTATTCCTAGTATGCTGAAGAGCACTGCGGCTAGAACGGCAGGCAGGCTGATCATAAGGATATCTTTTAACATCCATTTTTTATGCAGACCTGGCTCTAATTGACTATGAACAAATGCAACCCAAGTCAGCAAAAATAAACCATTGGTGATGCTCCACACATACCCAGCTCCGATACCACCATAGTGAGTTGCTACCAGGATTATTGTAGGTATTAGTACTATTACCATAACGATATTGCCAATCAGGTGATAGCGTAAGTTGCCTTTTGCATACTGTAGGTAATATGGAAATGCACTAACAGCAAGCAATCCATTACCGATGGCATATAACTGGAGTATCTGCGCGGCTTTGCTCGCGAGATCGGCGTCTCCTGTCCAGGTAAATATTAGCTGTTCTGCCCCGAATGCAATAGTAATCGCAGCGGCACCAGCAATGATGCTTACCAGTCGGGTGGCTCGACGATAGACGTCAATGAACTCCTTCTCGTGGCCTTCCGCATGCAATCTTGCCATTCTTGGCATAATGGCATTGCTGATTGGACCGCTCACAACTGTGATTCCGCTAGCAACTAGTACTGCAAGGGTGAAATAGCCGTATTCTGCCAATGGTAGAATACCGGATAAAATCAATTTATCTGTCTGTGTAGCTATCACCCAGACAGAGGAGGTAAATGCGATAGTCATCGCAAACTTCAAGAGGGGTTGTATTGGTTTAAAGGACCAACCTATTTTTTCTGTTGTGTTGCGCATGGATGGTATTAGTCGCTGGCTTTTTAGATACAGCCCTAATAGCTCCAGCGCTGCTACGGCTAACTGATGGATAAAAAATACAAACGGTGTGAATCCATAAAGATACATGCTGAAAAAGACTGCTACAAAACGTAAAGTAGCGATCAGAGCGTTGAACCCACTGAGCCAGACTAAGCGCTCGGCTCCACTAATAACTCCTCGGTACAAGCCTCCAAGCCAGCGTAATGCCACACTGATCGCCATGATCTGTACGGCCAAAGTGACCTCGTTCGTTGGTAGGCTTGTGACATTCAACCATCGAGCAGCGACTATCTCGGACAGAAGCCATAGCGTGGTGCCACCGATCACTGCAATCGTTGTGAAAATGACAGTGAGGCTACGAAGCAATTGCCGGAAAGCCAAAGCAGACATGGCCCCACCGTGATAGCGAGCTGTCTCGCGACCAATGGTTGGGGTCAGCCCTAGGTCCAATAGAGTGAACCAAGCCTGCAGCATTGTAAAAAAACCAACTAGACCATACGCTTCTGCCCCCATGTACTTAATATAGAGGGGAAGAATAAGTATGCCTGTGGCAGTCACGTAGAGCTGGCTAGCATAGTTTGCCAGAATGTTGTGTTTCAGAGACAATTTATTAACTCGTTATTTTGGTGCAGGTATATATATTTTAACCTCACCCGAAATTACATTATTTTTCCCGCACCCCTGGTGCGTTTGCCCGGCGATTGAGTTGTTCAATATCCCTTAATTCAATTGCGTGTAGTGTTACTACTTTTTCGCAGATATTCATAATTCTCTCTTTATTGCGTTGATCATGCGTAGAAGGTCACTTTCCCCGTACCGCTGGTCACGGGATGGGGGGAGCAATCGTTCTGTAGCAGGCGCTCTCTACTATCAGGAGCAGTGCGCGTTATGACATTGGGCCAGTATCGTGCGACGAAAATTCGTTGCTTGGCTAGGTCACTATGTGGAACTGGAGCAGCTGGAAGCATCGGATAGCATAGAGGACCGTCGATTGACTCTATGTCAAAGGTCAGTGTGTTGAGGTCGGCTAATTCGTTGTGAGGAAACCGGAAGTTTTTGTTTCGCTTTTCTTTAGCTATAGCGTAGTCGATTCTGGAAAACAGGCGCCCAGTGAGTATGGACATTCCTTTGGGTTCTACGTCTTCCATAGTTGCCTCTGCCCTCTGGTATTCATTATAACCAGGCTCAGGCGTTCCAGCTAACTTCTTGAGTAAGTGTGCTGAGCGCTGAAGCGAGTCTTCGTCGACTATTGACGGTTGAGTCAGTGGTAGGCGGGTAAACATCAATCCGCCATCAGGAGTGCCGAAAAATTTGCGTGGTGAATATATGGTAGCTAAGCAGTCAAGTGGTGGCGCAAAGAAAGCCAGGGCGTGATCAAACACAACTTGAGCAGGATTGAAGCGCTGCAATATCCTCTGCTGTTGGTATGAGCATGCTCCAAAATAGTTCACGTAGAGAAGCCATTCATCTGCACCAAGTTGAAGATTGGTATCGATGGAGAAATCATCTTCTAGTGCATAAAATGAAAAGTCGATACCAGCTACCTTGAGTGGCGATAGCATGACGTCACAAATATATCGAGGCACCCAGACGCGGCTGGGGTGACCGACTTGAAGTAAGGCGCAAAACGCAGCTCGTGCTGATTGAAACTTGAGCGTGCCCGGATAGGCACCTGGGCCATTGGGAGGGAGCTCAAGTTCAAAGTATCCACCAGTGGGTTTATCTAGCATGCGTTTCCCTGGCTTATTAGTTCTCTGCATTGTTCAAAGCTGTTGAACATCATCATATCAATAATGGATAGCCCGGGGGAAAAAGGTCTGTCAAACTGGGCGTAGGGTATAAAAGATGTATTTGTGAAGCTAAGTTTAATGCCTTTCTTGAGAAAGTCGGTCTCATCATAAAGCGATTTTCCACCTGGAAGGTTTATATATTCCTTAGTTCCTTCCTTTAGGCAGATATCCAGTACTCGTTCTGTTCCGTTTAAGTCGGAGTTTTCGTATATAGAAGATGATTCAATAAAATTTGTTAATATTCCCAGGCGCTCTACGCTCTTTTGGACGCTTTTCTGGGCAAGACTGGAGACACTTTCACTGTCACCATCGAGAACATCTCGAAGTAAGTCGAAAGTCTCTATGAAGTTAGGTGCTTTTGCGTATGACTGACGAATACTTTCCAATAATTTTCTTGTCCAGGCTTGTCGCGGCTGGATGCGGACTTCGAAAATTTTAGAATTAGAGCTGGCGCCGGAAAGCGGTGCAGTGAAATATCTAACGTCTCCGGAAAGATATAGTCTATTTCTATTGATCCAGCCATTCTTTATAAAGTTAACATCATCGTAAAACACAAATTTATCAACAGAGGCAATCAAGTCGAAGTAGCCAATATATGGAAAGAAATATGGCTGCATGATTGCTAATTTCATTGAGCTTGCTCTTGTAGATCGCTGATGATTTTAGTGATATCCACAATCGACTGCTCTTCAAGGGCCGGGTAGATTGGTAGGCACAAGACGCGTTCAGAAATGCAGTTAGCCACTGGCAGGTTGCTTCGTTTGGACGAGGACATGCCACGATACATGGGGAATTCACTAATCAGTGGGTAGAAGTACCGGCGGGAATATATATTTTGATCTTTAAGTTTTTGGTAGAGTTCATCACGACTGAGGGGATAGTCTGGTTCAATTAGGATGGGGAAGTATGAATAATTAGATACTGTCTGTCCCGTGCCTTCAAGTAAACGAATACCTTTTATGTTCTTCAACAGTTCGCGATAGGTTGAGTCAATTTTTTGCCGAGCCTGCATGGCCTCGTCAACGTGCTTGAGTTGCAATAGTCCAAAAGCCGCATTTATTTCGGCCATTTTACCGTTGATGCCAGGAGCGACAACCGTGACTTCATCCACAAAACCAAAGTTCTTCAGTTGATCAATACGCTTCTTGGTTTTTGCGTCTGGGCAGATGATCGCACCACCTTCAAAAGTATTGAATACTTTGGTTGCATGAAAGCTTAAAACGCTTAGATCGCCGTGGCTCAAAATGCTGCCGCGAGAGTCTTCTACACCAAAGGCATGGGCTGCGTCGTAAATAACCCTTAGATTGTAATTGTCGGCTATTTTTTGAATGGCATCTACGTCACATATGTTGCCGTAGCAGTGTACGGGGAGAATGGCAGTTGTTTGTGGGGTGATAGCCGCTTCAATTTTGCCTGGATCGATATTGAGTGTTTGTGGGTCAATGTCCACGAACACTGGTTTTATACCATTCCAAAGCAAGGAATGTGCTGTAGCTACAAAGGAGTATGGGGTTGTGATGACTTCCCCCGAAACTCGCATTGCCTGAAGTGCGGTCAACAAGGCAATGGTGCCATTGTTAAATAGCGAGATATATTCAACACCCAGATGCTCACACAGCTCTGCTTCCAGTTGTTGGTGCATTTGGCCGCCATTGGTAAGGATCTTGTTATCCCAGATCTGTTGCAAATAAGGGACGAACTCCTCTAGTGCAGGCAGGTAGGGTTGTGTAACGAAGATGTTTTTTTCGCTCATGCCGGCTCCTTGGCCAGGAAATGGGGGGGCACTGGCCGCAATTTTTGTATCCTTGACGTTGCTCAAGCGGCCGTCGATGGTCGGCGCTGATTCGTCATTTGACCTGTCTCTAGGGGCGTGATAATAATCGCCCTTTGGAGCTGGTAGCTACTTCTTAGGCAGAGATAGCGTAGGCTGCGACATTAGCTGTAGATTGATCTGCATGCAATCCATTGATTTAAAATGAGTTCCTAAGTGCCTAGAGCGCTTTCGCGTGCTTGTGGTACTGGCTGTACGTCCTCGCGTAGGCCCATGCTACCGTCTTGTAATGGTGGTCTTATCGGAGATCAATCAGTTCACCGGCAGACATCCGGACCTACTTGCATAGCTTGTATTTTCCCAGTTTCCTCTTGGTTAGCCAGAGGTCCAAGAAGACATGTCTATATGATATCACTCGAGCCATTTCGTTCAGGAGCCATTATGCGACCGCGTCGGTGTACTCCATGCCGGTGGAGGTGGGTTCTAACCTGGAGAAAGGGCAGTTGCTTAGGCTAGTCCATTTAGGAATCTATCCGATCAGTTGGAAAGAGCTTCAGATTCGATGAGGAGAGCTTGCTCCTAAGCGTTTCGATGATTTTACGGATTTTTCACATATCTCATGGATGAAAATCGAGCAAGGCTAGTGCCGTTCAGGAAAAATTCTAAGCCAAGATCGCCAGGGGAAGATAGAATAGCCGCTGACGTGAAGATATCAGGAGCTGTTTTAGTGGGCGACGGGGTTATGGAAAAGTTTCGTGCAAAGCTGCTGGGCCTGCCTAGACGAAAAAAGCGACTGATTCAGGTATCTACTGATGTAGTGCTCCTTTGGACTGCGTTGTGGATGGCCTTTGTCGTCAGGTTGGGAATAGATGAAATGGTCAATCCACTGATCTACCATTTCTGGCTATTCTTGGCAGCGCCTGTTGTCGCTATTCCATTATTTATTCGATTTGGAATGTACCGCGCTGTTATGCGTTACTTTGGTAACGACGCATTAATCGCTATCATCAAGGCGGTCAGTCTTGCATCCTTAGTCCTTGGTGTCCTGGTCTACTGGTATAGCAACCATCAACATGTCGTTCCCCGCTCAATCATTTTCAACTACTGGTGGCTCAGTATGATCATGGTTGGAGGATTGCGTCTGGCCATGCGCCAATACTTCTTGGGTGACTGGTTTTCTGCCGTTCGCCATGTACCGTTCACTAACCGAGAAGATGGTCTGCCGCGCGTCGCTATCTATGGTGCTGGTTCTGCAGGGAATCAGTTGGTCGCCGCTTTACGAATGGGGCGCCTGATGCGCCCGGTAGCCTTCATTGATGATGACTTGAGCATTGCTGGCCGAGTTATTTCGGGGTTGCAGGTCTATAAGCCCAAGCATATCCAGCGCATGATCAAGGCAACAGGCGCGCAAGAAATATTACTGGCAATTCCTTCGTCTAATCGTGCTCGTCGCCGTGAAATCTTGAGTTTTCTTGAAGGATTTCCATTGCATGTGCGAAGCGTTCCCAGCTTTATGGATCTGGCAAGTGGCCGAGTTAAAGTCGATGATATTCAAGAAGTTGATATTGCTGACCTATTAGGACGTGATGCGGTTCCTGCCCAAGAAGAATTGCTGGAGCGCTGTATCAAAGCTCAGAATGTCCTCGTTACTGGTGCTGGAGGTTCTATCGGCTCCGAATTGTGTCGGCAAATCCTGCTGTTACAACCTACGGTACTGATTCTTTTCGATCATAGTGAGTTTAATCTCTATAGCATTCTGTCCGAGTTGGAGCAGCGTATTACTCGGAAGTCCCTGTCGGTGAAGTTGTTACCAATACTAGGCTCTGTTCGTAATTCGGAAAAGCTGCTGGAAGTCATGAGCGCTTGGAGTGTCAGCACTGTTTATCATGCTGCCGCTTATAAACATGTCCCGATGGTGGAGCATAATATTGCCGAGGGCGTGTTGAATAATGTCGCTGGGACATTGAACACTGCTCAAGCTGCGCTTCAAGCCGGTGTTGCAAACTTTGTTTTGATCTCCACAGATAAGGCAGTGCGACCGACCAATGTCATGGGTAGTACCAAGCGTTTGGCCGAGCTGACCTTGCAAGCACTTAGCCATGAATTGGCTCCGGTGTTGTTTAGAGATAACTCCAATGTGGCAAGGGTCAACAAGACTCGCTTCACCATGGTCCGCTTCGGCAATGTGCTGGGTTCTTCGGGTTCAGTTATCCCGTTGTTCCATAAACAGATCAAGTCTGGTGGCCCGTTGACGGTCACTCACCCGAAGATCACTCGTTACTTCATGACCATTCCTGAAGCCGCTCAGTTGGTCATCCAGGCCGGCTCGATGGGGCAGGGTGGTGATGTTTTTGTGCTGGACATGGGCGAGCCGGTGAAAATCGTCGAACTGGCAGAGAAGATGATCCATCTTTCCGGGTTGAGCGTTCGCTCAGAAAAGAACCCTCATGGCGATATTGCCATTGAGTTCACTGGCTTGCGACCTGGTGAAAAGCTTTACGAAGAATTGCTGATTGGTGACAACGTAGTCGCTACCCAACACCCGATGATCATGAGTGCCAATGAGGACTACTTGTCTTGGGATACCCTCAAGGCCAAGCTCGACGAACTCCTCGCAGCGCTTGACTGTCACGACTATTCGAGAGTTCGTCAATTGCTTCGCGAGACTGTCAGTGGCTACACCCCGGATGGTGAAATCGTTGATTGGGTGTACCAGCAGCGTCGCCTCAAGCCGTGATGCTACATAAATCGTAACTCTCCTGCTTTTGACTTGCGCTCGGCATCTCCTAGGTTTGGAAGGCAGCTTCGGAAAGCTGCTTTCCTTATCGATGTCATGGAGCGTCCTTATGCGTAACCTCTATTTCTCCTCCCTGATCTTTGCAGTTCTTTCCACTCTGCCTTTGGTCTCTCAAGCAGCGCCGGTCACGCCGATGCCGCTCGTCTCCGAAGAGGTGCAGGGGCAGTCTGCGGTTCGGGCGGGCAAGATCAATCTCAACACTGCTGATGCGGTTGTATTACAGCGTGAGCTATTGGGCATTGGTGAAGCCAAGGCCAGGGCGATAGTCGCTTATCGTGAAGAGAATGGAGCTTTTGCTTCGGTGGATGAACTTCTGGAAGTAAAAGGTATTGGCAAGGCCATCCTGGAGCGCAATCGAGACAAGCTTGATATCAACTGACTCATTGCATCTATAAACAATGAAGGCCGGTCAATGACCGGCCTTTCTATTACGGGAAAACGCTGCACAAAGTTCCGATTTCTTGCAGCTGACTTTGCTCCGGGTGGCGCGGGGAGGGACAGCCTGTTCTTATCCGCCTTCCTGCTCTTTCAAACCTTCTCGTACGATCTCTAGTATCTGGGCCGCGAGTTGTGGATTCTCCACGCTGCGTGAAAGCATCAGGGCACCCACCAGAGCCGACATGATCATCAAGCTGCGCTGCGTTTTGTTTTCACCTTTCAGGGCGGCCTCAATCTGGATACGCCTGGCGTTGAGCACTGTATCGCTCGTGGTGCTGGGCTGGCCACGCTGGCCGAGCTCCAGGCTCATGGTGGGTAACGGGCAGCCTTCATGGGGAGAGCTGCGATGCCACTCGGAAAGGTAGTTGTCGATGAATGCCTGCAGTGGGCGTTCTTGTTCGAACAGCGCGGCGCAATGAGCATCGAGGTCAGCGGCGGCGGCACAAAGCGCTTCCTCCACCAGCTCGTCCTTGGACTTGAAATGTGAGTAGAAGCCGCCATGAGTCAGTCCAAGGGCTTTCATCAATGGCTGTAAACCCGTTGCACCAATGCCATCACGGCGGAACCTTTCCGAAGCTTCTTTGATAATGCGTTTATGGGTTTGGGACTTATGATCTGCTGAATAACGCATATGACAAACCTCCACAACTAGGTCGCCATTTTAACCAAGGTTTGGCAGATCACACTCTACTTATAAGTCGTCTTTAGCTCGCGGTTACAGTTTTTTCACAACTTTCAGAGAACTCCGGGTTGCCAACAGTTGGCACGATAAGTGATTGCTGGTTATTCAACTATTGTTGAACAATCACGAGAGTTTCCCATGAGCAATGGTTTGTCCCTGGCGGATTACATCACGCTGGAGTTGCGTGCAGATATCATTGGTGGGCGCTTTCCACCCGGCATGCCGCTGCTCGAGAGTGAACTGGTCAGGACTTACAATGCTTCGCGTAACACCGTTCGTGAGGCGTTGCATCGTCTAGGACAGGACGGCCTGGCGCTCTACATTCGTCATAAGGGCATGACCGTGCGGCGCTTGAACAGCGACGACGTGCGCGACCTGTTTCGAGTTCGCCGGACTCTTGAGCTGCAGGCGATTGCCAACGCCAGGCCGCTGCGCGAATACCAGTCCGATTATATGCTTGAGGCCCTCGAAGCCGCCGAGTTGGCCCGGGAGCGAGAAGATTGGCGCTCCGTCGGCACCCATGGCCTGCGTTTCCATCAGCATATAGTGGGATTGCTGGATTCGCGCCTGCTGGATGAGTTCTTCACCAAAGTCGTCGCGCAATTGCGGCTGCTGTTCTTCAGTGCACCGGATGAAGCGCTGTTCCAGGCACCCTGGCTGGCGCGTGACCAGCAAATTCATGAATGGCTGGCAGAGGGCGACAAACACTCTGCCGGCGAGGCCATGGAGTCGTATCTACACGACTCCGAGCGTTTGCTATTGAGCATGTTCAGCTAATCCATCCATCAGCAGGCAAGGAGCATACCGATGTACAAGGACTACCCGGCGGCTTATCAGGTCAGTAAAGGTTCGGCGCTACAGGTGGATACGGCTTTTTACGAGCGTATCCGCGATAACCAGGCACAACGCACGTTGATCGAGCAGTTCGAAGTACCCATCCGCACCGGTCGGGCCTGGAAGGTCCCGGCTGGTCACGTGTTCCGGGTAACGACCCCCGTGGGACCGCAGGTGGGGGACTTCAATGTCTGGAATGCCGATGACCCGCGGGAGCGCTTGTGGGCTGCGCGGACTCGACAATTACAGGGGGCACATGTCAGTACTCATGATCGGCTCTGGTCCAACCTGCCGTTCCTGCGCCCCCTGGTCACCATTACCGATGACAGCCTGGCACATTATGGCGTTGATGAGCATGGTGGGCGCCTGCACGATTTGCTGGGGACCCGCTGCGACCCTTATGTGAATCGAATGCTCACCGGCGAGGATTTTCACCACCACTGCCACTCGAATCTGACTCGGGCTGTCTTGCCCTACGGCCTTACCGAGTTCGATGTGCATGACGTATTGAATATCTTCCAGTGCACAGGCCTGAATCACGACGATCTGTATTTCATGAAGGCCTGCCCGGCGCAGAAGGGGGACTATCTGGAGTTCTTCGCCGAAATAGACTTGCTCTGTGCATTGTCGACGTGTCCGGGGGGCGACCTGTCATTACCCATGTGGGGGCCCGAGGCCCAGGACCCACTGAGTGTCTGCCGTCCGTTGGGCGTGGAGATCTACCGCCTGGCTCCGTCATTGCTCGATGGCTGGAGCCCGCCTGAGCGAGCAGCCTACAAAGGTTTGCACGGCTTGCAGATGGCCCAGGCCGATTGGGAGCGATAAACCGCGAGCGGCCCCTTCACCTTGGGTGCAGGGGCCGGCAGGTTCAGCGGTCACGGGCTTCCTTGGCATCCATCTCTGCGTTGCGCTCGGCCACGCGTCTGCGCTGCTCTTCGGTCAGCTCTACCTTGCTGGCGGTGTCACGCAGCAGCATCAAGCCGCCGACGATGGAGCCGATGGCAACCACCAGAATCAACCAGGCATACCAGGGCATAGGATTCTCCTTGAGGGGGCGTGCTCCAGGCACGTGGATTCGTGCTGGAGTCAGTCTATGGTGCTTTGAGTCAAAGCACTTTGCGTGGGTTCCATTGTATGCCTGATCGTTCTGCCGGGTAGCGTTCCCATGTGCCGCAGAGCGGGGCGTCTGTCAGTACATGCTCGTCGACGCCCAGTGAGCCGGAGGCAGATGCAGCCCAGTTCCGGCCAGCCCCGCAAAATACCTGTCCGGTCGCTGTCTTGGGCCAGGCCATGCTTATAAAGCAGGCATATAGGGTGGTTAGCCAGGGCGAGCTCAAGAGAGGCGCCAGCGCTGCCGCCGGCATCACCCAGGCCTTGTGATGGCTCTGGTAAACGTCCTTGGGGTGAGTCTTTACGCTTTCTTTATGGGCCACCCACCCCGTCGCTCTCGTTCCTTTACAGGCAGCCTGCGGACAATGTCTGCATTCGCGGCAATCGCCGTACCTCGGAGACATTCCATGAACATTCTGGACGCGGTGTCGTTACTGCTTGCAGTGGGCCTGTTCGTTTACCTGCTGATTGCACTGTTGTGCGCGGATCGGAACTAGGAGCGACGGTGATGCACAGTTATGACTATTGGCTGATCCTCGCCTTCTTCGCGCTGGTGCTGGTGCCTGCGCCCTGGCTGGGACGCTTCTACTACAAAGTGATGGAAGGCCAGCGTACCTGGCTGACCCCGGTCCTGGGGCCGGTGGAACGTGTGTGCTACCGCATCGCCGGGGTCGATCCGCAACTGGAGCAGAGCTGGCAGAAGTACAGCCTGGCCTTGCTGGCGTTCAACCTCGCCGGGTTCGCCCTGTTGTTCTTCATCCTGCTGTTCCAGGACCACTTGCCCCTCAACCCGCAACACCTGCCGGGGCAGGAGTGGACCCTGGCTTTCAATACCGCGGTCAGCTTCATGACCAACACCAACTGGCAGGCCTACAGCGGCGAGGCATCCTTGAGCTACCTCAGCCAGATGGCCGGCCTGACCGTGCAGAACTTTGTCAGCGCGGCCACCGGCCTGGCGGTGCTGGTGGCCCTGTGCCGGGGTATTGGCCGACGCTCGGTACGCACCCTGGGCAACTTCTGGGCGGACATGACCCGTGCCACCCTCTACGGCCTGTTGCCGCTGTGCCTGCTGCTGGCCTTGCTGCTGGTCTGGCAGGGCGTGCCGCAGACGTTCGCTCACTATGTGGACGCCCTGACCGTGCAAGGTAACGACCAGGTGATTCCCCTGGGGCCAGCGGCCAGCCAGATCGCCATCAAGCAACTGGGTACCAACGGCGGTGGCTTCTTCGGGGTCAACTCGGCGCATCCGTTCGAGAACCCCACGGCCTGGAGCAACCTGTTCGAACTGGTCTCGATCATCCTGATCCCGGTGGCGCTGGTCTTCACCTTTGGCTATTACGTCAAGGACATGCGCCAGAGCCGGGCCATCATCGCCTGCATGCTGGCGTTGTTCCTGATTGGCGGCGCCACCTCGCTGTGGGCCGAATACCAACCCAACCCGGCATTGGCCAATCCGGCCGTGGAGCAGGCAGCGCCGCTGGAGGGCAAGGAGATGCGCTTCGGCACCACGGCCACGGTGCTGTGGTCGGTGACCACCACTGCCGCCTCCAACGGTTCGGTCAACGGCATGCACGACAGCCTCAACCCGCTGAGCGGCATGGTGGCGCTGATCAACATGATGGTGGGCGAGGTGATCTTCGGCGGTGTCGGCGCCGGGCTCTACGGCATGCTGCTCAATGTGCTGATCGCGGTATTCCTGGCCGGCCTGATGATCGGGCGCACGCCTGAGTACCTGGGCAAGAAGCTCCAGGCCAGGGAAGTGCAACTGCTGGTACTGACCCTGATGGTCATGCCCATCGGCGTGCTGGTGCTGGGGGCACTGGCCGCCAGCTTGCCAGGACCGGCCGGAGCCATCAGCAACCCTGGGCCCCACGGCTTCAGCCAACTGCTGTACGCCTACACCTCGGCCAGCGCCAACAATGGCTCGGCATTCGGTGGTTTTAGCGCCAACACCTCGTTTCATAACCTGATGCTGGGCCTGGGCATGCTGATCGGTCGCTTCGGCTACATCCTGCCGGTGCTGGCCCTGGCTGGCAGCCTGGCCCTGAAGAAACCCGCGCCTGTAGGCCAGAACAGCTTTCCCACCCATGGCCCACTGTTCGTGGCCTTGCTGACCATGACCATCCTGCTGGTAGGTGGCCTGACGTTCCTGCCGACCCTGGCGCTGGGCCCCATCGCCGAACAACTGAGCATGGGCTTCTGAGGATCTGATGATGAATATGCATGTTCCCGCCTCGAACAAGGTCGCCGATGCGGCGGCCAAGGCCAAGCACTCTTCTGCGCCGTCGTCGGCCACCAGCCTGTCCGCCCTGTGGCGCCCGGCGCTGGTCCAGGCTTTCGTCAAGCTCGACCCACGGCAACTGCAGCGCTCGCCGGTGATGCTGGTGGTGGAGCTGACCGCGATCCTCACCACTGTGCTGTGCTTGGTGCCCAACACCGCGGTGCCGACTTTCGTGGCCGCGCAGATCGCCCTGTGGCTGTGGTTCACCGTGTTGTTCGCCAACTTCGCCGAGGCCCTGGCCGAAGGGCGTGGCAAGGCTCGTGCCGACAGCCTCAAGGCCGGCAGCGAAGGCCTGAGCGCCCGGCGCAGGAGTGCTGATGGCAGCTTCCAGCTGGTGCCAGCGGCCAACCTGCGCAAAGGCGATGTGGTGCGGGTCGATGCCGGGGAAATGATCCCGGGCGACGGTGAAGTGATCGAAGGCATCGCCGCGGTCAACGAAGCGGCGATCACCGGGGAGTCGGCGCCGGTGATCCGCGAGTCCGGTGGCGATCGCTCGGCGGTGACCGGCAACACCCGGCTGGTGTCCGACTGGTTGCTGGTGCGTATCACCAGCAATCCCGGGGAGTCGACCCTGGACCGCATGATCGCCCTGGTGGAAGGCGCCAAGCGCCAGAAAACCCCCAATGAGGTGGCCCTGGACATCCTGCTGATCGGCCTGACCTTGATCTTCCTGCTGGTGGTGGTGACCCTGCAGCCGTTCGCCCATTTCGCCAATGGCAGCTTGCCGCTGGTGTTCCTGGTGGCACTGCTGGTGACGCTGATTCCGACCACCATCGGCGGCCTGCTGTCGGCCATTGGCATCGCCGGCATGGACCGCCTGGTACGCCTGAATGTCATCGCCAAGTCCGGGCGGGCGGTGGAAGCCGCCGGGGACGTGCATGTGTTGATGCTGGACAAGACCGGCACCATCACCTTCGGCAATCGCCGGTGCAGCGCCATCCACCCGGCCCCGGGCGTCAACGCCGGGGACATGGCCGAGGCCGCCTTGCTGGCATCCCTGGCCGACGACACGGCCGAAGGCAAGTCCATCGTCGAATACCTGCGCGAACTTTATCCACAGCCCGAGCCGGGCAGCGAGTTGCTGGTGGCCGTGCCTTTCAGCGCAGAGACCCGCTTGTCCGGGGTCGACTATCGCGGCCAGGCCTACCGCAAGGGGGCAGTGGACTCGGTGCTGGATTTCGTTGGCCTCAAGCGCGATGACCTGGCTCCGGCACTGGCCCGCGAGATCGACAAGATCGCCCAGAGCGGCGGCACTCCGCTGCTGGTCTGCGCCGCTGGCCGGTTGCTGGGCGCGATTCACCTCAAGGACGTGGTCAAGCCCGGTATCCGCGAGCGTTTCGCCGAGTTGCGCAAACTGGGGATCCGTACCGTGATGGTCACCGGCGACAACCCGCTGACGGCCGCGGCCATCGCCGCCGAAGCTGGGGTCGACGATGTGCTGGCCGAAGCCACGCCGGAGAAGAAGCTGGCGCGCATCCGCCACGAGCAGAATGACGGACGCCTGGTGGCCATGTGCGGCGACGGCGCCAACGATGCTCCGGCCCTGGCCCAGGCCGATGTCGGCATGGCCATGAACGACGGCACCCAGGCCGCTCGCGAGGCGGCCAACATGGTCGATCTGGACAGCGATCCGACCAAGCTGCTGGACGTGGTGCAGATCGGCAAGGAACTGTTGGTGACCCGTGGAGCCTTGACCACCTTTTCCATCGCCAACGACGTGGCCAAGTACTTCGCCATCCTGCCGGCCTTGTTCGCGGCGATTTATCCACAGCTGGGCGTGCTCAACATCATGCGCCTGGCCAGCCCGCAGAGCGCGATTCTCTCGGCGATCGTGTTCAACGCGCTGATCATCGTGGTGCTGATTCCCCTGGCCTTGCGCGGTGTACGGGTGCAGGCCGCGAGTGCCGCCCATCTGTTGCGGCGCAACCTGCTGATCTACGGCCTGGGCGGCATCGTGGTGCCCTTTGCCGGGATCAAGCTGATCGACATGCTGCTGACCGCCGCGCACCTGGTGTAGGCGGCCGGGATTGACCCATCGAGGATTGAGAAATGTCTAGCGTATTGCGTCCGGCCTTGAGCCTGATCGTGTTGATGACCCTGATCACCGGCGTGGCCTATCCGCTGGTGGTCACTGGAGTGGCCCAGGTCGCGTTCGCGGACCAGGCCAATGGCAGCCTGGTCCGCGATGACAGCGGCAAGGTGCGGGGCTCGGCCCTGATCGCCCAGGACTTTGTCGGTGATGCCTGGTTCCACCCGCGCCCCTCCGCAGGTGCCTTTGCCACGGTGGCCAGCGGGGCCAGCAACCTGGCACCGAGCAATCCGGCGCTGGCGACCCGGGTGATCGAAGATGCCAACAAGCTCTTGGTGCCCGGGCAGGGCCCGGTGCCCCTGGCGTTGCTGACCACTTCCGGCAGCGGCCTGGATCCGCACTTGCCACCGCAGGCGATTGACTATCAACTGGCGCGAGTTGCAGTGGCACGCAACCTGCCAGCCGACCGGCTCCGAGCCTTGGTGGCAGAGCACACCGAGCGGCCGCTGATCGGCCCGCCGGTGGTCAATGTGCTGGCCCTGAACCTGGCCCTGGAGCGGCTGTAATCTGGCGAGCCTTAAAAAAGCCCCGAAAGGGGCTTTTGCGATGCTCGAGCCCCAAGGAGTGACGATTGAAACCCATTGTCTTGTCGCAGAGAGATGCCCCATGAGTGATTCCGGTCGCGCCGACGCGCTGCTTGCCGAGCTGCCCCGGGACGGGCGTGGCCGGCTCAAGGTCTTTCTCGGCGCCGCGCCCGGGGTCGGCAAGACCTACGCCATGCTCCAGGCCGCCCATACTCAGATGCGCCAGGGCGTCAAGGTCCTGGCCGGGGTGGTGGAGACCCACGGACGGGCCGAGACCGAGGCACTGCTGGGCGGCTTGCCGCAACAGCCCCTGCTGCGCTCGGAATACCGTGGGGTGCTGCTGGAGGAGATGGACCTGGACGGCTTGCTCAAGGCCCGGCCCAAGCTGGCGCTGGTGGACGAGTTGGCCCACAGCAACGCCCCGGGCAGCCGCCATGCCAAGCGCTGGCAGGACATCCAGGAGCTGCTGGCGGCGGGTATCGACGTGTTCACCACGGTCAATGTCCAGCACCTGGAGAGCCTCAATGACCAGGTGCGCGGCATCACCGGGGTCCAGGTCCGCGAGACCTTGCCCGACTGGGTGCTGCAGGAGGCCTATGAATTGCAACTGGTGGACCTGCCGCCCCGGGAGCTGCTGGAGCGCCTGCGCGATGGCAAGGTCTATGTGCCTGAGCAGGCCCGGGCGGCCATCGATGCCTTCTTCAGCCAGACCAACCTCACGGCCCTGCGCGAGTTGGCGATGCAGACCGCGGCGGCCCAGGTGGATAACGACCTGGCCCAGGGTTATCGCCGCCTCGGGCAAGCGGCACCGGCGGTGCGCGGGCGGCTGTTGGTGGGCGTCGACGGTGATCTCCAGGCCGAACGCCTGGTGCGCCATGCCAGCCGGGTCGCACAGCGTCGGCATTTGCCCTGGAGCCTGGTGCATGTGGATAACGGCCGTCTTGGCGACGAACAGTCGCGCTTGCGTCTGCAGGCGGCCCAGCAACTGGCCGAGCGCCTGGGCGGGGAGGTGGTCCTGCTGCGGGCGGGCGAGGTGGCCAAGACCCTGATCCAGCACGCTAACGAGCGGCGGGCCAGCCTGTTGCTGGTGGGGCAGTCGAGCCGTCGCTGGCGCCGGCGCTGGTTCGGCGGCGGGCTGGCGGCACGTTTGCTGCGCAACGCCGATGGCCTGGAAATCAATGTCCTGGACAGCGAGCCATTGCCTAGCCAGCCGAGGTTGCGAGTCAAGCATCCGCTGGTGTGGTTCGACTATGCCCTGGCGCTGTTGGCGACTTTGTTGGCCAGTGCCCTGGCCTGGGGCGTGGCTGGAATCCTGGCGCTGCCGAACATCTCCCTGGTATTTCTCGCCGCAGTGCTGCTGGTGGCGGTGCGCAGCAGCCTGGGGCCGGCCCTGGCCTGCGCCGCGCTGTCGTTCCTGAGTTACGACTTCCTGTTCATCCCGCCGAACTTCTCCCTTTCCATCCAGCGCGAAGAAGACGTGCTGACCCTGCTGTTCTTCCTGCTGATGGCCGCGCTCACCGGTAACCTCGCGGCCCGCCAGCGCCGGCAGTTGCAGGCACTGCGCGATACCCAGGAGGAAACCGGCGAGCTGCTGGACCTGTCGCGCAAACTCACGGCTGCCACCGATCGGCAGGCGGTGATCAGCGCTGCGATCCAGCACCTGAACGGGCGCGAGGAGTTGCGTATCTGTTTGTTCAACCGCGATGAGCAAGGTGCGTGGAAGGTCGAGAGTGGTGGCACCCAGCAACTCTCCGAAGCCGAGCGAGCCGCGGCCGATTGGGCCTGGCAGCACGATCAACCTGCGGGGTTGGGCACTGGGACCTTGCCTTTTGGCCGTTGGTGGTGGTGGCCGCTGTCAGTGGATGACGGCCCCTTGGGCCTATTGGGTGTGTGTCCCAGGGAGGGCGCGGTCTTCAGTGATCAACGTCGGCGCTTGCTCACCGCGCTCAGCCAGCCGTTGGCCCAGGCCCTGGCCCGGGCGCGCCTGGCCGAGGACCTGGAGGCGGCGCGCTTGCACGGCGAAACCGAGCAACTGCGCAGCGCCTTGCTGGCCTCTGTGTCCCACGACTTGCGCACTCCGCTGACGTCGATGCGCGGCAGCATCGATAGCCTGTTGGCCTTGGGCGAGGCGATTCCCCTGGAGGATCGCAGGGAACTGCTGGAGGGCACCCGGGATGAAGCCGAGCGCCTGGATCGATATATCCAGAACCTGCTGGACATGACCCGGCTTGGCCATGGCGCCTTGAAGCTGGCCCGCGACTGGGTCACCCCGGCGGATATCGTCGGCAGCGCGCTCAATCGCCTGCGGGTGGTGCTGGCGCCGTTGCAGGTCAGTACGCAGTTGCCCCAGGATCTTCCGCTGCTGTATGTACACGCGGCGCTGATCGAACAGGCCCTGGTCAATGTGCTGGAGAATGCGGCGCGTTTTTCCCCGGTTCATGGCCGCCTGCACCTGGCGGTTCGCGCCGACGAGCAGGCGCTGAGTTTCGCTGTGAGCGACGAGGGGCCGGGTATTCCCGAAGAGGAGCGGGCGAAGATCTTCGACATGTTCTACACCGCCGCCAGGGGCGATCGGGGCGGCCAGGGTACGGGCCTGGGGCTGGCGATCTGCAAGGGCATGGTGGGGGCCCATGGCGGGCACATCAGTGTCGCCGATGGCATCGATGGGAAGGGCACCTGTATCACCCTGTACCTGCCCTTGCAGGCCCAGCCGGAACTCGAGGGTGAGCTGTGACGCGATCGGTGGCAGGGGCGAGGGCTCCTGCAAAAGCCCTCTGGAGGAGATTGGCGTTGCGCTACTCTCTTGTCTCTTATTTGTCTTGAACTGAACCCATGAGCCAGACCGCGACCATCCTGGTCATCGACGACGAGCCGCAGATCCGCAAATTCCTGCGCATCAGCCTGGCGTCCCAAGGATACAAAGTGATTGAAGCCGGCACCGGTACCGAGGGCCTCGCCCAGGCGGCGTTGAACAAGCCGGACCTGCTGGTGCTCGACCTGGGGTTGCCGGACATGGATGGCCAGCAGGTGCTGCGCGAGTTTCGCGAGTGGTCGGCGGTACCGGTGCTGGTGCTCTCGGTGCGGGCCAGCGAGTTGCAGAAGGTCGAAGCCCTGGACGGCGGGGCCAACGACTATGTCACCAAGCCGTTCGGTATCCAGGAGTTCCTGGCTCGCATACGCGCCCTGTTGCGCCAGGCACCGTCGGGAGAAGTCCAGGAAGCGGCGTTGCAGGTGGGGCCCTTGACGGTCGACCTGGCGTACCGCCGGGTCTTGCTCGAGGACGTGGAAGTGGCCCTGACACGCAAGGAATATGCGGTATTGGCCCAGCTGGCCCGCCACCCGGGGCGGGTGATCACCCAGCAGCAACTGCTCAAGGACATCTGGGGGCCGACCCATACCGAGGACAGTCATTACCTGCGGATCGTGGTCGGGCACCTGCGCCAGAAGCTCGCAGACGATCCGACCCGGCCGCGTTTTATCGTCACCGAGGCCGGGGTCGGTTATCGCTTGTTGACGGGCGAAGCTTGACCTAGAGCTGCTCCTGTTCGTAGCGGTCGAGGGTGTCGCTGGCGATTTCCCGACCCAGGGCGATCAGCTCCGGCGCCTTGTAGAATTCGAAGAAACGACACACCCGCTTGGGTACGTTGATCAGGATATCCGGCGGGTAGCCGGCGATCTTGTACTGGGCCAGGGACGTCTGCATGACTTCGAAGCTCTGGTTGACCAGGTCCAGCAGCGAGGCGGGGCCGACGTTATCGACGATGAACGAGCCGCTGGCCGACCTGGGGGCACCGTCGGTTTCCGGGGCCGCGGCGGGCTGTTGGGACTCAGGTTCGGCGCCTTCGACCCAGGGATTGATCTGCGCCGCATCGCTTCTAAATGCCTCTTGCTCCAGCAACAACAGTTGCTCGGCCTGCTTGCGCCGGAATGGCAGGCGCGAGCCCAACGAGTTGATCAGGCTGTCGAAGCGGCTCTTGAAGGCTGGGGGGCGCTGGATCACCGGCAACTGATAGTGCCGCTGGTTGGTGGAGTTGAGATTGACCGCGATGATCAGGTCGCAGTGGCTGGACACCACCGGAACGATCGGCAGCGGGTTGAGCAGGCCGCCGTCCACCAGCATGCGATTGCCCTGCATCACCGGGGTGAACAGGCTGGGAATTGCTGCCGAGGCGCGCATGGCTTGATGCAGGCAGCCTTCCTGGAACCAGATTTCCTGCTGGTTGGTCAGGTCGGTGGCAACCGCGGTGTAGGGAATGCGCAAGTCTTCGATGTTCACGTCACCGACGATCTTGCGAATCTGCCCGAAGACTTTTTCGCCGCGAATGGCTCCCAGGCGAAAGCTCACATCCACCAGGCGCAGTACGTCGAGGTAATCCAGGCTTTCGATCCACTGGCGGTACTGCGCGAGCTTGCCGGCCGAGTAGATACCGCCTACCACGGCGCCCATGGAGCAGCCAGCGATACAGGCAATTTCATAACCGCGCTTCTCGATTTCCTCGATCACCCCGATATGGGCGTACCCGCGGGCACCTCCCGAGCCGAGGACCAGTGCGACACGTTTGTTCATGATCTGTCCTTTCGCCAAGCAGGTTGCAACAATGCACCCATAGCGGCCCGGGGTTCAATCGTCGATGTGCCTGCAGGGGCGCTCGGTATTTTTCCAGTGCCTGGCTGGCCGCACGGATAGACTGGCGCGGCTATATTTTCCAGAAGATGGGCCTGGCACTTTTTCCTGCGGTCGCCGTCTTACCCTGTACGACTGTTTTCCATTCCTGAGGTGTCATTGATGAAAGCCTGGATCTGCTTGCCCCTGATTGCACTGGCGTTGACCGGTTGCGCAGGCAAGACTGCCTACCGTGATAGCTGCGGCACGCAGCTGGATGCCGCCTGGCATGAGCTGGACCTGGCCAAGGCCGAGGGTTTCGCCGGCACCGTGAGCTACTCCAAGGCACTGTCGTTGCTGACGGGTGCCAAGACCCAGCAGCAATTCGAAGCCTTCGAAGGGTGCACCAACAAGGCCGAGAAGGCGCGCTTCTACATTCGTGAGTCTCGCGCCGGGCGTTAAATCGCCATACGCGTTACGCTGAAACGGTAATACGGGGATCGCGGGTCGATGAACTGGCATTGGGCTGGTCATCGGCCCGCGATGCCGTTCAGGGGAACGGCAGTGCGCTGCCGGATGGGTGTCGTGCTTGGGGGAATCCTTGATGTCTGCCTTGATCGATCGATTGGTGGCTCAGATCCTGAGCCTGGATGTGAACTTGCTGGCGTGCCAGGCTCGCTTGGCCGCAGCTACGGATGGCGAGGCCCTGCATGACCTGCGTGTCGGCGTACGGCGCTTGCGCAGCCTGTTGCGACCTTTGCGTGGTTTGCCGGGTGTCGAGCAGTTGGAGGGCGCGGCCAGTGAAGTCGGACGCGTGACCACGCCGATCCGTGATCGCGAGGTGCTGGCGGCTTATTTGCATCAGCATGGCCAGCATGCGCCTGCCGATCGGCGCACCGCGCAATTGCAAGGCGAGTATGCCGCGGTGGCCAGTGGGCCGGAGCTGGCGCAGCTGTTGATGGTACTGGATGCGTTTCCGCGCTTTCTCAGGGCCGCCCAGCATCAAGGACTGTTGGGTGGCTTGCGCCAGCGCATCGAAAAACGCCTGGCCAAGCAGTGGCGGATCTTGGGCGACGCGCTGCAGGACCCGGCCCATGATCGCCATCGCTTGCGGCTGCTGATCAAGCGCGTGCGTTATGGCGCAGATGCCTATCCCGACTTGGCGCGCTTGCCTGCCAAGGCCGTCAAGCGGCTGAAGGAGGCCCAGGCAGTGCTGGGGGACTGGCACGATTGCTGGCAATGGCTAGCTCAGGCCGAGCATGAGTTGGATCTCTTGCCCTGCATGGCCGTATGGCGGCGCACCATGCTCAAGGCCGAGGCCCGCTCCGATCAGGTACTGGACAAGCTATGCGCTGATTGCTTCCAGGGGTGAGCCGCCAGGTTGCGGCTTTTCTGTCCGCTGCTTTGGCCGGAATAGGCGCTGTGTGCATCCGTGACGCTGGTTAACATCCCCTGTCTTCTTTCTCCATCGAGGTTTTCATGCGTTTCCACGATTTGCTCGAAGCTGTCCGCAACCAGCCACAGGCGCTGGTCATTCCGGCGCAATGGGCCCAAGGGCGTGCCAGCTTCGGTGGCCTGGTGGTCGCCTTGCAGTATCAAGCGATGCGGGCCAAGGTCCCGGCGGATCGCCCCGTGCGCTCCCTGGCGGTGACGTTCGTCGGTCCGGTGGCTCCCGAAGTGCCGGTGAGTTTCGAAGTGGATGTGCTGCGTGAGGGCAAGGCGGTCAGCCAGGTCCTGGGGCGGGTGATGCAGGAAGGCCAGGTCGTGACCCTGGTGCAAGGCAGCTTCGGCGCCTCACGTGAGTCGGTGGTGAGTGTCGAGGCCTTGCCGGCGCCCGAAATGAAGCACTGGGACGATTGCCAGGAATTGCCCTATATCCCGGGCGTGACCCCGGAGTTCATGCGTCATCTGGCGATGCGCTGGAGTATCGGCGGCATGCCTTTCACCGGCAATCGCTCCCGGGACATGGGAGGCTGGGTGCGCCTGCGCGGTGACGTGAAGGAGGAGCCGGTGACCGAGGCGCACATCCTGGCGTTGGTGGATGCCTGGCCACCCGCCCTGTTGCCGCACCTGAGCAAACCCGCGGCCGGCAGCACCCTGACCTGGACGATCGAGTTCGTCCAGCCGTTGCTGGAGCTCAGTACGCTGGACTGGTGCAAGTATCGGGTAGACATCGAGCATGCTCGCGATGGCTATGGTCACGCTGCTGCGGCGTTGTGGAGCGCCCAGGGCCAGTTGATCGCCCTGAGCCGGCAGACGGTGACCATTTTCGCCTGAGGTCAGTGTCGGTGGCGCTGCAGCCAGGCACGCCACCAGGCGCCGGTGAGGACAAAGCGTGGAAAAGTCACGAATTGTTCTGTCAGCAGGCGTTGTATTGCATCTTGGCGATCACTGAAGGGCTCGGAGGCCTGTGCCTCCAGGCTGTGGCCGTGGCGTTGCAGGCCCAGGGCCGCCAGGATGCCCACTACTCCGATGGCCAGGCTCGCCAGGCTCAGGGAAAACACCCCTGAGACAATGAGCAGGAAACCGACGATGAACAGCGGTACGGCAATCAGGTGCAATACCAGGTTGGTCGGATGCTGGTGGCTGTGTGGGTAGACTCGCCATTGCCAGGCGGGAAGGTTGGGGTGGCGTTGGCCCATGATGATCATCCTTAGTGTCTGGAAACTCATGGACCAAGGATAGGGCGCGGGCCGCCCGGCGACGAATCAAGGCTGGCTATCGGCTCGATAGCACAACCGCGGGGCTCTGGGAGAGAGGGGGGTGAGCAGGCCTCACCCCTTGGCAGGTGGCGTCGATTCAGAGCTTGAGCTGGCCGATGGCCTTGCTCAGTTCGCCGGCGAGGGTGGCCAGTTCGCTGCTGGTCGTCGCAGAGGCGACAGTCTGTTGCACTGTGTTCTCGGTCACGTCGCGGATGCTGACCACTGCACGGTTCATTTCCTCCGCCACCTGGCTCTGCTGTTCCGCAGCGACGGCAATCTGGGTGTTGCTCTCGCGCATCTGGGCAACAGCACCAGTGATTTCCTCCAGGGCAGCGCCAGCCTCCTGGGCCTGCTGTACGCAGTCATCGGCCTTGAATGAGCTTTCCTGCATGAAGTCCACGGCATCGCGGGTGCCGGCCTGGAGGGCGGAGACCATGCTGGTGATTTCGTCAGTAGAGGTCTGCACGCGCTTGGCCAGGTTTCGTACTTCGTCGGCCACCACGGCGAAGCCCCGGCCCATCTCGCCGGCCCGGGCGGCTTCGATGGCGGCGTTGAGGGCCAGCAGGTTGGTTTGCTCGGCGATGCTGTGGATAACGTTGACCACGCCGTTGATCTTCTGGCTGTCCTCGGCCAGCTTCTGGATCATCTCGGCGGTCTGCTGCACGCCGTTGGACAGCCCGGCGATGGACTTCTGTACCCGGCCCACCACTTCATGCCCAGTGCCGGCCAGGGTGTCCGCAGTTTGCGAGAGGTCCCGAGTCGCGCCCGCATGCTGGGCGATATGGTAGACAGTGGCGGACATTTCATTGATGGCCGTCGCGGCCTGGTCGGTTTCGCTTTGCTGGCCGAGCATGCCGTGGCGCACATCATTCATGCTCGAAGCCAGGCGTGCGGCCCCCTGGTCGAGTTGGCGGGCAGTGTTGGCCACGGTATTCACCACTCGCTGGTAGCCGGCCTGCATGGCGTTGAAGGCACTGGCCATCTGACCCACTTCGTCCTTGCAGGACAGCGGTACCCGGGCCGCCAGATCGCCGGTCTTTTCTACATGCAGCATCACGTCCTTCAGGGTATTGAGCTGGCTGAGAAGGAAGCGGATCAGCAACTGCGAAGCGCAGAGCATGGCGAACATCAGGATGAATACGGCGACCGCATAGTTGGTGAAGCGATCGCTGAAAACCTGGGCGAGGCTGGGCGTATGGGCCACCACCGCGATTTGCTGGCCATCGGCACGACTGATGACTTCGGCGCCCAGCAACGGATTTTCGCCAAACAATGGCAGGTGGTTGAGCTGGACCCAACCATTGGCGCCGTTCAGTTGCGGAAGGGGCTGGTCGTTCAGGGTTGGTGTCTGTCCACGGGAGAAATACACCAGGTTCTCGGCGCTGGGCAGCGCTGTGCCAGCAGGCCAGGCATCGAGCAGGCGAGCTTGAGCCTGAGCCGCCACCTGGGCGTTCTGGCCGCGGGCCTGCTGTTCCAGTTGTACTGCATACAGCACCAGCAACAAGGTGGTGACGAAGGCGACCGCATTGACCGCCCAGAATTTGTATTTCAGCGAGATATTGCTAAGCCAGGCACCCATAGAAGGTCTTCTCTGATTGAGCGGAATAGTATTGGCAAGGTGCCATTATTGTGGCCCTATGGGGTCAGAAAAATCTTGATATGCATCAACCAATTTCTGACAAGCCAAAAAAGGCCCTGGCACAAGCGGTGCTATGGCTGGCCAGGTCCTCGGGTGTTTCCTGCCGGTGCAAGGCCACTTCGCGGAGTACCTCTGGCAGATAGGCTGGTTCATTGCGCCCGTTCTTCGGTTTTGGCCGCAGGCTGCGAGGCAGCAAATAGGGGGCGTCGCTTTCCAGCATCAGGCGCCCACGAGGGATCTCGCGTACCAGCGGATGCAAGTGAGTGCCTCGGCGCTCGTCGCAGATCCAGCCGGTGATGCCGATGTGCAGATCCAGGTCCAGGTAGCTGAATAACGCTTGTCGCTCGCCGGTGAAACAGTGCACTACGGCTGCCGGCAAACGGTCACGAAAGTCCTTGAGGATATCCAGCAGGCGCTGGCTGGCGTCGCGTTCGTGGAGAAATACCGGCAGTTGCAGCTCGACGGCCAAGGCCAGGTGTTCTTCCAGCACTTTTTCCTGCTGCGGGCGAGGGGAGAAGTCACGGTTGAAGTCCAGGCCGCATTCACCAATCGCTTGTACCTGTGGTTCGCCCAGCAGGGCCCGCAAGCGCCGTGTGCTGTCGGTGTTCCAGTCGCTGGCGCTATGGGGATGCAGACCGGCCGTGGCGAACAGTCTCTGGCCGCTGGTGTCCAGTTGCTGGCATAGCTCCAGGGCTTGTTCGCTGCCCTCGATACTGGTCCCGGTCACGACCAACTGACAGACTCCGGCTGCATAAGCTCGATCGAGAACGGCTTGGTGTTTTTCGGAAAAACACGGATTGGTCAGGTTGACGCCAATATCGATGAGTTGCATGGTGCTATCTCCGCCTGCGGCCGGAAAGCATATCAGAGCTGTAGATTTAATAAGAAAAACCAAGAACTACAACGAGTTGAAGCTGTCTTTTGCTGCCGGAGGCAGATCGTGGCCACAACGTCCTGAGGCCATTTCACCTGTCTTTCGCACCTTGTCAGCGCTCAAGGCGCTCGGTTTCTGTCGACCAATCCTTAAAAAGCGACGAAGGGTTGAACAGTATTCTTTGCGGAGAACGGATGATCCGATCCTCGATGTTGTTTGCGTTGTGCCTGACATTGCTATTGCCGTTGCCGGCAATGGCGCGCTTGGCAGGCCCGCCGGAAGTGCTGGCTTCGGGCAAGGTGCGCGACCTGGCGGAAATCCGTAGCAGCCGCGTACTGCGAGTGCTGGTCAACCAGAGCCGTAATAGTTCCGGTGAGGTCAAGGGCCAGCCTATCGGTGTCGAGTACCATCGTTTGCGGGCGTTCGAGCAATACCTTAACGGTCACGCCCGCGATGGCCAGGAAATCAGCCTCAAGATCATTCCCAAGGCCAAGGACCAGCTACTGGGCGCCTTGCAGCGTGGAGAAGGTGACCTGGTGGCGCCAGGAGAATTGCTCGAGGCCCAGCCTGGGCATGCCGTCAGCTCCAGTGATCCAATTGCCAGCAATGTTCCCCTTCTACTGGTAGGCATCAAGGGCGAGCGCCGCTATACGCGACCCGAGCAACTCTCCGGAAAGACCCTGACCCTGACTACCGGCAGTGCTGCCGGGGATGCGGTGAGCCAGATCAACCAGCGATTGGCGCTGCGCAAGCTGGCACCGATCAAGATCGAGTGGGTCGACCCCAGCCTGGCAGTGGAGGATGTGCTGGAAATGGTCCAAGGGGGCATCTTCCACCTGACTATCGTGGAGCAGCCGATTGCCGAGCGGTGGAGCAAGATCCTGCCGAAGTTGCGTTTTGATCGCCAATTGAAGATCAGCGATCCGGGGGAGGAGCACTGGTTCGTCCGTCGCGACGCTTCGATGCTGCGGGCGAGCATCGATCGTTTCCTCAAGACCTACAAAACCCCGGCGGATCAGGATGTAGCATTCTTGCGTACATATCGACGCCAGTATCAGGTGCACTATCCCTTGGCCCGGGCTGATCGTCAGCGATTGGAGAAGCTGCGTCCGGTGCTGCAGAAGCATGCCGGGGAGCAGGGCATGGATTGGCTGAACCTTGCAGCCCTGGCGTTCAAGGAATCGGCCTTGCAACCCAATGCGAAGAGCGGCAGTGGGCCTACTGGCCTGATGCAGATCACCCCTTCTGCGGCGCAGCGAGTAGGTGTCAGTAACATTCAATCGGTAGACAGCAATGTGCAGGCCGGAGCCAAGTACCTGGCGATGATCCGGCGCAAGTTCTTCTCCAGCCCCAAGCTCAATGAGCGCGAACGCATGGCCTTTGTCCTGGCGGCCTACAACATGGGGCCTGAGCGGGTCCAGGGAATGCGCAACGAAGCCAGGCGTCGGGGGTTGAACCCCAACCAGTGGTTCTTCCAGGTGGAGCGTATCGCCATGGAGCAGGTCGGAGTGGGGGCTGTCAGCTATGTTAATAGTGTCAACAAATACTATCTGGCCTTTGATCGTGAGCGAGATTCCCTGGAGCCTCGGGAGCGGAAAGTTGTGTCTCGCAAATAATCGAAAAAACTGATTGTTATTACGGGTTATTTCCGCTTTTAACATGATGAAAACTGATTAGTATGGCGACCAACTTCCTCACCTTACACAGGACTACATAGCATGAGCACTCTGATCAAAAACGTACTGGGCACCCGTGCAGGCTACGGCCTGACTATCCTGCGCATTCTTGTTGGCATCATTTTCGCCGCCCATGGCTCGCAAAAAATCTTCGGCTGGTTCGGCGGCGGCGGCCTGGCCGGCACGGCCCAGTGGATGGAAAGCATCGGCCTGGCCCCTGGCTACCTGATGGCACTGCTGGCCGGTGGCACCGAATTCTTTGCCGGCTTGGCTCTGATCATCGGCTTGCTCGCACGTCCTGCCGCATTGGGGCTGACATTCACCCTGCTGGTGGCGATCTTCTCGGTGCATATCAGCAATGGCTTGTTCATGGCCAATAATGGTTACGAGTTCGCCCTGGCGTTGCTGGGGGGCACCTTGGCGGTGTTGCTCGAGGGAGCTGGCAAGTTGTCGCTGGACGCCGCCATCACCAAATGAGCCACGCAGCTTTAGGAGGTCGCAGACTTATCGACTGTCCTGGAGCGAGCGTTGTGAAGTTATCCAAGGCCTGCCAATGCAGGCCTTTTTCGTTTTGGCCGAATCTTGACACTGGCCTGCCAGCTTCTCTAGGATGTTTCTCATGCGCCGATTTAAACAGCTACTTGCGGGGCGCCAGGTGAGCCAGCTTGCTCACTACCAGAAGCCATTCCAGGTTTCGAAGTACCGCTAAAGCGCTGGTTCGGTGGTGCCTCTCACCTGCCCGGCAGAAACTTGAGGCAGAGACACGATACGATGAATGCACCACGCCCTCTTCTACGTCTTGCGCCAATCACGGCGAACCTTTCCCAGCGCAATCCGAAAATCCTCCTCTGCGGCAAGCATCAACCGACCTTGTTGCGCTATCTCGATGGTTGGCCTAAACGCTCCGTAGGGCCGGCGGCGTTTCTGATCCAGTTTGTCGAAGAAGGCGAATCCTTGGCGCGTTTTGCCAGTGATAGTTTCGATCTGGCTGTCATTCCAGCCCCAGGGGCACAAGAAGCGATCGAGGTCATCAAGCAACTGACGCGCATCGCTCGACAAGGGCTGATCGTTCGCCGCTAGTTCGAGCCGTCATTCAAATGATCGAGTTGCGTTTTGCCAGCTCTGCCAGTGCCACCAGGCTGGAAACACTGAAACGCTTGAGCAAGCGGACTTTATAGGTGCTCACAGTCTTGTGGCTGATCAAGAGTGTCTGGGCGATCTGCTGGTTGCTCAGGCCGCTGGCCAGCAGTTTCAGGACCGTGATCTCACGGTCTGTCAGTCGGGAAACCAACACGCTTTCCTGGTCGGCGGCCTTGTTGTTCTGCTGCAAGGCACTGAGGGTATCTTCTGGAAAGTAGCTGTATCCAGAAAGGACGGCTTTGACGGCATTATTCAGTTCGTGCAGATTTTCGCCCTTGGACAAAAAACCAGCGGCTCCGGTCAGCAGGCAGCGAAAGGCAAAATTCTTGGCGTCGCTTGCCGTCACCACCAGGATCTTGATGTCTAGCTGTGCACTCCGGACATGGGATATGACCGAAAAACCGTCAAGGTTGGGGATTCCCAGGTCAAGGATCAACAAGTCCGGAACATGTCGGCGTGCTAGTTGGACGGCGTCCGCTCCGTTGTCGGTTTCGGCGACTACGGTATGCTGCTGAGTTTCCAAGGCCATCTTGATAGCCATACGAATCAGTGGGTGGTCGTCGACGACGATGATATTGGCCATTGATAGAGTTCCTTCGGTATCTGGTGGCGCATACGGGGCCGTGGCTGAAAATGCGCCTGGCTCGTAAACCTTGTTGGCTTGGTTCTATGATTGGCTGACCTATCTGAAACCTAAATCGGACAGATCTGATAGGGGAGGGCGAAAAGGGAAGAACGAGTCGCTGCCATTTCTAATGACGGGTCGCGTTTGTAGTTCATTCACGTAACGGAGCAGCCTTTACCTGGCTGGGAGATGGAACACCAATTGAGTACCAAGCTCATTGGTCTGTCCCGGGCTGAGTGGACACTGACTTAAGGTGGATAATGTCCACCGCAAGGAGTGTTCATGACCCAGACCAGACGACGTTTTCCCGAATCCTTCAAACGCGAGGCGGTAGACCAGGTACTTGCCGGCACGCCGCTTCGTCATGTAGCCGAGACGCTCGGCATCGCTGAAAGCCTGCTGGGCAAATGGAAGCGCCAGTACGAGCAGCAAGGTGACGATGCCTTTCCGGGCAACGGCAAGCAGCGTGGTGAGAGCGCGGAGTTGCGTCGTCTACGCCAGCAACTGGCTCAGGTCACCATGGAGCGCGATGTTTTAAAAAAGGCGCTCGCCATCTTCTCGCAGCCCACGAAGTGAAGTTCCGCGCCATCGAGGCGTTGGCTGGTCGCTATCCCGTAGCGCCAATGTGCCGGCTGCTGCGGGTATCCCGCAGCGGCTTCTATGCCTGGCAGCAGCGGCCACCTTCGGCGAGAGAGATGGCGAATCGGCGTCTGAGCAAGGAGATCCGCACCATTCACCACGAGATGAATGGGATCTATGGCCATCGCCGAATCAAGGCCGAGTTAGCGGCCATGGGGCATGCGTGTGGTCGACACCGGGTTGCTCGACTGATGCGCGAAGCCGGTCTGCGCGTTCGCTCGCGCAAGCGCTGGCGGCTGGTTTCCAGCAGTCGTCATGCTCTGCCGATTGCCCCGAACCACCTAGATCGCCAGTTCGCCTCGGATCGCGCCAATCGGCACTGGGTCTCGGACATGACCTACGTGCGGACGGCCCAAGGTTGGCTGTATCTGGCAGTCGTGCTCACGAGCCATCGTCGGTTGGGCGATGCACCACCGCATGCAGCAGGCCTTGGTACACGCCGCGCTGGAGATGGCCATTGCACGCCGGCAGCCGAAAGAAGAAGTGCTGCTGCACTCGGATCGAGGCAGCCAATATTGCGCGTACGACTACCAGGCCTTACTTCGGCGACATCGAATCGTACCCAGCCATTCACGTCCCGGGAACTGCTGGGACAACGCCGCGATGGAGAGCTTCTTCCGTTCGCTGAAGGCTGAGCGGGTGTACCTGACGCGCTATGCCAGCTACCACGAGGCGAAAACCGACCTGTTCGACTACATCCGCTTTTACAATCACCGTCGCCGCCACTCGACGCTGGGCTATCTCAGCCCGATGGAGTTTGAGCGGCGCTATGCGAGCAGTAACTCTTAACTACCTATCCACCAGCTCCGGGACAGACCACATCATGGGACATTCAGTGGAGGGCCAGCTCAGGAAAGCTCGGCTGGATCGTAAACTCTGGCCTAGGAGACTTCATCGGACGGTTACGATCGAACGGCAAACCAAAGCCATGAACAATGAAGATCGCTGGCGATTGCTGCAGAAATCGACGGCATCCATTGCAAAAAACTACATGGTAAATGCTGGCCCAGCTCAATCTTGCACCCGAGACTGCTTTCTCGCCAAAGGATGTCTGATGGGGCTGTGTAAGATGTGTTCGCTGGCCAGCAAGTCGGTTTCTTAGGATTTACGTAACGCAATCAAAGACTCCAGCTCGACCATCAGTTGTTCTAGGCTCGTGACGATTTTTGTTTCAACGTCAAGCTTTGCATTATGCAATGCACTAGCGGTCGCCAAGTCAGCCCTGAACACATCTACGTAAGGGATATACATCGAATGTACTAGATCGCCTAAATCGCTGCTCCTAGCCTTACGCGTGTTTCTAACCGCGACCACTGATGACAAGAATATCTGAGCAAGAAGTGCTGAAAACACATACATGGACGGCGTAGTTTTGAGACTCGCTACTGCCATGAGTTCCGCTGACAATCGCCCATTGGATAATGAGTTGATCATTTGCTGCGGCGCTTTGCCAGCGATCTCTTTGGCGTGAGCCATTAGTTGTTTTTGAGCCTCGGAGCTGCTTGTGCCTCTGCTAACCAAGTCTTGGTGTAGGGCCTTGATCTCATTGGAGGCGCTGGTGAGCAGACTGCTCAGTTCTTTGCCCGCCCCACGCACAGCTTTTGAATATTCGGTCGATCGATTCCAATTTTCGATGTACCAATCACACAGAAAATTCAAATCACTCACCGAGCTTTGCAGAGCGATCGCTACAGCTTGCCCTGAACGCTGCCTCGAAAACATTGAGATCGCGCTGGCCTTTTTAATTGGATATTCCTTGATGAACTCCTGAAGCTCGCCTTTCATTTTGGCTGCAATTTTTCTTGCTTTGGATTTCTCGATACGCCTCTGCAGGCGATTCTTTGGGAAGTCTGCGGCAGGGTCACTTTCGTCGACGATTTCCTCAACGATTTCGTCAGTCCAAAGCGCCGCCATGCCTGGGAACCAGTGACCGTTGTCATTCACCAGAGAGATGTTGTGATTTCCAGAAAGCTCCTGTGTGACTAAGCTGATCGGGTCGACAAAAACCTTTTCCCTGCACAATTCTCTTATGCAGTCCAGGCGTAACCGACCTTGCTCTATAGTATCCGGATCCATTGGTACCGCTTCCATGATGTGTGCCATGGAGTACCTGATTTCGATATCCCCATGTTCCACCCATTCTCGTAACTTGGCCCGAAAAGCTTGTGCAGAGTTTGTATTTTTCTTGCTGGGACAGGAAAGGTTTGAGAAATCACTACTGTCCAGATACACGCGGATAGGATTGATCACGGCCAAAAATCCATTTTGGAAGTCAATAAAATGTCAAAATGATATCATTTTTTCACACGAAATTGCTTGGCATTACGCGAAATAGAGAAGCCAGCATGCATTTGAATACCTGCGTCGCAAACCTCTGCACCAACATCACTGAGCCTACGTATCTTCGCGTAAAGGAAACGCTGGACAGCATCGAGCATGGCTTTGCAGCCTGATTCCATTTCAGTAAAGCCTCTGTCCGGTGGCCATCCTGAAAATGCGAGCTCGTTTGAGAAGAAGCACTCGGCAGTGCATCATCCACTGCATTATTCATCAGGAGGACTAGCGATGATCATATGTGAAGGACAACTCAGTGGCGACTTTGAAGGCTTTGACGACACCGACACCATTTTCGAATTCTACAACGGTCAAAAATGGCAGCAGGCGGTGTACTCATACTCCTACTTCTACTCTTACATGCCGCAGGCCAAGGTCGTTCAGGAAGGCGGTGTTTATAGGCTGCATGTGCAAGGCATGATGGGCAGCGTTGAAGTGAAACGTGCCTGAAATGCGGATACCGGGTACTAAGCCTTGCCCCGCTGAACGCTCGACCGAGTAGACTTCCTTAACGTCCATTCAGGCTCTGGCCAGCGCTCTCGCACAGCCTGAAAGCTGCCAAAGAATTTCCGAGGTAAGGAGCTGTTGATTGGCTACAAACATCATCACCCGAGCAGGGCATGAGAAGCTCAAAGGCGAGCTCGATCACCTGTGGCGTGTGTACAGACCTGAAATTACGCAGAAGGTCGCCTGGGCAGCATCCCTCGGGGACAGAAGCGAGAACGCAGACTACCAGTACAACAAAAAGCTTCTACGCGAGATTGATCGCCGCGTCAGGTATCTGCGTAAGCGACTGGAGGATGTGAAGGTCGTAGACTACTCGCCGGAGCAGGAAGGAAGAATTTTCTTTGGCGCTTGGGTAGAGATAGAGAATGAAGACGGTGAACGGAAGAAATTCCGGATCGTGGGCTACGACGAGATCTACGAACGCAAGGACTACATCTCCATCGACTCGCCCATGGCCAGGGCGCTGTTGAAGAAGGAGGTGGGGGACGAGGCCGTTGTCGTGACCCCCGCGGGCGAAACCTGTTGGTGGATCAATCAGATCGAATACGTGAAGTAGGCTCGCCGCAGGGCGAGCCTTCAGCTTTCGCGCAGGACATTCAGTGGGCTGACGTTAAGGGCTCGGCGGGTACCAAAGACCCCGGCCCCACCCACCAATAGTGCCCCGGCCAGAGGCAGCAGCAGAAGCCAGGGGTGCGGATGCCAGGGCAGGTCGAAGGCAAAGCGGTAGAGCGCCAGGCTGACCAGCTCGCAACCTAGGGCTGCCAGTAGCCCGCTGGCGGCACCAAGCAGGCCGAACTCGATGCGCCGTGCCTTGACCAGTAAACTGCGTTCAGCCCCAAGGGCTCGCAGCAGTGCTCCTTGGCGAATACGCTCGTCCAGGGTGGCCTGCAGTCCGGAAAACAGCACCGTCATTCCTGCTGCTAGGACGAACAACAGCACATATTCCACTGCCAGGGTGACTTGACCCAGGATACTGCGCAGCTGCTCCAGCAGAGCCTCGACCTGCAGGATGGTCACCGCTGGAAATGCCCTGGACAGTTCGACGATCTGTTGGTCATGACCTGGGCTCAGGTAGAAGCTGGTGAGATAGGTGGCCGGCAGATCCTTCAAGGTACCGGGTTGGAAAATCATGAAGAAGTTGGGCTGGAAGTTGTCCCAATTGATAGTACGCAGGCTGGTGACTTGCGCCTCACGGTTGACGCCCGCGACAGTGAAGGTCAGTCGGTCACCCAGCTTCAGCTTGAGGCTCTGGGCCACCTTGGCTTCCACCGATACGCCAGGCAAGGCTTCGTCAGGCCGGGCAGACCACCAGCTTCCTTGCGTGATGCTGTTGCCAGAAGGCAAGTCGGCGGACCAGGTCAGGCTCAGGTCTCGCTGGACAGCACGGTCCCCGCTGGAGTCCTTGGTGACAAGCTCCGTCACAGGCTCTCCATTGATACTGACCAGGCGCCCGGGTACCACCGGATAGAGCGGCGCCGAAGGAGCCGAGAGTTGCACCAGGCGCTCGGTGAAGGCTTGTTTGTCAGCCGGCAGGATGTTCAGTGCGAAATAGTTGGGGGCATTCTGCGGCAGTTGGTTTTGCCAGGTATCCAGTAATTCTCCCCGCAGCAGGGCGATCAGTGCCATGGACAGCAGGATCAGGCCGAAGGCCATGGATTGCCCAGCTGCCGCGAGAGGGTGGCGCAGCAGTTGTCCCAACCCCAGGCGCCAGGGCAAGGTGGCGCCTGCCAAGAGGCGGCGCAGGCTCTGCAAGAGCAGTAGCAACAGGCCGCCGAGCGCCAATGCCGCGACCAGGCCACCCCCCATCAGCGCGAAGGTCAACACTAGGTCCAGGCTCAAGCGCCACATGATCAAGCCCAGGGCAAGTAGAGCGACGCCGTAGATCATCCAGGTACTGGGCGGAATCGGCAGCAGGTCGCGACGCAACACTCGAAGCGGCGGCACTCGTCCCAATGCGGCCAGTGGAGGCAAGGCGAAACCGGCCAGGGCCACCAGCCCCGTGCCGATACCTGCCATGGCGGGCAGCAGTCCTCCGGGCGGCACATCACTTGGTAGCAACCCCTGTAGCAGGTAAAACAGCACCAACTGCGCCAGCCAGCCAAGCAATGCACCGCTGAGGCTGGCCAGCAGTCCGAGAAGCCCCAGTTGGGCGCTGAACAGCAACATGGTTTCCCGGCGAGACAGGCCCAGGCAGCGGAGCAGGGCGCTGGCATCGAAGCGGCGGGCGGCGAAACGGTTGGCCGATAGCGCCACGGCGACACCCGAAAGCAGCACGGCCACCAGGCTGGCCATATTCAGATAGCGTTCGGCCTTGCCCAGCGCCCCGCCGATTTGCTGGTTGCCATCCCGTGCGTCCTGCAGGCGCTGATTGGCCTCCAGGCCTGGCTTGATCAACTTGCGGTAAGCCTCGAGAGCTTGGGACGGGCCGCGCCAGAGTTCCTTGTAGCTGACCCGGCTGCCAGGCTGGACGACACCCGTGGCTTGCAAGTCATCCAGGTTGATCAGGACTCGAGGTGTCAAACTGTAGAAGTTGCCTGCGCGATCCGGCTCGTAAGTCAGGACCCGGGCCAGGCGCAGGGTCTTGCTACCGACGTCGATGCTGTCGCCGACCTTCAACTCCAATGCCGTCAGCAGACGCGACTCGACCCAGGCTTCGCCAATCTTGGGCCCGCCACCGGGCTCTTCGGAGGCATAGGGACCTGCTGCGCTCTTGAGTTGACCGCGTAGCGGATAGGCGTTGTCCACGGCCTTGATGCTGGACAGCTGAATTGCGTTGTCGGTGGCAATGACACTGGAGAATTCGACGGTGCGGGCGTGCACGAGCCCTAGTTCTAATCCGCTCTCTATCTGTTGGGCCCGCGCAGGAGAGCTGCCCTCGAGTAACAGATCGGCGCCGAGGAATTCGGTCGCCCGCAGTTGCATGGCGGCGTTCAGTCGGGCACCGAAGTAGCCAATGGCGGTACTTGCCGCGACCGCCACCAACAAGGCGAAGAACAATACCCTCAACTCGCCGGCACGTGCATCACGCAACAATTGGCGTAGGGCAAGGCTGAATAGGCGCAACAGGGACAGGCGTGCCATCAAGGCTCCTGGGGGGCGACCAGCATGCCCGCTTCAAGACGGATCAGGCGCCGGCAACGATGGGCCAGGCGCTCATCATGGGTCACCAGGACCAGGGTCGTGCCGTTTTCCTGGTTGAGTTCGAACAACAGGTCGCTGATGCGTTCGCCGGTATGGCTGTCAAGGTTGCCGGTGGGTTCGTCGGCGAACAATACTTGCGGTTCTGCGGCAAAAGCCCGGGCAATGGCTACGCGTTGTTGCTCTCCGCCGGAAAGCTGGCGGGGGGAATGGTTCAGGCGTTGACCCAGGCCGACCCGTTGCAGCAGTTCGGTCGCGTGTTTGCGGGCATCGCGGCGGCCGTCCAGCTCCATGGGCAGCATGACGTTTTCCAGGGCATTGAGGCTGTCGAGCAGTTGGAAGGATTGGAAGACGAATCCTACGTATTCGGCCCGCAGGCGTGCTCGTTGGTCTTCATCGAGCTGGCTCAGGCTTTGCCCGGCAAGGATGACTTCACCACTGCTGGGCAAGTCGAGCCCGGCCAGCAAACCGAGCAGGGTAGATTTGCCGGAGCCGGAGGCGCCAACGATAGCCAGGCTGTCACCCTTATCAAGCTGCAGGTTGAGTTCATGAAGGATAGTCAGCTCGCCTTCCGCGCTGGGAACCACTTTGCTAAGGTTCCGCGCAGTGAGAATGCTTGCGCCCATGGAGAGTCCGATGCGTGTATGGTTTTTGAGTGCTGGCCTGGCCTTGATGTGCATGGCCCAGAATGCAGCTGCCGGTACGGTCCTGATCGTGGGCGATAGTATCAGTGCGGCTTTCGGCCTGGATACCCGGCAGGGGTGGGTGGCACTGCTGGAAAAGCGCCTGGTGGACCAGGGCTTCACGGACAAAGTGATCAATGCCTCGATCAGTGGTGATACCAGCGCTGGGGGGCAAGCGCGCCTGCCGACGCTGCTTTCGCAGCACAAGCCTCAGGTGGTGATCCTCGAATTGGGAGGCAATGATGGCTTGCGCGGCCAGCCGCCCCAGCAATTGCAACAAAATCTTGCCTCGATGATCGACAGTGCCCAGGCCTCGGGGGCTAGGGTGCTGCTGCTGGGCATGCAGCTACCGCCCAATTACGGTGTGCGCTATACCCAGGCATTCGCCAAGGTCTACCAGCAGTTGGCCATCGACAAGAAGGTGGCACTGGTGCCGTTTTTTCTTGATGGGGTCGGAGGGCATCCCGATTTGATGCAGGCGGACGGTCTGCACCCGGCGGCAGCGGCCCAGGGCAAGTTGTTGGAAAATGTCTGGCCGACGCTAAAACCGCTGCTTTGACGCTTTTCTAGTGGCAGTGTTTCGGCTAATGTGGCGCCCCCGATTTGGAGCCCCCGATGCCGCGTCCCGCCTGGTCCTTGTTTGCCTATCAACTGATCGAGCCTGATGAACAGCTTGACCTGTTCGCTTGTCAGGAAGTTCGGGTGCATCTGGTGACGCGTCAATTGGAGCTGGGCGGCTCCGCCGACCGGACCTTGTGTGGGACCTTGCTGCCTGCGCAGCCACGTTGGTCCAGCGTAGATCGGACGATTTTCCAGGATCAGCGGCTCTGTCCGCTGTGCAGGGCAATCCTGGAGTCGCAGAAGCGAGGTACGCCTCCGATCTGGCCAGAGTTGCGTTTCGAGCTGTAGGCGCCCGTTATTGGGTGTTTCGACAGGGATTTCATGTATCTGCGCTTGTCTCCCCGGCTTGGCTGCCGTAGCCATGGGAGGGGTGTACAATCGTGTCTCTTTCATTGGTTGTACGAGCGAAGGATTATCCGGATGTTGCCGCGCCTCCCTGTCGTCACCCGCTGTCTGACACTTGCCGCATTATGTGTGGCTGGTCCCGTTGCAGCGTTGGAATTTCCTCTTCCTCCCCCTGGCGAAGATGTCGTAGGCCAGGTTCAGGTGATCAAGGCCAAGTACGAAGATACCTTCGCCGACTTGGGCACCGCCAATGACCTGGGTTATCTGGAGATGGTGGCTGCCAATCCGGGAGTCGACCCCTGGTTGCCGGGAGCCGGTACCGAAGTGGTTCTTCCCACCCGTTTCATCCTGCCGCCAGGGCCTCGCGAAGGTATCGTGATCAACCTGGCAGAGTACCGTCTGTACTATTTCCCCAAGGGCCAGAGCGTGGTTTACACCTTCCCATTGGGTATTGGTCGCGAGGGGTGGGGGTCGCCGATCGCCCATACCAGTATCACCGCGAAGACTCCCAACCCGACCTGGACGCCACCGGCCTCGATCAGGGCCGAACATGCAGCTGATGGTGATCCCCTGCCAGGCATAGTGCCGGCGGGGCCAGACAATCCTTTGGGCCCATTCAAGTTCACCCTGGGTACGCCGGGCTACCTGATCCATGGCTCCAACAAGAAGTTCGGTATTGGCATGCGCACCAGCCACGGTTGTTTCCGAATGCTCAATAACAACGTGCTGCAAATGGCCGGTATGGTTCCAGTTGGAACTTCCGTACGTATCATCAACGAGCCGTACAAGTTTGGTATCAGCGCCGGCAAAGTCTATCTGGAAGCACATACGCCGTTAGATGATAAAGGCAATCCTTCAGTGGTCGACAAACACACTGCGGTGATCAACGCCTTGCTTAAGCGTGAAGACCTGGCTAACAACCTGCGTATGAACTGGGATGTAGTCCGTGATGTAGTCGCGGCGGAAGATGGCCTGCCGGTGGAGATTGCGGTGCCAACCGCTGCGCCGGCGACCTCTCTGTCTGCTACGCCTTTCGATATGCAGCAGTAAGGGCGGCAGCCCAACCCGCCGATACCTGAGGGTAGCGGCGGGTTTTTTATTGCCGATGACAAAATCGGGCAACAAAAAAGCCGACCCAAGATGGGTCGGCTTGATAACAATCCCGAGGGACTATTACTTGCGGCTAGCTTTTTCCAGCATACGCAGAGCGCGCTCATTAGCTTCGTCAGCAGTCTGTTGTGCTTTTTGAGCAGCAGCCAGAGCTTCATCAGCTTTACGATAGGCTTCGTCTGCACGAGCCTGAGCACGAGCTGCTGCGTCTTCAGTAGCAGTCAGACGAGCTTCGGTTTCTTTGGATACGCTGCTGCAACCGGTAGCCAGAACTGCGGCCAGAGCCAGAGCAGAGAATTTCAGAACGTTGTTCATCGTGTTCCCCTTCAAGGACTTTCTATTAGTAGCTACCACCCCAGAGTGAGGAAATAGCCGGCGTACATACTACCCATTACTTGTAGTAAGTAAACTGACGTAACGCAAGAAGCAAAAAAAATTCTAGGTGGTGAATCTTTTTCAGGCAACTCTCTTGGGGAGTTGTTTAAAAAACATTCAATTCGATTCCCGCCCGGAGGATGCTGCTTGTTTGCCAGCATCGCTTGCGGATTTTTCCAAGTACTGTTTCAGGGGCTAGACTAAAGTCGGTCTATATCGTGTCTGTGACACTTTGACCTTGGCTCTATGTCGGTTTTTTTATCCTTGTTGCTGGTGACTTTAAGAGGTGAGTCCCGTCTTAAGTTTCAGCGTCCGGCGATGTGCAGCCAAAAGATGTCTTGCGTATGGGGCCAGGCCAGGCTCTGGGCGGTGTGCGAGGATTTTTGTGCTGATCTGTGACGAGTGTGGCTTGAGCATTCATGCCAAAGGCGCCTAATATTTTGTAACGTGTTCGTGGTGCAAAAGCGAAAGCTTCTACTTGCGCCCAGCAGGTACGAGGTGGCGTAAGTTGTTCCTTCGCCGGAAAAACATCGGTAAGGTACGGGTCAGTATTCCAGACCCGCAAGGAGTTGTGATGAGCGAGGCGTTGTCCATCCACCATGACCAGGTTGGTCATCAGTTCGAGACCAATGTGGACGGTCATCGTGCCTACCTGACCTATATGGACCTGGGTAAGCAAACCCTGGATATCTATCGCACCTTCGTCCCCAACGCGCTGCGTGGGCGCGGTATCGCTGCGGCGTTGACCGAGCATGCGCTGGAGTATGCCGATCGCATGGGATACACCGTGATCCCTTCCTGCTCATACGTTGAGCGGTACATGGAGCGTCACCAGCGCCACGGCGCGAAACTCTGATCGAGCGACCATGAAAAACGCCGGGCTTGCCCCGGCGTTTTTGCGCGTGTTAATCGCGATCAGACGCGATTGCGTTTTGGCAGGACGTCCTTGAGCTTGGCGTGCATGCTGCGCAACGTCTTCTCAGTGCTTTCCCAATCGATGCAGGCATCGGTGATCGAAACGCCGTATTGCAGTTCCGAGAGATCTTTGGGAATTGCTTGGCAACCCCAATTCAGGTGGCTCTCCACCATCAGACCGATGATCGACTGGTTGCCTTCGAGTATCTGGTTGGCAACGTTTTCCATTACCAGTGGCTGAAGTGCCGGATCCTTGTTGGAGTTGGCATGGCTGCAATCGATCATGATGTTCGGCTTGACCTTGGCCTTGGCCAGGGCCTGTTCGCAAACGGCGACACTGACCGAGTCATAGTTCGGCTTACCGTTGCCACCGCGCAGCACCACATGGCCATAGGCATTGCCCTTGGTGGTGACGATAGACACACCGCCTTGTGGATTGATGCCCAGGAAGCGATGAGGGCTGGAAACCGATTGCAAGGCATTGATCGCGACGGTCAGGCCGCCATCGGTGCCGTTCTTGAAACCTACCGCCGACGACAGCCCGGAAGCCATTTCGCGGTGGGTCTGGGATTCGGTGGTGCGCGCGCCGATGGCCGACCAGCTGATCAGATCCTGCAGGTATTGCGGGGAGATTGGGTCCAGGGCTTCCGTGGCGGTAGGCAGGCCCATTTCCGCCAGGTCCAGCAGCAACTGGCGACCGATGTGCAGGCCATCCTGGATCTTGAACGAGTCATCCAGGTAAGGGTCGTTGATCAGGCCTTTCCAGCCAACAGTGGTGCGGGGCTTTTCGAAGTACACCCGCATCACCAGGTAGAGCGTATCGGAAACTTCGGCTGCCAGGGCCTTGAGGCGCTCGGCGTATTCGTGGGCTGCCTTGATGTCGTGGATCGAGCAGGGCCCAATGACGATGAACAAACGATGATCAGTGCCGTCGAGGATATTGCGGATCACTTCGCGGCCCCGAGTCACGGTGTGCAAGGCGGTGTCGCTCAGGGGGATGTCTCGCTTGAGTTGATCTGGGGTGATCAGGGTCTCGTTGGAGGCGACGTTAAGGTCGTTGATCGGTAAATCAGCCATCGTGTTACTCGTCAGGTCACGGATGCCGGCCGCCAGCGATCCCCGCGCGGCGGAGCACAGCGGATTTGGGCGCGTCGGGGAGCGGAACCTTAGCGCGTTAGGCGGTGGCTCGACAATGGGCTGGCTGCGGTTTTATTGGGCTATGGCTGCATAAAAGCCTGATGCACCCGATCTTCTGAATAGTCTTGCGCATGCCGTTCGACCCAATCCAGGGCCAAGGCCTCGATGCATCGCTGTTCACTCTGTGCGTCATGCTGGCGGCAGTAGCGGGCAATTTGGCAGACCTGTTCGCTCATGCGCGCGCTGAACAGGGTTTGCTCGTCGACGAAGGCGATGCCCACCAGATAGCCGCGCTTGCGTTTCAGGCACCAGGCGACGTAGCCGTTATAGCGGGCATTCTCCCCCAGTGTCGGCATGTGGACTTCGAGGGCGGTGCCCCGGCGCCAGGCCCGGTGGTAATTGCACGCCATGCCGCCGAGGCTGATAGTGTGCAGCCGCTGGCGCGAGATACAGGCATGCTTGCGTAATGTCAGCTCAACCGGAACATCATCAGGATGAGGCAGAAAACGTCCCATGACCGCAGACTCCGAGTGTCGTCCATTTGACATTGTTTCCCCCAGTATAGTGTTCGAATCGGAACTGACCGATCTCGACATCGACCAGACCTTGCTGGGACTGAAAGGGGTGTCCCTGGTGGTTTTCACCAGCCCCGGCTGTGCTGGCTGTCGCTGGGCCCGGGCGCAATTGCCAGCACTGGGACTGCCGATCGACCGCTTGTGCTGGGTCGATGCCGGTGACAATGGTGGAGCGGTGGAGCGTTATCAGGTCTTTCACCTGCCGGCCTTGTTCGTGGTGCGCGATGCCGAGTTTTATGGGGGCCTAGAGTCGCGGTTGACGTACAGGGAACTCACCGAGAGCCTGCGTCAAGCGTTGCAACGATTACCAGAGGAGTTGCCTTGATGGATGCACGTCGTAAACCGCGGGTTGGCATTATCGGGACTGGAGCGATTGGAGGCTTTTACGGGGTGATGCTGGCACGGGCCGGTTTTGACGTGCACTTTTTAATGCGCAGCGAGTTCCCGGCGGTCTTGGAGCAGGGGCTGCGTCTCAACCATGCCCAGCATGGCATCTTGAGCCTGAATCCGGTGCAGGCTTATGTCCGCGCCGAAGACATGCCTCCTTGCGACTGGTTGCTCGTAGGGACCAAGATGACCAGTAACCTGCAGTTGGCGCCGGCGATCGTCCAGGCTGCGGCTCCCGGGGCCAAGGTCCTGTTGCTGCAGAATGGCCTGGATGTCGAGGATGCGTTGCGTAGTGCACTACCCGATTCGCTGCATCTGTTGGGCGGCTTGTGCTTTATCTGTGTCCATCGTGCAGGGCCCGGCCAGATAGAGCACCAGGCGCTGGGGGCGGTGAACCTGGGTTATCACAGCGGTCCGGCTGCTGTCGATCCGGCCTTGACCCGGGCGATTGTCGAGGAAGGCGCAGGGCTGTTCCGGGAGGCCGGGCTCGACTCCCAGGCCATGGATAACCTGCACCAGGCGCGCTGGCAGAAGCTGGTATGGAATGTGCCCTACAACGGCCTATCGGTTTTGCTCAGGACCAGCACCACTGCGCTGATGGCGGATCCGGACATTCGCCAGCTGATCCAGGACTTGATGCAAGAGGTGCTGCAGGGGGCTGCGGCTTGTGGCCATGTCATTCCGGCGGCCTATGCCCAGCAGTTGTTCAGGTCTACCGAGCACATGCCCGATTACTGGCCGAGCATGTACCATGATTTTCTGCACCGGCGCCCCCTGGAACTGCAGGCAATCTATGCTGCACCACTGGCTGCGGCACGGGCCGCTGGTTGCGAGTTGCCCAAGATCCGGGCGCTGTACCAGGCCCTGGGTTTCATCGACCGGTATCGTTCCTGAGCCCGGTTCATCACCCTCAAGAGGACGGAGCATGGCCAAGGGCCTGGATGGCAAGCTGGTGGTAGCGATTTCGTCACGGGCGTTGTTCGACCTCGGTGACAGTCACAAGGTGTACCTGGCCCAAGGCGTTGAGGCTTATCGGCAGTACCAGATCGAGCACGAAGAAGAGGTTCTCGAGCCAGGTGATGCCTTCCCTCTGGTGAAAAAACTCTTGAACCTCAATGCCAGCCTGGGCCGGGAGAGGGTCGAGGTGGTGCTGGTTTCTCGCAACAGTGCCGATACCGGCTTGCGGGTCTTCAATTCTATCCAGCACTACGGCCTGGCCATCTCCCGGGCTGCGTTCGTCGGCGGGCGCAGTCCCTATCCCTACCTGGCCGCTTTTGCCAGCGACCTGTTTCTTTCGACCCATGCCGAAGATGTGCGCAATGCGCTGGATGCCGGTTTCGCTGCGGCCACTATCCTGTCGGGTGGTGCGCGACGCGCTGAAAACGGTGAGTTGCGTATCGCTTTCGACGGTGATGCGGTGCTGTTCTCCGATGTCTCGGAACGCATCTACCAGTCCGGAGGCCTCGAGGCGTTCCAGGCCAGTGAGCGGCAATCAGCCCGAGAGCCCCTGCCAGGTGGGCCATTCAAGGGTTTCCTGGCGGCGCTGAATCTGCTCCAGGGCGAGTTTCCCGTTGATGCCTGTCCGATCCGCACCGCCTTGGTCACTGCACGTTCGGCTCCGGCCCATGAGCGGGTGATTCGCACCCTGCGCGAGTGGAACATCCGCCTGGACGAGTCGCTGTTCCTCGGAGGGCTGGAGAAGGCCGCCTTCCTCGAGGCTTTTGCTGCCGATGTCTTCTTCGATGACCAGGCAGGGCACTGCGAACTGGCACGCGAAGTAGTGGCCACCGGTCATGTGCCCCATGGCATCAGTAATGAAGCCAGTACCTGAGTCTATCCAAACCCGTAGAGGCCGCGGCCTCCCATGCATCCAGGCACTGCTAAGCTGAATCAATCTCCGCCATCTTGGCAGTTGAGGAGGTCATATGATTCGTTCGATGCTGTATGCCACTGACCTCGGGGTGTACGCCCCTTTTGTGATGCAGCATGCCCTGGAGCTGGCTAGAACGTTCAATGCCGACTTACATGTAGTCCACGCTGTGGAGCCCATGGGACTGTTCGCTGAATCGGTGCTCCAGAGCTACCTGGACGAGCAGTCGCTGAATGAGTTTCATCGCCAGGGCCTGAATACGGTCATGGCCAATATCGAGCAGCGGGTGCTTGATAGCTTTCGCGAAGAGCTGGGGGAAGGGATGCAGGACCTGTCTTTGATCCAGTCGGTGCGTGTCCTGCAGGGCGATCCCTCCCAGGTGATTCTTGAGCAGACGGCGAAACTCTCGGTGGATTTGCTGATCGTAGGAAGTCACAGCCATGGCGTCGGGGCACAAACCCCTTTGGGGCGCACGGCGGCGCGGGTCCTGCAGTTAGCGAAAGTGCCGGTTTACCTGGTGCCTCTGGTGCAGCGAAGACGTCAGGGAGATGCTTGAAGTCGGAATGGAAAATTCTGAATAAAAGTTCTAGATTTATTCTCCTGACCATTAATATAGTTATATACCGTCGCTGATACCCGTGGCGTCTTTCTGCTTTGAGGGATTGATATGAAGCTCCAACAATTGCGCTACATCTGGGAAGTGGCGCACCACGACCTCAACGTTTCCGCTACTGCCCAAAGCCTCTACACCTCGCAACCAGGTATCAGCAAACAGATCCGCCTGCTGGAGGACGAACTGGGCGTCGAGGTCTTCGCTCGTAGCGGCAAGCACCTGACCCGGGTGACTCCGGCTGGCGAAAGGATCATCACCACTGCTGGCGAGATCCTGCGCAAGGTCGAGAGCATCAAGCAGATCGCCCAGGAATTCTCCAACGAGAAAAAAGGCACCCTGTCCATCGCGACCACCCATACCCAGGCGCGTTATGCCTTGCCGCCGGTGATCAGCAGCTTCATCAAACAGTATCCGGATGTTGCGCTACACATGCATCAGGGCTCGCCCATGCAGATCGCGGAGATGGCCGCCGATGGCACCGTGGATTTCGCGATCGCCACCGAAGCCCTGGAGCTGTTCGGCGACTTGGTGATGATGCCGTGCTATCGCTGGAACCGCTGCGTGGTCGTCCCTCAAGGCCATCCGCTGACCAAACTGCCGAAGCTGACTCTGGAAACCCTGGCCGAGTATCCGATCGTGACCTATGTCTTCGGTTTTACTGGTCGTTCCAAGCTCGACGAGGCCTTCAGCCATCGCGGCCTGACCCCCAAGGTCGTATTCACCGCCGCCGACGCCGACGTGATCAAGACCTATGTCCGCCTGGGACTGGGAGTGGGCATCGTCGCCAAGATGGCGGTGGATACCAAGCTCGATAGCGATCTGGTGGTGCTGGATGCCAGCGAGCTGTTCGAGTCGAGCATCACCAAGATCGGGTTCCGTCGTGGCACCTTCCTGCGTGGATTCATGTGCGACTTCATCGAGAAGTTCGCCCCGCACCTGACGCGTGAAGTGATGGCCAAGGCCATCCAGTGCCACAACAAGCAGGAGCTGGAAGAACTGTTCGACGGTGTCGAGCTGCCTGTCCACTGATCCTGCCCGCCTAGCGGACCTCGGTGACAGTGAATTGTTGCCGAGAGCCCGCCACCACGATCTCCACCTCGTCGTCTTCGGATTTGCCCAGCAAGCTCGCGCCCAGGGGAGAGCGCGGGGTGATCACGGTGACCAACTGACCGACGACCTGGACTTTCAGGCCGGCGCCGTCCGGGCCTAGAAACAACCACTGCTCGTGGCCCTTTTCATCTTCCAGGCCCAAAAGGGCTCCGACCTGGATGCCGGCTTGCGGCTCGTAGGGGCGCAGTACCAGGCTCTGCCAGAGGCTCAGCGCCTGGCGGATCTCTTCGACCCGCCGAGATTGGCCAGCAGCCAGGTAAGCGGCTTCCAGCCCTAGGGTGTCGTACTTGTTCTCCGCGATATTCTCTTCGTGGGTGGCGGTTTCGTAGGCGGTTTGTGCCGCCCGCAGGATGATCTGCAGGTCGTCCTGGAGCTGTTGCAGAATCAGTTGATAGACCGACTGTTTATTCATGATCAATTACAGAATTGCAGGACATTGGCCCGGCTTTTTTCGCTTGGTGCCGTCTGGTCCTGCTGCAACCAGAACTGGCACTTGGGGTTGGACAGATTGCGCGGATTGCTACGGGCGTTGTCCATCGACTGCAACTCCTCGTTCTTGCGCAGGTTTTCCTGATACTGCTCGAACATGCGGTTCTGCGGTTCTGGGGCAACGGCTGCCGGTTGGGTCAATCGTTGCACTGCCTGGGCTACCGGAGCGATTTGCGGGGCGAGGAGAAAGTGCGACGCCAGCCAGCAGGTCAGGGCGATCGCCAGGAATCCCAGCCACAGGCCCAGGGCGATGCTGCCGCTGAGCGCCAACGCATTGAAGCTGATGCGCAAGGAACGGCGGGCGGGTGGGCGGTGGGACATGGTAGTTGCCTCCTGGCGGGCAGTATTGAACGAGGGCTGATTGTCGCATGAAGATTAATCGAGGTTGGCTCTTCTGCGCAGGGGCATTTATGCGGACAATCGGCGCCTTTGCCAATCGGGGACCGAAATGAAAGCCTCCTGGGACATTTTCTGCAGCGTCGTCGATAACTACGGTGATATCGGCGTGACCTGGCGCCTGGCGCGGCAACTGGTTGCCGAGCACGAGTGCGAGGTGCGCTTGTGGGTCGATGACTTGCGTGCCTTTGAAAAGATCTGTCCGCAGATCGACATCCGGCGCGAGTGCCAGCAGCAAGCGGGAGTGGAGGTACGACAATGGCCCGAACACTGGTTGCCAGTAGCTGCAGCCGATGTGGTCATCGCTGCCTTCGCCTGCCAATTGCCCCATGCCTATATGGAGGCCATGGCCGAACGTGAACGGCCGCCCTTGTGGCTGAACCTGGATTACCTGAGCGCCGAGGACTGGATCGGTGGTTGCCATGGTTTACCTTCCGTGAAGTTTCACGGGGTACAGAAGTACTTCTTCTTTCCAGGGTTCGTACCAGGGACTGGTGGATTGCTGCGTGAGAGCGATCTCTTGCGGCGACGCCAGGCTTTTCAGGGAGATCGCCAGGCCCAACTGGAATTCCTGCAAGGGCTGGGGGTGGCACCGGTAGCCGATGCCAGGCTGATGTCGTTGTTCGCCTACGAGAATGCCGGTCTCGACGGTTGGCTGGATGCCCTGGCCGATGATGTTCGCCCCACCCATCTCCTGGTTCCCGAGGGGCGCATCCTGGGAGATGTCCAGCGCTGGCTGGATGTCGCCCCCCTGGGGGCGGGCGACCTGGCGGTTCGCCGTTCGCTGACGATTCAAGTCCTGCCTTTTGTCCCTCAGGAAGACTACGACCGCTTGTTGTGGTGCTGCGACTTCAACGCCGTGCGTGGTGAAGACTCCTTCGTACGAGCGCAATGGGCGGGGCGGCCCATGCTTTGGCATATCTATCGCCAGGACGAGGATATCCACCTGGACAAGCTCGAGGCCTTCCTTGCGCTTTACACCCGGTCCCTGTCCCCTGAAGCCCGGGCCGCAGTACTGGCGCTGTGGCAGGCCTGGAATACCGAGTCCGGGATGGCCCAAGCCTGGAAAAACGCCCTGCAACACTGGCCGCAAATCACCGCGCATGCCGAACAGTGGTGTCTGGAACAAGGCTCGCAGACCGATCTTGCTGCGGCGCTGGTGCAGTTTTACCTAAATTGGATATGATACGCGGCCTAGATTTTTGTAAATCCCATCCAAATTCGGATATTCGCAATGAAAACTGGTAAAGAACTCAAACCCGGTACCGTGATCCGTATCGACAACGATCCTTGGCTGGTTCAGAAGGCTGAATTCACCAAGTCGGGTCGTAACAGCGCGATCATGAAGACCAAGCTGAAGAACCTGCTGACCGGTTACAAGACCGAAACCGTCTACGGTGCGGACGACAAGCTTGACGACGTGATCCTGGATCGCAAAGAAGCGACCCTGTCGTTCATCAGCGGCGACACCTACACGTTCATGGACACCACTGACTACACCATGTACGAGCTGAACTCCGAAGACATCGAGGCCGTTCTGCCATTCATCGAAGAAGGCATGACCGACGTCTGTGAAGCTGTGTTCTTCGAAGGCCGCCTGGTTTCCGTTGACCTGCCGACCACCATCGTGCGCCAGGTCGACTACACCGAAGGTTCCGCTCGCGGCGACACTTCGGGCAAGGTGATGAAGCCTGCCAAACTGAAGAACGGCACCGAGCTGAGCGTTGCCGACTTCATCGAGATCGGCGACTGGATCGAGATCGATACCCGCGAAGGCGGTTCTTACAAGGGCCGCGCCAAGGTTTAATCCTGGTTCGATCCTGTAAATGAAAAGCCCGACCTTGAGTCGGGCTTTTTTATGCCTGGGATTTGTCGTGTCAGACCGTTACGTGCAGGCGCACATCGACATTGCCACGGGTGGCGTTGGAGTAGGGGCAAACCTGGTGCGCCGCATCCACCAGGCCCTGGGCTTCCTCCTGGGACAGCCCGGGCAGGCTGACATGCAGGTCGATGTCCAGGCCGAAACCGCCGGGGATCTGGCCGATACCGACCTTGGCGGTAATCGAGGCGTTATCTGGAATCTTGCGCTTGCTCTGCAAGGCGACGAACTTCAGGGCGCCGATGAAGCAAGCCGAGTAACCGGCGGCGAACAGCTGTTCCGGGTTGGTGGCCTGGCCACCTGCGCCACCCAGCTCCTTGGGAGTGGCCAGCTTGACGTCAAGAATGTTGTCGCTGGAAACGGCGCGGCCATCACGGCCACCGGTAGCGGTTGCAACAGCGGTATAGAGAGTTTGCATGGGTTCAGCCTCATCGGTTGCTCGCAAATTATTTGCGCGCTAAGTAATTTCGAAATTAATTTATCGATCAAATATTTTGTGCGCAAGATAAATTTTCCAACGCAAACGCAAAAAGACCTCTATAGAGGCCTAATCTATTGATTTTTAATGAGATATTTTTTGAGGCAGCTTGGGTGGCTGCCGTGCCTTACAGGCTGTCTTGCAGGTGGCTGCGTAGAATCTGCAGTTCTGCCTGCAGGTGTCGCAGTTGTTCCACTGTCCTGCCACTGGCACCCAGGATGCACTGGGGAATATCCCGGGCCTTGGCCTGCAGCTCGCGGCCTTGCTCGGTCAGTTCGACGATCACCACCCGTTCGTCTTCACGGCTGCGGGTACGGCTGAGCAATCCCTCGGCCTCCAGGCGCTTGAGCAAAGGGGTCAGGGACCCGGGGTCAGTCAGCAGGCGCTGGCTGATTTCGCCGACGGTCAGCCCATCCCGCTCCCACAGCACCAACATCGCCAGGTATTGCGGATAGGTCAGGCCCAATTGCTGCAGCAAAGGTTTATAGACCTTGGTCATCAGCAGTGAAGTGGAGTGCAGGGCAAAGCACAACTGGTTATCCAGCAACAGTTGCTCGCAGGGCGGCAGGGCGGTGTGTTCAGTGGTCATGTTGGAGCCTTGATCGTTAATGATCTTGAATCTAGCGGGCAAGCCTTTAATGCGCTAGGTAATTATGCCGAAGCTCAGCCCATGCTGCTCTGCAATGCCAGGTCCCAGGGCGGCACCGGGCTGAATCGGCTCTTGAGGTACTCCAGCAATAGCCGGCTGCGAGCATTGGGGTGCTGCTCCATGCGCAAGGCGTAGATACCAGCGGTTTCTGGCTTTGGCAGGCCACCTTCGCAGAACAACGGTACCAACTCCCCGCGCAACAGGTATTCGCTCGCCAGCCAGGTGGGCAAGTGGGCGATACCTAGCCCGGCCAAGGCCCCGGACAGCAAGGCTTCGGCATTGTTGGCACTAAAGCGGATGCGCTGGGGACGATGGCTCTGCAACTGGCCGTCGAGTTCGAAGCGCCAGGCAAACAGTGGGGCAAGGCCATCCCAGTCGAGCCCGTCGTGCTGATCGAGCTCGGATGGATGCCGGGGAGTGCCACGACTCTTCAGGTAGGCCGGGCTGGCGCAGGCAATGCGCACGATGCTGGCCAAGGTCGTGGCGACCATGCGTGTATCCACCTGTTGTCCCGCCCGCAGGACCAGGTCCACTTTGCCCAGGTGTGCGCCCTGCATGTCGATGAAGCTGTCGATCAGGTGCAATTGCACGTCCAGGCCTGGGTAGAGCACCAGGAAGTCGGCAATGGCGGGAGCCAAGTGGCGTCGTCCGAAGGCGGCCGGGGCGTCGATGCGGATCAGGCCTTCCGGGGCATGGCTCAAGGAAACGGCTTCGGCCCGTGCCAGTTGCAGTTCGGCGACGATCCGTCGAGCCCGTTCGGCGAATGCCAGGCCGGCCGCGGTGGCGACTACCGCATGGGTGGTGCGCATGAACAGGGTGGTACCCACGGCCTTCTCCAGGCTGTCGATACGTCGGGCCACGGCCGAAGGTGTCAGGGGGTGGCGGCGTGAGGCGGCAGAAAAGCTGCCTGCCTCCAGCACATCGATAAACAGCCCCAGTTGTTCAGTCAGGGTATTGGGATTCATGGTCGACTCGCTTATGCGAAAACAGCAAAGCCATTGTGCGTTGCTATGCGTTTCCGTACCAGGGCCAGCTACGTAGCATGCAAGGCCTCAGGTAAGGAGTGCGGCATTGATCGAGTTAGCGATGTATCTGTTGTTGGGCGCAGTGCTGGGGACCGTGGGCGGTCTGTTCGGTATCGGTGGGGGGCTGATCGCCATCCCTGTGCTGGGGGTGCTGTTCGGCCTGGACCAGCAGATTGCCCAGGGGACTGCCCTGGTGATGGTCGTGCCGAACGTGATGCTGGCGCTGTGGCGGTATCACCAGCACAACCGTATCGCCGCGCGCCATGCCGCGCCCCTGGCGCTGATGGGGTTCAGTTTCGCCTGGCTCGGGTCGATCTGGGCCGTGGGGATCGATCCCCAATCGATGCGTACCATCTTCGTCGTCTTTCTACTGGCCCTGTCAGCCTACAACTTGTTGCGCATGTTCAGTTCCAGTGCCCCGGCTCAATCGCAGATGCGCTACTCCTGGCCTTGGCTGGGTGCCCTGGGCGCAGCTTCCGGAGCGCTGGGGGGCGTGTTCGGCGTTGGCAGTGCGGTGGTCGCCACGCCTGTGCTGACCAGTATTTTCGGCACCACCCAGGTGGTGGCCCAGGGCCTGTCCCTGGCCTTGGCCCTGCCCAGCACGGCGGTGACCCTGGTGACCTACGGTATCCACCATGAGGTGGATTGGCAGGTGGGCTTGCCGCTGGCGGCAGGTGGCCTGTTGAGTATCAGTTGGGGGGTAAGGGTCGCCCATGCCTTGCCGGAGCGCCTGTTGCGTGGCCTGTTCTGTGGCTTCCTGGTGGTGTGCGCAGTGATGCTGGGCCTCAAGCTTTGAAGCCTTCGACGATATGCTCGGCCAGGCATTCGGTAATGGGCGAGGGTTTGTTGAGGTTGCGCAAGAGCATGATGCTCGCCTCTGGCAGCAGGGGCAGCCCTTCGGCCTCACCGAGGATGCGCATGTCCGGCGTGATCAGGCTTTCCAGTTGCGCGGTGACGGCGAGCCCTGCGCTGACCACCGCCATGATCGCCGACAGGCTGGAGCTGTTGTAGGCGATCCGATAGTCCAGGCCGGCAGCGTCCAGGGCATTGCAGGCCCACACCCGGCAAAAGCAATCGCTGTTGAACATCGCCAAGGGCATGGGCGACTGTTCATGTGCGCTGAAGCACTGGGCCGCGGCCCAGACGAAACGCTCCTTGCGCAACAGTTGGCCGATCTCGTTGCCAGGTTCCCGGGTGACGATGGACAGGTCCAGGTCCTGGCGTTGCAACAGCTGCCTGGAGGACTCGCAATGCACCTCGATCTGGATCAATGGGTAGCTTTGGGCGAAGCGCGAGAGAATTCCCGGTAAAAAGCGCATCACATAGTCGTCCGGGGTGCCGATGCGCACCAATCCCACCATGTGCGGCTCACGCAAGGTGTTGAACACCTCGCTATGCAGTTTCAGGATGCGCCGGGCATAGCCCAGCAGCACCTGCCCCTCGGCGGTCAGCTTGACCTGGCGGCCATCGCGCTGGAACAGCTGGCGTTGCAGCACATCCTCCTCCAGGCGCTTCATCTGCATGCTGACCGCAGACTGGGTGCGATTGACCCGTTCGCCAGCCCGGGTAAAACCGCCTTCATCGGCAATGGCGACGAAGGTACGCAGCACTTCGGTATCGATACTGGGGAACTGAGACATTCATCAAATCCTGAGATGTTCGGCATAAGAAACATTCGTTGGATTGATCTTATTCCTGGGCAGACACTGGCGTCATCCCCACTGGAGGGCAAGATGATGAAAGGTCAAAAGGGTTTTGTACTCGTCCATAAAACACCCTTCCAAGGGTTGTCGCTCAGTGTCTTGTGGCACAAGGTGGCCCGCTGGTACACCCTGGGTCACGAGCGCCGGATGCTTGCCAGTCTCAGTGACGAGGCGCTCAAGGACCTGGGGCTCACCCGAGTGGATGTCGAGCACGAGAGGGTTCGCCCATTCTGGGACGACCCGATGCATAAATGAGCGTAGGAGTGGCTACCCAAATCGGTTGTCGGTGCGTTAGCGTGCGCTCAGACAAGGAGGAACCCATGCCCGTAGCCCATTCTTTTTCGCTCAAGCAGGCTCGACGACTGGCCTTGGCCGCCCAGGGATTTGGCGGGCGGCGGCCGCCGGCATCGATCAAGGCGGCACGCCTCAACCAGCAGATAGAGCGCCTGGGACTACTGCAGATCGATTCGGTCAATGCGTTGGTTCGCGCCCATTACCTGCCGTTGTTCTCCCGTCTTGGCAGTTATCCACAGCAGTTGCTGGATCAGGCTGCCTGGAGCCAGGGGCGGCAGCGGACCTTGTTCGAGTACTGGGGGCATGAAGCGTCGCTGTTGCCGATGTCCATGTATCCACTGATGCGCTGGCGCATGCAGCGAGCCCGTCAGGGCCAGGGTATCTATTCCCAGCTGGCGCGGTTCGGCCGGGAGCAGCAGGCCACGATCAGCCGGGTGCTGGCGGCAGTGCAGACGCAGGGCGCCCTGGGCGCTGGCAGCCTGTCCAGTCGCGAGGAGCGGGCAGGGCCCTGGTGGGACTGGAGCGATGAAAAGCATGCGCTGGAATGGCTGTTCGCCGCTGGCGAGGTGACGGTGGCCGGGCGACGGGGGTTCGAGCGACTGTACGATTTGCCGGAGCGGGTCATTCCCCGGGCCATCCTCCAGCAGCCGCTAATGGATGAGGCCCAGGCCCAGCGCCAATTGCTGGTGCAAGGGGCAACGGCCCTGGGGGTGGCGACGGAAAAGGACCTGCGTGATTATTTTCGCCTCGATCCTGCCGATAGCCGCGCTCGCCTGGCCGAGTTGTTGGAGTCTGGCGAGCTGCTGGCCTGTGAGGTTCAGGGGTGGCGGCAGCCGGCTTACTGCCTGCCCCAGTTCAAGGTGCCGCGCAAGGTTGGCGCCAGTGCCTTGCTATCGCCGTTCGATTCGCTGATCTGGGAGCGCAGCCGCACCGAGCGCCTGTTCGATTTCCGCTATCGGCTGGAGATCTACACACCGCTGCACAAGCGAGTCTATGGCTACTACGTACTGCCATTTCTGCACGATGAGCGCATTGTCGCCCGGGTCGACCTACGGGCTGAGCGTGCCCAGGGGCGACTGGCGGTACATGCGGTGCATGAAGAGGCGGTGGGGCTGGACGAACCTGGAATGCAGGCGCTGGCCGGGCAGCTACGGCAGATGGCTGACTGGTTGGGCCTGGCGGACATTCAATTGAACTGCCCGCGAGAGGGGGCGCAGCGTTTGCGCAAGCTCTTGGCCTGAAGCCTTCGCGAGGGCGTCCCGCGAAGGCCGTAGCAGGCCCTGGCCGGACTCAGCGCTTGACCTGTTTCAGGGTCTCGGCAATCAGGAATGCCAGCTCCAGCGACTGGTCGGCGTTCATCCGCGGATCGCAATGGGTGTGGTAGCGGTCCGACAGGCCATCTTCGGTAATGGGGCGCGCACCGCCAATGCACTCGGTGACATTCTGCCCGGTCATTTCTATATGAATGCCGCCGGCGTAGCTGCCCTCGGCCTGGTGCACCTGGAAGAACTGCTTGACCTCGCTGAGGATCTGGGCGAAGTCCCGGGTCTTGTAGCCGCTGCTGGCCTTGATGGTGTTGCCGTGCATCGGGTCCGAGCTCCACAGCACTTGCTTGCCTTCGCTTTCCACCGCACGGATCAGTCGTGGCAGATGCTCGCCCACCTTGTTCGCCCCCATGCGAACGATCAGGTTGAGGCGGCCTGGGTCGTTGCTGGGATTGAGGATGTCGATCAGGCGGATCAGCTCCTCGGTATCCATGCTTGGGCCAACCTTGACCCCGATCGGGTTGTTCACCCCGCGCAGGAACTCGACGTGCGCACCATCGAGTTGCCGGGTGCGATCACCGATCCATAGCATGTGCGCCGAGCAGTCGTAATAATCGTTGGTCAGGCTGTCGCGGCGGACGAAGGCTTCCTCGTAGTTGAGCAGCAGTGCTTCGTGGGCCGTGAAGAAGCTGGTTTCGCGCAATTGTGGCGAGCTGTCCAGGCCGCAGGCCCGCATGAACGCCAGGGTTTCATCGATGCGGTCGGCCAATTGGCTGTATTTCTCGGCCAGTGCCGAGTTGGCGATGAAGTCCAGGTTCCACTTGTGCACCTGGTGCAGGTCGGCGAAACCGCCCTGGGCGAAGGCCCGCAACAGGTTGAGGGTGGCGGTGGCCTGGTGGTAGGACTGCAGCAGGCGATCGGGATCCGGTACCCGGCTTTTTTCATCGAAGCCGATGCCATTGACGATATCGCCACGGTAAGCCGGGAGGGTCACGCCATTGATGGTCTCGTCGTTGGCCGAGCGTGGCTTGGCGAACTGGCCGGCCATGCGCCCGACCTTGACCACCGGGCTGCCGGCAGCGAAGGTCATGACGATCGCCATCTGCAACAGCACCTTGAAGGTATCGCGAATCTTCGCCGCGGAAAATTCTGCAAAGCTCTCGGCGCAATCACCGCCTTGCAGCAGGAAGGCACGACCCTGGGTGACTTCGGCGAACTGGCGGCGCAACTCCCGGGCTTCCCCGGCGAAGACCAGCGGTGGATAGCTGGCAAGGGTCTGCTCCACCTGGAGCAGGTGTGCAGCATCGGGGTAATGGGGCTGTTGCTGGATCGGCAAGGCGCGCCAGCTGTCGGGGGTCCAGGGTTGGCTCATCGCGTACTCGATTGCGTTACGGTGGGGTAGGCATGTTAGCAGCAAATTAATGCGTGACCTGCTTATCGGGCTTGGTCGACAATCGCGCCTTTGCGCTCGCCATCGAGCGGCTGGTTCATGGCACCGGCAAGGTTCGCACCGGTGCATTAGGAGATGAAATGACTGAGGAGCGCGTCGAGCGAGTGCTCGCCGAAGTTCACGACGAGTTCGGCATGATCCGGGTCCTGGAAGTGGCCGATTATCGCTTTCTCGAATTTGGCGAGGCCATCGAGCAAAGCTGCGTGTTCACCGCAGACCCCAGTTGGCTGGAGTATGACTACACCCGCGCCATGCTGATTGGGGCGTTGTGCCATGCCGCACCTGAAAGTGCGCTGTTTCTCGGGCTGGGCGCCGGCACCCTGACCCAGGCGTGCCTGAAGTTCCTGCCCCTGGAGGATGTCGAGGCTATCGAACTGCGTCCGGATGTACCGCGCCTGGCCATCGAGTACATGGGACTGGATGATGATCCACGGCTTTATATAAGGATTGGCGATGCCCTGGAATTGCTGGACAGCGCCGAGCCTGCCGACCTGATTTTCGTCGACCTGTACACCGATGTCGGTCCAGGTGTCGGCCATCTGGCCTGGGGGTTTCTGGAAAACTGCCAGAAGCGTCTCAACCCCGGTGGTTGGCTGGTGATCAACCAGTGGGCCACCGATGACGGCAAGCCCCTGGGGGCGGCGTTGTTGCGTGGCCTGTATCACCGGCATTACTGGGAGCTGCCGGTGAAGGAGGGCAATGTGATCCTGATCGTGCCAGCCGACCTGGAGCAGGATCTGGACATGCCGGGCCTGGTGGCCCGGGCCGAGGCCCTGGCGCCGCGCCTGGGCTACTCGTTGCAATCGCTGATCAAGGACATCCGCCCGGCTACCTGAGATCGTTTTGCGGGTGCTGTTAGCTGCCCTTGAACGATCCCGGGCGTTTTTCCTGCATGGCCCTTATGCCCTCCTTGGCATCGTCGCTGTTCATCAGCTTCTGCACCAAGGGGGGCAAGCCCCGGGCGGCTGCGGTCTCTCCCTCGAGGCGCGCCTGGCGCGCCGACAACAGTGTGGCTTGGACCCCCAGTGGCGCCTGTTGGGCGATGCGCTGTGCCAGTTCGATAGCTCGCGGCAAAAGGTCTTCGCTGGCCATGACTTCCTGCACCAGCCCCATCCGCAGGGCCTCGTGGGCATCGAATTCATCCCCGGTCAACAACCAGCGCATGGCGTTGCCCCATCCGGCCAGTTGCGGCAAGCGCAAGGTGGCACCACCGAATGGGAGGATGCCCCTTTGCACCTCCATCTGGGCGAAGCGGGTGTTGCTGGCGCACAGGTTGATGTCGGCGGCCAGCATCAGTTCGATGCCGATGGTCAGGCAATAGCCTTGCACCGCCGTGATCACCGGCTTGCTTACCCGCGGCCCGGCGAACACGCCCCAAGGGTCGCAACCGCCAGGAGGCGCCTGCCAGCCCTGGGCCAGGGCGGCGGCTACATTGGCCAGGTCCAGCCCGGCGGTGAAGTGCTCGCCATGGGCGAAGACCACCGCGACACGTGCCTGGCTGTCGGCCTGGAATTCGCCGTAGGCCAGGCTCAATTGATTGAGTAGTTCCAGATCGAAAGCGTTGCGCTTGGCAATCCGGTCCAGGCCGATGAGGAACAGATGGCCACGTTGTTCACGGCTGACGCGACTGGCGCTGGGCTGATTCATAGGGGGTTGTCCTTGGAAGACAAAAGGGCGGCTGTGGGATGATTTGGCGAATAAAGGTGAACCGATTAAGCGAGGCGCCCATTTACCCGGGGCTTGAGCAAAAGTAGCGTGCCGCCCGACTCTGCGCAAAGCCTGTGGTAATCGGGGGTTGAGCGGATTTTTCCGACAAAAAAAACTCCCTTTTTTAAGTAATTCCGGTATAGTGCGCGCCGGCCTTTAACCGGGCCCCGTTTAGGTAACGCATTTCCCCGAAGTCAGCTTCGGCTGCTTGTCCGCTTCGCGGGCTATCCTTGACGTTCATTTCTTTCAATCGTTTTCGCAAATCCCCGCCGACAAAGCTGCCAGGGTGACTCTCCGAGTCTTACACGGCATGCGCAGCTTTGGAGCATGGGTCTTTGCGGATGCACTTAGAGGCAGACCCATGACCCAGGAAATCGGCGGCTTCGCCGCTCTTGAACTTCATCCCAATATTGTCGCTGCAGTAGTCGCTACCGGCTATGAAGAGCCTTCGGCCATTCAGCAGCAGTCGATTCCGATCATCCTTGCCGGTCACGATATGATTGGCCAGGCGCAAACCGGTACCGGTAAGACCGCTGCCTTTGCCCTGCCTATCCTGAACCGCATCGATCCGTCCAAGCGCGAGCCGCAAGCTCTGATCCTGGCCCCAACCCGTGAGTTGGCGCTGCAAGTAGCAACTGCTTTCGAAACCTACGCCAAGCAAATGCCTGGCGTGACCGTTGTGGCCGTCTATGGCGGTGCGCCGATGGGCCCACAATTGAAAGCAATCCGTAATGGCGCGCAAATCGTTGTCGCCACCCCTGGCCGTCTGTGCGACCACCTGCGTCGTGACGAGAAGGTCCTGGCTACCGTGAACCACCTGGTTCTCGACGAAGCCGACGAAATGCTCAAGCTGGGCTTCATGGATGACCTGGAAGTGATCTTCAAGGCCATGCCGGAGTCCCGCCAGACCGTACTGTTCTCGGCCACTCTGCCGCAGTCGATCCGTGCGATCGCCGAGCGTCACCTGAAGGATCCGAAACACGTCAAGATCCAGAGCAAGACCCAGACCGTTACCGCGATCGAGCAGGCCCACCTGCTGGTTCACGCTGACCAGAAGACTGGCGCGGTCCTGAGCCTGCTGGAAGTCGAAGATTTCGACGCCCTGATCATGTTCGTGCGTACCAAGCAAGCCACCCTGGACCTGGCCAGTGCCCTGGAAGCCAAAGGCTACAAAGCCGCTGCGCTGAACGGCGACATCGCCCAGAACCAGCGCGAGCGCGTGATCGACTCCCTCAAGGATGGCCGCCTGGACATCGTTGTGGCTACCGACGTTGCCGCCCGTGGCCTGGACGTACCGCGCATCACCCACGTATTCAACGTGGACATGCCCTATGATCCGGAATCCTACGTGCACCGCATCGGCCGTACCGGTCGTGCCGGTCGTGAAGGCCGTGCCCTGTTGCTGGTGACCCCGCGTGAGCGTCGCATGCTGCAAGTGATCGAGCGCGTGACTGGCCAGAAGGTTGCCGAAGTTCGACTGCCCGATGCCCAAGCCGTTCTCGATGCGCGCATCAAGAAGCTGACCAACAGCCTGTCGCCGCTGGTTGCCGATGCTGAAGCGACCCATGGCGACCTGCTGGACCGCCTGACTGCCGATATCGGTTGCAGCCCGCGTGCCCTGGCTGCGGCTCTGCTGCGCAAGGCTACCAATGGTCAGGCGCTGAACCTGGCAGCGATCGAGAAAGAGCGTCCGCTGGTGCCGAACAGCGCTCCGCGTGGCGAGCGTTCCGAGCGCTATGGTGATCGTCCTGAGCGTGGTGAGCGTGAGCGTCGCGCACCGATGCCGCTGGCTGAGGGCCGTGCCCGTTGCCGTACTGCGCTGGGTGCGCGCGATGGTATTGCCGCCAAGAACCTGCTGGGGGCGATCCTCAATGAGGGTGGCCTGGCTCGTGAAGCCATCGGCCGGATCCAGGTGCGTGACAGCTTCAGCTTGGTAGAACTGCCGGAAGAAGGCCTGGATCGTTTGCTGACCAAGCTCAAGGACACCCGCGTAGCTGGCAAGCAGCTCAAGCTGCGTCGCTACCGCGAAGATTGATCGGCTCGCGAGCTGATTGATCAGGCAAAGAAATCCCCGACTGGTTCGGGGATTTTTTTTGCCTGCTGCGCCAGCTGTTCAATCGAAGCGATAGATATCCATGCCCAGCGCACCCAGGGTGAAGCCTTGATGGACCAGGCCGAACGTGTCGCCGGCGCCTCGGGCGAAGTACAGCGGTAGCAGGTGTTCATCGCTTGGGTGGCTGCGTACGGCATGGGGGGCCTGTTGTCGATAGGCGTGCAGGGCACTCTCGTCATTGGCAGCCAGGTGCTGGATCATCCAGTCGCGAAAGGCCTTGGCCCAGGGTTCGACGCTTTCCGGGCCGGCATGCCAGTCCAGTTCCCGCAGGTTGTGGGTGATGCTGCCGGAGCCGATCAACAGTACGCCCTGGGCCCTCAGGCTGGCCAAGGCGTGGCCGATGCGAGTCTGCAGGGCCGGTCCTTGCTGGCTGGGGAGCGACAGTTGCACGACCGGGATATCTGCTTGTGGATACATCAGCGATAGCGGTACCCAAGTGCCGTGATCAAAAGGGCGGTGCTCGTCCAGTTGTGCCACGAGGCCGTTGGCCCCCAGCAGCTGCACGACTTGCGCGGCCAGTTCGGGGCTTCCGGGGGCGGGATACTGCACGGCGAACAAGGCCGCCGGGAAACCGCCGAAGTCGTGCCAGGTTTCTGGATGCGGGTGGGCACTGACTCGCAAGTCGCTGCTTTCCCAGTGGGCCGATACCACCAGGATCGCCCGGGGGCGTGGTAGCTGTGCGGCCAGGCGGGCCAATGCCGGACCGCTTTCGCCGGGTTCCAGGGCCAGCATGGGGGAGCCGTGGGAAATGAACAGGCTGGGGAGCATGAAGAAGGTCCTGAGGGTTAAGATGCGCCATCTTCAATCAGGTCATCGATCTAAATCTAATATAAGTTTTAGGGCTTTTTGATCGAATTCCAAGGGTGTCTCATGCAAGCAGATTTTTGGCACAAACGCTGGGAACAGGGGCAGATCGGTTTTCATTCGACAGAGGTCAACCCCTATCTGCAGCAGTACTGGCCAGGCCTTGGCCTGGCAGCGCAGAGCCGGGTGCTGGTGCCGCTGTGCGGCAAGAGCCTGGATTTGCTCTGGCTCGCCGATCGTGGGCATCAGGTGTTGGGTATCGAGCTGTCGCAGAAGGCCGTGGAGGATTTTTTCCATGAGCATCAACTGCAACCAGAGATCCGCCAGCAAGGAGCGTTCACGGTCTATGCCCAGGGGCCGATCCAGATCTGGCGTGGCGATTTTTTCGCCCTGACCGCCCAGGACATCGCCGATTGCACGGCCTTGTACGATCGTGCGGCGATGATTGCCTTGCCCCAGGAAATGCGCCAGCGCTATAGCGCACACCTCAACGGCCTTTTGCCAGCTGGTACTCGTGGCCTGCTGATTACCATGGACTACGATCAGGCCCAGCTGGACGGGCCGCCATTCGCGGTACTGGATGATGAGGTCCGACAGCGTCTGGAGGGCAGTTGGCAACTGCAGGTGGAGACCGAACGGGACATTCTGGGTGAGAGCTGGAAGTTTCTCCAGGGCGGCGTCACCCGCCTGGTGGAGCGGGTCTATCGCCTGGAGAAGCAGCGTGAGCGCTGAGCGTTCCTGAGTCCATGCAAAAGGGCGACTTGCGTCGCCCTTTTGCTGGTTGCCGTACTGCGGATCAACCGCGGCGACGCAGGGCGTCGATGCGATCTTCCAGTGGCGGGTGGCTCAGGAACATGCGAGCCAAGCCTTGCTTGATGCCACCGTTGATGCCAAAGGCATTCAGGGTGTCGGGCATGTGCACTGGCAGGCCTTGCTCCGAACGAAGGCGCTGCAGGGCGCCGATCATCGCATTGGTGCCGGCCAGGCGGGCACCAGCTTCATCGGCACGGTACTCGCGCTGGCGCGAGAACCACATCACGATGGCACTGGCCAGGATGCCCAGGACCAGTTCGGCGACGATGGTCGCCACGTAGTAGGCAATTCCCTGGCCTTCTTCGTTCTTGAAGATCACCTTGTCGACGAAGTTGCCGATGATCCGCGCGAAGAACATCACGAAGGTGTTCACCACGCCCTGGATCAATGCCAGGGTGACCATGTCGCCATTGGCGACGTGGCCGATCTCATGGGCCAGCACGGCCTTCACTTCGTCTGGCGAGAAGCGCTCCAGCAAGCCTTGGCTCACGGCTACCAGGGCGTCGTTCTTGTTCCAGCCGGTGGCGAAGGCATTCGCTTCGTAGGCCGGAAAGATCCCGACCTCCGGCATCTTGATGCCAGCCTCGCGGGACAGTTGTTCAACGGTCTGCAGCAGCCATTGTTCATGGCGGGTGCGCGGTTGGGTGATGATCTGCGTGCTGGTGCTCATCTTCGCCATCCACTTGGAGATGAACAGCGAGAACAGCGAACCGGCGAACCCGAAGACCGCACAGAAAATCAGCAGCTGATTGAGGTTCAGATCAACCCCGTTGGCCGCCATGAACCCGTTGAAGCCGAAAAGGCTCAGGGTGATGCTGGCAATCAGCACGACCGCAAGGTTAGTGGCCAAAAACAGCAGGATTCGCATCATGGTTGTAGAAATCTCCTCAAGCTAAAGATGTTGCGTACCGCGGGGTATATAAGGCGCGACAACGCCCTATTCAATACAGCTTCTATTTCAAACTATGTCGCATGGAAAAGGAGATGACGCTGGCGTGACAGCTTCATGACCAGCCGTCGCACGCAGTCATCACCTGGTTGCAATGCAGACCCTGTGACAGTGGATGCGATGGAAAGTGCAAGCTTAGTAGAGGGGGGCGGAGAAGGTCAGCGAAGATGTGTTGCTGAATTAATCGCAGTGCGATCAGGGAAGGATCGCACTGCGTTATCAGAATTATTGACGGTAGGACTTGAGGAAGTTGCCGATCCGGCCAATGGCCTGTTCCAGGTCGTCGACCCGAGGCAGGGTGACTACGCGGAAGTGGTCCGGCCACGGCCAGTTGAAGGCTGTGCCCTGGACGACCAGGAGCTTTTCCGAAAGCAGCAGGTCGAGGACGAACTTCTCGTCATTGTGGATCGGGCAGACTTTCGGGTCGATCCGCGGGAAGGCATACAGTGCGCCCATGGGCTTGACGCAGCTGACCCCGGGAATGTCGTTGAGCAGTTCCCAGGTGCGGTTGCGCTGTTCCAGCAGGCGGCCAGGCGGCAGGACCAGGTCATTGATGCTCTGGTAGCCGCCCAGGGCGGTCTGGATCGCATGCTGGCTGGGCACGTTGGCGCACAGGCGCATGTTGGCCAGCATGTCGATGCCTTCGATGTAGCTCTGGGCGTGGTGCTTGGGACCGGAGATGGCCACCCAGCCGGAGCGGAAGCCCGCCACGCGGTAGGACTTGGACAAGCCGTTGAAGGTCAGGCACAGCAGGTCCGGGGCCAGGGAGGCGGTGCAGATATGCACGGCGTCATCGTAGAGGATCTTGTCGTAGATCTCGTCGGAGAACACCACCAGGTTGTGCTGGCGCGCCAGCTCCAGCATGCCCAGCAGCACTTCCTTGGGGTACACGGCGCCGGTGGGGTTGTTCGGGTTGATGATCACCAGGGCCTTGGTGTTCGGGGTGATCTTGGCCTTGATGTCGGCGAGGTCGGGCCACCAGTTGGCCTGCTCGTCGCACAGGTAGTGCACCGGATTGCCACCGGCCAGGCTCACCGCGGCGGTCCACAGTGGATAGTCGGGGGCCGGGACCAGCACTTCGTCGCCATTGTTGAGCAGGGCCTGCATGGCCATTACGATCAGCTCGGATACGCCGTTGCCCAGGTAGATATCCTCGATGCCGATGCCTTCCACCTGCTTCTGCTGGTAGTACTGCATCACAGCCTTGCGCGCGCTGAACAGGCCCTTGGAGTCGCTGTAGCCCTGGGCGGTCGGCAGGTTGCGGATCACATCCTGGAGAATCTCGTCCGGTGCCTCGAAACCAAAGGGCGCCGGGTTGCCGATGTTCAGCTTGAGGATGCGATGGCCTTCCTCTTCCAGGCGTTTGGCGTGCTTGAGCACTGGGCCGCGAATGTCATAACAGACGTTGGCGAGCTTGTTCGATTTGCTGACCTGCATGGCGATGTGTTCCCGAAAATGAACGATCCAGGCGGAGGATGAACTACCGTACTGGGAATCCTGCCGTGTGACACCGGCTGTAGCTCGCGCCGGCTGCGGCAGAATCCGTTTGAATGGGTGTAGCGCGGCTGCCAGACTGGCGTCTGACGAGGCGCAATCATACGTGCCGCCCGATCCGTGGAAAAGATACAGATCGGGCTTTTTCCGTTGCAGAGGAAGGACCATGGAAAAGCTGGAAAAAAACCTGGAAGAATGGCGGGCCATGCTCGATCCCGAGCAGTACAACGTCTGCCGGCTCAAGGGCACCGAACGTCCGTTCTCGGGCAAGTACAACGCCACCAAGACCGATGGGGTGTACCACTGCATCTGTTGCAATGAGCCGCTGTTCGACTCCAGGGCCAAATTCGATTCCGGTTGTGGTTGGCCGAGCTTCTACGAGCCCATCGCCGATAGCGCGATGATCGAGATCCGCGACCTGAGCCACGGCATGATCCGCACCGAAGTGGTCTGTGCCAAGTGCGATGCCCACCTGGGCCACGTGTTCCCGGATGGCCCGCCGCCCACCGGCCTGCGCTACTGCATCAACTCCGTCTGCCTGGACCTGGTAGCGCGCTAGGCGAAAGAACGGCTCCATGGAGTAATGCCGATCAACTAAGGAAAGGGTGGGAGCGTGGCTTGCCCGCGATGGACTTCAGAGCACTGGGTTTATCCAGTCGATACGCGCTAGCGTTGACGACCCTCGCGAGCAAGCTTCGCTCCTACAGGGTTCGCCTCGCTTGACTGGCTGGCATTGGGCTCCATGGGGCCCATTTTTTCGTTATTTAAATTGTGCGCAATCTAATTGAGCGCTATTTTTATCCGTTCCCAACCTTCAATGGAGTTGCTGCCATGACCGATGCGTTGCTGACCATTCCCTGCACCACCATCAAGGGTGAGCAGAAAACCCTGGCGGATTTCGCTGGCAAGGCCGTGCTGGTGGTCAATACCGCCAGCAAGTGCGGATTCACGCCCCAGTACAAGGGGCTGGAGGAACTGTGGCAGACCTACCGGGACCAGGGCCTGGTGGTTCTGGGCTTTCCGTGCAATCAGTTCGGCAAGCAGGAGCCGGGCGACGAGGGCGCGATCTCCGAGTTCTGTGAGTTGAACTATGGCGTGAGCTTCCCGCTGTTCAAGAAGATCGAGGTCAATGGCGAAGGTGCCCATCCATTGTTCGTCCAGTTGAAGAAGCGGGCTCCCGGGCTCCTGGGGTCCCAGGGGATCAAGTGGAACTTCACCAAGTTCCTGATCGATCGTGAGGGACGGTTGGTCAAGCGTTTCGCTCCGACCACCAAGCCCCAGGACCTGACTCGAGAGATCGAAGCCCTGCTCAAATGAACGACTCGTCCGTGGACTCACTCAAGCTCGATAGCCAACTGTGCTTCAAGTTGTATGCCGCATCCCGGGCCGTGGTGCGCGGCTACAAGCCGATGCTCGATCGCCTCGGCCTGACTTACCCGCAATACCTGGTGATGCTGGTGTTGTGGGAGTGGCATGCACAGCCTCCGCCCCTGCCGACGGTCAAGGCCCTGGGCGAGCGGCTGGCGCTGGACTCCGGCACCCTGACCCCCTTGCTCAAGCGCCTGGAACAACTGCAACTGGTGCAACGCCGGCGTTCCGGTCGTGATGAGCGCGAGGTGCACCTGAGCCTGAGCGAGGCGGGACTGGCCCTGCGCGAGCAAGTCCCGCCGCTCAAGGCGGCGCTGCTGTGCGACAGCGGAGTCGATCTGGACAATCTGGGCCAGCTGCGTGATGGCCTCGATCGCTTGCTGCAACAGATCAGAGTTTTGTCGTAGTCGGTACCCAGAGGTCCAGCAGGGCGATCAGCTCTTCACGCCGGAAGGGCTTGGCCAGGTAGTCGCTCATCCCGGCAGCACGGCAGCGCTCGCGCTCCTCGGGCATGGCGTTGGCGGTCAGGGCGATGATCGGCAGGTCCGGCCAGCGCCCGCTGCGGCGGATCTGCCGGCTGGCCTCGTAGCCGTTCATGACCGGCATGTTGCAGTCCATCAGGATCAGGTCGAAGGCGCTGTGTTCCAGCTGGTTGAGCGCATCCAGGCCATGGGCGGCCACGGTGACCGAGCACCCCAGCTTGCTCAGCATGCCCTTGGCCACCAGTTGGTTCACCGGGTTGTCTTCTACCAGCAGGATGTTCGCCCGGCGGATCTGCGCCGGCATTTCCAGCTGTGCATCGTTGAGCGTGACGGGCTCGGCCTGCAGTGAGCGCCGCAAGGTCTGATACAGCGCATTGCGCGCCAGCGGCCGCGCCTGTTGTTGCAGCGGTGCCAGGGCACTGGCCTGCTCGCTGGGCAGGAAGCTGCCGTAGGCGGTCACCAGCAGGATCGGTGCATTGATGGCCGGGCGCAGGCCGAACAGGCACTCCGGGCAGTCGGTAATCAGCAGGTCGGGATGCCGCCCGGCCAGGGAGTCCTCGATGTTGCACCGCTGGTAGCTCAGGCCCCAGGCCGGCAGGAGGCTGTCCAGCAGTTCCGCCAGGCCGCTGCCGGCGTCGGTGATGGCAATGATCTTGCCGGACAGCATCGGCAGCGGTGTCGCCGGGGTGTGGCATGGCAGTGGCAGGTCCGCGCAGAATTGGCTGCCGAAGCCGACTTCCGAGCTGATGCTCAGGCGGCCGTTCATGGCCTCGCAGAGGTTATAGGTCAGTGCCAGGCCCAGCCCGGTGCCGCCAAATTGCCGGGTAATGCCGGCACCTGCCTGGGTGTAGGGCTGGAAGATCTTGGCCTGGGCTTCCTGGGCGATACCGATGCCGGTATCGCAGATTTCGATACGTACTCCATCGCCCAGGGTACTCAGGCGCACATCGACCCGGCCGAAACGCGTGAACTTGAGGGCATTGGACAGTAAGTTGCTGACAATCTGCCGCACTCGCGTTGGGTCCCCCAGGACCAGCGCGGGGAAGTCCGGGGCAATCAGGCAAGCCAACTCGACGCTGGCCGCCGCGTTCTGCGACAACAGGTTGGCGGTGTCCTCCACCAGGACCCCGAGATCGAAGGGAATGTGCTCGAGCTCCAGTTGTCCGGCGTCGAACTTGGACATATCGAGGATATCGTTGAGCAACTCCACCAGGACCTTGCCGGAGTCGTGGGCAATGGACAGTTGCTGGCGTTGCTCCGGGTTCAGCGGGCTGTCCAGGGACAAGGCGATCATGCCCAGCAGGCCGTTGAGTGGGGTGCGGATCTCGTGGCTCATGGTGGCCAGGAACGCAGCACGTGCCTGGGCCATGTCCAGTGCTGTGCGTCGCGCCGCTTCCAGTTCTTCGTTGGACTGGCTGAGGCGGGCATTGCTGGCCTTGAGTTCGGTGGTACGGGCCGAAACGATGTTCTCCAGCTGCCCGAGGTACTCGGTCAGGCGATTTTCGGCATTGCGCCGCTGCTGGATTTCGGTGGTCATGATCTCGAACTGCTGGTTGGCGACCTTGACCAGCACCCCGACCTCGTCGTTTTCATGGCCAGGAGGAAACTCCAGCTTGGCCTGCTGGGCACTGCGCGGGTCGCGGCTGCTGAGTTCGCGGATCACACCGACCAAGGGCTTGGTCAGCATCACGTAGAACAACCCCAGGAGAATCCCGGTGAGGATCAGGCTGCGGGCAAACCCGTTGATCAGGGTGACTTCGGCGCGGCGCAGGAAGCGGCTGCCGAAAGCGTAGGTGTCGACATCCAGGTGCAGGGAGCCCAGGGACTCCTCCGGCAGGTGGCTGAGGTACAGGCGATCCTCGAACTGGCGGTCGGCGCCGAACAGGAAGTCGCTGATGGCCCGGTAGCGGCTTTGCAGCGGTGGGCGCTCGACATTGGCCAGCAAGGTATTGTTATTGTCGATCAACTGCGCACGGATGATTGCCGGGGAGCGCAGCAGGCCCAGGGTCAATTCCTGGGCCAGTTCGGAATCGATGTTGTAGGCGATCCGTGAGGCCGGATTGTGACTGATTTCCAGTAACGCATGGATTTCACGATTGATGGAGGCGTCTTCGCTGGCATAATCGATGCCGATTTGCAGCAGACTGAGCGCGGTCCCCAGAATGAAACCCACCACCACGGTGAGCCGAGCCTGTTTATAGGACAGGCGGTTGGTGAAATTGATATCCATGGGGAGTTGAACCACTTTCGTTTCCCTTCGCTGCGCAAGCATAGCTGATCATCTTGGGTTGCCGGCTTGGCCTGGCAGCAGCTGATAAGGCGATAGACCCCTCGATCAGGACTGCGTTTCGTCTGTGTGCCGCATCATTACCTTGAACGTGCCTGAGGAAAAGTCGTGGATGCTCGATTGATTGCATTTCTTGAACGCGCCGATGCGGTTCTGGCCCGGATCGAACCCCTGTTGCCAACCCCGCGCCAGTCTATCGACTGGAGTCAGTGTCTGGCTGCTCGCTGGCAACGCGAAGGCCGCAGCGGTTTTCTGCTGCCACTGGAGGTCAGCCTGGACATGCGCCTGAGCGACCTGATCGGGGTCGACAAGCAACGTGAACAGCTGGCGCGCAATACCCAGCAGTTCCTCGACGGCCTGCCGGCCAACCATGCCCTGCTCTGGGGCTCGCGTGGCACTGGCAAGTCCTCTCTGGTGCGGGCGCTGCTGGCCGAGCACGCCAAGAGCGGCCTGCGCCTGATCGAGATCGAGCGCGACCACCTGGCGGACCTGCCGCGAGTGGTGGAGCAACTGGTCAAGCTGCCCCAGCGTTTCGTGCTGTTTTGCGACGACCTGTCCTTCGAGTCGGGCGAGGGCGACTATCGGGTGCTCAAGAGCGTGCTCGATGGCTCCCTGGAACAGGCCCCGGAGAACGTCCTGCTCTACGCCACCTCGAACCGCCGGCACCTTGTACCGGAAAAGGAGAGCGATAACGAGAACTGGAAGCGCGTCGATGGCGAACTGCACCCCAGCGAAGCGGTGGAAGACAAGATCGCTCTGTCGGACCGCTTCGGCCTGTGGTTGTCGTTCTACCCCTTTACCCAGGAGCACTTCCTCAATGTGGTCGAGCACTGGATCGGCGAGCTGGCAGGCAAGGCCGGCCTGAAGTGGCAGCGCGACGAGGCGCTGGACATTCTCGCGGTGCGCTGGGCCACCGGCCGTGGTAACCGCAATGGCCGCTGTGCCTATCAATTTGCCCGCTACTGGGTGGGCTTGCAGTTGTTGGAGCAAAACGCATGATCGATTTACAAGGGACCGGACAGGGCCTGGACGGCTATGGGTTGCTGTGCGCCCAGTTGGAGGCGCTGCTGGCCGATGAGCGCGACTTCATCGCCAACGCAGCGCAATTCTCCGCATTCCTGTTCAGCCAGCTCGAGGACTTGAACTGGGCCGGGTTCTACCTCAATCGCAACCAGGAGCTGGTACTGGGCCCGTTCCAGGGCCAGATCGCCTGTGTGCGCATTCCTTTCGGGCGCGGTGTGTGTGGTGCCGCGGCGGCCACCTTGCAAACCCAGCGAGTGGAAGATGTGCACGCGTTTGCCGGGCATATCGCTTGTGACAGCGCGTCCAACAGTGAACTGGTGGTACCGCTGGTCAAGGAGGGCCGACTGATCGGTGTGCTCGACCTGGACAGCCCGAAGCTGGCGCGCTTTGGGGCAGAAGACCAGGCAGGTATCGAGCGCCTGGCGCAGATCTTCCTGGACGCCAGCGACTGCTGAGCCTTCAGTGGCCCAGTCCGGCCTTGCTCAGCAAGGCCGCCTGGTCCACCGGGTCGATCTGCTGCGGCGTCAGGAAGCGCTCGGCGTACTGCTGGTAGATCCGCTGCTGGATGAACAGCTGGAACAGCTGCGGATCGATATGGGCATCGCGGCACATCATGGCCATGATGCCCAGCGCTTCGCTCAGGGTCTTGCCCTTCTTGTAGGGTCGGTCTGCGGCGGTCAGGGCTTCGAAGATGTCGGCGATGGCCATCATGCGGGCCGGCAGGCTCATCTGCTCGCGCTTGAGCTGTCGCGGATAACCGCTGCCGTCCATTTTCTCGTGATGGCCACCGGCGATTTCCGCCACGTTCTGCAGGTGGCTCGGGAAGGGCAGGTGCTCGAGCATGATGATGGTCTGCACGATGTGGTGATTGATCACATAGCGCTCCTCGGCGGTGAGGGTGCCCCGGGGAATGCTCAGGTTGTACAGCTCGCCACGGTTGTACTTGTGGAGCGGCATCTGCAGCTTGAAGCCCCAGGGATTGTCCGCCGCGAGGATCTCCGTGCTGTCACGTTCCAGCAGGTGGTCGGGGCGGTCGGCCAGCAGCGGTTCATCCACTGGCAGTTCGGGGGCGGGCGTGCGCTCCAGGCGCTGGCTTTCTGCCCAGGACACGCCCAGGCGGTTGTCCAGGGTCCGGCTCCAGGTCCGTTGGGCGATGCGTTGCAGTCGCTGCTGGTCGGCCTCGGCCATGAACTCGGCACCGAGGTTGCAGTGGGCGACGAAGGCGAATTCCTCGTCCAGTTGTTGCAGGCGTGCATCGCGTTCGCTGGCCTGGGGCACCTCTTCGGCACCTTGGGCCAGTGCTTTCCAGTAGTCGATCCAGACATCGCGCTTGAGCACCTCGAAGCGGGTGCGAATCTCATGGATACGATCGTTCAGGGTTTCCAGCTTGGTGGCTTTGTCCACCACGTACTCGGGGGTGGTTACCTTGCCGCAGTCGTGTAGCCAGGACGCGACATGCAAGGCCTCCCAGTCGTCCTCGCTGGGCTGGTAGGCGGCGAATCCGGGCTCCTGGCTGGCTGCGGCAGCTTCGGCCAGCATCAGCATCAGCGCCGGTACCCGCTGGCAATGGCCGCCGGTATAGGGGCTCTTGGCGTCGATGGCACCGGCCAGCAGCTGGATGAAGGCGTCCAGCAGTTGCTTCTGTTTGTTCTGCAGGCGCTGGCTTTCGATACACAGTGCCGCGGTGGCTGATACCGCCTGGATGAAGGCGATGCGGTCCGGGCCGAGCTTGTCCATGTCGGCCTCGCTGCCGCTGTCTACCAGGAACAGCAGGAGCATGCCCACCGTCTCGTTGTGCCGGTTGCGCAAGCGCACGCCCACCAGGTGGGCGCTGGGGCTGTCCAGGGTCAGCAGGATACGTTGCAGGTTGCCGGCCTGCTCGAAGCCCAGGGTGGTGACCACGTTGTCGTTGTTCGCCAGTTGTTGCAGCCAGGCTGGGTTATGCGGGTCGGCCAGGTCCTGGGTGGCGATATCGAAGGGCGAGAGGTCCTGGGGTTGCTCGTCGATGATCAGGCCATGGGGTTCCAGGCGCGTGCCCTTGCTTTCACAGAGATAGATCAGCCCGGCCTGGGCCTGGGCGATCTTCACCGTCTCGAACAGCACTCGTTGCAGCAGGGGATCGAAACGGGTTTGCGAGGACAGGCTGGCGTTGATCTCGAAGAAGCTGGCCAGGGTGCTCTTCATTCGGGTCATGGACACGCTCAGTTGATCCACTTCCAGGACCGGAGAGCGGCGTGATGCCGGGTAGTGGAAGTCGAAGCTGCGGATGGCATCGGCTTCCTGCACCAGGTTACGCAACGGACGGACCAGGATGCGTGATATCAGCCAGCCTAGGGGCAGGCACAGCAACAGGGTCGTCAGGGTGATCAGCGCACCTTGCCAGCGCAAGCGGTAGGCATCGGCCAGCAACTCGTCCTCGGGTACCAGTAGGTTCAGTTGCAGGCCGCCGGGTCCGCCTTCGACGATATGGCTGCTGGCAACTATCCAGTCGCGACCCTGGACTTGCAGATGGCCGTCCACGGTCTGGCCTTGAAACAGGGCGTTGAGCACCGGGTTCAGGTCACTGGCCTGGATCAGGCGGGCGGAGCGCTGTTCCACCAGCAATCTGTGGCTCTCGGGATAGGCCACGACGTTGCCCAGGTCGTCCAGCAAGGCCACTTCGGTGGTGGCGGTGACGCGGTGCTTGGCCAGGGTCGAAGACAGTTGCTCCAGGGTCAGGTCGGCGGCGATCACGGCCATCTTGCCGCTGCTGCGGGCCAGGGTGGTGCCGACATTCAGCGTGGAATAGAAGACATACGGCCGGGTGGTGATCTGGTCGGCATTGCCTCGGGCATTGGCGAACCAGTCCCGGGTCCGGGGATCGTAGCGCTCGTCGGGGTGATCCAGGCGCCCGAGCAGCACCAGGTTTGCGTCATAGAACAACGATTGCGAATTGACCTGGCCAGTACTGGCGTTGCGCTCGATGCTCCATACCTCATAGGCACTGTTGGCGGGAGCCTGGCGCTTGTCCTTGATCTCGCTGTTGCGCAACGGCCGCACCATGAAGAAGTCACCGTTGGCGTACCCCAGGTACAGCGATGCCAGGTCGGAATTGTCCAACAGGGACTGGCTGAATGGCTGGAGCAACTCCAGCCGCTGCTCCAGGTTCGGTGCCTGGGTCGCCGACCTGGTCGCCAACAGGCTCAGCACATGGCGGATCGGTTCGTAGGTGGATCTCAGGTCGCTGCGTACGTCCTGTTCTATGCGTTGGAACAGTTTTTCGCTGCTGCCGAGAATGATGCTTGTGGTGGCCTGATAGTTGTAGATGCCCAGCACCACTCCGGTCAGGAGCAGCAACAGGGTGAACATCGCACTGATATGAATATGGAGGGGGAGACGGCGTTGTGCGGGCAATGGCGTGCTCGGCATTCCAGTTCTCTCCAAAGGCACATCAGGCATGACTCAGGAACCAAGCATAGTTAAGGCAGGCATTCCTGCTGCGATCTTGCTTGGAAGTTGATGGCGTTCACTCATTCGCAGATGAGGGCGCGAGGGAGAGGATAGTGGCTTTTTGATATTTGTCTGGCAAGGGACGTTTTTTAGTCGCGCTTGCCAGGCTCTCGGGTGGCAACGGCGGGTGTGGTGAAGCCCATGGCTTAGGGCGATTCGGCAATCGCTTGTCGATGACGCTCAAGATGTCGATGCAGGGATTGGGTGAACCGCACCAGCTCCAGGTCCAGCTCATCCACAGCGTTGCCGATCAGTTCGGCTCCAGCGCCTCCCAGGCACGCCAGCTCGAGGGCTTCGCAACATTCATGCAACGCTTCGGCTCCGGCCATCAGCGCCGAGCCCTTGATCTTGTGGGCCAGTGGGCGCAGTTCCTGGAGATTGTCGGGGCTGATCCGCACCAGCAGGCGGCGGTCGTCATGACAGCATTGCAGCAACTCCTTGAGCAGGCGCAGGGCAAATTGCGGTTCGCCACGGGTCAGGGTCCGCAAGGCCGCCATGTTGAAACAGTCTGCCCGGGGCTGTGGATCGAGCATGGCCAGCTTATGGCTCAGCAAGCCGATGCTGAGGGGCTTGAACAGGCAGTCGTGCATGCCGGCATCCAGGCAACGCTGGACTGTCTGCGGGTCGTTGCTGGCGCTATAGCCGATCAGGGTGATCGCAGGTCGTCGCTCCAGGGCTTCATCCTGGCGTATGGCCTCGGCCAGTTCATAGCCGTTCATCACGGGCATGTTGCAGTCGACGATCAGCAAGTCGAAGTCCCCGGATTTCCACTGCTGGTAGGCCTGCAATCCGTCCGCGGCACTGGTGACACGGTGCCCGAGGTATTCCAACTGCCCACGTAGCAGCACCAGGCTCGCGGGGTGATCGTCCGCCAGCAGGATATCCAGTGGCTGGCTGGTGGAGGGCAGTACGGCTTCCTCCTTGGCCGGGACAGGCTGCGTGCGACCGGTCAGCGGTAGCCTGACGCGCGCTTCGCTACCGGGGCCGTTGCGCCCGTGCAGGGTCAGGCTGCCCCCCATCTTCTGGCACAGGTGATGGCTGATGGGCAGGCCGAGCCCGGTGCTGTCCCGGGCCGACTGACCGTCAGGCGTGGATTGGGCGAAAGGCTGCAACAGCACGCGCTGGCGCTGTGATTCGGCAATGCCGATGCCTGTGTCCAGCACCTGCAGGCGCAGCTTGAAGCGCCCCGGGTGCTTGTCGGGCACCAGCCGCAGCCTGACCCGGACCTCGCCCCGATGGGTGAACTTGATGGCGTTGCTCAACAGGTTCGATAGCACCTGCTTGAAGCGCAGGGCGTCGATCAGGACCAGAGGCTCGGGGTCCGGGACCTGGTACTCAAGGTTCAGCTCCAGGTGCTTCTGGCGGGCCAGGATCAGGAAGATGCTCATCACCGAATCGACGCAATCGCGCAGGTATGTCCAATCCGGGGCCAGCGACATTTGCCCGGATTCGATCCGGGTTACATCCAGCAGGTCAGCCAGCAACTCCCGCAGGTCCCCGGCCGCCCCAAGCGCCAGTTCGATGGAGGAACGGTTCGGGTCCTGGGCCTGGGTGCGCTGCAGCACCAGCTCCAGCAAGCCGATGAGGGCATTGAGCGGCGTGCGTATTTCATGACCGATGTTGCCCAGGAAGCGGCTTTTTATCCGGCTGGCCTCTTCGGCCTGTTGCTTGTCGGCTTGCAGGGCCTGGCTCGTGCGCAACGTTGCCTGCAGCAATCGGTTACCTTGGCGCAGTTGCCGATACAACCAGGCCTGGCCCAGCAAGGCCGCCAGTAGCAACGTGGTCATTGCGCTCAGCGCGGGGTGTTGCAGCAGGAAGTCGATCATTGCCGTGGTTCATCCACAGGGCAGGGCGGCAGGCAGGGAGATTTCATATCAGTTCGTGGCGCTTGGCCATATTCACCAGGGTGTTCATGGAGGCAGCGGCCAGTTTCTGCATGATGCGCTTCTTGTAGGTGCTGACGGTCTTGTTGCTCAAGAACATCCCCGTGGCTATCTGTTGGTTGGTTTGTCCCATGGCGAAAAGCTGCATGACCATCAATTCCCGGTCGCTCAGGGAGTTGAACTGTGCCAGCTCCAGGGGAGCGCCAAGGGCAGTGCGGCTGGCCTGTATGGCCTGGCTGGGAAAGTAGTTATAGCCGCTGTGGATCGCCTTGATGGCGCTCAGCAGCTCGCTCAGGTCTTGCTGCTTGCAGACGAAGCCGCTGGCGCCGGCACGCATGCAGCGATTGGCGAACAAGGCGGCGGACTGAGCGGTCAGGACCAGGGTTCGCACAGGCCGGGGCATGCTGCCAAAGCGTTCGAGCAACTCTAGGCCATCGAGCTTGGGAATGCAGATGTCGAGGATGATCAGGTCCGGTTCGTGCTCGCGGACCATTTGCAGGGCATCGACGCCGTTGTCGGTTTCACCGATGACCGCATACCCCTCGTGTTCCAGGAGAAAGCGGATGGCCAGGCGTATGACAGGGTGGTCGTCAATGATGAGTACAGAGCGCATACGGGCCTCCTGTCGATGAGTGGAAAGTTCGAACAGTAGCCCAGCTGTCTTGGGGAAGGCGTGGCGAAAAAGACCGTGGAGCGAATTCGAGAACGGTCCTACAGCGAATAAGGGGAGGTATTACAGTCAGGTGGCACGCAGAGGAAGCCCCTGTCGGGGAGGCGAGGGGCAAAGGCCGCCCCCGGGAGGAGGCGGCCGATGCTTCAAGGTGCTTTCTGGTCGATACCGGCCTGCAGCAGTTGGCTGTCACTGTGGCCGCCGACACGCAGCGGACCCAGGTTGAACACCTGGTCCTTCTGGGTGGCGTCGTCCTGCTTGCGGGTCAGTTCGTTGCCACTGCCCAGGGCCAGGTTGACTGGCGACTTGGACAGGTTGACCCCGACGTCGACGCGATAGTCCGAGCCGGCCAGGGCGGTGCTGGTGACTCGCGAGCCGCCGAGGTCGACACGTCCGTCGCTGGCGCCGATGCGTGCTCCGGTCAGCTTGGTTTCACCGCTCACCGACAGATTGACGCCCTGCCGGCCACTGATGCCCGAGGCCTGCTGCACGCTGTCCTTGGCCTGGTGACTGAGGTTCAGGTTCAAGGTCGGGGTGTAGGAGGTGTTGCCGCTCTTGTCGCCGAACAGCACGTTTTCCGTGGTGTTGGCCACGCTGGCGCCAGTGGTGGTCTTCTCGCTGACCGAGTAGCTGTCGCTGGTCTTGGGCCAGAAGCGGTCCTTCAGGCTGGAGAAGCGATTGCCCAGCGCGTCGGCCTTGTCGGCGAGATAGCCCTTGGCCTTGTCCACGCTGTTGCCGATGGCGCCACGAGGCTCGGGGTTGACGTCGTAGCTGGCGCTGCGGCTGAGCTTCTCGCCCAGGCGTTCCTTGGCGTTGTCGGCCTGGCTGACCAGGCTGTCCTTGGCCGAGCCGAGCTTGTCCACGCCCTTGTCGACGGCGTTCTCGAGTTTTTCCCGGTGCTTGCCGAAGCTCTTCTGGGCCTTGGCCTGCAGATCGTCCTTGAGCGGACCGGCGGGTTTGGCCAGCTTGCTCACCAGGCCAGGCTGGTTCTTCTCCGCGTCCAGCTTGGCGTCGATGTTGACCTGGGTGGAACGCACCTGGTCCTGGCGGCTTTCGATGCTCAAGTCACCGCCAATCGCTCCGTCGACCCGCTGTGCATCGATGTGCGCACCGGCCAGCTGCACGTTGCCGGCACTGGCGAGCACAACCTGGTCGGCCTTGATCAGGCTGTCGTGCTGGGTACTGTTCTGGCGCCGGTCGACGTCGATCTTGGCCCGGGCGTTGATCCCGTGGGCGTTCTTCGCCGAGCCCTGCTCGGCGTCGGTCGGGGTGGTCTGGCTCAGGTTGGCCCCGGCGCCCAGGGTCAGGCCCCAGTTGTTATGGACCTGGGTTGCCTGCGCCGACTCCTGGTAGATACCGCCCTGGGCGGCATCGAGCATCACCTTGCCGGCATCGACCCGGGTGCCTTGCAGGTGGATCGCAGCATCACCGCTGGCGCCGCTGGCGAGCGTGACCTGGCCCTGGCTGTAGAGCTGGCCGCCACGCTGGTCCTGGTCCTGCTCGGAGACCCGGCCGATGTTGAAGTTGGCGCTCAGATTGGCGTTCTTGCCGCTGCTCTGCTCGCTGCTGGACTTGCCACCACCGGCGGTGAGGCCACCGCCCAGGTTGCTGCCCTGGCTGGCGTGGGTATTGGTCGCGGCTTGCAGGTCGAGCTTGCCACCGGCATTGAGGCTGATATCCCCGGTGGGGCGCGCGGCGTTGCCGATCTGGGTACCTTGCAGGGTCAGGTTGCCGCCACTTTCGAGCTGCACCTTGCCCTGGCCCTGGATGCTGGCGACCTGCGCCTGGCTGTCCTGTTGGTCCAGGCGCTTGTGGTCCAGCTGGAGCCCGGCGCCGACGTTGAGGTTGGTGCCGCTGCTGCCGGGCAGGGTGCCCAGGCTCAGCGAGGCATCGCCCCGCAGGCTGGAGTTGCTGCTGTCCTGCTTGTCAGTGGCCTGGTTCAACGCCAGTTCGCCGCCGGCCTTGATCTTCACGTCGCCCTGGCCGCCATTGAACTGGCTGCCCTCGAAGCTGGCGTCGCCGGTGAGCTTGATTTCCACGCCCTGGCTGCCGGCATAGCTGCCCACCTGGGCTTTCTCGGTGCTGCTGGTGACGGTGCTGCTGCCACCGGCGCCGCTGCCGCGGATGTTCAGGTCTTCACCGGTGTTGGTGTAGACCCGTACGCCGACCTTGGCGTCCACCGCCTGCTCGCTGCTGCTGTGAGTGTCCTTGGCGGCGCTGGCCACCAGGCTGCCGGCATCGATCTTCACCGCGCCGTCGGTGGCGCGGTACTGGGTGCCCTGGTCCTGCAGTTGGCCGTCGGCCTTGACCTGGACCTGGCCACCGCTCAGTTGGCTGACCACTGCGGTGCTGGCGCTGGTGTCGAGTTGGCGGTTCTGGTGGCTGACATCCACGTCCAGCCCGATGTTGGGCTGTTCCAGGGCGTCGAGCACCCCAGGCTGGTGGAACTTGCGCTGGGCCACGCCCTGGACGGCCTTCTCGATGGGCCGGGCCACGCCCTTGTACTCGACGTTGGCGCCGACATCCACCGCCCAGTTGTTCTCCTGGTGGTGGCTGCTTTCGCTGTTGTGTGCGGCGCGGTTGTCGATTTGCCCGGCGCTGACTTGCAGCTTGTCGCCGGCCTTGACCTGGGCGCCCTCGGTGCTCAGGCGATTGCCGGCGCTGATGGTCAGGTTGCCGCTGGCGGCGATGTTGCTGGTTTGTGCGGTGCTCTTGCTGCTGCTGTCCTGGCTGCTGTTATGGGCTACCTCCACGCCGTTGCCGGCCCGATCCAGGCCGCCGGTGTAGTAGAAGCCGCCACCAGTGGTGGTGCTGTCGCTGTGCTTGTCCTGTTTGTCGTGCGCTGCCAGCAGCTCGACGTTCTTGCCGCTCAGGCTGGCATCGCCCGCGGTGGCCGCCACTTTGCTGCCCTGGATGCTCACGTCCTCGCCGGCACTGACCGCCAGGCTGGTGCCGCTAAGGCTGGACGCCTGTTGCCGGGTGCTGTCGCTGCTGTCGTTGCGCTGCTGGTCCTGGTAGCGCACGCCGGCCCGGTACTGGCCGCTGCCGGGTGCGGTCTGCTTGGCGTAGGCGTCGAAACCGCGCTGTTGCGAGCTGCTGCTGGTGTGCTGGGTATCCTCGGCCGCTGTCACCTTGACCGAGCCCTTCGCGCTGGCGTCCAGCTGACCCTTGGCGCTGACCTGGGAACCACTGACGACCAGGTCCTTGGCGCTTTGCAGCTTGAGGTTGCTGTCCGAGCGTACTTGGCTGCCGACGGTGGTGCTGGCCTTGTTCTGCTGGCTGCTCTCGTCCTTGGCGATGCCGAAGAACTTGCTGTCCTTGTTGTGGCTATTGCTGTGGCTGGTGTCCTGCACGCCGTCGATGGTCAGCGAACCGTCGTCGCTGATAACGCTGGCCTGGGTGCCGCCCCGGGCCTGGCTGCCGCTGATGCGCACGTTGTCGGCCTGCACGATCAGCTTGCCCTCGGCATTGACCTTGCTGCCCTGGTTCTGGGTCTTGCCCTGGTCGCCATCGGCGTTCTTGCCGAAGAAGCCCCCGCCCACCAGGTCGCCGGAGTAGCGTTGCTCGCTACTGCTGCTATGGCGGCTGGCGCTGGTGATATCCACGTCTTTGGCCGCCAGTTGGATATCGCCCTTGCTGTGCAGTTCAGCGCCTTCCAGGCGTAGCTTCTGCTTGCTGTCGAGTTGCAACTGGTTGCCGCTCTTGAGCTGGCTGGTGATGCTGCGCTGGTCGCTGCTGGCGGTATCCCAGGTTTCCTTCCACAGGTGCTTGCGGTGCTGGCCCTGGTCGCGCTGGGTGTGGGTCTCGGTGGCGGCGGTCAGTTGCAGGTCGCCACCACTGTTGGCGGACAGGCTATTGCCGGCCTCGATGCTGCTGGCCTGCAGCCGAGTGTCGGCCCCCGAGTTCAATTGCGCGTTGTGTTGCGCCACCACCTTGTTGCCGTGCTGGCGGCTGTCGCTGCTGGTCTCGGTGCGGTCGTAGGTTTCCCAGGTAATGCCGATGGTGCTGTTGTCCCACTGCTGGCGTTTTTCCTGGAGCTTGCGGCTTTCGATGCTGCTCAGGGTCAGGTTGCGCCCGGCGTCGAGCTTGACGTTGCGTCCGCTGACGTCGGTGGCGGCCAGGTCCAGGTCGCGGCCGCCATGCAGGTCGATATCGCCCTGGCTGCGCAGGTCGGCCCGGTTGGCGTCGAGGCTGTTGGCCACGGCCTGGCCACGGATGTCCAGGTCACCAGCGGAGCTCAGCTTGATGCCATCGTGACCGTCGATCTGTACCGCGCCAACGCGTACCCCGGCACCTTCGGCGGTGCTGACGATATTGATCCGCCCGGCGCGCATGGCTCCGAACAGGCTGGCGTCGATGCGCTGCTCCTGGGTGTGGCCGGCCGGGTCGACCTGGCGTACCTGGCCTTTAGCATCGAGTTGGTTACGCCCTACGGTCAGGTTCAACTGGTCCTGGGCCTTGAGCTCACCGCGGCTGTCGATACGGGGGGCGATCAGGTTGATCGAGCCTTTGTCGTTGCGCAGGCCACCGCCCTGGATGTCCAGTTGGCCCCGTGCGTCGCGGGTGTTGAGCCCTTGCAGCTTGCCGTCCTCGAGTTCCGGACGGCCCACCACCAGGCTGGCGTTGGGGGTGTTGAGGAAGCTGCCACCATTGACCGAAATACCGTTGGGGTTGGCCAACACGAAATCGGCGGCGGTACCGGCGATTTCCTGGATACCGTTGAGCTGCGAGGCATTGCGGCTGATCACTTCGTTGAGGATCACGCTGGCCGCCTGGCCCTGGAACTGCGGGTTGGCCGCCACCTGGCCAGCCAGTTGCGAAGCTGCCTGGTGCAACACATCGCTGTTGTTGTTGAGCACTACGCCTTGCTGGCCGACGTTGTAGTCCAGGAACTGGTTATGGGACAGGCCGCCGGAGTTGGGGGCGACGATGTTGACGATGGGCACGCCACCCTGGTCTTGCAGGATCGGCACGCCACCCGGGCCCTCGACCACGGTGATGCCGCCGGCCAGGGCCAAAGGCAGGTGGGAGACCAGCAGCAGGCTGGCGATGGTCCAGCGCAAGGTGCCCTGGGGCGAAAGGTGGAACCTGTGAGTGTTGTCAGGCATGAGAACCTCGTTCTAAGTAGGTGAGCCGGGCGTTGCTTTCTGTGGTCAACGGCCCATGGGGCTCAGGTTCATCGATTGATTCAGGCTAAATCGGCGGTTGGTCAGATCTGCAGGCTGATCCTGGCCAGCCAGGTTTCCGGCTCCGTTCGCAGGCCCTGCGGCGTTTGCAGGCTGCGTTGGTAGTCGAGGTCCAGCTGCAGTTTTTTCCAGGCCAGGTTCAAGCCCACGCTGGCACCGGCGAGGTGTCGGCTCTGGGCGCCGTGGTCGGCCTTGATCCAGCCGTTGTCCAGGGCCAGGCGTGGGGTGAGTTTCACCGGCAGGTCGCTGTCCAGGGGCAGGCGCAGGGTGTTGCGCCACACCGCGCCGATGGCCCCGGAGACACTGTTGACTCGGTAACCGCGCACCGCCGAATCGTCGGTGGCCAGGAGTTGCTCGATCGCTGGCAGCGGGTCCGGGCTGTACTGCGCCGAGAGTTGGCTCTGCCATTGCCAGCGTTGGCCGCCCAGTTGCCCGTTGCGCCATTGGCTGAGGCTGGCGCGGTACTTGTGGAACTGTGCCTTGGGCAGGTTGCGTTGTACTTGTTGCGAGTCGCGGTCGGCGCCGAACCAGGTCAGGCCCTGGGCATAGTTGACGTCCAGGTTCCAGACCGCGCTGTTGAGCCAGAACAGGTTGAGCCCGGTCTCGGCCACGGTCAGGGTCGGGCTCTGGATCTGCAGATGGGCTTTTTGCAGGTAGCTGTCGACGTCCTTGTAGGCCAGTTGCAGGTTGGCGCTGAGCTGGTGGCCCTGGCCGCGCCACAGCACCCGGTCGGCACGGGCGCTGACCATGTCGGTACGGCCGCTGTTGTAGAGGGTGGTGCGGGCCAGCTTGAGCGGCGAGCGGTACTCGGCATGGCTGGCGAACAGGCTGTAGGTCCAGTAGCCATAGGGCACGGAGTAGAACAGGCTGCTGCTGCGGCTGTAGCGCGGCCCCTGGTTGAGGGTGTCGCTGTAGTTCAGGTTCAGCGCATCGTTGAGCTGCAAGGGGCTGTCGAGGTTGAAGTTCAATGACTGGCGGTCGCGCCCGGTGCCGGCGCTGCCGAGGTTGTCCAGGCCAAGTCCCAGGCCCCAGCGCGCAGCGCTGCTGCGTGAGCGCAGGATGATCCGCGAAGCGCCAGGTTGGCTGCCCGGGGCGATATCGGCAGTCAGGTCCAGCGAACGCAGGCGATTCAACTGGTCCAGCCCCTGTTCCAGGTCCCGCAGGTTCAGGGGTTTGCCGAGCACTCCCGGGAACGCCCCGCGCAACGACACTGGCAGGCTCTGGTCGGCCAGTTCGATGGCCTCGACGTAGCCTTCCTCGATCAGGATATCCAGGCTGTGCCCGGCGGCTGGAGCGCTGGCCAGGTAGGGGCGGCTGGCGATGTAGCCGGCCTCCACATAGAGGCGGGTGAGGGCGGCCAGCAACTGGTTGATCTGGTTGACCCCCATGCACGGCGCCACGTACGGCTTGATGAAGGCATTGACGCGGCTCTTGTCGAACAGGCTGACGCCACCGATGCGTGTACCGCTCAACGGCCAGCAACGGCTGTCGCTGGCGGTTTGTTCGGGCACGCCGGCCTCGGTCTTGGTACCGCTGAAGCTGCCCCGTTGCATCTGTCGCTGGCGCTGTTCCAATTGCAGCTGTTGCAGGTTCTGTTGTTGCTGCTGTTGCAGGCGCAGGGCTTCCTGGCCGGGTTGCAAGTCGTCGCCCTGGGCCGGGCCCAGGTACGCCAGGCCCAGCAAACAAACCAGGCCCCAACCGCCGGTGCGAATAGGAAGAGAGCGTTCAGTACGTGATGAATGGGGCACTTGGTGTCCTTACTGTAAAAAGGCCAAGTGACGAACAACAGAGAAGCCGGTTAGCGGGCTCAACTAGTGACGTCGCTTTTAGTTCTGCCCTATGAACATCAAATCCCAACGACAGCTATATCGAGGAGCAATGTTCAAGTGCTCGAGAGTGACAGTTCCTGAGTGAGTACCGGGTGATTCAGTGCAGTTTCAGGTATGACAAAAGGGTTGAGTGAGTAGCCGTGGAAACGTTACAGCGCAGCGCGGAATTATTTTTATGGAGGGCGTTCAGCGGGGAAATTTCCTGTTGAAATCGAGACTATCCGAAACCAAAAGTACTATTTGTACGTAAATTGTAAACGCATAGAAGGCTAACTAAATTTTACTCCTGGCCTTTGCTGGCAAGGCTTTCGCCAGAAATGACAGATGCTGGAAGGTGGGGCGCCTGATGAATTTAGGGTGGAGATGTTTAATTTTGTGAGTCTGTTGGAATATTCAGTAGTGAACTAACTGGTTTCATCTTGCTGTTTATCTTGTTAGTTGAGTTGTTGCTCTATTTTTTATTTAGGGTGATTTCGTTTTTGAACTAAGGGTTTTCCTTAGAATCATTCGGTTGTATTGCTTGCGGCGATCTATGGGTGTTTTCGGGAGCCTGGCGGGAATGTCTTGCCAGTATTCAGGCGCAGCCTTCGTTAGATGGACTAGGGGAATCCCTTAGTCGCGGGGCAGGTGTCGTGGTTGATATCAGGCACCTGCCGCAAGGGCGAGGTGCCGGGTAGCGGAGATTACTGCGGGCTGGAGCGGCCGGTCATTTCCCGGGCCATTTCACTGGCGTAGCTGTCGGTCATGCCAGCGATGAAATCGATCATCCGCAGGAAAGACTTGTGCAAAGGCCAGCTCGGGTCCGGTGCGTTGTTACCCAGCAGGTCGAGGATCCGCCGGTTCTTGAATGAAGGCGTTCTGCCGCCATGTTGTTCCAGCGCAGCGCCACAGAAGGAGTTCAGGAGAATCTCCAGGGTGGTATAGGCGCCGATCTCGTGCAGGGTCTTGCGCTTGTCCTGGAAGATTTTCTTGCGGGCCATGTCCTTGGCGTTGAGTACGCAACGCTTGGCGGGGCCGTGCATGTGTTCCACCAGGTCACCGTGCAGGGTGCCGGCCAGCAGCGCGTCCTGCTGTTCGACGAAGGCACGGGCCGCCGCGTTGGTCAGGTGCTCGATGGCCTTGCCCCGCAGGATCGCCAGGCGCCGCCGGCGCGAATCCTCGGGGCCGAGCTGGCGGTAGGTTTCCGGCAGGTCGTCGCCTACCAGGCCGAGCAACAGGGATTCGACCTCGGCGTACTCCAGCAGGTCCATCTCCAGGCCGTCCTCGAGGTCGATCAAGGCGTAGCAGATGTCGTCTGCAGCTTCCATCAGGTACACCAGGGGATGCCTGGCCCAGCGTTGCTCCTCCAGCTGCGGCAGGCCCAGCTTGTGGGCGATCTGTTCGAGCAGGGGCAGTTCACTCTGGTAGCAGCCGAACTTGTGTTTCTTGTAGCCCAGGGCGTCGGCATGGTGCGCGGTCCAGGGGTATTTCAAGTAGGTGCCCAGGGTGGCGTAGGTCAGTCGGGTACCGCCATCGAACTGGTGATATTCCAGTTGGGTCAAGACCCGGAAACCCTGGGCATTGCCCTCGAAATTGAGAAAGTCCAGGCGCTCGGCCTCGCTCATCGCATCGAGCCAGCCACGCCCGGCCGCCTGCTGGAACCAATGGCGGATGGCATCCTCGCCGGAGTGGCCGAAGGGTGGGTTGCCGATGTCGTGGGCCAGGCAAGCGGATTGCACCACCATGCCCAGGTCACTGGGTTCGCACCACTCGGGCAGGGCGTTGCGCAGGGTCTCACCGACGCGCATGCCCAGGGAGCGGCCGACGCAACTGACCTCCAGGGAGTGGGTCAGGCGCGTATGGATATGATCGTTGCTGGATACCGGGTGCACCTGGGTCTTGCGGCCCAGGCGGCGGAAGGCGCCGGAAAAGATGATGCGGTCATGGTCTTTGTGGAAAGGGCTACGGCCAAGTTCTTCCGGGCTGTGCACTGGCTTTCCGAGGCGTTCGCGGTTGAGCAGGGTCTGCCAATCCAAGGCGGGTCTCTCCGAAGAAAACACAAAGTGCCCAGCTTCCGGGTTCCCGCGCTTGGCTGCAAGAGGGCGTAGGGGGCTGCTGTGCAAGTAAATGCCGCGGATCGGCGCGGCGCAGCGATCGGCGGGTCGCTAGAGCCCGGCGGCATCGATATCGATCAGTAGCAGGCGCTGGCCGTTGGCGAAGAACTGGCCGGCGGTCAGGCAATACTGGTTGCTGGTGGCGTCGCGATAGGTGCTGGAAAGAATCAGCCGGCGTTCCTCCCAACCTTCGGCCAGCAGGTGGTAGAAGTACGGGCGCCAGGACCAGTTGTGGCCGACGTAGCTGGTGTCGACGTGCCAGGCGCCGTGGCGCCGTTCCAGGTTCGGAGTCAGCTGGGTGCCGTGGCGGTCGCACTGATAGAAGCGCAGTAGCCAGGGAAAGGCCTCGAGCCTGGGCAGTTGGCTGACGGGGGCCTGGGCCAGGGCCCATGGCTGCAGCAGGTTCATCAGTTGCGCCAATTGCTGGCGCAGGCGCATCAGGCGATGGCGCTCCTCGAGCTTGTCGCGCACATAGCGCTCGCGCAGGCGTGCGAAGGGCTGGACGAAGGTGTCGCTGGCAAAGAACCCTTCCTGGGCCTGGGCGAACAGGAAGCCCTGCACATAACGTGATCCGCATTCCAGGGCGAAGTCCAGCTCGGCTTCGGTCTCCACGCCTTCAGCGATGATCCAGCAGCCGGTTTTCTCGGCCATCTGCGCCAGGGCCTTGACCACATCGCTGCTGGGGCCGCCACGGGCCGCGGCCTGGAACAGCCGCATGTCGAGCTTGAGGATGTCCGGTTGCAGGGCCAGTACCCGGTCGAGTTGCGAGTAGCCGGCGCCGAAGTCGTCAATGGCGATCCTCGCCCCGGCCTGGCGATAACGCTCCACGACCTGGGCCAGGCGCTGGCTGTTCCCGCCCAGCTCGGTGATCTCGAAGACGATGCGTCGCGGATCGATGTGGTGGTGTTGCAGTTGCTTGAGGCTTGGCAGTGGCTGACCGGGCCGCAACAGGCTGATCCAGCGTGGTGAGATGTTCAGGCTCAGGAACCAGTCCTGCGGGGCCTGGTGCAGGCGCCGCAGGGCATCCTCGCGGATCTGGCGGTCGAGTCGGCGCAAGGCACTGGCCGGGGTGCGTGGTTCGCTGAACAACGGACCTACCGATACCAGTTGGTCGTTGCCCAGGCGCAGGCGCCCCAGGGCCTCGACCCCGGCGATGCGCCCGGTGGCGGTGTCGATGAATGGCTGGAAACAGGCGAGCGGTTGCCCGTCGATCACAAGGCCTCCTCATAGGGCGTCAAAACGGCATGGACCAGCACCTGGTTCAGGGCCGGTCCGGGTTGCGTAGCAAGAATGCAGCCAGATGAGGCTGATCAGGTTTTGCGCGAGGAGCCCTGCAACACCAGCTTGATCAGCGGCAGCAGGCTGGTACCCAGGCGCACCAGGCGGGCAAGGCTGCTGGTGCCGCCGTTCTTGACGCCCTTGCCGGTGATGAAGCCCAGCAAGGTCACCACTGCCACGCCCCAGAGAGGGGCGTGCTTGATGCCCAGGCCGTCCTGCCAGCTTTGTCCCAGGTTGCGCATGCGTTGCAGCGGTTGCAGCAGTTGCTGGGATTCGTGGCGGATCTCCTGGCGGTGCATTTCCATGCGCAGGCGGATCAGGGCCTTGCGCATTTCCCGGCGGGAGCTGTTCTGTGGAATTTCAGGCAGGTTCATGGCAACAGGCGCTCCCGGTCATTGGCCAGCTCCTGAAGGGTGGCATGGAAGGGCGATGATTCGTCGAACACCGCCGATTTCAGGCGCAAGCCGCAGAAGATCGCTGCCAGGGCATAGAACACGCACAGGCCGATGATCCCGGCCAGGCGATAGCTGTCCCACAGCAGGATCAACACCAGCGCCGAGAGCCCTACCAGCAACAGCAAGGCGAATACCAGGGCCAGGCCGGCGAACAGCAACAGGCTCACGGTCCGGGCTTTTTGCTCCTGCAACTCGATGCCGAACAGCTCGACGTGACTGTGCAGCAGGCCCAGGACCGCCGCTCCCAGGCGTCGTGAGGATGCACTCGGGCCATGGCCGGAGGCGTTGGATTCATCGATCGCCATATCAGCGCCGTGTCGCCAGCAGGCCAATCAGGAAGCCCACCCCGGCGGCGATGCCCACCGACTGCCAGGGGTTTGCCTGCACGTAGTCTTGCGCGGCGGTGACCGCGGCCTGGCCACGCTGGCGCAGGGAGTCTTCGGTCAGTTGCAGGGTTTCCCGGGCCTTGAGCAGGCTTTCGTGGATCTGCTCGCGCAACTCGTCGGCCTGGTCGCCGGCCAGGGTTGCGGTGTGCTCCAGCAGACGTTCGGTGTCACTGACCAGTGCCTGAAAATCCGCCATCAGTACTTCTTGAGCCGTCTTTGCCGTTTTGCTGGCCATGCTGCTGCCTCCTTAAGTGGCTTGTGTGAGCTATGAGTATGAGCCCTGAATGAAGGTTCACTGTAATTGCCTGGTACAGCTTTTGCTTTGTCCTGGTGCGCAGGTTCTCGAGCCTGCGCTGAAAATGAGCGGGGAAAGCGCTGTGGACCGCGCAAACCCTGGCCGAGTGAATCACAACCCTAGGTCATTTTCTTGCGTGCGGCGCTGCTTACGGCCCCTTGCGCGCCAAAACGGTTCACCGGATACAGCTGTTGGGTGTCCGCGAGCCAACTTGGTGCAGGGGCGGCGTTGCAAGGCTTGCGCGAGCCGACGGCCATTACCGGATCTGCCTACTCCATGGAAAACCTGCAAAGCGCTGTGGACACCCTGGTCCACGGTTCCAACACCCTGTTCATCCTGATCGGGGCGGTCATGGTCCTGGCCATGCACGCCGGTTTCGCCTTCCTCGAAGTGGGCACGGTCAGGCAGAAGAACCAAGTCAATGCCCTGTCGAAGATCCTCAGCGACTTTGCTGTCTCGACCCTGGCCTATTTCTTTATAGGCTACTGGATCTCCTACGGTGTGAGCTTCCTGCAACCGGCTGCGGTACTTAGCAGCGATCACGGCTACGGCCTGGTGAAGTTCTTTTTCCTGTTGACCTTCGCGGCAGCGATCCCGGCGATCATCTCTGGAGGCATCGCCGAGCGCGCGCGGTTTGTCCCGCAATTGTGCGCCACGGTGCTGATCGTCGCATTCGTCTATCCGTTTTTCGAGGGCCTGGTCTGGAACGGCAATTTCGGCGTGCAAGCCTGGTTGCAGGTGCACTTGGGTGCCGGTTTCCACGACTTCGCAGGTTCCGTGGTGGTGCATGCCATGGGCGGCTGGCTGGCACTGGCGGCGGTACTGTTGCTGGGGCCGCGCCATGGCCGTTATCGCGATGGCAAGCTGGTTGCGTTCGCGCCGTCGAGCATCCCTTTCCTCGCCCTGGGCTCGTGGATCCTGATCGTTGGCTGGTTCGGTTTCAACGTGATGAGTGCCCAGACCCTGCAAGGCCTGAGCGGTTTGGTGGCGGTCAACTCGTTGATGGCCATGGTCGGCGGTACGGTCGCAGCGTTGATCGTCGGGCGCAACGACCCCGGGTTCCTGCATAACGGTCCACTGGCGGGGTTGGTCGCGGTCTGCGCCGGCTCGGACCTGATGCATCCGGTGGGAGCCCTGGTCACTGGGGCGATTGCCGGGGCCCTGTTCGTCTGGTGTTTCATCGCAGCCCAGGGCAAATGGAAGATCGACGATGTGCTTGGGGTCTGGCCTCTGCATGGGTTGTGTGGGGTCTGGGGCGGTATCGCCTGCGGGATCTTCGGCCAGAGTGCGCTGGGCGGGTTGGGAGGTGTGAGCCTGGCCAGCCAGTTGCTGGGCACCGCGCTTGGGGTGTTGGTGGCGCTGCTGGGAGGCTTTGCCGTGTACGGCCTGGTCAAGGCCGTTTGCGGGCTGCGCTTGACCCAGGAGCAGGAGTACTACGGCGCCGACCTGTCGCTGCACAAGATCGGCGCGGTCAATCAGGAGTAGGGCTGCAGGGTCGCCCGCCGGCCTGGCTCGTTGCCGTCCAGGACGCGCCCGCTGCGCCCTTAACCGCCCAGCAAGCGTGCTTCGCATGCTTCGATGGCACTCTGTGGCCCGGACACCAGGATGCGATCGCCAGCCTGCAGCTGCAGGCCGGGAGACAGGGGCAGGTCATGGCCGTGACGCTGCACGGCGCGTATGTCCACCCCCAGTTGCTCCAGGGCCAGGGACTGCAGCGGCTGGCTGCAGGCGTGGGCATCGGCGTCCAGGTTGACGGCGTGCATCTGCACCGTGGGTGGCTCGCGGTTGTCTTGGGTGTCGCTCTGGCCGCCGTGGTAGAAGCCGTGGAGCAGGTGGTAGCGGCTGTGGCGCACTTCATCCACCGTGCGTTGTACGCGTTGCTCGGGCAGGCCGAGCATGATCAGGGCGTGGGAGGCGAGCATCAGGCTCGACTCCAGCAGCTCGGGAACCACGGCATTGGCTCCGGCGGCCTTGAGCTCGGCCAGTTGGCTGTCGTCCCGGGTGCGCACCAGGATCGGCACGGCGCTGTCCAGGCGCCGGGCGGCCTTGAGTACGGTCAGGGCGATGTCGCTCTTGTCCACCGCGATCACCAGCAGGCGCGCCCGTTCCAGGCCGACCGCCGCGAGCAGATCGCCACGCCGGCAATCGCCGTAGTGCACGCAGCTTTCCGCCGCCGAGGCTTCCTGGACCCGCACGGGATCGTCGTCCAGGGCGATGTAGCGCAATTGCTCGTGGCGCAGGAAGCGCCCGATGGACTGGCCGACCCGGCCATAACCACAGATCAGGACATGGCCCTGCAGCTGGGCATTCTGTGCGCTGATCTCTTCCAGCTGCGCGGCCTGGTTGGGCTTGCGATGCAAGCGCGCGGTGAGCAGCGGAGCGGCCCGCAATAGCAGCGGCGTCAGCAGCATCGAGCAGAAAGTGGCGGCCAGCAGCAGACTGCTGATTTCTGCCGGAATCATCTGGCCCAGTTGCATCTGGGCCATCAGGGCAAAGCAGAATTCACCGCCCTGGGCCAGGGCCAGGCCGCTGCGCCAGGCGGTTTCACCGTCGCTGCCGCGCAGTTTGAGCAGGGCGGCCACCACCGTACCCTTGATCAGCAGCAGGGCCAGGGTCAGGCCGATGATCAGCAGGCTGTGGTCGATGAACAGTTGCAGGTCGATGAGCATGCCGATGCTGACGAAGAACAGCCCCAGGAGGATGTCGCGAAAGGGCCGGATATCGGCCTCGATCTGATGCCGGTAGTGACTTTCTCCCAGTAGCATGCCGGCCAGGAAGGCTCCCAGGGCGGGCGACAGGCCCAACAGGTGGGTCAGCCAGGCGGTCAGCAGGACGATCACCAGGGCCAGCAGCACGAACAGCTCGGCGGAGTGGGAGGCGGCGACTTCATGAAATAGCCGTGGCAGTAGCCAGCGGCTGGCCAGCAGCAGGCCGACGAACAAGACGACCGTCTTGCCCAGGGTCGCCGGCAGGGCCCAGTACCAGGCCTGCTCGGCATTGCCGGCGAACACCGGAACCAGCGTCAGCAGCAGTACTGCGACCACATCCTGGAACAGCAACACGCCGATGGCATTCTGGCCATGGCTGCTGAAAATCTCGCCGAGGCTGGTCAGCTCCTTGCTGACGATGGCCGTGGAAGACAGCGCCAGCCCCGTACCGAGCATCAAGGCCGAGCTCAACGGCATGCCGAACAGTGCCAGGAGCGCGCCCAGGACCAGGCCGGTACAGGCCACTTGCAGGCTGCCGAGGCCGAACACCACGCGGCGCAGAGCGAGCATTTTCGACAGGGAGAACTCCAGGCCCAGGGAGAACAACAGGAACACCACGCCCAGTTCCGCCAGGTCCGGCAGGTCTTCGCTGTCGTTGACCCAATCCAGGGCCGTAGGGCCGACCATCAGCCCCACCGACAGGTAACCCAGTACCGGTGGCAGGCTCAGGCGCCGGAACAGCGCAATGACTACCAGTGAGGAGGCGAGAATGATCAACAGATTGGCAAACAACGGCGATCTCCGGACGAGGGGCGAGCAGGGCAAAGCCTAGAGGCAAAAAAGCCAGGAGGATCGCTCGAGCGACGCAGGGTCGCGCTGACACAAGTCATTCTTTATCGAGAATGTCTCATCTTCACGAGCCTTCGCTATGCTCAGACACTGTCGATGCACGCTGTGCACGCAACATGGGGCCACGCATGGCCGTGTCTTTGCCAAGGTCTGACGGGCCCTGCCAGTGAGGAGCCGGAGAGGTATATGGAGCGTCTGTATTCACTGCAAGGGTTGCGTGGTGCCGCGGTCCTGGGCGTGGTGCTGTTCCACATGATGTCGGTGGAGACCAAGTATTCCGGTGGCGATACCTTGCTGCCGGTCTTTCTGGATTTCTTCCAGCTCGGGGTCGACCTGTTCTTCGTCATCAGCGGGTTCGTGATGGTGATCGTCAGTCGCGGACGTTTCCAGAAAAGCGTCGAGACCCAGCGCTTCCTGTTCAACCGGCTATCGCGGATCTATCCCACCTACTGGTTGTATTTCTTCATCACCCTGGGGGTGTACCTGTGGCAGCCGGCGTTGGTGAACAGCTCCCACGGCGGTTCGAACCTGTGGATGTCCTTCCTGCTGTTGCCCAATGACCGGGTGCTGCTGGTGATGGTGGCCTGGTCGCTGTTGTTCGAGTTGTGGTTCTACCTGATGTTCACCCTGTTCCTATTCTTCAAGGAGCGGCTGCTGCCGTTGATCCTGTTGTCATGGGCGGCGGTACTGGTGCTCTTCAACCTGTTGCAGGACTGGCAGGATTACTCCCCGGCCTTGAAGATCATGCTGCATCCCTATGCATTGGAGTTCATCGTCGGCAGTGCCCTGGCCCTGTTCTTTTATGGCCCGCATAGCGCCAGGGTGCCTGCGGCGCTGGTCTGGGGAGCGCTGGCGGCGGCCTTGCTGGTGGGGTTCCCGTTGATCTACGCCAATCGGCTGTTCCTGACCGAGGGGCTGCCGAGAATGCTGGCAGTAGGACTGACCTTCGGCACCCTGGTGCTGTCCCTGGCGTTGCTGGAGCGGCGGCAACTGATCCGGATGCCGGGATTTTTGACCGCCACTGGCGACATGTCCTACACCATCTATTTGTCCCATCTGTTGGTACTGGGCGTGGTGGGTCGGGCCTGGCAGGTGGTGGGTGCGTGGCCGGCCAGCTATGTGGATAACCTGGTGTTCCTGGTGCTGATGATGGCGGCGGTGGTCTGTTATGGCTGGGTGGGCTACCAGTTCTATGAGAAGCCTATCCTTGATAGGGCTACGGCCTACTGCAAGCGTCGTTTCAGCTCAAGCACCAAGCGCAAACACTACGATCCGGTGTAGACCGGGATTCCTCCTGCCTGTTCGGGTAGCCATTTCATGTCGAAAGTCCTCAACGGAAATCTCGATGCCCTTAAGGTCTTGCTGGCCGTCATGGTCGTGCTGCTGCACTGCAAGCTGTTGGGGGGGAACTACACCTGGGCCGGCTATCTGCTGTGCAACGGCCTGTTCCGAGTGGCGGTGCCGACCTTCTTCATCATCAACGGCTACTACCTGTACCAGACCCTGGAGGGCGGGCATTCCTTCGGCCAGTGGTTCAAGCGGGGCTTGCTGATCTACCTGTTCTGGATGCTGGTCTACAGCCCGCAGTACGTCGATCCGGCGACCATCGCCAGTATCGGCGGGATATTGGGAGTGCTGAAGAAGCTGCTGATTGGTTATTTCCACCTGTGGTATCTGCTGGGCATGCTCGGTGGTGGCCTGATATTGCTGATGTTGCGCAAATGGCGTTCGGGGGCCTTGATCGGCCTGGCGCTGGTGGCGTTCCTGATTGGCCTGTGCCTGCAATACGCGCGGGTCTACTTCGAGTTGCCCAATGCTTTTGTCCAGCACTTCAACCAGAACGACTACACCGCGCGCAACTTCCTGTTCATGGGGTTTCCGTTCATGGCCATCGGTTTTCTGTCTGCCCGCCACCAGCTGGCGCAGCGTGTTGGCCGGCCAGTCCTGTGGGGCTGGCTGATCCTGGGACTGGTGTTGATCCTGGGCGAGGCGGCGCTGAATTTTGCACTTCGGGCCGATGTCGAGCAGAACTTCGATTTTCTCGTATCGCTGCTGGTGATCGCCCCGGCGCTGTTTTTGCTGCCCCAGGCCTACTTCAGGGCCAGCCACAGCAGTTACCCCGCGAAGTTGTCGTCGGCGGTGTATTACGTGCATCCCTGGTTCGTCTATGGCGCACTGTCGGCAGGGCTGGCCTACGGCAACCAGATGGCACTGCTGGTGCTGGTGTTGGCGTTCGCCGTGGCACCACTGCTGATCCTGGCTAGCCGTCGAGTGCGATTCATTCTTTGACCCTGGCGGGTCGACGGCTTTTTCCTTCAGGTTCTACAATGGGTGCCTGTTCCCCAATTCAACGGTTGTCCCGCGATGCCCCCTGAATGCCAATTGTTCGGCACCCTTGGATGCCACCTGTGCGAACTGGCCGAGGCCGAGCTGATGCCGCTGGTGGAGCACGGCCTGCTGGTCGAACTGGTGGACATCGCCGAGAGCCAGGAGCTGTTCGAAACCTATGGCTTGCGCATCCCGGTGTTGCGCCGGGTGGACAGCGGCGCCGAGCTGGGCTGGCCGTTCGACGCTGAACAAGTGGTGGCCTTCCTGCGCTGAGCCTGGCCTTGGCACCCGGATGCTTCCGTTGGTCGCCCCTGGTTGGAATTCATTGGCGAGATTCGATGATTCGTTTACTGTATGCCCATACAGTTATCGAGGAGCCTCGTCATGTCTCTCACTTTCCTGACCGCTATCGAACGCTCGCAACCCTTGCCAGCCCCCATCCTGGAGCTGGGCGCCAATGATCATGCCCCGATTGCCCATGAGCCCACGGGCAGCGGATTTTCCCTGGACCGGACCCTGGGGCTCGGAGCCCCGCAAATTCATGGCTTGCTGGTGGACGATGACAACCTGCTCGGGTTCGGGATCTATCCCGGGGACCAGCTGATCGTCGATCGTTCGGCCGTACCGGTGGTGGATCAGTACCTGGTGGTGCGGCCCGAAGGTGATGTCGAGTATTCATTGCGCCTATTGGCTCCCGACCCTCGCGGTGGCCTGTTGCTCAAGGCGGCGCGGCCTTCAATCCCTTCCATTGTCCTGGACGATCTGGACTCCATAGAGATCTGGGGCGTTGTGCTGTGGGTGGTCAGTTATGTCGGGCACAAGCAGCCCTGAAGGATGGGGCGCAGTCCCGGAATCGTTAAAGGAATAAATGATGGTCAATGTCGAACAACTTAAAAATAGCGTGAACAGCATGTCCACCGATGTGGTCCGTGAGGCGGTGCTTGAGTTACGCCTGGATGGGCTGGTGACTGAAGGCAAGACACCCTTCAACAAGCTGCATTTCAATACCTGCTTCGCCGAGATCGAAGCCCTGTTCCAGCGCGCTGGCTATCATCGGCAACTGGATGTAGTCGGGTATCAGGGACTGCTGTATGCCCTTTACGATCCGGGGCGGTGGGAGGCGGTAGATGTACTGCGCTGGCTCAAGGAGTTTACTGAGGCGGCTGCACAGGCCAGGCAGTCTTGTGCCTGAACGGGACAAACTGTTCCTAGGCTGTGGGGGATCGCTGTTGGATAATGCCGTTTTGGATCGATCCCTCGAGTTTTTGTATGTCTTGCGCGAGTTTTTCTGCGGCACAGCATCAGGCCAGCACCTTGTACCTACCCCCAGGTTCTTGGGCGACGGTGCTGGACTGCCTGTGCGATCACTTCAAGGCCATCAGCCGTGAACAATGGCTGGACCGTATCGCTCGTGGCCGGGTACTGGATAGCCAGGGCCAGCCCATCGCCCTGGAGTTGGGTTATCGCGAAGGCCTGCGTATCCACTATTTCCGGGAAGTTCCGGACGAGAAGGTGATCCCGGTCCAGGAGACGATCCTGCATGTCGACGAACACCTGGTGGTAGCGGATAAACCGCATTTCTTGCCGGTGACCCCGGCGGGGGAATATGTCGAGCAGACCTTGCTCCGGCGTCTGATCCGGCGCCTGGACAATCCTCATTTGGTGCCTTTGCATCGCATCGACCGGCACACGGCGGGGTTAGTGCTGTTCTCTGCCAACCCCGATAGCCGTTCGGCCTATCAGGCGCTGTTTCCGACCCGGCAAATAGAGAAACGTTACGAAGCCATTGCCCGGGCCTTGCCGGAGCTGGCTTTTCCGCTGCTGCATAAAAGCCGGTTGGTGGATGGGGAACCGTTCTTTCGCATGCAGGAGGTTGAAGGTGTAAGTAACACCGAGACGCTTATCGATGTCCGGGAAAAGCATGGCGACTTGTGGCGCTATGCCCTGTACCCGGTAACGGGCAAGAAGCACCAGTTGCGGGTGCATATGAGCGCCCTTGGCGCAGCGATCGCCAATGATCCGTTCTACCCCGAGGTGCTCAAGGACGTCGAGGATGACCTGGGCCAGCCGTTGAAACTCCTGGCCCAGGGCCTGCGCTTCACTGATCCGCTGACTGGGCAGGCGCGTGAGTTCGAGAGTCGCATCAGCCTCGACTGGTGAGCTTGCCCCGGGCCCAGAAACGACAAAACCCGCTATAGGCGGGTTTTGTCGCTTTCAGATCGACAGTCGTCAGTCTTACAGTTCTTTGACGGTACGGACCTGATCCTTGTTGATACGAGTCCGCTTGCCATCCAGTTGTTCGAACTCGTAGAAGCCGGAATCACTGTCGAACTTAGGGGTATCCACGGCCTGGATTTCGCGACCGTCATTCAGGGTGAGCACTGTCGGCGAGGCGCAGCCGGCGAGAGTGGCCAGGCCCAGTGCGAGCATGAGAGTGGCGAGGGTCCGTTGAGTCATTGTGTGTCTCCGAAATAAGTACTTTGAGTGCTGGTCTTCAGACGTATACAACGCCTGCAAGTTCCTTGGCCAGGGACATTCTGCCACGTTGCCGGGCAGATCGCAGGCGTTCGCTGATTGCAAGCGGCGCATTGTGCCTGATTGGCGGTGGCTGGGAATCATCGGCCGATTACCGGAGAGGCGCCGACGCTCCAAAGTGCTGTGATATAACACCGGCCTGTTTCCCCCATCACTGGACCGAGCCTATGAAAGCCAAGGCTGATGTACCTTTTGCTCCGCTGAACATTGCGGTATTGACCGTCAGCGATACCCGAACCCTGGAGACCGACACCTCCGGACAACTGTTCGTCGATCGCCTGAGTGCCGCAGGCCATCGCCTGGCGGAACGGGTCCTGCTCAAGGACGACCTGTACAAGATCCGCGCCCAGGTCGCTACCTGGATCGCCGATGACCTGGTACAGGTGGTACTGATCACCGGTGGCACCGGCTTCACCGGTCGTGACAGTACCCCAGAGGCCGTTACTTGCCTGTTGGATAAGCAGGTCGATGGTTTTGGCGAGCTGTTCCGCCAGATTTCCGTAGCAGATATCGGCACCTCCACCGTGCAGTCGCGGGCCTTGGCCGGTTTGGCCAATGGAACCCTGGTGTGTTGCTTGCCAGGCTCCACGAATGCAGTGCGTACCGGTTGGGACGGCATTCTGGCCGAACAACTGGATTCACGGCATCGACCCTGCAACTTCGTACCTCACCTGAAGCAGGCGGCCCCCTGTGAATCCCGTGGGTAAGCCAGGCAAGCTCGGTGCGTTGATGCCCGTGGAGGAGGCACTCGAGCGTCTGCTGGCAATGGCCGAGGCCTCGGCGATCACCGAGCGTGAGCGCCTGCCTTTGGCGGCCACCCATGGGCGGGTACTGGCCGAGCCGCTGGTTTCCAGCCTGGACCTGCCACCCTGGCCTAACAGTGCCATGGATGGTTATGCGCTGCGTCTTGAAGACTGGAAGGGGCTTCCCCTGCCGGTCAGCCAGCGGATTTTCGCCGGGCAGGCGCCAGAGCCACTGCAGCCTGGAACCTGCGCGCGGATCTTTACCGGTGCTCCGGTACCGGCCGGCGCGGATTGCGTCGAGATGCAGGAAAATGCCCAGGTCCAGGATGACCAGCGCGTGCTGTTCACCGAGCCTCTGAAGCGCGGGCAAAATATCCGTCCCCAAGGCCAGGAAACCACGGTGGGGGAGGAGGTCCTCGCTGCCGGTACCCGCCTGGGGCCGATCGAGCAGGGCCTGGCGGCATCCCTGGGATGTGCCGAGTTGGAAGTGGTTCGACGGGTTCGTGTGGCGGTGTTGTCCACCGGCGATGAACTGGTGGAACCGGGCCAGTCCCTAGGCCCGGGACAGATCTACAACAGCAATCGGGTACTGCTATGCAGTTGGTTGCAGCGCCTGGGGTGTGAAGTGCTGGATGGCGGAATCCTGCCCGACGATCTGGAAGCGACCCGCCAGCGCCTGGCGGATCTCAAGGACGTTGACCTGATCCTTTCTACCGGTGGCGTATCGGTGGGCGAGGCGGACTTTCTTGGCTTGGCCCTGCGCGAGGCCGGTGAATTGGCGCTGTGGAAGCTGGCGATCAAGCCAGGTAAACCGCTGACTTTCGGGCATTTTCGTGGAGTGCCGGTGATCGGCCTGCCTGGCAATCCTGCATCGACCCTGGTGACTTTTGCCTTGCTCGCGCGGCCTTACCTGCTTCGGCGCCAAGGTGTACAGCAGGTCCAGCCCCTTCGTTTCGAGGTCGCAGCCGGATTCGCCTGGCCCCAGCCGGGTAATCGTCGCGAATATCTACGAGGGCGCATGGAACAAGGGCGGGCGATCATCTATCGCAACCAGAGTTCGGGTGTCTTGCGCAGTGCAGCATGGGCGGAAGGCCTGGTGGAGGTGCTCGAAGGCCGGACCCTGGTCGAAGGTGATCAGGTCAGTTTCATTCCCTTGAGCGAGTTGCTGGACTGAAGCCTGGAGCAATGGGCCCGCTCGAAGCGAGCCCATTGCAGCCAGCTCAACGTAACAGTAGCAAGAGCAGCAGGCCGAAACGGCTATGAAACCCCCAGGTCACCAGGCCGGCCACTAGCGACGCGGCCAGGGCCAGCCAGGCCATGCGCTTGAGTGTCGATTGCAGCCTGGAATGTGGGGGATGCGATTCGTAGCGTTCCTTGGCTGGGCTGCCTGTGAGCCAGGCGTTGCCTTTAATGGGGTTGAGTGGTGTGTGCGATCCTGGATAAAGCCCCTTGTCGTTCATGACGTTGTACTTCCCTGTTGGAGGCGTCAGCGCCTGCCGGTCACAGTCACTGATCGGCACCAGCGGATCAATCAGGGCATTTCGCTTTTTTGAGTCAGAAAAGTTACGGCAGCGTCCTGGCCTGCGCAGAAGCATAGGGCCCGTTCCAATAGCCCTTGTACATTCCCAGTCTTTTCTTCAGGCCTAGGGGGAGATAGCGTTCCTGCTGGCTGAGTTTATAGGCGAACAATTTCAAGGCATTGCGTAGCAGCGACCCTGGCCATTGCAGCAATCGATCGCCGCCAAGGAACTCAAGCTCGGATCTGACATAACGCAAGCCTTCGCCGCCGGCGCCGCCGAAGGCCTGGCGGATCCATGGCTCGCGGGCGTGGAAGACGCCGATGTCGAAGTAGCGACGGAACTCTTCCTTGAGGCTGTAGTTGTGTGAATGGCGGCAGCAGGCATGGCCTTCATAGGCCACCTTCCAACCCGCCAGGAGCATCTTGGCGCCTACGTACATGTCCTCGGAAAGAATCACATGGTTGGGAAAACCGCCCACCTGCATCAGTGCCTCGCGACGATAGGCCGAGAACGAGTTGGACATGAAGGCGGTCTTGATACCCAGCGTCGGTACATCGGCCAGGCTCTTTACCTGGGAGGTCGGCGGGTAGTTGAACAATCGCGCATGGGTGGCCAGGGGGCTGGCATCCAGATGCGGCAACTGGCGCCCGCATACCGCACCGACTTGCGGGTCGGCGAAGGGCGCGACGATGTTGGCGATGCCCTCGGCATCGGCCAGATACGCATCCTGGGTCATGAAGACATAGACGTCGTAGTCGGCATTGCGCTCCACCATCAATTGCCGGGTGCCGCCGTGATTGAAATCGCGACTGTCGATGCGCAGTACGTTGGCACAACGGGACACGGCCAGTTCGTAGGTACCATCGCTGGAGCTGGAATCCACGATCAGGGTGTCGAAGACGGCACTCTGGATGGCCAGGGAATCCAGGAGCCGGGACAAGTCCCGGCAACCGTTGTAGGTGGGGATCACACAGGCCACGCGCAGTGTGGACATGATCGTTGCCTCCGGTTCAGGTCGGGTTCTGGCGCCAGGGGCGCAACCAGGCGGCCAGGCCCAGCAATAGCAACAGGCCGCAGGCGCTGCTCAAGCCCAATTGCCAGGCGATCGAGGTCAATGGATGCAGGAGCAGCGCTGCCAGCAACATGCCGCACAGGCCAATCAGCCAATGGCTGCGCCACGGCAGCAGGCCCAGCAGTTGCTGGCGCCGCATCAGCAACAAGCCGGTGAGCAGCACGCCACAGATGGCCGCCAGGGCGATGCCGATCAAGCCCAGGAAATACGGTAGTGCGGCCAGCAGCAGGGCGTTGAGCAGGCTGCCGGCCAGCTCGCAGTTGAGGGGCATGCGGGTATCTCCCGCCGCATAGGCATAGCGTGCCAGCAGCGCATTCCAGGCGCCGAACATCAAGGGCACCGAGAACCACGCCAGTAGATGCGGCAGGGGGCTGTCGGCGGCCTGGGATGGCAGCAACAGGTGCACCAGCGATGCGGCCGCACCGATCAAGCCCACCACTGCTGGAATGGTCAGCAAGGTGGCGCTGCTCAGGCCTTTGCGCAACAGATCCAGGCGCTGCTCCCCGGAACTGCCGCTCATGAGGCCCAGCAGTACCTGGTTGAGGCTCATCAGGGCGATCAGAGGCAGGTTGATCAGCTTGCGTGCAAGGTTGATCCAGGTGACAGCCCCTTCACCCAGCAGCGAGGCCGCCATGCGTTCCAGCAAGGCCAGGCCCTGGCTGGCGAGGTTGCTGCTCAGCAACGGACCTATGCGTTGCAGGAGCTCGCGACCGGCCCCTGGCGCCCCCTGAATACGCCAGGGACGCCAACCATCGCGCAGCACGGAGGGCAGCAGCACGCTGGGCATCAGCAGGCTGCCCAGCACACAGGCGGCCGCCAGCCCGCTGGGGCTGGCGGCATGCTGCATGCTGGCCAGGTAGAGCACGGGTGGCAGGTTGAACAGCAACGAGCCCAGCCCTGCCAGGACAAAGCGCGAGCGCGCCTGCAACGGGACGCAGAACAGGCTGTGCAGGATGAACCCCGGGGCGCACCAGGCCAGCCAGTGCAGGCCACCGCTGGCCAGGGCATAACCGTCGCTGCCAAGGCCCGGGCCGATCAGGCGTACCCAAAGGGGGGCGCCAAGGCTGAGCAGGCCAGCCAGCAGCAGGCCGCAGAGCAGCAGGCGCGGTGCCAGGGCGCTGAGCCAGGCCTGTTGTTCCAAGGGCGAGCGCTGTTGATACAGCGGCAAGGCGGCAGCGCTGAGCAGGCCGGCAGCCAGGGCCATGCGCAGGGCCTCGGGCAGGAACATCGCCACCAGGAAGCCGTCGCTCTGGCCACCGGCGCCCCAAGCGGCCACCAACAGCCATTCCCGGGCAAATCCCGCGGCAAGTCCGGTCAGGGTGGCCAGGGTCAGCCACAAGGTTGCGCCGAACATGGAAAGCGTTTCAGTGGAACAAAGTGAACAGGCCTTTGCCGCCCACTTTGTAGTTGAGGTCGCGGCAACGTTCGCCCTTGATCGCGGCATCCGGGCCGCTGACGATGGCATAGGGCGGGATTGGCTTGGACACCACCGACTGGCCACCGACCACTGCCCCCTCGCCGATCTCGGCGCCGTAGGACAGCAGGGCGCGACTGGCGATCCAGGCGTAGTCATGGATATAGATCGGCCCGCCCACCGCCCAGAACTCCGGCTCCTTGAGGTCATGGCCACCGGCGATGATCAGCACGTGGGACGCAATGGTCACGTGATTGCCGATGATCAACCCGCCGCGGGCATCCAACTGGCAATGCCAGGCCACGGTACTGTCCTGGCCGATGCGCAGGCTGTCGATACCCAGCACTTCGGTGTTGCGCCATACCGTGGAGCCCTTGCCGATCTTCGCCCCGCCCATGCGCAGCCAGAGCAGGCGCAGGGTGTGGCTGGGGATCTTGCAGATGAGGATGTTGTACATCTGCTCCCAGGTGCGCAGCATGCGGTCGCGCAGGGTCGGCCAATTGATCCCGTACATGGGAATCAGCGCCCCTTTGACTTCGCGGCCCAGCAGGGCATAGAAGCGCCGGGGCAGGGGTGGTTCGATCTTCGACTCGATGTTCAGGTAGCTGACATACGTGAGGATGTTGCCCTTGAGGGGTTGCTCGAAGATCACGTCGTTTTCCAGCATCCACTGATAGGCCGCTTCCAGGTCCTCGAGGCTTACGCCCATTTTCTGCGCATATTCGGGCAGCGCCTGTTTCAGGTTCTGCGAGTGAAAGAGGCGATGTTTCATGAATGGATTCCTGAGCTGGGGGATTCTGGAGTGGTGCCGGCTGCCGCGGCATTGGCCTTGAGTCGCAAGCGCCTGGCCTCATGCAGGTTGAGGCCCAGCAACAACCAGAACAGGGCCACCAGTACCTGGGTGAAGCTGAAATAGTGGTCGAACAGGCCGCTGATCAAGGCGGCACTCAGGCCTGCGCCACTGCCGAGCCAGAGGGCGTTGTCGCGGGTCAGGCGTACCTGCCGCCCGGGGGCGCGGGTTTCCCGCCACCAGCTCCAGATCACCGCGACGAACAGCAGCATGCCGGGCACGCCGATCTTGTAGATGTAGTTCAACCACAGGTTGGAAATCCCCCACAGGCCGGTACCGGGAACGGGTGGGTCGACCTTGAAACCGATACCGAAGGGGAACATCGCCATGGCTGCCGGGAAGTGCGAGTACTCGTCGACCCGGACGCTGGTACTGGCGTCGTTGGAGGTGAACAGGGTCAGCAGCCGATCCTGCAGCGGCGGATAGGACATCAACAGCAAGGCGCCCAGCACGAAGCCGCCCATGAGCATGCGCCCGGTATAGGGCACTCGCTGGCGAGCCATCCAGATCAGGACCACCAGCAAGCTCAGCAGGGCCCCGCGTGAACCCGACAGCAGCAGCCCGGCGGCCCCCAGCAGCGCTACCCCCAGGCCCAGCCGACGCTCCCAGCCGGTACGGGTCAGGCCGAAGCAGAAGGCCAGGGGCAGGGTCAGCGCCATGGCGCCGCCAGTCACGTTGGGGTGCATCCACGGCGATCCCATGCGATTGGACAGGGCGCTGAGGCTGTCGCCAAGCACGGCGATACCCCCGTAGCCGAGTTTTTCCAGGATCGGCGTCATGGCGGTCGCGGTGCCGTTTTTCAGGAATACCGGAATCGACAGCAACAGGAGCAGCAAGGTGCCCAGCAACAGCCCGCAGACCAATTGCTCCCGGGCCTTGTTGTCCTGCAACAGCCGCGGCACCAGGAACAGCGCCGACAGGTTGAGCAGCCAGCGCACCCAGTTCACCGGCCCGTTGCCTTCGGCGTTCACCGTCAATTGGCCAATGATGAAGGGCAGGGCACTGAAGGCCATCAGCGCCAGCAACAGCTTCTCGGTGCGCAACAGCCGCGGCGGACGCGGCAGGTTGGAAAACAGGTTCTGGGTCAGGACGCTGGCCCAGACCAACAACAGCAGGGCTTCGGAAATCGTGGTGCGCAGGCCGATCTGCACCGTGGAGTAGGGCAGGAAGGTCGCCAGTACCGCGAACAACAGCAGGCCGCGCAAGGGGTTGCGGATCACGGTCACCACGGCAGCGATGCCGACCATCAGTACCAGCACCTTGAGGGCAGGCAGCAGCCAGGCCAGCACGCCGAATACCAGGCTGAAGACCAGCGCCAGCGGCAAGGCAATGGGCATTACTTGAGCTCCTCGAGCAGTTCGTCCAGGCGCTGGCGATAAGCGCCTTGGGCATAGCCTGCGGCCCAGGACTCCAGCGCCAGGGGATCGCCCTTGGCGCTGTTGGCCAACTGCACCATCAGTTGGCTCAGGGCATCACTGTCGGTTGGCGAGAAGCGCGGGCTGTCCGCCGGGGTGATCTCATCCAGTGCCGAGCCTGTGGCCACTGCCACCGGGGTACCGACACTCAGGGCCTCGATCACCGGCAGGCCGAAGCCCTCGGCATAGGAGGGTTGCCATAGGCGTTGGGCCTGGCGGTAGACGGCATGCAACTGGTCGTCGCTGATGTCACTGAGAAAATGCAGGCCGGGCACGCTCTGCAGTTCGCTGGGCAAATGCTGCGCCGCACCGATCAGCACCAGCTCAGGAACGTCGGCCGATTGCTGGCGTGCGGCCTGCCAGGCGGCGACGAACCAGGGCATGTTCTTGCGTGGCTCCCGGGTACCCACGGCCAGCCAGTAGCGTTCGGGCAGTTGCAGGTCCTTGATGTCGACCGGCTCACCGGTGAAGCCGGGTACCAGGTTCGGTAGCACCCGCACCTTGTCCCGGGCGCTGGGGAACAGTTTCACCAGCTCGTCGGCGGTGTATTGCGAAGGTGTCCAGACACGGTCCGCCTGTTTCACCGAGTAGCCGATGGAAAGCTGGTCGCTCAGGCGATAGAGGCGCTCCTTGAGCTTGGAGCCATGGCTGTTGCTCAGGGTCAGTTGGAACAGGTCATGCAGTTGCAACACATAACGCAGGCCCTGGGGTTTCTTGCCCAATGGCAGGCCCATGTTGAAATTGCAGATATAGACCTCGACACCCGCTTCGCGCAGGGCGCCGGGCAGGAATCCACCCTCGAAGCGCAAGCGCCCGGGCAGGCGGTGGACTCCTTGCAGTGGCGCCCCCCAGCGCGGGCAATGCACCCGGCGGCGCAGGGGATGGTCTTCCGGGGCCAGGCCGAACAGTTGCAGGCTGACCTGCGGGTTGGCTCGCAAGGCGTCTTCCAGCGCCAGGTTCTGCCGGCCGATACCGGTGTTGCTGTAGCCCGCGGCGGGGCGGTAATCCAGACCTATGCGCATACGGACACTTCTTCTTTTTTGACAGAGGGGAGTTGGTCATAGACCGCTTCGAGCTGGGCAGCGGCGGCGCTCCAGTCATGCTTGGCCACCACATAGTCGCGCCCGGCGGCGCCAATGCGTTGCAGGCGCTGTGGTTCGGCCAGGGCCTGGACCAGGAGCTGGGACAGGGCGCCGGGGTCCTCGCCGCCCAGGTAGTGCTGGCCATTCTCGACTTGCAGCCCCGAGACACCCTGGGCGGTGGTCACCACTGGCAGGCCGGCAGCCATGGCCTCCAGGACCTTGAGCTTGGACCCGCCACCCTGGCGCAGTGGCGCGAAGAACAGCGTTGAACGCCGTTGCAGCTCCCGCAGGTCGGGGACGAAGCCCTGCCACTCGATACGGGCGTCGCTCCAGCGTTGGCGGAAACTGTCCGGCAGGGCATAGCCGCAGATGGCAAAGCGCACTTGCGGATTGATCGCCCACAGGCGCGGCATGATCTCGTCCAGGGCCCACTCCACCGCGTCCAGGTTGGGGCTGTATTCATAGTTGCCGATAAACAACAGGCGCTGGCTGGCCAGGTCCGGCTGGACCGAGGCGTAGTGCCCGCAATCCACGCCATTGACCACTACCGCAGACGGCTTGCCACTCAAGTGGGTCAGGGTTACGGCATCCTGCTCGGTCACGGCGACGACCCTGGCCACTTGCTGGAACACGCGTTTTTCCCAGCGCCGATAGCGCCACTGATCATAGAGGGTGAAGGGCTTGGACCACGCGGGAAGGCGGTCGTAGCTGGCGGCGCCCAGGGCCGACTCGACATTGTGCTCGGTGAGAATGAAGTCTTGCCCATGCTGGCGCAGCGGTTGTTCAAAAGGTTGGAAGCTGTAGCTGTGTTCGATCTGGATCACATCCCAGTGCTCGCGCAGCAGTTCATCAAAGCGCTGTTGCAGCGGCTCGGCCAGGCCATTGATCGTGGCGAGCATCGGATAAGGAGCGAACAGCACCGCCAGCAGGGTCTTGAGGCTGCGCAGGGGGCGACGCGGCAGCACGATCAAGCGTTCCAGCCAGGGTTCCAGGGCGGCGCGCGAGGCTTCGTCCAAAGGCGTCTTGGATTGCACCAGCAAGGTGATGCGATGCCCGCGGGCAGCCAGGGCCCGCAGCAGGTGATATTGCCGGGTCTTGCCACCGCTGGTGGCTGGCCAGGGCAAGTAGGGTAGGGTCCAGAGGATTTTCATGCTCACCACACCAGAAGTTGCAGGCTGGTTTTCAGCGGTACGTTGAGGCCCTGTTGCCCTCTCAGGTCGGTCCGGGTACCGGCCAGTGGATCGTGCAGCGTGGCGGCATTGAGGCCGGGCACTTGCAGGCTGCTGCCACTGGCGCTCCAGAACATCCAGACGTGGGAGCCATCGGGGCGGGTCCAGGCCATGCTGTACAGGTCGTCGGGGGCGTTGCTCAGGGTCGGTGGGTCGTCCGGGGCCAGGCTCGGCCCGGTGGTATCGAGGAAATACTTGAGGGCGTTGTACACAGGCTTGGGCTCGCCACCCAGGTCCACCAGGCCGTAGGACTGGTCACGATTGGTGGCCCTGGCATCGAGATCGCTCAGGTTGAACAGGAAGATGCGCTGATAGTCCATGGTCGCCATCAGCGCCAGCCGGCGCAGGGTGTAGTCGGCCTGGCCGCTGGTCCCGATCATCGCCTGCATCTCGGGGACGCCGGTGGTATAGCTCGACCAACCCCATTCGGTGGCCCAGACCTGCTTCACGCCCTTGCCGTGCAGGGCACTGTTGAGGAAGTTGCCCCGGCTCAGGAAGTCCTTGGCGGCGGGATCGTCCCCTTCGGGGTACTCGGAATAAGGGTGATAGGCCGCGATCAGGTTGTCGCCGGCCAGGCCCTGTTGTAGCAGGTCCTCAAGCATCAGCCCCGGGGTACTGCGCATCTGGCTGTAGTAGGCCATGCCGGCGGTGGCCACGGGCTTGTCGGGGACTGCGGCGCGGATCGCGGTGCTGGTGGTACTGAGCAACTGGTCGTAGGCGCTGGGATCTTCCTTGGGCAGCCAGACGATGTTCGGCTCGTTCCAGACCTGCCAGGTGTTCACCTGGGGATAACGCTGGGCGAGCATCTGCATGCGCTGGGCGAAGACGTTGAAGTCCTTGGGCGGATATTGGTCGGACGGTGCCGCTCCGGCCGGTACGTTGGCAGCGAAGGGCGCCGAGCCGACCATGTAGGCCAGGATGTTGTAGTGGCGGCTCTGCATGGCGCTCATCACGGCATCCAGGCTATCGAGCTGCAGGCTGTTTTCCACCGGCTCGATCATTGCCCAGTGAATGGACAGGCGGACCCAGTTCAGGCCCAGGGCATCGAGCCGGTCCATCTGTTCCTGATAGACGCTTGGGGCGAAGTACTGGAACTGCGCATTGACCCCGAGGAAGTCCTTCCACACCACCGTGCGTGGGCCACGCAAGGTGTTGTCCGCAAGAGCCGGCCAGGCGAGGACGGCCAGGGTGGCCAGCAGCACCGGTAGGCCCGATCTACGTGACATAGGCATGGGTATTGCCTCCACAGGCGTCGGCGAACACGCGGGCAAAGCGCTCGGCGGTGTGGCTCCAGATCCGCCGCTGGCCGATGATCGTGGCGTGCTCGGCCCAGCGTTCCACCAGCTCCGGGCTGGCGCACAGGTGGCTGAGCTCGGCGGCCAGGGCCGCGACGTTGCCCTGGGGAAAGATCACTCCGTTGTTCTGGGCCACTTCCTCGGCGAATGAACGCGCATCGGAAGTGATGGCTCCGCGTCCACAAGCGACCGCCCAGGACAAGGCCCCGCTGGTACCGCGCAACGTACCCAGCAACTTGAGTTTGCTCGACTCGCGGTACGGCAAGACCATGACGTGATGGGCCTGGATGACCTTGGGGATGTCGGTGGCCGGCAGGTCGAGCTGCCAGTCGATACTGTCCTGCAGGTTCAGGCGGCGGATATGTTCGCGCAACTGCTCCAGGTAGCTGCCGGCGTTGCCGAAGGCCATTTCCGGCTCGCTGCCGCCGGCCAGGGTCAGGCGCATGCGCTGGCGTATGTCGGGTTGCTGGGCGAAGGCCATGGCCAGGGCATCCAGCAAGTCCTCGATGCCCTTGCCACGGTAGATGAAGCCGAAATACAGGAGTTTCAGCGGGGATGCCGGCGGTAGGGGCTGGGGGGCGATCGCCAGGTTGCCGTGGGGGATCACCGCCATCTGCTCGGCACGCAGGCCCATGCGTTGGCGCAGGCATTCACCACCGGCGTGGGTCAGGGTGATCAGCCGGTTCAGGCTGCGGGCCAGCTTTCTTTCCTCGTACAGGCAGATCGGATCGGCCAGCACCGTGGCAATCTGGGGCAATGGCGAAGGCAGGTTGCTCGCCAGCGACAACGGCCAGGGCAGCTTGGCCCGACGCCAGACCAGGCGCTCGGGATCGTGCACCGTGGCGCTCAGGGGCAGGCTGGGAAAACGCTGGCGCAAAGCCTGGAGGGCATGAAATTCCGCCAGCCGGCCTCCGCCGAGTTCGGCATGGACCAGGTCGATGCCTTGCCAGTCGACCTGGTCCACGCGCTCGATGGCGCGTTGTGGATCGTTGCCTACTCCCTGCAGTGGCGTGCTGACCTGCAACCCCTGGTCCTGCAACGCCGCGCGCAGGTGTGCGGCATAGTCGGCAATACCGTTCTGCTCGGGGGGCATGGGGGCCAGCACGGCGATATGCATCAGTGGGGGCTCCTGATTCGCGCCATGAAGTTGAGCACGTTTTCCGGGATACCGAAGCGGCGACGGTTGAGAATGATGCCGTCGACCCGCTTGAATGCAGTGTTGAGGATCGACAAGGCGTTTTGCAGTATCGGCACCGTGGTGGTTTCGGCTTCGATGATCAGGGCGATGAGGTCGGCCTCGCGCAAGCTGACGAAGGCTTCCTGGTTGGAGAAGAAGCCGGAGGCCTCCAGCAGTACGATTTCACCCGGGGCTGCGTTTGGCGAACCATCGACCCGTACGGTGTGGCCGCGCTCTTGCAGCAGGTCGCGCAGGTGCCCGGTGACAAAGCTCACGCCTTCGCCATGGCGTGCCGAGGTCAGGCCGATCACCAGGCCGCGCTCGGCCACCTGTTTCAACGGCAGTACGCCATACAGCCGGTAGAGGCTGGCGGTGAAGGCACTGTTGCGCTGTGGCAAGTGGCTGTGCAGGTCTTGCAGGCTGCTCCAGACCTTGACGCCGAAACGCTCCTCCAACTGGTCGCCATCGTGGATGCGCTGGTCCAGCAGATAGAAGAAATACAGGGCCAGAAGGCCTACCGCCAGGCTCAGGGGAATGGCCACCAGCAACATGGTCAGGCTCTTGGGGAAGATCCGGCTGGGCTGGAAGGTAGCTTCTTCGATCACGGCGATGTTGCTGATCTGGCTCTGGTCCAGTTCGCGGTCGATCCGTGCCTTCTCGGTGCTGTCGCTATAGAGCGCGAAGCTCTTCTCGGCGGCACTGAGTTCGCGTTGCAGGCGTGCCAGCTCAGGTTCCAGGGCGAGCGCCTGGCGCCGGTCCTGTTCCAGCTTGAGCAGCTGGCTTTCCTGTTGGGCGGCTTGGGTCTGCAGGCGGCTGAGGCTGGCCTGTTGGTCGGCGAAGCTGTTCTGCAGGCGGGTGTAGACCGGGTTCGGTGCCAGGTTCTCGCTGCGTTGAACGGTTGCGTTCTCGGCTCGCAACAGGGACTGCAGGTTGGCGATCGCAGCATCCATGGCACGCACCGGCGGCGCCCCTTCCTTGAAGGTGCGAAGCATTTCCTGGCGCTCGATCTGCTTGGCGTTGATCCGTTGCTGCAGGTCCTGGCGATCAGGGTTGAGGCTCATCTGGCGGCCAATGCTGATCTCTTTCTTCATGCTGTTGAGCTGGTTCTGGATGGTGTCCAGGCCACTCTTGGTGGACGCCACCGCCCGGGTGGTATTGAGGTGCTCACCCTTGAGGTTATTGAGGTTGCGCGAGATATCGTTCAGGCGCTCCTCGATGCTGACGGCGCCCAACTGGTTCAGGTAGTCGGTGATTTGTTTCTTGTAGCCGAGGATGCGTTGGTTGGTGCTGGTGCTTTCACCTTCATAGAACGCGTAGAGGCTCTTGCGCCCCAGGGTTTGCGCGCGTTCTTGCTGGTACTGCTCGATCCAGCTCTTGACCACGGTCTGGGCCACTTGCGGGTCGTTCCAGGTGAAGCTCACCTCCATCACTGAAGAGCCGGCGACATGGGTCACGCTGAAGTTCTTGAGCATGCGTTCGGTCAGGCGTTCGACCGGGGTTTGCTTCTCCACCAGGCCCACCAGTTGTAGCAACCCGCGAAACAGATCGGCGATGCCTTCCACGGCACTCTTGAGCGCGTTCTTGATGGTACCCAGCACGCCACCGGGCTGGGGTTGGCGGGACAGGTCGTCGAGATACTGCTGCGCGACCTTGCGGGCAATGGGGGCACCGGTGAGGATGCGCTCCTCGTCGAGGATCGGGTCACGCTGGGCACTGGGGATCACCACCGCCTGGCGATCGGAGATCTCGATCGGCAGGGTGCTGGTATCGCGCCCTGGCTTGACCAGCAGCAACGCGGTGGATTCGAAGCGGTTGGGCAGCAGGAAAGCACCCAGCACGATAATGATGAAGGTCACCAGCACGGTGATCTTCACCTCGCGCTTGAAGATGAAGAACAGCCGCAGCAAATCGCGAAAGGAACGGATATTGATCATATGGGCAGTCCTTGGCGATCAATTGCTGGATTGACGGTTGATTTCGTAGCTGGCTGAGACACCGATCGACTTGGTGAACGGAATCAGCTGGTTGAGGTACACATCCACCCATTCAATGCCGTTGCCGACGCTGGACTTGGGCACGAACACCACGTCCCCACGTTGCAGCAGCACCGGTGGCGTCCCGGCGTTGCCGGCGATCATGAACTTGCGATAGTCGAAGAAGTAGGTCTTGTAGCGACCGTCCTCGCCTTCGCGCAGCAGGGCGATATTGCGGCTGTCGCCTACCGATAGCAGGCCCCCGGCACCGACGATGGCCTGCTCCAGGGTGGTGGTCACCGTGACCGGCAGGGATACCGGGTTGCGTACCGAGCCACCGACGAACACGGTGTTGCCCGGCGCCTGGTTGATGTTCACCGTCAGCGCCGAGTCCTGGTAGACGTTCTTCAGCTTGTTTTCCAGGACCTGGGTCAACTGCTGCGGGGTCAGCCCCGCGGCCTTGATCTGGCCGGCGTAGGGGTAGGAGAAGGTGCCGTCGTTAAGCACGGTGAACAGCGTCAGCTCGTAGATCGAGTTGGCGGTGAAGGCCGAGATCGACGGAGCCTCACCGGTGTTGCGGACGATGCGCAGGGTATCGCCCGGGCGAATCCGCTGCGGTGGCAGCGGCTTGCCGGCCAGGGCTTCACCGGCTCGGTGGCCCGCCTGCAGGTCCTGGCTGGGAGGTAACTCCACTTTCGCCGGTATGGAACAGGCGCACAGTATGAGGACACTGGAAATCAGCAGCAGTCTTTTCATCGAGCGGTCTTCCTGGCGTGCATAGTTACAGCTCCCTGTCGGGCCAGATTCAAGCGCAAGTGCGCCTTCAGGTCTTTGCGGTTTCGGCGGGTGCCCGCCCATAGATGTCGTTGAAACGCACGATGTCGTCCTCTCCGAGATACTCCCCGCTCTGTACTTCGATCATCACCAGGTCGATCACCCCGGGATTGACCAGCCGGTGGGTGCGCCCCGGCTTGATGAAGGTCGATTCGTTGGTATTGAGCAGGAATTCGTCCTCGCCATTGGTCACCCGGGCCATGCCGCTGACGACGATCCAGTGCTCGCTGCGGTGATGGTGCATTTGCAGCGACAGCGAGGCATCGGGCTTGACCATGATGCGCTTGATCTTGAAGCGCGGTCCTTCCTCCAGCACGGTGTAGGTGCCCCAGGGCCGGGTCACGGTGCGGTGCAGCTTGTAGGCGTCGTGGCCCAGGCGCTTGAGCTCCTGGGCGATCAGCTTGACGTCCTGGCTACGCTTGCCGTCGGCCACCAGCAGGGCGTCGGGGGTGTCGATGATGATCAGGTTATCCAGGCCAACCCCGCCCACCAGGCGCTTGCGTGAATCGATGTAGCAGTTGCGGACATCATGCAGCACGGTCTCGCCGTTGCACTGGTTGCCGTGCTCGTCCGCCGGGGTCAGTTCCCGCACGGCCTGCCACGAGCCGATATCGCTCCAGCCCAGTTGGCAGGGCACCACGGCGACCTTCTTCGAGCGCTCCATCACCGCGTAGTCGATGGAAATGTCCGGGGCCAGGGCGAAACTCTCGCCGTCCAGCTCCACTTGCAACTCATGCTTGCCCTCCTTGCGATGGCTCAGCTCCAGGCAACGCTCCACGGCGCTGACCACTTCGGGCACGAATTCCCGAAGCTCCTGGAGAATCGCGTCGGCGCGCATGCAGAACATGCCACCGTTCCACAGGTGCAGGCCGCCGTCGACATAGCGCTGGGCCGTGGCGGCATCGGGTTTTTCGACGAAGCGGCTGACCTGGAAGCCGGCGTCGTTCAGGCCCTGGCCTTTCTCGATGTAGCCAAAACCGGTTTCGGCGTGGGTCGGCACAAGGCCGAAAGTCACCAGCCAGCCTTGTTCGGCCAGTTGCCGGGCATGCTCCACCGCTGTCGAGAAGGCTGCCAGGTCCTTGATCAGGTGGTCGGCCGGTAGCACCAGCATTTGTGCGTCCTCGCCATACAGGCGGCTGACATGCAGGGCCGCTGCAGCGATGGCCGGTGCGGTATTGCGTCCGAAGGGTTCGAGGATGAAGTCCAGGTCGACCCGCTTCTTGTTCAGCAGGCGATAGTCATCGAGGGTACGGAAGAACACTTCGCGGTTGGTCACCGTCAACAGCCGACCGACATCGTTCAGGTTCGCGGCGCGCACGAAGGTCTTCTGTAGCAGGCTTTCGCCGTCGGGCAGGCGCATGAAGGGTTTTGGCATTGCCTCGCGGGACACCGGCCACAGACGGGTGCCGGCGCCGCCAGCGATGATGCAGGGAATGAGTGTGCTCATTCAAAAGGCCTCGCGGGTCATGATCACGGAGGGAACGGTGCGGAACAGGATGTACAGATCGAACCAGACCGACCAGTTTTCGATGTATTCCAAGTCGAATTCGACACGTTTCTCGATTTTTTCCAGGGTGTCGGTTTCACCCCGGTAACCGTTGATCTGTGCCAGGCCGGTGATGCCCGGCTTGACCCGGTGCCGTGAGGTGTACTCCTTGACCGCCTCTTCGAACAGGATGCCCGCGGCCTTGGTTGCCGTGGCATGGGGGCGCGGGCCGACCATCGACATGCTGCCGCCGAACACGTTGAACAGCTGTGGCAACTCATCGAGGCTGGTCTTGCGGATGAAACGCCCGACCCGGGTGATGCGTGGATCGCCGCGGGTAGTCTGCTTCTCGGCGTTGGCATCACTCATGTGCTGGTGCATGGAACGGAACTTGTAGACCTGGATCAGCCGGTTGTTGTAGCCATAGCGCTTTTGCTTGAACAGCACAGGGCCCCTGGAATCCAGCTTGATCGCCAGGGCCACCAGCAGCATCACCGGGGACAGCAGGACCAGGGCAATAGTGGACAGGATCATGTCCTCCAGGCGCTTGAAGAACGGCGACCAGCCTCGCAGGGGGACCTCGGAGGCGTTGAACATCGGCAGGTTGGCGACTTCGGTGATGCGGTTGTGGGCATGCCGGAAGGCCACCATGTCGGGAACCAGCAACACGTTCACCGGGAGCCGGCGCAGTTCACGAATGACGTAGGCCATGCGGCTTTCCGCCGACCAGGGCAGGGCGACCAGGACTTGGGTGACCTTCTCCTCGCGGATCAGGCGTTCCAGGTCGCTGGAGTTGCCCAGCAGCGGCAGGTTGCACAGCACCTTGGGCAGGCGACCGATTCGGTCGTCGATGAAACCGATGACGCCGGAACGGATGTCCTGGTGCTGGGCCAGGTATTCGGCCAGGCGCTGGCCATTTTCCGTGGCACCGAGAATGACCGCGTTCTGCAGGAACACGCCCCGCTGCATCAGTTGCTGGAACAGGGTCAGTAGGATCAGGCGCTCGATTCCGAACAGCACGAAACTGCCAAAGAACCAGGCCAGCAGCCCGCGATTGTCGATGGCGTTGAACATCAGCATCGAGTGGTGCATGAACAACAGCACGCAAAAGGAGGCCGACCAGGCGAACAGGGTCAGTTGGAAGCGCAGCAAGTTGCTAAAGATGGATTCGGCGTAGACCCCCAGGGCCTGGAAGATCAGCACGCTGATGACGCCGAAGAACGCGAGGATGGTCAGGTCGCTCTTCAGGGTATTGGGCAGGTCGTTCGCCAGCAGCAGTAGCAGGAGCCCTGGAAGGATCGCGGTCATGCCGTGGGCTACGCGGATACCGAACAGGAAGTACTCGACCATGCTGGGGCGAGTCAGTAACAGGCTGTCTACAGGTTGCAACCGCATAAGATCAATTCCCTCGACCCAAGGCACACCGGTTGACTGGAAGAACCGGCCACAACTTCGAGCATTCACTCCGCACCCGGAAGCCCTGCTCTAGGCGCGCCACGCCATTGCCGACCTGGTCGCTTTTCACCGGGGTGCAGGCGCTGTCCATGGCGGGGTGGGGTTCCCGATGCCGATCGACCCGCTGTCGAGCCTGCTCATCCAGATGACTTGGCTGAGTAAAGCTCATGAAACAGAAGCTTGCGAATTGAAAACCGCTTGGTGATGAAAGATCTTTTTTTGCGTGCCCTTTATCTCCCTTGCAGGCTGATAAAGGGCGTGCGAATCGGGTTGCCGGTAAAAAATAATCCTTGGCGGCAGATCTTTTTCTCGCCGGCCAGGGTCCACATTTTTCGCAGCCATTGAACACGGGAGAGATGACCAATGAGTGAACACAAGGCGTTGTTGATCCTGCACGGCAAGCAGGCACTCAACGAAGAGCTGCGGGCTGCGGTCCAGGCCAGGCGGGAGGCGGGCTGGGACCTGGCGGTACGCCTGACGTGGGAGGCCGGGGATGCCCAGCGCCTGGTCGGGGAGGCGCTGGACGCAGGTTACCGGCAACTGATCGCCGGTGGTGGCGATGGTACGTTGCGCGATGTCGCCCAGGCCTTGGCCGAAGCCTCGCAGCCGGCCAGCCTGGTGCCGCTGCCTCTGGGAACGGCCAATGATTTCGCGCGGGCGGCCGGCGTGCCACTGGAGCCATCGGCGGCCCTGGACTTGCTGGATGTCCCGGCCCGGCCGGTGGATCTGGGGGAGGTTGGCGGGCAGGTTTTCCTGAACATGGCCACCGGTGGTTTCGGCAGCCAGGTGACCGCCAATACATCGCCCGACCTGAAGAAAGTCCTGGGGGGAGCCGCGTACCTGTTTACCGGGTTATCGCGCTTTGCGCAGCTGAGCGCGGCCTATGGCGAGTTGCAGGGGCCGGGTTTTCACTGGCATGGCCAGTTGCTGGCGCTGGGCATTGGCAATGGTCGACAGGCTGGCGGCGGTCATGAGCTGTGCCCGGGAGCCCTGATCGACGATGGGTTGCTCGATGTCAGCATCCTGCCGGCGCCCCAGGAGTTGGTGGGTGCTCTGAAGAGCCTGCTGGCAGGGGACATGGGCATCGACGACTTGTTCATCCGGGCCCGCCTGCCGTGGGTCGAGATCAAGGCCTCGCGTGGCCTGGATATCAACCTCGACGGCGAGCCGCGGCAAGGTGAGCTGCTGCGTTTCACTGCCCGGCCCGCGGCCTTGCAGATGCACTTGCCGCAGGGATCGCCGTTGCTGGGCACCGATGGCTGAGTCAGTCGTCGAGGCTGATGATGCGTTCGCGCACGGCGAACAGGACCAGCCCGGCGACATCGAAGATCTGCAGGCGCTTCATGATCTGCGAGCGATGGGTTTCCACGGTCTTGATGCTCAACCCCAGTCCCTGGGCGATTTCCCGGGTCGACTTGCCGCGCACTATCAGTCGCAGGATTTCCAGCTGGCGGGCTGTCAGGTTATGGGTGTCGGCAGGTGGCGGCTGGGTCTTCTGGGAGCGGGTCAGGGCCTGGTTGATCACGGTATGGGCAATCGCCGGGCTCAAGTAGCGTTCGCCGTTGCGCAGGGCTTCCAGGGCATGCCCCAGCTCGGTAGCCGTGGTGTCCTTGAGCAGATAGCCGTGGGCCCCGGACTCCAGGGCCTGCATGATCAGGGCCGGATCAGTATGCATGGACAGGATCAGGACCTTGCTCTGCGGGCGGGCGGCCTTGAGTCGGCGCAACGCTTCCAGGCCGCCGGTATGCTTCATCGACAGGTCCAGCAGGATGATGTCTGGATGGAGCTTCTCGACCATTTCCAGCAGGTGCGAGCCATCGTCGGCTTCACCGATCACGGCGTATCCGGGAATATCCATGACCAGCGCACGCACGCCAGCCCTGATGAGCGAGTGGTCATCCACCAAGAGTAAATTACAGGTCAATGTAAAACCTTATTCGTGCTGGCCCGCTCCAGGGTGCGAGGGGCCCAGGGAAAGAGAGCTTCGATCTGGGTGCCCTGGTCGATCTCGCTGGTGACCTTGAGGAAACCGCCCAGTTGGCTGATTCGTTCCTGCATGCCGGCCATGCCGCACTGGCCCTGCTCTCCAGGGTTCGCGGCGGGGGCAAAGCCTTGGCCATCATCGCTGATGAACAGTGAAAGCCCTTCCGGCAGGCGTTGCAGGCGTACCAGCAGGTTCTTGGCGTGGGCGTGGCGCAGCATGTTGGTCACCGCTTCCTGGGTGATGCGAAACGCTGCCACGGCCATTTCCTCGGGGATGCCGGCCAGGCGCTGGTGGCACTCCAGGCTCCAGTGCACTGTGCTGCTTTCCAGGGTCTTGATCAGATGGGCGCGCAGGCTGGCCTCGAGCCCCAGGCTGGCTAGCTGGCGGGGATTGAGAATGGCCGATACGTCGCGGACCTTGGCCAGGGTTTCTTCCAGGGTGGTGCCAAGCAGCGCGAAATGCTCTTGCAGGTCGTCCGGCAGGCGCCGCTTGAGCCAGTCGGCCTGCAGTTTTGCCGCCGTCAGCAACTGGCCGATGTCATCGTGCAGTTCGCGGCTGAGGCGGTGGCGTTCGTTTTCCTTGACTTGCAGCAAGCGCTCGGCCAGCTCCTGGGGCTGAAAACGGATGGATTTACGCGAATAGCCGTACTGCGCCCAGATACATGCCAGTGCCACCACGTTGAGAACCAGCAACGCCAGGGGCAGAGGGCGGCTCAGGCAATAAACCAGCACATTGCCCACGGCCGAGCCTGAGCACAGCAGTAGGCTGAGCCAGCGTAGGCGATCTTGGGAGATGGGCCAGGAGAACAGTGACTTGAGGCTGGCGTACATAGCGGATGGAGCCAATGAATGTTCGCTGCGATGAGCCCGGTCAGGAGCAGGTGACGGGGCCTGTTTGAGAAGCGGTGCCATTTGAATAGGTGATTTCAATCAGTTCTGTCTGTATCTCTTGTGCAGGCCTGATAGTGATTATCGACATTGGAGTCAATGTGCCATTAATACGGTTCATTAGTGCGCCGCATAATACCACCGAAGATACCGCCGGTCGCGCTCAGGTACTTGATATACATGTCCGGAAAGTCAATAAAGTTGCGACTCAGCGTATCTGCCGTGCGGCGTTCGGCAGCGGTATCGCTCAATAAGCGTTCAGAGTGAAGTCAGCTTCCATTGGGGCACGCAAGTCTCGGAAGATTAAATCCCGGATCGCAAGAAGTTGGATTGTTTAGTGGGGAGTGTCGTTCTTGGGTATGTGATGTTCAATAACGACAGTAGCGTAGATACTTAGCCGGCTACTTATTCTTGTGTTGCCTGGCCATCTTTGCCTGATGTTATTCGCACACCTTGGGCGGTATACAAACTAGTGCCTGCAAGTAGGGAGTGTGCAGGTGCAGTTCTGCGAGACCTGGTCGGCCAATTCCTCGATCAGCATGACCTGTTCGCTGTCATCCATATTCAACTGGCCATCGTTCGGGTCGATCAGTTCCAGTTGCCAGGCCATCAGGGTCAGGCAGCTCTTGAGGGATTCCAGCACCTGGTCGTTGAGGTCCAACGGGTGCTGGGGGCGCTTGAGCAGGCCGTGGATGTGCACTGAGAACTCATGCAGCGGGCTGATGGCATGGCGGGCTGCACATTGGGCCAGGCGCTGCAGGCTGACGAGCAGGCAACTGATGGCCTCCTCGTCATTCCTGATCAAGTGCAGGTGGCTCAGGCAGTCTTCCGATTTGGCCAGCAGGGTCTGGGCTTCAAGCAGGAATTCGGGCAGAGGGGTAGCGCACTCATGGCCGTCCTTTAGCATGCTTATATCCATGACTTCGTTTCCGATGGTGGGATAGGGCGTTGGCTGAACGGTTTCAAGTTGGAAGGTGTTTTGAGAAATTGAATATTAGACAAGTCTGGAGTTTTTTCCGCGCGTGCAGCCATTGACGATGCTCGATGCTTATCGTCCAGCGTTGGCAGCCAGATGCCGCTCACAGCCAGGCAGCGCATCAGCGCTGGGGCTTCAGGAGCAGGGGAACTTAGGCTTGAAAGGGTGCCGGGCCACCTTTCTGCGATCAAAAACAAAAGCCTGACTCCATTCATGCAATGAGAATGGCGTCACATTAATGGCTATTGGATATTGCGAATATCAGGCTGGTCCTGATTGTTGATAGGGGAATCCCTTAGGCGCGGGAACCTTCCGCCGGAATAGAGGTCTCGGCGGCGCTGCAGCCATGCTGCTAAATTGACCACCGAAGTAAAGCATGATGTTAATGTGACATCAATGGCTTTGTGTGGCAATTTGCATACGGGTCAAGATACGGCGTCCCTGGCCGATATCAGTCTTTAGTGAATTCATCAGCACAGCCCAGGAGTCATCAATGGCCGGCATTCTCGACACGGTAGATCAACGCACGCAATTGGTGGGTGAGAATCGCCTGGAAATCCTCATGTTCCGCCTGGCCGGTCGGCAATTGTTCGCGATCAACGTCTTCAAGGTCCAGGAAGTCCTGCAACTGCCGAAGTTGACCCTGATGCCCCAGCGCCATCCATTCGTCTGTGGCGTGGTCAACCTGCGTGGCCAGACCCTGCCGGTGATCGACCTGTCCCAGGCCATCGGCATGCGTCCGCTGGTCCCGGGGCCCAACAGCACCATCATCGTCACCGAGTACAACCGCTCGGTGCAGGCGTTCCTGGTGGGGGGCGTGGACCGTATCGTCAACATGAACTGGGAAGCCATCATGCCGCCGCCCTCCAGCGCCGGCCGCCAGCACTACCTGACCGCCATCAGCAAGGTCGATGACCAACTGGTGGAAGTCATCGACGTCGAGAAGGTGCTGGCCGAGATCGTGCCGTACAACGCCAAGGTTTCCCGCGACAAGCTCGACGACCCGCTGTTGGCCCGTGCCCGTGGCCGCGAAGTGCTGCTGGTGGACGATTCCAACGTGGCGCTGTCGCAACTGCGCGACACCCTGGGCCAGTTGGGGGTGAAGATGCACATCGCCAGCGATGGCCTCAAGGCCCTGAAGATGCTCAAGGCCTGGGCCGATACTGGGGTCGACATGACCGAGAAGCTGCTGATGGTGTTCACCGACGCCGAGATGCCGGAGATGGACGGCTATCGCCTGACCACCGAGATCCGCAACGACCCGCGCCTGCGCGGGCTCTACGTGGTACTGCACACCTCGTTGTCGGGCAGCTTCAACGAATCCATGGTCAAGAAGGTCGGCTGCGACAACTTCCTCTCCAAGTTCCAGCCCGACAAGCTGGTGGATGTGGTGCGCCAGCGCCTGCTGCTGGATGAAGTCGACGCCTGAGGCCGGCGAGCCAGTGTCACGGATCTTTGTTTCACCGGGGCGCTGGTATAGGGTGGGCGTTTTTCCCCCGTAGGGAGCAGGACATGCGTCTTAGCGCGCTTTATCGGTATCCGTTGAAATCCGCCAGGGGCGAGACCCTGCAACAGATCGGCCTGGACAAGCTCGGCCTTGAGGGCGATCGCCGCTGGATGCTGGTGGATGAGGCCAGTGGACGCTTCCTGACCCAGCGTGCCGTGGGACGGATGAGCCAGCTCTCGGCATTGTGGAATGCCCAGGGTGGCCTGACCCTCAGTGCCCCGGGCCTGGCCCCGCTGGAGGTGGCGCTGCCGAATGAGACGGCGGCCCTGCGCGGTGTGACCATCTGGCAGGACACCTTGCGGGTGCCCGATGCCGGCGACGAGGCCGGGGCCTGGGTCAGCGAATTCATCGGCAAGCCCACGCGCCTGGTGCAGGTCCCGCTGGAGCGGGCGCGGACCACCGCTGCCGGCTACGGCAAGGATGATGACCAAGTCGCCTTTGCCGACGGTTTTCCCTTGCTGCTGATCGGCCAGGCCTCCCTGGACGACCTGGCGAGCCGGGTTGGCCGGCCCTTGGAGATGCTGCGGTTTCGGCCCAACCTGGTGGTCGAGGGCAGCGAAGCGTTCGCCGAGGACAACTGGAAGCGGGTGCGCATCGGCAATGTCGAGTTCCGCGTGGTCAAGCCTTGCTCGCGCTGCATCCTCACCACCATCGATCCGCAGACGGGCGAGCGCAGTGCTGATCGTGAGCCCCTGGCGACCTTGCAAAAGTACCGGGCCCGGGAGGATGGAGCGATGTTCGGCCAGAACCTGGTCAACGACGGTCATGGCCAGTTGCAGCTGGGCATGCCGGTGACCGTTCTCGAGTAGCCTTGGCGAGGCAAAAAAATGCCCGTCTCCTGGTGGGGGGACGGGCATTTTTCATGCGTTGCTAAAAACCGGGCGAGGGATCAGCCGCGGTATTCGCACAGGTAGGCGGTGTCCACCGCGACCTTGAGCTGGAACTTGCTGTTGGCCGGTACGTTGAAGTGGCTGCCGCCAGCGAAGGTCTGCCACTCGTCGCTGCCTGGCAGCTTGACGGTCAGGGCGCCGGAAACCACGTGCATGATTTCCCGTTGCGCGGTACCGAATTCGTATTCGCCCGGGGCCATGACGCCAATGGTGGCGGGACCTTCGGCCGTGCCGAAGGCAATCGACTTGACGGTGCCGTCGAAGTACTCGTTGACTTTAAACATGGGCGATTCCTCAAGAATGGGTCAAAAAGGCCGGCCAGTATGCACAAGGCCCGAAGGGCCGTCACCTGTCGCCATCAGGGAAGAATCAGCGGCAATAGGCGCGCCGTATTTCGTGCATCTTCCAGCGCCCGGTGCTGCTGGCCGTTGAACTGCATGCCCGCCAGTTGCAAGGCGGCATTCAGGCCCAGGGGGCGCTCCAGGCGCCGGGCCTTGGCGAAGCGCTGCTTGAGGTTCATATGGGGGACATCGTTGAGCAGGCTGTGCAAGTGCTGGTTGTGCCACTCCAACTGCAACTGCTTGCGATCGTAGTCGCCCCAGCTGGCCCAGCCTTCCAGGCGCGGCTGATGCTGGGTCAGCCAGCGTTCGAACTGGCTCCAGACTTCGGTCAAGGGCGCGGCGGCGTCGATGTTGGCCTGGGTGATGTGGGTCAATTCGCGACAGAACGGCGTCAGCATCGGGCGCCGCTGGGGACGCACGAAGCGCTGGAAGTGGTCCTGTTCCCGGCCTTGGCGGTTGACCAGCGTGGCGCCGATCTCGATGATTTCCATCTCGCTCACCGGCCAGCCCCCTTCATCCGTCGTGGCTTCCAAATCTATTACCAGCCAGTGGGGCATTACGAATTCCAGCCTTCAACCTTCTTGATGACGCTTGAGCGTAGCCAAAGCCGGGGAATCCGCCTAGGGGGGAGCGCCAGGCGGAGTACTTCGTGGCCGGCATCGATGGCCGCCTGCCGGCCTATTCCACCTCCAGCAGTACCTGGCGGTTCTTCACCTGGTCGCCGAGGCCGACCTGGACCCGGGTGATCATCCCGTCGATTCCGGCCTTGAGCGGATGCTCCATCTTCATCGCCTCCAGCACCAGCAATAGCTGGCCCTTGCTGACGCGCATGCCCTCGCTCACCAGCACGTCGACGATGGCGCCATCCATCGGTGCCTTGAGCGTTCCCGAATGGGCACTCAACTGGCTCTGGACCGGGGCATGGGTTCGATCCTGCAGGTGCAGGCTGCCCTGTCGGCTGTGCAGCCAGAGCTCCTGGTTTTCCAGGTGGTAGGCGTAGTGCCGGCGGATGCCCCCAACCTCCAGGATGGCCCGGCGACCGTCGGCGCTGCAGACCTTCAACTCCACTAATTGCCCTGCCTGGTGGACCTGCACCAGGCCTGCGGTCCCCGGGCTCAGTTGCAAGGACCAGTGCTGTTCCTCCTGCCCCAGGCCGTAGTGCAGCGGTACACCGGCGTTATTGCGCCAGGCGGCGAGCGGCCCGGCATGGGCCTTGGCGCCGTGGTGATGAAACAACGCGGCGGCGATGGCCAGTTCCTCGTGGCCGGGAAGCTGCGGTTGCAGGCTCGGATCCTCGGCAAAGTGTTCGGCGATGAATGCCGTGCTGAACTGGCCGCTGGCGAACACCGGGTGCCCGAGCAGGTTGGCCAGCAGGCGCCGGTTGCTTTCCAGGCCCAGCAACACGCAATCCTCGACGCCGCGCAGCAGCTTGCGCCGGGCCTCCTCACGGGTGGCGCCGTGGGCGATCAGCTTGCCCAGCATCGGGTCGTAGAAGGGGCTGACCCATTGGCCTTCCTGTACGCCATGATCGGTGCGGATGCCCGGCGCCGGTTCCCAACGCAGCACCTGGCCGGTCTGTGGCAGAAAACCCTGGGCCGGGTCCTCGGCATACAGGCGCACTTCGATGGCGTGGCCGGACAAGCGCACCTGTTCTTGCTTCAGCGGTAGTGGCTCGCCGGCAGCCACCTGCAGTTGCAGGGCCACCAGGTCCAGGCCGGTGACCAGTTCGGTAACCGGGTGCTCCACCTGCAGGCGGGTGTTCATTTCCAGGAAGTAGAACTGCCCCCGGGCATCGAGCAGGAACTCCACGGTGCCGGCGCCAACATAGTCCACGGCCCGTCCGGCCTTGAGCGCCGCTTCGCCCATGGCCTGGCGCAACTCCTGGGTCATGACCGGGCAGGGCGCCTCCTCGACGATCTTCTGGTGGCGGCGCTGGATCGAGCAGTCGCGCTCGCCCAGGTAGATCAACTGCCCGTGGTGATCGCCGAAGACCTGGATCTCCACATGGCGCGGCTCGACCAGCGCTTGTTCCAGGATCAGTTCGTCGCTGCCGAAGGCGTGCAGCGCCTCGGAGCGTGCGGTCCTGATCTGCTCCAGCAGTTGCCCGGGTTCCTGTACCAGGCGCATGCCGCGCCCACCGCCACCGGCACTGGCCTTGATCATCAACGGATAACCGATGCGCTGGGCTTCGCGCTGCAAGGTGGCATCGTCTTGTTCTTCGCCCTGGTAGCCCTGGATGCAGGGCACGCCGGCCTCGAGCATGGCGAGTTTCGAGCGGCGCTTGCTGCCCATCAGCTCGATGGCCGCGGCGCTGGGGCCGATGAAGGTGATGCCGGCAGCCGCGCAGGCCGCGGCGAACTCGGCGTTCTCCGAAAGAAAGCCATAGCCGGGATGGATGGCATCGGCGCCGCTGCGCCGGGCTGCATCGAGGATCGCGGCGCTATCCAGGTAGGACTGCTGGACCGGCGCGGGGCCTATGCGCACGGCTTCGTCCGCCATGCGCACATGGGGCGCCTCGGCGTCGGCGTCGCTGAATACGGCGACGGTGCGATAGCCAAGCTGCTGGGCGGTGCGCTGGATCCGGCAGGCGATTTCGCCACGGTTGGCGATCAGGATCTTGGTGAACGCGGGCATCGTAGGCTTCCTGTGTCTGTGTGGGGCGTCAGCCGGCCCAGGACGGTTTGCGTTTCTGCACGAAGGCCAGGGTGCCTTCGGTGCCTTCCTCACCGCTGACGGCCTGGGCGAAGTCGTCGGCGGCCTGGTCCAGTAGCGGTCCCAGGGGCTGGTCGACGCTGGCCAGCAGCAGGGCCTTGGTCTGTGCATTGGCCCCAGGGGCGCAGCGCAGGACCTGCGCCAGTTGCTGCTCCAGGCGCTCCTGCAGCGCCGTGGCATCGTTCTCGACGAAGTGCACCAGGCCCAGGTGCCGGGCCTCTTCGCCATTGAAGCGGGCGGCGGTCAGCGCCAGGCGCCGGGCCTGGGTCAGGCCGATGCGCCGGACCACGAACGGGGCGATCTGTGCCGGCAGCAGGCCGAGGCTGGTTTCCGGCATGCCGAACTGCGCCGAGTGCTCGGCGATGGCGATATCGCTGACGCAGGCCAGGCCAAAACCGCCGCCGAGCACCGCGCCCTGCAGTACGCAGACCAGCACCTGGGGGACTTTCTGCGCTTCTTCGAGCAACGCGCCGAAGGCCCGGTTCAATTCACGGTAGGCCGCGGCACCCCTGGCCCGGGCGCCGGCCATGTCCTTGAGGTCGCCACCCGCGCAGAAGTGTCCGCCAGCGCCCTGCAGCACCAGGGCCCGGATGCTGCGGCGCTCGTTCACGGCGGCCAGCACCGTGCGCAATTCCGCCACCATCTCGAGGCTCATGGCGTTGCGGCACTCGGGGCGGTTGAGGGTGATGAACAGCACGCCGTCGCGTGATTCCAGCAATAGGGTCTGGCAACTCGGCAACAGGCTCATTTCTTCTTCCCGGGCAGGATGCCCATGAGTTTGCAGATGATCCCCAGCATGATCTCGTCGGCACCGCCGCCGATGGACACCAGGCGCACATCGCGATAGGCCCGGGCCACCGGGTTGTCCCACATGAAACCCATGCCGCCCCAGTACTGCAGGCAGCTGTCGCTGACCTCGCGGCCCAGGCGCCCGGCCTTGAGCTTGGCCATGGAGGCCAGGCGGGTCACGTCCTGGCCGCGCACGTATTGTTCGGTGGCCTGGTACACCAGGGCCCGCAGGCACTCGATCTCGCTGGACAGCTCGGCCAGGCGGAAGTGGATCACCTGGTTGTCGATCAGCGGGTTGCCGAAGGTCTTGCGCTCCTTGCAGTACTCGATGGTGCTGTCGATGCAGTACTCCAGGCCCTTGATCATGTTCGCCGCGCCGAACAGCCGCTCCTCCTGGAACTGCAGCATCTGCATCATGAACCCGGCGCCTTCGTGGCCGATGCGGTTGCGCTGGGGCACCCGCACGTTGTCGAAGAACACCTGGGCGGTTTCCGAGCTGCGCATGCCGAGTTTGTCCAGGTGCGGGCTGAGGCTGATACCAGGGGCGTTCATCGGCACCATGATCAGCGACTTGTTGACGTGGGGCTTGTCGTCCGAGGTGTTGACCAGCAGGCAGATGAAATCGGCGCTGGGGGAGTTGGTGATCCACATCTTGCTGCCGTTGATCACGTAGTCGTCGCCGTCCTTGCGGGCGTGGGTCTTGAGCCCGGCCACGTCGGAGCCGGCCCCGACCTCGGAAACGCCGATGCAGCCCACCTGCTCGCCGCTGATGGCCGGGCGCAGGAATTCGTCGCGCAGTTCATCGGAGCCGAAGCGCGCCAGGGCCGGGGTGCACATGTCAGTCTGCACACCGATGGACATGGGAATGCCGCCGCAGCGGATGGTGCCGAACTCTTCGGCGGCAACGACCGAGTAGCTGTAGTCCAGGCCCATGCCGCCGAACTTCTCTGGCTTGGAGATGCCCAGCAGGCCCAGCTCGCCGGCCTTGCGGAAAATCTCGTGGATGGGGAAGCGCCCGGCTTCTTCCCATTCATCGACATGGGGGTTGATCTCGCGCTCGACAAAATTGCGCACCGTGCGCCGCAGTTCTTCGTGTTCCTGGGTGAAGATCATTGTTGTTGTCCTTCTCAAGTTGAGTGACGTCACCAGCGGATCGTTGTGGCCCACTACCTGCGGGCCGTTCTGCGCGATCAGAACCGCGCCACACCAAAGCTGTTGGGTTGCAGCGGGCGCACCTGGGCTTCATGGCAGATGTCCAGCAGCAGGCCCAGCAAGGTGCGCGTGTCACGCGGGTCGATCAGACCGTCGTCCCACAGGTTGGCGCTGCCGTACAGTGCGGTGGACTGGCTGTCGAGCTTCTGCGCGGTGACCTGCTCCAGCATGTCGAGCATCTTCGGGTCGGCCTCCTGGCCGTTCTTGGCGTGCTTGGCCTCGGTGACGATGCGCAGCACCTTGCCGGCCTGGGCGCCGCCCATCACCGCGGTACGGCTATTGGGCCAGGCGAAGATGAAACGCGGGTCCAGGCCGCGGCCGCACATCGCATAGTTGCCGGCGCCGTAGGAGCCGCCGACCACGATGGTCAGCTTCGGTACCCGGGCGTTGGCCACCGCCTGGATCAGCTTCGAGCCGTGCTTGATCACCCCTTGCTGCTCGGATTCGGTGCCGACCATGAAACCGGTGGTGTTGTGGAAGAACAGCAGCGGTGTCTGGCTCTGGTCGCAAAGCTGGATGAACTGCGCGGCCTTGCTCGCGCCCTGGGGGGTGATCGGGCCGTTGTTGCCGATGAAACCGCAGGCCCGGCCCTGGATCTGCAGGTGACCGCAGAGCGTCTGGGCATCGAACTCGCCCTTGAATTCCAGGAACTGCGAGCCGTCCGCCAGGCGCGCGACGATTTCCCGGGCGTCGTAGGGTTTCTTCGGGTCGTCGGGAACCAGCCCCAGCAGTTCCTCTATCGGGTACAACGGTTCGCTCCAGGTCCTGGGCGGCTGTGTCGGCAGTTGGGCATTCCAGGGCAACAGGCTGACGATCTCGCGAACGATACGGATGCCGTCGGCATCGTTTTCCGCCAGGTACTCGGCGGTACCGGCAACCTGGGCGTGCATTTCGGCGCCGCCGAGCTGTTCGTCGGTGGCGACCTCGCCGGTGGCGGCCTTGAGCAAGGGCGGCCCGGCGAGAAACAGCTTGGCCTTGCCGCGTACCACCACCACGTAGTCCGACAACCCGGGCTGGTAGGCGCCGCCAGCCGTGGCCGAGCCATGCACCACGGTGATCTGCGGCAGGCCCATGGCCGACATCCGCGCCTGGTTGGCGAAGCTGCGCGCACCTTCGATGAAGATTTCCGCCGCGTAGTTGAGGTTGGCGCCGCCGCTTTCGGCCAGGGTCACCACCGGCAGTTTGTTCTCCATGGCGATCTGCTGCAGGCGCAGGGACTTGTACAGGCCGCTGGGGGAAATGGTGCCGCCCTTGATCGCGCTGTTGTTGGCCGCCACCAGCACGCGCACCCCGCAGACATAGCCGATGCCGGCGATCAGGCCGCCACCGGCCTGGCTGCCGTCCTTGTCGTCGTGCAGCTTGTAGCCGGCCAGGCCGGCCAGTTCGAGGAACGGTGCGCCCGGGTCCAACAGCAGGTTGAGGCGCTCCCGGGGCAGCAACTGCCCACGCTTTTCAAACTTGGCCTTGGCTTCGGCGGCCTTGTCCAACTGGTGTTGCTGGATGTCGCGCAGCTGTTGCAGGCCGGCCAGCATGGCCTGGTGGTTCTGGGCGAATTGCGCGCTGTGGGGATCGAGTTGGGATTGGATCACCGGCATGGCTTATTCCTCGCCCTTGAGCACATCGGGCAGGTAGGCCCGATGAAAACCGTTGTACGAGTGGCTGTTGCGCGCCTTGCCCAGGGGCCAGGCGCGGCTGCCGAGGCTGGCGGCGCCGTCGATGCGCAAGGTGCTGCCGCTGATGAAGGCCGCGCCGGGGCTGAGCAGGAACACGATGGCCGCGCTGACTTCCGATTCGCTGCCGATGCGCTTGAGCGGCACATGCTCGCGCAGGGTGGGAATCACCGCCTTGAAGGCGCCTTCGTAGGTGTCCATGCCGCTGGAGGCGATCCAGCCCGGGGCCACGGCGTTGACCCGTACCCCGGCATGCCCCCATTCGTAGGCGGCGGTCTTGGTGAAGTTGTCCATTCCCGAGCGCGCAGCGCCGGAATGACCCATGCCGGGCATGCCGCCCCACATGTCGGCGAGCATGTTGACGATGCTGCCGCCGTGCTTGCTCATGGACTGGTTGAACACTTCCCGGGCCATGAGGAAACCGCCCACCAGGTTGGTGCGCAGCACGGTCTCGAAACCCTTCTGGTTGATCGAGGCCAGTGGCGCCGGGTACTGGCCGCCGGCGTTGTTCACCAGGCCATGGATCGGGCCAAAGCGCTCGATCAGTTCACCGACCAGGGCCTTGACCGCCTCCTCGTCGCGGATGTCGCAGGCCTGCCAGTCCACCAGCCCACCGTCCTCGGCGATCTCGCCGGCGACCTGCTGGAGTTTTTCCGCTTTGCGCCCCACCAGCAGCACCCGGGCGCCCAGGGCCGCCAGCTCATGGGCGGTGCAACGGCCGATGCCACTGCCGCCGCCGGTGACGAGGATGGTCTGGCCGGCAAACAATTGCGTTTTGAAGATCGAGTCGTACACCACGGCAGCTCCTTAATTGACGGCGTCGGCGATGCGCTGGGGCACCGGGATCTGGATTTCCAGCAGTTGCTGGGCGAAGGCCTTGCCTTGGGGGTCGATGCGCAGGCTGGCGACACCACCGCCGCCCAGGGCGTTTTCCAGGAGGAAGTTGAGGCTGTGGGTGCCTGGCAGGTACCAGCGCTGGACCCGGCCGTGGACCGGGTCCAGCACATGGCTCATCCAGTCCACCAGGACTTCCGGGGCCAGGGCCTCGGCGATCCACGGCAGGTAGTCGGGGTGGCGGGCCATGACCCCGATGTTGCTGTGGTTGCCCTTGTCGCCGGAACGGGCCACCGCCAGCTTGACCAGGGGCACGCTGGCATCGGCCTGGCCCTGGGGCCTGGGCAGCGGGTGGGGAACGGGCAGGGCGCCTGGGTCCAGCGGCTCGGGCCCTGGCAGGGAGCAGGCATGGCGCTGGCCGGCGAAGTCGATTTCCAGGTGGCAACGGTCCTTGTCCAGCAGGAAGGAGAACAGGCGGATCACCGGGTACACCGTCGGCCGCCCGCCGACGATGCCGGTCAGGCCCGGGGCCATGCCGGTGGCGGCCTGGGCGATCTCCCGGGAGAACAGCACCAGGGCCGCCTTGTTCGGATGGCGCACGGCCAGCTTGATCACCACTTCGCGGCTGTCCTGGCGCTGGCCGTGGGGGCCATAGGTGGCCTCGCTGCCCAGTAGTTCGATGTTCACTTCGCTGTAGGGGCCCCAGCCGCGCTGGCTGAACATCTCGCTGGTCTTGTCGATGATCGCCTGGCTGACCCGACGGGCCTTGGCCACCGCGTCGATGCCGGCCAGCAGGCAACTGGCGGTGCAGCGGAAACCGTCCGGGTAGGTGGCGCTGACCTTGTATTGATGGCTGGGGGGTATGCCCCGGGCGCCCTGGACGCTGACTCGGTCGGCCGCTTCCTGGCGCAATTGCACCTGGGAAAAATCGCAGATCACATCCGGCAGCAGGTAGGCCTGGGGGTTGCCGATCTCATACAGCAGTTGCTCGCCCACCGTCAGCGGGCTGACCAGGCCACCCGTACCGGGTGCCTTGCTCACCACGAAACGACCGTCGGTCTGGACCTCCACCACGGGGAAGCCGATGTGCTCGTAGTCCGGTACGTCGCGCCAATCGGTGAAGTTGCCACCGGTGCACTGCGCGCCGCACTCGATGATGTGCCCCGCCAGGGCGGCCTGGGCCAGGCGGTCGTAGTCCTGCCAGGACCAGCCGAACTCGTGCACCAGGGCGGCGCTGACCACGGCGCTGTCGACCCCGCGCCCGGTAATGACGATGTCGGCCCCCAGTTCCAGGGCGCCGACTATTCCCGGGGCACCGAGGTAGGCGTTGGTGGAGACGCACAGGGGGGGCAGTGGAGCGCCGGTGAACATTTCCTCGATACCGGCGCCGGCCAGCTCCTTGAGCTGTGGTTGCAGGTCGTCTCCCAGCAGCACGGCAATCTTCAGCGGTACGCCGGCCTTGGTACAGGCGGCGCGCAACGCGTCGGCACAAGCCTGGGGGTTGACCCCACCGGCATTGCTGATGACGCGGATCTTCTGGGTATGGATCGAGGCCAGTAGCGGGGTGAGGACTTCGACGAAATCCGTGGCATAGCCTGCGCCAGGATCTTTCATGCGCGCCCCGGCCATGATCGACAGGGTAATTTCGGCCAAATAGTCGAACACCAGGTAGTCCAGGCGAGCGCCTTGTACCAGTTGTGCAGCGGCGCTGCTGGTGTCGCCCCAGAAGGCACTGGCGCAGCCGATTCGTACGGTCTTGGTCATGGCAGGGCTCTCTAGAAAAGAACTGCACGGAGGCTACCAAGCAAGCGCTTGGTTTGTAAATGCCTTGATCTATTCTTCTACCCAAGCGCTTGCTTGGGGGTCGTGAGGAGCTTAAATTGCGCGCGCATGCCCGGTTTTAACGGGCCCGGCCCCAGGGCTATCGATGAAGTGAAGGTAGGAGAACACCGGTGGACGAGCAAAAGGCCCAGCAGGTAGTACGCGAGCTGATCGCCAGTGGGCAAGTGACCGATCCCGATAGTGCGCGGGGCAAGTTGTTGCGCACGGCAGCGCACCTGTTTCGCAACAAGGGCTATGAACGCACCACCGTGCGCGACCTGGCCAGTGCGGTGGGTATCCAGTCCGGCAGCATCTTCCACCACTTCAAGAGCAAGGACGACATCCTGCGGGCGGTCATGCAGGAAACCATTCACTACAACACGGCCTTGATGCGCGCCGAGCTGGCCGAGGCCGGCAGCGTGCGCGAGCGCGTGCTGGCACTGATTCGCTGCGAATTGCAGTCGATCATGGGGGGCAGCGGCGAAGCCATGGCGGTGCTGGTCTACGAGTGGCGTTCGCTGTCGGCCGAAGGCCAGGCGGCGGTCCTGGCCCTGCGCGACGTCTACGAGCAGATCTGGCTGCAGGTACTGGGGGAGGCCAAGGAGGCAGGATTCATCAAGGGCGATGTGTTCATCACCCGACGCTTTCTCACCGGCGCCCTGTCCTGGACCACTACCTGGTTTCGCGCCGAGGGCAGCATGAGCCTGGAGCAATTGGCCCAGGAAGCCTTGTTGCTGGTGCTCAAGGAGCATTGACGCGCTGATTAATTGTCGGTTGCGAGATTGTCTCCGTAACTGAAAACGCCTAGCTTTACGGCATCCCTATTCTTTTGTCCGAGGTGTGTTGCCTTGATGTCCTTGCCGTTGCGATCGGCCTTGCGAATGCTCTTGCTGGCGCTGGCAACACTCTGGATCGGCCCGGTTTTCCCGGCGCAACTGGTACGGGTCGCCGCGGCGCACTTCCCACCCTATACGGTGCGCCCTGAAACCGGGGCCGACACCGGCCTGCTGCCGCAATTGGTGGAGGCTCTCAACCAGTCCCAGAGCGATTATCAGTTCGTCCTGGTGCCTACCTCCATTCCCCGCCGATTCCGGGATTTCCAGCAGGGCCGGGTGGACATGGCGATCTTCGAGAACCCGGCCTGGGGGTGGCAGGGTATCGAACACACCAGCGTCGACATGGGGCTCGAGGATGCGGAGATCTTCGTCGCCCAGCGCCAGCCCGGGCGTGGCCAGGACTATTTCGCCGATCTCAAGGGTAAGCGCCTGGCGCTGTTCAGCGGTTATCACTATGCCTTTGCCCAGTTCAACGCCGACCCCAAGTATCTCACCGACACCTATGACGCCACGCTGACCTATTCCCATGACAGCAACCTGTTGATGGTCCTGCGGGGCAGGGCGGATATCGCCCTGGTGACCCGTTCCTATCTCAGCGACTTCCTGGCACGCAATATCGACAGCACCGACCAGTTGCTGATCTCCGAGCGGATCGACCAGGTCTACCACCACTACACGCTGATCCGTCCCAACGCGCCTATCACGGCCCAGGACTTTGCCGGGTTGCTGCAAAAGCTGCGCGAGAGCGGCCAGTTGCTGAAGATCTTCGATCCGTACCGCATCGTGGTCTCGCCTGTGCCTCAGGCCTGAGGCCGACATTGTCGCGGTTCGGCCGGGCGGGCTAAATTTTCTTCGATGGCCCACGTCACTTGGTTGATTGTCCAACCGACGGTGATCTGGTCATGGCCCTTGTGAACCCGCTGAACATTGACGCACTGCGCGCCAGCATGGTGGTTGGTATCGATGGGATTGCCGCCCGCCAGGCGCTGTTCCAGCCAGGGGCGAACAGCGTCCAGGAACCCTCCATCCAGATCCAGGCCGCCGAAGCGGCACGGCAGGAACGGTTGGCATTCTGGTTGTCGGCCCAGGTCCACGCCTTGTACCTGGACCCACCGGGTTGCGAAGGGCCCCCGGCGTTTGTCCATGAGTCCGCTTGTGCCGGGCCTGACCGTTGTCGGTACTGCCAGCGGGAGTTTGATCTGCTGCACAAGCGCGCGGCCTTGCGGGTTTTGGGGCAGAGCGGCCTGCTCGAGGGATGAACGGCATTGGCCGGGTAGCCCGGCATCGGTCGCGGCTCAGCGACGGGCGAAGGTATCGGGGCGATTACCCGAGACTTTGCGGCAATGCACCAGTGCATCGCGAATCATGAAGTTCACCAGGGTCGGCGAGACACCAAGTTCCTTGGCGATGTCCTTCTGTGGAACGCCGTGCAGGCGATACATCTCGAATGCGTAGCGAGTGCGGGTTGGCAGCTCGGTCAAGGCATCGGCGATATTTTCCAGGGTAGAGAAGTTCATGTGGGAGGTTTCAGGTGAGGCGCCATGGACGACTACGTTCAAACCTTCCTCTTCGGTGCCCGAATACTTCTGTTCCAACGCCTGCTTGCGATAGTGATCGATGGCCAGGTTGCGCACGATCTGGAACAGATAGCTGAGCTGAGCCTTGAACGAGGAGGTGATTTGCGGTGCCGATTGCAAGCGGAAAAACGCGTCTTGAACCACATCTTCAGCTCGTGACCGGCAGCCGGTGATACGCGCTGCAATCTTGACCAGGATCAGCCTGTTATCGACAAATGCCTGGAGTAACGGTGAATCGCACCTGCTTGTGGATACTTGTTCCGTCATGGAAATCACCTTGTTGCAAAGAGGGTAGTGGGACTACTGAAGCGTCAGACGCGTCCTACACATCGAGCGACAAATTAGGCTGAATGATAATGATTGTCAATTGAGAAAAAGAACTAATGCTCTCCTGATTTACAAATTGCGAACGGGTGCTCGCCTCCGTTCCCAAGCAGGGTTTGCAGAGCAGGATGCGGACTAATTATTTCAAGACGTCATCCGTTCCCATTGGAGAATGATTCCGGGTAACAGACCCGGCCACGGCGCCTTCCTGAGATCCATGGTCCACTTGTAACTGTCTGATTCGTCGATAGTTATCAGGGCATGCCAGGACAGGGGCCGCTCTCCATTGCAAGCACAATCCTGGCAGGAAAACCCATGACGGACGCGTTCGAACTCCCCAGTACCCTGGCCCAAGCCCTTCAACGCCGGGCGGTCCTGGCACCTGATCAAGTGGCGTTGCGTTTCCTCGCCGAAGACCAGGAGCAGAACGTGGTCCTCAGTTACCGGGACCTGGATCTGCGGGCGCGCACCATCGCCGCGGCCCTGCAAGCCGATGCCGAGTTCGGCGACCGGGCGGTGCTGCTGTTCCCCAGTGGCCCGGACTACGTCGCGGCGTTCTTCGGCTGCCTGTATGCCGGGGTGATCGCGGTGCCGGCCTATCCGCCAGAGTCGGCCCGGCGCCATCACCAGGAGCGGCTGATCTCGATCATGGCCGACGCCGAGCCGCGGCTGCTGCTGACCAGCGCCGGGCTGCGTGAGGCCCTGTTGCAGATGGACGAGCTCAAGGCCGAGGGGGCGCCGCAACTGTTGTGCGTCGATACCCTGGACAGCGCCCTGGCCGAGGGCTGGCAGCCCGTCGAGCTGGCGGACGATGACATCGCCTTCTTGCAATACACCTCCGGTTCCACGGCCTTGCCCAAGGGCGTGCAGGTCAGCCATGGCAACCTGGTGGCCAACGAGATGCTGATCCGCCGCGGCTTCGGCATCGACCTCAATCCGGACGATGTGATCGTCAGCTGGTTGCCGCTGTACCACGACATGGGCCTGATCGGCGGCCTGCTGCAACCGATCTTCAGTGGCGTGCCCTGCGTGCTGATGTCCCCGGCCTATTTCCTGGGGCGGCCCCTGCGTTGGCTGGAAGCCATCAGCGAATACGGCGGCACCATCAGTGGCGGCCCGGACTTTGCCTACCGCCTGTGCAGCGAGCGGGTCAGTGAGTCGGCCCTGGAACGCCTCGATCTGAGCGGTTGGCGCGTGGCCTATTCCGGCTCGGAGCCGATCCGCCTGGATACCCTGGAGCGCTTTGCCGAGAAGTTCAGTGCCTGCGGTTTCACTGCCGATAACTTCCTGGCGTCCTATGGCCTGGCCGAAGCCACCCTGTTCGTCGCGGGTGGCGTGCGGGGCCAGGGCATCCCGGCCTTGCACCTGGACGAGCAGGCCCTGGCGCAGAACCGTGCCGAACCGGGGCAGGGTAGCGCGATGATGAGCTGCGGCTTCAGCCAGCCGGAGCACGCGGTACTGTTGATGGACCCGCAGCAGCTTTGCGAGCTGCCCGATAACCGCATCGGCGAAGTCTGGGCCGCCGGGCCGAGCATCGCTCATGGTTACTGGCGCAACCCCGAAGCGAGCGCCAAGACGTTCGTCCAGCACGCCGGCCGCACCTGGTTGCGCACTGGCGACCTGGGCTTCATGCGCGATGGCCAGCTGTACATCACCGGGCGCCTGAAGGACCTGCTGATCGTGCGCGGGCACAACCTGTATCCCCAGGACATCGAGAAGACCATCGAGCGCGAAGTGGAAGTGGTGCGCAAAGGCCGGGTGGCGGCGTTCGCGGTCACCGACCAGGGCCAGGAAGGCATTGGCATCGCCGCTGAAATCAGCCGCAGCGTGCAGAAGATCCTACCGCCCGAGGCGCTGATCAAGGCCATTCGCCAGGCGGTCGCCGAAGCCTGCCAGGAAGCGCCCAGCGTGGTGGTGCTGCTCAATCCCGGGGCCTTGCCCAAGACCTCCAGCGGCAAGCTGCAACGCTCGGCCTGCCGTACTCGCCTGGCCGATGGCAGCCTGGATTACTACGCGCTGTTCCCGGATGCCTCGACGCCGAGCCAGGACGCCACCGGCGAAGCGCCAGGCAATGAATTGCAGGCCCTGATCGGGCGCATCTGGCAGGAGCAACTGCAATGCGTTGCGGTGGCCGCCGACGATCACTTCTTCCTGCTGGGTGGCAACTCCATCGCCGCCACCCAGGTCATGGCCCGCCTGAGCCAGGAGCTGGGCCTGGAACTGGGGCTGCGCCTGTTGTTCGAGGCCCCGACCCTGGCGGCGTTCAGCGCCGAGGTTGCGCGCTTGCAGCAGGACGGTGGCAGTGCCCAGGGTGCGATCAACGCCCTGTCGCGCCAGCAGCCGTTGCCGCAATCCCTGGCCCAGAATCGCTTGTGGATCACCTGGCAGTTGGACCCATGCAGCAGCGCCTACAACATTCCCGGTGGCCTGCGCTTGCGTGGCGAACTGGACGAAGACGCCCTGCGTGCCAGCTTCCAGCAACTGCTCGAGCGTCACGAAGCCCTGCGCACGCGTTTCTTCGAGCGAGATGGCCAAGCCCTGCAACAGGTGGATGAGCCCTGCGAGTTCAACCTGCAACTGATCGACATCAGCGACCTGCCGCCGGCCGAACGCGAAGCCCGGGCCCGGCAGATCCGCGAGGATGAGGCCCACACCCAGTTCGACCTGGAGAAGGGCCCCTTGTACTGGGCGACCCTGGTGCGCCTGGATGATGAAGAACATCAACTGTTGCTGACCCTGCACCACATCATTGCCGACGGCTGGTCGCTGAACCTGCTGATCGACGAATTCTCGCGCCTGTATGCGGCCTTCGCCCAGGGCCAGGCCCTGGAGCTGGCGCCGCTGGCCCTGCAGTACGCCGACTACGGCAGTTGGCAGCGCCAGTGGCTGGCCCAGGGCGAAGGCCAGCGCCAGTTGGATTACTGGAAGCAGCAGCTGGCCGATGAATCCCCAGCCCTGAGCCTGGCCACCGATCATCCGCGCTCGGCCCAGGTCCGGCACAGTGCTGCGCGCCACGGCCAGCGCTTGAGTGCAAACCTCAGCGAGGCCGTGCGCCAGGCGGCCCAGGCCCAGCAGGTGACGCCATTCATGCTACTGCTGGCAGCCTTCCAGACGCTGCTCTACCGCTACACGGGCCAGGGCGATGTCCGCGTTGGGGTGCCCAATGCCAACCGCCCGCGCCTGGAAACCCAGGGCTTGCTGGGCTTCTTCATCAACACCCAGGTCTTGCGCGGCCAGTTGCATGGGCGTCAGTCCTTCGCCGAGTTGCTACAACAGACTCGCCAGGCAGCCCTGGGCGCCCAGGCCAACCAGGACCTGCCGTTCGAACAGCTGCTGGAAGCCTTCCCCGAGGCCCGCGAGCAAGGCCTGTTCCAGGTCATGTTCAACCACCAGCAACGCGACCTCAGTGCCCTGCGTCGCCTGCCCGGGTTGCTGGCCGAAGAGCTGCCGTGGCACAGCCGCGAGGCCAAGTTCGACCTGCAACTGCACACCGAGGAAGATCGCAACGGACGCTTGAGCCTGGCCTTCGACTACGCCGACGAGCTGTTCGAGGCGGCCACCATCGAGCGCCTGGCCGGACACTTCATCAGCCTGCTGGAATATGCCTGCCAGCAACCTGAGGCGGCCCTGGGCGACCTGCCGCTCTTGAGCCAAGCAGAGGCCGAGCAGCTGCAACAGTGGAGCGTGGCCCCCTGTGCGCCGGCCGAGCGCTGGCTGCCGGAGCGCCTGCATGAACAATGGCAGCTGACCCCGGAACGCACCGCGCTGGTGTGGGAGGGTGGCCAGTTGAGTTTTGCCGAACTGCACACCCAGGCCAACCGCCTGGCCCACTACCTGCGGGACAAGGGGGTCGGCCCCGACGTGTGCGTGGCCATCGCCGCCGAGCGTTCGCCGCAACTGCTGATCGGCCTGCTGGCCATCGTCAAGGCCGGCGGTGCCTATGTGCCCCTGGACCCGGACTACCCCGCCGAACGCCTGGCCTACATGCTTGGCGACAGCGGCGTCGAGCTGCTGCTGACCCAGACCCACCTGCTCGAGCGCATGCCGGCCATCGAGGGTGTCAGCGCCATCGCCATGGACAGCCTCAAGCTCGACAACTGGCCGAGCCAGGCCCCGGGCCTGCACCTGCATGGCGACAACCTGGCCTATGTGATCTACACCTCCGGTTCCACCGGCCAACCCAAGGGCGTCGGCAATACCCACGCCGCGCTGATGGAGCGCCTGCAATGGATGCAGGACAGCTACCAGTTGCAGGCTGACGATGTGCTGATGCAAAAAGCCCCGATCAGCTTCGACGTATCGGTATGGGAATGCTTCTGGCCGCTGATCACCGGCTGCCGCTTGCTCATTGCCGCTCCCGGCGAGCATCGCGACCCGCACCGTATCGCCCAACTGGTGCAGACGCATGGCGTGACCACGCTGCACTTCGTCCCGCCGCTGTTGCAACTGTTTGTCGATGAGCCGCTCAGCACCGGCTGCCATAGCCTGCGCCGGGTGTTCTCCGGTGGCGAAGCCTTGCCCGCCGAGTTGCGCAATCGCCTGCTCGAACAACTGCCGGGCGTGCAACTGCACAACCGCTATGGCCCGACCGAAACCGCAATCAACGTCACCCACTGGCACTGCGCGGTGGCTGACGGCGAGCGCTCGCCCATCGGTCGTCCCTTGGGCAACGTGATCTGCCGCGTGCTGGATGCCGAACTCAACGTGCTGCCGGCTGGAGTACCCGGCGAGCTGTGCATCAGCGGCCAGGGCCTGGCCCGGGGCTACCTGGGGCGGGCCGCCCTGAGTGCCGAGCGGTTTGTCGTCGATCCACTGAGTGCCGATGGGGCGCGCCTGTACCGTACCGGCGACCGGGTGCGCTGGTGCGCCGATGGGGTGCTGGAATACCTCGGTCGCCTCGACCAGCAGGTCAAGCTGCGGGGCTTCCGGGTCGAACCCCAGGAGATCGAAGCGCGCCTGCTCGCCCAGGACGGCGTAGCCCAGGCCGCGGTGCTGGTGCGTAAGACCCAGGCCGGAGCGCAGTTGATCGGCTACTACACGGCCCATGCCGACGAAGAAGATGAACAACAGCACAGCGCGCGCCTGAAAACCGCCCTGGCCGCCGAGCTGCCCGAATACATGGTGCCGGCGCAGCTGGTGCGCCTTGAGTCCATGCCCCTGAGCCCCAGTGGCAAGCTGGATCGCCGGGCGCTGCCCGAGCCGCAATGGCAGGTGCGCGAGCATGTCGAGCCCGGCACCGCGCTGGAGCAGCAGATCGCGGCGATCTGGCGCGAGGTGCTGGGCCAACCACGTATCGGCCTGACGGACGATTTCTTTGCCCTGGGCGGCCATTCGTTGCTGGCCACCCAGATCATTTCCCGCACTCGCCAGGCCTGCGACGTGGAGTTGCCCCTGCGCGTGCTGTTCGAGGCCAGCGAGTTGGGGGCCTTTGCCGAACAAGTGCGACTGATCCAGGAGACCGGGGCGCACAACCAGCAGCCACCGATCGCCCAGGTCGATCGCAGCCAACCGGTGCCGCTGTCCTATTCCCAGCAGCGCATGTGGTTCCTCTGGCAGATGGAGCCGGACAGCCCGGCCTATAACGTCGGCGGCATGGCACGGCTGAGCGGTGTGCTGGATGTCGGGCGTTTCGAGGCGGCCTTGCAAGCGCTGATCCTGCGCCATGAAACCCTGCGCACCACCTTCCCCAGCATCAACGGCGTGGCCCGCCAGCAGGTGCATGCCGACACCGGCCTGCGCATGGCCTGGAAGGACTTCTCGGCCCTGGCCCCCGAGGCGCGGCAACAGCGCCTGCAGCAACTGGCGGACAGCGAGGCGCACCAGCCCTTCGACCTGGAAACCGGCCCTTTGCTGCGGGCCTGCCTGGTCAAGGCCGGTGATCAGGAACACTACTTCGTCCTGACCCTGCACCACATCGTGACCGAAGGCTGGGCCATGGACATCTTCGCCCGTGAGCTGGGAGCGCTGTACGAAGCCTTCCTCGACGATCGCGATTCGCCCCTGGAACCGCTGCCGGTGCAGTACCTGGACTACAGCGTGTGGCAGCGCCAATGGCTGGAATCCGGCGAGCGCCAGCGCCAGCTGGACTACTGGACAGAACAACTGGGCCGTGAGCATCCATTGCTGGAGCTGCCCAGCGACCGGCCACGGCCGGCGGTGCAGAGCCATCAGGGCGAGCTCTATCGCTTCGACCTTGGCGACGCACTGGCGGCCCGGGTCCGGGCTTTCAATGCCGAGCAGGGCCTGACCCTGTTCATGACCATGACCGCCGCCCTGTCGGTGCTGCTGTATCGCTACAGCGGCCAGACCGACCTGCGCATCGGCGCGCCAGTGGCCAACCGCATCCGCCCGGAAAGCGAAGGCCTGATCGGTGCCTTCCTCAATACCCAGGTGCTGCGCTGCCAGCTGGATGGACAGATGAGCGTCGGCCAGTTGCTGGAGCAGGTACGCCAGACGGTGATCGATGGCCAGTCCCACCAGGACCTGCCGTTCGACCATCTGGTGGAAGCCCTGCAACCACCGCGCAGCGCCGCCTACAACCCGCTGTTCCAGGTGATGTGCAACGTCCAGCGCTGGGAGTTCCAGCAGAGCCGGCAACTGGCGGGCATGACCGTGGAGTACCTGGTCAACGATGCCCGGGCCACCAAGTTCGACCTCAACCTGGAAGTCACCGACCTGGATCAGCGCCTGGGCTGCTGCCTGACCTACAGCACCGACCTGTTCGACGAGCCGCGTATCGCGCGCATGGCTGCCCATTGGCGCAACCTGCTGGAGGCGTTGCTGGGCGACCCGACGCAGCGCCTGTGCGAACTGCCATTGCTGCAGCCGGACGAGCAGCGCCAACTGCTCGATAGCCTGGGCAGCGAAGCCGGCGAGCAGCGCCTGGACCAATGCATCCAGCAGTTGTTCAGCCAGCAGGCGCGGGCTCGCCAGGATGCCCCGGCGCTGACCTTCGCCGGCCAGACCCTGAGCTACAGCGAGCTGGACAGCCGCGCCAATCGCCTGGCCTGGATGCTCCGCGAACGTGGGGTGGGCCCGCAGGTGCGGGTCGGCCTGGCGCTGGAGCGCTCGCTGGAAATGGTGATCGGCCTGCTGGCGATCCTCAAGGCCGGTGGCGCCTATGTACCGCTGGACCCGGAATACCCCCTGGATCGCCTGCACTACATGATCGAGGACAGCGGCATCGGCCTGCTGCTCAGCGATGCGCGGATGTTCCAGGCTCTCGGCGAACTGCCGGCAGGCGTGGCGCGCTGGTGCCTGGAGGAGGACGGCGCACTGCTGGCCGACTACCCGGCCAGCGAGCCGCCCTTGGTCAGCCTGCCGCAACACCAGGCCTACCTGATCTACACCTCCGGTTCCACCGGCCTGCCCAAGGGCGTGGTGGTCTCCCATGGGGAAATCGCCATGCACTGCCAGGCGGTGATCCGCCGGTTCGGTATGCGTGCCGACGATTGCGAGCTGCACTTCTATTCCATCAACTTCGACGCCGCTACCGAGCGCTTGCTGGTGCCGTTGCTCAGCGGTGCCCAGGTGGTGTTGCGGGCCCAGGGCCAGTGGGACGCCGAGGAAATCTGCCAGCTGATCCGCCAGCATCGGGTCAGCATCCTGGGCTTCACCCCCAGCTATAGCAGCCAGTTGGCCCAGCACCTGGCGACCCAGCAGCAAACCCTGGCAGTACGCATGTGCATTACCGGTGGCGAAGCCCTGACTGGCGAGCACCTGCAACGCATTCGCGCGGCCTTCCAGCCGAGCCTGTTCTTCAACGCCTACGGTCCGACCGAAACCGTGGTCATGCCATTGGCCAGCCTGGCGCCGGAGCAGTTGGCCGAAGGCGTGGCCAGCGTGCCCATCGGCAGCATCGTCGGTGCGCGGGTGGCCTATATCCTCGATGCCGACCTGGCGCTGGTGCCCCAAGGCGCGACCGGTGAGTTGTATGTCGGCGGCGCGGGCCTGGCCCAGGGCTACCATCGTCGCCCGGGCCTCAGCGCCGAGCGTTTCGTCGCCGACCCGTTCAGCGGCGCTGGCGGCCGCCTGTATCGCACCGGCGACCTGGTGCGCCAGTGCGCCGACGGCCAGGTGGAATACATCGGCCGGGTCGACCATCAGGTGAAGATCCGCGGCTTCCGTATCGAGCTGGGGGAAATCGAATCCCGCTTGCTGGATCATCCTGCGGTACGCGAAGCGGTGGTGCTGGCGCTGGATGCGCCATCGGGCAAGCAACTGGCAGGTTACCTGGTGACCGAGGTCGCCGGGCAGGACGAGGCGGCGCAAGCCGAGCTGCGGGAAGCCCTCAAGCAGCAGTTGAAGACCCAGTTGCCCGACTACATGGTGCCGACTCACCTGATCCTGCTGTCCAGCATGCCGCTGACCGCCAACGGCAAGCTCGATCGCCGGGCCTTGCCGGTGCCGGACCCGGAGCTCAATCGCCAGCAGTACGTGGCCCCGAGTAACGAGTTGGAGCAGAGCCTGGCGCGCATCTGGTGCGATGTGCTGAACGTGCAGCAAGTGGGCCTCAACGACAACTTCTTCGAACTGGGCGGCGATTCGATCTTGTCGATCCAGGTGGTCAGTCGCGCCCGCCAACTGGGCATCCATTTCACCCCGCGTGACTTGTTCCAGCACCAGACCGTGCAGACCCTGGCGCGAGTGGCCAGCCGCAGCCAGCGCATCAGCGCCGAGCAAGGACTGCTCAGCGGCGAGGCACCTCTGACCCCGATCCAGCATTGGTTCTTCGATAGCCGCATCCCGCAGCCGCAGCACTGGAACCAGGCGCTGCTGCTGGAGCCGGTAACGCCCCTGGATGCCCAGCGCCTGGAGCAGGCACTGCTGGCGGTGGTGGAACAACACGACGCCTTGCGCCTGCGCTTCAACCAGAGCAACGAACAATGGCGCGCCGAGTACTTGCCGCTGTCCGATGCGCCGTTGCTGTGGCAGGTACGGGTGCCGTCCATGGCGACCTGCGAAACCTTGTTCGCCGACGCCCAGCGCAGCCTGGACCTGGAGCATGGACCGCTGCTGCGCGCGGTGCTGGTGGACGGTCCGGAGGGTGAGCAGCGGCTGCTGCTGGCTATCCACCACCTGGTGGTGGACGGCGTGTCCTGGCGGGTACTGCTGGAGGATCTGCAGAACGTCTATCGCCAGTTGGAGGCGGGCCAGGCCGTGCAGTTGCCGGCCAAGACCAGCGCCCTGCGCGACTGGTCGAGCCGCTTGCAGGCCTACGCCGGCAGTGAGTCGCTGCGCGAGGAACTGGCCTGGTGGCAACAGCAACTGGCCGGCCCGGCGGCGCAATTGCCAGGGTTGCAGCCGGACGGTGGCCAGCAACACCAACATGCCCGCAGCCACAGCGTGACCCTGGATGCCGAGCGCACCCGTCAACTGCTGCAACAGGCCCCGGCGGCCTATCGCACCCAGGTCAACGACCTGCTGCTCACCGCCCTGGCCCGGGTGCTGTGCCGCTGGAGCGGGCAGCCTTCGGCACTGGTGCAACTGGAAGGGCACGGCCGCGAGGCGTTGTTCGACGAGATCGACCTGACCCGCACCGTGGGCTGGTTCACCAGCGCCTATCCGCTGCGCCTGACGCCGTTGCAGGTAGAAGAAGCCGCCGGGCAGGGCGCCTCGATCAAGGCGATCAAGGAGCAATTGCGCGGTGTGCCGCACAAGGGCCTGGGCTATGGCGTGCTGCGCTACCTGGCCGATGACGCCTGCCGAGCGGCCCTGGCGGCGCTGCCGCTGGCGCCGGTGACCTTCAACTACCTGGGGCAGTTCGACCAGAGCTTCGGTAGCGATGCGCTGCTGCGTCCACTGGACGAATCAGTCGGCCCGGCCCATGCCCTGGAGGCACCGCTGCCCAACGAGCTGAGCATCGACAGCCAGGTCTACGGTGGTGAACTGGTGCTGCGCTGGACCTACAGCGTCGAGCGCTTCGACCCTGAGCTGATTGCCGAGCTTGCGGCGGCCTACCTGGGTGAGCTGCAGAGCCTGATCACCCATTGCCTGAAGGATGATGCCGGTGGCTTGACGCCGTCGGACTTCCCCCTGGCGCGCTTGACCCAGGCCCAGCTCGATGCCCTGCCAGTACCCGCGGCGCAGATCGAGGATGTCTATCCGCTGACGCCGATGCAGGAAGGCATGTTGCTGCACACCCTGCTGGAGCCGGGTACCGGTCTCTACTACATGCAGGACCGCTACCGCATCAACAGTGAACTGGACCCCGAGCGCTTCGCCCAGGCCTGGCAGGCCGTGGTGGCCCGGCATGAAGCCCTGCGCGCCTCGTTCTGCTGGAACGTGGGCGAGGACATGCTGCAAGTTATCCACAAGCCGGGCAGCACGCCGATCGAGTACCTGGACTGGAGCGATGCGCCGGAGGCTGAACAAGAAGCCAGTCTGCAAGCCCTGCACAAAGCCGAGCGCGAGGCCGGTTTCGATCTGCTCAACCAGGCGCCGTTCCACCTGCGGCTGATCCGTGTCGGCGCCGCGCGCTACTGGTTCATGATGAGCAACCACCACATTCTCATCGATGCCTGGTGCCGCTCGTTGTTGATGAACGACTTCTTCGAGATCTACACCGCCCTGGGCGAAGGCCGCGAGGCGCAGTTGGCTGTACCGCCGCGCTACCGCGACTACATCGGCTGGCTGCAACACCAGAGCCTGGCCGAGGCGCGCCAGTGGTGGCGGCAGAATCTCGCGGGCTTCGAACGCACCACGCCGATCCCTAGCGACCGGCCGTTCCTGCGCGAGCATGCCGGCGACAGCGGCGGCATGATCGTCGGCGACTGCTACACCCGGCTCGATCCACGGGACGGTGCGCAATTGCGCGAGCTGGCGCAGCAGCACCAGTTGACCGTCAACACCTTCGCCCAGGCGGCCTGGGCCCTGGTCCTGCGGCGCATGAGCGGCGACCGTGACGTGCTGTTCGGCGTCACCGTGGCCGGGCGGCCGGTGGACATGCCGCAGATGCAGCGCACCGTCGGCCTGTTCATCAACAGCATCGCTCTGCGGGTCAAGTTGCCTGAGGATGGCCAGCGCTGCAGCGTGCGCCAATGGTTGGGCCAGTTGCTGGATAGCAACATGCAGCTGCGGGAGTACGAGTACCTGCCGCTGGTGGCGATCCAGGAAACCAGCGAGCTGCCCAAGGGCCAGCCGCTGTTCGACAGCCTGTTCGTGTTCGAGAACGCCCCGGTGGAGGTCTCGGTACTGGACCGGGCCCAGAGCCTGAACGCCAGTTCGGACTCCGGCCGCACCCACACCAACTTCCCGATCACGGCCGTCTGCTACCCGGGGGACGACCTGGGGCTGCACCTGTCCTATGACCAGCGCTACTTCGAGCAGGCGACCATCGAGCGCATGCTGGGCGAGTTCAAGCGCCTGCTGCTGGCGCTGATGCAGGGCTTTAATGGCGACATGGCCGAGCTGCCGTTGCTGGGCGAGGAGGAGCGTGATTTCCTGCTGGCCGGTTGCAACCAGAGCCAGCACCAGTACCCGCTGGAGCGCAGCTACGTGGAGTTGTTCGAGGCCCAGGTGGCCGCGCATCCGCAGCGTATCGCCGCCAGCTGCCTGGAACAGAGCCATAGCTATGCCGAGTTGAACCTGCGCAGCAACCGCCTGGGCCATGCCCTGGTGGCCCAGGGCGTGGACTTCGACCAGCCGGTGGCCCTGCTGGCCGAGCGTGGCCTGGAGCTGTTGGGCATGATCATCGGCAGCTTCAAGGCCGGGGCCGGCTACCTGCCCCTGGACCCGGGCCTGCCGGGTCAGCGCCTGGGCCGCATCATCGAGCTCAGTCGCACGCCGATCCTGGTCTGTACCCAGGCTTGCCGTGAACAGGCCCAGGCCCTGCTGGACGAGTTCGGCTGCGCCGGTCGTCCGCGCTTGCTGGTCTGGGAAGACGTCCAGGCCGGGGCTGGGCGCGAGGACAATCCCGGACGCTACAGCCGTGCGGACAACCTCGCCTACGTGATCTACACCTCCGGTTCCACCGGCCTGCCCAAGGGCGTGATGGTGGAGCAGCGCGGCATGCTCAACAACCAGTTGAGCAAGGTGCCGTACCTGCAACTGAGTGAGGCCGATGTGATCGCCCAGACCGCCTCCCAGAGCTTCGATATCTCGGTCTGGCAGTTCCTTGCCGCGCCGCTGTTCGGCGCTCGGGTGGATATCGTGCCCAATACCATCGCTCATGATCCCCAGGGGCTCCTGGCCCATGTCCAGGAGCAGGGCATCACGGTGCTGGAGAGCGTGCCGTCGCTGATCCAGGGCATGCTGGCCCAGGACGCCATCGCCCTGGACGGCCTGCGCTGGATGCTGCCCACCGGCGAGGCCATGCCACCGGAGCTGGCGCACCAGTGGCTGCTGCGTTATCCACAGATCGGCCTGGTCAACGCCTACGGCCCGGCGGAGTGCTCCGACGACGTGGCCTTCTTCCGCGTGGACCTGGCCTCGACCCGGGGCAGCTACCTGCCCATCGGCACGCCCACCGACAACAACCTGTTGTACCTGATGGACGAAGCCCTGGAGCTGGTGCCCCTGGGTGCGGTGGGCGAGCTGTGCGTGGCTGGTACCGGTGTCGGCCGTGGCTACGTCAGCGACCCGTTGCGCACTGTGCAAGCCTTCGTGCCCCATCCGTTCGGTGCTGCGGGCGAACGCCTGTACCGCACCGGCGACCTGGCACGCCGGCGCAGCGACGGCGTGCTGGAGTACGTCGGGCGGATCGACCATCAGGTGAAGATCCGTGGCTACCGCATCGAACTGGGCGAGATCGAAGCGCGCCTGCACGAACAACCGGAGCTGCGGGATGCCGCGGTCGGGGTGCAGGAGGGCGTCAATGGCAAGCACCTGGTGGGCTACCTGGTTGCCAGCGATTCGGGCCTGGGGCAAAGCGAGCGCCTGGAGCGGATCAAGCCGCGCCTGCGCGCCGAGTTGCCGGAGTACATGGTGCCGCTGCACTGGCTGTGGCTTGCGCGCCTGCCGCTCAACGCCAACGGCAAGCTCGATCGCAAGGCCCTGCCGGCCCTGGAGATCGGCCAGTTGCAGAGCCAGGACTACCTGGCCCCGAGCAGCGAGCTGGAGCAGACCCTGGTGGACATCTGGGCCGAAGTGCTCAAGGTGGAACGGGTGGGGGTGCGCGACAACTTCTTCGAGTTGGGCGGGCACTCGCTGCTGGCGACCCAGATCGCCTCGCGGGTACAGAAGACCCTGCAACGCAACGTGCCACTGCGGGCGATGTTCGAATGCAGCACGGTGCAGGAGCTGGCGGCCTACATCGACGGACTGGAGGCCAATGAAATCAGCGAGGAGAAGGTCGATCGCCTGAGCGACCTGATGGCTGAGCTGGAGGGCTTGTGACCCAAGGGTGACGGGGCCTTGTTCGCTGGCCAGTCAGGTTCTGTTGGCCAATAGCCCCTCAAGCCCTCTGTTATGATCGCGCCCGGCCCAGGTCCACGTACCTGCGCCGGGCGTTTTCATTCAAGGACCGGAACCATGGCAGAGCAGCTTTACTGGCACGATATCGAAGACACCCTGGGCCACTGGAGCGGCCTGGGCGTCGAGGTCGAACCCGGCGCCACGGACAAGCCGCTGTACCTGCGCACCGGCGCGAATGCCCGGTTCAAGCTGATGCACCATGACACACCGCTGTTCTGGGCCACCATTGCCCGGGACCATGGCGGTGTCTGGCTGGTGCGCAAGCCGCTGGCCGATGGCGCTGAATGCCGGTTGCTCGCCCCCATCGACTCACCCACCGTCGAACAGCACGCGGCATTGGCGCCCGAGCTGCGGATCAAGGCCTGGAGCCGCTATTTCGTCAGCCGTCTGGGCGCCAGCGCCCGGCACTTCCTCACCCCTGGTTACTGGCTGGCCCAGGGCCTGGTGCCGGAACCGTCCAGTACCGGCCACGGCCTGGACAAATGGCGCTTCACCTCGAGGGTCGACCCGTTGACCCACGTGCCCAGCTGGTTCCTGTATGGCGAGGACTTTCTCGACAACCTGCAACCCCAGACCCTGGAGTGGATCGACTGGTGGCACGGCGGCGGCAAGCTCATCGGCCTGCATCGCGTCGATCCACAGGCGGGGCGGCTCAAGTGGTGGCGCAAGAAGGCCCGGGAGGGCAGCCTGCCACCGGTGCTGTTGTGGTACGTCGGCGGGCTGGCGTCCTACCTGGTGATCGATGGGCACTACCGTTTGCAGGCCGCCATCGCGGAAAATCTCGCGCCGTCCTTCATCGTCCTCAGTGCTACCCGCGCGCGCGATTTCACGCCGAGCCTCGAGCATCGGCAACGGGTCATGGATTCGTTGCACAAGCGTGGCGATGCGGCGCCGCGCAACAAGGCCTTGAGTACCGAGAACCTCAACCGGGTGCTGATCCAGGCTTTCGACGATCGGCCGCACTACGTCAGCGCGACCCAGGCCTGGGCCGGCAATGAACCCCAGGAACAGTGGTGCGATGAGGTGCGCCAGTGCCTGATCGGGCAGGGGCTCGAAGGTGAGGTGGACGCAGTGATTGCCCGGCGTGGCTGACGGGGCCTCTGTTATAGTCGCGCCCGCGCGCCACAGGGCAGGGGATTAGGGACGATGGTGGAACAGGTTTTCTGGCGGGATATCGAGGATCTGGCTGGCAACTGGAGCGGCCTTGGGGTGGATGTCAGGCACCCGTCCAATGGTAAGCCGAACCTGCGCCTGCTCAGTGGCGACAACCGGCGCATGCAGTTGGTCGTGGGAGGCCAGACGCTGCTGTGGGCCACCATGTCGCGCTGTCTCTACGGGGTGTGGTTGGTGCGCAACCAGTTGCTTGGGCAGCTGCCGCAAACCCTGGTCGAGCCCATCGATTCGCCCCAGGTGGAACAACATTCGCGTCTCGCCCCGTCCCTGCAGCTCAAGGCCTGGAGTCGGTTTTTCGTCCAGCAGTTGCTGCGACATCAAGCGGATTTTCTCTACCCCGGCTATTGGTTGGTGCGGGCCCTGCAGCCTGCTGCCCACCCCTACGGGCGATCACTGCCCAGCGGCATCGACCAGTGGTACTTCAAAGGCGGCGAAGATGCCCTGAGCCATATGCCGCAGTGGACCATTGACGGCCGCAACATTCTCGACAACCGCCAGCCTGGCCCGGCGCGTTGGGTCGAACTCTGGGCAGGGGGTGGCGCGGTGGTTGGCCTGCATGGCGTCGATCCGCTGGCCGGGCGCCTGAAGTGGTGGCGCAAGAAGGCCCGTGAAGGCAGCTTGCCGCCGATCCTCTTGTGGTATGTCAGCGGCCTGAACAGCTACCTGATTCTTGACGGGCATTACCGTTTGCAGGCCGCCATCGATGAGAACCTGCCGCCGCGGTTCCTGGTGCTCAGCTCGCCGCGGGTGACGGCCTACGCCCCGAATCCGCAGGAGCAGCAGAAGGTACTGGGGGCGCTGCAGGTGCAGATCCAGCGCAAGAACCTGGAGACTGCGCGCTTGAACCAACTGCTCATCAGCACCTTCGACGACCGGCCGTATCACGGCTTCGGCAGCCAGTCGTGGGCGGGGATCGCTTCGGAACAAGTGTGGATCGATCAGGTGAGGGGTGTTCTTGAGGAACGTGAGGAGGCTGGCGAGCTGGACGTTATCCTGGCTCGCGAAGCCCCCGAGCATGATTGATCCCACTCGCCAATGCCGAGTCCTGCAGGCGCTGCGTGTTCTGGCTGATTACTTGGGGCCGAGGATCTGCGTCAGCTTGCTCGGGGCTGGGGCACCTTGCTGTTGTTGCAGCTCGCCCTTGTCGTCGAGGTAGAAGATCGCCGGGGTGGCCGACAACTCCAGTTCCTCCATGAGCTTCATGTTGGCGTCGAGTTTTGCCTGGATCGCTTTGGGGATGCTTTGCAGGGGTTTCAGGCTGCTGCCCTTGCCGGCCTTCTCGTGATCCTGCAGGGCCTGGCTCGGGTCCTTGGCGGCCAGCAGGGCGGCGGATTTGCCTGGGCTGTCCTCGCGGATGATGCCGACCATGATGTGCCGCAGTTGTACCTTGCCGGCCTTGACCCAGGGCCGGGCCTGTTCCCAGAACATGTTGCAGTAGGGGCAGTTGGGGTCGCTGAACAGGTAGACGATACGTGGCGCATCAGCCTTGCCGTCGGCGATCCAGTCGCTTTTCTCCAGGTTGCCCCAGACTTCCTTGGCCATCGGTGCATAGACCAGTTTCTGCAGCGGTTCGGCGCTGAGGTCCTTGCCGTCGGCGTCGTACAGGTTGCCCAGCAGCACGTGCTGGCCATCGGCGGTCAGGTACAGGGTCATGCCGCGGTTCTGGTACTGCGCGGCATAACCCTTGAGGCCAGCCGGAGCGTCGAAGCTGCCGATGATCTTGGCGCCCTTGGCTTCGATCTTGCGGATCGGCGCGGGCAGTTCCTCGGCCTGCAGCAGCGGGACATTGAGCAGTGCCGCGCCCAGGGACAGGCTCAGCAGGTGGCGGATGAAGGGCATGGGGGTTTCCTTGAGGGGGCGACCGGAGTCGGATGGATGCCGTCGAAGTTCTCCAGGGCGCGGGCCAGGCTGGCCTCCGAGAGTTCCCCGAGATGGCTGCCCAGCAGGCGGCCGTCGGCGCTGTAGAACAAGGTGGTGGGCAGGGCCATGGAGCCCACGGCCTTGCCTAGGCGGCCACTGCCGTCGAACAGTACGTTGTCCAGGTTCAGTTCCTGGGTGGCCAGGAAGGTGGCGACGCTCTGCATGCTCTCGGCCTGGTTGACGAACAGGAAGGTCAGGTCCGGGCGTTGTTGCTGGGCTTTTTCCAGCACCGGCATTTCCCGCCGGCAGGGTGGGCACCAGGTGGCCCAGAGGTTGATCACCAGCGGCCCGCCCTGGTAGTCGGTGAGCTGCACGGTGTCGCCGTTGGCGTTGCGCAGGGCCACTTCCGGCAGGCGCGTGCCCTGGTCGTAGAGGCTCAGGGACAGGGTCGCCAGCAGCCAGAACGCCAGGCCGGTAGCGATCCCGGCGCCCAGGGGGCGGCGCAGGGCCGGGCGTTTCCAGCCCCAGGCCAGGGCTGCCAGGAGCATGACCAGCACCCCGGGCCAGGCCAGGAAACCGCCGTCGCGCAGGTCGATGGTCATCCACAGGTCGTGCTGGTAGTGCTTCCAGTAGGCGATGACGAAACTGACCCGGGCGGCGAGCATGCCGATCAGGAACAGCGAGAACAGCACCGACTCCGGGTTGTCACCGCCGCGCTTGGCCACGCGCCAGCCCACCAGCGTGGCCAGGGCCAGGGCACTGATCAGCAGCAGGTGGTTGAGGGCGATGGCGAAGGTGCCGATGGTAAAGGTCAGCATCAGCGGGCTTCCAGGGTCTGGGTCCAGCGTTGCAGGAAGGTTGCGGCATCCACTTCGCCGGTGATGCGTTGGCTGCGGCGTTCGCTGCCATCCGGGCCGATCCACAGCATGCTGGGAGGTCCCGGTACCTTGTAGCGGCCGAGCAGTTCGCGGCCGTCGGCATTATCCAGGGTCACATCCAGGCGCAGCAGGCGCACGTCCTTCAGGGCCTCCAGGACCTGGGGCTGGCCGAATACGGTCTTCTCCATGATCTTGCACGACACGCACCAGTCGGCGTAGTAGTCCAGCAGCACCCACTGGCCCCGGGCCTGCGCGCTGTCCAGGGCGCCTTGCAGCTCGGCAGGCGTCTTGACCGTGGTGAAGGCGTCGTGGGCACTGGCGTTGCTGGCGGGGGCGCTGCCGCTATAGACCTTCAGCGGGTGCAGCAGGTCGTCGCTGCCGCCAGCGGCGCCCACCAGCAGCACGCTGCCCCAGATGCCGAACAGCAACGCACCGGCACCGAACAGGTGCAGCAGGCGCCCGGCGATCACCCGTTGCTGCCAGGCGCAGTAGGCCAGTACCAGGGCCAGGGCACCCCACAGGCCGATCCACAGGCTGGCGTTCAGCACCGGACGCAGCATGTAGATGGCGGTGCCGAGGAAAAGGATGCCGAACACGCCCTTGAGCAGGTTCATCCAGGGGCCGGGCTTGGGCAGGAAGCGGTTGCCCAGGGTCACCAGCAGCAACAACGGCAGGCCGATGCCCAGGCCCAGGGCGAACAGCGCCAGGCCGCCAAACAGGGCATTGCCGGTCTGGGCGATATACAGCAGGCCGCCGGCCAGGGGCGCGGTCATGCACGGGCCCACCAGCAGCGCGGACAGGGCGCCGAGGACCCCGCAGCCGATCAGGCTGCCGCCCTGGCGCTGGCGGCTGGCGCCTTCCAGGCGATCGCGCAGGAAGGCCGGCATCTGCAATTCGAAGAAACCGAACATCGGCAAGGCCAACAGCACGAACAACGCGGCGAAGCTGCCCAGGACCCAGGGTTGCTGCAGCCAGGCTTGCAGGTTGCTGCCCAGCAGGGCGGCGATCACGCCCATGCCGGCGTACACCAGGGCCATGCACAGCACATAGCTGGATGCCAGGGCCAGGCCCCGCCGCGGGCTGGCGCCACTGCCCACCACCATGCCGGCGAGGATCGGCAGCATTGGCAGCGAGCAGGGAGCGAAGGCCAGCAGCAGGCCGAAGCCGAAGAACGCCAGCAGGCCCAGGCCCCAGGATTTCTGTTGCAAGTCGTTGGCCAGCAGTTGGTCTTGGGCTGCCGCGGTGTCTGCGTCCTGGACGCTAGCGTTGGCCCCCACGGCCGGGGCTCCGCCCAGGTCCACTTCCAGGGTTTGCGGTGGATAGCACAGGCCGGCGTCGGCACAACCTTGCCAGCCCAGCTTGACCTTGCCCGTGGCGGTTGCCGGCAGTTTCACCTCCAGGCCCTGGCGGTACACGGTCTGGTCGCCGAAGAATTCGTCGCTATGGGCTTCGCCCGCCGGCAGGCTCGGCTGCTGCTCCGGCGGCAGGCCGTCGAACTTCAGGCGTTTCTGGTACAGGTAGTAGCCGTCGGCGATCTGCCAGAACAGCTGGGTCTCGCCCGAGGGCAGGCGCTCGGAGCTGAATACGAACGCCTGGCCCACCGGCAGGAAGTCGGGCTTGACCTCGAACGGATTGTTGCCGGCTTGCGCCAGGGTGGTGAACAGCATGAACAACAGGATGAACAATCGACGCATGGTCAAGCCTTAAACCGGTGCAAGTTGCGAGCACAATGGCCGGCCCTGATTAACCGATGATTAAACCGCGCCTTGTGGCCCGGAGCGGGCGGGCATAATGTCCGCTTAATCCGCCGCTTGCTTAATCAACGCCCTTTGTACAGGACCGACCATGCACGTACTTGTCTGTGAAGATGATGAGCTGATCGCCAGCGGGATCGTCGCTGGCCTCACGGCCCAGGGCCTGACGGTCGAGCATGTGGCCACCGCTTCGGCGGCGCGGGCCATGCTCGGCGTGGCCGATTTCGACGTGATGGTACTGGATCTTGGCCTGCCGGATGAAGATGGCCTGAAACTGCTCAAGCAGCAGCGCCAGCAGGGCCTGGAGATCCCGGTGCTGATCCTCACCGCCCGGGACGCGGTGACCGATCGGGTCGACGGCCTGCAGGCCGGGGCCGACGACTATCTGCTCAAGCCCTTCGACCTGCGCGAGCTGGCGGCGCGCCTGCATACCCTGTTGCGCCGGGCGGCGGGACGCAGCGTCAACCTGATCGAGCACGGACGCCTGACCTACGACCCCAGCACCCGCGAGACTTTGCTCGGCGGGCAGCCGGTGGACCTGTCCCGGCGCGAGCAGTCGTTGCTTCAGGCTTTGCTGCACAACCGTGGCCGGGTGCTGTCCAGCGAGCAGCTCAAGGACAGCGTCTACGGCTTCAACGACGAGCTGGAGAGCAACGCCCTGAACGTGCACATCCATCACCTGCGGCGCAAGCTCGGCAATGGCATCGTCGAGACCGTACGGGGCCTGGGCTATCGCCTGGGGCCGGCGGATGGCGAGGAGAGTCGCTAAGTGAGGAGCCTGCGCCTGCGCCTGAGCATCACCCTGGGCGCTGCCTTCATCCTGATCTGGACCCTGGCCGCGGCCTGGATGCTCAGTGATCTACGCAACCAGATGATGTTTTCCCTGGACCAGCGACTGGTGGCTTCGGCGCGAATGGTCGCGGGCCTCTTGGAGCAGATGCCGGCATTACCGTCCCATGGCCCGCACGATCACATCGACAGTGGTGCCCTGAGCATTCCCGGCGGCATGGCTTGCCAGGTCAGCTCCCTGCGCGGACAGATCCTGGCCCGTAGCCACAGCACCCCCGATCACCCGCTGGAAGCGGAGAAGCTGGGGTTTCACGACCAGATGATCGACGACGCGCCCTGGCGCACCTTCACCCTGGTGCGTGGCGACCTGCGCATCACCACCGCCGACCGCCAGGTGGAGCGCGAGGCCCTGAATTTGTCGATCCTGCTGGCGGCTTCGGTGCCGGTGGGCGTGGCCCTGCTGGGTTGCCTGTGGCTGTTGTGGCTGGGGATCGGCCAGAGCCTGGCGCCGCTGAACCGCATCCGTGATGCCCTGATGCGCCGCAGCGCCGATTCCCTGGAGCCATTGCAGATCCAGCCCATGCCCAGCGAGTTGCGCCCGCTGCTGGAAACCCAGAACCAGCTGTTCCAGCGCATTGCCCGGACCATCGAGCGCGAGCGGCGGCTGACCGGCGATGCCGCTCATGAACTGCGCAGCCCGCTGACGGCGATCAAGACCCACCTGCAAGTGGCGCGAATGACCGAGGGCACGGCCCACGACCAGGCATTGGCCCGGGCCGAGGAGGGCGCCGATCGCATGCATCGGACCCTGGAGCAACTGTTGTTGCTGGCTCGCGTCGAGGGCAGCCTGTCGTTCGATGACGGCGTGCAGTGCACGGCGGAACAGGTGGCGCGCCTGGCGATCCAGGACGCGGTCGTCGGTGCCCGCCAGCGGGTCCAGTTGAATCTGGAGCCGACAGCGGCTGGCGCTGCGGTGGATATGCCCTCGACCCTGGCCATCGCCGCCTTGCGCAACCTGCTGGACAACGCCCTGCGCCATACGCCCGAAGAGTGTCCGGTGGAGCTGAACCTGGAGCTGGTCGCCGGCCGGGTGCGTTTCCAGGTGCGGGACCACGGCCCGGGGATTCCCGAAGCGGATCTGCAACACCTGACCCAGCGCTTCTGGCGTGACAGCCAGAGCAGCGGTTGCGGCCTGGGGCTGGCGATCGTCCAGGCCATCGTCCAGCGCTGTGGCTGCGAGCTGCATTTCGACAGCCAGCCCGATGGCCTGCGGGTGGAACTGACCCTGCCTGCCCGGCGCGCTTGAGCCTTCCTGGCCCAGGACGGGCCTTTGGGCAATTTCCCCGATCCAAGGTGTAAATCCCGACGCTGCTGGTGCGTTTTCAGAACAGGAAAACCTGTCAATGCGCACCCCCTCTCGGCTGCGCATCCGGCCGGTGGCCGTTTTGCTCAAATTGCAGCGTGAGGGTTCCACAGATGTCAGCCGTTACCAGCCTTATGGAAGATCAGTCGGTGGGGCTTGCCGCCCCGGTGGCCGAGACGCTCTACCAGTTCGACGAGTCGCCCCTGCTGGCTCGCCAGAATCGCCAGGAGTCCAATGCCCGCAGTTATCCGCGGCGCATTCCCCTGGCCCTCAAGCGCGCCAGCGGTATCCACGTCGAGGATGTCGAGGGGCGGCGCTTCATCGATTGCCTGGCCGGTGCCGGCACCCTGGCCCTGGGCCACAACCATCCGGTGGTGATCGCGGCGATCCAGCAGGTACTGGCCGATGAACTGCCGCTGCTGACCCTGGACCTGACCACGCCGGTCAAGGACCAGTTCGTCCAGGACCTGTTCGGCCTGTTGCCCGAAGCCCTGGCCGCCGAGGCCAAGATCCAGTTCTGTGGGCCCACTGGCACCGATGCGGTGGAGGCGGCCCTGAAGCTGACCCGGACCGCCACCGGGCGCAGCACCGTGCTGTCGTTCCAGGGTGCCTACCACGGTATGAGCCAGGGCTCGCTGAGCCTGATGGGCAGCCTGGGACCCAAGCGGGCGTTGGCCGGGCTGTTGAACAACGGCGTGCAGTTCCTGCCATTCCCCTATGACTATCGTTGCCCGTTCGGGCTCGGTGGCGCCGCCGGGGTCAAGGCCAACCTGAACTACCTGGAGAACCTGCTCTGCGATCCGGAAGCCGGCGTGGCGTTGCCGGCAGCGGTGATTGTCGAGACGGTACAGGGCGAGGGGGGCGTGATCCCGGCCGATTTGGAATGGCTGCGCGGCCTGCGTCGTATCACCGAGAAAGCCGGGGTGGCGCTGATCGTCGACGAGATCCAGAGCGGTTTCGGACGCACCGGCAAGATGTTCGCCTTCGAGCATGCCGGGATCATCCCGGATGTGGTGGTGCTGTCCAAGGCCATCGGTGGCAGCTTGCCGCTGGCGGTGATGGTCTATCGCGACTGGCTCGATACCTGGCAGCCCGGCGCCCATGCTGGCACCTTCCGTGGTAACCAGATGGCCATGGCCGCAGGTTCCGCGGTGATGCGCTATCTCAAGGAACACCGGGTGACCGAACACGCGGCGGCCATGGGCGAGCGCCTGCGCGAGCACCTGCTGATCCTGCAGCGCGACTACCCGCAACTGGGCGACGTTCGTGGCCGGGGCCTGATGCTGGGAGTGGAGCTGGTGGACCCGCAAGGTACGCCGGACGCCCTTGGGCATCCTCCGCAACATCAACGCCTGGCGCCGCTGGTGCAGCGCGAGTGCCTCAAGCGCGGCCTGATCCTGGAGCTGGGCGGGCGCCATGGCAGCGTGGTGCGTTTCCTGCCGCCGTTGGTGATCAGCGCGGCGCAGATCGACCAGGTGGCGGAGATCTTCAGCAAGGCGGTGGCCGCCGCCGTGGCCAGCCTCTAATTTTCCACGACCCTGGTTCGTTACTTCTACACCATCGCCGCGCCTGGGCGCGGCGGCACTCATTCAGTGATGGAGACAAGCAATGACTTCCGTATTCGACCGCGACGACATCCTGTTCCAGGTAGTGGTCAACCATGAAGAGCAATATTCGATCTGGCCTGACTACAAGGCCGTGCCGCAAGGCTGGCGCACCGTGGGCAAGAGCGGCTTCAAGAAAGACTGCCTGGCCTATATCGAGGAAGTCTGGACCGACATGCGTCCCTTGAGCCTGCGCCAGAAGATGGATCAACAAGCGGTTGCCGGCTAAGCCTTCGCTGCCATGAAAAAGCCCGCTGGACGTTCGGTCCAGCGGGCTTTTTCGTGCCTGGGGCTCAAGCTCGCTTGACGGCTTGCAGGGTGTAGCTCAGCGGCAGGCGCCAGGGCGCATGCTTGAGTCGATATTCGCCGTGTTCGTCGGCGTCCATCTGCCCGGGCAGGGCTTCCCATGGAATGCTCTGGTGCTCCACCAAGCCAGTGATTTCCAGGCCCTGGCCCAGCAATGCGCTGATGATCTCGCCCAGGCCATGGTTCCATTCGTGGGTGACCGTGGCCTCCAGCTCCTTGTCGGTCTCCACGTAAGTGCTGCTGTCGTCCCAGACCAAGGGTTCGCTGCGCTCGAAGTAGGACAGCTCCACCCGTAGCGAGTCGCTGTGATCTTCGTTGATCGCCCAGAGCATCGGGTGCCCTTCGCGGATGAACAGCCGGCCACCGGGCTTGAGCAGGGTGCCCACGGTCCGGGCCCATTGCTCGATGCTTGGCAACCAGCATAGGGCGCCGATGCCGGTGTAGACCAGGTCGAAGCTGGCGGCCGGCAACACTTCGGCCGCCTTGAATACATCCGACTCATGGTAATCGATGGCGGCGTCGCAGCGCTGGGCCAGGGTACGGGCCTCGGCGAGGGATGCGGGGGAGAAGTCCAGGCCGCTCATCTGTGCGCCCAGGCGAGCCAGGGACAGGGTGTCGGTGCCGATATGGCATTGCAGATGCACGCCGCGCAGGCCACGGATATCACCCAGCAGCGGCAGGTCGAAACGCACCACGTCGGAGAGGTATTGCGGATCGTCGATGAAACGCTGCACGCAATAGTCCGGCGAAGCAGCATGCAGGGGCGCGCGCTCGTCCCAGTTGGTCTTGTTGAGGTTTACGTAATCGCTCATGGCGCTGTTCCTGGCGTCTATTTAGGCGAGGCGCAGACTAGCACCGGGAAATGAGCGCGATCTTCAGGAAATATGTAAGCGCCGCGGCATCACTTGTAGCCGTTGCCGAGCCTCCAGGTCATGGACGCATTGCAGCCCTGCGACGGGGTGCCGCCCAGACCGTTTTCAGATTCGGCAACGGTTACAGGCTCAGCTTTTCGGGGCCAGGGCCTGGATGATCTTCTGTTGGTTGGTTTCCAGCTCGCCGGCAGGGTCGGCGCTGTCGGTTTCCAGCACCAGCAACTGGCTGCCGCCGGCGCTGATGGCGGCCTTCAGTGCTTCCGACGGCTGGCGGTGATGCAGGACCAGGGCCACGTCGTTGTCCTTGAGTCGAGCCTGCAGTTTCTTCAGGGCCTCGGGCGTCCATTCGTTGTCGGCCCGGGCATCCACCTCCAGCAGCTCCAGGTTCAGGCCACTGACCAGGTAGCCGAAATGTTCCGACAGGCTCAGCACGCTGAGGTTGTCGGCTTCGGCCAGGCGCGCCTCGCTGTCGGCGCTGAGCTTGAGCAGGCGCTGTTTCAAGTTGGCCAGGTTGCTCTCGATCTGCGGTTTGGCCCCGGGAGCCAGGTGTACCAGGTCGGCCGCCAGTACGTCGGCCATGCGTCCCAGGTTATTGCTCGACAACCATGGCTGGGCGTTCAGGCCGTCGCTCTTGCCCGGCTGCAGGGCGATGCCGGGCAGGGCGCCATCCACGGGGCGTGCGGCATCGATTTCGACGATGCGGATATTGCTGCGCCGGGCATTGGGATACAGCGGGTCGTCCGGCCAGATCGAGCGCAGGCCGATCACCGCGTCGGCACCCTGGGCCAGCTTGCCCAGGGCCGGGGCGCCGCGCCCGGTGAAGTAGGCGGTTTGCCGCGAGCCCGGCAGGTTGGCCGGGGCGGCCCGCTCCAGCTTGACGTCGGTGCCTTGTAGCAGGATCTGGCCGAGGCCGAAGGTCACCGGCAGCGAGGCCAGCACCGTCAGTGGTTGTCGGGTGGCGGTGGGTGCCGGTTGGCCCTGGCGGACATTGTCCGCTGCCGACAGAGTCGGGGCATGGAGCAGGCCACCGAGAACCAGGACCAGGGCCAGGCGAGGCAGTGACAGATGAGGTGATGAACTGTGCATTTATCCGATATTCCCTTTCAGGCTGGGGACGGTGCCGCGGGCGATGGCGGCCAGGGCGAAGCAGATGCCGGCCACCAGGATGATCGCGGCGCCGGAGGGGACCGGCAGGTCGAAGACGATCGGCAGCAGGATGCCGCACAAGGTGCAGAGGGTGGCGATGCTCACCGAGATCCAGAAGAACCCCTTGAGCGACTGGCTGAGCAGGCGTGCTGCGGCGGCCGGGATCACCAGCAGGGCGCCGACCAGGATCGCGCCGATGACTTTCACCGCGGCCACGGTGATCAGCGTCACCAGGATCACGAACAGGTAGTCCAGGGCCTTCACCGCTACGCCACGCACCGCCGCCAGCTGTGGGTTGAAGCTGGCTAGCATGATGCGGTTGTACAGTGGCAGGCTCAGGCCCAGGACCATGCTGCCGACCACCAGCAGCACCAGCAGGTCACCGCCATTGACCGTGAGCACCGAGCCGAACAGTACGTTTTCCAGGATGTGCACGTTGATCTTGCCGGCCAGGACCAGCAGCAGGCTGGCGCCCAGGGCCAGGGACACCGAGAGGAACACCCCGATCAGCGTGTCCGGGGCCAGGCCGGTGCGATTGCGCAGGTAGTTGAGCAGGATGCCGAACAGCAAGCAGTAGCCGAACAAGCTGCCGTAGGGGCCGGTGTAGGGTTCGCCCAGGAGGATGCCGATGGCGACCCCGGTCAGGGCGGCGTGGCCCACGGCCTCGGAGAAGAACGCGAAGCGCTTGACCACTACCAGGGTACCCAGGCCGCCGAGCACCGGGCCGATCAGCAGGCCGGCGAGCAGGGCGTTGACCACGAAACCGTAGGCCAGGGCTTCCGGCAGGTAGCCTGAAGAGGCCCAGCCCTGGACCATCAGGCGGAAAGCTTCATAACTCATCAGGCAGCGCTCCCGGCGGCTCGTGGATGGGTGGAAAACAGGCTGAGCAGGCGCTCCGGCGTCAGGGTCTGCTGCGCCGGGCCGTCGAACAGCACCCGGCGATTGAGACCGGTGACCCGGTCCGCCAGGCGGCCTACGGCTTCCAGGTCGTGTTCGATCCACAACAGGGTAATGCCGCTCTGGCGCCAGTCCTGGAGCAGGCGTTCGAAGACCTGGATCCCGGCTTCGTCGAGGGCCGACATGGGTTCGTCCAGGACCACCAGTTGCGGCGCCGGGATCAGGCCCTGGGCCAGCAGCACCCGCTGGCGCTCGCCACCGGACAGGGCGCCCATGCGGCGCTTGCGCTTGTCCTGCATGCCGACGCGCTCCAGTGCTTCGCCGATGGCCTTGGCGTAGTGCCGGCTCAGGCCGAGAAAGGCCGGCCGGCGCTGGCACATGGCGGCCATGAAGTCGTCCACGGTCATCGGCAGGCCGCGATCGAACTCCAGGGCCTGGGGTACATAGCCGATGATGCCTGGGGTCGTCGGCCATTGCAGGCGCAACTGGCCCTGGTGGGGCATCTGTCCCAGCAGGGTCTTGATCAGCGAACTCTTGCCGCCGCCGTTGGGGCCGACCAGCGCGTGCACGCTGCCGGGCTGCACTTGGAATGTCACCTGGTCGAGGATGGTGGTGCGGCCCAGGACCAGGCTGACCTGGTCGAATTCCACGGCCGGGCCTCGTAGCAGGGTCTCGATGGCGGTCATGCCCCGGCCTCCTGGATGGCCCGGACCACGGTGTCGAGGTTGCCCTTCATTTCCTTCTCGTACTTGTCGGCGCTGTAGTCGCCGTAGGAAATGTGTGACAGGGGGTAGAGCTTGACCCCGGACTCGCGCTGGATGGTCTCGACGTAGGTGGAGGGGAAGTCCATCTCCGAGAAGATCACCTTGACGTCCAGTTCACGCAGTTGGTCGATGGTCTTTTTCAACTGGCTGGGGCTGGGCTCGATGCCGTGGGCTGGCTCGACCACGGCGGTGACTTCCAGGCCGAACTCGCGCAGCAGGTAGTCGTAGGCGGCATGCACCGTGGCTACCCGCAGGTCGGCGTTGGGCGCCTGGGTCAGCTTGGCCAGGGCATCGGCGCGCATCTGCCGCAGGCGCTTGCCGTAGGCGCGGGCATTCTGGGTGTAGGTCTTGGCATTGGCCGGGTCCATCTTGCCCAGCTCCCGGGCGATGTTGTTGACCTGGGCGATGGATGCGCTGATGGACAGGAAGGTGTGCGGGTTGACCACCTTGCCGGCACCTCGGGCAGCGACGCCGGTGGCGGCCAGCAGCGGTACGTTTTCGTTGGCCTCGATCACCGGGATGTCCGGGCGCTCGCTGGTGGCGATCATGCGGTCGGCGAAGTCGTCATGGCCCACGCCGTTGAGCACGATCACGTCCAGGGTGCCGATGCGCTTGATGTCCTCGGCGCGGGGTTCGTAGGCGTGGGGGTTGAAGCCGGCCGGGATCAGCGGCACCACGTCGGCCTTGTCACCGACGATGTTGGCTACATAGCTGTAGTAGGGATGCAGGGTGATGCCGATGCGCAGGCGCTTGGCGGCATCGGCATTGGCCATGGGGCTAAGGAACAGGGCCAGCAGGCTGATCAGCAACACCTGAAGGACGGGGCGACGTGGAGATGAAATGGGCATGGGCTAGTGTTCTTCTCTCGGGGGACGGCGTGGACTCAGTGGCGGTGCTGGCGGGTCACTCCGGCATCGAATTGCGCCACCACCTGCTGCCAGCCGGCAGCGATCAGCTGTTGCTGGCCGAGGTCGTGGGGGACGCTGGCCGAGGGACTGCGGTTGAGCCAGATGTCTACCTGGGTGGCATTTTCGGGGGCGATACGCATGAGGAAGGAGCCGGCTACCTGGGGGGTCTGGCTCAGCCCCAGGTAGGCCTGGTCTAGCGCCTGCCAGGTGTGTCCGCCACGGCTGACCGAGCTGGCGTCCTGGGCGAAGGGGGCGAAACCTTCCTCGGCCAGTTGCTCGGGGCTGGGCAGGGCCTGACCTTCGGCCAGCAGCAGGCGGATCTCGTCGAGGGTCACCCGCAGGTCGGCATAGATGCCTTGTTCGCCGGCGCTCAGGTCGCGGCGGGCATCCAGTTGATGGGCGGCGATGGCACTGCTGGTGTCCGCCTCGCTGTGCCACAGCACCACGCTGGCAGCGCTGCACAGGATCACCAGGCACAGCAGCAGGACATAGAGGGTTTCGTGACCGGCGCCGGCGGGACGCACGACTTGGGTAGTGGCGTTCATTGGGCCTCGATATCCGCTTGGTCGATCTCGACGACGTGGCCGGGGCCGGCATCGAACAGTACGTAGAACTCCGCGGCAGGCTTCTTGAAAGTCAGGGTCGAGTCGTTGCCCAGCTTGCCGGGCACCAGGATGGTCTCGTCGTAGCCGATCACGTCCAGGGTCACACCCGGGGCGCCACTGCCGTCGGAAAAGCCGCCGGTGCAGCGAATCTGCTCGGCATCGATGGCCTTGCACTCGCACATCGGGTTGTGGGCCAGGGCGCTGTGGCTGAACGTCGTGCCCGCGAGCAGCAGGGCTGCGGCGCCGAGGCGCCGGGTGAAGAGTGCGCGAGTCATGGTTTGCCTCCTTGTTTTTCGAGCCAGGCCACGGTGGCCGGCGAGGCCTGGCTCAGGGGAATGGCCGCCTGGTGCATGCTGCCGTCCCAGCCTTCCATGGTGATCCACAGTTCGGCGTCGGCCTTGGTCTTTTCCGGGATGGGCAGGCTGGCCCCCATGCGGTATGGGCTGCCGAAGAAGATCACCCCGGCGGCCCGCAGGCTGCGAGGCTTGCCAATGCGCAGGTAGGTGGCCTTGACCGGTTCGATGCAGGCTTGGCACAGGGCGGCGTTGAAGCTTTTCAGGTAACCGGCGGGGCCGTCGCTGCGAGGCGCTTCATCGCGCATTTCGGCCAGGCGCAGGCTCCAGGGGCCGACCTGGACTTCGCCGATCTCCCGTTCGCCCAGGCCGCTATCGCCACGAAACAGCGCGGCATCGGCGAAGTACTTGGGCATGAAACCCAGGGGAATCAACACCAGCAGGATGTTCAGGTGAAAGCGCCATTTGTGCCAGAACCGGCTCAGGGGCGAGTCAGGGGTAGCGGTGTGGGTCCGGCTCACAGTGGGCTCTCCGAGGTTTCCCTGCTCAATGCCGGGGTGGGGGTACGTACGGGGCGCGCACGGGCGGCCTTTTCCTCGCGCTTGAGGGCGTTGGCGGTGGCCAGGGCGGTGCGCTTGGTCCAGATCAGCAGGCCGCTGAGGACCATCATGCTCAGTACCAGGCCGAAGAAGAACCAGATCAGCTTGACCCAGATCCCACCGAAGTCACCGGTATGCAAGGGGCGCATGGACTCGGTGACGAACTCCAGGGTGGTGCGGTCGCCCAACAGGTGCGAGGCATCCAGGGAGCCGGTATAGGGGTTGATATTGGCGGTTTGGAACATCAGCGGATACCAGCCGCGCCCGCCAACGTACAGGTGGCTGTAGGCATTGCTTGGTAGGCTGACGAAGCTGATATCGAAGCCAGGGATCTTCTGGGTGGCGGTAGCGATGGCCTGATCCAGGCTGATCATCGGTGTCGGGCTGCCGTCGGCGCTGACTGGCACCTGTTCCCGGGCGATTACCGGGACGATGGGTTCGCTGGAGATGCTGATGTGGTTGTCGCCCAGGATCGCGCGAATCAGGAACCAGATACCGGTGATGGAGATCACGGCAATGAACCAGATCGACCAGATGCCGCTCAGGCGGTGGAAGTCGCCCCAGAAGATCCGGGCGCCATGGCGCAGGCGCAGGGTCGGCTTGAGGAAGCCCTTCCAGAACTTCTTGTAGACCACCAGGCCGGTAATCAGCGAGATGAGCATCGGTACGCCAAGGAACGACACCAGGTACCAGCCCCAGCTGTAGCCGTTGGTGAAGGGGACCAGCCACCAGCCATGCAGGGCACGGGTGAAGGCCTGGAAGTCGAAGTCCGGGCTCGTGCCCTGGATGGCTCCGGTATAGGGATTGACGTAGAGCGTGGGTGAGCGGCCGTCCGGATAGCTGACGCTGACACTGAGGGCAAAGTGGCTTTCATCCGGCGTGATGATGGTCTCTACCTGCGTCTGGGGCTCGGCACGCTTGATGGCCTGGACGATCTGGTCGTAGTTCAGCGGTTGGGCATCATCGGTGGGCTTGCTGGCGCGAACATCGGGGTTGGCCAGCCAGACGATTTCCTGGCTGACCACTGCCAGGGTGCCGGTAACGCAGACGATCAGCACGAAGAACCAGATGGGCAGTGCCAGCCAGCTGTGCACCAGAAACCAGATTTTTGAGCGGGATTTCTTCGACATTGAATGGGCGTCTTGATTCGAGGAGTGGAGCGGCACTGGAACCCGGACCGGGCCTGGCGTGGTTCACGCTGGGCAGGGTCATGGCCAACGCGGCCTGCTGCATCTAATTAAGACGAATGAGAATCGTAAATCCCGAAAGGCGATATGAAAGTAAATGTTACAGAGCCTGTTGAAGCCTGCAGGCAAGGGCATTTATCGCAACGACAGGTGGGAAGATAAATAGGAAGCGAGGTGGGATTGCCGCTGGTCGGGCCGGCGCCAGCTCCGGTGGAAACTGGCGCCGGGGGAGTCAATGGGCCTGTTGCTGGAACAACTGCACGGCGCGCTCATTGATTTGCTCGACCGTCAGGTTCTCCTTACGGGTGGCGATGAACCAGACATGCCCGAAAGGATCGCGCAGGGCGCCGCTACGGTCGCCATAGAATTGGTCCTTGATCGGTTCCGCTTCGCTGGCGCCAGCGGCAATCGCCCGGGCGAAGTAGCTGTCCACATCCTCCACATATAGGTGCAGGCCCACCGAGGTCTTGTGGGCTTCCGGACTGCCCATCGGGGTCTCCTCGCAAGGGCTGCCGAGCATGATGGGGGCGCCACCAATGATCAGTTCGGCATGGCCGACGCTGCCATCGGGCATGTCCAGGCGCAGGGTCTGTACGGCACCAAAGGCCTTCTTGTAGAACTCGATGGCCTCGGCGGCCTGGCGAATACCCAGGTAGGGAGTGACGCCAATGAAGCCTTCGGGAATGGGTTTGACGCTCATGGTGGGGCTCCTTGCTCTTATTGTGGGGGGAACAAGCAGATTTCACTCTATACCCGGAATGTTGCAGGGGTGGGATAGGCCGACGAGGTGTCGCCGGGCCACGAAACCCTGGCAGTTTGCCTGGCGATGCCTGCGGCTCGGCGGCCGTTGCCGAGCCGCGCTGGCTAGGATGGCAAGTCGTCGTTGGGAGCATCGGGCTCCAGTAGCCGGGCGCCCTGGCCGGTTTCCCCGAGGTAATCGCCCTGGTTGCGCAGTGGGCAACCGTCCATCGACAGGCAGCCGCAGCCGATGCACAGGTTCAAGCGCTCGCGCAGCAGGCTCAGTTGCTGGATACGTTCGTCCAGCTCACGGCTCCATTGTTCCGACAGGCGCTGCCAATCCGCAGCGGTGGGTGCGCGATCATCGGGCAGGGTAGCCAGGGCCCGGCCGATTTCCGCCAGGGGAATACCCAGGCGCTGGGCCACCTTGATCAGGGCGACCCGACGCAGCACCGAGCGTGGGTAGCGACGTTGATTGCCCTGGTTGCGCTGGCTCTTGATCAATCCCTTGGTTTCGTAGAAATGCAGTGCGGTGACGGCTACCCCGCTGCGGGCCGCCAGCTGGCCGACGGTGAGTTCCTTGTGGATGCTGTCGTGATCGATCATCTGGAGGGTACCGAAAGTGAAAAACAGGCTTGACCTTTACTTAACTAGAGGTTTTACCCTGCCGTACATCCAGCCGCAAGATCCTCTTACGCAGTAGGGAATGACCCATGAGCGTCTTTGAAAAAAACCACAGCTTCACCCAGTTGATCGAGTTCGAGATCGAGCCTCATCAACAGGAACCCCTGGTATTGGCCCTGGTCGAGCAGAGTGAGCGCCTGGCCCAGGATCATGGTGGTTTCCTCAGTGCCAGCGTGCAGGTCAGCGACGATGGCCGGCGTGTGCTCAATTACCTGCAATGGCAAACCCGGGAAGCTGGCGAGGCGGCTTTCCAGGGATTCGAGAGTGGGGAGCAGGATTTCTGGCAGTTGATTCTCGCTTATCGGGCCAGGACCGTGACCTTCGGCTCGTTCCAGGTACGCAGCAGCATTGCCCGCAGCCATGACAACGCCTTGCACTGTCGCCTGGCCGGTTAGCTAGATCGACAGCTGCAGGGTGCGTTCGCTGGGGGCATCTATCGGGCGACGCTTGTTCACTGCCAGCTCTCCGATCTTGATCAGCCGAGTGCGGGTTACATTGCGGCTCAGGCCCAGCAGGTTGGCGGTATGCACCTGGTTGTAGTGGCTGAAACGATAGGCTGCACGCAAGAGGGCATCCTCGACCTTTTCATGCAGGGCACCGGCCTGTTCCGCGAAGAGTTTCTGGAAGGCCCGTTCCAGCAAGCCCTCGGCCGAATCGTCAAGCCCAGGGTAGCTGTCGTCGGCGCGCTCGATACGCATGTTCGACAGGCGCAGGTCACCCTGGGCGATGATGCCGTCGCGGCAGATCAGCAGGGTGTGGTGAATGACGTTTTCCAGCTCGCGGATATTGCCTGGCCAGCTGTAGTGCTTGAGCTTGTGTTCGGCCTCCGGGCTGATGCTGATGCTGCCGTAGCCCAGGCGCTGGCTGTAGGCCTCGATGAAATGCCGGGTCAGCGGCAGGATATCGCCAGGGCGCTCGCGCAGCGGGCTCAACTCCAGATTGACCACATCCAGGCGGTAGTACAGGTCTTCACGGAAATTTCCGGCGTTGATGGCCTTTTCCAGTTGTACGTTGGTGGCAGCCAAGACCCGGACGTCGATCGGGATGCTCTTGCGCGAGCCCAGGCGCACCACTTCACGTTCCTGCAGGACCCGCAGCAGCTTGACCTGGATAGCCATGGGCAGGTCCCCGATTTCATCCAGGA